>NAKE01000001.1 GCA_008680965.1 Collinsella aerofaciens | reverse complement strand
CGAGGTCCTGTCCTGTCATCGTATGAGCGGACGAGCCCCAGTGATCGCGATGCAGTGCCCGGCGCGGTCGCAGGCGATTTTGACGAGGCCCTGGTCGACCGCACGATAGAGCGTGCTTTCTCACTGACACCTCGTGCGATGCGCGGCGCGCCGGACAAGAAAACGAAGCTGGAGCGCCTGAATTTCCTCGACTCCCAGGGCAATGTCACTAAGGCCGGACTCCTGGCCGCGGGTGCCTATCCCCAGCAGTTCTATCCCAAGCTCTTTATCGATGTGGCGGTCTATGCCGGAACGCAGAAGGGCGCGGCGGGGTCGTTGAGGTTCATGGACCGTACGATCTGCGAGGGAACGTTGGGCGAAATGATCTCGGATGCCGTCGCGGCAATCGCCAAGAATTTGCGACGAACCTCGATGATTAAAGGCGTCTCGCGTGTCGACTCGCTGGAGATTCCCGAGGAGGTCCTGCGCGAGGCAATTGCCAACGCCGTAATCCACCGAGAATACGGAGACCGGTTCTGTGGGCAGTCGATCGCTGTTGACGTCTTTGATGACCGTATCGAAGTGACGAACCCCGGCGGCCTATACGGAGGAAAGACTCGCGAGAACCTGTTTGACGGCAGCTCCCGATGTCGCAATGCGACGCTTGTGAAACTGATGTCGATTGTTCCGCTGCCGGATGGTGCAGGTTCGCCGGCTGAGGGCAATGGCTCAGGCATCCCGATGATGATCGATGCCATGCGCGCGCATGGTCTCGCCGAGCCCCTGTTCTGCCCGGGGTTCGATCGGTTCAAGGTCGTACTTTACCGTTCAAAGATCGAGCCGGTCGATCATGGCGGGGGCTTAATTGTGACGGCACTCAAACATTACGGCGAGCTGGGGACGCGTGAGCTGGCAGAGCGCACGGGGCTCACAATTTCCCAGGTTAGGTCGCGCGTCAACGCGCTCATTGCTCAAGGCGAGCTTGAGCCCACGGCGCCGGCGACGAGCCGCAACCGCAAGTATCGACTGTTGGAGCGCGTGGAATAAATGCGTTAGCGGACGAGGCGACCCAATAATCGACCCTCGATTGGCGCCCACTAAGGTTAAGCGGTTGTTGCCCAGTTGACGGTGATGCTAAAGACTCGGCTTACGCCGGCATGGCCGCGAACCCGTCCATCAAGAACAGCCTAAGAACCAGCTTGATGACATATCCCGGTTTGACTTCAGCCGCGTCAAAGACATGGCGCTCGGCGAGCTCGCTGCAGTATGTATAGATGTCGCGGATAAGGTCCGCGCCCGAAAGCGTAAACATGTAGCCTGCGTCCGAAAGCGCATTGGGCGCGGCGGGGCAACTTGGCCATGTGGCAGAACGTTTGCAGGTCGGGCGCCATAACATTCTGGTAGTCGAGGTGGCCGCTGGCATCCTGTGCGGCAAGCTCCAATTGGCGCACAAAATCCAGCGCCGCTGCCAGCACAAAGCTCGGCGTAGGCGCGTTGACGTCCTGAGTGGTCGCCACGAGCCTGCCCGCCGCCTGCGTGACAAGCCAAGCGACCTCGCGCTGGCAAACGCACGGCCTTGCGCGTAACCGGCTTGGATGGACGAAGAAGAAACGCTCCCCTTAGGCGGATTCGAAGCAGCCATAAGACCCTCCCATGAACAATCCGGCCCAACAAGCCCGGATGAAACACGTGCTACATCAGTATACAGGGAAGTGGGGCAGCGGGGTACAAACGCGCCAGCGGCAAACCGAGAGCATCAACGATGTGCCGATCGCGGAATGAGATCTCGTAATAATTGACTCTCGGCCATATTATTGAGGGGCATGACTCGCGTTCGTATGGTTGTAGGTGCTGGCGATGAACGACATTGACCTTGCTGTTCCGTTGATGGATGGACCAAGCTATGACCGCGCCTGCAGTCTCGTGCCTTCCGAATACGTTGAGGCATGGGAGTGGTTTCTGGGTGAGGAACAGCGCGGCGGCGTTTGGACCAGCCTTCCGCACCACACCAAGGAAGATAGCCCTCAGTATCAGTATCGTTTGAGAATTGGCTCGGACTTCTTTCCCGTAACGCGGGATTCAGGGATCTTCTGGCCGGGCCAGGATCGGGTGAAGCAAGATCCCAATAAGATCTTTGCGCTTTCGGTCCATAACTCTAAAAAGAGCTTCTACACCGATGTACCTCCGCTCTATTTGGACGATGGTACGTGGGTCATTAAGTATTCGGTCCAAGCGCCAGGCGCCGTTGGTTCTCGAGACCAGAATTACAACCGTAAAATGCTCAACTGCATGGAATGTGGCGTTCCAGTCGGAGTCATATTTGCAACCGAGGTGGGCTACAAGGTGCTCGGCCTTGCGTTTGTTGAACGGTTCGAGCCCGAAAACGGATGGTTTGTTCTGCACGGTCCTGTTCATAAAGGCGGACCGGACCCCCGTTTTGCGCCCGACATGAGCTATCTGAAGCACATGCCCGTCGATATTGAGTTTGCCGGACAGGGTACGACCGACGACGAAAAGGTCCGCTATGCGTTAAGGCGCGAGCGATTGGGGCAGCAATGGTTCCGCAAGCAGCTCGTTGCCGCCTATGATGGCCGTTGCGCGGTGTCGGACTGCGGCGTCAGCGAAGCTCTGGAGGCTGCACATATCGAGAATTACTCGGGACCCAAATCGCAGGTTGCCAGCAACGGCATTCTGCTTCGGCGCGACTTACATGCTTTATTCGATGCTCATCTGATTTCGTTTGAGCCTGTTTGCGGCGAATATCGGCTGTGTGGATCGTACCTGCTGGATAAGACCGGCTACGCTTCCTTTGCGGGTGCGACGCTAAGGCAGCCGAATGAGCGTCAGTGGCGACCCAATACGGTGTTTCTTGAGGCCCATCGCATTGAGTTCGATCGCTCGGAAAAGAAGCGTGAAAAGGCGGGGCTTCTGCCGTATTAGCGTATTTGGCTTTGGCATTCTTTGACGATCGTGTTGTTTGATCGGATCGCGTGGCGATGCAATCTCGCGCATGCCGCCGGTGCATGCTCTTCCTGTTTTGTATAGCGAGAGGGGAGCGTGTATGAGCTGGCGAGGCGATATTGCGATGGGGAAGTACGGAAAACTGCCGTGTGCCCTTATAGACAACAATATGTTTCCGAGCGTAGAGGTTGATTGCGGGTCGTTTGTCGTCACCTGCCCTTGCTGCGGCTCGCAAATACCGTGTCTCGACATTCGGTTCATCGATGCGCGCGACAGGTTCAGCGACGAAGTGAGAAAACAGACAGGCGTTCATATGCCGGTGTATCCGGAGAAATGCCCTGTTTGTGGCCTCGATATCGTGTATGACGCCGGCGACGAGGGATAGGTGATGCGGAGGAGTTGGCTGTGAGTGTCTTTTGCCTCTACAAATAAATCCCCTCACCGAGTTGCTTGTGGAACTCGGCGTGATGGTCGCGTGCCCAGGTAAAGAGTGCCTGGTCAAAATTGGTGCGCGCGGCTGGGATGCCAAAGACGCCGGCAACTTCGACGCGCACAAACTCCAGTGCCGGCAGCTTGTTGATGGCAGTGAGGGCAAACGGGGACGAGGGCTCCTCGAACAGATAGCGGCTGCCTTGCAGCGCGTCGCAACTGGTGCACGTGTTGCCGAGCGACGGGGCTTTGGAGGCTCGCGCGCCTACGGGCTTGTAGCCGCAGCGCTTATGAAGGTAGTCGCGGATCTCGCCCGGCACGCAGCCAAGAGCGGGCACGATGGCGAGTGCGTTAGCGTTGGCCGTGTTGATGGCAATGTACCTGGCTTCGTTGGGCGCGTGCGCGATGGCGATGCTCTCGTCGTTGTCGGCTCGATAGGGAATGCCGAAGGCCGCGACCGAGGTCTCTTTGTGACACTTCCAGCACTCGCGCTTGCCCAGTACTAGATATATATACGGCGCTGAGGGGTCGGATCGGTCAACGCCGGGCAGCCACTCGGCAAAGGGCTCGGGGTTAACGCCGCTGGGTACATACCAGATCTTCTTAGCCCGATCCCACTTGGCGCCCAGGGCCTTGGCCTCGTCTTTGTGCGAAAAGGGAACATCGAGCTCGGTGCGCATGGCGGCTCCTTGGTGCTGCAGGTGCAAGTGGCTCAAGGATACCGCAGGGCGCAGACATCGCGGCGTTTTGCTGAGAAGTTGCGGTGCGGATGGGTTCGAGACGTGTTGGTCTCGGCCTCGGTGGCTATTGGGGCGGTTTTGATTGACTACGGAGTCAGCCGGGATAGGCACTTGGGTCGCTGACGCGGTTTTGTACATGGGCAGGGTGGTTGGAGCAGTTTGCGGCGCAGTTTTGTGCCCGGCTGTTGTTGATGTTGGGGTATTGAATTTGTTTGGCAGCCATTCGTCAGGTGAATTGATGTTACGTTGCGATGACGGTTGGAGTTGCCAGCGGATTTGGCGACATAAAACAAAACAGCTCAGAGACATAGCCTCTGAGCTGTGAACATTTGGTGGGCGTTAGAAGATTTGAACTTCTGACCTCTTCCGTGTCAGGGAAGCGCTCTCCCCCTGAGCTAAACGCCCGATCAAGGGTGCGCAAGCGCGCAAGGGATAATATAACGGAGCCTGAACTCGGTGGCAAGAACATTTTTAAAAATCGCTTACATTGTGGAATTCGGGGCTTTGTCATATCCATTTCAAAAGAGCCTGCTGCCGCGATTTGGCTGTTGCATAATGCAAGCCCATTGTGGTATCGAGCTATGGAAAGACGTCTGCGGAATTGTCCTACCGATAAACGGACAAGCCTCCAGCTGGTGCCTTTGCCGTGGTAAGGTAAGCCGAATTGCTTCCAGACTGTTTCGGGGGAGTGGAATGAGCAAAGAGTGTGTCGAGCAGGTCGAAGGCGCAGGGGCTTCGGTGCCGATGACCGATATATCGAACATTGATGTGCCCGAGGGCACTGACGAGCTCAGCCGCAGTACCCGCCGTGCATGGCGCGACCGCCTGAACAGTGCGTCGACGCGCAAGATGATTACGGGCGTTCTGGCCACGCTGGTGGGTGGTTCGTTTTGGGGTTTTTCGGGTACCAGCGCGAGCTTCCTGTTCGATACCTATCACGTTGATACCCTGTGGCTTATGAGTGTGCGCCAGATTCTCGCCGGTCTGCTCTTTATGGCCGTGGTGGTCACGCGCGATCGCGAGCGTCTGGTTAAACTCTGGACCACGCCCGCCGACCGCAGACAACTGCTGCTTTTTACCGCTTTTGGCCTGCTGTTCAACCAGTTCTGCTATCTTTCGGCCGTGCGCCTGACCAATGCCGGAACCGCGACGGTGCTTCAGTGCCTGCAGCTGGTCATCATTATGGGATACACCTGCGTTATCGACCGCCGCAGGCCGCGCACGCGCGAGGTTATCGGCATTGGCTTGGCTCTGGGCGGTACGTTTTTGATCGCCACCGGCGGTGACCCCACCAGCCTGAGCATCTCGCCGCTCGGCCTGGTCGCGGGCCTTATGTGTGCGGTCAGCGCCACCTGCATGGCGGTGATCCCCGCCAAGATCCTGCCCGAATATGGCAGCCCCATCGTCACGGGTTCGGCTATGCTCACGGCGGGCATCGTTTCGTGTGCTTTCGTTCGCCCTTGGGCGCATATGCCGGCGCTCGATGTTGCCGGTATCGAGGCGCTCGCGGTGTTCGTGGTCATCGGTTCGTTTTTTGCCTACATGCTCTATATGCAGGGCGTTAAGGACATTGGCTCGGTCCGCGCAAGCCTCATCGGAACCGTGGAGCCGGTCTCGGCGACCATCACGAGTGCCGTTATGCTGGGCACGGTGTTTTTGCCGACCGACCTTATCGGCTTTGCCATGATCATCGTGATGATGTTCCTCACGGTGTAGTTGACGCCGCCGCCCAAGACAGAAAAGGTGTTGTGCCGCATTTTCGCCAATTGACGTCCGTGTCTGGAGTTTAGCTGTCGATGCTCAAAATGCCATAAACTAGTAACGTTATGGACTTTTTCATTGCGACTCAATTGCGAGGATTTCTTTATGGCTGGTAATCACTTTAAGGGCAGCGATAGCGGCCGTCCTGCAGTTCCGCCGCGTCCGAACGGGGCTGGTAAGGCCGGCACGCCGGGCGGCGCTGGACAGGGCGGCTCCGGTAAGCGCGTGTCCCCGGGCGAGACGGCGATGTTTACCGCTCTGTACGAGCAGTCTCAAAAGGCAAAAAAGACCGGCCGTGCAAGAGGGAATGTCTTTGCGGGCGGTGCAACCTCCACGTCGCAGCCGAGCGGGGCTCCTTCGGTACCTGCGAACAACGCAGGTGCTGCCAACGCCGCGAATGCCGCCGGCAACGTTAATGCCGGCAAGGCCGCCAACAATACTCCCTCTGCCGGTGGCGCGGGGCTTACGGGTAACCTTGGCACGATTTACACCGGTGCCTCCGAGACTGGCACGTTCGCCCGCCTGGATGATAGCGGTGCCGAGTTTGCGGGCTCGGGTTCCAAGGAAGATTATTACGATTTTGGCTTGAACTACGGTAGCGACGCTTCGTCGAGTTCGACCTCTGACGGTCTGGTCCGTCATCGCCATCGCAAGGGCGAGCGCAAAAAGCGTCACACTGGCGCCATTATTGCCGCTGTAGTCGCGGTGCTTCTCGTTGCGCTTGGCGCAAGCGGCTTTATGCTGCTTAACTCGGCAAAGACCGTAAAGAGCGAAGCGAAGGAGGCTGTCGAGATCGTCGGTGGCCTTAAGGACAAGGTCACGTCGGGCGATTTTTCGACGCTGCCTGACGACGCGAAAAAGATCGATGAGCTCTGCGACAGCATGAAGGCGGAGACCTCGAGCCCGCTGTGGACGGCGGCTTCGTTTATCCCGGTGTATGGCAGCGACATCAATGCGGCCCGCACCATGATCGACGTCCTGTCCGATGTCTCGAGCAATGCACTGGTTCCCATGGCCGATAACCTTTCGCAGGCCACGCCCGGCAAGCTGTTCCAGGACGGCATGATTAACGTGTCCGCGCTGCAGGCCGTTGCCGATTCGCTTTCCGATAGCTCCAAGGTGTTCAAGAGCGCCAACGAGAAGATCCAGGGCATTGGCGATACTCATATTTCCCAGGTGACCGAGCTGGTCGATAAGGCCAAGGACGGCTTTGCCACCCTCAACGGCGCGGTTGACGCGGCGGAGAAGGTCGCCCCCGTCCTTCCGCAGATGCTCGGCGCCAACGGCCAGACGCGCAACTACCTTGTGTACGCCATGAACAACGTCGAGATTCGTGCCTGCGGCGGCTTTGGCGGTTCGCAGGGCCTGATTTCGGTCACCGACGGCCAGATGTCGATTGGCGAGTTTGTTCCCCGCATTGGACTCAGCGAGGATGAGGCAGTCGAGAGCGTCGACGAAGAGGATGAGGCGCTGTTCGGCAACCACAGTAACCTGTACAACTCGGGCAATACCTATTCGCCTGATTGGCCCGCAACTCGCAGCGTGTCGCAGCCCTGTGGAAATCTCAATATGGCCAGGACGTTGACGGCGTCGTGGGTATCGACCCGGTGTTCCTGCAGTATCTGCTGGGCCTGGTCGGTAACGTGTCGCTGCCCGACGGAACGGTTGTCGACGGCACCAACGCCGCAAAGGTCCTCATGCACGATGTGTACTGGAACTATCCGGTCGAGGAGTCGGACGGCATCTTTGCATCCGTCGCCAGCGCTGCCTTCGACAAGATCCTTGGCGGTATCGGCGATGTCGATGTTACGAAGCTTGTCAGCGCCGTTGAGCGCGGTGCCGAAGAGGGCCGCCTGATCGCGTGGATGAAAAACGATGACGAGCAGAACGCTATCAAGGAGATGAACATCGACGCCTCGCTGCCCGATCCGGATGACCCGAGTGAAGATCCCGTTGCTGGTGTCTACTTTAACAACCTGAGCTTCTCCAAGCTCGACTGGTACCTGAATGCCGATACGCAGATTGGCCAGGGCATCAAGAACGGTGACGGCACATGCTCGTATCGCATCACCGTTACCCTGACGAACATCATGACGCAGGAGGAGGCCGGCAAGCTGCCCGACTACGTCGCGGCGAGCGCGCCCGATGCCGCGCGCGACGACGAGCGTCTGAATGTCTCGTTGTTTGCCCCGACGGGCGGCATCATTACTGATCTGACCGTCGAGGGCACCCAGTTTGGTCTTGGCGCCGCTACGTGGCATGGAATCCCCTTCTATTCGGGCACCGTTGACCTGCATGCTGGCGAGACGACGACGATCACATATACGCTGACCACGTCAGCCGAGGCGGGGGACAAGCCGCTTACGCTGCGTCAGACTCCTACATGCCAGGCGGCTCGCGACAGCGCGTCGGCGTAGGGTTTTTCTGGTAGCGCAGATAATCGAGTACCATTTTGGGGCGGACAGGCAATCTGTTCGCCCCTATTTTGTAAGGAGAGCGCATGAAGTACTTTGGCACCGACGGCTTTCGCGGTGAGGCTAACGTTGGGCTGACGGTAGAGCACGCTTATAAGATTGGCCGTTTTGTGGGCTGGTATTACGGCGCCAACCGCGAGCGCAAGGCGCGCGTCATCGTGGGTAAGGACACGCGTCGCTCGAGTTATATGTTCGAGGCGGCGCTGGTGAGTGGCCTGGTCGCGAGCGGTGCGGACGCCTATATGCTGCACGTGATCCCCACGCCGGGTGTAGCGCATCAGACCGTGGAAGGCTGCTTCGATTGCGGCATCATGATCAGCGCGAGCCACAACCCGTTTTGCGATAACGGCATTAAGCTCGTCAACAGCGACGGCTTTAAGATGGACGAGGACGTGCTGGAGCTCATCGAGGACTACATCGATGGCAAGAGCGAGGTGCCGCTGGCAACGGGCAACCACATCGGCGCCACGGTGGACTACATGCAGGGCCGCAACCGCTACATTGCTTCGCTCATTGCAAGTGCGAACTTTTCGCTGCAGGGCGTCAAGATCGGCATCGACTGCGCCAACGGCTCGGCGTCCTCGGTGGCCAAGCCGGTGTTCGACGCGCTGGGCGCCGACGTGCGCGTGATCAATGCCGCGCCCGATGGTTTTAACATCAACGTCGACTGCGGCTCCACGCATATGGAGCGTCTGCAGCGCCACGTGGTGGAGCAGGGCCTGGACGTGGGCTTTGCCTATGACGGCGATGCCGACCGCTGCCTGGCCGTGGACGAGCGCGGGCGCGTGGTCGATGGCGACCAGATCCTGTACGTGTGCGGCGTGTACCTGAACAAGCACGGTCGCCTTTCGGGCGGTACCGTGGTTCCGACGATTGCCAGCAACTTTGGCCTGATCAAGTCGTTGGAGCTTGCCGGCCTAAGTGCCGTGACCAGCGGTGTGGGCGACCGTCACGTGTATGCCAAGATGCGCGAGGGCGGTTACAGCCTAGGCGGCGAGCAGACGGGCCACACGATCTTTGGCGATATCGAGCGCACGGGCGACGGCATTATGACCTCGCTGCGCGTGATGGAAGTGATTCGCGCCGAGCGCGAGACACTCTCGCAGCTCACGGCTCCGTGCAAGCTACTGCCGCAAGCGCAGGTCGCCGTGCGCGTGGCGGATAAGGACGCCGCGCTGGGCAACATGGGCGTGCAGGCCGCCATTGCCGAGGCCGAGGCGTCGCTGGCGGGCGAGGGCCGCGTACTGGTGCGCAAGAGCGGAACCGAGTCGGTGATTCGCGTTTTGGCCGAAGCCCCCGACCAAGCTGCCGCCGACGCCGCCATGAAGCGCATCGCCGCCGCACTGGAGGCTCTGTAGTTACGTGGTTTTACCAAACCGCGTAACTACTCGACGCTGCAAACGGCCCCAAGTGCCGGGTCTCTGGCTTAGATGAAAAAAGGGGGCGCCGCGGATAGATTCTGCGGCGCCTCCTTTGCGTTGGCGTGTTGCCTAATCTTTACAGCTCGTAGAGCGTGGTGAACTTGTCCTGCAGGTAGCTGCAGTAGTAGCGGGCATCGAACGCCATGCCGCATGCGCCCTTGATGAGCTCCGGCGCGTCCTTGGCGCGGCCCCACTGCCAAATGTGCTCGCCCAGCCACGCGCGGACGGGTGCCAAGTCGCCGCTCGCACAGGCGCCGTTGAGGTCGACACCGTCGCGGCACATGGCCGGCACAAACATGGCGTCGTAGGCGCTACCCAGTGCATACGTGGGGAAGTAGCCAAACGAGCCGCCGCTCCAGTGCGTATCCTGCAGACAGCCGCGCGTGTCGTCGGGAACGGGAATGCCCAGATACTCGTCCATAAAACGATTCCAAAGCGCGGGGATGTCCTTGGCCGTGGCCTCGCCGGCAAACAGCATGCGCTCGATCTGGTAGCGCACCATAATATGCAGTGGGTAGGTGAGCTCGTCCGCCTCGGTGCGGATCAGCGACGGCTGCGCGATGTTCACGGCGCGGTAGAGCGTATCCTCGTCCACGCTACCGTAGACCTCGGGCGCGTGGCGGCGCAGCACTTCGAGCAGCGGTCCCATAAAGGCGCGGCTGCGGCCCACGGTGTTCTCAAAGAAGCGGCTCTGGCTCTCGTGGATGCCCATGGAGGTGCCGCCCTCCAGGCAGGTGCGCGCGTAGGCGGGGTTCACGCCCAGCTCGTACATGGTGTGACCGGCCTCGTGGATGATGCTGTAGACGTTGGAGATGCAGTCGTCCTCGTAGATGTGCGTCGCGATGCGCGCGTCACCCACGGAAAAGCCCTCGCTAAACGGGTGCTCGGTAAAGGCAAGCGTGGTGTCGTCTAGGTCCAGGCCGACAAGCTTCATAAGATCGAAGCTCATGGCACGCTGGGCGGCCTCAGGCACGCGGGCGTGCAAAAAGTCGGCAGCCGGCTGCTGGCCGCGCTCGCCGATGGCGTGCACGAGCGGCACGACCGTCGCCTTGACCTCATCGCAAAACGCGTCGAAGCTCTTGGCGGAAAGGCCGCGCTCGTACTGGTCGAGCCAAACATCGTATGGGTCGCGCTTGGGGTCCATGAGCTTGGCCTGATGCTTAAGTTGGGCGACGATTCTATCCACATAGGGCTCAAAGCTCGCCCAGTCATTGGCCGTCTTGGCCTTGTGCCACACGGCGTCGGCCTCGCAGGTGAGCCTGGTCCAGGCCTCGGCTTCCTCGGTGGGGATGACGCTTGCCTCGCGCTGGTCGCGGTCGAGTACGCGAATCTCGTCGAGCAGCTGCGGGTCGTCGATCTTGCCACCGGCGACGGTCTCGCGTGCCAGCGAGCGTACGAGCTCAACGGACTTCTCACTGGTCAGCAGCTTGTGATGCTCGCCGGCAAGCGTGCCCATAGCATCGGCGCGCGCCGCAGCGCCGTTGGCGGGAGCAATGGTCGCGCCGTCAAACTCGGCAATCTTGAGCAGGTACTCGCGGGTCCACAGCTTGCCCTCGAGCTTGCGGAATTTTTTGACGGCCTTATCGACCTTCATGCCTTTGGGCGTCTTATCCGCTGCGGGCTTGGCCATCTTATCCTTGTTCTTTCCCATACCATATCCTTGATCTCGCAGGTCGCCCGTCGCACGCGGCGGCGCGGCCAGTTTGCACAGCTACCTGCCTTGTACCCAGCACGAACAAAACGGAACGCGGCGATATGCTCGCAGAATGTGTTATCCTGTAGCCCAATGCGTTGACGGAGAGGGTTTTGCCCGCCGCGTCGCCGGCAAGAGAGGGAAGGCCATGGGCTGCAAGCCTTCCTGCGGTGGCAAGGGCCAAGCGTTCACTCCCGAGCAGCGACCTCAACGGGCGCGCGGCCAGCGGCGGCGAAGCCCCAGTAGGGAAGCCGTGAGCCTCGCGATAAGGGGCGCAGAGTGGGCACGGCGGGCCAGACATCCGCCGGGTCAAACAAGGTGGTACCGCGGAATTCAACCGTCCTTGGGCAATGCACATGCCCGAGGACGGTTTTTTTTTACCGAACCGGGCCGCGTTTTCGCAACGCCAGACGGCGGCAGCCGCCTCGGCAAACGGAGAGCGCGAGAGACGAAAGGGAAGACATGAGTCTGATTGATGATCTGGTCAAACTCGAGGAAGAGGCCAAGGAGCTCGTCGCAGGCGCCGACGACGCAGCCAAGCTCGAGGCTGCGCGCGTTGAGCTGCTCGGCCGCAAGGGCCGCATCACCGGCCTGATGCGCATGATGGGCAAGCTCGCCCCCGAGGATCGTCCCGTGATGGGCAAGCGCGCCAACGAGATGCGCCAGCTGATCGAGGGCATGCTCGACGAGCGCAACACCGAGATGAAGGCCGCCGCCCTCAAGCGCGCACTCGAGCACGACGCCGTCGACATCACGCTGCCGGGCATCCGTCCGCAGATCGGCCACCAGCACCTGATCAAGCAGATCATCGAGGAGGCCGAGGACATCTTCTGCGGCATCGGCTACACCGTCGAGTCCGGTCCCATGGTCGACACCTCCTACTACAACTTCACCGCGCTCAACGCCCCCATGGATCACCCGAGCCGCTCGGCCCGCGATACCTTCTACGTGGTCGACAATAACCCCGGCAGCGTCGCGCACCCCGAGGCCCACGCCCACGGCGAGTCCGACGTGCTGCTGCGCACCCAGACCTCGGGCGTGCAGATCCACACCATGGAGTCGCAAAAGCCGCCCATCTACATGATTTGCCCGGGCACCGTCTACCGTCCCGACACGGCCGATGCCTGCCACCTTCCGCAGTTCAACCAGATCGAGGGTCTGGTCGTCGACGAGGGCATTACCTTTGGCGACCTTAAGGGCACGCTCGACTACTTTGTTAAGTGCATGTTTGGCGAGGACCGCAAGACGCGCTATCGCCCGCACTTCTTCCCCTTCACCGAGCCCAGCTGCGAGGTGGACGTGAGCTGCCACGTGTGCGGCGGCAAGGGCTGCAACTTCTGCAAGCACAGCGGCTGGATCGAGATTCTGGGCTGCGGCATGGTCGACCCCAACGTCCTGATCAACTGCGGCATCGATCCCGAGAAGTACACCGGCTTCGCCTTTGGCATTGGCGCCGAGCGCGTCGCGGCCCTGCGCTACGACCTGCCGGACCTGCGAACGCTCATGACGGGCGATATGCGCTTCTTAAATCAGTTCTAGGCCCGGCGGCTTTCCCAAGCACCGCACCTTGCCTTTCAATCATCGGTTGCGTACCTAAGTACGCGGCCCTCCTCTTTCAAGGCAATCTGCGGCACTTGGAAAACCCGTCTCCGTTGCAGTTTTTTGGCTCAAAGCCGCATTTATGAAAGGAGACCAGTTAGATGCGCGTTTCTTACGACTGGCTCAAGACCATGATCGATATTCCGGAGGATCCCAAGACCCTTTCGGACGAATATATCCGTACCGGCACCGAGGTCGAGGCGATCGACACCGTGGGTGAGTCCTTCGACCACGTGGTTACCGCCAAGGTACTCACCAAGACCCCGCACCCCGATAGCGACCACATGTATGTGTGCTCGGTCGACGTGGGCGACAAGAACCTCGACGCTGACGGCAACCCCGCTCCGCTGCAGATCGTCTGCGGCGCGCAGAACTTCGAGGCCGGCGACCACATCGTCACGGCCATGATCGGCGCCGAGCTGCCCGGCGACATCAAGATCAAGAAGAGCAAGCTCCGCGGCGTCGTGTCCATGGGCATGAACTGCTCCGCGCGCGAACTCGGCCTGGGCGGCGACCACTCCGGCATCATGATCCTGCCCGAGGATACGCCCTGCGGCATGCCGTTTGCCGAGTATGTGGGCTCGAGCGATACCGTGCTCGACTGCGAGATCACGCCCAACCGCCCCGACTGCCTGTCCATGATCGGCATGGCCCGCGAGACCGGTGCCATCTTCGACCGCGATTTCCACGTTGAGCTGCCCGCCATCCAGGCCGAGACCGGCCGCACGACGGACGACGAGCTTTCGGTCGAGATTGCCGACGAGGGCCTGTGCGACCGCTATGTCGCTCGCATCGTGCGCAACGTGAAGGTCGGCCCGTCGCCCGACTGGATGGTCAAGCGCCTCAACGCCCTGGGCGTGCGTCCGCACAACAACATCGTCGACATCACCAACTATGTGATGATGCTCACCGGTCAGCCGCTGCACGCCTTTGACCTGTCCAGCTTTGCCGAGCGCGAGGGCCGTCGCCGCGTGGTGGTTCGCGCTGCCCAGCAGGACGAGAAGTTCACGACCCTCGACGGCGAGGAGCGCACGCTCGACGCCGGCATGGGCCTCATCACCGACGGCGAGCGTCCCGTGGCGCTGGCCGGCGTCATGGGCGGCATGGATTCCGAGATCGAGGACGACACCGTCGACGTGATGGTCGAGAGCGCCTGCTTCAACGCCGGTCGCACCTCGCATACCAGCCGCGACCTGTCGCTGATCTCGGACGCCTCCATTCGCTTTGAGCGCCAGGTCGACGAGACCGGCTGCGTGGATGTGGCCAACGTGGCCTGCGCGCTCATCGAGGAGATTGCCGGCGGCCAGGTCGCTCCCGGCTACATCGACGTGTTCCCCGCTCCTAAGACCATCGACAGCATCAAGCTGCGCCTGGCCCGCGTGCACGCCATCTGCGGCGCCGACATCGAGCCCGACTTTATCGAGCGCTCGCTCACCCGCTTGGGTTGCACCGTCGAGCGCGACGGCGAGGACTTTATGGTTACCCCGCCGAGCTTCCGTCCCGACCTGCCGCGCGAGATCGATCTGATCGAGGAAGTCCTGCGCCTGTGGGGCATGGGCCGCGTGACGGCGACCATCCCGGCTGCCAAGAACCACATCGGCGGCCTGACCCGCGAGCAGAAGCTCACCCGCAAGGTCGGCGAGATCCTGCGCGCCTGCGGCCTCAACGAGACCACGACCTTTGGCTTTGCCGCCCCGGGCGACCTGGAGAAGATCGGCATGTCCACCGAGGGCCGCGGCTGCCCCGTGGTGCTCATGAACCCGCTGGTGGCCGAGCAGACCGAGATGCGTCGCTCGCTGCTGCCGGGCCTGCTGCAATCCGTGGCCTACAACGAGGCCCACGGCACGCCCAACGTGCACCTGTACGAGGTCGGCAGCCTGTTCCACGGTCGCGAGAACGCCAGCCTGCCCAAGGAGACCAAGTCCGTGGCGGGTGTGCTCTCGGGCCAGTGGAGCGAGCAGTCCTGGAACATGAAGTACCGCAAGCTGCGCTTCTTCTTTGGCAAGGGCATTGTCGAGGAGCTGCTTGCCCAGCTGCGTATCGAGAAGGTTCGCTTCCGTTCCGTCGAGGGCGAGGGCTATGCCTTCTTGCAGCCGGGCCGTGCCGCCGAGGTCCTCTCGGGCGGTACCGTGCTGGGCTGGGTCGGCGAGATCCACCCCGAGGCGCGCGAGGCGATGGGCATCGATGAGGTCGTCGTTGCCTTTGAGCTCGACCTGGACAAGCTGATCAAGGGCGCCCGCAACCAGGAGAACTACCGCGAGTTCTCGCAGTACCCGGCTGTTGAGCACGACCTGGCTATCGTGGTTGACAACTCCGTGACCTGCGAGGATCTTGAGCGCCGCATTACGAGCGCCGGCGGCAAGCTGCTCGAGGGCGTGCGCCTGTTCGATGTCTACCGCGATCCGGTTCGCATCGGCAAGGGCAAAAAGTCCATGGCCTTTGCGCTCACGTATCGCGCTGACGACCACACACTCACCAGCGAAGAGGTCGAGAAGGCGCACCAGAAGATCGTCACCAAGGTGTGCAAGGGCGTAAACGGCGAGGTCCGCGGCTAGGACCGCTTGCGTCTGTGACGAATGTATTACAAAACGGCGCACTGCTTTGTTGGCAGTGTGCCGTTTTGCTATGATACCCGGCGGCGTGTTACGAATCTAACAATACGTAACACTGGCAAGGTTATTCAAGCGGCGCTGCAATTCCGTGCGCCGACAACCGGGAGGCGCTATGCACATTCCAGATAATTATTTGTCCCCGCAGACCGATGCCGTCATGGCGGTGGCGATGGTGCCCGTATGGGTCCATTGCATCAAGAAGGTGCGTGCTACGCTCGATCGCGAGCATATGGCGTTCCTGGGCATCTGCGCCGCATTCTCCTTCTTGCTCATGATGTTCAACGTGCCGCTGCCCGGCGGTACCACGGGACACGCCGTTGGCGGCGCGCTCATCGCGCTGCTGCTTGGCCCGGAGGCCGCGGCCATCGCGGTTTCGGTCGCGCTGGCGCTGCAGGCGCTGCTGTTTGGCGACGGCGGTATCCTGTCCTTTGGAGCCAACTGCTTTAACATGGCCTTTGTGTTGCCGTTTACCGCTGCTATCGTGTTCCGTGCGCTCAACAGCCGTCTGCACGACAAAAGGTGGGGCACCTCGGCTTCTGCCATCGTGAGCGGTTGGGTCGGGTTGTGCCTAGCGGCCCTGTGCGCGGCAATCGAGTTTGGTATTCAGCCGATGCTCTTTACCAACGCTTCGGGCGCTCCGCTGTACTGCCCCTTCCCGCTGTCCGTGGCTATTCCGGCCATGTTGGTCCCGCATATGCTGGTTGCCGGCGTGATCGAGGGCGTGGCGACGGCCGCCATCTATGGTTTCATTAAGAAGACGGCGCCGAGCATTATCGTCGGGCCCGAGGCCGTCGATGGCCAGCTTGCCGCCGATGGTACCGCCAAGAAGACTTCCCTGATTCCCACGCTCATTCTGGTCGCCGTGCTTGTCGTGGCTACGCCGCTCGGCTTGCTCGCCACCGGTGACGCCTGGGGTGAGTGGGACGCCGAGGGCGCCGCGACCGCCGTTCAGGAGGCTGGTGACGACAGTCTGCAGGCTTCGGTCGGCCTCGATGCTCCGACCTTTGCCGATGCGCTGCCCACGGGCGACTACCTGCAGGTTTATTCCGAGGAGCAGGGCCTTGGCTTTGCCGGCCAGGCCGCGATGTATATTCTTTCGGGCGTGATTGGCGTGGCGGTGCTTACCATCGCATTCCGCCTGGTCTCGCTGACGGTCAAGGAAAGCGGTGCTCATGGCAATAGCCGAGCTGCCTAGCTGGCTTGCGGCCGAGGAGCGATATGAGCCCGTGGGGGCTCGGCATCGTGTGATGCAAAAGAATGTCCTGCACCTGGCGAGCCTGCTTGAGCGGGTTCGCCTGGGTGGAGGCGCGCACGAGGGCGGGTCGATGGTCGACCGCGCCCTTTCTTGCGTTTCGGCTCCGGTGCGCCTGGTGGGGATGTTCGTTTGCGTTCTGTGCGTGTGCCTGACGCAAAGCTCGCTGTACCTGATGTTGATGGCGGCGATCGCGTTGGTGCTGGTCGCGGTGCGCCCAGCACGCGGGTTGCGCGCGACTTTTGTGCCGGCGTTCGGCGCCGCGGGACTCGCAGTGGTTCTGGCGCTGCCTGCCCTGCTGCTGGGCGCTTCCGCTACGGGCGCCATGCTCAAGATTGCGCTCAAGACGTTCATTAATGTGTCGCTGGTGTTGGGCGTTTCGTGGACCCTCACGTGGAGCCGCATGTCGGCAGCGCTCAAGATGCTGCATCTGCCCGACGAGGTCATCTTTACCTTTGATATGGCACTCAAGCATATCGAGGTGCTGGGACGCACAGCGCACGATCTGTGCGAATCGGTCATGCTGCGCAGCGTTGGCCGTACGCCTGAGGGATTTTCGCGTACCGAATCGATCGCGGGTATCATGGGCATGACCTTTATCAAGGCGATGGAATGCAGCCACGCGATGGACGAGGCTATGCTTTGCCGCGGCTTTGCCGGTGCGTATCCGGCGCCCGCACGGAGCGGACTGAGCTGGCGCGATGCGGTTTATGCGGTCGCCGTGGCGCTGTTTGCGGTGCTGTGCGCTGTGCTGTAGTGCGGACGGCGGGCTGTTGATGTGAATAGGGAAGGGCGACGTTTTGACGATCGATATGAATAATGCGGCGGGCACGAACGGTGCGGGCGCCGAGGTCGCGCCGCTCATCGAGCTACGCGACGTGGTGTTTTCCTATGCGGGGCATACGGTTGTCGATGGTGTGTCGCTGCAGGTCGATCGTGGCGAGCTCGTTGCCCTGCTTGGCCCGAATGGCTGCGGCAAGACGACGATCATGCGCCTTATTAACGGTCTTGAACTCGCGGACGCAGGGGCATACCTGTTTGACGGGCACGTGATCGATGCAACATTTCTAAAGGATTCCGTGGCTTCCCAGCGCTTTCACCAGCGCGTAGGCTTCGTGTTTCAAAATGCCGATGCCCAGCTGTTTTGCGCCACGGTAGGCGAGGAGGTCGCGTTTGGTCCGGCTCAAATGGGGCTGTCGACAGACGAGCTCAAGTGCCGCGTTCGCGATGCCATGGAGCTGTTCCAGGTTTCCGATCTGGTCGATGCCTCGCCCTATCAGCTTTCGGGCGGGCAAAAAAAGCGTGTGGCGCTGGCGGCCGTCGTGTCGATGAACCCCGATATCCTGGTGCTCGACGAGCCTACCAACGGACTCGATGAGGATTCGTGCGACATCGTGGTCAGCTTTTTGCTGGCTTATGTTGCTGCCGGCAAGACGATCTTAATGAGCACACACCATCAGGATTTGGTACGACGCCTGGGTGCCCGCGCCATCTATATCGACCGATATCATCACGTGGTCGAGGCGTCCGTGCCATCGTATGGAACCGAGAGCGCCGCCGCGGAATAGTTGCCGGATAGTAGGGGTGCGGCTGCGTGCGTGGCCCGCTGTGAATGGTATAGTTATCCGGGTTTTTACGGGGGTGGCTATGCCAAGTTGGAATATTCATATCGCTCAGACGGAACGACTGCTGGCGCGTGCTGGCACGCTTGCCGATAAAGTGCGCGACCGCAATGCCTTTTTGTTTGGCAGCGTGGTTCCGGACATTTTTGTGGGCTATATGGTTCCCGGCATTGCCGATCCCATCCCGTATCGTATTACGCATTTTGCCAAGCCCGAGCCTATCCCCAAGCCGCGTGAGCAGGAGTTTTGGGACACTTATGTGGCGCCGCTGCTCAAGGGCATGCCGATAGGTGCGCCGGCTGCGGCGACGTCGATTGTCGAGGAACGCGAGCGACTCAATCGGGTGCATTATCCGCAGCGATATAGGGATGCGGAGCCGATCGCTGGTCCCGCTGCTGACGAGCTTTCGCTCGCGCCCGAGAACGTGGCACAGTCGTTACTCGATTTGACGTTGGGTGTTTGGTCGCATCTGGTGGCCGACACCGTGTGGAACACCCGCGTAAACCAGTACCTCGAGGCGCATGGCGGCAAGCCGTGTGAGGAGTTCCGCATCAAGAAGCAGGGCGACTTTGACTGGTTTGGCAAAACCCTCGGCATCGTTTCCATCCCGCGTGCGACCGATCGTCTCTATACCGCGGCGGCCCAGTTTGGCCAGTATTCGATCCCGCAAGAGTATGTGCTCAAAACCATTGGCGTCATGCACGAGATTGTGCGCGAAAACCCCGGCGAGCCGGATCACCCGCCGTACCGCCTGCTGACCGAAGCGTTCTTTGACGCAACGTTTACCGAGGTCGTCGAGTTAACCGAGGCAGGTTTTGCCGCCCGCGTCGCATTGCCCAGCGCGCCCGCGCTGCCTCTGATCGCTAGCTGCTAGCTGGCCTGCCTGGCAGCGAATAGGTCATCCCAATCGACAAGCAGTTCTTGCCGCAGAGCATCTTCGGCGTCGCACTCCTGTTTGATCTTTGGGGTGTAGGGAAGCCCGGCCTTTTTATGGATGAGTTCGGCAAGGTTGCCAAAGCTCCTTTTGTCCTTGATCTGGCCATAGGTAATTTGGATGACGTCGTAGCCCATGCTTGTGAGTGCGGTAGTGCGCTCGGCATCGGAGAGACTCGCAGCTTCGCTGTCATGAGCGGAGCGGCCTTGGCATTCCAGAATGACGCCCATGCTGTCGGTGACACTTTCGATGAGGATATCGGCATAACAGCAGGTTTTGTCATACAGCGAACGTGCGGCTTCGCTGAGCGGGATGCGTGCGTTATTGGTGATGCCTATACCCAGACCGCCTTCGTCGCGGGGGAGTGAGACGAGCATGGACGTCTGGACCTCGAAGGGCGAGGCGGTCTGCCCTGCCATGCGTTCGGCGGCCCAGCGGAGCTGCTTAACACCGCGCAGGCCTGCGGCCTGCTTGGCGAACGCGGCGATATCCGCCGCGCTGAGGAGCGGCGCGCGTTTCCACAAGTTGGTGTCATTGCCCTTGGTGTCGACAATACGCTTCCAACCACAGTCGGGCGGAATGAACTTAAGAGATATTGCCTCATCAAGTTGCTGTTGCGTACGTTCGCAGGGCGTAAACACTGCAAATGAGCTGCACATCTCGTAGCAAGCCATGAGTAGCTGGTTGCGGGAGACCTGCGTAGCAAGGCTGAGCAGCGTGAATTCCGGTGAAGTGACATCAAATCCATGTTCAGTCTGCCTAAACGACCCAGGAGGCGGCTCTTGGGTCAGGAGGTGCGATTTAAAGAGGCTTCGCGACCCCGATTGTGCCCGAGTGAATACAAGCCTGTGAAGCGGTGCGTGAAGCAGGTCTTTTACAACTGCATGACTTCCGAGGCCGCAACATCTGCGATCTATATTGCCAAGGCTAATGGCGGGGTAAAGGCCTAATACCTGCGGCGGGATACGGTAATAGTAAAAAGCGGATTGACCGCAGAGCGTCAGGTCCATGACGTCCTCCAGATCGAAATGTGCTTTTGGACCGTGCGATGCCAGCGTCAATTCGGAAGTATGCGGCAAAATCTGAACCCTGTGAGCAGACCTGGCTTTTGAGGCTAGTTTATCAGGCATTTTGTTGTAAAAAAACGGGGTGTGTTCGAAGGTCTCAGAATTTGCCGCATACTTCCGAAAACTAGGTCGATCTGGCTCTTGCTAAAACGATTTATCAGCGTCGGTTAAGGTGTGGGTTTGCCACCGGGCGAACACTTTTAGCGCTTGGGACTTTATTTTTTGGGCCTCGAAGGGTGGATTTCGCGCTTTTGGTAAAGAAATGAGTGCGTGTTTTGCCGTGCGCCGACATTGGCACAGAAAAAGGGCCCGGAAGGCGAAGCCTTCCGGGCCCTTTGCAATGCAAGCATGCTTGCAAGTGCGATTTAGCGCACCTGAGCGACGTAAGCGACGTTGGTCGAGGAGACCTTGTCCTCGAGCTGAACACTCATGCGGGGATCGCCGGCGGTAGCGACGGTCAGATCGCCGGCCTCGACGTAGCCGAGCTCCTTAGCGGTCTCGATCGCCTTGACGATCGTGCCGTTGACGGTGCCCTGGGTAATCTCGGCCTGGTGCGGGATAACGCCCCAGTACATGATCATCTGCTGGACGGCCCACTCGTGGCGGGAGAACGCGCAGATCGGCATGTTGGGACGGAAGTGCGAGATCAGGCGAGCGGTACGACCGGTGGTCGTCGGCACGGTGATGCACTTGGCGCCAACGGTGGTGGCCATGTTCACAGCGGACATACCCACAACGTTGTTGACGACGCGGGTGCCGTGAGCATCGGCCGGAACCTCGAGCGGAGCGTGGGCCGGGAGGTACTTCTCGGTCTCGAGAGCAATGCTGGCCTGCATCTTGACGGCCTCGACCGGGTACTTACCGGCAGCGGACTCGCCGGACAGCATGACGGCGTCGGTGCCGTCATAAATGGCGTTAGCAACGTCGGCAACCTCGGCGCGCGTCGGGCGCGGGTTCTGCTGCATGGAGTCGAGCATCTGCGTAGCGGTGATAACGGGCTTGTAGGCCGCGTTGCACTTGGCGATGATCTCCTTCTGGATGTGCGGAACGAGCTCGGGCTTGATCTCGATACCCAGGTCGCCACGGGCGACCATGATGCCGTCGGAAGCCTCGAGAATCTCGTCGAAGTTCTCGACGCCCAAGGCGCACTCGATCTTCGGGAAGATCGTCACGTGCTCGCCGCCGTTCTCGCGGCAAAGCTCGCGGATGCCGCGGACGGACTCGCCGTCACGGATGAAGGAAGCGGCGATGTAGTCGATGTTCTCGGTCAGGCCAAAGAGGATGTCCTGACGATCGCGCTCGGTGATGGCGGGCAGCGAGATGTTGACGTTGGGCATGTTGACGCCCTTGCGCTCGCCGATCAGGCCGTCGTTCTTGACGACGCAGGTCATGTCCTGGCCGTCGACGGACTCGACCTCGAGGGCAACCAGGCCGTCATCGATCAGGATGAGGGAGCCCTTCTCGACCTCGGAGGGCAGAGCCAGGTAGTCGAGGGAGATGTGCTCAGCGGTGCCATGGAAATCCTCGGACGTGGGCTGAGCGGTGACGACGATCTTGTCGCCGGTCTTGACGGCAACCTTCTTGCCGTCGACCAGAAGGCCGGTGCGGACCTCGGGGCCCTTGGTGTCGAGCAGGATGCCGACGGGCATACCGAGCTCCTTGGAAATACGACGGACGCGCTCGATGCGACCGTGGTGCTCGTCGTAGGATCCGTGCGAGAAGTTAAAACGGGCGACGTTCATGCCCGCCTTGATCATCTCGCGGATGGTCTCGTCGCTATCGCAGGCGGGACCCATGGTGCATACAATCTTGGTGCGCTTGTACATTCAGACCTCCATCTGACATCGTCTTGCGCTGATAGATAAACCATAAGAAATAAAACCGAGATGATTATAACGAAATGCCGACCGAATACCCCAAAAAATCGACCGTATGCCGAAATGGAAGTTCATTTTTTGCGGGAAAAACGGTATATGAAAAATCTTTACCAACCACTCCAACCGCTGCTATCTGGGCGATATGTCAGTTTGGCGATGTGCCGAAGAAAAAACGTTTTACCAATGTTGAGCATCACACGGTCTGCACCGTTGCGTGCGGACCATATTTCCAAACCGATTGTTTTGGCTAGACGCGTCGCTTTGGGGTACCATAGCTCCACTATCAACTGCCACTCAGCACGGCAGCCTTGATGAGCCCTTGCCCTTCTCCTGGGAATTATGATCGGGCATCAATCTGCTGAGTGGCCCGAATCCCAGGAGGGGACTCTATATGCAAAAGGAATACCTGTCCGCCGCGGCGGAGGTGCTCAGCGACCAAGGTGTCGATGAGAACCTCGGCCTGAGCAACGACGAGGCGTCGTCGCGCCTCGCCAAGACAGGCCCTAACAAGCTCGAGGAAGCTGAGAAGACGCCGCTGTGGAAGCGTTTCTTTGAACAGATGGCTGACCCTATGGTCATCATGCTGATCGTTGCCGCCGTCATCAGTGCGCTCACGGGCATGGTCAAGGGCGAGCCCGACTTTGCCGATGTTGCCATCATCATGTTCGTCGTTATCGTCAACTCGGTGCTGGGCGTGGTCCAGGAAGCCAAGAGCGAGGAGGCCCTCGAGGCCCTGCAGGAGATGAGTGCGGCGCAGTCCAAGGTGCTACGCGACGGCAAGCTCGTGCACCTGCCGAGCGCCGAGCTCGTGCCCGGCGACGTGATCATGCTCGAGGCGGGCGACTCCGTTCCGGCCGACTGCCGCGTGCTCGAGAGCGCCACGATGAAGATCGAAGAGGCCGCGCTCACCGGCGAGTCCGTGCCCGTCGAGAAGCATGCCAACGTGATCGAGCTCGCCGCCGGCACCGACGACGTGCCGCTCGGCGACCGTAAGAACATGTGCTATATGGGCTCCACCGTCGTGTACGGCCGTGGTCGCGCCGTCGTGGTCGGCACCGGCATGAACACCGAGATGGGCAAGATCGCCGGCGCCCTGGCCGAGGCCAAGGAAGAGCTCACGCCGCTGCAGGTGAAGCTCGCCGAGCTCAGCCGCATCCTCACCATCATGGTGATCGTCATCTGCGTCGTCATCTTTGGCGTTGACATCCTCCGCCACGGCGTGGGCAACGTCCTTACCGATCCGACTGCCCTGCTCGACACCTTTATGGTTGCCGTCTCGCTCGCCGTCGCCGCCATCCCCGAGGGCCTTGTTGCCGTCGTGACCATCGTCCTTTCGCTTGGCGTGACCAAGATGGCCAAGCGCCAGGCGATTATCCGCAAGCTCTCTGCTGTCGAGACCCTTGGCTGCACACAGACCATCTGCTCCGACAAGACCGGCACCCTTACCCAGAATAAGATGACCGTCGTCAAGCACGAGCTCGCTGCGCCCAAGGAGAAGTTCCTGGCCGGCATGGCGCTGTGCTCCGATGCTCAGTGGGACGAGGAGCTGGGCGAGGCCGTGGGTGAGCCGACTGAGTGTGCGCTCGTCAACGATGCCGGCAAGGCGGGCCTCACTGGCCTGACTGCCGAGCACCCGCGCGTGGGCGAGGCCCCGTTTGACTCGGGCCGCAAGATGATGTCCGTGGTCGTCGAGACCCTTGACGGCGAGTATGAGCAGTACACCAAGGGCGCGCCCGACGTGGTGATCGGCCTGTGCACCCATATCTACGAGGGCGATAAGGTCGTCCCCCTGACCGAGGAGCGTCGCGCCGAGCTCGTGGCCGCCAACAAGGCCATGGCCGACGAGGCCCTGCGCGTGCTGGCGCTGGCAAGCCACACCTACACCGAGGTCCCGGTCGACTGCAGCCCCGCCGCGCTCGAGCATGACCTGGTCTTCTGCGGCCTGTCCGGCATGATCGACCCGGTCCGCCCCGAGGTCGCCGAAGCCATCCGCGAGGCCCACGACGCTGGCATTCGCACCGTCATGATCACGGGCGACCACATCGACACCGCCGTGGCCATCGCCAAGCAGCTGGGCATCGTCACCGATCGCAGCCATGCCATCACCGGTGCCGACCTCGATCGCATGAGCGACGAGGAGCTCGACGCGCACATCGAGGACTACGGCGTGTACGCCCGCGTCCAGCCCGAGCACAAGACCCGCATCGTCGAGGCCTGGAAGTCGCGTGACCAGATCGTGGCCATGACGGGCGATGGCGTCAACGACGCCCCGTCCATCAAGCGCGCCGACATCGGCGTGGGCATGGGCATCACCGGTACCGATGTCACCAAGAACGTCGCCGACATGGTACTTGCCGACGACAATTTCGCCACCATCATCGGTGCCTGCGAAGAGGGCCGTCGCATCTACGACAACATCCGCAAGGTCATCCAGTTCCTGCTTTCGGCCAACCTTGCCGAGGTCTTCTCGGTGTTTATCGCCACGCTCATCGGCTTTACCATCTTCCAGCCGGTGCAGCTGCTGTGGGTGAACCTGGTTACCGACTGCTTCCCTGCGCTCGCGCTGGGCATGGAGGACGCCGAGGGCGACATCATGAAGCGCAAGCCGCGCAACGCCAAGGATGGTGTCTTTGCCGGACATATGGGTCTGGACTGCGTGGTCCAGGGCCTAATCATCACCGTGCTGGTGCTGGCGAGCTTCTTTGTGGGCGTGTACTTTGACATGGGCTACATCCACATCGCCGATATGATCGCCGGCAATGCCGACGAGGAAGGCGTGATGATGGCCTTCATCACGCTCAACATGGTCGAGATTTTCCACTGCTTCAATATGCGCAGCCGTCGTGCGTCGCTGTTCACCATGAAGAAGCAGAACAAGTGGCTGTGGGCTTCCGCCGCGCTGGCGCTGGTGCTGACGGTGATCGTAACCGTGCAGCCGACGCTTGCTGAGATGTTCTTTGGCCCCGTAACGCTTGAGCTCAAGGGCGTTGTCGCTGCCCTGGGCCTTGCCTTCCTGATTATTCCGCTGATGGAGATCTACAAGGCGATCATGCGCGCGGTCGAGAAAGAGTAGATTAACCTGTCCGGGTCCGCCCCACGCCCTTTCTCCCTCACTGGTCCTCGCGCTTCGCGCTGCGGGATCGTTCGGGAGAAAGGGCTTCCGGGGCGGGCCCTGCGCTATCCTTGCTGGCTTCTCTCCCGTGCGGATGAAAAGGGCTGAAGGAAAGACGGTGAGCGGTCGAGCAATTGCTCGACCGCTCTTTTTTGATTAAGGGATGTGCCCTTAGGAAACCCCTCCCGGCGGGCGGGCCCTGCGGTATCCTTGCTGGCTTTTCTCCCGTGCGGATGAAAAGGGCTGAGGGAAAGTATGTGAGCTGGTCGGGCTTTGCCCGGCCAGCTCTTTTTGATTTAAAATACCTGCTCAGTTGTGTGGTTTTGTGCTGGGAGGCGTTTGTGGCTAAGGCTAAGGCTAAGGCGAAGAAAAAGACGACGGGGGCGCGGGCTAAGCGCGATCGTCGTCGGAAGCTCGCGACCGAAGCCCCTGCATCTGCTGAGGAATTGCTGGCGAGTGTACCGGGGCTTGACGCGCTGCAGGATGTTCCGGCGTTTGATGACCTGCCGGTCGATGAAGCTCAGCAGACTGCCTTTGATGATTTCTGCGCACATGCCGAGGAGCCCGAGCAGATGCAGCTTGGCGCCGTGGTGCGCCTGGACCGCGGGTTTCCGCTGGTGGCGACTGCCGATGACACGTTTCGTGCCGAGCATGCCGTGGGGTTTGCCAAGTCGCGCGGCGAGGACGAGGTCCTGCTGCCTGCCGTGGGCGACCGTGTGGCGGTGCGCCGCGCTCCCGGGCACGATATGGGCGTGATTGAGTGCGTGCTGCCGCGCCGTACGAGCTTTGAGCGTTGGCGTGGCCGTGCCCGCGGTGAGCGCCAGGTGCTCTGCTCCAACGTTGACAGCGTGCTGATCGTGCAGGCGCTCGGCGCCGGCGAGGTGCTGCTCGATCGCGTGGCGCGCTCACTGGTATTGGCGCTCGATTGCGATGCCGAGCCGGTGGTGGTGCTCACCAAGGCCGACCGCTGCGAGGCCGATGAGCTCGAGCGCGATCTGGACCGCGTGCGTCGTCTGGTGGGTCCGGACGTGCGCGTGATCGTGACGTCTTCTGCCGAGGGCCGCGGTCTGGACGAGGTCCGTGCCTGCGTGCCTGCCGGGAGCTGCGCCATGATTCTGGGCGAGTCGGGTGCCGGCAAGTCGACGCTGCTCAATGCACTGCTGGGCCACGATACGTTGGCGACCGGCGGTGTGCGCGAACGCGACGACCAGGGCCGTCACACTACCGTCGCGCGCGTGATGGTGGCGCTGCCGGGCGACGCCGGCGTGATCGCCGATGCCCCGGGTCTGCGCAGTTTGCCGCTCGTGGGTCACGAGCGGGGTCTGGCACGCGCCTTCCCCGAGATTGTCGAGGCATCGCGTGCGTGCCGGTTTGGCGACTGCACGCATACCCACGAACCGGGTTGCGCCGTTCGCGAGGCCGAGGACGCCGGGCAGATCGACGGCCTGCGTCTGGAAACGTTCCAAAATCTGGCGTCATCCATGCGCGTGAGCGCTCAAATGCTCGATCCCGATGTCCATCTGTAATTGATTTTATCTATGACAGCCGTCTCCCAACTGTTCGGGAGACGGCTTTTTTGCTGCGGAAAAGCCTCGAAACATGCAGTTTGCTGACGTGCTGGCCAAAACCTTGTCACGAGCTTGACGGGCTGTTCAGCTTTTGGTCAGCGATTGGTTTGACATCGAAAACCAAGATTGCGATTGCGCCGCTTTGCACTCTGGCCGCCCAGACAATGGTGGTACGGGCATTCGCCCGGCACTGCCATGAGAGGAGCGGCCGTGAACAAGAGCAAGCGCATCGCCATCAGTCTGGTCGCGGGCGTGCTCGCTGCTCTGCTCTGCATGGTTTACGGCTCGTCGATCCGCTCGCAAGCCGAACAGGTCCAGGCTGAGACCTTGGCCAAGTACGGTGGCGATCGCGTCGAGGTATGCGTCGCGGCGCGCGATATCGATGTGGGCGAGACCCTCGATGAGACCAATGTCATAACCCAGGAGTGGTTGACGAGTCTGCTGCCGCGTGACGCGGCGACCGAGCTACGCCAGGTGCGCGGCGACGTGACGACTTCGCGTATTCCCAAAAACGCCGTGATCTGCAATGTCTACACCAAGGCCGAGAGCCACATGCTCGAGGTGCCTAAGGGCAAGGTCGCCGTTTCGGTGGCGGTCGATGCCGAGCACTCGGTCGGCGGTGCTGCGGGCGTGGGCAGCTACGTGGATGTGTACGTGCAAAAAGACGGCGTAACCGATCGGCTGTGCGGCGCGTACGTGATCGATACCAGTGAGGATTCCGGTGCCACGCGTGAAGGCAAGATCGAATGGGTGACACTGGCGGCTGACCCCGAAGACGTCAAGGAACTGCTGGGAGCCTCGGGCAAGGGAACGGTCAGCTTGACGATTCCCGCCACGGCGCGCGGCAAAAAGAGCGGAGGCGACGAGTGATGAAGGCGATCTGGCTTGCGTGCTGCGCGTGCGGCGATTACGGGCTGTTGCAGCGGGAAGTCGAGGGCCGTGATGCGGGTGCACAGGTGCTTCGCGTGGGTGACCTGGACGGGCTGGTTTCCATGGCGCGGGCGTTTCCGTCGCGCCGCGGGGCTGCCATCATCGCGGCGTCTCTGTTTGATACCGAAGATGTTCGCAAGACTGTTGCGCGCCTGACGGCCGAAGGCCGCGTGAGTCGCGTGGTCGTGTTGATAGAAGCGCTCGATCCGTCGGATATCGAGGGGCTGTTTCGCGCGGGGGCGACCGAGGTCATCGCTGCGCACAGTATATGCGGCAACGGGCGCGCGGGCGAGGGAGCGGTTGATTCCGATCGGCGCATGACGATTGAGCCCGATGCTTTTGTTGATAGGGAACCCGGGGCGCCTCGCGCTACAAGAGGCCCGCGTGTTGATGATTATGGAAAAGCGGAAGCCGAGCATGGTCGGCGCCCCCGGAACCCCCTTGTATACGATGACGCTGGAGGGCCGTCGCAGCATGCTGGCGACTCCCCGGCTGTAGATATGGGATACGTGCACGGCGTGAATCTGGCGGATGAACTCGACGAAGTTGAGGGCTTTGCCGGGTGCGGCGAGTTGTCGCCGATGCAGCATGAGCAGATTGCACAGAACGAGCCTGCCTCGCAGACCGAACAAGCTGCCATGCCGGCTTGGACGCAGCGTGTGGTTGCGGCGGGGGAGACGGGGACGCTGTCATCGACGCCCGCCCCGCCGCTTCAGATGCCGCCGGCAGACGCCGCCGCACCGCCGCATCGAGCTCCGGTCATCTGCGCCATTTCGGGTTCGGGCGGTTGCGGCAAGTCGACGATTGTTGCCACCATGGCACACACATCGTCGCTGTTGGGCTTGCGTGCCGCCGTGCTCGACCTGGACCTGATGTTTGGAAACCTTTACGACTTGTTAGGCGTCGATGCTCCGCGCGATATGGCGGCACTTATCGAGCCGTCGGCGGCGGGCGTGCTCGCCGAGCCGGATATCGTAGCCGCTTCGATGCGCGTGGCGCCGGGCGTTACGCTCTGGGGTCCCGTCGCGGCGCCCGAGCAAGCCGAGCTCATGGCACGTCCGGTGGAGCTACTGCTTGATGTCCTGCGTCGCGAATCCGACGTGGTCTTTATCGATACCTCGGTCTTTTGGGGCGACGCCGTGGCGGCTGCGGTGGCAGCGAGCGACCGTTGCCTGGTCGTTGGCGATGCGGCGGTGTCGTCCGCGACATCGGCGTCGCGCGTCATTGAACTGGCAAGTCGAGTAGGTGTGCCGCGCACGCGCATGAGCGCCGTGTTCAACCGGTTCGGTGCGCGCGGGGCAGACGAGGACGTCGCCATGCGCTTTGAGATTGCCTGTGCGTTGAGCTCCAAGATTCGTATCGCCGATGGCGGGCAGGATCTCGCCGCGCTCATGGCGTTTGGGCGCGCTGACGAGGCAGTGGGGCAGACCAGCGCTTTTGCGACCAGCGTGCGCGAGGCCACGCGCGAGATGCTCGTGGAACTGGGGTGCGCCGTCGGTCCTTGGAGCGATATGGTCGCCGACCGTGCAACACGCACCGAACGCCCGCGTATTCGCCTTCCCTGGTCGCGCGAGGGTGATCAGCGATGAGCCTGCAAACGAGGATTAAGGCTGCCGGCGCTGCAGCGACGGCAGCGCCTGTAGATGCGGGGCGTCGCCGCGCGGTGAAACGACGCACCAAGCGCGCCGTAATGGACCGCATGGGTTACGACGAAGTGGCGCGTATCAGCGCCTATATCGACCCGGCACTTGCCCGCTCGGAATTGCGTCCCGCGGTGGAGGCGGCGCTCAATGTTGAGGAGCCGACCGATCTCGCGACGCCCGAGCGCGAGACCATCATCGACGAGATTTTGGATGATGTGGTGGGCTTGGGGCCGTTGCAGCCGCTCATCGAGGACGACACCGTTACCGAGATCATGATCAACGGCTGCCGCTCGGCTTTCTTTGAACGCGGCGGCGTTTTGTATCCCATCGAGCACGCGTTTGAGGACGACGAGCAGATCCGTGTGCTCATCGACCGCATCATCTCGCCGCTCGGCCGTCGTATCGACGAGCGTAGCCCCATCGTCAACGCCCGCCTCAAGACGGGTTATCGCGTCAACGCGGTGATTCCGCCTGTGGCGATTGACGGACCGATTCTCACCATCCGAAAGTTCTCGGACCGCATCTGCTCGCTGGACGAGCTCGTGGGGCTGGGGTCGCTGCCGCTTTGGTATGCGCAGCTGCTGTCGTGCGCGGTGTCGCTGCGACAGGACCTGGCGGTTGCGGGAGGCACGGGATCTGGTAAGACCACCCTGCTCAACGCGTTGTCATGCGAGATTTCCACCGGCGAGCGCATCGTGACGATCGAGGACTCTGCCGAGCTCAAGTTTGCACATCATCCGCACGTGGTGCGACTAGAGGCGCGCGAGGCTTCAATTGAGGGTGAGGGCGCGGTGACGATCCGCGACCTGGTAACTAATGCCCTGCGCATGCGCCCCGACCGCATCGTGGTGGGCGAGGTGCGCGGTGCCGAGTGCTGCGACATGTTGCAGGCCATGAACACGGGCCACGATGGGTCGCTCACCACACTTCATGCGGGTTCAGAACAGGAGACCGTGGTGCGTCTGACGTTGCTTGCACGTTATGGCATCGATCTGCCGAGTGAGCTCATCGAGGAGCAGATCGCCATGGCGCTCGACGGCATCGTGATGTCCGAGCGCCACGCCGATGGCAGGCGCTTTGTGGCCTCATATTCGGGGGTTCACCGCGGCGTGTCGGGCGGTGTTGAGCTCGAACGCTATGTGACTTTCGATGCTGCCGAGCGCATCTGGACGCTCGACCGCGAGCCGCCGTTTATCGCAGAAGGCCTGCGGTCGGGGACGCTCACACAAGAGGAGGTGGACGAATGGAGATCACTGTGCCCCTCGTCGTAGGGGGCTTGGCAGGGCTTTCTGTCGCGACGGCGTGCGGGGCGGAACCTCGTGTGCCGCAGGTACCGCCGGCGGAGTTGGCACGTCAGGCGCTCGAGACGGTGGCAGAGAAGCTGCCGCGTGAGCTGGTGGAAAACGATCTGCTGAAAAAGATCGCCCGTTCGTGGGCATCGCTGGCTCCGGCGCATCGCCTTGGCCTCGTGATCGAAGATGCTTCGGGACGTTTGGCGTTTCTGCTGCTGTCGAGCGGTGTCTGCTGCGTTTTACTAACGATGGTGTCGTTATCGCCCCTCGGATTTGCCTTGGGACTTGTTGCTCCGTTTACCGTTGGTGCCGCTCGGGATGGCTTTGAGAGCCGGCGCGAGCAACACGATGCAGAAGAGGCAATGCCCGAGGCGTTTACCGCACTTTCCATGTCGCTTGCCTCGGGACATTCGCTGGCCCAGGGCATGCGCTTTGTGGGCGCTCATGCGCAAGAGCCAGTGCATACCGAGTTTTTGCGGGTGGCGGCGGCGATCGATTGCGGCATCTCGGCGACCGACGCGCTCGATGACTTGCTCGTGCGTATCGACGCCCCCGGTCTTTCGCTTGTGACCTTGGCGCTTAAGGTGTCTCAGCGCACCGGCGCTCCGCTTGCCGACTTACTGTCCGAGGCGTCGAGCATGGTGGGGGAGCGCATTGAGCTCAAGCGCCGCCTGGATGTTAAGACGTCGCAGGCTCGCATGTCTGCGCATATGGTCGCGGCGATGCCGGCGGGCATGTGCGCGGTGTTGGCGCTGCTTTCGGCAGATTTTCGTCGCGGTCTTGCGACGCCCGCCGGCGCGGGCGCTGTGGTGCTGGGTCTTGCCCTCAACGCCGTTGCCCTGGTGGTTATCCGGCGCATTATGCGGGTGGAGCTATGAGCGCCCCGGTTGCAGTTGCGGCTTGCCTGTGCGCCCTGAGTGTATTTGTCGCGACGGGTTTGGATCGGGCGGATGCACGCAAGATCGCAGGGGCCTGCAAGCGCGAGGCGGTGCTGGTCGCTGCCGCGGGTCGCTCGGTGGTCGATGCCCTGACCGCGCGAGTGAAGGGCGCGGTTGGAGCGGGCGGCCCGGCGCGAGTTTCGCTCGGCGAAGTGTCCGAGATGATCGATGTTGTGCGCTTGGGTCTTTCGGCCGGTCTTTCGTTTGATGCGGCGCTTGAGATTTTCTGCGCCAACCGCCGGTCAGTGCTGGCTCTTCGCCTTGAGCGCGCCTGCATGGCGTGGCAGGTGGGCGTGGGCACGCGTGAGGACGAGTTGTTGGCCGCCGCGCGCGACCTGGACGTGCGAGCGCTCGAGACCTTTGCCATCACGGTGGGGCAGGCGCTCGCCCTGGGTGCCCCACTTGCCGAGACGCTGGCCGCTCAAAGTCGCGAGATCCGTGCGGCTCATCGCGCCGCGGTCGAGCGCGAGATCGAGCGTGCGCCCGTCAAGCTGCTGATTCCCACCGGCACGCTCATCTTGCCGGCGTTGCTTCTGTCCATATTGGGCCCGCTGCTGGGAGCAGGCGGGATGATGTAGGGAGGAATATATGAACACGATGACCAACATTGCGGGCAAGGCTTGGAGCTGGGCTTTTTGCCGGACAATCCGCGCTCGCCAGCGTGCCAAGGCGCTGTTGCGGGAGGAGAGCGCGCAGGGCACTACCGAATACGCCATCTTGGTCGGTGTACTCGTAGTGATTGCGATTATCGCCATCGTCGCGTTTAAGAGCAAAGTCGAAGAACTATGGAACGCGATCAAAGACGGCATCAACAGCCTGTAGGAGGCAGGCGTCCTGTTGGTTCGCCGCTGGTGCTCGTCTGTTTGCTCGTGGCAATAGCGGTGACGCTTTGGGGGCTGGGTGCTGCGCGGCAGCAGCGTCCAGGCGCTACTGCCGATTTGGGATCGGGCTCGGCGGCGATGTCACAAGCGGAAGGCGCGGGGGCGATGGGCGGTCAGAATGCCGCCGTCACGGCTCAGACCTTTTTGCAGGCACTCGACGAGCGGGCCGCCAGCGCGACGGAGCCGTCTGTAGACAACGCGATCGCGGTTCGGCTCGCATGGTCCGAGGACCGGCCGATGACCGAGGCAGCGGCAGACCTGCTGCGCGCCTACCGCGAAGTGCCCACGGCCCAGCTCGCCCTGAGCGGCTATCTCGATATTAAGGGCAACGTATGGGGCGCCATCGTGCGCGATGGGCGAGGCTGGGTCGACATGGTGACGGTTGCTGCTGATGCCGGCGATGCCTCGTGCCGCCTGCGTGCCGTGCGTCTGGTTCCGCAAACAATGGAGTCAAAGGAGGGGTCGTGAAATGCATGGTGTCCTGCGTGAGGAATCTGCTCAGTCGACCGTCGAATACGCCATCGTCACCGTGGCGCTGTTGTCGATTGTGCTGGCGATTGCGGGGCTTTGGCGCGCTGGCACCGATGGACGCTTGGCGGCACTGGTTGAGCGGGCAGCGTCCCATGGCGTCGCCCCATCGTCGGTTATCGATGCCGCGACGGGCGCCAAGGACATTGCTCTGTATTGATATCGCGTGCGAGGATCGGGCGCAGTCTACGGTTGAGGCCGCCTTTTTGCTGCCGACGTTTTTGACGCTCATCCTGCTGGCGCTGCAGCCGGTATGCCTGCTCTATACGCGCGCGGTCATGGAGTCTGCCGCCGCCGAGACCGCGCGGCTTATGACCACGACGACGGTGGAGGACGACGATGACCTTAAGGAGTTCACTCGCCGCAGACTTGCCGCGGTGCCCAACGTCTCGATTTTTCATGCCGGCGGGCCGCTGTCGTGGAATATCGAGTTGGGGCGGGCCGGTGCCGGCGGCGTTTCGTCCGTGTCTGTTTCCGGCGAGGTCAAGCCGTTGCCTGTGATCGGTGCGTTTGCGCAGGCTATGGGTGGTACCGCCGAGGGCGGCTACGTTGAGCTCAAGGTCGATGTCTCGTATCAATCGCGTCCCGAATGGCTGGAGGGAGATTATGATTCGTGGATTGCTGCATGGGATTAAGCGTTTCTGGTCTAGACGCGTTTTGACGCACCGTCCGAGCTGCCATCGCAAGCGAGGCGGCTTTATGGGTCGAGCCGGTGTCGATCTGTTTATCGAAGATGGCGCCTATACCACGCTTTCTTCTGCCGTGGTCATCCTAGTGGTGCTCACATTGTTGTTTTCGTCGACCGCGGCGATATGGAGCATGTCGCGTGCCGGGGATACTCAGGTGGCGGCTGATAGTGGCGCGCTGGCGGGTGCCAACGTAGTGTCGTCCTATCACACGGCTGCCACGGTGGTTGATGCGAGCATCTTGAGTCTGGGGCTGGCGGGGTTTGCCACGATCGGGACGGGCCTGGTCGCCATCCTCATCCCGGGTGCCGAGCCGGTTGCCGGCAATATGGTCGACACCGGGATTGAGATCATTAAAACGCGCAACAAGTTTGCCAAAAGCGCATCGGAAGGCTTACAGAAAATCGAGACGGCTCTGCCGTATCTGATCGCCGCGCGTGCCACGCAGACGGTGTCGGCGCAGGATACCGATAGTGTGACCTATACCGGTACGGCGCTTGCCGTGCCCAGGACATCCGAGTCTGACTTCGCTGCGCTCAAAGGATCAGAGATCTCGACCGATACCATTAAAGACACATCAGATGATTTAGAGGGTGCGGCCGAGGAGCTGCGGAAGGCTTCTGAGGACACGGCGAAGGCTAAAGAGCGTGCTTGGCTGGCGGATTGTGGTGGGTCTGACAAGGGCTCGGTCGGCAGCTGTTCTTGCATGTGGGAGCGTGCGAAAAGTCTAACGGATCTCTCCGGTGTTCAAAATCCGCATTACTCATCGAGCGTTACGTGGGAGCCCCAAGTTGCCCTTGATCGCGCGAAGGACTACTACCATTGGCGTCTGACAAATGAGAAGCCCCACGGCTCGAGTGTCGAGATGAAGGCAGAGTCTGCGGCGCGTAAGGCGTTTTATACCTATGCGAGCGCGGAGGTCGATCGGGCGCATATAACCGAGAACGGAGACAGGGTTTCCTCCTATATTCCGCTGCTGCCGCGCAACTCTGATGAGGTTCGGGCGACGGAACTCTATACCGATGCGGTGTGGCCGACTAGCGTGAACGATGACAAGGCGTATCTGCATTACGGGACGACCTGCCCTAACTATAAGAAAGGGACGCCGAGCGGATTTGCTTCGGTTGCCGATTACGATGGACAGGATAAATGCAGCAAATGCCATTTTGGCGTTTTGTCGCTTGGTGCTGTTGCGGCGCCTTCAACCTCTATCGAAAACGGCTTCGAATATCACTTTGACAAGTTTAAAGACGCCCTGGAGGACTATGTCGACTGTCGCAACAAGGAACTCGAGCTCGAGCGTCAAACCGAGGACGAAGCCGACCGTGCGGGCAATGCGTTCGATACCGCCATCAAAGAACTATCCGGCGAGCGCCCGCGCATCGCCCCGCCCGGTCGCAACGGTGTGGTCGCCTTTGCGGTCTCGGGCACCATCTCCAGTCCCGACGAGCTCAACTCCTCGTTTGACACGGCAGTTGAGCTTGGCGATCGTGGTGCAATTTCTGCTGCAGTGCTCGCGCCCGATGGTGCGACGGCACAAAATAACGTTCTCTCGCGGTTTTTCTCGACGCTGGAGGAGCGTTCGGGCGGCGTTGCCGGCGTGCTCGACGGCGTTATGGATGTTTGGGGTCGCCTGCTTGTGGGGTACGGAGACATCCAGGGTGCGGCCGACGAGCTTATGGGAGAGCTGATCGGTGGCTTGGGAGGGGGTAGCGGCGCGTTGGGCTCCATCGCGTCCTGGCTCGGTGACACCGTCTCGTCCTCCGTGGCGGCGCTGGGACTCGAACCGTGCGATTTGCGTCTGCGAAAACCGGTGCTGACCGATACCGCCAATGTCATCAAAAGTCCGGGGTCCGATATCGCGGGCATCTCCAAAACTCAAGATACTCTGCGAAAAATCCCCTTGGGCGTGACTGACCCCAAGGCACTTTGCGAGGCCTTGCAATACCAGGTCGAGCGTACGATCAACGGGGCAGTGTTCACCATCGCCGAGATTCCGCTGCCCGGCGGCGGCTCCATCCCGCTCACGGTCGATGTTGCCACGCTGGTGGGAGCTTTTGGCGGTGGGTCGTAATGAGTATCCGCATGCGTCTGCGCGAGGAGCGCGCCCAAGCGACGGTGGAGATGGCAGTGGTTACGCCCGTTTTGCTGGTGCTGGCACTCATCGTGTACAACGTCATGATCTTTGCCAGCGCTGTCGCGCGCTTCGACCGCGTGGTGCCCGACATCGTGCTAGCGCATGCCGTGGCGTCGGAGGGGGAGGGCGACGAAAGCTCTGCCGATGCCTCGGCGACGGTTCAGACTCAAATTCTGAATGCCATGGAAGGCTATGACTTACAGATCGAAGTGTCGAGCGAGCAAGGCGCGAAGGCATCGGATGGTGGCCTGCTCTCCCTATCCGGTACGTTTAGGACCTACACCTGCACCATGCACTATGAGCCGTGGCCGACTTCTCTCAGCATCGCTGGCGTTCCGCTGGGGGCGCCGACAACGTTGTCGCACGAGCGTGCGGTGACGGTCGATCCATGGCGTCCGGGGGTGGTCATGTGACCGCGGTCTCGTCCTACATCGCCTACGCGCGGGCACTCAATAGGCTGGGTTGGACGCCGGCCGAGTTTGTGGTGGCGGAGTCGTTTGTCGTGCGCCTGCGCGGCATGCTGGGACGGCGTCCGGTTGCCGCCAACGGCCTGCCGCTCGTCATGGCGTTTCCACGCTGCTCTTCGGTCCATACGTGTTTTATGGCCTATCCCATCGACATCGCCTTCATCGATGCACGCGGCAATATCCTCGCGCGCTACGAAAACGTATGTCCCTGGTGTATGTGCTCCTGCCCCGGCGCCTGGGCGGTATTGGAACGCCCTTCAATCCTCGCTACACCTCCCGCCCTCCAACAAGTGCCGGCGTAAGAGATTGGCGACAGCAGACTTTCGTCATACGAAATTGGGTAAGATGGAGGAGAAGATGCATGGATGTTGAGATCCATCCCAACGCTAAAAAGCACCTGACGGAAAAGCAGTTGCTTAGCGCTTGGCTTGCGGTTACTGAGTGCATTCGTCGCGAGTCGAAGGACGAGCCGCCGAGATGGCTTGCGATTGGATGGCTCCCAGACGGACGAAGCGTGGAGCTTGTCGCGGTCGAGCTTGTCCGTGGGTGGCTTATCATTCATGCCTTGTCTCCAGTCCAGAAGAAATTTTGGCAGGAGATTGAACAGGCTCGGCAAAGGGGTCGATGATGGGCAAGACGTATACGGCCGCTAATGGTCAGGTTGTAACGGATGAAATGATTGACGCGTGGTGCGAGTCGTACGAGCGCGGAGAGTTTCCGGATGGCGAACACACCGTTGGTGGGATCGTGCATGGACGGCCCCCGCTCTCAGGTGAGGGGACGGCAACGCTGTCGGTCAAGATTCCTCTGGGAATGAAGGAGGCCATTCGTCGACGGGCGGCTGCCGAGGGGATGACGCCAAGTGAGTTTGCCCGTGCGGCTCTGAGTGAAAAACTTCTCGCTGCCGGCTGATGCCTCTGACGTGCCGATTTATAGAACCGAGGCTGTGCTCAAAAACTTTTTTAAAATTCTCGGTTGACCGGAACGCGTCCTTGGTTATACTAATCAAGCCTTGAAACAAGGCACACCTCAAATGGCTGGGTAGCTCAGTTGGTAGAGCAGAGGACTGAAAATCCTCGTGTCAGGGGTTCGATTCCCTTCCCCGCCACCTTGAATTGACTAGGACCTCTGCAAAGGGGTCCTTTTCTTTTATACAGCCCCCACATGGAATCGAACCCCGTGAGGGCGCGGAGCTGAGGAAACGCGTAAGCGTTTGCCAGCGCAGCTCGCAAGGCGCGTAAGCGCCGCAGCGGTCCGTCCGCGCAGCGCGCGGACGCGATTCCCTTCCCCGCCACCTTGAATTGACTAGGACCTCTGCAAAGGGGTCCTTTTCTTTTATTGAGGGCTCTGCGGAAATTACGTCCCGGAATTTGGCTTCAGAGTGGGATGCGCTTTCCGGCGCTTACTTCCGACGTGCGTGCACATCTCGGGCCCGCCCAGATATTCCTCCCGCTTTTGCGCCACTTTACAGACCGTTCGGTCGTCTATCCGCACGCGCGGGTATACTCAAAACGATACTTTTCCTATGCAATACGATGCAGGTTCGACCTGCGCGATTCGAAGGGGGCCGTGATGGAGAGGATCCTCGGCGTTAATCTCTCTGGCTGGTTTATTCCCGAGCCCTGGGTGACCCCGTCGCTGTATGCGGCGACCGGTGCATCCAACGCGGCGGAGCTGCAAGAGGCAATGGGCACCGCTGCCTATAATGAGCGCATGCGTCGCCATTACGAGACGTTTGTGAGCGAGGACGATTTTCGTCGTATGGCGCAGATCGGTCTCAACGCCGTGCGCCTGCCGGTGCCGTGGTATGCCTTTGGCTCGCAGGAGTCCGACGCTTCCTACATCTCGGTCGTTGATTATATCGACCGTGCTATTGAGTGGGCCGCCAAGTACAACATCCGCGTACTGCTCGATCTGGCGACTGTACCCGGCGGTCAGGGCGATTCCAACGATTCACCCACGACGCCGGAAGTCGTCGCTGAGTGGCATTCGTCCACCAATGGCCGTCACGTTGCGCTCGATGTGCTCGAGCGCCTGGCCGATCGCTATGGTGAGGCCGAGAGCCTGCTGGGCATCGAGCTGTTGGATACGCCGCAGATGAGTGTACGCAAGAGCCTCTTTACTGTGACGGACGGCATTCCGGCGCACTACCTGCGCAACTTCTATCGTGACGCGTACGAGCTCGTTCGTTCGTATATGCCCGAGGATAAGATTGTCGTCTTCTCGTCTTCGGGGTATCCCAGCGAGTGGAAGCATTTTATGCGCGGCGCCAAGTACAAGAACGTCTACATGGACCTTCACCTGTACCATTACCGCGACGAGTATGCACTCGACATCACGAGTCCCCGCGGGCTGACGACGGCGATTTCGCGCAACAAGCGCGAGCTTAAAGAAGCGATTTCGACTGGGTTCCCCGTGCTGGTGGGCGAATGGTCGGGTGCGGCGATCTTTGCCAACTCGTCGGTTACGCCTGAGGGCCGCAATGCCTACGAGCGTGTGTTTATCGCCAACCAGCTGGCTTCGTTTGCGCCGGCTGCCGGTTGGTTCTTCCAAACGTGGAAGACCGAGAAGCGCATTGCGGCATGGGACGCCCGCGCGGCGCTCGGTACGCTCGAGCGCGGCATGATTGAATAGGTTGATATGACGCAAAACAGCGCCCATACGGGCAAACTCTATGTGGTCGGCACGCCCATCGGCAACCTGGGCGACCTGTCCCCGCGCGTTGGCGAGGCGTTTGCCACCGCCGATGCCATCTGCTGCGAAGACACGCGTGTGACGTCAAAGCTGCTGATGCACCTGGGCATTTCCAAGCCGCTTGTCCGTTGCGACGAGAATGTGATCGCCAGCCGCGCCGCCGGCCTGGTCGACCGTCTGCTGGCGGGGGAGACCCTCGCCTTTGCCTCGGACGCCGGCATGCCGAGCGTGTCCGATCCCGGCCAGGCGCTGGTCGAGGCGGCACGTGAGGCCGATGTGCCCGTCGAAGTTATTCCCGGGCCCTCTGCTTGCGTCACGGCGCTCGTTTCGTCCGGCATTCTCTGCGAGCATTTTTTCTTCGAGGGCTTTTTGGGCCGAAAGCACGGCGACCGTGTGCGCCGTTTGCAGCGCCTTGCCGTGGTGCCCGGCGCACTCATCTTCTACGAGTCTCCACATCGCATCGTGGCGACGCTCGAGGCCGTGGCGGAGGTCTTTCCCCAGCGTGAGGTTGCCGTCTGCCGCGAACTCACCAAGCTGCACGAGGAGGTCTTGCGCGGGCCCGCTGCCCAGCTCGCCGAGGAACTGCGTGCTCGCGGCGAGGTAAAGGGCGAGATTGCGCTGGTCATCGCGCCGCCGAGCGAGGATGAGGAGGCCGGTATCGTGCCGGTTGACGCCGCGGCAGCGGATCCCGACGAGGCCCTGCGCGAGGATATCCGCGCCGCGCTCGAGGAGGGGGAGCCCGCCTCTGCGGTGGCCAAGCGCCTGTCTCAGAAGTATTCGCGCCGCAAGCGCGATGTCTATGCCATGGTGCTCGATATGCAATAGATGGAGGATATCCAGCCCTTGCGCTAGAATCATCCCCTGTATGCAACGTTTTTCTGGAGGACAAACCCCATGGATCAAAGCAAGCCTTCGTTCTTTATCACGACGCCCATCTACTACGTCAACGCCGATCCGCACCTGGGCACGGCTTATTCCACCATAATTGCCGACGTTCAGGCTCGCTATCGCCGCTCTGCCGGCTATAACGTCAAGTTCCTGACCGGCATGGACGAGCACGGCGAGAAGGTCGCCGAGGCCGCAGCCAAGCACAACATGACGCCGCAGGAGTGGACCGACAGCCAGGCTCCGCACTTCAAGGAGCTTTGGAGCAAACTCGAGATTTCCAACGACGACTTCATCCGCACCACCGAGCCGCGCCAGCATCATGCCGTGCAGTACCTGTGGGAGCGCATGAAGGAGTCCGGTTACCTGTATAAGGGCAGCTACGACGGCTGGTATTGCGTGCCTGACGAGACCTACTTCACCGATACTCAGGTCCAGAAGGGCGACGAGGAGTACGGCAGCGTCGGCCAGCACCTGTGCCCCGACTGCCACCGTCCGCTTGAGCGCGTGCAGGAGGAGTCCTACTTCTTTAAGCTTTCCGCCTTCCAGGACAAGCTGCTCAAGCTCTATGACGAGCACCCCGACTTTGTCGAGCCCGCGTTCCGCATGAACGAGGTACGTAGCTTTGTCGAGGGCGGTCTTAACGACCTTTCCGTGAGCCGCACGAGCTTTGACTGGGGCATTCAGGTCCCGTTTGACGAGGGCCACGTGACCTACGTGTGGTTCGATGCGCTGCTCAACTATATGACGGCCGTCGGTTACGGTGTCGACACCGACGAGGCGCGTGCCGAGCTGGCCTATCGCTGGCCCGCGCAGTTCCACATCGTGGGTAAGGACATCATCCGCTTCCACTGCGTCATTTGGCCCGCCATGCTTATGGCCATCGGCGAGGCCCTGCCCGAGCACGTCTTTGCCCACGGTTTCCTGACCGTGCGCAATGCCGAGACCGGCAAGGCCGAGAAGATGTCCAAGAGCCGTGGCAATGCCATCGCTCCGCAGGACGTTATCGACATGCTGGGCGTCGAGGGCTATCGCTATTACTTCATGACCGACGTCGTCCCCGGCACCGACGGTGCCATCAGCTTCGATCGCATGGAGCAGGTCTACAATGCCGACTTGGCCAACAGCTGGGGCAACCTTATCTCGCGTTCGCTCAACATGAGCGGCAAGTACTTTGATGGTTGCGCGCCCGCCAAGCCCGCATCGTTCGATGCGTTCGACAACCCGCTGGCAAAGATTGCCGACGGCCTGGTCGAGCGCTACATGGCCAAGATGGACATGCTCGATTACGGTGGAGCTAAGGACGAGGTCATGGAGCTCATCCACGCCGCCAACCACTACATCGAGGACTCCGAGCCCTGGGCACTTGCCAAGGACGAGGCCAAGGCTGACGAGCTGGCATTTGTGATCTACAACCTGCTCGAGGCTATCCGCATTGCCGCTCACCTGCTGATGCCGCTCATGCCCCAGACCTCTGCCGAGGCCCTGCGCCGCCTGTCCTGCGAGGACGAGGCTACGAGTGACGACCTCAAGGGCATTTGCGCTTGGGGCTTGCTTGCCGGTGGTCAGCCCGTCGAGAAAGGCGAGCCGCTGTTCCCGCGTCTGGGCTAAGACGCCGCGCGCCATATCGGCAATTCGCTGTGTAGATGCAAGGGCATGGCCGCAACGGTCCATGCCCTTTTGTTTCACGACGCCGCCACCATGCTAAGGAGGCAACTATGACAACTTCGCCTTTGGCAAACCCCACGGCAACAAGGGAGTTGCTGGAGGAGTTTGGCCTTGCGACCAAGCATCGCCTGGGCCAGAACTTCCTGATCGACAACCATGTAATTGAGCGCATTTGCGAGCTTTCCGAGCTTGCGGGCGATGAACGCGTGCTCGAGGTTGGTCCGGGTTGTGGAACGTTGACACTTGCGTTGCTGCAGGAAGCGGCGTGCGTTACGTCCATTGAGGCCGATCCCGAGCTTGAGCCGGTGCTCGATGCCCACGCCGCCGACTATGCCAACTTCCGCTTTATCATGGGCGACGCGCTCAAGGTGGGCCCGGAGCAGATTGAGCAGGCTGCGGGCGGTGAGCCGACGGTGTTTGTCGCGAACCTGCCCTATAACGTGGCGGCGACGATCATCCTGCAGTTCTTCCAGACGATGCCGGCGCTCAAGCGCGCCGTCGTCATGGTGCAAAAGGAGGTTGCCGATCGCATTGCCGCAGTGCCGGGCAACAAGACCTATGGCGGCTATACGGCAAAGCTTGGCCTGTATGCGCAGGTAACGGGTCGCTTTGAGGTGCCGCCGCGTTGCTTTATGCCGGCGCCACACGTGGACTCGGCCGTCGTGCGTATCGACCGTGTTGACGGTGTGGTGCCCGAAGGACTCGATCGCGAATTTGTGGCCCGCGTGATTGACGCTGCATTTGCTCAGCGTCGCAAGACCATCCGCAATTCCATGAGCGCCAACGGCTTTGCCAAGGACGTGCTCGATGCCGCCTTTGAGGCTTGCGGTATCGCACCCACCACGCGCGCCGAGACGCTCGGCGTCGCCGACTTTGTGTGCCTGGCTCGGGAGCTTTCCCATGACGCTTAATGCCGTACGCGTGACTTTTACCAAGAAAAAGAAGACGGTTGCTTGTCCCGTGCCCTTGGCACCGCTTGCCGACACACATGCGCATCTGCTTTCGTTCTGGGGCAAGGATGTGCCCGAGACACTCGTGCGTGCCAAGGCGGCAGGCATCGACCTGTTGGTGACGGTCTTCGACCCCATCGCCGACAAGCGCAGCGTGACGGACTATAGCGACTGGCTCGTGCGCGAAATTCTGCCGATGCAGGCTATCCCGCAGATCAAGTATCTTGCCGGCGTGCATCCGTATGGCGCGCCGGACTATACCGACGACATTCACGCGCAGGTTGTTGCTGCGCTTGATGACCCTTTGTGTGCCGGTATTGGCGAAATAGGTCTGGACTACCACATGGATTACGACGACGACATCACGCCGGCGCCCCACAGCGTGCAGATTGATTGCATGGCGCGCCAGCTCGAGCTTGCCGTGTGTCGTAACGTGCCGGTGGAACTGCATCTGCGTCACGAGGACATGGACCAGGAGCGTACCTCGCACGTGGACGCCTACAACGTGCTTCGTGAGGTGGGCGTGCCCCAGGCCGGTTGTGTGCTGCACTGTTTTGGCGAGGACCGCGCCACGATGGAGCGCTTTGTGGAGCTGGGCTGCTATATCGCCTATGGTGGTGCGGCCACCTTTAAGCGCAACGACGACGTGCGCGAGGCATTTGCGGCAACCCCACTCGATCGAATTTTGTTCGAGACGGATTGCCCGTATATGGCTCCGGAGCCCATCCGCGGTCTTGAATGCGAGCCCGCAATGATCTCCATTACGGCAAACGCGCTGGTTAACGACCGTGTCGATCGTACTGGTGAGGACGCCGAAACAATCGCGCAAGCCGCTTGGGAAAATGCCTGCAAACTTTTTCAAAAATAGTTCTTGCGTTCGCGATGGCGCTCCGTTATTCTAATTCCTGCACGCGGGCGTGGCGGAATTGGCAGACGCGTACGGTTCAGGTCCGTATGGGGGCAACCCCATGAAGGTTCAAGTCCTTTCGCCCGCACCATTAAATGAAAGAGCTCCCAGCAATGGGAGCTTTTTTGTTATGTGCCCATCGCAGGGACTTGAACCTGCGAAGGAGCGAGCGTCAAGAAAACGCGGAGCGTTTTTAGCGAGCTGGCGAGTCCGCCGGCAGGCGGGCGAAGCCGGTGCGGATCCGCGAAGCGGATACGCGGACGTCCTTTCGCCCGCACCATTGATTGAAAGAGCTCCCAGCAATGGGAGCTTTTTTGTTATGCACGATCTCCTTGGACGGGTATCCTAATGCCAACGTGTGCCTATCAGAGGAGAGACCATGCTGTTTTCCGGTATCATCGCCGCCCTTACCAGCCTTTTGATTCCCATCATCATCCTGTTGTTGCTGCTCCCCAACGCCTGCTACGTCGTTGAGCAGCAGCACGCTGTGATCATCGAGCGCTTGGGTAAGTTCAATCGTATCGTCAACGCGGGCTTCCACGTGAAGGTGCCCGTGATTGACCGCAAGGCCGCCACGGTGAGTCTGCGCACCATGAAAAATGGTTTTGGCATCGACGTTAAGACCCAGGACAACGTGACCATTGGCCTTGAGGTCTCCGCTCAGTACCACGTGAGCTATGACATGGGCGCCGGCCCGGCAGATTCGGGCATCTACAAGAGCTACTATATGCTGCAGGAGCCCGTCGACCAGATGCGCGACTTCATCACCGACGCCCTGCGCTCCTCCATCCCCGTCTACACACTCGATGAGGTCTTTGCCAAGAAGGATGACATCGCCAAGGATGTCAACGCTACCGTTTCCGAGCAGATGGCCGCCTACGGCTTCACCCTCGTGTCGACGCTCATCACCAAAATCGCACTGCCGACCGAGGTTGAGAACTCCATGAACGACATCAACGCTGCCCAGCGCAAGCGCGCTGCCGCGCAGGAGCTCGCCGAGGCCGACCGCATCAAGCGCGTCACCGAGGCGACCGCCGAGGCCGAGGCGATGGAAAAGGCGGGTGAGGGCATCGCCAACCAGCGCAAGGCCATCGCGCTGGGTATCAAAGATTCGCTCGAGATCATCCAGGAGACGGGTGTCGGCAATGACGAGGCCAACCAACTGTTCATGTTTACGCAGTGGTCCGAGATGATGACGGAGTTCGCTCGCACGGGTAAAACCTCGACGGTCGTGCTGCCGAGCGACTTTTCGCAGTCGGCCTCGATGTTCGAGCAGATGCTGGCCGCCGGCAAAGTTCAAAACGATTCGAAGGAGTAGACGCGCGTGAAATACACCGTCGTTTGCGTCGGTAAGCTCAAGGAGCGCTTTTGGAAGGACGCGTGCGCTGAGTACACCAAGCGCCTAGGTGCCTATGCCAGGGTGGATATCCGCGAGGTGGCCGATATCGACCCGGCTAAGGCGGGCGGCGTGGATGCCGCGCGCGACAAGGAGGGGGCGGCGATTCTTGCCGCCTTGCCATCTCGAGCGCATGTGATCCTGCTGGCTATCGAGGGCAAGGAGCGCTCGAGCGAGGAGTTTTCGGCGAGGCTCGACGATCTTATGCTGCGAGGCAGCAGCGACATTGCCTTTGTAATCGGCGGTTCGGACGGCGTGAGTGATGAGGTGCGCGCCCGCGCCGACGAGATGCTCAGCTTTGGACGCATTACCTTGCCGCATAACCTGGCGCGTGTGGTGCTGCTAGAGCAGATTTACCGTGCCTGCAAGATCAGTCGTGGCGAGCCGTATCACAAGTAGGTCGGCAATACGAAACAATAGCGTGGGACAATGACTTTCGTTTTGAGGAACGCATCTGAGAGGACTGTGTGATATGAAGATCGGATTTGTCGGTTTTGGCAATATGGCGAGTGCTATGGCCGATGGCTGGATTGCCGCCGGCGTGGCCGCGAGCGATATGTGCGCCTGCGCGGGCCACTACGACGCCTTGGTCGAGCGTTGTGAGGCACGTGGGATGGTTGCCTGTCGTGATGCGGCGGAGGTTGTCGCCGCATCCGATATCGTGGTTGCTGCGGTCAAGCCATACATGATTGAGAAGGTCTTCGCTCCGCTCAAAGAAACCCTTGCCGACAAGGTTGTCCTTTCGGTCGCCTGGACCTGGGATAGCGCCAAGTGGGAGCAGGTCCTGCCGGGTGTCGCACACATCTCGACGGTGCCCAACACGCCGGTTTCGGTGGGCGAGGGCGTCATCGCCTGCGAGAAGTCCTCTACGCTCAACGGCGAGCAGCGTGCCGTGGTGCTCGACCTGCTCGGTAAGCTTGGCACCGTCGTCGAGCTCGACACGAGTCTGCTGTTTGTGGGCGGTACCGTGGGCGGTTGCGCACCGGCATTTGTCGCCATGGCGATTGAAGCCTTGGGCGACGCGGCCGTCAAGCACGGTATCCCGCGCGCCGATGCCTATCGCATTGTGAGCCAGATGGTGCTGGGCACGGCAAAGCTACAGCTTGCGACTGGCCAGCATCCTGCGGCGATGAAGGATGCCGTATGCTCACCCGGTGGCGCCACCATCAAGGGCGTCGTCGCGCTCGAGGACGCCGGCATGCGCAGCGCTCTGGTCAAGGCCATCGACGCCACCCTCCAGTAAAACCCGCCATTTAGGGACAGGTTTATTTTGGCAGGTTTTTTCCTGCGGTTTTGTTGCATGTACGAAAAGCGCCCCGCGACTGGCTCAATTCCAGTTGCGGGGCGCTTGCGTTTGCCCAGATAAAACCGACCAAAATAAGCCTGTCTCTTTTTGGCAGGCTAGTCCCAGAAGCCGTCTTCTTCGTCCTCGGACTTGGGGCCACGGTCGACATACATCTTATGGGTGCGCTTCTCCATTACAAAGGCAAGAATCGCAAACAGTAGGATGCCGCCGGCGAAAAGGATGGCAAAACCGGTGCGGGTGCCAAACAAAAAGGAAAAAACTGCGTCCATTGGGTGCCTTCTTGCGTAGTTGGGTTGGGTCGTAAACGCTCATAAGTATATACTTGCCCATACATGTACAAGGTTGCAACCTAAATGGAATGTATATCGCCGGAGGATCTAATGCTTGATATCAAGTTTGTTCGCGAGAACCCCGATGCCATCGATACCGCCATGGCCAACCGCCAGACGTCTTGGGATCGAGAGAAGTTCTTCGAGCTCGACGACGAGCGCCGTGCCGTCATCACCGAGGTCGAGGAGCTCCAGGCCACGCGTAATGCCGAGTCCAAGAAGATCGGCGCCCTGATGAAGGAGGGCAAGAAGGACGAGGCCGAGGCCGCCAAGGAGGCCGTGCGCGCCGTCAACGAGAAGATTGACGGTCTGGCCGAGCGCCGCACCGCTCTCGAGCAGGAGCAGTACGACTTTATGGCTCACCTTCCCAACATCCCTTGCGAGGCCACGCCGTACGGCAAGGACGAGGACGAGAACATCGAGCGCCGTCGTTGGGGCACCCCGCGCGAGTTCGACTTCGATTTTAAGCCGCACTGGGACCTGGGCACCGACCTCGACATCCTCGATTTCGAGCGCGGCAACAAGCTCTCCGGTAGCCGCTTTACCGTTCTCGGTGGCGCCGGCGCCCGTCTTGAGCGCGCCCTCATCAACTTCTTCCTTGACACGCACACCAGCCGTGGCTTTAAGGAGTGGTGGCCGCCCATCGTCGTCAAGCGTCAGACCATGTTTGGCACGGGTCAGCTGCCCAAGTTCGAGGACGACGCCTATCACGTCTCGGGCGACAACTTCCTGATCCCCACCGCCGAGGTCGTGCTTACCAACCTGCACGCCGGCGAGGTTCTCGATGCTGATACCCTGCCGCGCCGCTACACCGCCTTCACCCCCTGCTTCCGCGAGGAGGCCGGCTCCGCTGGTCGCGACACCCGCGGTATCATCCGCCAGCACGAGTTCGACAAGGTCGAGATGGTCAAGTTTGCCAAGCCGGAGGAGTCCGACGAGGAGCTCGAGAGCATGACCGCCGAGGCCGAGTTCCTGCTTCAGCAACTGGGCCTTCCGTATCGCGTGATTAGCCTGTGCACCGGCGACCTGGGCTTCTCTGCCCGTCAGACCTACGACATCGAGGTCTGGCTGCCGAGCTACAACGCCTACAAGGAGATCAGCTCCTGCTCTAACTGCGGCGATTTCCAGGCCCGTCGCGCCAACATCAAGTATCGCGACCCCGAGAACTTCAAGGGCTCGCGCTACCTGCACACCCTCAACGGTTCCGGCCTGCCGGCTGGCCGCACCATGGCCGCCATTCTGGAGAACTACCAGAACGCCGACGGCACCATCACGGTCCCCGAGGTTCTTCGTCCTTACATGGGCGGCCTCGAGAAGATCGAGCCGGTTGCGTAGGTTGCCTGCATAAGCGATTTGCAAGGGCGCTCCTTTCTGGAGCGCCCTTTTTGTGCGCGGAGCTATACCATGTCGCGCGGACAGCTCAATAGAAAACACACGAACAAACGTTCTGTATACAGCCATCTACCTGCTATGCTTTTACTAGATACGGGCGAGAGAAAGGGGATGCAATGGAACTGTTTGACGAGCGGGTGATTTTGTTTGAGAGCGATGAAGGCGGGGAGCACCTACTAGTTACGTGCGAGCCATCGGGTATGGGTGGTTTGGTGGTGCGGCAGACGAGCGAGGGCCCGTTGACCCAATGGTGCTTTGAGGAGTCGCCGCATGTGGTCGAGACTTTTGTGACGCACGAGGGGCTTGTGGCGCTTGAGCAGTTCTATGGAGTTGGGACTTCTAACCAGGTCGCGCGCATGCTGAGTATCTCGTTTGCCGATTATGACTGTGCCCAGCGGGTGCGCTCGCTTTTGAGGGAACTCGGTGCTGGGTTCGATGTAGTTGAAAAACCGATTTATCGCATCGGGGACGTTGGCGCTGCGGAGCTGCGTGAGGGACATATTCTCAAAAAAAGTTTGAGATTGTGCTTGACTCCAACTAACTAAAGTGGTTTTATATGTCTTGCGCTGCGGCGTTACCTCAGCTGGATAGAGGGTCTGACTACGAATCAGAACGTCATAGGTTCGAATCCTATACGCCGCACCAATTGAACTTAAAGCCTCCGGCAACGGGGGCTTTTCTTTTACGCCGGCACTGCATGGATTCGAACCTCGGTCGAGGCGCGAGCGTGAAGCGGACGCGGAGCGTCCGTAGCGAGCGGGCGAGCGCGCCGGCAGGCGGGCGAAGCCGGCGCGGATCCGCGCAGCGGATGCGCGGAATCCTATACGCCGCACCATTTGAACTTAAAGCCTCCGGCAACGGGGGCTTTTCTTTTATGGCAACGCCGCATGGATTCGAACCTCGGTCGAGGCATGAACAGCCTGACCACCACTTCGTAAAATTTTTTCAAATTGTTGCTTGACCCATCGGGGGCTCGCGTGCATAATAATCCGTGCGTTGCGGCGTTACCTCAGCTGGATAGAGGGTCTGACTACGAATCAGAACGTCATAGGTTCGAATCCTATACGCCGCACCAATTGATCTTTAAGCTCCCGGCAACGGGGGCTTTTCTTATATGGGAGCATTGCGGAGATTCGAACCTCGGTCGAAGCCGGAGCGGATGCGCGGAATCCTATACGTCGCACCAATAGACTTTAAAGCTCCCAACAACGACTGCTCTTTTATATCGCGATGCACCGAAGATCGCGCCAAGTGATCCAAATGAGTAAAAATCAAATTCAATAACTTTTTTTGAAAAAATGCTTGACCATTATTCAATCCATGTGCATAATAATCAACAAGTCGCGGCGTTACCTCAGCTGGATAGAGGGTCTGACTACGAATCAGAACGTCATAGGTTCGAATCCTATACGCCGCACCAATTGAACTTAAAGCCTCCGGCAACGGGGGCTTTTCTTTTACGCCGGCACTGCATGGATTCGAACCTCGGTCGAGGCGCGGGCGTCGAGAAAACGCGGAGCGTTTTAGCCCGCGGGCGAGCACGCCGGCAGGCGGGCGAAGCCGGCGCGGAGGTAGTGTCGAGAAAGTTGGTGTAGCGCCCGATCCGAAGCGAGTCGGCCCGGCGTCCAGGAACCTGGAATACGGTTGATATCCTATGCCGCCTCGATCCTGTCCGCAAGCTCGAGGCCGGATTCGATCATCTTCCTGGCCTCAGCCTCCAGCCGCGACCAGTCGACCGTCCCGTCGAGCCCGCGCGTGCGGCCCTCGTCGTAGAGCTCCCTCATCTTCGCCTCCGAGAAGTACCTGGATTCCTGCCATGTCTCGTCCTGCTCGCACATGACCGCGCCTGCCAGCCGCACCAGCGACGCCGCCGAGGGGAACGCCTGCACCACCCTCGACCTGCGCTTTATCTCGCGGTTCGTCCGCTCCTGGACGTTGTTGGTGCGCAGGCGCTTCCAGTGCGACGGCGGGAAGTCGAGGTATGCCAGGGCGTCCGGCTCGGCCTCCTCGAGGATCGCCGCCGCCCTCGGGCAGCACCCCTCCAGCATGTCGCACGCCACGTGGTACATGGCGGTCACGGTGGCGGCGTCGCGCCCGCGGAACACCTGCGAGACGATCCTGCCCACGCGGCGCCTGAGCTGCCAGGAGCCCGCCTCGCGCATGCAGTCGCGCATGAGGTGGACGGCGCAGCGCTGCCATGCCGCCCCCTGGAAGACCTCCGCCGCGGCCGCGACGAGGCCCGCGTGCGCGTCGGAGACGACGAGCTCCACGCCGGAGACGCCGCGGTCGCGGATCTTCCTGAGGAATGCCAGCCACGAGTCGTACGATTCCGTGTCCACCACGTCGACACCCAGCACGCGCCTCCAGCCGCCCGCGTCGCAGCCGATGGCCGTGACGACGGCCGTGGAGGCCACGCGGCCCCCGCGGCGGCACTTGACGTAGGTGGCGTCGAGCCAGACGTAGGGCACCGGCGAGCCGTCGAGGGGCCTCGCGCAGAGCTCCTCGATGTCGGCGTCAAGGCTCGACGCGATGGCGCTCACCTGGTCCTTGGAGAGCCTGGACACGCCCATCTTCTCGGCCACCCTCTGCACCTTGCGGGTGCTCGTTCCGGTGGCGTACATCTCGGCCACGGCGGCCACGAGGGCGCGGTCCGCGCGCTGGTAGCGCTCGATCACGTCGTCCGGGAAGAAGCTGCCGGTGCGGAGCTTCGGGATTCGCAGCGTCAGCGTGCCGACGCAGGTGGCGAGCGACCTCTCTCGGTAGCCGTTTCGGCTGTTCGACCCGCCGCCGCAAAGCTGGTCGGCCTCGGCGTCCATCACGGCGTTCACGACCTGCTCGGCGAGGCGCCTGAGCAGCTCCTGCATGTCGATGGCGCCGTCGTCGAACCGGGGCATGGCGAGCATGTCCGGCGTCGGGTCTGATAAGATTTCCATAGCGGTCTTCGTCCTTTCCTAGAACCTGTTGTTGTGGTGATTTCAGATTCTAGGACGAAGGCCGTTCTTCGTTAAACGGGCGCTGGGGCGTCACCCTTACACCAACATTTTCGACGCGATCGGCGCGGATCCGCGAAGCGGATGCGCGGAATCCTATACGCCGCACCAATTGAAATCGAAAGCCTCCGGTAACGGGGGCTTTTCTTTTATGGCAACACAGCATGGATTCGAACCTCGGTCGAGGCGCGAGCGTGAAGCGGACGCGGAGCGTCCGTAGCGAGCGGGCGAGTCCGCCGGCAGGCGGGCGAAGCCGGTGCGGATCCGCGAAGCGGATGCGCGGAATCCTATACGCCGCACCATTTGAGCTTGAAGCCTCCGGCAACGGGGGCTTTCCTTTTATGGCGGCACTCGATATTTGATACGCGACTGGAATCGTGCACCTCCGCCCGCGGGAGACTATTTCTTATCGACTCGTGTAAGATTCCGAGTAGGTGTCGCGGCCCATCCGCGACCACTCCTTCTTTCAACGACTGATCAGGGTGATATTTCGTGGCAGAGCGTCCGACATACAAGCTCAGGTTTCTCGACCCCAAAAAGCGTTTTCCATCGATGCCAGAGCAGCCTGCGGGGCGCTCATATGGTGTTGTCTGGAAAGTCTTTGGCGAGGACCCCAAAGAGTCGTGCTATGTCGTCGAATTCGTCGGCAAAACTCACATATCGCTCTTGGGCTACGTGAGCGTGTCGGGCAAGGTTTATAAGGTTGACCGCCCTGTTCGGGAAGTACCGTTGCCCGAGGACCCTGACATGGAGCTGGTCCTTCACGAGTCCGATTCCAGTATTGGCGAGATTATGGTGAGGGAAGCTAACGGTGCAATGCGCGCGTGTGCGCGAACTGCCGGCTCTCCCGAAGGCCCCATGCGCGAGCAGTCCGACCACGAGACATGGAATTCGACCCGCGCCCTTCCTTACGGCGAGTTCATGGCCTCGATGTTCTTGCGCTACGTGATATTTGCCAACTCCGAAAGCGCTCTTGCGAACACGACGGGCGTCGACGGTCTCGATGTAGACATGCAAAACGTTGTCGACAAGATCAAACTCGTAAAGTTGCCCGAGCCGGTCGAGGTGTTTTTGGGCTTTGACACGGCACCGCTCCCCGATGCTATCGAGACGCTGCTTTACCGTGTTGACCATGCCGAGAATCCGAGCGGTATCGAGCGCTATGCCGCCGCTCTTATGAGCGAGATCGACTTGCCCCGCCTGCGCACCATTGCTGCCAAGTCCGAAATGAGCCTAGCGCGCATCGACCGCTCAAAGCTGTTCTATCTCAATTTTGATCGTAGCCTGCTGGACCAGGACGAGATTGACATGCTGCTTGCCATCGAGTGCCGTCTCAACCGCCTCTCCGGCATCCTTGAGCGCATCGGGGCTGGATTGGTCCCCGCGGCATCCTCGCCGAGCCTTGAGGGCTGCGCGCTCTTTGATGCGTGGCATATCGCCAAGACAACCAACGATGTTCCCCGACTGCTCGATACGACCTCGAGCGACAACCCGTGGGGCAAACCCGGAACGGTAGCTTGCCAGCCGGGCGGTGAGTGGGATGTGCGTACCCGCTTCGCGCGTATCGTCGAGGCGCTTAACGTGGTCACACGGCTCGACTATACCTATCGGGCAAACGTTGCCGAGGGGATTATGCTCGTTCGGTTTGGGCACTCTGTCGTGGATGCCATGCCACAGCGTGAATACGACGCTCAGGAGGATGTCTGGCGCGAGTTGGACGAGAACGCGCGTGTGATTTGGGCCGCGGAGCACGACGCGCGCGTGGCGCTTACGCTGGCAGCGGCTTGCTTTGCCGCAGGTGCCTGCATTGCGCGCTGCTATGTTCAGATTGCGGCTCCCGACGGCGAGCAGGGCGAGCGCGTCATTGCAACATATTCCTTTGGGCGTGCGGCCTATCTGGCCAATTGCGTGCCTGTCGCCAAGGATCTTGAGAGCATGGATATGGACGATATGCCGTGCAAGCGCATGCTTGAGGCATATGAGTCGGATGCGCCGGATGCGATTGAGCCTGCGGAGGTTCACGTTCGCCCGCGTGACGACCACCGTTCGCTGCCGCCGGCGTTGCGCGACCTGCTGCTTGCCGATACGGCTGATGAGCTCGAGGTCATGGAGATGGACGATGACCCGTATGTGGCGCGCGTCGTTGAGTTGCGCGAGCAGGCAAAAGTTGACCGTGCAAGCGCGTTTGAGGGCTTCTCCCGTCTTGTTGAGGAGCTGGAGGCCAAGTGTGCCGTTGCCGAGCTTTTGGCAACGGGTCCGGTCCAGACGCAGTTTTGCGACAACCAGCTGGTACGCATGGTGCTGCCGGTAATGGAGGAAGACCGCTCCGTTCGTATTTTGCGTGCTCCCGATGCGCTGTACTTTGCCCAGCACGAGATCTGCAGTTATTACGCCGAGCAGGAGGATTTTGAACGGGCATTGCCCGAGGTGCGTCGTCTTTACGATCTGGCTCGCTCGTCCATGCAGTCGCACTTTGCGCTCATCAACGTGCTGGCGCGCCTGGAGCGCTTTGACGAGATTATCGAGGTGGCGCGCCACGGCCTGCGCATTGCCAGTGACCGTTCCGCAATCGGTTATCTGTTCTATCGTCTGGCGTTTGCCTATTGGAACTGCGACCAGCTCGAGCTCGCGTTGGCGTGCTACCGCCTCGTGCCGCGCGGCGAGGAGTCGGGTGGTAGCGCGCTGGAAGAAATGCAGGGCCTTATGAACGAGATGGGCGTCAATGAGCCGCCGACGTTCGAGGATGCGGTTGAGACCATCCGTAAGGCCGGGCTCGAGCTGCCTCCCGTGTCCGCCGTGACCAACCAGCTGGCGGATGCCGCCGTGCAGCTGGTCGATAACGGCTTCTTTTTCCTGGCGCGCGTCTGCATCTTCCAAATGTGGCGCACCATGGGCAACGATGAGCTCGGCTCCCTCAGTCGCTCGCTGGGGTAGGGGCGATATAGAGGGGCCGCACTGCGCTATTTGTATCGGCGCGGGCGGGAGGACCCGGCAGGATCGGTAAGGCATAAAGCCGCCGAGCCTGCTAAAACTGTTAAACTCTGCTAAAGTTGCTAAACTTTGTTAAAGTTGTTAAAACTAGCAGAGGAGGGCAGAATGACGAAAGCTGTTAACCCCTTTAAGCCAACGGCGGGCATGAATCCGCCTGAGCTTATCGGACGGGACACTGTTTTGGATGACTTTGCCGAGGCTCTTGAGAATGGTCCTGGTGCCCCCGATCGACTCATGCGCATCTCGGGCGTCCGAGGCACAGGTAAAACGGTGCTCCTTAATGCATTGGGTGACCTTGCACGCAAAAAAGGATTCGAGGTCGTTGACGTTGCCTCCAATGCTGGTTTTTGCAATAGAATCCTCGAGGCTCTGCAGCGAAACGTTCGTCTTGAATCAATCTCGATTTCCCCATCGATTTTAGGGGTCAGCCTTGGCTCCATGGAGATGTCGAAGTCGGCCTCTCATCTGGGCGAGGCGATGTACGATGCTGCGAAGCGCGGTGGTCTGCTCATTACGCTCGACGAGATCCAGGATGCCTCAACTGAGGAAATGCGCGAGCTAGGCAATGAGATGCAGCTCTTGATTCGCCAAGGAGCGAATGTCGCTTTCGCTTTCGCCGGGCTGCCGACATCGGTAGATGGCGTGGTGGTGGATGATACGTTGACGTTCCTTCAGCGAGCCAAACATGTTGAACTTACTCGGCTTTCCGATTTTGAAGTTGGCGGATCGTTTGAGGATACGATGAGACGAGCGGGCAAGGAGCTCGACAAAGGTGCCGCTGAGCTATTAACAAAAGCTTCGGCAGGCTATCCCTTTATGGTCCAGCTGGTCGGATATTACGCTTGGCAGGTTGCTGCGCGCAGTGGGGCGGAGAGCGTGAGCGAAGAGGCGGCTCGTAAGGGTATCCAGGCGGCTCTTGATAGCTTTAATGCTATGGTGATTGCCCCAGCGCTGCGCAGGGTGTCGGAACGGCAGTTTCAGTATCTCGCGGCGATGGCTCAATGCGAGGGCGTCGATATCGCCAACGGCGATATCGCCAAGAAGATGGGTTTGTCGGCGAACAAAGTTGGGTCATATCGCAAGCGTCTGATCGATGCGGGGTTGATTGAGCCCGCGGGCTATGGCTGTGTTTCGTTTGCAATTCCGTACATGCGCGATTATCTGTTGGAGACCGTTCGAGAGGACTAATAAAGAATGGGCTGTCCGCGCTGTCGCTGGGGCCGTCCTTGTATCTTTGTCTCAATCTGTAACATCTGGAGGGGATTACGGCCTGCAGATGTTACAGATTGAGATGATTGACTGAGACGTTTACTGGTAAAAGAGAGGTAAAAGAGGAAACGCCTCAAAATTCCCCTTGCCCAACTTCGGCTGTTTGGTTACTATAGAACGGCTGTTACGGAGAGCTGACCGAGAGGCCGAAGGTGCTCGCCTGCTAAGCGAGTATGCCCCAAAAGGGCATCTGGGGTTCGAATCCCCAGCTCTCCGCCAGTATGACTTTGAAGAAGGGTCCCATTTGGGGCCCTTTTTTATTATCAAGAATGGCGGCTGGGGATTAGAGTCCGAAAGGGCGTGAACATTAGGCAAACACGGGGCGCTTGAAAACGGGGAGACCCAGGCGTGCTCGTGCACCCCGGTGTGGGGTTCCGAGGGGATGGAGTAGAAATATGGTAAAGGTCGGGCTGCGTAAGCCGAATCTAAAGACATCACTCAAGGCAAGAACGACCGGCAGAGCGAAGCGCGCGGTAAGGCGGGCGATAATCCCCGGCTATGGTAAGAAGGGCATGGGGTGGATCAAAAATCCGAAGAAGGCTGCTTACAATGCCGTATACAGCAGAACGACCGTCGGAGTTGGGGATGTCGCTCGCGCCGTTGCTAAATCAGGCGCTCGGAGCTCGGCGTCAAGGACGTCCTCAATTACTGTTTCATCGCATGAAATTACACCTTTGGCGAAGCCTGAACAGAAATCTCTCACTCGAGAGATTACGTCGGTTGACAGGGCAAACAAGGCGCTTTTGCTATGCTTCCTTCTTGGGTGGTCGGGCGCTCATAGGGCGTATGCACGGATGTGGGGTAGCTTCTTTCTATATCTCTTTACCTTTGGCCTTTTTGGATTTGGTTGGCTGTTTGATATTGTGACACTACTGATGAGACGCTCCGAGCTAAGGCGTCTCGGCGACAGTGATCCGACTCAACAGCAAGTGCCATGTTCCGTTGATTCTACATTCGATCGAAATGTCGCCGACTCCGGAAATTGGGAACAGCGTGGAGATGGGGAGGCTGCGGCTCGGCTAGAGCTTCAACGTAAAAACCGTGCCTATATGGAAGAAAACGGCATCGACGTGGAGATGTTTACCGAGGAAAAGGTCGCGGCGGACGCCTTGCGAACCATTGAGTCGGTATGCCCGTGCATGCTTAGGTTTGACCGAGGCATGAGCGAAGAGGAGCCAAGCATCAGCTTTTGCTCTCCAACAAAGACGGGGAAAATGCCCAAGAATGTCGTCGAGGCCCGCATTTACCATCAGGATGTGAAGCTATTGATGGATTCCCACGGCTTCGAATTGCCGGAGTATGGTGACAGCATCAATGTCATGATTAGTTATCTAGCTGATGGGCGCATAAATAAAGTCGATATCCATGGGTTCCATAATGGCCGCTCCGTTAGTGTCTCCATTCGCAGGCGGAGCGACGATCTTGTTATGACGAGTGCGGGCACCATCGGAGAAACGGGTGCCTGGCAATCGCTGTGTCCTGGGGCAGACCCCTCATCTGGGGATCTTTTCAGGGCCTTGACCAAGGAGGTCGAAAGGATCTACTGGCATGCCCGGTGGACCCGTTTTCAAGGTCCGAAAAGACACAGCGAAGGTAAACGGCTAGCAATGTCGCTTTGGTGATTCTGACGCATCCCGTTTAAGAGGTATTCAAAAAGAGGCGCCCCGTTGGACGCCTCTCCAATCTCAAATGTAATGTTCCCCCAGCCCTACACCTCGGGCGCCTTGGCGACGGTCTCGCTTTCTGCCGTGAGTGGGCGGTTGCCGATGCGACGGCCCAAGCGATCGAGCTTCACGAGTAGCCATTCAATGGGATTCGGCCCTGCGCCTTCCTCGTCGGCAACTAGGTCCATGACGGCGATCTTGGTGCCGTCCTGCTTGAGCGTGACGCTGCCCACCTTGTCGCCCACATGCACCGTGCCCGAAAGATCGTCGTAGGTAACCTTTTCGGTCACCTCTCCAGCAAGCGAAAAGACGGTTGCCTGAGCTGCGGGGTCGGCGAGCGTGGCATCGATCGTCTTGTCCGTCCAATCGGTCTGGCCAATGCGCGCGATGAGCGGATTGCCGTTGGCAGTCTTTTCCTGCGTGTTGGCGATCGCAACCGTCACCTTGTGGCCGTAGTACCAGTTGGCAAGGGCGGCCGTGTCGGCAAAGCGCTGATCGGTGGTGCTGGAGTTCAAGACGACGGTGTAGGTCTCGTCGCCATCGCGGTTGTAGGCTGCCGTAAAGCAATAGCCGGCATCGTCGGTGGTGCCGGTCTTACCGCCGATATTGCCGTCCTGCCCCAGCAGCTCATTGTGCGTATCCATGGAATGCGAATGGTCGGAACCGTCGGCGCCCGTAACCTCAATCCAGGAATCATCGCTCGCCACGATTTCGCGGAACGTATCGCTCTTCATTGCCTCCTGCATCATCAGGGCTACATCGTGCGCGGTAGAGTGCATGTCGCCGGCCCACTCATCAAAGTCCAGACCGTGCGGATTCTCAAAAAGCGTTCCCGTGCAGCCGAGCTTTTTAGCGCGCTCGTTCATGGCCTTTACAAAGGTGGCCACGGCGTCCTTGGTCTTGGGGTCGATCTTTTTGCCCACGTGCTCGGCAAGCGCGATGGCGGCATCGTTGCCCGAGGGGATCATCAGACCGCGCAGAGCTTGCTCCACGGTGAGCTCGTCGCCTTCGAGCAGGCCGGCGGTCGAGTTGCCTACGGTGGCGGCAGCATTGCTCACCGTGATCTTCTCGTCCATTTTGCAGTTCTCGACGGTCAGGATCGCAGTCATGACCTTGGTAATTGAGGCGATCTTGACCTGCTCGTCGGCACTTCGGGCGTAATAGACGGAACCGTCCTTGCTCATGACGATGGCGTTGGTCGCATCGATATCGGGCAGATTCTCGGCCGTGATGCCGCGGGCGTCGGCGGTCTTGCCGCAAACGATATCAGTCGTAAGCACCTGGGCGTTGGCGATAGACGGCACGCCGGCAGCAAGGGCGAGAGCGCAGGCAATGCCGGCGATCAGTTGCGCGGAGCGCTTTACAAGAGAACTAAGGGTCTTCACAGATTTCGCTTTCGACGGGATGGTCTCTTTAGAGTTCAAAGTATATCGTTTACCGGCGTGGACAATCAGTGCGCGGGCGTGCGCGGCCCATGTCTGCGCCCGAACGGACGCATAGGTGCTTAAGGTCGACTTAAACGACCGCGCTTGTTGTGTGTGGCGCGCGCTGCCTCGGGCATAATGGAGCGCGAGAGGAGCACGCATGAATGAGCGCATTTTGGTAGTTGATGACGAGAAGGCCATCGCCGACCTGGTCGGTATCTACCTTACAAAAGAGGGCTTTGATGTTCAGATTGCCTATAGCGGAGCAGATGCTGCCAAGGCGATTTTGGAGCAGGAGTTCGATCTGGCGCTGCTGGACGTCATGCTGCCCGATATCGACGGCTTTGAGTTGCTGCGCACCATCCGCGCTGGCCATACCTATCCCGTTATTATGCTGACGGCGCGCGATGCCCAGCAGGATAAGATCGAGGGCCTCTCACTGGGTGCAGACGATTACGTGGTCAAGCCGTTCCGTCCGCTGGAGCTCATAGCGCGCGTTCATGCTCAACTCCGTCGTTACACCAGCTACGGCAGCCGCGCACAGGCGGTCGAATCGCTGACCATCCAGCTCGATGGCCTCGAGATCAACCGCGATGCTCGTTGTGTGACGGTGGACGGTGCACCGGTGCGCCTCACACCCATCGAGTATTCCATCTTGCTGTATCTGGTCGAGCATCGTGGCAGCGTGGTGGCCGTGGGGGACCTGTTCCGCGCGGTGTGGAACGAGGATTTTATGCCCGGCTCCAACAATACGGTGATGGTGCACATCCGCCATCTGCGCGAAAAGATCGGCGATGATGCCCAAAAGCCGCGCTTTATCAAAAACGTCTGGGGCGTCGGCTACATAATCGAATAACGCCTTTGGTGGTGGGGAAGTGGATATGACAAAAGACGATAGACGGGTATTCGAGGTGCCCGATCGACTCTTTGAATACATAAGGGCGGTCGTCGACAACCGCGCGCTTGCGACGGTGCTGCTCTTTTTGCTGAGTCTGCTACTCATCGGCATTGACAATATTGTTGGCATCCTGGCAGTTCTGCTCATTGGCTTTTTGCTGATCGATCGATTCGAAATCGTTCGCCGCTGCGTGGTAATCGGCGGTGCCGCGTGGACAATTACGCTGGCGATCGGGGCCATGGCGCTTGGCGGTATTGGCGAGCCCGTGTTCTTTGATGCCGCCTTTGTGTTCAACATGCTTGGCTTTGTGCTGGCGCTCGCCGTCTGTGTCCTGTTCTTTTGCGGGCGCGCCCTGTATTACCAGGGTTATGAGCAAGGCGAGCAGCATGCCGACCGCGTAATCGCCGCCCGTATTCAGGACCGTCTGATTGATGACCCCGACACGTGGGATACCATCGACGGCGACTTTCTCGAGGTCGAAGGTGCGCTCAACCGGGCGCGCGATTGCGAGCGTAAGGTTCAACAGGCCTTGCGCGACGAATCGCATCGCAAAGATGACCTGGTTACGTACCTGGCGCACGACCTGCGTACGCCGCTCGCCAGTGTGGTGGGCTATCTTTCGCTCCTGCAGGAGGCTCCCGATTTGCCGCTTGAGCAGCGTGCACGCTTTACAGGCGTGGCACTCGACAAGGCCCACCGGCTCGACGCGCTCATCGAGGAGTTCTTCGACATCACGCGTTTCGATTTCCACGATATCGTGCTTACCCGCGCCTACGTCGATTTGGGGCTATTGCTGGCGCAGGTGGCCGACGAGTTCTATCCCATTCTCAACGAACAGCACAAGGAAGCCCAGGTTGATATCTGCGAGGACCTGACGGTGCTCGTGGACGGCGACAAGATGGCTCGCGTATTCAACAACATCATGAAAAACGCCGTTGCCTATAGCTATGAAGGCTCGATGATCACGATCGAGGCCAGGCGTTTGGGCGACGGTGGCGTACGCGTACGATTTGTGAACCAGGGCGATCCGATCCCTGAGCCAAAGCTCAAGGTGATCTTTGAGAAGTTTTATCGCCTGGATGCAGCGCGTGCGACCAATCGCGGCGGTGCTGGGCTGGGCCTCGCCATCGCCAAGGAGATTGTATGCGCGCATGGCGGTACCATCGCGTGCGAATCGACGCCCGAGCATACCGTCTTTACCATCGAGCTGCCTGCCGCGTAGCGTAGGCGCCCTTACAAACACCTGACAATGCGCTCACGTGCATATGAGCCGCGATTTCTACTATCGATACTGCTGAATTGATATCGATGTGGAGGTATGCGGTATGACGGCTGCTGCGGCTATGGAGCCCACGGAGCTCGAGGAGCTAATGGAGGCGCAAGCCGAGGCTGCGCACGAGCGCGAAGTCGGGGACGCGACTCGTCCCACGGCGCAGGATCTTGCCGCCTCGTCGACGCGCATCGACGTCGAGGGCCTCGATCTGTTCTATGGCGACCACCACGCGCTCAAGGACGTATCCATCAAGATTCGCGACAAGCAGATCACCTCGTTTATCGGTCCTTCGGGCTGCGGCAAGTCGACGCTGCTGCGTTGCTTTAACCGCATGAACGACGACATCAAGGACTGCCGCATCGAGGGTAAGATCGCGCTCGACGGCCAGGATATCCTGGGCGACTACGACATCTGCCGCCTGCGCCAGCGCGTGGGCATGGTGTTCCAGCGCCCCAACCCGTTTCCCATGAGCATCTACGACAACGTCGCGTATGGTCCACGCGGCATGGGCGTGCGCGACCGCGCCGTTCTGGATGAGTTGGTCGAGGACTCTCTTCGTCGCGCTGCGCTATGGGATGAGGTCAAGGACAAACTCAAGGAGTCGGGGCTGGGCCTTTCGGGCGGGCAGCAGCAGCGTCTGTGCATCGCCCGCGCGCTTGCCGTGCAGCCCGATATTCTGCTGATGGACGAGCCCACGAGCGCTCTCGATCCCGTGTCGACGCTGGTGGTTGAGCAGCTGGCCTGCGAGCTCAAAGAGACCTGTACGCTCGTGGTCGTTACGCACAATATGCAGCAGGCGGCGCGCATCTCCGACTCGGTCGCGTTTTTCTTGCTGGGTGAGTTGGTGGAGCACGCACCCACCGCTCAGCTCTTCAAAAATCCCACCGACCCGCGCACGGCGGATTATTTAACGGGACGTTTTGGCTGATACCATCTAGTAAAGGTACCTTTAGGGTTAAGATGCGGTCATGCCGGCCGCAAAGGGGTTCAACATGATCTATTACGTCGAGGACGATGACAACATCAGGGATTTGACGGTCTATGCACTGCGCAAGCAGGGAATCGAGGCCGAAGGCTTTTCGTGCGATGGCGAGTTTAAGGCCGCCGTGGCGCGACGGGTACCCGATGCCGTCCTGCTCGACATCATGCTGCCCGATACCGACGGTTTGGCAATTATGCGTCGCCTGCGCGCCGACCGCCTGACGGCGACGGTGCCCATCATGATGCTCACTGCCAAGGATACCGAGCTCGATAAGGTGATGGCGCTCGATGGCGGTGCCGACGATTATCTGACCAAGCCGTTTTCGCTCATGGAGCTTGCCAGCCGTTGCCGTGCGCTGCTGCGCCGCGGCGGCATGGTCAAACAGGCAAGCGATGTGCTCAGCGTGGGCGATATCGTGCTTTCGCCCAGCCATCGCGAAGTGACCGTTGCCGGCGAGCCGCTCAAACTCACCTTGCGCGAGTTCGATTTGCTCGAATATCTTATGCGCAAGCCCGGCGTGGTCTTTACCCGCGAGTCGCTGCTGCAGAGCGTGTGGGGCTGGGACTTCGATGGCGGCTCGCGTACCGTCGACGTGCACGTGCAGACGCTTCGCCAAAAGCTCGGCGAGCGTGCCGGCGCTATCGAGACGGTGCGCGGCGTGGGCTATCGCCTGGCGGAGCCTTCCGCCGGTAGCGATACTGAAGATGCCGTCGCTGCGGCAGCAGCATCGGAGGAGTAGTCCGTGGTCTTTGCCCCTCAGGGAAAACACACGCTCTCGCATCGCGTGTTTGCGACGATATTTGTCTGCGCTATGTCCGTCATTTTGGCGTTTACGGTGCTGGGCGCGTTCTTCGTGCAAAACACCTTGGCAGATGCCACGAGTGCCAACCTTTCGCAAGAAACCGAGCTTATTGCCGCCGCCTTAAACGAGCAGAAGGAACCCATCGCATTTTTGCGAAGTCTCGATCGCGAGGACCTTCGTATCACGCTGATCAATAAGGATGGATCGGTCGCCTACGACAACGAGGCGTCTCCTTCCACGTTGCCCAACCATGGCGATCGCCCCGAGGTCGTTGAGGCCCTTGAGAGCGGTTCGGGCTCCGCGGAGCGCTCGAGCGCCACGCTCGACGAGATTATGCTATATCGCGCCGTCGCCCTTGATAACGGTCAGGTCGTTCGTTTGGCACAGGCTCAGCCTGGCGTTGCGGCGATTTTGCTCTCGTTGGTGGCGCCGATGCTGCTTATCGCGGTGGCGGGCGCGGTGCTCTCGTTTTTCCTTGCGCGTCGCGAATCCCGTGCCATCATTGCGCCGCTGCAGGAGGTCGATTTGGACCATCCGCGCCGTAGCTATGAACATGCCTACGCCGAGATGGTTCCCATGCTCGAGCGCATTGAGTCGCAGCGCCAGGAGCTTAAACGCCAGATGGCGGTGCTGGCCGATAACGACCGCATGCGTCGTGAGTTCACGGCCAATATCACTCATGAGCTCAAGACCCCGCTTACCGCGATTTCGGGCTACGCCGAGCTTATTGCAAACGGCATGGTTGAGGGCGAGGACGATCTGCGCAACTTTGGCGGTCGCATCTATCGCGAGGCGGGCCGCCTGGCAGCGCTCGTTAACGACATCCTCACGCTTTCCAACTTGGATGAGGCGGAGCGAGCATCCGAGGGCGAGGCGGTGCCTATTGGGTCCACAGAGCCCATCGAGCTCTCTCGCGCCATTTTGACGGTGGAACAGCGTCTTGAGCAGGTTGCCCGGCAGTCGAATGTGACCATTGGGCACGAGACGAAGCCCGTGGTGATCGAAGGTGTGTCGCGCCTGATCGATGAGCTGATTTATAACCTGGCCAGTAACGCTATTCGCTATAACCAGCCCGGTGGCACGGTTACGCTTCGATGTGGGACCAATGATGAGGGCCATCCGTACCTGACGGTTGCCGATACAGGTATCGGCATCGCGCCCGAGGAGCAGGGCAAGGTGTTCGAGCGTTTTTATCGTGTGGACAAGAGTCGTTCTAAGGCGCGTGGCGGAACAGGCTTGGGTCTGGCCATCGTTAAGCATGCCGCCGTGTATCACCATGCTTCGCTCGACCTATCGAGCGAGCTGGGTGTGGGGACTACCATCACGGTGACGTTTCCCGTACAGCAGGACGAATCATTTGCGTAGCAATGCAGCAAACGTGTTGTTTTGACGCCGCACCGGGGTTGCCGATGCGGCGTTATTATTGCGCAACATTGCCGTATGTGCTGTATCTTATGTATAGAGTTCGGACTTGGCAGAAAGATGCGATATGATACGAGCAGTTTTGTCGATATGAACTAGGGAAATGAAAGGCAAGCTGCATGACCCTTCTCGAACTGTTCCAGCTGCTTAAAAAGCACCTCAAGCTGGTCATCGCCCTTCCGGTGATTTGCGCGGTCGCCATGGGCATCGTGTCCTTCACCATGATGGACAACACCTACACCGCCACGACGAGCATGTACGTTCTCGCCAAGACCGACGATAGCAGTCAAATGAGCTACACCGATCTTTCGGCGAGCCAGATGCTTTCCAACGATATCGCCACGCTGCTCGATAGCGATAGCGTTAAGGGTGGTGCTGCCAAGGATCTGGGCCTCGCCGATCTGGACGACTACAAGATTTCCGTTTCCTCCGAGACCACGACGCGCGTCATCACGCTTTCGGTGACGGGCACCGATGCCGAGGAGACGGCAGAGGTGGCAAGGGCCATGGCCAGCTCGGTGAGCACGGTCGCCCAGAACGTCGGTGCCGCTCAGAGCATCAACGTTATCGATAAGGCTAAGACCCCCGAATCCCCCAGTGGTCCCAAGCGCACGCTGTACGTCGCCGTCGCGTTCCTCGCCGGCGTCTTTATCGCAATTGCCTATGTCGTTTTGGCAGATATGCTCAACACGCGCATCCGCGGTGTCGAAGAGGCAGAAGAGCTCCTTGGTATTCCCGTTGTCGGCCGAATTCCGGCTATGAAAGGTGGTAAATAGGCATGGCTAGGGCTAAGAACACCGATAAGCTCGTTGTACAGAATGCCGCCAAGACCCTTCTGGCCAACATTCGCTTTGCGAGCGTGGATGACCCCATCCGCACCATTACCGTTACGTCCTCGATTCCCAACGAGGGTAAGTCTACGGTTGCCATCAACCTGGCCCAGGCTATCGCCACCAGCGGCAAGAGCGTTCTTCTGGTCGAGGGAGATATGCGTCGCAGGTCTCTTTCCGACATGCTTGGCGTCCGTTCGCATGGCGGACTCTACGCAGTCCTGTCCGAGCAGATCTCCATTGACCAGGCAATCGCCGAGACGGGTCAGAAGAACTTCTACTTCCTCGATGCGGAGCCTCATATTCCCAACCCTGCCGACATCATCGTGTCTCATCGTTTTGCCAAGCTGGTTAAGGCGTTGTCTGCCAAGTTCCAGTATGTCATTTTTGACGCTCCTCCGGTCGGCACCTTCATCGATGCTGCCGAGATCGCCAGCCTGACTGACGGCACGCTGTTTGTGGTGCGCGAAGACTTCACCAAGCGCGAGGAGGCGCTCAACGCCATCGCTCAGCTTAAGAAGTCCGAGAAGGTCAAGCTCATCGGTACCGTTATGAATTACTGTGAGACCGAGACCAGCGAGTACTACTATTCTTACTACACCAAGGACGGTAAGAAGGTAAAAAACGGTTCCGCTGCTCAGGGTGCTTCTAAAAAGGGGATCTTCACCAACCGGGCAAACGTTTAGTTGATTAAGGCCGACCTATGCGCGACATTCATTGTCATATCTTGCCGGGTGTAGACGACGGCGCTGCCGATCTTGATGAGAGCTTGGCTATGCTTGCAGCTGCCAAGCAGGCTGGCGTAACCAGAATTGTCTGCACCCCGCACTGCCGAGATCCCTATTTTGACTACGACAAGATGTGGGATGCCTTTGAGCTATTGCGGGATAACGCAGATGGTTTTCCGCTTCAGATGGGCTTTGAGGTCAACCACCGAAAGCTTGTCGAGCTGGGCATCGACGCCGCGGAATACCTGCATTTCGATGGCACCAATGAGTTCCTGCTTGAGCTTTCGACGCATGCTGATCCCTATGCGTTTAGAGAGTACGAGAGTACGATTTACGATTTGCAATGCCGCGGCTACCAGGTGATCATCGCTCATCCCGAGCGATATCGTGCTGTTCAAAAGGATGTGAGCGTGGCGGAGCGTCTGGTCGATATGGGTTGCAAGCTGCAGGCTTCGGCTGATTTTATTGCCGGCGGGCGTTTTGGTCGCGAGAAAAAGCCGGCGCAGCGCCTGTTCGATCAGAACCTGTACAGCTTCATCGCGAGCGATGCCCATAACGTGGGTCATTACGACTGCCTGGCGAAGGCTCGCGCGAAGTTTAGCGTGCGCGGAGCTCATTTTCGCTAATATCTGTCCCTAACGTTCGCATTGAATGAAAGGGCAGCCATGGATATCCAACTTAAGACGGGATGCTTTGATGACGCGGCGTTGGTGCGCCGCGTCGTTTTTATAGACGAGCAGGGCTACGAGAATGAGTTCGACGCTATCGACGAGGATCAGAGCTGCATTCATGTGACGCTCTATGTAGACGGCGAGCTTGCCGGTTGCTCGCGCGTGTTTCCCGAAGAGCTTGAGCGCGCGGCAGATTCAGAGGCTCCGGTTTCGCCGTCGTGCGATTTGGACGAAGGCGTCGCAGCGGGGGAGACCTATATTATGGGGCGCGTGGCTGTGCTGCCGAGCATGCGCCGTCGCGGTCTGGCGAGTGCGATCGTCGATGCCAGTGCTTTGTGTGCACGCGATGCCGGCGCAAAGCTTATTAAGCTGCACGCGCAGGAATACGTGCTGCCGCTCTATGCCAAGGCGGGTTACACGCAGATTGCCCCGGTGGACTATGAGGATGAAGGCCAGCCCCATGCCTGGATGGCCAAACGGGTCGAGGGTGGCAGATAGGGACGTTCCTTTTCTGCCGGCAGTTGGGGACACTCCTTGGCAATTGGCGCATCAGAGCGTTTGGACATACAGTTTTTCGATTCCGTATGTATATATGCGCGCTAATGGGTTATAAAATCTAAGTCTGAACATAGCAGGTCTGCGATGCGGCTCGGGCAACCGGGCCGTTTTTGCGGACGGGGGTAGCGCGAAAGGACTGCACATGCGTCAATTTAAGACCGAGAGCAAAAAACTGCTCGACCTCATGATCAACTCCATCTACACCAATAAGGAAATCTTCCTGCGCGAGCTTATCTCTAACGCGAGCGACGCCGTCGACAAGCTCAACTTTAAGAGCCTGCAGGACCCGAGCGTCAAGCTCGACCAGGGCGACCTGGCTATTCGCGTTTCCTTTGATAAAGACGCCCGCACCATTACCATCTCGGATAACGGCATTGGCATGACCGCCGAGGAGCTCGAGCGCAATCTGGGCACCATCGCCCATTCCGGCTCCGAGGAGTTTAAGACCGAGAACGCCGAGCAGCAGGGTTCCGATGTCGACATCATCGGTCAGTTTGGCGTGGGTTTCTACTCCGCCTTTATGGTCGCCAGCCACGTGAAGGTCGTGAGCCGCGCTTATGGCGAGGATACCGCCCACGTTTGGGAGTCCGACGGTCTTGAGGGCTACACCATCGAGGATGGCGAGCGCGCCGAGCACGGCACCGATGTCATCCTGACGCTGCGCGAGAACGAGAAGCTCGACGCCGACGGCGAGGCCGAGACCTACGATCGCTTCCTGACCGAGTGGGGCCTCAAGAGCCTGATTCAGCAGTACAGCAACTATGTGCGCTACCCGATACAGATGATGGTGTCCAAGAGCCGCCAGAAGCCCAAGCCCGAGGATGCTGGCGATGACTACACGCCCGAGTACGAGGACTACCAGGAGCTCGAGACCGTCAATTCCATGACACCGATCTGGAAGAAACGCAGCTCCGATGTCGAGCAGAAGGACTACGACGAGTTCTACAAGTCCACATTCCACGACTTTGACGATCCCGCGCGCACTATCAGCTTCCACGCCGAGGGCACGCTTGAGTACGATGCGCTGCTGTTTGTGCCGGGTCGCGCCCCGTTCGATCTGTACAGCAAGGACTACGAGAAGGGCCTGGCGCTCTACAGCTCTAACGTGCTGATTATGGAGAAGTGCGATGACCTGCTGCCCGACTACTACAACTTTGTGCGCGGTGTCGTGGACTCTGCCGACGTGACGCTCAACATCTCGCGTGAGACGCTGCAACAGAACCGTCAGCTCAAGGCCATTGCCAAGCGTGTCGAGAAGAAGATCACTGCCGATCTTGAGGACATGCGCGACAACGACCGCGAGGCATACGAGAAGTTCTTTGAGAACTTTGGTCGCGGTCTGAAGTACGGCATCTACTCGAGCTACGGCATGAAGGCCGACGAGCTCGCCGACCTGCTGCTGTTCTGGTCTGCCAAGGAGCAGAAGATGATCACCCTGGCCGAGTATGCCAAGGGCATGCCCGAGGATCAGAAGGCCATCTACTACGCCGCCGGCGACTCGCGTGAGCGCTTGGCCAAGATGCCCGTGGTAAAGGGCGTGCTCGAGCGCGGCTATGACGTGCTGTTGCTGACGCAGGATGTGGATGAGTTCACGTTCCAGGCTATGCGTGAGTACGTGGCCGCCGATATGCCCAAGATCTACGAGGACGACGCCGCCCGCGAGGCTGCCGAAAAGGCCGTTGCCGACGGTGCCGAGCCCGAGGTCGAGGATCGTCACCTGGAGCTCAAGAACGTTGCGACTGGCGATCTTGATCTGGCGACCGAGGACGAGAAGAAGGAGGCCGAGGACGCCACCAAGGAAAACGAGGACCTCTTTAGCGCTATGAAGGAGGCGCTCGGTGACAAGGTCGAGAAAGTTGCCGTCTCCGCGCGCCTGACCGATGCCCCCGCTTGCATCACCACCGAGGGTCCGCTTTCGCTCGAGATGGAGAAGGTGCTCCAGAAGGGGCCCGAGGGCGCGCCCGACGGCATGCCCAAGAGCCAGCGCGTGCTCGAGCTCAACGCCAAGCACCCGGTCTTTGACAAGCTTGTCGCTGCCCAGAAGGCAGGTGACGCCGACAAGATCAAGCAGTACTCCGGCCTGCTCTACGATCAGGCCCTGCTGGTCGAGGGTATCCTCCCCGAGGACCCCGTTGCCTTCGCGGCGGCTGTTTGCGATCTACTTTAGTTACGCGGTTTTACCAAACCGCGTAACCGGCCGACGCTGCAAGCCCGCCAGAGCGGCAATTGGGGGGGTTCCGCCGTTCTACCGAACGGCGGACCGGCCGACGCTGCGCGGGCCGCATTTGGACAATCTGACGTTCAACTTCAAGGGCGCGACCAGAAGGTCAGCGCCCTTTCGTTTCACGTCACCTTGTCTCAAATGCGACCCGCTCGCTGGCTTATGCTTAACCTGCGGCGGGGTACTCATTGGGGACAGACTTAAATGAGTAGTCATTGGGAACGTTCTTATATGGGTAGTCGTTGGGGACGTTCTTGTTTGACTAGTCGTTTAAGAACGTTCCCAATGACTATTCGGATTGCTAATTTGTGCGGGCTGTGGTTTTGTGACCTGCTGAAATTAAAGATACTGTACAACTGTACACTAACTCATCTTCGTAGTATATTGCTACCCGCAAAACTCAGCACCATTGTGCCGCGAGGCACTAAAGCGCCTACGTACAATGGTTGTCGATAGTACGATTCGATTCAACGACAGGATGGATGGTCCAAGCGTGAGTCTCGGCAGCAAACTATCCAACGCAAAGGTCTCCTTTGCGATATTCAAGCGCGACATTAAGCGACTGCTTGTGAACCCCGTCGCCTTGGTGGTTACCCTGGGCGTGTGCGTTATCCCCTCGCTGTATGCCTGGTACAACATCGTGGCAAACTGGGATCCGTACGGAAACACCCAAGGTATCAAGATTGCCATCGCCAACAACGATCAGGGCACTCAGAATGACTTGGTGGGCGAGCTCAACGCGGGCGACCAGGTCGTCGATCAGCTCAAGGAAAACGATCAGCTGGGCTGGACCTTCGTCGACTCGGCTGCCGATGCCAAAGAGGGCGTCGAGAGCGGGGAATACTACGCGGCGATCGTAATCCCCAAGAACTTCTCCGACAATCTTGTCTCGATGCTCGATGGCAATTACCATCAGCCGAAGCTCACCTATTACGTCAATGAGAAGAAGAGCGCCATTGCGCCCAAGGTCACCGATACCGGTGCCAACACCATCGAGGAGCAGATCAACTCGGAGTTTGTCTCCACGGTGGGCGAGACTGTTGCCAGTATCGCCAAGGATGCCGGTGTCGATTTAAAGGACAAGGCAACCCAGACTCAGGACTCGCTGACAAGTTCGGTGTCCGAGGCATCCGACACCTTGGGTGAGGTGCGCGATTCGATTGGCGATATGAATGCCGCCATCGATAAGACGAGTGGCGCTATCGCCTCGGCTGATGCGGCGCTTGCCGGCTTGCAAGGTCAGGCACCGTCGCTGACGCAGGCAATCTCCCAGGGCAACGACCTGCTGGGCGAGGCTCGCGCCACGGCGGGCAACTCTATCACCTCGCTCTCCAAGGCACTCTCGGAAGGTAGCCTTGCACTCACCAAGACGTCAGCCTCCGCGAACGCTGCGATTGGCAAGCTAACGGGTACGGTCACATCTACGACCACCCGCATCGACAACTCGCTCGAGTCTCTCCAGGCGACGATCGATCACAATAAGGCCGTTATCGGGCACTTGGAGATTCTCGTTAATGACACGTCGACAGGTTCCGAGGAAATTGACGCGCGCATTGTATCGACCATCGATTCGCTTCGCGAGCAAAACCAGAAGCTGCAGAGCATCAAGGATGGCCTTTCTGCACAGTCGAGCGCCATGGCAAACGACGCTACGGCAATCTCGAACGCGAGCAACGCACTCAACGCGGCAATTCAGACCGGTACGGCTAACCTCGGTCAGGCTCAGACCGATCTGGGTCAGAACGCACTTCCGAAGGCTTCGAGCGCGCTTGACTCCTTTGCCGCCGTTTCGGGCGATTTGACCGGCATTGTGTCGGGTATGACCCCCACGATAGCGAGCGCGCGCGGCACGCTGGCGCAGCTCGACGCCACGCTCAAGCAGGCAAAGACCACGCTGTCCCAAACCGACGCCTCCCTTGCCAAGGTTCAGGACAAGCTCGCGACCGCCGCCAATGACATTGCGGCGCTGCAGACCTCTGAGTCTATGGGCGAGTTAGCCGACCTCATGGACGTCGACGTCAATGACGTGGCAGATTTCATGGCATCTCCGGTTGAGCTGACGTCCAAGTCAATCTATCCGGTCAAGAGCTTTGGCTCGGGCATCGCGCCCTTCTACACCAATCTGGCGCTGTGGGTAGGCGGCTATGTGCTCATCGCTATCTATAAACTCGAGGTCGACCGCGAGGGCATCGGTAGCTTTACGGCGCGTCAGGGCTACTTTGGCCGCTGGCTGCTGCTGGTGATCCTGGGTGCGTTGCAGGCCATCATCGTTACGGTGGGAGATCTGGTCATTGGCGTTCAGTGCGTCAATCCGCTGCTCTTTGTACTGGGCGGCATCGCTATTTCGTTCACCTACGTCAACATCATCTATGCGCTGTCCACCACGTTTAAGCATATCGGTAAAGCCATTGGCGTCATCCTCGTCATTGTGCAGATCCCCGGCTCGTCGGGCATGTATCCCATCGAGATGATGCCCGGCTTCTTCCAATGGCTGCATCCGCTGCTGCCCTTCACCTATGGCATCAACCTGCTGCGCGAGACCGTCGGTGGCATGTATTCGTTCAACTACCTGTTCAACCTGTGCATCCTGGGCGTGTTCCTTGCCATCGCACTCTTTATTGGCTTGCAGCTGCGTCCGCTGCTGCTCAACCTCAACCTGCTCTTTGACAAGCAGCTTTCCACGACGGGCCTCATGATCTGCGAGTCCAACGACCTGCCGCGCCAGCGCTATTCGCTGCGCACGGCCATGCGCGTCATACTCGATTCGGATTCGTACCGTCGCGAGCTGCTCGATCATGCCGTGGCGTTTGAGCATCGCTACCCGTACTACATCAAGGGCGGTTTTGCCGCCGTGGTAGGCGTGCAGGTTCTGCTCTTTGTGCTTTCGACGGTGCTCGATATCGACAATAACGGCAAGATCATCCTGCTCGTTATCTGGATCATTTCGGTTATCGCCATCTGCGGCTGGCTCATCAACATCGAATACATCCGTGCGAGCCTCAATACCCAGATGCGTATCTCGGCGCTTTCGGACGAGGACCTTCGCCGCGAGATGCGCGAGCACACGGCTGCCATCCCTGCCGCCCGTCGCATGTTTGGTCTCAACGCCAGCGAGCGTGGCGCCAAGGGAGGCGAACAGCCTACGAGCCGTCTGTCGCATATCGGTGCGCATCGTAAGGCTCAAGATGCCGACGGCGCTGACAACGTAAACGGAAACGACGGGGACACCACCTCGCTTGGCAAGCACTCTAAAGGAGGTGAGGCATAAATGAAAAACATCCTGCACCTGTTTAAGCGCGATGTCCAAAACGTGTCTCGCTCCGTGATCGGCATGGTCGTCGTGATGGGCCTGATCATCGTGCCATGTCTCTATGCATGGTTTAACATCGCCGGAAGCTGGGATCCCTACGGCAATACCGGCAACCTTAAGATTGCAGTGGTCAACACCGATGAGGGTTACGAGAGCGATCTGATTCCCGTCGAGGTCAACGTGGGCGAAAACGTAACCGCCACCCTGCGCGGCAACGAGAACTTCGACTGGGTCGTCCTCAACGACCGTGATAAGGCGATTGAGGGCGTTAAGTCGGGCGCGTACTACGCTGCCGTCGTTATCCCTAAAACGTTTAGCGCCGACATGATGACGCTTTTCTCGACCGAGGTGAAGCACGCCGATATCGAGTTCTATGAGAATCAGAAGGCCAACGCCATCGCACAGATCGTGACTGAAAAGGGTTCGAGCGCCGTCCAGAGTCAGGTCAACGAGACCTTTACCAAGACCATCACGACCATCGGCCTTAAGACCGTGTCCAGCCTGCTCGACTATATGAGTACCGACCAGGTGAGCAGCTTTATCGCCAATCTGTCCTCGACGCTGGGCGATTCGGTCGAGGACCTGCAGGACGTTCAGGCGAGTGCGACGTCGCTCGCGGGCATTTTGAGCTCCACGTCCGATTCACTGACATCGGCGGGCGGCATGCTCAAGCAGACGGGCACCGTTGATGAGTCGACGAAGCAGCTGATGGAGCACGCCAAGAGTGGCATCAATGATTCCAAGGAAGCGCTCAAGGCCGCCAACGATGCCGTTGACGCGGCGATTGACGGAAGCGCGGGCTCGTTCGACAACGTGTCCGCCGAGCTTGCGAAGGCATTCGATGCCGCGAATCAGCATGTTGACCTTACGGTGTCTCAGCTCAACGAAGCCGCAGCGGCGCTCAATACGCGTGCTGACGATATCGATGCGATGACCGATCAGCTCCGTAACCTTGCCGACCAGGTAAGTGATGACAAGCTCAAAGACGGTCTCGAGTCCGCTGCGACGTCGCTGGGCAGAATTGCCGTGGAGTACCGCAACAATGCGAAGGACCTGACGGCGACCGCAAAGTCCCTTTCGGACGGCATGGCGGAGGTCAACAACTCGCGTGCCGAGGTCGACCAGGCCATCGCCGATGCCAAGGCGGGTATCTCGGGAGCCAAGTCCGACTACGATTCCACGTTCTCGGTTAAGGCCAAGGAGCTCAAGAAGACCATTTCGGGCGTTCTGGATTCCCTGAACGGTATCTCGGGTGACTTGGATAGCGCCGTGAGCGGTCTGACCGACGCCTCTGGCTCGCTCGCAAAGGGCCTCTCCAAGGCTGCGACGCTGGTCAACAAGGCTTCCGATCAGCTGGGTGAGGCATCGGACAAGATCAGCGCCTTTAAGGACGAGCTCGATGGCGCCCTGATGTCGGACGACCTTGCCACGATCAAGACGATGATCGGCAACGATCCCGAGGGTTTGGCCGTGTCGCTTTCCGGCCCCGTCGCGCTCGACCGCAAGCCGGTCTATCCGATCCGCAATTACGGTTCGGCCATGGCGCCGTTCTATACGATCCTGTCGCTGTGGGTCGGCTCGATCGTGCTGGCGGCCATGATGAAGGTATCGGTTGACGATGAGCTCATCAACGAGCTGATCCCCGTGCGCCTGCACGAGATCTACCTGGGCCGCTACCTGTTCTTTGGAGGTCTGGCCCTGCTGCAGGCGACACTCGTGTGCGCGGGCGACATCCTGTTCTTTGGCATCCAATGCGACAACCCGCTGCAGTTTGTACTTGCCGGCTGGGTCGCGAGTCTCGTGTTCTCCAATATTGTCTACACGCTCACCGTGTCGTTTGGCGATATCGGTAAGGCGCTCGCTGTCGTGCTGTTGGTTATGCAGGTCGGCGGTTCGGGCGGTACGTTCCCCATCGAGATGACCGGCCCTGTGTTCCAGGCGATCTACCCGTTCCTGCCGTTTACTCACGGCATCAACGCCATGCATGCCGCCATGGCCGGTGCCTACCATATGGAGTACTGGATTGAGCTAGGCATTCTGGCGAGCTATCTGATTCCGTCGCTGGCCCTGGGCGTCGTCTTCCGCCGCCCGGTCATCAAAGCCAACGACTGGATTATCGAAAAGCTGGAGTCGACCAAATTGATTTAGCGCGACAATGTGGCGTTGACGGAACATCGAGGCCTTCCGGCTCGACGCTTTAGTTGAGTGAATTGCATGAGCTGCTTGGTTGTTGCTACAGTAGCGGGGCGTGCCGGGGGTCCGGCGCGTCCCGTTTTTATTTGACCATGAGGCGGCACGCAGCCATACGCGTGCGGACACCACGCCCAGATTGAGTGCGAGGATGTTCCATGGCCCAATACGCTGCCAACGAAATCGAAAACATGCCCGATAGCCCTGTAGCCCGTGAGGATTTGGGCGCGGGTGGTATTCCCCGGGGTGCCGGCGCACGCTCGCCGTTGTTCTGGAAAGTTCTACTGCTTTCGGTGGCGATTATCTGGGGCTACTCCTTTACCACTATGAAGGACGCACTCGACACCATTCCGGTGTTCGAGCTGGTCTATGTTCGCTTTCTCCCGGCATCACTGGTTATGTTTGCAATTTTCCATAAGCGCATCATCGCTCATTTCAATGCCCGCAACCTGATCGTCGGGCTTGGCATGGGCGCGCTCATGTGGGGTGCCTACGGTTTGCAGACGATCGGCCTGGCACAGACCACGGCGGGCAAGAGCGCTTTTTTGACCGGCACGTATTGCATCCTTGTGCCGTTTGCAAGCTATGTCCTGAGCGGTGAAAAGCTTACCCGGTATAACCTGGGTGCAGCGTTGTTGTGCCTGGCGGGTATTGGCCTGGTAGCGCTCGATAGCGTCGAGTTCAATGCCGGCGATGTTATTACCTTGGGCGGCGCGATCTTCTTCGCCATCCAGATGGCGGTGACTGCCAAGTACGGTCGCAAGATGGACATCAACGTCATCACGTTTTGGATGTTTGTGGGCAATGGCGTTTTGAGTTTAATCACGTCGCTGCTATTCGAGACTCAGGCGCCCCTCTCTGCATGGACGCCGGAGTTTATCGGTGTGGCTGTTTTCCTCTCGGTGGGCTGCACATGCGTGGCGCTGCTCGTCCAAAACGTCGGTTTGGCGCATGTCCCCGCCTCGACGGGCTCACTGCTTCTTTCGATGGAGTCGCCTTCGGGCGTGTTGTTTTCGGTGCTGCTGATGGGGGAGGCGCTCACCTCGCGCCTGCTCGCCGGCTTCGTGCTTATCTTCCTGTCGATTATCTTGAGCGAGACTCACTTCGATTTTTTGCGCAAAAAGCCGCGCCCGCAATTGTAAACAACTTGTTGCGCCGCCCTCTCGGGGCGGCATTTTTTATGCGTCGCCCTTAAAGTTGTACCTTGCACTTTACGCTATCAAAGTGCTTGCTGCAAAAACGTTACTGGAGGGCATTTATGGCACCAGCTCTGTCCGATCTTCAACCGCAATCAGCGCCCAAGGCCACCGCAGCGGCGCAGGCCGCTATCGGTGACGGTCTCGTTGCAGAAGCTCAGGCTTTTGCAGACGAGCTCGCTGTGTGGCGACACGATTTACACCAGATGCCCGAGCTGGGTAATAGCCTCCCGCAGACCTCTGCGTATATTCAAGCGCGCCTGACCGAGATGGAAATCCCATTTGCCACGCTCGTCGATGGTTCCTGTGTTGTGGGCCTTGTCGGCGCCGGTGCCGCCGCGGCCCAGGGCAATGGCGTCTGCACGGACGAACAGGCCGGTACGGTCATCATGCTTCGCGGCGACATGGATGCCCTGCCCGTTGTCGAGGAATCGGGCGAGCCTTTCGCTTCCACCAACGGCTGCATGCACGCTTGTGGCCACGATATGCATGCGACGGCGCTGCTCGGCGCGACCCGTTTGCTCAAGGCCCGCGAGTCCGAGCTTGTCGACGCTAACGCCACAGTTAAGTTGCTGTTCCAGCCGGGCGAGGAAACCTTTGAGGGTGCCCGCGCCGCCATCGCCGACGGTCTGCTGCAGAACCCGCGTCCCCAGGCCGCCTTTGCCATGCATGTCAATAGCCAGTCGCCGCTTGGCCTGGTGCTCTATGGGAGTCCGGCGCTCTCGGGCGTGTACGGTTTCCGCATCACGCTGCAGGGCAAGGGTGGCCACGGTTCCAGCCCCGAGATCTGCATCGACCCCATCACGGCCGGCGTCCATGTGCACCTGGCGCTCCAGGAGCTTATCTCCCGCGAGGTGCCAGCGGCCAAGGAAGTCGCACTTACCGTTGGTAAGTTCGCTGGCGGCTTGGCGGCCAACGTCATCCCTGACACCTGTGTGCTCGAGGGAACGCTGCGCGGCTTCGATGTCGAGCTCATGGCTCACCTTAAGACCCGCATCGCGGAGGTCGTCAACGGCGTTGCCGCAACATATCGTACGCCGGCAACCATCGAGACGCTTTCGGACGTTCCGCCGCTCGTGCTCGACAGCGATATGACCCAGGCCTCGCTTGGCTACGTGGGCGCGGTGCTGTCCAAGGCTGCCTTCCTGCCGCTATTCCACGCCATGGCGAGCGAGGACTTCGCGCTTATCTCGAGCGAGATCCCAAGTGCGTACTTTACGGTGGGCGCGGCCGTGACCGATACGGACGAGCATTTTGCCCAGCATCATCCCAAGGCGCGCTTTAACGATGCCGAGCTTCCTCTCGGCGCCGCGGCTTATGCCGCCGTCGCTTTGGGCTACATCGCCGATCATCGGTAGCACCCAATCTTGCTACTCGTTTGTTTAAAAAAGGAACAGTATGTCCCAGCAACGTAAATTTTTCCCCGGCTGGCTCGTGGTGGCCTCCGGCTTTGTGATCATGGCCACGTGCTACACGATTTTCGTTAACTGCATGAGCCTGTTTCAGCCGCTCATCGTAAGCGACCTGGGCATCACGCTTGCGCAGTACAACATCTCCAACGCTATCTCCACCGTGGTGAGCGTTATCGGCTCGCTTGTCATTGGCCATGTCGCCGATAAAGTAAGCGGCCGCGTTTTGGGCTCCCTCACTGTAATCGCCACCTCTGCCGTTCTTGCCGGCATGAGCTTTGTCGGTGAGCTGTGGCAGGTCTACGTGCTCTTTGCCGTCTCGGGCTGCTTTGCCGTCGCCTCGACCCGCCTGCTCATCAGCCTAGTGACCGCCAACTGGTTTACGGCCAAGCGAGGCCTTGCCATCTCCATCGCACTTTCGGGCTCGGGCTTTGGCGGCGCTATTCTGTCTCCCATCGTGAGCTCGCTCATCGTGAGCGTTGGCTGGCGTTCCGCCTTCCTGGTGCTCGCGGCTATCTGCATGGTGGCGGCGCTGCCCATCACGGCCTATTCCTTCCGCACCAAGCCTTCCGAGATCGGTCTTAAGCCGCTCGGCGAGAATCCAGGCGACCCGTCTGCTTCTGCCACGGGTGATAAGAACGAGAAGGCAGCCCCCGAGGTTAGCGTCGGCTGGTCTCGTATCAAGAAGAGCCCGGCATTTTGGCTGCTTGTCGTCGCCTTCCTCTTTATGGGCTTGGTCAATGGCGCCATCCTGCCCAACCAGGTTACCAACATGACGAGTGTTACCGTCAACGGTGCCAAGATTGTCACGGGCGGCCACGATCCCATGTGGGCGGGTACCGTACTTTCGGCCTACATGGTCACCGTCGTTATTGCCAAGATTTCGCTCGGTGCGATCTATGACCGCTTTGGCCTGCGCTTTGGCAATATCCTTGGCTCCGTTGCGTGCATTATCGCCTGCGTGGCGCTGTGTTTCCCGACGACGGACCTCGGTCCTATTGTCGCCGCTGTGAGCTTTGGTGTTGGAACGTGCATGGGCACCATCACGCCTACCATCGCCGCGTCCAAGCAGTTTGGCATGGCCGACCTGGGTAAGGTCACGGGCACCATTACCTCGCTCGAGATGGTCGGCGGCACCGTGGGCGCCATTGTCTCGGGCGTGCTGTTCGATGCCACGGGCTCCTTTGCGAGCACCTGGATTGTGTGCCTGGCGTGCTCCGTGGTCATGCTCGTGTTCCTGCTGGCATCCGAGCCCATCGCCGCCAAGCTGCGCGCAAGCGTGGCGGGGGAGTAGCGGGTCGCCGCCTATTCCTGTTTGCCTGTTCTGCCCGTGGCTGCCCTGGAAGCCGAATGGATGCTCGTACTGTCATTCGGTTTCCAGGGCAGCCACGGGTCTACGAAATGATCTCTTTTCCTCCGTCCCCAAGGGATCACGTAATCCGAAGGGGACGGAGGAAAAGGGATCACAAACCGCGGCGGCGTGTCTGGCCGAACGAGTCCCCATACCCTCGTTCGGTCAGACGCGCCGCCGCTGTTTGTGTTTGTGCCGTATAATGTCCACTACCTATGACGCGATACAAAAGAAAGGTGTTTGCCCATGCAGGCACAGAAGGCGGAGGGAACCCGCGACCTTATCGGCGCCGAGATGCGCGCTTGGCAAAAGATGCAGCAGATCGCTGCCGGCGTGTTCGAGCCGTTTGGTTTTAAACCCATCGAGACGCCCGCGATCGAGCAGGTGGACGTCTTTGTCCACGGCATCGGCCAGTCGACCGACGTCGTGCGCAAGGAGATGTTCCGCGTCTTTAGCGGCGCCAACCTGGAGCGCGTCTTTACCGAGGGCACCGACACAAAACTCAAGCCCAAGCAGCGCCTGGCGCTTCGTCCCGAGGGCACGGCCGGTGTGGTGCGCGCAGCCGTGGAGAACAACCTGGTGCCCCAGGGCTCCACGCCGTTTAAGGCTTACTACGCCGAGGCCATGTTCCGCGGCGAGCGTCCCCAGAAGGGCCGCCTGCGTCAGTTCCACCAGGTGGGTATCGAGTGGCTCGGCGCTCCCGATCCGGCGGCAGACGCCGAGTGCATCATCATGCTCATGGAGTTTTACAAGCGCCTGGGCTTCGATCTTTCCAAGCTCCGTCTGCTCATTAACTCGATGGGCGACGCTCAGTGCCGTCCGGCTTACCGCGAGCAGGTCAAGCAGTTTATCCTCGATCACGCTGACGAGATGTGTGACGAGTGCCGCGAGCGCGCCGAGCTCAACCCGCTGCGTGCCTTCGACTGCAAGAACGACCACTGCCGCGAGATCATGGCCGACGCGCCGCTGATGGGCGACAACCTGTGCGACGAGTGCCGCGAGCACTACGAGCAGGTCAAGCGCTATCTGGATGCCGCCGGTATCGAGTATGTCGAGGATCCCACACTGGTGCGTGGTCTGGACTACTACACCCGTACCGTCTTTGAGGTCGAGGCTCCCGGCGCCGGTGTCGGCTCCATTGGTGGCGGCGGTCGCTATGACGGTCTGGTCGAGCTCGAGGGTGGCAAGCCCACGGCGGGCGTCGGCTTCGCTGTCGGTTTTGAGCGCGCCCTGCTGGCCCTGCAGGCCTTTGGTAACGACTTGGGTGCCGAGGAGGCCCCGTGCGTCTACGTCGCCAACGCCGGCAAGGAGCTGCGCCAGAACGTCTTTGCCATCACGCAGGAGCTTCGCGCCGCTGGCATCGTGACCGAGGCCGACTACCAGGGTCGTTCGCTCAAAGCTCAGTTTAAGCAGGCCGACAAGGTTGGCGCCAAGCTCATTTTGGTCCTGGGTGGCGACGAGCTTGCCGCCGGCAAGGTCAAGGTGCGCGACATGGAGAGCCATGAAGAGGTCCTTGCCGATCTGGCCAACGTCGTCGAGGCGGTTCGCGAGCGCCTGTAGCGCATCATTTTGAGCTGCGGGTCCGCTTGAGTGTCTCGTCCATTGCGAGCGATTGTTACGGGGGTGTTTCGCATTTATGCGGAATGCCCCCGTTTGTGTATGCCGTCCACCGAGAAATACGACCATTTAGAGCAAAAACCCTTGCAATGCAGAAAATACTTTTGTGTGGTAAAGCGCAATCAGTGTCGAAAGTATTTCGCAAGCGCCTATAATGAATACCGCATGTTACGTGCATAGAAGGAGGAATGGGAGGAAACGTGGCTGAGAACCTAAGCAACCAGTCTGTACCCGAAGCCGCGGCGCGCGTCGCTGCCGTGGTCAACCGCCTCGTTAACCGAATCGGCTCGAATGCCGAATCCAAGGAGCGTCTCGCTGAGATCGAGATCCCCGAGGAGCTGCGCGACAATCTGGCGCTGTTCTTGCGCCTGGAGCGCCGTGTGCTTAGCGAGTATGATCCCGAGATCGCGGACCTGTTCGACAAGATTTTGACAGCCGAGATTGTGGCCAACGCCGGAAACCCCGGCACCCGTGCTGCCGACGAGTCCGTCGACGAGCAGGGCGTGCCCACTGCCGACGAGCCCACCGCCGTGGCGTTTCGCGAGGTCGTTGATCTGATCGACAGTCTGCCGCTCGATAAGCAGCAGGTTATCGTCCGCGCCTTTACGAGCTTCTTCCATCTGGCAAACCTGTCGGAGGAGAACTACCGCGTGGCGCAGCTGCGCGAGCGCGAGGCCGGCGCATCGACCGATACCGAGGTCGATCCCGCCAACGAGCTCACCGTCGCCTATCACCAGTTGGTAAACGAGATGGGTGTCGAGGGCGCCAACGAGCTGCTCGACAAGCTGGAGTTCCACCCTGTCTTTACCGCACATCCCACCGAGGCCCGTCGTAAGGCCGTCGAGGGCAAGATTCGCCGTATTTCCAACCTGCTGGAGGAGCGTCCGCGCCTGGGCGGCTCCGACCTAGTGGAGAACGAGCGCCATATGCTGCAGGAAATCGACGCCCTGGTGCGTACGAGCCCCATCGCGCTCAAGAAACCCACGCCGGTCGAGGAAGCCGATACCATCATCGACATCTTCGATAACACGCTGTTCGACGTCATCCCCGTTATCTATCGTCGTTTTGACGACTGGGTGCTGGGTGATAAGGCCGGTACCGTGCCGCCGCTGTGCCCGGCATTCTTCCATCCCGGCAGCTGGATCGGCTCCGACCGTGACGGCAACCCCAACGTCACCGCCAAGGTGAGCCGTGAGGTCGCCGCCAAGTACTTCACCCACATGGTGCTCAAGCTCGAGGACAAGTGCCGCCGCATCGGCCGCAACCTCACGCTCGAGGCCACCTACAGCAAGCCGTCTGCCGAGCTCATCAACCTGTGGAACCATCAGGTCGAGATGAGCACCCAGTACACCGCACGCGCCGAGCTGATCTCCGAGCACGAGCCGCATCGCGCCGTCATGCTCGTCATGGCCGACCGTCTGAACGCCACCGTGCGTCGCATCACCGACACCATGTACCACAGCGCAGACGAGTTCTTGGATGACCTGCGCGTCGTTCAGCGCTCCCTGGCCGCCTGCGGTGCCGTCCGTGCTGCCTACGGCCCGGTCCAGACCATCATCTGGCAGGTCGAGTCCTTCGGCTTCCATATGGTCGAGATGGAGTTCCGTCAGCACTCCGTGGTGCACGCCCGCGCTCTCAAGGATATTCACGAGAACGGTATCCATGGTGATTTGCAGCCCATGACGCGCGAGGTCATCGACACCTTCCGCGCTATCGGCTCCATCCAAAAGCGCTACGGCAAGAAGATGGCGCACCGCTACATCATCTCGTTCACCAAGAGCGCTCAGCATGTGGCCGACGTCTTTGAGCTTGCCCACCTGTCCTTTGCGCACGAGGAGGACGTGCCCGAGCTCGACGTGATCCCGCTGTTCGAGCAGCTCGAGGACCTCGAGGGCTGCGTCGACGTGCTCGACCAGATGCTTACGCTGCCCGTGGTGCAAAAGCGCCTTGCCCAGACCAACCGCCGCATGGAGGTCATGCTGGGCTATTCCGACTCCTCCAAGGATGCCGGTCCTACCACGGCCATGCTCGCGCTGCACTCCGCGCAGGAGCGCATTGCCAAGTGGGCCGAGAAAAACGATATCGATCTGGTGCTCATGCACGGTCGCGGCGGTGCCGTGGGCCGTGGCGGCGGTCCGGCCAACAAGGCCGTGCTGGCGCAGCCCAAGGGTTCGGTCAACTGCTTCTTTAAGCTCACCGAGCAGGGCGAGGTCATCTTTGCCCGCTACGGCAACCGCACGCTGGCTCAGCGCCATGTTGAGTCCGTTGCCGCCGCAACGCTTTTGCAGTCGGCCCCGAGCGTCGAGAAGACCAACACCGAGACCACGCAGAAGTTCTGGGATATGTCCGAGAAGCTCAACGCCGTAAGCCACGAGCGCTATCTGGACCTGCTGAACACCGAGGACTTTACACCGTGGTTCTCGACCGTGACGCCGCTGACCGAGGTCGGTCTGCTGCCGATCGGCTCGCGTCCCGCCAAGCGCGGTTTGGGTGCCAAGTCGCTCGACGACCTGCGTACCATTCCGTGGATCTTCAGCTGGAGCCAGGCGCGCATCAATCTGGCCGCCTGGTACGGCCTGGGTACCGCCTGCGAGCAGTTTGGCGATCTGGACCAGCTTAAGGCTGCCTACCAGGAGTGGCCGTTCTTCCGCACCTTTATCGACAACATCGAGATGTCGATCGCCAAGACCGACCAGCGCATCGCCAAGATGTACCTGCACCTGGGCGATCGCCAGGATTTGTCCGAGAAGGTCTTCACCGAGATGCAGCTCACGCGTAAGTGGGTTCTTGCCATCGTCGGTGACGAATGGCCGCTGCAGCGCCGCCGTGTGCTCGGCTGCGCCGTCCGTGTGCGTAATCCCTACGTCGACGCCCTGTCCATCGCCCAGGTCCGCGCCCTTCGCGAGGTGCGTATGAACCAGGACGAGATGGCCGAGGAGAAGAAGGCCGAGTACATGAGCCTGATTCTTTCGACTGTGACCGGCGTCTCGGCAGGATTGCAGAACACGGGGTAATCGATAGCCCTGTAGTCGTCCGGGCCCGCCATCAGCTTACTTTTAGGCACGTCCTCGGACATGCAAGAAGCCCTCGCTGCGCACTTTGTGCGGCGAGGGCTTCTTGCGTCCTGCGGAGTGTGCCTAAAAGTAAGCTGATGGCGGGCCCTGCGATGTCCGGTCTTCGGCGGATTACTGGCTGGGGAAAAGATGGCGCGCTTCGCGCACTTTGATGGGGCTTCGTGCTGCGGAGTGCATTCAGAGGGAAACCCATCGGGTCCCTTCGTCCTCGGTCTTCGGCGGATTACGGGCTGAAGGGAAGAAAGGCGCGCTTCTCGCCTTACGACTGTAGCGGCCGCGGTCCTGTTTGGGATCGCGGTCGTTTTGTTGTGGGTCAAATATGAACGTTGTGTTAATGAGTCGGTAGACGGTGGTGTTTTTCGGTGAGCGGCGTATCCTTCCAACGGTTTATCTAGTGTGTCAGTTGAAAGGAAGAGGGCGCTCGTCATTGTTTGAATGTGAACTGCCGTTTGACCACAAGACGTTGCATCTGGAACTCGAGGATAAGAACTTCGCGGGTGTGATGGAAGGTCATCAAAACGAGTTTAAGACCACGAAATCGCAGGAAGAGCTGGTTGAGGAGTCGCTTGCCAACCCTTACGGCTCGCCTTCGCTCGAGGAGCTTTGTGCTGGCAAGAAGGATATTGTCATCATTAGCTCAGATCATACGCGTCCCGTTCCCTCGCGTGTGACGATGCCTATTCTGCTGCATCACATCCACTCCGCTGCGCCTGAGGCGCGCGTTCGCATTCTGGTTGCTACGGGTATGCATCGTCCGTCGACGCACGAGGAGCTCGTCAACAAGTACGGCGAGGAGATCGTTGCCAACGAAGAAATCGTTATGCACGTCGCGACTGACGACAGCATGATGAAAAAGATCGGCACCCTGCCTTCTGGTGGCGAGTGCATCATCAACAAGATCGCTGCCGATTGCGATCTGCTGCTTGCCGAGGGCTTTATTGAGCCGCACTTCTTTGCCGGTTTCTCTGGTAGCCGCAAGTCCGTCCTGCCTGGCATCGCCAGCTACAAGACCATCATGTACAACCACAACGGTCAGTTTGTGAACGATTCCCACTCGCGTCCCGGCAACCTGTGCCACAACCACGTGAGCGAGGACATGTTTGCCGCCGCCGAGATGGCTCACCTTGCCTTTGTGCTCAACGTGGTGCTCAACGGCAAGCACGAGGTCATTGGCTCCTTTGCCGGCGACATCCACAAGGCGCACGAGGCTGGCTGCGAGTTCGTGAAGAGCCTTGCCGGCGTTGAACCCGTCGAGTGCGAGATCGCCATTACCACTAACGGCGGCTACCCCCTCGATCAGAACATCTATCAGGCTGTGAAGGGCATGTGCGCTGCCGAGGCCACGCTTCCCGAGGGCGGCGTGATCATCGATGTCGCCGGCTGCGCCGACGGTCACGGCGGCGAGGGCTTCTACCACAACATCGCCGACAACGATCCGGCAGAGTTTGAGCGTGCCTGCATCGACCGTCCCAAGGACGAGACCCTGCCCGATCAGTGGACGAGCCAGATTTTCGCTCGCATCCTGGCACATCACCCTGTGATCATGGTTACCGACCTGTGCGACCACCAGATGCTCAAGGATATGCACATGACGCCGGTTAACACCCTCGAGGAGGCGCTCAAGCTCGCCTTTGAGATGAAGGGTGCCGACGCCAAGGTCGCCGTTATTCCCGATGGCCTGGGCGTTGTCGTCGCGCAGCACTAGCGCGCGGCTTAAACGAATCGTTTATAACCGACAAGAAAGATAAGATTTTATGCTTACCAAACTCCTCTGCGAATTCGGCGCGACGGCCCTCATGATCGTCTTTGGCGTCGGCGTGCACTGCGATACCGTGCTCAAGGGCACCAAGTATCAGGGCTCTGGCCATATGTTTGCCATCACCACCTGGTCTTTTGGCATCTCGGTCTGCCTGTTTGTCTTTGGCGGCGCCGTGTGCATGAACCCCGCTATGGTGCTTGCCCAGTGCATCGTCGGTCTGGTGCCGTGGGGCAACTGCATCCCCTTCATGCTTGCCGATATGCTCGGCGGCTTTGTGGGCGCCTGCATCGCGTGGTTCATGTATGCTGATGAGTTCAAGGCTTCCGAGGGTGTCGTCGATCCCATTGCTCAGCGCAACATCTTCTCGACCAACCCCACCACCGAGGGTACGAACTATGCCCGCAACTTCTTCTGCGAGGCCATCTGCACCTTTGTGTTCATTAGCGCCATCCTTGCTGCTGCTAGCCGTGCTGGTGAGGACGTTTTGATGCTCGCAATCTGCGTCGGCCTGATCGTTTGGGCCGTTGGCATGGGCATGGGCGGCATCACCGGCTTCGCCATGAACCAGGCTCGTGACCTTGGTCCTCGCATGGCCTATCAGGTGCTGCCGATCAAGAACAAGGCCGACAACAACTGGAAGTATGGTCTGCTTGTTCCTGGCATCGCTCCGTTTGTCGGTGCCATCGTGGCTGCGTTGTTTGTGCATGGTTTCTTGGGCATGTTCTAGTCCAAGGCAATTGATATAACGTCCGGGTCCGGCATAGGTTAACTTTCCGCCGCGTCCTCGGACATGCAAGAAGCTCCCGCTGCGCACTTCGTGCGGCGGGAGCTTCTTGCGTCCTGCGGAATGCGGCGGAAAGTTAACCTATGCCGGACCCTGCGGGAATCCAGTTGCGTTCGAACAAGCAACCAACATATATATCTGAATTTGGATGTGGTGGGCACTTTGTTGTTAGGCGCTTTGAGGTGCGAGTGACACTTTGGGATGCGTGGCGCCTTGGCGTGGGGCGGTGCTTTGGGATGAGCTTCTTACTTAGTTGAAGAGGGGTTTTATGGCTGATAGGTAGTCTTTGGCTACGTCCTCTTTTGGGGCTTGGAAGTTATGCCAGGCCCACCATTGGACCATTCCTACGAAGCTTGAGGCTATGTGGTGCAGTAAGAAACTGCGGTCCATGGTGCCGGCGGGGCCTGCAGGGGCTGTGGGGACGGTTTCGTCTGCTCGTGACATGATGGTCTTGCGTAAGCAGTCGGCGAAGACGCGTGAGCCGGCGCCGGCCACCAGCGCTCGGACGCCCTGGCGACGTTCCCATAGATTGTTGAGAATATGCTCGACCTGCACGAGTGGGTCGTCGAGCGGTGCGCCATCGTCATCGAGGGCGTGGGTGCAGATGTCGCTCACGAGCTCGGACAATAGGTCATCTTTGCTCTTGAAGAGGCCGTAGAACGTGGCCCGACCCACATGGGCGCGAGCGATGATGTCGCCGACGGTGATCTTGCCGTAGTCCTCTTCGCGCAGCAGCTCGGAGAACGCCGCAACGATGGCAGCGCGGCTTTTTGCCTTGCGGGCATCCATGGCTATGCGTCCGCGTGAACGAGCAGGCAGCGAAGCCTACCGGAGCAACCCTCGTAGGGGCGCTTACCGGCGCCGTAGCCGACGGCCTCGATGCGGTAGCGGGCCGGCAGGTGCTCGGACGTGCGCAGTGCGGCGACGATGGCGGCGCCCGTGGGCGTCACGAGCTCGCCGGCGACCGGTGCGGGCGTGAGGGCGATATTGCCTGCTTGGCATAGGTTGACGACGGCGGGCACCGGGATGGGCATAAGGCCGTGGGCGCAGTGGATGGTACCGTGACCCTCGGAGAGCGACTCAACCACGATGTCCTCAATGCCCAGGTCATCGAGGCAGATGGCGACAGAGCAGACGTCGACGATGGAGTCGACGGCGCCCACCTCGTGGAACATGACGGTCTCGGGCGTTTTGCCGTGGGCCTTGGCCTCGGCGGCGGCGAGCGCGGTAAAGATGGCGAGCGCACGACGCTTGGCGCCATCGCTTAGCTGCGAGCCATTGATGATGGCGGTGACGTCCGCCAAAGAACGGTGGTGATGGTGGTGGGCGTGATGGTGACCCTCGTGGCCATGACCGTGAGCCTCATGGTCATGCTCGTGGCAGTGTTCGTGTTCGTCATGGTCATGATGGTGGTGCTCATGCTCGTGGGTGTGCTCGGCAGCTGCTTCGTTGCCGTAGAGCCAGGCCATATCGTGATCATGGTTTTCGAGGCCCTCTGCAAGCTGAACGTCGAAATCGCAGGCGTCGATGCCGTGCTTGTTTACGCGCGTGACAGCGATCGTAAAGCCGTCGACCGGCAGCGTGGCGAGCTGTTCGCGCAGGTGCTTCTCGCTGGCACCCAGGTCGAGCAGGGCCGCGACGGTCATATCGCCGCTGATGCCCGAGGTGCCGTCGATGATAAGCGTGTGCTGATGGTTGGACATGGGATGCTCCTTAACGGGCGCAGGGCGTGCCGGCGCTCAGATGATTGATGAGACTTGCCTGGTAGGCGGCACCAAAGCCGTTGTCGATATTGACGACCGAGACGCCGCTGGCGCAGGAGTTGAGCATGGCGAGCAGTGCTGCCACGCCGCCAAAGCTTGCACCGTAGCCCACGCTCGTGGGAACGGCGATGACCGGACAGCTCACCAGGCCGCCGATGACGCTCGCCAGGGCGCCTTCCATGCCGGCGATGGCGATGACCACCTGTGCCTGGGCAAGTTCCTCGGCATGAGCGAGCAGGCGGTGCAGGCCGGCGACGCCCACGTCGTAAAGACGATCGACTTCGTTGCCGTAGAACTCGGCCGTCAGTGCGGCCTCTTCGGCGACGGGCAGGTCGCTCGTGCCGGCGCAGGCGACGACGATGCGTCCGTTGCCAGTAGGGGAGGGCTTGCCGCCCACGAGGGCGAGCTGTGCGTTCGGGATATATCCAAGGTCGATGTCGTCGGCAAGAAGCTCAGCGGTGCGCGCAGCCTTATCGGCATCGAGCCGCGTGACCAGGACGTGTCCCTGGCCTGCATCGAGAAGCGCTTCGATAATGGCGGCAATCTGCTCGGCGGTTTTACCGGCGCCGTAGATAACCTCGCCGGCTCCCTGGCGCACCCCGCGCGAAAGATCGAGCTGTGCAAAGCCCAGGTCGGCGGTCGGCGCCGTCTGGATGCGCGTGAGGGCGACTGCCGGGGCGACTGCTCCGCCGGCAACATCGCTCAGCAACTGCTCAAGATCTCGCTTATCCATATATGTTCCCTTCGACGGCGCAAAGTCTAGCACGAGAAGGGTAGTTTCCGAACACTAAGACAAAATTGTTCGGAAACTATAGGACAGACTGATTCTCTTGTTAGAAGGATCGACTAGTCGCGCAGGATGATGTCCATGGCGAGCATCAGGTTGCGCTCATCGATGGCAAACGGGGCGGCTTCGCGCGTCTTGGGCTTGGCGCAAAACGCGATGCCCGTGCCCGCGGCCTGGATCATGGGGATGTCGTTTGCCCCGTCGCCAATAGCGACCGTGTGGGCCATGTCGACGCCGCACTCAACTGCCCAGTCCAGCAGCTGGATGAGCTTGGATTCCTTGGTCACAATGTTTGCCGCCAGCTTGCCGGTGAGCTTGCCGTCCACGACCTCCAGGCGGTTAGCGAGGCAAAAGTCGATGCCCGCGGCGGCCACGATCTTGTCGGCGACCTCGTGAAAGCCGCCGCTTACCACGCCAACCTTCCAGCCCTTGCTGTGTGCCGAGCGCACAAGCTCCAGCGCGCCGGGGGTAAATGTCACGCGCTCAAAGGTGCGTTCGAACATGCTCTCATCCAAGCCGGCAAGCAGCCCCACGCGCTCTTCGAGCGCCTGCTTAAAGTCAAGCTCGCCGCGCATGGCGCGTTCGGTGATCTGTGCCACCTGCTCGCCCACGCCGGCCTCCTCGCCCAACAGGTCGATGACTTCCTGGTTGATGAGCGTGGAGTCGATATCCATAACGATGAGGCGTGCAGTCATGGCGGGCCTTTCCGAGTGCAGTTGTATTGGGGCACATTGTCGCACGCGGCGCGCCTTGGCGACGGCCAGGCCGCGTCAATTGTTTCGTCTCCGTCAAGTCTTTGGGCAAGAGCTACTTTTTCGCGGCACATCGACGCGGGTGCGATAAGATAGAACGCCATGTCTGGCTGCGCGGTTTACGCAGGCTGGGCAAATCTGTACGACGCCGCCCGGAACGACACGGGGCGGCACAGATCCATAAAGGAGGATCACTGGTATGAGCCAGACCCGTCCCATCGATGAGCATTCCATGCACACCCGTACCTGCGGCGAGCTTCGCTTCGAGAACGTGGGCGAAGAGGTCACCCTCACCGGTTGGGTGAGCCGTCGCCGCGACCACGGCGGCCTTATTTTCTGCGACCTTCGCGACCGCGAGGGCATCACGCAGCTCACCTTCGACCCCGAGCACTCCGACGGCGATGCCTTTAAGATCGCCGAGACCATGCGCCCCGAGTGGCCCATCAAGATCCACGGCGTCGTGCGCGCCCGTGGCGAGGAGACCACCAACACTAAGCTCGCGACCGGCGAGATCGAGGTCCTGACCGACCACGCCGAGGTGCTCAACACGTCCGTCACCCCGCCGTTCCAGATCGAGGACGGCATCGAGACCAGCGAGGACACCCGCCTGCGCTATCGCTATTTGGACCTTCGCCGTCCCGAGATGATGGCCAACCTCAAGCTGCGCTCCGACTTTACCTTTGCCATTCGCGAGGCGCTGCACAACCGTGAGTTCATGGAGGTCGAGACGCCCTCCCTGTTCAAGTCCACGCCCGAGGGCGCCCGCGACTTCATCGTTCCCAGCCGTATTCAGCCGGGTAACTTCTACGCCCTGCCGCAGTCCCCGCAGCTCCTGAAGCAGCTGCTCATGGTCGGTGGCGTCGAGCGCTACTACCAGGTTGCCAAGTGCTTCCGCGACGAGGACCTGCGTGCCGACCGTCAGCCCGAGTTCACCCAGGTCGATATCGAGATGTCCTTCGTGGACCAGAATGATGTCATGAGCGCGCTCGAAGAGGTCCTGGCCGATGCCTTCGGCCGCATGGGTGTCGAGATGCCCACGCCGCTGCGTCGCATGGACTACTGGGAGGCCATGGACACCTATGGCTCCGACAAGCCCGATACCCGCTATGGTATGCACCTGGTCGACCTGACCGACATCTTTGCCAACTCCAAGTTCAAGGTCTTTGCGACTGCCGCGAACGAGGAGGGCTCTGTCGTCAAGGCCATCAACGCCAAGGGCGCCGGCGCCTGGGCACGTGCCAAGATCGATAAGCTCGCCGGCGTGGCCTCCACGTTTGGCGCCAAGGGCCTGGCCTGGATCGCCTTCCGCGAGGACGGCTCCATCAACAGCCCCATCGTCAAGTTCTTCTCGGACGAGGAGATGGCGGCTCTGCGCGAGCGTATGGACGTCGAGCCTGGCGACCTCGTGATGTTCGCCGCCGGCCCGCGCCTGCTCTCTGACGAGATCCTGGGCGGTATGCGTTCCCACATGGCCAACGCGCTCGAGATCAAGCGTGAGGGCCACGACTTCCTGTGGGTCGTCAACTTCCCGCTGTTCCACTGGGATGAGGACCGCAAGGCCTACGCTGCCGAGCATCAGCCCTTCACGCTGCCGACCGAGACCGACATCGCCAAGATCGAGGCCGACCCGCTGGCGGCCGGTTCCTGCACCTACGACTTTGTCATGGACGGCTTTGAGGCCGGCGGCGGCGGTATGCGTATCCACAACGCCGAGATGCAGATGTCTATGCTCAGGCTCCTGGGCTTCACCGAGGAGCGAGCCGAGTCGCAGTTCGGCTTCCTCATGGAGGCGCTCAAGTTTGGTGCACCCCCGATGGGTGGTTTTGCTCTGGGCCTGGACCGCGTGTGCATGCTGCTCACCGGTTCCGACTCCATCCGCGACGTCATGGCGTTCCCCAAGACGGCCAGCGGCTCCGACCTTATGTCGGGTGCTCCGAGTGCCGTTTCCGGCGCCCAGCTCAAGGACGTCAGCCTGCGCCTGATGTAGGCGAGCGGCTACCTATTGCCAGCAACGAGGGAAGGACGTGTGCCTTCCCTCGTTTTTTGTGAGACGGGGGTGCGCCGGTAACGTACAATAACTACCACGTGGCTGGGTTTGCCGGCCGAATGTGCGATGTCGTGGGAGGGGACATGGTCGAGTTTACGAAGACGATTAAAGATCCGTTGGGACTGCATGCCCGCCCGGTTGCGCTGCTCTATGACATCATTGCCAAGCATCGTAGCGACGTGTCGGTCAGCATCGGCGACCGCCACACGGATGGCCGCGATGTTATGGGCCTCATGGCTCTCTACGGCGAGTGCGGCGAGAACATCATCTTCCGCGTTTCGGGTGTGGATGAGGCCTCCTGCGTCACGTCGATCAGAAACCTCTCGCTCTAACCTCAACAATGTGACAAGGGGACAGTCCCCTTTGTTGCATAAATTGGTATGACAAGGCACCGCAAAGAGATGGTCTTTGCGGTGCCTCTTTTGTTTCATAAAGGAAACTTTTTCGAAATCTGAATAGGGACCCTTTCCAAAAAGTTAACCACGTGCTAGCTTACTAAAGCGAACATAGGCGTGGTTAACTTTTACCGCGTCGATGTTAAGGACGAACTGACGTTAGGAGCCACTCATGTCTTGCGGACCGCAGATGCCGGCAATGCCGCTTTCGATGGTAAAAGCGGGCGAAACCGTGCGCGTGTCTCGTGTAAAGGGCGATGAGGATATGAAGCACCACCTCAAGGACCTCGGCTTTGTCGAGGGCAACGAAATCCACGTGGTGAGCTCGAGTGGCGCCAATATCATCGTCACGGTGCTGGGCGCACGCTTTGGCATCGATTCCAAGGTTGCCATGCACATCATGACCGTCGGTTAGTCGACGGTATTTCTGTACGCACTGAAAGGGGGACAAGTAAATGAAGACGTTGGGTGACGTTAAGGTGGGCGAGAGCTCCACCATCGTCAAGCTTCACGGTGAGGGTGCGCTTCGCCGCCACCTTATGGACCTGGGGCTCATAAAGGGCACTTCGTTCAAGGTCGTGAAGGTTGCGCCGCTCGGTGATCCGGTCGAGATCAACGTGCGCGGCTACGAGCTTTCCATCCGCAAGGAGGAGGCCGCCGTCGTCGAGGTTCAGTAAGGACTCGCGGCGCATATTTCTGCAGATAAAGTTAGGTTTTTCTAACTTAATGCAGCATCTTTGAAGCACATTATCCAGCCCGCGCGGAGAAAGCAGCGCAGGCACACAAGGAAGAAGGATTGAATGGCGGATTCTCAGATCCATGTCGCACTGGCGGGTAACCCCAACTGCGGCAAGACCACGCTTTTCAACCTGATCACCGGCGCCAACGGCTACGTTGGCAACTGGCCCGGGGTCACGGTTGAGAAAAAGGAAGCCAAGCTCCTAAGCGACAAGAACGTTACCATCACGGACCTCCCTGGCATCTACTCGCTTTCCCCCTACAGCCCCGAGGAGCAATGCTCGCGCGATTACCTCATGAGCGGCGAGCCCGATGTTGTCGTCCAGGTGGTCGATGCCACCAACCTCGAGCGTAACCTGTACCTGGCGCTTCAGGTTATCGAGACCGGCCTGCCCGTGGTCGTTGCCCTCAACATGGCCGACCTGGTCGAGAAGAACGGCGATAAGATCGACACGGACAAGCTCTCCAAGAAGCTCGGTTGTCCGGTCATGATGATCTCGGCTCTTAAGAACAAGGGCATCAAGGAGCTCTTTGAGCAGGTCAAGAAGTCGGCGGCTGCCAAGGCCGACGCGCCGGCGCACAGGTTCGATTCCGCCATCGAGGACGTTCTGACCCACATCGAGAACAACCTGCCGGCGAGCGTTCCCGCCAACAAGCGTCGCTACTACGCCGTCAAGCTGTTCGAGCGCGATGCGGACGCCTGCAAGCTCATCAACCTCACCAAGGAGAAGGCCGCTCGCGTGGAGCAGCTGGTCGCCCAGTGCGAGCAGGACTGCGACGACGACGCCGAGTCCATCATCACCGGCGAGCGTTACGGCGTGATTGCCCACATCATTGACGAGTGCCTCACCAAGGCTCCGGCAAAGATGAGCACCTCCGAGAAGATCGACCGCGTGGTTACCAACCGTATCCTGGGCCTGCCGATCTTTGTGGTCATCATGTTCTGCGTGTACTACATCGCCGTTTCTACCTTGGGCGGCACGGTGACCGACTTCACCAACGACCAGCTCTTTGGTACCGACGGTTGGTATGTGCTCGGCCAGGGTCGCGACGCCTACGACGCAGCTGTCGAGGCCGCGGGCGATGCTGCCGATTCGGTTGACCCGGCGGAGTATGGCCCGTATGTTCCGGGTATTACCACCATGGTCCACGACGCCCTTGTGGCGGGCGGCACCGAGGACGGTGGCCTGGTCGATTCGCTGGTCTGCGACGGCATTGTCGGCGGCCTGGGCGCCATCTTCGGCTTTGTGCCGCAGATGTTCCTGCTGTTCGTCATGCTGTCCTTCCTGGAGGACTGCGGCTACATGGCCCGCGTCGCCTTCATCATGGACCGCGTGTTCCGCCGCTTTGGCCTGTCCGGTAAGTCGTTCATCCCCATGCTCGTATCCTCGGGCTGCGGCGTCCCCGGCGTCATGGCCACCAAGACCATCGAGAACGAGAAGGACCGCCGCATGACGGTCATGACCACCACGTTTATTCCCTGTGGCGCTAAGCTGCCGATCATCGCCCTGCTCATGGGTTCCATCATCGGCGATTCTTCCACCACCGCCGCGTGGATCAGCCCGCTCTTCTACTTCCTGGGCGTCTTCGCCGTCATCGCCTCGGGCCTCATGCTCAAGAAGACCAAGCTCTTCGCCGGCCGTCCGACGCCGTTCGTTATGGAGCTTCCCGCCTACCACTTCCCGGCGATCCGCTCTTGGGCGCTGCATGTGTGGGAGCGCTGCTGGGCCTTTATCAAGAAGGCCGGCACGGTCATTTTCGCGTCCACCGTCGTGGTTTGGTTCCTGTCCAACTTTGGTAGCTACAACGGCACGTTTGGCTTCCTGCCTGCTATGGAGGGCATCCCCGAGGAGTTCATGGACTACTCCGTGCTTGCCATGCTCGGCAACCTGGTCGCCTGGATCTTCGCCCCGCTCGGCTTTAGCACCTGGCAGGCCACCGCGCTGACCGTCTCGGGCCTTGTCGCTAAGGAGAACGTCGTCGCCACCGCCGGTTCGCTGCTGTCCGTCGCCGACGCGGGCGAGACCGACCCGAGCCTGTGGACCGCGTTTGCCGGCATGTTCCCCACCATGGGCGCTTGCGTTGCCTTCGGTGCCTTCAACCTGCTGTGCGCTCCGTGCTTTGCCGCCATGGGTACCATCCGCAACCAGATGGATTCCGGCAAGTGGACCGCGATTGCCATCGGCTACGAGTGCGCCTTCGCTTGGGTTATCGGCCTGTTCATCAACCAGTTCTACAACCTGCTTGTCCTTGGGCAGTTTGGCTTCTGGACGGTTGTGGCCATCGTGCTGCTGGTTGCGATGCTCTTCCAGATCTTCCGTCCCATGCCTAAACATGCTTGGACCGACGAGGACGAGACCAACACTGCTTCCGCCGCAGTTTCCGCTTAAGTCCGAATAAGGATTAGCCCCTTTCCATGAGCCCGGGTGTCCCAGCGACACTCGGGCTTTTTGGTAGGGGAGATGTGGCGTTTCCGCAGATAAAACCGACCAAAATAAACCTGTTCCTTTTTGGTAGGTGGAGAATGGGGTAAAGTAAGTGGTGGTTAACTAGAGGAGGCTTGCTATGGCACCTATCGATATTGTTGTGCTGGCCGTTATCGGCATTGCGTTTGTCGCCGTGTGCGTGCGCATCTACCGTAAGGGCACCTGCGCCGACTGCGCTCAGGGTGGCGTTTGCACGGGGCATTGCTCCAACAAAAAGACCTGTGCCGCGCTTAAGGGCGTGGATAAAATCGCCGAAGACTTGGGCCGCGGTATCAAATAAGGTCCAGATATCCAAGCGCCCCGCGAGCATCCGTTCGCGGGGTGTTTTTCGCTTTTGAGGGTGGGCGTGGTGAGTTGCTGAGTTATTTTGGGGTATCGTTAACTGGATTGTTTATTGGCAACTCATCTGCACCGGAGTGACCCCATGAGCGCTCGCGTAACCATGAAGGACATAGCCGCCGAGCTTGGCGTTTCCATCAATACCGTGCACAAGGCCCTTACGGGCAAGGCCGGCGTGAGCGAGTCCGTGCGCGCCAAGGTTAATACCAAGGCCGAGGAGATGGGCTATCACCGCAACACAAGTGCCTCGAGCCTGCGTCGTAAGGACATCAACCTGGTGTTTTGCCTGCCGTGTGCATCGCGTGAGGGTGCTTACTTCTATCGTTACCTGTGGGAAGGCTGCAATCGCTTTGAGCAGGAGGTCATCGACCAAGGCATTACTGTTGAGCGCGTCGAATTTGGCGTAGGCGGTTATGCCGATGCGCTCGAGCAAATCGATGAGCGCCTGCAAGTGGGCGAGAAGATCGATGGCTTGCTCGCCTATGCGCCGGGCGACGATCGTGCGACTGAGCTTTTGGGGCAGATCGCCGAGGCGGGCGTGACGATTGAGCTTGTCGACGGCGACCGTCCGCATTTGAATCGTTTGGGTGCGAGCTTGGCCGATTATTCGACGGCAGGCAGCCTTATGGCCGAGCAGGCGGCAAACCTGGTCCATGCTTCTGGGGCCGACGCCCGCGTGCTCCTTTTGACAGGCGACCCATATACCGATTCGCACTATCTAACCGCCCGCGCCTTCCACAATTACCTGCGCGAACGTGATATTCCATGGCAGGTTGAGGATCTTGCAGGTGCCCATGCGCAAGTCAAACAACTCGAGCATGAGCTCGAAAAGCGCTTGAGTGCGCCGGACGCCCCCGAACTTATCTGTAGCGTTTTTGCCGTTGGTTCCGAAGTGGTTGCCGACGCGCTCGTCTCGACCGGCAAGGCCGGTCAGGTCATGGTGATCGGCAACGACCTGTTTCCCGAAAGTGCTCTGGCCTTGCGCCGCGGTATCTTTACCAATATTGTCTATAAGGACCCGACGAGCCTGGCGTATCGCGGCGCTAAGACGCTGGGCGATTATCTGCTGTGGGGAAGGACCCCGACGGTGCCCGTCCAGAAGGGCGCCGTCGAGATGGTGTTTGGCAGCAACGTCGACCGCTACTGCGAACTTGCGGGAATTTAGTCGATTGGGCAGGTACCCCCTCTTGCGACGTGCATTTTTGGGAGTATTCAGCATTGGCATGCCCTGAATGAGGCGCAGAACGACTGTTTTAAGTGCCGCCGGTGGCGTATTTCGCCATCGGCGGCACTTTTTATGCCGATCGGACGCAATGTGCGCATCAAATGGGGCGCCGAGGACGGCGCGCGGCGCGCTTCGATGCTGAATACTCCCAAAAATGCACGGCGGGATATGACCCACCTAGCCAAAGCGCTCAAGTTCGGTGTTCGGGGACGCCAACCGGTCCGCAATACATGCAAGTCACAGCTCCGGCAACCGTTGAACGGACAAAATCGACCGTTCACCCCATGGTGGTTAGGTGAACGTTCACCTTTTGAGTTGCAATGGATTAGTATAGTGAACGTTCACCTAAAGGATAACGAGCGCGCCGTGCGCCCGCCTTGCCAGCAAAGGGGCTGTTTGATGAAAAACTTTATGGACGATCAGGATTTCCTGCTGAGCACCAAGACCGGCGAGGAGCTGTTCCACAACTTTGCCAAGGGCATGCCCATCGTCGACTACCACTGCCACATTTCTCCCAAGGAGATCTGGGAGGACAAGCGTTTCGAGAACATCACCGAGGTTTGGCTGGGCGGCGACCACTACAAGTGGCGCCTGATGCGCGCCAACGGCGTCGACGAGCGTTTTATCACTGGCGACGCCCCTGCTCGCGAGAAGTTTCAAAAGTGGGCCGAGACTCTGGGTCGCTGCGTTGGCAACCCCGTCTTTGAGTGGAGCCACCTGGAGCTTAAGCGCTACTTTGGCTACGAGGGCGTCCTCAACGGCAAGACCGCCCAGGAGGTCTGGGACCTTGCCAACGCTAAGCTCGCCGAGGCCAGCTTTACCTGCCGCAACCTGATCAAGCAGTCCAACGTCCGCATGATCTGCACTACCGACGATCCCGCCGACAGCTTTGAGTGGCACAAGAAGATTGCCGCCGACGACAGCTTTGACGTTCAGGTCGTTCCCGCCATGCGCCCCGATGCCGCTCTGCGCATCGAGCGCGGCCAGGAGTTTGCCGACTACTGCAAGCACCTCTCCGAGGTTGCCGGCGTTGAGGTAAGCGACTTCGAGGGCATGAAGGCCGCCATCTCCAAGCGCTACGACGTTGCTCACGAGCTGGGATGTCGCGCATCCGACCATGCACTCGACTACGTTATGTACGCCCCGGCTACCGCCGACGAGATCGAGGCCATCTTTGCCAAGGGTCTGGCTGCTGAGCCGCTTACCGAGGAAGAGATCCTCAAGTACAAGACTGCCTTTATGCAGTTCGTTGCCGGCGAGTATGTCCGTCTGGGCTGGGCCATGCAGCTGCACTTTGGCTGCAAGCGCGACAACAACCGCGCCATGTTTGCCAAGCTCGGCCCCGATACCGGCTACGATTGCATCTCCAACTACACGCCGTCCGACCAGCTTGCCGATTTCCTCAACTCCATTCAGGAGACCTGCGGCTTGCCCAAGACCATCCTGTACAGCCTGAACCCCATCGATAACACCATGATCGATACCGTGATGGGCTGCTTCCAGGAGGCTCCGACCGCCGGTAAGATCCAGAACGGTTCTGCCTGGTGGTTCAACGACAACGAGGTCGGTATGCGCGAGCAGCTCACGGCCCTGGCAAACGAGGGCGTGCTGGGCAACTTTGTGGGCATGCTTACCGACTCCCGCTCTTTCCTGTCCTATCCGCGCCACGAGTACTTCCGTCGCGTGCTGTGCAGCGTGATCGGCGAGTGGGTCGAGCAGGGCAAGTACCCGGCCGACATGGAGCTGCTGGGCAGTATCGTGCGCGACATCAGCTACAACAATGCGGTCCGCTACTTTGGCTTTGATCTGGATACCGTCGAGGCATAAGCCTGCATCGAATCACATTGAACACGGGAGCGCCGTTGCCACACACGGCGCCCCCGTTTTGCCTGCACGCTAACAGCTATCTAAGGAGAGACACAGATGGAGAACATCAGCTACGATGCGCTCGAGGAGATCGGTTACAAGGGCTATCTGCTGCCCAAGGACGCTCCCGAGAAGGTTCTACAGTTTGGCGAGGGCAATTTCCTGCGCGCCTTCGTCGACCGTTTCTTTGACATGGGCAACGAGGCCACCGGCTGGAACGGCAAGGTTGTCATGGTGCAGCCCATCAGCGGCGCCTTTGGCTTTGCCGATGGCATCAATGCTCAGGACGACCTGTACACCGTGTTGGTGCGCGGCAAGGAGAACGGCAACACGGTTGACGAGTCCCGCGTGATCAGCGCCTGCAGCCGCTGCATCAACCCGTACCGCGAGGACGACTACCGCGCCATGATGGAGGTCGCCGTCTCCGACGATTTGGAGATTATCGTCTCCAACACCACCGAGGCCGGTATCGCCTACGACCCGTCCTGCAAGGCCGACGACATGCCGCCCGCGAGCTTCCCCGCCAAGCTTGCCCAGGTGCTCCACACCCGCTGGGCCGCCGGCAAGCCGGGCGTCATCGTGCTCGCCTGCGAGCTCATCGATCACAACGGCGAGGAGCTGCTGCGCATCATGAACCAGTACGTGAGCGACTGGGGCTGGGAGGACGAGTTCTCGCAGTGGATGGCCAACGACTGCACCGTCTGCACCACGCTTGTCGACACTATCGTCCCCGGCCGCATCCGCGACCCCAAGGAGGCCGCTGCCGTGGCCGAGCGCCTGGGCTACGAGGATCCCTTCCTGGCCGTGCGCGAGCCCTTCCAGATGTGGGGCATCCAGGGCGACGAGTCGCTTGCCGAGAAGCTCCCCTTCGTGAAGGCCGGCCTGCCGGGTGTCTTTGTTACCCCCGATGTCACCCCGTACAAGAAGCGCAAGGTTCGCATCCTCAATGGCGCCCACACCGCCTTCGTCCCGGGCTCCTGGGTTGCCGGCTTTGACATCGTGCGCGATTGCATGCACGACGAGACCGTCCGCGGCTTCATGAACACCATGCTCTACGACGAGGTCATCCCGACGCTTGCCGCCGACCTGGACGTCGAGGACTGCAAGGCCTTTGCTGCCGCCGTCGAGAACCGCTTCGACAACCCGTTTATCGACCACGCGCTGCTCTCCATCTGCCTCAACTCCACGGCTAAGTGGCGCGCTCGCGACCTGCCCACGCTCAAGGACTACGTTGCCGAGACCGGCAACCTGCCCAAGTGCCTGGCGACGAGCCTCGCTACGCTCATCTCCTTCTACACGCAGGAGCTCGTGTCCCGCGAGGGCGACGGCCTGCACCTGCGTCGCTCCGACGGCACCGAGTACACCGCTCAGGACGACGCCTTCGTGCTCGACTTCTACGCCGCCCATGCCGGCGCCGACGATGCCCAGCTGGTGCACGACGTGCTCACCAACGAGCAGATGTGGGGCGAGGACCTTACGCAGATCGCCGGTCTTGAGGAGTTTGTCGTCAGTGCGCTCGCCGTCGTGCGCACCGAGGGTGCCAAGCAGGCCTTCGCCAACGCTCAGGCGTAAATATCCGGCGCGGGTGTGGAGTGGCATGCCCGCGCTTCGACTTCTGCTCAACCTGTAGGGTTAGGACCATTTGCAATGAACACTATCCAGATCAATCCGGCCGACAACGTGATCGTCGCGCTGTCGCCGCTTGCCAAGGGCACCGCCGTCGTGGTTCCCGGGGTGGGCGAGGTCGTGGCCGCGGAGGATATTCCGCAGGGTCATAAGATGGCCGTGCGTTCGATTGCCGCGGGGGAGGACGTCATCAAGTACGGCCTTCCTATCGGCCATGTGACGGGCGATGTCCAGCCCGGTCAGTGGCTTCATACACATAATGTCAAGACCAACCTTTCGGGCGAGGTCGAGTACACCTACAACCCCACACATCCGGTCGTTGAGCCGGTTGAGCCCGAGACTTTTATGGGGTTCCGCCGCGCCGACGGTCGTGCCGCGACGCGTAATGAGCTGTGGATCATCCCCACGGTCGGCTGTGTCAACGAAGTCGCCCGTGCTATGTGCGAGCAGGCTCAGGATCTGGTCGAGGGCTCGCTTGAGGGCGTCTACTACTTCCCGCATCCCTTTGGCTGCTCGCAGACCGGCGCCGACCATGCCCAGACCCGTCGTCTGCTGGTGGCACTGTCGCGTCACGCAAATGCCGCGGGCGTGCTGTTCCTGTCGCTCGGTTGCGAGAACTGCACGCATCAGCAGGTGCTCGACGAGCTCGGTGACTTCGATCACGAGCGCGTTCGTTTTCTCACCTGCCAGGATGTAGCCGACGAGCAGATCGAGGGCCACAAGATTCTGGCCGAGCTGGCAGACCTCGCCAAGCAGGCCAAGCGCGAGCCCATTCCGGCCTCCGAGCTGGTTATTGGACTTAAGTGCGGCGGCTCCGACGGCCTTTCGGGCATTACCGCCAATCCCACGATCGGTCGCGTGAGTGATATGGTTGTCGCCCGCGGCGGCACGTCGGTGCTTACCGAGGTGCCCGAGATGTTTGGCGCGGAGAGCATCCTGCTCGACCGTTGCGAGAACGAGCAGGTCTTTAACGCTGCCTCCGACATGCTCAATGGCTTTAAGGACTACTTTATTAGCCACGGCGAGGTCGTTTATGAGAACCCGAGTCCCGGTAACAAGGACGGCGGTATTACCACGCTCGAGGACAAGAGTTGCGGCTGCGTGCAAAAGGGCGGCTCCGCACCCATCGTCGACGTGCTGCCGTATGCCGGTCAGGTCACCAAGCATGGCCTGAACATGCTGTGCGGCCCGGGCAACGACATGGTATTCACCACGGCGTTGACGGCTGCTGGCTGTCACGTGATTCTGTTCTCGACTGGACGCGGCACGCCGTTTGGTGCACCGGCGCCCACCCTCAAGGTGTTCACCAATCAGCGTCTGTGCGACCACAAGGCCAACTGGATGGACTTTAACGCCGGCGTGATTGCCACAGGCGAACGCACGCTCGACGAGGCTGCCCGCGACCTGTATCAGCTGGTACTGGATACAGCGAGCGGTAAGCTAACGAGTGCCGAGCGCCGCGGCTGCCACGAGATCAGTATCTGGAAAGACGGCGTCTGCCTGTAGAGAGATTCGCCATTCGTAGGGGTGGCGAATCTTTTGATCTCGATGACGGGGCTGCACGGTAGCTCCGTGCGAGGGAAGGGTTGCTACTGCGCGTTTGTGAGATGCTTTTCGGTGCCCTTTTCCGCACTGTTGACGTATCTATGGTTATAAATTCGGGCAAATTGGTTTAAGAAGCCGATTTAGTCCAGGTCGATAGAGGGGAATTGCGTGGCTATCCACATCGTTGAGGAAGCAAATCGCTGTCTGGGCTGCAAAAAGGCGTTCTGTCAAATAAAGGGCTGTCCGGTGCAGACGCCCATTCCGCAGGTTATCGACCTCTTTAAGCAGCGCCGTCTGCAAGAGGCGGGCGAGCTACTGTTCCAGAACAATCCCATGAGCGCGGTCTGCTCCATGGTGTGCAATCATTCGGGCCAGTGCGAGGGCGCTTGCATTCAGGGCCGCAAGGGCGCGCCCGTGCATTTTTCGAGCATCGAGAACTATATCTCCACGGCGTATTTGGACCGCAAAGAGTGGAGACCCGCGCCGTCGCGCGGCAAGCAGGTCGCCGTGGTCGGCTCCGGCCCCGCCGGCATGACTGTGGCCATTAAGATGGCGCAGCTGGGTTGCGCCGTCACTGTTTTTGAGCAGCGGCCCGAGATCGGCGGCGTGCTGGAGTACGGTATCCCCGAGTTCCGTCTGCCGCGCTCGCTCGTGCAAAAGTACCGCCACGTGATGTGCTCGCTCGGCGTGCGCGTTCGCCCCTCGACCACCATCGGCGGTGCGCTCCACATCGACGACCTGCTGCGCGACGGCTACGATGCGGTCTTTGTCGGTACTGGTACCTGGCGAGCTCGAAAGCTGGGTATTCCCGGCGAGTCGCGCGGCAACGTGCTGTTTGGCATCGACTACCTCGTTGACCCCACGAGCGTGGCGATCGGGCAGAACGTGGCGGTTATCGGCGCCGGCAATGTGGCCATGGATGTTGCCCGCACGGCCCTGCGCTCGGGTGCTCGCAAGGTTACCGTGTACGCCCGATCGCGCCATATCTCTGCCATCGATGACGAGGTGGAGCTGACCGAGCTTGACGGTGCCGAGATTGTGTGCGGCAAGGCGATCTGCGCCATCGACGACAACGGTCCGGTGTTCGAGACGGCTATCTTTGACGAGGACAACAACGTGGTGGGCTACGAGGAAGAACTCGACCACGTGTCCGCCGACACGGTTGTGATTGCGGCGTCTCAAGTGCCCAAGGACAAGCTCGTGCTTACAACGGGCGGTCTGGAGACCGACCATCGCGGCCTGCTTTCGGTCGACGAGTATGGCATGACTACCGTGCCTGGCGTCTTTGCCGCCGGCGACGTGGTCAACGGCCCGCTCACCGTGGTCCACGCCGTTGCCGGTGCCAAGCTCGCCGTCGAAGGCATGATTGCCTACCTGGGCCTCTAACTCCATCCCGCCCATCAGTTGCGGTGAAATACGGACTGTTTTGGCTGTCAAAGGCCTTATCTACTCCGTATTCCACCGCAACTTTTTGTGGGGTGGGCTAGAGACGCTGCATGCGGTACCCGACACCCATGTGCGTCTGAATCATCTTGGGATGAGAGGGGTCTGCCTCGATCTTCTTGCGCAGGGTGCGCATGAACACGCGCAGGCTCGCCAGATCGCTGTCCCAGCTCGTGCCCCATATCTCGCGGGTGATGAAGGTGTGGGTGAGCACCTTGTCGACGTTTTTCGCCAGAAGGACGAGCAATTTGTACTCGGTTGGGGTGAGCGAGAGCTCGCGTCCGTCTTTCGTCGCGTATCCCGCGGCGTAGTCGATATGCAGCGGACCGTTGTCGAACGTGCTCGCTTCTGTCGACTCGCTCGACGCCATCGAGGAGCGCCTCAAATTCGCGCGGACGCGCGCGAGCAACTCATCCACAGAAAAGGGCTTGGTGAGGTAGTCGTCTGCCCCTGCGTCAAGTGCTGCAATCTTGTCGGAATCTTCGGTGCGCGCCGAAATGACGATAATGGGGACTGCCGACCAGCTTCGGATCTTCGTGATGACCTCGATACCGTCAATGTCGGGAAGGCCGAGGTCGAGCATGATGAGGCTGGGGCCGTGCGACACCGCATCCATGATGGCGGCCTGGCCGTTGCAAACCTTGCTCACGACATAGCCGTGGAGGTCAAGCGCGGTCGAAACGAGGTTTTGAACGGTCAGGTCATCTTCGACCAGGAGGATGCGTGGCTTAGCGGCATTATTCATGAATCTCGATCTCCTCAGCGGGCAGGGTAAAACGGAAGACGGCCCCATGGGGGTGGTTGTCGCGAACTTCGATGACGCCGCCATGTGCCTCCACGATGGAGCGGCAGAGCGACAGCCCAAGGCCGATGCTTCGACGCGAATCCACGGGCCGCGTATTGCCTGAGGTAAAGAAGCGCTCAAAGATATGAGGCTTGTCGCAGTCTGCCACACCCGGCCCATCGTCTGCGACGTCCACCACGACGAACGCGCCCTCGCGACGTGCGCTGACGGTGACAGTCGAGTCCTCGGGCGTGTATTTGAAGGCGTTCATGATGAGATTCGTAAGCACCTGCATGATGAGATGGACGTCGACGCGTACCAGCAGGATGTCGTCAGTGTGCTCGATGGTGACGGCATGTCCATGCGATGCTTGGGCGACATGGCTGAGGGCGGCCTCGATGACCTCGTCGATGAGCTCGGATGTGAGGTTGAGGCGAATGGTGCCGTCCTCGACGCGTGTGATGGCGAGGAGGTTCTCCACGGTATCGATAAGCCAGAGGGAGTCATCGTAGATGGCATCGGCAAGATCGCAGCGTTGTTCGAGGCTGAGCCTCTCGTCGCTCTTCCGAAGGATTGCCGCAGATCCGGATATAGCCGTGAGGGGTGTCCTCAAATCGTGGCCGATGGAGCGCAAAAGGTTGGCGCGCAGCTGCTCGTTTTTCGCCAAGACCGCAGCCTCTTCGCGCTCTTGCGCCGCTCGGTCACTTTCGAGCGCCAAGGCGCATTCACCTACGATAGATAGGACGATCGAATGCTCGAAGGCTTCGGTCTCGCGCCCCTCCAGGGCGATGCCGATGACACCGAATACCTTGTCGCCGGTGCGAACCGCGAGGTAGAGACAGCGCGCCTCAGGCAGGGTCCGCGTGCTTGCGCCCGCGCGCTTGTTGTTGGTGAAGGTCCAGGTTGCAACGGCGCGCTCGTAGTCGGTGAGCAGCGACGCGGATCGGTTTTCGGTGCCAGCGGACTCATAGAGCGCCTTGCCGAGCGTGCCGTGTTCGGCGGGGTAGAAGACCACGTCGAGTTTTAGCAGTTTGACGAGTTGGTTCATGGCGACGCGGGCGCACTCCTCCGCGCTATGGGCTTGCTGCAAGAGCTGGTTCGTTTCGAGGAGTACACGCGTTTTGAATGCGTTCTCGGCGGAGGTACGGGCGTTGTCGGCGATGCGCGCAGTTAACTCGCCGGCGACCATAGCGGTAGCGAACATGATGCCGAACGTGACCAGATAGCTTCGGTCGTAGCTGGCGAGCGAAAACAGAGGCGTGACGAAGCAGAAGTTGTAAAGCACTACAGAGAGCACGCTCGATACGATCGTGCAGATACGCCCCGTCGTGGTGACGGCGGTCAGCAGGGCCGTGAGGATATAGAGGGATATGATGCTGGAATCGGCAAATCCCAGATGGCGGAAAGCCGTGCCGATCGCCGTGGCGACAAGAGAGAGGGCCAGCGTGCGAAGCACGTTTCGGCTGCTGGGCGGCTGCAGGGCGAGCGCATGCCGGCGTCCTTTGGGCCGGGAGGGCGGAGTCGACTGGTCTGGAATGATGTAAATGTCGAGATTCGGGGCGAATGCTATGAGCTGTTCTACGAGAGATTTGCGGCCAAAGAGGGCCTGACGGACGCTGCTGTGCTCGCCCGTGCGTCCCATGACGATCTTCGAAATACCCGACAGGCGCGCGAACTCGGAGATCTGAAACGCGACGTCGTCGCCATAGACGGTTTCCATATGTGCTCCGAGCTGCTCGGCTAGGGCGATATTGGCTGCAAGCTTGGCGCGCTCATCATCGCTCATGGCTTGCGTGCGCGGGCTCTCTACGAACAGGGCGACGAGCTCGCTGCGAAACGCTTTCGCCATGCGTGCGGCGGCACGGACGATGCGGGGATTGGTCGGCGCCGGGGAGACGCAGACTAAGATACGCTCCCTGGTGTAGTAGTCACGGTTTCCCAGCACGCGTGCGGCGTCTGTGAGGTGGCCGGTGCGATCGGCGCAGCGGCGCAGCGCGATTTCTCGGAGTGCGGTGAGGTTCTCAACGGTAAAAAAATGCTGTTGCGCTCGGTCGGCTTGTGCGGGACGGTAGACGAGACCGGCGCGAAGGCGCTCAAGTAGGTCTTCGGGCTCTATGTCGACGAGCTCGACCTGGTCGGCATCATCGAAGATACGGTCGGGGATTCGTTCGCTCACGACAACGCCGGTGATGGATGCAACCATGTCGTTTAGGCTCTCGATATGCTGAACGTTCACGGTCGTATAGACGTCGATGCCCGCATGTAGAAGTTCCTCGACGTCTTGATAGCGTTTGTCGTGGCGAGACCCCGGCGCATTTGTATGGGCGAGCTCGTCGACAAGGATGAGCTGAGGGGCGCGTTCGATAGCCGCATCTAGATCGAACTCGCTGAGCGCAATGCCGTTGTGCTCGATGAGTTTACAGGGCACGTTCTCAAGCCCTTGTGCAAGATGGGCAGTTGCCGGACGTTCGTGCGGCTCGATGTATCCCGCGACGACGTCGACACCTCGCCGCTTGGCGGCGTGGGCGGCTTGAAGCATCGCATAGGTTTTGCCTGTGCCAGCAGCGTAGCCAAAGAAAATCTTGAGGTGTCCCCGGCTGGTTCGAGTGTCATCGGCGACCTCGTCTTTCTCAATTGCCTTGAGGATGAGGTCTGGATTGACGCGAGTGTCCGATGCGTCGCGCTGCATAGCGTAGCCTTTCTGAAGCGTTGTCCATGCGTGCATACGCGGTGAAGACACCACTGTATGCTCGCGAGGTCGAGTATAGGCGCACTGCAGCTGCAATAGTGCTTTCTACCTGCATCTTTACGGCATCTTAAGGACGTGAGCCCCGGCCCTCACGCCTCTTTAATCCCTAGAAGCGTTTACTGTCCCCAGACGCTTGCGAGGGCAGGCGTCCGAGACATCGGACCGCGTGTGAAAGGGGCGGTAAATGGACATCCTCATTCCCATCATCGGAGTCGTCTGCATTGGACTTCTTATCTATTACATCTACATTCTGATGAGGAGTGATTCGTAAACTATGGACGCTGCGATTCAGTACATCTTGTACTTTGCCGTACTCGTCGTCCTGGCCGTTCCGCTCGGTCGGTTCATGGCCCATATCATGGATGGTGAGCATACGTTCCTGTCGCCTGTGATTGCTCCTGTGGAGCGTGGCGTCTATCGTCTGCTTCGCATCGACGCGGCAGAACAGATGGGGTGTAGGCGCTATCTGGCGAGCGTGCTGGTCTTTTCGGGGATCGGCCTCGTGACTCTTGTGGCACTCCAGGCGCTTCAGTCCTTCTTGCCAGGCAATCCCCAGCACCTGCCGGGTGTGTCATGGGACCTGTCGTTCAATACGGCTGCTTCCTTCATAACCAACACCAACTGGCAGTCCTACTCCGGTGAGACCACCCTGTCTTACCTTGTGCAGTTCATGGGTCTCACTGTGCAGAACTTCGTTTCCGCTGGCACCGGTATCGCGGTCATGTTCGCGCTGATCCGCGGCTTCCGTCAGGTCAAGGAGCAGGGTCTGGGTTCCTTCTGGGTCGACCTCACCCGCACCGTCCTGTATGTGCTCATCCCGCTGAACCTCGTGTTCGGCATCTGCCTGGCTGCCGGTGGCGTCATCTCCAACTTCCAGCCGGCTCAGAAGGCTGAGCTCGTAGAACCCGTCGCTGTTCAGCCTAATGCAGACGGCGGCTGGAGCGTCATCGACGGCGCCCAGATTGAGGGCGACACGGTCAAGGTCGACGGCAAGGTTGTCGAGGGCGCGCGCGTGGTCACCGAGCAGTTCCTGCCCCAGGGTCCCGCGGCTCCTCAGGTCGCCATCAAGCAGTCCGGCACCAACGGCGGCGGCTTCTTCGGCGTGAACTCCGCCCATCCGTATGAGAACCCCAGTGCCTTCACCAACATCATCGAGATGACCAGCCTGCTGCTGATCCCGGCCGCCTGTTGCTTCGCCTTCGGTATCGGCGTCAAGAACACCAAGCAGGGCAAGGCCATCTTTGCCGCCATGTTCATCCTGCTGGTGATCTTCACCGGCATCATCGCCGTCAACGAGCATGCGGGCACCCCGCAGCTGGCCGATGGCGGAGCGGTCAATATCGAGATGACCGACGGCCAGGCCGGCGGCAACATGGAGGGCAAGGAGAGCCGCTTCGGTATCGCCTCCTCTTCCACCTGGTCCGCTTTCACGACGGCTGCTTCCAACGGCTCGGTTAACTCCATGCACGACTCCTACACCCCGCTCGGCGGGTTTGTCCAGATGCTCCAGATGGCTCTGGGCGAGGTCGTCTTCGGCGGCGTGGGCTGCGGCCTGTACGGCATGATCGGCTTCGCCATCCTCACAGTGTTCATCGCCGGCCTTATGGTCGGACGCACGCCTGAGTTCCTGGGTAAGAAGATCGAGCCGGGCGAGATGCGCTGGGCAGTTGTCCTGTGCCTGGCAACTCCGTTTGCCATTCTGGTGTGCTCGGCCATCGCCTGCATGGTGCCCGGTCTTGCCGACCAGCTCAACAATGGTGGCGCGCACGGCTTCTCCGAGGTGCTGTATGCCTTCACCTCATGCGGTGGCAACAACGGCTCGGCGTTTGCAGGCATGAACTGCAACATTCCCTGGATCAACGTCATGCTCGGCCTCGAGATGCTGTTTGCCCGCTTCATGCCCATCATCGGTACGCTGGCTATCGCCGGCTCGCTGGCCAAGAAGGGTAGGGTCGCCGAGAGCGCCGGTACCCTGTCTACCACCAATGCCATGTTCGTATTCCTGCTCGTGTTCATCGTTCTGCTGATCGGTGCCCTGAGCTTCTTCCCGGCCCTGGCGCTTGGCCCTGTTGCCGAGTTCTTCCAGATGATTGCGTAAAGGAGGGCGCAGATTTATGACTATGCAAAAAGACATGATGGGCCGCGCGGTCCGCGACTCGTTTGCCAAGCTGGACCCTCGCGTCCAGATTCAAAACCCGGTCATGTTCCTGGTGTGGCTTTCCGCCGTCATGACCTCCGTCCTGGCCGTCGCTTCCATCTTCGGTGTGCAGGACGCGGGTGTGCCCACCTACTATGTGGCCGCCATCGCGGTCATCCTGTGGCTCACCGACCTGTTCTCGAACTTCGCCGAGGCGCTTGCCGAGGGCCGCGGTAAGGCTCAGGCCGATTCCCTGCGTGCGGCCAAGAAGGATGTCGAGGCCCATCGCATCGAGTCCGTTGAGGACAAGGAGCACTTCACCGTCGTTCCCGGCACCGAGCTCACGCGCGGCGACCTGGTGATCGTACGCGCCGGCGAGCAGATTCCCGGCGACGGCGACGTCATCGAGGGCGCTGCCTCCGTTGACGAGTCCGCCATCACCGGCGAGTCCGCCCCCGTGGTCCGCGAGGCCGGCGGCGACCGCTCTGCCGTTACCGGCGGTACCACGGTGCTGTCCGACTGGATTATCGTCAAGATCTCCAGTGAGCCCGGCCAGAGCTTCCTGGACAAGATGATCGCGATGGTCGAGGGTGCCGCGCGCAAGAAGACCCCTAACGAGATCGCTCTGGAGATCTTCCTGGTGGCCCTCTCCATCGTCTTTATCCTGGTCACGATGGCCCTGTATTGTTACTCCTGCTTCTCGGCCGGTCTTAACGACATGGTCAACCCCACGGCCGTGACCACGCTCGTGGCGCTGCTCGTGTGCCTGGCTCCCACTACCATCGGCGCTCTTCTGTCCGCCATCGGCATCGCCGGCATGAGCCGTCTGAACGAGGCCAACGTGCTGGCCATGTCCGGCCGCGCCATTGAGGCCGCCGGCGACGTCGACATCCTCATGCTCGACAAGACCGGCACCATCACCCTGGGTAACCGCCAAGCCGCCGAGTTCATCCCGGTCGACGGCGTCGATCCCGCGGAGCTGGCCGATGCCGCCCAGCTTTCCTCGCTGGCCGACGAGACCCCCGAGGGCCGTTCCATCGTCGTACTCGCCAAGGAGCAGTTCGGCCTGCGCGGCCGCACACTCGAGGATAAGGGCATGGAGTTCATCCCGTTCACCGCGGCAACGCGTATGTCCGGCGTGAACTACGAGGGCAATGAGATCCGCAAGGGCGCTGCCGATTCCGTGCGCACCTATGTGGAGGCAGCCGGCGGCGTGTTCTCCCAGGAGTGCGACGAGGTCGTCGAGCGCATCGCCAAGGCCGGCGGCACCCCGCTGGTCGTGACCAAGAACTGCCGCGTGCTGGGCGTTGTGCACCTCAAGGACATCATCAAGTCCGGCGTTAAGGAGAAGTTCGCCGACCTGCGCAAGATGGGCATCAAGACCATCATGGTGACGGGCGACAACCCGCTCACCGCCGCGGCAATCGCCGCCGAGGCCGGCGTTGACGACTTCCTGGCCGAGGCCACCCCTGAAGGCAAGCTCGAGAAGATCCGCGAGTTCCAGCGTGAGGGCCACCTGGTCGCCATGACCGGCGACGGCACCAACGACGCTCCCGCTCTGGCCCAGGCCGACGTCGCCGTGGCCATGAACACGGGCACCCAGGCTGCCAAGGAGGCCGGCAACATGGTCGACCTCGACTCCAGCCCCACCAAGCTCATCGAGGTCGTGCGTATTGGCAAGCAGCTGCTCATGACCCGCGGTTCGCTCACGACCTTCTCGGTGGCCAACGACGTGGCGAAGTACTTCGCTATCATCCCGGCCCTGTTCTCGCCGATCTACCCGGGCCTTGGCGCGCTCAACATCCTCGGTCTGGCAAGCCCGCTGTCCGCGGTTCTTTCGGCCATCATCTATAACGCGCTCGTTATCGTCGCGTTAATCCCGGCCGCGCTGAAGGGCGTTAAGTACCGCGAGGTCCCGTCCGGACAGCTGCTGACCCACAACCTGCTCGTGTGGGGTCTGGGCGGCATCGTTGCCCCGTTCGTATTCATCAAGCTCATCGACATGCTGCTCGCGTTCTGCGGCATTATGTAAGTGGAGGTTTGTATGTTCAAAGGTGTTGCATCGCGCGCACTGGGCGTGTTCGCGCTGTTTACCGTTGTCTGCGGCCTGGGCTATACGCTCGTCGTGACCGGCATCGCCCAGGTTGCGTTCCCGTATCAGGCGAACGGTTCGCTCATCAAGGTCGACGACAAGATCGTGGGCTCCGAGCCGATCGGTCAGAACTTCGAGGATGAGGACCACATGTGGGGCCGCATCCAGAACGTGTCAATTGTCGAAGGCGAAGACGGCGAGCTCATGGCGTATGGTGCCCCGTCCAACCTGTCCCCGGCGAGTGAGGAGTATCGGCAGCTTGTGGACGCGCGCGTGAAGAAGATCCGCGCTGCCAACCCCGATGCCGATATGGACGCTGTGCCCGTCGACCTGGTGACGTGTTCGGGGTCCGGCCTCGACCCGGAGATCTCTCCGGATGCCGCCGAGTACCAGGTCCCGCGCCTTGCCAAGGCCACGGGCAAAAGTAAGGACGAGGTGCGCGACATCATCGCCGCGTGCACCAAGGGCCGTTTCCTCGGCGTGTTCGGCGAGCCCACGGTTAACGTGCTCAAGGTGAACCTTATGCTGGACGGCGCGCTGTAAGTGAGGGAGTGGCGGATGAGGGCATGACTGACTATCTGAACCCTCAATTCCACCCCGCCCATCAGCTGCGGTGAAATAGTCCCTGTTTGGCGCGCCAAGAGCCTTATTCAGGAACTATTCCACCGCAACTTTTTTGTGAGGGTCGGGATTGAAGGTGGGGAGTGCGAGCGAGTGCGAATGCGGCGGATACTGATACGATAGGTGTGTCAGTAACTGCCGCCGAGCGGCTCAAACGAAAGGAAGCCTGCATGGAGTCCTCCTCCTACCCGATGCTCTTTAGCCCGATCAAGGTCGGTACGACCGAGGTCAAGAACCGCGTCTTTATGCCGCCGGTATCCACCAACCTGGCCGATCATGGCTATGTGACCGACGACTTGGTCGATCATTACCGTGCCCGCGCCAAGGGCGGCGTGGGCCTCATCATTACCGAGGTCGTGACGGTCGAGCCCACCTATACCTATCTGCCGGGTGACATGTGCTGCTACGACGACACGTTTATCCCCGGCTGGGAAAAGCTCGCCGCGGCCGTCCACGAGTACGGCTGCAAGATCATGCCGCAGCTCTTCCACCCCGCCTACATGGCCTTTAACATTCCGGGCACGCCGCGCCTCATTGCCCCGTCCTTTGTGGGCCCGTCCTATGCCCGCGAGGCGCCGCGCCCCATCACGGTCGATGAGATCCACGAGCTCACGCATCAGTTCGGCGACGCTGCCGTGCGCATGCAGAAGGCCGGCGTCGATGGCGTCGAGGTCCATGCGGCGCACGCCCACGGTATGCTCGGCGGCTTTTTGACCCCGCTCTATAACAAGCGTACCGACGAGTACGGTGGCTCGCTCGACGCCCGCATGCGCTTCTTGCTCGAGGTCATCGCCGAGATTCGCGAGCGTTGCGGCAAGGACTTCATCATCGACGTCCGCATCTCGGGCGATGAGTACACCGATGGCGGCCTGACCCTCAACGACATGATCTACGTCTCACGTCGCCTGGAGAAGGCTGGCGTCGACATGATTCATGTGTCGGGCGGCACCACCATCAAGCGCGGCTCTGCGATTCCCGCCGCCGGCACGCAGCAGGCCTCGCACGCCGCCTGCTCGCGCGAGATTAAGAAGCACGTCAACATTCCCGTCGCCACCGTCGGCCGCATCAACGAGGCATGGATTGCCGAGGAGCTGATCGAGGACGGCGCTGCCGACATCTGCATGATGGGCCGTGCCAATCTATGCGATGCCGAGTTCTGCAACAAGGCCGCTGCCGGCAACGCCGACGACATCCGCCCCTGCATTGGCTGCCTGCGCTGCCTGAACGGCATCATGTTTGGCAAGCGCATCTCCTGCACCGTCAACCCGGACGTGGAGCGCGACGAGGCCGGCTACGAGCCTGCCGCTGAGGCCAAGAATGTACTGGTTGTGGGCGCTGGTCCTGCGGGTATGGAGGCGGCCTACATTGCCGCCAAGCGTGGCCATAACGTGGTGCTCGTGGATAAGCAGGACGAGCCGGGCGGCGAGATGCGCATCGCGGCCGTTCCGCCGGCAAAGCAGGAGCTCACGCGCGTGATCAAGTATCAGTACCGTCGCCTGGCCGAGGCCGGCGTCACGTGCGTCTTTGGTACCGAGCTTTCCGCCGAGGACATTCAGCGCGACTACGCGGGTTACGAGGTTGTCCTGGCTTATGGCGCCGAGCCCATCGCTCCGGCCTTCATGCAGGGCTTTAAGAAGGTTATGACGGCCGATGACCTGCTGGGTGGCAAGGCTTTCCCGGGTAAGAAGATCGTCATCGTGGGCGGCGGCACCGTCGGCTGCGAGACGGCCGATTACCTGGCCCCGTTGGTCAACGACCTGTCGCCGGCCAACCGCGATGTCACCGTCATCGAGATGACCAAGACGCTCGCCGCTAACGAGGGCGGCGCCGGTCGCGCGGTGCTCATCACGCGCATGCTCTCCAAGGGCGTCCACGTGCTGACCGAGGCCAAGGTGACCGAGATCACCGAGGACACCATCAGTTACGAAAAGGACGGCGAGGTCCACACCATCGCCGATGCCGATACGCTGGTGCTTGCCATGGGCTATCGTCCCAACACCAAGCTGGCCGACGACCTGGCCGCAGCCGGTGTTGCCACCCACGTGCTGGGCGATGCCAACAAGTGCGGCAACATCCGCGACGCCATCGGCGATGGCTACAAGGTCGCCTGCGAGCTCTAGTCAACCCCTTGGTGCGTGGGGACAGGTTACTTTGCACCAACTTGGTGCATGTAAACCTGGCCCCATTGCACTATTTGATAAAACGCAAGCGGCCGCCGCTTGCGTTTTATCAAAGAAAGATCATTGTCGAGCCTTAAATGCCTTTTGTCTGTGCGTCCTCTGCAATCATGTTGCGGTTGTAGACCGGGTGCAGATACATCGCATCGTGAGCGGCGGTGGGGTTGCGCGCCTCGATGGCGCCGGCCACACCGTGGTGCGTGCGGATGGTCTCCTCGACGAGCTTTTTTGCCCGTTACGTCGATAAAGAGGGGAGCGGATGCCTTGAGCACACCCATCGGACGGGTAACGACGAGGTTGCCGCCATCCCAGGGCGGCTTCATGGAATAGCGCCCGTACGCATCGAATTTCTCCTCTCATAGATGTGCGGCACAAAGAGCCCCGAGTTCATACTGAGCTCGGTGCTCTTTTCGTTTGGATTGCAGGCGTATTGACAGACGAAAACAGTCTGTGTCCGGTATTGAGCCATACGAAAGCGAAATTATGCGTCTTAATTCCGTACGCAAATAAAGACGAAAACCATTTGCGTCTTGGATAAATCAGTACGCAAACGGTTTTCGTCTTATAATACGGTTATGAATGGTACGAAACGAGAGGGTTGTGCATATGGTTGTTAGAGAGAGCCCTACAGTCGAATACAAGGAAAGCGTTACGCCGACGTTTCTTAAAACGGTGAGCGCCTATGCAAACTACGGGACGGGCAAGATTGAGTTTGGCGTTGATGACGAGGGCGTGGCTGTCGGCCTTGCGGATCCGGTCGCAGAGTGTCTCCGCATCGAGAACATGATTAATGACAGCTTGGACCCCGCTCCCCGTTACACGCTCGAGCCCGATGAGAAACACGGGACCGTAATCCTTACGGTTTATGAGGGCCAGGACAAGCCCTATCGAAGCAAGGGAAAGGCCTACAGGCGAAACGATTCGGCAACGGTGGAGGTCGACCGGTTTGAGTATGGCAGGCTGACGCTCGAAGGCAGCAACGTAACGTTCGACGCGCTCACGTCGGCTCGCCAGGACCTGAGTTTTCACACGCTCGAGCATAAGTGTGTTGAACATCTTGGCATTTCTGAACTAACGTTGGATATTATGCGCACGCTTCGCTTGCTCGGCAAGGACGGCTATACCAACGCTGCGGCGATTTTGGCGGATAAGAATGATTTTCCGGGCATCGATTGCGTCCGTTTTGGTGATACCGAGGATGTGATCTTGGATCGCGAGACGGCGACAAATGTATCCGCAATTGAGCAGGCGGACAGGGCGGTGGCTATGTTTGCACGCTACTACCGTTATGAGCGTATTGAAGGGATGGAGCGCGTCCAAACCGATCGAATTCCTCTTGAGGCATTCCGCGAAGCTGTTGCAAACGCTTTGGTGCATCGGACGTGGGACGTTCGAGCGAACGTTCAAATTGCCCTGTACGATGATCGTGTCGTTGTGACCTCCCCCGGATCGCTGCCCGCCGGTTTGACGACGGAACAATACCTGTATGGGCAGATATCCGTGCTCAGAAACCCCATCGTTGCAGAGACCTTCTTAAAGCTGGATTACATCGAGAAATTTGGTACGGGAATCGCGCGCATTAGACGTGCCTATCGCGATTCGATTAATCAACCAATTTTTGATGTTCGCGGTGGCATGGTGGCCGTCACATTGCCCGTTACCGATGCCTTTGAAGGGTCCGAGGAAGAGGCCCAGGTTCTCAAGGCCTTGTCGGGCGGGCGAATTATGTCGCGAAGCGAGATTGAAAAACAGACGGGGCTGAGCCGCATGCGGACGTTGGCGGCACTCGAATCTCTGCTTGAACGGAATGCAATCGTAAGGCAGGGAACCGGGCGGGCCACGAAATACGAGCGCTCATAGTCCAAAAGAGCCATGGTACAAGACGGACCCCAAGCCAGCGTTGGCTTGGGGTCTGTTATATCCCGGATGGTAACGGGCCGATTATTGTCAAGTTATAGCAAAGTATAGCGACGTACAGCAAAGTATAGTGAAATATGGCAAGCCGTATAGCGCGCCTTGATTATCAACCCTTGATTATCAACCGTCCGTATTTCACATCAACTTATAACAGGCTCGGGGTGCCAATTTGGGGTGCGGTAGTGCTGCGTCACGAAAAGGGCCTATCTACTACGTTTAAGCCGCAGGGGTCAACCATAGTCGGCTTTTTCGAAAATCGACAAGCTGTCTACCTGCGGTTTTGTTTTCACGGTTTTCGGTATGGCCGAGGCTATCCGTGTTAACGTAGTAGATGGGCCACTTTTGTGGCAAGGGGGCCGATCTGCGGGCCAGGGTGGCTAAAAGAGCCCCGTCCCAAAAAGACTGATTGGGAGCTGGGGCGTGTCGATGAGATAGTATTACGTGATGAAATTCGACAAACCGTGGGCTTCATCCGAGGGCTTTATGGAACAACACCAGCATTATCAGAGCCTGCAAGACCAGGCATACAACGCATTGCGCTCCAAGATCATCTATGCCGAGCTCAAGCCTGGCACGCGCCTTTCGGCGATTGGTCTGGAAAAGGAGACGGGAATCGGGCGCACGCCCATTCGCGAGTCTTTTGTGCGCCTGCGTGAGCAGGAGCTGGTGGAAACGCGTCCCAAGAGTGGTACCTACGTCTCTAAGATCAGCATGGAACACGCCGAGAATGCCTGTTTCTTGCGCGAGAAACTCGAAAGAAGCGTACTCATTAAATGTTGTTCGGCTGCCACGCCCGAGCAAAAGCATCGGCTCGAGCAGATTCTTGCCGAGTCCGAGTCGCTCGACCATAGCGAGACGCGTCGCTTTTTCGACTTGGATAACCTGTTTCATGAGACGTGTTTTGAGATTGCCGGTCGTCACATGCTGTGGGATTGGATGAAGAGCGTCAACACGCATTTTGAGCGATATAACTGGTTGCGTATGGTGTCGCAGGATCTGGATTGGGAGCCGATTCGTCGACAACATCGTCGGATTCTCGAGGCCATTAAGAGGGGCGATACCGACACGGCGAGCTACCTGGCAGAGACGCACTTGCACCTGATGCCCGAGGAGCAGGGCCCGGTTATCGCCTTGCATCCCGACTATTTCGAGCTGTCCAAAGACTCGTCTATCTAGCCCATCACCGCATCTGCTCGAGACGCAAAAACGATGCTGCTCACCTACAGCGTTTTGCAAGCGAGATTTTTAAAAAAATGCCTAAAATGGCTCAGACTGCCGACAATTGGGAAACGGGGTACGCTATGGCGCAGATGAGAATCAAGGACATTGCCGCCGAGGCAGGCGTGAGCCCGGCCACGGTCTCGCGCTATCTCAACAACCGCCCCGGGCAGATGACCGAGGAAACCCGCGCTCGCATCGCGGCGGTTATCGAGCGTACCGGCTATCGCCCACGTGCCGCCGCGCGCAATCTGCGCAGCTCGCGTACCAATCTCATCGGCGTGATCTTGGCCGACATCACCAACCCGTTTTCGTGCGCCATGCTCGAGGGTCTTTCCGTCAGCGCTGCCGCGCGCGGCTGCTCGCTCATGACGGCCATTAGCGGCAGCGACCCCGCAAAGGAAGCAGAGTCGCTCACCAGGCTTATCGATGCCGGCGTGGACGGCCTGGTCGTCAACACCTGCGGCGGCAATGACGAGGCGATTGCCGTGGCTGCGGGACGCCTGCCCGTCGTGCTGCTCGACCGCGATGTTGCCGACGGCGGTGTCGATCTGGTGACCTCCAACAACCGTGAGCTGGTCGCCGGCCTGGTAGACGCCTTGGCCTCTGCGGGCAGCGAGCGCCTGTGCCTGCTCACCGAGGCAAGCGACGACAGCCCCGTGCGTCGCGAGCGCGCCGAGGCCTTTGCCGGCGAGCTCTCGCGTCGCGGCCTGGCCGGCGAGGTCGTCACCCTGGCCGACGGTGGCGCCACGGGCGTCGGCCGCCTGGACGAGGCCATTCGCGAGTACGCAGGTAGAAAGCTCGGCCTTATCGCCGCCAACGGCTTGGTCTTTCTGCACCTGACCGAGGCGCTGGCACATCTTGGTCCCTCGCTGCCGGAGGGTCTCAAGATCGCGACGTTTGACGATTATCCCTGGAACCACGTGCTCTTTGGCGGTGTGACCACGGCCGCGCAGGACACCGTCGCCATTGCCGAGCGCGTAGTCGAGCGTCTGTCCGAGCGCATCGATGTGGTCACCACCACGGTGGGCGAGGCCGCAAGGCTGGCTCCCAAGCGCATCGAGATACCCGGCCACATCGAACACCGCGCTTCGACCTCGCGCTAATCTGTGTGATAATATATAGACAATGTCATACAGGAGGTATCCATGGCTGCGTCTGTGCTGAGTGTGCGAGTGGACTCGTCAATTAAAGACTCATTTGCCGAGCTGTGCGAAGAGCTCGGCATGACTTCGTCCGTTGCGGTCAATATGTTCATGAGGCAGATGTTGCGCGAGCGCTCGCTGCCGTTTGTGCCTTCACTCGGTAAAAGTTCTGTGAGCGAAAGCGCCGCAGCGGGCATTTTGGATACCGCTCAGATTGAGTCCGCCGTCCGCGAGGCAGCCAGCCTGATTCCCGCCATCAAAACCGTGATCCTATTTGGATCGTATGCCCGTGGCGAGGCACGTGCAGATAGTGATATCGACTTGCGTCTCGAAGTCGATCGCGAGCAGGGCTTTGGTCTTTTTGCGTTGTCGGCGTTTGGCGAGGCAGTGCGCAAGGAAACCGGAAGGCAGGTTGATCTTGTCTCGAGCGATTATCTTGATGACGATCTTGCCGCGGTAATCGAGCGCGAAGGAGTGATCATTTATGATCGCGCGTAAGTCAGACACCCTCCGCGCTCAAGAGGTCTTGGAGGCCATTTCTGAAACGAACGAGCGCATCAAGGCTTTTGATATCACCGAGGACCAGTTTCTGCATGCTAATGATGTGCGGACGAGGGCGTTAGCGGACTCCCTTTTGATGTGTGCGCTTAGGGTGACGGAAGAAGCAGGCAAGTTGTCGGAAAGCTCGCAGCGGCTTCATCCCGAAATCGAATGGCGTGGAATTATCGGCATGAGAAATTACCTCGCGCATGATTACGGCAATGTTGACCGCTCGGTTGTTTGGGATGCAGTGACGATGGAGTTCCCCGTACTGGAACGAGCCTGTAGGCAAATTGTCTCCGAATCCGAGCGGTAGCTGTTTGTCACATCCGCCTGTTCGCGCACGTTTTTTTGAGCGCTTGATACGCTTTAACCCTGCGGAAACATTTTTCTGCGATAGTATCTGCGATATAGACCAGTCGAAACCCGCCCGAAAGAAAGGGGAGCGACATGAACCAGCAGAACATCGATTACGTACTCCGCTCCGTAGAGCAGCGTGACATCCGCTTTGTGCGTCTGTGGTTTGTCGACATTCTCGGCCGCCTCAAGAACTTTGCCATTAGCCCCGAGGACCTCGAGGTCGCTTTTGAAGAGGGTATCGGCTTTGACGGCTCCGCCATCGAGGGTTTTGCCACGCCCGAGGAAGCCGACATGCTGGCGTTTCCCGATGCTTCGACCTTCCAGATTTTGCCGTGGCGTCCGAGCCATAACGGCGTTGCCCGCGTGTTCTGCGATGTATGCACTCCCGATCGCAAGCCGTTTGCCGGCGACCCGCGCGATGCCCTGCGCCGCATGTTCCGCAAGGCCGAGAAGGCTGGCTATCTGCTCAACGTGGGTGCCGAGCTGGAGTATTACTACTTCCCCGACGAGCACACTCCCGAGCCGCTCGACAACGTGGGCTACTTCGATCTTTCGGTGGGCGATGCTGCCCGCGACCTGCGTCGCAACACGGTCCTCACGCTCGAGAAGATGTCCGTGCCCGTGGAGTACACCTTCCACGCCGCCGGTCGCTCGCAGCATGGCATGAGCCTGCGTCACGCCGAGGCCCTGAGCATGTCCGACGCTATCACCACGGCCAAACTCATCATTAAGCAGCAGGCCTACGAGAGCGGTTGCCACGCCTCCTTTATGCCCAAGCCGTTGGCGGGCGAGGACGGCAGCGCCATGTTTTTGCATCAGTCGCTGTTCGACCACGACGGCAACAACGTCTTTTGGGGCGAGGACGACGAGAAGTACCACCTCTCCGAAATCGCCAAGCACTACATGGCCGGCATCTTGGCGCACGCGCGCGAGATCAGCGCCATCACCAACCCCACGGTCAACTCGTACAAGCGCATCACCACGGGTGGCGACTCCGTGCCGCAGTACGCCACGTGGGGCCTGCGCAACCGCGCGAGTATGGTCCGTATCCCGGTCTACAAGCCCGGCAAGCCGCTGTCCACGCGCATCGAGCTGCGCAGTCCCGACCCCATGGCCAACCCGTACCTGGTCAACGCCGTCACGCTGGCGGCTGGTCTGGACGGCATCGAGCGCAAGCTGGAACTCCCGCCCGAGGCCACGGCCGAGACGCTCAAGCTTACCGACCGTCAGATGGTCGAGGCCGGCTACGCGCCGCTGCCGCGCTCGCTCAAAGAGGCGCTCGACGTGTTTGAGGACTCGCAGTTTATGAAGGATGCTCTCGGCGAGCACATCCACAGCTTCTTCCTCAAAAAGAAGCGCGACGAGTGGCATAAGTTTGAGTCTACGATCACCGAGTGGGAGATCAAGCACTACCTGGCGAACTCCTAATCGCGCTGGCTTGTTCCAGTACGATTGAGCTCATTTCTTTGGAGGCCGATATGTCCGAAAAGAGTGCCCTGTTCATGGCGCGCACGACGCGCTTCCACGAGTTTGCCCGCAGCTTGACGACTACCCTGGGTGTCGAGGTGAGCCTGGCAACCCCTGATTCGCCAACTGCGGCGCACGACTTTGACCTGCTGATTCTCGATTCCGATGGCATCCGCAGCGACCGCATCGATCAGATTGCCAAGTGGCTTGACGACCGCGGCGGCGTTCCCATGCTGGTGATCGTCGACGACGAGGCGCTCGGCACCCTGCGCCTGCCGAATCACGCGCATGCCGACTTTGTATGCCCCACGGCGACGCCCAACGAGCTCAAGGCTCGCGCGCAGCGCCTGATGGGCGAGGAGGAGACCGTCACCGCCGACGATGTGCTCAACATCGATAACCTCGAGATCAACCTGGCTACCTACCAGGTGACGCTCGATAACGAGCCCATCGACCTGACGCTGATGGAGTACTCGCTGCTGAGCTTTTTGGCGACGCACCCCAACCGCGCCTACAGCCGCGAGGTGCTGCTGCACCGCGTGTGGGGCTTTGAGTACTGCGGCGGCACGCGCACCGTCGACGTGCACATCCGACGCATCCGCTCCAAGGTGGGCCCGCAGATCGCGGCACACATCACCACCGTCCGCGGCGTGGGCTATCTGTTTAAGGACTAGATTTCCACCACAAAGGGGACAGGCATCTTTGTGGTGGTTTTGACGCAGGTGCGGGTTTCTTTCGAGTTTGCAGCAGAACTTAAGCCTTCCTAAAAGATTGCGTTCTCGTACACGTACGCCCGCATATTGGGGTACAACTCAACGTGAACAATGATGGCCCGCCACATGTTTGGCGGGCCTTTGGTTATTTGACGAAAGGATCGCAGCCATGAGCGAGAACGATTCCCAGCGTCCCCAGGATGCGGGCAACGCCGGCGAGACTCAGCAGCAGCCGCGCGTGCAGGTGGAGTCGACGCCTGCCGACGGCAACATTCCCTACGTGCAGGCATACGACACGCAGACCGGCAAGCCGCTGGGCAGCCAGCAGGTTGTAAACAAGCACACAGTGGTCAAGACCAAGACCAAAAAGCTGCCGATCTTTATTACGGCGCTTGCCGGCTGCGCCTGCGGCGCCCTGCTGGTCATCGCACTCATTATGAGTGGCACGCTCGATATCGGCGGTGGCAAGAATGCCGTGACGGCGGGCGCTTCGGGTTCGTCGACGCAAAAGATTACGATTGATTCCGAGGACACCACGCTGGCCGAGGCCGTTTCTGCCAAGGCCCTGCCCTCTGTGGTCTCCATTACCGCTACTTCGAGCGGTAGCCAGAATGGCTCACTTTCGCAGTCTGCTGACGATTCGAATAACTCGGGCAGCGTCGGCTCGGGCGTAGTACTCGATACCGAGGGCCACATTCTCACCAACAACCACGTGGTCGATGGCTACGATCAGTACGTGGTGACCATGGATGACGGCACTACGTACGAGGCCGAGTTCGTGGGCAACGATGCCTCGAGCGACCTGGCCGTCATCAAGCTCAAGGCCGCCGATGCTTCCAAGCTCACCCCGATCGAGATTGGTGACTCCTCCAAGCTCAACGTGGGCGAGTGGGTCATGGCGATCGGCTCGCCGTTTGGCAACGAGCAATCTGTATCCACGGGCATCGTGTCGGCGCTGTATCGCTCCACGGCCATGAGCTCTACCAGCGGTAACACCATCTATGCCAACATGATCCAGACCGATGCCGCCATCAACCCGGGCAACTCCGGCGGCGCGCTCGTTAACGACAACGGCGAGCTCGTGGGTATCAACTCGCTCATCGAGAGCTATTCGGGCTCCAGCTCGGGCGTGGGCTTTGCCATTCCGGTTAACTACGCCAAGAACATTGCCGACCAGATTATCGACGGTAAGACGCCGGTGCATCCGTACATGGGCGCCACGCTTTCGAGCGTCAACGCGCTCAACGCCCGTACCAACAAGCTGAGCACCGATAGCGGCGCGTATGTGGCGAGCGTCGTCGAGGACGGTCCTGCTGCCAAGGCCGGTATCCAAGAGGGCGATGTCATTACCAAGCTGGGCGACGACGAGATTACGAGCGCCGATGGCCTGATCATCGCACTACGCAGCCACGAGGTGGGCGAGAAGGTCGAAATCACGCTCATGCGCGGCAAGGAAGAGAAGAAGGTCACCGTCGAGCTGGGCTCCGACGAGGAACTGCAGAACCAGCAGCAGAACGACAGTGCAACCGACACTGGCAACGGCGGTATTACCGATGAGCAGCTGCGCCAGTACCTGGAGGAGCTGCTCGGCCAGCAGGGCCAGGGCCAGGGCTACGGCCAGGGTTTCTAACGAGCTGTATCGCACATATCGAAGCCAGAGGGGCTGTTCCGCCAACGCGGGACAGCCCCTCTTTTCGCGATGATCCCTTGGAGACGGAGGAAAACGGATCATTTAGAAACGGCAAGGGCATGGTTTGAACGCGCGATCCACTCCAGTTTGATGGCTGCCGATTCGGTGCGGTTGGAAAGGGCGATTTGGCTCCATCGCGACCGGTGGTACTCTTGTATCCGTTTGAAATCGAGCGAAGGAGTGCCGCTATGGAGCAATCGAGCCTGTTTGGTGACGGCGTGGACATCGATACCGAAACGCCCGCGAGCACGGATACCGCTGCACCGGCCGATGCTCGTGCCCAGGCGGCAGCGCGTGCGGCCGAGCTGCGCCACGAGCTCGATTACCACGCCTATCGCTACTACATGCTCGATGCGCCCGAGATCACGGACGCCGCCTTTGACAAAATGCTCGTTGAGCTGCAGCAGATCGAGGCGACCTACCCCGACCTGGTGACGCCCGACAGCTATACCCAGCGCGTGGGCGGCTACGTGAGCGAGCAGTTTACACCGGTCACACATATGGCGCGCATGTATTCCATGGACGATGCTATGGATCTGGACGAACTTGACGCGTGGCTCCAGCGCGCCGAGGATGCGCTCGGTGCCGGCAGCGTCACCTATACCTGCGAGCTTAAGATCGACGGTCTGGGCGTGGCGCTTACCTATCAAAACGGCACCTTTGTGCGCGCCGCCACGCGCGGCGACGGCACCACGGGCGAGGATGTGTCGCTCAATGTCCGTACCATCAAGGATGTGCCCATGCACCTGTCCGAGCCGGCGCTCGCCCACATGGGCGCCGACCGCGAGCGTACCATTGAGGTACGCGGCGAGGTGTACATGCCCAAGGGCAGCTTTGTGCGTCTGAACGACGAGGCCGATGCCGAGGGCCGCGACCCCTTTGCCAACCCGCGCAACGCCGCCGCCGGCAGCCTGCGCCAAAAGGACCCCAAGGTCACGGCGCGCCGCGACCTGGCTACCTTTATCTACGCCATTGCCGATACCGATCCGCTGCACGTCCACAGCCAGCGCGAATTTCTCGACTGGCTGCGCAGCGCCGGCTTTAGCGTCAACCCCAACGTGGCCCGCTGCGCCACGCCGGCCGAGGTCCACGAGTTCTGCGCCCAGGCCCTCGAGCACCGCGGTGACCTGGACTACGACATCGACGGCGTAGTCGTAAAGGTCGACAGCTTCCAGCAGCAGCTCGACCTGGGCTTTACCGCTCGCGCACCGCGCTGGGCTATTGCCTTTAAGTTCCCGCCCGAGGAAAAGCAGACCGTCCTGCGCGAGATTCGCATCCAAGTGGGCCGCACCGGTGTGCTCACGCCGGTCGCCGAGTTCGATCCGGTGACGGTTGCTGGCTCCACCATCGCGCGCGCCACGCTGCACAACATCGACGAGATCCGCCGCAAGAACGTGCGCGAGGGCGACACCATCATCGTGCACAAGGCGGGCGACGTGATTCCCGAGGTCGTGGGCCCCGTGCTCGACAAGCGCCCGGCCGACAGCGTTGACTGGCAGATGCCCGAGGTCTGTCCCGTGTGCGGCAGCCCCGTGGTTCACGAGGATGGCGAGGTAGCCTACCGCTGCGTGTCCATCGATTGCCCCGCACAGCTCAAGGAGCGCCTGCTCCACTGGGTGAGCCGCGGTTGCATGGACGTCGACGGCCTGGGCGACGAGATCGTCGACAAGATGATCGCCGCCGGTCTGATCCATGATGTCGCGGACTTCTACCAGCTCACGGTCGACGATATCGCCGGCCTGGACACAGGGCGCACCTATGCCAGCTCCAACAGCAAAAAGGGCGTCAAGAAGGGCGACCCCATTCCGGTGGGCCTCAAGACGGCCGAGAAAATCATCGCCGAGCTCAACAAGTCCAAGAGCCAGCCACTCGGTCGCGTGCTGTTTGCCCTGGGCATCCGCCATGTGGGCAAGAGCGTGGGCGAGGTCATCGCCGAGCGATTCCTGTCGATCGACAAGCTCATCTTGGCGAGCGAAGAGGACATCGCCGAGTGTGAGGGTATCGGTCCCAAGATTGCGGCGAGCGTCAAGCAGTTCCTGGCCGTGCCCGAGAACCTCGCCGTGCTAGAGCGCCTGCGTCAGGCGGGCCTGTCGCTCGAGGTCGACTTGGGCGCCGCGCACGCGCAGGCTGCAGCCGACGCCGGCGTGGCGGGCGAGCTCGCCGACGCGCAACCGCTTGCGGGTCTGACCTTCGTGCTTACTGGCACGCTCGTCAACCGCACCCGCGACGAGGCGGGCGCGGCGCTCAAGGTGCTCGGTGCCAAGGTTTCGGGCAGCGTGTCAAAGAAGACGAGCTATCTGGTCGCCGGCCCCAAAGCGGGCTCCAAGCTCACCAAGGCCGAGCAGCTGGGCGTACCCGTACTGGACGAGGACGCACTCGAGCAGATCCTGGCGACTGGTGAGGTGCCCCAGGCTTAGTGCATCAATAGTCAAATTGAAGAATCGCCCGGAAGCACGATGTCTTCCGGGCGGTTCTTACTTTGCTGGGGCAATCGGCACCGTGATCTGTGTCACATAGGTTGTGGGGTCGTCGCTGATGATGTCGTCGATCAGGGCAATTTCGCGCGAGGGCCCGGCGGGTGTCAGGTTGCGCTCGCGCATATAGCCGAGCAGCTGCTCATAGCGCGTGCCTGCCTGCCCGTGCGTGCCGCGGAAGCTTATAGTCAGGCATCGCGCGGCGGGCCGCGTCTCGACGTCGCCCACGTAATCATCGGTGTTATCGAGCAACAAAAAGACCTCGTCGTAGCCATCAAAGTCGCCGGCGGCGAGGCGCTCGGCGCCAATCCCGACGCCCAAGTTGCCCAGAAAGACAAAGGTCTCGTGCTGGCCCTTCTGCAGTTGACGAATCTGCCACTCCAGCGCATAGGCGTCGGTAGGGTTGACGCGTTCGCGCAACACGGCGCAGCGAAGCTCGGGCGCATCGATTGTGCAAATGGTATCGAGCTCGGTGTTCAAAGCATCGTGGAGCAGCGCAAGCCGGTTATCGATCTTACGCGACACGCGCTCCAGCTCGCGGCGCTTGCGCTCGATGAGCTCCTGCTGCTGAGCCAGCTGCCGCTGCATAAGGTCCACATCGCGCGTGGTCACAAACTCACGGATTTGCGCGAGTGGCAAGTCGAGAACGCGCAGGTGGCTGATGGTATTGAGGGTGGAGAGCTGTCGCGATCCGTAGTAGCGGTACCCACTTGCCGGATCGATGTGCGCCGGGTCCAGTAGGCCCATCTGCTCGTAATGGCGCAACGTGCCCACGCTCAGGTTAAACAGACGCGCCACCTCGCCAATGCGGAGCAGGCCCTCGGTGTGTTCGCTTGGCATGTCGGTCACGGGACCGCTCCTTTCAATAGGGTCGGGGAGGGGCGCCAGGCTCGCGTTGTCCCTCTACGCCATCAGCTTGTCAAAAGATCCGCGGCGGTTGAGCACGGTAAAGGCAATCACGCAGATAACCGCCGACAGAATCGACCCGCACGGCGAGGCGATACCCATGGGGAACAGCGTGTCGGAATAGGCGTTCGACAGCAGCCATGCACCGGGCACGCGAATGAGCACCACGGCCAGCACGTTGTGCGCAAAGCCGATGTAGCTCTTGCCATACGCAGCGAAAAAGCCGCTAAAGCAAATGTGGATGCCGGCAAAGATCGCGTCGAAAATATAGCTGCGCATATAGCCGGTGCCGGCGGCGACCACCGCGGGGTCCTTGGCAAAAAAGCCGATAAACGCCGGCGCCACCAGCCACATCAGCACCGTGATCAGGCAGCCGTACACCACCGAGATGGTCATGGCGTCCTTGAGTACCTGACGCGCGCGATCGCCCTTGCCCGCGCCGGCATTTTGCGCCGTGAGCGCGCTGACGGTAGCGCCCATGGAACTCGGCACAATGAACAAAAAGCTGATCATCTTTTCGACCAGGCCCACGGCGGCGGCGTCGACCAGACCGCGGTGGTTGGCGATGACGGTGATGAACATAAACGCCACCTGGATGCAGCCGTCCTGCACGGCCACGGGCACGCCGATCTTAAGAATGCTACCGAGCACCTCGGGCTGCGGGCGCAGGTCGCTGCGCTTAACGTGGATGTTCGTGCGGCGGCTCTTGAGCCACACGAGCGCGAGGGCAACGCTGGCCGTCTGCGCGGTCACCGTGCCGAGCGCCGCGCCCACGGGGCCGAGCCCCATGTGGCCGATAAACAGAAAATCGAGCGCGATGTTGATGATGCATGCCACGCCAATCACGTACATGGGCGAGCGCGAATCGCCCAGGCCGCGAAAGATGGCCGAAAGAATGTTGTACGCGGCGATAAAGGGAATGCCGATAAAGCAAATGCGCAGGTAGGCGGCGGTGCCCTCGACCGCCTCGGCCGGCGTGCCAATGAGTGCCACGATCTGCGGGCACAGTGCGAGCAAGGCAGCGGCCAGTACCACCGAGACACCCATAAAGAGCGTGATGGTATTGCCGATAGCGGTCTCGGCGCGGTCAAACCGGCGCGAGCCCACGGCGTGGCCGACGATAACCGTCGTTCCCATGGCCAGGCCCACGAGCGTTACGGTAATGATATAGAGCGTCTGCGCGCCGTTGCCCACGGCGGTGATGCCGGCGGCGCCGCTAAACTGTCCCATCATGTACAGGTCGGCCATGCCGTAGAGCATCTGCAAAAAGTACGAGAGCATATAGGGCAGGGCAAAGACCGCGATGGTCTTAAGGACATTGCCGCGTGTGAGGTCGTGTTCCATAGGTGGGGCTTTCTGGCTGGGTTTGTTTACGTACCAGTGTAGTGAAAACCCTATAACGATTGTAGAGTCAAGGTTTGTGTTGGCAGCGGGGCGAAAAAGTCACGCACGCGTTCATTTCCAATTGAATACGGACATGCGCCCTGTGAGCATGGCGCCTGCACTAGCCTTGCAGAAATCGATTTCGGAGCACTTGACACCGCCGCACGGCGCGCCATAATACGTGGGTTTGCGAACAACGTTTGATGGGGGATGAACCTGCGTGCGCAATCTCAAGATTTTGTTTTCCTATCTGGGGGCATACCGCCGCGATGCCATGCTCGGCGTGCTCTTTGTGACGGCCGAGACGGCGCTCGAGCTGTTTATCCCGGTCATCATGGCAAATATCATCGATGTGGGCGTGCCCGCGGGCGACATCAACTACATGCTGTTGCAGGGCACGTATATGTTGGTATGCGCCGCATGTTCGCTGGTACTTGGCTTGGGCTATGCACGCACGTCCGCCCGCGTCGCCTCGGGGCTGGGCGCTAACTTGCGCGAGGCGGAGTACCGCAAGATCCAGACGCTCGCTTTTGGCAATCTGGATAACTACGACGCCAGCTCGCTCGTCACCCGCATGACTACCGATATCACCGTCATCCAAAATGCCATCGGCAATGGCTTTCGCCCCATGGTGCGCGGTCCCGTGACGCTCATCGTCGGCTTGGTCTATGCGCTGGTGCTGTCGCGTCCGCTCGCCACCGTTTTCGCGATCATCCTGCCGGTGCTGGCGATCGTGCTGGGCGTTATCACCTATCGCGTCAGTCCGCTCTACCGCCAGCTGCAGACCTCGATGGACCATCTCAACGGTGTGGTGCAGGAGGACCTCACCGCCGTGCGCGCCGTCAAGGCGTACGTGCGTGCCGAGCACGAGGAGGCCAAGTTCGATGCCGTCAATACCGAGCTTGCGCGCACCGCGACGAAGACCTTTGGCAACGCCGTGCTCAACCTGCCGGTGTTTCAGCTGTCGATGTACGTGGCGGCGCTTTCCATTCTGTGGATCGGCGGGCGCATGATTCTTGCCGGCGAGCTCGGCGTGGGCTCGCTCACGGGCTTTATGAGCTATGTGCTGCTGATCATGAACTCGCTCATGATGATTTCCAACGTGTTTTTGCTGCTCACGCGCGCACTTGCCAGCGTGGAACGCATCTCGCGGGTGCTCGACGAGCGTTCGCTTATCCAGGCGCCCGACGCTGCCGCTGCCGTGCACGAGGTGGCCGACGGAAGCATCGAGTTTCGCGACGTTTCCTTTAAATACCGCGCGGATGCAGCCGAGGATGTGCTCGAGCATATTGACCTTTGCATCGAGAGCGGCTCGACGGTGGGCATCCTCGGCGGCACGGGCTCGGGCAAGAGTTCGCTTGTGCAGCTGATTGCGCGCTTGTACGACGCCACCGAGGGCACCGTGCTTGTGGGCGGACACGACGTGCGCGACTACGACTTGGCTACCTTGCGCGACGCCGTGGGTATCGTGCTGCAAAAGAACGTGCTGTTTACGGGTACCGTGCGCGAGAACCTGCAGTGGGGCAATCCGCAGGCGTCGGACGATGAGCTCCTCGCGGCCTGCCGGGCGGCATGCGTGGACGAGTTCCTGGATCGCATCGGCGGGCTGGACGGCGAGTTGGGCCAAGGCGGCGCCGGTGTTTCGGGCGGCCAGAAGCAACGCCTGTGCATTGCGCGCACGCTGCTCAAGCATCCGCGCGTGCTCATTTTTGATGACTCAACCAGCGCGGTCGATATGGCGACCGACGCTAAGATTCGCGAGCACATCGCTCGGATTCCCAATACGACCGTGCTCATCATCGCCCAGCGCATCGCGAGCGTCATGGATGCCGATCGCATTGTGGTGTTGGACGACGGTCGTGTCCACGGCGTGGGCACGCATGAGGAGCTGCTGGCGGGCGACAACATCTACCAGGAGATTTATGCCTCGCAGATGGAGTTTGCGGGGGATGCGGACGTCGCAGACGGCGCAAATGCCCCGTCTTCGTCTGGCCCCAGCGGATCACTTCAAGCCACGGAAGGGGGTGAGCGCCATGCCTAAGACATCCGCTCAGGCCCGTCCCGCCAATCTGGCGCAGACGCTCCGCCGCCTGCTCTCCTACATGGGCCACGCCAAGTTCTCGCTGCTCGCAGTGGGTGTGCTTGCCTCTGTTGCGGCCATCGCAAGCCTTGCCGGTACCTACATGGTGCGCCCCATCGTCAACGGTTTGGCAACGGGCGGCGAGGAACTGCTCGCTAAGCAGGTTATCTTTACCGCTGCCATCTACGCCGCGGGCGTGCTCTCGGCTCTGGGCTACTCGCAGATTATGGTGCGCGCGGCCCAGCGCGTGGTCTCCGATATCCGCCGCGACCTGTTTGCGCACATCCAGATGCTGCCGCTGAGCTACTTCGACAGCACGCGCTCGGGCGACATCATGAGCTTTTTCACCAACGATGTCGACACTGTCTCCGAGGCGCTCAACAACAGCTTTGCCAACGTGATTCAGGCCGCCATTCAGGTTGTGGGCACCACGGCCATGCTCATCATCCTTAACTGGCAGCTCACGATTATCACGCTCGTGTGCGATGCGGCCATTGTGCTGTATGCGCGCTACTCGGGCGCGCGCTCTAAGCGCTTCTTTGCCGCCCAGCAGGCATCGCTGGGCGATTTGGACGGATATATCGAAGAGATGGTCTCGGGCCAAAAGGTCATCAAGGTCTTTAATCACGAGCAGGCCAACGTGGCGGGTTTTGACGTGCGCAACCAAGAGCTGCGCCGCACCGGTGGCGCCGCGCAGGCCTACGCCAACTCGATGGTGCCCATGACCGTGGTGATTGGCTACGTCAACTATGCCATCGTCGCCGTGGCGGGCGGCATGCTCTGCATCAACGGCTTGGCCGACGTGGGTGCGCTCGCGAGCTATCTGGTCTTCGTACGCCAGGCGGCCATGCCCATCAACCAGTTTACGCAGCTGGGCAACTTTTTGCTCAATGCGTTGGCCGGTGCCGAGCGCCTGTTTGCCGCCATGGATCTTGAGCCCGAGGTGGACGAGGGCTGCGTGGAGCTGGTGCAGACGGGCGACGCCGCGTGGGCGTGGAAGATTCTCGAGGGCCAGGGCGTGGGCGCGTACGGGCACCTGCATGATGTGGCTGCTGTTGATGAGTCGGGCCGCGCGGTGGCTGCCGACGGTACCGAGCTTACGTGCGGCTTGGTCCCGCTTGCCGGCGACGTGCGCTTCCATGCCGTGGACTTTTCCTACGTGCCGGGCACCCGCGTGCTCACGGATCTCAGCCTGTTTGCCAAGCCGGGGCAAAAGATCGCCTTTGTGGGCTCCACAGGCGCCGGTAAGACGACCATCACCAACCTCATCAACCGCTTCTACGAGGTCGATGACGGCGAGATCACGTACGATGGCATCGACGTCAAGCACATTGCCAAGGCCAGCCTGCGCGGGTCGCTCGGCATTGTGCTGCAGGACACGCACCTGTTTAGCGGCACCATTGCACAGAACATCCGCTTTGGCAAGCTCGACGCGACCGACGAGGAGGTGCGTGCCGCCGCCGAGGCAGCCTGCGCCGACTCGTTTATCCGCCGCCTGCCGCAGGGCTATGACACGCTCGTGACCGCGGACGGCGCCAACCTGTCGCAGGGCCAGCGCCAGCTGCTCGCCATCGCGCGCGTTGCCGTCGCCGACCCGCCGGTGCTCATCCTGGACGAGGCCACGAGCTCCATCGATACGCGTACCGAAAAGCTCATCGAGCGCGGTATGGACCGCATCATGCGCGGCCGCACCACGTTTATGATCGCGCACCGCCTGTCCACGGTCCGCGACGCCGACGCCATCATGGTCCTCGAACACGGCCGCATCATCGAGCGCGGCACGCACGAAGAGTTGCTCGCCCAGCACGGCGAGTACTGGCAACTGGCGCATGGCTTAAAAGAGCTGGATTAACCCGTTCGAGCACGATGCTTTGGCCCTTCCGTGCCCCTCACCTCGCCTCAAACCATCACAACATTCGACGTTTTTTGCCAAAAACGGGAAAAGCATCGAATGTTGTGATGGTTTTTCTGCCACTCGACCGGGTGGAATCGCTTTCTTGCGCACGAAGGTGTGCGGACCCGTGGGCAGGGGAATAAGGTTGGTTATCCGACTCCATTGGAGGGCTCATGGACCTGCCGATCGTCCTGTCCCATAAGACTGCCTGGCTGTACCACAACGTGGCGCGCCCGTCCGAGCCGCTCTCGCGAGCAAGCAGCCTATACGATGAGGACTCGCTTGCTAGCGAGGCGGAGCCGACCGCGAGCCTGCCCAAATTGGGACTCCATGCCAAGGGGCTGAGGGCTTCAACGGCAGTTGGGATCGTTACCGACTATCTGGTTTCGCTTGGTATTCCACGAGAAGAGCTCGATCATATCGATACGCTCGTCAACTTCGATTTTGAGCGCTCGACGCCGGCTGGATTTAGGTGCCACGTGTTTGGAGCGCCGGTACCTCCAGGCCATCTTATCGAGGTGGCAGAGGGCCTTCTGGTGGTTGATGAGGCCATGTGCTTTGTCCAAGCGGGTTCGTGGATGAGCGAACCCGAGCAGCTGGAATATGGCTACGAAATCTGCGCTCGATACCATTTGAATCATCTGTCGACAGGCGATTATATCGAGATGGGGCAGAGGTATACCGTTGCCGACTTGATTGCCTATTGCAATGAGAACCGATCTCGTCAGGGGGCCATACGCGCGGCCGCCGTGCTCAAGCGCGTGCACGATGGCGCGCGATCGCCCATGGAGACGGCCACTGCAATCATGGTCGTAGCAAAACGTTCCCAGGGAGGGCTGGGATATGCCAAGATCGAGCTCAACCATCGGGTCGATGTTCCCAACGAGTTCAAGTATCTCGCAAAGGCCGGGTATTTCGAGATCGACGTATATGCGCCTGCGAGCGGTACAGGGATTGAATACAACGGCTCGGACCATCTTGATAAACAGCGCAGCGCGTCGGACGCGGAGCGTATGACCGTGCTGAGCGCGCTGGGCTTTAGGATGATCGTTCTCACCGGGACTCAGTTTGCCCACCAGCTGCAATTGCATCGGGCGATGAACGCCATCGCGCTCGCTATGGGCCTTAAGTGCGACCGAAGCGAAGCGTTCCAAAAGCGGCAGAACGACTTGCGAGAATTCGTGATTCGACACTGGGATGGCGGCCTTTAGGGGGCGCTTTGGTCCTTCCGCGGGGTGCTGTGGGCAGGCAAACCATCACAACATTCGACGTTTTTCGCCAAAATCGGGAAAAGCATCGAATGTTGTGATGGTCTGTGCTGAGGATGGGCTTGGGAAGTCCGTTTTGCTCGAAGCGGCCTGTCCTGTCGTACGGGTGTCGGCATGATTCTTGCGTGGGGTATTATGTTTTCCGAAGAATAAAACGCCGCGCGAGGGGAGGGCTGCGTGAACGGGCACGTGCAACATGACGGTTTTGGCCGCGACATCAACTACCTGCGTATTGCCGTTACCGACAAGTGCAATTTCCGCTGCATCTATTGCATGCCGGCCGATGGCGTGGCGCCCCGCGCGCACGACGAGCTGCTCAGCGCCGAGGAAATCGCTCGCTTTGTGCGCCTAGTAGCGGGGGAGGGCATTTGCCGCGTGCGTCTGACGGGCGGCGAGCCGCTGGTCAGCCGCCGTATCATCCCGCTCATTCGTGACATCCGCGCGATTCCGCAGATCGAGGACATCTCGCTCACCACCAACGGCGCTCTGCTGCCTAAGCTGGCACCGCAGCTCAAAGATGCCGGGCTTAACCGCGTCAACATTTCGCTCGACACACTCGCCCCTACGCTCTTTGGAAAGATCACGCGCCTGGGTCGGCTCGAACAGACCATGGCTGGCATCGACGCGGCGCTGGCTTGGGGCTTTGAGCCCGTTAAGGTCAACTGCGTTGTTGTGCGCCGGCTCAACCAGGATGTGGCGGCCCTCGCGCGTCTGACCGTCGATCGCCCCATTCACCTGCGCTTTATCGAATACATGCCCATTGGCGACGAGCACACGAGCTCGCATTGCGCTGTGGACCCGCATGCGCCCGCACTCAATCCCGAGCTGTGGGACGTGAGCGATACCGTGCCGAGCGACGAGCTGCGGGCGCGCATCAATGCTGGGGCCGCCGCGACGGGACTGGGCGAGCTCGAGCCACTCGACATCAATGACGCTCCTGCCGGCGCGGGTCCTGCGCGCTATTGGCACTTTCCGGGTGCGGCGGGAACGGTCGGCTTTATCAGCGCCATGTCCAATCATTTTTGTGCGAATTGCAACCGTCTGCGCCTGACGGCCGATGGCAACGTGCGTCCGTGCCTGTTCAGCGATGCCGAGTATTCGGTGCGTGAGGCGCTGCGCCGTGGTGATGATATGCAGGTGCTTTCGATTTGGCGCGATGCCGTGGCCCACAAACCGCAGGAACACGCGATAATTGAGGGCACGCAACGATTTATGTCCCAAATCGGAGGATGATCATATGGCCAAGAGCAGGTACGCCGATGCCACCAAGGCCGCTCGAAGGGCCGCGATGTCTGCCCACAAAGCCACGGTTGCGGCTGGCGATGCTGTCACTGCCGCACAGCCGACTTCCAGCGCTGCAGCCGAGCCCACCCGTGATGCCCGTCGCGACGAACTGACGCACGTGGACGCCAAGGGCGAGGTACGCATGGTCGACGTGTCCGACAAGGCCGAGACCCATCGTATCGCCATCGCCGAGGGCACCATCCTCATGCACCCCGAGACGCAGGCCATGGTGCTGCAGGACCGCGCCAAGAAGGGCGATGTGCTTGCCTGCGCGCGCGTGGCGGGCATTATGGCCATCAAGCGCACGAGCGACATCATCCCCATGTGCCATCCGCTGCTCATTACCAAGAGCAAGTGCGATATTGAGCCTATCGCGCCGGCAGGAACGCCGCCCGAGGACGTGCCCGAGGGCTGGGCGCCGCCACGCGCGGACGGGCAGGTTGGCTTTCACGTACTGGTTACGGCCGGCGTGACGGGCAAGACGGGTATCGAGATGGAGGCGTTGACCGGCGCGAGTGCCGCGTGTCTGACCATCTATGACATGTGCAAGGCCGTCGATCGCGGCATGGAGATCGTCGACGTGCGCCTGTTGCACAAGGAGGGCGGCCGCTCGGGCGTGTGGGATCGCGCCGAGCGTCAGGCCGTTGCTGCTGAGGCCGCCGGCGCCGACGGTAACGCGCCCGCGAGCGCACCCGTCGCCGTCGCACCCGCAGCTCCGGCGCCGGCCGTCCCCGCAATCGCGTTTATCGGCTACCAAAATTCGGGCAAGACCACGCTCGTCGAGAAGGTTATCGCCGAGCTCACCCGCCGCGGCCTGCGCGTGGGTTCGCTCAAGCATCATGGGCATCACGGCTTTGATATCGATGTACCCGCCAAGGATACGTGGCGCCATCACCAGGCCGGCTCCAAGCATGTGGGGCTCATCTGCGCCACGCGCTGGGCGGAGTACGCTGACACGCGCGAGGAGGACGAGATGCCCGCGCGCGAGCTGCTGTCGCGCTACAACGATGTCGACGTGGTGATCATCGAGGGCTACAAGACCGAGGGCTTCGACAACATCGTGGTCGCGCGATCGGGCGTTGATCGCCTGCGCGGCAAGAGCTCGCTCGACCTGGTCGACGGTCACACGCTGGCCCTTGCCTGCAACGAGGCCCTGGCGCGCCAGGCCTTCGACGCCGGCTTTGCGACCCGAGCCATCAACATCAACGACGCTCGAGCCATCTGCGATCTTATCCAAGATCACCTTTAAGGGCCGGCTCGCTGCGCTGCCATAACCTGCCAAATAGGGACAGGTTTGTTTTGGCAGGTTTTATCTGGGCAAACGTCATTTCTATCACAAAGGAGCCAGGCACCTTTGTGGTGGTTTTTGCTTTGGTAGATGTGTGGGACATGCCTTACAATCTACCAAGTAGTTCATGACGGGCGAAAAACGGAGAAAAGGGGCTTGATGCGTCCTTAATGTTTCATGCGGATAGATTGATTTGACAGACGGTGGCGAATGCTCGCCGTCCGCATTCGTATGAAACAAGGAGTCTCCATGCTCGTCTCTCTTTTCTCAAAGCCTCAATCATCGCTGTCCGTGCAGGCCAAGCGCCTGGTGGCGATGCGCTTTCTCATCTACACCGGGTTTCAGACCAGTTATTTTATCGGCGTCATCGGAACGCTTACCTATGCGGACGATGCCTCGGTCGTCGCGACATCGCTGGCCGTCCTGTTTATGAACGTTTTCGTGATCCTGGGATCCTTTGCGGGCGGCGCTGCGCTCGACGCCTGGGGTCCGCGCCGCCATTTCTTGCTGAGCATCGTCGGCGCTCTTGCAACTGGCACGGCAATCATCGCCTTTGGTAGCGCGACCGGCGTCGTCCTACTCGGCGCGGTGTTTCTGGGCTTTGTGATGGGGTTCGCCCAGCCCATCGCCACATCCTATCCGGCCTACCTCACCGACAATCCTGTCGAGCTCAAAGACATCAACTCCGCCATCGCCATGTTTTCAAACGTGAGTATCATCGTTGGCCCCACGCTGGGCGGCTTTGTCGCGGCGGCTGCATCGTCGCGCGCGGTGTTTGTGCTCATGATGCTCTTTACCGTGCTGGCGTTCGTCGTCGGTTGGGGCTTTAGGCCGCAGACCAGCCATGTCGCCGGGCATGCGGATGCCGATTCGGCAGAGGAAGGGGAGCGTGCGGGACAAAGCTCCAACCCCAGCACATCCGCCCGCGCCACCTTCGCAGCCAGCATCAAGACAGTCTTCACCAACAGCGTCCTCGCTCTGCTGTTCTGCATTATTTTCCTCTCGAACTTTGGCTACGGAGCCTTCGATCCGCTCGAGTCGTTCTTCTACCGCGATGTCCTACACGTCGGCGTTGAGTGGATGGGCTGGCTCTCGTCGGCTTCGGGCGTGGGCGCGGTGCTGGGTGCCGTGCTCGCGCTCCGCTTGCCGCCGCACCTGGTCAACCTTAAAACACTGCTCGTGGCGCTCATGTCCGTGGGTCTGGGAAGTTTGCTCTATGTGGGGACACCGTACGTGGGCGTAGCCCTCGTCGGACAGATTGCCCTGGGCGTGGCCTGGGGTGTCGTCAACCCGCTCCACAACACGATCGTGCAAACGACGGCTCCGCTCGAGCAGCTTGGTCGCGTCAACTCGGTCATGGGTTTTGGCAATATGTTCGCCGGCGTGGCCCCGCTGGCGATTGCCCCGTGGCTGGCGGCGACGTTTGGCGTGCAGCAGACGCTCATCGGAGCAGGCATGGTCGTGACGGCAGTCCCTGCGGCGTTGCTGCTGTTTGGACGCCGGCATTTTGATCGTGCCGTAAGGCAGTAAAACCCATCACAACATTCGATGAAAATCGCGATTTTGCCGAAAAACGTCGAATGTTGTGATGGTTTGGCCCGCAGACGTCGCAACCACCACAGAGGGCCAGGCACCTTTGTGGTGGTTTTGCGCCAAAGCGCCCCGTGTGCGCTTTGGTATACCATGAACGCCACTTCCAGATACACCCCACACCGCCGCACAACCCAGAAAGGCTCCCATGGACACCACCTTCAGCCACATCAAAGCCGTGTTCTGCGATATCGACGGTACGCTGCTCACGAGCCAGCACACGGTGTCCCCGCGCACCGTGGCGGCGATCCGCGCCCTGCGCGAGCGTGGCGTGCTCTTTGGCCTGTGCACCGGGCGCGACGCCCATGCGACCGAGGCCATGTACGAGCTCTGGGGCATCGAAGGCCTGGTGGACGTGCTCGTGGGCTGCGGTGGCGCCGAGGTCATCGACCGCGCGCACGACATCAACGAGCTGAGCTATCCGCTGCCGGGCGAGACCATCGCGCGCATCTGCAAGCACATGGCGGACCTTCCGGCAACACCCGTCTGCCCCCGAGACGGCGTGTTCTACGTGCCCGAGAGCAACGCGTGCGTCGAGCACCTGTCACGCGTCGACGGCGTGCCCTACCAGGTGGTCGATTTTGCCGAGTTCTTGCGCGAGCCGCAGCCCAAGGTGATGTTTACCATGGCGCCTGAGGTAATGCCGCGGGTGATTGAGCGGGCGTCGACGTTTGCCGATAACACTGTTAAGGCGGCGGCTCTGCAAACCACGCAGCGGCTCTACGAGTTCATGGATCCGCGCGTGTCCAAGACGCGCGGCCTTGTACGCGTGGCAGAGCTCAACGACATGGAGCTTACGAACATTTGCGTGTTTGGCGATGCCGATAACGACACCTGCATGGTGGCCGATGCCGGCGTGGGCGTGGCCATGGCAAACGGCAGCGACGCCACCCGTGCCGCCGCCGACTTTGTAACCGCCAGCAACGACGAAGACGGCATCGCGATCTTCATCCAGGAGCACCTGCTGTAGCGCCGGGGGAGAGCCACCGCAAAGGGGGCAGGCGCCTTTGCGGTGGCCTCAGGCGATTTGGTCGAATTGATACCTAAAATCTGTGTGAAAATTCAAATATGGTTGTCTGAACATCATGCTTCTAACCACCGATGGGTTTTTAGATATTCTCATCAATTTGGTAGGATATTCATCCCGGTTAATGACCCCCGCTCACGGTCGATTTCCGACCGTTCACAGGATGTTTGCTCTTGAGCAAAATGTTGTGCAAATAAATCTAATGCCATTAAAAAATAATAGGCAACTAAATTACCAGCAGAAACAAAAAATAGATAGCGAATAAACGAAGGCAAATCCGAGCAATTGTCAAGAGAATTGAGAACTCACTACAAAACTATCGGTTTTTGTTGCTCAGATGTTTAAACAATCGTTATAATTGCATTACTAAACGAGCGCAATTACAGATTGCGCAGATACGTTTGATAGTGAAAGAGCAAGATCGCGGTCTCTTGGGGAGGAGACATCGATGAAAGCGAATTCGGACAAATCTAAGCAGAGTAATAAAGCGACGCGCCGTGTACTGGCAGGCGTTTTGTGCGGAGCTTCCGTGTTGAGCCTGGTACTGTCGCTCGTCATGCCCCCGATCTCGCAGGCCATCGCCAACGATGGTCAGGCGGTTTCTACTGAGGGAACTGTGATGGGGGGGGTTCCTCAAGTGAGTCTACTGATGTAGAAAACACCAACAACGGGGATACCGAAAACCAGGATAGCGACGAGACCGAGGGCGACGAGACCGGCGACGATGCTCTCAGGACGGCCCCGTCGTCTGATGACACGGGAGCCGAGAGCGCTGCGCAGCCCGCGGATGATGGACAGTCTGTCTATAAGGTCGCTACTGTTGCAAATGAAGGTGAGGTTTCGGGACTTCAAAAAGATAAGGATGGGTACACGCTGCTGGCGAGTGACGGAGACCTGACAGCGTACCTTAACGCCCCGACTAAACCCGATAAACTACGTCTTAAGGCTGACATTAGTTCAAGTGTGCCAATCACTATCAGGCAAAATACTACAATCGACCTTGCGGGTCACAAGCTTTATTACCGCGTTGGTAATAACGACACGTTCATTACGGTAGAGAGCGGTGCGCTTACCGTTGAAGACTCTGCCCATGTTAGCGATACACCTTCGGTCGTTGATAACAATCCTGGCAAGCTTGCAACTATGGCATGGACCGGTGACAACAAAGGTACTCCTCAGAGCTTAACCTATTATGAAACCACGAGCGCGCCTAACGCAGATACCCTTGGCACCACCACCACTGAAACCACGACTGAGCATGTCGTCAGCGGTTTCGGCGCAATCGTTGCTGCATCCAACAGGGGTTCGGTCCAACAGGTCATCTCTGTTGCGGATGGCGGCACGCTTAACCTCAACGGTGGCATGATCACGACACCGAGGGATTTGGCCAACAACGGTCATATCATCTTTGCCGAGGGGAAAAGCAATGAAACTCAGGTGAATATCAATGGCGGTTTTATTACTGGCGCGAATCTCAATCAGCAACATGGCGGCTGGGGCGGCGGCCTGTGCGTAAACGGCGCGAAAGTCACGGTCAACATGACCGACGGCGTGATCGCAGCGAATAAGGCTGCTTCCGGTGGTGGCATTTTTGCCGATAGCGGTGTCACGTTGAATCTCTCCGGCGGTGTCATCTCGGGCAACGCTACGTATGCCGTTCCTGTCAGCAATGGCGGAAGCGCCGACACCGGCGGCTACGGTGGTGGTGTTTATACCAAGGGTGCAACCGTAACCATCAGTGGTTCTGCCAATATAACTAACAACCGAGTTGAAGCTCAAGTCGCTATTAAGGAAATTTACAACAACGGTCTCCTCGGTGGCGGCGGCATTGCATCAACGAGCAGTGATAATAAAAAGGGATCACTGACCATGACGGGCGGTTCTGTTACGGCCAACTACTCCAAAGAGGCCGGTGGCGGAATTTATGCTGGCTTCTGGAACCGGGCGATTACGTTTACCATGACAGGTGGCACGATTGCCGGCAACAAATCTGAAAACGCTGAGGGCGGTGGTCTCCGTATTTCCACCGGTACTACCGGCGATATTGGGACTAAGCCGGACACGCCCAACAAGATTTACATCACCAACAACAAGACCATGACGGGCAGCACTGACGGCCGTGGCGGCGACTGGGGCGGCGGTGGCGTCTTTATCCAGAAGGGCGGCAGGCTCAATATTTTCAAGACGCTGATCACTAATAATCGCGCCGGTGGCTGGGGCGGTGGCGTCGGTGCTTGTCCTACGGGCGAGACAATCGTTTCGCACTCAAATGGCGCTGCTATCTATGACAACACAGATAACGTTGATCAATATGGCAAAAAGCTGCCAGACCTTGATCAAAATGAACATAAGCATCCAGCGTATCATTATTCCGCTGGCGGCGACAACAAAACTGAAGACCGCGATGAAGAAAAATACGTTACTCATTCCTTCCAAAATTCCGGCCATGAGGATTTCTTCTTGGTCCGTAATAAGAATGGCGCGGATAAGACAATCGCTGTCGTTTTTGGCAAGATGCTGGGCGGCAGATCGGCTGGTTGGCGGGGCACTTGCGACGGTGTACCGATTACCATTGACGCCAACGGCGGTGCCGAGGCTAAGTGGATGTTCGGCCTTAAGGCTAATCCGACACCCGATGCCAAGGAAAAGGCGCAGGCAGAGGCTACGACCATCATCAGCGGTAACTACTCCTATACCCATGGTGGCGGCATCATGACCAACGGCGATCTTGTCGTTGGCGAAGTCAATGATCTGAGGGTTTACCCGAGCATGAAACTCAACGCCACTAAGGTGCTTGTGGATGCAAAGGAAAACAAGCAAAACCTTAATGGGCACGCGTACAAGTTCCAGCTGCTGCGCCAGGATGGTACCGGTGCCAAGGCGCCTTCTTGGAAAGATGACGGCACATTAGATATGGGCGATTGCAGTGGTGCGGGTGAGGCGACTGTTGATCAATCAAGCGGCAGTATCACCTTCGACTCTGGCAAGGACTATTCTTCGGGACAATACGTTTTCTATCTCGTTGAGGAACCCATCAGCGGCGAAAACGAATTGGACACTAAATTCGATAAGACCATTTACAAGATCAAGGCAACAGTTGAGGACGATTCGTCCCACTCTGAAACGCTCATGGGGTTCAAGATTAACTATTACAAGGTACAAACGGTAGCTGTCTATAAAAAGGCCGAGGACGATAAGGACTTCGTACCACTTGATTCCGGAGACTATTCCGTTGGGTGCTCAGAGGACAACACAACGGCTACGGTTGCTATCGGTAAAAATGGTAACCCGACCTTTACCAATAGAATCGTGCCCTATACCTCCAGCGGCTCTTGGACTCCTAAGGCGACTAAGGTCGTTGAGGGCGGCGAGATGAAGGAGTTTACGCTTCAGCTTGCAACCGACGAGGACTTCTCGAAGATCGTTGAGAGTAAGTCGACCCAGCCTGGCGCCGATAAGTCCCAGACTCTGAGTTTCGGCAAGATTGAGTACGCGCTCAATCAGCTCGACAAACTCGAGTCTGACTCTACTGGTCGGGGTGCAAGCAAGACCTTTACCTATTACGTCCGCGAACAGCAGCCGACCACACCGTTCGCGAACTACAAATACGACAAGTCGGTCTACAAGATCACGGTCACGGCAACTGATCAGTCTGATAAGACGATCAAGTGCGATGTGACCTACACCAAGATCGTCAATGCCGATGGCAAGGATATCCCCGAGAAAGAGCAAAAGCCGGTCACCTACGTTCCAGCTAAGGACGAGGCCACTGGCAAGGAACAGAGCGTTCCGGTCTTCACCAACACCTACTCCACCTCTTTGCCCCTTTCTGGTATGTCGGGCGTCACTCTGACGTACCTTGCCGGCGCGGCGGTGCTTTGCGCTGCTGCGGCCTGGATGCACATTCGTCGCAAGGCGAATGCGAAGGGAGGCGAGCGTCGTGAATAAGAAAGTTTGCTCCTTCCCGATCTTGTTTGCGCTGCTTGCCCTCCTGATCGGCACCTGCGCGGTTGTGTTCCCCGCTTCCGCGCAGGCCGCGCCGACCTCGACCGGTTCCATCACGGTGAGCGGCACCGTGGCGAGCGGCTACGACGCCTACCAGATCTTTAACGCCAACGTCGTCGACGGCGACAACGACGCCAAGATCGCCACCGACCTCGTCTGGGCAAGCGGCGCCGTGCGCGACGCCGTCCTGCCCGTGCTGCACAGCGCTGGCATGCCCAATTCCCAGACCACCGCGCAGGAAGCTGCCGAGTGGCTCAACACCGATTCCCACCTTACGAGCGCGCTGAGCGCACAGCTCGCTCGTTCCCTTCAGAGCTCTGGCGCCGTGTCCGTGGCCCTTAACGCGGGCACGACGGCCGAGCTGTCCTGCGGCTACTGGCTCATCGTCGCCGCCGACGACGCCATCGCCCAGGGCGAGGCCGGCACCGCGCCGATCATGGCCCTGGTCGGCGGTGGCGCCGTCACCGTCAAGCCCAAGGCGGCGACGCCCAAGGTCGCCAAGCACGTGCTGGAGGACAGCACCGCCGCATGGCAGAAGGCCGCCGACGCCACGGTCGCCGACGACCTGTACTGGCGCCTCTCGGCCACGGTCCCGGCGGGCCTTGCCGCCTACGACACCTACGCGGTTCAGCTAGTCGACACCATGGGCGCGGGGCTCGACCCCTCCAAGGTCGCCGCGAGCATGCATGTGTACGTGGCGGCGGGCACGGACGGCGGCTTTGACGCCGTCTCGGCCGGTAAGGACGGCCGCGCCGGCACCGAGCCCACGAAGGGCTGGACCGACATCACGGCCCAGTGCGCCACCAAGGTAGCGGCCGACGGCAAGACCTTCACCGTGCGCACCGGCGACCTGATCGCCGCGCTCGGCGGGGCCGACGCCTTCACCGCGGGTGCCCGCGTGGTCGCCGTGTACAACGCGCCGCTCAACAGCGCATGCAACCACGGCATCGCGAAGGGCAACCCCAACGAGGTCTACCTGCGCTACCCGCGCTCTCCCCTTGCCGATCAGTCCGGCGACGCCGGCTTCACCAGCACGCCGAGCGACGATGCGTGCGCCTACACCTGGGATCTCGCGCTCACCAAGCGCGGCAGCGACGGCGACAAGCCGCTTGCCGGGGCGGTCCTAAGTATCGCCGATGACCGCGGTCGCACACTGGCGGCCGACGGCACGTGGGATGCGCAAGGCAAGGCCACCGTCACCACGGGCGAGGACGGCCGCGTGACCGTCTCGGGCGTGGACTCGGGCAAGCTGGAGGTCCGCGAGCTCAAGGCGCCCAAGGGCTACACCGCCTTTGAGGGCACACGCTGCGTGACGGTCAAGGCCGAGGGCCTGGACGTCGACCAGGTGGCCGCCGCCAAGCCCAAACTCACCATCACGGCTGAGTCGCCCCTGCGCGCCGACAGCGCGGACGGGTCGACGGGCAGCCTGGAGGCGTCGCTCATCAACACGCCCACCGGCACACCCCCTAGCATTACCACCGGAGGCTTTATGCCCTCGACTGGCGATATGGCAATGTACGCCGCGACTGCCGCAGCGGTCGCCGGAGCCGCGCTCATCGTGGTCGCGCTCCTGGTCAGGCGGGGAGGTGGCAGCCATAAAGAGTAGCTGGCAGCCCCACAGAGAGCGGGGCGAGACGTAGCGAAGTAGATGCTAAGACACAGACAGATGATGATTGATCGAATGGGAATCAAGCAGAAAGCAGAGGAAAAGAAGATGAGTATGAGCAAGAACATCGCACGCCTGGCAGTAACCGCCGGCCTCACAGCAGCGTTGAGCTTCGGCGGCGTCATGGCCCCGGTGACCATGGCGTTTGCTGAGAATGTGGCGGCTCCGGCCAACAGCATCACCATCAACAAGAATGCCAATAATGGCAGCGTGAAGTACAAGGCCTACCAGATTTTCGAGGCCGATGTCGTGGATGAGAGCGGCAAGACTGGCAAGACTGACAAGGTCGTTTCGAATGTTAAGTGGGCAACTGGCGTTAATGACCAGACGCAAAAAGCCATTATTAAGGCCATCAACGACTATAATAAAGATAAAGCAGACGATCTGAAAACCGATGCCAGCCCGCAGGATGTTGCCAATTGGCTGACTGCCAACATTACCGGGACCACAAATACGACGGTTCTCAAAGACACCGATTTGCTCAATATGCTTGCTGGACTGGTTGCGAAGAATGTCACTCCGACTAACCCGACGGGCGTTGGAGTGGCTTCGTTTGGGGCGGATACCAAGGTTTCTTTCGATAAATCTGGTTATTACCTGTTTCTGACTGACGCGGACACTTTGGCTTCGGATGAGTCGACGACCGGCAGCAAGAATACTGCTACTTCGCCGATTTATGCCGTCGTGGGCGCCGGCGATGTAGAGGTTACCGAGAAGACCAGCATTCCTACGGTCAATAAGCAGATTCTCGATGACACTAAGGGCAAGACGGCCGATAACGCTGAAACGGATAACTGGAAGAACGTGGGCGACGCCTGGATTGGGCAGGTAATCGACTACAGGCTGACTGGTACCGTAGCGGACAATATTACTTCGTATGATAAATATCAGTACGAATTCCAGGATACGCTGAGCAAAGGTCTGGATGTTGTGAAGGATGCCAATGGCAACCCGATGAATCTTAAGGTTTATATCGTTAAAAAAGACGGCACTCATGCTGAGGTCAAGTATGATGCTAGCAAGGGCTATACGGCAACTGCGACCAAGGCCAAGGATTCCAAGACAGAATTGCTCAAGGTCTCTTTTGCTGACCTTAAGGCCATCGTAGACACCGCCGACGCCAGCATTGCAGCCGGTGACATTTCAAATGTCGTTGTGACCTATCAGGCTAAACTCACCAGCGATGCCGAATACACGGCTGCCGGTAACACCAACGAGGTCAAGCTTGTCTACTCCAACGATCCCATGTCTAACGGCACCGGCACTTCCGAATCGAAGAAGGTCGCTGATTACGTCTTCGGCTTCGATGTCACTAAGATCGACCCGGATAACTCGTCTGCGAAACTCGATGCTGGCTTTACGGTCAAAATGATTAAGGAAGGGTCCGATAACTGCGTTGAAAAATGGTTGAAGCAAGACGGCAGCTTCAGTAATGACGTAAATGACGCTTACACGTTTGAAACTACGGAGGCTGGCAACAAGGTCTCTATTCCCGGACTTGTTGCAGGCACATATCTGATTTCTGAGAGCAAGACACCTGCGGGCTACAACACCATTGCCGACTTCGAAATCACGGTGGCGCCTGAATACAATACAGACGGCACGCTTAAAGAGCTCAAAGTGACGTCCAATTCCAGCATGGCCACTCCTACGACTGGTGGAAATGTGACCACGACCAAAATCCCCGTCACCATCCAGAACAAGAAGGGCACCGGCCTCCCGCTGACCGGCCTCAACGGCGTGACCTTCACTTGGATTGCTGGTGGCGCGGTGCTGTGCATCGGCGTGGCGCACCTCATCCGCAGCCGTAAGCAGGCTGAGGAGTCCGAGCAGGAGTAACGCTGGCTCACCCATCCCTTTGGCAGGTGGGATGTGATGGCCATGAGACTTGCGGACACTTTTCTCGTCCATCCACGTTCTTGCTTTGCCATTCTCTTTTCGGGGCAGACTTCGCACTGGAGTCTGCCCCGTTTTTTGGGATAACGCAGCCAACCTCCACCGTCCGATGCGGGTACGTTCGTCATCGCGTTTCTTGACTCGTATGAGGTTCGGATTAAGGTCCGTAGGCGCACGTGCGGTGCGGACGGTAGAAGGCATTTGCGCCGCAACAAGCGCAAATAAGAATGCCCGGGGTTCGGAGCCCGGGCATTTAACAACGTCGGAAACTGGTCGCCCGCGCTCCTAAGTACTTACGCGGGGTGCGTCGTTTCCTGTAGCTATTGTATCCCGAATCGCCCCGCCGATTCGGGACATTCTGAAAACGCAAACACGTCGGGCAAACGCGGACAATGCGGCCAGGCTCCGCTGGATGAGGAACCGTGTTTGTAACTATCGAACAAATGTTTGTCAAAATCGCGTTTACCGGCTGTGGGTGTATACACTCGCAGTAAAATACCCTTGCGACGCATTCCGTGCGCGGGCGGCCGACGACTCGATCGGAGGTCCCCAAATGCTGAAATTCCTTAACGCCCTCGCCGCCCTCGCGGCGGTGGGCACGTTCGTCATCGCGTTTCTTGACTCGTATGAGGTTCGGTTTAGGGTCCGTAGGCGCACGCGCGGTGCGGACGGTAGAAGGCATTTGCGCCGCAACAAGCGCAAATAAGAATGCCCGGGGGTCGGATCCCGGGCATTTAACAAAACCAGAAAACTAGGCCGCCCGCGCTCTCGTACACTTACGCGGGGTGCGTCGTTTTCTATTGACATTGTATCCCGAATCGCCCAACCGATTCGGGACATTTTGAAAACGCAAATGCTGGCCCATGCTCGCGCCAAGCAATGCTGTCTAGCTGCGTTGTTCGGCGCATGAGTTCGCTAATCAGCTATTATTTGTTTAGACAACTTGAGTTGTAGAGGAGTGACTGGCGATGGTGCAGGGCACCAAACATATGAAGAGCAATAACGCCGAGGCCAACGGCGGCTCAAGCCCTCAACCCAAACCTCAACCAAAGCCCAGACGCCGCAAGCGGCTGCCGCGCTGGGCCGACCGGCTCATCACCATCGTCATCATCCTTATTGGCGTGGGCCTTATGACCTGGCCGTGGATCTTGGACCGGCTCGAGGCCTCGGGCGTGTTCAACCAGATCAGCACCGTGTCCAGCACCGTGGACGCGCTGTCTGAAGAGGAGCGCGAACGCATTCTGCTTCAGGCGCGCTCCTATAACGAGCAACTTGCCGGCGAGGTCACCGAGCTTCCCGCCGACCAGATCGAGCCCTACGCTCAGCAGCTCATCTTTGACCGCGATCCCATGATGAGCTGGGTCGAGATCCCCTCCATCGACGTGAGCATGCCCATCTACCACGGCACGAGCGAGGAAGTCCTTATGGCGGGCGTCGGCCACCTGGAGGGCACGAGCCTGCCGGTGGGCGGCACCTCGACGCATTGCGTGCTCACCGCGCACTCGGGCATGCGCAACCTGAGCATGTTCGACGACATCCATTCGCTGGAGCCCGGCGACCTGGTGCTGCTGCACACCATGAACAAGACGCTCGCCTACAAGATGGTGGACTCCGAGGTGGTGCTGCCCGAGGAGATGGAGTCGCTGACCATCGAGCCCGGCGCCGACAAGGTGACGCTCGTCACCTGCACGCCCTACGGCGTAAACGACCATCGCTTGCTGGTGCATTGCGTGCGCACCAAGTACAACAAGAAGGACGTCGACAAGCAAAAGTCGCTGGCCGGCCGCCACTGGGGCAAGCGCGAGTTCGCCGTGCTCATTGTGGTCGTAGCCATTGTGCTGTTGCTGCTGGACATCGTAATCCACGCGATCCGCAAGCGCCGCAAGGCCAAGGCCTCGGCATAGGACATTCTTCAGAACCACCGCAATGGGGACAGGCACCTTTGCGGTGGATAGGACTTCCAAACCATCACAACATTCGATGAAAATCGTGATTTTGGCGAAAAGCGTCGAATGTTGTGATGGTCTTCGTTGCGGGCGGGACGGTTTTCGCTATGGACGGTGCGGTTTCGCTGCAGAACCGCCAGCCCGCCGCCTGCCAGCCCGCCGCCCTCGTTACGTTTTCGCTGCATTTGGGTAAAGCACCTGCTCCAAGTCGGCGTTGCCCTGTATACTAGAGCGGTTTAACTGTTATGCGGAAGGGAGCGCCTATGGCACTCAGCGAGAAAGACGTGCGCGGCATCGCCGAGTACGCAAAGATCGCACTGACCGATGACGAGCTCACCCAGATGACGTCCTACATGAACGACGCCGTCCAGATGCTCGAGCCCGTCCTGCAATATGACTTGCCCGACGTGGAGCCCACGTTCCATCCCATCGGAAGCCTGTCCAACGTGATGGGCGACGACCTGCGCGAGCCCGAGCGCGACCTGCCGCTCGACGTCGCGCTCGAAAACGCCGGCAGCGCGCGCGACCGCTACTTCCGCGTGCCGTCCATTTTGGGAGAGGGGGAGAGCGAGTAATGGCGCTAAGCTTCGATTCCCTTACCGCCGCCCAGATTGCCGTGGGTGTTGCCGCCGGCGACTTTACCGCTACCGAGGTGGCCGAGGCCTCCCTTGCCGCCATCGAGGCGCGCGAGGGCGGAGTCCAGGCATTTCTGCAGGTGGCGCCCGAGCTCGCGCTTGAGGCTGCTGCCAAAATCGACGCCCGCCGCGCCGCCGGTGAGACTCTACCCCCGCTCGCGGGCGTGCCGTTGGCCATCAAGGACAACATGAACCTCGTGGGTACGCGCACCACCTGCGCTTCCCGTATGCTCGGGGACTACCAGAGCGTCTACACCGCCACCTGCGTCCAGCGCATGCTCGACGCCGGCTGCCTGCCCATGGGCAAGGCCAACATGGACGAGTTTGCCTTTGGCAGCTCCACCGAGAGCTCGGCGTTCCATCGCACCAACAACCCCTGGGATACCGAGCGCGTGCCCGGCGGCTCCTCGGGCGGCTCCGCTGCAGCCGTCGCCGCGGGCGAGGTCGCGCTCTCGCTGGGCTCGGACACCGGCGGCTCCATTCGCCAGCCGGCGTCGCTGTGCGGCGTGGTGGGCTTTAAGCCCACGTATGGCGCCGTGAGCCGTTACGGCGTGGTTGCTTTTGGCTCGTCGCTCGACCAGGTGGGCCCCTTTGGCCGCACGGTCGAGGACGTCGCGCTGGCCATGAACGCGCTTACCGGCGCGGGCCACGATCCGTACGACTGCACCAGCCAGGATTGCGCTGTCGACTTTACCGAGCATCTCAACGACAGCATCGAGGGCAAGCGCGTGGGCATTATCCCTGCGTTTATGGAGGCCGAGGGCCTGACGTCCGAGGTCAAGGCCGCTGTTCAGCGCGCTGCCCAGGAGCTGCAGAACCAGGGCGCCGAGCTCGTGGAGGTCGACCTGCCGCACCTGGATGCCGCCATCGCCGCCTACTACGTCATCGGCCCGGCCGAGGCGTTCTCCAACCTGGCACGTTTCGACGGCATTCGCTACGGCTATCAGGAGGAGGGCTGCGCCAACCTGTCCGACCAGAGCTCGCTCAGCCGCGCCCACGGCTTTGGTGCCGAGGCCAAGCGCCGTCAGATGCTCGGCGCCTACTTGCTGAGCTCGGGCGTGTACGACAAGTACTACTACGCCGCGCAAAAGGCTCGCACACTCATCACGCAGGATTACGACGCCGCGTATGCCAAGGTGGACACCATCCTCATGCCCGCCTCGCCGCGCACGGCCTTTAAATTTGGCGAGATCAGCGACCCCACGCAGATGTACCTCTCCGACCTGTACACCATTTCGCTCAACATTTGCGGCAACGGTGGCATCTCGGTGCCGCTGGGCCTGGGCGAGGACACTCAGCTGCCCGTTTCTGCCCAGCTGGTGGGTCCGGCGTTTAAGGACCGTCAGCTGCTCACGTTTGCCCGCGCCCTGGAGCGCGGCTTTGCCGATGCCGCCACGGGTGCGCCCGCGCTTTCCGTTGCGTCCGATTTTGCCGGGAAGGGAGGCGAGCTGTAATGAAGGAGCTTTCCGAGGTCCTGCAGGATTGGGAGGCCGTGATCGGCCTGGAGATCCATACCGAGCTCACCGCACTCGATACCAAGATGTTCTGCAACTGCAAGCTCAGCCACGATGACGAGCCCAACGCCAACGTGTGTCCGGTGTGCCTGGGCCTACCCGGCGCCCTGCCGGTGCCCAACAAACGCGCCATCGAGAGCATCGTCAAGGCGGGTCTGGCCACCAACTGCGAGATCCAGCGCCACTCGATGTTCTACCGCAAGCACTACTTCTATCCCGACATGGCCAAGAACTTCCAGACCACGCAGGGTCCGGTCGCCTTTGCCATGTACGGTCACCTGGACCTGGATGTGACCGGTCGCGGTGCCGCCGAGCGCCCCGACTGCGCGTTTGGCGAGGCCGAGGCCCAGAGCCTGGCGAGCGCCTCGGCCAACGCCGAGGGCCTGTCCACGTCCATGACGTCGACCATGCGCGAGGGCAACCAGCGCGCCGGCCATCTGGCCAGCTACGACGCGTCCAACCTGCAGATGCCCGAGCGTCGCGAGGACGGTTCCTACACGGTGCCCATCCGCATCCTGCGCATCCACATGGAGGAGGACGCCGCCAAGATGGTGCACGTGGGCGGTGCCGAGGGTCGCATTACCGCCGCTGCCGAGTCGCTCGTCGACTACAACCGCTGCGGCACGCCGCTGATTGAGCTCGTCACCGAGCCCGATCTGCGCACGCCCGAGGAAGCGCGCCTGTTTATGGAGAAGCTCCGTCGCATCTTTGTGACGCTGGGCATTTCGGACTGCTCCATGGAGAAGGGTTCCATGCGCTGCGACGGCAACGTGTCGCTGCGCCGCCGCAGCGAGACCAAGCTGGGCACCAAGACCGAGCTCAAGAACCTCAACTCGTTTAAGAGCCTGCACGACGGCCTTGCCTACGAGATTTGCCGTCAGGCCGAGGTGCTCGAGGAGGGCGGAATCATCTATCAGGAGACCCGCCACTGGGAGCCCAGCCGTAAGCGCACCGTGGTTATGCGTGTGAAGGAGACGGCCGACGACTATCGCCTGTTCCCCGATCCCGATCTGGCGCCGTTCGATCTGGACGACGAGTTCATCGACCGCTGCCGTGGCGAGATTCCCGAGCTGCCCGATGCCAAGCGCGCCCGTTTTGAGACCGACTTTGGTATTAAGGCGGCCGATGCCGAGCAGATCGCGGGCGACCCCGAGTTTGCCGAGTTCTTTGAGGCTGCCGCTGCCGGTATGGCTGGCAAGGAGGCCCAGACGGTCGCAAACCTGCTGGTCAACGAGATGATCGCCTACCTTAAGAGCGCAGGCGTGTCGCTCGCCGAGTCCGGCATCGCGCCGGCTCAGGTAGCAGCGCTGGCCAAGCTGCTGGTGACCGATGCCATCAGCTCCAACCAGGCGCACGAGGTCTTTGAGGCCATGGCCCAGACCGGTGACGACCCCAACAAGATCGTCGACGAGCGTGGTATGCGTCAGGTGAGCGATGCCGGTGCGTTGCAGCCGATCGTGGACGAGGTGCTGGCTAACTGTGCCGATCAGGCGCAGCAGTATCGTGACGGCAACCAGAAGGTTATCGGCTTTTTGGTGGGCCAGTGCATGAAGGCGAGCCGCGGCAAGGGCAACCCGAAGCTCTTCAACGAGTTGCTGAGAACGTCGCTCTCGTAAACGGCCCCTCGGTTCCGTGACGACTCGGCCGTTTGGGTCAGGTGGGCTGAATGGAATAGAGTGAATGGACGCGCCGTTGGCGCGCCCATTTTTGTGCGGGTGACAAAGGGACTGTCCCTTTGTCACATTGCAATAAATATGATGAAAGTGTGGCGAAATGAGCTTAAAACTTCCGTAAATGTGATAAATGTCACGTTTTACCTAGGGTAAAATGTGGGAAATATCACGTTTACGGAAGTTTCTTTGCGGGAGGTTCGGTCATGCAGCGAGATATCATTGCCAAGCTTAACGCTTGGAAAGTGTCAGAATATCGTAAGCCGCTTATCCTTAAGGGGGCGCGTCAGGTTGGAAAGACGTGGGCGCTTAAGGAGTTCGGCCGAACCTCGTACCTCAATTTTGTGTATCTGACGCTCGAGGAGCCGTCACCTGGGGTACAGAGCGAGTACGCTCAGTTTTTCGAAGGTACGCGCGATCCTCGACGGATCATCTCAAATCTTTCCCTGGCACTTGGACAGCCTATCGATCCCGGCGAAACGCTGCTTATTATTGATGAGATCCAGGATTGTCCTTCTGCAGTCGGTGCCCTTAAATACTTCTGTGACGAGGCCCCCGAGTATCACGTCGCATGCGCAGGGTCTTTGTTGGGCGTTCGCTTGTCCCGTGAGACCAGCGCTTTTCCGGTGGGAAAGGTCGAGTTCATGGAGATGCGCCCCATGAGCTTTTCCGAGTTTCTGAAAGCCGAGGGCGCTGCAAACTACGACGAATACCTTGGCGGCCTGGATCAGATCGAGACAGTGCCCGATTTCTTCCATGTTCGTCTCGTCGAGCATCTTCGTCGTTATTTTGCATGCGGCGGCATGCCAGAGGCTCTTGGCCGGTGGGTGGAGACGGGCGATATCGTTCAGGTCGATAAGGTGTTGTCTGATCTCTTGGATTCCTACGAGCGCGATTTTGCCAAGCATGGTGGCCGTGCGCAGTTCGCCAAGCTTTCGCAAATATGGAACTCGATTCCAGCTCAGTTGGCGCGCGAGAACAAAAAGTTCGTTTGGGGTGCGGTGCGCGAGGGGGCTCGTGCTCGAGAATACGAGGATGCTCTGGAATGGCTTGCCGATGCTGGGCTGATCACGGCGGTTCGCCTTAATGCTGCCGGTGGTGTGCCGCTCTCTGCGTACGATGACCTCAAGGCATTTAAAGTCTACTGTCTTGATGTCGGCTTGCTGCGCCGCATGGCAAGGCTGGATGCGTCCGCTTTTGCCATCTCGGATGCGATATTTTCGGAGTTCAAAGGTTCGTTCGCCGAGAACTATGTGCTTCAGGCATTACTTTCACAGTTAGATGCTGCTCCGCGTTATTGGACAAACGAGAAGCCGAAGCACGAAGTCGATTTTTTGATTCAAGTCGGAAACGAAATCGTTCCCGTCGAGGTCAAATCGGGAGAGGTCGTTCATTCCAAGAGCCTTAAGTACTATGCCGACAAGCATGCGGAGACGACTCCATTGAGGGTCCGCTACTCACTTAAGAACCTAAAGCTCGACGACGGGGTGCTCAACATTCCGTTGTATTTGGCTGATCGATCTGTCCCTCTTATCAAAAAGGCGCTTGATTGTGCGCATCTTGACGTTTAGATCCTGGGTGAGCTGACGGGCGGCGGCTAATTTATCGCTCCGTTACGGCCAGGGAGCTTGGGCCTTAGCGATGCTTGCTTCGCCAAGCCGTGGGTGTCATGCCGGTGTATTGTTTGAAGGCTTGGGCGAAGGCGGCCTGCTGAGGGTAGTCGAGCCGCTCTGCCACCTGCGCTATCGTAAGCGAGCTATCGGCCAAAAGGTCCTGTGCTCGCTCCATGCGGCGTCTGCGAATGTAGGCGCCCAGGGACTCGCCAGTTTGGGTCTTAAAGGCGGCGCATAGTTTGGAGCGGCTTGTGTAGAGCCTCTCGGCCACCTCGTTGATACCCACACGTCTGCCTTTGTCGAGCGCGCGCTCAATCATTGCCGTTGCTTCTTCGGCAATGGTTATGCTGACGCGTGTGTCTGCCGCCTGCCGCGCCTGCTTGTGGGCCGCGCGCGAACAGGCGAGCTCCGCGACCATGGTCTCCACGATGCCTTGCATATAGACGTGTCCGCCTACGGTGCGGGCGCGGTCCTCGTTAATCCGGCGCAGCGCGTGGCAGATGGCAGACGTCGCTTCCTCGTGCCATGGCTCGGCAAACGCCTCAAAGATTCCCGCGAACTCGGTGGGATAGCGGTGCTCCAGTTCGTCAAAATATCCAGGCAAAAAGAGCACCGAGCATGAGTGATAGAGCTCCCCCGCAAACAGCGGGCTTAATTCCTCGCCACAGCTATCTTGGATAAAGCTGCAAACGGCATTGTTTGGCCACAGTCCATGCAATGGTTTGAGGTTCGCGGGCGTTATGCCAGCCTCGGGCATGCATGTAAGTGTGGGCGCGCTGACTTCGCTCACGCAGGCGTATGGCTCGGGTGTGTATTCGGCCAGGTACATATCGTGCGTCGGGGTGATGAAATGCTCCATGACGATGCAGGTGGGGGAGAGGGGCATGATCCATGCGCGCCCGTGCGCCCGATCGTTTGCCACCTCGCCGGTAAAGACAGCGCCCTTGCCGGTAAGCTCCAGGCCAAACTGCTCAAATTGCGGTGCGTAGAGCTCGGTTATGTCGGTCGCGGCCCGATGCATTTTCAAAAGCGTCCCCTTCATTTGCGAAAACGTCCACGCCTGGCTCGATTGTGAGCCATGGCTAACACATCAATGATAAGATCATTACGGTTAACTCTCAAGCCGTTAGAAAGGAATCTCATGGCAAAGGGGTCAAAAAGGGAAGGCGGCGGTATCGGCGAGCTGCTTGCATATGCCGGCGACCGCAAATTCCTAACGTATTTGGGCATGGCTCTCTCGGCGCTCTCGCAGCTGCTGAGCTTTGGCCCGTTCGTGTGCATTTGGCTTGTCGCGCGCGATCTGATCGCCGTGGCACCTAACTGGAGCGAAGCCTGCGGCATCGCGACGTATGGCTGGTGGGCCGTGGGGTTTGCGCTGGCAAGCATCGTGGTCTATTTCGTGGGGCTCATGTGCACGCACCTGTCTGCGTTTCGCTGCGCGTCCAATATTCGCAAGACTACGAGCGAGCACCTGCTTAAGCTGCCGCTTGGCTACTTTGACACACACGCCACCGGTGAGCTGCGCCGTATCGTAGACGGATGCGCCGCCTCCACCGAGACCCTGCTCGCGCACATGCTACCCGATATCGCCGGCGCCACCGCCATGGTCGCAGGTCTGCTCGTGCTGCTTTTCGCCCTCGATTGGCGCTTGGGCGCGGCATGCCTTATCTCGGTCGCCGTTTCGCTTGGCGCCATGGCCACCATGATGAGCGGCAAGGGCGCCGAGTTCATGAAGGCCTACATGGGCGCGCTGGTCAAGATGAACAAGACCGGTACCGAATACGTACGCGGCATTCCCGTGGTCAAGGTGTTTCAGCAGACGGTCTATTCCTTTAAGGCGTTCCACGACGCGATCGCCGAATACGCCGACATGGCACAAAGCTATGCGGGCACGTTTTGCCGAGGCCCGCAGGTACTCAACCTTACCGCGCTCAATGGTCTTGTGACATTCCTGTTGCCCGTGGCGTTGCTGTTGGCGCCGGGCGAGACGGACTTCGCGCATTTTATGGCCAACTTCACGTTTTACGCGATATTTTCGGCCGTGGTACCGACGGCCATGACCAAGCTCATGTTTGTGGGCGAGGCCTCTCAGATGAGTGCCGATTCGCTGGCTCGCATTCGAAGCGTCATGGATTCCAAGCAGCTCTCCGTGCCCGCGCAGCCCAAGCACCCTGCCGGCGGCGACGTGCGATTTGAGGACGTGAGCTTTACGTACGAGGGTGCCGAAGCACCTGCCGTTAGCCATGTAAGTTTCAGCGTTCCCGCTGGTAGTGCCCTTGCGCTTGTGGGTCCTTCGGGCGGCGGCAAGTCAACCTGCGCAAGCCTGATTCCTCGTTTTTGGGATGTTTCCGCAGGCCGTGTGCTCGTAGGTGGTGTGGACGTTCGCGATATGGATCCGCACAAGCTTATGGACCAGGTCGCCTTCGTGTTCCAGACCAACCAGCTGTTCCGGCAAACACTTGCCGATAACGTGCGCGCCTCCAAGCCTACGGCCACTGACGACGAAGTGCGTGCGGCCCTCTCCGCAGCTCAGTGCGACGACATTGTGGCCAAGCTTCCACAGGGCATCAATACCATGCTCGGTGCCGGCGGAGCATATCTTTCGGGCGGCGAGGTCCAGCGCGTGGCACTTGCCCGCGCGATCCTTAAAGACGCGCCTATCGTGGTGCTCGATGAGGCCACGGCGTTTGCGGATCCCGAGAACGAGGCGCTCATCCAGCGCGCCTTTAGCAAGCTGGCGGCGGGTCGCACGGTCATTATGATCGCGCACCGGCTTTCGACCGTGGTGGGGGCCGACAAGATCGTGGTGCTCAATCAAGGTAGCGTGCAGGAGGCCGGCACCCATGCCGAGTTGCTGTCCCAAGAGGGTCTGTATGCCAAGATGTGGGCCGAATACGAACAGGCTGCGAGCTGGAAAATCACTGCAGCGACCGCGGATGCCGCCGTCACGAAGGGAGGCGAGGCCTAAATGTTCGCCTCATTCCAAAAGAAGTATTTCCTATCCGATAAAGGTGTCGCCGGCGTAAAACGCGGCATTTTCTGGACCGCGCTCACCAATCTCATTACCATGGCCGGCATGGGCTTATTGTTCCTGGTCATGGCCGGTTTTGTCGAACATCTCGCCACCGGTGCCGACCTGCCGGATGCCCTGCCGATTGTGGGCGGCCTCCTGGTCTTTTTCGTGTTGCTCTTTGCCTCTAACTGGCAGCAGTATTACTACACCTACTGCATCTTTTACGAGGAGTGCGGCAAGCAGCGTATGGAGATTGCCGAGCGCTTGCGCAAGCTGCCGCTGTCGTTTTTTGGCCGTCGTGATCTGGCCGATTTAACCGAGACCATCATGGGCGACGTCCAGGCCATGGAGCACGCCTACAGCCACGTGCTGGGAGAGCTTTGGGGTGCCATCATCGCAAGCGCCATTGTGTTCGTGGCGTCGCTGTTCTTTTGCTGGCAGCTGGCGATCGCGGCGTTTTGGAGCGTGCCCGTGGCCTTTGCCGTGCTGTATCTGACACGCGGCCCCATGACCCCGGTGTTCGACCATGTGCGTGCCGAGAAGGTCAAGGTTACCGAGGCGATCCAGGAGGCGCTCGACTGCGTGCGCGAGATCCGTGCCACCAACCAGGAGGCTCATTATCTTGAGGGGCTCAACGCCGTGATCGATGCCGAGGAGCGCGAAACCACCAAGGGCGAGCTCGCCAATGGGCTTTTGGTCAACTCCGCCTTTGCCATCCTGCGCCTGGGGATTGCCACCACGTTGGTCACGGGCGCTGCGATGGTCGCCTCCGGCCAGGCCGACTTTTTGATGATGTTTGCCTTCCTGCTTATGGTGAGCCGCATCTATGCGCCCTTTGATCAGGCGCTGATGCTGATGTCCGAGCTGTTTGCCGCCGAGTCGTCGGCCAAGCGCATGCGTTCCATCATGGAAGAGCCCGTGGCGCGGGGCAGCGAGCAGTTTGAGCCCGTAGGCCACGATGTGGTGTTCGATCACGTGGCATTTGGCTATGGTGCGGGCGAGGACGGCCGCGCCGGCGAGAAAGTTCTTACCGATGTGAGCTTTACCGCCAAGGAAGGCGAGGTCACGGCACTGGTCGGTCCTTCGGGCTCCGGTAAGTCCACGGTGAGCCGCCTGGCCGCGCGCTTTTGGGACGCCACCGAAGGCACGGTCACCGTGGGCGGCGTGGATGTTGCGAGCGTCGATCCCGAGGTGCTGCTGCGCGACTACGCCATTGTGTTCCAAGACGTTCTGCTCTTTGACGACACGGTGATGGGAAACATCCGTCTTGGTCGTCGCGATGCCACCGATGAGGAAGTGCTTGCTGCCGCGCGTGCCGCCAACTGCGACGAGTTTGTGAGCCGCATGCCGCAGGGCTATGACACCATGATCGGCGAGAACGGCTCCAGGCTGTCCGGCGGAGAGCGCCAGCGCATTTCCATCGCCCGCGCGCTGCTCAAAGACGCGCCTATCGTGCTGTTGGATGAGGCGACGGCGAGCTTGGATGTGGAGAACGAGACCGTGGTGCAGCAGGCGCTTTCCCGCCTGCTCGCAGGCAAGACGGTTATCGTGATCGCCCACCGTATGCGTACGGTGGAAAATGCCGACAAAATCGTTGTACTCAAGGATGGTGTGGTTGCCGAGCAGGGCACTCCGGCGCAGCTCAAGGCGGCAGGTGGAGAATTCGCCCGCATGGTGGCGCTGCAAAAGGAAGCAGCTACCTGGCAGTTGTAAGAAGGGGCAAAGGGACAGTCCCTTTCTCACATTGACAATCGGTTACTCCGCATCGTTAATTTTCAAAAGGTTAGCCATGGCTGACCTATATAGTTAGATATAATTGAGATATTTCAAAAGCGTGCTCGAGCAAACTTGTTTACTCGGGTGCTGAAGCACCATGCCGCGTCCAATGCGGCAAAAGGGAGAAGCAACATGAAGAAGTCGACGTTCAATACCCTGCTTGTCGGTGGCGGTTTTCTGCTTGGCACGGCCGGCATCAAGCTGCTTACCAGCGCTCCGGTAAAGAATGCCTGCGTGCAGGGTATCGCGTGCGGCATGCGCATCAAGAACGGCTACCAGGACATGGTCGAGCAGGCCAAGGCTAATGTCGACGACATGGTTGCCGAGGCTGCTTACATCACCCAGAGCGAGGCCGCTGCTGACGAGGCAGCCGAGTAACGCTCCCAGGCACAAACTATGAGATTCTCGATTATTAGCGAGATCCCCGGCAGGACCCGTCTTCAATTGGCGGGTCCTGTGCCAGAGAGCGATCTCGATGCACTTCTTAAGCTCAGCGGCGATATCGACGGCGTGCACAAGGTGCGCGTATATGGCCGTATTGGCCAGATGGCGCTCGAATACGACGAGCCACGTCGCGCGAGCGTGCTCGACGCCTTGGGCGCACTCGATGCTCAAGCTATCGCCGATGCCAAGTCGGGCTATGTGATGCAGCTTGAGCCGCGCAAGCACAAACTCGTTATGGACCTGGCGACACTCGTCGGCGCCCACTACGCGCGCCGCTGGTTCTTGCCGACGCCTCTGCGTGCGGTGTTTGTCGTGGCCGGTTACATGGCATTTTTGCGCGCTGCCCTTCATGAGCTGGCGCAGCCGCGCCTGACCGTTCCCGTGCTCGACGCTTCGGCCATCGGCATTTCGTTCGTCAAGCGTGATGTCGACACCGCGGGCCAGACAATGTTCCTGCTCAACGTGGGCGAGCTGCTCGAGGACTACACCCGCGCCATGAGCGAAAACGAGCTCATCAACTCGCTGCTCGATGTACCCGACAAGGTGCAAAAGGTTGTCGGCGACACCGAGGTAAGCGTTGCTGCGACCGAGCTCGAGCCCGGCGATCTGGTCGCCGTGCGCACTGGCATGTCCATTTGCATCGACGGTGTCGTCGAGCGGGGGAGCGCTATGGTCAACCAGGCGACCCTGACCGGCGAGCCGCTGGCCGTTGAGCGCAGCGTGGGCGACGACGTGTTCGCCGGTACCGTCGTGGAAGACGGCAGCATCTTGGTGCGCGTGCGCGCCAACACAGCGCAGACCAAACTGCGCTCGATCGTCTCGCTCGTGCAGACGGCCGACTCGCTCAAATCCGAGGGCCAGTCGCATATGGAGGACCTCGCCAACAAGATCGTCCCGTGGAACTTCCTGCTCGCGGGCCTGGTTGCGCTCACCACGCGCAGCCTTATCAAGACCTCGGCGGCGCTGATGGTCGACTACTCGTGCGCACTCAAGCTCACGGGTTCCGTCGCCGTCATGACCGCCATGAGCGATGCCGCCAAGATGGGCGTCATGGTCAAGGGCGCGAAGTACTTTGAGTCGTTTGCCAAGGCCGACACCATTGTGTTTGATAAGACTGGCACGCTCACCGAGGCGCAGCCGCGCCTGGCTTGTGTGCTGACGACCGACGGCTGGAGCGAGGACGAGGTCCTGCGCCTTTCTGCCTGCCTGGAGGAGCATTTCCCGCATCCTGTGGCGCGTGCCGTGGTCAACGCCGCCCGCGAGCGCGGGCTCGAGCACCGAGAGCGCCATGCCGCCGTCGAGTACATCGTGGCGCACGGCATCGCTTCGTCCATCGAGGGGCGTCGCGCGATTATCGGCTCGGCACACTTTGTGTTTGAAGACGAGAGCGCGCAGCTCGATTCCGACATTAAGGAGCGCATTGAGTCCCAGATGCAGGGCCTGTCGCCGCTGTATCTGGCGGTCGATGGAAAGGTCGTCGGCGTGCTCGGCATCGAAGATCCGCTCAAGGCCGGGGTCCGCGAGGCCATTGCCGACCTGCATGCGCTGGGCGTCAAGCACGTGGTCATGCTCACGGGTGACTCCGAGCGCACGGCCGAGCGCATCGCGCGCGAGGCGGGTGTCGACGAGTTTAAGGCCGAGCTGCTGCCCGAGGACAAGTACGCGTATGTGGAGCGCATTAAGAGCGAGGGGCGCCACGTTGCCATGGTGGGCGACGGCGTCAACGACTCACCGGCGCTGGGCCTGGCCGACGTGGGCCTGGCCATGGGTGGCGGAAGCGACATCGCCAAGGAGGTCGCCGATATCATCCTGACCGATACGGATCTGGCCGCAATCGTGCGCCTGCGCCGCATGAGTCAGGGCCTCATTGATCGTCTGACGAGCTCCTACTCTAAGGTGATGCTCACTAACTCGGCGCTGTTGGCATTGGGTATTACCGGCATGATCACTCCGCAGACGTCGTCACTGCTGCACAACGGCTCAACGATCGCCTACAGCCTGAGCAACGCGAAGGCCTACCTGCGTTAGCAGACGTGTTCGCCCACGTTATCTGGCCTGCGCCCAGACGGCATTTGTGTCGTCTGGGCGCAGGCCTTTTGCGTTTGACCATGTGCTAGCTTCTCTATATAGTGTTGCTAGCAGGGCTAGCAATTGAAGGGAGCGGGATCGACGTGGGTGCTGTTAGCGGCATGGCGCAGGTGAACGTTCGCGTGGATCGCCAGGTCAAGAACCGTGCCGAGGAGGCGCTGCGGCTTTCGGGCGGGTCACTGCCCGAGCTCATCAAAAAGGTGGTGGCAAAGGTTGCGCAGGGCGGCGAGAAGTGCGAGGAAGTGCTTGCGGCCGTCGACGACCGGCGGCAATCCGTCGCGCACGATACTCCGTTCGCCGCATCATGGGCGGCGGCGGATCAACTTTACGCGGACCTGGGCATCGCTGCGTCGCCCGTATCCGACGATCGCGATTGGGACACAATCTATTCCGAAGCCATGGACGAGTACTATCGCCAAAAGGGGATGATCCTGTGAGCGGGGCTCCCCTCAAAATAATGGTGGATGCCAACGTATGGGTTGATTCGTTTTGCGCCGACCATGCCGAGTCGCTTGCCGCACGTGCGTTTATTGGGCAGGCGACGGAGGCGGGGGCATTGCTGTTCTTTCCGGTGCATATCGCCAAGGACGTGCTGTACGTTGTCCAACACGAGCTCAAGCGTAGCGTTCTTGCCAGCGGGGGAGCGCTCGACGAGGCGTCTGCCCGCGCGATTGGCGATGCGGCGCTGGCGTTTGTTCGGAATATGACCGAAAACGCTATGGCCGTGGGCGCTGATGCATCCGATCTGTGGCTGGCCGACAAATACTTAGCACTCCATCGCGATTACGAGGACAACTTGGTGCTCGCCGCGTGCAAGCGCGCGCAGGTCGATTACTTGGTGACCAACGATCGCAAGCTGCTCGAACATGCCGATCTTGCAGCAAAGACACCTCGTCAAATGATGCCGATTCTTGCTTTGGCCGAACGCGGCGGCGCGGCTATCGGTTGACGCGAACTGTTTGCGGGCCTCTTGGACGACGATGCGCCAAGGGACCCGCGTCTGCTATTTACAAAAGCTCGGCCTTAATGGCGGGACTTTCTGCGAGCTGCTCGACTGCCTTTTCGTCGGAGCTGTCGAGTGCTGCCAGACTGCGGTAGACCCACTCGTTGACCTGGGTGTTCTTGACGCCTGCGGTCTGCATAAGGGCGCCTACCTCGCGGATTGCTGCGAGCAGATCGGCTTTGGGACCCGCGAGCTCGACCTCGATGCCGTGGTAGGCGGCCACACCGCGGTTCTCACTCACGTGGTCGATAAAGCCCTCGACGGTCTCAAGCTGCTGAGCGAGAGCTGCATCATCGTCAGCGTCCAGCGCGACGAGTGCGTTCGATACCGTGAGGGCGGGATGTCCGCAGGGGACAAAGCCTTCGATGACATCCATAGCTTCGGTAATGGTTGAGCCCAGGCCTGCGAGGGCATTGACGAGTTGCTGCTTGGTATCCATAACGGTCCTTTCGACGGGTCAATTTTGCTTGGCGAAAATATACGTGACGCGATCGGTAACAAAAGTGCGAAGTGCGGCGCACATTGGGGTCTTCACAGCTCGTGCATAGAACAGCTGTCCGCTTTCAGAACGTGGTAAGATAACACTCCACAAGCGGGGCTCGCCCCGTATGTTCCTTGAAAAGTCGACGGTTATCGGGTGTTTGCAGGCCCGATACCATCCAGACTTTCCCAACATTCGGGGGCGACTGGTTTCGACACGATAGCTCTGAGAGAGGAAGCAAGCCGAGGTCTCCTCGCCTCGTTAAACAGGGGTACCGCCAAATTGAATTGACAACAACTCTTCTTTTGAGCCTATGGCTCTCGCTGCTTAATTTATAGCGGCGCGTCAACCCGGTGATTTCCCCGACACCGGCGCGACGTCATTTTAGGGGAATGCTCCTGCGCACGTAATCGGTATGGCGCGGGCTAAGACCGAACCGGTTAGGACGCCGCGAGCGTGTCGCTGCGCGCAAAGCGTCCGAGACAAAACCAGCGACTGAGCTTGGAGATGCCAATCAGGGGGCTTTCGTGGACCGGAGTTCGATTCTCCGCGCCTCCACCAACTGTTCAGTAGGCGAACACATACGCGTGTTCGTCGTTAGGCGGGCGTTCGTATTGCTCGTCAGATAGAAAGAAGCCGCTCCATACGGGGCGGCTTCTTTGCGTTCTAGGCCTGCGGCATGATCTCCTGCTTGCCGTCCTCGTCCATGTACGGCATGAGGAACACGCCGCCCTGCTCGGTGGTAAGCAGCAGGTACTCGCGGTTGTGCTCGTCGCACACGATTTCCTGGCCGATGCCCTCGGGCAGGTCGTATATGGGGCCGTCCGTGCGGGCTTGCCTCACGGTCACGTCTTGCGCTCCCATGGCCTGCGACGCGCAGCTGGCGGCGGCCAGGACGATGAACAGCAGGACGACCGCCGCGAGGATGGGGCCGCACCCGCCGTCGCGCTCCTCGTCTGCGGGGCTCGGGTACGGCATGGCCTATCCCACCTTCACCAGATAGTCGTCGGCCTCTGGCTTGCCCGTGGCCTTGCCCACGGCGATGTAGCGCGTTGCGCCGCTGTAGCCCGTGTATCGGCCCCACACGTAGCCGTCGGCGATCTTGTACCAGTTATCCAGCGTCACGGTCTCGCCGCTGGAATAGTGCGCCACCTCGGTGCCGCCCAGGCCGGGGGCGTCGCGCACGCGCAGGTAGTCCACAGTGCAGCGGTAGGTGCCGCCGAAGTTCTCGGTCGTTTCCTGCTGCGCAGGCTGCGGCTGCGGGACGGCTGCGGGGGCGCTTCCAGCAGTGATGCCGAAGCATTCCAGGTAGATGCGCGCCAGCTCGTCCAGGTTGCCGTTGAACTTCTCGCGGTCGCCGTCGTTGTCGATGAAGCCGTTCTCGCACAGGCGGTAGTTGATGCCGCGTGCGGCGGCTCGGTTCGGGTTCGCGAGGTCGGAACGGCGCACCAGCTTCTCGGAGCGCCCGGGCATGAACGCCGCCAGCTTGTCGGCCAGCGCATTGTCGTACTCGTCAGGCTCAAAGCCCTCCTTGATGATGACGTGCGCGCCGTGGGCCGTGGCGATGCCGCTGGCGTCCATGTGCAGCTCCACCACCGGCGCGTCGGTGCTCAGGCGGTTAAGCCCGCCGTCGGCGTACCAGTTGCGGGACGTATCGCCCAGCTCGACCTCGGAACCGCCCAGTTCCTTGATTCGCTGGCCCAGGGCGCGAACGCGCTCGGCCTCGGTGCAGCCGCCTGCGCAGCAGCCGGGGTCGCCAGCGCCGTGGCCGCAGATGATGAACAGTTTAGCCATTGCCTACTCCTTCCCGCCTACGGTCACGCCCAGCAGGGCGTCGAGCCACTTGGATGTGATGCCTACCGACTTGAACAGCGTGTAGGCCGCCTGCACGCCGCCTACCACGGCGAAGGCGCACGTGACCCATGCGCCCGGGTCTGCGGGCACGCCGCCCACGAAGCCGGTCACGACGCCCGCCAGGAGCGAGCAGCCCAGCGCCAGGATGCGCGCGGCCTTGCCGGTCATGGCCTCGGTCTTGATCAGCTGCACCGCGAACGGCACGGCGAAAGACAGCACGATGGCTGCGATTGCTTGCATTTCTGTCATTTCGGATTCCTTTCTATCGAGCCGATTCCTTGTAGAGCAGGTCAACGCGGTCGGCGATGTGGTCGACCTTCGCCGCCATGCCCTGGCTGCGCGCCTGGCTGTTCGCCAGGTCGGCGTGCAGCACCTCATTGGAGGTCACGACGGACTCCATGAGCGCCTTCATAGCCTCCATCAGCGCGTTGCTGCGCTCCATCTGCGCGGCGATGCGGCCCTCCATCTGGCTGCGCTCGCGGTCGCGCTGCGCCCGCTCGTTCATCTCGGCCTGCTTTCGCTCTTCGCGCTTGAGGTCGATGTTCGCCTTGCGCTCGTTCTGGGCCTTGAACTCTTCGAGGAACTGCTTGCCGAAGTACAGGACCACTAGGACGAGCAGTGCGCCGAAAAGCGACCCGGGGCCGTACGGCGCGAAGATTTCCAGCACGTCGGTCATTCGTTTTCTCACCTCCTCGAATCGCTGCCGCGATTGTCCGCGAGGTGTCGCCGGGCAAAAGAAAAGCGCCCCCGAAGGGGCGCTCGCTACTCCTGCGGCGCTTCCGGCTGGTCGGGCTCCATGGCTTCCAGCTCGTTGATGCGGTCGCGCCACGTCTGGCGCTGCGAGATGATCTCGGCCACCTCCTTGGCAGCTGCGGCGATGGCCGAGAGCAGGTCGGTGATGGACGATGCGGAGAAGATGCGCTCCACCGCCTTCATGACCTTGTAGTCGCTCTGCTCAAGCTGCTGTTTGTAGCCGTTGATCTCCCCGGCGATTTCCTGTTCCGTCATGGGTCGCTCCTTCCGTTGCTAGGGTAGGGGCATGTTCCCATCCGTGTCGCCTCCAGGTTTGGATTGCATTGAGCAACCCCCCCCGCGGGATTTCCGAACAGGCTGCGGTACAGCGCGTCCATGGCCCGCAAGCTGCGGTGCGCGTCCAGCCGCTTCATGCCTCCGCGCCAGCTCTGGTAGCTCTGCTCCACCTGCTCGGGGGTCATGATGCCATCGGCGACCATGCGGGCCATCTTCTTGAGCTTGCGGCGCTCCCGCGTTATGGAGTCTCGGCACGGCTTCACGACTATGCGGCCCGTCTCCGTGTAGAAGATGCGCTTCTTCAGCCACGTGAACCCGCGCGTGAGCTTCACCACGCGCGTCTTGCGCGGGTTCAGCTCGATGCCCAGCTCGGCGCATTTGCCCTCTATCAGCAGCAGGCACACCTGCAAGTATTCCTTGCTCTCGTGCATGAGGTAGAAGTCGTCCATGTAACGCCCGTAAGACTCGGGGCGCAGCATCTCGACCACGTAGTGGTCGATGCGGTTGGGGTGCGCCACCGCGCATATCTGGTTCGGCTCGCTGCCCAGCCCCAGTCCCACGTCGCCCTGGACGTCTATCAGGCGGTGCTCAAGGGCGACCACTCGCGGGTCCAGCAGCGCGTCGGCCACTTGCCGCTTGACGGGCGCGTGGGCTATGTGGGCGAAGTAGTCCGAGAAGTCGCCGAGCAGTATGTAGCCTTCGCCGTTGTGCCTGCGCCAGCAGTCGGCCAGGTCCCGCTTGAGCAGCTTCAGGGCGTAGTCGGTGCCGCGCCCCTTGATGTTCGCCGAGTTGGCGGATATGAGCGTGGGGACGATGGCGGGCACGAGCGCGTTCTGCGACAGCGACTTCTGCACCACGCGCTCCGGGAAGTGCACCGCGCTGATGTGGCGCAGCTTCCCACGCTCCCACAGGTCAAAGCGGATGAAGCCTCGGCATATGTCGCGGCCCTCCAGTAGGTCGCGGCGTGACTTGACGGCGTTTCGCAGGTAGTCCTTCATGTACCGCTGCGTCGACGACTTCCACATCACGCCGCGCGCAGCCTGCTTCGACGCCCTGCACAGGCTGTTGAGGTCGGCCACGGACTCAAGCGTGCACGCCTTCACGCGCTCGGCCTTGGCCCTCGCGCGCTTCTCCTCGCGGCGCTTTCGGCGCGCCGCCCGCCTTTGTTCGGAATTCACAGAAGGCACCCCGCACGGCTTCCAATGTGGCTCTGACAGCCGCTTGAGGTATGGCCATGAAACGCGGCGAAGCCACGGAGCGCCGCGCCATGCAAGCAGCGTCCGGCCACCCTCGCGGGGTGCGTATTTACGGGCTGGTGCCCGACGGTCGCGCCTTCCTTCCTCTCCGCGCTCTGCTTTCGGCCGTAGGGCCTACTCGGTCTGGCAATAAGGGAATCCGGGGCGGGGGCGAACCCAGACGTTCGTCGCCGAGTTGTAGTTGGCATTGCCGTTGTTGTTGACATAGCACACGTTGGACGCGGAGCCAGACGCAACGGAACGCAGCCACCAATTGTACCGATAAACAAGGCGCGACCGCCGCCCATTATAGCGAACGAAGGCGCTCAAGCTCGGCCTCGGCCTCCGCTATGCGCTCCTCGGTCGATTTCTTCCCGGTCACGCGCACGTTCTTGCGCGCGCCCTTGAGCAGCCTTATCTCCTCCTCGACCATGTTCGCCAGCTGCTCGAAGCGGTTCGCGTTCACGGGCAGCCCAATGTCCATGAGGCACTGCATGTCGAGCATCAGCTGCTCGCAGTCGGCTATGGCCAGCGTCAGGTACCGCTTGCGCTCCAGCGCGTTGAACGAGCTGTTTGGGTAGAAGCAGTCGGCGCGATTGACGTTGTATACGATGCTGCGCGCCGTCTCGACGGTCGGCACCGCGTTGAGCAGGCGGTACGCCTTGGGCACCACCGAGGAGGAGGCCATCAGCTTGTTGACCTCCACGCGGATGGCGATGGCCTGCGTGAAGAACTTGTACTCTGAAACCTCGCGGTTTCGCTGGTAGACGCCGCTCATGGCACCTCCTGGGAAAACGTGGCAAAAAAACGGCCCGCTTCGCGGGCGAGAGGCGACCGCGCAAGGCGGTCGCCTAAAAGCAGAGTATAGAGCACTCGGCTGGCTAGCCGACGAGGAAGCCGGGGCGGGGGCGAACCCAGACGTCGTCGCCGAGTGTAGTGGCATAGCCGTGTGCTGACATAGCACACGTGGACGCGGAGCCAGACGCAACGGAACGCAGCCACCAATGTACCGACTTCCGTTGATTCGGTGCGCGGTGTCCCTGAACAGGTCCCACTGGCAGTCAAAGCCGACGCTGTAGCCCTTGGTGCCCCACACTGGGCAGCCGTACACCTCCATCTCGGACAGCGAGAACACCTTGCCGATATCCTGCCAGCTCCACGAGTTGGAATCGCTAAGTGGCCCGCTTGCGCTGTAACGCTCCTCAAGCAGGACGCGCTGGGTCAGCAGGTACTTGGTCAGGCTCTCGGGCAGGCACGCCTCGAAGGCCGTCTCCCACGCCTTGAGGTTGCTGCCTGGGTACGGGCATTTCTGGTCGGCGGTGCCCTGGTTCGTGTTGGTCGTGTTCCACATCAGGAAGCTGTCGTTTGCAACGCCGGTCACGGTCTTGGCCACGGCCACGGGCGCGGACGCCACGAACGCGATGTGGTGGCCCTTGGCGCTGTCGCCGCACTGGTAGTACGGGTCGAAGTGCGCAAGCAGGAAGCGCACGGACTGCTGGGCCGCCACGTTTGACGCGCTCACGAGCGGCACGTCGATGTAGTCTCCCACGCGCAGGCCCGCGAAGTTGCCGTTGGCGGCTCGCTTGTGCAGCGCGTCGTACACGCTGCCGCTGCCGAGCTCTCCCGCCAGGATGGTGGCGATGTTCTGCCCGCCGTACTTGCCGATTTGGCCCTGGCGGTTGTACTCGGCGTTGTTGAGCGCCGTCTGCGCGTTGCTGCGCGCGGTATCGTCGATGACCTCGTAGCCGATGCCGCCCACCGACAGGGTTTTCGCTTGTGCCATTTCGTTGCCTTTCTACTTGAGGTTGAGGGTTGTGCCGGACGCCGTGCAGGTGCTCCCGAACGTGATGGTGCTGCCAGATGCACTGGCCTTGGAGGCGGGGCAGTACACGGTGCCGTCGTCGTAGATGAACGCGTCCGTGGCGTCGGCCAGCTTGCCGTACAGGTCGGCTATCTGCTGCTTCTGCTTGGCCATGTCCGAGCTGCCCGCGCTGCCCTGCGCCACGCTGTTGGCTATCTGCAGGGCGATGTTTGCCGCCGCGTCGGCGTTCGAGGCCGCGCCGTTTGCCGCAGCCGTGGCGGCTTGCGAGGCCGTCTTCAGCTGCGACGCCTCGGTCACGCGGTCGCTTTCCGCCGTGGCTCGCTTCTTCTCGGCCTCTGCGCGCTTGGTTTCGCCGGTCTGGCGCGCCTTCTCGTTCGTGGCGCGCTGGTTTTCCGCGCTCGCGCGGGAGGCCTCGGCCTTCTGCATCTGCGCGTTCAGCGCGCTCACGTCGGCTAGCTGCCCTTCGAGGTTCGCGATGATCGCCTCCACCGCATCGACGTACGGGCCGGATATCTCGCCCGACGCGCTCGCCGAGGGCAGCACGTTCACCAGGACGTTCTCGGTGGTGGCGTCCAGCCCTGCCGCGTTCCGCACGCGCACGTAGCACACCTTGAGCAGCCCGGCCACGCCGAAGACGGCGGGGTCGACCGTCACGGTGGCCACGTTGTCGCTGATGCCAGTGAACTGCTGCTCCACGTAGGTGTGGTCGGGCTTCGCAGCCATGAGGTGCACCTTGCAGCCCGTCAGGGCCGCCTTCTTGTCGCCGTCGTAGATGGCGGCCTTCAGGACCTCGGCGCTGTCGCCCTGGTGCACGGTGATGACGGGCGGCGCTATGTTGGTCTTCTTGAGGTTGAGCGTAAGCTCGTGCGTTGCCATGCCTCATTCCTTTCCTTCGGCCGCAAGTGTCCGCGATATGTCGCCGGGCTGCGCTCTGTGGACCCCGCATATCTCCTCGTCGGTGAGCGCCGAGAAGTCCACGGCGTTAGCCTCGCCGCCTTCCGCGTCCATGACGGCCACGGGGCTGGACACGAGCGTGAAGCCGCCCTTGCCGTCGAACTCGAACACGTCTTCCGATTCCACGATGGCCCGCGCCGTGGCCGGGTCGCTGATGCACTCGAACACCGGAAGCGCCTCGGGCGGCTTCGGCGCACCGTCGAGCGCCTGCGGCGCTTCGGGCTGCTGCACAAGGTGGTAGAACATTCCGTTTCCTCTCTCTGGTCTAGTTTCCCGTGATGCTGCTCATGCCGGTGATGATTCCGTTCACCACGTTGATGGTGCCCCACGTCCAGTTGTTGCCGTTGTTGGTGATGCACCCGATGAACTGCGTGGAGCCCGTGTACCCGTAGGTGCCGCCGCTGCTCGGACTGGTTCCTATGGCGAACTTCGGGGCGAGTATCCTGGCGGTGCCCGACGACCCAATGTCTGCGCGGCTGCTATCCAGGTACACGTAGTTGTTGGAGTTCTCCTGCAGCTTCACGTACGCCGAGCCGCCCGCGTTGCTGTTGCCGCTCCTCATGTACAGCTGCTCGTCGGGATGGCTCATGTAGCCCGCGTAGTAGGGGGTCGTCAGCCACGTCTGGCGGTAGTAGCGGTTGACTGCCAGGAAGCCGTAGCCGCAGGCGGATATGCCCACGCCGTCGGTCGAGCTCGCCGTGGGGCTGTCCTTCGCGTGGACGGCCTCGATGGTGCAGTACTCGGTCGAGCCGTTCACGAACGACGCTCCCGGGTGGTTGTTCGTCGTCGTGCCGGTGGTGATGTAGTTGGTTGACGACGTGCCGACCATGTTGCAGCGGAACATGGAGGTGCTGCCCACCAGCACGGTGCCCGCGATGATGGAGCCGTTCTTGTCGTATATCTGGAAGCCGTTGGTGGCGTTGATATAGACCCTGTTGCCGTTGCTGTCGGTCATGAAGATGGAGCCGTCGCGCAGGTAGAAGGCCCCGCTGTCGAGGTCCCAGTACGAGTTCCCGCCTTTGATGCGGCCCGTGGTCAGCTCGTCGGCGGTCACGCCGTCGCCGGTTATGGCCGTGCGCCACTTCCACGCGCCGCTGGAGTACTTGGAGTTGGCCACGCCGATGATTCCGCCGCCTATCTTGACGCACTTGGTGGCGCTCTCGGGCTTTTTGTCGTACACCAGGATGCCTTGGCCGGGCTCCTCGTACACCCAGCCACCCGTGGTGTTCACCTCGCTGTTGAGCATGTCAACGATCTTCTTGCGGATATCCGTCGGCAGCTGGTCGAGCTGTTTCTGCAGCCCATCCACCTCGCCCTCGGCGCTCGTCAGCCGTTCGTCCAACTTGCCCGTGACGCCTTCCAGGTACTCCTTGTTGGCCTCGTCTATCTGCTTGAGCACGCTCTCGCTTTGCTCTATCGACGTGTCGGTGTACAGGCGCAGCACCTCGTCCAGGGCCAGGTTGCCGTCGTCGGAGTACTTCTTCAGCGCCTCCTCCAGCGTGGTGTCCCCGTTGTCGGCGTACTCCTTGAGGGCCTTGTCCAGCTCGTCCCTTATCTGGTCGGTGTAGTCCTGGGCGGTGCCGCCGACCTCCTTGGCGTACGCCTTCTGGCGCTCCTCGGCGGCCGCCAGGCTCTCGCCCCATTTGCCGGTCGATGCCTTGTTCGAGGCGTTCACGGCCTCGGTCACGGTCGCCCGGATGGTCGAGGCGGTGGACTTGGCGGCCGACTTCTGCGCGGCCATCAGCTCGGCGACCGTCTGGTAGTTGCCGAACGTGTAGGTGACCTCGCCGGGGCGCAGCTGGTCCTCCACCACCTTGGTGATGCGCGTGCGCACGCGCAGCGGCGGGTCGTACACCTTGTCCACCACGGTCACCAGGTCGCCCTCGTCCGCGCCCTCGAAGCCCTCGCCGGCGCGCGCAAGCGCCACGGCGTCCACAGTGTAGGACACGGTGGGCACGCACGACTTCGCCAGCTGCGCCTCGGTGAGCTTCTTCAGCTCGGCGGCGTCCTCGCAGTCGGAGAACTCCACGTCGCCGAACACGTGCGCCTTGCCGCCCTTGCCGTCGGGCCGTCCCCAGCGCGCCAGCGCGTCGGCCGACCCCACCCAGTTCTGCCCGCCGTTCACGCCGCCGAAGGTCAGCTTGCGATCGTAGCCGCCCGTCAGGTTGCCGTCCTCGTCGGCGGTCTGCAGGGACTTGCCGTAGCCGTACAGGGCGGTACACACGTTGCCCTCGTCCACGCTGCGCTTGACGCTCACGAGGTCCTTGGCGTAGGTGAAACGCTTGCCGTTGTCCTCGCCGACCTGCTTGGCCATGCACACGCGGCGTGCGGTCACCTTGGTGCCGCTCACCTGGATTTCGAACGACAGCTCGCCGCCCCAAGTGTCTGCCACGTCGTGGATGGCCGCCCATGCGTTGGTGTGGTAGAAGTTCGTGCCGGCCTGCCCGAGGTCGGCTACGGTTCCGACCTGCCAGCGCGAGGAGGACAGCGCCGAGGCCAGCGCGGCGTAGGCGCTCACGTCGTAGGGGCGCTTGTCCTCCAGGTAGTCGCCCAGGAGCTCGATTTGCGCCGAGGTCGGGCAGTAGTACGTGTAGAGGATGCCCGCGCTTGCGCGCTCCTCCTCCACGCCGTCCACGATGTTCTCGTGCCAGCGGCCCTTGAGGTCGCGCCACACCAGGCGGTCGCCCTTGTCCAGGCGCGCCAGCGTTGTGATGCTCAGGGCGTTCTCGCCGTTGACCTCGCGCGTGTCCTCGCACTCGAACAGCGTCTTGATGGGTCCCTTGTACGCCTCCCAGCGGTCGCATGCCCACAGAATCATCAGCCCACGTACCTTTCCGTCCACTGTACCGTCGCGGTGCCGCTGGACAGCTTGAGGCTGTTGGCCCCCGGCTCCAGCGGGAAGAAGTCACTCTCGAAGGTCACGGGCGCGGGGCTGCCGTCCACCGTGGCCTGCGGGGCGGCCATGTCGATGACCACCGCGCTCGATGCCGTCACCGCCTTGTCGATTTGCACGAACTCGCCCGTGCCCATGTTCGTCAGCCGCAGCGCCGACGTGCTGCCGCCGGGCTTGATGGCCACGGTGGGGTAGGTGCGGAACGTTCCTCCGACCTGCACCCCCGCCGTGCCCGATACCGATGCGCGCCCCTCGGCCCCGTACGCCACCGGGTCGTAGGCCGTGAACGTCAGCGTGGCCTCGCCGGTGTGCCACAGGGTGTCCAGCGCGCCCGGCGAGGTCAGCACGGCCATGTAGCGCAGCCCGAGGTGCCTCTCGTCGTCGAGCCACAGATCGGCCTCCTTGAGGCACATCAGGCGCGAGGCCATGAGGCGGCGAAGGGCCGCCATGTCGTCGGTGGGACGCGCCCTCCAAGCCGCCGCCACGTCTATCGTCAGGGGCTTCAGGTCTGCGCGCATGAAGCGCGAGCCGGGCTGTCCGGGCACGTCGCGCGTGGCGATTTCGTACTCGGGCAGCAGCGAGCGGGTTATGAGCCGGGTGTCGAACCACAGCGCGAAGTCGAAGCCGTTGTATATCATGCGAAGCACTCCTGCCGTTTGATTTCCTTGGCTATCTGGCGGGAGATTTTCTCTATGTCGGCCTCCTCCCGCACGGTCGCGTACACGTTGATTGTCACGTTCGTGTCGCCGTGGCCAGCGCCGCCCTTGCCGTCGAGCAGTTTGGCGATGCCCTCGGCCAGCGGGCGCGCGCCGCGCTCGTTGAACGGCACCACGCCCTCGGGGCCGGCCTCGCCGACGCCGATGACGCTGGGGCCGTTGAACACGCCGCCCTTCGCGTACCAGTCGATTCCGAAGTGCGGAACGCTCGGCGGGTCGATGCTGAACCCGCCCGAGATGGACAGGTGCGGCAGCTTCAGGTGGGGCAGAGACCACGAGAAGTTGAAGAACCCCTTGATGGAGTCGATTACGTTCCGCACGGTGTCGCGGGCGCTGTTTATCGGCGTCTCGATGGCGCTCTTGATGGAGTTCCATATGCCGGCCACGGTGTCGCGGGCGGCGTTGAACACGCTGGAGATGGTGTCGCGGATGCCGTTGACGATGCCGGATATGGTCGAGCTGATGCCGTTCCACACGTTCGACGCCGTGGTGCTCACGGCACCCCAAACGGAGTCCCACACGGCCTGTATCGCCGACAGCACCGCCGATATGGTGGAGCTGACGGCGTCGATGGCCGCGCCTATCGCCGAGGTGATGGCATCCCACGTGCTAGAAGCGGTTGAGCTGACGGCACCCCACACCGTGTCCCACACGCCATGAATCACCTCAAGGGCCGCGCTTATCACGTCGCTCACGTATTGGATGTACGTGCCGACCGCGCCGCATATGAGGTCCCACGCCGCCGTGAGCACGCCGCCGAAGTTCTCCCAGACGAAGTTCCAGGGTATGAGCAGCGTCTCGATGGCTAGGTTGAGTATTTCCGCGAGCAGCATCACGGCCACCTGCACAACGTTGCAGATGCCGTCCCACACGCCCGCGAGCGTCGCGCCCAGCCCGGAGAAGAACGCGCCTATCGACTCGGCGACCCCGCCGGCAACGCCGACGGCCACCTGGAACGCGGCGCACACGGCATCCCACACGGCGGTCACGGCGTCGCGGAACTCCTCGCAGTTGTTCCACAGCAGCACCACTGCGGCGATGATGGCCGCTATTGCCGCTATCACGGGGTGCGCGGCTATAAGCCCGAGCGCGGCGGTGCCCGCCTTGCCCACGGCGGAGAAGGCAGCACCGATTTGCGGCACCACCGTGATGATGGTGCCGACGGTGGACAGCACCGGCCCGATGGCCGCCACTATGGCCGCTATGGCCAGCACGGCGGTCTGGCCGCCCTCGCCGATGCCGGCGAACCACTCGGAGAACGACTTGACGACGCCCGCCACGTTGGTGGCGATGTTGAGCAGCGGCTCGCCAAGCGGCTCGATGGAGCCCTGCAGCTCGCGCATGGCCTCCTGCGATTTCACGGCGAAGCTGTCGGAGGCGGCCTCCTGGGCCTGCTGCGCAGCGCCCGCCACGTCGCCGAAGCTGTCCTGCACGCCCGCCAGGGACTCGATCATGCCCATGGCATTGTCCTCGCCCAGCGAGGACCACAGGGTGGAGGCCAGCGCGGCCTTGTCGTACTCGTTTGGCATCTGCGTGAGGTCGCCCAGCACCGCCTGCAGCATGTCCTCGGCGGTGGCGCTGCCGTTCTTGAAGTTCTCGAAGACCTCCTGCGTGCCCTCGCTGAACGAGCCGATGGATTCCTCCATGCGGCCGTCGGACAGCGCCGTCAGGAACTCGTTGAGGTAGTCGCCCACCTTGTCCAGGTTGTACGCGCCGTTGGACGTGCCCGCTTCTAGCAGCGAGAAGTACTCGCTGGCGCTCATTCCCGCCTCGCCCCATCGCACGGAGTATTCGCTCAGGTTGTCGCCCAGCTCGTCGGTGTAGTTCAGGCCGCGCTGCATGCCCGCCGTCAGCAGGTCGCTGGCCTCGGTGGCGGACAGCCCGAAGCCCTCCATGAGGGCGTTGGTGCCGCGTATGGACTCGTTCACGTCTGCGCCGAAGGTGTCCGACAGCATGAGTGCGTTGGTGGTGACGGTCTGCAGGTCCTCGTCGGACACGTCGCGAAGGGTGGACTTGCACTGGATCAGAGCATCGTTGACCTCGTCCAGGGACTGGCCCCAGCCACCCTCGTATATGCGCTTTCCTATGCCGCTGAAACGCTCGGCCTCCTCGCCGGACACGCCGAATGCGGCGGCTATGCGGGCGTTGGCCTGCTCGTAGTCGCTGGCCACGCCGAATACGGCCTTGCCGGCGGCCACCACGGGCGCAGTCAGCGTCACCGTGGCGGCCGTGCCGGCCTTCTTGAACGAGGACGACAGCTTCGCGGCCTTCTCGTCGCCCTCGGTTATGTTCTTCCAGGAGATGCCCTGGAGGTCGCGCTCCAGGGCCTTGATGTTCTTGGATACGTCAACGGTGTCGAGCACCGCTTTGATGATGACGTTGCCGTCCATGCTCACCTCGTCGCTCTCTTGAGCGCGGCGAAAACATCGCGCATCGCCGCGTCGCTTCCTTCCTCAGAGCCGTGTGAGCTGCGGCCTTTGCCGAGTTCGAACGCCTTGTGGGCGGCGTTCCAGGCCTCGACCTCCTGCCTGTTGTATTTGGTTGGCTTCGGCTTGGTCGCCGGGTTGCGGTAGTGGATGGCCGCGCCGAGCGGCGTGTCCTGCGGGCAGCCGCCCACGAGTGCCACGAACTCGGCGAAGCTGATGCGACCGCGCACCTCGTCCCACTCGATGCCGTAGGCCTGGCGGAAGCTGGTGCGTATGCGCGCCGCGTCCTCCTCCAAGTCCCACAGCGGGGTCTCGTGCGGGCGGTCGCCGCTCAGGTCGAGTCCGCACATGTCCCATACCGCCGCGTCGCGCATCCGCACGAACTCGGCGGCGTCGTAGTCGCATGCGCACCACGCGTCCGTCCAGTCCACGAAGAACAGCGCCAGGAACTCGTCCCGGCGCTGGTCGTCGGACTTGCCCTCGTCGGTCAGCACCTCGATGACGCGGATGATCGTGAGCGCGTCGTCGCGCACCAGCACCTCCTCGCCGTTCCACGGGTAGCGCGTGGCGCTCGTGCCATCGGGCAGCCGCACCCGCTCGGCCGTGAGCGCGGCTGGCAGCATTACTTGCCGCCCTTCTTCTTGCGCTTGGCCTTGGCGCGGCGCTGGGCGCGGTTGAGCGCCTGGACCTGATCGGCGCGCTCGCTGTATGCAAGGCCGCACGCCATCAGCTGCTCGCTGGTCGCGTGGCGCGCCAACATGTTGAGGAACGTGGCGAAGACCTCGCCTAGGATGCGGATGTTCTCCTCGGGCGCGATGGGGCCCTCGTCGCCGCCCATCCACGCGAGCAGCTGCTCCCAGCCCTCGGTGCCGATGAACGCCGAGATGGTGCGCTTCATGAGGCGGGCCTGCGCGGCGTTGGCCTCGGCCGCCTTCTCGGGGGTGTCGGCCTCGCGGGCCATCTGCTCGTTGGCCTGCGCGCGGTCGATGGCGTTGCCGACCTTGGCCAGGTACTCCTCGATGTGCTTGTCGTCGAACCACACGCGGAAGCGCGGCGTGTCGGGGTTCTCCTCGGGGTCCTCGAAGAACACGTCCTCGTACGCGCGGATGTTTTTCAGAAGTTCCATTTGTTGCCCCTTTCGTGAGCGGTGAGCGTCGGGCATAGAAAAGGGGCGCGGGCCGCTCACTAGCCCGCGCCCCCATGTCCAGGAGGTTATGTCTGGTGTCGCCTGCGGCTACTTCGCCGCCACGGTGACCTTCACCTGCGTGCAGATGCTCGGCTTGGACGCGCAGCGCACGGTGATGACCGCCTCGCCTGCGGCCACGCCCGTCACGTTGCCGTCGCTGTCGACGGTGGCCACGTCGGTGTTGCCCGATGCGAAGAAGCACTTGGCGTTCGCCTCGGCGGGCGTGACGGTCGGCGCGAGCTTCATGGACTTGCCCACGGCCGGGCCGGTCGGCGCGGTGCAGGTGACGCCCGTGGGCTGCTTGAGCTTGTTGGCGGGGATGTAGCGCATAGCGCCAGCGCCCGAGATTGTGCAGGAGAACGCGCCGGGGTCGGACGCCGCGCCCTGCTGCGAGCCGACGGTCAGGCCCAGGTAGGTGCAGTCGCCCTCCACCACGTCGCCGTTGGGGTCGGTGTGGCGGAAGTGGCCCGTGCGGCCCTCGCCGGTCTCAAGCGCCAGGCTGGCAACGAAGTCCTGCGCGGGGTCGCCGTAGCAGCGGTCGCCCGTGACCTCGTACTGCGGTTGCACGCTCTTCACCTTGTCGGTGGGAGTGCCGTAGCCGTCGTAGTAGTCCTTGGTCTCGGTGGTCTCGTTGGTGGTCGGCTTCACCTCGGTGATGCCGCGCGAGAAGATGGCCCACGTGGGGCTGGCCGCGTCTGGCGTGGTGTCGATCTCCAGCGCGCTCATGTAGTTGGGCGCGAAGCCCAGGTCTTGGTTCTTTGCCATCGTTATCCCTTCTCTATGGTTATGGTCGCTTTGATTCGGAACTCCCACAGGTACGGCCCGCCCTCGGGCGGCGTTATCTCCTGCGGCTCGGTGTACAGCGACGCGCTCGTGAAGCCGTAGGAGCCTGTGGGCGAGGACAGGTCGGCCCCGTCCAGCGCGTCGGCCAGGTCGTAGGCGTCGCCCATGGCCTTGGCCTCGGAGGTGTCCTTCACGATGACCTGCAGCACGTATCCCACGCGGCGGGTGCCGTCCATGTGGCGCACCACGTCGGTGGTGGGCATGGGCCGCAGCACCACCGCGTCGTCGTGGCCGCGCGAGGCGGCCAGGCGGGTGAGGAGCACCGGGCCGTAGCCCAGGGCCTCTATGGCGGCCTTCGCCGCCTCCATCACGTCCGGGGGCCATGTCACGCCCCCTCGGTCAGGAGGTCGACGGCCAGGCGCTCCCAGTCCTCGCCATGCGCTTCTTTCGCGGCCTTCGGCCAGTCGGCCTTGGCCCTCGGGTTCTTGCCGTGCTTGATGGAGCTGTCGGGCAGGTCGCGCACGTAGGCGGCGTAGTCGGCGTCCCATATGACGAGGCCCTGCCTGAAGTCGGAGGCGGCCTGCATGGAGTTGTGCATGCGCTTGGTGTCCTCTGGCGTGAACGCGTTCATGTCCTCGGCCACGCTCATGGCGAACTTCACCTGCTTGGCCTCCAGCTCCTTCGCGCTGAAACGCTTCATGAGCTTGGTCAGGTCGACCGTAACTGCTGCGGGCATGGCTACCTCACCTCCAGTTCCCAGTGGTGGGGACGGGTGCCGAACGCGCGGCGGGGCGTGCACCTCGCCACGTTCATCCACTCGCCCCCGTCGATGCTCACGCGGCTGCCCACTGGCACGTCGAACATGCCGGGGCTGTCCGCGCCGTCCGCTATCACGAGGCCCTGCGCGCCGTCGCCCAGGGCGTACTCGCGCACGAGCCACGCCGAGACGGGCTCGAAGCGCACGCGGCGCACCTCGACGGGCTGCTCGAACTCGCCGCCGTAGCCGCCCTCCCTGGGCACCTTGACGGACATGGTGGAGGGCCGCGCCGAGCGCGGCACTCGCATCATCTGGTACCCCCGATGCCCGCGTAGAGCAGCGGCGTTCCAAGCAGCTCGCGGCGGACGGCGGCCTCCATGTCGCTGCGGTAGGTGCTGGCCCCTTCGGTACCGGGGTTCCACGAGAACGAGCCGACGGTGAAGCCGCCGCCCTCCATGATGCCGCCCGAGCATCCGTACGCGGCGTCGACCTCGCAGGCCGCCATGACCGCGCGCGCCCACTCCTCGGAGCCGTCCGGCTCGTTGGGGAAGATCAGGTCGCGCACGGCTGCCGTGGCGTGGGGGAGCGCCGCCTTGAACTCCTCGGCGGACAGCTCCCCGCGCCCGGCTGCCAGGTAGTCCTCGTGGGTCGGGGCTCTAGTTTCCATCGTCCTCGGCCGCCTCGGGCTTTTCCGCCTTGCCCTTGGCGGGCTGCTCGTCTGCGGCCTTCGCCTCGGGCTTTTCCGCCTTGCCCTTGGCGGGCTTGGCCTTCTTCGGGGCCTCCTTCTCGAAGGCCAGTCCAACGGTGCGCATGTCGCGCCTCCTTCCTACGCGGCCTTCATGCCTGCGGTGATGTAGTGCGCCAGGTTCTCGCGCACGCCGCACACGCCGTACTTGCGGTACTTGAACAGGTGGCCGAAGCCCTGCTGGTTGTCTTCGGCGTCGATGACCTTGCCGTGCGCGAAGTTCCAGCGCAGCACCACGGCGTCCTTGTGGACGATGAGGAAGTTCATGTCCACCGCGCCGGTGCCCTTCTTGTAGTGGCCGATCTCCTCGTCCTTGGTGGTGCCGTCCAAGAGGTCGATGGCGCTGTAGAAGCGGGACTGCGGCACCTTCACGATGGAGGAGAAGCCGTCCAGCGCCTCGCGGGACTTGGTGGTGTCCAGGTCCTTCACCATACCCAGCAGGGTGGGGGTGATGAACAGCACGCGGCCCTCTTCCGGCACCTCCTTCTCGTCCATGTCGCACATGGCGGCGTTCAAGCCCTTGAGCATGTCCGCGCCGTCGGCGTAGGTCTTCTGCTCCTTGGTGATGCCGGTGCCTGCGCACAGCGTGGAGAACACGAACGCGTCTCCCTCGGGCACCACCTTGGTGCGGTTGAAGTGCGCGGCGGCGTTGCCGAACGCCAGGTTGAAGGACTGGGCGTCCACTTTCTGGTCGATTTCCAGGATGGTGCCGCGGTCGTAGTTGGCGCTGATGGGCTTCCAAGTCAGGGACGCGCCGTTGTTCTGCGGCAGTCGCCCGTTGGCCTGCACGTCGCCCAGGCCGCCCATGGAGTAGACGGGGTAGTAGAACTCGCCCAGCTGCTCCATCTGCGCGATGTTGCCCTGCGGCGCGGCGCTCTCAAGCACTGCGGTCAGGGATTCCTTGCGGTACGCCTCCATGAGCACGTTCTCGTAGCCCTCGGGCAGTTCGATGTTGTTTGGCATGATTTACTCCTTTGAAGATTCGTCGGTGAGTCCGAAAGCTGCGCGGAAGTCGGCCAGGCCGTCGGAGCCTGCGCCGCCCTTGGGGTCGCCGCCCGCGCTCTCGCGGGGCTGGTCGGTGAACATGTAGGCGTTGTCCTTCTTCATGGCCTCGAAGTCGATGCCCGTTAGGTTGCCCTGCTCGTCCAGCTTCGCGTCGGCGATGTTCGGGATGATCGCGCGCGCCGCCTTGGCGTTGCGCACCCCCATCTGCGCCAGCTTGGTGTCGATGGCGAAGTCGCGGCGCATGTCGGCCTCGCGCTTCTCGGCGTCGGCCTTGTACGCCTCGTTGTCGGCCTTGGCCTTGTCGAGCGCGGCCTGCAGCTCCTCGGCGTTGCCCGCCTTGGAGGTGAACTCCTCGATCTGCTTGTCGCGCTGCTCCAGCTCGGCCTTGAGGGCCTTCACCTGCTCCTGGTACTCGTCGGTTTCGCGCTTGTACTTCGCGTAGGACACGACCTCCTTCTGGGGCTCGGTCTGCTGGCCTTCGCCGCCCTCGTTTCCCTGGGGCTTGTTGTCTTCAGCCATCGCTTGCTCCTTCCGTGTTTGGTTGTCGCGCTTCCCTGCGCGCTTGGATGGCCCACCGTTGTCGCCGTGGTCGCGTGCGGGGCATGTTGTCGCCGCCCCATCGCGTGACCGCATCTTCCCCGAGGTGTCGCCAGGCAAAAGAAAAGGCCGCCCGTGATGGGCGGCCTGGTAGCCGTCCTGTATTTGGTTGTGGTTACAGGGCGGCGATGCTCGCCACCTCGTCGACGGGTATATCCACGATGATGCCCGCACCGTTGTCGATGCCTATGGTGTTCGGCTCGTCCAGCGATTCGGCATCACTCTGGTAGTCGTCGAACTTGCCCGTGACCACCTGTCCGTCGGTGCACGTCACCTTGACCTGCTGGCGAAAATACTTCACCGCTTCCGATAGCTTCATTGCTGTGCCTCCTTCGGTTTCGCCGGGACGATATGCACGTCGCCATCGGCATAGTGGATGGTGAAACGCGTGGTCGGGATATGCTCCCCATTATCGCCGATTACGTATCCGATCACGCGCCCTGCGTCGCAAACTTCGCGTTTGTTCCAGCTTCCGGCACGCGTCGCACGCGCCAGCCCCGTTCCCGCGTGCTTTGAAACGAGGTCTCGCACTTCTTCGAGCGTCGCGGTGATGCAGCTCGGCTCCTTGTACTCGCTGCCCTTGCGCTTCAGGTTCGCCACGTACTGCTCGTGCTGGCGGCTGCCCGCTATGTGCTTCGCCTGCTTGTCGTCGTGGACCGCCATTGCTGCGGCGTCCGCCACGCGCAGGTCGCGCGCCTTCTCGGCCTTGGCCTGGTTTATGGCGGTCCTGAGAACCTTGCCGCGCTCCGCCTTGGCCATGATGCCGAAGCCATCGCCGCCCGCCTTGACCAGCTCTCCCACGCGCTTGCGGCTCACGCCCGCCTCGGCTATGGCCGCCTTGACGTCCGGCTGTGCCATGAAGGCCGTGCGGCTGACCGTCTGGCGGGTGAGGGCGCGCTTCTTGTTGCCCGTCTCGTAGGGGTTCTCCCGCGAGTAGTCGCGGGCGAGGTAGGGGTGGGCCGCTATGTGCTCGCGCTGGCGCTTCTGCAGCTTGCCCAGGCGCACGCGCTCCTTGGTGTCGTCGAGCCCCGCCGCCTTCAGGGCGACCGCCTCTCGCTTGGTCGCGCGTATGCCGCGCTCGATCTCGCGCTGCTTCTGCTCTGCCTGGTACCGCTCCTCGCGCTTCTCGTCGCCGCCGTCGGGGTCGCGCTCGTACCTCAGCGGCTGGCCCTCTACGTAGATGCCGAAGTCGTGCTTGCAGTTCGCGCCGCACAGGCCATCGACAGAGCCGTAGCCCGTCTCGCGGTAGAACGGCGGGTACTTCTTGGACTTGCCCGACAGGCTGAACACGCGGCCCTGCCACTTGGCGTGGCTCGGGCGCGCCCCGCCGTGCGAGGAGGTCTGCACGAGGTCGTGCCCTGTCTCCTCCATGAGGTCCAGCGTGTTGCGGCTGCCCGCCTGCGCCACCTGGGTGCGGATGTGGCGGCGCATGGCCACGTCCGCCTGCGCCCACGCCCCGCTCTTGTACTCCACCACGGACACGCCGCGCCGCGCCAGCTTCAGCACGGCCTCGCGGGTGGCCTGCTCGTACCCGGCCATGCCCGAGTTCACCCGAGCCACGGCCTGCGCCACGACTTCGAGGTAGGCGCGCTGCACGTTGGCGGGCATCTTGAGGTTGTCGCGGCTCACGACGTCCTGCACTCCCGCCGCCGTGGCCCGCGCCGAGTTGTGCAGCCTCCACTGCATCGTCTTGGACAGCGCGCCCATGGCCGTGCCGAGCGTGCCAAGGTCCGTCTCGGCGCTCTTGGCCACCGCCTCGGCTGCGGCCTTGGCGGCCTCGCGCGCGGCTCTGCGGCCCTCCTCGTTCATGGCCTTCTGCACGTCCTTGGCGGCAAGCGCCGCCTTGCGGGCGGCCTGCGAGTAGGCGCTGTCGCCCTCGAAGTCGATGGAGCCTATGAGGGCGGCGTAGATGCACACCAGGCGCAGGGTGTACTCGTCCATGGCCGCCTGCGCCGCGTCGGTGAAGTGCTCTATGTAGTCCGGCCCCAGCATCAGGCGAGCCCGTCGCCCAGCATGTCGTACGCGCCGCCCTGCTGCTCGGGCACGTTGGCCTTGGCTTCTTCGGCGGTCTCGCCGTAGAAGCGGCGGCGGTACTCCCACGGGGACATGATGCCCGCGCCGACCTCGCTCATGGCCATCTCGCGGGCGCTCTGCGTGTCGCTGATGATGGAGTCGTCGAAGTCCACGGTGACGTCGCCGTACGGCACCGCCTCGCCCTTGACGTTGCGGCACGCGTCGGCCATGCCGTTTACCAGGCGCACGATGGACTTGCGCAGGGCGTTCTCGTGGCGGTGGATGGAGCGCATCAGCTGCGAGTTGTCCGCCGCCACCTCCTTGGCGGTCTTCAGGCCCGTGTGCGACTCCCAGGAGAAGTAGCCGTTGCCGAAGCCGCACGCCACCGACAGCAGGCGCAGGCCCGTGTTGATGGCGCTGGCGTTCTCGTCGGCCTTGAGGTCGCTCTGAACGGTCTGAATCTTGGCCGACCCCTCGTCGCCGGGGTTCATGCTGAAGATGGTGTCGTCGGCCTCGCCGAAGGCGTAGTAGGTCTTCGTGAGGCTGCCGTCCGGCCCCTTGTCGGTCTTGGACTCTATGAGGGTCTTGTCCACGAACGTGCGCGGGCGGCCCACGCGAATGTGGTCGAGCAGGGAGGTGGCGGCCTCGTCGACCACCTTCATGGCCCCCACGGCGTTGCAGTACACGCTCGCGCCCATCGCGCAGTAGTCGTAGTAGCGGTTCGACACGGCTGGGCGCACGAGCGCGAACAGCGGGCGCGTGCACCGCGTGTCCATGTCGGCGCTGATGCCCTCGACCGCCACCTGCTTGTGCGTGCGGGTGTCGAACAGCTGCGTGAGGATGTGGTAGGTGCCGCCCTTGAGCACGTGGGCCTGGCACTGGTCGTAGTCGCGCCCCGCGACCTCCACGCGCCCGACGAACGCGCACTGCGTGCAGTCGTCCGCGCTCCACGTTAGCGGGATTATCTGGCTGGCGTCATACCGCACGATGCGCAGCTCGGCGTCGGGCGTGTAGGCGCTGTCGGTCACGCCTCGCGGCTCGATGACCCACGCGCCCGTGCCCATGGCGAACGCGCGGGCTATGAAGTCGGCGTTGTCCATGGCGAACGATGTGGGCGCGTCGCCGTCCTCTGTCGGCTGCGGTGCGGCCTGGCCGTCCTCGTGCCCCTCGTCGCCGACGCCGCCCGTCGCCGTGGGGTTGGCGAAGTAGCGCGCCATCCAGGCGCGGCGCTCGTCGCTCGTGCTGGAGATGATCGTGCTCTCGTTCATGAGCAGACTGGCCCACTCGTCGGCCACGAGCGCCGCCGGGTGCAGGCTGGCGCGCTCGCGCTTGTACACGCGGAAGCCGCGCCGCTCGCTGTAGTGGTACCAGCCGTTGTTCGCCGCGAACCAGCCGAACCAGACGCCCACCATGCCCTGCATGCGGGTGTCCGGCTGGTATCCCATGCGGCGCAGCCACGCCTCGGCGTAGCCCGTGTTGCCTCGCTTCTCCATCAGAGGTTGCTCCTTATCCACAGTCCTGCGGCGTAGCCCGCCGCGTCTATCGCGTCGTCGTTCACCTTCGGCAGTGTCTCGGTTATGTCGCCCTGCCCGTTCGACACGTACTCGAACTCGGGGAACTCCTTGGCGGCGAGCGGGCAGCGGTCGGGGTCGATGACTATGCGCGTAAGGTTCTGCATCCACCTGATGCGGCTCTTGGGCGCGTTCAGGCCCTGCTTGAGCGACTTCTGCGCGCCGATGCCCTGTTCCTGGTAGTAGAGGATCATGCCGCGCGCCGCGCTGTCGCACCACACGTCGGCGGCGGGGTCCTCGGCCGCTTGCAGCTTGGCCGCCACCAGCTCGGCGGTCTTGACGTCGATGGCCTCGGTTCCCTGGCGGCTCTCCTCGTCCAGCAGGTACAGCACGCGCTCGTTCTCGTCGTAGCCCGCCTCGATAAACACCCACGGGTGCACGCTGCCCGCGTCCACGCCGAACGAGCGCAGGGCGATGGCCTCGCGCTCCTCGGCGGTTATGGGCCGGATTTCCAGCAGCTCGTCGGGGAACACCTCGGAGCCCGTGCCGATGACCTCGCCGAGCCATTGCCAGCGGTAGGAGTCGGGCGTCTTGCGGCGGCTGCGCTCGGCCTCCGCCAGCGCGGTGGCGCTTATCCACTCGGGGTGCTCGTCTATGACGTCCAGGTACGTGGTGTGGCATATGAAGCGCCCGTCCTCGCCCGGGTGGGCCTCCAGGTCGCGCGCCTCCTTGTTCACCCAGTTGCGCGCCGAGCGCGGGGGGTTGTAGCTGTAGAAGACCCAGAACACGTCGCCGCCGCGCAGGAACGTGGCCAGCACGCTGCGCACCTCGTCCATGCCGTCGAACTCGTCGACCTCCTCGAACCACACCACGGCGCAGTAGCCGGTGCGGAACTTCGCGGACTTCAGCTTCTTGGGCTTGTCGCATCCCACGAAGCGTATGACCTGCCCGGTGGGGCGGTACGTCACCTCCATGGGGGACAGGCCGAAGTCGAACAGGTGCGCCACGCCCAGCACGTCGCACGCCCAGCCTATCTGCTCGTAGACGGACGTGCGCAGCGTGTTGCCGACCTTGCGCAGCACCACGGCGTTCGCGTCGGGGTTGAGCATGACCAGCAGCACGATGGCGATGGATATGAACGAGGACTTGGTGGAGTTGCGCCCGCCCTTGAACCAGTAGTGCGTGAACTCGTGCGACTTGATGGAGCGCCACACGCCGGCGAACACGGACGCTACGACGTCCGACAGCCTAACCGAGGTCGTCAACGATGGTCACCCCCGCCTCCGCCATGGCGGCCTTCGCGCCGTCCACCCCGAACATGTCGTTGAGCAGCTTCACGCTCTCGGTTATGGCCAGGCGCGCGTCGCCGTTGATGCTGCCCTCGGCCGCCTGGCGGCGGAAGATGGGCAGCGCGCCGTCCAGCACCTCGAACAGCGGGGCGGCCGCGTCCTGCAGCTCCCAGCGGCAGTCCTTGGCGGCCGCGTCGCGGATTTCCTGGATTCTGTGCGCGATTCGTGGGTCGCGCATCAGCTTGGAGGCGGCGCAGCTTATCGAGTTGTAGTTCATGCGCTTGCAGTCGTAGGCCGCGCGGTACGCGTCCTGCTGCTTGGCGCGGGGCTTGGCCATCTCGCGGGCGAACGCCTCCTGCTTCGCCGTGAGCGGCTTGTCCTTCTTGGGCACCTGCGGCCTCCTTCCTGATTAGTTTCGCGCTAGCCAAGCGACGCGATCACATCGCGCTCGCGCGGCGAAAGCGCGAAACGCTCTGCGGCTGCACGCTCTGCGGCTGCACGCTCTGCGGCTGCACGCTCTGCGGCTGCACGCTCTGCGGCTGCACGCTCTGCGGCTGCACGCTCTGCGGCTGCACGCTCTGCGGCTGCACGCTCTGCGGCTGCACGCTCTGCGGCTGCACGCTCTGATATGAGGTAGCCGCTGCCGTATATCGCCTTGCCCTGGCCGCGCTGCGCGTCGAGCGCCCTCGTGAAGCTGCACTCCTGCGGGCCCACGCGGAAGTCGATGCCGTACTTGGAGTAGCGCGCCAGCATGGGCGCGGTCAGCACCTCGTCGGGGTACTCGTACTTCGGTAGCGCCTTGGCCTTCTCGCGGCGCAGGCGCTCTATCGCGGCGTCCAGCTCGGCGCGCAGCTCCGGCGCGCTCCTCGCCTGGGCGGCGTCGAGGTTGGTCACGAACGACGTGTTGACGCTCGCGCCGTTGGCGTAGGTCACTCCCGCGCCCACGACGACCTTGCAGCAGTTCCTGATGCCCATGCACGTCAGGGTGGGGGCGAACAGGAAGAAGCCCACGCCGCGCTCCTGGTAGTGCTTGACGATTCTGCTCAGTATCGAGAACGGCGGGTTGTCCACCACCGTGCACCCCTCCGGGTACTCCTCGCGCTCGTAGTCGCCGCCCGGGTAGAACGGGCGCGCGACCTTCGCCAGGTCGAACCCGTACTCGCGGTGCGCCCAATCAAGCACGCAGCCGTACACCTCCGGCGGGGTGTAGCAGTCGTCGGTCGTCTTCTTCGGCTCGAACTTCGCCGTGAACTCCTCGTATGTCTCGCCTCTGGCCATGCGTCTCCTAACTCTCGGCCCATATGGTCGCAAGCGTGTCGCCGGGCACGGAAAAGGCCGCCCCGAAGGACGGCCCTCTGCCTGTTTCCGTATTCGGTTGCCCCTATCCGCACGCCGCCACGGCCATGGCCATGAGCCCGAGCGCCAGCGCCCTTATGGCGTAGATGGCCGCCGCGTCTATGGCGATTGCCGCCGCTATGAACAGCAGGCACCCCCAGTTGCATCCCGGGCGGCTCATTCGTCCTCCCACCTGATGGTCCCGTCGTCGTACTCGGCCTTGAGCCATTCCAGGTAGTCGGCCTCCTCGCAGAAGCTGGCCAGCAGCCGCTTGCTGGTAGTGCAGCTGCTCATGCGGCTCGTCTCATACACGGCGATGGAGAAGGGCCACAAGTGGAACTCCACCTCCGTGTGGATGGCCCGCTCGGGCGCGCCGAAAAGGTGCTCCCAGTTCGTCATCGCGCCCCCTCCTTCGCGCTCGGCCCGACCTTGCGGTAGGTGAAGTCCTCGAACAGGTGACCGCACCAGCGGCAGCGGTCGCCGCCCTTGGGCAGGTGGTGCCAGATCTCGCGCATGCCGCACTTCGGGCAGCGCACCTCGATGCTTGGTCGGCGCTTCGGCTTCTCGGTCTGCTCCATGGCTACTCCCTTCCTTCCGGCTTCACCGCGCCTGCGAGGAACCACGCCCGCAGGCTCTCGGCGCACTCCTGGCACAAGGCCCTTGCCTTGCCGTCGATTCGCGCGCTGTTCCTCAGCACCATCTTGGCGTAACCCGCCAGGGTCGCCGGCACCTCCTTGCCGCAGCGTTCGCATGCGCACATGTACAGCCTCATGCCTGTTCGCCTCCCTTCGGCAGGGCGTCGGCGATTCGGTCCCAGTCGGTGGCCGGCTTCTCGCTGGGGTACTCGTAGGTCCCCACGCACGGCACCGGCAGCACCGCCATGCCGTCGTGCTCGCCTGCGTACTCGTCTGCGTCCGATCTGCTCTCGAACGCCAGCACCACGTCGCTCTCCGTGGCCACCGCGTAGATCTTCTTCATCGTTTCGTCTCCTATTCGAACTCGAAGCACTCGCATGCCTCGCTTGTCTCGTCTACCGCCTCCACGTCGGGGCCGCCGCCCGTCATGGCGTCGCGGGCGCACACGGCCTCGCCGCCAGCGCCCTGCACGCGGCCGCAGAAGCGGCACTCCCGGCACGTGCGGCCCTCCCACGGGTCGGGCCGGTTCCACGGTGCCCTGGGGTCGGACTCGAAGCACCCGGGCGGGAGGTTCCACCCGCTTGAAGGCTCGTACCCGCTCACATGCACCGCCTGCCCCTCGGCAGCCGACCCCAGCCGTCCATGGCCAGGGCATCCGCGTACTTGGTCGGTTCCGGCAGCAGCAGGTACTCCCAGTGCCCCGAGCCCGGCGGGGCGGGGCGGTTGAACCTCTGCTCGGCCCTGACCCAGCGGAAGTGCAGCCGGTTGGCGTGCGCCAGTCCGTGGCAGCCGCTGCCGTTGCCGCTGCCGCACAGCATCACCGTGGGCTTGGGAACCTCGCGCCCGTCGCGGAACAGCTTGCCCGCCCCGCGCCTCACGATGTGGTGGCGGTTGAGCGGCCACGGCGCGCCGCACACGGCGCACCTGGGCGTCTCGATGCTCGGCCCCTCCATGAGGGGGCGCAGGATCTCGGGCAGCGTGTCAACGTTTGCCATTCGATAGCCTCCTGTCCTTGCCTTGCAGCTCGTACTTGTCGCACATCTCCGACAGGCGGCTCACGATGGCCACCGCCGTCTCCTCGTCGCCGTTCTTGGCCAGGCGGCGTATGAGGTCGCCCTTGCCGTACTGCGTGGTCACGACCACGGGCCTCATGTTCTCGTACCTGTCGTTCACGATGCGGAACACCTGCCCCAACGTCCAGTCGGTGGGGGACTCCTTGCCCAGGTCGTCCAGCACCAGGCACCCCACGCGGGACAGCCGCGACAGCACGCCGTCCTCGGTGCCGTCGCCGCCGTAGGTGCCCTTGATGGCGGCCAGCACGCCCAGCATGTCGGTCACCCTCACGCTGGTGCCGCCGTCCACCAGGAGCCGCGCCACGGCGCTCGCCAGGTGGGTCTTGCCGGTTCCCACGGGGCCGCAGATGTACGCCCCGCGCCCTTGCTCAACCTTCGCGGCAATGCCCTCGGCCATGGGGGAGGCGGCCGTCATGAAGCGTGGCTTGATTCCGGCCCGCTCGTAGGCCCGTCGGCGTTTGGCTGCGGCCTCCTCGGCCTTGGCCCTGGCCTCAAGGCGCGAACGCTCGTCGCGCTCCGCCACGGCACCCGGGCAGCCGCACGGCTTCCAGCCGCAGAAGGTGCGGCGGCCAGCCAGCACCACGTAGCGGACCTCCAGCTGCGCCCCGCAGTGGGGGCACTCAGTCGTACTCGGCATAGCCGTCGGCCTCCTTCCGGGTCCTCGGGCCGCGGTTAACGTAGTCCTCGAACTTCGGCGAGAACAGCGTGGAGGGCCGCAGGTACTTGGCCATCTTCGGGTCGCCCGCCCATTCGGCTGCCATCGTGTCGATGACGGCCAGGAAGTCGGGGAGGCGGTAGCCCTCGGCCCAGCGGGCGTGTATCAGCCTGCGGGTATTGGCGCTGCTTGAGCGGTAGCGGGTGCCGGCTGCCTCGTTGAGCGCATGCACGATTTCGTCAAAGGGGATTAAGGGGTTATCTATATACTCAACCTCAACCTCAACCTCTGCATTGCCGCAACTCGATGCGCCTGCATGTGCATCCGCATCTGCTTGCGCATGTGCGACTGCATCTGTATCCGCATGTGCTTGCGCATCGGCTTGCGCCCGTGCCGCCGCATCGTCCACCGCGTCTTCCTTCCCCGGCCTGTTGCCCCAGCGGGCGTTGGCCGCCTTCCTTGCGCGCTCGCTCTTCTCGTCGCCCATGTCGAGCCTGCCCTTGAGCACCAGGAAGGTAGGCAGCCACGCGGGGCTGCCCTGCGGCTCCTTACCCGTGAACCGGTACTCGACGATGGCGTAGATGAACGGCGCGCGCTGCTTCTCGGGCATGGCCTGCGCGGCCGCCCAGAAGTCGTCGTGTATAACCATGCCCATAGTGTCGCCGTCGCCTTCCCTAAAACGGGATATCCTCGTCGTACAGATCGGGCATGGCCTGCTGCTGCGGCATGGCCTGCTGCTGCGGCATGACCTGCTGTGGCGCGTACGCCTGCTGAGTGGCCGGCTGCGGCGCGTAGGCGGGCTGCTGCGGCGCAGGTGCCGGGGCGGGGCGTCCCTGGCCGTACGTGCGGGCCTGCGGCGCTTGCGGGGCCGCCTGGGGCGCGTACTGCTGCGGCGCGTAGCCCTGCTGCTGTTGCTGGCCGCTCATGAACTCCAGCTCGTCCACCACGACCTCCAGCGCGCTGCGCTTCTGGCCGGTCTGCTGGTCGTTCCAGCTGCGGTAGCGCAGCTTGCCCTCGACGGCCACCTTGCTGCCCTTGGCGAGGTACTGCGCCAGCTTCTCGCCGCGGGTGCCGAACAGCGTGCAGTCCACGAAGTTCGGGTAGTCCTCCCACTGCCCGGTCTGCTGGTTCTTGCGGCGGTCGTTGACGGCCACGCCCATGGACAGCACGGACATGCCGCCAGACGTGGAGCGCAGCACGGGGTCGCGGGTCAGGTTGCCGGATATGCACACGCGGTTGATGCTCATAGATACCCTCCTTGGGTTACGTCCCCGCTGTTCCAGATGCGGGTGATCTGCGCGTCTACCATGCGGATACGCAGCTTGATTACGTTGATGGCCTCCTGCGAGGCCTTGTAGATGGCCTCGGAGCAGTCGCGGCGGCGCTTGGCCTCCGCTATCTGCTCCTGGCCCCGGCACACGTCGCCGATGATGGTGACGGGCGTGCCCTTCTGGCGCTCGTTCAGGATGGCGATGCGCAGGGCCTTGCGGTACTCGGCCTCGTTCTCGGCGTACTGGCAGCCCGACTCCTTGCAGGTCTTCAGCTCGGCCTCCAGCCTGTCGGTCAGCTCGTCCAGCTCCTCGGTGAGCGCCTGCATCTACTCCACCTGCCAGTCGGGGCGCGGGCAGCACGGGCTGTTGGCCACGAACTCCATGTACTGCGGCATGCTGGCGAACTGGTAGCGCGCCCCGCAGCTGCGGCAGTGGGCCGTGAAGGGGCCGTCTGCGGGCGGCTGCTTCTCCTCGGGCGCGGGCTGCTCCTCCATGGCGTCGGGATCGCTCTGCCCGTCGATGGCGAACGCGCCGCACAGCGCGTACTTGCGGGCGTAGCTCGACGCCATGCCGGTCACCTGGGCGTCGTCCGAGCCCTTCTTGTGCTCGTCCTCGCGGGCGTAGGCGCTCACCTGCAGCAGGCCCTCGCCGCCCTCGGCGGGGAACACGCACGCCGTGGACTTCACGTAGTAGCGGTCGCCTATCTGCACCAGCTCGTCGGTCATGAAGAACGCCAGGCCCTCCTTGGCGCACGGCTCCTTCAGCGCGGCCACTATGTCCTCGTAGCTGCGGTAGCTGAACTTGCCGAAAGCGTTGTACTTGGCCTTGGGCACCACCACGGCGCGCTGCACGCGGGCAACGGCCGCCATGAGGTCGATGGACTGCTGTTCCTGGGTCATGCTAGTAGCCTCCGTTCATCCGCTCGTAAACCTGGCCCACCGTGCCGTGCATGATGGTGCCCACGACGCCCTGCGCCTTGAGGGCCGCCGCGACGCCCTGCATCTGCTCGCGCGTGGCGCACGGCACCACGACCGTCCACGGGTCGCCCGCCATGGCCACGGGTGCCGGTGCTGGCGGCGCTGGCGGCACCGGGGCGGGCATGGGCGCGGGCTGCGGCTCGGGCATCTGCTCGAGCGGCTGCGGGAACTCTGCGGGCTGGCATTCCGCGGGCTCGGGCACCGCTTCGGGTTCGGGCTCGGGCTCTTCCACGGGTTCCGGCTCCATGGCCGCCTTCAGCTCGGCGATGCGCCGGCGCTCCTCCTCGGCCTTGTGCGCCGCCGTTATGGCCGCGCCCAGGTCCAGGGTGGCGAACAGCTCGCGCTCGGCCTCGTCGTAGAACGGCTCGCCCAGGAACTGCGCCTTGAGGGTTTCCCAGTCCTGGGCCAGGCGCTCCACCTTGGCCTCCAGGGCCTTGAATGCCTTCACCTCGCCGAAGGTCTTGTTGGTCCACTGCTTCTCGTGGAAACGCTCATAGGGCACGACGGGGGCCAGCAGCCCGGCGAACTCCTCGTAGTGCTCCCGCAGCTTGGCGTACGCGCGCAGCTGGCGCTCCTCCTCGGCCTCGTCCAGCTGCGCCTTGATGCCGTCGGCTGCCTGCTTCGCGATGCCCGCCACGGCCTTGCACCTGTCCTCGAACGCGGCCAGGGGCTTCGTGTACTCGCGGCTCACGGCCTTGCGGCGCTCGTCTATCTCCTTGGCGATGCCGTTGAGGTAGGCGCGGTCGCGCTTGGCGGCCTTCACGTTCTCGTCCTTGCCCATGTCGTAGGTCGCGCCCTCGTAGTCGGCCACCAGCCTGCGCACGTGCGCCTCCAGGGCGTCGAAGTTGGCCTCGATCACGGCGGGGGAGTACGCCACGGTCAGCTCTGACGCCTCCTCGGGCTCGATGATCTCGGCCTCAACTGCTTCGCTCATTTACTCCTCGCTTCCCAGGCGCGCCATGCACGCCTCGTAGGTTTCCGTCTCGGCCGCGTTCGGCTCGTAGCCGTCGGCCTTCATGGCCTCGTAGATGATGGTCACGTTCTCGACCGTCTCTCGGTTGAAGTACACGGAGCTGCCGCCTTCCATGAGGCTCCAGGCCGTATAGCCGCTCATGTTCCACGCTGCCCGCCAGCCCATGGCCACGGCCAGCTCGGTGGGCGTGCGGTCGATGGGTCGGCCCAGCAGCTCCTCGAACGATTCCACGGCCTCGGCCTCCATGACGAACGCGGTCAGCGCCAGAGCCGTGCGGCGCATCGACTTGAGGTCGCCCGCGTGGGCGGCAAGCCACTCGCGGCGGGCCTTCGCGCCGTCCTCGTAGGCGGCCTGGAAGTCGGCCTTGCGCTGGGCTGCGGCCTGTGCGGCCTCGTCGGCCCCCTCGGCCCCCTCGGCCACCGGCGCCAGCAGGGTCACGCCGAACGACGTCTCCTCGGCCAGAAGCCCCGCGCCCGCGTTGTCGGCCACGTAGGCGTCCAGCGCCGCCAGGTCGGGGCGGTAGTCGGAAAACGTGCGGCATGCGGCGAAGCCCTCGGGGCATTCGTCGACGAACTCGACGCCCGCGTCGGCAAGCACCGCCACCACCTCGGCGCGGTTGCGCCTCTGCTCGGCCTTGGCCTTCAGGCCCGCGTACACGCGCTGCCATTCGGACTGCTTGCAGTCGCGCAGCTCGGCCACGGCCTCGTCGTCGCCCTCGAACTCGGCGATGGCGGCCAGGCGGTCGAGCGTCATGTCGTAGGCGGCGTCCTGCACCCTGCGGGCGGCGCGGCGCGCCTTGGCCACGGTGCCCGCGTCGGTGCGGGCGGCCACGGCCACCTCCTCGTCGGGAATGTCGAGCGCCAGCATGGTCTGCACGCCGCGCGACTTCTCCTCGGCGGTCAGCCCCAGCTTGGCGTCGGTCTCCACCATGGCCTTGGCGGCCTCCACGCGCGCCAGCTCGGCGTCGTCCAGGTCGTCGTAGACCTCGGCGAGGAAACGCTCGGTGCCGATGGCCCTCATGGCGCGCACGCGGCACTCGCCGTCGATGATCCAGTAGATGCCGCCCTCCTTGTACAGGATGGGCTTCATGACGGGCTGGCCGGGGTTGAGACGGTTGGCCTTGAACTGCGCGGCCAGGCCCGCGATGTGCTCGGCGCTCTCCCTGGTGGTGAAGTCGCGCGGGTTCATCGGCTCGCCGTCGGCGCGCTCGTAGGGGTACACGTCGCAGATCGCGACCTCCTCTAGCGATTGCATGCGCGGGCCTCCTCGCCTACGACCACGCGGCACTCCATGCCCACCAGGCGGGCGCGGCACGCCACGCGGGCCACCTCGCCCATGAGCGCGATGCGCTTGGTGGGCACGGGGCCGTTCTTGATTTGCGCGGCCATGCAGGCGGCCCCCATGTTGAACGCCTGGCGCATGGCGGCGTCGAAGCCGCCGTCGCCCGGCTCGGGCACGGGGACGGCGCGCTCGATGCGCTTCAGGATGCTGTCCACCGTCTTGTCCGCGACGGTCTTGCTGATGATTTCCGTGAGCATTTGGGTCTCCTAACTGGGAAAACTAAAAGTGATAAAAACTTTTCAGGATTTCGGAACTTTTTTCTCTATGCGCTCCTTGCGCTTCTGCGCCGCCTTGACCCTGCGGTACAGGTAACGGCACAGCCACCGCTCCATGGCCTCGTCGTGCGCCTCTGCTGCCTTGTCGGCGGCGTAGCGGCTCATGCCCGAGGTGTCCGGGGCCTGCGGCATGGGGTCGGCGCGGCTCTCTCGGCCGCACTCGGTGCGCTCGTAGGTGCGGCGCTCCTCTGCGGTCAGCCTCGGCAGCAGCTCGGCTATGCGGGCCTCTATGGCCTCAAGCTGCTGTTGGCGTCTGCACGGTTCGCAGATGCCGTCCTTGCCGAGGGTCGCCCTGCGGCACCCGCACGACGGGCACAGCTCCAGGCGGTGGCGGTAGCAGCGCAGGGACACGTGGCCGCCGCTGGCGTTGATCACGCGCCGCGCGTTATCCAACTGGTTCTTGGACAGCCGCAGCTCGCGGCGAATCTCGCGGGCGGGCACCTTTCCCGCCAGCTCGGCTATGCGGTCGAGGTCGGCCTTGCGCCACGCCCTGTGTGGCCTGCCCTTGTCTCGGCGGGTCACTCGTCGCTCACCTCCACGACCACGCGGGGGCGCGCCCTGTCGGTGAGCACCCTGTCGGGGCACTGCTCCACGTACTTGCGGGAGTCGTCCTTGATTACGCCCGCCGCCACCAGGCCGTCGAGCACGAACTTGCGCGCGAAGCCCACGTTGTCGGCGTCGCGGCGCATGTCGGGCTCGTAGAACGTGGTGCGCACGGTCACCCGGCGCTCGAAGCGCGGCGCGCGCTGCTGCATGGCCGCCGCCCTCACGCGCGCCGTCTCGCGCTTCTTCATGGCCGCCGCCTTGTAGCGGTTGGCGCGCTCGGCGCTGATGTAGTCGTTCAGGCTCGGCATTCGGCCCTCGACCGTGACGGTGCACCTCATTGCGCGCCCCTGTCGTAGATGCCCTGCGCCTCGGTTAGCGTGGAGGCGGCGAAAACGGCTGGGCCCACGATGGCCTCCCACGTGCCCACCAGGTCCACGGAGTCCACCGGCGTGCGGCGGAAGCTCACGGCGGCCAGCATGGAGGGGCGCTGCAGCACCATGTAGCGGGACAGCACGCTCCACAGGTTGTGGTCGCGCTTGAACTCGCTGGCCTCGCTCACGGTCATGCCGTTCTGGCACGCCAGGGTGTACACGTTGTCGCGCTGGATGACGTGGCCCTCCAGCATCAGGCGGTAGCAGATGCGGCGCAGCTTCGCCCATGTATCGGGGTTCGAGGCAACCCAGCCGCACGCCTTGGCCACGAGGGCCTGGGCCTTGGCGTCTACCTCGGCCATACTGTTGCCTCCAGCGCCCATGTGGCGGCGATGCACGCGCAGACGAACAGGGCGGCGAAAACGGCCTGCAGCCTCTCGCGGCGCTGCTCGGGTGTTACACTGGTCTCGGTTCGGAAGTGAACCGTTGCGGTGCGCGTCTTTCGCTTGCCGGCTGCGACGCGCACCCTCTTTCCCTTGATCTTTTCCATTCCTGGAACTTCCTCTCGTTCTCTGGGTCCTTGTAGAACTCGCGCATCATGGCGGCGCACTCGTCGCACATGGCGCGCTGTATCGGGGTCATTCGCCCGCGACGCCCGGCAGAAGCAGCGGGGCGTCCTCGTAGGCGACCTCACCGGTGTCCCTATCCACGAACATCACCTCCTGGTCGTCGTACACGTGGATGTTGAGCATCTGCCCCGTGAACTCCACCAGCTTGGGGATGAAGTCACGGAACTTCGGGTCCAGCTCAAACTGCAGCACGCACTTGCCGCTCTTCACGTTGAGGGCGGTGAACCCCCCCCGTACGGTCACCTCGTTCAGCATGGCCTACTCCTTCTCGTCGTACGCGGTGTCGCGCGCGATGGTCTTGAAGTCGGTGCTCCAGCCCTTGCCGTTCACGCTGAACTGCACGGAGCTGTAGACGTTGAACTGCATGCCGCCGAGCTCGAACCAGGTCGTGCTCGCCTCCAGAAGCTCGATGCCGCTCGTCTGGAAGCCCCACATGGCCGCGATGCGGCGCTTGAGGCTGACGTGCGTCTCCTCCATGCAGCCGTTCTCGGCCAGCTCGAAGTTGACGGCCACGCGCTTGCGGTCGTCGATGAGGTGGTCGAGCGTTTTGCCGATGATCTCGGCGACGAACTCGGGCTGGTGGCTCTTGGTGGTCATGGTGTGTCTCCTTTTCTAATAGGTAAATCTAATTACAGTTTGAAGCGAAAAAAATTTCTTCGGGTTTGTAGCCCAAGAAGTCGGCGGCCTTTTTAGCCGTCTCGATGCGCATACGGTCGGGGTGGTCTTCATAAACATCGTATGTAGGTCCTGAAATGCCCAGATGTTCAGCCATTGCCTTCTTGGTTACGCCCTTGCTCATGCGCGCCTGCTTGAGTGACTTCATACTCCCTCCTTTCTGTCCATAACTGTAATTAATCTTCAGAACACGGTCAAGATTAATTTTGGTAAAATTGAAAATAAATTTAAGTCCTGGAAGGAGTTAAGATGCCGATATCCGACAACATAAAGAAGTTACGGCAGATTTTCGACGTTACCCAGGACGAACTGGGTGAGATTGCAGGTGTGACAGGTAACGCCGTTTCGCAGTGGGAAAATGGCCGCTCCGAACCCCGTATGGGAGCTATTGAGCGCATGGCGGCCTGCTATCAGATTAGTAAGTCACACCTTATAGAAGACGGCGGAATGGATCAGATTGACCCCGTGACCAAAAAGCCCAAGGGCAGCCCCTATATGCCCGCCGGTGCCATGCCGGTGGTGCCCAGCAGCGCCACCGTGCCGCTGCTCACGCTAGGCCGCGTGCACGCGGGCGCGCTCACCGACGAGGAGGAGGTGGCGCACCGCGTTGAGGTTCCCGCCTCCGTGTGCGCCGGGCACCCGCGCGCGTTCGCCCTGGAGGTCGAGGGCGACTGCATGAACCGCGTCATACCCGAGGGCAGCCACGTGCTGGTCGACCCCGACCGCCAGCCCGCCAACGGCTCCATCGCCGTGGTGGAGACCGAGGACTACCGCGCGGTCATGCGCCGCTGGTACAAGGGCAGCACCAAGCTGATGCTGTCGGCGGATAGCTTCGAGGACTACGAGGACATGATTTTCGGCATGGACGACGGACCCGTGCGCGTGATCGGCACGGTGGTGTGGTTCCAGGCAGCCAACGAGATGGAGTAGCCATGGGCTTGTTTGATTTTATGAAGCAAAAGGGGAGGAGGGCGGCCGAGCCGGTTTCCTATGTTCCCGAATGTTTGGAACTCCCGAAGTCGAACTACGACGAACTATTTGACGAGTTTCAGCCGGAATGGGCTGACCAGTTCCCCGACTTCCCCTATGAGTTCCAAGGAAGACCAGCAATCAGGACGACTTTAACCGAGCGCATGCGCGATATGTTCAGCATTGCTCCGCAGGACATTTCGAGAGTTGAGGCTCTTGTTCGTCAGGCCAACAGTTTGCTTGCTGATGCTCATTCCCTTGCTGCTTTTCCCGAGTTTTCCGTCCCTATGCCTGATTTATCGGATTCCTATAAATGCTTGTTGCGTTTTCCGCTTTGCGCTATTCGGTGCATCCCGTTTACGGAAAAAACCGGTCGGGTGTCGAAGTTTCCGTTCCGGTTTGAATACGATTCCGGGATGATGCGCAAACCCAGGGCGCCGAGAGCTCATATCAGGATGACCGCTAGCTTGATGCCGAACGGGAATCCGGGAAGGATTGAAAGCGAGTACGCGCTTTTCGAGAGTGGTGCCGCGTTCGGCCACTATTGGATAGTGACCTCCAGAATCGTTAACGGAGAACTTGTCGTCTCCCGAATCAGCGAAACGAGTCCGACAGGCGATACTCCGCCAACTCTTTACACATTAGGCAGGTAGCCATGGGCGGACGTGCGGCGATATACGCCCGCTTCTCGAGCCACAACCAGCGCGGCGAGTCCATAGAGATACAGGTGGAGAAGTCCCGCGCCTACTGCGCCGAGAACGACCTGCGCGTGGTGGCCACGTACTGCGACTTCGCGCAGACGGGCACCAACACCGACCGCGCCGAGTTCCAGCGCATGATGGCCGACGCCAAGCGAGGGCTGTTCGATTTCGTGGTCATATATAAAGTTACCCGAATCATGCGCAACCGCGACGAGATGGCCATGGCGCGCATCATGCTGCGCCGCTGCCGCGTCGAGATACTGTACGCGGGCGAGGACATTTCGGACGGCTCGGCGGGCGTGCTGCAGCTGGGCATGCTGGAGGTGCTGGCGGAGTACGAGAGCGCGCTCGACGGCGAGCGCATACGCGACGGCATACAGAAGAACGCCGAGCGGTGCATGGCCAACGGCTGCGTGCGCTACGGCTGGGACATAGTGGACAGGCGCTACGTGGTCAACGAGGAGGAGGCCGCCGCCATCCGCCTGGGCGTGCGCATGGTCTTGTCGGGCAAGTCGGTGGCCGACGTGGTGCGCGCCTGGGAGCCGTACCGCACCAAGCGCGGCGGCAAGTGGCGCTTCCAGACGGTGCGCCGCATACTGATGCGGCGGGAGAACGGCGGGGAGTACCGCTACGCGGGCGTGGTCGTGCCCGGCGGCATGCCCGCCATCGTTCCCATGGATGACGAGGAGAGGGTGATACGGATGCTTGAAGACTCGCACAGGCCCCGCGCCAAGACCGAAGCGTGGGACTTCCCGCTCACGGGCAAGCTCTACGACGGGCGAGACGGCGGGCTGATGACCGGCACCAGCGGAACGGGCAAGTCGGGCAGGCCCTATCACTACTACCGCTGCCGCAGCTGCGGGCGCACCGTGCGCCGCGATGTCGTGGAGAAGCGCGTGGCCGACGCCGTGCGCGAGGCCCTGGGCAGCGCCGACAGCCGCGAGCGCATCGCTCGCATGCTGGCCGACGCCGAGGAGGAGCGCGCCGACGAGAAGCCCTTGAGCGAGACCATAAAGGGCGAGCTGGCCAAGATCGAGACGGCGTTCTCCAACATATGGACGGCCATCGAGTCGGGCATCGCGCCGCCGGGCGGCAAGGAGCGCATAGACGCGCTGAAGCAGCGGCAGGCGCTCCTCAAGGACGAGCTGCGCACGGCCGAGGCCCTTGAGGCCGCCCGCCTTGACTACGACCGCGCGCTGTTCTGGCTTGAGGGCATGGCCGCCGCCGAGGTGGACGACGCGCAGCTCCTGCGCACGTTCGTGGCGCGCGTGGTGCTGGGCGGCCCCGACGATGACGACGGCCTGCGCGTGGCGTTCACGTTTGACGATTCTGCTGGCTTGGGCGATAATCCGTCGCTGCCTGGCGCTATAGGTCCAGGTGGCGAGGTGTTCGACCGAATGAACGCCAGCTCCACCAATAGCTACAGGCAGGTAGGTAAACGCACCTACCTGCTTTTTTATTACTTATAGATACCGCGGAGAATCGAACTCTATGCAGGGCGCGGGCGTAAAGAAAACGCGTAAGCGTTTTTAGCCCGCGGGCGAGGACGCCGGCAGGCGGCCGAAGCCGGTGCGTATTTGCGAAGCAAATACGCGGATTCTCCGCGCAAACTTCCGACTCAAAACGGATGCGATGTTTATTGAATTTCAGCTGGCCAAACCCCGCATCAACGGATCCCCCGCACCGCGGAGAATCGAACTCTGCGCAGGGCGCGGTCGTAAAGAAAACGCCTTGGCAACGCAGGCCGGGACACGCTTTCCGAATGGTGAGCTCAGCGGAAACTGCGACCCGGAATTTGCTCTGAGACCGGGACGCGCTTTCCCGCCGACCGCCCCGTCCTCCGCAACTCAAAAACCAATGCGCTCTCTATCCCAAAACTGGGTAGAAGAAGGCCAAAACGAAACAGTAGGAGGTCAACATGACTGCAGAAGATAAGGCAAAGAACGCCGGAAAGGTCGCGCTCGTTTTGGAGGGCGGCAGTTTTCGCGGACAGTTTACCGCAGGCGTGCTCGACGTTCTCATGGAGGCCGGCGTCGAGATTCCGGCTGTTTATGGTGTATCGGCCGGCGCCCTCAACGGCGTGAACTACAAGTCGCACCAGATCGGCCGTGCCAACCGCATCAATCTGGCTTTCTGCAACGACAACCGCTTCATGGGTGCCGCATCGTTTGCGTCCACGGGTTCTATTGTGGGCTACGACTTTATCTTCAATGATGTCCAGGACCGCCTGGATCCCTTTGACAACGAGACGTTTGATGCGAGCCCCATCGAGATGTACGCCGTCGCGACGGACATGCTCTTTGGAACCGCCGCGTACCTGCCGGTCAAAAGCGCCGTGCTCGACCTCGATGCCGTGCGCGCCTCGACGTCGCTGCCGCTGGTGACGCCGCCGGTCGAGATTGACGGGCACAAATACGTCGACGGTGGCGTAGCCGATTCGGTTCCCATCGAGCACGTGCTGGAGGAGGCGGGCTTCGATCGCGCGGTTGTCATTGTCACGCAGGACCGCTCGTACGAGAAAAAGCCCTACGAGTTTATGCCCGCCGCGCGCGCCCGCTATGCCGACTACCCCTACCTGCTCGAGGCTATCGAGACGCGCCACGAGCGCTATAACATCCAGCGCATGCATCTGTGGAAGTATGAGCGCGAGGGCCGCGCGCTGGTCGTTGCTCCGCAAAAGCCAGTCGAGGTCGGCCACGTTGAGCACGATCCAGCAAAGCTCCTCGACCTGTATATTCAGGGCCGCCAGGAGGCAAAGCGCCTACTGAGTGATATCGAGGCATTTGTCGAGCGCTAGTGTCGCGACATCATGACCCATGGACGACATGTGCAGAAAGTCTGGTCAGAACCAAAATACCTGTTGACTCGGGCGACGAGCGGGGTAATATGGACGGGTTACTTGCAGAGCCCCGTGAATCTCTGTAACAACACGTACTGTACATGGAGGAGTCTAAGTGATTTCGAAATCGACTCACTACGCCAAGCAGGGCGAGGTCCAGCGCAACTGGGTTCTCGTCGACGCCGATGGTGCTGTCCTGGGCCGTCTTGCCACCCAGATCGCAATGATCCTGCGCGGTAAGAACAAGCCCCAGTTCACGCCCAACAGCGACTGCGGCGACTTCGTTGTCGTCATCAACGCCGATAAGGTCCAGCTTACCGGTAACAAGGCCGACACGAAGACCTATTATCGCCACAGCGGCTACAACGGCGGCCTCAAGGCTGAGAGCTTCCGCCAGGCTATGGAGAAGCACCCGGAGAAGGTCATCGAGCGCGCCGTTCGCGGCATGCTGCCCAAGACCACCCTCGGCCGTGCCCAGATGACCAAGCTTAAGGTCTACGCTGGTGCCGAGCATCCGCACGCTGCCCAGAACCCCACGAAGATTGAGCTGGAGGCTTAAAGATGGCTGAGAACACCGTTGTCTACCAGGGTACCGGCCGTCGTAAGAACGCCGTCGCCCGCGTCCGTCTCGTCCCCGGCACCGGCAAGGTGACCATCAACAAGCGTGACGCCGAGCAGTATTTCGGCCGTCATCAGCTCGTTGAGAACGCCCTTGCTCCCTTCAAGGTGACCGACACCGCCGGTCAGTTCGACGTTATCGCTCTGTGCGATGGCGGCGGCATCTCCGGTCAGTCCGGCGCTCTGCGCCTGGGCATCGCTCGCGCTCTTCTGAACGCTGGCGACTACCGTGCTGACCTCAAGAAGGCCGGTTTCCTTACGCGCGATGCTCGCGTGGTCGAGCGCAAGAAGTACGGCCTCAAGAAGGCTCGCCGCGCTCCCCAGTTCTCCAAGCGCTAAGGTTTTATCTCCTTACGAGATACAATGTACAAGCGGGGCCTGCCGATTGCTCGGCGGGTCCCGCTTTTCTTTTTCGACTAGGGTGGGCGACTGCGTTTTGCCCACTTGGGAAGGAGCGATCCTATGCCCCAGAACATCTTCGGTACCGATGGCGTCCGCGGCGTCGCCAACGCCGACCTCTCGTGCGACCTCGCGTTTCGTCTTGGCCGTGCGGCGACCAAGTTCCTTGGTCCGGACATTTGCATCGGCCGTGACACGCGTCTTTCGGGCACCATGCTCGAGAGTGCTCTGACCGCCGGCATTATGGCCGAGGGCGGCCGACCGCACTGCTGCGGCGTTATCCCTACGCCGGCCGTGGCGCTGCTCACCGTCCAAAACGAGCTCGACGGCGGTATCGTCATCTCTGCTTCGCACAATCCGCCGGAGTTCAACGGCATCAAGTTCTTTAGCCGCAAGGGCATGAAGCTTCCCGATGCTGTCGAGGAAGAGATCAGCGCCTGGGTCATGTCCGAGGAGGCCATGGCTGCCGACACGCTGCCGACCGGCGCCGGTGTGGGTCACATCATCAAGATGAAGGACGCCCGCAAGGCATATGTCGATCATGCCATCAGCACGCTCGACGGCCTTAAACTCGATGGCCTGGTTGTTGCCGTCGACTGCGGCCACGGTGCTTCTTGCCAGACCACGCCCGCCGCACTGCAGCGCCTGGGCGCCACGGTCCATGCCATCAACACCGATTACTGCGGCACCGACATTAACGTCGAGTGCGGCTCCACTCATCTTGAGCCCCTGCGTGAGCTCGTGCTGCGCACCCACGCCGACATCGGTCTGGCTCACGATGGCGACGCCGATCGCGTGCTGTTCGTGGACAGCGAGGGCAACGAAATCGATGGCGACTACATCCTGGCCATCTGCGGCTCCGACTTGGCCGCTCGCGGCAAGCTCGCCAACTCCGAGATCGTCTCGACCGTTATGTGCAACCTAGGCTTCTCCATCGCCATGAAGGAGCAGGGCTTCGAGATGGTCCAGACCGCCGTGGGCGACCGCTATGTTCTCGAGCGTATGCTCGAGGACGGTGCCGTCATCGGCGGCGAGCAGTCCGGCCACATCATCTTCCTGGAGCACAACACCACCGGCGACGGCTTGGTGACGGCCCTGCAGCTTCTGGCCGTGCTCAAGCGCACCGGCCGCACCCTCACCGACCTTGCCGGCATCATGAAGAAGTACCCGCAGGTACTTGTCAACGTACATTCCGACAATAAGGCCGGCCTGGACGATTGTCAGCCCATTTGGGACGCCGTCGCTGCCGCCGAGAAGGAGCTCAACGGTCGCGGCCGCATTCTGGTACGTCCGAGTGGCACCGAGCCGCTGGTCCGTGTGATGGCCGAGGCCGAGACGCACGAGTTGACCCAGCGTGTGGTTGACGACATCGTCGAGGTTGTCAAGCGCGAACTTCCCTAATGGTCAAAAACGGGTGCCAAGTGGTAAACTGTTAAAGTTATTTTGATTGATTGGTATGTCCGAGGGGGAGCATGTTCACTAAAGTCCTGAGGTCTTTTGGTATGCGTGGTCGAGTCCTTACGCTGGATGCTCCCATCTCGGGCGACGTCATTCCGTTATCCGAGGTCAAAGACCAGACGTTTGCTACCGGCCTTTTGGGCCAGGGCGTGGCGATTCAGCCTACGGGTACACGTGTGATTGCTCCGGCTGACGCTAAGGTCGAGGCGATTTTTCCCACGGGTCATGCCGTTGCGCTCAACACGGTCGATGGTCTAGACGTGCTCATCCATGTTGGTTTGGACACTGTCCAGCTTGAGGGCAAGCATTTTAGCGTGCATGCACAGGTGGGTGATGTCGTCCATAAGGGCGACGTGCTCATCGAGTTCGATCGCGAGGCAATTGCTGCCGAGGGTTACGATGTGACGGTTCCCATCTTGGTGTGCAACTCTGTTGAGTTCTCGAGCATCAAGGGCTCCGTTGGCGAGCATGTCGAGGAGATGGACCAGCTCATCGTTGCTCGCGAGCGCTAGTCGCTCCGCTTGGCCTTTAGCCTACAATTCAATCACGTTTACGGAGGGCGCCCTTGAAAGAGGGCGCCCTCCGTGGCAAGATGGGGATTGTCCGAAGCTAAACAGCTTTGGGTCACCGTGGACGGGCAGGGGCCTCGACGCGGTTAGACACGAGACACATATATTACGCGACCTCGCCCTGGTGGCCGCACACGTTGGTTGCGGCCGACGCGGGCCGCGGGCAAGTGCTTGTAAGGGGAGCCTTGCCTCTCTTGTACGAGAAAGGACGCGTAATGAAAATCATTAAAGCTAAAGACTACGAGGATATGAGCCGCAAGGCCGCTAATATCATCTCGGCCCAGGTTATCCTCAAGCCCGATTGCGTGCTGGGTCTTGCCACCGGCTCCACCCCGATTGGCGCTTACAAGCAGCTCGCCGCTTGGTACGAGAAGGGTGACGTCGACTTCGCCGAGGTCAGCACTTATAACCTGGACGAGTATCGTGGTCTTTCGCACGACGATCCCCAGAGCTATCACTACTTTATGCGCGAGAACTTCTTCGATCACATCAATATCGATCTGAACAACACGCACGTGCCCGATGGCTCCAACCCCGATGCCGCTGCTGCCTGCTCAGAGTACGACAAGATCGTCGCTGCCGCCGGTTACCCGGATCTGCAGCTGCTCGGCATTGGTAATAACGGTCATATTGGCTTCAACGAGCCCGATGACCACTTCTCCAAGGGTACGCACTGCGTCGACCTGACCGAGAGCACCATTCAGGCTAACAGCCGCCTGTTCGACAGCATCGATGATGTGCCCCGTCAGGCTTACACCATGGGCACCCAGACCATCATGTATGCCCGCATGATCCTGGTTGTCGCCAACGGCGAGGCCAAGGCTCAGGCCGTGCACGATATGTGCTATGGTCCGGTTACGCCCAAGTGCCCGGCTTCGATCCTGCAACTGCACACCAACTGCGTCGTCGTTGCTGACGAGGCCGCTCTTTCGCTCTGCGAGTAACGCGACCAAGCGATCTTGCATAGCTTTCCAAAAGGCCCTCGCTTTGCGGGGGCCTTTTTAGTGGACATACGCCGTGGCGTATACATGACGGAAACCTTGCCGCGTGCTTGACTGGAGGGTTTTAAATTTTTGTGATTCATTCTATAGCAGATTCTATGCACATTTGCCACCATAGAGTCGCAGGCGGTAGCGAGGAGTAGGCGAGTTGCGCAACTCAAATAAAAATAGCCGACTGCGCTACACTGCAAATGGGATGGGACATGCTGGCAAGCGCATTGACCTGCGCAAAGACCTATTGGTCGGGGGATAAGTTACCATCGGGCCTCGCTGTACAAAAACTTGCCAAACACGTACCGGCAGACAATTAAAAACTCTAAGTCGCGCTATTCACGGGGCGGCTCATATGGTCCTGCAGCTACGGTGTCCATATGGTCGAGTTGAGGAGCAAGCATGGTAAACGATTTGGGCAATACGGACGACCTCGAGTTGATGCCGACGGGCGGCGGCTATATGGTGCGGCGCGATCGCTTGATGAACGAGCTCATCGTTAAAGGGCGCAAGGCGGGAATTGTTTTGCTCTACGCGCCCGATGGGTTTGGTAAGACGTCGGTGTTGCTGCAATACGTGCAGGAGGTTAAATCGGACCCCACGCGAGGGCCGGTTCGGATTATCGAGGCCGACCGCGCGATTGGACGCGAGCTCTTTATGCAGCTCGAGGTTGTCGCCGATGAGCTTAAGGACAAACCTCATTCGCTCGTTGCGATCGACAACGTGCCCAATCTCGAGCAGCACGAAACCGAGGACCTCATCGATCGAATCCGCAGCTTACGTGCTACGGGGACGGGGGTCTTTATTGCCTGCCGCCCCTCCAACCGATTGCTTATCCACGGGCTGGGCGATTCTGTAAAAGTCAATGCGCAGATGCTCAAGGTGCACGCCTATGAGTATTCGTCATGGGCCACGGCGTTCTCAATCAGCACATCGCTTGATTTCTATCGGCTCACACAGGGTGTACCCGAGCTGGTATCTGCCTTGCAGACGGGAATGTATGGACAGGGCGATGTTGCCGGGTTGCTCGAGAACGAAATCGTCAACGTGTACGGTGCGGCGCTGGCCGATCTCGCATCGCTCGAGAACAACCTGTTGTTTACCGTTGCCTGTTTGATGGTACTGATGGGCGAGGGCCGCATTGCGGAGCTAGAGGCGTGCGGCGTGAGGCTTTCGATGGTCGACCAGTCCATCTTTGTGCGCGATTATCCGATTTTTGGCGTGGATCCGTCTGATCGCACCTTTAGGTGTTTGGGCGCTAAGGACAACGCGCGCCTGAGGCTGCGAAAGCTTGTTGCCGAGATCCGTCCCGAACTTGTATCGCGGGCTGCTCGCATTTTGATCAAGGCGGGCCGATGCGATTTGGCTATGGACCTGGCCGACGCGTTCTTGGACCGCCATGTGGTATTGGAACTTGCCGGGCAGTATGGGGCCGATCTTGCCCTGACCGGGCACGGAGGGGACATTTGCCGTGCGGCGTCGGCGATGATCAATGCGGAAAAGCAGGAGCAAGAGCCGGCACCCGCCGAGGCACTCGGCGTGTATCTGGCGGCTGTCAGCGTGTGCAATACAAAGCTAGCAAGGTATATGGCGTCCGTTATCGAACGTGCGGGTGACCAGGCGGCGCACGAGGTCGATCCCGCTACCTGGAAAATAGCCCAGGCGCTCACCATCGCCTTTTATGGCGACAATGATCTGGGGCTTCCCGCCAACCCTGTTGTGCAAGAACAGACATCCTGCGAGGTGCTCGACATGCTGTCCGCGCATATCGAGGTCAAGCGCCACCTAACCGAGCGAGTGGAAGACGGCAATGTTCTCGCGAAGCTCAAGGCGTGCAAAGCTTATGATTGCGAGCTCGACATCGCGGGGATTCTCATACAGGCCGACCATATGCTGGTGGAGCTGTTCGACGGCTCGTTTGCTAAACCCGACGAGCGCGATGACAAGATGGCGCAGATACTCGAGGCGCTCGATATCCGCGGGCTTAAGGCGCCATCCATTTGGCTGCGTATGGTGCTCGCGGCGCGGCGCCTGCTCGCGGGCTTGCCCGTGACCGACGATGTGGCGTTTGGCGAGCTCGACCGCTTTGCGGTGCGTGTTCGTGACAATCAAATTCAGCTGTTTGGGTTATTGCTGGAGGGTTGGCAATCGCTGGCGGAGGGGCGGCCGGTCAACGCGAAGTTTCGCGCGGTTCAGGTACTCAAGCTCGCCGACGAATCGATTGCGTACATGCGCGAAAACGCGTTGCTGCTGGAGCGCGTGGCGTACCTGCGCAATACGTCGCTGGTATCGGTTCGCGAAGAGGCGGAGCTGCTCGACATTAGCAAGACGCAGGTCGGTGGCTCAGAAGCCTGGATCGTGGCGCTGCACCTGGCCGCTGCGGGCCGCGATAGCGATCTTGCCGCCTGGATGTCTATGAATCGCTCGGGGATTTTAGACCCATCGTATCGGCTATTTGCGCGTCTTGCGATGCACTGTCTGGGCGAGCCTGCCGTCAGGATTCGCAAGAAGCTTCCGGTGCGTGAGCTGTCGCGGTATTCACTACGCGATGATTTTGAGGGCGAAAGCGAGCACCTGTTCCAGGCGGGCGAGGTTGAGGCTGTCGATACGATCGGCCATATTGAGATGCGCATGTTTGGCACATTTCGCGCCGAGCGCGACGGCTTTCCCATCACGGATAAGATGTGGCGTCGCAAAAAGGCGGCAACACTTGCCGAGCGGCTCGCGTTGGGCATGGATGCCATGGTCGACCGCGAGACAATCGCCATGGAGTTGTGGCCCCATGCCGAGTTTAGCGCCGCGCGCAACAATCTGTATTCGACGGTATCGCGCTTGCGCTCGGCTTTGGGTCCAACGCCGGATGGCAAGTCGTGCGTGCTCATCCAAAACGAGTGCATAGGGCTCAACGGCGACTACGTTAAGACCGATGTAAGGCTCTTTGACCAGCTGAGCCGCGAGATCCTGGGAAACCGTATGGGCGCGAGAGGCCCTCACCTGGTTGAGCTTTGTCTTAAGGTTGAGCAGCTCTACGCGGGGCCGCTGTATGTTCCCACCGGTTGCAATCCCACGTTTTTTACGCGCATGCGCCACATTATGCAATCCAAGTACATCGACTGCATGATTAGGGGAGCGAATGCCGCTCTCGAGGAAAATGACCTGCAATCGGCAATTTGGCTCGTTGAATCGGGGCTTCGCCAAGAGACTGCGCGCGAGGACATGGTTCGCTGTGCCATGCGCGTTTACGGTGCGGCGGGACGACGCCGCGATGTTGTCGAGCTATACAGCGGCCACATGCACCACCTGCGAGAGCAGGTTCAAGGCGTGCCTGAGCCCGAGACAAGGCGCCTGTATGAGCGCCTGGTCGAAGGCAGGCTCAAGCGCGTGCTTGTCGAGCGATAAAAAACGGGCGCCCGAATCACTCGGACGCCCACAGGCTACTCGGTATGGCCAGTCGGTTTTAGACGAGCTTGATCTTCTCGATATCCTTGCGCGAGGACTCGCGATACAGCGAGAACTTGCGGCCGATAACCTGAACGACGTCGGCGTGGCAGCGCTCGGCGAGCTCCTCGGCGGCCTCGCGGGCAGAAAGGCTGGAGCCGTCCAGCACGGAGCACTTAACGAGCTCGTGCTTCTCCAGGTAGGCGACCGTCTGCTCGACGGTGCCCTCGTTGACATCGGACTTACCGATGATGATGGCGGGGTTGAGGTGATGGGCCATGCTGCGAAGCTGCTTGACCTGGGCTCCTGTCAGTGCCATGGGTTCTCGCTTTCTATGTATGGGGCGCCCCGCAATGGGGCCTTAATCTACGTGAGCTGTCCCACGATAGCGCAGGAACGGCGTGGTGTGGAGCGCGTTTGCCCAGTTCGCAAAGAATGCGGATGCCGGGCGGGAAGACGATGCAAGCTTTAGATGGGCTACGGGCGGGGTACGGAGACCGGTTCCCAGGCGATAAACGCCCATCGGACTTTGCGGATGTGGTCGAGCATGTAACGTCCCTGCGGTACGCCCTTGGATCCCGGCTCGCCGGCATGGGGGTTCTCGATCATGTGGTGGGCGATATAGTCGCGCAGGCGGTCAATCTTATCCTCGTTGCCATGCTCGAGCATGCGAGAAAAGTCCGCCACGCCCGCCTCAAGACTATCGAAGGTGTCGCGGCGGGGCGATTCAAAATACGTGACCTGCGGCAACGCACCCATCTGAATAAGGATGTTAAAGGCATATACAAATCCGTTGCTGCGGGTAACCGAGACGCCGATGGCGTTCATCAGGTGCAGGTCATAGCGCGGGCTGGAGTTGGCGACCATCGTGACAGCACAACGCCGACGAGCCGTACGATCAAGCTTGGCAAGCGCACCTTTTAGATTGGTCGTCGTAACCGACCGACTGGCAAAGGCAACATCCACCGCTTTCACAACCGGTGCAACCAAATCCCAATCATCATCCCAAGCAAGCTCAAGCGGCGTAATAAGATCCTCGAGCCCATAGAACTCAATGCCAGCATCAAGCGTGCTCAACATAGCAGGGGAAAAGTCAGCAGCAATCACAGGATGCCCAGCCTGAGCAAGCGGAATAGCAATCGACCCAGCCCCGCACCCCATATCAAGCACCGACTCACCAGGCTCAAGCGCCAACAGTTTTATAAAATCCCGAGCATACGGGGCAGTTTCCAGCGTACGAAAATGCCGAGCCCGCTTATCCCACTCAAAAGGATCATCAGCCCGATGCCGAGCGGCCTGCAGACGCATCCATTCGCCATTCCAATCCGCAGAAAGCAGCTCAGAGCGAACATCCCCATCAACCACGGGCCAACCTCCTAGCAACAAAAAAGCGACTCCCCCAAAAAGAAGAGCCGCAACCAGCATATATCAGAAAGAACCGATCCAACGCCAAACCACCATACCAGCAAAGTAGGGCAGAAGCGAAGCGACTGCCAAAGGGATAGAACCCAACCGAGGTCCCGTTGTGCGGGAGCCCCGGGGAGGGCAAATATATAAGGTCGATCGCGAGTTCCGCACGAGCCGGAGAGCACTTAATGTGCTCTCCGTGCGAGTCAGGACTGTCCGAGCAGGCGACCTTATATATTTGCCCTCCCCGGGGCTCCTCGCCCGAACCCTCAGCTAGTTCTTGAGCGAGTTCAGCGGTGCCGGGAAGCGTCCACCACGGTGGGCAAGCACGGTGCCGGCGTTGGGGTTCACCGGCATGATGGGCGCACGGCCAAACAGACCGCCGTACTCAACGCAGTCGCCCACGCCCTTACCGATGGCGGGAATCACGCGGACGGCCGTGGTCTTATTGTTGATGACGCCGATGGCCATCTCGTCGGCGATAATGCCGGCGATGGTCTCGACCGGGGTGTCGCCGGGGATGGCGATCATGTCCAGGCCAACGGAACACACGCAGGTCATGGCCTCGAGCTTCTCGAGCGAAAGTGCGCCGGCCTCGACGGCAGCAATCATGCCGGCGTCCTCGGACACGGGAATAAAGGCGCCCGAGAGACCGCCCACGCTGGAGCTGGCCATGACGCCGCCCTTCTTGACGGCATCGTTGAGCATGGCGAGCGCGCAGGTCGTGCCCGGGCCACCGCAGGTGCCCACGCCGATGATCTCGAGGATGCGTGCGACGGAGTCGCCGATGGCAGGCGTGGGAGCCAGCGACAGGTCGACAATGCCCTTCTCGACACCCAGGCGATGGGCGGCCTCGCGGCTCATGAGCTCGCCGGCACGGGTGATCTTAAAGGCGGTCTGCTTAATCTTTTCGGCGACCTCCATCATCGATGCGGAATCGGGCAGTGTCTCCAGGGCTGCGGCCATAACGCCGGGGCCCGAGACGCCTACGTTGATGACGGCGTCGGCCTCGCCACCGCCGTGGACGGCGCCCGCCATAAACGGGGAGTCCTCGACCATGTTGGCAAAGCAGACAAACTTGGAAGCGCCGACGGAATCCTGGTCGGCCGTGAGTTTAGCGGCATCGATGATGGTCTGAGCCGCCATGAGCACGGCATCCATGTTGATGCCAGCGCGCAGGCTAGCAACATTGACGCTGGAGCAGACGCGGCTGGTGGTGGCGAGCGCCTGGGGGATGGACTGGATGACGCGGCGGTCGGCGTCGCCGATGCCCTTCTGGACGAGTGCGGAGAAGCCGCCCAGGTAATCGATGCCGAGCGTCTCGGCCGCACGGTCGAGGGCATGCGCGATGGGGGTGAGGTCCTCATCCTTGCAGCATGCGGCGATCTGCGCCACCGGGGTGACGGAAACGCGCTTGTTGACGATGGGGATACCGTACTCGCGCTCGAGGTTCTCGGCGGTCTCGACCAGATGCTCAGCCGTGTGCGTCACGTGGTCGTAGATCTTCGTGCACATGCGGTCGAGGTTCTCGTCACCGCAACCCATGAGCGAAACACCCATGGTGATGGTCCTGATGTCGAGGTTCTGCTCCTCAACCATGCCGCGGGTTTCCGCGATTTCTGCGGGCGTGATCGCCATCCTTGCGCTCCTATCTGCCAAAACGAGCATAGTCTTATCTATTCTAACGTGCCGCACGTGCCAAGTGGCGCGTGCGGCACGTTTTGGTGCTCGGTTGTTTCCGTTGTGTTACTGCCCAAAGACCTCTTCGGCGATACGAGCGCTTTCGGCGGCGTCCTTGGCGTAGTAGTCCGCACCGATCTGCTTGGCGTATTCGGGGGTGAGCACGGCGCCGCCCACGATGATCTTGACGCCTGGAACCTCGGCATGAAGCAGCTTGATGGTCTCCTCCATGGCGACGACCGTGGTAGTCATAAGCGCCGAGAGGCCGACGAGTTTGATATCGCGCTCCTTGACGGTCTTGAGTACCTCCTGCGGGTCGACGTCGCGGCCTAGGTCAAAGACGGTATAGCCGTAGTTGTCGAGCAGCATTTTGACGATGTTCTTGCCAATATCGTGGATGTCGCCCTTGACGGTGGCCACGCAGATTTTGCCCTTGTCGGCAATCTCGCCGGCGGGCATCAGTCGCTTGATGGTGTCGAAGCCCACGCGTGCGGCCTCGGCCGAGGCCATGAGCTGCGGCAAGAAGAACTTGCCCTGGTCAAAGAGGACTCCGACCTCGTCGAGGGCGGGGATAAAGTGATTGTTGATGAGGTCCATGGCGTCGTGGTCTGCCAGCAGACGCTCGGTCTCGGCAGCGATCTCGCCTTTGCGGCCCGAGACGACCATGTGGCGAATCGGGTCGTCGTTGCCGTCGGTGCCGGCGGTGCCGGCAGCGGGCGCGGCATCACTCGATGCGGCCTGAGCTGCTGCCGGGTTTGCGGCGATCTTATACGGATCGGTCCAGCCGGCGTAGCGCTCGATGTATCCGGTCGAGCCCTCGTCCTCAACGCTCAGGACGCGATAGCTGTAGACGGTGTCCATAAAGCGCTTGGAGCCCGGGTTCATGATGGGGGCGTCCAGGCCCGCGCCAAAGGCGGCGGCCAAAAAGACCGAGCCCAGCAGCGGGCGGGCAGGCAGGCCAAAGCTGATGTTCGACACGCCGAGCGCGCATTTGACGCCCAGGCGCTCCTTGCACAGGGACATGGCGCGCAGGATCTGCTCGGCCTGGCGTTGATTGGTCGAGGCGGTCATGACCAGGCAGTCGATGAGGATGCGGTCCGGTCCGATGCCGTAGCGGGCAGCCTCGGCCACGATGCGCTCGGCGATGGCGAAGCGGGCCTCGGCAGTATCGGGGATGCCGCCTTCGTCGAGCGTAAGGCCGACAACGTTGGTGCCGTAGTGGGCGACCAGCGGAAAGATCTCATCCATGATCTGCTGCTTGCCATTGACCGAGTTGATGATGGGCTTGCCGGCGTAGCGGCGCACGGCGGCCTCGACGGCCGCGGGGTCGGTGGAGTCGATCTGCAGCGGCAACAGCGTGGAGCCCTGGAGCTGCTCGGTCGCCTGTTGGATGATCTTGACCTCGTCGATCTCGGGCAGGCCCACGTTGACGTCCAGGATATCGGCACCCTGCTCTTGCTGGCTGATGCCCTGGCTCACGACGTAGTCCAGGTCGCCGTCGCGCAGGGCCTGCTGCAGGCGCTTTTTGCCGGTGGGATTGATGCGCTCGCCGATGACGGCGATCTTGTGGCCGTCGCAGGGAAGGTCCACGACCGTTTGGGCGCTCGTGACCGACATGCTGGGCTTGCGGTGGCGCGGGCTGGGCGTGTGGTTGTCGATAAGCATGCGCAAGGCCGCCATGTGCGCCGGCGTGGTGCCGCAGCAACCGCCCACGACGCTTACGCCGTCGGCGATCATGCCGGCGACGGCCTCGGCATATTCGGGGGCCTGGATGTCAAAGACGGTGTTACCGTCGTCGTCTACATGGGGGAGTCCCGCATTGGCCTGCACCATAACGGGCTTGTCCGTTACGGTGAGCATGCGCGCGGCGAGCCCCCGGAGCTCGGCCGGTCCCTGGCTGCAGTTGATGCCCAAAACGTCGGCGCCGATGGCGTCGAGCGTGATGGCGGCGACCTCGGGGCTCGTTCCCAGGAAGGTACGACCGTCTTCCTCAAAAGTCATGGTGGCAAAGACGGGCAGGTCGGAGTTCTCGCGGCAGGCGAGGACCGCCGCCTTGATCTCGGCCAGGTCGGTCATGGTTTCGATAATAAAGAGGTCCACGCCCGCATCGACGCCGGCGCGAACTTCCTCGGCAAAGAGGTCATAGGCCTCGTCAAAGCTGAGGGTGCCTAAGGGACGAAGCAACGCGCCGATGGGGCCGATGTCACCGGCGACGTAGCGGGCGCCGGCCTCGCGGGCACAGGCGACGGCCGCGGCAAAGACGTCTGCCACGGTGGCGGCACCGTCGAGCTTGTGGGCGTTGGCGCCAAAGGTGTTGGCGGTGATCACGTCGCAGCCGGCCTCGACGTACTGACGCTGGATATCAGTGATAACCTGGGGCTCCTCAAAGTTGAGCAGCTCGGGCAAGGCGCCGGCCTTCATGCCAGCGGCCTGCAGCATGGTGCCCATGCCGCCGTCGAACAGCAGGTGTCCCGTGCCCTCGATGACCGCACGCAGGCGATCGTCCTTAATGCGAAGGTCGTCGATCGTGCGCGCCTTGTACGTGGCACCGTTGCGACGTGCGGCATCAACGGGTGCCGCCAATGCAGTGCCGTCAGAATCATGAGTGATAAGCGGAGTAAACATCGAGGGCTCCTAATGGCTGGAATAGCAGGTGGTGTGGGCGGCGCGGAAGCGGCAGTGCTCGCGCATGCGGCAGATATTGCAGGTGGGGCGGGTCTGGGCGTCGTGGACTTCGCCGTCGAACAGACCGATCACCGCGGTCACGCTTTTGGTGGGCATGAGCAGGCTGGTGGGCGTGACGGTCAGGCCGATGAGCCGCGTGGCGTTGAGTGCATCCACGATCGAGCGCTGGGCCGAGAGCGGGCAGTCGCCATAGCCGGGACTGAAGCGCCAGTTGCCGGCGAGTCCGTGTGCGGCGGCCGCAGCCTTGACCTGCTGGTCCATCTGCTCGACGGCGGCTTCTACGTAGGCAGAGCATGCAGCGTCGAGCACAGCTCCCTCCAGGGGTTGCTGGGCTCCCGTGGTGCGCAGACGACGCTCGGCGTCCATGCCGAGGGTGCATGCCATGAGCGCGGCAAAGCGGGCATCTTTGAGATGTCGATAGATATCGCGACCTCGCAGCTCAACATTGGTGCCGACCAGGCGGATGCTGGGCTCTCCCTGCTCGTCCACGCCCGTGGCATCGACGGCAAACACGCGGCGCACGCCACGGGGCTCAATGTCCAGTTCCAGACGTTCAACGACAAGCTCAATACGTCGTGACAGTTCGGGCTCAATCTGCTGACCGCCGTAACCCAGATACCGCAGCATCTCGGCACGGTCGACACGGGGATGGTGCGCGGCATCGACACGGTAAAGCGCCGGCGACGCAAGGTCGGCCGGCACTTCGACAGCGGTTGTATCGATGTACGGTTTTTCCATTACCCCAGGCGCTCCATAATGGTTGCGGCGATCGCGGGACGGTTCATAGTGTACAGGTGCAGACCGGCGGCGTCGTGCTCCTTGAGGTCGCAAAGCTGGCGGGCGGCATAATCTACACCGGCTGCTTGCAGGCTCTCGGGGTCGTTCTCGTGCTTGGCGAGAATCTTGATGACGGGGGAGGGCAGCGACGCGCCGCACATAAAGACCATGCGGCTGATCTGCGACTTGCCCATAAACGGCATGATGCCCGCGGTAATGGGCACGGTGATACCTGCCTTGTCGGCAAGCTCGCGAAAACGGTAGAAGCACTCGTTGTCAAAGAAGAGCTGCGTCACAAAGAAGCTCGCGCCGGCATCTTGCTTTTGCTTGAGGTATTCGACCGAAGCGTTGAGGTCCTCACAGGCAATGTGGCCCTCGGGGTAGGCTGCGGCGCCCACACAAAAGCCGGCGTCGACGAGCTCGGGGATGAGGTCGCGGGCGTAGGCGTAGTCCGAGGCGGGCTTGTCGTCCTCGGTCGCGCCGGCGGGCAGATCACCGCGCAGGGCCAGGATGTTTTCTACGCCGGCGGAGCGGTACTCGTCGATCTTAGCGGCGATATCGGCGTGCGAGCGGCCCACGCTGGTAAGGTGTGCCACCGAGGGTGTATCGAATTCGCTCGTAATCATATGCGCGATGGGGGCGGTGGTGGCACCGTTGCCCGAGCCGCCGGCCGAGCAGGTGACCGAGACAAAGCTCGGCGAAAGCTTGCACAGATTGCCTGCCACTTCGCGAGCCGTATCGAGGGTCAGCTCGCCCTTGGGCGGGAACATCTCAAACGAAACGGGCGCGGTGCCCTGGGATGCTGCCTGCTTAAAAACCTCGTCGACGCGCATATCGTGCTCCTCTAGATACGTAATAGTGTGATGTGTTGTAAGGATTCTACTGCACCACTGTGCCACGGTGGAGTTTCACTCGCTATTTGGGGATACCAATCAAAGATGCCTTGCTATCGGCATTTCCTATAACAGAGCGGTCAATGTAGGATGGGGCTATATTGAATGGTATCTGATGCGAAATACCAGTTAATAGAGCCCCATCCTACATTGACCACCCTTAAACCATGGGGAGAGGTCTGCAATTTATGCAGTTGATTGACTGTTGAGGGTGGCAACGCCGCCTCGATAAGGTAACCTCATTGATTGGTTTCGCGACGGCAACATAACGGTAATGTCGCGGAAACACGGCGAGTCTAAGCTATGACTCGTTCGTTAGTAATCAACACCGCTTCTCACGCGGTGCCGATACGAAGGGAGTTCCGTATGGCCGAACTTACTGACCGCTTCGGGACCATGGTGTTCTCTGAGGAAGTCATGAAGGATTACCTCCCCAAGGACATTTGGAAGCGCCTTGCTGCAACCCTCGAGGGCGGTGAGCCGCTCGACCTGGACGTGGCCAACGCCGTTGCCCATGCCATGAAGGTCTGGGCCATCTCCAAGGGTGCGACGCACTACGCGCACTGGTTCCAGCCGCTTTCGGGCATTACTTCCGAGAAGCACGATAGCTTCCTGGAGCCCAACCACGACGGCACCGCCATTACCAAGTTTACGGGCAAGAACCTCATCCAGGGCGAGCCGGACGCCTCCAGCTTCCCCAACGGCGGCCTGCGCGCTACCTTCGAGGCCCGTGGCTACACCGCTTGGGATCCCACTAGCCCCGCCTTTATCAAGGACGATGTCCTGTGCATCCCCACGGCTTTCTGCTCCTACACGGGCGAGGCCCTGGACAAGAAGACCCCGCTGCTGCGTTCCATGACCGCGCTCTCGCGTGAGTCTAAGCGCGTTTTGGCGCTGTTTGGCAAGACCCCCAAGAAGGTCGTTCCTTCCGTGGGCGACGAGCAGGAGTACTTCCTGATCAAGAAGGACGCCTATCGCAAGCGCAAAGACCTGGTCATCACCGGCCGCACCCTCTTTGGCGCTGCTCCCTGCAAGGGCCAGGAGCTCGAGGAGCACTACTTTGGCGCTATCCGCCCCACCGTCTCGGCCTATATGAAGGACCTGGACGATGAACTGTGGGCGCTTGGCATTCCCGCCAAGACCAAGCACAACGAGGTTGCTCCCTGCCAGCATGAGCTCGCACCGGTCTATGGCGAGGTCAACGAGGCCATCGACCAGAATCTGGTCATGATGGAAAAGATGAAGCTCATCGCCTCCCGCCACGACTTGGTCTGCCTGCTGCACGAGAAGCCCTTCGAGGGCATCAACGGTTCGGGCAAGCACAACAACTGGTCGCTTGGCACCGAGTCCGAGAATCTGCTCGATCCGGGCGACACCCCGCTCGACAACCTGCAGTTCATCGTCTTCCTCACCGCGGTGATCGAGGCCGTCGATAACTATCAGGAGCTCCTGCGTGCCTCCGTTGCCTCGGCCGGCAACGACCATCGTCTGGGCGCCAACGAGGCTCCTCCGGCGATTATGTCCATCTTCCTGGGCGACCAGCTTACCGAGGTCGTCGAGAAGATCATCGATGGCAAGGCTTCCGTCCATGCCACGCGCGGCGTGCTCGACCTGGGCGCCGATACCCTGCCCAAGCTGATGCAGGACAACACCGACCGCAACCGCACCTCCCCGTTTGCCTTTACCGGCAATAAGTTTGAGTTCCGTGCCTGCGGCTCCGAGCAGAACGTCTCCGACTCCAACCTGGTGCTCGATGCCGCCGTGGCCAAGTCGCTCAAGTCCTTCGCCGACGCGCTTGAGGGTACGCCCGAGGATGAGTTCCAGGACGCCGCGCTCGAGTACTGCAAGAAGGTGCTGACCGATCACCAGCGCATCCTGTTCTCCGGCGATGGCTACTCCGACGAGTGGCCCGTCGAGGCCGAGAAGCGCGGCCTTGCCAACAACAAGACCACGGCCGATGCCCTGCCCGCCTTTGTTTCCGATAAGGCCATTGCGCTCTTTGAGGAGACGGGTGTCCTGACCAAGGCTGAGGCCCAGTGCCGCTACGACTGCAAGCTCGAGAAGTACAACAAGCTCATGAACATCGAGGCCACCACGATGGTTCGCGAGGCGCGTCGCACCTATCGCCCGGTCATTACCGCCTATGCCACCAAGGTCGCTAAGGGCCTTGAGACTATTCGTGCCGCCGGTGCCGAGGCCGCCATGCAGTGCGAGCAGAACACGCTCAACAAGCTCTGCAACGGCATCACCACCATCAACGACTCCATCAAGGCACTCGACGCCGTGCATCAGAAAGCCGAGGCTCTCGATGGCCAGGAGCAGGCCAACGTGTATGCACATGAGGTCGTTCCCGCTATGGATACGCTGCGCGCCGCCGTGGATGCCATGGAGGAGATCGTGGCCGCCGACTACTGGCCGGTTCCGACCTACGACGACATTCTGTTCTATGTGTAACAGACACGTTTGATTTTGTGTGCGAAGGGGTCTCGCCTGTGCGAGGCCCCTTCTCTTTATGTCGCTCGGACCTGCTCTGAACTTGCAGCCGAGCAGGTGTTTCGCGCGGGGCATCTTAAAAGTTGTAACCTGTTTTGGCATGCGGACGTTTCGGGCGTTTGTTCGTAAAGGGGAGGATTATCCGATGAAGGTATTCGATATCGTGTTTAGCCCGACCGGCGGAACGGAAAAGGCGTCTGGCTACATTGCCAATGCGTTGGAAGGGGAAACCGTTGCTGTAGATCTGACCGATAGCGGGCTTGGTTTTCGCACAGTTGCGATGACAAAAGAGGATGTAGCCGTGGTCGCGGTGCCCTCGTATGGCGGGCGAGTCCCGGCTGTGGCCGCGGAGCGCTTGGGTATGATGCGGGGAAACGGTGCGCAGGCGGTTCTGGTTTGCGTTTACGGAAATCGCGCGTATGAGGACACGCTGGTCGAGCTTGAGGATGCGGCGAAAGATGCGGGCTTTCGGGTGATCGCGGCGGTTTCTGCCATCGCCGAGCATTCTATTGTTCGCCAGTTTGCCGCCGGTCGGCCTGATGCACAGGACGCGGCGCAGCTCGCTGGGTTTGCGGATCAGATTCAGCAAAAGATGTCTGCAGGAGATGCTTCTGAGCCGGCTATTCCGGGTAATCGTCCCTATAAGAAAGCCGGGGGTACCGGTATGGTGCCTATGGCCACAAAGGAGTGCACCGCCTGCGGGGCTTGCGTCGCAGTGTGTCCCGTTGGCGCTATCGACAAAGACGATCCCAAGTGGGTGGACAAAAAGGCCTGTATCTCTTGCATGCGCTGTGTCGCCGTATGTCCGCGGGGCGCTCGCGCGGTAAATCCCGTCATGCTCTCTGCGGCTACCAAGATGTTGAGCAAAGCCTGCTCTGAGCGAAAAGAATGCGAGCTGTTCATCTAGCGCAAGGGCGTTGAGTACTTTTCGTCTTATAACGGCAAAAAGAACGAACCCGTCGGACCTTACATCCGGCGGGTTCGAACATTTTAAAGTTGGTGCCCCCAGCGGGATGTCCGCGTGCGGCTTCCGCCGCTCGCTTCCGCTGCGTCGCTCCGCTCCTTGCGTGCTGCGCTGGAAAACGCTTGCGCGTTTCCTCAGCTCCGCACCCTGTCGGGTTCGAATCCCGGCGCATGGGTAGCAAAAAGCCCGCTACCGAATTGGTAACGGGCTTCTCAGATTCTGTGGTGCCCCCAGCGGGATTCGAACCCGCGATATCCACCTTGAAAGGGTGGCGTCCTTGGCCGCTAGACGATGGGGACAGCGGGAAAGAGTATAGCAGACTTTTTTGCCGGCGCGTATATCGTTGGTAAACTGGAAAACCACCACACAGGAGCTGACTCTCTATCCCGATATTCAAACATCTCAATCTGTAACAGTAAGATGACTTTTAACGATCTAAATGTTACAGATCGAGACAAACTACCGTGGCGGGTCGAAACCACCACAAAGGTGCCTGTCCACTTTGTGGTGGTTAGGGGAGGAGCTTCATCGCGGCGTCGTGGGCGGCGTGCTCGTAGGTGTCGTCGAGGGGTTTGAGCGGCAGCAGGGCGGCGGTCTGTGCATCGCCACGGCGCTCGAGAGCGTGGGCGATGAGCCAGTCGGCGAGCTCGGGGTTCTTGGGTAGTGCCGGTCCGTGTAGGTACGTGCCGATGACGCCCTTGTAGATGAGGCCCTCAAAGCCGTCGTCGCCGTTGTTGCCGGTGCCCGTGACGACGGACGTTCCGAACGGCGTGGCCTCCGCATCGAGCAGAGTGCGGCCGCCGTGGTTCTCGAATCCCACAAAGGGCTCGGGTGCCAGGTCGGTCTTGACGGCGACGTTGCCGATCAGGCGGTCGGAGCCGCGCACGGTCTCGGCGGCAATGACACCCAGGCCCTCGATGCGATTCCCACCCATATAGTACGAACGGCCGAGCAGCTGATAGCTGCCGCAGATGGCGAGCAGCGAGCCGCCATCCTCAACATAGGCCGCGACCTTGTCTTTTTGAGCGAGCAGCTCGTGTGCCACGGCAAGCTGGTCGCGGTCAGAGCCACCGCCCATCATAACGATGTCGGCGTCGGCGAGATCGAGCGACTCGCCCATGCGGACCTCGTCCACACGCACGGGAATGCCGCGCCAGGCGCAGCGGCGCTCGAGGGCAATGACGTTGCCGCCGTCACCATAGAGGTTGAGGGCATCGGGATACAGGTAGACGATGCGCAGGGGGCGCGAGAGCTCGACCGGCGCAATATCGGTGGGGACAGCGCTGCCATTGGCGCGCGTTGCGGCGTGGGAGGCAACCGAGCTCGCATCGGCGCCCTTAAGCTCGTCGAGCTCCTTGACCAGCGGCGGGAAGGCCGTGTAGTTGGCGACGGCGTAGAAAGTATCGCCAGCCTCCTCGTCTGCCACGGCGCCGATCGCCTGCTCGATATTCGAGATGATGGCGGCGTCGATGCCGGCGTACTTCAGGCGTACCTGCATATCGTGCGCGCGCGTACCCCCGACAAAGGCGATAAGCCCTGGGGTATCGGCGATGCGCTCGAAGTCGACGTCGTAGATCCACGAGACATCGTGGCCGTCGGCGTCGTTGTCGTTCAGGAAGAAGGCGCAGAGCCTGCCGCCTGCCGTTTTAATGGACTGAATCTGGCGATCGAAGCCCACGGGATTTTTGGCCAGGTTTGCCTCGACGGTGCGGCCGGCAATGTTCCAGCGGCCCATGCGTCCGCCGGCGGGGGCGTAGGCATCGAGCGTGGGCTGCAGGTGCGCCGTATCCACGCCCAACTCATGTGCGGCAAAGAATGCGGCGGCAACGTTGTAGACCATGTACAGACCGTTGTAGCGCGTGGCGATGTGTACGGCAGCCGCGTTGGACGCAGATCCAAAGACCAGGTCAAAATCGTAGCCGTCGCAGCCGAGCTCCACGCCCGTCACGCGACGGACAAGCGCAGGGCGTGCCCAACCGCACGAGGGGCAATGGTAGGCGCCGAGCTGGCCGTATTGCACATAGTCATACTCCAGCGGCGCGTTGCACTGCGAGCAAAAACGCGAGTCGCTAATGCGATCGGACTCGGTGTCCGTGGCGCCGTCGATGCCAAAGGCGATGCTCATATTGGGGACGCGCGCGGCGATCGAGGCGCACAGCGGATCGTCGGCGTTATAGATGAGCGTCGTTGTCGGCGAAAGCTCCAGCGCGTGGGCGATGACGTCCTGGGTGTGGTCGATCTCACCGTAGCGGTCCAGCTGGTCGCGGAACAGGTTGAGCAGCACAAAGTAGGTCGGCTTGAGCTTGGGCAGGACGCGCACCGTGTAGAGCTCGTCGCACTCAAAGACGCCTACGCGCTTGCTGCTGGCGGTTCGCTTAAGGTTGCCACGCGCCTCGAGCAGGGCACCAACCACGCCCGGCTCCATGTTGTTTCCGGCGCGGTTGCATACCACGGTGGCGCCGCTGGCGGCAACGGCATCGGCGATGAGGTTGGAGGTGGTGGTCTTACCGTTGGTGCCGGTGATTACCACGCTGCGGTCGACAAGGCCCGCGAGGTCGCTTAGCAGCTCGGGGTCGATCTTCATGGCGATGCGGCCGGGGAGTACGCCGCCCTGGCGCTTAAGGACGGAGCGCAGCCCCCAGCGGGCGATATCGCTCGAGGTGCAGGCGAGAGATGAGCGGAAGTTCATGAAGCCGTTCCTAACGTGAATGACATGGTCGTGGCGTTTGCGCCGTTAAAAGCCGTAACGGCGCGCAAATTCCTGGGCAAGCTGCGATACGTCTTCGCAAGCGCTGGCCCAGGGGGCAAAGTCGGGAGTATCCGAAATGATGCCGTCGGCCTCCCAAACTGCCTGATGCGAAAGGTCCCAGGGGTCGTGCGGTTCGGGCCGGCAGGGAAGGTACGGCGTCTGATACATGGGGTTCAGCAAAAAGAACGCGCCGCCCTCGCAGCGGTTGGCAAACTCACGCAGCGCGCGTGTCGCCGGGCGCATCTTGTTCGTTTTGAACAGCAAGATCGTGCGGGCGAGCAGGTACCAGGGGGAGTTCTCGAGGGCATCGGCCCCCATCTGCTCCTCGAGCTGGTGGGCCAGGGCAAAAAAGCCGTCCTCGTCTTCTAGGCGAGCGAGGGCGAGTAGCACGGTGCCTGCAGCTCGGGTGGGATAGCCTTCCGCCTTAAGGACGCGGCGGGCGTAGTTGGCGGCAGCACGGTAGCGAGCGCTCGCCATGCACAGCTGCGAGATGGCCTCGAGCGTGTGGAGCCACCCGATAAGAGCCGGCTCGCTTACGGTGAGATCGGCCGCCGTCACGCCGTCTGCCAGCACCTTGTTGGCCCAGTAGTGCGGGGCCTCCATGTCGAACCCGGGCACGCTTTGCTGCAGGTAATCGGTCGTGGTCGCCTCGAGTTTCATCAGGTCGCCCAGACAGGCGTCGACGGGCGTGTCCGCCAAAATGATGGCGAGCAGCTGGGCATCGACGGCCAGCGCGTCGACGCGGACGATCTTGAGCAGCTCATCGCGCGTATCGTCGAACAGGTGGTTGCGCGTCTGTTCAAACTCCTCGTCGCTGCCCATGTCCTCGATGCGATGGAGCTCGTCGAGCAGGTGGCGGTGGACGCCTGCATAGGACAGCAGTGCCTGGGCATGCTCGGTCTGCGCATACTTATGAGGGTTGACGCTCACGTCGTTATGGACAAGCTCGCGTGCTGCATCGGTGAGTTCGGGGTGCGACGCAAGGTAGGCGCGCTCCAGGTAGGCGGGGATGTAGACGCTCGGATCCATTAGAGGTCTCCTCCCTTAAACGGCAGGCCCTGCTCGGCCGCCCGCAGGATGCGCTCGTCAATCTGGGAACGCACGATATCGTTGGTGGCGACCCAGGCGGCAAAGCTGGCGTTGTCGGGGGCGCCCAAGCCCTCTTGCAGTACCGGCGTCGCCTCGGACAGCGCAAGGACAAGCTCGTCGGTGGAGCCCACGCCCACGTTGACGCGGGCATAGACGCCATCGGGAAACTCGGTTTGGAAATAGAGCGCCTCGGCTGCGTGTGGGCACGAGCGTGCAAGGATGCGCAAGTAGTGCTCGGCACCCTCGTAGTCCAGCTCGCGCCAGGCAGCGCTCATCAGCGCGATGAGCGTCCATGGGTCCAAGTCGCGCTCCGCGTCCTTGGGACGACGGCGTAGCGGCGTGTTGGTGAGATAGGGGACGGAGTGGGCAGAGCGAAAGCGCTTGAGCTCCTCGGCGGGGTATTCGAGCTTAGCCATGGCGAGCATTGCGGTGTGGCGGACGCCGGCCGGATCGTTGGGGGCAAAGTCGAGGCTGCAGTTTGCGGCTTCGAGCGACATGCGATAGCGGCCGCTAATGAGGGCGCGTGACGCAAGGGCGGCAAGCCAGCGCAGGTAGGGACGGCGCATAAGGTCGCCTGCGGCCTCACGCTCGTAGGGGTCCTGCGCCGAGGCGATCTTGAGTGCCAGGTCGTGCTCGACTTCATCGCGCTTGGATACCAAGTACTGTACGTACTCCTCGTTGGAGTTGGCGGTGAGGGCGGTCAGCATGCGCTGGGCATCCCAGTTGGTGGGGTCGAGCGCGGCTGCCTCGCGAAGCATGTTCTCGGCAGCGGCCTCTTCTTGCTCTGCCTGGGTATCGTCAGGGATAAAGGGAATGCGGTAGTCGACAGCCTCGACCACCTTGGCAATGAGGTGCCCGGCGCGGTCGCGGTCGTGCACGATGAGCGGCGCGGGGTTGCGGGTGAATTGTTCCATCAGACGCTCTACGGCGGCACCGTCGGTGAGCGGGATATTGTCGCGGCGCAAGGCCTCAAGAACGAGGCGATGGCAATCCTCTTGAAGGGGATCGAATGCCATGGGGCCTCCTTTGCTGCGGTTAGGGTTCAAATGTCTCTATATAAGGTTCTAGTTTACCCGCATGTGGCACACCGGGGGTGCCGCACTTGGACATGCACCTTTGCACCACGAAGACGGATGTCGCACAAATGTCGGCACCTTGGACGACTGAGTGGTATCACGATGCCGCAAACGGTCGATTTTTGGCGGCGAACGGGGCACATTTTGGAGGGCCACAGTCCTGCCCGGGATATGTGGTCAACCTTGATAAAACGTTTGCCCAGCTTGGGAGTATGAATGCCCCACAAGGGTCTTCAGGGATAGAAAAAACGTTTCATCATTGTCGGCTTTAGGTGAATAACTGACCAACCAGAACGGTAGAATAGTGTTTGTCTGAGCGTTGAGACGTTTAGACATCGCGCATTGTCATCGCCGGCAACGCGCAAAACGGTCCTAACGGAGCCAATCGGGTGCTCCGTTATATACGCAAGTCTAAGAGGGGCTTGTTTAGGAGGCACAGTATGGGACGTTTTACCAATCCTCGCGATCTGTACTTTGGTGAGGGCGCTCGCCACGAGGTGAAGAACCTCAAGGGCAAGAAGGCCATCATCGTTTCTGGCGGCAGCTCTATGCGCCGCGGCGGGTTCCTGCAGGACGTTGAGGCCGACCTCAAAGAGGCCGGCATGGAGGTCAAGCTGTTCGAGGGCGTCGAGTCCGATCCGTCCATCGAGACGGTCATGAAGGGCGCCGAGGCCATGCGCGAGTTCGAGCCCGACTGGATTATCGCCATCGGCGGCGGCTCGCCCATCGATGCCGCTAAGGCCATGTGGGTCTTCTACGAGTATCCCGAGGAGTCCTTCGATAACATCATCCAGCCGTTCAGCTTCCCCGAGCTGCGTCAGAAGGCTCACTTCTGCGCCATCTCCTCTACCTCCGGTACCGCTACCGAGGTCACTGCCTTCTCCGTCATTACCGACTACGCCAAGGGCATCAAGTACCCGCTGGCCGACTTCAACATCACCCCTGATGTCGCCATCGTCGACCCCGAGCTCACCTACACCATGCCCGCCAAGCTGTGCGCTCACACCGGCATGGACGCTCTGACCCACTGCATGGAGGCCTACGTTTCCACCTGCGCTTCCATGTTCACCGACGCCAACGCTCTGCACGGCATCCGCGAGATCGTCGAGTGGCTGCCCAAGTCCTATGCTGGCGACCATGAGGCCCGTCAGCACATGCACGAGGCTCAGTGCATCGCCGGTATCGCCTTCTCCTCGGGCCTGCTCGGCATCGTTCACTCCATGGCTCACAAGACCGGTGCTGCCTTCGAGAACGGCCACATCATCCACGGTGCTGCTAACGCCATGTACCTGGGCAAGGTCATCCAGTGGAACTCCAAGGATCCCCGTGCTGCCGAGCGTTATGCTTACGTGGCCAAGGAGATCCTGCACCTTCCCGGTGAGACCAACGAGGAGCTCATCGCTGCGCTCGTCCAGAAGATTCGCGACCTCAACGACCAGCTCAACATTCCGCAGTCCATCAAGGATTACGCGAATGGTGGCGTGAAGGTCGACGCCGAGAACCCGCAGATGGTTTCCGAGGAGGAGTTCCTCGCCAAGCTGCCCGAGATCGCCGCGAACGCCGAGACCGACGCCTGCACGCCCGAGAACCCGCGTGAGACCAAGGCTGCCGACTTCGAGAAGATTCTCAAGGCCTGCTACTACGACACCGACATCGATTTCTAATCGACTCTTGTTATCGCAACGAGGGGCTCCGCACGTATCTGTACGGAGCCCCTTTCTTTTTTATTTTAGAGAATGGGATAGTTATGGCTGCAATTTTCAATAGCCCCAGCAAGTACATCCAGGGCCCGGACGAGCTGGCCAAGCTCGATTCCTATGTCGAGCCGCTCGGCGCTAAGGCCCTCGTCATCGTGACGCCTTCGGGCAAGAAGCGCGTCGGTGCTAAGATCGAGGGCGGTTTTGCTGAGGCTAAGGCCGAGCTGCTGTTTGAGGACTTTAACGGCGAGTGCTCCAAGGGCGAGGTCGATCGCCTGGTTGCGCTCGCTCGCGACAACGGTTGCGACATCATCGTCGGCGTCGGTGGCGGCAAGATCCTCGACACCGCGAAGGCCGTTGCCTACTACCTGGAGTCCCCGGTTATCATTTGCCCCACCATTGCTTCGACCGATGCTCCGTGTTCCGCTCTTTCGGTGCTCTACACCGACGACGGCCAGTTTGATAAATACCTCTTCCTTAAGGCAAACCCCAACATTGTCCTTATGGATACGACGGTTATCGCGGCGAGCCCGGTGCGCCTGACGGTTTCCGGTATGGGCGATGCGCTCGCAACCTATTTCGAGGCACAGGCGACGCATGATGCCGACGGCGGCACCTGCGCCGGCGGCAAGGGCGGTATGGCTGGCCTGGCGCTCGCCAAGCTCTGCTATGAGACGCTCATGGCCGATGGCGTCAAGGCCAAGGTCGCGCTGGAGAAGGGTGCGCTCACGCCTGCCGTCGAGCACATCATCGAGGCCAATACTCTGCTTTCGGGCATTGGCTTTGAGAGCTCGGGCCTTGCTGCTGCTCATGCCATCCACAATGGCCTGACGATGCTGCCCGAGTGCCACGGCATGTATCACGGCGAGAAGGTCGCCTTTGGTACCATCGTCCAGCTGGTACTCGAGGATGCTCCGACTGAGAAGCTTGAGGAAGTCTTGGGCTTCTGCATTGAGTTGGGCCTGCCGGTCACGATGAAGGAACTTGGCGTTGCCGAGCTTACACGCGAGCAGGCCATGATTGTTGCCGAGGCCGCCTGCGCGCCCGATGACACCATGTGCAACATGCCGTTTGAGGTGACGCCTGAGATGGTCGCCAACGCCATCCTGGGTGCCGACGCGCTGGGTCATTATTACCTCATGGATGAGTAAATCAAGCTAAGGAAGGGGCAAAGCCGGCAGATGGCTTTGCCCCTTTTTGCTATGGTGCAAAGTGGCCTGTCTCCAATGCACAAGTTGGTGCAGGGGGCAAGTTACTTTGCACCAATCGTTGTTTGATGAAGGGCGGATTCTCGTATGGCGCTTCCCATGGTTTATGGCGGTCCCGGCCGGTATGTTCAGGGGCCGGGCGAACTTTCGCGTCAGGGCAGGTATTTGTCATGGTTGGGCTGCGCTGCTTATGTCTTGTTTGACCAGGGCACCGAGGATCGGCTGTGCAAGCAGATCGTCGATGGATTTCTGGACGAAGATCTAAGTGAGCCGTTCTTTAAGATTTATGACGGTCCGTGTACGGAAGACGCCGTTGTCGAAATGGCTAAGGAAGCCCGGGCCGAGTATTGCGACGTGGTGGTGGGCATTGGCGGCGGCAAGATACTCGATATTGCTAAGGCCGTTGCGTTTTATGCCGAGCTGCCGTTGTGCGTATGCCCCACGGCGGCTTCGATGGACGGTCCGTGCAGCGCGATTTCGGTGCTGTATCACGAGGATGGGTCGTTCGACCGCTACCTGATGCTCGAGAAGAATCCGGACCTGGTCGTGGTCGATACCAACGTGGTCGCGGCGGCCCCACTGCGTATGACGGTCGCCGGTATGGGCGATGCGCTGACAACGTATTTCGAGGCGCGTTCGTGCGCCGCGGCGCACGGCGCCAACGAGCACGGTGGCGCGTCGGGGCACTTGGCGCTGGTCGCGGCACGTGCCTGCTACGACACGCTTATGGAATGCGGCGTCGCTGCCAAGCGCGATCTCAAAAAGGGGCGTACATCGCCGGCGGTTGAGCGCCTGATCGAGTGCAACATCCTGCTTTCGGGCGTTGGCTTTGAGAGCGGTGGCTTGGCGTTGGCGCATGCCATCGCCAACGGCCTGACGATTTTGCCCGAGTGCAAGGCTATGCACGGCGAGGCCGTAGCGTTTGGTCTGGTGGTCCAGCTGCGCCTGGAGCGTGCGCCCGAGCTTGAACAGGTGCTCGAGTTTTGCCAGCGCGTCGGTCTGCCGACGACGCTCAAGGAGCTGGGCCTTGGCGAGATTTCCGATGCCGACCTGATGAGTGTTGCGGATGCGGCCTTTAGAAACGAACGCAATATGGCCAACGAGCAGGCCAAGGTGACCAAACAAAAGCTCGTCGAGCTCATGCGCGAGGCATAGTTTGGCGCTTGATCTACCTTGTGCAATCGAGGCGGCGATAGACCGGGGCTATTTGCCGCAAAGATGCTCCGCGTGTAATTTGCCCGAGGCGTGGGCCGATAGCGTATCATTATCTCTTGCTTGTTTGCACTGCTCAGGGAGGGGCCGCGCATGGCGCAGGAACACGATCTATTTGATGACATTATCGAGATCAGCAAGGGTTTCGACTTTCTTAAAAACCCGCTTGGCGGCGTGACCGATGCACTCGATCCGTCAGCGCCGCAGTGGAATCCTGCCGACTATAAGGAGCGTCCGCGCGGCAACACGATTCCGTGCCTGGCCTGCAAAAACGAGAAGAGCGGCTGCACCGCGTGCATGGACGTGTGCCCGGTCAACGCCATCGAGGTCGAGGAAGACGCCATCGAGATCCTCGACTCCTGTCGCAAGTGCGGCCTGTGCGCCGCTGCTTGCCCGACGGAGGCGATCATCTCTCCGCGCCTTGCGCCCAAAAACGTTTACGACGACATTGTCTCTGCTGCTACGAGCCATGAGACCGCCTACGTCACCTGCACGCGCGCCCTCAAGCGCATGCCGCGCGAAAATGAAGTCGTCGTCGCCTGTGTGGGCGATATTACGGCCGAGACCTGGTTCTCGGTGCTGGCCGATTATCCCAACGTGAGCGTGTACCTGCCGCTGGGCGTGTGCGATAAGTGCCGTAACACCGGTGGCGAGGACATCCTGGGCGAGGCCATTGCTACCGCCGAGGAGTGGGCGGGCACGGGCATGGGTCTGGAGGTCGATCCCAAAAGCCTCAAGTGCCATAAGCGCCGCGAGTACGAGCGCAAGGAGTACATGGAAAAGATCGCCCGCACCACGGGCCTTACCGTGACAAAGCTCAATCCGGCAACGGCGGCACTGGCCTCGGTGACGCAGAAGCTCAAAGCCCATCGCCATCAGATTACCCAGTTGGAGCGTACGCTCAACACCATGTGCGGCACCACGACGACCAAGCGTCGCCGTTCGCTCACGCACGGGCGGCAGCTGGTGCTCTCGACGCTGCAAAACCACCCCGAGCTTGCCCAGAACATGCAGGTGAGCACGCCTGAGTGTGATTTTGACAAGTGCACGTCGTGTGGCGAGTGTGTCAATGTATGTCCCACGTTCGCCTGCGATTTGGTGGGAAGCGGCCGCTTTGCGTTGGAGTCCACGTATTGTTTGGGCTGCGGTGCCTGCGTCAAGGTGTGCCCCGAGCATGCGCTCAAGTTAGTTAAGCATGACGCGTCCAATCTGGTCGTCGTCGATCCCGAAGCCGAGGAAAAGGCCGCCCAGAAGGCGAAGGCTCACGAAGAAGCTGAGAAGGTCAAGGCCGAGGCAAAGGCCAAGCTTGACAAGATGCTCGACCAGGTGGAAAAGCTCGCGGACTAGTCAGCGACCCCTATCTCTGCTTCATTCGTGCCGCCGTGGCGTCTGGGTTCGCCCAGATGCTGCGGTGGCGCTATACTTATGCAGTTTGAAATGCTTGTACCAAAAGGAGCTGTCGTGTCCCTTTCCATCGGTATCGTGGGCCTGCCCAACGTGGGCAAGTCGACGCTGTTCACCGCGCTTACCAAAAAGACCGGCCTTGCCGCCAACTACCCGTTTGCCACGATCGACCCCAACGTGGGTATCGTCGATGTGCCCGATAGCCGCTTGCAAAAGCTCGCCGACATCGTTAACCCGGGTCGCATTGTGCCAGCGACGGTCGAGTTCGTCGACATCGCAGGTCTGGTGAAGGGGGCTAACGAGGGCGAGGGTCTGGGTAACCAGTTCCTGGCCAACATTCGCGAGACCGACGCCATCTGCGAGGTCGTGCGCTACTTTAAGGACCCCAACGTTATGCGCGAGGTGGGCCGCACGGGCGAGTTCGTCGATCCCGCCGGTGACGCCGACACCATCATGACCGAGCTTATCCTGGCCGACATGGGCACGCTCGAGAAGCAGCTGCCCAAGCTCGAGAAAGAGGCCAAGCGCGACAAGGAGCTCATGCCCAAGTTCGAGGTCGCTAAGCGCCTGCTTGCCTGGCTCAACGAGGGCAAGCGCGCCGCGTCTATGGAGATGACCGACGAGGAACGTGCTGCCGCTAAGGGCCTGTTCCTGCTCACCATGAAGCCCATCCTGTACGTGGCCAACGTAGACGAGGACATGCTCAACGAGGACCTGGCGCCCATCGACGGCGTCAAGCCGCTGCCCATCTGTGCCAAGATCGAGGCCGAGCTTTCCGAGCTCGATCCCGAGGACGCGGCCGACTACCTGGAGAGCTTGGGCCTGGAGCAGCCCGGCCTGGACGTGCTCGCGCAGGCGGCCTATAAGCTGCTCGGCCTGCAGTCGTTCTTTACGGCTGGCGAGATGGAGGTCAAGGCTTGGACGGTACGTCAGGGCGCGACCGCCCCGCAGGCCGCCGGCGTCATCCACACCGACTTTGAGCGCGGCTTTATTAAGGCCGAGGTTATTGGCTATGACGACTACATCGAGCTCGGCGGTGAGCAGGGCGCCAAGGCCGCCGGCAAGCTGCGCATCGAGGGCAAGGACTATGTCATGGCCGATGGCGACGTCGTGCACTTCCGCTTTAACGTGTAAGGACGACGCGCATGTTTAAATATGGCAAAAAAGCTGGCTACATGGGCATCGCGCTGCTGGTGCTCGCGGTGCTTCCGCTGGTGGTCGCAGCGTTTGTTATCCCCAACATTGGTTCCGAGGTAGCAACGAAGTTTAACGCAGCCGGCGAGGTGACGCGCTGGGGCAAGAGCTACGAGCTGCTGGCACTGCCGGTGCTCAACCTGCTGCTGAGCGTGGCGACGTACTTTACGGCGGGACGCCAGGCCAAGAACAATGAGGACTCCGCCGCCATGGCGCGCATCGTGTGCGAGCGCTATCTGCGCAACGGTTGCATCACGGGTGTGTTCCTCAACGTTATCAACGTTTACTTTATGTACTCGGCGATTACCGGAACGGGCTTTGGCTTTGGTTTCTAGCCTGTCCTTTTAGGCAACGAGCCTGCACGCATATTCAATGGCTGCTGCGAGGCCGCCGCTCGATCGTGGCTTAAAGACCATATCGGCGGCGGCCTCGTTTTCGTATCCGGCGCCGCGAAGGGTGAGCGCGGTACCGGCTTCCAAGAGAAGTGGCAGCCCACGCTGGCTGGTTGCTATTACTACGGCCTGGTCAAGGGTGCAGCCGAACGCCTGACATTGAGCGGCGAGCTCGCCTTGCGCTGGGTCGGGGAGTAGTGCGGTCGCAACACGGCTCGATAACAACGCAAAGGCCGTTCGTTCGTCTGGGGAAAGGCATTCAGCCTCAACGACGACGAGCTTGGGCTGCACACCGTCTGCGCAACGTGATTTCTGACGCATGCAAATCGAGCAAGCCGACATAGAAAACTCCTGTGTATTCGGCAAAACGTAAACTATAGTTTACGTTTATGTTCGGCTCCATTTCAAACTCGGCTGCATGGACGAACGTGCGAAACAGATTCTTGGCAAGCGAGTCGAGCAGACGCGCAGGGACCTTGGTATCTCCAAGGTCGATTTTTGTGTGGCAGCAGGAATCAGCCGCCCCTATCTCGACAGAATCGAAGATGGAACGGCAAATTTCACGCTCAAGGTTCTATTTAAGATCGCGCCTGCACTCGGCATGACGGTGTCAGAGCTTCTCGAGGGTATCGAATAGGGCGTTCCACCGCTGTATTTGACGCTCTTTGGGCGGGTCCCCCTGGTTGCGATGTGCAAAATCGCGAGTATTCAGCACCTGTTCAGCCGTGGATGGTAGCTTGAGCGGCTTGCTTTGCCTTTTTGGCAGTAGATAATCCACATGCTAAATAAAAATGAGGAATAAATATTTACTAGACGGAACCTTCGTCCTAAAAGTTCGTCTAACAATCGGCCGATTCTATGCCTCCGGCGGAGAAATTGCAGAATACTCTGATTTTTGCACGGCCCGAGGGGGACCACCTGTCGTTTAAGGCTGCGATAAGTGGGGCTGCCTTAGGGATTACGCCATCGGGATACGGTCGTGGTTGACTTGACTGTAGAACAGGCGCTGAATCTCTGCCGCATCGCGTGACTGGCCGAGTGCCCACATGGTTTTGGCCACGAGCGTCTCGGTTGTCATATCGTCGCCGCGCAGAATGCCCGGATGATCGGCGTAAGCACGGCCGACCTCATAAACGCCCAGATCGAGGCCCTCTTCGGGGACCTGCGTGGTCATAACGACAGTGCGGCCCGAATCGACCCAGCGGAAAATTGCCTCTTGGAATGACTCGCCCGACTCACCAAACTCGGGGATACCGCCAATGCCAAAGGTCTCCAGAATCACGGCGTCGTAGCTATCGGCAAGGGCATCGAGGATGCCCGGGTTTACGCCGGGCGTAAGCTTGAGTACAAATACGCGCGGGTCGATGCTGTCGTAGAAACGAACCGGGTTCTCGTTCTGGTGAGTGCCGTGAAGCCCGTTGCGCACGATACGGTCGTTGCGGATATAGGCGATGGGCGGATAGTTCACACTAATGAACGCGTTAAAGCTCATGGTGCGCTGTTTGCGGGCGCGCGTGCCGGCAATGGCGACGCCGCCAAACACGATCGAGACGTCGTGCGAATGCTCGTCGAGCGCATAGAGCAGGCTCTGGTACAGGTTGAGCTTGGCGTCGGTAAAGGGATTGCCCATGGGCTTTTGCGAGCCGGTGAGCACGATGGGCTTGGGGCTGTCCTGGATCAGATATGAAAGTGCTGCCGCGGTGTAGCTCATGGTGTCGGTGCCGTGAAGGACTACGAAGCCGTCGTGATCGGCATAGCCTTCGACGATGACGTCGCGGATGCGCATCCAGTCGCTCGGGCGCATATTGGTGCTGTCGATGTTCATGGGCTGCACCACGTCGAGCTCGCAGAGGCCCGAGATCTCGGGGACGCTCTGGGCGAGCTCCTCACCGGTCAGGGCGGGGGAGAGGCCGTTGCCGTCCTCGGTCGATGCGATGGTGCCGCCCGTGGCGATGAGAAGGATGCGCTTCATGCTGGTATTCCTATCGTTTTGCCGCCGTAAGGGCGGAGTCGTTCGGCAGTATTGTGGCACAGGGCGTCGAATGTTCAAACGTATTACATCATCTGTGACGTTTAGTAACATTTCATCGCCACCAAAAAGGGTGCAGGTCGTGCGTTTGCCGTGCGCTGATGGCTGCGAGGGATGAGAGACCCCATATAACGTGTACACTATGAAAGCTATTTTCGTTCATTCACGCGGGTGGGCACCGGCTCCCCGCCAACAAGAGGGGGAAACCATGGATCAAAAGGCTTCCGCAAAGGTCCTCGTACTCGACTTTGGTGCGCAGTACGGTCAGCTCATTGCCCGTCGCGTCCGCGACCTCAACGTGTATTCCGAGATTGTCCCCTGCGACATCTCGGCCGACGAGATTCGCGAGATGAACGCCTCCGCGCTCATCCTTTCCGGCGGCCCGGCTTCTGTGTATGCCGAGGACGCTCCGTCCATCGACCCTGCCATCTTTGACCTGGGCCTTCCCGTCCTGGGCTTTTGCTACGGCCATCAGATTACGGCCGTGACGCTCGGTGGCAAGGTCGGCCACTCCGAGGTGGGCGAGTACGGCCGCGCCACCATCACGCGCACGGCCGGCGCCAAGCTCTTTAACTCCACGCCCATGGAGCAGACCGTGTGGATGAGCCACCGCGACGCCGTGTCCGAGGTGCCCAAGGGCTTTACCGTTACCGCCAGCACCGACGTGTGCCCGGTTGCCGCCATGGAGTGCGTCGAGCGCAAGATCTTTACCACGCAGTTCCACCCCGAGGTCAAGCACTCCGAGTACGGTCAGCAGCTTCTGAGCAACTTCCTGTTTGAGATTTGCGGCTTGGAGCCCAACTGGAGCATGGACAACCTGGTCGAGACCATGACGGCCGAGTTCCGCGAGAAGGTCGGCGACGACCGTGTGATTCTGGCCCTGTCCGGCGGCGTCGACTCCTCCGTCGTGGCTGCGCTGGGCGCCCGCGCCGTGGGCAAGCAGATGACCTGCGTGTTCATCAACCACGGCCTGCTGCGCAAGGGCGAGCCCGAGCAGGTGGAGGAGGTCTTCACCAAGCAGTTCGATGTCGACTTTATCCACGTCCACGCCGAGGACCGCTATGCCGAGCTTCTGGCCGGTGTGACCGAGCCCGAGGAGAAGCGCCGCATCATCGGTACGCAGTTCTGGAAAGAGTTCTTCGCCGTGGCGCAGCAGCTCGAGACCGATGGTAAGCCGGTCAAGTACCTGGCTCAGGGCACCATCTACCCCGACATCATCGAGTCCGGCGCGCGCAAGACGGGCGGCAAGACGGCCACCATCAAGAGCCATCACAACCTGATCCCGTTCCCCGAGGGCGTGCACTTCGACCTTATTGAGCCGCTCGACCACTTCTTTAAGGACGAGGTCCGCTCGCTTGGTCTGGCGCTCGGCTTGCCGGGTCACATCGTGTTCCGTCAGCCCTTCCCGGGCCCGGGTCTGGCCATCCGCATTATCGGTGCGGTCGACAAGGAGAAGCTCGAGATCCTCAAGAACGCCGATGCCATCGTGCGCGAGGAGCTCGACGCCTATAACCAGCGTCTGTTTGAGCAGACCGGCGAGCGCAACTCCGAGCACAGCTGCTGGCAGTATTTCGCGGTCCTGCCCGACATCAAGTCCGTCGGCGTTATGGGCGACGAGCGCACCTACCAGCGCCCGATCATCTTGCGCGCCGTGGAGTCCAGCGACGCCATGACCGCCGACTGGGCCAAGCTGCCCTACGACGTCCTGGCCCGCATCTCCGGCCGCATCGTTGCCGAGGTCCCTGGCGCCAACCGCGTCTGCTACGACATTACGTCCAAGCCGCCCGCGACGATTGAGTGGGAATAGAACAGGCGTTCGATAAAATAATATAGTATTAGATAGCGGGCACGGTTTCAATCGAATCCGTGCCCGCTGCTGTATGCGTGTCCTTGCACGCCCAATATGTGCCGTAAAAGCCGTCTTCTTCAACGTCAAAGTGAATGGGCTTCATTTTTGCCTTTTAAAATCTAATTTTCACGATTTGCATTTTCATCCCGTTGTCACCGACCCTTGCGAGAAACCGGAAAAAGCCGCTGACAGAAGGGTCTCTCAAATCGTTGTAACCCAGCATATAGCCGCGACTTGTGACCTGCAGACGGCTGTTCCACGTGCCGATTTCCTTGGCGGCATCCGAAACCGCAAAATATGCCCCCACATCCTTGATTTTTGCAGTCTTAAGCCATGTTTTTGCGATCATCTTTACTGCCGTCCGATTGGCAGCATCAAAGACCAGCACACCGCCGGGGAAAGCGTCCGCCATCCCCCGCACCAGTTCCCGGACCTGCTGGGTCAGAAAGTAATAGAACACTCCGGAGGCAAAGAACACCGCCCCGCCGGAGGCATCGATTTTGCCAAACCATGCGGTGTCTTTCAGGTCGCAGGGGATATTTTGTTCTCGATCCCCGGCGGGCAGCAGCTGCTGCCGCAAGGCAATCACATCCGGGAAGTCCAGATTGTAGATCTTGCATCTACCGTTGTCGCAGGTTCTGCCGGTGTTGTCCAGCCCGCAGCCCAGATTGACCACCGCCGCATTGGGGTGGTCTTTCAGGTAATCCCGCACCTCGAAAGCAAGATCACCCTGCCGCATGGCCACCTCCAGCGCACCAAAGCGCTGCATCAGGCTGCGGGAGTTTTTCTCTGCCTCTGAAAAGTCGTAGTCGATCTGGCCGAGCAGACGAACCGCTGTTTCATCCCTGTAAAGGTTCGGGTACAGCTCCGTACACAGCTTCCGGGAATACAGCGGAAGGATCAGCGTCTCCTGCACGGTGTTTTTCTCAATTTTACATTTCATAGGTTTCTTCCTCAGTGAATAAAAACTGTCATAATTGCCGCCAGCACAGCCGCTATGACCGGCATGCCTAACTCATGTGCAGGATGGATGCAAAAATGCTCGTGCTTGATGCCCTTACTTCCGCGCCGTGACGCAGAGCCACTTTTTCTTTTTGCGTATCTGCACCTCGTGAAAACCCGCCTGCTCCAAACATGCCTTTAATTCAATGTCCTTGTAGATGGTCATGCCGCCGATGATCTGCGTCCACCTCTCGTCCTTGTCCGTATCGCCATTGCTCTCGTTGCAGATGAGAATTGTCCCGCCTGGCTTCAGCGTCCGCCAGACCTCACGGAAGCATCGGGGCAAATCAGGCCAAAAATAGACGGTCTCAAAGGCCGTGGCGGCATCGAAGTAGCTATCCTCAAACACCATATCCGCCACACTGCCTTGCAGAACGGCGCAACGCCCCTCCTGAATTGCAATTCGGTTGAGCTTTCTAGTCTTCTCCACGCTGACGGGCGAATAGTCGACGCCCTTGACGACGCCATGCGGGCATTTTTTCAGCAGCCGTTTTATGTTCGCCCCGCCGCCGCAGCCGCAATCCAGCACCTTGGCATTTGGCGCAAGTCGTAGAAATCGAAGTCCCCACCGCGCCACAGGGCTGTGGCCCAGGTTCATCATGGCAACCATAAGTTTTCCGCCGAGGCCCACGGGCTTGCGGGTGTTTTCAAAGAACGACATCTGGCCCCTCCGATTTCGTGCATTCCGCATAGGTCAACGGGAACGAGGCCTTCAGCACCGCGCTTTTCTGCACCGCCCAGCCGTTTTGACGCAGGAAACGTAGGTATTCCTCGCTTGTCCACCTGCTGTGGAGGGGGAATCCCGCCATACTCATGAAAAAGGCTTTTGCCTTGCCGGAAACCGAGTTCCCCGCGTGGGTGAAGGTTGGCGCGATGAGCACGCCGTCGTCCTTCAGCACCCGCCTGATTTCTTGCAGGGCCTTTTCCGGATGCGGCACTATGTGAAGCGCGTTGGACACGATCACCACTTCGAAGGACTTCCGTGCATAGGGCAGGCGGAACATATCTTGCACGGAAAAGTGCAGCTTTGCGGATTGATTGTCCCGCTTTGCTTCAAGGATCATCTTTGCAGAGGCGTCCGTAGCCTCGATGCGCGCCGCCGCATCCACGACGCTCTTTGCGATAAGCCCCGTGCCGGTGGCAACCTCCAGCACGGTCTTTGCTTTCACCACCGGCCGGATCAGCCCATACATCTTCTCATACGCCGCCCGGTCGTTTCGCATGAAACGGTCATACCGACCGGCGTTCTTGTCCCAGAAACCCTCGCGTTCGTGCATGGCTGTCGCCCCCAAACAGTTAGAGCAGTCTAACTATAACACACGAATCATGCAGTAAGATGAGGCTAACCTTCTTTTCTTGGCTAAGACGCATCTCTTCGGTTTTCGCTTATAACGGCGCGAATCAGATACTAGGCTGGAGCTGAAGAAAGAGCTCGGCGGACAGGTAGGTCGATACCGGTTCCCGGAACGGTGGTCCAGCCAATTACACCAGGGCCCTAGTCATTGAGTGGGAATAGAAAAATCCTTAGTTATGGGGGTATAAATTTGATTTCCTTTAGGATACCCCCCATAACTATATGAATTGACCTGCTGACTCCAATGAAGATTGGAGGGTAACGGCCAGGGGTGACGGCCCAGCGAGTGTTATTTTGCGAGCTATGCGCGTTGAAAGCGACCTTTCGTGGCATAAACTACTTGCTGGAAGCCGCGGCTTTCAGAGTACGGCTTACGTGTACGTTTAACCTCCGTGGGCGACGGGGTGCCGCAAGGCGTAGAATATTGCCCACCTGTAGGGGCCTGCAGCGATGCGGGCCCCGCTTCGTATGAGGGGGCGCAACCGATGAAGATCGTATCCATCTCCCAGGACTTCTTCGACCTCGTCGAGGGCGACCGCGAGCTCATGCTTAAGCACAATCTCCCCTGCATCGTGGTGGTGAGGCTGCGTTTCCGCGGGAAGCGCAGGGACTTCGCCGTGCCGCTGCATTCCAACATCGCCCCCAACGTGCCCAAAGACCAGTACTTTGCGTTGCCACCCCGCCCCACGACGAGCCCCGGCTGTCGCCACGGCATCCACTACATCAAGATGTTCCCCATAACCAAGTCCTACCAGCGCCGCTTCAGGACCGAGGGCTCGGCCTACTACGAGACGCTCCAGCGCATCATCGGCGGCAACACCAAGCGCATTGTCTCCGAGTGCCAGGCGTACCTCGACCGCTGCGAGCGCGAGGGAAGGCCCCGCTTCGCCGTCGACATCGACCGTGTCGTGGGGCTGCTGGAGGGCGAGAAGTAGGGCACCTCGGCTCAGTCTCGAGCCATGTGGAGTCGCTCCGCATTTTTGAACGCCGCGTGTGCGTCCCAAATACTTGAGAAACAAGCTGTGAAGTGCAGTGGCTCGAAGCGCGCCTCCGCCTCATCCGCGCGACGCTGGCTTCTTGCTTGAGCCGACTCCCGCTTCATCGCTTCCCGCTGTGCTGCGAGCGCCTGTTGTGCCTTGGTGCTCACCGCGGGCCGCTTAAGGGCTTTCGCTGCCTCGCGAGCGCGTCGCTTGGGATTCTTCGCGGGCTTGCTTGTTTCCGTGGCCTCGTCACCGAAGAACGAGAGCTTCGCCCATTTGCTTGTAACGAATTGCAGGATTTCCTCATTGGACGGTTCTGCACCGAAGACGATGCGGACGACGCCGTATCTGCCGTCCTCGACATGCTCCGCCAGCCCGACCCAGAATTGGCCGTCATGATATACGGTCAGGGTGGATGACACGCTGATCTGCATGGTTGGTTCCTCCTTTATGTAGATGACCATGCAGAGAAGGGACAACCAAGGAGGCAGGTTACTGATGCGGACTCCCGCACGCCCACGACTACCCGACGGGGACTGTGTTTTCATCTCTGGTGCCCGCATTGTAGCACGCGCGGATTTACGATGTTGATCGCCGGCGCCTAGGCGGAGATGAAGGCGGTTCGATCTAGGTCAAGCCGGTCGCTCGTTCATGAAGCGGCCGATTCCCTGAAAATAAAAGGCGCCCAGGAGGACACCTACAGGCTATCTTCGAACTACTTGGTTTGGGGCAGACGGAGGAAAAAATAGGGCAGAATCGCTCTCACGATCCCGCCCCGCAAACCCGAGGGTTTCTAACTGGCTCCATTATTCCGGGCTTCTCAGTTCTGTCATTGACCCAGGTATCACCCGTCTCCTATAGTGAGTGAATATAAAAATAGGGCAGAGTCGCTTGCGCAAGTCCGCCCCTAAAACCGTGAAGGTTTTGCTATCTGCAGGCTATTCTACCAACCCGAGCGATTCTGTCAACCTGCGAAGGAACTCGAGCGCGGAGCGAGCTGCGGCGTCGGGCCCCTTGTCGGGCAGCGCCTCGGTTTCTCCGTCGGCCCTGGCGAACATCTCGGCGAGCTCGGATGCGGCGCGCGAGCGCGAGGAGCCCTCGGGTACCAAGCCGGAGTGCGCCACGAGCACGGTCGCGACCTCCTGCATGGCCGTATTCCCCATCCACTTCCTCCTGGTCGCCTTGGGGATTCCCACGGCGGCGACCCTTCGGGAGACGCCACTGGACGCCGAGCCCCGGGCGGCGCCCCTCTCGGCGAAGCAGTTGATCAGGCACGAGCCGTGCGCGGCGCAGTTGCGGACGGACTTCACGCGCTTGAGGTCGTAGTGGGAGGCCTCGAAGCGCCTGTCGCCCCATCGCCTGGCGCAGAAGCGCACGAAGTCGATGAGGGTGCCGAACGAGGTGAGCTCAAGGAAGGCCCAGGCAGGCATGTCGCCGGAGTACTTCGCGTAGAGGCTCGAGCTGTAGGGGCTGCGGCCGCTCATCTTGAGCTCGCGCAGGCGGTACTCCCTGTTTGCAGTGGTAAGCGATGCCATGTAGTCGGCCACGATGGCGTAGCCATCCTCTCCACGGTCCTCCATCTCGCGAAGCAGTGTCACCTTCTGGAAGTGCTCGATGTCGAGCGTCATGCCGAGCAGGGCGTGGCGTAGCTCCTGGTCGAGCGCCGCGAGCAGGCGTAGCTGGCCGAAGTCGAGGTCTACGTAGCGGCCGTCGCGCGGGCCTCCCTCGTATTTCGAGAAGAGTTTGCGATAGGATGCGAGCTTGAAGAAGTTGCACTTGTCGCGCAGGTAGTCCTCGGCCTCTTCCTCGGAACACAGCTCGAAGGCTACGCCCTTCTGCTTGAGGTGCTCTATCTGCTGCTCGATCGTGAGGATCGGCTTCCTATCGTGGGGTTCGGCCATGCTCGTTCTCCTGTCATAAAAAGTATTGCCTATTTTACCAGCATGTTCTCGACATTCGGTGAAGGCCTCATCGTCGACTCATGGGCAAGCCGCCTGATACGACTCCCTTTCCCTGCCAGCAGCGCAGTCGCCTGACCTGCGGCTTTGGAATCGCGTTGGAAGCCGCCCTCGACCAATCATTTGCAGTTGTTGCGAGTGGCTTGTGCGTGATGCTGCGGTTGAGTTCCAGAAACGGGCGATTCCGCCCAATCGGGCATCCGAATCACGGCCGGAAGCTCCTTTGGGACAAAACAAAAACTCAAAGCCCTGAGTTTGAAAAAAGTTTTTGAAGTTGTCCCAGCTTTTGTCCCCGAAGCCGACGAGACGCGACATCGCGTCATTCGGCGGCACGCGTTCCGTGTCGATGCCGAAAACTGGGTGCAACTGGAATGACGGGACGACAGAACCAAAGCCACCAGCGAAATAGTGGGAATAACAGCCCTCGAACCCTTTGGTTCGAGGGCTTTCTTTTTGCATCTCTACCTGGGAAAACGACCCAATTATTCCCGTGTGTCCCTACTGGGCGGTACAACGGAGTACTCGGCGGTACGGGAATAATTAGGCCCTGCGGGAATAATTCACAATTCGGGTCCCCCGAAGGCCGATTTCGAGCGGATGAAACTGACTTGAAACTGCGAGGCGGATTCAAGCCCTCTTCAATTGCATTCGCCCAGGTCAACAAATGGGAATAAAGAAATGCGAAAATCGGTTTCCGCAGTTTCAGTGACCCCGAATGCCGCCGAATAACGCCGTGTATTCTGAGCGTATTGCTTGCATTGTTGCATTATTTTCCACAATGCAAGCATGGAATAAATCGAAGTCATACGAGCCACCAACGACATCGCCTCTTCCCAAAGGGGGCTCTTCACATCTGTGCAGGCGAAGGTGCTCGGCGTCGAGCGGTACGCGCTCTCGAGGCTGGAAGGGCTCGGCAACATAGAGAGGCTCGCGAAGGGCGTCTACCGCATGGGCGGCTCACCGAGCACGCGGGAGGAGGACGTCCTCGCGGCCTGACTGTCGATCGACCCGGGGAGGAGCTGTTGATGTTCACTAAGAAGTGGTCCGAGTGATCACTGGGAAATGAGCACCGTGAGCACGAAAAGTTGAGCAGTTTAAGCAAGAGGGCCGCGCCCCGGGGACCGGGGGCGCGGCCCTCGCCGTATGGTTTCCCCGGGCGGTTACTTTGGCGAGCCCGCCCGGGAAGGATGGAGGAGATGACCGTGCCCCTGGACACAGTGAATGATATACGGTCGATGGATGCCGCCGGGCGCTCGAGGTCCGAAATCGCCAGAGTGCTCCACGTGAGCCGGAACACCGTGGCGAAGTACGCCGACATGGAGGACATGTCGCCCGTCGCGCCGATGCCCCAGAGGAGGGGCAGGCCCGCGCTCGAGGGCAACGAGGAATGGATCGCGGGCGTTCTCGAGGCCGACCTCGGGGCCCCGAGGAAGCAGCGCCACACCGCCAGGCGGATCTACTACAGGCTCGTCGCCGAGCGCGGCTACGGCGGCTCGTACTCCACCGTGCAGAGGTTCGTCCGCGAGCTCAGGCTTGCCCGGGCGGCGGCGGGCGGAGAGGGGTACCTCGAGCTCGAGTGGGCGCCCGGCACCTGCCAGGTCGATTTCGGGAACTTCCGCGCCGCGGTCGGCGGGAGGACCCTCGACCTCAAGCTGCTGGTCGCGACGCTTCCGCACTCGAACGACCGGCAGTGCGTCGCCCTCATGTCGCAGAGGTCGGAGTGCCTGTGCGCCGGGCTGCTCGAGATCTTCCGCCGCTGGGGCCGCGCCCCGGCGGCGATGGTGCTCGACAACGCCACCGAGGCGGGCAGGATGGTGCGCGGCGAGGTCACGGAATCGAGGCTGTTCTCGCAGTTCAGGGCCCACTACCGCTTCGAGAGCCGGTACTGCAACCCCTATTCGGGAAACGAGAAGGGCTCCGTCGAGAACGCCGTGGGGTTCCTCCGGCGCAACCTCCTCGTCCCCGTGCCGGCGTTCGGCACGCTCCCCGAGCTCAACGCGTTCCTCGCCGATGGATGCGCGAGGGTCAACGCGGCGGCGCGCTGCCGCGACGGCAGGCCGCACGGGGAGGCCTACCGGGAGGACCTCGCCGCCATGCGCGCCCTTCCCGGCGTGGAGTTCGACGCGGTGAGGTGGGTCACCGCCCGCGCCGACAAGCGCGGCTACGTCGAGGCCGACGGGCGCGAGTACGTCGCCGGGCCCGCCTGGCACGGGCGGAGCCTGCTCGTCGGCATGCGCGCGTCGACGGTGGAGATCCTCGCCGACCGCGGCCGCCGGGTCGCCGTCCTCCCCAGGGCCTTCGGGGAGGGCCCCTGGATTGGCAACACCTATTTGGACGATTCCGGGAGGGACAGCCCCGCCTCCCTGAACTCGACCGGCGACATGTAGCCCAGCGTCGAGTGGATCCTGAAGTTGTTGTACCAGTGCACGTAGTCCGAGAGCTTGGCCCGGAGCTCGCGCGTCGTGCCGAACGTCTCGCGGTGGACGAGCTCGGCCTTCAGTATCCTGTTGGTCGACTCGTCGACGGCGTTGTCGTAGGGGCAGCCCTTGGCCGACAGCGACCTCTCTATGCCGAAGGCCTCGAGCATCAGGTCGATCTCGGCGTTGTCGAACTCGCTGCCGCGGTCCGTGTGGAACACCTCGATGTCCGAGATCGGGAAGGAGAGCGTCGCGAACGCCGACTTGACCAGCCGGGCGTCCTTCCTGGGCCCGGCGGAGTGGCCGACGATCTCCCTGTTGTAGAGGTCGACGAGCAGGCAGACGTAGTTCCACGACGCCCCCACGCGCACGTAGGTCAGGTCGCTGCATATATGGGTGCGCGGCGCCCTGCCGCAGAAGCCGCGCGCGACGACGTTCGGCACGTCGGCCTCGTTGACCGCCCCGGGGTGCACCTTGAACCTCTTCCTGCCGTATGCGCTGACCAGGCCGTTCTCCCTCATGATGCGGCAGACCCGGCGCCGGCTGACGGTGACGCCCGACCGCTCGAGCGACGCCTTTATCTTGCGCGAGCCGTACCGGCCCTTGCTGGCGGCGTGGGCCGCGACCACGGCCGGCGCGGCGGGGTCCGGCGCGGCGGGCCGGCCGGGCCGCGAGCGCATGGAGTAGTACGTCGACCTCGCGACGCCGAGGAGCCTGCACTGCGCTGATATGGGGTAGCGGCCCTCGTTGGCCGCTATGGCCCTCACTTTCGAGCGTATATCAGCGCCGCTTGTTTTAAGACGTCGACCTCCATCCGGAGCCTGCGGTTCTCGCGCTCGAGCTCCAGGATCCGGTTCTGCTCGGGCGTGCGGTTGTCCGCGGCGCGCGGCGAGCCGGTCGCGTTTATCGACTTGATCCACCTCTCCACGGTGCTCTTGCCGAGGTCGTACTCGTCCATGATCTCGCGCTTGGGCTTGCCGGCGTTGTAGAGGTCGACTATCTGCCTCTTGAACTCGTCGGTGAAATGCCTCGGGTGCCTGGGGTCCCTCATATACGGCCCTCCCGTCTCCTGCGCCCCTCCCGGAACTGTCCACACCAGTGTAGCCAATCCACCCGCGGTCCGGAACCCCCTCTCGCTCGTGCCCGCCATCATCGCCAGGCCGAGGGCCTTCGGGGAGTCGACGATCAGGCGCGACATGCCGCCGGGGCTCGTCGAGGGGATCGACCGGATGGACTCCGCCGGCAGGAGGCGCACGCTCAGGTCGATCGGCCGGGCGAGCGAGTCCTCGGGTTTCGAGGCGGCATGCGAGGCGGCGCTCAGGGTCGTCGAGGGCGGCCGCGTCCCCGACGACGCCACGGTCGACGTGCTGGCGAGACGCATCGCGGGAGGCGGCGGCGGGGCCGGCGGGGCCGACCTGTCGGTCTACGACGGGTTCCTGAAGGGGGCGGTCGCCGATGGCAGCTAGCGAGGAGCTGGCCCGCAGGGTCCTGGAGGCCGGGCGGTCGTGCTCGCTCACCACCGCCGTCCTGGAGGAGTGGTCGAGGCTCGGCACCCCGAAACAGGTGGAGTACCTGGCGGGCTACCTCGAGGCGGAGAGGTCCAGCCGCGAGGCCTCGAAGCGCGCGACGCTGCTCAGGCGCTGCGCGCTGCCGGCGCCCAAGACCTTCGACGGCTACGACTGGTCGGCCGTGTCGTGGCCGGAGGGCATGGGGCGCGAGTCGCTGCTCGCGCTCGACTTCGTCGAGCGCAGGGAGGACCTCGTGCTCATGGGCGACGTCGGCACCGGCAAGACGCACATGGCGTCGGCCCTCTGCGCGCTGGCGTGCGAGAGGAGGCTCGAGGCGCGATTCTTCACGGCGTCCTCGCTCGTGATGCGCCTGAGGCGCGCCCGCGACGACGGGAGGCTCGACCGGGAGGCCGCGCTCATCGGCAAGGCCCGCCTGCTCGTCATCGACGAGCTCGGGTTTCTCCCGCTCGACGCGGACGGGGCGAGGCTGCTCTTCCAAGTCTTCGCCGACGCATACGAGAGGCAGTCGGTGGTAATCACCACGAACCTGGAGTTCAGCAGGTGGGGGTCGGTGTTCGGGGACGACCAGATGGCTGCCGCCGTGATCGACCGCATCGTCCACCACGGGAGGCTCGTCCAGTTCCGCGGCGAGTCCTACCGCGTCCGTCACGCCCTCATGCAGGAGGGCTAGCCGCTCAAAAAGCGTGCGTACTTCCGATGCTCAGGCTGCTCAATTTCCGATGCTCTTTTTGCTCAAATCCTCTTGACGAAACACAAGGAGCCCCGTCGCCATGGGGGCGACGGCTGCATGGCTCTACGGCATCGGCGAGGTCAGCCCCTCGCCCTACGAGTTCTGCACGCCCGAGAGAAAGCAGACTAAGCGCCCGAACCTGATTCATCAGGAAGCGCCGCCTCGACCCGAAGGACGTGGCGATCGTCTCGGACATCCCGGCGACGAGGCCCTGGCTCACGGTGGTGGACCTGATAGACTCCGGGGAGGAGCTGAGCCTGGTCGCGAACGTGCTCGCGGACGCGCTCGAAAGGGGCCTCGTCGAAGACGAGGGCACGCTGAGGGAGAAAATCGACGCGAGGGGGGCAAAAGCCGGGATGCCGGCGGGGGCCAGCCTGTGCGGTTCGTTAGCTAGGAGGCGGGAAGAATGACGTACGAGAACGGCGGTCAGCTCGACAGGGCCCTGAAGAGGGTCGTTCGCGACAGGGGCGGTGACCCTGGGGACGGCTGTCGTCGGGCTTTGCGCGACCGGTTCCTGTGCAGGGTGTTCAGCAACCCCGACGGCCGGTTCATCCTCAAGGGCGGAAGCGGGCTGCTCGCGCGCATCCCCGACGGCCGCGTCACGCGCGACATCGACTTCGCGACGGCATCTGTGTTTGATAGCGTTCAATTTACGGGTTGGGGCTGCGGTGGAAATCCTGGATCAAAAGAGGACCAGGATTTCCACCGCAGCCCCAAACCGAAAATCAGGCTTGACTAAACACAGACGGTCTGTTGCGCGAGTACTTCCCGAAGGGGACCGGCTTCTCTGCGGTCTCGGACGAGGAGGTCGAGCGGGTGTACGATGCCATCAACCGCAGGCCCCACAAACGCCTGGGGTTCAGGACGCCCTACGAGGTCCACTACTCAGAGGTGTTGCACTTGCTCTGAGAATTCAAGCTCGAAAAGGCGCAAGCAAAGGTATCTTGACTACGCTCTAAAGCGTGGCGTGAAGTCCGGCATCGTTGACGCGCTGAGGCTTCAGGGAATTGCCGCGAGTGAGGTTGACGCGGTTTCTGTTGTGGTTGACGAGCATTCGACTTCGATCGACGGAAAGTACAACCTGGCAGAATCGATTGATGAGGAGCTGAGCTGCGGCATGTTCAATCCAACGTGGCAGACTTCCTACCCTCCTGTATTTAGCGACTGGCTGCCCAAGATTCCAGTCTCCTATGTCGACTCCTCCAAGGTGGCTATGGTGAGAGCGGCTGACGTGACGGCGAACTGGGCATTTATGGCCGAGCGCGACAAAGAGACATATCCGCGAGCCTACGAGATGCTATCAAAGGCGACGGTCCTCGGGCTTCTGTAGCGTTGGACATGTAACTATCTGTCTTTTCAAAAGCCGTGAAGATCTTGGTGGATGATAAATTGCGATTTGTCGACCTGGGTGACGAAGTCGGCGAACTGGCGCTGAAGGCTTGCGGGTGGTATCGGAATCAACAGCTTTTCAAGTTCGGTCTTTGGAATATTACTCATTGATTTAGCAGAGCCATGCGCAAGCGAACGAATCGAATTAAGCATCGTTTCGGAAAGCAGATGAGAGAGATATGCCCCGTCGACGATAGGCAACGGATGCATACGAAACACTATGTCTGGAAACATGATACCGCCATCAGTATGCCTAACGAGAACAGAGCGCCCAACAAGCTCGGGAGTGTTCTTGCGAGCGAGAAGGATGTCGCCATCCCGCACAAACTTGCTAATAACAGGCTCGCTGTCGAGCGGAAGCGCCTTGTTCTGATCCTCGCAGTATGTACCAGTAGAAATGGCACTGAGCTTAAGGACAGCTGGCTCCGATCCAGCTCGCGGAGTCGTCAGACACTTTGGGCTCTTTCCGGACTCGACACAATCAACGCAGTTGCATAGCGGGAGTTTTTCACAGCCATCAAAGGATGCGAATATCTCTACAAACCGTGATTTGACTTAACAGATATACCTTCTATGAGAGTCCCTTACGTTGTCCTGATCGACCATTGCGTACATCAACGTTGTATCAATCTTTTGATGGCCAAGCAGCTTCTGCACCTGCTCGATGGGCATTCCTTTTCCAATTGCTTTGGTGGCCAGCGTTCTCCTGAACTTATGTGGGTGGACGTGTTTGACGCCTGCTTTTGTTCCCAAGGAGCGAAGGCGGAGCTCGACTCCGCTTACTTGCAGCCTAGAACTCGGCTTTGTGAGACTACAGAATAGCGCGGCGACGTTATCGCTGCGTTCTTGCAGGTAGTTGTTTAGGTGCAGCTTTGTAGTCGCATCAAAATAGACGACTCTCTCTTTGTTGCCCTTTCCGAGTACAATGCACTCTCGCCGATTTAGATCAACGTCTTCTCGATTGAGCGAGACGAGTTCGCCTATTCTCATCCCTGTTGAACTAAGAAGGTTGATGATTGCCAGATCCCTCTTGCAAGAACAGGCGTCTGTGAGGGCTATAAGTTCTTCATCAGAATATACGGACTTGACCGTTCTCTTTGAGCGAATCTTTTTAATGCGTCGTGCAGGGCTTTTGAGTATATGGTTCTCGTCTTCAAGCCAAGAGAAGAATGACGACAGGATGCGCCTGACGTTGTCGACGGTGATGCTCCCTGCGTTATTACCCATGGGATATTCGCTCAGGTATGTTCGTAAGTCATCTGAACTAATCCGGACAATTGGTTTTTTGATTGCTTCGAGCGCCCTTGTAAGTGTGGCCTTGTAGTACCTGATGGTCTTAGGCGAGCATCCCTCGATGGTTTTGGCTGCGAGGAATCGCTCCATGTACTTTGAGGCCTCGTCTTCGACATTGCTGAGCGCGTTCACTTCAAGTTCGATGCCCCTGAGTTCGCTCATAAGGACGCTCTCGAGATACGAAAGCACTTCGCCGCTAACGAGTGCCTGCATTTTTGTGAGAACCGCGTTTGCTATTTCGATCGTCGTGTGCATCAGTTCCTCCCATCCCGATATGGATGGGAGGAACGTATCACGCGAGGAATCGGTCTAGAAGGGCGTCGCGCTCTGCGGAAAGGGCGTCGACCTCTTGCTCGAGTGCAAATTGCGATTTGTCGACCTGGGCGACGAAGTCGGCGAACTCTTGCTGAAGCTCAAGGGGAGGCAAGGGAACCGTCATTCTCTTTAGATCTTCTTTGGTAATTGCCTCCCTTGTTGCTCCAGCCGCTCTTGAGCCGTTTAGCAGGAGTCTCTGATACGAATCACTGATCAGCACCGTGTTCAATAGCACCGGTAGCATCCGTTTTTGGTCGACTCTGACAATTGAGACATGCTGATTAACACGTCCACCAGCCAATTCATCCGGCAAAAGACATGAACGAGCAACCGAAGCGCCAGTAATATTCAGAAGCACGTCACCCTTCATCAGCGTGACGCCTTCTAGTTTTGCGGCTTGTTCATCATCAATACAAGCAAGGTCCTTCCACACGAAACGACCGTTGTGAACATTCATACTTCTGACCAGCGGAACACCTTCGGCCTTGTATGCCGTTTTGCCGCCTCGTGGTGTTGCTCCGGAACCCAACTTGGTACAGAGGTCTTCAAGCCTAACGAAAGGCCATTTTTTACCATCGACCGGATCGCCAAATACCTCGACAAACCGTGATTTGACGCTCTCCTTGAGAGCGGCGATTTGCTGTCGTTTGCTATTGATTTCATCTGTTAAGCGATTGAAATCGTCGATGAGGGCTCTCTGCTCGGAGAGCGTCGGGACTGGGATGGGGTATTTGAGCAGCTCATCCTTGTCTCCGCGAGGCCTGCCGGTTCCCGTGAAGGTGGACATATCGTAGTCGAAGAAGTCCTTCTGCCACAGGAGCAGATGGAGAAACTCGGGCAATAGGCTGTCGGTATTTATGCTTCGGAATACCAAAACATCCTTGGAGCACGCCCCATCGCGGTCTGCGAGCCAAATCTTCTGCAGATAGGGGCGAATATTGGAGACGAGCGTGTCTCCCTTCTTGTATGCGGTGCCATCACTTGCCGGAAGCTCTCCGCCATAGGCGGTTATGCCGCCACGGTCCTTGACCATGTTTTCCGTTGTTACGTAAGTGTCGGTGGTGATGGAACTCTGGGCCACGCTGTTGGTAACGTAGGATGTGATGTCTCTAAGCGTCTTGACTACGGTGCCCTGGGCGAACGAGCGGGGCTTGTAGAAAGAGCGGGGAATCGTAAGAGTCTCGTCGAACTTATCGGCATCAAAGTCAATGAAATCGGCGGTCTTGGCATAGTAGTAGTACTGGGCAAGGTCGCCGGGCTCAACCTGCTCGCCGGAGAACCATGCTCTGATGATGCCGCTTAGCGAGTTCGTGTCGTCCGATTCGTTGTCCGAATAGAGCACGCCCTCACCATCGATGGGCTGTATCCCCTCGTTGCCTTTGCGATTGCTCCATTTGTAGCCAAGGAAAGAGGCGATTTCCTTGGTCGTGTTAGGTGAGTTGATGATGAGCGTCTGTTCGCCGCAGACGAGACCCCAAACGCGCAGGCGTTTGCGCTCTTCCTTGTGCGCATGGCGATAGAACAGCTCGCTCTCTGCTTTGAGCCGTGAGTTCTTGTCGGCCGCCTTCCAAGTCTTGCTCTTCCGAAGGGCCTTGAGCTCCTTCGATGATTCGAAAAGATGGCAATAAACGCTGAAGTGGCGAGTGTTTGCCCATTCGTTCCAGTTAGCCTCTCCTGCGAGAAAAGCCCGGTAAGTATCTCCGTCTACATTAATTGTGCCGAGATAAGCGTTGAAAGCGCTTTCGTCTCTCCAGCCAGTGAGCTTCCTGCGCTCAAAAACAGCGTCAACGAAATCAAGTGCGTTCGCATTGCGGGGCGGGATCTCGTCAAAGCGACGTAGGAACATAATTGCGACGTTTGTTCCTGTGGCCGCGAATGTGCCTGATCCAAACCTGGCGATGGAGACGATCTCGAAGGAGCTCAAAAGCACATCGCGTGCGGCCATGAAACTCGAGCTCGTGCTCTTGTCGAGGATCGAGGTGGGGAGGACGATGGCGGCGTAGCCTCCGGGCCGAACAAGCTGTGCCGCACGCTCGACAAAGAGGGTCTCGATTTCCGAGCCGCTATCGCTGATGGTTTCCAGCACTTTGAGTTCGTTGTTGTGAAGCTTGAGATGCGGTTTGAAGGCCGCTACAGAGTACGGGGGATTGGCGACAAGAATGTCGAAGCGTCCCCTGTCGGTTCGGCTGTCGATTCCCTTGTCGGGATAATTTTCAAGTCCGTCGCCGAAGACCACGTTGCTCTGCCCTGCGCCATGCATGTAGAACGAGACCTTGGAAACGCGAGCGAGTCGATAGTCCTTCTCGATGCCGACGAGATTGTCTCTGACCCAGTCGGCGTCTCCGAGGTCATCCTCTATGGTCGGATCATATTGGCATGCGGCGTCGGAGATTTCTTCGAATCCTTCTGTGAGAAAGTGCCCCGCGCCACAGGCGTAATCGATAACGCGTGGATAGTGTACGGCACCAGCCTCGTCCTGCACGATGCTGTCGAGTGGGAGTGACTTCCAAATAAAACGGGTGATGGGCACAGGTGTGAAGAATTGGCCCTCGTTTTGCTTAAAGCCCTGATTAAGGAGCTGTTCGAAGAGGTCGCCCAAGAATTGAATGTCTTGAGTTCCTACGATGCGATACGGCTGTAGAAGTTGCACCGTCTCTACGAGTACCTTGCCGTTCTGAAGAAAGAGTTCCTCGTTGTGGACGTCTTTGAACGCAAAGTCATTGTTGGTATAGAACTTGAGCTTGCGCAGCGTGCCGTTCAGCTCCTCGATGAGCTTCTTGCGGTGCTGGCCCGTATAGTTGCTTATGAGGTTTTCGGCGTAGTTGTTGGGAACGTACAGGACCTCTTCCCGCATGAGCTTTCTCATGCCGTCTGAGTGGAGTCTCTGGAGTCTGTCCTGGAGCGTTTCGTAGGTGTCGCGTCCTTGGCGGTATTGGAACTCAATCTCCTGGGTTGGCATTTTCGAGAGCTCGTCTTGGAGCTTCGCGATAAAGAGCGCAATAAGGCGATTGAAGGCGTTCTCTTTATCGGAGACGTTGTTGTGGCGGAGGATTTCCTCGAAGCGGTTGACGATGCTGTCTTCGGCCCTGAAGTCGACAAGGTCCTTCTTGAGAAGGGGAGGAACCATCGGGTGGTATGCCGTCGACCTATCGCCAAAGAGGATGTTTCCCTCGACTTGTTGGTTGTACGTTTCCGTCCAAACTTGATGGAGCTGTTCCACTGTATGGGCGTCGCGGTAGAGCGCAATGGTGTCATCGCGTTTGGCGAGCGCGATGAAGTTCTCGTCATCGCTGCAGTTAATTGAAACCTGGTCTGGCACAATTTCGTTGTTGATGAAATCGCATGCAAAGAGTACCAACCAGCGAGTCGCGCGCTCTTGTTGCCAATAGGAGAGGAGTTGCCCTCCGTCTGACTGCATGTTCTTGAATTCGTTTTTGAACTCGGTTCCAGGGGTCTTGCATTCGACGATTGCGAGTGTGTCGCCCCTCTCGTCATTAATGCAGATATCAGCGCGGCCGCTCTTTTGTTCGTGCCCAAGGGCCCATTCGCGCTCCAGCTCGAGTGATTCGGGGCGATATCCTTTGTCGAGGAGCATGGTTACGCAGGCGAGTACGACGAAGTTCTCGTTATCGGAGAAGTTACAAGTTGTGTCTTTGTTGACCTTGAACCCCAGGTCTTTCGGGTAGCCGATGCGTTTCTTGGAAAAATCGACCGTGATTTGCGCGCTGGTCTCTTCCCAGGATTTCTGATAAACGGTGCCGTCGCCCGACGGCTCGTAGCACAGAGCCCTAAGTGCGTCGCGAAGATTGTCCAGCGTAATCATCTAATGTCTCCGTAGCTGCGAGGTGAAAACACAATTCGCTAATTGTATCGCAGAGGGCGCCGTAAGAACGCAGTGTGATTGGCGGTGCTGCTGCTTGCCAGGGCATTTGATTGGATGATGACGCGCACGGGGCGGGATTCGCCAGTCCGCTAAGCCACGCTGGCAACAGTAGCGTACCAGGTGGTTGCTTGCAGAGATCCTCACGCGCGCCGTGCTTGAACCACTGGAGGTACGTGTTTCTCGTCGCGCGTCCATCGGTGACCGATCCGCCTTTTACTAAACAAGTTTATCGAGCGCGCGAAGCGATTGAGCCAATGGCGAAGTTCCAACGTATTCGTCAACTCATGGGCAAGCCACCCGAGACTACTCATTTCTCCTACTAGCAATGAAGGTCTGCGACCTGCAGTTTTGCAAACTGCTTGAAAGCCACCCGATGAGATATCCCCGATTTCCGCTTGGAATCGGGGGTATTTTTATTTACAGGCTTTAGCCTGTGCGGGGCGCGCAGCGCGCCGCATCAGAAACCACCCGCTATGCGGGTGGGGCCAAACGGCTTTACAAAGCCGCCCCCTCGCCGGACACTTGCGATTGTTCAGGCCGCAAGGAATCCGAGTCGAGAGGGCGGTGGTGGCGTATGGCCCAGAAGGCCTACGGCCTGTCGCACACGAAGTGGACGTGCAAGTACCACGTCGTGTTCACGCCGAAGTATAGGCGCAAAGTCATCTACAACCAAATAAGGTCCGACCTTGGGGAGATCTTCAGGAAGCTCTGCCAGTACAAGGGGATAGAGGTCATCGAGGGGCACCTGATGCCCGACCACGTCCACATGCTGCTGGCGATACCGCCGAAGTACAGCGTGTCCAGCGTGATGGGCTACCTGAAGGGGAAGAGCTCGCTGATGGTATTCGGCAGGCACGCGAACATGAAGTACAAATTCGGCAACAGGAAGTTCTGGGCCGAGGGCCACTGCGTGTCCACCGTCGGCCTGAACGAGGCCACGATCGCGAAGTACATCCGGGAGCAGGGGAAGGCCGACATCGCGCTCGACCGGCTGAGCGCCAAGGAGTACGAGGACCCCTTCGATAGGGGGCCGGGGCGTAAATAGCGCCGGTTTGACCGGCCCGTCACGGGTCAATCTGCAGTGCGGCCCGAACCCCGTGAGGGCCGGCGCCTTTAGACGCGTGCCGGAAATCCAAGGGTTACACCCTAAGAGCAAACCACCCCTTCTAGGGGTGGTTTTGATTTAAGCGTCCACGCATGAAACACGGCGCGATGAACTGCGCTGCTCGTCGCCCGTCCGCGCCGCCGAGAGCAGGGCGCCCAAATCGGCCTGGATCGCCTCTGCCTTGCTTCCAAGCTGCAACGGAGCCGAGTCGCCCGAGATGTTTACGCTCAAAAGGTGCGCATCCGGCAGCTTCGCGGTCATGCTCCAGAACGGGAGCGTGATGATGCCGGGGGTCATCTCGCCTACGCCGAGCTCCAACAACAGCACGCGGTGATCGCTGTGCTCGCACACGAAGCGCTCGTATCGTCCGAGGCTCTCGCGCCAGGCCGCACCCTGCAGAAACGTGTCGTCGCGCACCCACGGCACAAGCTGCCAGCCGCAATGCGGGCATCGGGGGATATCCTCGCTGAGGACCTCGAACCCCGCCATGCCCGCGAGCATGCGTTCGACGTAGGGGCTCGCGTCGAAGAGCTCGTCACAGCATGGCTGCTTGCACTGAAGGTGCGCGAAGCTTCCCTGATAGTTACAGGTTCTCTCGTCGGGAAACGTCTTCTCGACTTGGGTGTCTACATTGGTGCTCAGGATGAAGTAATCCTTATGGCCGATGAGGGACCGTAGGTCGAGATAGGGCTGCGAGGTCGGCTCGCGCAGCATGAAGTCGATATATCGCGCGTAGTATGCCCATTGCTGCTCGAGGCTGGGGTAGAGGTGGTAGAAGCCGTCGAAAAGGCTCTTGACTACTTTCGATTGATGCTCAGTGCCCATTGTATTCGCTACGATTAAACTCGGCACAGGGGATACTGGTTTTCCGTGCGAAAACGCTCATGCCGCTAAATTGAGCGACCGCCTGTACTGCAGCGGGATCATCCGCCCGAGCGATCCCTTAATCTGTCGCCCGTTGCGCCAATCGGCAGAAGCCACGCGTGGACGCTAATCGCTCGAGCGAATCGTCGTCGGTTTCCGTTTAACGATTTCTTTTCCGCTATTATCTGACCCTCGGACTTCCTCGTGATAGAAGTAGTCCACGATCACCGGATGCCCCTGGGGGACTCTGCCATAAGGCATTTCGTTGTCCACAAAGGGGCAATCGTACTTCTTGGCCATTTCCTCGGCTTTTACTTCAAGCGCTTCAAAATAGCTACGGTTGCGCTTGTTATAGATCTCATCGTAAAGCGGTACGAGATTGGGATGTTTCTCGGCGATATAATCCAGGATCGCTTTTTTGAAACCACCCCGAAGATTGAGATTTTCGAGCCAAAACAAATCGCACCGATCTTTTACTCGCTCAAAAATCATCTCAAAATCCGTGATGCCGGGAAATACCGGGGACACGAAGCAGACCGTACGGATACCTTCGTCATACACCTGCTTCATAGCAGCGATACGACGCTCGATGCTCGACGCGGAGTCCATATCGTTCTTGAAGTTCTCATCCAGCGTGTTGATCGACCATGAAACGGTCACTCGTCCAAGCCTCTTCAGCAGATCGATATCCCGTACCACAAGATCGGACTTTGTGCAGATCAGAATATCTGCATCGCTGCCAATCAGCTGCTCCAGGAGTTTCCTGGTATTCCCGAATCGCTCCTCCTGTGGATTGTAGCCATCCGTCACAGAACCGATAACCACCCGCTGTCCAGCGTATTTCTTCGGATTCTTGATTTCCGGCCAATGCTTCACATCAAGAAAGGTGCCCCATTCCTCCTTGTGTCCGGTAAAGCGCTTCATAAAGGAGGCATAGCAATACTTGCAGGCATGCGTGCAGCCCACATAGGGATTGACCGAGTAGCCGCCTACCGGCAGGCTGGACTTGGTCATGATGTTCTTTGCTTCCACCTCATTGATGAGGATTCCATCAATCACTTCCGCCATGTTCTCTGCACCTCCAGCACTCTTTCGAATTCTTCCGGCAATTCCTGAATCATGTTTTCGTCCCCTATGACAGAGACGAGGTCTTCCTTCATAAACATTGGAATGCCAAGCGCGTGAGCCTGGTCCGTCAAAGACCATGCCCACTCCGGTTCCGTATGAACCTTCCTGCTCTGCGCCCCGGTCATGGTACCGACGACGATCCAGTTGATTCCGGAAAGGTCGACCGTACCGGGATCGTCGAATAGCGGCTCAAAAGTAACGAAGAAGTGATTTGCTTTGACGTTTTTCCGAAGGGCGTCGATACGCCACAGCTCCGCTTTCCTCGTCACCGTAACGCCGAACCATGCGTTTTCCAGGTCGGTATCTAAATCCAGCAAATCGGGTCTCTTGGTCAGGAACAGGAACTGATGCTGTGGATTCTCATGGATCTTTGCAAATACCTCGTCTCGCCATTCCAGCTTCCACCCGGAGAGATCGCTCATGCCGGTAAGGAGAAAGTTCTGCGGGCGTTTCTTTTCCATCATCTTGAGCTTGCTCGGGAAGAACGCAGGATCAGCGAAGTCGTCAATCATATGCCAACGTTTCACATTGTTACGGGCATAGCAATATGGACACCCCACCGTGCAGCCGATGACGATATTCATATTCTGAATCTGATTTTTGATGCAGATGCTCATAACGCCTGCCTACCTGCCTCTCCCGTAAACACGCAATCAGCCTCCCCCACCTTGCGGGCAAAAACCTCGATATCTTGCTTGCAAGCAGCAGGCTCGCAATCGCCCAAATCGTATGACGTGCCGCCGTTTCGATAGACGGCCCGATGGGAAAACGATCGGCTGACAAGCCCGATGCCGAGCTTCTCGCACAGGGTCATCCGTGCTCCCTTTCAGCTATAAAAAACAGGTGTCTATAAACAGTATCCTTGTTGATTTTCGCAGGGGCAATGAACAAACGCGTGCACCTGTCGATAAACGAACAGCTACTGGACATTGTCAAACGACTCAGATTGGAGAGGCGATGGGAGAAACCAAGATCGACCGCCGGCGGCGCTACACCCTCTCGGTCATACAGGAGGCGTTCTTCGCGCTGCTGGCCGAGGTCGGCTTCGCGAAGATGACGGTGGCGGACATCTGCCGCCGCGCCGAGATCAACCGGGGAACGTTCTATCTGCATTGCGAGGATAAGTACGCGCTGCTCGATGCGCTTATCGACGAGGCCCCGAGTTCGCCCATGCCCAGGAGCTGCTCAACGCCTATTCCGAAGGGGGCTTACTGGCGGTATCCGCTCTTCACGATTCCGATAACCCATCGTGACCTGCGATTCAGGAATACCAGCCTCCGAGCCCTCTCGTTCGGAGGCTGCGGCTAAAACCTCATTGCGCGTCTACCGCTCCGCGTTACTCGCCACCTGCCCGCGCCACCGAGAGCAGGGCGCCCAAATCGGCCTGGATCGCCTCTGCCTTGCTTCCAAGCTGCAACGGAGCCGAGTCGCCCGAGATGTTTACGCTCAAAAGGTGCGCATCCGGCAGCTTCGCGGTCATGCTCCAGAACGGGAGCGTGATGATGCCGGGGGTCATCTCGCCTACGCCGAGCTCCAACAACAGCACGCGGTGATCGCTGTGCTCGCACACGAAGCGCTCGTATCGTCCGAGGCTCTCGCGCCAGGCCGCACCCTGCAGAAACGTGTCGTCGCGCACCCACGGCACAAGCTGCCAGCCGCAATGCGGGCATCGGGGGATATCCTCGCTGAGGACCTCGAACCCCGCCATGCCCGCGAGCATGCGTTCGACGTAGGGGCTCGCGTCGAAGAGCTCGTCACAGCATGGCTGCTTGCACTGAAGGTGCGCGAAGCTTCCCTGATAGTTACAGGTTCTCTCGTCGGGAAACGTCTTCTCGACTTGGGTGTCTACATTGGTGCTCAGGATGAAGTAATCCTTATGGCCGATGAGGGACCGTAGGTCGAGATAGGGCTGCGAGGTCGGCTCGCGCAGCATGAAATCGATATATCGCGCGTAGTAGGCCCATTGCTGCTCGAGGCTGGGGTAGAGGTGGTAGAAGCCGTCGAAAAGGCTCTTGAAGCCAAAGGCTTGCTGCCAGTCCGCCATTCCTGCGCGCGCCATGCCCGCGCGGTTGTAATGGTTGAACCCGGCGGCGCTCGACATGCCCGAGCCGATGCCGACGATGATGGCGTCGGCATCGTCGATAAGGCTTCGAAGCCTACGCGCTTCTCTTTCTAGGGGTGGCATCGGGCGATCTCCTCGAAATCCGGGGCCATATCGCCGTCAACGAGAATCGTCTCGCACGATGCATCGGGCGCCATAGCCTGGCTGTAGTTGAACACGATGTAGGTGGCGTGCTCGCAGACGTTCGCGATCTGGGCGAGCATGTGCTTTATGATGCCGTTGCGCAGTCCCACGCCAAGTTCGAGGATGGCGACCCTGCCGTTGCGATGGGCTTGCACAAGGCGCTCGAGCTCCTCGAGCTGGGCCGTGGCGAGGGCGTCTGGATGGGCGAGACGCCGCTCGTCGATCGACGTGCGTATGCTCCCCTCCGTTTCGAGCACGCGCTCCTCGTCGAACCCGGCGCGCGCGAAGTGCCCGTCGATGTTGCATGTGACCACGAAGGTGTCGGCGTGCTCCGTAAGACGCCGCAGCCCGTTCATGAGCGAGCCGGGCTCATATTCGAGATACTCCTTTTGATGGAACCGCTCGGCCCATCGGCGTCGCACGCTGGCATCCGGGGAAGCGAGCCCCTGCAGTATGCAGCCGATGCCGTCTGCCTGGGCGAGGTCCCCGTACGCCTCTTGGAAATGAGCATCGGCGCAGAAAAGGTTGAGCCCCTCCGCCATGTCGAGTCCGTTGCTAGCGCCGATGATGACAAGATCCGCTTCGGCTAGCGCCCTGCCTATGCGAACTGCTTTCGCCGTCTCCATGCGCTACCTCCCCAGCGTCTTGCGCACGTCGGCGAGCACGTCGGCGATGTCGGCGCGAACGGCGAGCCCCCGATCCTCGATCGCGCGGGGGAGAAACTGCGTCTTGTTGTTTACGGCGATGTAGCTGGCCTGCGGTAACTGCGCCGTGAGGGCCCAGAACGGCTCCTGGATAAACGCGGGCGTCATGCGGCCCACACCCAGCTCGAGGAAGAGGATCCTCTGCCGTGCGTGCGCGTCGAGCCAGTCGGACACCTTGCGGTACTGCTCCTCGTAGAGTTCGCCCTGCAGGAAGTTGCCGTAGCCGCGAACCCAGGGGAACGCCTCTGCCCCGCAGTGCGGGCAGCGCGGCACGAGCTCTGTCGGAACCTCAAGGCCGCCTCCCATGGCCTCTACCATGTTGGAGACCGGCTCGACCGCATCCCACACCGCGTCGGTGCAACAGCGGGAGCACTGAAAGAAGCGGTGGTCGCCTTGGATCTCTGCCACTTTCTCCCAGGGATAGAGCTTCACAAACTGCGTGTCCTGGTTGGTGGTGAGCACGAAGAAATCCTTCTCGGCGAGAATGGCGTCGAGGTCCTTGTAGGGCTTGCGCAGCGGGGCGTTGAGCGTGGTGTCGAGGAAGGTGGCGAGGTATCCCCAGCGCGCCTCGGCGGTGGGCCAGCGGTAGAACGACCCCTCGAAAGCGCCCTTGAAACCGTAGCGCTCGGCGAATTTGCCGAAATGCCTGCGATAGGTTGCGTTGTCCTCGTAATAGAAGTCGCCGCCGCCCGCCGCGGAGAGCCCAGAGGCCCCGCCCACCAGCACGCAATCGGCTTCCTCGATCATGCGGGCGAAGTCCCTGATTTGCTGGTCGTAGGGCTCGGGCTCGCGGTCACTCAGCTCATAGGGCGTGCCGCCGCTGCGGTAGGCGGCCTGAAGGGAAAACGATTGGTTGGTGAGCTCGATAACGAGCTGCTCGTACAGGGTCACTGGATACCTTCTTTCAGCTATTATAAACAGGTGTCTATAAAAAGTATCCATGTCGATTTGCTTAAGAGCAATGAACAGCTTCGGCCTGCTGTCGATAAACGAGCGTTTGCCGGGCATTGTCGAGCGTTGCAATTGGAGGGGTAATGGAAGCGGGGAAGATCGATCGTCGCCGACGCTATACACTCTCGGTCATACGGGAGGCGTTCTTCGCGCTGCTGGCCGAGGTCGGCTTCGCGAAGATGACGGTAGCGGATATCTGCCGCCGCGCCGATATCAACCGTGGCACGTTCTATCTGCACTACGAGGACAAGTTCGCCCTGCTCGACGCGCTTATCGACGAGGCCTTGGCGGCGGTGCCGCCGCTCGAGGGAACGGAGGCGGGTGCCCTCTGCCAGCGTCCGCCGGCAAACGATGACTATTATCTGCTCTACTCGGATGACGACGCGTACGCCCGGGTGGCACAGCGCGTCGTCGAGCGCGGCGCCGAGCAGATGGTTCCCTCGATCATGGAGGAGACTGGGCTTTCGCGCGAGGACGCCTATCTGCTCTTCGTCCACAACGTCCAGGGAAATCTCGCGGTCAACCGCCTGCTCGGTTGGAGGCGAGGGCCCGAGTTTGCCCACGCTCAGGAGCTGCTCAGCGCCTATTCCGAAGGGGGCATGCGGGCGGTATCGGCTCGTCACGATCCCCGTAGTTGATCTTGACAGCGTGCCATTTCAGGCAGGCGACGTTGCTATGGCCCCTCTTTGGTTTTCGATGTTGTATAAGGCAATCGCAATCGCCTTGAGCTTCTTTAGGGAACTTGAGCAAGAGATATGGCCTGCTGGCGATTGATTAACCCCATTTGTTTTGGTTACAAGAAAAAATGCTGCGCGCCTGCAGCATGAAGGAGAGGGAATCCTATGAATATCGTTGTATTGAGCGGCAGCCCGCGTAAGGGCGCCAATACCGATACCATGGTCGAGGCGTTTGCCGAGACCGCGCGTGAGGGCGGCCATACGGTCGAGGTCATCCGCGTTGCCAGCAAGAAGATCGCCGGCTGCTTGGGATGCCAGTACTGCTTCGCCCATGAGGGCGTCTGCGTGCAGAAGGATGACATGGCCAACGTGATTGAGTCGCTGAAAGACACCGACATGGTTGTCTTCGCTTCGCCTATCTACTGGTTTGATATCACTGCGCAGGAAAAGACCGCCATCGACCGCCTGTACGCCTTCGGTGCCACGGGTTTCCCGTTCACCAAGACGGCCCTTTTGCTCGATAGCCACAGCGAGGGTGTCTATGATGCGGCGATTGCCATGTACAAGTCAACCTGCGCGTACTGCAAGTGGGAGGACCAGGGCATTGTCACCATTAGCGGCATGACCGAGCGCGACAGCATGGCCTCCTCGCCTAAGTTGGAAGAGGTGCGCGAGCTCGCCCGCAAGCTCGCCTAAGGACAAGAGGAGCGCATGGCAATCAGCACAAGCGGAAATGCTTGCTGCCCTTACCAAGAGGATTGCTGATTGCCATGCAACGATGCTCCCGCGGACAATTCCGGTGTGCTAAAACGCCTTCTCGTTCAAGAATTCCCTGAACGCGGGGATGTCGAAGCCGACGAGGCCACGTCCACGTTCCCCGATAACGCCGTCCTCGAGGAGGCGGCGTTTGTATTGGCTTGCGTAGTTGCTGGCGACGCCCATGCGTTTGGCTATCTCCGAGACCCTGCTGGGGCCAGAATCGGGCAGCATCGCGAGCAAAAACTCAATGTCTTTATCGGAAAGCTCCTGATAGGTCGTTTCGAGAATACGATCGCGCAGCTCCATACGGGCAAGCAGAGAACCCTGCTGGACATCGGATGTACTGATTTGGGGCGAGTTTTCCGAAACATCCCAAGTGCGGTATCCGACGAGCTGCATCATGTAGGGAAATCCGTCGACGGCCTTCACGGCATCCTCGAGCGCTTCTGGCGTGATTGAGCGTCCTCCTGCTTCAATGGTTTTACGAAATGCATTTGCAATCTCAACATCAGTGATTCGTCCCAGCTGATGATACTGGGAGCGTCTGAGGAACGAGACGGAATCGTTACGTAGCAACGCCGATACTTTGTAGGGCAGTCCTGCCATGAGTAGGGCAACTTTTTTACCTTCGCGTACAAAGTGCTGGTAAACAGAGGCAAATTGAAGCATTTCTTCGAGATCGACGGTGACTTCATCGATGGTGATGAGAAGTCCGATGTCATGTTTTTCGAGTTGCTTAAAGATGCCATTCATGCGCGTGCGCCAGTTGCCCTGAGCCTCTTGAGCGTATGTCCAATCGATGCCCACTGGGCCAATTTGAACACCGTTTATGCGCGCGTGAGGCTGTGAGAGGTAGCTATCTGCGGCTTCTTTGGTTCGCTCGATAATATCTTCGAGCATGCCTGGCATGGCGGAGACATTTGCTGCGATCCAGTCGTGTTCAAGCGCTGTTTCTGAAAGGAGCGAGAGAAGTGCCGTCTTGCCCGTTCCCCTTGCGCCAGTAAAAATGGTCGACAGGTTGGGATCTCCTGGGCCGTTGATAAAGCCACGGTTGATGTCGCGCAGGATATGCTCGCGACCCGCTAGAAAGGGAGGGACGCTTCCAAATGTTGGGGTAAAGGGGTTCTTGCTGTACTCCATGGTAGCTCCTTTGCAGGTTTTGCTAATTTTTGCAAGTTTTGCTAACTTTTGCAAGTTTTGCTAACGACTGACCAAAGGGCATCGAAGTAGTGACGCTGACATTTTTTACGCAGAAAAATAAGCAGAAATCAATTTATCTGCGTTAAAAAATAGTTGAGAAGAAAAACGACGAGTCCCGGGCGCAATGCCGTTGCGTTCCGGGCCTCGTCGCTTTGCGAAGTATCTAACGATCTCGTTGCCGTGGTACCTAGTCAAACAAACTCGGCATGTCATTTTCCTTCATGAGGGCACCGGCGGAGGGGAGGCTCTGCGCGGTGAACTTTTCGGCGGAGACGCCGGCGCCAAGAATCTCCTCGGTCGTGCCCACCGTGGTGACCGAGCGGCCTTTCTTGGCGGTGAAGGCCTGGACGCCCTGCGTGTTGGTGGTCGTCTTGGTCTTAAGCAGCGACGTGTTGAAGTTCATCAAACGATAGTCGCTCGAGACCAGCGCGATGTCGCGATCTTCCTTGAGCACCTGGGCATACAGCAGCTTGCTGCCACCATAGATGGCGTTCTTGAGGCGCTTGCGGTTGGTCTTGGTAACGTATCCAGAAAGCGCGACACGCACCACGCGGCCGTTCTCAAAGACGAACAGCACGTCGGCCTTGTAGTCCTCGGGGTCGATGACCCAGATGACGCTCTCGTCGGGTTCCATCTCAAGATCGGTCGGAAGGTACGAGCCCAGCTGGGCCGACTTTGTATCCTCAAACGCCGCGACCTTGCACTTGTACACCTGGCTCTTGTTGGTAAAGACCAGCAGCTCGTGGGTGTTGGAGGACGGGAACTCGATAAAGGGCTTGTCGCCGTCCTTGTACTTGAGCGTGGTCGCCTTCTTGAGCACGCGGTCCGTCATCTTCTTGAGGTAGCCATCGCGCGAAAGCATGATGGTAACCGGGTACTCCTCGACCTCGGGCTCCAAGCTTACCTCGATAACCTCATGGGGCTCGATCCTGCCCGTGCGGCGCGGCATCACGTACTTCTTGTTAACCGTGACCAGCTCGTCGCTGATGACCTTCTTGATGTTGTCCTCGCTCGAGAGGATCTCCTCGAGTTCGGCGATCTCACCCTCGAGCTTGGCGATGTCCTTGGTGCGGTTGAGGATGTACTCCTCGTTGATGTTGCGGAGCTTGAGCTCGGCAACAAACTCGGCCTGGGTCTCGTCGATGTCGAAACCCTTCATAAGGTTGGGCACGACCTCGGCCTCGAGCTTGGTGCCGCGGATGATGGCAATCGCCTTGTCGATGTCGAGCAAGATCGCCTCAAGGCCGTGCAGCAGGTGCAGGCGCTCGGACTTTTTGCCCAGGTCAAAGTTAATGCGGCGGCGCGTGGACTCAATACGCCACTTGACCCATTCGTGCAAGATCTGGCGCACACCCATAACGCGGGGATAGCCGTCGACCAGTACGTTGAAGTTGCACGAGAACGAATCCTGCAGCGTGGTCGAGCGATAGAGCTTGGCCATGAGCTTGTCGGGGTCGACGCCGCGCTTAAGGTCGATAGCGATGCGCAGACCCGAAAGGTCGGTCTCGTCGCGAATGTCTGCGATCTCTTTGACCTTGCCTTCTTTGGAGAGCTTGACGATGCGCTCGATGATGACATCGGTCTTGGTGGTGTAGGGGATCTCGTAGACCTCGATGATGCGCTCTTCGGGAATCCAGCGCCAGCGGGAGCGGATCTGGAAGCTGCCAAGGCCGGTCTCGATGATCTTCTCCATCTCCTCGCGGCGGTAGATGATCTCGCCGCCGGTCGAGAAGTCGGGCATAGGCATGTACTCGAGCAGGTCGCAGTCGGGATCCTGCAGGTAGTGCATCGTGGCGGTGCAGACTTCGTTGAGGTTGAAACCGCAGATGTCGGACGCCATAGCGACGCCGATGCCCTTGTTGGCCGAGACGAGGATGTTGGGGAACGTGGTGGGCAGCAGGCGCGGCTCCTTCATGGCGCCGTCGTAGCTGTCAACGAAGTCGACCGGGTCCTTGTCGATGTCCTTGAAGATCTCGGCACTGATGGGGGAGAGCTTGGCCTCGGTGTAACGCGAGGCGGCGTAGCTCAGGTCGCCCGAATAGTACTTGCCAAAGTTGCCCTTCGACTCCACGAAGGGGGCAAGCAGCGCCTCGTTGCCGGTGGCCAGACGCACCATCGTTTCGTAGATCGCGGCATCGCCGTGCGGGTTGAGCTTCATGGTCTGGCCCACGATGTTGGCGCTCTTCTGGCGCTCGCCCTTGAGCAGGCCCATCTTGTACATGGTGTAGAGCAGCTTGCGGTGCGAGGGCTTAAAACCGTCGATCTCGGGGAATGCACGCGAGACGTTGACGCTCATAGCGTAGGGCATGTAGTTGACCTCGAGCGTCTGCGTAATCGGCTGGTCGGTGACCTCGGAGTGCAGGCCGATGACGTTCTCGGCGTTGACCTGCTTTTTCTTTGGCTGGTTCTTCGTCTTCTTCTTTGCCACGATTTCCTCTTGAACTTCTTATGGGCCGTCGCTATCGATTTGCTGCTATTGCAGGTCCAGCTGGTCCAGGTATTCCTTGCCATGCTCGGAGATGTGGCGCTTACGGCCCGCCTCGTCGTTGCCCAGCAACAGGTTGAACATGGTTTCCATCTTGGTGACGTCCTCGGGTTCCACCTTGATTAGGCGGCGCGTCTCGGGGTTCATGGTGGTGAGCCACATCATGTCCGGATCGTTCTCACCAAGACCCTTGGAGCGGTTGATCGAGCACTTCTGGTCGCCGATCTCTTTGAGGATGCCGTTTTTCTCGAGCTCAGTATAGGCAAAGTAGGTCTTCTCTTTGCAGTTGATCTCGTAGAGCGGAGACTCGGCGATATACACGTAGCCCTCGTCGATAAGCGTGGGCACCAGTCGATAGAGCATGGTGAGCACGAGCGTGCGAATGTGGTAACCGTCGACGTCGGCGTCCGTACAGATGATGACCTTGTTCCAGTTGAGGTTGTCCAGGTCAAAAGCGCCAAGGTTCTTGATGCGCTTGTCCTTGATCTCCACGCCGCAGCCCAGCACGCGCATGAGGTCCATGATGATGTCGGACTTAAAGATGCGCGGGTAGTCCTCCTTAAGGCAGTTGAGGATCTTGCCTCGGACGGGCATAACGCCCTGGAACTCGGCATCGCGCGACGTGCGGATGGCGCCTGCTGCCGAGTCGCCCTCTACGATGTAGATCTCGCGACGGCTCTTGTCCTTGGAGCGGCAGTCGATGAATTTCTGCACGCGGTTGGCCATGTCGGTCTTCTGCTGCAGGTTGGTCTTGATGCTCTGGCGCGTCTTCTCGGCGTTCTCGCGCGAACGCTTGTTGATGAGCACCTGCTCCATGATCTTATTGGCGGCGTCCTTGTTCTCGATCAAGTAGGTCGAGAGGCGTTCCTTAAAGAAGGCCGTCATGGCCTGCTGGATAAAGCGGTTATTGATGGCCTTCTTGGTCTGGTTCTCGTAGGACGTCTGGGTGGAGAAGCAGTTGGTTACCAGCACCAGGCAGTCCTGGACGTCTTGCCACTTAATGCCGCTCTCATTTTTGTTGTACTTGCCTTGGTTCTTAATGTAGGCATCGATGGCGCTGGTCAGAGCGCTGCGGGCAGCCTTTTCGGGCGAGCCGCCGTTCTCGAGCCACGATGAGTTGTGGTAATACTCCTGCATCATGAAGGTGCGCGAGAAGCACATGCACGCGGTGATCTTTACGTTGTAGTCGGGCAGGTCCTCGCGGTCGCGACCGCGGCGGTCGGCCTCGATAAAGAAGGGTTCGGTGAGGTAGTCGGCACCCACCTTCTCGAGCACGTAGTCCTCAATGCCCTTGGGATAGCAAAAGTCCTCTTCGGAGAACTCGCCATCGTCGCCTTCGATGCGCAGGCGGAAGGTTACGTTGGCATTGACCACGGCCTGGCGGCGCATGGTCTCGCGATACCAATCGTGGGGAATGCTGATCGAGGTAAAGACCTCAAGATCGGGGCGCCACTTGATGGTGGTGCCGGTGCGGTTCTCGTCGCTGGGCTCAATCTCGAGCGCCTTCTTCTTGGCGCCGACGACCTTGCCCTTCTTAAAGTGTAAGGAGTACTTGTTACCGTCACGCCAAACCGTGACGTCCATGTACTCGGAAGCGTACTGGGTCGCGCAGGAGCCCAGGCCGTTGGTGCCGAGCGAGAAGTCGTAGTCGCCGCCCTGGTTGTTGTTGTACTTGCCGCCGGCGTAGAGCTCGCAGAAGACGAGCTCCCAGTTAAAGCGCTTCTCGGAAGGGTTCCAGTCGAGCGGGCAGCCGCGGCCGTTGTCCTCTACCTGAATGGAGCCATCGCGAAAGGCGGTAAGGGTGATGAGCTTGCCGTAGCCCTGGCGCGCCTCGTCAACGGCGTTGGACAGGATCTCGAAGGCAGCATGCGCGCAGCCATCGAGTCCGTCCGAGCCAAAGATGACGGCGGGGCGCAGGCGTACGCGCTCCTCATCCTTGAGCTGGCGGATACTGTCGTTACCATAGTTTGCGGTGTTTTTTGCCATACTCGCTCTCTCGGTGCTCCCTTGCTGCGTTTTAGTCATATAGATAGTCAAGGTAGCATAGCCCAGCCCACAGACGATTCCACCCAACACGAAATCCATCGAACAATCGTTCGGATTAACGGGTATAGTGTTTAGTGGTAACGCGGCATTGTTAAACAAATTTGGATACAAACGAATTTTATTTAATAGGGACCTAGTTTTACTAAACAAAATCGAATGATGCTGATTGCACGAGCGGGCACAGCGATCGACTATCAATCACGTTTACTCGGACAAAACCGAGTCGGTTCTGTCCGAGTAAGTTTGAATAGCGAATCGAGATTGTTATGTCCACATGGCGATGGCGAACATGGTTTCCATAATGACAGATATAGTTGACATCTTGTGAAGGATGCAATATATTTCTGTCATGTTGCAACGGATATCTGTCCACATTTACGAAAGGAACTCCATGCCGGGCAAAAAGAACCTACGCATGAAGGCGGCACGCGCGGCGGCTGGCCTTTCGCAAGCTGACTTAGCCCAAGCCGTGGGCGTTACGCGCCAAACCATCGGCCTTATCGAGGCGGGCGGCTACAACCCCACGCTCAATTTGTGCGTGGCAATCTGTAAAGCGCTACGCGTTACGTTGAACGACTTGTTTTGGGAAGACGAGAGCAACGTCGACCCTGACGCTCTTTAGGAGTTCGCTATGAAATTTGAAGATTTAAAACTCGTGCAAAAGTGGCGTGAATATGCCGGTCCAAAGGATGAGCGCCTGGAGGCTGAGAGCGCGAAGATCTACAAGATTGGTTTCGTGCTGCTTTCGTTTGGCATGTTGATGATCTTTTTCTACCAGTTTATAGCTCGACAGGTTGCGTGGGTTCACAGCGACGCCAGTGAAATGCCGCATGGCTTTGCAACGCCGTTCGAGGCAGCCATGTATTTGTGGCTCATTCTCGTGATGTTGATTTGCGCAGGACTGCAAACGCGGAAGGGCTATGTCGATACCAATCGTTTTGGGCAAACCGAGCATCTTCCTGTTGGATATTTCCTGCTTGTCAGCGGTCTTAGCGGCACCGCGTTCGCGCTTGTTATTGCCGCAATGCGCTGTGTCGCTGAGGCGCAGATCGTACCGCTCGAAAGCGTCTTTTGGTTGGCGAACCTGGCCACGGGCGTGTTCTGCGGTGCGACGATTTTCGCGGCCACGTTTGCTGTCCTGTGTGCAACGTTTTTCACGGCGAAAAGACGCCGTGCCAAGCTCGAGGCAGAACTCGACTCCTCAGACGACATCTATTGCGCAATGGGCCGGCTCTGGGTATCCAGAACCAGCCCATTTTGATGCTCGATTAGCCGAGTCGGCGCCTCTCACAAAAGTAAGTAGGAGCTAGCGAGGCCTATCCGAATTGACCTTATTAGCTGTGTCGGTTTCGAGCGCCGTGCGGCGGACGCTGTAGGCGACGAGGCCGGCGCCTGCCGCGGCGAGTGCAGCAGCGGCTGCCGTAAGGGGAGCGTTGACATCGCCCGTGCCCGCAAGCGCGCCCGCTTTTCCGGAGCGCTTGTTATTGCCGTGGTCCTTGCCACTGCCGGAGCTGCTTCCTCCGGAGCCGTCGCCCTCGTCAGTACCGCCGCCGCTCGAGCCACCATCGCCGTCTGCTGTCATCGGGGCGTCGTGAAGTCCTGTCGTATCCGCGCTGTCGCATACGCCGACCTGAACTTCTGAGCGCTCGCATGCCGCGTCGGGTACATGAAGCTCGTGCAGTACGGCGTCCAGCGTCGAGTTTGCACCCGGTCGAATTTCTTCGAGCGTTACGGGATCGAGTGCCACCAGGTCACGCGCCTTCGCATACAGCGTGACGCGTTTGCCCACTTCGTCGCCCCAACTCTCGGGGATGGCGAAGCTCATGCGGAACTGTGCCGTGCAACCCGGTGCCAGCACGGCGTTGCCGTTGTCGGCAACCAGCGGGTGCGTTGCGAAACGTGTGCCCAGCGTCTCGGGCGCGTACTTCACGTGTGCCATGTCGTTGGCCGAAGCGTCCTCGGCAAGCTCTGGATCGTAGATCGATGCCATACGTGCGTTCACTCCGAATCCGATGGACGCGCTGGAGAACGGCTGGCTGGAGTCCTCTCGGTACAGATCGATCGTGCCGGCGGTCAGCAAGGTGTTGCCGTCGTTTCGCACCGTGACCATGAAGGATTCGCCTGCTGCTCCGGGCACCACCGCGCCCGAGGTAGCGACCGCCCCCGTCGGAGTGGCACACGCCATCAAGGGCACTTCGATGCCGTGTAGCTCTGCCTCGCTCTTCTCCGCGCTCACAATGTGCGTGGCGAGCGTGGAGATCATACCTCCCGACGTCAAAAATGTCGTTATCTGATCGACGGGATGGTCCAGCTCGCACATCACGAACGGCTCCGTGAACAGATCGCCTGCCAAGGTGCTGGCGAAGATGCGGAAGTGCTTGCCCATCACTGCTACCGGGTTGCCTTCTTCGTCGTAGGTTTGTCCCACCTTGCCATCGGTGTTCTCTACATAGAGCACGCACCTGCCGTTGTTGCTCACGCTAAACGATGCCGGGCCACAGCCTGCGGCACCCACGGGCTGCGTTGCAAATGCCGATGCGCCTCGTGTCCAAGTAACATGCTGCAGTTGCTCGTTGACGGTTGCCAAAAAGCCCGAATGTTGTGGCCACGGCACCGCACGGGGTACCGTGGCGTCTGGTGACATAACGCCCCAGCCCGCAATGGACTGGCCGATCACGGCGTACGATGCGCAGCCGCAGCCGTCTGCGGTCTCGTACGCAACGGGCACCACCATTTTGCCGTTGATATTTTCGGGCTCGCCCAGCTCGATACTCGACGGTGCTTGCGGAAAGCGGAGAACTTGGCGGAACGTCAGGCTGTCGCCCGAAACGTCCGACCACAGGGTAAAGCACTCCAGCGCAACCTCAGCCTCGCTGCCGAGCGCCTTTTCTGCGGTGGTTCCGCGGCGGTGGAGGTAGGCACCCGACAGGCGCCCGTCGACCAGCGTCTTGCCCGCCGTGATACGTGGGCACTGCAGGCAATGGTAGCCATCCTCTTGCAGGCGGCCGCGCGAGATGCTGCGCCATGACGTATGCGACACCACGCGGGTCTCGTCATTACTTATGCGCAGGCGCACGACGGACAGTATGCCGGCTGTGCTTGCCGTATCGAAAAGGGTGTTGTCGCCGTCGGGGCGCTCGCCCGAGACCAGCAGCACGTAGGCGTCCTGGTTTCCCCTCCCGTCCGTATATTCCACCACGTCGAAGTCGTAATCGTATATGCCGTCGCGCTCCACGTCGCCCTCGCCAAACCCAAGGGGGAAGTCCACGGGCGTGGGGGTGGACCACGTGCCGTTTGCCCTTGTGTGCACCACCAGGCGCGAGCGGCCATTGTCGCCGTAGCACACCGAGGCGATACGGAACAGGCATTCTACGCCGGCAATCATTGCCAGCTTCATGTGGGCTTCGCTGAGCACGCCGGAAAACAGCACGTTGTCGCTCGAGGGTTTTATGCCGCCACGCTCGTCCTCCGATACACCAGCAGAATTGGCGTTGGGGTCCGCAACGGCGTTCGTCGCCTGCCCGATATAGGTGTACTCATACATTGGCGCGGCGTTTTCGTCGTTCTCTATCAGTGCATGGACGAAATGCTCGATCCGTCCCGTGTCGTCGCTTTCTGCATCCGCCTCGAGCTCAATGCGCGTAACCGCTTGATCCCAATCGCGCACGACAGGCGCGACGTTTACGGCAGTGGCCTTAACCTCGGCGCGTGCGAGCAGCTCGGCGTTGGTGACGATGATGGCCGATGCGATTAATTGCGGCACACCACCTGTCTCGGCGTTGCCGGCTGAGCCGAAGCGGGCATCCAGCGTATAAGGCGTATCTCCACCCAAGGCCAGCTCAGAGCGCTGGAGCACATACTGATCGCCGTTGTTCACTGACATATTCCACGAATCGAGGAGTGTGGGCCACGATCCCGACCAAGCTTTGGTGGTCCACTTGAACATGACGAACTGGAGTATCACATCGACATCGACGTCTGCACCTACGCGCAGTCGCGGAAGCTGGTGTCCATCCGCCTTCTCGTACCCAATGAACAACGTGAGGGACGCGGCGCCGCGCACGGCAGACGAGGCGACGCCTGCAACGCCGGCGCCAAAAGTGACGGCAAGCCCGATCTGGATGGTGAATGAGCCCGAGGTGTTGGAATAGTCGAGCGATATGTTTTTGAAAAACGCTGCGCCGCTACCGTGTGTGTGGGCGCCCACGGCGAGCGCCAGTTTTGCCAGCACCCAGGGGTTGACGTTTAGGAAAAACGGCACCGGTCCCAAGGTGAACTGTTCGGTCCAGTTGAGGTCGGTTCTTACCTGGAAGAGGGCCTTAATATTGCCGTATGCGGGGTCGTTGTTGTCACCCCAGGTTTTGCCCACCCAATCGTAGGCGAGCGAGCCGTACAGCTGTGTGGCGATATCCATCGTGAACAGCAGCGTGCAATGGTGGCGAAGGAGCTTGGTGTTTCTTGGGTCGGTGCCCGAACCGGCACTCATGCTCTTGTACTGATTCCACTTCCCCTCCATCTCGTCGAGGTAGCGGTTTGCCTGCTTGGCACCCGACTCGCGCGGTGATTTCTTCCAGTACTCTGGATCTGGATTGCCCGAATCGTTCATATAGCTGGCTGGTTTGTATCCTCCGCCAAACAGCACATATCCGGCAAACGAGAAATCGAAGAGGATCGGAAATGTGGGTATCCAGCACGTGAACTTATTGCCGCCGATGCCGGGAAACGCCGCGGGGAAATCAAACGGAGTGATCTCTTGGTCCATGGTGGTGGGAATGATGGTGGTCGAGCCCGATTCCGCCTTTGCGGCCGGCGCGGTGACAACGGCCATAGGGGATGAAAGCGTGTAGGTTTTGCCCTGATAGTCGAGGGCAAAGCGTAGCTTGCACCCTTCTTCCAGAAGGCCCGATGCCGCATCGAGGAACTTATCTTCGAGTGTGAACGTTGCCAGATTATTCGCACCCGATGCACTGGCCTTGATCTGGCCGATCTGCATGACGGTTTCGGGTGAGCTGCCTGCGGCAGGCGTCACTTTGTTAATGCGCAGCGTTGCCTGCCCACCCTGCGGCAGATGTGCCTGCACGGTAAAGGCGTGCGTATCGGGCTGCTCGTTTGTCGTGTCGTTCTTCGGCAATGCCATGAACGTGGCTTCGGCGTATTGGATGTCCCATTCGTCGAATGTGAGCTGGCGGAAGTACGGCTCGTCGTCGGAAAGCGGACGCGTGGGCGCGGTTATGGCGGTGCCGCCCTGGATACGCGCAAGGGGAATCTCGACATCACGGTAGCCCGCCATGCTAATGGAGATGCCGCCGTTAAAGTCGTACGCGTCGAGAAGCGTCGCCTCGTCCACGTAGCCTTCCGAAAGCGGCGCGACCTCAAAGATGGCCGTGCCCTCATCGTCGGTCGTGGCGGAGAGCTGCTTGCCCGCGGCATAACGCGACGCGAGCGTGACCTGCGCTCCCTTGACGGGCATATTCTTGTTGGCGACGTCGACCACGACCACACCAAACATGGTGCGCGAGAGAACGAGCACCCTGAAGGGGTCTTTTTCGTCGGCATAGGCTTCGGTGGGCGCGAACGGCAGCAGGAAGGCATTTTTGCTTCCCGGCACGCGAGGCAACATGATGCTCGCTAGCGAGGACGCTCCGGCAACAAGTAACGAACGGCGATCAAGCATTTTTGGCTCCCATCCCGCAAATATCGGTGGAAATAATCCAATTTTGCGAGATGGCGCCCCGTGGCGGTAGTGCCGTTCAAGGGCCAAAATGTCCAATTTAGGCGAGCGAAGTGCCGGGTTCCGGAACGCGTTCGATGCGCTTGGCGGCCCGGTCGCTAACGCAGCATATGCGCGACCAGCTCGGCGCGCGTGCCGATGCCAAGCTTTGCATATACGCCGGATAGGCGGTTTTTAACAGTTCCCGGCGACACGCCCATATGGCGTGCGATTTCGGCGTTGGTCCACCCACGGCAGGCGAGCATGGCCATGGTGAACTCCGTGGTCGTTAGATCGTCGGCCACGTCCTCGCCCGAATCGGGGTTGTGGATGCGCCGCCAGCCGTAGCTGAATCGATACGTGATCTCGATGATGCGAGCGAAATCGTCAGAGTATTGCGATTTTAGGCATGCCTCGATGAGTCCCTGCAAAAGGCCATGGTGTTCGCCGATGAGCTCGATAAGGCCGTCGGGGCGCGCAATGTCCCAAGCGGCGCCAAAGTGCGCTTTTGCGGCGTCGACGTCTTTGAGACTCATACAGGCCATCGAGGCCGACAAGTGCAGGAATAGCTCCGAGATGGGGTAGCTTCCCTGTTTCATAATCAGGGCGTTTTCCGCCATGCCCAGGCTGCGGCCGTATTCGCCGCGCAGATACAACGCGTGCGCCATCACGTAGCTGGCGAACAGGCGCAGGCCTTCGGGCAGATGCGCCGCAAGTGGATAAAACTCTTCGGCAGAATACGGGGAAGGCAAGTGCAACAGGACGCTCGCGGCGGAGGCGAACAGGATATGCGTGGCGTGGACGGCGGACGATTCCTCGTCAGTTGGCGTATCGAGGATGCCCGCAAGGCAACGACGGGCATCGGTGATACGGTTGAGCGACAGACTGGCATATCCGCAGATAAGGCATGCGGAATAGCGCAGTGCGGGGTCGGTGGCGTCAAGATAGGGGCGTGCTGTCTCGGCGGCGAGTGTGGCCTGTCCGCGAAAGTACAGCGCTTCCGCCGTGGCGATGGTGCGTGAATCGGGGTCGGAAATGCCTGCAACCGCAGCGTCAATCTGCCCCGGCACAAAGGCGGTGCACATCAACGGCATGGGAATGCGCGGGTAGCCATCGCAGTCCATCTTCCATCTCCCAACAGCTGGCAACATTAGCAGCCATTTTACCCCTGTTGCTCGGGACCCCTTTCGTTTTACTGTTCGGTTAACGCTGCGGATCGTTTTGGAAGGCTTACGAGCATGGTGGTTCCGTTCTCGGAACTTGTTTCGACCTCTACCGTGCCACCGTGAAGCGCTGCAATCTCCCAAACAAGCGCTAGCCCGAGTCCTGCGCCGCCGTATGCCCTGCTGCGGGATTTGTCTAGACGAAAGAACGGCTGGAAGATGCTCTCTCGGTACTGCTTGGGTATTCCCGGGCCCTCATCTTTGACTCGCAGGAGCACGTGGCTGTCGCTGTCGCTGATGGAGACGTTGACAGACGAGCCGGAGCGGCTGTAACGGATGGCGTTTTCGGCCAGGTTAAACACCAGCCGATAGAGGACCGCATCGTTCCCGATTACTAAAGCGTCTCCAGCACAATTGAGGGCTATGCCCTTATTTTCGGCAAGTGGCGCAAGGTCGGTGAGGACCTCTTCGGACAAGGGACCAAGTTCAACATCGTCCTCGCAAGGAACGCTGCGGAGCTCACTCATCTCGAGCAATACCTTGGTCATCCGCGACATTCGCTCGGTTTGTTCTTGTAGCAGGCCGAGCAGCTCGGCTGTTTCGGGTTGCAAACCGGAGTGCTCGGAGATGAATAGTTCAATCTGTGCTTGCATAAGGGCGAGCGGGGTGCGCAACTCGTGTGCGGCGTTGCCGGTAAACTGTTTTTGTGCGGAAAATCCCTCGTCAAGGCGGGAAATCATGTCGTTAAACGACGCGCTGCAGCGCCTGAGTTCAGAGGGCACGTCCTCGCTGATCTTTGTGTCGGCGAGGTTGTCGGGCCGCACGCTCTCGACTTGCGCCGCAAAGGAGCGCAACGGCTGCAGCGCATGTCCGCTCACAAAATAGGCCAGCACGCCACCGAGCAGCGTCACCGCCGCGGTTATGCACCAGCTCGTTGCGCTAAACGATGCTTGGGCGTCGCTCACGACGATGGTCAGCTCGTCATCGAGCTCTTTGCTTGCCGGGTCAAATGAGCTGGGCGCTGCGGTCTCCACCTTGCTGTGCGTCGACGCTTCTGCACCAATCGAGTCCATATAGCGCATGCCGGAGTAGCCAACCAGGCAATTCATAAGTACGCAGGTCGAACATACCAACAGGGCCGTCATTAACGTGATGCGCCACTGCAGCGACAGCCGCTTCATTTGCCGTCCTCCATAACGTAGCCTTCGCCGATTCGGTTGCGGATGGGGTCGTGCCCCAACGCGCCGCGCAGCTTTTTGCGCAGCGATGAGATATGCACGCGGGTCGCGTTGCTAAAGCTGTTGACGCTGCTGTCCCATACATGCTCGATAAGCTCTTCCTGGCTCACCGGCCGCCCTTGGTTAAGCATCAGGTATTCCAGGATGCCGGTCTCCTTGCGCGTGAGGGATAGAACCTCGTCGCCCACGGAGGCGAGGCGTGCCTTGGTGTCAAAGCTCAACGAACCACAGGTTAGAACAACGTCGCTTTGCGTAAAGCGCCTGAGCGTGAGGCTGCGTATGCGTGCCGCCAGCTCGTCAAGATGGAACGGCTTGGTGAGGTAGTCGTTGGCGCCTGCATCGAGCCCCGCCACCTTGTCGGAGACCTCGCCGCGTGCCGAGAGCACAAGCACCTTGGTCTCACAATCAGTTGTCCTGAGTTGCCTGAGCACGGTCATGCCGTCGACATGGGGGAGATTGAGGTCGAGCACGACAAGATCAAAGGTCTCGACATCGAGCAGATCGAGGGCCTGCTGCCCGTCGTAGCAGCAGTCGACGCTATAGGCCAAGTTGCGCAGGCTGCGTGCGATCGCATCGCACAGCGCCCGCTCGTCCTCGACGACCAAGATGCGCATAACGTTCTCCTTGCATAGTCATTCACGCTTAACACGGATTTTATAGTCGGTATGGTCCAATGGGTCGCGAAACGAAAGGAGTGGTCAGATTGTTCAAAGCGATTAAGCCTGTGGCGCAGGTGGCTTTGCTGATCGTTGGGGTAGCCATGGTTGGCTTTGGCGTTATGCGCGGCGAGGCAGATGCCGTGCTGGCCAAGGCAATCAGGCTGTGCTTGGAGTGTATCGGAATTGGATAAAAGAAAAAACACTGCATCGCATCTTTTGGCGAGATTCCGCGGATTGATTCAGGCGGCGGCGACGCTTGCGACCAATATTCACCTGCCCAACTTTGCCAAGGGCGGCATCTACCAGGGAGCGGGCAAAGCCGTCTGCGTGCCGGGCCTCAACTGCTACTCGTGTCCGGCGGCCTCGGGTGCGTGTCCCATCGGGTCGTTTCAGTCGGTGGTGGGCTCGTCTAAGTTTAGCTTTTCGTATTACGTCACCGGAACGCTCATTCTAATCGGCGTGCTGCTGGGACGTTTTGTATGCGGCTTTTTGTGCCCGTTTGGATGGCTGCAAGAGCTTTTGCATAAGATTCCCAGCAAAAAGCTCTCCACGAAAAAGCTCAAGCCGCTCACGTACATCAAGTATGCCGTGCTGCTGTTTGCCGTGGTGCTGCTGCCCGTCTTGGTGGTCAACGATGTGGGTATGGGCGACCCGTTCTTTTGCAAGTACATCTGCCCGCAGGGCGTGCTCGAGGGCGCGATTCCGCTGTCCATCATGAACATGGGAATCCGCTCTGCGCTGGGAAAGCTCTTTACCTGGAAGCTCGCGATCCTCATTGTGGTTGCGGTGCTGAGCGTTTTGTTCTACCGCCCCTTCTGCAAATGGATTTGTCCACTCGGTGCGTTTTATGCGCTCATGAACAAGGTGTCTTTGCTGGGGATCCGATCGCGTCGAAAATGTTGGTGTAAGGGTGACGCCCCAGCGCCCGTTTAACGAAGAACGGCCTTCGTCCTAGAATCTGAAATCACCACAACAACAGGTTCTAGGAAAGGACGAAGACCGCTATGGAAATCTTATCAGACCCGACGCCGGACATGCTCGCCATGCCCCGGTTCGACGACGGCGCCATCGACATGCAGGAGCTGCTCAGGCGCCTCGCCGAGCAGGTCGTGAACGCCGTGATGGACGCCGAGGCCGACCAGCTTTGCGGCGGCGGGTCGAACAGCCGAAACGGCTACCGAGAGAGGTCGCTCGCCACCTGCGTCGGCACGCTGACGCTGCGAATCCCGAAGCTCCGCACCGGCAGCTTCTTCCCGGACGACGTGATCGAGCGCTACCAGCGCGCGGACCGCGCCCTCGTGGCCGCCGTGGCCGAGATGTACGCCACCGGAACGAGCACCCGCAAGGTGCAGAGGGTGGCCGAGAAGATGGGCGTGTCCAGGCTCTCCAAGGACCAGGTGAGCGCCATCGCGTCGAGCCTTGACGCCGACATCGAGGAGCTCTGCGCGAGGCCCCTCGACGGCTCGCCGGTGCCCTACGTCTGGCTCGACGCCACCTACGTCAAGTGCCGCCGCGGGGGCCGCGTGGCCTCCACGGCCGTCGTCACGGCCATCGGCTGCGACGCGGGCGGCTGGAGGCGCGTGCTGGGTGTCGACGTGGTGGACACGGAATCGTACGACTCGTGGCTGGCATTCCTCAGGAAGATCCGCGACCGCGGCGTCTCCGGCGTGGAGCTCGTCGTCTCCGACGCGCACGCGGGCCTCGTCGCGGCCGCGGCGGAGGTCTTCCAGGGGGCGGCATGGCAGCGCTGCGCCGTCCACCTCATGCGCGACTGCATGCGCGAGGCGGGCTCCTGGCAGCTCAGGCGCCGCGTGGGCAGGATCGTCTCGCAGGTGTTCCGCGGGCGCGACGCCGCCACCGTGACCGCCATGTACCACGTGGCGTGCGACATGCTGGAGGGGTGCTGCCCGAGGGCGGCGGCGATCCTCGAGGAGGCCGAGCCGGACGCCCTGGCATACCTCGACTTCCCGCCGTCGCACTGGAAGCGCCTGCGCACCAACAACGTCCAGGAGCGGACGAACCGCGAGATAAAGCGCAGGTCGAGGGTGGTGCAGGCGTTCCCCTCGGCGGCGTCGCTGGTGCGGCTGGCAGGCGCGGTCATGTGCGAGCAGGACGAGACATGGCAGGAATCCAGGTACTTCTCGGAGGCGAAGATGAGGGAGCTCTACGACGAGGGCCGCACGCGCGGGCTCGACGGGACGGTCGACTGGTCGCGGCTGGAGGCTGAGGCCAGGAAGATGATCGAATCCGGCCTCGAGCTTGCGGACAGGATCGAGGCGGCATAGGATATCAACCGTATTCCAGGTTCCTGGACGCCGGGCCGACTCGCTTCGGATCGGGCGCTACACCAACTTTCTCGACACTACCGGGGATCCAGGTTGACCAGTGCAAATGCGTCTCGTGCGGCAAGTGCGCCAAGGTGTGTCAAATGGACGTGGACGTTACGCGTACGCCCAACCATGCCGAGTGCATTCGTTGCGGCAAATGCGTGGGCGCGTGCCCCGTCGATGCTATTAGCTTTCGCTATGGGCTGGGTGTGACGGGCGACAAACCCGCGCAGTCCACGCAAGCCTGCGAAAACAAATAGGTACCTATATAAGTTTCGATATAAACGGAGGAACCATGAAACTGTCAAAAATTGCGGCTCTGTTGATGCTGCCCGTGCTGGCGCTGACTCTCGCGGCGTGCTCTGCCCCCAAGGGCGACGCGAAGGATGCTACGAGCGGCGATGCGCAGATTGCCGAGCTCATAGCGCAAAAGCCGTCAAGTGCCGAGGAGGCGGCCGAGCTGTATCAGCAGCTGCTGCAAAAGGAAAACGAGATCTTTGCGAGCGATAACGCCCTATGGGAAAAGGTGTTCCTTGCGGCCAACAAAGACACCCCCATGATTGAGGACGGCAAGAACTACGGTGACTTCTTGCTCGATACCATCGAGGGCGCCAAAGATCAGTTTGCGGCTGACGAGCTTAAGACGCTTAAGGCCGGCGCGCAGCAGGTCAAGGAGATCGAGGACAAGCTCATGGCGCTGGAGAAGGAGTTCCCCGGATGTGGCAGCGCGCCCGGCGAGGGGGAGAGCGTTGATGCCTCGACCGCGGGTATGACCAACGGCGAGAGCGGGGAGACGAAGTTCCCCAGCTTTAAGGGCAAGGACTTGGACGGCAACGATGTAAACAGCGACGAGCTGTTCTCCAAGAACAAGGTCACCGTCATGAACTTCTGGTTTACCACCTGCAAGCCGTGCGTGGGAGAGCTGGGCGATCTGGAGAAGCTCAACAAGGAGCTTGCCGAGAAGGACGGCCAGGTCGTGGGCGTTAATTCCTTTACGCTCGATGGCAACAAAGACGAGGTGGCCGATGCCAAGGACGTGCTTTCCAAGAAGGGCGTGACGTATAAGAACATCTGGTTTAAGTCGGACAGCGAGGCCGGAAAGTTCACCTCCAACCTGTACTCGTTCCCGACCACCTACGTGATCGACCAGAACGGTAACATTGTGGGAGAGCCGATCATGGGCGGCATCAACTCCGCTGAGCAGCGCGAGGCGCTCAACAAACTGATCGATCAGGCACTCGCGAAGAGCGAACAGTAGGTTCGAATGCGACAAAGGTGTGACAAAGGGGCAGTCCCTTTGTCACACCTTCGATGTTATGTGCGGGATGGTGCGCCATGCGGCGTGCCGTCCCGTTTTTTGTTCGTTACATTTTTGTTCGTTACATTCCTTGCTGGTACCGGCAAAAAAGCTGATAGAGTAGGTCAAACGCGTTGGATGCGAACGGCGGGGGAGAGGTTGCCGTCCATGCTGGATCTCAGAGATATTTGCAAAAGGTACGTTACGCAGTCGTTTACGCAGGTAGCGCTCGACAGCGTAAGCCTGTCTTTTCGCGATAACGAGTTTGTAGCCATCCTGGGTCCCTCGGGTTCGGGTAAAACTACGATGCTCAACGTCATTGGTGGACTCGACCATTTCGATTCCGGCGACCTGCTGATCGACGGCATCTCGACCAAGGACTTCAACGACCGCGATTGGGATGCCTATCGCAATAATCGCATCGGCTTTGTGTTCCAGAGCTATAACCTCATTCCGCATCAGAGCATTTTGGAAAACGTGGAGTTGGCGCTTACGCTCACGGGCGTGGGGCATGCCGAGCGCCGCCAACGTGCGCGCAAGGCGCTCGAGGCAGTCGGTCTGGGCGAGCACGTTGACAAGCGCCCGAGCCAGCTTTCGGGCGGGCAGATGCAGCGCGTGGCCATCGCCCGCGCCCTGATTAACGATCCCGAGATTGTGCTGGCTGACGAGCCGACCGGCGCCTTGGACTCAACGACATCCGTGCAGGTCATGGATTTGCTCAAGGACGTTGCGCGCGACCGTCTGGTCATCATGGTCACGCACAATCCCGAGCTGGCGTACCAGTACGCCACGCGCATCGTCAACCTGGCGGACGGCAAGATCACCGACGATTCCGACCCCTTTGATGTTGCCAATGCCGCGCGTCGCGAGGCAAAGCCTACGCGCAAAACATCGATGAGCTTTGTGACAGCGCTGGGGCTTTCTGCCCGAAACCTTTTGACTAAGAAGGGCCGTACGGCTATGACGGCCTTTGCTGGTTCGATTGGCATTATTGGCATCGCGGCGATTCTGGCGCTCTCCAACGGCGTAAACGGCTACATCAAAAAGGTCGAGGAGGACACACTCTCGAGCTACCCGCTTACGATTTCCAAACAAGATTACGACCTGTCGTCCATGATGGGCGGGCATGGGGCTGCCGATGAGGAGGTATCCAAGGGCGAGGGCTCGTCCGATGGCGCCACCGGTGGCAAGGCTCAGGGGACCGATAAGATCCCGGTGGTCACGGCCGTAAAGGATATGTTCGCAAGCGTTAAATCTAACGATATGACGAGCTTTAAGGCATGGCTTGACGGCGGCGGTGACGGTATCGACAAAGAGGTCAACGCTATCCAGTACGGCTACGGCGTGACGCCGGTTGTCTATCGTTTGAGCAAGGGCGACGAGAGGCCCGTTCGGCTTGTTCCCAACGCTATGACCGAGGCCATGAGCGGAGGCGCAAGCTCGGCGGCAACGGTGAGCATGGATTCCATGGGGACCTCGGTCTTTAACGAGATGATTGACGACCAGAGCCTGCTCGACAGCCAATACGATGTCGTTGCCGGCCATTGGCCCACGTCCGCCAACGAAGCCGTGATGGTGCTTTCGGACCGCGGCACGGTGGGCGACTATACGCTCTATAGCATCGGCGCGCTGGATATCGATGAGCTCAACGACCTGGTCAACAGCGCCATGACGGCCGACGGCAAGGTCGAGACGCCCGAGACCGGCACCGACTTTACCTACGACGATGCGCTGTCCACGACATTTAAGGTGTTGTCGCCGGCCGATGCCTATCGCAAAAACGAAGAGACCGGCATGTGGACCGACATGTCTGGCGACGCCGACTTTATGGCCGCCAAGGTTGCCGACGGTATTGACGTGCGCATTGTGGGCGTGGTGCGACCCAACGAGACGGCCAACGCGAGCGCATTGACTCCGGGCATTGCCTATACGCATGCGCTGACTTGCCAGCTTATGAAGCGCGCCGCCGATTCGCAGATTGTGCAGGAGCAGCTTGCCCACCCCGAGACGGATGTCTTTACGGGCAAAACCTTCGACGAGCTGCAGAGCGAGGCCAAGCAAGGCGTGGATCTGAGCAGCATGTTCAGTGTGGACGAGGCGGCGCTGAAGAGCGCGTTCTCGTTCGATGCATCTGCGCTCTCGGGTGCGGCCGGCGGCATGGACCTTTCTAGCCTTGATTTGTCCGGGCTGGATATTGACCTTTCGGGTGTTGGGCGAGACATCGACTTTAGTGACATCATGGCCAAGGCGCCGGCTCCGGATTTCTCGGGCATCTTTGACGGTCTGGAGCTCACGCCCGAGCAAATGCAGCAGGTGGGAACGCTTGCCAATCAGCTGTTTGAGGGCTTTATGCAGTCCGATCAGTTTAAGGCGCTGTCGCCCGAAGACCTTAAGGACGCGTCAAAGCTTGCTGCCGCATTCTCGACGTATCTTGAGCATGATGCCGACGCCCAGCAATACCTGGCTCAGCTCAGGGCACTCGGCGGCGATGCCCTGGCCGAGCGTCTGCAGCAGGTGATGGGCGACTATGTGCAAAAGCAGCTGGCTCCGTATTTGCAGCAGTCTATGGATCAGGTGATGAAGGCGGTCAGCGAGCAGATTGCGACGACGGTATCAACCCAGCTCAAGGCGGGTGCGGCAGGGCTCATGGACCAAATGGCGACGCAGATGTCTTCGAGTTTTGCCAACTTGGCGAGCGCCATGCGCGTGGATGCAAACGCCTTTGCTCGCGCTATCCACTTTAACATGGACGCTGAGGACCTGAGTTCGCTCATGATGAGCTATGCCAAGGCGGCAAAGCTCACCTACGATAACAATCTGACCACGTTGGGCTATGCGGACGAGGCAGACCCCATCTCGGTCAAGATTTTCCCGCGTGACTTTGAGGCCAAGGAGCGCGTACTCGATCACATCGATGCGTACAACAAGCAGGTCAAAGCCGTTGGCCACGATGAACAGGCGATCTCGTACACCGACTACATGGGCATCATCATGGGTTCGGTGACCGACATCGTGAACACCATCAGCTTGGTGCTCATCGCATTCGTGAGTATCAGTTTGGTGGTGAGCTCCATCATGATCGGCATTATCACCTACATCAGCGTGCTGGAGCGCAAAAAGGAGATTGGCATCCTGCGCGCGATCGGCGCGTCAAAGCGCAACGTGGCCAACGTATTCAATGCCGAGACCTTTATCGAGGGCCTCATCGCCGGCGTCTTTGCCATTGTCGTCGTGGTGGCCGTGAGCTTCCCGGTCAATGCTTGGGCGCTTGCGGCCAAACAGGTCCCCAACCTGATGAGCCTGCCCGTGCAGGATGCGCTGATGCTCATTGTGATTTCGGTGTTGCTGACGGTCGTTGCCGGCCTGCTGCCGGCTCGCAGCGCATCCAAGAAAGACCCTGTGGAAGCCCTACGCTCCGAATAATGTGACAAAGGGACAGTCCCTTTGTCACATTGGGTGGCTAGCTCGTTTTGCCCATCAATGTGATACGGATGCTTGGATGGGTGTACTCGTCAAACTCGTCCTCGGGATCCGTATCAAACGAGTAATACGTTTTGATGAGGTCGTCACTCGTCCTGATAGAGATTCTCTCGTAGAGTGAGCCGTTCAAAAATGCCTGCCTAAACTCTTCGGGGAGTTTCTGCGGTGCCAAGAGCTCGGGGCTCACCGTCTTGACGTCTACGGTTTGGACGGCAGAGAACAGCTCGTCAAGGTCGCGCTCGATGCGGGCGAGGTTGTCCTCAAGGCTCGCGCTGGGGTCGACCTCTGCTATGTAACTCACTTCCTTGAGCGTTCCCTTGTTGTCGAAATCCAGGTACGTATAGGTCTTCTGGGTATCGGAGTCGCCGTCGTGAAGGTAGCCGCGGACGTGATAGCCGTAATCTTGATATCGCTCGTAGGGGTCATCGGCGGACACGTACTCGCATGCGGGCTCTAATGCCTTGCGGGCGATGGTGATCTGCTCGGCCGCGGCCGCGGCGTTCTGTTGCATCTCGATGTTTCCCTGCGCCAGCTGCGGGATATAGGCACCGCACACGATTGCGAGGGGCAGTGCCACAAGCGCGACGATCCACTTTTTTGCACGGGGGATAGGCACGCCACAGGCCTCTGCCATGGCCTTTGCGTTGGCAAAGCTTTCGGCAAGCACGTCTGCCGCGGTGGCGACGGCGCCTACGGCAGCGGCGACTTCTGCCGCGCCGCCCAGGTTGCGTGCGGTCTCGTTGTCGCTGTTCTTGAGCAGGCGCGCGGCGGCCTGCGTACCGATAACACCTGCGATTTGTGCCGAGTGGTCTTTCTCAGCCTGCTCGACGACGAGTCGGTGCTGCATTTCTTTCCACTGCTTGCCGCGCATGCCAAAGCGCGGCGCGAGCGCGCAGTAGCAGAAGATGGCGAGCTCGACGGCGGTGAGCGCCAAGGCGGTCATCATGCCCGTCTCCTGGAAGCTTTCATGATGGAAGACGATATCGTCAATCATTTCGAAGGGAATGATCAAAAAAGGCAGCACAAACGCCATGGCAAGCGCTGTGCCGGCAATCTTGGGATAGATGCAGTATCGCTGGATACGCTTGCGTTCTTGTTCGGAAAGTGTTGCCATGGCTGATCCTTGGTGTCGTAACGGTCGTTGCGGCGCATGGGGCGCGGGGCGCATCAGTTTGAGCTAGCGCTGGATAAGAACATAGAGCAAGATGCTCATCGCGATGAGCAAGAAGCCTGCGATGTTAAACATCAGTGTGGCAAAGTTGCCCACGATGGGGCGTTCGACATAGCTTTTGTCTGGGTTGCTGGGGTTGTAGTACACGGTCATTTGGCTACCGAGGGGCCAAAGCTGCTCCGCGAGGGTGCCTAGGCGGGCGATGGGGCCTGTCTGCACGTGCAGCCAGCCCTTGGCGTCTTCGTAGGCGGTGGCTTGCGTGCGGATGGGGAGTCCCGACAAGCTTTTGGTCTTTATGCCACGGAATTGTTTTTTCGCGCGGTATTGCGTGCCGTCGACGGCGTATTCCAAAACGGGATACATCCTGCCTTCGCCCATAAAGCGATGGTCGATGACCGTTCCCATGGTCACGGCGGTACAGGCCTTGGCTTTCTTGCGAGCGGCGGCTTTCATGAGCGCGCTCACTCCGATAAGCAGGATGCCGATGCCCCCAACCAAGATGAGCGCGAGCAGGGATATCTGCGACGTGGTCACGGCGTTCTCCTTTGGCGCGATACCGTCATATGTGACCCAGTATAGAGAATCCCCGCCCTCGGTGGGCGTATTATGTGACAAAGGGACAGTCCCTTTGTCACATTGATTTGAGAATGGATGTTGATGTATTTATCGCTGGCTCCTATGGAGGGGATTACCGGGCATGTGTTCCGTCGCGTGCATGCGGAGTGCTTCGGCGCGCTCGATTGTTATTACACGCCGTTTTTGCCGCCGCCGCGGGTGGGCAATCGCTTTGGCGGCAAGGCGTTTAAAGAGGTCGATCCTGCCAACAACCAGGGACTTAACGTGGTGCCCCAGCTGATGTCCAAGAATGCGGACGAGTTTGTGTGGGCGGCGCAGGTGCTTGCCGATATGGGTTACCGCGAGGTCAACCTCAACCTTGGCTGCCCTTCGGGTACGGTGGTCGCGAAGGGCAAGGGTTCGGGCTTTCTGCGCAATTTGGATGAGCTCGAGGTGTTCTTGAGCGACGTGTGCGAACGCTCGCCCTTGCCGGTGTCGGTCAAGACCAGACTGGGGCTCGAATGCGATGACGAGTACGAGCGCGTGCTCGACCTCTATTGCCGAATGCCGCTGGCGGAGTTGATCGTGCATCCGCGCGTGCAAAAGGACCGTTATACGGGCTCACCGCGCAAAGAGTTTTACGGCGAGACGCTGGAACGGGCGCCGTTCCCCGTGGCCTATAACGGCGACATCTTTGATCTTGAGGACATGGATGCGCTGGTGAAGGCCTATCCCGGAACACGCCACGTAATGTTGGGGCGCGGCTTGCTTGCGAATCCCGCGCTGGCTCGCATGGTTAAGGGCGACCCTGCCGCTACCGCCGCTGAGCTGCAACGCTTCCATGACATGCTGTTTGCGGCCTATGCGGACGAGATTGGGGGCAACGCGGTCTTTCGCATGAAGGAGTGGTGGTTCTACGCCAAATGCGCCTTCGCCGATCCAGCGACCGTTCACAAACTCGTACGCAAGACCAAAAAGGTCGATGAATACCGTGCCGCTGTCGACCGTGTCTTTCGCGAGCAGCAGCTTGCGCCCATCGCCCGCTTTTGTGGCTAAATGATCCCTTGGGGACGGAGAAGAACGGATCGCCTGTGCCGGACCCATGCAAAAAACTGTACGCCAGCATCCAAGGATGTCGAAAAATATCGTTTTTGGATGCTGACGTACATGTTTGGTTCGGCAGGGGACTAGGCAATCATTGCATCGAGTGTAATGAGTTCCCTGAGTCGCTCCGTGCGCGTTTGCCCATGGCGCTTTGCCTTTGCGTCAAATGCTTCAAGAACCGATTCGCCCACACGTGCCGATAAAACAACGCTTGGTTCATCGGAAATCGGCGGCCTTCCCAACTTGACGGTGTGGCCCTTCGGCCACTCATCTTTTTCGTATGCCGCTGCGGCTTTTTCTAGCTCACCGGGAGCAAACCCCATCATCTTTTCGAGCTGTTTAGCGTCCATAGCGCCTCCTATCGATCGATTCCGATTTCCCTGAGCACCTTGCGCGTAGGAGGGACAAGGGCGTGGTAAATGATGTAACCATCTCGGTCGGGGCAACATCGAGCAATGAGCTCCATGAGGCGGTTTTTTCCATCAAGTCCAACGAGAACGTAATCGATGCCTCCATTTTCAAGATCACGCCTAAACCATGCGAAAGCGGAGTTCCAAGCGCAGGTAATATCCGTCTCTGTCAGCCCATGTTTGAGGGCATGGGGGTGGATTGCGATGAGCTCCATAGGGACCTCTCTTTATGTATACAGTTTTGTAGACAAAAATACAAGCAGTTAATATGGTTAAGCAGCCTGTTTTGGTTGGACTGTTGGTTGCATAGTTGGCACGAGAGGCTCTACCGCTTCTTCATTTCTTAGTTCGGTATGCGAGCGGCCGTTGAACTCCCAGAGGGGAGTGTTCTCATAGATTATCGAGAGGAGTTTGGAGACCTTGTTTATCTTCGCTTGTTCATAAAAATCGGGCCGTACGACGATCAATAGAAATTCGGCATCTTCGTTAATTTGTTGCACTGTCGGCATGCCGTTGAGACCAATAGAGCGCAAGAGCTTTGCCATAATGAAATCGAATTCGTCCTCTCTTGCGTGAAGGCTCGCGGCACTCAGCTTGGAATCCTTCAAGATATCCAGTTTGAGATTGTTAACAAACCGTGTGTAGGTGGCATATCCGCAGACAACGTCCTCATAATCGAGTTTTTTGATTGGATGCTGTTTATGAGCAGCGAATATGGCCGCCCTCCTGCTCTGAACACGTCGCTCGCGTAACGAACGCATTTCCTCGGTGTACTCGCTATGGCGTTTATATTTTCGATAAGAATATCCGTAGTCGTCGTAGTAATAAGGGTTGTTTTCGACTGTGTCATCAAGTTCCGGCGTTATGAGGTACAGCTCTCCGTCTCTGGATAACATACAGGGGTTGTCGATGCGCCCCGACTCGTCTCTGATTTTCCAAATGGTTTCATTTACTTCGAATATCGAGACTGGTTTGGGAGCGCAAGAATTGTAAAGCTCAACAAACTTCTCAAGCGAGATGATTCCGCAAGCATCTGTATAAGCGCGTGCAAAGCGCCAAACTTCCTGGTTCGCTATGAGCTCGCGGAATTCCCTGTTGCTTGGAGCATCTTGTGGGCTTTGGTATCTGGCGTGAAGCACGACGCGTGATGAGGACCATCTGTTGTCGGCCGCGACGTTCATGAGCTCCAGACGCAGGTACTCGTTTGTAATGCGAGCGAGTGACTCATAGTGAGTTAGGCCAAGCTCTGATCTAGGTGGCACGTCTTTGGGAACGGCGCGAGCGAACTTAATGCAGCGTGTGAGATAGGATTGTCCTAAGCGGGGACCATAATGCTTGTGTAGATGGCCGCCGACAGGGGAGAGCAATCCTTTGAGGTTGGTAACGGGGTATCCGGCGGTCTCTTGTTCGAGGCGGCGCCCGATGAGCAATGCCCCCTCAAGCGAAGTTTCATGATCGATACCCTTTTGATTAAGGCTCTTGGCTTCAACTATTCCGCTGATATCTGAGCAGGCGCTCGAAACGATGTCGGACGTAAAGGTTGGAATCTTTTTTGCCATAACGATGCACTCCTGTGTGACTCACGGATAACGGAAACGTTTGGTTGTGAGTGCCGTTCTTTGATGGCGACGGCGAACAGGAGCGCAGCCTGTCTGAGATGGGCGAGTGCGGTAACCACCGATCTTACTTACCGAGCTCGCTCCAGCGTGTCATTGGGGACCTCCGCAGGAGCTCTCGACTCGTCTCATGCCTTGAGGCGAGTATAGCATAAAAGCAAACGTATGTTCTATAAATTTGAGAAGCTGAATTCCTACCTACTCATTTAAGTACGTCCCCAATGAGTGCTAGAGGAGGTTTTTCTGTGCCCAGGTGATGATGTCGCTCGACTCGTAGAGCGGTTTGCCGTCAATGAACAGGCAGGGAACCTGGCGTTTTCCGCCGACGGCGATGAGCGTCTGCTCGGCATCGGGGTCAGTCGAGATATTGCGTTCGGGAATGGTCACGCCGTTATCGGCCAAAAAGCGCTTGACCTTTATGCAATACGGGCAGCCGGTCATAACGTACAGCGCGAGCTCGTGATCAGTAGCCATGGGTCTCCAATCGGTTGAGGTTTCGATTGAAATACCCAAAGCCGCTGCAGTCTATGCGTGAGCCGACGACGACTCGATCGTCTGGACTAGAAACGCCGTGGCGCCGGTGCCGCAGGGCTTGTCGTAGTAGTCAACAAAGCGCTGGTCGGCAAGATAGCCGTGGGCGAGGCCCAAGTACGCCTCGTCTTGGGGCTCGCATCCCCAGTTGAGAGCAATCCAGCGACGATGCATCGCGACAAGCTTGCGAGCCTCGCTTCCATCCGGTTCGCCGTCGCTCATGGCAATCGAGAGCTGGCCCAGAATAGCGCGTTCAAGTTCCTTCATGTCGTTCCATGTCTGAGGATCCATATCCAGTAACGTTTCGTTTGCTGCATCGATAGCCTCATCGCCATAGCGCGCCCGCGCTTCGGCGCCGTAGCGCTCCTCGTTTTCTTGCACGGCGCGCCAGCGTTCCAGTTGCGGCAGCACGGCGCCCATGAGCGAGACAGCTTCGTCGAGCGACATACCGGTGTTTTGTGCCAGGCGCGGGGCACAATCCTCGATCATTGCCTCCATCGTAGTGTCGTAGGTGTACTTGCCGTGGTCGTAGCACCACTTGCAGTAATGATCGGTCGCGGTGCCCGCAGCATCGGTGCCGCAGTCGTCGGGTGTGAGTATCATGCCGCAGCTCTGGCAATAGTGCTCGGGCATTTCGAGCAGGTGAGACAGGGGCTCGCCGGTCACGGCGGCGATGAGCTTCATCATGTCGATACCCGGTGTGACCTCGCCGCGTTCCCAACGGCTGACGGCTTGGCGTGTGACGAAGAGCTTGGCGGCGAGCTGCTCTTGGGTAAGGTGATGGGCGCGACGGACAGCAATGAGCTTTTCTGCAAAGGCCATAACGGCTCCTTTCTGCTTTCTGCTGGTTGATGGCTTAAGCATACGCGGCAGTAGGTGCCCTTCCAAGCAACCGTTGGTTGCACGACGGGGGCTGCGGCGAAGAATTGCGTACAACGCCCCACGCCTCCATGCCGTACAATGACCGGCATGGAACCTATTGCACACATACATACCGATCTGCCGCAGAAGTTCGGCATTCCGCGCAACAGCTTTTTGGCGCCCCATTTGCAGGGACGCATCGTCTTTGAACCGGAATTTGCCTCCAACGCAGCAGTTGAGGGTCTGGATTCCTTCTCTCACCTATAGTTGCTCTGGCGCTTCGAAAACGGCACGCCCGGCGGCACGGCTAAGGACATAGCCGCCGATGCCAAAAAGCAGGACAGGTCCGGAACTAATGCCAAGTGGTCGAAAACCGTGCGTCCGCCGCGTCTGGGCGGAGCCGAGCGTGTGGGCGTCTTTGCCACGCGCAGTCCGTTTCGCCCTAATCCCATCGGTCTCACCTGCGTCAAGCTTGATCGTGTCGAGCTCACCGACGATGGTCCCATCATCCATGTGTTGGGGACCGACCTGCGCGACGGCACGCCCATCTACGACATTAAGCCCTACATTCCGTTTGCGGATTGCCACCCGGATGCGACCGGCGGCTGGATTGAGGATGCGCCGTGGCAAGAGCTCGACGTCGAGTTTCCGCAAGCGCTGCAGGATATGGTCCCGCCTACAAAGCTTCCTGGCTTGGTTGAGGTTCTTCGCCAGGATCCGCGCCGCGCGGGCAGCAAGCACGAGCCAAACCGTGTTTATCACTTGGCCTTCGCCGGGCTCGACATATCTTTTACGGTCGATGAAACCCGGCTAACCGTAGTCGCCGTCAACGACGCGCAAGACTAATCAGCCATTCGTCCGCACCCGTCAAATTAAGAGCCAAACCCCATGCCAAAACCGCCCATGCTGGTGGACAATAACGCCTACCAAAACAATCCGCTTTGCATGGGAGCCCAGGATGAAATACGACTTTACTTCGCTTATCGACCGCCACGGCATGGACTCCATCGCCGTTGATTCTTGGGGTGAGATCCCCGGCATGGCTCCAAACGCACCCGACGAGGGCTTCGATCGCATTCCCATGTGGGTGGCGGACATGAACTTCGCCACGGTGCCCACGGTCCAGGAACACATCATTCAGCGTGCCCAGCACCCCATGTTTGGCTACTTTGATCCGCGTGCCGAGTACTCTGACCGCATCATCGAATGGCAGAGCCGCCGCAATGGCGTCGAGGGTCTGCGCCCTGAACATATCGGTTACGAAAACGGCGTGCTGGGCGGTGTTGTGTCGACGCTGCGCGCGTATGTCCAGCCGGGCGATGCGGTGCTGGTCCACAGCCCCACCTACATCGGCTTTACCAAGTCTATCGAAGCCGCGGGCTATCGCATTGTCCACAGCCCGCTTAAGCTCGACGACCAAGGCGTGTGGCGTATGGACTTTGAGGACATGGAGCGCAAGCTCGCCCAAAACCACATCCATGCCGCGGTGTTCTGCTCGCCGCACAATCCCTGCGGGCGCGTATGGGAGCGCGACGAGATCGAGCGCGCCATGGACATCTATCGCCAGCATGATTGCGTGGTGATCTCGGATGAGATTTGGTCCGATATCATCCTGCCGGGTCACAGACATATCCCGACGCAGTCGGTGAGCGAGGATGCCCGCATGCGCACGGTTGCCCTCTACGCGCCCAGCAAGACGTTCAACCTGGCGGGCCTGGTCGGCAGCTACCACATCATCTATAACGAGACGCTGCGCGACCGCGTGTGCGCCGTGTCCAACAAGACTCACTACAACGAGATGAACGTCCTTTCGATGCACGCGCTTATCGGCGCCTACCAGCCGCAGGGCTACGAGTGGGTCGATGAGCTCAACCAGGTCATCCAGGGCAACATTGACTACTTCTGCGATTACGTGGACGAGCATTTTGAGGGCGTGGGCTATTCGCGTCCGCAGGGCACGTACATGGTGTTTCTGGACTGCACCGAGTGGTGCCTCGAGCATGGCCGCGATATTCAGTGGCTGCTCGACGAGGGGGCGCGCGTGGGCGTGGGGTATCAGGACGGCCGCTCGTTCCACGGGCCCTGTCACATCCGCGTGAATCTGGCACTGCCGCTTTCGCGGGTAAAGGAGGCGTGTGAGCGCCTGGACCGCTACGTTTTTGGGGTATAGGGGGCGCTCGATTCGAGTGCTGCCCCATGTGCCCACGCCGTCAAAATGCGTGGGCACATGGGGTGCAGAGGGTAGCGAGCGCGTTTTCCGCATTCGCTACTTTTCATGAATCTGCTTGCCGCAAAGATGTTCAATCGAAATCTCGTAGAGTTGGACGCCCTTTATGTCTTTGGCGATCTCCTCCTCGACTTCTTCGGCAGAAGGGTAGTACTTAAGCGCGAGCTGACGGACTTTGTCCTCGATAAACGCGGGCGCTTCATCTACCAGGCGACAACGACCAAAGACAACGGTACTCATAACGTAGGGAGCCCAGTCGCCGTCCTTGTACCACTCGTTGCCGTAAACGGTAAAGCAGACTTTATCATCATGCTTGAGTGAATCGACCTTGTGGCCAGCCTTGGCGCCATGGAAATAAATCTTGTCGTGCTCGGCGTCAAAGAAGTAGTTGACGGGAATGGCATAGGGGTAGCCATCATCGCCGTTGACGGCAAAGACGCCGCGCTTGCAGGTAGCGAGCAGTTCGCGCGCTTTCTCGTCGGTGATGGCGCGTTTCTTTCGACGTAAGGGCCTAAACATCGTTGGCTTCCTTTCTACTGCGCATGGTGGTTGAGCACAAACTATAGCGAAACAGCCCCATTTTTCTTGATACAGGCGAGTATGTTTTTGAGCTTGCTAAAGTCGAGCGGTTTGGGCAGATGGGCGTTCATGCCGGCGTCGTGTGCCGCCTTGGCGTCTTCGGCAAAGGCGTTGGCGGTGAGCGCGATGATGGGGATGTCGGCCGCATCGGCCTTTTCGCTCAGGCGGATCGCCCGGGTTGCCTCGTAGCCGTCCATGCCCGGCATCATGATGTCCATCAGGATTGCATCGAAGCTGCCGGCGGGACGACCAACATATAGATCGACCGTTTCGTTGCCGTCGGCGGCGCGAGTCACGACGATGCCTTCGCTTTCGAGCAGAGCTTGGGCAATCTCGGCATTGAGTTCGTTATCTTCTGCCAAAAGGACGTTCATGCCGGCGAGTGAGCAGCTGCTTACCTGCGTGTCTGCACATTCTTTTATCTGAGGGTTCTTGTCGATATCGAGCGGAATCCGGACGTCAAACGTACTCCCCACGCCAACCTCACTCGAAATCTCAATCGTGCCGCCCATCATATCGATGAGCGATTTGACGATAGACATGCCAATGCCGGTTCCTTGGAACTTGCTGCGCGCATCGTCGCCTTCCTGGGCAAACGGCTCGTAAATGTGTGCCAAAAACTCGGATGTCATACCAATGCCGGTATCCGAGACGCTAAAGCAAAACACGGCGTGCTCGTCGTCGACCGGTTTGATGGTCGATGAGAACGTGACGGTGCCTCCGTGCTTGTTGTACTTGATGCTGTTGTCGAGCAGGTTGACAAGGATCTGCCGAATATGGGTGGGGCTGCCGATCATATATTGGTCGACAGCGTAGGGCTCGCTGGTGTCGAGCATGGTTATGCGGCGGTCCGATGCGCGGAGCTTGCACAGTACGAGCGCATTGTCGCACAGCTCTTTAAGGTTGAATGATTCGTGCTCGAGCGTCACTTTGCGCTCCTCGATCCTGCCCATCTCGAGGATGTCGTTAATCAGTGACAGCAGGTGATTGGCGGCAACGCGCGCCTTGGCGCGGCTTTCGCGGGCGACCTGCATGTCGCCTTCTCTCAATTCCTCAATTTCGATAAGGCCCAGGATGCCGTTGAGCGGCGTGCGGATGTCGTTGCTCATGCGCGTGAGGAAAGCGGTTTTGGCGGCGTTGGCGGCATCGGCTTTCTGCCGTTCCTCCTGTGCGCGGTAAAGCGACCAGACAAGGATGACGATGCCGGTGAGCAAAATGCAAATGACGACTGCCGCAATGACGATGCGGTTGCGGTAGAGAAGTCGGAACGCATCCGATTCTTGCGCCGAGTACGATGTGGGGAAATAGCTGTTTGCAGAGAGCGATTCACCTGCATTGACGATGCCCTTATTGATGATTCCCAGCAGCTCGGGCTTGCCGCGCGAAATTAAACACGATAGTTGTGCCGTGTTGGTGAGTTCCTGTGTTTCGAAATCCTCGATGTCGTAGATGTCGCGGAGAGTTTCCAGGCGCGTGCTGGGGACAATGATGCAACGTGCCTTCCCCTCATCGAGGGCTTTGAGCACCTCGCCGTCATTCGAATACTCGGTTACCGTTGCGTTCGGAAAGAGACTTTCGAGCTCAAAACGGTTAACGATTGTGCTCTTTGTACAAGCGATGTTCTTAAGGTCGCTGTTCAGGTTTTTGCCACTGTGAATGGCGGTCAGCGAAACCGTTCCCATCGAGTTTGACTGGATGACCCCTGTCTGCTCGGCGAGCCAGTAGTCGCGAAACAACGGCAGGGCGACATCGATGGTCCCGTTGGAAAGGGCTTTGATCATTTGTTTGTTGCTCGAGAGTGCGATTGTTTTGACCGTAATGCCAAACTTGTCGTGCAACGTCGTTGCAAGCGAGGCGAGCGACCCTTCCATCTCGCCGTCGTCATTTTGCGTACAGTAGGGAAGTTGGTTTTTAAGATAGCCGATCGTGATGGTATTGCCGTTTTCTTTGAGCCAGGTGGTCTCGGGGCCGGTGAGCGATGACGAGCCACTGTTTTGGGTCGAGTAACTCGATTTGACTTCCTCGTTATAGCGCGGGTTATCGCGGGCGATGGTCGTCATGGCGGCGTTGATGTCGTTCATCAGATCAGGGCGGCTTTTGGGAACGGCAAAATAGTAGTCGCTCGAGCCTACGTAGAACATGGGTGACGCATCGGGCGACGAAATGGTGTCGTTCATGATGACGGCGTCGACCTCGCCGTCTGCAAGCGCCTCAAAGAGGGCACTGCCGGTGTCGATTTCTTTATAGGTGCAGGTAACGCCTTCGTCGGCGAGCCACTGCTGGCCGACGATAGTTTGCATAACGCCAGAGTTGCAGCCGATGGTGAGGCCTTGGAGCGCCTGGGGGTCACCCTTGGCCAGGTCGTCGCGGTCGGGCCTGGCGTAGATGTAGTAGCGCTCGGTGCCCTCGGGGTTCGAGGAAAAGAGCAGCTTCTGCTCGCGTTCTGCCGAATACGAGATGTTGGGCATGAGGTCGATTTCGCCTGCCTCGAGCATGTCCATAAGCTCGGAGAAGGTGCCGCTAACGTATTCGTATTGCCAGCCCTTTGTGTAATACGAGAGGGTCTGGAGGTACTCGTAGCCCCATCCCGAGAGGCGCTCGCCCGGCGTGCCTTCCTGGAAGCCTTTGTTGTTGACGAGCCAGCCAACGCGGACCGTCTTGACCTGCTGGTCGGAGTCGGCGGCAAAGGCTGGGGTGGGCATGACGGCGCTCAGTAGTGTGAGCGCAGCAAGCGCGACGGCTAGGGTGCGATATAGAGCTAAGTGAAGGACGGCGGAAGGTTTCACAGGCAATCCTATCGAGTCGAGATAATACCGCATAAGGATACCAGCTCAGCTTGCCTAACATCCGGCACTTAGGGACGTTCCCAATCTGTCCGGCAGTTGTAGTAGTCATTGGGGACGTTCTTAAACGACTAGTCGCCGGGGACACTCTTTGCCGGAGTTGGCACTTAGGGACGTTCCTTATGTGCCGGCAGTTGGGGACAGTCCCTTTCTGCCAGCACAAAAGGAGCGTTCTCGAGTGCCGAGTGTGGGACAATACCGAACGAACATGATTGGACGCTTGGGAAAAGGGGTCGCGATGAACAAGTTGAGGACGCTTGCCGACGTGTTGCGCCAGGCTGGCTTTGCGCGCATCACCGGCCTGTTCCTTATCTTCTACCTGCTGTGCTCGACGGCCGTCTGGCTGTCCGACCCTGCGACCCTTACGTTTGGCGATGGCCTCTGGTTTAGCTTTGAGACCGTATCGACGATCGGCTTTGGCGATATCCCGGCCGAAACGCCGGTTGCCCGCGCTATCACCGTCGTTTTGAGCGTCATCAGCATCTTCTACATCGCCATGCTCACGGGCGTGGCGGTGAACTACTGCAATACGCTCATCAAGATGCGCCAAAAGGACACCATGGCGCGCTTTATGGACGATCTTGAGCATCTGGAAGAGCTCGATCGCGATGAGCTCGCCGACCTGTCGCGCCGCGTGCGCGAATATCGCCGACGCCAACGCTAGGGCGGGCGCCGCGCGTCACAACAAGGGGGCTGAATATGAATATCACGGTATACCTGGGCGCCAGCGTCGGTAACGACCCGGCGTTTCTGCCTGCGGTGCAGCAGCTCGGCACATGGATTGGCTCCAACGGCCACGCGCTGGTATACGGCGGGTCCAAGTCGGGGCTGATGGGCGCGCTCGCCGATAGCGTGCTCGATGCCGGCGGACACGTGACCGGTGTGGAGCCGAGCTTTTTTATCGAGGCCGAGTTTCAGCACGATGGTATCGACGACCTGATCGTGACGAGTGATATGGCCGAGCGTAAGGCCAAGATGATCGAGCTCGGCGATGCGTTCATCGCCTTTCCGGGCGGTACGGGCACGCTCGAGGAGATTGCCGAGGTCATGTCGGCCGTGTCGCTGGGCCATCTGAGCGCGCCGTGCATCCTGTACAACTTGGACGGTTACTACAACGACCTTAGGTCGCTGCTCGGGCACATGATCGACAAGGGCCTATCGAGCCCGCAGCGCCAGGCCGGCATCTACTTTGCCGACGACCTGCACCAAATCGCATCGATTATCGGCAGCTAAGCCTTGGGCCCGTCGCGTGTGCGGCACCCAACGGCGCTGTTCGCGGCGCAGATGGTTGGCTCGTTCGGGCAACGCTCGCTCTACAATAAAACGTATCTTTGTCGATTTTGACCACGGGAGGTCCCGATGGATAACCTTGCAAAACCCAAAAACCGTGCGCTGTTTTTAGTGAGCGTGGCCGTGACCGGTGCGTTTGCGGGCGCCGCGGTCTGGCTGTTTTTCTTTGCGATGGAGCACGGTATCAACTATCTATGGACCGAGATCCCTCATATGCTGGGCGTCGCTTCGCCCGAGCTCGCGAGCGGTCCGTTCGGTTTTTTGCCGTACCCGTTTTTCGTCTGCCTGCTGGGCGGCCTGCTGATCGGTCTGTACGAAAAGATGACGGGCACCAAGACCGATGACCTCAACCAGGTGATGGCCAAGGTTAAGCAAGACGGTCGCTACCCGTACGACAACCTCGGCAAGCTTTCGCTTGCGGCATTGCTGCCGCTGCTGTTTGGCGGAAGCATTGGACCGGAGGCCGGCCTGACCGGCGTTATCGCGGGTCTGTGCAGCTGGGTCGGCGACCGCATGCGTCGCTTTGGCGCCGAGTTTAGGGAGCTTACGCTGCTGGGTACCCAGGCTGCCCTGACGGCGCTCTTTACCGCGCCCATCTTTGGCTTTGTGGCGCCGCTCGCCGGTAGCGCCGATGGTCGGGGCGCTGGCGAGGACTCCGCGTCCGACGAGATCACCATCAAGCTGCCCAAGGCGCAAAAGACCGTGGTCTACGGCATCGCGATTGCCGGCGGCCTGGGCACCTATCTGCTGCTCGGCCAGCTTATGGGTGGCGGCATGGGCATGCCGAGGTTCGAGGCTGCCGAGGTGGGCAACCTGGAACTTGTCTGGCTCATTCCGCTGGCGTTGGTCGGCACCGTATGCGGTTGGCTGTACTTTGTCTCCGAGCATGCAAGTGAGGCGCTGTCCCATGCAATAGGGGAGCGCCCCGTCGTCAAGGCCATGCTGGCTGGTCTGGCGCTCGCCATCTGCGGCACAGTTCTGCCTTATACCATGTTTGCCGGTGAGACCCAGGCCGACGTACTTATGGAGACCTACCTCACCATCCCCGCCGGTGTGCTCATCGCGACCGGTCTTCTCAAGGCCATGCTGACACCCGCCCTCATCAACATGGGCTGGCGCGGCGGCCACTTCTTCCCGGTTATCTTCTCGGGCGTAAGCCTGGGCTACGGCCTTGCCATCCTCACCGGCGCAGATCCGGTCTTTTGCGTCGCCGTCTGCACGGCATCGACGATGGGCGCCGTTATGCGCCAGCCTGTTATGGTTGTGGGCCTGCTGCTCATGTGCTTCCCACTCAAGGGTATCGTTTGCATGATCATCGCGGCCGTCATCGCCGCCGGCATTCCGCTGCCCAAGCCGCTGCGCAAGTAGCGTATTGCGCTTTACGGTTGTTCAGAACTTGTTTTAAAGAAGCCGCGTGAGGCCGTTTGTTTACGGCTCGCGCGGCTATTGTTTAGAACTTTCTCAGCACGATGGCGATGGTGTTGAGGTATTCGAGCGCGCCGGCTTCAACGGCAGCGCGGTCGCCTGCTGCGTACTCGTTGTCGCAGGCGAGCCAGTCTTCCCACGCTTCGTCCGTGCAGAGCATAGGCTGCATCGAGACAATCTCGACGCCGGGGGTCGGCTCGATCATGGCGCGCCACCAGGCTATGTCGTGCATATAGTCGAGCTGCTCGGGTGCCCAGGATTTGAGCAGGCAGGCGGGCAGGTTGTCGTGGCAGTCGCGAACCATGCCGGGGATGCTTAAGTAGAGCATCCCGCCTTGCTTTACGTAGGGGAGCAGGCGCTCGCCCAGATAGTGCGGGTCGCGACCGTAGTAGTTGTACGAGTCGATGCTCACGACTGCATCAAAAAAGTCGTGCTCAAACGGCAGCCCTTGTGAGGCGTCCGCCTTAACAGGGTGAATAGTGTCGCGGGGGATGCCGAGCGAATCGAAGAACGCGCGGTTTTCCTGTGGGTCGCTCCACAGATCGACAGCGTACGTGTCCAACCCGTATTCGTGGGCAAGCAGGGCGCTGGTGATACCGGTGCCCGATCCAAGGTCGCAGACGCGGACGCCGCGGGGGATGCTTGCGCCGCGAAGCAGCTCTTCGCAGAGCTTGAGGGGGTTCGGCCCCATAATCTTAGAACGTACAAGTGCCGCGTCGAAGCTGGTGGCTTTTGGGAAGGATTGAGATTTCGCAGAGTTCATTGTTCTTTCCTATCAGGTGCATATGTGGCAGATGACGGAGGCGGAACGGCGCAACAAACCACGGCCGCAAGACGGCCGTTTTCAATTTGTATGCGATTGACCGTTCCCTAAAGAACAATGACCAAAAAGACATCCCCTTGGATGATCGAAATTGGGCTGAGGCCCGTGACGTTTTTATTATAGAACGTCACACACGGGCCGGGGACATGCCATTTGTCACGGATTGGCGGATGGGCGATTACGACCGATTGTGGCCAGCATGGGTCAAGTTTCGCGTGGCTACAGATCGCGTACTCGATAAACCTTGGTGCTGACGATGCAGCTAAGTGCACATAGCACGAGGGTCAATACCGCGATTCCTGCGCACAGACAGCCAAGAACAGCAGGGTCGGGATTCGCCCCGGCAATCGACATGAGCCAGTTGCTGATGGGGTTGGAGGAGCTCAGCGCTGCCATGGCAAGGCACCCGAGCAGGGCAAACAGGCCGACGGAAAGGCGCAGCGCCTCCATGTGTCCAAATCGAAAGAACAGCGGCTGTGCCAAAAACACCATCATGAGGGAGATGAGCATCGATGCGGCGGAGGCTATTGTGGTCTCAAAGACGGTCTGTCCCGTCGAGGGAATACCCGCGCTGTTGAAGAGCGGGATGGAGACGATGCTCAAAAGCGCGGCGGCGCACGCCATGACGGCCGAGAAGACAATGATGCTCAGGTAGCGTGCACAGATGATGTCTTTGCGCGAGATGGGCAGCGTTGCCCGATAGCGCTCCCATCCGTTTTGATTGTCGTAGCCGGCCAGCGAGTTCATGACCACGATGGGCGACATGGCGCTGACCGCGCAGGCGCCGGCACTCATGCCAGAGTCACCGTCCGATGCGTTGGCGAGGGTCAGTACGACGAAGATGAACAGGCCGACGCCCGCGATGCTCGGGACAAGCGTGCGGACGATGGCGAGCTCAGACATAAAGGCGCGTTTCATTTCGAAGCCCCTTTCAGCGTGAGGCGAAGATAGTCATCAATGGTTGCCCGGTCGCAGGGAATCTCGGGGAAGGCCTCGAGCACATCGCGACGGTTGGGCACGAGCACGTCCACGCTATAGGCGTGGTGGGCGGCACGGGCGCCTTCGACGCAAGCCATAAGCTCTGCGGCCTGTGCTTGGGTGCAGTGGGCGATGCCGGCTCGGTCGGTAATGTCCTCGCGCGGCAGGTCAAACACAATCGAACCGTTATCGATGCAGATGACGCGGTCGGCGGCGCGATCGAGGTCGGACGTAATGTGGCTCGAGAGCAGCACGCTGTGCTGGCCGTCGGCGACAAAGGCAAGCAACTCGTCGAGCAGTTCCTCGCGCGCCATGGGATCGAGGCCCGCGGTGGCTTCGTCCAAAACGAGCAGCTTGGCATTGTGGCTGAGCGCACAGGCGAGCTGCAGCTTCATGCCCATGCCGCGGGAGAGGTCCTTGACCTTCGTCTTGGGGTCGAGGCCAAATCGGTCGATGAATCCGGCGAACGTTTCGCAGCTCCACGTGGGGTATGCCGGGCCTACGAGCTTCTCGACCTGGCCCACCTTGAGCGTGGAGGGGAAGGGACACGTGTCCAGGGCAAGCCCGATGCGGGAGCGCAGGTGGCGCTGCGTCTCGTCGGGCGCGTTGGCGTCGCAGCGCTGTCCAAGCAGATGCACCTCGCCGGCATCGGGCTTTATAAGCCCAAGCGCGGCGCGAATGGTCGTCGTCTTGCCGGCGCCATTTGCGCCCACAAAGCCAACGATCTGGCCGGGCTCCACGGCAAGCGTGACGTCGCGCAGTGAAAAGCGGTCGCTCACGCGGCGCGATACACCTTTGAGTTCTAGCAACTTTTGCATGGTATAGCCTTTCTTGCAGATGGCTACTGCATGGTTTCGGGGGCTACGAGGTCGAGCATCTCGTGCAGCTTGTCGCGCGTGACGCCCAAGGCTTCGGCTTGGCTCGCCGCTTTCGCAAGCAGCTCTTCGATATGGCAGAGCTGGTTTTCGCGCAAGAGTTCTTGGTTGCCCTCGGCGACAAAACAGCCCTTGCCCTGCACGGTGCAGATAAAGCCGAGTTGCTCCAGGTCGGCGTAGGCGCGCTTGGTGGTGATGACACTCACGCCAAGATCGCTCGCGAGTGCACGGATGCTGGGGAGTTTGGCTCCTGCAGCGAGCGCGCCCGAAAGGATCTGAGCTTTGACTTGCGAGGCTATTTGCTCGTAGATGGGCTTGTCGCTCGAATTGGATAGGATGATGTCCACAGCGGCTCCTTAGCTGTTGGGCTACACGTGTATATAACCGGTAAGCACAGTATATATACACTATGTACAGTTACGCAAGAGACAAATTCGGATTGGGCCGGCTACCCAGGCCCCAACTGATGAATTTGTCCTGATAGGCGCCCTAGAGCGGGATTTCGCGGCTACAATAGTGCGGTTACATCGACGTAATGCACTCAATGCAAGAAAGGATCCGCATGGCAAGCCTGTCGGATGAAATCTCGTCGCGCCGCACATTCGCGATCATCAGCCACCCGGACGCCGGTAAGACCACGCTTACCGAGAAGCTGCTGCTCTATACCGGCAGCATCCAGACTGCCGGTTCGGTCAAGGGCAAGAGCTCGGCCAAGCACGCCGTCTCGGACTGGATGGACATCGAGAAGGAGCGCGGCATTTCCGTTACCTCCTCGGTGCTGCAGTTCACCTATAATGGCGCCTGCGTCAACATCCTCGATACCCCCGGCCACCAGGACTTCTCGGAGGATACCTACCGTACCCTTATGGCCGCCGACGCCGCAGTCATGGTCATCGACGGCGCCAAGGGCGTCGAGGCCCAGACCAAAAAGCTCTTTAAGGTCTGTACGCTGCGTCACATTCCCATCTTCACCTTTGTGAATAAGCTCGACCACGAGGCTCGCGATCCGTTTGAGCTCATGGAAGAGATCGAGAACGTCCTGGGTATCAATACGTATCCCATGAACTGGCCGATCGGCAGCGGCCGCAACTTCCGCGGCGTGTTCGACCGTCAGACCCGTCGCGTCATTGCCTTTGAGGGCGACGGCCACGCCAACGCCACCAAGAAGGTCGCCGAGGTCGAGGCCGAGCTGGGCGATCCTTCCATGGACGAGCTTATTGGCGAAGAGAACCATAAGAACCTGATGGACGACATCGAGCTGCTCGATGGCGCCGGCGACGAGCTCGACTTGGATGCCGTGGCCTGCGGCAAGCTGAGCCCGGCGTTCTTTGGCTCGGCGCTCACCAACTTTGGCGTGGAGCCCTTCCTCAAGGAGTTCCTGCGTCTGGCCCCGACGCCGCGCGCCTATACCGATACGCTCACCAGCGAACCGGTCGATCCCTGCCGCGATGACTTTAGCGGCTTTGTGTTTAAGATCCAGGCCAATATGGACAAGAACCACCGCGACCGCATCGCCTTTGTGCGCATTTGCTCGGGCAAGTTCGAGCGTGGCATGGACGCCTTCCACGTGCAGGGCAACCGCAAGCTCAAGCTTGCCACGGGCACGTCGATGATGGCCGATGACCGCGCCATCGTGGACGAGGCGTACGCGGGCGATATCGTGGGCCTGTTCGACCCGGGTATCTTTAGCATCGGCGACACCGTGTGCTCCGGCAAGCGCCACGTGCAGTATCCGCAGATCCCGACGTTTGCCCCCGAGATGTTCGCCCGCATTACGCAGGTCGACACGCTCAAGCGCAAGCAGTTTGTGAAGGGCATGGAGGAGCTTGCCCAGGAGGGTGCCATCCAGATCTTCCGCGAGCTGGGTGCCGGCATGGAGAGCGTCATCGTGGGCGTGGTCGGTGTGCTGCAGTTTGAGGTACTCGAGCGCCGCCTCAAGGCCGAGTATCGTGTTGAGGTCCGTCGCCAGCCGCTGCCCTATACGGACATCCGCTGGATTCAGAACGACCCCGATACCATTGATATCCCGGGCCTTTCGCTCACGCGTGACACGCTGCGCGTCGAGGACATGCGCGGCGGTAAGCTGCTGCTGTTCACGAGCCCGTGGAACGTGGATTGGGCAACCGATCACAACCCCGATCTTATCCTGTCGGAGTTTGGCAACGTAGCCTTTTAATGCATCGGCGCGGTGGCCCTGTGGGGCTGCCGCGCCGTTTGCTTGCCTGATGCCGTGTGAGCGGCTATTATACCCATCGTCGTCTCAAGCCCGTGACGTCCGAGCAGTTCGGGTCCGATATCCTGCTCGTTAAACCTAAAACCAAAGGAGTACATAATGATCAAGAAGGTCATGGAGGACTACAAGGTCCTGTTGCGGAGCATTCCCGCGGCAACGGTTTCGCTGTTTTTCGTGAGTGTCATCATGATGAACCTGCTGGCCAACAAAGAGCTTATCAGCCTGCCGTATCTGGCACTCGATTGCGGCTTTGTGGTGAGCTGGGTTTCGTTTTTGTGCCAGGACATGATCTGCAAGCGCTTTGGCGCCAAGGCATCCATCAAAATCTCTGTCCTCGCGCTGCTGGTCAACCTGGCCGTGAGCCTGTGCTTTTGGGCGTGCTCGCTCACGCCCGGCATGTGGGGCGCTTACTACGACACGGGCATGATCGAGGTCAACGCTGCCCTTAACGCCACCATTGGCGGCACCTGGTACGTGGTGCTGGGCTCTTCGCTGGCAATGCTCGTTTCTGCCGTGGTTAATTCCACGCTCAACCAGTCGCTCGGCCGTATGCTCAAAAAGAATAACTTTGCGAGCTTTGCCTTCCGCTCCTATGTGTCCACGGGTGTTGGCCAGTTTATCGACAACTTGGTCTTTGCCATTGTGGTGAGCCACACGTTCTTTGGTTGGACCTGGGTGCAGGTCCTTATGTGCTCGCTGACCGGCGCTGTTGCCGAGCTGCTGTGCGAGGTCTTTCTGAGCCCCGTGGGCTATAAGGTCGTGCGCGGCTGGGAGCGCGAGAATGTGGGCTCCGAGTACCTCGAGCGCCACGCAACCGCCTAAGGAGCAAGTATGCGGGTTTTGATCACGGGCGCTTCGGGCGGTATCGGAGCCGCGTGCGTGCAGCGCTTTTTGGACGAGGGCCACGAGGTCGTGGGCTTTGACCTGCTGCCGACGGCGGTCGAGCACGAGCGCTACCGCCATCTGATCGTTGATGTCCGCGAACCGGACTCGTTTCCAGACGACCTTGAACCCCAGGTAATCGTAAACGTTGCCGGTACGCAGGATTCGGCCGACGACATTGCCGCCAACCTGTGTGGCACCATCAACGTGACCGAACGCTACGCCTTTGTGGGGGAGGGGCTTGCCGCCAAGCCGACAGCGGCTATCAAATCCGTGGTCAATGTGGGGTCGGCGAGCGGACATACGGGATCGGAGTTTCCCGCCTATGCCGCCAGCAAGGGCGGCGTTATCGCCTACACCAAAAACCTTGCAAACCGCCTAGCACCGCAGGCCATCGCCAACAGTGTGGACCCGGGCGGCGTTATCACGCCGCTCAACCGTTGCGTGATGGAAGACGAGCACCTGTGGAACCAGATTATGGAGCTCACGCCGCTTAAACGCTGGGCCACCGCCCAAGAGATCGCCGAGTGGATCTACTTTGTGGGCGTGACCAACCGGTTTATGACCGGGCAGAGCCTGCTGATCGATGGCGGCGAGGCCGGCCGCACCCAGTTTATCTGGCCCGAGTAGAAAACGCGCCCGATGGAAATCCGTCGGGCGCGTTTTTGATGTATTGATTTTTAGCCGAGGCAAGTCCAGTTGACGGGGGTCGAGCCGTGCTGTTCGAGTAGCCGATTGGCTGCCGAGAAGGGGCGCGACCCTATAAAGGCGGGGAGTTCTGCCGTGGCGCGGTTGGCCGAAAGCGGCGAGGGGTGCGTAGAAGCTAGGCAGAACTTGCCGGTTGCCTTGCCCGCGCCGATCGCGTCGAGCTTGCCCTCAACCATTTGCTGGGCAAAGCGGCCCCATGCCAAAAAGACGACCGGCTGGGGCAGCTGACAGCAGCGTTCGATAATATAGTCGGTGAGCGTGCTCCAGCCTAGCTTGGCGTGCGAATTGGCGGCATGCTCGCGCACGGTGAGCGTGGTGTTAAGGAGCAGGACGCCCTGTTGTGCCCATGGGGTTAGGTCTCCCGTGGCAGGAAAGGGGCAGTCCAGATCGGCTTTGAGTTCCTTATAGATGTTGCGCAGGCTCGGCGGCAACTTGGTTTGCGTCGCGGGGACCGAGAACGATAACCCCATGGCCTGGTTGGGTCCGTGATAGGGATCTTGACCCAAGATGACAACCTTGACCTGGTCGGCCGGCGTGTAGGCGAGGGCATTAAGGATGTCGTCTTGTGCCGGGTAGATGGTCTGCTCGGCACGCAAAAGGGCGATGCGCTCGAGCAGCTGGTTCGTCGTGTCACGTACCGGCTGCGGCGCATCGCCCAACCAGGTTGCTATGTTGCGGTCGCGAGTTGCGGTGTCCATGGGGCTCCTTTGTGGCAGATACTCTGTTGGTATCTATTGTAAAGGCGCACCGGTTGCCTTTATGCCGCGGCTGTATGAAGAGTGGGGTCTACGAGACGCGCTCGGGCGTTCCTGCCATACGAGCCTGTTCATGCGCGCGTAGGCGCGGAAGCTCGACGGTTGCCACCATGACGCCGGTGAGGATGAGGGCGGCGCCAAAGAAGGCGATGGGGCTCAGGACCTCGCCGACCAGGAAGAACGAGAAGACAGCGGAGCAGACCGGCTCGAGCGAGAAGGCGAAGCCGGTGGTCTCGGCGGGCACGTGGGGCTGCACGAGCGTTTGGGTGATAAAGCCATAGGCAGAGCAGATGAGTGCGAGTGCGACGACGACGACGATCTCGTTGGGCGTGCTGGGAAGCGTGAAGCCGACAAAGGTGCACGTGGCGATGCCCGAGAACAGGCCGCCAAAGCCCAGCTGCCAAACACCCAGGGCCAGTGGGTCGACTTCTTCGACAAAGCGCTTGGCTACGATAATGTGGCCGGCATAGATAAAGGCCGAGAGCAGCATGATGATCGCGCCGGGATTCAGGCTGGTAAAGTCGGCGCCCGAGAGCAGCAGCATACCGCAGGTGACGATGGCAGTTCCGATGAGCACCTTGCGCTCGGGGGCGCGACGCAGCAGAGCTGCGTTGGCAAACGGCACGATTACGACCGTCAGGCTCTGCAAAAAGCCGGCGGTTGAGGCGGAGGTGAGGCTGGAGCCCAGGCACATGCAGGTGAGCTCGGTTGCCATGATGGCGCCGATGATGGCGGAGCGAATCATCACGTCACGGTTGATACGCAGCGCGTGCTTGTGGAAGAGCAGCAGGCAGGCCACAAAGGCGATGATGCAGCGCAGCGCAACGATGCTCGTGGCGTTCATGCTGTCCATGCCGATCTTCATGAGGGGATACGAAAAGCCCCATGCGACGGGAACGGAAAATGAGAGCGCGATTGCTTTTTTGCGGTCCATGGGACTCCTTTTGTTACAGAACGGTTTCGCAAAAAGGATTTTGCTCCCAGATGTAGATGTAGTAAAGCGAATGTATCTTCAGTATGATTAAGAAATACTAATGTAGGTAGAAAAAGCCCTGGCAAAACGTTTTACGGCTGCATTGATGTGGAGGCACGATGGCATCGCGTTATCAGATTGTTTGTATGGTGGTCGATCGCGGCAGTCTTAAGGGTGCGGCCGATGAGTTGGGCTATACGCAAAGTGCGGTGAGCCAGGCCGTCAAGGCGCTCGAGCGCGAGCTGGGTACCACGCTTATCGAGCGCGGCAAGCAGGGTGTGTCGCTTACGCGCGACGGCAAACAGTACCTGCCGTATCTGCGACAGATCGTAACTGCCGAGGCCGAGCTTGAGGGCAAGCGCCAAGAGTTGCTGGGGCTTTCGTCGACTGATATTCGTATCGCGACGTTTACTAACGTGAGCCGCACCGTGTTGCCGCGCGTGATTCGCGACTTTGGGGCTCTGCATCCTGGTGTACGCTTTACCCTTAAGCAGGGCGATTACACGCGCAACGCCCAGTGGGTGCACGATGGCGTGGTTGACTTTTGCTTTACGGCGCGCGGGTTTACCGCTGGGCTCGAGAAGCGCGTGGTCTATCACGACGAGTTGGTAGCATTGTTGCCGGCCGCGCATCCGCTGACGGCAAAGGAAAAGGTGACGCTCGCCGACCTGGCGTCCGAGCCGTTTGTGCTGCTGGATGAGGGCGAACAGAGCCTGGTGCTCGATGCATTTGCGGCGCATGGGCTGTCGCCGCACGTGACGAGCGAGGTGACCGACGACTACACCATCATGGCGATGGTGGAGGAGGGCCTAGGCGTGAGCATGCTGTATCGCCGTACCGTCGAGGGCATGCGGGCCGATATTCGCGTGCGTCCCATCGTGCATGCTCCTTCGCGTGACGTGGTTGCAGCCTGGCGCAGTTGGGACACCATGCCCATCGCCACGAGGCGCTTTATCGACTATATGAGCTCGCATATTGTCAATTAATGACTGACGTGGCGTTGAGTGCGGTGTTTAGCGGGCTGTCGCTTTGGCTTGGGTGGCGCGATAGGTGCGTGCCGGGTGGCAGAGTAGTACCGCCACGACCATAAAGAACGCCGTGGTGCCCAGGCTGATAGGGTAGACCATCATGATGTTCGCAAAGGTGCGGAAGTGCGGGAACACGCAGAACACCCAATAGAAGCGGATGCCGCAGACGCAGATCATGGTGATGAGGGCGGGCGTGAGCGAGATACCAAAGCCGCGCAGGTAGCCTGACATGTTTTCGTAGAACATGCTAAAGGCGTACGCCGGGAAGATCGAGCACACGCGGATATAGCCGATTGAGACGATGTTGGGATCGCTGTTGAACAGCGACAAGATCTCGCGTCCCAGGCCGACAATAACGACGATTGTGGTGAGTGCAACGATACCGCCTTCGACCAAGCAGACCTTGAGCGTCTTGGTGCAGCGGTCGATTTGGCGGGCACCGTGGTTTTGTCCCACAAAGGTGGTGCAGGCCTGGCTAAAGCTGTTGAGCAGGTTGTAGCATACGTACTCCAGGCTCATGGCAGCGCTCGAGGCCGCCATGACCTCGGTGCCCAGGCTGTTGATGGCAGACTGGATGATGATGTTGGCGACGGCAAAGACGGCGCTTTGGATGCCGGCGGGCAGGCCGATCTTGACGATGCGCTTGAGGGCGACGGGGTCGATAGCCAGGTCGCGTGGGGTGACGCGGACGACGGAGTCGGTCTTGAGCAGGCGGATAAAGAGCGTGGCGGCGCTGACGGTGTAGGCGATGGCGGTGGCGATGGCGACGCCCGCGACGCCCCAGTGGAGCGCGGGAACAAAGATGAGGTCCAGGCCAATGTTGAGGACGGTGGACACGGCAAGCGCCTGCAGCGGCATGCGGGTGATGCCGACGGAGCGGAAGATCGCGGCCTCAAAGTTGTAGAGCAAGATCGAGGGCATGCTGAGCAAAAAGACGCGCAGGTAGAGCGATGCGAGCGGCATGGTTTCGGCAGGAACGTTGAGCGCGGCGAGCATGGGCTCGGCAAAGATCTCGCCCAGCGCGATGACGACAAAGCCCACGAGTGCCATAAGAATCGAGGTATGGACGGCGCGTTTGACCATGTTCTGATCGTTGCGGCCGATAGCGTTGGCGATGACCACATTTGAGCCAAGCGACATGCCGATAAACAGGTTGAGCATAAGGCTGGTAAGCGGAACATTGGAGCCGACCGCCGCCATGGCGAGGGTTCCCTGGTCGCCCGAGAAATTACCGATGATGACGGTGGCGATGAGGTTCGATAGCTGCTCCAAGATGCTCGTGGCGGCCACGGGGAAGGCGAACAGGGGAATATTGCGCCATAGCGAGCCGGTAGTCATATCGATGTGCTTAGATGCGGTATCAGCCATACGCTCTCAATCTCTAATATGCTTTTTCGTGCTTATTTGCGCAGACGATGATACTCCTAATACATCCAGCCGGCACTTAGGGACGTTCCTGTTCTGCCGGCAGCTGGGGACACTCCTTGTCTCTTCTATGACTAGGTGGGGAAGGCGTGCGACAATGGTGGGCGTTGTGTTGTTCGCGCTAAGGAGTTGCCATGTTGTTGTGTCCCGTTTGCCATAAGCCGTTGGTGGACGACGAGCGCGGTGCTGCATGCGCGGGCGGACACCGGTTTGACCGTGCGCGCGAGGGCTATCTATATCTGCTGCGCTCGTCCAAGAGCGGCGACTCCATGGGCGATCCCAAGTCGCAGGCGCGCAGCCGTCGTGACTTTCTGAACCGTGGATACTACGCGCCGTTGCGCGATGCGATGGTCGAGCTGGTGCGCGAGCGGGTGTCTGGTCGTGCCGCGTCAACGAACTGCCCCATGACGTTGCTCGATATTTGCTGTGGCGAGGGCTACTACACCAGTGCCATGGGCGCGGTTTCGGGCGTGGATGCTTACGGCTTTGACCTGGGTAAAGAGATGGTGCGCCTGGCTGCCAAGCGCGGCGATGCGACCTACTTCGTGGCCAACATGAAGGACATCCCCGTGGCGGACGGCGCCTTCGATATGGTGACCGAGCTCTTCGCTCCCTTTAACGAGCGCGAGTTTGCCCGCGTACTGGCGCCGGAGGGCTCGCTCTACACCGTGGTGCCGGGTGCCCGTCATCTGTTTGGGCTTAAGGAAGTGCTCTACGATACGCCGTACCTTAACGACGAGAAGCTGCCGAAGACTACCGAGCTCGAGTTGGTCGGAACGCAGCGGGTATCTGCGAATATTACGCTCCAGACCCAGGCCGACATCGAGGCGGTGTTCCAGATGACGCCGTACTACTACCGCACGCGCCCTGCCGACAAAGAGCGCCTGGCAAACTTGGACACGCTCCAGACCGATATCGACTTTATCATCGCCGAGTACCGCCACTAACCTACCAAAAAGGGACAGGTTTATTTTGGTAGGTTTTATCTGGGCAAACGTAAAGGGCCGACCGCGTTGCTGCGCGATCGGCCCTTTTTATTGGCGTATATACCAGAGTCGCTGAGCGATTGGCACGGATGCGGCTTAGCTCAAACGGTCCATGCCCTCTTTCTTGACGCGGTTGGCGAGTACAAAGTAGATAATGCTGACAATCAGGCCGGTAAAATCGGGGATGCTTGAGCCGGTCCCACCCAAGAGCGGCAGGGAGAGAAGCAGACTGATGACCGAACATGCTAGGCAGACGATGGACCAAATCCAGACAACGCCAGCCTTGGCGGGATTATTTGCTGCGCGGATGCCAAAGACGGCGGTCACAATTTCGACGACGCCCAATACGATGACGACGATGCAAGAAACGATCATGGCACCCGTGATATCGCCTGCCGCGCTGCCCGCAAGGAGCGCTGTAGCACCCATGCCTGCGCTTAGAATGCCGACGACAAAGAAGAGGAACGATAGGATTTTGAGTAATTTACAGGCGTTGCTCATGGCTGGTCCTTTCGATACGAGTACGCCAACCTGGCGCACCCCATGTGCTGCACATATGGTGAAGCACATTGTAATTCAACGCGGCGATGCATGCGCCTGAAAGCGCTTTGAGCCCGTGCAACCCAACCCCAACCTTTCAAAAAGGAAAGCTGGACGTAAGCCAAATCGATGGCAGCTCATGTGCGGCGCTGAGATGATGAGGCCGTAACAAGGAGCTGGTCTCAAGGAGGAGCCATGATGTACGGAGCAGGGCAAGTGCGTGAGCCGCGGTCGTTGGGAAGGCGCATGGGTGATTCTGTGATCGCTGCCGTGTGCACGGGATTGATGGCGGCGCTTTGCATTGGGATGCTGTGGGCCATGTCGCATGTGGGACAATAGCGGACGGTTGGGTGCCGGCGTAAACGGCGCTCGCGTATTCGTTTTGCTTGCTAAGGAGTACCCATGGGCGTCGTCGATCCCTTTTCTGTTGCTCGGGCCGCGGGGCTTGAGCTGACCGGGAAGTCCGAGGGCCTCACACTCACCGACGGTACGATGGAGCTGCGTGCCGATTTTATCCGCATGCTTCCGCGGCTCAAGCAGGGCCGTCTGCAGCAAGAGCTACTGGTAAAAGCTGCGCGCACAAAAGGCATCGAGAGCCCATGGGCGATTGATGCCACGGCAGGCTTTGGCGAGGATTCGCTGCTGCTGGCGGCCGCGGGCTTTACCGTCGATCTGTATGAACAGGATTGCGTAATCGCGGCACTCCTCAAGGACGCCTTGGATCGCGCGGCAGATGATCCGGCGCTTGCGGCTGCTGTGGCGCGCATGCGCTTACATGCGGGCGAGGACAGCATTGCCGGCCTTCGCCATACGGCCGAGCTGATCAAGCAAGGCGAGCTCGCGGCTCCCGACGTGGTATATCTGGACCCCATGTTTCCCGAGCGCAACAAGAGCGCGGCGGTTAAAAAGAAGTTCCAGCTCTTGCATCATTTGGAGCAGCCGTGCGCCGATGAGGAGGCGCTGGTCGAGGCTGCGCTTGCGGTGCGCCCGCGCAAGGTCGTTATCAAGCGGCCGGTGAAGGGGCCGCTGCTTGCCGGCGTTAAGCCGAGCTATCAGCTTGCGGGCAAGGCCGTTCGTTACGATGTGTTGGTGCCGCCGCGCCCGTAGCTTGCGTGCGATGGTTGGCGCTCCGTCGGTGCCGTGCCGATGCGGGGTCTATTTCCAAGGGTGCGACGTCAGGTGCCATCCGCTGCAGTATTCACATTTATAGCAGGCCAAACCGCGCCGCCCGCGGTTTTCGCAGTCGGCCATAACTGCTTCGGCTTCGGCGCGTGTGTCGTAACGGTTTTTGCGCTCGCACGACTTGTAGCGCCAGGCTTCATCGCGCTCGGCGTCCAGGGCGTCACGGCGCTCGTCCTCGCGCGCAAACAGGTCGCTCATATCGCCGCCGGTGGCAGCGCCCAAAAACTCGCTTTTGGCCTTTGACCAGGCGGCTCGCTTTTTGCTTCCCATCTGCTTCGTGCCCCTCTCCAAACGCTGGTATCATTGCTCAATCAAAGTGATACCAATAAACGTGAGGTCGCCGCGTGATGATCAGAAAAACCCTCGATACTGACATTCCCGCCGTCATGGCTATCTATGACGCCGCCCGCGCGTTTATGCGCGCGCATGGTAACGCCACGCAGTGGCCCGAGGGCACGCCTTCGGCCGAGCAGCTGGCTGCCGATATTGCCGCTGGTGGCAGTTACGTGTGCGAAGTCGACGGCCGTGTGGTGGCGACGTTTGCCTTTTTACCGGGTCCGGACGAGTGCTATGACGTAATTGAGGACGGTCAATGGCGCAGCGACACTCCGTATGCCGTGCTGCATCGCGTGGCATCCGACGGCACCGTGCACGGTATCGCGGCCGCGATGTTTGCCTTTGCCAAGGCGCGCGCCGACCACCTGCGTATCGACACGCACGCGGACAACCTGCCTATGCAGGGCGCGAGCATGAAAGCGGGGTTCGAGCGCGCCGGCGTCGTGTATGTTTCGGACGGCACGCCGCGTGTTGCGTTCGACTGGCTGCGCGAGGCGTAAGAGCAGGGGCGCGTGTCAACAATTCGCGCGAACGAAAATGGTCCCACCCGGGGCCATTTTCGTTCGCTGCGCTGATTTGCAAGCCGGCTTTCGCAAGGCGCGAGCCTACGAAAATCGCCGCGCGGCAACGCAGGGCGATGAGCTCGGTCGGGGGATAGGGCCCGCTTCGCCCGCCGGCCCGTAAATTGTATCATCCAGTGTGGAACGAGGATGCCCGTTGCCGCGTGCGATGGGCTTGCAATAAGAGGAGAGCCATGACGAAGCAAGCGGTCGTTGGAATCTTGGCGCATGTCGATGCCGGCAAGACCACGCTGGCCGAGTCCATGCTGTTCAATGCGGGCCGCATTCGCAAGCGCGGCTGCGTTGACGACGGCGACTCGCATCTGGATACGAACGAGATCGAGCGCGAGCGCGGCATTACGATCTTCTCGTCGCAGGCTGTGCTCGACCATGGCGACACCCACGTTATGCTCGTGGACGCTCCCGGCCATGTCGATTTTTCTGCCGAGGCGGAGCGCACGCTGCGTGCCCTGGACTACGCGATTCTGGTGGTAGGCGCCAACGATGGCGTGCAGGGGCACACCGAGACCCTGTGGCGCCTGCTTGCGCGCTATGACATTCCGACGTTCATCTATATCAACAAAATCGATTTGGAGAATCCCGGCCGCGATGTTTTGCTGGCACAGCTTGGGCAGCGTCTTTCCGAGGGCTGCCTGGATGCCAACGAACTGCTGGCGGGCGGCGCCGTTCAGGAGGACGCTGCTGCGTTGGACGAGGCGGCGCTCGAGGAGTTTTTTGAAGTGGGCGAGCTTTCTGTCGCAACGCTGTCGCGCATGGTTGCAGAGCGCAAGCTCTTTCCCTGCTTTGCCGGCTCGGCGCTCAAGGATCAAGGCGTGGACGAGCTGCTGGACGGCATATGTGCGCTGATGCGCGAACAGGCATGGCTCCCGGAGTTTGCCGCGCGCGTCTATCGTGTCAGCCAAGGTGTTCGCGGCGAGCGCTTGGCTTGGGTTAAAGTGACCGGCGGCACACTGCATGCCAAACAGATGATTGACGGACGTTCCGGCGCCGAGGCATGGGAGCAAAAGGTCGATCAGGTACGCATCTATAACGGCGAGAAGTATGAGCTTGCCCAAGAAGTTGCTGCTGGCGGTATTTGTGCCGTGACGGGCCTTGCGCACGTTCGCCCAGGGGACGCCCTGGGCGCGGAGCCCGCGGGCGATGCGCCCGTCATTGCGCCAGTCCTCACCTATACGGTGCTTCCGGGCGAACACGACGTCCATGCGGTGTTCAAAGCATTGACTGAGTTGGCGGACGAAGATCCCATGCTCGGCGTAAGCTGGAATACGCATCTCGAGCAGATTCACCTGCAGTTGATGGGCGCCGTGCAACTCGAGGTCGTGCAGCGGGTGTTGGCAGATCGCTTTGGCCTTTCGGTTGCGTTTGAGTCTGGCGGCATTCTCTATAAGGAGACTATTTCGCAGCCGGTCGAGGGTGTGGGCCATTTTGAGCCACTGCGCCACTATGCCGAGGTACATCTGCGCCTGGAGCCGTTGCCAGCGGGTTTGGGCGTGCAATTTGGCACCGTGACCTCGACCGACGAGCTCGATCTTAACTGGCAACGTTTGGCACTCACCAACGCCATGGAGCGCGATCACCTGGGCGTGCTGACCGGCTCGCCCATCACCGATGTGCGCATTACGCTCACGGGCGGCCGCGCGCATGCCAAACACACCGAGGGCGGAGATTTTCGCCAGGCCACGTACCGCGCGATTCGCCAGGGCTTGATGCAGGCGCGTGAGGTCGGCGCAGCCGTGCTGTTGGAGCCGTGGTACCACTTTGAGCTCGAGGTGCCGGGGGAGTGCGTGGGCCGGGCGCTCTCGGATGCCACGCGCATGAGTGCCGAGTACGAGCCGCCCACGATGGTGGGAGACCGGGCGAAGCTTGTGGGTCGCGTTCCGGCATCCGAGGTGCAGGATTATGCGCTGGAGGTGGCTGCCTACACGAGCGGTCGCGGGCATCTGTACCTGGAGTTCGCCGGTTATGCGGCCTGTCATGATACCGAGCGCGTAATCGAGGCGGCCGCCTATGAGCCCGAGGCCGATCTGCCCAACACGCCCGACTCGGTCTTTTGCTCTCACGGCGCCGGCTACGCGGTCAAATGGTACGACGTGCCCGTCGCCGCCCACGTAAAGGTCGATCCCGCCACCTTCCGCCCCTGGCGAGCGGCGGACGCCGAGTTTTTCGGCCATAGGTGATAGATGGTCAGTCTCTTTGTCGCATCCTGTTGGTATAACTCGGTATAAGTTGGTATAACTTTTAACAGCGTTTGCCAATCCGAGGAGGCCGACATGAATCCAAACCCCTTTAAGCCCACGGCTGGCAAGCGGCCTCCGATACTCATCGGTCGCGAGTCGGTCATCGAAGATTTTGCGGAAGGGCTCGATAACGGCGCCGGAGCGCCGGGCAGGCTCATGCTCATTACGGGAAACCGCGGCTGCGGCAAGACAGTTCTCCTGCGGGAGCTGCAACGTCTGGCCAGCGAGCGCGGATGGGCGGTTGTCTCCGATTCCGCTTCGCTTGGCTTATGCGACCGCTTGGCCGACGCGCTTCGCTCGAATAAACCCGTTGTAACGTCAATGGAGTTCGGTCCGTCGTTTGGGCGGATGTCAGTCGAGGCGGCGCGAGCAAAGGGTGAGACGTTGCGAGGGCTGGTCAACGAGCGCCTCAAGAAGCTCGGTCCAGGCAAGGGCATACTGTTTGCGATTGACGAGGCTCAATCTGCGTCTATCGAGGAGCTGGCGGCTCTTGCCGTTCTCTATCAGCAGGTGCTCGGAGACCAGGATGCCACGGGCTTGTCCGATAGCGACCAGCGCGGCCTTGCGCTAGTGTTCGCCGGCTTGCCCAGCATGGTTGATGACTTGCTCGAAGAGCCGAGCGTGACGTTTTTGCGGCGTGCCCAGCAGCGTACATTGGGGGCGATCTCTTTGCCCAGGGTGCGCGATTCATATATCCAGACGGTCGAGAGTGCCGGTCTTTGCATCGATGTGGAGACGGCGGACCTTGCGGCGCATAAGAGTATGGGTCACCCTTATATGATCCAGCTGGTGGGCTATTACATGTGGCGGTCTGCTGTCCGGCGTAGCTCGCAGGTCATTGAAGTGTGCGATGTCGAGGCTGGCTACGCCGATGCCGTCTCCGAGTTCTATGAAGCGGTTGACGCGCCCCTGTATTACGGGCTGCGCAGTCCGCAGCGCCTTTTTATCGAGGCCATGGCGGCTGACGGGGGCAAGCCGGCGCGCATGGCGGACATCATTGAGCGTTGCGACCGCACCCAAAGCTGGGCGAGTAAATATCGCACAAGCCTGATTCGCGAGCGCGTTATCGAGGCTGCCGGATACGGTCTCGTCCGGTTTACCGTGCCCATGCTGGGCGAGTACATTCGCGATCGAGTTTTATGGCATGAGTAGGGTGATAAAGGTGACGGAACAGAAGATGAGCCCGCAGGCTATCGAGGTACGTGGCGCGCGCGTCCATAACCTCAAGGACATCGATATCGATATTCCGCTGGGAAAGCTGGTGGGTATTGCCGGCGTGTCGGGTTCGGGTAAGAGTTCGCTGGCGCTGGGAGTTCTTTATGCCGAGGGCTCGCGCCGCTACCTGGAGGCGCTCAGCACTTATACCCGCCGCCGTCTGACGCAGGCCGAACACGCCCAGGTGGACGAGGTACTGCACGTGCCGGCCGCGCTCGCATTGCATCAGCGCCCCAGCGTGCCGGGCGTGCGGTCCACTTTTGGCACCATGACCGAGCTCAACAACAGCCTGCGTCTGCTCTTTAGCCGTTGCGCCCATCACGTGTGCCCGCATTGCGGGGCACGCGTGGAGCCGAGCCTTAACGTGGCTGCGGGCCTGTCGCTCACGTGTTCGACATGCGGTCGCGAGTTCTATGCGCCGAGTGCCGAGGATTTGGCTTTCAATAGCGGCGGTGCATGCCCCACCTGTGGCGGCACTGGTGTCATGCGCGAGGTGGACGAAGCGAGCCTGGTGCCCGACGAGTCAAAGACTATCAACGAGGGCGCGGTGCTTCCCTGGGGTACGCTCATGTGGGATCTGATGAAGCAGGTGGCAGGTGAGATGGGCGTGCGCACCGACGTGCCGTTTAACCAGCTCACGCCTCAAGAGCGCGACATCGTGTTCCACGGCCCGGCGGTTAAAAAACACATTCTCTACGTGCCCAAAAACGGCGAGGGCGCCACGCCGCTCGACTTTACCTATTACAACGCCGTCTATACCGTTGAGAATGCGCTCGCCAAGGTCAAGGACGATAAGGGCTTAAAACGCGTTGCTCGCTTTTTGCGCGAGGGAGCATGCCGCGATTGCGGTGGCACGCGTCTCTCCGAGGCCGCACGCCAGCCCCAGGTGCGCGGTATCAATCTGGCACAGGCGGCGGCCATGACATTGGGCGAGGCGATTGAGTGGGTGCGCGGGGTGCCCGCATCCTTGCCGGCCGAGATGCAGCCCATGGCGACGGATATCTGCGATTCGTTTTTGAGCGCGGCCCGTCGTCTGGTCGACCTGGGTCTCGATTACCTTTCACTCGATCGCGCCGGTGCCACGCTCTCTACGGGCGAGCGTCAGCGTGTGCAGCTCGCCCGCGTGGTGCGCAATCGATCGACGGGCGTGCTTTATGTGCTGGACGAGCCTTCGATCGGCTTGCATCCTGCCAATGTCGACGGCTTGGTAGGCGTGATGCGCGATCTGGTGGATGACGGCAACACCGTGGTTGTTGTCGACCACGACACGCGCGTGCTGGCGGAGGCTGATTATCTGGTCGAGATGGGCCCCGTTGCCGGAGCGGGCGGCGGTAATGTGATCGCCGCTGGCACGGTGGACGAGGTCGAACAATCGCAGGGCAGCCGCATCGCTCCGTTTTTGCGTGCAGAGTCCAAGCGCTTGCGTCCGCAGGTGACTGACGACGAAATGTTCGATCAGGGCCACATCCGCATGGCAACCGAGGCCATCCATACCGTCAAACCGCTCGAAGTCGATATTCCGCGCGGCCGTCTCGTTGCGGTGACGGGCGTTTCGGGTTCGGGCAAGACGACGTTGGTGCTCGAGACGCTTATCCCGGCGCTTAAGGCGCAGGCAGCTGGCGAGCGCCTGCCAAAACATGTGCGCTGGGTCGATGCCGAGGGTATCGCACGCGCAAACCTGATTGACGCTACGCCTATCGGCGCCAACGTGCGCTCGACGGTAGCGACCTATGCCGACATCCATGATGAGCTGCGCCGCGCCTTCGCCCGTACGCCTGAGGCCAAGGCAGCCGGCTACAAGGCGGGCGCCTTTAGCTACAACACCGGCGCCTTGCGCTGCCCTACGTGTGACGGCACGGGCTCGATATCGCTCGACGTGCAGTTTTTGCCCGATGTCGAGATCGTCTGCCCAGCATGCCGTGGCTCACGTTATGCAGACGCGGCCTCGCTTATCCATCGCGAGGGCAAGGACGGGAGCCTACTTACGTTGCCGCAGCTCATGGACATGAGTGTGGACGAGGCCCTCGACGCCACGGTGGGGCTCAAAAAGGTGCAGGCGCGCTTGCAGACCTTGCACGACCTGGGCCTGGGTTATCTCACGCTTGGCGAGCCCACACCGGCGCTTTCGGGCGGTGAGGCACAGCGCCTTAAGCTCGCGAGCGAGATGGGCCGCGTGCAGGATGATGCCGTATTCGTATTTGATGAGCCCACGATTGGCCTGCATCCGCTCGATGTTCAGGTGTTGCTGAGCGTGTTTGACGGCCTTGTTGCCAAGGGCGCCACGGTTGTCGTGATCGAGCACGACCTCGATCTTATCCGTAACGCCGATTACGTGATCGACATGGGCCCGGGCGGTGGCGATGCGGGCGGGCAAATCGTCTGCGCCGGTACGCCGGCGGATATCGCGGTCTGCTCCAAGAGCATTACCGGACGCTACCTATAGACAACAAGGCAAAGGGACAGCCCCTTTGCCTCATTGACTTCTATTTCACGCATTGAGCCGTGAGATAGTCGCGGAAGAATGGCAATTCAAATGCGACGAGCCCTCGTCCTCGTTCTCCGATGATGCCGGCGTCTATCATACGGCGTCGGTAGCGGGAGACCTGTTGCGGCGAACGCTTAAGGCGCTCGACAAGGTCAGCGGTGGTGGACTCTTCCTCGTCATCGAGCATGGCGATAAGAAATCGCTTGTCCTCTGCAGTGAGTTTCCGATAGGTCGCTGCGAGGATCCTGTCGTCCATTTCATCGCGTGCGATTTTGATTCCCTGGTCAAAGTCGCGAGATGATATTTCCCTCGAGTTGCTCGTGAGATCCCAGGCGCGGTAACCCACAAGCTGCAAAAGGAAAGGAAAGCCCGAAATCGAGCGAACGGCCTTATCGATTCCCTCGGCATCCGCCAGACGGTCGTTTTCCTGGATCGTTCGGATCAAGGCCTCGCGTACATCGTAGTCGGCGATGCGCCCCAGATGATATTGCTGGGCGCGACGAAGGAACGAGACCGTCTTGTGGTTTAGCAACGTCGAGACGTTGTTGGGAAGTCCCGCCATGAGTAGGGCGACGCGTTTCCCATCGGTCACAAAGTGCTGATACGTGGCTGCGAGCTGGACCATCTCGTCGAGCGTCGGGTCGACCTCATCAACCGTGACGAGCAGACCGGTGCCCGTTTCGTTGAGCTGCTCGATGATGTCGCTCATGCGATAACGCCAAGTCAAGGCATCGTGAACGCGATTGACCTCGATACTGCCGAGCGGCGCGATTCCGAGACCGGTGACTTCGAAGTTGTTAGACGGGTCGATGAGATGGCCTGCAGCACGTTTTGCCCCGAGCTCGATTTCCTCAAGCATTCCCGAGAGCGCGGTCGTCTTTACGGCTATCCAGCCGTGGGATTCTGCCCTTGTCGCGAGCGACGACATGAGAGCGGTTTTACCGGTTCCACGCGCACCTGAGAAGATCGAGGTCAATTCCGGGCGTCTGCGCTGGCTCAAGAAGGCACGGTCCAAATCCCGAATAATCTGTTGTCTGCCGGCGAGATGGGCAGGAACCTCACCAAAACTGGGGGTAAACGGGTTCTCGAGATATTCCACAAGGCTCTCCTTTCACATCGCCGTTTAACTCCATTTTATTCTAGTTAATTCTGTTTAAAAGCGACGGCTCGTTATTTGGTGCATCAATGTGACAAAGGGACAGTCCCTTTGTCACATGCCGGGAAAGTCTGTCTGGCGCAGGGCCTCGTAGAGGACGATGGCGGCGCTGTTGGAGAGGTTGAGTGCGCTGATGCGATAGTCGTTCGGGTCGACAAAGTTGCCGCAGATATCCTGCTGAAGGATGGCCTCGTGGCTGTCCTCGGTATGTCCGAGTGACTCTTCGTGGGCTCCCCAGGCCTCGGCATTATCGAGTGAGTCGCAATCGCGCAGCATAGGAATGCGCTCGCAGCGCTCAGGCGCCGCTGCGAGCAGCTCTTCGGGAATCCCCGAGCTCTCGCTGCCAAAGACCAGATAGTCACCGTCGCGGTAGGTGCTTTGCGCATAGGTGCGGCGTGCCTTTTTGGTCAGCAGATGCAGGCACTCGTCGGCGGGGGAGAGGCCGTTGCGCGCAAGAAAATCCTCCCAGCCGGCATAGGTCGTCACGTCCAAGTTTTGCCAGTAGCCCAGGCCGGCGCGACGCACCGTCTTGTCGTCGAGCGAAAAGTCCAGTGGCTCCACCAGATGCAGGCGGGCGCCGGTAACCACGCAGGTGCGGCCGATATTGCCCGTATTGGCCGGAATCTCGGGCGCATACAGCACAATGTTGAACATGAATCTCCTTGGCTCAGAACGAAAAACCACCACGAAGGGCACCTTCGTGGTGGTTTGGCGGTTACGTAGGCGGAAAAATGCCCGCTTGGATAAACCTAGGCGCGGTGCCAGTCGGTCAGGCAGGCATCGAGGGAGGCGATGAGCGCGTCTTTGTCCATGTGACGGCCGATGATGCACAGGCTCGTCATGCGGTCGCCCGTCTCGTCGTCCCAAATCTGCATGATTTCGGGGTTCTCGTCGATAATCTTCTGCTTCTCGCCCTCGGGCGCAGAATCGACAAACAGGCCGTTTTCCATCAGACGCATCTGGTGGCCGGCCTGCTCAAACATGTAGCACATGTCCGGATCGCCGGTCTGCCACAGCGGACCCTTGACGCGAATGACTTCGTCGGGCCACTCCTGCTCAACAAAATCGGTGAACTTCTGCAGGTCAAACGGCTTGCGGCGCGAGTACACAAAGGTCTCGATGTCGTACTCGAGCACCTCGGGGTCGTCGTGCTCCTCGGGATGCTCCATGGCCTCGATCCAGGCGGCGGAGTTGTAGGCGCGCATAAAGTCGAAGCGGTCGGTGTCGAGCAGCTCCTCCATGGGGACCTCGCCGTTTTGAGCCTCGACAATCACGGCGTCCTTCTGCAGGCTGCGCACGATGGCTTTGAGCTCTGCGATCTGCTCGGGGGTGACGGTGTCAGTCTTATTAAGAATCAGCGTGGAGCAAAACTCGATCTGCTGGATGAGCAGGCTCTCGATGTCATCCTCGTCAATGTCCTCGGCCAGCAGGTCGCGACCGCCGTTGAACTCGTCGTACATGCGGGCGCAGTCGACCACGGCCACGATGTTGTCGAGCGCGAGCTTGGGCTCGCCGCCCACCTTGGCCTCGTCGCAGAAGCTCGAGATGGTGTAGGCGATGGGGATAGGCTCGCAAATACCCGAGGCCTCGATGATGATGTAGTCGAACTTGCCCGAATCGGCGATGCCCTGCAGCTGGTTGGCCAGGTCGTCCGAAAGCGTGCAGCAGATGCAGCCGTTGGTGAGCGGGATGAGGTCGTCGGCCTCGGAAAGGCCGCCGTCGGCGATAAGGCTAGCGTCGACGTTGATCTCGCCGATATCGTTGACGATCACGGCGGCGCGGATGCCGCCGTCGTTGGCGAGGATGTGGTTGAGCAGCGTGGTCTTGCCGGCACCGAGGTAGCCGGTAAGCATGATGATCTTCACGGGTTTGTTGGGCATGTGCCCTCCTTTGTTAGACATGGCTTACAGTTGAATCTTATGCCAAACGCCTGCTCTTATACCCACGCGCCGACAAATAACACAGGCTACTCCCAGGCTCCCCATACATCAGGGCAATAACCGACGGTGGCCTTTTTGCCGTTGCGCACGATGGGCTCGGCCAGAACCTGCTGGTTCTCGAGTAGCTTGTCGAAGCGCTGGCTGGGGGTGAGGTGCTGGATGAGTGCGAGCGTCTCCTCGTCCTTAGCCTTGGGGTTGAGCAGCTTGTCGATGCCGCCGACCGCCTGCATCACGCTCGTGAGCTCGCCCTTGCTCATCTCCTTTTCCTTAAGGTCGATAAACTGCACCTTAATGCGGCGCTCCTTAAAATAGCGCTGGGCCTTCTTGGTATCGAAGGACTTTTTGGTGCCGAAGATTTGCACGTTCATATTTATGTTCCGCCGTTCTACCGAATAAAGTTGGTCCTAGCGCGATCGGCCTGGGGCGCTTCGATGCCGGCGGCCTTTCCCGCCTCGATGCAACGCAGGAGCCAGGCCATGTTCTTGCCGATGTTGCGCATGGTGGCCAGACCCTCGGCATCTCCGTCGGCGTCGTCGGGCACGCAGCCAAACACGTTGTTCCAGTACGTGGACGCTACCACGGGCATCTGGTTGATGGTGAAGTACTTGTTGAGCACGTCGAAGGTGGTCGACGTGCCGCCGCGGCGGGCAACGGCGACAGCGGCGCCCGGCTTGTACGCAAAGGCCTTGCTGCCTGCATAGAATGCGCGGTCGAGAGCCGAGAGGATGCGTCCGCTGGGGTGCGCATAGTAGACGGGCGAGCCAAAGACAAAGCCGTCTGCCTGCTCGGCGGCGGCAATCAGCTCGTTGACTACATCGTCGTCAAAGGCGCAACGGCAATCGAGCTTGCCGCACTGGCCGCAACCAATGCAATCGCGAATGGGCTTGGCGCCCAGCTGAAACATCTCGGTATCGATACCCTCGGCGTTAAGCTGCTCGGCGATCTCGGTGAGTGCGCGGGCGGTGTTGCCGTTTGCCTTGGGGCTGCCATTGATCAAAAGAACCTTCATCACAAACTCCCTCTGCTGTCGGTGACTTCTGCGGAGGATTATCGCACGAGCGGGCGGATGGCGTGGGGCGCGATGCGAAACGGCCTGTGTTTCACATCGCGCCCCACAACGCTAGTCCAGCTTGGTGCCCGGTACTTGCGGTGCCTCTATAAGCCGCGCTTTGAGCTCGTTCAAAATGGAAACGGGCTGTCGGTCGACGCTGTCCAGATGAAGCGTCGCCACGCGAAGGGGCGGCTGATATTCAAATGAGCCAAGGAGCACGGGCGATCCCAAGAACCGTTCGATTTCGTCTGCAACCGCGTCGGTCTCTTCGGGATCAAAGTCGTCAAAGAGCGCCACGAACATCGGTCCGGTCGAGCGGAACAGACGACCCTTGCCGCGCGAGCAATCCATGAGGCAGGCGGCGCTTTCTGCCAAAACGCGGTCGCCTGCATCAAAGCCAAAGCGGGCATTGACCTGTGCGATTTCGTCGATTTTAATGGCGATCAAGCCCGCGTTTTGTGCCACGCGACGCATCTCGCCAATGGCGTTGACCAGGGCGTGGATATCGCCCAGACCGGTCACGGAATCGGTCGTATCTGCCAAGCTTCGGTTGGTGACAATGCCCACATACATGTTGGGCTCGGTATCGGTGCCGTCCAGGCGGTAACCCGTGCAGTCGCAAAGCGCGTATTTTCCGGCGGTATTCATGACGCGATACTGCATGCAGTGGAAGTGCCACGTGCCGTTTACCACCATATCGAGCTCGGCACGTACGTTGTCGCGGTCCTCGGGGTGAACACGGGCAAGCCATATATCGAGCGAGTTGTAGGGATGCTGGGAGGGTAGGTCAAAATCGCGCACGGCATTAACCGACCATTGCGATTCGCCGGTGTCGAGGTTAATGATGAACGGATAGCGTGTCTCGGAGCTCATGGAGATCGCTTGGAACACTCGGTCGTTGCAGGGGGGGGGTTGTTCGGTGACCGGGCGTTGCGGCGCATCGCCTTCTTCCGGTTGTTGCACACGGTACATGAGCTTGTAGCGATACATTTTGCGGTCGGCGTCCTTTGTCATCTGGCGACGCGTATCGCCTGCAAGCGGGTCGACGCGCGAGCAGCCAAAACTAAAGCTGGCGATCATGGGCGCCTTGCCGTCCGATGTTGCCTCGATAAGATTGGCACGCGTCCGCTCCAGGCGCTGCTCGAGCTCGGCTTCGTCTGTCGTGGGGGATATAAGTACAAATTCGTCTCCACCGATACGGAACAGCAGCTCATCGTGCTCCATTGTCTCGGTGAGTGCGCGGCAGATGCTCAGAATGTAGCGATTGCCCTCGGCGTGGCCAAACTTATCGTTGCAATGCTTAAGGCGGTCGATATCGATATAGGCGCAGGTGAAGGGGGTGCCTTTGCGCCAGAGCTGATCGACATGGCGGTCGAGTCCGCCACGGTTGCCAAGATTGGTGAGCGAGTCGATATAGGCGCCGTGCTCAAGCAGCTCGCGTTCTTGTTGCAGGATGGCGAGCGTTTTCTGCAGTTGCTCACCAATGGCACGCAACTCCGGGGGCAGCGCGGCAACATCGAGCTCGGTGGTTGAGGCCCCGTTCGCAAGTCGCTGAAGATGAGCGATGATTGATTGCTCGCCCAGGCGATACGACTCGTTCATGATGGATGACCTCCTTGGATGGAACAATGGTTTGTATCTTACTCCCAATTCGGTTTAGATTGGGGTATTAGTTAGCTCATGGGAACAAACGCTCCCTCGACGGTGGCGTTTGCGCACGAGCGTATTAGTTGCTGTCGCCACCGTCGAGCAGTGCCTCAAAATCCTCCGCCTGCATGGGACGGTAGTAGAGGAAGCCTTGCGCGTAGCGGGCGCCCATTTGGCGTAGCATTTGCGCCTGCTTGTTTGTCTCGATGCCTTCGATCACAACGGGCAGATGGAGTGACTGCGCCATCTCGAGCATTGATGAAATGATTTGCGCACTACGGCCTTGATCGCCGTCGACGGGCACAAACGTGCGGTCGAGTTTGATGACGTCGACGTTGACGTTCTTGAGCATCGCGAGTGTGGACTGCCCGGTGCCAAAATCGTCCATGTAGGTCGAGAAGCCGCGGGTGTGCAGGTCGGCCGTCAGCTTATCCACGGCCTCGGACTCTCCCGTATAAGCCGTCTCGGTGATCTCGATGCGCATGAGCTCGGGTGGCAGGTTGTATTGGTCGGCGAGTGCCCCCATATGCTCGGCAACGTCGCAGGCAAGGATATCCACGCGCGACACGTTGAGCGAGATCGGAACCACGCGAAGCCCTCGATCGATGCGCCCGCGCAGCCACGAGGCAACGCCCTGCCAAACGTATTTGTCGAGCGTCACCACAAAACCGCTTTCCTCGAGAGCGGGGATAAAGGTGACGGGTGAAATGAGGGAGCCATCCTTGTCAATCCAGCGCGTGAGCGCCTCGGCGCCAGTGATCTCGCCGGTTTCCATGTCGACCTGGGGCTGCAAGTAGTAGGTAATGCGGCCGTTTGAGAGCGCATACTGGAATTCGGTCAGCGTGCGGTGGAACGAGATTTCGCGCTCGTACTCCTCGGGGCGGAAAATGGCAATGCGCTCCTTAAAGTCGTTTTTTGCACGTCGATTGGTAAACATGGCCTTGGCCTGCGCATCGATGGTGATTTCCTCGTTGGAGTCGATGGGGTAGACGCCCATGGACGGCCAGAAACCCACGCCGTCATCATGCTTGGCCACGGCCTCGCGAACGCTGTTATAGATTTGATGGACGGTGTCGTGCTCAAAGGGGATGAGTATGCAAAAGTCGTCTTGGCCCCAGTATCCTGCGACGCCCATGTCGGCATTTTCGATGTCCTTGAGGACCGTGCCCACATCGGCGAGCATGCGGTCGCCCTCGGCCTGTCCGTGCCATTCGTTGAACAGTCGCATGTGTCCCATGTCGACGGTGGCGATACACCAAGCGCCGTCGCGCCTTGTCTGGAGAAATGTGTTGGCGCGCCGCATAAACTCGCTGGGTCGACAGAGACCCGTGAGCGAATCGATGCGTTCGGCGATGGCGCTTTTGCGCTCCACCTCGGGTATGGGGAGGCTGTCGTTGGGAACAAGCCCGCCGGCCGTGCGAATGCGACGGTCGAGTTCGCCTAAAACGGCGGCCGTTTGATTGGTCAGGTGCTCGTAAAAGGCCGGAACGACAAGACAGACGGGGGTAATGGTGTCGTCCGCGATTCGAACGGGAGCGAAAACGGCCTCTTTGAGATGTTGGATCAGTTGCTCGAATGCTTCGTGATCCAAATTGTTGCTAAGCACGACGAACTGGGCGTTGCGTGAGCGGAAGACGCGACTCCTGCCGCGAGTAATCGACAGCATGCGGCCTGCGTATTCGGCGAGCATGTTGTCGACGGCCTCGGCCCCGTAGAGCTCGTTGAGCTTTGCCGTGCCGCGAACGCGCACTGCTATAAGCCCCGTCTTGCAATGGTCGCGACGGCAGGCATCGATAGCGTTGATCAGCGTGCGCTGCATTCCGAGGCCCGTGGCGGCGTCGACGGTCTCGGCAAGCGAGTGGTTGACGAGCTCGCCGACATAGAGCGAGGGGACATTTCCGTCGCCGTCGATACGAAACCCGCGAGCACGGCCGAGGATGTAGTCGCCGGCGGCATTGCGCACGCGGTACTGCATGACGTGGCGATGTTTGGAGCCGTCATAGATTTGGTCGATGTCGTTGGTATAGGCCTCAAGGTCATCGGGATGGACACGCGTTTTCCAGTAATCGTGGCAGTTGTCTATATGCTCCGAAGGAAGACCAAGATCGCGCAAGGCGCCTTGTGACCAAAGGGTTCGATGTTTGTCCAAGTTCTCGATAAAGAAATATCGGCCTTCGTTGAGCATCGAAAGGGCGTCGAAAATGCGATCGCTTATTTCGAAGTCGTCGGTGTGGGCTTGTGCGATATTGCGTCGATCAAGGTGCACGGCATGACGTAGCTTGTAGTCGTACATGCGATGGTCGGCATCGTTCGTCAAGCGATTGGGGGCTTCGCCCAGGGCGGGGTCGGCGTGTGCCACTCCGTAGCTAAACGAGTGAGGCATCTTGGAAGCGTTGTTTTCGAGCAGTACCGTTCGGCAGTGTTCCAGACGTTCGGCAAGGTCGTCCTCGGTCGCAATCGTAGATAGGATGGCGAACTCGTCGCCCCCCAGACGAAATGCCGCCTCGTCCACCTTCATATACAGTTTGAGATAGAGGCTCACCTGCAAGATATAGCGGTTGCCCTCGTCATGTCCAAAGATGTCGTTGCAGTGCTTAAGGTTATCGATGTCGATAAACGCCATGGTCACGGGCAGTTCCTGCTCCCAGAGTTCCTCTAAGGAACGGGTAAAGCCGCCGCGGTTGCCAAGTCCGGTGAGCTCGTCGGTAAAGGCGGTCCTGATCAGATCGTCCTGACGCTCCAGAAGGTCACGGATGGTCTTTTCGAGCGTTTCGGTATTATTGCTGGCGTTATCCATACTGTAAGCGGCTTTCTGAGGTCGGGGCGGATTGCGTCGGGCGAGCTCGTTGTGCACATGCGTTGCTGCTCAACGCCTTGCGTGTTTCCAAGCCCCCGCCTTGCTGCGTCGTTGGGTTTATTTGTCGGTTCGTGCTCTCGGCTGATAACTACTGAGTAGTATAAACAAGTGTATGGAATTATGTAGGGGTGCCCATGTTGCGGGCGGCCATTATTCGCCAAACGGTAACGCGACGATGTTCGATGAAAATGCGACTGAGACGATATTTGTTGATGGGTATACTTGTTCCGTTTTAAAACGCAGGAACGGAGATGGTCGCATGGCACAGTCAAATATGACGAGCACGGTGGGGCTGGCGCTCGAGGGAGGCGGCTACCGCGGTATGTATACGGCGGGCGTGCTCGACGTTTGGATGGAGCACGGTTTGACCTGCGACCATATGGTGGGCGTCTCGGCGGGCGCGGCATTTGGCTACAACTTTAAATCGCGCCAGATCGGCCGCGCCATTCGCTATAACAAGGTCTATTGCACCGACAAACGCTATGCGAGCGTGACCAGCTGGCTGCGAACCGGCGATATGTTCAATGCCGATTTTGCCTATCACGAGGTGCCCATCGAGCGCGATCCCATCGACCTGGAGGCGTATCGCGCCTGCCCCATGCGGTTTACGTGCGTGTGTACCGATATCGAGACGGGCAAGGCCGTCTACCACGACCTGCCCTATGGCGACGAGCGGGATATCGAGTGGATCCGGGCATCGTCGGCGATTCCCGTGGCGACGCGTCCCGTTGCTATTGACGGGCATAAGTATCTGGATGGTGGCGTGGCCGATTCTATTCCCAGTGCATGGCTGTTTGCGCAGGGGTATGACCGCAATATCGTGGTGCTCACGCAGCCGGCGGGCTTTGTGAAGCAGCCCAACAGCGTGATGCCCATGCTGCGTCGCGTGTTCCGTCACTATCCGGAGTTTGTCGCAGCGCTTGAGCGTCGACATGAGGTCTACAATGCCACGCTCGATGACCTGGCACGTCGCGAGGCTGCCGGCGAGATCTTTGTGGTGCGGCCGAGCGAATCGGTGAAGGTGCCGTCGCTGTGCCGCGAGCCCGATGAACTCGAGCGCATCTACCAGATCGGCCGTCACGATGCGGAGGCAACCTTGCCCGCGCTGGAAGCGTATCTGGCGGGGTAGGGGTCGCACACGGAAAGCGCATCCCGGAATGGAGGTCCAAACTGGGATGCGCTTTCCATTGCTGAAGATGTGAGGCTGCGGATTAGCTGCTCGGCTTATGCCTATGCCTGCTGCCAGGTATCGACAAGCTCCTTGGCGGCGACGTAGGGGTCGTCGGCACTGCAGACGGCGCTCACCACAAAGAAGCCATCGACGCCGGTGGCCTTGAGCTGCGGCAGGTCGGCCGTCTTGACGCCGCCGCCCACCACGATGGGCACGGGGCTTGCCGCGTGGAGTGCGGCCAGATCCTCAAAGCTCTTGGTGATGATGGAGCCATCGGCTGCGCGTCCGCAGTCGCGCTTGGTCTCGGTCTCGTGGAGCGGGCCGATGCCCAGGTAGTCGACCAGGCTCATGTCGGCGGTCTTGACGTACTCGAGCATCTCTTCGCAACGGGCCGAAAGGCCCACGATGGCATCGGGGCCCAGAAGCTTGCGGCAGACCTCGACAGGAATATCGCTCTGGCCCACGTGCACGCCGTCGACGGCAATACCCTGCTCGCGCGCGGCGAGTACGCAGTCAAGGCGGTCGTCGATCAGCAAGGCGACCTGACCGGTCTTGCCGGCCTGTGCGATTGCCTGCGCGGCGTCGCCGGTCAGCGCAATGATCTCGCGGGCGCTTGCCACCTTGGAGCGCACCTGGATGCAGGTAAAGCCTGCGTTGAGCGCCTGGGCCACCACATCGCCCACGGGGCGTCCCAGCGTGTTTTCGGGGCCGAGTACTAGATAGGCCGAGATATCAAGGTTGTCGCGGATGCTCATCGTGCCTCCTCCTGCTTCTTGATCTGTGCTTCCATGCGCTCGAGCTTGCCGGTCATGGTGTCGGTAAATCCGGGCCGAATATCGGCTTTGAGCACGACTTCGGTGCGGATGCCCTTGCTCGCCAACACAAAGGTCGCGTCGCGCACGACCTGCATGACCTCGTCCCAGTCGCCTTCGATCTCGGTGAACATCGAGGTGGTGCGGTTGGGAAGGCCGCTCTCGCGTATGACGCGCACGACCTCGGCGACCTCGGCGGAGAGCTCATCGCCGGTGCCGCACGGGGCGATGGCCACGGCGACGAGTGTGTTCATGCCGGCAGTGGTTGCGGGTTCGGACATGGCTTATGCCTCCTCGAGCTCGAGTTGGTTATCGGCGATGTCCTGGGCGGTCGCGCGGTAGAGCTCGTCGATAAAGGCGACCTTAAAGCTTGCCGGGGCATCGGCGACAGCGGCGGCACGCGTGCCGGCAACGTTGTAGACGGCGGTGCCGCAGACGGCTGCCGTAAACGGGTCGGCGGCACAGGCGTACACGGCCAGCACGCCGCCCTGCGAGCAGCCGCAACCGGTGATCTTGGACATGAGCGGGCTGCCGCCGTGGGACTTGGCCACGGTCGTGCCGTCGGTAATTAGGTCGACTTCGCCCGAGACCACCACGGCGCCGCCGGTGTAGCGGGCAAGCGCCACGGCAGCATCGCGGGCGGCATCGACGGTATCGGTGGTATCGACACCGCGTACGCGGCTCAGATCGGCCGCCTCGCCCTCAAGACCCCACAGGCCGGCGAGCGCGATGATCTCGGAGGCGTTGCCGCGCACGATGGCGGGCTTGTACTGCTTGAGCTCGTTTACCAACTGGGTGCGCAGGCTACCGATGCCCAGGCCCACCGGATCGAGCACCCAGGGCTTGCCGGCGTCGTGTGCCGCCTTGGCCGCGCGGGGAATCGTCTGCTCGTAGATGGGGAAGAGCGTGCCCATGTTGAGATAGATGGCGCCGCCGCCGGCAACGAGCGCCTCGCCCTCGTCGGGCAGATAGACCATGGCGGCCGATCCGCCCACGGCGAGCTGCGCATTGGCGACAAAGTCGATCGTCACCGTGTTGGTGATGGAGCCGGCCATCGGATTGGTGGCGCGAATCTCCTCCACGGCCTTGACCATATGTTGCTTAAGCTGTTCCGAATCAATCACTGCACATGCCTCCTTGGCATAGAAAAGGGGCGCTGTGCATAGACAGCGCCCCTGTAAAGGCGGCATGCTCCCTACGCCAGCATTAACTGACAGGTTCAAAGGATTGGGCCCCATGCCCTCTCAGCCTTGTGGTTTGCACCGCCGGCACTCCCGCATCGAATCTGTTGTTCCCTATACTAGCGCACCGTTACAATGGTTACGGTGAAAATGACTGGGGGACTCTATGATCAAACTTGTGCTGACCGATATGGACGATACGCTGATTCCGGCTGGACATGACGGCGCCAGTGACTACGCCATTGAGGGTATTCATGCCATGCAGGCGGCGGGCCTGCACTTTGGTCCGGTTTCGGGTCGTCAACCGTCCGCGATGGGCTGGATGTTCAAAAATCGTTCCGAGTGTTTTTCGACTGGCGCGTTCTGTAACGGCCAGGTGATGTTTGTGGACGGTGAGGTGGTAGCCTCGCATGCGACCGACAACGCCGCCCTTATGCGCTTGGCTGACTACTTGGAGCAAGAGACCGACGATACGTATCTGAAGGTCTACAGCCTGGGTGACGACTTTTGGGATAACGATGCCTATTGCGTGACGAGCGACCCCGAGCGCGTGCGCCGCGCCATGGAGTCGGGCGGCAACGCGTGGCTCAAGGGCGAAGAGGCCCCGTGCCGTCCTGTTGTCGATGATGCCCCGGTATACAAGGCGAATATCTGGAGCGCCCGCTCGCGCGAAGAGCTCGCTGAGCTGCGCGAGCGCATTGCCGTTGAGGTGCCGGAACTCTCGCTCGTGTTTCCCAACAACCGCGTGCGCCTGTTTGACATCCTTCCGGCTGGTTGGGATAAGGGCTGCGCTGCGCTGGAGTTGGCGCGCGCTTTGGGCCTGACGCCCGACGAGGTGGCCGCATTCGGAGATTCCGATAACGACCTGCCCATGATCGATGCCGTTCCCAACTCCGTTGCAGTCGCCAATGCCAACGAGGCTGTCACGGCTGCCGCGCGCTGGCATATCGGCGCTGCGGCAGACGATGCGGTTGCCGGGGCTCTGCATCAGATTGCTGCCTGTGCGGCGACGGGGGAGATGCCGCCGTTTATGCGTCAGATGGATGCGACGGGTTTCGACGTCACGAACGTCTAGGGAGAAAGCTATGAAGCTTCAGCAGCTCAGGTATGTCGTCAAAGTTGCCGAATGCGGCAGCATCACCGAGGCCTCGCGCCGGCTTTTTGTGTCGCAGCCTTCGATTACTGCGTCGATCCGCGATCTCGAAAACGAGATGGGTGTGCACATCTTTGAGCGCACCAACAAGGGTGTCATTGTGTCCGAGGAGGGCGAGACCTTCTTGGGCTACGCGCGCCAGGTGCTCGACCAGGCGGATCTGCTCGAAGGCAAGTACAAGGGCGAGTCCGAGCAGGTGCCGCACTTTAGTGTGAGCTGCCAGCATTATTCCTTTGCCGTCAACGCGTTTGTCGATGTGATCCGTGAGTTCGATGCCGCGCGCTACGACTTTACCCTGCGCGAGGAGCAGACTCACGAGATTATCGAGGACGTCGCGCATATGAAAAGCGAACTAGGCATCTTGTACTTGTCCGAGCACAATCGCGAGGTCATCGAGCGCATGCTGGCGGCCAACGAGCTCGTGTTCGAAGAGCTCTTCTGCGCCACGCCGCACGTTTTTGTGTGCGCCGACCATCCGCTGGCGGGCCGCTCCAGCGTGACGCTCGAGGACCTGGAGGACTATCCCTTCCTGTCCTACGAACAGGGCAGCTACAACTCGTTTTACTATTCCGAGGAACTGACCTCGACGTTTGAGCGCCGCAAGAACATCCGCGTGCGCGATCGCGCGACGTTGTTCAACCTGGCCATGGGCCTCAACGGCTACACGGTGTGTTCGGGCGTGATCAGCCACGAGCTCAACGGGCCGGGTATTATCTCCATTCCGCTCGATGTGGACGAGTACATGGAGATCGGCATCATCACGCGCAAAAATACGACGCTCACGCGCTACGGTCGGGCCTATATCGACGCGATCCGCCAACATATCTAGGCTGCTGCGTTCTGCACAGGTCAAATCTCTTTAAGGCAGCCCAAACTGATATAGGAAGCATCTATATCAAACTGTTATAAACATATATTATACGATGGCCATAGGAGCGCTCATACTCTGTCCCAGTAAAGCAACCAATTCAAAGGGAGATATCTATGAGCACTTCGATTCAACCGAACGCGCCGTTTCGCGCCGATATCGTCGGCAGTTTTCTTCGTCCTCAGGCCGTGAAGGACGCCCGTGCCGCCTACGCCGCGGGCACGCTTGATGACGACGGCCTTAAGGCCGTCGAGGACGATGCCATTCGCGATTTGGTGGCAAAGCAGAAGGCCGCCGGCCTGCAGGTCATCACCGATGGTGAGTTTCGCCGCAGCTACTGGCACCTCGATTTTATGTGGGGCCTTAACGGCATTGAACGCCGTACCTCGCGTACGGGTTATATGTTCCACGACGAGGAGACCACAGCCGACACCGCCGTGGTAACCGGCCCCATTAGCGGCGAGAACCATCCGTTCGTCGAACACTTTAAATTTGTCAAGGTGCTCGAGGGGGAGGGCCAGGTCGCGCGGCAAACCATTCCGGCGCCGATCCAGACGTTCTCCGAAGTCACGCTCGACCGCTGCGACGGCCAGCAGGAGAGCCTGCGCGCTGTCTATAAGACCGATGAGGAACTTGCCGACGCCATCGCAGCCGCTTATCGCACGGTGATCGCCGACCTGTACGCAGCAGGCTGCCGCAACATCCAGTTTGATGACTGCACCTGGGGCATCTACTGCGACACCGATTTTGTCGCCAAAACCGGCATGAGCCCGGTCGACCTGCAAAAGGTAAGCGAGCTGGGCGTGGCGCTCAACAATGCCGCCATCGCGGACAAGCCCGACGATCTGGTCATCAACACGCATGTGTGCCGCGGCAACTACCACTCCACCTATGCCTTCGAGGGCGGCTATGACCCCATCGCGCCGTACCTGTTCGCAAACGAGGATGTCGATGCATTTTACCTGGAGTTCGATACGCCGCGCGCCGGCGGTTTTGAGCCGCTCAAGTACGTTGCCCCGGGCAAGAAGGTCGTGCTGGGCTTGGTAACCACCAAGGCGGCAGAGCTCGAGAACGAGGATGTTATCGTCGAGCGTATTCACGAGGCTGCAAAGTATGTTCCGCTCGAGAACCTGTATCTGTCGCCTCAGTGCGGCTTTGCCAGCTGCGAGATTGGCAACAAGCTGACCGAGGATGAGCAATGGGCAAAGATCGCGCTGGTCAAGCGCATTGCCGAGCGCGTTTGGAAATAGCGCTAGTGTTTGCAGGTGGCGGCGCGTGCGAGGCATAGTGTATCGCGTACAATGGTTCGGATCGTATCGTTCGGGCAGGTTATCCGATATGCCTGATCGCCCTTCCATTCGAAAGGACATCCATGTCCCAGTCCTCGACGCCCGCCGTCAGCGATGCCATCTACGACGCATCGTCGCTCGGCCGCCCGCGCATGTTTCTGCTCGGCCTACAGCACCTGTTTGCCATGTTTGGCGCCACCGTGCTGGTGCCCGTGCTCACCGGCCTCTCGGTATCGGCAACGCTTTTGTTTGCCGGCTTGGGCACGCTGCTGTTCCACTTCCTGTCGCGCGGTAAGGTGCCGGCATTTTTGGGCTCATCGTTTGCCTTTATTGCCGGTTATGCCGCAATCGCGCCCAACGGCGAGACCGAGCTTTTGCCCTACGCCTGCCTGGGCGTAGCTTGTGCCGGTCTGCTCTATCCGGTGCTGGCGGCGCTCTTCCGCGCGTTTGGCGCCAAGCGTGTCATGCGTTTCTTTCCGCCGGTGGTGACTGGCCCCATCGTCATTTCCATCGGCTTGATCCTGGCAAGTTCCGCTATTGCTAACTGCCAGACCAACTGGCTTGTGGCTGTCATTGGCGTTGCCGTTATCGTCATCTGCAACATCTGGGGCCGTGGCATGGTCAAGATCGTGCCGATTTTGCTGGGCGTTGTGGTGAGCTATGCCGTTGCGGCTGCGCTCGGCGAGGTTGATTTCTCGGGCGTTGCCGCCGCTCCGTGGGTCGGTCTGCCCATCGTGTGGGACAACACCGTGTTTGCACTCTTTGGGCCGCAGTTCGATAGCGGTCTTGCCACGACGGCCATCATCACCATCATGCCGCTGGCCTTCGCGACCATGATCGAGCATATCGGCGATATCTCTGCTATCGGTTCGACTTGCGAGTGCAACTACATTGCCGATCCCGGTCTGCATCGCACGCTGCTCGGCGACGGCCTTGCCACGATTCTGGCTTCGCTCTTTGGCGCTCCGGCCAACACTACGTATGGTGAGAACACCGGCGTGCTCGCCCTGACGCGCGTGTTCGACCCGCGCGTAATTCGCATTGCCGCGTGTTGCGCCATCGTGCTTTCGTTCTGCCCCAAGTTCGCGGCTGTCATTGCGGCCATGCCGGCGTGTGTGATCGGCGGTGTGTCGCTCGTGCTCTACGGCATGATCAGCGCTGTGGGCGTCCGCAACCTCATCGAGAACCAGGTCGATTTCCAGAACAACCGCAACGTGCTGGTTGCCGCGCTGGTGCTCGTGCTTTCGCTCGGCATCGCGTACAGCACCGCCGGCGCCATCGTGTTGGAGCTCGGCGGCGTGACGATTTCGCTGTCCGGCATTGCCGTGGGCTCACTGGTGGGCATTGTGCTCAACGCCATCCTGCCGGGTAACGACTTTGAGTTTGATGTCTCCGAGCTTGAGGAGGCTGCTGAGTAGCAGCTGCGTTCAGCTAAAACAAGATATGGTGCCCATGCGTATATGCGTGTGGGCACCATTTTTAATGTGTCAGTATCCAGTGGATGCCGCGGGCCATGCGTAAGTCGGTTTGGGCAAAGTGATTGCCGGGGTTGAGCTCCAGCGTTGTTGGAATGCCGCGCTCGACGAGCAACGCTTCCATCGCGCGTGTGTCGTCGAGTACATGCCGCATCATGCGGTTGGGCGTCTTGGTTTCCTTTTTGCCGAGTGACAGGTAGACGGCTTGCGGGCTGCCGGCAAAAGGGGCCGTGCTGGCACGGTCGACAAAGTCGGGAAACCATAGCGACCCCGATGCGCTCGCGGCGCGGTCAAAGGCGTCGGTTTGCCAGAGGGACCAGAGTGCGAAGAGGCCCGCGAGCGAGTAACCGGCAATGCCGCGCCGGGTGGGCGGCTGAGGAAGCGACGACTCGACCTGGGGGATTATCTGATTCAGCAGCTCATCAAGAAAATCGGCAGCTTGGCCGCCGAAAGGCTCGGCATCGCGTACGGTCCCGTCGCATGCCCAGGGGCTCAGCTCGCGATTCCAATCGAGCCCGCCAATGGTGACGAGGGCGAATGGCGGACAGTCGAGCTCTCGGCAACACTTATAAACCTCGCTGCCGTCGCCCACGACCACAGGAAGGTAGATGACAGGCGCGCTTTCCGTATGATTCGAATAAACGGTTATCTGCTTTTGATGCGCTTCCATGACGGGCTTCTCTCAGTGTTGTGATATCGGCAGCCCCAATTGTCGCACGCCAGCGTATGCCGGTTGGGCTAGACCAAAGACAATCTCGTGCATCCCCTGCGGACGCATATGGAAAACGCCACCGCCGGAGGGGAGCTCGGCGGTGGCGTTGTTAAACGGTGCCGGGGCTCGGGGCCTTCGCGGGAGCTGCCATGTGCGCAGAGGCGTCTAAGAACGCTTACGGCTCGCCATGGTGCCTGCGGCGATAGCGGCTGTTCCCGCAAGGACGGTTGCCACGATGGCCGCACCCGAGGTGTCGCCGGTTGCCGCGAGCACGCCGGTAGTCTTGGCTTTCGTGGTTGAAGCCGCAACGGCCTTGGTCGGCTTTGAGCCCTCAGGCTTGGGGTTCTGCTTGGACTCCGCGGGCTTGCTTTCTGCGGGCTTGGTCTCGTCGGGCTTGGGGTCTTCCGGCTTGGATACCTCGGGAGGTGCGATGGTCGTACTTTTGGCGACTGCTTTGATATAGAGGGAGTCGACCGTGGCGTCGCCCGTGCCGATGGCTTGGCCTGCCTCGTAGATGCCGTCACGGAGCTTGCGATAGTCAATGATCTTGCCGCCTTCGGGCGTCTGGATGGCGGCGTTCTCAATCTTGATGGTGCCGATTGTCTTGCCGTCAGCGCTCATGGCACGGGCAAAGATTGCCGCTGTATCTCCTTCGGCCGTTACCTTGCTGCGGATGATCGAGATGACTGCGGGTGTGACGCCCTCGCTGGTCTGGGCGATGATGCCGATGTTCTCGCCTTGGGGTTCGCGCCTCGTCTCGCCATCTTGGTTTTCGCTGTAGGGGATGGGGCCGTCGCCGTTCTCGACATAGCGGGCTATGGCCTTGACAACGGAGTCGCTGATGTAGATGTGGCCGCCCTTCTCGTTGGGTCGATCGTTTCTGGTGGAGAATGCAGCCGAAACCTCGCCTTCCGCAAACGCGTCCACGGTGGAGCCGTTCTTGACGACGATGTCGTCCTGGTAGGTGAAGAGGGCGTTGGCGCCACCGTATCTGCCTTTACTTGCACGGACCGTCACGTTTGCATGATCGAGGGTGATGCCCTTGTGGGCATAGACGCCATATTCAACACCGTTTACGTTGAGGGAGGCGTTTGTGGCTGCGAGGCTGCCCTTGGCCTCGACGGCAGCGTCTTTCTCGGAGCTTGCCTTGACCTGGCCGCCGTCCGAGATGTTGATATTGCCGCCGCTCCAAAGGGCCTCACCATCGGCTGAGCTTGCCTCGACCGTCCCGCCACCCTTGATGGTGAGGTTCTTGTCGGCTCCAATACCCTTGTCCTTGGTAGCCCTGGCGGTGACGGCTCCGCTGTCGTCAATCGTGATATTGCCGTTTGCCCTGATGCCATCCGATGCACCCGTGGCGTTGACGTTGCCCGAACCTTTGATAGCGAGATCACCTCCGGCATTGATGGCATCAAACCCAGTGCTCGTGGCGTTGACGGATCCGGCTCCGTCGATGTTGATATTACCCGTGGAGAGGATAGCGTCCTCAGTAGATGTCACGCTGAGCGTGCCGCCCTCGTCGCCTTGGATATTGAGCTCGGCATTCTCGTTAGTGCCATGAGAAACGTTGATGCTTTCGATCCATTCGGCAGTGACGATGTTGGTTCCCGAGTAATTCACGTTGAGCTTGCCTGCGGCCTGGATCTCGCCGCCGTTATAGTTGTTGAGCTTCAAGTCGTCGGCGCCGTTCCACGACCAGGTACCGGCCTCGTCGCTCGCCGCGGTGTTGTACTTGTTGCCGCCGACCTTGACCCATTCCGCTGCGAGCGAGACGCTCGGCATGAGCAGCGAGCTCACCGTGAGCGCGCACACGGCGCCCACGACGATGCGGCGCGTCACGCGGCGCCAGCTGCCGTGCGCGAGTCCTATGCGATGGCGAACGTCGGGTTCGGCAACATGGGTTCCGGCGGTAGTGTCATTGCGTTTGGGGGTCGTGAACAAGGCTGCCATGGTTGCTCCCGTTCTCATAGGGCCTATACGACTAGATTCAGCGTATCTGCTGGATGTTGCCGGCGGTAGTGCCGTTTGGAGGGCAAAATGGCCAAAATTGGGGAGAAATAGGCCGCACGCCGGCGCAGGGACCGGCGCTAAAAGAAAAGCGCGGGGCCGCATGGCGACTCCGCGCTTTATTGTTCAGCTTTTGCAGCCTTGCCCTTACGCTACGAAGAAGTAGACGAGGAAGGCAAGGGCCGCGATCCACCCGTCCCGTGCGAAAAAGTGTTTACGAGCGCTTGCGGCTCACCACGGCGCCCGCGGCGATGGCGGCTGTTCCCGCAAGGGCGGCTGCCACGATGGCTGCGCTCGAGGCGTCGCCGGTTGCTGCGAGTTTGCCGGCGATCTTGGCTCCCGTGGCTGCAACTGCAACGGTCTTGGTCGTCTTCGTGCCCTCGGACTTGGAACCCTCGGGCTTGGTCTCGCCTGGCTTCTCCTCGGGTTTGATCTCCTCGGGAGGCGCGATGACCGTGCTCTTGGCGACAGCTTCGTTATAGGGGGAGTCGATCACAGCGTCGCCCGTGTCGATGGTTTGACCTACCACGTAGAAGATGCCGTCATCGAGTTCTTCCTTGTTGCGATAGCCAATGATCTTGCCGCCTGTGGGCGTCTGGATGGGAGCGCCTTCGATCTCGATGGTGCCGATTGTCTCGCCGTCCGCGCTCACGGCAAGGGCGAAGATTGCCGCCGTGTCTCCCTCAGCTGTGACCTTACTGCGGACAATCGAGATGGTCGCGGGCGTGATGTCCTCCTTGGTCCGGGCAAAGATGCCGATGTTCACGCCCCTATGCTCGGGAATGACCGCGCCACTTTGGTCGTTGCTGTAGTGATCGGGGCCGTCGCTACCGGACTCGACATAGCGGGCTATAGCCTTGACAACGGAGTCACTAATGTAGATGTGACCACCCGCTTCGTTGGGGTAGTAGTTTCTGGTGGAGATTGCGGTCGAGAACTGGCCTTCTGCGAACGCATCCACGATCGAGCCGTTCTTGATGACGATGTCGTCCTCGTCGGTGAAGAGGGCGCTGGCTTCATCGTTCCCTGCACTTGCACGGACCGTTACGGTTGCGCCATCGAACGTGATGCCCTTGTAGACATAGATGCCATACCCAACGCCACTTGCGTTGAGGGAAGCGTTCGTGACCGTGAGGCTGTTTTTACCGTCGATGGCGGCGTCTTCCTCGGAGCTTGCCTTGACCTGGCTGCCACCCGAGATCTCGATGTTGCCGTCGGCCCAAATCGCATTGTCTTTGATAGAGCTTGCCTCTACCTTGCCGCCGCCCTTTATGATGAGGTTCTCGTTAGCATCGATACCCTGATCCTCGGTGGCCTTGGCGGTGACGGTTCCGCTGTTGTCGATCGTGATGTTGCCGTCGGCCCTGATGCCATCCGAATCGCCCGTGGCGTTAACGTTTCCCGAGCCCTTGATGGTGACATCGCCCCCGGCATCGATGGCATCGTGCTCGGTGCTCGTGGCGTTGACAGTGCCAGCGCCGTCGATGTTGATGCTGCCGACGGAAGTGATGGCGTCACGAGAAGATGTCACGTTGAGCGTGCTGGACGCGTCGCCCTGAATATTAAGCTCGGCGTTCTCGTTCGCGCCATCCTTAACCTTGATGCCGCGGCCGTCGCCGTTAGTGACGATGTTGTCGCCCTCGTAGCTCACGTTGAGCTTGCCCGCTGCCTCGATCGCGCCGCCGTTATAGCCGTTGAGCTTCATATCGTCGGCGCCGTCCCAGGCCCAGGTGCCGGCGGCGTCTCCCGCGGGCCCCGCGGCCGCTTCGTGGCGGACGCCGCCGACGTCCATCCACTCGGCCGCGAGCGAGACGCTCGGCATGAGCAGCGAGCTCACCGTGAGCGCGCAGGCCAGGCCGCAGACGATGCGGCGCGTCACGCGGCGCCAGCTGCCGTGTGCGAGCAGCGTGCGACGGCACACGTCGGGCTCGACAAAATGGGCTCCAGAGGTTTTGTCATTGCGCTTGGGGGTCGTGAACAAGGCGGCCATGGTTACTCCAATCCTCATAGGGCCTATGCGATTAAGCCCAGCATATCTGCAGGATGTAGCCGGCGGTAGTGCCGTTTGGAGGGCAAAATGTCCAAAACTTGGGAAGCAAAACATCGCGCGTCTGTGCGTTGCCTGGCTTTAAAAGAAAAGCGCGGAGCCGCTCGATGCGACTCCGCGCTTTGGTGTTCTGTTTTAGCAGACTATGCCGTTACGCTACGAAGAAGTAGACGAGGAAGGCGAGAGCTGCGATCCACATGAGCGGCTTGATCTTGGAGGCCTCGCCCTTAAAGAGCGCGACGATCACGTAGGCGATAAAGCCTAGGCCAATGCCGGCAGAGATGGAGTAGGTGAAGGGCACGCCGGCGACAATCATGAACGCCGGGAAACCCTGCGACACGTCGGACCAGTCGATCTCGGAGGCCTCGCTCATCATGAGGTAGCCGACGTAGACCAGAGCACCGCAGGTGGCGGCGCTGGAAACGATGGTGACGATGGGGGAGAAGAACGCGGCGAGAATGAACAGCACGCCGGTGGTGACGGAGGTGAGGCCCGTGCGGCCACCGTCGGCGGCGCCAGAAGTGGACTCGACGAAGGTGGTGATGGAGGAGACACCCATGAAACCGCCCACAGCGGCGGCGGCGGAGTCGACGATTAGGATCTCCTTGATATTCTCGACGTTGCCGTCGTCGGTGAGGAACTCGCCCTGCTTGGCTACGGCCATCGCGGTGCCCATGGTGTCGAAGAAGTCACTCATGAGCAGCGAGAACGAGATGACGAGGAGCGCGGGGTCGGTAAGGACCTTGACGATGGCGGGCACGCCGCCGGCGTCGGCGATGGGGCCACCGATGCTCGAGAAGTCGAGCGGGGCGATGATACCGGTCGGAGCCTGGGTCACACCTAGGGGGATACCGGCGATGACGGCGACGACGATGCCGATGAGCAGCGAGCCGGGGACGTTGCGGCAGGCGAGGGCGACCGTCACCAGGATGGAGATGATGCCGACGATGAAGGTGGGGGAGGTGATGTCGCCCAGACCGACGAGTGTACCGGCGCCAGCGGTGATAATGCCGGCATCGCACAGGCCAATCATGGCGATGAACAGGCCCAGACCCACCGAGATGGCGTGACGCAGGACCACGGGGATGGCGTCCATGATGGCCTCGCGCAGGCCACAAAGCACGAGCAGCAAGATGACGATACCCTCGAGGAAGATAACGCTCATGGCCACGTGCCAGTCACCGCCGCAGACGGTGGTGGCGATTCCAGCGATCATCGCGTTGACGCCTAAGCCCGACGCGCAGGCGAGCGGGCGGTTGGCGAAGATGCCCATGCAGATGGTCATGATGCCGGCGCCCAGGCAGGTGGCGCAGGCGAGCGCTCCCGCATCGATGCCGGCGCCCGAGAGCACCGCAGGGTTGACGGCAATGATGTAGGCCATCGCCAGGAATGTTGTCAGTCCAGCGCGAAGTTCGGTCCCGATTGTGGACTTGCGCTCACTGACGTGAAAAAGTTCGTCCATGCATACCCTTTCCTTGTTCGGCCCCGAGTTTAGGCCGATTGACACGAACGTTCTCACTATAGCCCCTTTACGACGCTGTTGTTCCTCGCATGTTGATGTTCGGCGCTTTGTAGCAGACGGACGGTATTTTTCGCATGAAAATGTGTGGGTACCGTATACTTAAGCGGTTACAACGACCCCTATGGAGGAACGTATGATTAAAGAGCTTTGCCACGACGAGGCTATCCTGTCCCAGCGTTGCGAGGTTGCGACCGTCGAGGACGAGTCGGTCGCACAGGACCTGATCGATACCATCAAGTCGCTCGAGGACGCCGGCTGCCTTGCCGCCAACCAGATTGGCGTTACCAAGAAGGTCTGCGTCTACCTGGACGACGCCGGCGAGCCCCACGTGCTCTACAACCCCCGTCTGGTGTTTGGCCTGGGCGCCAGCAAGATGGAGGAGAGCTGCCTGACGCACGACGAGATCACCAAGTCCACGCGCTACATCAAGTGCAAGGTCGCTTATGACGTGATCGTAGACGGCAAGATGCGCGAGCGCAAGCAGGGCTTCGTCGGCTTCGAGGCTCAAATGATTCAACACATGATTGATCACTGTCTAGGAAAGTTGGTCTAAGGGGACCAAAGCACCGCACCTTGCCGCTCAATCGTCGCTCGCGTACCTTAAGTACGCTTCGCTCCTCTTTCGTGGCAATCTGCGGCACTTTGACCCCTTAGACGACCTGCGGGGTTAACTTGGTTGAGTTTATCCTGCTTGAATAGTCCGGGCGTGACATTGTTGTCATGTCCGGGCTTTTGTGTTTAGCGCCTCTTTGTTTGGTGACAATAACCTTAGCAAGAACGTAAAGCTGGGAGGCGCTATGTGTACGAGCATTCGATTTACCGATAATTCCGGCCACATGTATCTAGGCCGCAACCTCGACTGGAGCTTTGACTACGGCCAACAGGTTCGCGTGATGCCGCGCGGGTTTCACATTCCGTATTCGTTTATCGACGACGCAACAGCGGCACACGCGGTGATCGGTATGTGCATCGATTACAAGAACTATCCCATGTTCTTCGACTGCGGCAACGATGCGGGCCTCGCCGTGGCGGGTCTCAATTTCCCGGGTTATGCCGAGTATGCCGAGGACCCTGTCGACGGCAAGACCAATATCGCAGCCTATGAGTTTCCCCTGTGGGTGGCAGCGACGTTCTCGACGGTCGACGAGGTCGAGGCTGCGCTGCGCGATACGGTGATTGTCGCCAAATCTGCAGGAGAGGGGCTGGGCGTGTCGCTGCTCCATTGGATTATCGGCGACAGCCAGCGTAGCATCGTGGTCGAGATGATGGCTGACGGCCTGCATGTATACGACGATCCGGTCGACACCCTTGCCAACCAGCCCACCTTCCCGTGGCACATGGAAAACCTGCGCACCTATATCACGGCCACAAGCGATTTTCCGCAGACGGCGACATGGCGTGGCGCCGAGCTCAAGCCCTATGGCGCGGGTGCCGGCATGCGCGGTATTCCGGGTGACTGCTATTCGCCGAGCCGTTTTGTAAAGGCGGCGTACCTCAATGCCAATTACCCGCAAAAGGAGAGCGAGACCGAAAACGTCGTCCGCATGTTCCGTTCACTCGAGGGCGTGGTGATGATTGAGGGGGCGTCCAGGATGGGCGATGGCAAGTTCGAGAAGACTATCTATACCGGATGCTTTAGCGCGCGCACGGGCAATTATTACTACGCGATGTATGGGGATCCGTCGATTCGCTACGTGAGCCTGACGGATGCCGAGGGCGCGAGCCCCGATAGACTCGTGGTTCCCGAGCCGCGTCGTTCGTAGCCGCTAGCTTTACTGCAATACAAGACGGCCCTGCATCTCTCGCGAGGTGCAGGGCCGCTGTCGTTGATTTATGACGTCGCTAAAAGTTGGCGTCGTTGAGCTGTTCGCTCTCGAGGCCGTCGAGCTGTTGCTGTTCGGGCGTATCGGCGACGCTCTCGAGCAGCTCGGTGGGATCGACGTTCATGTCCCTACCGGCCTCGTTGCCATTGACCAAGTCGTCCGAGAAGATGTCGACTTCCATTTCCTCGGCCTCTTCGATCTGAACCTCGAGTGGCACCTGGGTGCGCACAAGTTTGACGGCCGGGCGCATGCGAGCAAAGAGCGGTACGTACTCAATGATGATGGCCGAGTTCTCGAGACCATACCAACGTGCCGGGCTTCCGCAGGCGCGGCGGACGGCGTACTTGATGGCCATGACGCGATGGTCGTTGCGGTTGATGTCCGTTTCGGGGGCAAGCATCTTGCGCAGCATACAAAAACGGAAGTCGCCCACGTTGCCGCGTGTCTCGTAGATGGAGTAGGTGTGATGCTGCGGCGGCAACTCACCCGATGCCATCAGGTCGCCAACGATCTGGCGCAGGTAGGCGTTGATGCGTTGATTGACCTTAAAGCCCAGGTCCAAGCGCATGCGGAATAGGAAGTCTGTGCCAAAGGTCTCGACGGAATACTCGTGCGTATAGGGCTCATCGGTGACATGCACGTTGATGAACCAGTATGCCTTGGCGCGCTTGGGATGCTTATCCAAGATGGAGTAGAGCACGTCGCGGTCGAGCGTGAGCGGGTCGGGACTGTTGGTAAGGAACACCAGATTGTCGGCGAGCACGGGGTAGGTCTCGTCGTTGCGCAGGCGGCCGAGCTGGTCAATGTACTTGGAGACGGGCAGCAGGATCGTCTGCGTGCGCTCGATGGCGGTGCCGCGGCGCCACACGTACATAAGGCCAAACAGCAGCGCGGCCAGGAAGATCATGACGTAGCCGCCGTCAAAGAACATGGTGAGGCACGAAGCGAAGAAGCACAGCTCAATGGCACCAAAGAGCAGGGCGAAGACGCAGGCGCCCAGCTTGTGTTTGAGGATGCCGGCGATGTAGCTCGTCAAAAGCGTCGTGGTCATGAGCATGGTCACGGTAATGGCGAGGCCGTAGGCGCTCTCCATGCGCTCGGAGTTTTGGAACAGCAGCACGATGAAGATACAGCCGACCCACATGATGTTGTTGACGAGCGGAATATAGAGTTGGCCCTTGGTGTCGCTGGGGTAGTGGATGCGCAGATGCGGCATGAGATTGAGACGGGTTGCCTCGGATACCAGCGAGAACGAGCCGGTGATGAGCGCCTGCGAGGCGATGATGGCCGCTACGGCCGAAAGCACGATGGCAAAGGGGCGCAGGGGCTCGGGGAGCATCATATAGAACGGGTTGACGATATCCATCGCGAGCATCTGGGGGTTGGAGTTATTGGCGAGCAGCCAAGCTCCTTGACCCAGATAGTTGAGGATAAGGGCCGCCTTAACAAACGGCCAGGATGCATAGATGTTAGCCTTGCCCACGTGACCCATGTCCGAATAGAGCGCCTCGGCGCCGGTCGTCGACAGGAAGACGAAGCCGAGCACCATGATGCCCGAGTGGTTGATGGGCGAGAACAGGAACATGATGCCGCGGATGGGGTTGAGCGCGCGTAGGATGGACAGGTTGCCGAGCATGTTGAACAGGCCGGCGCCAGCCAAGAACAGGAACCACAGCGTCATGAGCGGCCCGAACAGCTTGCCGATCGACGAGGTGCCGGCGCGCTGCATGGCAAACAGGCCACAGATAATGATGATGGTGATGATGATGACGTTGGTCTGGCCGTCACCCAAAAGCGCATGGCCCCACTCGATAGTGCGCAAGCCCTCGATGGCCGTGGTAACCGTGACGGCGGGGGTGAGGATGCCGTCGGCGAGCAGCGCCGCGCCGCCGATCATGGCGGGAAGGATCAGCCACGGCGCCACTTTGCGCACCAAGCTAAACAGGGCGAAGATGCCGCCCTCGTTGTGGTTATCGGCCTTCATGGCGATAACCACGTACTTGACCGTGGTCACGAGCGTCATGGTCCAGATGACGAGCGAAAGCGCGCCCAGGATCATGTCCTCGCTGACGGTACCGATGCCGCCGTTGTTGGCAACGATTGATTTCATGGTGTACATGGGGCTCGTGCCGATGTCACCGTAGACGACGCCGAGCGTTACGAGCAGCATGCCAGCGGAGAGGGGAATGGCTCCATGCCCGCCTTGACCACGCTGGTCTTGGGGGCTTGCCTCCAGTTTGTTGTGTGCCACGTGGACTCCCTTAGACATCCGGCCCCTGCAAAGGGCAGCAGACCTTTATGCCATCTTTATACATATAAGAGCAGTTTGGCACATCGGGGTGTTTTAGACAATAATCCCCATCTGGGGATTATTCATGTACGCAGGTGGCATTTCAAAGCAGGGGCTGTTAGGCGCGTGCTGCCTGAGCGATGCCGGTCTTGGCACCTGCGCGTTTGCCGGCGAGTTCGCAAAAGATCGCGCCGCCGATGATAAGTGCGGCACCCATCAGACGGACCGGCGTTATGGCTTCGCCTAAAAGGACGGCCGAGAACACGACGGCCGAAAGCGGCTCGAGGTAGCCGACGACCGCGACAGTCTGGACGGGCAGCTTGGCGACAGCACTAAAATAGAGCAGGCAGCCAATGCCGGTGTTGACGACGCCGAGCATGACGACGGTGCGCCAATCAATACCGGCGGCGACGCCGACGGACAGGAATGAGGGGGTGCCCTGCGTGATGAGCGTGAGGACCAGCGCGGTCACAAAGGCGGCGCTCACCTGGAGCGTGGAGTTTTCGAGGCCTTCGATGTGTGGCGCACCCTTGCTGGCGATGACCATCAGCGCATAGCAAAATGCCGAGGCGATGCCGCAGGCGATACCCGCAATGGGCATATTGCCGCCTAGACCTTGCGCTGCAATGAGAAAAGCGCCGCAGGCGACGGCGATAAACCCGGCGATTTTGCCGCCGGTCAGCTTTTCGCCAAAGATGAGTGGGGAGAGGACCATGACGATGATGGGGCCGCAGTAGTACAGCAGCGAGGAAACGCCGACGCCGATCGTCTGGTAGGCTCGGAACAGAAAAATCCAGCTGGCGCCCAGCGCGGCTCCCGAGAGGAGGAGGGCTGCGGCTTCGCGGGGGCGAGATGGCGCCTGCAACTTATGGCGTTGGGTGATGGCGAGGATGGTGACAAGCGAGAGTGCGCCCAAAAACGTGCGCAGGAGCACGATATCGGAGCTCGGCAGCGCGATGGCGGCGGCGATGATGCCGTTGGAGCCAAACAACAGCAATGCTGCTAAGTACGTAAACAGTCCGTTGTTCATACGCTGACATCCCCTCTATATCCGAGCATGTTCACTATGGGTGAACTGGCTATAGAAGAAAAGCGAATATAATTCATAGATAACATGACAAAAGCTCATGCATATGTGGAGGGGTGCCGTGGAAACGAATATTCAAAAGATGCAGGTGCTGCTTGAGACCGTGCGCGCCGGAAGTTTTACGCGCGCCGCCGAGCGGCTGAGCTATTCGCAGTCGGGCGTGAGCCGTATGGTGGCCGATCTCGAGGCCGACTGGGGCTTTAAAGTGCTCGATAGAAGCCGCGAGGGCGTAGTGCTTTCTGCCGATGGGCGGCAAGTTATGCCGGCGGTCGAGGCGTTGTGCGAGGAATTTGTTCGTTTGCAGCGACGGGTGGATGAGATGCGTGGGCTCATGCGCGGCAAAATCTGCATCGGTACGTTTTCGAGCGTGGCGACCCACGTGCTGCCGCCGGTGATTGCGCGCTTTCGCGCCGATCACCCGGACATCGATTACGAGCTGCTGATGGGTGATTACTCCGAGATTGAGCAATGGGTGGCGGAAGGTCGCTGCGACCTGGGCTTTATTCCGCGCGAACCACGCGGCGCCGGCATGGCGTCGCGGCCGTTGGTGCGAGACGAGTTAATGGCGGTAGTGCCAACAGGCTCTTTGCTTGCCGCGGCGGAGGTCGTCTCTCTTGCCGATTTGGCCAACGAGCAGTTTATTCTGCTGGAACGCGGCACAGATGATGAGATTACGCCGCTGTTTCGCCGCGCGGGCCTGGCGGTACGCTCTAAGCTGTCGACCTGGGATGATTATGCGATTATGGCCATGGTCGAGGACGGTCTGGGCGTGAGCATTCTTCCGGCGCTCATCTTGCGCCGCTGCCAGTTCGATGTTGCCGTGCGCCCGCTCGAGGGACATCCTCATCGGCAGATCAACGCCATATACCGCACCGCTGACGTTTCGCTTGCGGCGGCTCGTTTCCTTGAATATCTCTAAAAGCGCGTACCTGTTGTCTACTTTGGGACAATTCTCGGGGTTCGGTACATTTTCTTATGAAATTGAACTTTCGGATAATGCGCCGCGCTATACTGCTGCCTAAATTGAACTCAGGTTCAATTTGTGTTCTATAAATTGAACTTTGCCAGCAAGGAGGTTCTAATGGCCCAAGAGACGTTTAGCGATCGCCTGCGACAGACCATGTCCGATCGCGACGTTCGCCAGTCGGATGTAATCCGCGCATCGGAGATGCTCGGCAAAAAACTCGGCAAGAGTCAGATGAGCCAATATGTGAGCGGCAAGACGATCCCGCGGCGCGATGTGGCAGAGCTGCTCGCCCGTATTTTGGAGGTCGATGTTTCCTGGCTGCTCGCCAGTGACGCCGATCAAGTCGAGACGTCCTCGTCCCATAACGTTGCCAAATCCGAACCTAGTCTCTCAGCTCAAATTCCAAGGAGCACCACCATGCGTACTTTTTCTAAATCCACCAAGCTCGATAACGTCCTGTATGACGTGCGCGGTCCCGTCGTCGACGAGGCTGCCCGTATGGAGGACGAGGGCGAGCGCATCCTCAAGCTCAATATCGGCAACCCGGCGCCCTTCGGTTTTCGCACGCCCGACGAGGTTATCAAGGACATGCGCCAGCAGCTGCCCGACTGCGAAGGCTATTCCAATTCGCGCGGCCTGTTCTCTGCGCGCAAGGCGATCATGCAGTATTCGCAGATCAAGGGCCTGCCCAATGTTCAGATGGAGCATATCTACACGGGCAACGGCGTGTCCGAACTCATTCAGCTTTCGATGAACGCTCTGCTCGACAATGGCGACGAGATTTTGATCCCCAGCCCCGACTATCCGCTCTGGACGGCGTGCGCAACCCTCGCCGGCGGTCATCCCGTGCACTATCTATGCGATGAGCAGGCGGATTGGTATCCCGACCTGGAGGATATGGAGTCCAAGATCACGAGCGCGACCAAGGCCCTCGTCATCATCAACCCCAACAACCCCACGGGCTCGGTCTACCCGCGCGAGGTGCTCGAGGGCATCGTCGAGGTTGCGCGCAGGCATCAGCTGATGATCTTTGCCGATGAGATCTACGACCGTCTGTGCATGGACGGCTACGAGCACGTCTCGATTGCCTCGCTCGCTCCCGATCTGCCCTGCGTTACCTTTAGCGGCCTTTCCAAGTCGCACATGATCGCGGGCTATCGTATTGGCTGGATGGTGCTTTCGGGCAACCAGCGCTGCATGAGCGACTTCATTATGGGTATCAACATGCTCTCTAACATGCGCCTGTGCTCCAACGTGCCGGCCCAGTCGATCGTCCAGACGGCGCTCGGTGGCCATCAGTCGGTCAACGACTACATCCGTCCCGGCGGTCGTGTCTACGAGCAGCGCAACTTTGTGTATGAGGCACTCAACAAGATCGATGGCATCTCGGTGGTCAAGCCGCGCGCGGCGTTCTATATCTTCCCCAAGATGGATGTTAAGAAGTTCAACATCACCGATGACGAGCAGTTTGCCCTCGACCTGCTGCACGAGAAGAAGATTCTGATCACGCGCGGCGGCGGCTTTAACTGGGCCGAGCCCGATCACTTCCGCATCGTGTACCTGCCGCGCATGGAAGTGCTCAAAGAGTCGCTCGAAGACCTCGCCGACTTCTTCGATCATTACCGTCAAAGCTAAGGGATAGAGGCTCTATACAATCGAAAGCTCCCTGCAGTTGCTTGGCTGCAGGGAGCTTTCTTGAATCGGTGGAACTAAATAACGATTCCGTTGCAGTGGTCGATTTCGTGCTGGATGATCTCGGCGGTGTAGCCCGAGAAGTTTTTGATGCGGCGGACAAAGTTCTCGTCCAAATACTCAACCTTAATGCGGCGATAGCGGGTGCAGGGACGCTCGCCGATTAGCGAGAGGCATCCTTCGCTTGTCTGATAGGCATTGACCTGCTCAAGAATTTGAGGATTGTACATCAGGAGCGTCCTGTTGCCGTCCTTTACGCAGATGATGCGTTTGCGCACGCCGATCATGTTGGCGGCGAGGCCCACGCACTCGCGCTCATGCTCGTGGAGTGTATCTAGGAGATCCTGCCCGGTCGCGGCATCGTCGGGTCCCGCGTCTTCGGAAGGCAGACGCAAAAAGAACTCGGATTTCATGATGGGCTTAATCATGGCGGGCTCCTCATGTCTTATGCTTTCGTGGACTTTTAATAATAGCGCGGAAGGAAAGCTACGCGTCCGCGTTACAATCTTTCGACGTTGGACCATGTTGCCAGACTCGTCGTGTACGGCGTCTGGCGTAAGTCTAGGGCTCATTTTTCGCCCTGGACTGTTCCTCTGGGGCGATGCGACTGTCGTTCCAAGAGGAAGGAAATGCATGGGGAGCAAATCTCAGCAACAAGTTAGAGTAACGCCATCGGGCACTGCGGCGCTTCTCGTCGTAATGTATATTGCAGCCTTTGTCGCCGCGTTTAACGAGAACATCATTAACGTGGCGTTGCACGACATTATGGCGGCCTTTTCGGTGAGTGCCACCACGGCGCAGTGGCTCGTTTCGGGCTACATGATCGTGACGTCGATCTTTACGGCCATCATGGCCTTCCTGTCCGGCCGTTTCTCGACGCGCAAGCTGCTGTTTTTCGCATGCGGATGCATGGTCGCCGGCGAAGTCCTGTGCCTGGTCGCTTCGTCGTTTAGCGTTTTGCTGCCAAGTCGTATTTTGCAGGCTGCGGGATCGGGCATCTTGTTCCCGCTCATGATGAACGTGGTGCTGTCATGCGCTCCGCGCGAGAAGCTCGGCCTGTATCTGAGCCTGGGCGGTGCCTGCATTACGCTGGGGCCGGCGTTTGGACCCGTGATCAGCGGTCTTATGTGTACGTTGTTTGGCTGGAGGGCGGTGTTCGTAGTGCCGCTGGTGGGCGGCATTGTGGTCGCTGTGGCGGGCGCAAAGCTTGTTCAGAATGTTGGAGAGCGCTCGAACACTACGCTTGATATTCTGTTGGTTGTTTTGCTCGCGGCCGGCATTACGGCATTTGTGTATTCCGTAGGCGAGTTCTCGACCAATCTGATTGCCAGTATCGTGGCGCTCTTCACCGCCATTGTGCTGCTCGGCCTGTTTGCCGCCCGTCAGCTCAAGCTCGAACATCCGGTGCTTAACGTGCGTCCCATGGCGAGCGTTCGCTTTTGGCCTGCGTGCCTGCTTGTGGTGGTGTCGATGATGACGACGTTCTCGATGAGCGTTTTGTTGCCGCTCTATTTTGAGGGCGCATACAGAATGACCGCACTTGTTGCGGGCTTGCTCATTTTGCCGGCGATTGCCTGCAACGCCGTGACCTCGATTGTGGGCGGACGCGTGATGGACGCCCGTGGCGCATGGCCGCTGCTGCCGGTCGGCTTTGCCCTGATTGCCGTGGGGCAGACTGCCATCTCGATGACGGCGGCAAGCATGAACATCGGCGTCGTCGTGGCGCTGACCGTTGTGGTGTATGCCGGAGTCGGTTTGGTGCTGAGCCCCTCGCAAACGGCCGGCTTGGAGACGCTGCCTGCCGCTGAGCATCCTCACGGAACGGCATTGCTCAACACGTGGAACATGATTGCCGCATCGTTTGGCCCGTCGCTGTTTATCGGCCTGCTCTCGAGTTCTGCGGCGACTGCCGGTGTCGCTGGCGCTGCGACGGACGTTGCCCAGGCGATTGGATTTGCAGCTGCCGTGCGTGTGGCGGCTGTAATTGCCGTGGTTGGGTTCGCGACGTCGCTGGTGTACGCTCGTCGCGAGTCGCACATGTTGCATTAATGTGTGCACATAGATTCTGCAGCTAGATTGGATGGCGACACCATAAACTAATGGACGTTTTGCCGAGAGGCATGAATGTTTAAAGCGCAAAGAGTGCGCGACGGGCCCCGCGAATGGGGCGATGATGCCCGAGAGGGCCAAGAAGGAGTCTCATGTCTGAGAACGAGGAGATCATGAACGAGACCGAGAACGAGACCATGGCTGCCGAGGTCGAGGCAGTCGAGACCGTGGAGACCGAAGCTGCCGAGGTTGAGGCTGCTGACGAGGTTTCCGCCGAGGAGGAGGCCGAGGTTGTCGAGGCCGCCGTTGATTACGATGACGAAGAGCTGATGGACAAGATGCAGAAGGCCGCCCGCCTGCTGCGTAGCCGTCGCTTTGCTATTTCCAAGGAGGAGGAGGCCAAGGCCGAGCGCATGGCGAACATCGAGCGCGCCATCAAGCTTCTTGACCTCAAGCCCAAGATGGAGCAGAAGGAAATGTCCGACCTGCTGGGTATGCGCCTTCGTGAGCTCGATGGCCTGATGGCCGAGGCCGAGGCTGCCGATCTGGTCGGCCGCATCGACGACGCCGAGGGCGATATGCGCAAGATCGTCGTCTTCGCTGCCGAGGATGCCGCCGAGGGCCTGGTCGAGCTTGCCAACAAGAAGGAGAAGTTCCTGCCCGAGCTTTCTTACGAGGAGGCTACCGAGCTGATGGCCGCTCTCGATAAGGTTATCGCTCCGCTCGTCGCCATGGGCCTGGACGAGGACCGCGGTCCTCGCGGCGGCCGTGACGACCGCGGTGGCCGTGGCGGCGACCGTGGCGGTCGCGGCGGCTTTGGCGATCGCGGTGGCCGTGGCGGCGACCGTGGCGGTCGCGGTGGCGATCGCGGTGGCCGCGGCGGCTTTGGTGACCGTGGCGGCGACCGTGGCGGTCGCGGCGGCTTTGGCGGCAACCGTGGTGGCTATGGCGACCGCGGCGGCAACCGTGGCGGCTTTGGCGGCAACCGTGGTAACGACCGCGGTGGCCGTGGCGGCGATCGCGGTGGCCGCAACGGTGGCGGCTTCCGCGGCAACCGTTTTTAGTTACGGCGTTTTACCAAACGCCGTAACGGGCCGACGCTGCGCGGGCCGCATTTGGACAATCTGACGTTCAACTTCAAGGGCGCGACCAGAAGGTCAGCGCCCTTTCGTTTCACGCCACCTTGTCACAAATGCGACTCGCTCGCTGACTTATGCTCAACCTATGGCGTCATCTCGCCCCAAAAGGGCCTCCCTCGCTCTGGCGGGTTTTCGCTGTCGGTAGCAAAATATCGGCGTTGCCTTGATCCAAACCTACCAAAAGGGGGACAAGTTTATTTTGGTCGGTTTTATCTCGGCAAACGTGGTCGTCTATCGCAATGTAGTCATTGGGGATGTTCTTGTTGGACTAGTCGTTTAAGAACGTCCCCAACGACTGCATAGCATGAGAGTGGAAATCTACGCTCGTTCGTTTTTGCCTACATTTGGAGGAAGAGCTCGTGGAGGCGGGCGTCGTCGTCGAGCTCGGGGTGGAAGGTGACGCCGAGCTGGTTGTCTTGACGGGCGGCGACGATGCGGCCATCGACTTCGGACAGGGCCTTGGCATTGCCGTGCACCTTGACGATGCGGGGTGCACGGATAAACGTCAGTGGCACTTCACCGTCGATACCGTCTACCCGCCCCTTGGTGCGAAAGCTGCCGAGCTGTCTGCCATAGGCATTACGCTCAACGAGCACATCCATGGTTGCCAGGCGCGGCGTCCCCTTATCGTCGTGGGCGGCAAGGTCGCGCGCCAGCAGAATCAAGCCGGCGCAAGTCCCCAATACAGGCATGCCTTCAACAATGCGGATGCGAAGTCCCTCGAGCATACCGAGTTCGGCAAGTAGCTTGCCCTGAACGGTGGACTCGCCGCCGGGGAGGACCAGGCGGTCAAAGTTCTGCTGCAAATCGGCCGCCTGCCTCAGCTCAATACAGTGCGCGCCCAGCTCAGATAGTCTTGCCTCGTGCTCGGCAAAAGCGCCTTGGACCGCCAGCACGGCGACCGTTTGGTCTGCATAATCGCTCATGTGCGATCCTTTCTGCTGGACTAGCGCCCGCGCTCCTCCATGATGATCTCGATCTCGTCGGCGTTGATGCCCACCATGGCCTCGCCCAGGTCCTCCGAAAGCCCGGCGATGAGTTTGGCATCGGTGAAGTTTGCCACGGCCTTGACGATGGCGGCGGCGCGCTTAGCGGGGTCGCCGCTCTTAAAGATACCCGAGCCGACAAAGACGCCCTCGGCACCCAGCTGCATCATCAACGCGGCGTCGGCGGGGGTCGCTACGCCGCCGGCGGCAAAGTTCACGACGGGAAGCTTGCCCGTGGCATGGACCTCGCGGACCAGTTCGACCGGAACCTGCAGCTGTTTGGCTGCCTCAAAGAGCTCATCATCGCGCAGAGCGACAACGTCACGGATCTGCTTTTGGATCTTGCGCATGTGGCGCACGGCTTGGACGACGTCGCCCGTGCCCGGCTCGCCCTTGGTGCGAATCATCGTGGCGCCCTCGGCAACACGGCGCAACGCCTCGCCCAGATCGCGGGCGCCGCAGACAAACGGCACGTCAAACTGGGTCTTGTCGATGTGATAAACGTCATCGGCGGGGGAGAGAACCTCGGACTCGTCGATGTAATCGATCTCGATGGCCTGCAGGATCTGCGCCTCGACAATGTGACCGATGCGGCACTTGGCCATGACGGGGATGGAGACGGCCTCTTGGATGCCCTTGATCATCTTGGGATCGCTCATACGCGAGACGCCGCCTGCGGCACGGATGTCGGCCGGGATGCGCTCGAGAGCCATGACGGCGCAGGCGCCTGCCTCCTCGGCGATGCGTGCCTGCTCGGGAGTGGTGACGTCCATGATGACGCCGCCCTTGAGCATCTGCGCGAGCTCGCGGTTGAGTTTGACGCGATCGGCCTTGCTGGTCTGTTCTACCATGGTTGCTCCCTTGGTTGGCATGTGCATTGTTTGACGGAACATCCTATCGGGGAGCTGGGTATGGCGAAATACTCAGTTTTCGAGATAATTACAAGGTCAGACTAATACCAGATTGAACAGCGCGATAAGGTCAGGTGGCAAACACATGCTTGACTACAATTTGGAAAAACGCGGCGAAGCATCGCTCTATGAGTATGTTTACCAGCAAATTCGAGATGATATCGTAGCTGGACGCATTGCGGCGGGGGAACATCTTCCGTCTAAGCGCGCCTTTGCCAGTCATCTAGGAATCAGTGTCATTACCATCGAGAATGCATATAACCAGTTACTTGCCGAGGGCTATATTTGCTCAATGCCGCGTCGGGGCTACTACGCTTGCGAGCTTCCGGATGCACCGGTTTTGCCTTCGGCTGCGGAGGGCATCGACCGAGATGCCGTCTCCGCGGGCCCCAGCGCACATGATATCAACGGACAGGTCGAGCGATTTGATGCGCTTTCTCCTTCCGCTTTGGAGGCGGCGCGGCTTTGGCAAAGCGCGCTGCGGGCGACGCTGGCATCCGAAGACGAACGCGAAATCTTTTCGACTGCGCCGGCACAGGGCACCGCTCGGCTACGACGCGCAATTGCTCACCACCTGCGCGGGACAAGGGGTATGAATGTCGACCCCGACAACATCGTTATCGGTGCGGGCGCCCAGCTGCTCGATACCATGTTGGTTCAGTTGCTTGGAGCCGACAAGGTGTATGCCGTTGAGGATCCGGGCTATTTGCGCCTGACGCGCATCTATCAGGCCATGGGCTGCAAAGTTCGACATATCCCGTTGGATGATGAGGGCGTGGTCTTGAGCACTCTGCAGAAAAGCGGGACCGATGTCCTTCATCTGATGCCGTCCCATCAGTATCCGACCGGCCTTGTGACGAGCATTGCGCGTCGCTACGCGCTGCTCAGCTGGGCCGCCGAGCGACCGGGTCGGTATCTCATCGAAGATGACTTTGATTGTGAGTTTCGCCTTGCCGGCAAACCGATTCCCGCGCTCGCGTCGATCGATGCCGCCCAGTCGGTTATCTACACCAACACGTTTTCGAAGAGCCTGTCATCGGCGTTGCGTCTAGCGTACATGGTGCTGCCCGACGAGCTAATGGAGCGGTTTAGGCGCAACCTTGGTTTTTACGCCTCGTCGGTGAGTTCTGTTGACCAGGTCGCTTTGGCTCGTTTGCTGGAATCGGGTGATTACGAGCGACATGTGAACCGCGTGCGCGTTCGTGCTCGCGAGGCGCGTGATGGCCTGGCGGCGCTTGTGCGGAAAGCGTTTCCGGCAGGGGAGGTTTCGATCGAGCATGCGGACGCGGGCCTTTACTGCACCGTTGCCCTGTCCGAGGACGGAGCGGGGAAGAGTTTCGCGAAGGCTCTTGCTGACGCTCGTATTTCCTATGTCAACATCGCCGATTGCCTGTGGACGGGTGATCGGGCATCGACTAAGAACGCTCCATCTCGCGTCCTCATACAATACGACGACCTGAGCCCTCAGTCGCTCATCGCTCTTCAAGAGCAGCTGCAATAAGCCCACGAAAAAGGCCCGAACCATGCGGTCCGGGCCTCATCGAGCTAGAGGTTATGTCTCAGGCGGTTGGCTTAGCCAAAGTAGCGCTTGAGCAGGCCGGCGAAAGCCTTGCCGTGGCGGGTCTCGTCGCGAGCCATCTCGTGCACGGTGTCATGGATGGCATCGAGGCCAGCGGCCTTGGCGCGCTTAGCAAGATCGGTCTTGCCGGCGGTGGCGCCGTTCTCGGCCTCAACGCGCATCTCGAGGTTCTTCTTGGTGGAGTCGGTCACGACCTCGCCCAGGAGCTCAGCGAACTTGGCGGCATGCTCCGCCTCCTCGTGGGCAGCCTTCTCCCAGTACAGGCCGATCTCGGGATAGCCCTCGCGATGAGCGACACGAGCCATGGCCAGGTACATACCGACCTCAGAGCACTCGCCCTCAAAGTTAGCGCGCAGGTCGGCAACGATGTCCTCGGAGACGCCCTCCATCTTGGCGACGCCCACGACGTGCTCGGCAGCCCACTCGAGCTGGCCCTCCTCCTGCTTCAGGAAACGAGAACCGGGAACGCCGCACTGGGGGCACTTAAAATCCTCGGGCAGCTGGTCGCCGTCGAACTCTTCCACATAACCGCAAACGGGGCAAACAAACTTCATGATTCGATCCTTTCGATCGATGGCGATTGCGCGCTCGTCCGGTCCCGTAAGGGCCCTCTCCGGACGTGCGTCTTGACGAGTTCTATTATCCATAAATGCGACCAAATGTGAAGCCTATTAGGAATGATTTTTAATAAAACAATTTTGAGATATGAAGATGTTGATTGATTAACGATTGGCGGGCCGTCTGCGATCTCCGCTGAGTACAATCGGTCGAGCAAATGTTGACCTATCAACAAATAAGGGAGTTTCCTTTATGCATCTAGCCAGTCGTGCCTGGTGCCGAACATATCAGACGGTTTTTCGCATTGCATTGCCGATCCTGCCCTATACCGAGCCGCGCATTTTGGAGCATGCCGAGGATGTGCCCGCGGTGCTTCAAAAGCGCTCGATCCAGAAGGTCCTTATCGTGACAGACCCTGGTATTGCACGTTTGGGGCTCACGGCATCACTCGAGCGTGCGCTTACGGCTCAGGGGATTGGCGTTACGGTCTATGCCGAAACGCGTATGAACCCCACGGTCTCAAACGTGGAGGAAGCGGCGTCCCTGTATCGAGAGAGCGCCTGCCAGGCCATTATCGGCTTTGGCGGTGGCTCGGCCATGGACTGTGCCAAGGGCGTGGGAGCACGCATCGCGCAGCCAAACAAGCCCATCAACAAGATGCGCGGGCTGCTGCGGATTCATCGTCGCCTGCCGCTGCTCATCGCCGTTCCCACCACGGCAGGCACGGGAAGCGAGGTCACGCTTGCGGCGGTAATTACCGATGATGAGACGCACTACAAGTACCCCATTAACGACTTTGTGCTTATCCCGCGCCTTGCGGTGCACGACCCCGAGTTTACGCGCGGCCTGCCCGCCTCCATTACGGGGCAGACGGGCATGGACGCCCTGACGCATGCTGTCGAGGCCTTTATCGGGCGAAGCACCACGCCCTATACGCGCAAGATGGCGCGACAGGCGGTTCAGCTCATCCACGACAATTTGCTCGAGGCCTATGAGCATGGCGACAACATGCGTGCACGTCGCAATATGCTTTCGGCGGCGTATAAGGCGGGTGTTGCGTTTACCCGCTCCTATGTCGGATATGTGCATGCCATCGCGCACAGTCTGGGCGGCCGATACGGAATTCCGCACGGTTTGGCCAACGCGATCATCCTGCCGCACATGCTTCGCGCTTATGGTGACGCCGCCGCCCCCAAGCTTGCCGACCTCGCTCGCATGGCGGGCATTGCGCCGGCTACCGCACAGGATAGTCTTGCGGCCGAGGCCTTTATCGATTGGGTCGACCGCATGAACGGGGCCCTGGGAATCCCCAAATATGTCTCAGGTATTCGCCGCTCCGACATTCCTGAGATGGCGGCGCATGCCGATGCCGAGGCCAATCCCCTGTACCCCGTTCCGCTTTTGATGGACCGCTTGGAGCTCGAGCATATGTACGAAGTCGTTGCAGGTGGTATGTTTGAGGGCGAGAACTAGGAGGGTCCATGAACACCGGGGAAATTGCGCGCATCGTCGGCGATCAGCGCACCTACTTTAAGACGCACGCTACGTTTGATGTCGATGCTCGACGTCGCGCGCTCGTGAGTTTACGCGATGCGGTCCGGGCGCACGAGGCCGATATTGCCCATGCGCTCAAGACCGATTTGGGAAAGTCGCATGACGAGGCATATATGTGCGAGATCGGCACGTCGCTTTCCGAGATTCGTCATCAGATTGCTCACGTGGTTCGATGGAGTCGTCCGCGCCTGCGTCCGTGCGATCTTGCCAACGCCGTGAGTGTGTGCAAAACGCAAGCCGTGCCCTATGGCGTCACGCTCATCATGGCGCCCTGGAACTACCCGTTTTTGCTGACGCTCGAGCCGCTCGCCGGAGCCCTTGCCGCGGGCAATACCGTGGTCATCAAGCCGAGTGCATATGCTCCGGCATCGAGCGCGGTGCTCAAGCAAATCTGTGAAGAGGCATTTGATCCGCGTCTGGTGACGGTTGTCGAGGGCGGGCGCGCCGAGAACGAAGCGTTGCTCGATGAGTGCTGGGACAAGATTTTCTTTACCGGTAGCGTTCCGGTCGGCAAACTCGTCATGGAGCGCGCAAGTAAAAACCTTGCGCCCGTGACGCTTGAGCTGGGCGGAAAGAGTCCCTGCATCGTGGATGCGACGGCAAACTTGAAGGTTGCGGCACGGCGTATCGCCTTTGGTAAATGGCTCAACGTGGGGCAGACCTGCGTGGCGCCCGACTACCTGCTGGTCGATACGAGCGTGCACGACGAGCTGCTGGGCCTCATCAAGGAAGAGGTCCGTCGCATGTTTGGCGAGCACCCGCTCGATAACGAGGATTACGGGCATATCGTCAACGCCAAACATTTTGCGCGCGTGCGTGGACTGATCGATCCCGATAAGGTCGTGCTTGGAGGTGTCACGCGCGAGGCTTCGCTCAAGATCGAGCCGACGATTTTGGATGGCGTGGCCCCCGATGACGCCGTGATGCAGGAGGAGATCTTCGGCCCCATCTTGCCGGTACTGACGTTTGAGAACTTAGACGAGGCCGAAACGTTTATTACGGATCGTCCGACGCCGCTGGCCCTGTATATCTTTAGCCAGGACCGCGAGGTCCAGCAGCGCTTTGTGCGCTACGTGCCCTTTGGCGGCGGCTGTGTTAACGACACCATCATGCATCTGGCTACGAGCCATATGGGCTTTGGCGGCATGGGCGCGAGCGGCATGGGGCAGTACCATGGCCGCGAGAGCTTCGATGCGTTTAGCCACAAGAAGAGCATCGTGAACAAGGCAACCTGGCTGGACGTGCCGTTTCGGTATGCGCCCTACGCAAGCTGGAAGCACAAATTCGTGCGCATGTTTGTGCATTAGGAAATGGCAGGTAATACGAACAAGTGTTCCTATTACCTGCCATTTACGTTAGACTACTGCCATGGGGTACGGATGGGCCAACTCCCTTTAGAAGGGAATTGGTATGAACGTAAGCGATGTTATTTCGTTACTGGCGTTGTTAATCGCGGCTATCGAACTCGGCCTGTTTATCGGCCGAATGAAATAGCCGCCCCCGCGTAAGCGAAGACGGCCACTTCTCACGATGTAAACGTGCACTGGAGTTGGCAAGACCCGCTGCAACGGGTGCCATCCGTGCCTCTATCTTATCTGCAAGCGCTCTGTCTCGCAAGCGTTGCGGCAACTGGGTGAAAGGCGCGAGCGGGTGAATTCGTGTCCGCACGGGCCCGTAAACTTCTCAGTAAGGTTAAGCGCCGGTTTATCCGGCCGTTAGGGGAGTTGCCATGTACGAGCCTTCACGTGTTCTTTTGTCGTTTCATATCGCAGGATTTCAGTATGCCGACGGTGCCTTGGTCCTGGGCGATCTTAAGGTCGGCGATAAGCTGACGCTGTGTGCCGAGCGCGATAATCCCCATGACCCTGAGGCGGTTGCGATCTATTACGGCAACACCAAGCTCGGCTATGTTCCAGGAAACGAGGTCGGCCCGCTATCCGTGATGATGTATTACGGACACGAGGGTGTATTTGAGGCGCGCGTGCAGCAGGTTGCCCCCGAGCGTAGCCCGTGGCACCAGGTGCGCGTTGGCCTCTACGTGGTGGATGCTCGCTAGTCGGTAAGGGAGGCTGCCATGTTTGATGACGATGGCCTGTTCGATCTGACGGATGACCCGTTTGAGTGGGATATGCTGCTCGACGATGATGAGCTGGAGCAGGACCGTAAGAAGCGGCAGGACAAGAAAACTCAGGGTGACGCTTCGAAAAAGCAAGACAAGCGCCGCCGCGGACTGTTCGGCGGGCTCTTTGGATAACCGCCGCATCGCTGCGTCTGTATACTTAGCACGAGTTGAACACGTTGCGAAATGAGGACAGAGACGATGATGTGGTTTACCGCCGACCTGCACCTGGGCGACACGAATATCCTGCACGACATGGATCGACCGTTTGATTCGGTCGAGGAGATGAACCGCAAGGTCATCGATGCCGTGAATGAGTGCGTGGCGGCGGACGACCGTCTCTATATCTTGGGAGACTTTACCTATCGTTTGCCCCTGGCGGATGCTGTGCGCCTGCGCGAGCGCATCGAATGTCAGAACGTAACGCTCATCCGTGGCAACCATGACGGTGACTGGGAAGATCCAGCTGCGCCCCAAATCTGGGAAGACGTGCGTGATTACCTGGAGATTGCTCCCGGCTATGCCAAGGGCCATCGCCTGGTGTTGAGCCATTACCCCATGCTCAGCTGGAATGGCAAGGCGCGTGGCGCCATCATGCTGCACGGGCATATCCACAGTAGGGGAGACCGCACCAACGCGCGCAACCGCGATCGCGAGCGCCCCATTTATCGCTACGATGTGGGCCTCGACGCCAACGAGTACAAGCCCGTAAGCCGAGACCAGATCTTGAGCTTCTTTGGACTGTAGCTGCAAGTGCAGGTAGAATAAACGCGCCGTGTGGATGGTCTACACGGTGCGTTTTAGTAGGAGCGATGATTCCATGAGGGCTATCCAGCGCATTAACCACAACGCTGCCATCTGCGAAGACGGAGCGGGGCGCCAGCTCATCGCGTTGGGTCGCGGCATCGGCTTTGGCGACATGCCGCACGAGGTCGACCTGGACGTCGTCACGCGCACCTTTTACGGCATCGATTCAAAGTATCTGGCGTTCATCGACGAGGTCGACCCCGAGGTGCTTGAGTTTTCTGCTCAGCTGGCAGATATTGCGACCGGACAGCTTTCGTACGAATTGAGTCCTAATCTGCCCATTACGCTGGCAGATCATATCCAGTTTGCCATTAAGCGCGCCCGTGAACATATGGTGGTGTCGTTGCCGCTCAAGCGCGATCTGGAGCAGCTGCATCCTATTGAGTATCGATTGGGCGAGCTAGCCGTTCGCGGCATTAAGAAAATTTTTGCCGTTCGCATGCCCCAGAGTGAGGCCGCGGGTATCGCCATGTCGATTATCAATGCGGCGATTAAGCCGAGCGAGCGGCGTGTACTTGCCGAGCAGCACGAGGAACATCTTCTCGATATGACGGTTGCGATTATTCAGGAAGAGTTGGGCGTGACGGTCGATCGCTCGTCGTTTGCTTTTACTCGCTTTGCCACCCATGTGCGCTATCTGCTCGATCGCGTGGCAAAGAAAGAGCCGATTGACACCGAGAACTCAGGTCTTTACGACGTGCTCGTGGAGCAATATCCTGCGGCATCGCGCTGCGCTCATCGTATTGACGCTCTGATTCAAGAGGCCTTTGGCGAGCCATTGGCCCAAGAAGAGCTCGTCTATCTGATCATGCACGTGAATCGCGTGGCTCCTGCAAGCTTGAATAAATAGGTTCTCTGGCGTTTTATTTCCGTCATAGTGACCGTTCGCGGGTCGTTTCCTACCGTTTGTCGGCAATCTGAGCCACAGTAAACGTATCTGCCGCATATACTCGCCGTGTGTTGGGTGTTACTCACGGTGCAGCTCCGAGAGGCACTACCGATTCTGTCGAGGCCATTATTGGGTCTCCGTCGGTTGTGCGTGGGGCTTTTTTCATGTCGATCCACCCGGGAATCACATGCAATGAAATCTCTTGCCAACGGGCGTCGCGCGCTGCGCAGGCGCGAGCGGAATCGTGCGTCTTGATGCTGTGAAGCCCCACAGACCTTTAGTTGGAAGAGAAGGGATTCGACATGGCTGTCGATAACAAGAAGATTGCCGAGGATGTGCTTGCTGCCGTCGGCGGCGCCTCCAATGTGACGAACGTGACGCACTGCATGACCCGCTTGCGTCTGAACCTTAAGGATCAGTCCATCCCCAATGACGATGAAGTTAAGAAGATCAAGGGTGTACTGGGCGCACAGTGGTCTGGCGGCCAGTATCAGGTCATCATTGGCCAGAACGTACCGAAGGTCTACGACGCCGCCATTGCGCTGGGAGTTAAATGCGAAGGCTCCATTGACGAGAACCTCGATGACGGCACCAAGGAGCCGCTGACGCTCAAGACTGCGGGCAACAAGATCCTCAACTATCTCTCCAAGACCATGGTCATGACGATCCCCATCATCATGGGCGCTGCCATGTTCCGTATCATCGCCGTGGTTTGCGGTGACGGCATGCTCGGTATTTGGTCTGCCGACTCCGACATCTACAACTTCTTCTACAACTGGATTTATAACGCTGGCTATTATTTCCTTCCCGTTTATTTGGGTTGGGCTGCTGCGAAGCAGCTTGGCTGCAGCCAGCCACTCGGCATGATGCTCGGCGGTGTGCTCATTGCTCCTGAGTTCATGACGTTGGTCAACGCTGCGGCGGATTCGGGCGTAACGACCACCATGGTCTACGGCGTACTGCCGGCCCAGCTGAACAACTATTCCTCCACCGTGCTCCCCATGGTTCTGTCCATGCCGGTGCTTATGGTCGTCGAGAAGTTCATGAAGAAGGTCGTTCCCGACATGCTCTCTACGGTGTTTGTACCCGTGGGCACCATGGCCGTCATGATTCCCGTTTCGCTGTGCGCTTTGGCTCCGATTGGCTCCATCCTGGGCAGCATGGTCGGCAACTTTATGTTCGGTCTCGGTAACGCCGGCGGCATCGTCACCATCCTCTCCCTCGTCGTCATTGCCGCACTTTGGGAGTTCCTGGTTATGACCGGTATGCACCAGGTCCTGCTTGCCCTTGGTATTGTGCAGCTGCTCACCCTGGGCTCCGACTCCTGCGTTATGGTCGCGGCCGGTATCTCTCAGTTCGCTACGTGGGGCATGGCCTTCGGTGCCTTCCTGCGCCTTAAGGAGACCGACGAGAAGGGCGCCATGCTCGGCTTCTCGCTCTCCGGTATCGTGGGCGGCGTGACGGAGCCCGCACTGTATGGCTGTGGCTTTAAGTACACTCGCTGCCTGGGCGCCATGGTTGCCGGCGGTGCTATCGGCGGTTTGATCGCAGCCCTCACCAATGTGACAACGTATGTTCTGGGCGCGACCAATATTCTGGGCGTCACCGGCTTTGTTGCCGGCGGAACGGCTAATCTCGTCTGGGGTTGCGTTGCATCGGGCGCTGCATTTGTTGCCGCCACTGCCATCGCCTACCTCTTTGGCTTTAGCAAGGATCAGCTCGAGGAAGATGTTGCTGCCGCTAAGGCTTAAGACATCTGTTTAGGTAGGATAATTACCTGGGGCACTTGGCTACACTCCAAGTGCCCCTTTCCATAGATTGGAGTCGTTATGAAGCAATTGCTTATTCGTGCCGATGATATCGGTTATTCGTATGCTGTTGACCTGGGGATTGCCCGAAGCGTCAACGAGGGCCTGGTGCGCTCGGCGGGCCTTATGCCTAATATGCCCGAGGCCGAGCGTGGGTGGTCGCTCGTGGCGGATGCCGATATTGCAGTGGGCCAGCATGCCAACGTGTGCCTGGGCAAGCCGTGCGCCGATCCGGCGCTCATCCCGAGCATGCTCAACGAGAGCGGCGAGTTCCATAGCAGCCGTACCTTCCGTGAGCATTTTAAGCGCGGCGAGGAGCTGATAGACTTCGACGAGGCCTGCATCGAGATCCGCGCACAGCACGACCGTTTTGTCGAGATTGTGGGCCGCGAGCCCGATTACTTTGAGGCCCATGCCGTCATGAGCGAAAACCTTAACCGAGCGATCTCGGCGGTTGCCCAGGAGCTGGGCCTTAAGGAGCAAAAGGCGAGCTTCGATCCCACGGCGGTGGTGCGTTGCGGAAATACTGATCTGCGCATGGTGATGCATTCGATGGAGCCGGGCTACGAACCCAAGGACTCGATTATGCAGACGGTTCGCGAGATGTCCGACGGCGAGACGGTCGTCTTTGTGTGCCACCCGGGCTATCTCGATCGGTTTATCCTCGAGAACAGCTCGCTTACGACCGATCGTACCAAGGAAGTCGACGCGCTGATCGACCCCGAGCTGCGCGCTTGGCTCGGGTCTCAACCCGATCTTCGCCTGGTCGACTATCGCGACCTGTAGTGACCCATGCCACCACAAAGGGGACAGGCACCTTTGTGGTGGTTCTGGCGCTGTTGCTATTATGGCGGCGGCGTCTTTTTTTTGTCCGTGCGGCGCGGTAGAGTGTAAGCGGTTGAAATTTGCGTCCATCGAGGAGCTGCTATGAACGAGATCAAGTGCCCGCATTGTGGCGAAGTTTTTAAGGTCGATGCGTCTGGCTATGCGGACATCGTCAAGCAAGTGCGCAATGCCGAGTTTTCGCGCGACCTGGATGAGCGTGTGAAGGCAGTCCAGCGCGAGGGCGAGCAGGCGCTGGAGCTTGAGCGCTCGCGTTCGACGGCTGCCTTGCAAAAGGCAGATTCTCAGCGCAACGCTCAACTTGTCGAGCAGAAGAACGCCGCGGAGCAGAAGCTGGCACAAGAGGTTGCCAAGCGCGACGCTGAGCTTGCCGAGCTGCGCGCCAAGCTCGAGGGCGCTGCCACAGAGCGCGAGAGCGCAAGTCAGCGCGCGGCGGTTGAGGCCCGTGCCGATGCTCAAAAGGAAAACGCCGAGCTTCAGCGAGAAATCGACAATTTGCGTGCGCAGCTGGAGCGCAAAGATGACGAAGCCAAGCTCGTCGAGTCGGTGGCGCGCAATGCTGCTCAAAACGATTTGGCTGCACGTGATGCTCAGATTGCCGAGCTGCAGGCCAGGCTTGCCGCGGCGGACAAGGCCCAGGAGATGGCGCTTGCCGCTGCCGCGGCAGAGTCGCAGCGCGAGCTCGATGCTGCTCGCGGTGAAGCTGAGCGCGCGCTTGCTGACTACCGCGCGACGGTACAGGAGAAGTTTTCCGCCGCAAAGGCACAATCTGAGCAAGAGGCCGAGGGTCTGCGTGCCCAGTTGCGCGAGCGGGAACTGATGGCAAAAATGAACCTGTCGGAGGCGGTCGCCGCGGTGGAGCGAGAGCGCGATGAGGCACGTGCCAAGCTGACGAGCGAGCTGGCGGTGCGCGATTCTCGCGAGGAACAGGCCAAGGCGGCACACGAGCTCGAGCTTGCGCAGGCCAAGCGCGCGAGCGATGACCTGATTCGCTACAAGGATGAAGAGATTGAGCGCCTTAAGGACATGAAGGTCCGCCTGTCCACCAAGATGGTGGGCGAGTCGCTCGAGCAGCACTGCGAGACCGAGTTTAACCGTCTGCGCATGACGGCGTTTCCTAACGCGTACTTCGAGAAAGACAACGATGCGTCCGAGGGTACCAAGGGCGACTTTATCTTCCGCGAGTGCGACGCGAGCGGCAACGAGGTCATTTCGATTATGTTCGAGATGAAAAACGAGAACGACGAGACTGCGACCAAGCACAAAAACGAGGACTTCTTTAAGAAGCTCGATCACGATCGTCGCCAGAAAGGCTGTGAGTACGCGGTGCTCTGCACGCTACTCGAGCCCGAGAGCGAGCTCTATAACGCAGGGATAGTCGACGTGAGCTATCGCTACGAAAAGATGTACGTGATTCGCCCACAGTTTTTCATTCCCATGATTACACTTCTTCGCAACGCCGCCATGGGTTCGCTGCGCTATAAGCAGGAGCTGGCGGAGTACAAACAGCAGAATATCGACGTCACGAACTTCGAAGCCAAGATGGAGAAGTTCAAGAACGATTTCGGCCGCAACTACGAGATCGCGAGCCGCAAGTTCCAAACGGCAATCGATGAGATCGACAAGACGATTAGCCATCTGCAGAAAACCAAGGAGGCGTTGCTGTCCTCCGAGAACAATCTGCGCCTGGCCAACAAGAAGGCCGATGATCTTACCATTCGCAAGCTCACGTGGGGCAACAAGACCATGAAGGCCGCCTTTGACGAGGCGCGCGGGGCTGCGCCGGAGACAAATGATGAGCCAGCCGAGGCGGATTCGTATGAGGTCGAGGATACCGAGTAGGGGATAGCGTATCGCGCAAAAGCGGGGCCGCTGGCGATGTTGCCAGCGACCCCGCTTCGTTTCGTTCCATTGTGCCCGGCTAGTCCTCGAGCAGGTCCTCGATAAAGCCGACGCGGTAGTTTTTGAAGATGACCTCGCCGCCGTCTTGCGTGGCGTCCAGATCGACATCGCCCATGATGCCAAAATCGTGGTCGCCATCCTCGTCGGCAAAGATCTGGTGCACGTGCCATACGTGTGCGGTCTTCTCGTCGGACTCGTCAATGGAAAACATCGCGGCGCTGCGGGCATCTCCGTCGGTGAGGATTTCCTCGTGCTGCTCGTGGTAAGCGTCGAGTGCTTTTTGCCAGCGGATCTCGCTCATGCCCCAGTCGTCGTCGAGCTCGCCCAGGTCGCGAACGTGCTCGCGGGCGGCAAGGGTCACGCGGCGGAAGAGCGCGTTGCGCACCAATAGCGTGCAGCCGCGACGGTCCGCCACGACCTCGTCGATGCCCTGCGGCGGCGCGGCGTCGAGTGCAGCGGGGTTGCCGGCGTTCTCCCACTCGTCCACCAGGCTCGAGTCCACCGAACGCACCACAAAGCCCAGCCACGAGATGATGTCGCGCAGGCGCTCGTCGCGCTTCTCGATCGGTACGGTGCGATCGAGGGAACGGTAGGCCTCTGCCAGGTAGCGCAGCAAAATGCCCTCGGAGCGGGCGATGCCGAGCTTTTGAATGTAGCCCTTAAAATCGCTCGTGCTTTCCAGCATATCGCGCAGAACGCTCTTGGGAGAGAGCTGATAGTCGTTGGCCCAGGGCACTTCCTGGCAGTACTTGTCAAAAGCGGCGTCGAGCAAATCCTCGAGCGGCTTTTCGTACGTGACGTCTTGAATGCGCTCCAGACGCTCCTCATATTCGATGCCGTCGGCCTTCATCTCGGCCATAGCGCGATCGCGTGCTGCGCGCTCCTGTGCGCGCAGCACCTGCTTGGGATCCTCGAGCGTTGCCTCGACCATTGAGATTAAGTCCATGGTATAGGTCTCGCTCTCGGGATCGAGCAGCTCCAACGCGGCAAGCAAGAACGGCGAGAGCGGCTGATCGAGCGCGAAGTCCTCGGGCAGATCGACCGTCAGCGCATAGTCGATGTCTGGTGCGGCGTCAGCCGGGGCATCGGGTGCGGGCGGCACCTCGGCGCGCACGACGACGCCGGAATCGATGAGCGTGGCGAAGATTTCGTCGGCGCGAACCTCGAGCTTGGCCTTTTCCTCGGGCGTTTGCAGGCTTGTCTCGATGAGGTCGTGCACGCGGGCTCGCGCATCGCCGCCCTGCTCGACCACGCTAATCACCATGGAGTGCGTGATGCGCAGGCGCGGCTTGAGCGTTTCTGGCTGCGTCTCGATCAGGCGCTCAAAGGTCTGCTTATTCCAGGTGACAAAGCCCTCGGGTGCCTTCTTCTTTTTAATCTTACGGAGTTTTTTGGGGTCGTCGCCCGCTTTGGCCATAAGCTTGGCATTCTCGATCTCGTGCTCGGGTGCCTCGGCAATCACCATGCCCTCGGTATCGAAGCCCGAGCGGCCGGCGCGACCGGCAATCTGATGAAACTCGCGGGCGCGCAGACGACGCATCTTGTAGCCGTCGAACTTGGTGAGCGCGGTGAGTACCACGGTGTGGATGGGTACGTTGATGCCGACGCCGAGCGTATCGGTGCCGCAGATGACGGGCAACAGGCCCTGTTGTGCCAAGCGCTCGACCAGCAGACGATAGCGCGGCAACATGCCAGCATGGTGCACGCCGACGCCGCATCCGAGCAAGCGCTTAAGAATCTTGCCAAAGGCCGTGGAGAAGCTCGTGCCTTTGGCAGCTTCCTTAATGGCCTCGCGCTGCGCCTTGCTGGCGATGCCAAAATTGGCGAGCGACTGCGCCGTCGCAAGGGCGGCATCCTGGCTAAAGTGCACGATATAGAGCGGGGCCTCGCCACGGCGCATGGCGAGCTCGACGGTGCCCTCGAGGGAGGTCGTCACATAGTCGTAGCTCAGCGGAACAGGACGCGGGGCGTCGACAACCAAGTCGCAAGCAGCGCCGGTGTGCTCCTCGAGTGAGGCGGCGATGGCAGTGACATCGCCGAGCGTGGCGCTCATGAGCATAAACTGCGTGTGGGGCAGGGTGAGCAGCGGCACCTGCCAGGCCCAACCGCGGTCGGGGTCGGCAAAGTAGTGGAACTCATCCATGGCCACGCAGCCCACATCGGCGTCCTCACCCTCGCGCAGCGCATCGTTAGCAAGGATTTCGGCCGTGCAGCAGATGACGGGTGCCTTGGTGTTGATATGCGTGTCGCCGGTGATCATGCCGACGTTATCGCGGCCGAGCACCTGCACAAGGTCGAAGAACTTTTCGCTGACCAGGGCCTTGATGGGGGCCGTGTAATAACAACGCTTACCCTGCGCCATGCCCATAAAGAGCATACCCAGCGCGACGAGCGATTTACCCGATCCGGTCGGTGTGCCTAAGATGACGTGATCGCCGGCTGCCAGGTCCATGAGGGCCTCTTCTTGGTGATCCCACAGTTCAATACCGCGATCGCTCGTCCATTCAAAGAAACGCTCGAAGGCCTGGTCGGGCGTGAGCCATGGCTCGGGCTCACTGCCATCCTCGGGCTCCCACCAGGTGGGGGAGAGCGCGCCGAGCGAGCCAAACTCGGCTTCGGTTCCCGTGCCGCCCGAGAATGAGCTGGCGGCGCCGGCGCCGGAGACGGTGCTGGCGGCGGTATCTGTCGTGGTCTGTGCCATGTGTTTGCTTTCTCTCGCGATTGTCCGCCAACTATTATGGCGTAGCGGCGGCGCGGAGCGGCAGCGCGCGAGAAAATGCAGGAAAAGGGCGTGCGGTGCTAGCGTTCCTGAGGCAGGCGCTTCTTGCCTTTCCGGGCACGGTTTCTAAAGTTCTCGACGGCCTCTTCCATGCCCAGGGGTACATAGGTGAGCTCATCGAGGTTATCGGGCAGGTAGCAGGCAAGGCTTTGCTCCTGCATGCGGCCCGCCGTGAGCTGTTCGTCGGTTGGCTGCGCACCGGGTGTGGCGCAAATGCCATAGACGACGGCGCCCATCTCGCGCGTGCGGCATTCATATTCGGTCTCGGGATGCTCGGGATGGTCGCGGCGTACGTCGTCACTTACCCAAAGCGTGTCGTAGCCGGCCGCGGCAAACTGCCCCAGGGCGTAGTCGCGCAATGGCTTGCTGTCGGTGCGCAGCGTGACGGTGGCGTCGGCTGCAAAGAGCGAGCGATAGAGCATTAGATGGTCGACATGGACGAGTCGTTTTTTGGCGTACTTGGCCTTGGGCTGCGGCGTGGGAAAGTTAATGGTGATGGCATTGAGCTCGCCTGCGGCAAACAGCTGCGGCAGCGATGCGGCGCCTCGGGGCAGGACGAGTGCGTTGGATAGCTCCTGCTCGCAGATTTTCTGTGCGGCATAGGCGATGCAGATGGGCTCCTGGTCCATGCCGATAAAGAGGGTGTTTGGCTCGTGGGCCGCGCGCTCTACAAGGTACGTTCCCTTGCCACAGCCAAGATCAAGGTGAAGGTGTTCGAAGGGCTTGCTGCCAGCTGGCGCACAGGCCTTGCGCCAATCTCCGGCATAGGCCTCGGGGTTCGTCTCAATCGCATCGGCGTAGCGCTCCAGGCGCTCCTCGAGCACAAAGTTCTTAGGCGTGCGAACGTGGACGGCTCCCATGAGGCTCCTTGGTCATAAGTATGGAACGCATAGCTGCACGTTCCGTCAATGGGTTGAAAAAGGGTGGGCGCAATGTGCCCGAAAGTTGCGGTGCGGCTCGGCGACGAGTCGTCAATGCCTACAGGCGCTTAAGAATCACATAGCGGTTGAGCTCGCCGCTGCGACCGTCGGCATGGAAACGCTCAAGCTCGCGCACGGGGACCTCGCCGCTCTTGTAGAACGTACGGACGCCGCGCACCAGGTCGGTGATCTGCTGATCATCAAAGTGATGGCAATAACGGTAGGCGTGACGGTCGTTTTGCCAGCCAATGAGGTGGTCGCCGGCTTCAAACTGCGCGGAATCGTAACCCTCAAACGGCGGGGTGAGCTCGGCGCGGGCTTCGGCGCGAACGGCCTTGCGCGCCATGCGCTCGTCGTTCATAAACTCCCAAAAACTGATGGCGATGATGCCACCCGGGCGCGTTTGGCGCACCAAGGCATCAAGTACGCGTACACGGTACTCGCACGACGGCACATGGTGCATAAAGCCAAAGCAGACCGAGATGTCGGCGAGCGGGGCGTCGAAAAGCACGTCGGGTGTCTCGGCGGGGTTGAGCTTCATAAGGGCGTCGAGTACGTCGAGTTCCTGGAAGTGCAGGTTGGGAATGCGCAGGGCGTGGCCGCGTGCATCGATGGCCAGGTCCTGGCACGAGTCGACACCATAGAACTCAAACGGGCAGCTGGCATCTGCTGAGGGGTTTGCGCCGTCGACGCCCTTGGCGGCAAGTGCGCCGCCGGCAGCAAAGTTCTCGAATCGCATATTGCCGCAGGCAAGATCGAAGACGCGGACGGGATGCTCGATCGTGGCGACGTCGAGCTGCCCGAGCGCGATGTCCATGGTGCGTACCCAGCCGGGCCACGGGGCCTGCCGCGTATCGGAAAAGGAGGCGGAGTGTTCGCGATAGAACGTGTTGTTGAGCTGGATGAGCGATGAGGCGAAATCGCGGTTCACGGCGCGGAACTCCCTCCGTTGGCGGTGCGGAATAAACAGTACGACCATACTACCGTTAACGCCGCAACGGGGACAACCGAGCCGTGGGTCATTGCTTTGTTTGGACACATTTCCGCAGCTCATATGTGCCCGCAACCGCCGGTTGTCAAAAATCTCACTAGAATAGGTGGCATGCTTTTGGCGGTGGCGGATAGATTTTTAACTGTGCAAGGCGCCTTAAGAACAAAAACGGTCCGGCGGCACGGCTGGCATCACATAGGAGGAACCATGAATGTAGAAACTGCGCAGCGGCTCGCCGACCTTCGTCGCAGCAAGGGTTTTAGCCAAGAAGGGCTGGCGCGAAAGCTGGGGCTGTCGCGCCAGGCGGTCAGCAAATGGGAGCGCGCGGAGAGCTCGCCCGATACCGAGAACCTGATCTCGCTCGCCAAACTTTATGGCGTGAGCCTGGACGAGCTGCTCAATCCGAGCGACGAGATCGAGGACGATATCGAGTTTGAGAACGAGGACCGCGCCCGCCAGCGCGAGGCCGAGGCGGCAGAGCGTGCTCGCACCCATGAGGCGGCGGCGCGCGCTACCGAGGCGGCAACGCAGGCGAGTGATGCCGCGGCCAAGGCGGCGCAAGCGGCAAGCTGGAGTGCGCAGGCTGCCAATGCGGCGACGGCTCAGGCGACGAGTGGCGGCGCAGTTGGCTCGACTCCGGTGAAGGGCCCGTTCCAGTCGTTCCCGTATTGGGCCGTGTGTTGGCTGCTGTTCTTTTTGCTGATGTTCCTGTTTGGTGCCGGCCCCTTTGCCGCGCTGATCTTCTTTACGATTCCCATCTATCACTGGGTGGCGCGTGCGCTCGATGGTGATTGGGCACGCGGGGATATTCAGGTTGGTCCGGCACCGGCGGTCGCTAGGACTAAGGGGAAGGACGTTTCCGCTTCGGTTGACGCTGACATGGCTGCCGCGGCCACCGCTGAGCCGATTGCCAAAGAGGGTGATGAATGATGAAGCTTTCGCATGAATCCAAGGTACGCTTGGGCGTTGGCATCGGAGCGTTTGTGCTTATCATCGGGCTTGTCTTTGGTGCTTCGCAGCTATTGGCTCATTCCGATATGGTGCGTACGACCGGTATTCTATCTGGAGATTTGTCTGATTTTGACGATATGTTTGACGACGATGATCTCTTGGATAGCGGTAACTATTCCGCTCGGCCTCAGCAGCTTTCGAGCGAAACGTTTGATGCCGACGCGTTCCAATCGCTCGACTTGGACGTGACGTCGGGGACGGTCGAGGTTAAATGTGTCTCTGGCGGCCCGGTGCGTGTTATCGAAAGCGGTCGCGTTGCGAAGGGAACGTCTGCTTCTGATGCGGCTACCCGGAACCTTGCTGAGGTCAAGGGCTCTACGCTCAAGATCAGTCAGTTCGACTACGATGATAAGCGCGCGATTGACCGCACAACTACCATTGAGCTGCCGCGAGATGTTGCGGATAACCTGGTGGGCATTACGGCGAATGTAGGGTCGGGCGACCTGGCGGTCGCGGACATTGCGTGCCATGATCTGGATATAACGTTGAATTCGGGAGACGTTGAGTTTACGGGCACCGTGACCGACACCCTGAATGCCGAGGTCGGTTCGGGCGACATGACGTTCGATCTCTACCAGGCGCCCGCGAAGTCGATGGACGTGAGTGTGGGCTCGGGTGATGTGGAGATGACGGTTCCGAACTCTACGGGCTTTAAGGCGAGCCTCACCTTGGGCAGCGGCGACTTCGAGAGCGATTTCCTTCCGCTTGACTACGACGGCGAGACCATTTTGAATCTTGAATTCGATAATGGCGATAAGTCCGCCACGTATCGTTTTGAGGTTGGTTCGGGCGACATGTCATTTGATTCAGAGTGACGGGCGGTTATCGAAGACTTATAAACCATAGCTGCGCTGTTTGATGGAGGCGCCGGAGCCGTGACGGGCTCCGGCGCCTTTGCCTTTACAATGGGGGCATGGAACAGATTATCTTGAACATACTTGAGGCCCTGCGTCGCGGCGAGACCGTGGACGACAAGGCGCTCGTCAAACTGATACATGCCGAGGCGCGCCGTGAGGGTGCCGACAAACGCGATTTGGCCAAGCGCCGTCTGCTGCCGTTCTACCAGCGGGTTAAACGTGAGGAGCCGGCTCGTTGGGCTGCGTGGAATGTCGATACCGAGCTGGAACGTCGACTGCTGCAGGTGCTGCGTATGAAGCCTCGTCGCACGGCTTCGGGCGTGGCGACCATTACCGTCATTACCAAGCCCTGGCCATGCTCGGGCGATTGCCTGTTTTGCCCCAATGACCTGCGCATGCCTAAAAGCTATCTGCACGCCGAGCCGGCGTGCGCCCGTGCGGAGCAAAACTGCTTTGACCCGTATCTGCAGGTGAGCGCTCGTCTGACCGCGCTTTCGCAGATGGGGCATGCGACCGACAAGATAGAGCTCATCGTGCTCGGTGGCACCTGGAGCGACTATCCGCAAGGGTATCAAACGTGGTTTATGTCGGAGCTTTTCCGTGCGCTCAATGACGATGCCGTCGCCGGCGTGGCGGCAAACCCCATGTTGGCGCGTCCGGGCATCAGCCGTGCCGAGGCAGGGCGCCTGCTCGATGACGCTCCCGCCGATGCTCTGCCGCCGGTGGTAACAGAGCGCCGCGAGCGCTATCGGGCTGCCGGCATTGCGACAGACGAGGCTGAGCTTGCTGCCGGCGTTGCCGACGAGCAGGGGCGTGTGGATGCTGTCGTTGGTGGCTATAACCGCGCAGTGCGCCGTCTGTACGGCCCCGGTACGCCATGGGGCGAGGCTGCCGAGTGGCAGACGGCAACGATGGAGGAGCTTGAGCGTCAGCAGCGCATCAACGAGACGGCGAAGCATCGCGTGGTGGGGCTCGTTATCGAGACGCGCCCCGATGCCGTAACGCCGCAGGCCCTCACGCTCATCCGCCGCCTGGGTTGCACCAAGATTCAGATGGGTATTCAGAGTCTTGACCAGCATCTACTCGATATCAACGAGCGCCGCATTTCGGTGGCGCAGATCGAGCGGGCGTTTTCGCTCGCGCGCCTGTTTGGCTTTAAGATCCACGCGCACTTTATGCTCAACTTGCTGGGCGCCACGCCTGATGGGGACAAGTGCGACTACGAGCGCTTTATGACCGAGGGCGCCTTTATGCCCGACGAGGTCAAGGTCTACCCGTGCGCGCTCATCGAGGGCTCGCGTCTGGTGGGCTGTTACGAGCGTGGCGAGTGGCGCCCCTATACCGAGGACGAGCTGCTCGATGTGTTGGCCGACGACATCGTGGTGACGCCGGCGTTCTGCCGCATCAGCCGCATGATCCGCGACTTTAGCTCCGATGACATCATGGTGGGCAACAAGAAACCCAACCTGCGCCAGCTCGTTGAGAACCGCCTGGCTGCTCGGGGTGACGGTGCGACGGTGCGTGAGATTCGCTATCGCGAGATCAGCACGGCGGGCGCCGACCTGGACGAGTTGACCCTTGACGAGGAAGTGGCGTACGAGACGCCGGTGACGCACGAGCGCTTTTTGCAGTGGGTGACACCGCAGGGCAAAATCGCGGGCTTTTTGCGCCTGTCGCTGCCCGACCGCGCGTTTGTTGCCGCGCATGCGGACGAGTTGCCGACGGTGTCGGACGAGGCGATGATTCGCGAGGTTCACGTGTATGGCATGGCGGCGCGCGTGGGCGATCAAGGCCAGGCGGCGCAGCATCACGGGTTGGGGCGTTTGCTCGTAGAGCGTGCGTGCGAGATTGCCCGGGATGCGGGTTATGCGCGTATCAACGTGATTAGCGCGATTGGCACACGTGAGTACTATCGTCATCTTGGATTTTATGACCATGGCCTTTATCTGCAAAAGGAGCTCTAGATGAACAAGCCGAGTGTTTCTGCCGGCGTCGTTGCCGGCGTTGCTCTGGGGGCCGCGGCGCTTGGCGCGGCCGCTGTCGCTGTCCGTGCTGCCTGTCTGCAGGTTGCGCGAACCCGCAATGGGTTGGCGCGTGTGAAACGCGTGCACGATGAGGGCGGCGACGAAGTCCGTGTATTGGTGCAAGGCGGCGTTTACCAAAGCGCAAGCTACGTTGGCGAGCGTTGGGCGGAGCCCGTCTTTGCGTACTATCGCGCGTTTGACGACGTGTTTGAGGCTGAGGACGCAATGCGTGATGCTTACGGGCATGGTATCGACCGTATGCTCATGCTGGGCGGCGGCGGGTTTGCCTATCCCAAGTTTGCACTGATGTCGCACGAGAGCTTGCGCATGGACGTCGTTGAGTACGATGCCGAGATTACGCGCCTGGCGCGCCGTTGGTTCTACCTGGACGAGCTGGAGCGCACGGTGGGCGATCGCCTGCGAGTGATTACCGCTGAGGCTCGCTCGTATCTGGGCGTGACGAGCGTGGGTCATCGTCGCTACGACGTGGTCGTGAGCGATTGCTTTGGCGGTGCCGAGCCCGTACGCGAGCTGGCGACGGTTGAGGCATTGCGTTTGGTGCGAGGCAGCCTGAACCCCGGGGGCATCTATGTTGCCAATATCGTGAGTGCGAACAGGGGGAGCGACGTGACGTTCCTGCGCGATTGCGTTGCCGCGGCACTCGAGGTATTCGCCCACGCCTGGGTGGTCCCATGCGGCGACGCGGAGTTCGGCGGCGAGGAAAACTACCTTCTCGTCGCCAGTGACGGCGATTATGCCTTTGCCGAAGCCGTGCCCTTCGACGCCGACTTCCTCGGCACCGTCCTTCGCGACAAGTAAGTCTCTCCGTCCCAAAAAGACGGGTCTTAGGCGTGGTCGCTCCAGCTGCGGACACGCTGCTTCATGCCCTCTATGTCGAGCACGCCTTCGGCAAAGCCCTTGCGCACGAGCTCTTCGGGAACAAACTCGTCGTAGCGGTCAAAATAAGGCACCTCGTCGGGATAGACGAGCTCGATGGGATCGAAGTCCTTCTCGGCCTCGGCGGCGAGCACCTCAAAGAACGTCTCCTCGTCGGCCTTCATCTTAAACTGCATAAAGTACGGGCGTGATGGGTCGAGTCCGCGAAGGCCCAACTCCGCGGCACATTTAATCTTGAGCATGCGCTCGAGGGCCAAAAAGGCGTAGCTGCCCAGCCAGGGGAAGAGCACCCAGGTATCGCCGCCCAGGTTAATGAGCGGTTTAGTTCCCGCGCCCGAAATCTCGGCCGTATGACGAGCCTGCGCAAGGCGGGCCCGTGCGTTACCCATAAGGTACGGATACGCGGCGTGTTCGTTGAGCGCCTTGCGCATGCGCTCGAGTACGTGTGTATTGATGTCACCGGGACAGTCGCCAAAGTAGGCCGGCACCCGGCCCTTGACCTGCGTGGCAAAGACGGTATGACGCTTCCAGTCCACTTCCTCGACAATCCAGCAGTGTCCGGCGATGGCGATGCGCTCACCGGGCGGTGGCGGATTGACGATCGTGCCCAACTCGGCCGACTCGCTGCGAACGGTGAACTCCTCGTTTTCCTGGAACACGGCGTAAAACTTAAAGTTGTTAATGATGCGCTCGCCCGCGAGGCCCACGATGAGCCCACCGCCCTCGGTGACCTGGATGTGGTCGATCTTGATGAGGTGGCGCAGCAGTACGCGATAGTCATCGGCCGAGACGCGGTGGAAATAGCTGAGCGTGAGCACGCGCTGGGCAAGTTCGGCAGGCGTGAGTTCGCCGGTGCTGGCGAGGGTCGACATGGTCTGGTGATAGAGCAGGCTGTAGGGGAGTCGATCGAGCTCGGGCGGCTCGACCCACTTTTCCTCGCGATAGAGTTGTACGAGCGCGATGCCCTGGAGGAGCTTCCAAGGTATCGTTTCAGGCATCATCGTGCGCGGCTCGGGCTCTTCCTCGCGCATGACAAACCACATCTCGGGCGGAAGATCGCGGCGTCCCGTGCGCCCCATGCGCTGCAAAAAGGAGCTGACGGTAAACGGTGCATCGATCTGGAACGCGCGCTCCAGGCGACCGATATCAATGCCGAGCTCCAGCGTGGAGGTGGTGACGGTTGTCTGTGCCTGTTCCTCGTCGCGCATGAGCTCTTCTGCCGTCTCGCGTAGCGATGCCGAGAGGTTGCCGTGATGGATAAGGAAGCGGTCGGGCTCGTGCCGGCTCTCGCAGTAGCTACGCAGCATGGAGCATACGGCCTCTGCCTCCTCGCGCGAGTTGGCAAAGACTAAGCACTTTCGGCCGCGCGTGTGCTCAAAGATATATCCCATGCCGGGGTCGGCGTTGTCTGGTGCTGTATCGGTGGGGTTGAGTAATGCCTGTTCGGGTGCTTGGGGGATGTCGACTTCGCCCTCGGGGGCCGAGGAAACTTGGCGGTCCTTGGGAGCGGCCTTGCCCTGTGCCCGCTCACGACGTTGACGGCGCTCCTCTTGTGTGAGCTGTCCGCTGTGACGCATGTCTTGGGCGCCGGCGGGCAGTGCCGCGGATGCCGCCGCATCGATGCGCTCGCACGCAAGCACTTCGGCCTCTTGAGGACCTGTACCCATGAATCCCCGCTGCTGCGCCTGGGGGCCCGAGTTGTAGAAGTGCTCCATGGAGATGCGCCACACGCGGCGCGGTTCTTCAAAGCGGGGGATAACGCAGTCGCGCCCCGTTCCCTGTGAGAGAAAAGCGCCCGTGCGCTCGGGGTCGCCGATGGTAGCCGAAAGGCCAATGCGGCGAGGCTGCACACCGGCCATGCGCGAGAGTCGCTCGATAAGGCAGAGCGTTTGCCCGCCACGGTCGCCGCGCATGAGCGAGTGGACCTCATCGATGACCACGTAGCGCAGGTCGCAAAACATGCGCGGGATCGCCATGTGCTTATGGATTAAAAGCGCTTCGAGTGACTCGGGTGTAATCTGCAGGATGCCGCTCGGTTTTTTAATGAGCTTAGCCTTGTGCGACTGCGAGACATCGCCATGCCAGTGCCAGACAGGGATATCGGCCTCTTCGCAGAGGTCGTTGAGGCGGACGAACTGATCATTGATGAGCGCTTTGAGGGGGCCGATGTAGAGGGCGCCCACGCTCGCGGGCGGGTTCTCCCAAAACTCGGTCAGGATGGGAAAGAAGGCTGCCTCGGTTTTGCCGGAAGCCGTGGATGCCGTCAAGAGCACATTATCTTGTGTGTTAAAGATGGCATCAGCTGCTGCAACCTGGATAGAGCGTAGACTCTCCCAATCGTGGGAGTAGATGAAGTCTTGGATAAACGGAGCATATCGGTCAAAGGCGTTCATGGGACCTCCCCTCAAATACGAACTTCTCAACGCGGCTGGCAATGGTTTGCTGCATTACTGCCTCAGCGTTTGCCCAGATAAAACCTGCCAAAATAAACCTGTCCCTTTTTGGCAGGTTAGATGGTGAATTCGGCGAAGTTGCGGTCGCCGCCTGCGGTGCCGGCGTCGCCTGTTGCGGCTGCCGGCGCCAACGCGTCGCCGCCGACGCTTTGCAGCAGCTCGGCCACATTTGCATCGGGGTTCTGACACAGGATATCGAGCAGCTCGATAAAGTCACGGATGACCTCACGCGGCGTCAGGTGCGTATCGGCTCCCACGCGGCCAAACTCAATCTTGAGAAAGTCTACCAAGTCGTTCTCGGTAAGCGTGGGCGTCCAGCCAAAGTATCCGGCATGGATCTGCATGAGTTTTTCGATCAGCACCAGCAACTCCTCGTAGGTGAGTGGCTGCAGGCGGATGATGGGCGCGAGCATGTCCTTAAGGTCCTCGCGTGCAAAGCGGCCCTGAGCGAGTCGACTTCGCAGGGCCTCGTAGGAGAACACGCCACGGCGGCGGTCTTCGATGGAGGTTGGCGTGCCGCCCATGATCATGCCCAGGTACTGCGCCTTGCCCTGGAGCGTGTCGTTGTACATGGTCAGGATCTTCTCGTAGTTGTATTGGCGCGTGAGGGCGTTGGGAATCTTATACAGATTCACGAGCTCGTCGATGAGCACCAGCATGCCCTTGTAGCCGCTGCAGACCAAAAAGCGCGCAATGAGCTTAACGTAGTCGTACCAGTCGTCATCGCTGATGATGGTCGAGGAGCCCAGCTCGGCGCGTGCCTCACTCTTGGTGCGGTACTCGCCGCGAATCCATTTGGTCACGCGGCTCATAGCTTCTTCGTCGCCCTCGGATACGGCCGCGCGGTAGCGGCGGAGCATGCGGGCGAAGTCGAAGCCGTGGACCATTTCCTCGAGTGGGGCCAGTTGGGCATTGACGGCAGACTCGTCGGCATCGGCACACGAGGCGACCCAGCGATCCAGGATAAGGTTGAGCGCACCGCCCTCGGGGCGCGTCTTGGTCGATATGTTGCGGATGAGCTCACGGTAGGTGGCAAGGCCCTGTCCCTGGCCGCCCTGCAGACGGCGTTCAGGGGATAAGTCAGCATCGGCGACGACGAATCCCTCGCCCATGGCGTGCGTGCGGATGGTCTGGAGCAAAAAGCTCTTGCCGGCGCCGTAGCGACCGACTAGGAAACGGAAGCTTGCGCCGCCATCGGCGATGAGGCTCAGGTCGGTGAGCAGAGCACGGATCTCGACCTCGCGCCCCACGGTGATATAGGGAAGGCCGATGCGCGGGACCACGCCGCCCTTGAGCGAGTTGAGAATGACGGCGGCGACGCGCTTGGGCACGCGGGGTGCTGCGGATGCGGTATCACTCATGGTCTAGGTATCCTCTCACGTCTGCTTCGTAGTCCTCGATAATCTGCGGCCCTGCCGCTCCAAACTCGATAACGGTGTCACCCACCAGGTCAAAGAGCGCCTCGTTGATGCTGTCGACGAGCATATCCTCGCTCTGGCCCGACCTCTCCACTGCCGATGTCGCTTGCGCTGCGTTTTGCTCGAGCAGTGCGCGCAAATACGCGGTTGCGGCAGGCGCGAGTTCGTTCGCGGCGTCAGCGGGCGCAGCAGCTGCGAACGCGGGCGTCGGTGCGAGCAGCGGTGCCACGACACCAAACTGTTCGGTGGATATGGTCGGCTCGTCGGCCTCGTCCTGCCGAATGGGTGCCTCGACCGGCTTGACAAACGCGTCTGCTGCGGGCTCGGCTTTCGGCTGCTCGGAATCCGCCGTATCGACCTCTGCGAGCACATCGTCCTCGCGCTCCTCATCAATCAAAAGCGCTTCACGCGTTTGCGCGGCGACGCTCCGAATGTGCCCCAGCTGGCTCAGGTCGATATCGATCTTGACGGGTTGGTGCGCGGTGTCCCACGAAAGCCATGCCACGATCTCGTCATCGATGATCTTGGCTAGATATTTGGGGACCTTCTCCTCCTTTAGGGGGTGGGTGGGGTCTAGGGCCAGGCGCAGGCGTTGGTCGCAGGCGCGCATCATCTCACCAAGCTTGCTGCTCTTTTGCCTGCTGCCATGAATGCGCATGCATTCCCAAAAGCCATTTTGGCAACGGTAAATATGGATGGGGTCCAGACGGTATTCGCAATCCTCGTGGCGATTAGGCGCAAAGAACACGGCCGAGGCAAACATGGTGTAGGGCATGGTCGTCTCCTCCCCAAACAAGCTCGCTACGATGCCGGTCTTTCGGTGCGTGTCATAGTAGCGCGCCATACGGACATACACGGCGCATGCCACGTGGCGCAGGTCGCGATGGTGGGAACGGTCGAGCCGTGAGTTATTCAGGTTGTACGTGGAGAGGGCGTTTATAGCGGTCATGAGTCGCTCCTCGCCTGCCTCGTCGGGCGGAAGGGGGAGCGTGGGCTCGGAGGTCTTGCGACGCGCAGGCGCCAGGTCTGACGGCGTTGGCGCGGGCGCAAGGTCTCGAGCCGCGCGCCGCAGCTCGATAAGGGCGTTATCGAACATGACGGTTTTAGAGTCGCGAAGCAGCTTGGGGTCGAGCCCGTGGAATACGGCGTAATCTTGCAGCCACACGCGTGCAAACCGGTCGATGCCGGGCTCGAAGGCACGGTAGGCATCCCAAAAGGCCTTGATCTTGCTAAAGCCATCGAGCGGGTCATCAACGCCAATGCCGCAGATCAGCTCATAGAGATACAGGAAGGCAAAGGACGTAGACGTTTCCTCGACGGTTCCGCGTCGCACTTGGGCGCGCCAAGTAAAATAGCCGCGCAGCTGCCGATCGCTCATGGCGTTGTAGGTGGGAAAGTACGACTTGAATGTGCCGTTGTAGGGGCAGTCGTCTTCAAAGTCGGCCATCAACAGGCCTTGGCGGTAGAAAAGCTCGGCTTCCGAAAGCCAGCGACCCGCGCCGCCTTTGGGGTCTTCTTGCCAACGCGATATCTCGCGCATCTTGCGGTACTGGTCGGGGAGGAAGTTCTGCATTTGACGACCGGTTTTGAGAATCGGCTCGTCAGCATAGACTTCGTTTGAGAAGCGAGCAGACTGATGGGTCCGGGCCTCGGCCATAATGCGCTCGATGAGCATCTTGATGTCCTGGTCGGCCACCGTCTCTCCTCTCCTAACGCAGCTTCGGTGACCTCATATCATAGCACAGCATCAAACAGGTGTTCGAGATACCGCTACGTAGATAGATTTAGAACAGGAGGGCGTAGATGACGGCTATGACAACGGAGGGGAGCATATTGGCCGTGCGGAAGGTCTGAGGACGGATCAGGTTGACGCCGACGCAGAAGATGAGCATAGAGCCCACGAGCGATAGGCTGTCGAGGGCGGCGGCGGTCATGATGGGGGAGAGCGCGCCGGCAAACAGCGTAATCGTTCCCTGGAATACGGCAACGGGAAGGGCGGAGAAGATGCAGCCGCGGCCGAGTGAGGCCGTCATGGTGCAGACGATGATGCAGTCTAGCGCACCCTTGAGGGCGAGTGTGGACCAGTCGCCGAGCAGACCGTCTTGGATTGATCCCACGATAGCCATGGCACCGATGCAGACGGTCAGCGATGTCGAGACAAGGGCATTGGTGAACTCGTTGTCTCCCTCGCTGCCGGTTTTGCGCTTGAGCCATTCGCCCAGGTTTTCGATGCCGGCTTCCAGGTTAACGGCCTCGCCGATGAGCGAACCAAGGGCAAACGAGACGATGAGCATGGTGGTGCCGGTGGTCGCCAGCGCTTTCCCGTCAATGACGAGCATCTTTTGCATGGTGCCACCCAGTCCGATAAACAAAACGCACAGCCCCGACGCCTTCATGAGCGTGTCTTGGATGCGGGGTGTGATAAAGCGTCCGCCTATAAGGCCCAGCAGTCCGCCCGCAATCAAAAGTGCGACGTTGATGACCGTTCCCAAACCCGGCATGAACCCTCCCATATTGATGCCAACCTGGCAATCGTAGCAGAACGGGCTGCAGGGTGCGTCATGTCTCATCCTATACGTTATATAAATGGTATTAATGACGGCATTTGGTACCCAAGCCTCAGCCTCCCATCACGACATAGGGGCTGTAATCGAAGCACAGCGTCATGAGTTGCTGCGGGGACTCAATGGCCGCGGCGATGATATCGGCATCTCGAGCTCGGTCAAATCCCACGAGCTCAATTTGATACGAGACGTCTTCCATTTTATGGAGTATCCGGTTATTCAGGAGATTCTCGCCGTCGAATTCCTCGGTTTTGCCTCCGTCCGAGGTTACGGCATACAGGTGCAGTTTTGCGGTGGTCGCAGGGTCGGCGACCGTGAGGTTGTCGATTTGGTTGGCCGTGCCCTTTGCCCCAAGCAAGGTGAGCAAGGTGGGGGCTACGACCTCGCCCGATGGCAGAAAAACAACTTCGACGGTTTTAGGGAATGCGATAATGGCTGCTTTGCGGACGGGCTTATCGGCAGCGGTGACCTCAATGCTCGCGGCGTCGACGGTTTCCGTGCGGTCGAGCGCGACCATCATGCAACAATTGCCCTCGTCGATGTCTGCCGGCATGGGACACCCCAAGTTTTCGCCAGCTTGCGTGCCGCCCACTGCGGTGGCTGTTTCGCTTGGCTCGCTGAAAGTGGCTGAAGGACCGCTCGATGGCGGTGTTATGCCGCCTGGTGCGCCATTGTCCCCAGGCGCTATTTCACCGCTGCTCTCGCTGGAGTCGCTTGCGATGTCACCTGTCGAGGGGGCGAGTCCGACCGCTCCTACTCCGCTCCATTCCATCTCGAGGAGCGCCGGATCGACAAGGACGTAATGCACATCTTGCGTTTCGGTACTGATATCGACAGGACCGGGATCTGCCCCTCGCGTCAGGCTGAGCGATCCGGTCCGCTGTTTGCCCCGAATCTCCTGGCTTTCTGTGCCGCTCGCGTAGAACATTAGAGCGATCTCGCCATTTGCCGTGGCGTCGGTGCCCGCCTTGGTCATTTTCAGCGATGCGGTGAATGAGATAGCGGGCTGCGTGCCATCGGCGCTCGAGGGGACGCAGCCCAGGCATACACCCCCTCCGTTTTCGAAAAACGTGCTGTCGAAGGCGACTGTTGCCCCGTCCGCCGAGTCATCGGACAGGGTGATGTCGAGGCACAGCTCCACGTCGCAGGAATCGCCATCGGCATCAGTTGCAGCTGCGCGCCATGTGCAGATAACGCATCCCGTTAGGGGGCCGTCCGCTGTGCTCGAGTGCTCGGTATCCACGACTATCGAGCTGTTCGTGCAGCGACGGAGGCACCCCGAGGCCGAAATGCTTGCCTGCGCAAGCGAGAAGCGTTGGCGCGCGATGGTGCTCATCTGGTTTGTGGCGAGACAGTTGACGGCAGGTAAGGGGGCGTCCACGGCGGGTGTCGCTAGAGCGGCAACGGGCATGCCGGTGGCAAGCGCACTACAGAGCGCGGCAACGGGCAAAAGGTTCTTTGATGCCATGGGTTCTCCTTACCTATGCTGGACGGTCTCGATTCGTGTGGCTACCGGCTGCGTTTGATGTGCAGGCCAAGGCCGATGGCGCTAGCGCCTGCCGTGGCGATTCCTGCTGCCAGGAGCTGTCGCGTGTCGCTCGTTTGCGCGAGGGGTTCATGTTGGCCACTGCGTTCGAGTTCCGATAGATCGACAGTTACCTGCGTGGCAGCCTGCGCCTGCTCTTGTTGGGCAAAGGCGGCGATCGGGGCAAACGTTGCAACGCCGATGATGACGGCAAGGACAATTGCCTTAGGCCGTGTGCGCACCGGGCTCGACCGTCCACGTAATGGTTGCGACCTGGTCGCCCGTGCCGGTCACATGGAAGATGTCTCGCGTGACGCGGGCGACAGTGCCGCTCGTCTTAAGCTTAATCTTGTCCGTACCATCGGCGATGCCCTGGTAGCCCATGTCGAAGGATGCATTTTTGGAAAGGTCGAGGCCTGCTTCCTGCGTCGCGGCGTGGGCGTCTTGGAGCGCCTTGTCTGGGCCGACCTTAAAATCGATGGAGTTCTGGGCGGTCCCCGTCTTGGCGTCGGCGACGATGCTCCAGGACTTCTGGGCGGCAATCTTCATGTTGGTAACGTGGATGCCATAGGCCGAAAGATTGTCGATGGTGGTTGTATTCTCGGAAGGGCCCTGGAGCGTGCCGTCTGCCTTAGCGACGAACGGAATGACGGTCGGGGCTTTGAACTTGATGTTGTCGATTTCGGTCCTGATGGTCACGTTGGTGGTTCCAGTGCGTCCCTCCGCCAGGGCGGTGGTCGGCGCGGCGCCCATTGCGAGTGCGAGCGCCAGCCCTGCGCCCACGACGAGCACCCTGGCCCCATTCAAGTTCCTGGTGATGTCCATAATCGTTCCTTTCTATTCGTCACGGAACGTTTCCGTGAGGGTTAGACGAAAACGGCACGGGTGCGCATTTTCATAACAGGCGGCAGATCTAGTCTTCGGCCTGCGCAACCCGCACCTTGATGCGCGTGGGATTGCCATGGGCGTCGTAGGTCTTGGCGTCGAGCGCTTGAATCTCGATATACGCCTCACCTTCTTTGATGTCGCCTGCAGGGCAGGTCTCAACGGTCTTGCCGGTCTCGACCACGCCCGATTCATAGACGGTCTCGTCGTTTTGGATCACGCGGAAACGCTGGGGAAACTTGTTATCCTGGACGTTTTGTACGTTGACGCGCAGCTTACCGCCTTTTTGTAGCTGGGCGACCGGTGCGACCGAGATTGTCATCATGTTGTCGCGGACGATGGCATCGAGCTCGTCCTGGATTTCTTGGCGCGACTTACCCTCTGCCGCTGTGACCGAGGCGCCCGTCTCGGCGACAGGCTTTGACTGCCAGGCGTAAAGGCCGACGGCGATAAGGGCGCAGGCGATGGCCAAGCAGACGATGCCGAGCCTTTTTCGATGTTTTGACCCCAGGGGGCTCGACCGCTTCCGTGCGTTCATGCGGCATCCTTAGTGGTATAGACGCGCGCGAACGTGGACGGATCGGCGCCAAAGAGCATGTGGAGCATGAGACGTCGCGAGTAGATGAGCTCGTCGAAGTTTGGGTCGAGTTTGATGTCGTGGATGTGGGCGATATGGTGGGCGAGTGCCGAAAACGATTCGGGATCGCAGATCACGTCGGTGGTGACGTGATAGACGACCGCATCGGGAAACGCCTCCTCGTCGAAGGGCAGAAGATATGGGTCATCGTCAACTTCGATGGCGACGCCATACTGGGGCCAGTAATATGCCATGGGAACCTCCCTGCTTTTGGGCCAAACCTTCTATTGGCTCTGGCTGTCGATGCCGACCGTATCAGCCGCAACTTGACCAATTTCTGACCAAATGCTTGACGGGTTTACATCGCCGCAGGTGAGAGATGCTAAAAAATATCTCAAGTTTTTTCGAGCGCCAATTGCATGCATGGCAGTGATGGGAAGGAGCGCGTTAAATAGAGCGCCTGCCGAGAAAACGCCGCCGCTTGCCGAATTGCACAAACGTAAAATTCGCCAATTATGGAGACGGTCTCAGTCACGTCGACGAAACGATGCGGTAACATCTCCCTGCAAATACTGTAGTTAACTAAAGGGGGAGTTTGCGTGTCTGCAGCCATCAAACCCTTCAGCGACGAGTTCGAAGAATATGGTCGCGATGAATCTCGCACATCGGGCGAGGCGTCGAGTATCTCGTTTCCGACAACGGAGGACGAAGTCCGCGCCATTCTGCGAAAGCTCCATGCCGAGCATGTTCCGATAACGGTCCAGGGTGCTCGGACCGGTCTGGCTGCCGGTGCCGTGCCCCACGGCGGCCACATCCTCAACACTTCTCGTATGAATCGCTACCTGGGTCTTCGCCGCGACGAGCAAGGCCGTTTTCTGCTGCGCGTGGAGCCGGGCGTCGTGCTTTCTGAGTTACGCAAGCAGCTGGGCAAGAAGGCATTGCCGACCGCTGGCTGGGATCAGGCATCGCTTGAGGCCTATGAGGAGTTCCAGACAGCTCCCGAGCAGTTCTTTCCCACCGATCCCACCGAGGCATCTGCCTGCCTGGGTGGCATGGCGGCGTGCAATGCCTCCGGTGCCCGCAGCTATGCCTATGGCCCCATGCGCCCGCACGTTACGGGGCTTCACGTGGCACTGCCGGACGGCGACCTGCTCGAGCTTCATCGAGGTCGGGCACACGCTGACGCACGCCACTTGTCGCTCGTGACGGCAGGGGGCCGCGCGCTTGAGCTGGATCTTCCCGGCTATACCATGCCCAAGACCAAAAACGCGTCGGGTTATTTCGTTTCGGACGACATGGACGCCATCGATCTTTTTATCGGTGCATGCGGCACACTCGGGGTCATTACCGAGCTCGAGATCGCCCTGCAGGCGGCACCTTCGGTCGTATGGGGCGTGAGCTGCTTTTTCGACAGCGAGGACAAGGCAGTGTCCTTTACCGATTCCGTGCGCCCCGTGCTGTCCCATGCCGCCGCTATTGAGTATTTCGATGCCGGCGCCTTGGATATCCTTCGCCGCCAGCGCGAGCAGTCGACCGCGTTTGCCTCGCTGCCGGCACTCGACGATGAGGCAAAGGTCTGTATTTACGTGGAACTCGACTGCGACGACGAGGCTCAAGCGACTGAGGAGCTGTACCACCTGGGATGGGTTTTGGAGCTTGCGGGCGGCCGCGATGACGCGACCTGGGTTGCGCGCACCGAGGTCGATCGCGAATGCCAGCGGTTCTTCCGCCACGCCGTCCCCGAGAGTGTCAACATGCTCATCGATGAGCGTCGCCGCACCGACCCCACCATTACCAAACTGGGGTCGGATATGTCGGTACCCAACGCGCGCCTGGCCGATGTCGTTGCCTTCTATCGCCGCACGCTGGCCGAAAGCGGGCTTGAGTCTGCCGCCTGGGGACATATCGGCAACAACCATCTGCATGTGAATATCCTGCCGCGCGATGCGCAGGACTACCGTCGCGGTGGTGAGCTGTTTGCCCGGTGGGCTGCGGAGGTAACGGCTATGGGCGGCGCCGTCTCTGCCGAGCACGGCGTCGGCAAGATCAAAGCGGGCTTTTTGGAGACGATGTACGGCCACGAGGCCATGGTCGAATCGGCTCGACTCAAGCTGCAGCTCGATCCTGCCGGGCAGCTGGGTCGTGGCAACCTATTTTCGGAGAAGCTCTTGGATGAACTCGTCCAGAAAGGGGGCGCGTGAAGATGAGCGATTTCCATATGGTGGTGTGCGTCAAGGCGGTACCGGGAAGCACCGAGGTCAAGATGGACCCCAAAACCAATACCATCGTGCGTGATGGCAAGCAGGCGGTCATTAATCCCTTCGATGCAAGTGCCCTCGAATGCGCGCTGGCGCTCAAGGACGACTTTATCGGCTTTGGCATGGATGTGCGCGTGACGGTGGTGTCGATGGGTATCCCTGCAACCGAATCGCTGCTGCGCGACTGCATTGCCCGCGGCGCCGATGATGCGCTGCTGCTGACCGATCGCGCCTTTGCGGGCGCGGACACGTTGGCGACCACCTATGCCCTCAAATGCGGTATCGAGGCGCTCGACGAGGACTTCGACCTGCTCATCTGCGGCAAGATGGCGGTAGATGGCGATACCGCCCAGATTGGCCCCGAGCTGGCCGGCGCCTTCGAGATTCCCTGCGTGACCGATGTGAGCTGCGTGCAGAGCGCAGGTTTTACGACGTGCGGTGCGCTTTCGCTCGTTCACGGTTGCGATGCCGGCGAGGAGACGGTCTATCTGGAGATGCCGTGCGCGATGACGACCGCCAAGGAGATCGGCCAGCTGCGCATGCCGAGCATCGCCGGCATTCGCGCGGCCGAAGATGCGGATGTGCGGGTGGTCTGTGCTGCCGATGTACATGCTGACCCTTCGCGTTGCGGCCTTACCGGATCGCCGACGCAGGTCGTGCGCTCATTTGTGCCCGACCGCGACCAAACGTGCGAGGCCATCGAGGGCACGCCGGTCGAGCAGGCGGCAAAGATTGCCAAGATTATCGAGGGGATGGCATAGATGAGCGGACTGATAATCGATAGCGAGGCGTGCGTTGGCTGTGGCCGCTGCGTTCGCGCCTGTGCCTCGGGTGGCATTGTGATGGAGGGCGAGCGCCCCAACCGCTGCGCCCATGTGACCGACGGCTGTATCTTGTGCGGCGGGTGCGTCGACGCCTGCCCCGTCAATGCCATTTCGATCGAGCGCGACGAGGCCGCCGGCGCGGTTGACCTCGATGCGTATCGAGACATATGGGTATTTGTTCAGACCGACGATCACGATGTCGTGGCTCCGGTGGCCTACGAGCTCATGGGTAAGGGGCGCGAGCTTGCCGATGCTCGCGGTTGCCGTCTGGTGGCATTGGCCGGCATGGGCCCCGAGGGCTCGCTTGAGGACCTGGAACATCTGGTCTGCGCCGGTGCCGACGAGGTCGTGGTCTGCCGCGACGAGCGACTGCGCCAAAACGATGCGGAGATCTATGCTCGTCTCATCTGCGATTTGGTGGCCGAGCGCAGACCCGAGGCCATTCTGTACGGCGCGACCGCCTTTGGTCGTGAGCTGGCGCCCGGTGTGGCCGTACGCTTGCAGACGGGCCTTACGGCCGACTGTACGGTGCTTTCGATGGATACGGAGACGGGTCTACTGCAGCAGACCCGCCCGGCGTTTGGCGGCAACTTGATGGCCACCATTATCTGCCCCAATCATCGGCCGCAGATGGCAACGGTGCGCCCCGGCATCTTTGGGGCACCCAAGTTTGACTACAGCCGCTCTGGCACGATTACCCAGGTATCGCTTGCGAATGATGTTAAGGCCCGTGTCGAGATCTCGATTCCCGCCGAGGAGTGGGGGCAGCAGGCATCAATTGCCGATGCCGAGCGCCTGGTCGTGGTGGGCCGCGGCATCGGCTCCAAGAAGAATCTGCCCCTGATGCGAAAACTCGCCGATGCCTTGGGTGCCGAGCTTGGTTGCACGCGTCCCGTTGTGGAGGCAGGCTGGTTGGAGTATCGCCACCAGATTGGCCAGACCGGCGTGTCGGTTTCGCCCAAGCTCCTTGTGAGTATCGGCGTTTCGGGCGCTATCCAGCATCTTGCCGGCATCGGCGGCGCGGAGTGCATCATCGCTGTCAACGAGGACCCGGATGCCCCCATCTTCGGCGCTGCGCAGTACAAAGTTGTCGGTGACGCCGTCGAAGTTGTCGAGGAGCTTCTGGCCCAGCTCGAGCGCTAGGCGCTGGCCAGCCAGGCTCGCATCTCTTTCTTTAGGCGTTCCCAGGTCGCTTGCGTGGCGGGGTCGGTAAAGGGCCGCACGATACCAAAAGGTGCGTCGAGCAGGCGGTAGATATCGCCCTGCTTGCGCGTCAGCGCGCGGCTTGCCGGATAGACGAGCTCAAACATAAAGCAGATAAGCCCCACCAAGTAGTCCGCGGGCTCATCGCGCTCATCGCGCGTGACGCAGCGGTGCTCGTCAAAGGCAGCCAGCGTCGGTGCCGAGAAGTGGCTGGCAAGAAACACGTCCTCATCCACTTTGAGGATGGTGTCGACGGTGCTGTCGGCGATGGTGCGCATAATGTCGACCTTGTCGCCATCGCGCACAATATCGCAGAAGCGCCGCGTGCGCTCGTCGAGCTGCGCGGGTAGACGGAAATCGCTGTGATAGGCAATGCTTGCGCGAATCAACTCGTCTTCTACCGGATCGTCGATAAAGTCGCGGATACTTGTTGTCGCGGGCGCGTCTGCAGGGTTTTCGCCAAAGAGAACCTCGACGCCCAACGCCGCATGGCTCATGCTCTCGGCATCCTTAAACGTGTCCCAGCGTCGCAGCTGCTCAAAGCGACCCATATCGTGCAGCAGGCCGCAAAGCCACGCTAGGTCAATGTCCTGAGGTGACCAGCCCTGTTCGCGTGCCACGGCATCGCATGCCTCGGCAACGTGGTACGTATGCTCGATTTTGAGCGCGATACGCGGATTGGCGGCATCGTAGGCATCGGTGTAGGTTTTGAAGGCCGCGGCAGCCCGCGTTCGATCGATAGCTGTCATAATGACTTCCTAAAAAGTTGTGTCTTTCTGTGTCTTTCGATCCGGTGGCAATTGTAGGTGAACTCGGTTGCCATCGGGCGATGGTTCTGCCGCGTCGTTGAATGCGGCTCGGAAATCTTGTCGGGACGAGGAACGTTATGGTGCTCAAAATCGTTAAAACCGTCTGGCCGGTGATGCTTACCTATGTTGCGATAGCCGCGCCGTGCGGAATGATTATGGCGCAGACGGGAATGGAACCCTGGATGGTTTTTGCCCTGAGCAGCACGTTCGTGACGGGCAGCGGGCAGTTTATGGTCTGCAACCTGTGGCTGGCAGGTGTGCCTGCGGCATCGATTGTCGCAAGTGTGGCCGCAATCTCCTCGCGCTTTGCGCTTTACTCGGCATCGATCGCACCGCATTTGAGGGGTGCTTCGAAGCGTCAGACGCTGGCTGTTGCCGCGACACTTACCGAGGAGGCATACGGCATTTCGCTTGCCAAGTTGGTTAAAGGGGAGGATTGGGGTCCGCTCGAGTCCTTTGTGCTCAACGTGATCCTCATCGCAACATGGGGCGTTTCGTGTACGACGGGCGCCATCGTCGGCGCCGTTGTTGATGTTCCCACCGCTATTGCGGGTTTTGTCTGCACATCGCTCTTTATCTGCCTACTCTTTTCGCAGCGACTGTCGCGCGGCAATGTCGTAGCTGCCGGTTTGGCTGCGGTGTCCGTCGCCATATGCAAGTTCTTGGGGTGGACGAATATCGCCGTGCCGGCAAGTGTGCTCGTCGGCGTTGTCACGGCACTCGCGTGCGATGTCCTCGCCGAGGGAAGGGGCGCTCGCGATGCCCGTTAATGAGTTTTTGGTTCTATGGCTGTCGTCATGGGCGGCCATCGCGTTTTTCCGCATTGCCCCGGCGTTTGCCTTGCGCGGGAGAACGCTGTCGCCCCGCGTTACCGAGGCCTTGGGTTATATTCCGCCTGCCGCCTTTGCGGCGCTGGTCGCCAACGATTTGATAAGCCCTGGCGCTTTCGACGCCGGCTTGTGGCAGGGCTTGATTCCCTGGATTGCGGCCGCCGGCGTCGTGGCGGTGGCAATCAAGACAAAGTCGATGTTGTGGTGCTGCGTCTCGGGCATCGTGTTCTATATCGTTTTGAGCTTCATATAAGAGCGGAGCACGTTTAGCGTCCCGGCACACGTATCGAATTTCTCACCGAGCCGGTCTGCTTCTTCTGGTACCATGGTCAAACTTTACTGTAGCAAAGTATGACGTGGGCTTTTGTTCTGCGTCAGCGGAAATGGGGGTTTCATGGCACAGGAAGCGACCGCCAACGAGCAAAAGAAATTCAAAGTCCCGCGTATCCCGGGTGACATCATGATCTACCCGATGATCGTTGGCCTTTTGCTCAATACCTTCTGCCCGCAGGTCTTTGAGATCGGCGGCTTCTTTACCGCCGCCTGCCGCGGTGGTTCCAACACCATCGTTGCCGCGATCCTGCTGTTTGTGGGTGCCGGCATCAGCTTTAAGTCCACGCCGGGCGCCATCAAGACCGGCATCGTTGTGCTGATTCCTAAGCTTGTTGTTGCGGCTGCCCTTGGCTTGGGTGTGGCATATTTCTTTAACGACAACTTCCTAGGTCTGAGCTCCGTGTCTATCATCGGCGGCATTACGTTTTGCAACATGGCGCTCTACACCGGCATCATGGGCGAGTTCGGCGACGAGTCCGAGCAAGGCGCCGTCGGTATCCTGTTCTTTACGGCCGGCCCCGCCGTCACGATGATCATCCTCGGTGTCTCGGGTCTCGCCAACATCCCCGTCGGCACCATCATCGGATCCATCCTGCCGCTTGTTATCGGCATGGTTCTGGGCAACTTGTTCCCGTTCATCAAGAACCTGCTGGTTCCCGGCGCCAATCCTGCGATTGCCGTTATCGGTTTTCAGCTCGGTGCGTCCATGAGTCTTTCGAGCTTTATCACCGGCGGCATTTCGGGCATCCTGCTGGGCCTCATCACGCTCTTTATCGTCGGTCCCATTACCTTTGCCTTCGAGCGCCTGTGCGGTGGTAACGGCAAGGCGGCCGTTGCCTGCTCCACTATCGCCGGCACGGCTATGACCACGCCGGTCGCCCTCGCCGAGGTCGCTCCGCGCTATGCCGAGCTTACGCCCACCGCGTATGCGCAGATCGCCACCGCCGTCATCATCACGGCAATCATGGCCCCGATTCTGACCGGCTGGGTCGACAAGAAGTTTTGCCAGGGCAAGGAGGATCTGTCGCCTGCCGGTGTCGAGGCCATCGAGGAGGCCGTCGCGACCGACATCGATGGCGAATAGCAATCGCTACCCATCAATGATGCCGGAGTGCAATTCGCGCCGTTTGAGCGCCCGAACGATGACTGTTTTGCAGTGACGTTCGGGCGCTCTGCTATGATTCCCCTTACCCCTGCGGGTAGGGGGTGTTTGTTGCCCAGACCAGAATCGGGCGATTCTGACCACTTGAATATTGAATGGATGGCGTCTAGTGGTTAAGGCACTCAAAATTGAGATATTCCTGCTATGCATGATTGTTCTTATCGGGCTTGCCGCACGAAGCCGCCGCTCCTTGTTCTCGAGCACCCAGCAGCTTCTGTTTAGCATGCTGGGCTACACGTCTGCAGCCTACATTTTCTTCGATATGATCTGGACGCTCTCGGACGGCGTGAGCACTCCTGTAGGCATCACGGCCAACTGGATTTCCAACGCGGTCTCGTTTTCGCTGTTCGCCATCGCGTGCCTCATTTGGTTTTTCTATTCCGAGACAGTGCAGGGCTCACGCCTTTTGACCGCGCGCTATAGGGTGGCGCTCGTGACGTTGCCAACCGTATTGGTGGTCGTGCTGGCATTTACCAGCTACTGGACGCACACTATGTTCTATATCGATGCACAGGGCGTATATCGTCGCGGAGCGCTTTATATGATTCAGCCTATCGTTAGCTACTGCTACATCATATATACGTCTTTGCATGCCTTTATTCAGACTCGAAAAGTCGAAAGTCTGCAAAAGAAGGCCATTTATCGCACCCTCGCCTTTTTTGCGGTTCCCGCTCTGGTGGGCGGTACCTTCCAGGTTTTGTTTTCGGTACCGGGCCTTTGTGTCGGTATAACGCTGAGCATCCTGCTGCTCTACATCATCTACCAGGAGCAGCTGATCTCGACCGACCCGTTGACTGGCCTCAACAATCGCAACCGTTTTGAGACCTATATGCTGTCGCTCTTTTCAAATGTGGATCAGGCCGAAGATGTATATCTGCTTATGATGGACGCTGACGGCTTTAAGCAGATTAACGACCGGTATGGACATGTTGAGGGCGATCATGCCCTCCAGGTCATATCTGCTACGCTCAAAGAGGTCTGCTCGGCGTCTGGTGGCTTTATCGCACGTTATGGCGGCGATGAGTTTGTGGTGCTTCAAAAGGCGACGGCGGAGCAGGACATCATGTGTCTGTGCGCGGCAATCAGCGACGAGCTCGCGCGCCGAGGTCCCGTATCTGTTGCGGATGTCCATCGGCTACGCACGGGTTGGTGATGGCGTCGATACCTGGCAAGACTTGCTTCGCGCTGCCGACGCGGAGCTTTACCGCGTAAAGCGCGAGAAGAAGAAAGCCGGCGTCCAGATACGCTAGAAAAAAAGGGCGAACGCTGGCGCGCGTTGCGGCCCTCAGCTCACCGATGTACTCCATTAAGCTAAAGCATGTGAATCTCCTCTACTAAATAAGGGCGGTTCGCTAGGCTTTTTTGGGTTTGTTGACGATGATGATGCCGCCGCAGACCAACAGCAGGGCAACAAGTACGGTAACGGGGCTCGTGCCAGCGCCCTCGCCGAGCAGCAGTGCGCTCAACAGCACGCCAAAGACTGGATTCATAAAGCCAAAGACCGACACACGGCTGACGGGGTTGACGGCAAGCAGACGCGACCATAGCGAGTACGCGACGGCGGAGATGAGTGCCATATAGATAATGAGCGCGATGGCGGGGATGATCGCGGTGGGGGAGAGCGTGCCGCCCATCAAAAACCCGATGGCGGTAAGGACCAGGCCGCCGACCAAGAACTGCCACCCTGCAAGCAAGACGCCGTCGTGCTCGCGCGAGAAGATGCCGATCAGGCAGGTCGAAAGGGCACCCGCGATGGTGGAGGCCAGGATAAAGCCCTCGCCGTCGGGTGTAAAGCCAAAGGTACCGTCCGCGCCCGAAAGATTGACGAGTGCGACGCCGGCAAAGCCTAACACACAGCCAAGCACCTTGGCCGTATCGAGCTTCTCGGTGCGAAACGCCAGGGCGGCAAAGAGGATGGCCAAGAAGTTGGCGCTGGCCTCGATGATGGAGCTCGACATGGCACTGGCGTGCGAGAGTCCCAGATAGAAAAAGAAGTACTGTCCGATAGTCTGGAAGAGCGACAGGATGCAGATGGGCTTAATGTCGCGTACCTGTGGGACGAGCGGGCGGCGCTGGGCTGCACTCATACCGGCGATAACCAGGATACCGGCAAGCGTGAAGCGCAAACCTGCAAAGAGTAGCTGCGAGGCGCTATCGTGCGCTGGGATACCAAAGAGTGCGTAGCCGATCTTGATGCAGGGAAAAGCCGACCCCCAGAGCGCGCAACAAACAAGGCAGCCCAGGATGAGTCCAGGCAGGGTGGCGAGATGCGTCTTGCGGCTTTCCATGATGTCCTTCTCCTATACGCGCAAAGCAAAAAAGAACCCGCCACCGGGCGTGCCGGTGGCGGGTGTTGTTACCCGAGGGGATTGTACCCGATGGGAAAGCTTTAAGCGAAGTAGGCTACGCCGCTCTCAAAGATCGGCATGAACTTGTCGCCGGGGACATGCTCGGGCACGTTGCGGTACAGGTTGTCGCCGCGACGCTCGGCATGGCCCATCTTGCCCAGGACGCGGCCGTCGGGGCTCGTGATGCCCTCGATGGTAAGTGCGGAGCCGTTGGGGTTGACGGAAAGATCCATGCTGGGCTTGCCGTCCTCGCCCACGTACTGCGTGGCGACCTGGCCGTTGGCGATGAGCTGGGCGAGTACCTCGTCGTTGGCGACAAAGCGGCCCTCGCCGTGGCTGATGGCGACGGTGTAGGGGTCGTCCAGGCTGCACTGCGACAGCCACGGGGACAGATTGGACGAGATGCGAGTGCGCACCAGACGGCTCTGGTGGCGGCCGATGGTGTTAAAGGTCAGCGTGGGTGCATCCGGCGTGGCGTCGACGATGTCGCCGTAGGGCACCAGACCGAGCTTGATCAGGGCCTGGAAGCCGTTGCAAATGCCCAGCATCAGGCCGTCGCGGGCCTTGAGCAGGTCGCGGACTGCCTCGGTGACCTCGGGAGCGCGGAAGAACGCCGTGATGAACTTGGCGGAGCCGTCGGGCTCGTCGCCGCCCGAGAAGCCGCCGGGGATCATGACAATCTGGCTTGCACGGATGCGGCGGGCAAGCTCGTGGGTGCTCTCGGCGACGGCCTCGGGCGTGAGGTTGTTGATCACGAAGGTGTCGGCTTCGGCACCGGCGGCACGGAAGGCGCGGGCGCTATCGTACTCGCAGTTGTTGCCGGGGAACACGGGGATTACCACGCGCGGGCGGGCGATCTTGGCGCCGCCGTACACGTGGATATCCTTGGCACGGAAGTCGATGGTCTCGACCTCGGCGGCCTCGCCGGCGCTGCGGTAGGCAAAGACGCCCTCGATGCCGCTCTCCCAGGCCTCCTGGAGCTCGGAGAGCTCGATGACCTCGGAGCCGGTATCGATGACATAGCCCTCAACGGTGGTGCCTAGGGGCTCGACGACAACGCCGTCGGCGACCTCGGGCAGCTCGGCATCCTCGGCGAGCTCGACGATAAAGCTGCCGTAGAGCGGGGTGAAGAGGCTCTCCACGTCCACGTCCTCGGCAAGCTCGATACCGATCTGGTTGCCGACGCACATCTTAAAGAGGCTCTCGGCGCCGCAGCCGTAGCCGGGCGTGGAGACGGCCAGGGCGTCGCCAGTGGCGGTGAGCGCCTCGACGGCGTCAAATGCGGCGAGAAGCTGCTGGGCATCGGGACGGTAGTCCTGGCCATAGGTGGCGGGGGCGATACGGACAACGCGGTGCGTCAGGCCCTTGAACTCGGGGGAGACGGCGCGGGCCGCCTTGCCCACGGCCACGGCGAAGCTGATGAGGGTCGGCGGAACGTTGAGCTCGCCGGCCTCGTCCTCAAACGAACCGCTCATAGAGTCCTTGCCGCCGATGGCGCCGGCACCCAGGTCGACCTGGGCCATAAGGGCGCCCAGGACGGCTGCCATGGGCTTGCCCCAGCGCTCGGCCTCGGTGCGCAGACGCTCAAAGTACTCTTGGAAGGAGAGGTAAGCGCGCTTGTGCTCAAAGCCGGCAGCCACGAGCTTGGCGATGGACTCGACCACGGACAGGTAGGCGCCGGCAAACTGGTCGGCTTCCATCAGGTAGGGGTTGAAGCCCCATGCCATGGCGCTTGCCGTGGTGGTCTCGCCGTCCACGGGGAACTTGGCGACCATGGCCGAGCTGGGGGTGAGTTGCGTCTTGCCGCCAAAGGGCATGAGCACGGTCGCGGCACCGATGGTGGAGTCGAAGCGCTCGGAAAGGCCCTTGTTGGAGGCGACGTTGAGGTCGGTGACCAGCGAGGTCATGCGCTCGGCAAGCGTGGTGCCGGCCCAGCTGGGCTGCCACACGCTGCGGGCGCACACGTGGGCGACCTGGTGCTTGGGCGCGCCGTTGGAGTTGAGGAACTCGCGGGACAGGTCGACGATGGCGACACCGTTCCAGGCCATGCGCATGCGCGGCTCGGCGGTAACCTCGGCGATGACGGTTGCCTCCAGGTTCTCCTCGGCGGCGTAGCCCATGAACTCCTCGACGTCACCGTCGGCAACGGCGCAGGCCATGCGCTCCTGGGACTCGGAAATGGCGAGCTCGGTGCCGTCCAGGCCGTCGTACTTCTTGGTTACGGTATCGAGGTCGACATACAGGCCGTCGGCAAGCTCGCCCACGGCGACCGAGACGCCGCCGGCGCCAAAGTCGTTGCAGCGCTTGATCAGACGGCAGGCGTCGCCGCGGCGGAACAGGCGCTGCAGCTTGCGCTCGACCGGGGCGTTGCCCTTCTGGACCTCGGCACCCGAAGTCTCGATGGACTCGGTGTTCTGGGTCTTGGAGGAGCCGGTGGCGCCGCCGATGCCGTCACGGCCGGTGCGGCCGCCCAGCAGGATGATCTTGTCGGTGGGGGCGGGGCACTCGCGACGCACGTGGTTTGCCGGGGTAGCGCCCACGACGGCACCGACCTCCATGCGCTTGGCCACGTAGCCGGGGTGATAGAGTTCGTTGACCTGACCGGTGGCAAGGCCGATCTGGTTGCCGTAGCTGGAGTAGCCGGCGGCGGCAGTGGTCACGAGCTTGCGCTGCGGCAGCTTGCCCTCGAGCGTCTCGGAAACCGGGACGGTGGGGTCGCCGGCACCGGTGACACGCATGGCCTGATACACATAGCTGCGGCCCGAGAGCGGGTCGCGGATAGCGCCGCCCACGCAGGTGGCGGCACCGCCGAAGGGCTCGATCTCGGTGGGGTGGTTGTGGGTCTCGTTTTTAAACAGGAACAGCCAGTCCTGGTCCTCGCCATCGACATCGACCTTTACCTTGACGGTGCAGGCGTTGATCTCCTCGGATTCGTCGACATCGGTCATGACGCCGGTCTTCTTAAGGTACTTGGCGCCGATGGTGCCCATGTCCATGAGGCAGACGGGCTTGGCGTCGCGACCGAGCTCGTGGCGCATCTCCATGTAGCGGTCGAAGGCCTGCTGCACAACGGCGTCGTCGATCGTCACGTCATCCAGGACGGTACCGAAGGTGGTGTGGCGGCAGTGGTCGGACCAATAGGTGTCGATCACGCGGATCTCGGTGATGGTGGGGTCGCGATCTTCATCGCGGAAGTACTGCTGGCAGAAGGCGATGTCCGCCTCGTCCATGGCAAGACCGCGATCGGAGATAAAGGCGGCAAGACCGGCCTCGTCGAGCTCGCGGAAGCCGTCAAGCACCTCGACGGGCGCAGGCTCGGGAGTCTCCATGTGCAGCGTCTCGGGTAGGTCGAGTGAGGCAATGCGGGCCTCGACGGGGTTCACCACGTAGTGCTTGATGGCATCGATGGCGGCCTCGTCCAGGGCGCCCGAGATCATATAGACCTTGGCGGAGCGCACGGCGGGGCGCTCGCCCTGGCTGATGAGCTGCACGCACTCGCTGGCGGAGTCGGCGCGCTGGTCAAACTGGCCAGGCAGGAATTCGACGGCAAAGACGGCGCCATCGCTTGCGGGGAGCTCGTCGTAGGTCACATCGACCTGGGGCTCGCTAAAGACGGTCGGCACGCAGGAGCGGAAAAGCTCCTCGTCGATGCCCTCGACGTCGTAGCGGTTGATGATCCTCAGGGCCTCGATGCCCTTGATGCCGAGAATTTCGGTCAGCTCGCCCTTGAGCTGCTGAGCCTCGACGTCGAACCCGGGTTTCTTCTCCACGTAGATACGAGAGACCATTGGTTCCTGCCTTCCTGATCGGTTGGGCGTACGGTGCGGTATGCGGCAGCGGTCGGTTTGCGGGGCAAGCCTCGCGGTCGCCTTGAGCCACATACTTTTAAACCTCACTATGATACGACAGCTCGTGGCGCGTTGAGGACGGCGAGGGTGCTACAGTGAAGCGCAAACAAGAGAAAGGCATCACATGGCATTCGTTTCGCTCGCCATCATCGCACTCGTGGCCTTTGCAAGCCCCTTCATCGCCTCGGCGATTCCCGGAAAACCCGTTCCCGAAACGGTCTTTTTGCTCGTGTTCGGTGCGGTGCTGGGCCCGCATATGCTCGGCCTTATCCATGTGGATGCCGAGGTCTCGCTGGTGTCCGAGCTGGGCCTGGCCTTTTTGTTCCTGCTTGCCGGCTTTGAGATTGACCCTAAGAACATTACGGGTGTGGAGGGACGCTACGGCTTGGCGACGTGGGTCGTCACGTTTGGTATCGCCTGGCTAGCCGTGCGCTTTACCCCGTGGTTCTCGGTCAGCCATTTCGACGGTATCGCCGTGACGCTTGCCCTCACTTCGACGGCGCTCGGCACGCTTGTGCCCATCATGCGCGAGCGCTCGCTCACCGGCACGCGCGTGGGCGACTCGATTCTCGCGTATGGCACTTGGGGCGAGCTCGGCCCCGTGCTCGCCATGTCGGTGCTGCTGTCTGCTCGCACCGGCATCCAGACGCTCGTGATTCTTGGCCTGTTTGCGGTGGTCTGCGTGCTGTTGGCCGTGGTCCCAAGTCGTTCCAGGCGCGTCGGCAGCCGCTTCTTTGCGTTTGTCGAGGAACGCGCCGACACCACGTCGCAGACCTTCGTGCGCCTGACCGTGCTCATCCTGGTCACGCTCGTGGCGTTCTCTGCCATCTTTGACCTCGATATCGTGTTGGGTTCTTTTGCCGCCGGCTTTGTCTTGCGCTTTATCATTCCCGAGGGCAACCATACGCTCGAGACCAAGCTCGACGGTCTTGCCTACGGCTTTTTGATTCCGGTGTTCTTTACCGTGTCGGGTGCCAAGATCGACCTGACTGCTGTAGCATCGCGCCCCGGCTTGCTCGTGGGCTTTATCGTGGCGCTGCTGATTATTCGTGCCGTGCCCATTCTTATTTCTACGAGCATTTGTCCTGCGACGCGCGATGTGTCGGCGTATGGTCGCATTACCGTGGCCCTGTACTGCACCACGGCGCTGCCGATCATCGTTGCCGTGACAAGCGTTGCCGTCAACGCGGGCGCGCTGTCGCAAGATATTGCGTCGGTCATGGTTGCCGCCGGTGCCATCACGGTGTTCTTGATGCCATTGCTCGCGCAGCTCTTCTACCGCGTGGTCGACGCCGCACCGGTCGCCGCCGTGGCAGAAGTTGCCGAGCATCCATCCGATGCGCTCGACATTCTGCGCGCCCATCACGATTTGGCGAGCCTGCTCGCACGGGAGCACGAGCTGCTGACCTCGCATGGCCATGGTCGCGTATTTGAGGGCCTGCCTACGCTCGATACGATTGCCGAGCGTCTTTCCGCCGAGGCGGCGAGCGGTCACATCGATGCCCGCATCGTGGACGCGGCGCACCTGCTTGCCGATAAGACTTATGGTGATGAGATTGACACGTCCGAGCTGACTCCGCATGAGCGTCGCCGCCTGGAGCGCGCCAAGCTCGCCGTGCGCGAATACCGTCGTCGCATGCTGGAACTCTATGCGCGCGATGAAGCTCAGGACGACGACGGCAGGTAGCAAGGAATGTCGGGATACGGGTTCCGTCCAAATAATTGAAGGCGCGCTGCCTGCGGCTGATGCAGACAGCGCGCCTTTTGCGTTGGGTTTCGTTGAGACTCGAAGCCGTGGTTCGCGACCTTTAGGAGCGGGCGGCTCCGTCGACGGGGAGCACGGCGCCCGTGACGTAGGCGGACATGTCGCTCGCCAAGAAGACGAAGGCGTTGGCGACATCCTCGGGCTCGCCCATGCGGCCCAGCGGAATGGTGGCGATGATAGGCTTGATGACCTCTTCGGGCAGGTTGGCGACCATATCGGTCTTGGTCACGCCGGGTGCGACGGCGTTGACGCGAATGCCCATGGGGGCGAGCTCGCGCGAGAGCGACTGGACCATGCCGTTGACGGCAAACTTGGACGTGGGATAGCCGACGCCGGAGGGCTGGCCATACTTGGCGACCATCGAGCTCGTGGTGGTGATGGTGCCGCCGTGGCCGGCCTCGGTCATGATCTTGGCGGCAGCCTGGTGGCCGTTAAAGACGGCGACGACGTTGAGGTCCATGACCTTTGCAAACTCTTCGGCCGTGTAGTCCAAAAGGGGAGAACGCTGGGAGATGCCGGCATTGTTGACGACCGTGTCCAGGCCGCCCATATCGGCGGCAGCCTGGGTAAAGGCCTCGGTTACGGCCTCGAGCGAGGTGAGGTCGCAGGAGCGGCCCCAAACCTTGGCCTCGGGATAGGCGGTCGTCAGTTTCTCAACGGCAGCGTCGGCAGTCTCCTGGCGCGAGCCAAAGACGGTGACGGCAGCACCTTCCTCGATAAAACGGCAGGCGATGGCATAGCCGATACCGCGCGTGCCGCCGGTGATGATTGCTTTCTTGCCCTCGAGCAACATGGTGCTTCCTCTCTTTGCGGGCGGATATACACAGCACAGCATAACGGCAGCCAAAATCGGCTCCGGCTGCATGTCGGCGAACGGTACCCCCGGCTGTCAGGAGCGGCCAAGTCGTTCAAATGCGGATTGCGCCAATACGCCCCATGCGCGCAAGCAAAGGGGGCTCCCGTCCACTGCTGAACGGGAGCCCCTCACACATATAGGTCGTAGAGCGAAAATCGAATTAGTTGGCCATAACGCCTTCGGTCCAAGCCTCAACGTCCTCGATGCGCAGGACGTTGGCGACCTCGGCCACGCAGTCGACGCTGACAAGCTCGGCGGCGGCAGCCTGGACGTCCTTCTCGAGCGCGCGGTGCGTCAGGAAGATGACCGAGCAGGCATCGCTGACGCCCGACTTGCCGTCCTCGACCTGGTTGATGAGCGAGATCGAGATGTTGTGCTTGGCAAAGATATCGACCGTCTCGGACAGGGCGCCCACGCGGTCGGCGACCTTCAGGCGCACATAGTACTTGGTCTGGAGCTCGTCCATGGGCTTAAAGGCGAGGTTGTGGCCATAGGGCTCAATCTCGGGCAGCGGGGCCACGCCGCGGCTGATCTGCTCGGAGAGCGACAGTATATCGCCCACGACGGCACTCGCGGTGGGGAAGGAGCCCGCGCCCGCGCCGTAGAACATGGTCTCGCCCACGGCGTCACCCACCACGTAGACAGCGTTCATGGCGCCGTTGACCTTGGCAAGCATGTGATCGGCGGGGATCAGCGTGGGATGCACGCGGACGTCGACGCCGGCGTCGGTGTTGCGGGCGATGCCCAGCAGCTTGATGGTGTAGCCGAGCTCACGGGCCTGGGCGATGTCCTCGGCGCCGATGGTACGGATACCCTGCTGGTACACATCGTCGGTGGTAACACGGGTGCCAAAGCCGATGGAGGCGAGGATGGCCGTCTTGCTGGCGGCGTCGAAGCCGTCGACGTCGGCTGACGGGTCGGCCTCGGCATAGCCCTTGGCCTGTGCATCGGCGAGCACGTCGGCGTAATCGGCGCCCTCGGCGTCCATGCGCGACAGGATATAGTTGGTGGTACCGTTGAGAATGCCGGCGATGGTCAGGATCTTGTTGCCCACTAGGTCGTGCTCGAGCGTGCTGACAATGGGGATGCCACCGCCGCAGCTGGCCTCGCACTTAATCTGCACGCCGCACGCGCGCGCCTTTTCGGCGAGCGTCTCGACGTGACGGCCCAGCAGAGCCTTGTTGGCAGAGACGACATGCTTGCCGTGCTCAAAGGCGGTGGTGAAGATCTCGGTTGCGGGATGCTCGCCGCCGATCAGCTCGACGACGATGTCGACGGCGGGGTCGGTGACGACATCGTGCCAGTCACTCGTAAAGGCCTCGCGCTCAATACCGGCTGCCTCGGCCTGCTCCCAGGCAAGCGCGCAGGCGCGGGTCAGCTTAAGGTCGATGCCGTAGGCGGCCAGGTACTCATCGTGGTGGCTCTTGATCAGACGCGCCACGCCGCCGCCGACGGTCCCCAGACCGATCAGACCGACGTTCACGGTGCGCAGGGATTCGCTCATAGATAGCTCCTTCGTGCATCTTATGGATGGATTAACCGCTTAAAGGTTGAGTGCATTCTAGCGTGAACCGAGGGCGCATGCTCGCTAGGCAACAGGAGTCGCACAAAACGGCACCCCCGAAACGCTGCGGAAACATTGGAAACATGCTCGCTACAAATGAACTTCCGTAACAAACTGTCAACGTTTGCGCCATAAGGTTTGCCCCGTACCGCAAAACAGCCGCACCGCGGCCAGCGAAAAGGGGGACACCATGTTTAGTATCAACAACGCACTGAGCCGTAGGAGTTTCTTGGCAGGAGCCGCGGCGCTCGGCAGCACCGCCGCGCTCGCTGGCTGCTCTTCGAGTGGCTCTGACGGCGGCTCCGCCGATGACGGCAAGACCTTCAAGATCGGTGTTATCGGCCCTCTGACCGGCGCCGCGGCAACCTATGGCGTTTCGGCCGAGAAGGGTGCCAAGCTCGCCGCCGAGGATTTCTCGACCAAGGACCTCAAACTCTCGCTTAAGTCCGAGGACGACGTCGCCGACGGCGAGAAGGCCATCAACGCCTTCAATACCTTGTGCGACTGGGGCATGCAGGCGCTTGTCGGCCCCGTTACCACCGGCGCCGCCGTCGCCGTCTCGGGCGAGATCGCCGACGATATGCTCATGGTCACGCCTTCAGCCTCGTCGCTCGATGTCACCAAGGGAAAGACCACGGTCTTTCAGGTTTGCTTCACCGACCCCACCATGGGCGCCAGCGCCGCGAAGTTCTTGGCCGAGAAGTACGCGGACGCCAAGATCGCCCTGTTCTACAACTCCGGCGATACGTACAGCTCGGGCGTTGCCGACGCCTTTGCCGAGCAGGCCAAGGCATCCAAGCTCGATGTCGTCGATACCGAGACCTTTAAGGACGACTCTTCCACGAGCTTTACCAACCAGCTCACCAAGGCCAAGGAGGCCGGCGCCACGCTTATCTTTGCTCCGATCTATTACACGCCGGCGTCCGTCCTGCTCAAGAACGCCAAGGACATGGGATATGACATGACGCTTATGGGCACCGACGGCATGGACGGCCTGCTCTCCGTTGAGGGCTTCGATACCTCTCTTGCCGAGGGCGTGCTGCTCATGACCCCGTTCTCTGCTGACGATGAGAAGAACGCCGACTTCGTCAAGGCCTATAAGGACGCCTACGACGAGACGCCCAATCAGTTTGCCGCCGATGCCTATGACTGCGTCCATGCGATTGCCGAGGCTATCGATAAAGCGGGCATCGACATTACGGCTGACGGTGCCGACATTGCCGACGACCTTGCCCGCGCCATGCGCAAGATCAAGATCGAGGGCCTGACGGGCGAGCTGACGTGGAATGACGAGGGCCAGGTCGAAAAGCCCGCTACGGCCTATGTGATCCAGGACGGCAAGTACATCGCCGCCTAAGTGCGCATAAAACGCTACCGGTGAGGCTGTTTTATTCAGGGCGGGGACGCCTGTAACAGAATGGAAACATTACTTTTACGCAATAAAGTGGCATTACTGCATAAAATAATAGAAATACGCAGAAATATGGATAAATGAACAAATCCAAAGAAAAGTTGAAATAATCGCCACTTTTCCTAACTAAAGCGTCTACTATTTTGCGAACGCCGAACACGGCGAAGGATGGCCTGTCGGGCAACCAAAACCCGACGAGATTTGAGAGGAGAGCCGCATGTCGAGCCTCACCGGTAAGTCATTGAACCCTGTTATGAATCGCAGGAGCGTTATCGCGAGCGCAGCAGGTCTGGGGGCGATGTCCATTCTAGCTGGCTGCTCCTCCAACGGCGGCGACAGCGGTTCCGCGTCGGGCGACGCTTCGTTTAAGATCGGCACCATCGGCCCGCTGACCGGCGCCAACGCGTCCTACGGCAAGTCCGTTACACAGGCTGTCGAGCTTGGCTGCAAGGATTTCTCGACCAAGGAGCTGCCGCTTGTCAGCAAGGCCGAGGACGACCAGGCTGACGGCGAGAAGGCCGTCAACGCCTTCAACACCCTGCTCGACTGGGGCATGCAGGCCCTCGTCGGTCCGACCACCACGGGTGCGTCGGTCGCCGTTGCCGCCGAGTGCGGCAACGACCCCGAGACGTTCATGATCACCCCGTCCGCGTCCTCCGAGGACGTTACCAAGGGCAAGGATTGCGTCTTCCAGGTTTGCTTTACCGACCCCAACCAAGGTGTCAACGCTGCCAAGTTCCTGGCAGAGAAGTATGCGAACGAGAAGTTCGTGCTGTTCTATAACTCCGGCGATGCCTATTCTTCGGGCATCGCAGATTCCTTTAAGGCCCAGGCCGCTAAGTCTAAGCTTGAGATTGTCGACGAGGAGACCTTTAAGGACGACTCCGCCACGAGCTTTACCAACCAGCTGACCAAGGCCAAGCAGGCAGGCGCCACCATGATCTTTGCGCCGATCTACTACACGCCGGCGTCCGTCCTGCTCAAGAACGCCAAGGACATGGGCTACGACGTCAAGATGATGGGCTGCGACGGCATGGACGGCATCCTGGGCGTTGAGGGCTTCGACACCTCTCTTGCCGAGGGTCTGCTGCTCATGACCCCGTTCTCCGCCGACGACGAGAAGAACGCCGACTTCGTCAACGCTTACAAGGATAAGTACGGCGATACTCCCGACCAGTTTGCCGCCGACGCCTACGACGGCGTGCATGCTGTGGTCGAGGCTCTCAAGGAGGCCGGCCTGGGCGTCGACGCCGACCCCACCGAGGTTGCCGAGAAGCTTCCCGAGGCTATGCTCAAGATTACTGTTGACGGCCTGACTGGCAAGCTCTCCTGGAACGACAAGGGTCAGGTCCAGAAGGACCCGACGGCGTACGTCATTACCGACGGCAAGTACGTACAGGCCTAATAGGCCGCCTTACATAGAGCGGTTTTGATCCCAAGCAGGGGAGGTTTTGGCCTTCCCTGCTTGCTTGGTATCTAGGGACAACGTAACGTCCCTGTTTCATACATCAACTGGAAACCTATTCGAAAGGGGGATGTGGAACATGACGGTCTTTATCCAATACCTGGTCAACGGCCTGTCCATGGGCAGCGTCTACGCCATCATCGCGTTGGGCTACACCATGGTCTACGGTATCGCCAAGATGCTCAACTTCGCTCACGGCGACGTCATCATGGTCGGTGCCTATGTCTCGTTCTGCGCCACATCGTATCTCGGCCTCCCGGGCTGGGCATCTGTAGTTCTCTCTTGTGTGGTCTGCACGGTTCTCGGTGTTCTCATCGAGGGTCTGGCATACAAGCCGCTGCGCCAGGCGGGCCCTCTGGCCGTTCTGATCACGGCCATCGGCGTGTCTTACTTCCTGCAGAACGCCGCGCAGCTTCTGTGGGGCGCCACGCCCAAGAACTTCACTTCGCTCGTCACCTTCCAGGTGCCGGAGTTCTTGGCCAAGTTCAACGTAAGCGCCGTCTCGCTCGTCACCATCGTCGCCTGCCTGGTTATCATGGCCGGTCTGATGTTCTTTACAGGTAAGACCAAGATGGGCAAAGCCATGCGCGCCGTGTCCGAGGACAAGGCCGCCGCTCAGCTCATGGGCATCAACGTCAACCGCACCATCTCGATGACGTTTGCCATCGGCTCTGCGCTTGCCGCCATCGCCGGCGTGCTCCTGTGCTCCTACTCGCCGGTCCTGCAGCCCACCACGGGTGCCATGCCTGGCATCAAGGCCTTCGACGCCGCCGTCTTCGGCGGTATCGGCTCCATCCCCGGCGCCTTTGTCGGTGGCATTCTCATCGGCATCATCGAAGCGATGGCGCAGGCCTACATTTCCACGAGCCTTGCCAACTCCATCGTCTTTGGCGTTCTGATCATCGTCCTGCTCGTCAAGCCTGCCGGCCTCTTGGGCAAGTACGTCCCCGAGAAGGTGTAGGTGAGCGTTATGAAGTTTCTTAAAGACAAGCAGACGCGTCACGATTTTGTCACGTACGCCATGTGCGTTGTGGCGTTCGCCATCGTGTTCTTTATGCAGTCCAACCACATGATCCCGCGCATGATCGCCGGTCAGCTGGTTCCCATCACGGCCTATATCGTCATGGCCATCTCCCTTAACCTCGTCGTCGGCATCGCGGGCGACTTGTCGCTGGGCCACGCGGGCTTTATGAGCGTCGGTGCCTATACGGGCATCGTCACCGCGGTCGCCCTCGAGAGCGCCGTTCCCTCCGATCCGGTGCGTCTTGTCATCAGCATTGTGGTCGGCGCTATCGCCGCTGCCATTCTGGGCTTCCTGATTGGTATCCCGGTTCTTCGCCTGAGTGGCGACTACCTGGCCATCGTGACCTTGGCCTTTGGCGAGATCATCAAAGAGATCGTCACCTGCCTCATTGTGGGTGTCGACTCCCGCGGCCTGCATGTGATCTTTAACATCACGGGTAACTCCACGATCGACGACCTGCACCTGCTCGAGGACGGCACCGCCATCATCAAGGGCGCCCAGGGTGCCTCGGGCGTGTCGACGTACTCGACCTTCCTCGCCGGTGCCATCCTGGTCATGGTCGCACTCGTGATCGTGCTCAACCTGGTTCGCAGCCGTACCGGCCGTGCCATTATGGCCGTGCGCGATAACAAGATTGCAGCCGAGTCCGTAGGCATCTCCGTCACCGAGTACCGCATGATCGCCTTCGTGGTTTCCGCTGCCCTCGCCGGTGCTGCCGGAGCTCTCTTCGGCGGTAACTTCTCGCAGCTCTCCGCCACTAAGTTCGACTTCAACACGTCGATTCTCATTCTGGTGTTCGTGGTCCTGGGTGGCCTGGGCAACATGCGCGGTTCCGTCATCGCGGCGGCACTGCTCACGGTGCTTCCCGAGCTGCTCCGTCAGTTCTCGGACTACCGTATGCTCATCTACGCCATTGTGCTGATTCTGGTCATGATCTTTACCAACAACCCGCAGCTTAAAGCGTTCTTCGGCCGCATTAAGGACCGCTTTACTTCTAAGAAGGAGGTGGCAGCCGATGCCCAGTAAGTTTGAATTCAACAAGGGCAAGATGGTCCCGTATCCTTCTGGCGCCATCGTTCCCGATCGCGACCTGGGCGAGCGCCCGGCGCTCGAGTGCATCCACCTGGGCATTGAGTTCGGTGGCCTTAAGGCAGTCGACGACTTTAGCCTGACCATCGGTAAGACCGAGATCGCCGGTCTCATCGGCCCCAACGGCGCCGGCAAGACCACGGTCTTTAACCTGCTCACCAAGGTGTACCAGCCCACGCACGGCACCATCCTGCTCGACGGTGAGGACACCTCGGGCAAGTCTGTCTACCAGGTCAACCGCATGGGCATCGCTCGTACCTTCCAAAACATCCGCCTGTTTAATACCATGACGGTGGAGGATAACGTTAAGGTTGGCCTGCATAACCAGGAGCGCTACTCCGGTTTTGAGGGCGTGCTACGCCTGCCGACGTACTGGAAGCACGAGAAGGCCGCCCATGAGCGTGCCATGGAGCTGCTGTCCATCTTTGATATGGAGCACCTGGCAAACGAGCAGGCCGGCTCGCTGCCTTACGGCGCCCAGCGTCGTCTGGAGATCGTCCGCGCGCTTGCCACCAACCCCAAGCTGCTGCTGCTCGACGAGCCTGCCGCCGGCATGAACCCGTCTGAGACCGCGGAGCTTATGGAGAACATCGTCAAGATTCGTGACACCTTTGGCATTGCCATCATGCTTATCGAGCATGATATGTCGCTCGTTATGAACATCTGCGAGGGCATCTGCGTGCTCAACTTTGGCAAGGTCATCGCCAAGGGCACGGCAGAGGAAATCCAGAACAACGACGCTGTTATCGAGGCATATCTGGGCAAGCAGGATAAGGGGGAGAACTAAATGGCAGAGCCGATGCTTTCCGTCTACAACATCAACGTCTGGTACGGTGCCATCCACGCCATCAAGGACATCTCCTTTAACGTCAACGAGGGTGAGATCGTGGCCTTGATCGGCGCCAACGGCGCCGGTAAGTCCACGACGCTTAAAACCGTTTCGGGCCTGCTACGTTCCAAGACCGGTTCCATCAAGTTTATGGGCGAGGACATTACCCATACGCCTGCCGACAAGCTGGTGGGCAAGGGCCTGGCTCAGGTCCCCGAGGGCCGTCGCGCCTTTTTGCAGATGACGGTCGAGGAGAACCTGGAGATGGGCGCCTACACGCAGCCCAAGTCCACGGTTGCTCCGGGCCTCGAGCGCGTCTACGAGCAGTTCCCGCGCCTGAAGGAACGCCGTCGCCAGGTCGCCGGCACCCTTTCGGGCGGCGAGCAGCAGATGCTTGTTATGGGCCGCGCTCTTATGAGTAACCCTAAGCTGCTCATGCTCGATGAGCCCTCTATGGGCTTGGCGCCGATTCTGATTGAGCAGATCTTCCAGATCGTCGAGGATCTGCACAAGGCCGGAACCACGGTGCTCCTGGTCGAACAAAACGCGCAGATGGCACTTTCCATCGCCACACGCGGCTATGTGCTCGAGACCGGCAAAATCACCATGACCGGCACCGGCCAAGAGCTGCTGCACGACGACAACGTGCGTAAAGCCTACCTGGGCGGTTAGGCGGTTCCGCCGTTCTACCGAACGGCGGACCAGTCGACGCTGCGCGGGCACCAGAGCGACAACTTGTCATTCAAAGAGGACGGCATGGCCAGAAGGTCTATGCCGCCCTCTTTTCATGCCAATTTGTTCGCTCTGGTGCCCGCTCGCTGTCCGTCCTCTGCCTGCGGCGTTACTTTGGTTCTGCCCCCTTTATGTTGCGGTGGAATAGGGACTAAATGGGAGCCTCAGAGGCCAAAACAGTCCCTATTCCACCGCAACTTCATGGGGGCGTGCGACAATGCCCATCGGAAAACGTTTGTCATCTGGGGGTCTATCTATGCTGTACGAGTTTTGTGCCGAGAACTTTGAGCGGGTGCCGGCGGCTATCGATGCCGGTGCAAGGCGCATCGAGCTGTGCGACAACCTTGCCGTCGGTGGCACTACGCCCTCGGCTGGTGTCATCAGCGCTACGGTCAGCTATGCTCACGAGCATGACGCGCGAGTGATGTGCATGATTCGCCCGCGCGGCGGTGACTTTCACTACAACCAGGACGAGCTGCGCATGATGGAGATGGACTTGGGTCTTGCCGTGAGCGCCGGCGCCGACGGCTTGGTCTTTGGCTGCTGCAAGCCTTGTGCCGGCGGATGGGCGCTCGATGAACTTACACTCGGCGCCCTCGTGATGGCCGCGGGCTGCGCGACCGAGGAGTGCAAGCGCGAGTCCCTTGACATCACCTTCCACATGGCGTTTGACCAGCTCTCGCCCGAGACTCAGATCGATGCTGTCGACACGCTCGCCGACTGTGGCATCACGCGTATCCTGACGCATGGTGGTGCTGCCGGAACGCCGATCGAGGACAATCTGGAGCACCTATCGCGTCTTGTCGAGTATGCGGGCGACCGCCTGACCATCCTTCCCGGCGGCGGCATTTCCACGGCCAACCGCGATACCGTGGCGGCGGCATTGGGCGTCTCCGAGCTCCATGGCACCAAGATCGTGCCGCTGGAGGCGTAACCCGTGGCGCCGGTGTTTGACGTTCAGCAGGCGAACGGTAAGCCCGACGACAACCGTCGTCCCGGCACCGCGTGTCCCTTTTGCAGTACCGAGGAACTCGCCAATATCATCCGGCGCGACGGCGACTGCATCTGGCTCGAGAACAAGTTCAAAACCCTGCGCGCCACCCGTCAAACCGTGCTGATCGAGTCGGCCGACCACGACGCAGACCTGGTGACCTATGAGTCGGATGAACTCCACCATGTAATGAGGTTTGCCCTGGGTTGCTGGCAGCAGATGATCGATTCACAGCAGTATCGAAGCGTGCTGATGTACAAGAACAAAGGTCCGCTCTCGGGCGGTAGTCTCGTTCATCCGCACATGCAGATTGTGGGTCTAGAGCAGGAGGACGGTTATGCTTCGCTGACTTCCGCCAATTTCGAAGGCATCAATGTCTGGCAACAGGGGAGAATCGCGGTCAACATCTCAATCGAACCGATCATGGGGTTCTTTGAGATTAACGTTTCAGCCCCGCAGGGAATCGCCGCCAGCAATGACACTAGAGACCAAGCCGAGGCGGATCTTTTCGCCGATGCGATCCAGGTAGCTCTGCGCTATATCCTGAACGAGCACCACGGTGGTCGCGCAGAGTCGTACAACTTGTTCTTCTATCACCTGGGCGGTCGGACCATTGCCAAGGCGCTGCCGCGTTGGGTGGTTTCGCCCTACTTTGTCGGCTATCGTTTGGCCCAGGTCAATGCCGAGACAACGCTCGATATCGATGCCGAGCGCCTGCGTGCATATCTGGAAACGCTCGTATAGCAAGACTAACACCCGCGTAATGCGGACAGCCTAGCGTGCCATGGCGTCGCGGCCGGCCTCGACCTGCTTGCGCTGGGCGGCGCGCTCCTCGCCGGTCAGACGCTCAAAGAGATGCCCGATAAGCGAGGCGAGTATCTGCTGAAACAGCGTTCCGCACATGACGGGAAACACGACCTCGCCGGGAAAATACTGTGTAGCGATGACGGCGCCCGAAGAGATGTTACGCATGCCGCAGGTAAAGCACATGGTAGTCGTCTCGCTATATGGCAGATGCAGCGCACGGGCGACCAGAAAACCGACGATAAAGCCGCTGATGGCGAAGGTCAAAATAAAGAGGGCGACTTCCAGGCGCATCGCGTTCATGTGCAGAACGTACTCGCTCATGGCGGTGGAGTTGGAGGCGATAACGCCCATCATCATGAACTTGCAGGCGGGCGAGAGCGCGGGGGAGAGCTTCTCGTGTCCCCATCCACGTGTGAGCTCGTTGATCACGATGCCGAGCACGGCGGGGATGGCGATCATAAAGGCCATGTCTTGCATCATGCTTGGCACATCGATCGAGACGGTGGCACCCAGCAAGAGCTTAAGCGTGAACGGAATCGTCACAGGGGAGATAACCGAGGACGTCAGGATGATGGTAAGCGCGAGCGGGCCGTTGCCGCCGAACATGCTAATCCACATAAAGGCAGTGACCGCCACGGGTACGCTGTACTCGAGCACGATGCCGCAGACAAGGTTGGGGTTGGAGCCAAAGAACAGCGATCCCATGGCATAAGCTGCTATGGGAATAAACACCGCCGAGACGAGCAGCGCCAAAATCAAGTGCAGCGGACGGCGGAACACCTCAGCTACCTGGTGGAAGGTGTTACTGAGCGCGCCTTGGAACGTCATAAAGGCGAAGAGGGCGGGAACGATGGGCTTGAGTACGCCGATCTGCTGGGGAAAGAGCACGCCGAGTGTTACGCAAATCGGAACGATGACCTGCATATGCCCTGCGAGGAACTTTCCCAGTCCAACCCATTGCTTCATATGCTCTTGTGACTCCTTTTGCTCACGAATCCGTTTTGAATGGATATGCTAGACGCTCGCATGCGTCCGTGCGTCAGAAACGCTCGATTATTTCGAGGCTATTACCGGTATCGTTTACCGAAACCGCGGCGTGCTGCGGCGATTTGCGTCCGCGCTGCACGGTATAATAAATCCGTACAACAGATCTGCCTGCCGAAGCGGGCATACACAGAGGACTCATCGCTATGAACCGTGAGAGGTATCGCGGCGACCTGCCCCTATCGGGGGTGGGCGCCTATGTCATCGCTTAAGACGACGCATCGCTGGGCGGTCGCTCAGCAAAATCCCGAGCTCGAAAAGGAGCTTTCGGCTGGTCTGGGCATACCCGGGCTGGTGGCACGCATTATGGTTGCGCACGGCATTGCCTCGATTGAGGAAGGACAGCTATTTTTGACGCCTTCGCTCGACCGTGATTGGGCCGATCCGCTCGTCATTCCGGGCATGTCGGTTGTTGCCGATCGTGTCGAGCGCGCCATTCGCAACCACGAACGCATCGCCGTCTTTGGTGATTTTGACGTCGACGGCATTACGTCGACTTGTCTGTTGACCGAGGCGCTACGTTCGTTTGGCGCCAACGTCACGCCGTTTATTCCGCATCGCTTTGACGAGGGCTACGGCCTGTCGCGCGCGGCGCTCGACCGCGTCAACGAGCTCGCCCAACCCAATCTGATCGTGACCGTCGATAACGGTATCGCGGCCAAGGAAGAGGTCTCCTATCTGGAGAGCCTGGGAATCGATCTGGTGGTTACGGACCATCATGAGCCGTCCGACCAGGTGCCGCAGGGCGTGCCCCTGACCGACCCTAAACTCGAGGATGAGGGGCCCTCGCGTGAACTTGCCGGTGCCGGTGTGGCGCTCAAGCTGGTGCAGGTTTTGGGTGAGCGTCTGGGCAAGCCGTCGTATTGGCGTTCGCTGATTGAGGTTGCGGCGCTGGGCACCGTGTCCGACATGATGCCATTGACGCCCGAGAATCGCGCTCTGGTCGCCGAGGGTATCCAGCAGATGCGCGTGACGGCTCGTCCCGGCTACATCGCGCTTGCAGCGCTCGCCAAGGCCGATCTGACTACCATTACGGCGGACGGTCTATCGTTCTCGCTCATTCCCCGCTTAAACGCCGCCGGTCGCATGGCCGATCCAAAATTGGCGCTTGACCTGCTGCTTGCCCACGACCCCATCGAAGCGAGCGCGCTTGCCGCCGAGCTTGAGGAGATCAACCGCCAGCGTCGCGAGATCGAGGCGGAGCTCACGCGCGACGCCATGGCAAAGGTCGAGGAGACGTATGACGGCGGGCGCGCAATCGTCGTGGGCGGCGAAGGTTGGCACGAGGGCGTTAAGGGCATCGTGGCGAGCCGCCTGACCAATCGATATCACGTGCCGGCGCTGCTTTTCTCTATCGAGGACGGTATAGCACGTGGTTCGGGCCGCTCGGTAGGCAAGGTTAACCTGTTCGAAGCCGTCGAGCGCTGCTCCGACTTGCTGATTCGCCGCGGCGGGCATGCCGGTGCGGTGGGCGTGACCATCGAGGCATCTAAGCTCGATGAGTTTCGTCGACGTCTTTCCGCCGTGTTGTCCGAGCTTCCCGCCGAGGACTTTGAGGACACCGACGAGGTTGCCGCCACGGTCGACCTTTCCGAATTGAATATCGAGACCATCGAGCAGATTTCCCGCCTTGAGCCGTTTGGCCAGGGTAATAAGGTGCCGCTGCTGGCTGCCGAGGGCGTGACGATGTGTGATCGCGCCGTGGTGGGTAAGACCGGCGAGCATATGCGCTTCGTGGCGACGGATGGAGCTGCGAGCGTGCCGGCAATCATGTTCCGTGTACCGCAGATCGACAGGCTTATCAATTGCGACAGCGCCGTCGACTTGGTGTTCGAGGCCGTTGCCGAGCATTGGCAGGGACGTGTGAAGCCCAAGCTCATGATCAAGGATGTCTTGGTCCGCGATACCACGGCGCCCAGCGTTGACGACCCGGCATGTGAGCTTCGCCGCGGCGTACAACCGGCGGATTCTGGCCTGCGCCTGGAGTCGCGTAAACGCGAGACGCTTGCCCAGCTTTCCTATACCGAGCTCACGCGCTCGCTCATTCACAGCTTTATCGGATCGAACCAGCCGCATCGCGCGCAGGTCGAGGCGCTTGACGCCCTGGCCGACCACCAGAGCGTTTTGGCCGTTATGGGAACGGGTCGCGGCAAGTCTCTGATTTTCCATGTACATGCCGCACGCGAGGCGGTTCTTCGCGGGCGCGCGAGCATTTTTGTCTATCCGCTGCGCGCACTCGTTGCCGACCAGGCCTATCACCTTTCCTCGACGATGGCCGCGTTCGGCATTGGCGTTGGCGTGCTGACCGGCGAGACCGTGGAGGCGGCGCGCGATGACGTGTTTGCCGGCCTGGCTTCGGGCCGCATCGGCATCGTTCTCACGACGCCGGAGTTCCTGTCTATCCATCGCGATCGCTTTGCACGTTCTGGACGTATTGGCTTTGTCGTTATCGATGAGGCGCACCATGCCGGTCTCGCCAAAGGCGGCGACCGGAGCGCATACCTCGACATGCCCGGTATTCTCAAAGCCCTGGGCGATCCCGTTGTCATGGCGGCAACGGCTACCGCGACGGCCCCAGTCGTGGCGGAGCTTGCTCGTGTATTGCCGATTACCAGGACGGTGGTCGACGAGACCGTTCGCGAGAACCTACAACTCGAGGACGACCGTGACCTTGCGAGCCGCGAAAATCGCCTGGTGTCGATCGTGGCGACGGGGGAGAAGACCGTTATCTACGTGAACTCGCGCGACCAGTCCGTGGCGCTTGCCAAGACGTTGCGCAAACGCGTGCCCGACTGCGCGACCCATATTGCGTTCTATAACGCCGGGCTTGCGCGCTCCGATCGCCGCCGTGTCGAGGAAGCCTTTAGAGACGGAAGTCTCAGCTGCATCGTTTCAACTTCGGCCTTCGGTGAGGGCGTCAACCTGCCCGATATCCGTCATGTCGTGCTCTACCACATGCCGTTTGGTGCGATTGAGTTTAACCAGATGAGTGGTCGTGCCGGCCGCGATGGACAGCCCGCCGTGATTCACCTGCTCTATTCGTCGCGTGACGCTCGTATTAATGAGCGCCTGCTCGATTGTTACGCGCCCGAGCGCGATGAGCTTGTCACGCTCTATCGAGCGCTGCAGACCATGTGGCGCTCCAACCGTGGCAAGACGGGGGACGATTCATTCTGCGCAAGCGATATCGACATCGCTCAGATGTGCCTTGCAATCGACGCGCGCACGCCGGTCGATGAGCGCTCGGTGGCAAGCGGCCTGGGAATCTTCGAAGAACTCGGTTTCTGCCGCGTTTCGGGGTTTGACGATACGCGTCGCATCGCGATGGCAGAAAACCCCGGTCGCGTGCAATTAAGCAGGTCAATTCGCTATTTGGAGGGCTTGCGCTCGCGCATGGAGTTCTCGGCTTTCCGGAGTTGGGCGCTCGATTCGTGCGCTTCTGATATGCTAGCCAAAGTTAACCGCCCGATCGTACCGCGGGCCTAGGGGAAGGGGACCTCGATGGATGCCGCAGCCCGTATCGCCCATGATTCCACCCTCCAGCCTTTTTCTGAGATGGAGCACTATAAGCATGCCGATGAGCTGCCGCCCGAGATTATGGCGGACAGCTACGACAAGCTGGAGCGCCTGTGCCTCAAATATATGAATGAGGATGACTTCTCCAAGGTGGAGCAGGCCTACTGCTTTGCCGCCGAGAAGCACTGCAACCAAAAGCGCCGCTCGGGCGAGATGTACATCAACCATCCCGTCGAGGTTGCCATCATTTTGGCCGATCTCAAGATGGACTGCGATGTGGTGTGCGCCGCGCTGCTGCACGATACCGTCGAGGATACCGAGACCTCGCTCACCGATGTTTCCGGCCTATTTGGCGATACGGTGGCCGAGCTTGTCGATGGCGTGACCAAGCTCACCAACATCGAAGTCGACAGCATGGACGAGAAGCAGGCGCTTACGCTGCGCAAGATGTTCCTCGCCATGTCCAAGGATATTCGCGTCATCATCGTCAAGCTCGCCGACCGCCTGCATAACATGCGCACGCTTGCCGCCCTGCGCGAGGACCGCCGCCTGTTTAAGGCGCGCGAGACCATGGACGTGTACGCGCCTCTGGCCGACCGCCTGGGCATGAGCTCTATCAAGTGGGAGCTCGAGGACCTGTCCTTTTTCTACTTGGAGCCCGATGCCTACCAGCGCATCGCGCGCATGGTAGCCGAGTCGCGCGAGGTTCGCGAGCGTTATCTGGCCGAGACCATCAAGACGCTCACCGATGAGCTCAATCGCATTGGTCTTGAGGACTTTCAGATCAACGGTCGTTCCAAGCACTATTGGTCCATCTATCAAAAGATGAAGCGCAAGGGCAAGGAGTTCTCCGAGATCTACGACCTGGTGGCACTGCGCGTCATCACGCATTCGGTGCGCGATTGCTACTCCGCGCTCGGCGCGGTGCATACGCTGTGGCACCCCATGCCCGGTCGCTTTAAAGACTATATCGCTATGCCCAAGGTCAATAACTACCAGTCGCTCCATACGACGGTTATCGGCCCCACGGCCCGCCCGCTCGAGATTCAGATTCGAACCTATGAGATGCATGAGCAGGCCGAGTACGGCATCGCCGCCCACTGGCTGTACAAGAAGTCGGGCGGATCGTCTGCCTCCAAGACCAACGATGCGCAGCGTCTGGACGATCAGATTAACTGGCTCAAGCACTCACTCGACTGGGCGGCGTCTGACGAGATTACCGATGCCAAGGAATACCTGCACTCACTGAAGGTCGACTTGTTCGACCAGGAAATTTTTGTCTTTACGCCCAAGGGCGAGGTCATGGCGCTTCGTGCCGGCTCTACACCGCTCGACTTTGCCTACGCCGTTCATACCGAGGTCGGTAACCACTGCGTCGGCGCCAAGATTAACGGTGTGGTGGCGCCGCTCACGCACGAAATCAAGACGGGTGACCGTGTCGAGATTCTGACCAACAAGAGTTCTAAGCCGTCGCGCGATTGGCTCAAGATCGTCAAGACGCCTTCGGCCAAGTCAAAGATTCGCCGTTACTTCGCCGCCGCGACCAAAGACGATGACGCTGCGGCCGGTCGCGATATACTGGCCAAGGACCTGCGTAAGCGCGGGTACGGCATCTCTACGCCGCGATCCACGCGTGCGCTCAATGCCGTGGCGGAGCAGTTTAACTACAAGCAGCTCGAGGACCTGTTCGCAGCCGTTGGCGCGGGCAAAGTCGCCCCGCGCGCTGTGGGCAACAAGGTCGAGCAAATCTTGGACCCCAAGCCCGAGGAACAGGTCACCAAGGCCGAGGCTATCGCCGAGGTCGTGAAACAGCCGGTCCGAGGCTCCAACCGCAAGCCGCAAAAGCGCGGCAAGAGCGCCAGCAACGGCATTATCGTCAAGGGCGAGAGCAACAGCGGCCTGCTGGTCCGTCTGGCCCATTGCTGCAACCCCGTGACGGGCGACGACATCGTCGGCTTCATCACACGCGGTCGTGGCGTTTCGGTACATCGCGCCAACTGCCCTAACGTCAAGGGTCTTATGGAGCATCCCGAGCGCATGATTGACGTAGAGTGGGATGGTGCTGCCGATACGCTTTTCCAGGTCGAGATTGTGGTCGAGTGCCTGGACCGCATGGGCCTGCTCAAGGACGTCACCATCGCCATTGGCGATGCAGGCGGCAATATTCTTTCCGCCGCCACCTCGACTAACCGCGAGGGTATTGCAACCCTGCGCTTTATGGTCGAGATTTCGGATGCGAGCGGCCTGGATCCGCTACTGGCATCCATTAGCAGCGTCGACTCGGTCTATGACGCACGCCGTTTGATGCCTGGCGAGGGTGGGGCTCAGCTCAAGCGTCGCGTATAGGCGTAACGAGCGCGCGACAGTAATGATATTGGCTACGTTCGAGGCATCGTTTGGTGCCTCGACGTTTATAGAAGGAGGGCGCACGCATGGACGCTGCGGCTTTGGACTTAACTCCTCGGGGTACGGCTTCGATTGAGGCGCTTGTAAACGGCCCCATCCAGACCAACAGTTACGCCGTTATTTCGAGTGGCGAATGCTTGATTATCGATCCCGCTTGGGAAGGCGAAAGCCTCGTTGCGCACATCCGAGCCGAACACCCTGGCGTGCATGTGCTCGGTTCCGTCTGCACGCACGGTCATGCTGATCATGTTGGCGGTGTAGCCGGAGTTCGGGCCGCCGTTGGCGCTGACGCCTTGTACGAGCTGTGTGTTAAGGATGCGGCTGTGCCGCATGCGAATATCGAGGAACAGCGAGCGATGTGGGGCATCGAGACGCCCGATCCAGGCGAGCCGACGCGGCTGCTTGCCGAGGGCGATACCATTGAACTAGGCGACATTTGTCTGCAGGTTATCGAGGTGCCTGGGCATACGCCGGGGGGCATCGTTCTATTCGCCGCAACAGAGCAGGGAAATATTGCTTTCGTGGGGGACACGCTCTTTCCCGGCGGGCACGGCCGTACCGATCTTTCTGGAGGAGACGAGGCGGCGATTCTGCGCTCGCTCTCCAAGCTCGCCCGGCTTCTCCCGCCCAATACCGTTTGCCTAACCGGTCATGGCGATTCGACCACCATGGCACGCGAGCTCATGCAGAACCCTTTCATGCAGGTGTAGCTTTATAGTCAGCTTCCGAAGCACGAGGAACGTCCAAACGTCAAGCTATTTTCCCCAACGGGTCGATTCCGTAGGGCAAACGGTTAAAAAAAGTCTGTTTGGACGATATTCGTGAACAAACGAACGTTTACGCTCGGGTACACCGTGGTAAAATCTCAGGCGTTATCGGAGCAACCTTACAGGAGGTTTCTTTTATGCTCGTCAACGCAGCAGACATGCTCAAGAAGGCCGAGGCCGGCAAGTACGGTCTTGGTGCCTTCAACACCAACAACCTCGAGTGGACCCTGGCTATTCTCCAGGCCGCCGAGGAGGCCAAGTCTCCGCTGATCCTTCAGTGCACCGCTGGTGCCGCTAAGTGGATGGGCGGTTTCAAGGTCTGCGCCGACATGGTCAAGGCTGCCGTCGAGGCCACGGGCGTTACCGTTCCCGTCGCCCTTCACCTCGATCACGGTTCTTACGAGGACTGCTTCAAGTGCATCGAGGCCGGCTTCACGTCCATCATGTATGACGGCTCTCACGAGGAGACCTTCCAGCTTAACCTCGACCGCACCAAGGAGCTCGTTGAGCTTGCCCACTCCAAGGGCATGTCCATCGAGGCCGAGGTCGGCGGCATCGGCGGCACCGAGGACGGCGTGACCTCCAGCGGCGAGCTCGCTGATCCTGCTGAGTGCAAGCAGATCGCTGACCTGGGCGTCGACTTCCTTGCTTGCGGTATCGGCAACATCCACGGCGTGTACCCTGCCGACTGGGCTGGCCTTTCCTTCGAGCGCCTGGGCGAGATTAAGGCCCAGACCGGCGACCTGCCCCTCGTCCTGCACGGTGGCACCGGCATCCCCGAGGATCAGATCAAGAAGGCCATTTCCCTGGGCATCTCCAAGATCAACGTCAACACCGACCTGCAGCTCGTCTTCGCCAAGGGCGTCCGCGAGTACATCGAGGCTGGCAAGGATCAGCAGGGCAAGGGCTTTGACCCCCGCAAGCTCCTCAAGCCTGGTCGCGACAACATCGTTGCTCGCACCAAGGAGCTCATGGAGGAGTTCGGCTCCGTCAACAAGGCGTAAGTAGCGGTTTAACTTCCCGCCGGAGGCCCCGTTTCCCCTACGCTGTTTCCCTCGCGCTCACCTGGCTTCGCCAGAAGTCGCGCGACGGAATCAGCTCCGGGGAAACGGGGCCTCCTTCGTTAACTCGCTACAGGTTTACTGGGCTGATTTCATTTTTGCTACCGTTCAGCGACGTTGATGGCTCCTTTGTTGGGGCTTTCTTTTTATCTCGCTACAATAGGCTTCAAGAGTTCTAATGACTTGGAGTTTGGCATGGCTGTTATTAACGTGCTGCCTTCGGATGGGAAGGTTATTGACGAAGGTCCTGTTGGTTGCTCTGTTGATGTTTGCTGCGATGACTTTCGCCATCTCGATATTGGGCTGCCGCCTGAGATTCTTCGTCTTAAGGATGCCGGGTATTTGACGCAGGCTGTTGCCGCCTGCGATCGCCTTTTGGAGCAGAACCCTGAGCCTTCGCTGGCTGCCTGTGTTCGTGCCGAGCGGTATCGCATGCTCGAGACGCCGCTTCATTTTTCGGTGTCGCGCGATCGGGCTATTGCGATGATTCGCGAGGAGTGGCCTGAGTTTACCGAGGAGCAGTTTGACGATCTGATTGACCGTAAGCGTATTGACTGGCGCTTTATCGCCGGCGAGCTGTTTGTTCTCGATAACTTCCTCGATTCACTTCGCGTGTATCCCAAGGAGGTCCCGGGTCTGCGTCCCGATTTTACGGATGGAATTGAGCTGCGCAACCAGATGCTCAAGGAGATGGAGTCGCAGGGCGGGCTGTCTCGTGGCATCACGCTTAAGGCGTGCGTGTCTGTCCCCGGTGCTTTGGAGGGAGAGACCGTCCGCGCGTGGCTACCCGTTGCCGCCGCCTGTCGTCAACAGTCTTATATCGAGGTTCTCGATATGACGCCGGAGGGTGCTGTTGCTCCCGCGAACGTTTCGGCGCGTACTGCCTCGTGGTCTTCTTCGAGTGAGCGCTCATTCTCGGTGACCTATCGCTATCAAATCGATGCCGCTTATCGCGATATCTATGGGGGTGCGCTTCCGGCGCATTCTTGCATGGACGCGCCGCTGCCCGTCGACACCTCCGAGGATTGTCCGCACATTGCGTTTACGCCGTACCTGCGACAGCTGACGGAGTGTGTTATTGACGGGTTCGAGGATCCGCTCGATCGCGCCCGTGCTATCTATGATTACCTGACGCAGCATATCGACTATCGCTATCAGCCGCCGTACTTGCTCTTGGGAGCTATTGCCGATGACTGCGCGCATTCGCTTCGCGGCGATTGCGGCGTAATGGCGCTCACGTTTATCACCATGTGCCGTATCGCGGGCGTGCCCGCCCGCTGGCAGAGCGGTTTGTATGTTGCGCCTGATTCGGTGGGGCCGCACGACTGGGCAGAGTTCTATACGCCGCAGACCGGTTGGCTCAACGCCGATGTGTCATTTGGATCTTCTGCTCGCAGGATGGGCGAGGAGTGGCGCCGCCGTCACTACTTTGGCAATCTCGACCCGTGGCGTATGGTGGCCAACAATCGATTCCAGGCCGAGTTTGTGCCTGCTTTCGATGGCATGCGCGAGGATCCCTATGACAACCAGATGGGCGAAGTCTCGGTTAACGGACGCGGATGCCGACGGCGCGAGATGCTCCGCACGGTCGAACTCATTGAAATGCTCGAAGTTCCATTTTCGGACTAATCGGTAGAAAGCTGTGATAAACTAACTCACGCGTTACGTGCCCGAGTGGCGGAATTGGCAGACGCAGTGGACTCAAAATCCACCGTTGGCAACAACGTGCGAGTTCGAGTCTCGCCTCGGGCACCATACATGCAAGCGGGCGTTCAAGGGGGTCGAGGCCCCCTTTTTCGTGCCGAACTCGCGTGAGCGCACGGAGCGTTAAGCAAACAGGCCTGCGGCCTGTTTGTAGCGGAGCGTGGCGAGGGCGCCGTGCGCCCGAAGCCCGGGGCTTCGCGAAGCGAAGGCCCTTCGAGTCTCGCCTCGGGCACCATACATGCAAGTGAGCGTTCAAGGGGGTCAAGGCCCCCTTTTTCGTGTACGTAATGTGATAACGCGCGGTACGTGTTATTATCCACAAGGCGTTGTTCCCGCAATGCCCTAAAGAGGAACCCGAGGGTTCCCACCTTTTGGCGCCAATGAGCAGCTGACTGGTCATACAACTTAGATTCCCTTCCTCATACCGAGGATGTCTATGTGTACGACCTGGTTGCAAAGAAGCGCCGGGTTATTTTTTTATGAATGGAGGTAGGGAAAATAGCTAAGTCTGATGACACCCGCATCAACGACGAGATCACTGCATCTTCGTGCCGTTTGATTGGCGTCGATGGCTCTCAGCTCGGCCTGTTCGCCATCCGCGATGCCCAGCGCGTCGCCGACGATCAGGGTCTCGACCTGGTCGAGATCGCTCCCAATGCGGAGCCGCCGGTCTGCAAGGTCATGGACTACGGTAAGTTCAAGTACCAGCAGGCCATGAAGGCCAAGGCCGCTCGTAAGAACCAGTCCAAGGTCGAGGTCAAGGAAATGAAGTTCCGACCCAAGATCGACGTTGGCGACTACGAGACCAAGAAGGGCCACGTTCTGCGTTTCCTCAAGAAGGGCGCACGCGTTAAGATCACCATCATGTTCCGCGGCCGTGAGATGGCTCACCCGGAGCAGGGTCTTAACGTTCTCGAGCGTCTCGCCGAGGATCTCAAGCCTTACGCTACGGTCGAGTCCAAGCCTAAGATGGAAGGCCGTAACATGCTTATGCTGCTCGCCCCGATTAAGGGCGCCTTCGATGAGGATAAAGCGGCAAGCGATACCAAGTAACTAGTGTTCTGTAACCGATTAAGGAGTATTTCATGCCTAAGATGAAGTCCCACAGCGGCACCAAGAAGCGTTTCCGCAAGACTGGTACCGGCAAGCTTATGCGCGCCAAGGCTTTCAAGAGCCACATCCTGAGCAAGAAGTCCACCAAGCGTAAGCGTGGCTTCCGTCAGGAGACCGAGATCGCCGCTGCCGACCGCAAGGTCATCAAGTCGCGTCTCGCCTAAGTTTGCGTTCCCGTTTTTCGTTTTACCGTCTAGGAGTTGATAGAACATGGCACGTATTAAGCGCGCTGTTGCCGCCAAGAAGAAGCGCCGTACCGTTATGCACCGTGCGAAGGGTTACTACGGTGCCGCTTCGCGTACTTACAAGCATGCTAAAGAGCAGGTCCAGCACTCCCTGCAGTATCAGTATCGTGATCGCCGCAACAAGAAGCGCGAGATCCGCTCTCTCTGGATCACCCGTATCAACGCTGCTGCTCGCCTGAACGACATCTCTTACTCTCAGTTCATGCACGGCCTGAAGGTTGCCGGCATCGAGCTCGACCGTAAGGTCCTGGCTCAGATGGCTTACGAGGACATCGAGTCCTTCAACGAGCTGGCTGCCATCGCCAAGAAGGCTCTCGAGGCTTAATTGCTTCTTGCATCTTAAAGGGGCGCTTCCAATCCGGAAGCGCCCCTTTTTAGTTCAAGACTTTAGTCTGCTGGCCGCGCAGCGGCCAGCTTTGAACCACCCGCTACGCGGGTGGAGACAAACGGCTTTACAAAGCCACCCCTCCGACCGATATTGACGATTGTTCAGGCCGTCAAGAATTCGAGTCGAAGGGGTGGTCGCCATGGCCCAGAAGGCCTACAGCCTTTCCCACGCGAAGTGGATGTGCAAGTACCACATCGTGTTCACGCCGAAGTATAGGCGCAAAGTGATCTGCAACCAAATCAGGGGCGACATAGGGGAGATCCTCAGGAAGCTGTGCGAGTACAAGGGGATCGAGATAATCGAGGGGCACCTGATGCCCGACCACGTGCACGTGCTGCTGGCGATCCCGCCGAAGTACGGCGTCGCGAGCGTCATGGGCTACCTGAAGGGGAAGAGCTCGCTGATGATATTCGACAGGCACGCCAACCTCAAGTACAAGTTCGGCAACAGGAAGTTCTGGGCGGAGGGCTACTACGTGTCCACCGTCGGCCTGAACGAGGCGACGATCGCCAAGTACATCAGGGAGCAGGAGTCCCACGACATCGCGCTGGACAAGCTGAGCGTGAAGGAGTACGAGGACCCCTTCAAGAGGGGGTGATCCCGCCGGTTCGACCGGCGCGCCACGGGTCAAGATGCGCTAGGCCTGGACGAAGTCCGGGCCCGCGCCTTTAGACGCGAGCCCGGGGCCCGTGGGTTATACCCTAAGAGCAAACCACCCTTTTTAAGGGTGGTTCTGATTGATTAGGGATGTGATCGATTTGGGACGTAGCCAAACCGATCAATTCGATAGCGTCCGAGTTGCAAGAAAGAGCAGGTAGCGTATGTGTCAAAGATTTTTGACACTCTAATCTGCGCGCAGCCATCCGTATGGGTTTGATTTTGGGATTACGCTTTGCTTGCCGGCTTCTGTTGTGTAGCCGCCCAATAAGAGTTGAGATGCATTCGAAGGGAACGCCATGCAGCTGCCAAAACACCTTAAACAGTATCGACTCGATGCTGGTTTGTCCCAGGAGGATCTTGCAAGGCGCATTTTTGTAACACGTCAGACCATCAGTAATTGGGAGCGCGGTAAAACGTACCCCGACATCCAGAGTCTCCTACTGCTGTCTGAACAACTGGATGTAACGATTGACGAGCTTGTTAAAGGCGACATTTCAATAATTAGAGAAAGGGTTGAACGCGATAGGGGCACGCTCTATCGCTTGGGTGCGGGGATGTTGGCTGGGCTTCTTGCGTTTACCGTCTCTATGGCCTGGCTCATGTGGCAACAAAACCACGGGTGGGGGATGGTCCAGTGCGTTCCGACGATGGTGTTGGCAGGCGTCTTTGGTGCTGGCGCAATGTGCTGCGCGCTTGCAGCGGAACATATCAAGAAGAAGAATGATTTGGTGACGTATCAAGAGATATCCGACTTCTTGGACGGAAAGAAGGCGGACAGCGAAGAGACGAGGACGGGCTGGGCTTATGAGCATCCACAGCTTGCGAATGCCATCAAGTTTGCCGCAGCGGCTCTTATTGGACTAATCGTTTTTGAACTCGTTAACGCTGCTATGTCCCATTTCTAATGGGTATACAGCCATTAATGCGGCCGAAGCTTAACCGTTGGAAAACCGAAAGGCCGCTCTAATAGGGGAGCCGCGGCCCTGTTCTTTCTAGGCTCTCACAGAGAGGGTCCCATCCTCATTTGTGTAGGAACCGTGGAGGCCCAGATTCCCGCCCACGGCGCCCCTCCGGTCTGGCAATATATCTCCTTGCCGCGCGGCCCGGTCGAACCGGATGGACCGCGCAGGCGTGCACCTTGAGAACCGGATACTGCGAGGATGGACACTTACTTCAGTGTCGCATCCGGGCAGACATCGAACCATTTGAAATGGTCTAACTTGGATTTGTTTTTCGCAAGGCCGCCGAGAGGCGGCCCCGAGAAATTCCTTTTCCTATACCAAAACCATATGAATCGAACGGAACCGATCAGCTAATAGTTGTGAGGACCGGACGGGCTCGAAGCCCATACATTTTGGACGGAGAGTTCGATCCTGGCTCAGGATGAACGCTGGCGGCGCGCCTAACACATGCAAGTCGAACGGCACCCCTCTCCGGAGGGAAGCGAGTGGCGAACGGCTGAGTAACACGTGGAGAACCTGCCCCCTCCCCCGGGATAGCCGCCCGAAAGGACGGGTAATACCGGATACCCCGGGGTGCCGCATGGCACCCCGGCTAAAGCCCCGACGGGAGGGGATGGCTCCGCGGCCCATCAGGTAGACGGCGGGGTGACGGCCCACCGTGCCGACAACGGGTAGCCGGGTTGAGAGACCGACCGGCCAGATTGGGACTGAGACACGGCCCAGACTCCTACGGGAGGCAGCAGTGGGGAATCTTGCGCAATGGGGGGAACCCTGACGCAGCGACGCCGCGTGCGGGACGGAGGCCTTCGGGTCGTAAACCGCTTTCAGCAGGGAAGAGTCAAGACTGTACCTGCAGAAGAAGCCCCGGCTAACTACGTGCCAGCAGCCGCGGTAATACGTAGGGGGCGAGCGTTATCCGGATTCATTGGGCGTAAAGCGCGCGTAGGCGGCCCGGCAGGCCGGGGGTCGAAGCGGGGGGCTCAACCCCCCGAAGCCCCCGGAACCTCCGCGGCTTGGGTCCGGTAGGGGAGGGTGGAACACCCGGTGTAGCGGTGGAATGCGCAGATATCGGGTGGAACACCGGTGGCGAAGGCGGCCCTCTGGGCCGAGACCGACGCTGAGGCGCGAAAGCTGGGGGAGCGAACAGGATTAGATACCCTGGTAGTCCCAGCCGTAAACGATGGACGCTAGGTGTGGGGGGACGATCCCCCCGTGCCGCAGCCAACGCATTAAGCGTCCCGCCTGGGGAGTACGGCCGCAAGGCTAAAACTCAAAGGAATTGACGGGGGCCCGCACAAGCAGCGGAGCATGTGGCTTAATTCGAAGCAACGCGAAGAACCTTACCAGGGCTTGACATATGGGTGAAGCGGGGGAGACCCCGTGGCCGAGAGGAGCCCATACAGGTGGTGCATGGCTGTCGTCAGCTCGTGTCGTGAGATGTTGGGTTAAGTCCCGCAACGAGCGCAACCCCCGCCGCGTGTTGCCATCGGGTGATGCCGGGAACCCACGCGGGACCGCCGCCGTCAAGGCGGAGGAGGGCGGGGACGACGTCAAGTCATCATGCCCCTTATGCCCTGGGCTGCACACGTGCTACAATGGCCGGTACAGAGGGATGCCACCCCGCGAGGGGGAGCGGATCCCGGAAAGCCGGCCCCAGTTCGGATTGGGGGCTGCAACCCGCCCCCATGAAGTCGGAGTTGCTAGTAATCGCGGATCAGCATGCCGCGGTGAATGCGTTCCCGGGCCTTGTACACACCGCCCGTCACACCACCCGAGTCGTCTGCACCCGAAGTCGCCGGCCCAACCGAGAGGGGGGAGGCGCCGAAGGTGTGGAGGGTGAGGGGGGTGAAGTCGTAACAAGGTAGCCGTACCGGAAGGTGCGGCTGGATCACCTCCTTTCTAGGGAGACACATTCTTAGAGAGACAAACTTTAACTCGAATAGAGGGCAGGAGCCCGTCCGGCAGATGTCTTCCCGGTACGTCCCCGCAGCACCCGGTCCCCGGGGTCGCACCCGCGTACCTTGAGAGCCGCATAGCGATAGGAGAGAGATGGAAGATCCAATCTTCCAGACTCGATTCTTTTCTGCGATTAAAACAGAGAATGATAGCAATCATTCATCCGATCCAAACAAGAAGAATTCACTTAATAATGAGTGAGGAGCATCTGATCGCGAGCACAGTGAAACAGACTGTGCCGCGGTATGAGATACCCGAATTGCGACATACGAGCGCTATTCATGATATCGATTAACTAGATTAGTTAGCGACACGTGGATATCCCGCGGGCCCGATGCGGTCCCGCAAGATACCACGGGCGCACGGCGGATGCCTTGGCACAGGGAGCCGATGAAGGACGCGGCAAGCTGCGATAATCCCCGGCGAGGAGCACACATCCTTCGACCCGGGGGTCTCCGAATGGGCGAACCCATCCACAGCAGTGTGGATATCCCCACCCCGAACTCATAAGGGTGGGGAGGACAACCCGGGGAACTGAAACATCTAAGTACCCGGAGGAGAGGAAATCAATCTCGAGACTCCCCGAGTAGCGGCGAGCGAAAGGGGACCGATGGCCAAACCGTCGAGCGGGCGTACCCGGCAGGGGTTCCGCCGGCGGGGTTGCAGGGCCGCGCATCCGGGGGCTGCCGCCCCCGGGCGCAGGTCCGGCTGGGGAGCGGAACGGCATGGGAGGGCCGGCCGCAGCGGGTGACAGCCCCGTACGCGAACCCAGACCGGACGGCGCGACGCGGTCCCTGAGTAGGGCCGGGCACGTGAAACCCGGTCCGAACCTGGGTGGACCACCATCCAAGCCTGAGTACTACCCTGTGACCGATAGCGCACCAGTACCGTGAGGGAAAGGTGAAAAGCACCCCGGGAGGGGAGTGAAACAGTACCTGAAACCGTGCGCCCACGAGCAGTCGGAGCACCTTTTAAGGTGTGACGGCGTGCCTTTTGTAGAATGAGCCAGCGAGTCGCTGGCGCGGGGCGAGGTTAACCGAAAGGGAGCCGGAGCGAAAGCGAGCCTTAACAGGGCGACTTGAGTCCCGCGCCGCGGACGCGAAGCCGGGTGAGCTATCCGTGGGCAGGCTGAAGCGGGGGTAAGACCCCGTGGAGGGCCGAACGCACGTCGGTTGAAAACGGCGGCGATGACCTGCGGATAGGGGTGAAAGGCCAATCAAACCCGGAGATATCTCGTTCTCCCCGAAATAGCTTTAGGGCTAGCGTCGCGCGTTCACCGCCGGAGGTAGAGCACCGGATGGACGAGGGGGCTTCGCCGCCTACCGAATCCAACCGAACTCCGAATGCCGGCGGCCCAGAGCGCGGCAGTCAGAGCATGTGGGCTAAGCTGTGTGCTCGAGAGGGAAACAGCCCGGACCGCCCGCTAAGGTCCCCAAGTTCCAGCCGAGTGGCAAAGGATGTGCGTCCGCCCAGACAACCAGGATGTTGGCTTAGAAGCAGCCATGCATTCAAAGAGTGCGTAACAGCTCACTGGTCGAGTGGACATGCGCCGACAATACACGGGGCTAAGCTGGACACCGAAGCGGCGGGATTTTATTCATTAGAATCGGTAGGGGAGCTTCCCATGGGCGGAGAAGCCGGAGGGCGACCGACGGTGGAGCGCATGGGAGTGAGAATGCTGGCATGAGTAGCGAGAGACGAGAGAGTAACTCGTCCGCCGTGAACCCGAGGTTTCCTGGGCAAGGCTAATCCTCCCAGGGTCAGTCGGGGGCTAAGGCGAGGCCGGGAGGCGTAGCCGACGCGCAGCAGGCAGACATTCCTGCACCGCGCACGCGGCGCTACGACCGACGGGGCGACGGATGGGGGTGGCTCGGCGGGGTTCTGGACGTCCCCGTGATGGAGCGCGGCCCGCGGACCAGGGAAATCCGGTCCGCATCGAGGGCGAGGCTCCGGACGAAGCACTTAAGCGAAGCGAGTGAGCCCGAGGTCCCTAGAAAAACCCCTAGGCAGGCGCGTGCGCGCCCGTACCGCAAACCGACACAGGTGGGTGGGTAGAACATACCGAGGCGATCGGGTCAACCATGGTCAAGGAACTCGGCACAATGGCCCCGTAACTTCGGGAGAAGGGGTGCCCGCGCGTACGTGAACCGGCTCGCCCGGGGAGCGGAGGCGGGCCGCAGTGGAGAGGCCCAAGCGACTGTTTACCAAAAACACAGGACTCTGCAGAAGCCGCAAGGCGACGTATAGGGTCTGACGCCTGCCCGGTGCCGGAAGGTCACGCGGAGGGGTTAGCCGCAAGGCGAAGCCCCGAAGCCAAGCCCCGGTAAACGGCGGCCGTAACTATAACGGTCCTAAGGTAGCGAAATTCCTTGTCGGGTAAGTTCCGACCTGCACGAAAGGCGCAACGACTTGGGCGCTGTCTCGACCATGGACCCGGTGAAATTGCACTGGTCGTGAAGATGCGACTTACCCGCGGAAGGACGGAAAGACCCCGTGAACCTTCACTGCAGCTTGGCATTGGCCGCTGGTCCCGCGTGTAGAGGATAGGCAGGAGGCACAGATCCGGAGGCGCCAGCCCCCGGGGAGCCGCCCTTGGAATACTGCCCTCGCGCGACCGGCGTCCTAACCCGAGGCCGTCAACCGGCTCGGGGACCGTGCCAGGCGGGCAGTTTGACTGGGGCGGTCGCCTCCTAAAGGGTAACGGAGGCGCGCGAAGGTCCGCTCGGGACGGTCGGCAACCGTCCTTTTGAATGCAAGAGTACAAGCGGGCTTGACTGCGAGGCCCACAAGCCGAGCAGGTGCGAAAGCAGGCTCTAGTGATCCGGCGGCCCCGAGTGGGTGGGCCGTCGCTCAACGGATAAAAGGTACTCCGGGGATAACAGGCTGATCTTGCCCAAGAGTCCACATCGACGGCAAGGTTTGGCACCTCGATGTCGGCTCATCGCATCCTGGGGCTGGAGCAGGTCCCAAGGGTACGGCTGTTCGCCGTTTAAAGCGGTACGCGAGCTGGGTTCAGAACGTCGTGAGACAGTTCGGTCCCTATCCTCCGTGGGCGCAGGAGAATCGATGGAGGCTGCCCCCAGTACGAGAGGACCGGGGTGGACGCACCTCCGGTGAACCGGTTGTCGACCAACGGCACGGCCGGGTAGCCGCGTGCGGCGCGGATAACCGCTGAAGGCATCTAAGCGGGAAGCCGTTCCAGGGATTAGTTCTCCTTCCGGTAAGGGCCCAGGTAGACTACCTGGTCGATAGACGGCAGGTGCAAGGCTGGCGACAGCCTCAGCCGAGCCGCACTAATCGCCCGAGCTCTTCCGGAACCGCACCTCGCGGCCCGCGGGACAAGCGCTCATGCGCGGTCCGGGCACGAGGATGCCCCCGAGTCATCTTTCCTATACGCCATGCGGCCCCCAGGGCACGTGTACGCGATACCGGATCACCGAGAACGGTGGGCGCCGCCCACCGGTCAGCGGCCAGAGCATGGGGGGCACGCCCGGTCCCGTTCCGAACCCGGAAGCTAAGCCCCATCGCGCCGAGAGTACTGCGGGGTCAGCCCGTGGGAGGCCAGGGCGCCGCTGACCGGTGGACGGCACCGAGCCGCCATTGGGAATGTAGAAGGGGGAGGCCTGGCGGCCTCCCCCTTTTTGCGTTTGATTGAGAGTGGTAGTACAAGAACTCGCCTTCGTTTAGCTTGTCTTACTGTTTGGCTGTATTTTGAGTCCTTCTTATGTATTTGCGCGATAATAACTCCCATTGGCGTTAGGGAGGACTTGATGTTTACCGTTTTTGTCTTGGGCAATATTGCTTCGGGTAAGTCGACTGCCTGCCGCTATCTCGAATCTCATGGCGCCATGCTTATCGATCTGGATGAGCTTGCCAAATCGCTGTATGTGCCAGGCTCCGATATCGTCAATGCTCTCGCGGAAGAATTCGGTTGGGACATTCTGGACGGGGAGGGCGGCATTCGCCGCAATGTCCTCGCTGCTCGAGCTTTCGCCTCTCCTGATACAGTTGCGCGGCTCAATGGCATCGTTCATCCAGTCCTCATCGAACAGCTGTCACTGAGGATTCTTGATCCGGTTTGCTGCACGGTTTCGTCCCCCCGTTATCCCTTTGCGGTTGTCGAGGTTTCTGCTCCGACTGGTTTTGAGGATGCTTTTGGCCTAGCTGATGAAATTCTGGTTATCAGCGCTCCTTTGACAGTTCGTCGCGAGCGTGCCATTCATCGTGGTATGGAGTCCTCTGATTTTGATGCTCGCTCTGCATGCCAACCTGATGAGGCTTCGCTTTGCAATCTCGCTACGACGGTAATCGATAATGCGGCAGGCGATAATTCGCTCTTTGAACAACTGGACGCATGGCTTGCGCGTCATAGCTTCGGGGATGCAGCGGATAAGGAGGGGGCCGATGTCTAAGACACGTTTCTTTACGTGGTATCGCGTGGCGTCACTTGCCGTTGTGCTCGTCTTCGGCCTTATTTCGCTCGTCTATTCGTATGCTCCTGCTGCTTTCTTTAAGCCTCTGTATCCGATTGACTACGAGGTATATGTAAAGCAATCCAGCATTTCGCATAATCTGGATCCGTATCTGGTATGCGCTGTCATTAAGTCGGAATCGAATTGGGATCCCGAGGCCGAGTCGAATCAGGGTGCCCAGGGATTGATGCAGCTGATGCCCGAGACTGCCCAGGATATGATCGCCAAGGGCCTTGTCGACGGTGGCGAGTATTCGGCCGACAGCCTTAACGATCCGGCTACGAATATCGAGTTTGGCTGCGCGTACCTCTCGTATCTTCAAACCTATTTCAACGGGTCGACGGACAGTGCCATTGCCGCCTATAACGCCGGCATGGGCAATGTCGACGGATGGGCACAGCAGAGCACGTCGCTTCATAATGCAATCACCTTTCCCGAGACGCAGGCTTATCTGATTCGTGTCAATAATGCCTGGGTTCGGTATAAGACCCTCTATCCCGATCGGTTCGTATAGGACTAAGCCCACCGCCTGCGTATACTGAGGATGTATGAGTTAGGAGTATCCATGGCGGAATTTGAAGTTGAACGCGTTGGCGGTGAACTTAAGCGCTTTGGCGTTGAGGGCGCTGAGGTGCCGTTTGAAGTCGTTTCTCCCTATGAGCCTGCCGGTTCCCAGCCCAAGGCCATTGAGTCGCTTGTGCAGGGCGTGAGGGACGGGGACCGCTATCAGGTTTTGCTGGGTGTGACTGGTTCGGGTAAGACTTTTACGATGGCCAAAACCATTGAGGCCTTGGGTAAGCCAACGCTTGTCATGGCTCCCAACAAGACCCTTGCCGCTCAGCTTGCAAGCGAGCTCAAGGAGTTTTTCCCCAATAACTCCGTAGTCTATTTCGTATCGTATTACGATTACTATCAGCCCGAGGCGTATGTGCCGCAAAGCGACACCTATATCGAGAAAGATTCTTCGATCAACGAAGAAGTCGAGATGCTGCGCCATCAGGCGACCGCCTCGCTGCTCTCTCGACGTGATGTGATCGTCGTTGCATCGGTGTCTTGTATCTATGGTATTGGCTCTCCTGAGGATTATGCGGGACTGGCGCCGAATGTCGACAAGAAAGTGCCGCTCGAGCGTGATGACTTTATCCATGCGCTCATCGATATTCAATACGATCGCAATGATTATGACCTGGCGCGCGGTACGTTTCGCGTGCGTGGCGATGTCGTCGACGTGTATCCGCCCTATGCCGAGCATCCGTTGCGGTTTGAGTTCTTTGGCGATGAGGTCGAGCTTATCGCCGAAATCGATGAGGTCACCGGCGAGATGCTTCGTGAGTACGAGGCTATTCCTGTGTGGCCGGCATCGCACTACGTTACCGAGAAACCCAAGGTCAAGGCGGCTCTGAAATCGATTAGCGAAGAGTGCGAGAAGCGTGTGGCAGAGCTCAAGGCGACCGACAAGTTGCTCGAGGCGCAGCGTCTGCAGCAGCGCACCGATTACGATCTTGAGATGCTCGAGACAATGGGATTTTGTAACGGCATCGAGAACTATTCGCGCCATTTGGATGGCCGCAAGCCGGGCGAGCCGCCCTTTACTTTGATTGATTACTTTCCCAAGGATATGCTCTGCATCATCGACGAGAGCCATGTGACGGTGCCGCAGATCCGCGGTATGCATGAGGGCGATCGTTCGCGTAAGGTGACCTTGGTGGAGCACGGCTTTCGCCTGCCCTCGGCACTCGATAACCGTCCGCTCCGATTTGATGAGTTTGAGGCGAGGATCCCCCAGTTCATCTATGTTTCGGCAACGCCAGGTGATTATGAGCTGCGTGTGAGTCAAAACGATGTGGAGCAGATCATTCGACCGACCGGTCTACTCGACCCCAAAATTGACGTGCGTCCAGTTCGCGGTCAGATCGATGATCTCGAGGATGAGATTCGCGAACGTGTGGCCCGCAAGGAACGCGTCTTGGTGACCACGCTGACCAAGCGCATGGCGGAGGACCTTACCGACCACCTGCTCGACGCTGGCATTAAGGTCAATTACATGCACTCCGATACGGCGACGATGGACCGTGTCGAGATCCTGCGAACGCTGCGCGAGGGAAAGATCGATGTTTTGGTTGGCATCAACCTGCTCCGCGAGGGTCTAGACCTTCCTGAGGTCTCGCTGGTGGCAATTCTCGACGCTGACAAGGAAGGCTTCTTGCGCAATCGCCGTTCGTTGATTCAGACGATTGGCCGTGCGGCCCGTAATGCCGACGGCGAGGTCATCATGTATGCAGACGTTGTGACCGATTCGATGAAAGAAGCCATCGAGGAGACGCAGCGCCGTCGCGAGATTCAGATGGCATATAACGAAGAGCATGGCATTGTGCCCAAGACGGTCCGCAAGGCCATTAACGACATTTCGAGCTTTATTGCCGAGGCCGAAAAGACTGTGGGTTCCAAGGGGCGCTCGAAGGGCGACTCCCTTGGCCATGGCGCATTCTATACGCCCGATGAGTCGGGCGAGGGCGGCGTGCCGGAAACGGTGGCACCCGAGCAGACACTTGCGGAGCAGTTGGAAGAACTGCCGCATGACGAGCTTATGCGGATCGTCGAAACCATGGAAGAGGATATGCGCAACGCTTCTGCCGCCATGGACTTTGAGGAGGCGGCGCGCCTGCGCGATGCTGTCGTTCAGATTCGGGCGATGCTCGAGGGTGCGTCTGAGGACGAGACGATCGAGCGCTTACGTTCGCAGGCCCGCAAGGGTTCCACGTTCGCATCGGGCAGAAAACGCCAGGGTGCACGGTTTAAGAAATAGCGAACAGGCCCCGAGTTCCCTGTGGAGCTCGGGGCCTGTGTCTTTTGCGTGCTGGAATTCGTGCGCTAGAGGTCTGCGATCAGGGCTTCGGCGCAACGGATGCCATCGGTAGCTGCGCTCATGATTCCTCCGGCATATCCGGCCCCCTCGCCGCAAGGGTAGAGCCCCGGGGTCGATACAGCGTGGCATTGACGGTCTCGAGTAACGGTGACCGGAGAGCTCGAGCGTGTCTCAACACCGGTGAGGACGGCATCGGGATGGTCGTAGCCACGCAGTTTTTTGCCGAGTAAGGGAATTCCCAGACGAAGCGACTCGATGATATGTTGCGGCAATGACTCATCGATTGCTGTCCAAGTCACGCCGAGCGGATAGGTGGGCTTTACCTTGCCGCATGTCGTGCTGGCGCGTTCTGCAAGGAAATCGCCGACGAGCTGTGCCGGTGCGTTCCAGTTGGAGCCGCCAAGGCGATAGGCAGCCCGCTCGCAAATGCGCTGGAGTTCTACGCCTGCAAGAGGATCGTCGCTGGGGAGATCGTCGGGCGTGACGTTAACGAGGAGAGCGGCGTTTGCGTTGCGGCCGGCGCGGGCGTTGAGACTGGCGCCGTTGACGCACAGATGGCCGGGCTCTGAAGAGGCTGCGACAACCTGTCCGCCAGGACACATGCAGAATGAGAATACGCTGCGGCCGTTGGGAAGATGGGTAACGAGCTTATAGGGGGCTGCTCCGAGCGCGGGATGACCCGCCGCGGGGCCATATTGCGCCCGATCGATATCACACTGCGGGTGTTCGATGCGAACGCCCATGGCAAACGTCTTTTGAGCGAGGGCGACATCATGGGTTTTGAGAACCTCGAATACGTCGCGGGCAGAATGACCGCAAGCAAGGATGAGATGCTTTGTGTTGATTGACTCGCTTGTCGCGTCGTGGGACGACTGGATGTCGATACCGACAATGGCGCCAGATGTGTCAGTGTGAATGTCAACGAGTTTCGTTCGATAGCGAACGGTTCCTCCGAGCTGTTCAATGCGCTGGGAGATGCTGGTAACGACGGCGGGGAGGATGTCGGAGCCAATATGCGGTTTTGCATCCCATAGAATATCGCGGGGAGCGCCCGCTTCGACGAAGGTCTCGAGGATAAGGCGATGGGCGGGATTTTTGGTTCCCGTATTGAGCTTGCCGTCCGAGAAGGTCCCCGCGCCGCCCAGACCAAACTGGATATTGCTCTCGGGGTCGAGGATGCGCTCCTTTAGAAAGAGGTCGATCGCATGTGAGCGGCGAAATGCCGGGTCGCCGCGCTCGATGAGCAGGGGTTTAAGGCCCGCTTCGGCAAGGGTCAGGGCGGCGAAGAGACCGGCGCAACCGGCGCCGACAACGACGGGACGCCCCTTGGGTGCATTCGGGACGGGGTTGGGGAATGAAGGAGCCTCGCCGTCAACCATGCGGATGCGCGAGCGGTTGCGCTCGGCGACGCGGTCGACCACTTCCTGTTCGAGTCGGGAGCTTGTCAGCTCAACTCGAAAGCTCAAAATAAAATGAACATCTCGCTTTTTACGGGCGTCGATTGACTTGCGATGGAGCTCAATGGCTTTAATCTGGGAATCCTCGCATCGCAGGGCTCGTTTGACGGCGCGTCTGCCAATAGCAAGGCAGGCGTTTTCGTCGCCGGCCTCATCGAGCGTCGCGTTGACTTGGGTGATTTCGATCATCGAGGTCTCCTTAGAGGCAAGAAAGAGGCCGTCCGGTATCCCAGACGGCCCGAATGCGTTTTTGATTATAGACTGCGCGGCTACAGGCTGCTTGCAGCGCGAATACCCGAGATCCAGGCCCACGCAAGGTTAAAGCCTCCGCAATCGGCGTCGATGTCGAGCGCTTCTCCGCAGACGTAAAGCGGGGCGCCTGTGGTGCTGTTCACGTAAAGATTGGGTGTCGAGACGCACTCGATAGATATGCCGCCACGCGTGACCTGTGCTGAGCGCTCCTCTGCCGTCCCTTCGACGGACAGTTTAAAGTGCTTGAGGATTGAGACCAGGTGGATGACATCGCGCGAGCCGGGATGGCACCGCTCGAATGCCGTACAGACGACGTGTGAGAGCTGCGGGGCGAGCATGCCGTCAAGCCAGTGGGAGTTTCGGGGCGAAAAATCGCCGAGCACGTTGACACGCTGCTCGAGCGTATCGAGCAGCTCATCTTTGGAGAAATCTGGAAAGAAGTCGATCAGAACAGTGTCGCCCTGGTTGATACGGCGAGAGAGATTGAAGGCGGTGACGCCTGAGATGCCGAAGGCACGGAACAGCACTTCGCCATCTTCTCGCCAGAGCTCTTCGTGGCTGCGCGAGAGCGTTAAGCGGGCTCGGACGCGCAGACCATCCAGAGTTCCGAGTGCCGTCCGGTCGCCGACGACTGATGCCGATACGGGGCACAGGACGGGGCGCAGGGGCGTCAAGGGAAGGCTAAACACCTCGGCGATGCCGGTGGGGTTGCCGCCCGTAGCGATAACCACGGCCCTTGCCTGCAGGGCATCGCTCGTGCGAGGAGTATCGGCTAACGCCTTTCGAAGCGAACGGAGCTCCGTCTTTCGGTCGCCGTGCTTTTTGGGTTTGAGTACATGAGCGGGACGGTCGATCTGAAGCGTCCAGCCTTCGGAAGCCTTATGAGCCGCAATGACGTTAGTTCCGCAGAGTAGGGTGATGCCCAAACGCTCGCATGCATTGAGGAGTGCATCGCGAACCGACTCGGCGCGAAGGGAGCGCGGGTATAGGCGGCCTTCCTCACGGATCGTCATGATGCCCAGCGAGGAGAAAAAACTCTCGAGATCTTGCTCGGGTTGGGGGCCCATGATGGATTCGACAAAGGCGGGGCGGTTATATCGCCGAATGTCGATGGATTCGTTTGAGAGGTTGCAGCGGCCGTTTCCGGTTGCGAGCAGCTTGAGACCGCAGGCGACGTCGCGCTCGACGACGCAGACCCTTTTGTCGACACGCGCCGCCGTAATGGCGGCGGCGAGGCCCGAGGCCCCGCCGCCGATCACCAAGACGTCATAGAAGGCGCTTGCGTTCACTTAGGCCTCGTCTGTCTTGTGCGGGGCGATGGCCTCAACGGCGGAGACGGCCTTGGGCAGCATGTCATCGGGCAGTGCGGTCTCGACTTCACCCTTATCGCAGGCCTCGGCGAGTGACGGATTGATGGGAAGCTGACCCAAGATGTCGAGGTTGTAGCGCTCGGCGACTTCGGGGAGCTTGCTCTTACCAAAGACCTCGATCTTCTTGCCGCAGTCGGGGCACTCGATATAGCTCATGTTCTCGACAATGCCCAGAATAGGGACGTTCATCTTCTCGGCCATGTTGACTGCCTTGGCGACGATCATCGAGACCAAGTCTTGCGGGCTCGTGACGATGACGATGCCATCGACGGGCAGCGATTGGAAAACGGTGAGCGCGACGTCACCCGTTCCCGGAGGCATATCGACCAGCAGGTAGTCGATGGGGCCCCACGAGGTCTCGCTCCAGAATTGCCTGATGGCGCCCGCGATAACCGGGCCACGCCAAAGGACGGGATCGGTTTCGTTTTGGAGCAACAGGTTGGAGCTCATGACCTTGACGCCGTGCTCGGAGATCTCGGGCAGCATGAGGTTGCCGAGGGCATGGACATGGCGTCCGCTCATGCCGAACATTTTGGGGATGGAGGGGCCGGTGATGTCGGCGTCGAGAATGCCAACCTTGTTGCCGCGGCGGGCGAGCTCGGTTGCGATGGCGCCCGTCACAAACGACTTGCCGACGCCTCCCTTGCCGGAAAGCACAGCGATAACGCGCTTGACCTCCGACAGCGTATTCTCTTCAAATTGCGACGGCGTTGATTGTCCGCCGGCTGCTTGTGCGTGCTCGCAACCCATGTATGACTCCTTTGTATATGTTGGGGCCGGAGCCCCGCGGTGTGACACGAGCGTCATTGTACCCTCGTTTGCGAGCGGGAGTCATTTGCGATGCATTTGGGCCGAGCGTGCTTGCAATACGATGGGTCCAAGCGAATGGGCGGGCTTACTGAACTTTGCTGGCGAACTCGAGGTATTGCATGCGCTGCAGCTTGTCGATCGTCGAGGCGTATGGGCTGTCTTCAGATTCCAAGTCGTAGCGCAGCCCGTCGGCACCAATATAGCCGGCGACATTGATGGTGGGCACATCTGACCTTGTTGCAAGCAGGGCCTTTTGATAGTCAGTGAGCGGGGCGCCGATCTTATTAAGGGTAATAGCTGCAATCTCGTTTGCCCCGACGGTGTCGTAGACGTTGAGCTCGGTATTGCCGGCGATTTCATAGTTGGCCCAGACGAAATAGGTCGACTGATAGATACGGAAAGCGTGGCTTGCCGTATCTTCCTGAGGGTACAGCTCGTCGTTGAGAGTCGTTGCGGCGCTCGGCTGATGGTCGCCAAAAAAGACAAGAACAACCGGTCTGCCGATATTGCGGAGCTCATTGATAAAGTACTCGAGGTCCCGGTCGGATGCATTGATGCAGGTGAGATAGGTATTGAGCGCGCTATTGGCGCCCTCGCTGGCTCCCTCGACCCAATAGTTTGTCAGCTCTTCGGCGGGAACGGTGCCATAGTCGTAGCCGCCGTGATTTTGCATCGTGACGTCAAAGATGAACTGCGGGGCTTCGTCGGTTCTGAGCAGGTCGAGTATCTTGTCGTAGGTGGCGTAGTCGCATACGCCGGCATGGTAATAGGGCGCACCTTCGAAATCGCCGATTGAAAGAAAGTCTCCAAAACCCAGCTGCTGATAGATTTTATCTCGATGGTAGTTGACGGGGTTTTGCGGGTGCATAGCAGTAGTAGTATACCCAAGCTCTTTAAGGTCCTTTGCCAGGCTGTTGACACTATTCATCTGATACAGCTGATAGGGGATTTTGCCTAATCCGACAAAGGCCGTTGTCGCTCCGGTCAAAAATTCGAATTCGGAGTTCGCCGTTCCGCCACCGGTGACCGAAGCGAGCATGGTGCCGCGAACAAGTGTGTCGGGAAGCGAGTTGTAGAATGCGGGACCGGTGTACCCGGCCGCCTGGAGCTGCTCAAAGCACGAAAGGTCGCTAAAACTCTCGTTCATGACGGCAACAATCGTCGGCTTGATTTCATTGAACTGGGCAACGGCCGCCGCGCGCTGCTCGCTCGAGCCATACGTGCTGTCGTAGGCGGCGGCGAGCTCCTGTTCGATGCTCTGCGCCTCATCGGGCGTATAGTCTTCGGGCTTTTCAATGGGCAACTCGTTGACCATTTCGGTGAACGAAGTGATAAAACCCTGAGACGCATACGTGGTGATGGGCTGCCAACGGTCAAATCCAAAATCCAGCGACTGCTCCAAGTCGATGTTGGAAAAGCCCAAGAGCCCCACAACGGTCACTAGCAGAAAAGCGCAGAGGTTAGCGGCGATTGCGGGGAAGACATGGGCGGGCGTACGGAGCTTTCGCGGTCGGATAAGCGAAAGAAGCCCCAGGGAAATCTCCAGCAGGGCGAGTGAGGTTACGATTCCTGCAGTGAAGGTGAACTCATATCCCTCACTTACTTCCATTGCGGTGCCCAATGCCAAAATGTCGCTCGGCAGGATGGCCTCGCCTTTAAACGTTATGACGAAGTGCTCGGCAATGCCAAGGGTGCAACAGACGACGGGCACGAGGGCCATGACGCCTCCATGACGCTGTCCCAGCAAATAAAGGGAGAGCAGAACCGTCGCGAGCAGCCCAACGGAAAACCCGAATGAGTTGGCGGGAATGCGATAGAACGTTTCGTTGCAGGCAATTTCGAGTGAAACGAACGAGAGCGCTGAAACAGCGGCGACGACAAGGATGTCGCGGCAAATACAGGCAACCGTTCCCGTCGCAAGATCGGTTTGGTCGATAAGTCCCGAAACCAAGGGCTCGACAAGAAGTATGACGGCGGCAGCACCGAGCGCCGAATAAGAAAGGACCCATAGGGAACAGTCCTCATTTACGAGCAATTGATTCGTAATCCATGCAGCTACCATGCCGAGCGGGATGAGGAGCATCGCGCACCAAAAGACGCGGGCAATGGGCGGTTTTTCGTTGTGTTTGATTGAAAAATACACGCGCACGACGACGGCGGCCACGATAAGGACGGCGATGAATATGGGCAGATTGGCCATGCCACTCGAAGTGATTTCAAGGGGGATATCTTCGGTCATGGACGTTCCTCTGTTACAGCAAATTAAGTTCAGTTTTAGATTACTCTAACCTTTCCACGGCATTTCGAGAAACAAAGCACCCGATACGCAAAGCAAAAGGTCTGCGAATCTTGTATTACGAACATCTGTGCGCGTTGAGTGCGCTAAACTCATCGACAGTGTGATTTGAGGTTATAGGAGGCAAGGAGCTTCCATGTCTGATTCTTCTATCGTTATTCGCGGCGCGCGCGAGCATAACCTGCGCGATATCGACGTTTCCATTCCGCGTGACCAGCTCGTGGTCATAACTGGTCTTTCCGGATCGGGCAAGAGCTCACTGGCGTTCGATACCATCTATGCCGAGGGCCAGCGCCGTTACGTCGAGAGCCTTTCGAGCTATGCGCGTCAGTTTTTGGGCCAGATGGACAAGCCCGATCTGGACTCGATCGACGGCCTGTCGCCGGCTGTGTCGATCGATCAGAAAACGACGTCCAAAAACCCACGCTCGACGGTGGGCACCGTAACCGAGATTTACGACTATCTGCGTCTGCTGTTTGCTCGCGTGGGAACGCCACACTGTCCTGAGTGCGGTCGTGTCATTGAGCGTCAGACGACCGATCAGGTCGCCGATAAGGTGCTGGCGGCGGGGGAGGGCCGTCGCGCGTTTGTGTTGGCGCCGGTGGTTCGTGGACGCAAGGGCGAATATGCCAAGCTGTTTGAGGACCTGCGTGCGGAGGGCTTTAGCCGTGTGCGCGTCGACGGCGAGGTGCGCTCGCTTGACGACCCGATCGACCTGGACAAGAAGTTCAAACACGACATTGAGGTCGTGGTCGACCGTATCGTGATTCGAGAGAACTCCCTGGGTCGCATTGCCGAGTCCGTTGAGCAGGCGACGGCACTGGCGCACGGTAACGTGAACGTGTACATGCTGCCCGAGCGCGACGCTCCCGAGGGAACCGAGGGCGAGCTGCTGGAGTATTCGCTGGCACTGGCGTGCCCGGAGCACGGGCATTCCATCGACGACCTGCAGCCGCGCGATTTCTCGTTCAACGCGCCCTATGGTGCATGTCCCGAGTGCGATGGCCTGGGCTTTAAAAAGACAGTCGATGCCGAGGCGCTGATTGAAGACCCCTCAAAGTCGATTGCCGACGGAGTCTTTGGCAGCCTGTTCGGCAATTCCAACTATTATCCGCAGATTTTTGCTGCGGTCTGCAAACACTTTAAGGTGAGTGCCGATACGCCATGGGAGGACCTGCCCCCGCGGGTGCGTCGTGCGTTTTTGGATGGCATGGGCGACAAGAAGATTTCGGTGGACTATCAAAAGCTCGACGGTCGTCGCAGCCAGTGGGACACCAAGTTTTCGGGCGTGCGCAATATCCTGTACGAGCGCTATACCGAGACGACCAACGAGAACACTAAGGCGCGCCTGGAGAAGTACATTCGCGAGGAGCCGTGTTCGAGCTGCCATGGTGCTCGCCTGCGCCCCGAGATGCTCGCCGTCACCGTGGGCGGCAAGTCCATTTATGAGGTTTGCTGCCTGTCGTGCCGCGAGTCGCTCGAGTTTTTTGAGGACCTTGAGCTCACCGAGCGTCAACAATTCATCGGCGGTCGTATCGTCAAGGAAATCCTGGAACGCTTGCGTTTTCTGGTTGATGTCGGCCTTGATTATCTGACGCTCGATCGTGCTTCGGCGACGCTTTCCGGCGGTGAGGCGCAACGCATTCGCCTGGCTACGCAGATCGGTGCGGGCCTCATGGGCGTTCTCTATATTCTGGACGAGCCTTCGATTGGTCTTCACCAGCGCGACAACGAGCGGCTGATTAAGACACTCGAGCGCCTGCGCGATATCGGCAACACCGTTATCGTCGTTGAACACGATGAGGACACGATTCGCGCTGCCGACTATGTGATCGATATGGGGCCAGGCGCGGGCGTCAACGGCGGGCACGTGGTCGCCGCGGGAACGCCCGCTGACATCATGGCGTGCCCCGAATCAATGACGGGTGCCTATCTGACCGGCAAGCGAATGATTCGAGTTCCCAATGAACGCCGCAACCCCGGACGTGGCTGTCTTAAGATTACGGGAGCATGTGCCAACAACCTCAAAAACGTTACCGCCAAGATTGAGTTTGGCACGCTTACCGTCGTAACCGGCGTATCGGGATCGGGAAAGAGTTCCTTGGTCACCGATACGATTGCGCCTGCCCTCACCAACGCTATCCATCGCTCTACGCGTCCCGTGGGCCCGTTCAAAAAAATCGACGGTATCGAGTGCATCGATAAGGTGATCGATATTGATCAGTCGCCAATCGGCCGTACGCCGCGGTCGAATCCCGCTACCTATATTGGTTTGTGGGACGACCTGCGTGCGCTGTTTGCGAGCACGCCGGAGTCGAAGGCGCGTGGCTACTCGCCGGGACGCTTCTCCTTTAATGTGAGCGGCGGACGCTGCGAGGCGTGCAAGGGCGACGGCCAGATCAAGATTGAGATGCACTTTCTTCCCGATATTTATGTTCCCTGCGAGGCTTGTGGCGGCAAGCGCTATAACCGCGAGACGCTCGAGGTTACCTATCGTGGCAAGACTATCTCGGACGTACTTGACATGAGCGTGGCCGAGGCACTGGCTTTCTTTGGGAATATTCCGCAGATCAAGCGAAAGCTTCAAACCCTGTATGACGTCGGCCTAGGTTATGTGAGCTTGGGCCAGCCCGCCACGACGCTCTCGGGTGGTGAGGCGCAGCGCGTAAAGCTCGCCAAGGAGCTTCATCGTCGCCAGACAGGCAAGACGTTCTACATTTTGGACGAGCCCACAACCGGCCTCCATTTTGAGGATGTTCGTCAGCTGCTCGACGTGTTGCAACGCCTGGTCGATGCGGGCAACACGGTTCTGGTGATCGAGCACAACCTTGATGTCATCAAGGTTGCCGACCGCCTGATCGATATGGGCCCCGAGGGCGGCAATGGCGGCGGAACCGTCGTGGTCTCAGGCACGCCGGAGCAAGTCGCGGCATGTTCGCAGAGCTACACGGGCAAGTTCTTGGCGCCGTTGCTCAAGCGTGACCGTGAGCGTCAGGCGCAGCTCGACGCACAGTAAAGAGACGTTGTAGTACCGACGCGCCACCGATTCCTTCTGATTCGGTGGCGCTTCTGTGTGTCGAGATGGCATATGCGGCGGAATTGGCCCTATACTTAATCCTTACGTCGCTCTGCGAGGGAAAGGATGTGCCATGGCAAAGGCTGTTAAGACGTCAAAAACCAATGCGATGCGCGAGCTGGAAAGCGCCGGCATCTCCTATGTTCTCCATACGTACGAAGACGATGGCGACGAATCGTCGGGGCTGGGCGTCGCGATTTCCGAGCAGCTTGGCGAGGAGCCCGGTCAGGGATTTAAGACCCTGGTCTGCACGACGCCGTCCAACGACCATGTCGTGTGCTGCATTCCCGTTGCCGACGAGCTCGACCTCAAGGCCGCCGCGCGCGCCGCAGGCGAAAAGTCGCTGACCATGATGCATGTCAAAGATTTGCTTGCCGCGACGGGGTATGTCCGCGGCGGTTGCAGTCCGGTCGGTATGAAAAAACGCTTCCGGACTCTGATCGATGAGACATGCGTCCTTTGGGATACCATTTTTATCTCGGGTGGCAAGCGCGGCTATCAGCTTGAGCTTGCTCCCGATGACTTAGTTGCATTTTGCGGGGCGACGGTTGCCCCGATCACGAGAGAGGACTGAGCGATGCCGCAGGAAGAATCAAAGCGCGGAGCTCACTTTGCAAAAGGGTCGGCTCCTCAGACGCCCGCGCCCGAGGCCGCTTCGTTCGATAACGAGATTCGAAACGCCTGGTCCGCTGCCGCTGACCCGGGCGAGACGGCCGTGTACTTGCGTGCCGCCGGTGCCGGCACGGCACTTCCCCGTACGGTTCTTTCTTCGGCTCGTCCCGATGAGACGGCTGTCTTTTTGGCCGCCGCTCAATCGAGCGCCAGCGTGATGCCGATCGCCTCCGAGGCTCCTCGTGAGCCGCGTCCCGATGAGACGGCGGTGTTTTTGATGGCAGCCCAGGGAAAGAGCACACCGCAGAGCGCTCCTGCCGCTCATTCCGCCAAGCCCACGGCTCATGATGATGGCGAACCGCTTCTTTCGGATGACGAATGGTCGCCGCTTGGTTCGACCGATCCCGTCGAGGGCGTGGCCATCGACGGTGATGACGACTGGGACCCTCTGTCGTTTTCTGCCCGAACCGTCGCCGCCAATGAAGTTGACACGGTGTTTGGCGACCATGCCATATTCGATGATGATGCCGTATCCGGTAACAACATGCCGAACAGCGATGACGCCGCACCTGCTGATGACGCCGTTTTGGTTGACGATCCCTTTGCGATGACCGGCTCCTTTGCCGTCGTGGACGATTTGCCGCCACAAGATGAGGTTTATGAGGACTCTCAGGACGACGTAGACGATATGGGTTCGTCGGACTACTCCACGGTTGGTCGTTCTGCTGGCCTTATGACCGTGCTGACCATCGTGTCGCGTGTCACCGGGTTTATCCGCACGTGGGCCATGGCGGCCGCCATCGGTATGTCGCTGCTCTCGTCCTCCTATCAGGTTGCCAACAACCTGCCCAACATGCTCTACGAGCTCGTGATGGGCGGCATGCTCGTTACGGCGTTTTTGCCGGTGTATATGGGTGTGAGGCGCGAGCAGGGTCGCGAGGCATCGAACGAGTATGTCGGCAACCTGCTTGGTATTCTGCTTCTGCTGCTGGGCGGTATCTCGCTGCTGGGCACCGTGTTTGCTCCCGGCTTTATTTGGACGCAGTCGTTCCTTTCGGGCGATGGCGGCAGCATGGATACCGCTGCGTTCATGTTCCGCTTCTTTGCTATTCAAATTCTGTTTTATGGCTTGGGCTCGGTGTTCTCGGGCGTTCTCAACGCACACCGCGACTATTTCTGGTCGACGTTTGCCCCGGTTCTCAACAATGTCATCGTCATCGCCAGCTTTATGGGCTTTGCTCCCGTGTCTGCACAATTTGGCGAGCAGGCCGGTATTATCTTGATCGCAGTTGGTACGACCCTCGGCGTCTTTGTCCAGATGGCCTGCCAGATTCCCGCGCTTGGCAAGCATGGCGTGCATCCTCATATCCATATCGACTTTAAGGATCCCGCGCTGCGACAGACGATCGCGCTTGGTATCCCGACGCTGCTCGCCACGGTGTGCATGTTTGTCTCGACCTCCATTACCAATGCCGCCGCGCTGGTGGTGCAGCCCGAGACCGGCCCTTCCGTCATCGCATATGCGCGCCTGTGGTACACATTGCCCTATGCGCTGATCGCCGCCTCGCTTTCGACGGCACTCTATACCGAACTCTCTCACGATGCTCAGGAGAAGGATTACGACAGCGTCCGCACGGGCATTTCGCGCGGTGTCGCCCAGATGTTCTTCTTCCTGATTCCGTTTGCGATGTATCTGATCGTCTTCGCCCGTCCGCTCAACATGATCTACTGCGCCGGCAAGTTCGATGAATCCGGTGTGGCGCTGGTGTCGGAGTTCCTTATCTATCTGGCACTTTCCCTGCCGCTCTACGGCGTGGTCGTGCTGATGCAGAAGAGCTTCTCGGCCCTGCTCGATATGAAACCTTATAGCCGCTATTGCCTGTACTCCGCTATCGGCCAGGCCGGTTCGGTGCTGCTGTTTGGCGTGGTGCTGGGCTACGGTATGCCGGCAATTGCGCTTTCGTACGTCGTTGACTACGTGGTCTTGGTCGGATGCTCACTGTGGTGGCTGCGCCGTCGTCTGCATGGCCTTCAGGTCAAGTCTATCCTGCATGGCGGTTTCTTCGGCCTACTGTTCGGTGGCTTGGGCGCTGCCGCGGGCGCCGGCGTCATGTGGGCACTTGAGCACTTTGTCGGAGCGCTTGGCAGCTCGATCCTCATTACCCTGGGCTACGTTTGTGTTGCAGGCGTCGTCTCGCTCGCTGTAACTTTTGGTCTTGCCTTCGTCTTTAAGATGCCCGAGGTCTCGGCGCTGCTTCGTCGCAAGTAGGTGCGCGTGGCAGGTCACGACAACATTCCAACACTTGCCGAGCAGGTTTCGCGCGTTCCCACGCAACCCGGCTGCTACCTTTGGAAAGATGCCAAGGGTGATGTCATCTATGTGGGCAAGGCAAAAAACCTGCGTGCCCGTATGCGTCAATACGTGACGCTGCAGGACGAGCGTCAAAAGATCCCGCTCATGATGCAGCTGGTGGCGAGCTTCGACTATATCGTGGTGGAGACCGAGCACGAGGCATTGGTGCTCGAGCGCAATCTGATTGGCCAGTACCATCCGTACTTTAACGTCGATCTCAAAGACGATAAAAGCTATCCCTTTATCGCCATTACCAAGAGCGACTTGTTTCCGGCTATTAAATACACGCGAGAGCGTCATAAACCGGGAACGCGCTATTTTGGCCCCTATACCGATAGCCGTGCGGCGCGTGAGACCATCGATACGCTACGCAAGGTTATTCCTATTTGCTCGGCATCCTGTGCGGAATGGCGCCGCTGCCGCCGCATCGTCGAATCTCATAAGGGCGAAGAAGACATCGTCAATATGATTTGCGCGCAAAACGGGCGTCCCTGCTTTGACTACCATGTCGGGCGCGGGCCGGGCGCATGCATCGGCGCGATTTCCCCTGCCGACTATGCCAAGAACGTCAAACGTGTCGAACGTTTCTTGTCGGGCCATCGCAAGGATGTCGTTGACGAGCTTACGTCCGAGATGACGGAGGCAGCCGAGACGCTCGATTTTGAGCGTGCGGCGCGCGTCAAGCGTCGCCTGGAAGTCATTAGGGGCCTGGACGATCGCCAACAGGTCGTTTTTCCATCGAGCGTCGATATCGACGTCATCGGCTTCTATCGCGAAGAGACTATCTCTGCCGCCTGTGTCTTTGTCGTTCGCGAGGGCCGAACGGTTCGAACTTGTGAGTTCATCCTCGATAAAGGCCTGGATGTCGACGAGGAAGAGCTTCAATCGGGCTTTCTTAAGCGCTATTACGACGAGACGGCTGATATTCCAGCCGAGATCAATCTCTCTGTCGAGCTTGAGGATGCCGAAGCGTTGGGGGAGTGGCTTGCGGGCAAGCGCGAACGCTCTTGCCATCTCCATAGGCCGCAGCGCGGCGAAAAGCACCGCCTGCTCGATATGGCTTCCAAAAATGCGCGCCATGCCCTCATGCGCTACATGATGCGCACGGGGTATGCTGACGATCGCACCAATCAAGCGCTCCTGGAGCTCGAAAGCGCGCTGGCGCTGCCTGCGCCGCCGTTGCGCATCGAGTGCTTCGATATCTCGACGTTGCACGGCACCTTTACCGTCGCTTCGATGGTGGTATTTACCAACGGCCGTGCCGACAAGGGCCAGTATCGTCGCTTTAAAATTCAGGCCGAATTGGACGAGGCGAACGACTTCGTATCGATGTCCGAGGTTCTGGGGCGTCGCTATGCTCCCGAGCGCATGGCGGACGAGCGCTTTGGCTCGCGCCCCGATTTGCTCGTTGTCGATGGCGGCAAGCCGCAATTGACCGCTGCAATTAAGCAACTTGAGGCGCTTGGCCTCGATATACCAGTTTGTGGCTTGGCAAAGGCCGATGAGGAAGTTTTCGTGCCGTGGGACGAGACTCCCGTCGTGCTGCCGACCGGCTCCGCTTCGCTTTATCTGATCAAGCAGGTTCGCGATGAATCCCACCGATTTGCGATTACGTTCCATCGCGAGTTGCGCGATAAGGCTATGACGGTTTCGGTGCTTGACGACGTTCCGGGCGTGGGACCCGCCAGAAAACGTGCCATTATGCGCCATTTTGGCTCGATGAAGCGTTTGCGCGCGGCAAGCGAGCAGGAGATTGCGGAAGTTCGAGGCGTTCCGGCCGATGTCGCCAAAGCGGTCCACGAGGCACTTGTTGCATGGAATGCCGAGCGCGCCCAGGCATCGGCCAGCCGTTCCGAAAACTAAACGCGCTTCTAAACAACTGATATACATGATTGGCTGATTTTCAATCATTTATTTCGCGGCGATTACCTGCTGATTTCGGGTTTTATTAACGCTAAAACGTTTGACTAGCCATGGTGAATAACCCTGCTATCCTGCGGGTTGACGAAGACTGATATCTCACCTCGTCGATACATACTGTCTGTCGAATCGTTTGTCAATGAATTCGGTGAACGGTAGTAAATACCGTTCAAGCGTATGTATGTATCGGTCGCCGAGCGCGGCCCCCAAGTTGGGTTTGTCGGTAGGTAAGGTATATGTCGTCCGCAAGTTGCGCGGGGGCAAGTCTAGGTGCCTCCGGGTAAGATTCTCTATTGATAGGAGAAGACATGGCCATCATCAACAAGGGTATGTCCAGGCGTTCGTTCCTCGGCCTCACCGGCAGCGTCGCTGCTGTCGCCGGCCTTGGTCTCACCGGCTGCGGTGGCAGCTCCAGCGACGAGGGTTCCGCTGCCAGCTCCACCGATTCCGCTAACCGTGGCGGCGGCGTGATTACCGCTGGTTCCGCTTACGCTCCGTCCAGCTTCGACCCCGCCAGCACCGGCTCCGCTGTTGGCCTGGGCGCTAACTGGCATGTCGTCGAGGGCCTTTACGGCATCGATTACCACGACTACAGCACCTTCAACGAGCTCGCCACCGACGATCCCAAGTCTGTGGACGACACCACTTTCGAGGTCACCATCCGCAAGGGCGCCAAGTTCTCCGATGGTACTGAGGTCACTGCTGACGACGTCGTCGCTTCCTACACCGCTTGCGCCGCTTCCGCTACCTACGCTCCGTTCTTCCAGCCCTTCGAGTCCATCGAGGCTAAGGACGCCAGCACCGTGACGGTCAAGACCAAGGTCCCCAACTTCTCTCTGCTCAAGGATCGTCTTGCCATCATCCGCGTTACCCCGGCCACCCAGACCGAGGAGGATCGCGCCAAGCAGCCGATCGGCTCTGGCCCCTGGATGTACGACTCTATCTCCGATACTGAGATCACCCTGGTTCCCAACCCCGAGTACAACGGTGAGTATGCAGCCGAGGATAAGAAGATCCAGTACAGCATCCTGACCGACCCCACCGCTCGCGTTACCGCTCAGCAGGAGGGCTCCACGCTCGTTATGGAGCTCGTTACTGCTGACGCCGTCGACCAGCTCGAGAGCGCCGGCTGCAAGATCGATAACGTTCAGGGTTTCGGTACCCGCTTCATCATGTTCAACGTCGCCAAGGAGCCTTGGAACGACGTCAAGGTCCGTCAGGCCGTCATGTATGCGCTCGACACCGAGAAGATGGTCAGCAACACCTTCGCCGGCCTTGCCACCGCTGCCAGCTGCTACCTGCCTAAGAGCTTCACCAACTATCATGAGGCTTCCACGGTGTACAAGACCGACGCCAAGAAGGCTAAGAAGCTCATCGAGGAGTCCGGCATCACCCCGGGTGCCATCACCCTGCGCACCACCGACAACGAGCAGATTAAGGGCATGGCCGCCCAGGTCAAGAACGACCTCGACGCTCTCGGCTTCGATGTGACTATCCAGACCGATACCTCGCCGGCCACCTACGCTGCCATCGACGGCGGCGAGGCCTACGATATCCTCCTTGCCCCTGGCGATCCTTCCTGCTTCGGCGCCGACCCCGATCTGCTGCTCAACTGGTGGTACGGCGACAACGTCTGGATGCAGACCCGTTGCCCGTGGAAGGAGTCCGCTGAGTGGCAGAAGCTCCACGGTCTCATGGACGAGGCTCTTGCCGCCGAGGGCGACGAGCAGCAGAAGAAGTGGAACGAGTGCTTCGACATCATTGCCGACAACGCCGTTCTGTACCCCGTTGTCCACGTCAAGACCGTCTCCGCTTCCTGGGACGATCCGTCCACTGCGCCCAACGGCGAGGCCCTCGATGGCTTCAAGGGCATTGGCACGACGAGCATGTCCTTCAGGGGCGTTGCGACCGTCAAGGCGTAAGACTCGCTTGAGTCTGTATGCAGGATGTCGGCCGTTGGGGCCGTATCCTCATAGTTGAAACAAAGACCCGGGCGGCAACGATGTCGCTCGGGTCTTGTAATGAGTATCCGTACTCATATACCAGTTGGTCCTACCGACAAAAGAAAGGGGAGAGAACGTGAACAACTTGCTACGTTTGATTGGAAGGCGTCTTGTGGCGCTGCCGATCATGGCATTGGGCGTCACCGTCCTGGTGTTCTTCCTTATGTCGTTCTCCAAGACCGACCCCGCCTACACGGCGTTGGGTGACGGTGCCTCGCCCGAGGCGGTTGCCGAGTACCATGAGAAGTATGGTCTGGACGACCCCTGGCCTGTGCGCTACGTGCGCTATATGGGCGATTTGATTCATGGCGACATGGGTACCTACGGCGCTGCCCGCAACTCCGTTGCCAAGCGCATCTCCACGGCCCTGCCCGTCACGATGCAGCTGACCTTCATCGGTCTTGCCATCGGTGCGGTCGTTTCGTTTTTGCTCGGCGTCATCGCGGCACTGTATCGCGACAAATGGCCGGACCAAGTGATCCGCGTCTTTTCCATCGCCGGCTTGGCAACCCCGTCGTTCTGGCTTGCCGTTCTGTTGATCCTGCTGTTCTCTTCCTACCTTAAGGTGCTCCCGGCATCGGGTGCTCTGCCTCACTTCACCACGAATCCGGTTGGCTATCTGGGACGTATGATCATGCCCGCTATCGCCTTGGCATTTCCGCTGACGGGCCAGATGACTCGTATCGTGCGTACCGCCATGGTCGAGGAGCTCGACAAGGACTATGTCCGTATGGCTCGTGGCGCCGGCGTTCCCGAGAAGGTCGTCGTCGGCATCAACGTTCTTCGCAATGCGCTGATCACCCCGGTCACCACCCTCGGTCTTAAGATCGGCTACCTCATGGGCGGCGCCGTCGTCATCGAGGTTATCTTCAACCTCCCCGGCATGGGCACTGCGATTCTGCAGGGCGTTCAGGGCAACGAGGCGAACCTGGTTCAGGGCGTCGTTATCGTCGTTGCTCTTGCCTTCATCATCATCAACATCGTGGTTGACATGCTCTACCTGCTCATCAACCCGCGCATCAGGACGGTGTAGATTATGGTAAAGATTCGAGAGAAGCAAACCGAGCAGCTCGAGAAGGCTGCCTCCAAGGGGCTCAAGCTCGGTGGCTGGAAGAAGATGACGCTGTCTTCTAAGATTGCCGCCGTCGTGCTGGTGCTGGTCGCCCTGACTGCGATTTTGGCGCCCCTTCTTGCCCCCTATAGCCCGGTCGAGATCTTTACGGCTCGCCAGGCTCCCGGCAACGGATTTATCTTCGGTACCGACGATAAGGGTCGCGACATTCTGTCGCGCATGCTCTACGGCGGACGTTACTCGCTGATTATCGGCTTTGGTGCTACCGCCATGGCTTTGGTCTGTGGTTCCGTTGTCGGCGCTCTTGCAGCGGTTTCGCGCAAGTCTATCTCTGAGGCGATCATGCGTATCCTGGACATCATCATGTCCATCCCGGGTATCGCCCTCGCAGCCGTTTTCGTTTCCATCCTGGGCAATTCCGTGCCGTCGATCATCTTTGCGATCGGCTTTATGTACACCCCGCAGATCGCCCGTATCGTGCGCGCCAACATCGTGTCCGAGTACGGTGAGGACTATGTCCGCGCGGTCATCGTGTCCGGCGCCAAGGCTCCGTGGATTCTGATCAAGCATGTTCTGCGTAACTGCATCGCTCCGATTATGGTCTTCACCGTTACCCTGGTCGCCGACGCCATTATCTTCGAGGCCTCGCTGACCTTCATCGGCGCCGGCATCCAGGAGCCCACCGCTACCTGGGGCAACATTCTCGCCGACGCACGCGGTGGCGTGCTCGCTGGCCGTTGGTGGCAGGCACTGTTCCCGGGCCTGGCCATCATGATCACCTGCCTGGCGCTCAACATCCTCTCCGAGGGCATTACCGACGCCATGGCCGCTGCTCCCTCCGCCGCCCTGGATCCGACCGATTCCTCCAAGCGCCGCGAGGCCGACCTGCTGGTTTCCGACCCCGTTCGTGCCTACAAGGAGCAGGCTCAGTCCCTGTCCGCCCGTCTTGGCGCACTGCGCGATGTCGAGCTCAAGCGTAACGACCGCCATGTGCCCGATGAGTCCGTTGAGCCGATCCTTTCGGTCCGCGATTTCTGCATCCAGTTTGAGCACCACGGTGATATCAACGTCGTCGACCACGTTAACTTTGACGTCCGTCCCGGCCAGACCATGGGCCTGGTAGGCGAGTCCGGCTGCGGTAAGTCCATCACCACGCTGGCCATCATGGGCCTGACCGACGATGACGAGCATCTTTCCGGCGAGGTTCTCTGGGAGGGCCGCGACCTGCTCAAGATGAGCAAGAAGGAGTGGTTCGGCCTGCGCGGTACCGATATCGCCATGGTCTATCAGGACGCCCTGTCCTCGCTCAACCCCTCCATGCTCATCTCTGCCCAGATGAAGCAGCTCACCAAGCGCGGCGGCACCCGTAGCGCCGAGGAACTCCTGGAGCTCGTGGGCCTCGACCCCAAGCGTACGCTCGAGAGCTATCCGCACGAGCTTTCCGGTGGTCAGCGTCAGCGCGTTCTGATCGCTATGGCCCTTACCCGCGACCCCAAGCTGGTTATCTGCGACGAGCCCACGACCGCTCTGGACGTTACGGTCCAGAAGCAGGTCATCAAGCTGCTCAACGACCTTCAGGCCAAGCTCGGCTTTGCCATGATCTTCGTTTCGCACGACCTGGCGCTGGTCGCCGAGGTCGCCCACAACATCACGGTTATGTACGCCGGCCAGGTTATTGAGCAGGCGCCCACCAAGGAGCTGCTCACCAACCCGATTCACGAGTACACCCGCGGCCTTCTGGGTTCCGTCCTGTCCATCGAGAGCGGTTCGGGCCGCCTGCACCAGGTGCCCGGCGCCGTTCCGAGCCCGCGCGATTTCCCCAAGGGCGATCGCTTCGCGCCCCGCTCGAGCCATCCGCGCATTGGCCTGGACACCCGTCCGGTCTTCAAGCGCGTGCCCGGCACCGAGCACTTCTATTCCGAGCTCCCCGACGAGGTGCTCAAGGCAAATGGTTTGACCCCTCACGCGGAGGTGATGTAGATGAGCGAGACCGCAGTCAACGGCGTCGAGCCGATCATCTTCCTTGATGACGTCCACGTCACCTTTAGGACCCGTACCGGCTCGATTCTGCACCCCAACCTGGTTCACGCCGTCCAGGGTGTAACGATTAAGCTCATGCCCGGACAGACCATCGGCATCGTCGGCGAGTCCGGTTGCGGAAAGTCCACCACGGCTAACGTCATGTGCGGCCTGCAGGCCCCCACGAGCGGCAAGGTCTACTTTAAGGGCAAGGACGTCACCAAGCGTATCGCCGAGGACCGTCGCCACATGGGTCGCGTCATCTCGGTCGTGTTCCAGAACCCGGCCACGGCGCTCAACCCCCGCATGGTCGTTCGCGAGCAACTGCTCGACCCCATGCGCGTCCACAACCTGGGTACCGAGGCCGAGCAGGAGAAGCGCGTCAAGGAGCTCTTGGAGCTCACCGGTCTGCCCTCCTCCGCCGCCGAGGTTCTTCCCGGCCAGCTTTCGGGCGGCCAGCGCCAGCGCGTCGCAATTGCCCGTGCCCTGTCGCTGAACCCCGATGCCATCATCGCCGACGAGCCCACCTCGGCTCTGGACGTTTCGGTCCGCGCGCAGATTCTCAACCTGCTGACCGACCTTAAGAAGGAACTCGGCCTGGCTATGGTGTTCATCAGCCATGACATCCAGACGGTCCGCTATATTTCCGACGACATCATCGTCATGAATGGCGGCAAGATCGTCGAGCAGGGCGAGGCCAAGCAGGTTTTCCAGCATCCTCGAGACCCCTACACTAAGATGCTGCTCGGCGCTGCGCCGTCGCTGCTGCATCCCAAGCTCGGCGAGTAACTTCGCTTTCCCTCCCGTGCGCCCGGTTCCCTTGCCGGGCGCACCTCCGTTGCGATTTCGAAAGGTTGGGTTCACGAGCCATGCCAAGTGCTCAGGAGCTACAACATCAATTTGGTGAATATCGAGGCGCTATGTCCCGTCCATCAGATTTCGATCTCTTTTGGAAGGATCGCATGGCCGAGGCTGACGCCGTCGGGCTTGACTATGCGATCGAGGCGGCATCGGTCACCGATGCCGTGACCTGCCAGCTTTTCGATCTCTGGTATACCGGCATGTGCGGCGCTCGCCTGCACGCCAAGTACCTTAAACCTGTCTCGGACGAGCCCGTGCCATTGGTACTTCAGTTCCATGGGTATCCGGGTGCAAGCCGCAGCTGGTTTGAGCAGGCGTCGTTTGCGGGCATGGGCATGGCACTCATCGCCCTCGACTGCCCCGGCCAAGGAGGTCCCTCCGAGGACATTGGTGGATTTGAGGGCACGACGGTCGCGGGCCATATCGTCGCCGGTATCGACGGCGACCCGGCCAACCTCTACTATGTCCGCTTGCACCAAGATATCCGCATTCTTTGCCGTATTGTTCGTGAGCTCGAGGGCATCGATCTTGCCCGTGTATTTGTGAACGGCGCATCGCAGGGCGGCGGTTTGGGCATTGCGACCTGTGCGCTTAACAGCGAGCTTATCAATCGCGCCGCCATCCTCTATCCCTTCCTGTCGGATTTCCGCCTGGTCTGGGATTTGGATGCCGACGACATTGCCTACGAGGGTCTGCGCTATTGGTCTCGCTGGTTTGACGAGGACTCGACTCGTATTGACGAGGCCTATGCCAAGCTGGCGTACTTCGATTCCAAGAACTTTGCCCCCATAGTCAAATGCCCCGTGCTGTTTGGCACGGGCACAGCCGATATCGTCTGTCCTCCGGCGACGCAGTTTGCAGTCTACAACAACCTGACCTGTGAAAAGCGTCATGAGTTCTTTGAAGGCTTCGGTCACGAGGAGATTCAGGATTTTGACGATCTGATCATTCCATTTTTCTGCAAGGGAGGGGAGGCTCATGTCTAAGTGCGAGAGCAATATCGATGAGCTGATTGTCCCCGAGCTTGCGGGAATTGCTGGGACGGTTTCGTCAAGGCTCTCTGATTTCCGGGATTGGCGCGGCGATGCTTCTGCGGATGTTTCCGAGTTGGAGACAGCCGCTTCGGACCTTGAGGTTTGCGGGCTGACCGTTACGGCGATTGATTTCGCCAATCCGTGCGCGCGCTACTCCGAGGTTTCCTTTGAGCTCGGCGGGTATGTCGTGCACGGCCGTTTGATTGAGCCCTCTGGTTGCGCCCGAAGATCCGAGCTTGTTCCGCTGTGTCTGATGTTCCATGACATCGACCGACCCGTGCGGGGATGGCATCACATGACGCGGTTTGCCGCCATGGGATATGCCGTGCTTGCGCTGGACGATGAGACTATTGGATCCAGCGATCTGCAGCAGGGGATTACCTCGCCTGCTTTTGTCGAGCGTGTCCGTTGGGGCTGCGCGTTGGCGAAGGTTGCGCGCAACCTTGATGGCATGGATCCCGACCGCATCTTTGCATGGGGCGAGGGCCTTGGCGGCGGTGTCGCGCTGGCGGTTTCTGCTCTGGACGAGCGGGGCCTTGCCTGCACGGCGCTTGCCAATCCGCTTCCCAGCGGTCTCGAGACGCTGTCGCCTCGGGTTCGTGGCTCGGTGCTCATGGGCACATCGCTCATGGATACCGTGAGTGATCCCAAGGGCCAGTTTGCCGTATTCAACGGTCTTGAGTGTGACCGGAGGCATATCATCTATGCCAAATACGCTCACGAGCGCATCAATGCGTTCGAAAACGAAGTCGTCGACTTCTTTAACCAAACGTTCTATTCGTGTTCTTTGGCCTAGACGGCCTGGACACCGCCAACAAGAGTGGGCGGCATAGGGCTGCCCGCCAGACAACTAAGGAGATTCTTGTGGCAACTCAGAAATTCACCGGCGTTATCCCTCCCGTCGTTGTTCCCGATACCGAAGACCACCAGCTCGACGTTGCCTCCTTTGAGCGCAGCATCAACCGCATGATCGATGCCGGCGTCGATGGCCTGTTCTTCCTGGGCTCCTCGGGCGAGGTCGTCTTCTCCACCGACGAGCGCCGTCGCCAGATTGTCGCAGAGGCCGTCCGTATCGTCGACCACCGCGTTCCCGTTCTGGTCGGCATCATCGACACCGAGACCGAGCGCATGATCGAGCACGGCAAGGTCGCTCAGGAGCTGGGCGCCGATGCGCTCGTCGCCACCTGCCCGTTCTATGCCCTGCAGGGCATGACCGAGGTCGAGGAGCACTTCCGCATCCTTCACGAGGAACTCGACCTGCCCATCTTCGCCTACGACATCCCCGTGTGCGTCCACACCAAGCTCCCCTGGAAGCTCCTTGCTAAGCTCGGCGCCGAGGGCGTCCTGGCTGGCGTCAAGGATTCCTCGGGCGATGACATCTCGTTCCGCTACCTCATTCAGGAGAACGAGAAGAACGGCCATCCGATGAGCATCCTTACCGGCCATGAGGTCGTCGTCGACGGTGCCTATCTCGGTGGCGCCGACGGTTCCGTTCCGGGCCTCGCCAACGTTGAGCCCGAGGGCTACGTTCGTCAGTGGAAGGCCGCTCAGGCTGGTGACTGGGCTACCGTCAAGGCCGAGCAGGATCGCCTCAATGAGATTTCGCACATCTGGGATGTCACCTCGGGCGTCCAGGGCTATGCCGGTGGCGTCGGCGCCTTCAAGACCGCTATGAACCTCATGGGCATCTTCGACAGCCCGACCATGCCGCGCCCGGTGAAGGCCATGACCGGTGAGAACGTCGAGGCGATTCGCAAGGTCCTCCAGGACAACGGTCTCCTTTAAAGCTTTCCCAGGCACCCGACCTCGCCGTTCAACCGTGCGGCCATGACCCATTAGGCCAATGGCCGCACGGTTTCTCGGCGATCTCGGGCACCTGGAAAACCTTTACCGCGCTGTGACGGCTAGCCTGACGGCGCATTTCCTGTAGTTGTTTTGTCTCCGAAGGAGAACGACATGGAGAACAAGTACGTCTGCTCTGTCGATATCGGCGGAACTAAGATCGCGACTGCCATCATGGAGTACCCGGCTGACGGCGGTGTGCCCCATCCCGTTTTTGAGGCTGAGGTTCCCACCGAGGCCCAGGAGGGTGGCGAAGCGGTCTTCCAGCGCATCGAGGCGTCTATCAAGGCAGCTCTTGAGGCAAATCCCGATGTCGAGGTCCTCGGAGTTGGCATCGGCGCTGCCGGTGTCGTCGACCCCAAGACGGGCGCCATCGCGTATGCCAATGAGATTATGCCCGGCTGGTCCGGCGTTCAGTTGGGGCCGCGTCTGCGCGAGGACCTCGGCCTTCCCGTTGCCGTTGTAGGCGACGTGCAGGCTCATGCTCTGGGCGAGGCCCACTGGGGCGTCGGCAAGGGCAAGTTCTCCGTCTTGTGTTTGGGCATCGGTACGGGCATCGGCGGCGCATATGTCGAGAACGGCCGCGTGATGCAGGGCTTCCATGGTGCTGCCGGCCATATGGGCCACATCGAGTGCTCGGCTGCCGCCGGCATTCCCTGCGCCTGCGGGCGTTCCGGCCATCTGGAGTCGGTTGCTTCCGGAACATCAATCGGGCGCATGTACGATGAGCGTTTTGGCCGCGTCGACCCCAGCCGTCCTTCGGTCGGCCGTGACGTGAACGACCTGTGCCGCGCAGGCGACGCAAAGGCGACCGAGGTCATTCATGACGCCGGCTTTGCGCTGGGCGCCAGCCTGGGCTCGCTCGCTAACATCCTGGACCCTGAGGTCATCGTGCTTTCGGGCGGCGTGATTCACCAAGGTCCCGATTGGCGTTCACAGACGTGGAAGGACTCGGTGCACGAGGGCTATGCCAGCCAGGCGCTCGACCCGCTTCAGGACACGCCGATTCTCATCGGCTCTCTGGAGGGCGACGCGCCGCTCATCGGTGCCGCCGAACACCTTCTTGCATCGTTGAAGTAAACATAACTACCAAGTGCGCCTTCTGAGGTGCCGCAGATTGACGTGAAAGAGGAGCGAAGCGTACTTCGGTACGCGAGCGACGGTTTGAACGTCAAGGTGCGGTGTCTCAGAAGGCTGTTTTGAGAAAGGTTGAGTCGAACATGACCGTTGATCCTTTGATCCAGTCCCTGAAGGGCAAGCTCGTCGTGAGCGTTCAGGCGTATATGGGCGAGCCGCTTCGTACGCCCGAGACCATGGCTCAAATGTCTCGCGCTTGCGAGCTTGGCGGCGCCGCCGCCATTCGCTGCCAGGGCCTTGCCGACATTGCCGCCATTAAGGGTCGCTGTGAGGTTCCCGTCATCGGTCTGTGGAAGGACGGGCACGAGGGCGTTTACATCACGCCGACGCTGCGTCACGCTCGTGCCTGCGTTGCTGCGGGTGCCGATATCGTGGCGATCGACGCCACCGATCGTCCGCGTCCCGATGGCAAGTCGGTCGAGGATACCTTCCGCCCGCTGCACGAGGAGGGTGTGCTCCTGATGGCGGATTGTGCCACCATCGAGGACATTCGCCGTGCGGTTGATATGGGCTTCGACCTGGTATCCACCACACTCTCTCACGGTGTCGCCGCCATCGACTGCACCATGGCCGATGGCCCCGACCTGCCGCTCCTGCGTCAGGCGACCGAGGAATTTCCCGGCCTTCCCATCATTTGCGAGGGTCGCGTGCATACGCCCGAGGAGGCTCGCGCTGCAATCGACGCCGGCGCGTGGGCCGTTGTCGTCGGCACCGCTATCACGCACCCCACGAGTATTACAAGTTGGTTCAAGGCTGCGCTTGAGGCGTAAGACGGGCCTTGTATCCGCTTGGGGCGGTATACTCAATAAAGGCAATTGATCGCGCGGGATCCGCTGGCCGGGTCCCGCGCTTATTTTAGGAGGCACACATGCAAAAGGGAGATGCCATGGATGCGGCGGAGCGCTCGGAGCGTATCCCCGATATCGTTATCATCACCGGAATGTCCGGCTCGGGCCGAACGCAAGCCATGCATGTGTTTGAGGACATGGGCTATTTTTGTATCGACAACCTGCCCCCACGCCTGATTGCCCAGCTTGCTGAGCTCGTTGGCATCAATACGGGCGTGGGCAGGCACCTTGCCGTTACCTGCGACCTGCGTAGCCAGGGCTTGTTCGATGAACTGCTCGATGCTGTTGCCGCACTGGAAGAGCGCGAGATGAGCTGCGACATTGTGTTTCTCGAGGCGTCTGACGAGGTGCTGATTCGCCGGTATAGCGAAAACCGTCGTCGCCATCCCATTGCAAAGCCGGGGGAGACCACGGCCGACGCTATTCAGCGTGAACGTCTGCAGCTGCAGGGCGTTCGCGATCGAGCCGATATGATTATCGACACGAGCCGCTTGCGCACTTCTGCCTTGCGCAACAAGCTGCGCATGGCTTTTTCCGAGCTGTCCGACCAGCAGCTTATGGATGTCCACGTGTTCTCGTTTGGCTTTAAGCATGGCATGCCCATCGAGGCGGATATCATGATCGATGTTCGCTTCTTGCCCAATCCTTTCTACGATCCCGAGATGCGCACCATGACCGGTCTCGATAAGAAGGTCTCCGATTTTGTCTTGGACCACCCCAAGACCCAGGAGTTCTGGAAGGCCTGGACTCAGCTGCTCGATACGGTCATGCCGGGTTATATCGCAGAGGGCAAGCCGCAGCTTTCCATTGCTATCGGCTGCACAGGCGGACAGCACCGTAGCGTCGCCATTGCCGAGGCCACGGCCCGCTACCTGGAGGGTGCTCAGTATCATGTGAGCATCTCCCACCGTGACCTGTCGCGTGCCAACACGAAGGCATAGGTTTACATGTCGTTTACCGCTGAGGTGCGTGACGAGCTTGCGCGCTGCGAACCAGAATGCGAATACTGCGATTTGTCGACGCTTGCTGCGCTAACGCGTGTGAGCGGCACGCTTTCGCTGGCGGGCTCGGGACGGTACCGCTTGACGGTCGCGACCGAGACGGGTGCTGTGGCGCGCACGATGATTGCGCTGACGCATCGTATCCTTAAGCTCAAGACCGAATTCACGGTTCGTAAGTCGGTCCTGCACAAGGTACGAAACTATCTCATCACCTTGCCCGATCAGCCCGATTTGGATAAGGCTCTGGTGCTGCTGGGCATTCTCGACCGTAGGGGAGGGCTCGTCGCGGGTGTGCCGCGCCACATCGTCGCCCGTCCTTGCTGCAGGCTCGCCTATATTCGCGGTGCGCTGATTGCCGGAGGCTTTGTTGCCGACCCGCGTGGCGATTTTCATTTGGAGATCGCGGTTCAGGGCGAGGAGTATGCAAAGGGACTTTGCGACCTTCTGGAGCAGATTGGAGTTCACGCCCGCGTCAATGCGCGTCGCGGCTCGTATGCCGTGTACATCAAGAGTGCCGAGGAGATTAAACGTCTGTTACAGCTGATTGGCGCCAAGCGCAGCGTTGCCGAGATTGAAGAGGCCCGCGCGGTTAAGCTGGTGAAGAACGACGTGAATCGTCGCGTGAACGCAGAGCTTGCCAACCAGACCAGAAGTGCCGGTGCCGCCCAACATCAGCTTGCGCTCATCGATGAGCTTGATCGGCGCGGTTTGCGCGAAACGCTGCCGGACGCTCTGGCAGTTTTTTGTGACTTACGCGAGCGTTACCCCGATCTCTCACTGCGAGATTTGGGGGAAATGGCCGACCCTCCTTTGTCGAAGTCGGCCTTGTATCACCGTGTTTTGCGCCTTGAAAAGCTCATTGAAGCAAGCGGGTAGTTTAACGCAATAGCTTTTATGGTGGTTTAACTGCTGTTTTATACGTTAAAGCGTTTTAACGCAAATTTGATTTTCAATTTCGAGCATTCTCGTGAAATTCAAGCCAAAAAAAAGGTATATTAGGCGAGTGGTTAGTTTGTGGGCCTCAACGGCAGGCGCTGTAGCTTGCGGGGGCCTTACGAAAGGAGACACAATGGCAGTAAAGGTTGCTATTAACGGCTTCGGTCGCATCGGTCGTCTGGCCTTCCGCCAGATGTTCGGTCATGAGGGCTCCGAGATCGTCGCTATCAACGACCTCACCTCTCCCGATATGCTCGCTTACCTGCTGAAGTACGACTCCACGCAGGGCAACTATGCTCGCGATCACGAGGTCGTCGCTGGCGAGGATTCCATCACCGTTGACGGCAAGGAGATCAAGATCTACAAGGAGGCCGACGCCAACAACCTGCCTTGGGGCGACCTCGACGTCGACGTCGTTCTCGAGTGCACCGGCTTCTACACCAGCAAGGCTAAGGCTCAGGCCCACATCAACGCTGGCGCCAAGAAGGTCGTCATCTCCGCTCCGGCCGGCAGCGATCTGCCCACCATCGTGTACAACGTCAACCATGAGACGCTGACCGCTGAGGACAACATCATCTCCGCTGCTTCCTGCACCACCAACTGCCTCGCCCCGATGGCCAAGGGCCTGAACGACTTCGCTCCCATCGTCTCCGGCATCATGACCACCATCCACGCCTTCACCGGCGACCAGATGCCGCTCGACGGCCCGCAGCGCAAGGGCAACTTCCGTCGCTCCCGCGCCTGCTCCGAGAACATCGTCCCGAACACCACGGGCGCTGCCAAGGCCATCGGCCTGGTTCTCCCCGAGCTCAACGGCAAGCTCATCGGTGCCGCCCAGCGCGTCCCGACGCCGACCGGCTCGCTGACCAACCTCTACGCCGTCGTTGACAAGAAGGTCACCGTCGACGAGGTCAACGCTGCCATGAAGGCCTACGCCGAGACCATCCCCGATACCTTCGCCTACAACGAGGACCAGATCGTCTCCCGCGACATCGTCGGCGAGACCCACGGCTCCATCTTCGACGCCACTCAGACCATGTGCTCTGATCTCGGCAACGGCCAGACCCTCGTTCAGGTCACCTCTTGGTACGACAACGAGAACTCCTACACCTCTCAGATGGTCCGCACCATCAAGTACTTCGAGAAGTTCGTTGCTTAATTTAGCTTTTAGCGAATAGCTCGTTGAGCGTCTAAAGAAGGGCGCGGCCTCATAGGGCTTACACCCTAGGGTCGCGCCCTTTTTTATAGGAAATCGTCTGCCGTAATGGGAGGCAGACACGTACGAAAGGTAGAAGCAAACATGGCCTTTACCAAGAAGACCGTCCGCGACATCGATGTCGACGGCAAGCGCGTTCTCGTCCGCGTTGACTTCAACGTGCCTATCAAGGATGGCGTCGTTGGCGACACCACCCGTATCAAGGCTGCCCTGCCCACCATCAACTACCTCGTTGAGCACAACGCTCGCGTCATCCTCATGAGCCACCTCGGCCGTCCTGAGGGCACTGGCTTCCAGCCCGAGCTTTCCCTCGAGCCTGTCGCCAAGAAGCTCGCTGAGCTCTCTGGCCTTGACGTTGCTTTTGTTGCCGACACGTATGGCGAGAAGGCCGCCGAGGCTGTCGCCGCCGTCGAGCCGGGCAAGGTCCTCGTTCTCGAGAACGTCCGTTTTGACAAGCGTGAGAAGAAGAACGATCCCGAGATCGCCAAGAAGCTCGCTTCCTATGGTGACGTCTTCGTTCTCGATGCCTTCGGCACCGCACACCGCGCCCAGGGTTCCGTCGTGGGCCCCGCCGCTTACCTGCCTGCCGTCGCCGGCTTCCTGCTCGAGAAGGAGGTCGACACGCTGACCGGCATCTTCGCCGAGCCCGAGCGCCCCTTCGTCGCCATCGTCGGCGGTTCCAAGGTTTCCTCCAAGATCGGCGTTCTCGATCACCTCATCGACTCCGCTGATACCCTGATCATCGGTGGCGGCATGGCCTACACCTTCTTCCTGGCTCAGGGCCTGTCCGTCGGTCAGTCCCTCAAGGAAGAGGACTGGGTCGAGCGCGCCGGTGAGATGCTCAAGAAGGCCGAGGAGAAGGGCGTCAAGATCCTGCTCCCCATCGACAACCGCGTTGCTGATCACTTTGGCGAGGATGCTGTCCCCGAGGTTGTCGCTTCCGACGCTATCCCCGACGACCGTGAGGGTATGGACATCGGCCCCAAGACCGAGGAGCTCTACGCCGAGGCTGTCAAGGGTGCCAAGACTGTGTTCTGGAATGGCCCCATGGGCGTCTTCGAGTTCGATAACTTCGCTCACGGCACCCAGGCTATCGCCGAGGCTGTCGCCGAGGCTGATTGCACCTCGATCATCGGTGGTGGCGACTCTGTCGCAGCCGTCAACAAGTTCAACCTGGCCGACAAGATGAGCTGGATCTCTACCGGTGGTGGCGCTTCCATGGAGCTCGTCGAGGGTAAGGCCCTGCCCGGAGTGGAGGCGCTTCTCGATGCCTAATCGCACCCTTCTTATCGCTGGTAACTGGAAGATGAACAACGACGTCGCCGAGGCCGCCAAGCTCGCCGACGAGCTGGCTCAGGCTCTGCCCGAGGTTCCGGCTGGCGTCGAGGTGCTCGTCTGCCCTCCGACCATCGACATCACCACGGTTCATGACCGTATTCAGGCTGCCCCCATCGCCCTCGGTGCACAGAACGTGTACTGGGAGGCCAAGGGTGCCTTCACCGGTGAGTCTTCTTGCGACATGCTCAAGTCCGCTGGCTGCACCTACTGCATCATCGGTCACTCCGAGCGTCGTGATTACTTCCACGAGACCGACGAGGATCAGAACAAGAAGGCCAAGGCCCTCGTTGCCGCCGGTCTTGTTCCTGTCTTCTGCTGCGGCGAGTCCCTTGAGGTCCGCGAGGCCGGCACCTATGTCGAGCACGTCGTGAACCAGGTCAAGGCTGGTCTCGAGGGTCTCGAGATCACTTGCCCCAAGCAGGTCGTCGTCGCCTACGAGCCCATCTGGGCCATCGGCACCGGCAAGACCGCTACCGCCGAGGACGCTCAGGAGGTCTGCGGCGCTATCCGTGAGACCCTCAAGGAGATGTTCGGTGAGGAGCTCGCCGACGGCATCCGCGTTCTCTATGGTGGCTCTGCCAAGCCCGGCAACATCGCCGAGCTCGTCGCCAAGCCCGACGTCGACGGCGCCCTCGTGGGCGGCGCTTCGCTCAAGGCTGCCGACTTCGCCTCTATGGTCGTCAAGGCAGGCGAGTAGGACATATGGCACAGCGTCATCTTCCTGCACTCCTGATCATCATGGATGGTTGCGGCCTGGCTCCGGCCGATGGCGAGAACGCCGTCGCCGCTGCCAAGACGCCCTTCCTCGATAGCCTGTACGAGAAGTACCCCCACACCACGCTCGGCGCTTCGGGCGAGGACGTGGGTCTTCCCGATGGCCAGATGGGCAACTCCGAGGTGGGTCACCTCAACATCGGTGCCGGCCGCATCGTGTTCCAGGAGCTTTCGCGCATCAACAATGCCATCAAGGACGGCTCCATCGCCAAGAACGAGGTCTTCGTCAAGGCTATGGACGACGTCAAGGCTGACGGCAAGACTCTCCACCTCATGGGCCTTATGAGCCCTGGCGGTGTTCATTCTCATATGAGCCACGTCGAGGCTCTGGTCAAGATGGCTGCCGAGCACGGTGTCAAGACCGTTCGCGTCCACGCCTTCATGGATGGTCGCGACGTTGACCCGCAGTCCGGTGCCGGTTACATGAGTGAGTTCTGCGCCTTCCTGGCTAAGATCTCCGAGGAGACCGGTTGCGACGCTCGCGTTGCCACCGTCTCGGGCCGTTATTGGGCCATGGACCGCGACAACCGTTGGGAGCGCATCCAGCGCGCCTACGATGTCATGGTCAACGCATCCGATGCCGATACCGACCCTGTTGCCGGTATCAAGGCCTACTACGAGAAGGATCCGCGCGGCGACGAGTTCGTCGAGCCCTTCGCTGCCCACAACGAGGGCATCCACGAGGGCGACGCGGCCATCTTCTTCAACTTCCGTCCCGACCGCGCTCGTCAGATGACTCGCGTGTTCACGGACAAGGAGTTCGACGGCTTTGAGCGCGAGCAGATCAAGCTTTCGCACTTTGTGACGATGACCGAGTACGACCCGACGTTTGACGTCGAGGTCGCCTTCCCCAAGACGTTCCCCGAGAACGTTCTGGCCGACGTTATCGCCGCCAATGGCCTGAAGCAGCTGCACACCGCCGAGACCGAGAAGTACGCCCACGTGACGTTCTTCCTCAACGGCGGCATCGAGGAGCCCAAGGAGGGCGAGGAGCGCGTGCTCGTCGCTTCTCCCAAGGTCGCTACCTACGACCTGCAACCTGAGATGAGCGCTCCCGAGGTTACCGAGAAGCTTGTCGCCGCCATCAACGAGGATCGCGCTGATTTCTACATCGTGAACTTCGCAAACTGCGACATGGTTGGTCACACCGGTGTCTTCGACGCTGCCGTTAAGGCCGTCGAGGCTGTTGACGATGCCCTGTCCAAGGTTGTCCCGGCGATTCTCGCTAAGGGCGGCTTTGCGCTGATTACCGCCGATCACGGCAACGCCGATCACATGTTTGACGTTGCTTCCGACGGTTCCAAGCATCCGTTCACGGCTCACACCACCAACCGCGTGCCGTTCATCATCGTTGATGAGAAGGCACAGCTCACCGGTATCGAGGACGGCCGTCTTTCCGATATCGCTCCGACCATGCTCACCATGGCTGGTATTGAGCCTTCCGCCGAGATGACGGGTCGCGTACTCGCCACCGAGGCCTAATAGAAAACAAATACCGTTTTCTAGTAAGGGGGTTGTCCACAACCGGACAACCCTCTTTTTTTGCGCTATTTCTACCTCGTCACCAAATGGCTGATGGGGGAGTGCTGGGGGTTGTGGTACAGTACTGGAGTTTGAATTGTTCTATTAAGGAGCTTATCTATGGGTCCGTTTCAGATTCTTCTGTTTGTCGTTTGGGCTGTCTCTGCCGTGGCGCTGACGATTCTCGTCCTGATGCACTCTGGTAAGGGCACCGGCGTTTCGGATATGATCGCTAGCTCGCTGTATAACTCCAGCTCTGCCACGGGCGTCATGGAGCAGAACCTCGATCGCCTGACGGTAATTATGGCCGTCGTTTTTGCCGTGTGTGTCGTCCTGTGCATGTTCTTCTTCCCGCAGGGTATCGTCGGCTACTAAGCACGAGCCACATAAATACTTGAAAAGGGTTCCGCAAGTGCGGGACCCTTTTTGTTTACATATTTGTAACAGAGCCAAAATATCCCCACATACTTCGCCCAACTAAAGAAATTCTCGACCGTTGACCGGAATTAGCCCCAAATCGTGCATAAAATGCGCTACTGTATTGAGAAACGTTGGTTCGTTGTGCATAACCAGCCATAGCAACGGGCGGCGTTTTGATGGTTCGGATCGGATTGTCTCGACATGTGTCCGACTGAACATTTCTTTGTCCTATCTCATAAGGAGGATGGCATGGCTGATTCTATGTTCCACCAGCCCGTTATGGGTCGTCGCGCCTTTGTCGGCGGTACCCTTGCTGCGAGCTCCATGGCTTTTCTTGCCGCATGCGGCAAGAAGGGCGGCGACGCTTCCGGTTCTGAGTCCGGTTCGAAGCTGAACTTCTACATCAACAACCCGGTCTGCATCGACCCCTACAATGTCCAGGAGGACCAGGGCACTCAGGTCGAGTACCAGCTCTTTGATGCTCTGACCTCTTATGACGCCGAGAAGGGCGAGATCGTTCCGCTGGCTTGCGAGTCCTTCGAGGCCAACGACGACGCCACCGAGTTCACCTTCAAGATCAAGAAGGCCAAGTTCCACAACGGTGACGACGTTACCTCCAAGTCCTTCAAGCTCGGTTGGGAGCGTCTGGTCAACACCAAGTCGGCTGTCGCTACCGAGTACGGCCCTTCCGAGGTCTCCTATCACCTTTCCATGGTCGAGGGCTATGACGATCTGCTTGCCGGTAACGCTACCGAGCTCAGCGGTGTTACCTGCCCCGACGATGAGACCCTCGTCGTCAAGCTGGCTTCCGCTTACGCCGACTTCCCCTTCGTCGCCTCTCACCCGGCTCTGGCCCCGGTTCCCGAGTGCGCCGAGTCCGATGTCAAGAGCTTCTACCTCGCCCCGGTCGGTAACGGCCCGTTCATGATGGACGGCAAGTGGGAGGATGGCCAGGAGATCAACGTCAAGAAGTTCGACGATTACTATGGCGACAAGGCCAAGATCGATGGCATCCACTTCCAGGTCATCAAGGACATGGAGACCGCCTACAAGGAGTTCCAGGCCGGTAACCTCGATGTCTGCGACGTTCCCGTCGCTCAGATCGACGCCGCCAAGAAGGATCGCGGCGTGTCCAAGGACGGCTACACCATGGGTGACGGCGAGCGCATGCTGCTCGGCGCCGAGCCTTCCACGTACTATCTGACCTGCAACACCACGGCCGAGCCGTTCAGCAACGCCGACCTGCGCAGGGGTATCTCCCTGGCCATCAACCGTGAGGCCATCTGCAAGACCATCTTCAAGGGTACCCGTACTCCTGCCGACGGCATTGTTCCTCCGGGCATCGATGGCTACAAGGAGGGCGCATGGGAGTTCTGCGCCTACGATGTCGACAAGGCTAACGAGTACCTCGACAAGGTTGCTCCCGCTGGCGCTAACGGGGATCGTGGCATTAGCGTGACCCTGTCCTACAACCAGGACGGCGGTCACAAGGAGATCATGGAGTCCATCATCGGTGACCTCGCCAAGGTTGGCGTTACCGCTGTCTCCGATACCCCTGAGTGGTCTGCCCTGCTCGAGCAGTATCAGAACTTTAACTATCAGTTCGGTCGTCTGGGTTGGATTGCCGACTACCCGATCATGGACAACTTCCTGTATCCGCTGTTCCACTCCGACTCCCTCGGTGGCGACAACCGCTCCGGTTACAACAACCCCGAGTTCGACGCCAAGGTCGACGAGGCTCGTACTATTGTTGACGACGAGGAGCGCGTCGCTAAGATGCAGGAGGCCGACGCAATGGTCGCTGCCGACTGCCCGGTCATCCCGATTATGTTCTACACGCACACCATCGCCGGCTCCGATCGCATTAAGCACCTCTATGTCGATCCGCAGAAGCACGCCGATCTGGGTACCGCTGAGCTCGCCTAAGAGTTTGCAGCTTCCGTGAGGGTCAAGTATTTACGTAGACCTCATGGGAAACATACAGTTCTCCCTAACCTGGGGTAAACTGGCTGATGGTAATTTTGGGATGCCGGTCTGGCGATCGGCATCCCATTTAGGTTAATCCCTAGATAGGGGAGTGGTATGGGTAAGTACATCGTTAAACGTGTGCTTCAGTTCATCCCGGTGTTTTTGGGCGTTACGCTGATTCTGTTCGCCCTCCAGAATATCGTGCCGGGAGATCCGATCAAGCTGATCGGTGGAGACAAGGCTCTGTCCCCCGAGGTGGAGCTTCAGCTTCGCGTTCGCTATCACCTGGTCCAGACGGACGATGACGGCAACGCGATCCTTGACGAGAACGGCGACCCCGTTCAAACGTCGCTCGTGGACCGTTACTTGTATTACATGAACGGCCTGCTTCATGGCGATCTGGGCAATTCGTATCAGCGCAAGCTGCCGGTTACGGAAATCTTTGCCCAGAAGTATCCGTATACGGTCAAACTTGCCGCGTGCGCCATCGTGCTCGAGGCAATTATGGGTATCGGTGCGGGTATCATTTCGGCGGTAAAGCGTTATTCCTTCTGGGATATTTTGGTAACGCTCACCACGTCGATCCTCGTTGCGGTCCCGGCCTTCTGGCTCGGTATGTTGCTGCAGCTGTTCTTTGGCGTCATCCTCAAGGACGCCACGGGCGGTGCAATCTCCATGCCGATCTCGGGTGCCGGCGGTTCCAGCTCTCAGTATCAGGATTGGATGCACTATGTGCTTCCGACCATTACGCTGGCTTCGGTTTCGACCGCTTATGCTGCGCGCATTATGCGCTCGCAGCTGCTTGACGTCATGAACCAGGATTACATCCGTACGGCAAAGGCCAAGGGTCTCTCCAATCGTGCGATCATCGTCAAGCATGCGCTTAAGAATGCACTCATCCCCGTCGTTACCTATATTGGTGTCGACTTTGGCGGCATGCTTTCGGGCGCCATCCTGACCGAGACGGTCTTCAACTGGCCCGGTATCGGCTATGAGGTCTATCGCGCCATTAGCATGCGTGACTGGCCCATCGTTATGGGCGGCGTTACGCTCATCGTTGTCGTCGTCATGGTGATCAACCTGCTCGTCGACATTAGCTATGCATTCCTCGACCCGCGCATCCGCCTTGGCGGTCCGTCGGATAAGGCCTAAGGGAGGTACGTCTCATGCAGGAAACTGATTCTCAGTCTCAGGAGCAGGCTACCGCCACCAAGGTCGCATCTGCTCCCGCCAAGTCCCGCACGCTGTGGGGCGACGCTTTTAAGCGTCTTCGTAAGAACAAGCTCGCCGTTATCGGTGTCTGCTGGATCATCATCGTCGTTGTGGTTGCCCTGACCGCAGATCTGTGGGCTAAGCCCTGGCTCGGTTCGCCGACGGCTTCCGATTCGACCACCATGGCCGAGACATCGCTACTGGCTCCGTGTGCCGAGCACCCGTTTGGCACCGATGCCCTCGGTCGCGACATTCTCGTCCGCGTTATCTACGGTGCACGCGTTTCGCTTTCTGTCGGTATCATGGCCACCGCCATCTCCACATTGATCGGCCTGGTCATGGGCGCCCTGGCCGGTTTCTACGGCGGCATTTGGGATACGATCATCATGCGCTGTGCGGACATCTTCCTGGCGTTCCCGTACGTGCTGTTCGTTGTCGCCATGATCGCCGTTATCGGCCGTGGTCTTCAGAACGTCTTTATCGCCATCGGCATTCTTGGCTGGCCTTCGATTGCGCGCGTCTTCCGCTCTGCAATCTTGACGGTCAAGGAAAACGACTATGTTGATGCAGCGCGCGCGATGGGTGCATCTGATGCTCGTATCGTCGTGCGTCACATCTTCCCGAACTCCGTCGCCTCCATCGTGGTCTACGCGACCATGAACATTGGTGGCGCCATTCTGACCGAGTCCGCTCTGTCCTTCCTCGGCATGGGCGTTATTCCGCCTACGCCTTCGTGGGGCTCCATGATTCAGGACGGTCAGCAGTATCTTCTGACCGCTCCCTGGATGATGATCATGCCCGGTCTGGCAATTCTCTCGACGGTGCTCGCCTTCACCCTGCTGGGTGACGGTCTGCGCGACGCCCTCGACGTCAAGATGAAGGACGCATAAGGATGAAGAAGAACAAGAACTATGTGGACCTGAAGGATCAGCCGGTTCCTGAGGGCCAGCATCTGCTCGAGGTCGATGACCTTAAGATGTATTTCCACACCGAGGATGGCGTTGTTCGCGCTGTCGACGGTGTCTCCTACACGCTCGATCGCGGCGAAACCCTGGGCGTCGTCGGTGAGTCCGGCTCCGGTAAGTCCGTGACCGCCATGACCATCATGGGCCTCATCTCGATGCCTCCGGGAAAGATCGAGGGCGGTGACGTTCGCTATCGCGGCCGCTCCATCCTCGAAATGACCGAGGAAGAGATGCAGCACATTCGCGGCAACGATATCGCGATGATCTTCCAGGATCCTATGACCTCCTTGAACCCGGTCTATAAGATCGGCAGGCAGGTGGGCGAGGGTCTTCGTCTGCACCGTGGCTACTCCAAGCAGGAGGCGCTCAAGCGTGCCACCGAGCTTTTGGACCTCGTGGGTATCCCCGAGCCCGAGAAGCGCGTCAATGAGTATCCGCACCAGTTCTCTGGCGGTATGCGTCAGCGAGTCATGATTGCCATGGCCCTTGCCTGCGATCCCGATATTCTGATTGCCGACGAGCCCACGACTGCCCTGGACGTTACCATCCAGGCTCAGATTATCGAGCTCATGCAGGAGATGCAGGAGAAGAACGGCAACGCCATCATCATGATTACCCATGACCTGGGTGTTGTCGCCGATATGGCCGATAAGATCATGGTTATGTACGCCGGCCGCCCCGTTGAGTTCGGTACTGCTGAGGAAATCTTCTACGAGAGCCGCCACCCCTACACCTGGGGTCTTATCCGCTCCATCCCGGAGCAGGCAATCGAAGAGAAGAAGCCGCTGACGCCGATTCACGGCAACCCGCCTTCGCTCATGAACTTGCCTGAGGGCTGCGTCTTCTCTCCTCGTTGCCCCTACGCGACGGACAAGTGCCGCAAGCAGCGCCCTGAGCGCGTTGTCACCGAGTCCGGTCACTATTCTGCGTGCCACTATTCCGGTGACCCCGAGTTCCTCAAGAACGCTCCTGAGACGTCCCGTACGCGCAAGGATTCCAAGAAGGGAGGCGAGGCGTAAATGGCAGACAATAACGAGCGCACTCCACTGCTGAAGGTCGAGCACCTCTCCAAGGAGTTTCCCGCAGAGTCCGGCATGTTCGCCAAGCGTTTTTCCAAGCGCGTCGTCTCTGCTGTAAACGACATCTCTTTTGAGATTTATCCTGGCGAGACCTTTGGTCTGGTTGGCGAGTCTGGTTGCGGTAAATCCACCACGGGCCGCACTATCATGCGTCTGACCAAGCCGACCGCCGGCAAGGTGTTCTTCCAGGGCAAAGATGTTGCCGAGATGAGCAAGCATGAGATCAAGGACATGCGTCGTGAGATGCAGTTTATCTTCCAGGATCCTTATGCTTCGCTCAACCCTCGTATGACCATCGGTGAGATTGTCTCCGAGCCCATGACCATTCATGGTGTGGGTACCAAGGAGGAGCGCATTGAGCGCGTCCGTGAGCTTCTCGACGTCGTTGGACTGAACCCCGAGCACATCAACCGCTATCCGCATGAGTTCTCGGGCGGCCAGCGTCAGCGTGTCGGTATTGCCCGCGCTTTTGCGCTGAAGCCCAAGCTGATTATCTGTGACGAGCCGGTATCCGCTCTGGATGTGTCCATTCAGGCCCAGGTTCTGAACCTGCTCAAGGAACTGCAGGACAAGTTCGGTACCGCGTATCTGTTTATCGCACACGACCTGTCCGTCGTACAGCACATCTCCGATCGCGTTGCCGTTATGTATCTGGGTAAGATGGTCGAGGTTTCGGACTGGAAGACGCTCTATAGCGAGCCTCACCATCCGTACACGCAGTCGCTGCTGTCTGCCGTGCCGGTTCCCGATCCTGATATCCAGAAGACCCGCAAGCGCATCATCCTCGCTGGCGATCCGCCGTCGCCGCTGGATCCGCCGACCGGCTGCCGTTTCCACACGCGTTGCCCGATCGCGCAGGGTATCTGCTCCGAGAAGCTCCCCGAGTTTAAGGAAGTTGCACCGGGTCACTGCTGCGCCTGTCACTTCGCGGAGCCGTTCCCGATCAAGGAATCGCACATCGACCTGTAGTTGTTTGTTCTCGTCCGGGCCCGCCCTGTTGTTACTTTTCAGAACGTCCTCGGACATGCAAGAAACCCCCGCTGCGCACTTCGTGCGGCGGGGGTTTCTTGCGTCCTGCGGAGTGTTCTGAAAAGTAACACCAGGGCGGGCCCTACGTTAACTCGGCAAGGGGAGTGCGATTCCCTGATCGCTCGCTTAATCTGATAGGGAATTGTGTGAGGCCGGAGCCTTGGCTCCGGCCTCCCCATATAAGGGCTCGGCAAAGCAGAGCCACTAAATTTGCATCAGCCCTCAAAACATGTTTGAGAACGGTGCCTGGAGTACGTGCCCCTAGGGCAGGAATGAGGTTGCTTTCCAACGCATTCCTGCCCGAACAGGTCAGTCTACCTGCGCATTTACAAATTCGTAAACTTTTTTCAAAAAAGTGCTTGCGCAGTTCTCGAAACATAGGTTATTATCTTCCTCGTTGAACGCGCGGGTTCAACAAAGCGAACCGCGAATCAACAACATAGCATGTCGGAGTGGCGGAATTGGCAGACGCGCTAGCTTGAGGTGCTAGTGACCGCTTTTTGGTCATGCGGGTTCAAGTCCCGCCTCCGACACCATCGCATTTGAGAAGCCTCTTCGGAGGCTTTTTTGTTACCGATAGACGGTGAGGTTCACGATGGAAACGCTTGAGCGCAATGAGTGGGCGGACGTTGCCCAATTGGTCGAGATCACGAGCGATGCTGTCATTATCTGCGAGCTCGACGGAACCATTTTGCATGTAAATAATCGCTTGCTCGACTTGATGTGCGAGGAGCGTTCCGATGTGATCAACGGGGACGTTAAAGACCTCTTGTACTCGTCGGCTTTTGAACGCGCGACAGAGCATCGGCTTCCTTTTGAGACCAATGGAACAAAGAGCGAGTTGATGCTCAAGTTAAGTGACGGATCGTTTATTCCCGTCCTGGTTTGTGCCGGCTCGGTTACGCCGCCTCGAATCTTTGGCCGCCGTGCGCCGCGCGTTCTGGTGGCACTCCATAGCATCGAAGAACAGTATTCGCACGACCGTCAGCTCAAGCGTGCGCTTTCGGAGCTTAGAGTGGCGAATAAGCGTCTCTCGGGTACATTGTCGGTCATTATGAGCACGGTGGGCTCCGATGAGCTGCCCAGTTTGTTAGATATCGTTTTGAACCAGCTTGTAGGAACGCTCGATGCTTCGGGTGCCGCTATCTATTTTTCTGAGAGCGGCGGTTTTAAGCTTCGCGGTGTCTCCAAGGAGCTGCACGACAGCTACCTGCCCGAGTTTTTGCCGTATGGCGCTGGCATTCCGACGTATGTTCTTCGCGAGTCGCGTGCCTGTCGCTTGTCGATTCAACAGGACCTTGAGGGTGATAGGGCTGCCTCCGGTATGTTCATGGACCTGGACAATCGTTCTAAGCACCTGTTGCGCGTGCAGGATATGCCTCCGTACCGCAGCGAGACCTGTCTTCCCGTTTTTTACGGTACGCAGATCCTTGGCGTGCTGGAAGTTGGTTGGAAGCGCCCTCAGGCACCGCTCGCCTATGACGTTAATGTACTCGAGGTCATTTGCGATTACCTGTCTATCCAGCTGGTCGGCATGGCATCGAGCCTTCGCTCTCGTCGCACGGCCGAGCTTGGCCGCTCGCTCAATGTCTTACGTGATGAGTTGTTTACCTTTCTAGACGATTCCGCCGCGGCTACCCAGGCTATATCGTCCGAGATTTGCAATATGCTCAACTGTCATTTTTGCCCTGTTGAGTATGACGCCAGTCTGGGCTCCTATGTCATAGATTTTGAAGGCGGCAGTCGCGTTGCTTTGCCGGACGATCCCGAGAAACTTTTCTTTTCCACGACGGCGCCAGCGGCACGTTTGGGGGTTGGCTCTGATGGCTTTGAGGCGTCTGTTTTGGGCGGCACGAGTGCCGAGGATCTTAAACACGTCCGTATAACTCGCGTTGACGAATCGATGCCTATGGGAGGCTGGCTTAGGGCGCATGGTCTGCCTTGCCAGGGTCTCTACGTCGACACCGGCATCGAGGCGGGGCGCCCGCGCTCTGAGGGTGATGGCAAACACAGCAACGACGCGATCGTTCCTGCTTCTGTTGCGAAAGGCCCGACGACGCGCGCGCTTCTGCTTCGTGACGGTAGTCAAGAGCCGATTGATGACCTTGAATATGACTACTTGGTGCACTTGGCGCATGACTTTGAACTGATCTACGAGGGCGAATCTCAAAAGCGCGAGGAGCGCCATATCGCTCAGACCCTCCAGATTGGCATGAGAAATTCGCTTGGTGACGTTCCGGGTATCGCGACCGATTCGGTATACCTTTCGGCAACGAATTCGGCGTTGGTTGGCGGCGACTTCTATACTCTTGTCCGTCTTCCCGACGATTGCGCCGTTATGATTTTGGGCGATGTATCCGGCAAAGGAATCGAGGCGGCGTCGATGTCAGCGCTCGTCAAGACGGCGCTGACGGCCTATGCCTGGGAGGGTGCTGGGCCCGCCCGTATGGCCCGCTCGCTCAATAGCATGCTCATGGGCTTTTCGAGGGTCGAGACGTTCGTGACGGCGTTTATCGCCAAGATTGATCTTAAAGCGGGTCGCGCTACCTACTGCTCTGCGGGACATCCTCCCACTATGGTCATTAGACCGTCGTCGACGCCGCTTGGCGGCGGAGAAACCCGAGGGGGAGAAGTGGAGCTCCTTGGGTGCCAATCGGGCGTGATCGGTGCCTTTGAGAGCATGGTGTACGAGACAGGCGTGTTTACGTTCGCTCCTGGTGACATGCTATTCATGTATACCGACGGAGCAATCGAAGCACGTGATCGCTCGGGTGCTTTCTTTGGCGAGCAGCGCCTTCGTGACCTTTTGCTCTCTGTCTCGGGTGAGGGTGTATCGGGAATCTGCGGTAAGGTCTTGGGAGAGCTTGACCGCTTTACCGAGTCGGCGCTAGACGATGACATTGCGCTGGTTTCCCTTGAGTTTTTACGGGGTCGATCGTAGACCGCGATACTTGACGGGCAAAATCTGCGCAGCTGCAGATATGTATGCATCGAGCGAGCTCTTTTGGGGAACCATGGTCGTATGAATGAGTGGAATGACATAGCGGTTTTGACGCCACCGGGTGATGTCGACATCGCCTCGGTGTCCGTGCTGCGCCGACGGTTGGATAATCTGATCGACCGGGGCGTGCGTCGCGTTGTCATCAATTGCCAGGCCGTGGGCTTTATCGACTCGACGGGTTTGGCGTTTTTGCTTACACGTGCCAGAGAGCTCATGAGGCGAGAGGGCCTGCTTTCGCTCGTTAACGCCTCCGATGAGGTCATTCGCTTTTTGGAGATTGCCCGACTTGTCGACATCCTTCATGTTGCGGGTCCGGCGCGTGAGTCGATTCCCGCTATTCCGGTGGGAGAGTTGCCACGATGGAGCAAGAGCGTCGAGGTCCGACAGGGTATCGAGAATCTTCCATACTATCGACATCGCATCGCCGAACTCCTTGAATCGCTTCCGTTGCGCCGCGACGAGCGCTACGATGTCGCGTTGGCGTCGGGGGAGGCGCTGGGTAATGCCTATGACCATGCGGGCGGTATCGGGTGCGTCCTGACGGTTCAGGCCTATGGCGATCGCGTCGTGGTTGAGGTGCTTGATCGGGGTGCCGGCTATTCTATCGATGGAGCGAGCGAACCGGTCGCATCTGAGGAACGCGGCCGTGGTATCAAGCTTATGCGTATGCTTGTCGATAACGTGGAGGTTGCTCGTCGCACAGACGGCACCGGCACGCGCGTGCAGATGGTGAAGCTATTTAGCGGAGCACTGGAATCGCGTGCCTAGCCAATCGCTTTAGCGCGTTTAGCCACCAAGAACACGCGGCCGGCAACTTTTTTGAAAAAAGTACTTGCGTCTTTTGGATAACTCGCGTAAATTAATAACCCGCAAGCGGACATGGCTCAGTTGGTAGAGCACAACCTTGCCAAGGTTGGGGTCGCGGGTTCGAGCCCCGTTGTCCGCTCCATTGCATTTCCGGACCGTTTAGGCGGTCCTTTTTCGGCGAAGTGGCCAAGTGGTAAGGCAGAGGCCTGCAAAGCCTTTACCCCCGGTTCGAATCCGGGCTTCGCCTCCAGGCAACATCCGGGCGCTCCGGCGCCCGTTTTGTTTTACATATGCGGACATGGCTCAGTTGGTAGAGCACAACCTTGCCAAGGTTGGGGTCGCGGGTTCGAGCCCCGTTGTCCGCTCCAAGCGCAACAGCCCGACTACCACGGTAGCCGGGCTTTTTGTACTCATCGCCTGGGCTCGAACCCGAGAGGGAGCGAGCGCTAAGCAAACGCGGAGCGTTTGTAGCGAGCTGGCGAGGTCGCCGACGGGTGACCGAAGCCGGTGCGGATCCGCGAAGCGGATGCGCGGATGCCCCGTTGTCCGCTCCAACTATCTTACGCGGTTCTAACGAACCGCGTTTTTTGTTGACGCTGCGCGAGCCCCGGGCACCCCATCTTGCCCCCTCAATCGTCGGTCGCGTACATAAAGTACGCTTCCCTCCTCTTTCGCGGCAACCTGGGGCACCCGGAGCCCGCTCGCTGTTGTGGCCGGGGGAGTGAGTCTTCCGTTCTTTTCACTAATCGATCGATTCGTCCCAGGAGGCTCGAGCCCGAGAGGGAGCGAGCGTTTTGGGGTGTGGCTGTGGCGTTGTTTGCCTCGAATGACAGCTTTGGGCGTATCATCGTGGGCATCTCGCAAAACCTCGTTGCAAGGGAGGCTCACCCCATGGCTGCAGAAAAGTCCTCTTCGCGCTCATGGATGTCCGATGCCGCGATCTATCAGATCTACCCGCGTTCGTTTAAGGATTCGACCGGTTCGGGTCTGGGCGATATCGCGGGCATTACCCAGCAGATGGACTATCTTGAGCGGCTGGGCATCGAGGCCATCTGGCTGAGCCCGTTTTACCCTTCGCCTCTTGTCGATGGCGGCTATGATGTGGCGGACTACTGCGATGTCGACCCACGTCTCGGCTCGCTTGACGACTTCGATGACATGATCGCTGCGGCTCACGCGCGCGGCATCAAGGTCATCGTCGATATCGTGCCCAACCATTCATCCAACCAGCACCCCTGGTTCAAAGCCGCTCTTGCCGCCGGCCCCGGATCGCCCGAGCGCGCCCGTTATATCTTTCGCGATGGTCGCGGCGAGCATGGCGAGCTGCCTCCCACCAATTGGAATACCAACTTTGGCGGCCCCGCCTGGACGCGTGTTGCGGACGGTCAATGGTATCTGCACATGTTTACGCCCGAGCAGCCGGACTTTGACTGGTCATGCCCCGAGGTTCACGCGTTCTTTTGCGACGTCCTGGCGTTTTGGAGCGATCGAGGCGTCGATGGCTTTCGCATCGATGTGGCGCACGGTCTCGCCAAGGATCTCGACCGCGATGACCTCGACCGGTGGCATCTCGCCGAGGGCGATGACATGGTTGACGACGGCGCCCATCCGCTGTGGGACCGCAACGAGGTCCACGAGATCTATCGCGAGTGGCGCCGCGTGTTCGACCGCTATAATCCGCCGCGCAGCGCCGTTGCCGAGGCGTGGGTGCTGCCTGAGCGCCAGTATCTCTATGCGCGTCCCAGCGAGCTTGGCCAGACATTCAACTTTGAGTTTGCCAAGGCCACTTGGACCTATGATGACATGCACGCTGCAATCGAGGAGGGCTTGAAGGCAGCTATCGAATCCGATTCCGCCTCGACCTGGGTACTCTCCAACCACGACGTGCCGCGCGTGGCGACGCGCTATGCCCTGCCGCAAATCAAGGCGACGCGCTACCACCAGATTGCGCTCGACTGGCTCTTACGCGACGGGTCGTCTTATGACGAGGACCGTGAACTCGGCGAGCGCCGCGCGCGGGCGGCTCTTTTGCTTGAACTGGCGCTTCCGGGCTCGGCATACGTGTATCAGGGTGAGGAGCTCGGTCTTTTTGAGGTGGCTGATATCCCGTGGACTGCACTCGAAGATCCCAGTGCAACCAATACGCGCGGACCGAAGCGCGAGAAGGGGCGCGACGGCTGTCGTGTGCCCCTGCCGTGGGTAGCGGCGGACGATCCCGCGCAGGGCGGATCGTTTGGGTTTTCGCCGGCGGACGCTGATGCGGCGCCCCATCTGCCGCAGCCTGCATGGTTTTCCGATTATGCTGCCGATAGGGAAGAAACGGACCCGACATCGATGCTTGCGCTCTATCGTGACGCCCTCTGGCTGCGGCGCAAGCTGCGCGGGTGCGCCAACGATCTTGCGTGGCTCGATCTTGACGGGCGCACCGGTCTTGCGGATGGTGCCGAGGGCGCTGAGGGCGGCGTCATCGCCTATCGCCGCGATAACGGCTGGGCGTGCGTGACGAACTTCGGTGCAGCACCCGTGGAGCTGCCGGCGGGCAGGGTCCTGCTCACCTCATCAGCGCTTGCAGACGGCAGACTCGCGCAGGACAGCTCTGCCTGGATCATGCTCGGTGAGATGTAAGGGCCTCTTGCGGCGAGTTTGCGTTTGCCTGCGCCTTCCGTGGTGGCTGATGTCTTCGCGAGGTTCGCGAGGGCGTCGCAAAACTTTTCAAAAAAAGTTCTTGCATAGGATGCGGGCATCACGTAAGATTAATCCTCGTAAGCGGACATGGCTCAGTTGGTAGAGCACAACCTTGCCAAGGTTGGGGTCGCGGGTTCGAGCCCCGTTGTCCGCTCCATTTGGGCGTTTAGCTCAGGGGGAGAGCGCTTCCCTGACACGGAAGAGGTCAGAAGTTCAAATCTTCTAACGCCCACCAAATGTTCGCAGCTCAGAGGCTATGTCCTCTGGGCTGTTTTGTTTTTTGTCACCAAGCGCGCCGCCAAATAAGTCATCAAATATTGATCCAAGGTCCGTACGCGATGGTCTTTGTATCCCGTAGGGGTGCCGGCAGATTGCATGTGTCCTGGCCCATCATGACCGCAACATGTTGGTCAAGGACAATCTTTTGGATTCTTTTGGCGCGAGCAGCTTGGTTTTGGTGCTATTTGGCGGCGGCACGGTTGAGGGGGTTTCAAAACTGCTGTGCAGGTAGTTGGGTTGATAACGTTTTAGCAGTCTGCCAAGAGGCCTTCATTTATAATGCGTCTGCAAATTGACCAATTGCTTTGACCTGCTGAAACACTATATGTTGTGTTTGACCTAAAAAAAGAATACAGGATATAGATGCCTCTTTGTCGTATGATAGATGGCGGACAGAGAACGAGAACCTTATTCGCCCCATTATTTGGATGGATCTTTGAGCCCCTTGATTGGCTGCGAGGATTGTCCGCATGAGGGCCTATGGTTATCGAAAACACAGATTGCGCGACGGCGCCGCAAGACAGGGTAAGCCCTGCCGGGCATCGTTTGGCTCTGAAGCGCAATGAGGCTACGATGCGAAAGAGGCAAGAGGATGAAGATCATCAAGCGCAGCGGCACCGAGGTTACCTTTGACATCGATAAGATCGTCAATGCGATCCGCGCCGCAAACTTGGAGGTCGAGGAAGGCTCTCGCCTTACCGACCGCCAGGTGATCTATGCGGCACAAAACGTCGCCGAGGCATGTGAGAAGGCCGGCCACACCGTATCGGTCGAGGAGATCCAGGATCTGGTCGAGGACGAGATTATGCGTCTCGACTGCTACGAGGTCGCTCGCCACTACATCATCTACCGCTATGTTCAGAGCCTGAAGCGCCAAAAGAACACGACCGATGACAAGATTCTGTCGCTGATTGAGTGCAATAACGAAGAGGTCAAGCAGGAGAACTCCAACAAGAATCCGACCGTCAACTCCGTTCAGCGTGACTACATGGCCGGCGAGATCTCCAAGGATCTGACCCAGCGCGTGCTGCTGCCCCAGGAGATCGTGGATGCGCACAACGAGGGCCTGATTCACTTCCATGATTCGGATTACTTTGCCCAGCACATGCATAACTGCGACCTGGTGAACCTGGAGGACATGCTCCAGAACGGTACTGTTATCTCGGGCACGCTGATTGAGAAGCCGCATAGCTTCTCGACTGCCTGCAACATTGCGACGCAGATCATCGCCCAGGTTGCTTCCTCCCAGTACGGCGGCCAGTCGATTTCGCTGACCCATCTTGCCCCGTTCGTCGAGGTGAGCCGCCAGAAGATTCGCGGCGAGGTTGCCCGCGAGCTTGAGGAGCTCGGTGTTTCCGCTCCCGCAGAGAAGGTGCGTGAGGTCGTAGAGGACCGTCTGCGTGATGAGATCCGTCGCGGTGTCCAGACGATTCAGTATCAGGTCGTGACCCTTATGACCACCAACGGCCAGGCACCATTCGTGACGGTCTTCATGTACCTCAACGAGGCCCGCTCGGTCCAGGAGAAGCACGATCTTGCCATGATCGTGGAGGAGACGCTTCGCCAGCGCTATGAGGGCGTTAAGAACGAGGCGGGCGTGTGGATCACCCCGGCGTTCCCCAAGCTTATCTATGTGCTCGAGGACGATAACGTTTACGAGGATTCCCCGTACTTCTATCTGACTCAGCTGGCCGCCAAGTGCACCGCCAAGCGCATGGTGCCCGACTACATCTCCGAGAAGAAGATGCGCGAGCTTAAGCTTTCGAAGGGTGAGACCGCGGGCAATGGCGATTGCTACACCTGCATGGGTTGTCGCAGCTTCCTGACGCCCGACCGCTCGGGCAACGGCTTTAATAACGTTGCAAACGCGCTGAACTATGACCCGAGCAAGCCCAAGTATTACGGTCGCTTTAACCAGGGTGTTGTGACCATTAACCTGCCCGATGTCGCACTGAGCTCGCACCAGGACATGGACAAGTTCTGGAAGATCTTCGACGAGCGCCTTGAGCTGTGTCACCGCGCTCTGCTGTGCCGCCATGAGCGCCTGATGGGCACGCTTTCGGATGCCGCGCCGATTCTTTGGCAGTACGGCGCCCTGGCACGCCTTAAGAAGGGCGAGACGATCGATAAGCTGCTCGTGGGCGGCTATTCCACCATCAGCCTGGGTTACGCCGGTCTGTATGAGTGCGTCAAGTACATGACGGGCCACAGCCACACCGAGAAGGAGGGTACGCCCTTTGCCATGGCAGTTATGCAGCGTATGAACGACAAGTGCGCGGAGTGGAAGGCCGCGAGCGATATCGATTTCTCGCTGTACGGTACGCCGCTGGAGTCGACGACGTACAAGTTCGCCAAGTGCCTGCAGCGCCGTTTTGGCATTATTCCGGGCGTGACGGACAAGGGCTATATCACCAATAGCTACCATGTTCACGTGTCCGAGGAGATCGATGCCTTCGATAAGCTTAAGTTTGAGGGCATGTTCCAGCAGCTTTCGCCGGGCGGCGCCATCTCCTACGTCGAGGTTCCCAACATGCAGGACAACCTTAAGGCTGTCATTCGCGTGATGCAGTACATCTACGACAACATCATGTACGCCGAGCTCAACACCAAGAGCGACTACTGCCAGGTGTGCGGCTACGACGGTGAGATCAAGATTGTCGAGGATGACGGTAAGCTAGTGTGGGAGTGCCCCAATTGCGGCAATCGTGACCAAGAGAAGATGAACGTCGCCCGTCGTACGTGCGGCTACATCGGCACCCAGTTCTGGAACCAGGGTCGAACCGAGGAGATCCGCGACCGCGTGCTGCATCTCTAATACCGCTCCGGGGCTGAGCCGAGAGGGCCGCTTGGGCATTTGCTCGCTATTTCGGACAGTCCTGCGCAAGACGAAGGCCACATTAAGTGGCCTTCTTTGCGTGCGGAACTCATATCGAGCAAAAGCCCAAGCGGCCCTCTCGGCTCAGCCAAGTTGACGTAGCTGAGATGCAGCATGCGGTCTGCTCGCTTCTCGAAGTTCTTAGCGGAAATGAGTTGAGCTGCAATGACGATCTGCTTGCAATGGCGGTTGAGCTGCAGCTGAGTATTTATTGGACCGCGAACCCTATACTCAATGTTCGCTTCGTTCATTGAGTTACCCTTTGCATGAGGCCGGGACATATCGTCCCGCCCGCAGTTTCGCAGGCCGAAGGCCGAGAATGTTTGAGGACGGGATGATATGTCCCGGCCTCCCGGGAGAGTTACCTATGAACTACGCGAACATTAAGTATTTCGATATTGCTGATGGGGAAGGCGTCCGTACTTCTCTGTTTGTGAGTGGGTGCCGTCGTGGGTGCAAGAACTGCTTTAACTCTGTTGCGTGGGACTTTGCTGCGGGTGAGCCGTTCGATCGCGCCGTCGAGGACAAGATTATCGAGAGTCTCGACCATCCCTTTATCGATGGCCTGACGATTCTGGGCGGGGAGCCTATGGAACCCGAGAACCAGGTGGAGCTCGTTGACTTTGTCGAACGCGTGCGTGCGGCCTATCCTGTGGAGTCGGGGAAGACCATTTGGTGCTTTACCGGCGACGTGCTCGAGGAGCTTGTGCCGGGCGGCCGTCATCATACCGAGGTGACGGACCGTATCCTTGCCTGCCTCGACATGTTGGTGGATGGTCCGTTCGTTCAAGACCTGTACGATATCTCGTTGCGTTTTAGGGGCTCGAGTAATCAGCGCGTGATCGACATGAACGCCACGCGCGCTCGTGCTGCGCGTGAGGGCGTTGCGCTTTGCGATGCTGTGGAGCTTTGGCGAGACGATCCGGTCTATTCGACCCATACTATGTAGCTGGCAGAGGCTGCGTGCCGGCGTGGTACCATAGCGCGAACGCGAAATCGAAAAAAGTGAGGCCCAGATGGTCGATCAGGAAAAAGTCGAGACTGCCATTAAGCTGCTGCTTGAAGGTATAGGCGAGGACCCAACTCGTGAGGGCCTGCTGGAGACGCCGGCACGCGTCGCCCGTATGTATGGCGAGATTGCCGGCGGTATGGACCAGAGTGCCGAGGAACACCTGTCCAAAACTTTTGCCGTCGCTTCGAACGATTTGGTTATCGAGCGCGACATTACGTTTTACTCGCTGTGCGAGCACCATCTGCTGCCGTTTTATGGCAAGGCTGCGATCGGTTATATCCCTAACGGTCGCGTGGCGGGTCTGTCTAAGCTTGCTCGCACGGTTGAGGTCTATGCCCGTCGTCTGCAGCTGCAGGAGCAGTTGTGTGCACAGGTTGCCGATGCCCTCATGGAATATCTAGCTCCCCAAGGGGCGATTGTGCTGATGGAAGCCGAGCATATGTGCATGACCATGCGCGGCGTGCAAAAGCCCGGCACCAAGACCGTGACGCTCGCTCGCCGCGGCGTCTTTGAGACCGATCCCGCGCTCGAGGAGCGGTTCTTTAGGATGTTGGGCCGTTAGCATGGGGGCCGTCAACGACTTTACATCGAAGACCGATGAGGGGACGCCGCGTCGCGGCTTTATGGCTTCGGGCCTGACTCCCTTTGGCGCCATGCCTCGCATTGATTACATTTGTGCCAACGGGCTGTTCCGGCGGCATCTGGGCAATATTGCACAGTTGGAATCGGGGCGCATCTTTTGCCGCCACGGTATTGACCATCTGCTTGATGTCGCGCGCATTATGTGGATTAAGAATCTCGAGGAACAGCTCGAATTTGACCGCGAGGTCATCTACGCTACGGCACTTCTTCACGATATCGGCAAAGATGAACAGTATGAATCGGGTATATCCCATGATGTTGCAAGCGAGCGCGTCGCTGATGCGATTCTCGGCGGCATGCCCGATGACGTGGCGTTTGAGCCGGCCGATGCCGCAGCTATTAAGACGGCCATTCTGGGCCATCGAAAGCTGCGCGTGAACAGCCAGCCGCTCGAGCGTCTGCTTTATGCAGCCGACAAAGCGTCGCGCGCCTGCTTTGCATGCCCCGCGCGCAATGCTTGCAACTGGAGCGATGATAAAAAGAACCTGTCGATTCGCGTGTAGTTAGTTTGCGCGGTCGGGGTTCTAAACGAAGGAGACGATCGCGATGAGTAACAAGAAACTGCCCGAGAATGCAACTAAGACTGAAGGCGCCGAACTCGCCCGCCGTGGAAGGGGCGAAATATCCACTGCAACGGCGGTGCCCCACGTGAGCTATGACGATCTGCGCCATGCCGATCGCATTACTATCGACGGTCTCGAGGTCTTTGCCAACCACGGCGTGTATCCCGAAGAGAACGCGCTGGGCCAGAAGTTCATCGTGTCCCTGGTGCTCTATGCCGACCTGCGTGCAGCGGGGGAGCACGATAACCTGGACGCCTCGATTGACTACGGCTCGGTGTGCCACGATGTCGATGGCTATCTGCGTGAGCATACCTTTAAGCTTATCGAGGCTGCAGCCGAGGGTGTGGCCCAGATGCTGCTACGTCGTTACCCCCTGCTGCTTGGCGTGCGTGTTAAGCTCGATAAGCCTTGGGCGCCCGTCGGTCTTCCCCTGGCAAGCTGCGGTGTTGAGATCGAGCGCGTGCGTTAACCGGTTCTAATACGTCTCTATGGGTGGTTGCTTGAGCCGCTGCGACAAAACTCTATTGTTGGGACAGTACGTGTCGAGCAAGGCGTGAAACCGCTGATTGTGGCTTGGCTCGAGCAAGTGGACGAGCTCGTGGGCGATAACCATGTCGAGGCATTCGACGGGGTAGGCGGCAAGTTCTCGTGCGATGCGAACGGTGCCGGATTTGGGCGTGCATGAGCCCCAACGCGTTTTCATGCTGCGTACGGAAACGCGGGAAACGGCGACACCCATTGCGATTTCGTATGCGTGCACCATATCGCGCAGCGCCGATGTGACTTCGGACGTATAAAGCTGGTCGATGTGGGCTTGGAGCTCGTCGGACGTTAGACCGTCGAGGATTGCGAGCCGCTTGGCCTGTGGGCCTTCGTCCGATTCGTCGGTACCCATAAAACTTGCGAAGGTGGCCTGCTGGGGTCGCGGTGCGGGTGATACAAAGTTGTGATCGAGTGCGTCCTGTACCGTGATGGGCTTGCCCCAAAGCGCAATGATGGACGAGGGGCTGAGCGGCTCCTGTGCCGTCGTCTGACGTTGCTCGCGCTGGGCAAGTCGGCTGATAATCCAGGCGCTGTTGCGCTTCACAAACGCTTCGATACGCTCGCGGCTGGCGCCGAGCGGTGCGCTGGCGTGGACCTCACCGCTCGATGTGACGCGTAGGTTGAAGTTCTTGACGCGCTTTTTGGTAACGACGACGGGGATGGGCATCCCATCCGGTCGGGGTAGGAAAATCGTAAACTGCTGCGTCAAAAGCGGTCCTTCAGATTGGGGACGGGCCGGCATTTCGACCGTTCGGTATGCCGGCCCGCTCAAGGGATGTGAAATTAATAACGCTCGAAGAAGGCAAGGGCGTTATCGCTGCAGAGCTTCTGCATCACGGTCTTGCCAAAGTGCTTGGAGAGCATGTTCTGGAATTCGGGCATCTTGCTGGCATCGGAGAGGAAAGCGGGCACCTTGGCGCCGTCCCAGTCGCCGCCGAGTGCGATGACATCTTCGCCGCCCAGGTCGAGCCAGTGTTCGATATGGGCTGCCAGCTGGTCGAAGGTGACGTCTGCGGTGGTCTTGTCGGTCGCATCGTTGGATAGGAACTCGCTGCAGTAGTTGAGGCCGACGATGCCGCCCATGTCGCGAATGGTGCGGAACTGGTCGTCGGTGAGGTTGCGCTTGACGCCGCAAACCGCACGGGAGTTGGAGTGGCTGGCGACGAAGGGGCGCGTGGCGTGGGCGACAACCTCGTCAAAGCACTCGTCGTTGAGGTGGGAGACGTCGAGTATCATGCCGGCGTGCTCCATCTGCGTAAGTGCCTCGATGCCGGCGGCGGTGAGGCCGGCGTGGGTGTCGTGGCCGCTCGCGAGCGGTCCCTGCGCGTTCCAGCTGAGTGACGACATAAGCACGCCCAAGCTCTTGAGCACCTCGATCAGCGCGGGGTCCTCGGCAAAGAACGTGGCGTTTTCGATGGTGTGGATGCAGGCGACCTTGCCGTCTTTGAGCGCAGGGCGAATATCAGCGGCGCTGCGCACGTTGACCATGCGGTCGTGGTTGAGCATTGCCTGGCCGCTCATATGCGCCATGATCTGCGCCTGGAAGCGCGCGGCGTGGGCGGTGGGAATCTCGTCGGGGACAAACGTAGCGAAGCACTGCGCCCACGGCGTGTTGCCGATCTTTGCGAGCGAGATGGCGCAGGCGTTGCCCTCGATAAGGTCGAAATCCTGCGGATGCGTTTCGTCGCCGGGGAAATAACCGTCGGTGCCGGCGGTAAAGCGCAGGTCAAGATCGAGTGTGGCCCAGCCGATACGGTCGGCGGTGTCGCAGTGTAGGTCAAATACGGGATATGCCATGGTTCCTCCGGTTGCAGCGTTTCTTTGCAAACTGTCAATGAATTGTATGACTAGGGTATAGTTAGCGCCATATGTTCACGGCGGCCCGCGTTGTGCGCCGCCCTTATCACGGAGGTTACCATGTCCAACCAGGGCAAGAAGGTCAAGACCCATTATCGTGGCACGCTCGATGACGGCACGCAGTTCGATAGCTCCTACGATCGCGGTGAGCCGCTGGAGTTCACCTGCGGTGCCGGTCAGATGATCAAGGGCTTCGACGCCGCCGTTATCGATATGCAGGTGGGCGAGAAGAAGTCCGTGCACATTCCTGCTGCCGATGCCTACGGCGAGCACAACCCCGAGATGGTCCTGACCTTCCCGGCCGAGCAGGTTCCCAACATCGAGCAGATCGAGAAGGGCATGAAGCTCTTCCTGTCCACGCCGAGCGGCATGCCTGTCCCCGCTGTCGTCATCGATGTGACGTCCGAGGCCGTGACGCTCGATGCCAACCACGAGCTTGCCGGCAAGGATCTCAACTTTGATATCGAGCTCGTTGAGGTCGAGGACTAGTTGATGTCCGTGGACCTGGTAGCTACGGAGCGCTTGGGAAATCTCAACGACCCGTCCTATGAACTCCTGCTTCGTCGGGAGCTGGGTGGCGTCTTTGAGGTTGACGAGCTGCTACTCGATTGGGACCAGGCTGATGCGCGCCTGTTTGTGGGCGTGACGGAGCTGGGGCGCACGGTGAATGCCCGGCTGGATGCCACTGATGGCGAGCGTCTTGCCGACGGTGACGTGCTCGCTGTCGACCGCACGGGCACGGTGCCCGTAGCGGTTGTCGTACGCCTGCGCAGCGCCGAGGTCTATTTGGTCGAAGTCGACCGCATGGATCCGATTGTGCTCGCACATGCGTGCTGGGAGATCGGCAACATGCATGCGCCGCTCTTCCGGGGTGACTCGGACGAGCATACCGTGCGCATGTATACGCCGGTGCAACCGGTTTTGGGTCGTATGCTCCGGGGCATTGGGGGCGTTCGGCTCTCGGTGGTCGCACGCGAGCTCGATGCCAGTCGACGCTTTGCATCGAGCGCGGCGGATGTTGTTGTGAGCATGGCTTCAGACTTTACGATCGTAAAAAAGACGCGCGGCTAAGCGCGCGTATGCGCAAGACGGGCTTTGAGGGATTGCCATTCAAAGTCCGTCTTGCTGTTGATGAGAGGCTTTGGGGGAAGCATATGGGTCTTGAGGGAATCAAGCTGATCGCCTGCGATTTGGATGGCACGTTGCTGCATCCGGGGGAGCGCGAGCCACGCCCTGAGGCATTTGAGCTCATTGATGAGCTGCATCGTCGCGGTATTGTGTTTATGCCGGCGAGCGGCCGTCAATATGCGAGCTTGCGCTATCTGTTTGCCCCGGTGGCCGATGAGCTCGCCTATGTATGCGAAAACGGAGCCCTGGTGATGAGCGAGGGGCATGCCGTTGTCAAGCGTTCCATGGAGCGTAGCCTTGCTATGGATATCGCGAATGCCGTGGTCGCCTATCCCCATGCCGACGTAACCCTTTCGTGTGAGGGGCGCCTCTACACCATGAGCGGCAACGATGCGTTCGTCGATCATTTGCGCTATGAGGTCCACTGCGATGTGGCGGTGGTCGACCGCCCCGAGGACATCGACGAGGACGTCATTAAGATTGCCTTCCAGACGCCCGAGGTGGATCAGCTGGCGGCCCTGGAGTATTTCGAGCGCCTCTTTAGCGACCGTGTTGACGTGATGACGTCGGGAACCGAATGGACGGACTTTATCGGTTTCGGTTCGGGCAAGGGCTCCGCGCTTGCCGATTACGGTCGTGCCCTGGGTATTTCGCCCGATGAGATGATGGCGTTTGGCGATAACGAAAACGATCGCGACATGCTCAACGCGGTGGGCCATCCTTATCTAATGGAGAGCTGCAATCCCAGCATGCGCGGCATCAATGACCGCGTCCGCTACGTGCGCACGGTCGAAGAAGAACTGCGTCGCCTGCTTGCTGAGTAGGCATGTCCCAAAATCTACCTACAGTTGGGGCAGAGGCCCTCGAAGATGGTGTAGTGCGACGTGACGTTCCAGCCGATTTGCTCGGACGCCTTTGCGTCGAGCTGGGCGTCGAAGGGGAGCGGCACATCGATGACGCGGCTGCACGAGGTGCAGATGATATGCGCATGCGGCTCGATCGTGCGATCGAAGCGGCTGCCGCCCGGCGTCTTGATTGAGAGGATCTCGCCGGCGTCGGCCAAGAGATTGAGGTTGCGGTAGACCGTACCGCGGCTGATTTTGTCATCCTGCGCGCGCACGACGTTGTAGATTTCGTCAGCGGTGGGATGGTTATAGCTTTGGCGCACGGCGTCAAGAACCAGCTTTCGCTGCCTGGTATTCCTTCTTTGCACCGCCATGCGCCTCGCCTCTTTTCTATTAACGGTCGTAGGTAAATGATACCTTATTTAGCACACAATACTAATAATGAGGACTGAAGCCGTCTTCATTGGTAAGTGGGGCTCGGACCTGGGCGTCTACGAGGCGAAAACGCGTTCCCATGCGCTCGTAGGAGGCATGAAGCGCCTCGAGATGAGATAGGATGTTTGCCGGAGCTCCCTGTATCTCCATCTCGACTGAGCCGTCTTCCATGTTACGCACCCAGCCGGTGAGTGCGCGTGCCTGCGCGAGGTTGGTGTTGGTAAAGCGAAAACCAACGCCTTGGACTTGCCCCGCCCAGCGCAGGAAATAGCGCAGGGGAGTGTCTTGAGTGGCCTCGTCGCTTGCGAGTACGGTAAGCCTGCGGCGCAGCTCGAACTCGACGTTTGATGGTTTTTGAGGCTCTCGACTGCCGCCGGTGACGCTGGAGAAGAACGTATCGAAGAGGCCCATCGCTATGCCTGCTTGACTGAATCGGCGGGGAAGGTAATGCCGGCCTGCTGACGCACGGCATCCATGATGCGCAGCGAGACGAGCGTGACATCGCGGTAGTGGCCGAGATCATGGCGTCCCGCCGGGGTCTCCCAGATCTCTTCCTTAACGTTATCGATGCCTCCGATGGCGGTGATAAAGTCTGCGAGTTCGTATTCCATGGTGTTGCTTGACTTGGGAAGGTCGAGCGCGCGGCCGTTGTCGTCCTGTTCGCGCGGCGCCTCGGTCGCCGAGCCGCGTACGACGTCGCCGCGATAGTCGATGCGGACGTTGCGGGGCGTGGACAGATGGTCGATCTGGATAGTGCCACGCTCGCCTTCGATCTGCGAGGGCAGCAGGTCATTCGTAATTTTGGAGTGCGCGAGCTCGACGGAGATACGGCCACCGCCATAGCTGGCGAGAATGGAACCGCAACCGTCGATGGGGCCATGGGTGAGCTCTTGCGTTGAGGGGTCGAGCAGCGTGGCCATGCTGGTGAGACCGGAGGGCATGCCGAAGATCTCGACCATGGGCTCGACGGTATAGACGCCGATGTCCATGAGGGAACCCGAGGCCATGTGGCAGTCGAAGATATTGGTGGCGCGTCCAGCGAGGATTTCGTTGTAGCGTGAGGAATACTTGCCAAAGCGCAGCGAGGCGCGGCGAATGGGCGCAATTTCGCCCAGAGCGTCCTCAACGACGTGGAAAGCGGGGTCATGGAGCGGGCGCATGGCCTCGAGAGCCACGACGCCTGCTGCCTCGGCAGCGCGAAAGACCTCGAGTGCCTGCGCCTCGGTGGCGCAGAAGGGCTTCTCGACGATAACGTGCTTGCCGCCGGCGATGCAGGCGAGCGCCTGCTCGTAGTGGAGCGCATTGGGGCTGCCGATATAGACGGCGTCGACGTCGTCGGCGGACGCAAGCTCGTCAAGCGCGGTGAAGTTGCGTTCGCCGCTGTGTTCGGCGGTAAAGGCGGCGCCGCGATCTGCATCGCGCGAGAGCGTGCCTACGAATGTAGTCTGGTCGTTGGCGTTGACGACCTGGATAAAGTCGTCGGTAATCATGGATGTGCCGATGGTCGCTATACGCAGCATGTGTCCCCCTCGTGCCGTTCGGTTTACAGGATGAGTGTAGCGCGAGGGGGCAGGAAATAGCGTGCGAAAACGCCGCTACAGGTCGCTTTCGCTAAAGCCGGTGTCGATATCGAGATTGGCTCCGTCGGCCGCGGTGGTGGCGAGTTCGTCGCAGCGCTCATTGAGCTCGTGGCCGGCATGCCCCTTAACCCAGATGAATTCCACCTTATGCTTACTCTTTGCGGCAAGCAGGCGCTCCCATAGGTCGCGGTTTTTGACGGGCTGCTTGTTGGCGGTTTTCCATCCGCGCTTTTTCCAGCCGTCGATCCAGTGCTTGTTAAAGGCGTTGACGACGTATTGCGAATCGGAATGGACCTCGACCTCGCAGGGGCGGTTGAGTGCCTCGAGCGCCACGATGACCGCCATGAGCTCCATGCGGTTGTTGGTGGTCTTGGCGTAGCCGCGCGAAAGCTCGGAGGTGAAGGTCTTGCCGGCGGGGTTGGTGTATTTGAGTACGGCGCCGTAGCCGCCGCGTCCCGGATTTGATCGGGCAGAGCCGTCGGTATAGATGATGACCTTCACGGGCTTCCTTTCGTTGGGTACGTTTCGTGTGAGTGACCATTGTAGCGCCATGCCCGCCGCGGGCTAGCAATCTACGATTTCTACCCCGTCTTCCGACAGCTGGTCGGCATGGATGATGCGGTTGAGCTCGTCGAGGTATTGCCGCAAGAGAGGAGAGGGCTTGCGCTCGTCGTGCATGATATATCCTACGTGCATCGTTGGGGCGTCTGCTAACGGGATCGATGCCATACCCCACTGCATTTCATTGGAAAGGACACCGGTCGACAGGGTGTAACCGTTCGACGTGATAAGTAAGTTAGTAAGTGTTCCGCGGTCCGAGATTCGTATGTTGCGGTCGCAAGGGATATAGCTAAAAGGTTCCTCGGCGTAATAGAAGGAGTTTGAGGTTCCCTGCTCAAAGCTGTAGCGCGTATAGGGTGTAAGGTCGGCAAGGGACAGCTGCGGGCGGCGTGCGAGCGGGTGGCGCTCGCTAACGAAGACGTGGACCGTCGCGTCGAAGAGGGGATGGAAGCTTGCGCGCGCATCGGCAAAAGCCTTCTGCAGAACGCGGGCGTTAAAGTCGTCCAGATAGAGGATGCCGATATCGCTGCGAAATGCGCGGACGTCATCGATGATCTGCGAGGTGGTGGTCTCGCGCATGATGAACTCAAACTTACTGTCGCGGCAGCGCTCGACGACGTTGACAAAGGCCTCGACCGAAAAAGCGTAGTGCTGGGCCGAGACGGCAAGGCGCGCCTGGGGTGTGCCGCCGTCCTCGTAGCGTGCCTCGAGCATGTCGGCCTGCTCTACGACCTGGCGCGCATAGCCCAATAGCTCGGTGCCGTCGTTGGTGAGCGTGACGCCGCGGCTGGAGCGCGTAAAGATCTCCAGATGGAGCTCCTGTTCCAGGCTTTTGACAGCGTTTGAGATGTTGGACTGTGCCGTATAAAGGCGCTGGGCTGCGGCGTTGATCGATCCGGACTCTGCCACGGCGATCAAAAAACGAAGTTGCTGGAGGGTCATTGACGTCCATCCTCTCGATTGCTATCTAAAAAACCGATAACAAGTTAGCGCTTTTAAGTGATTGACCGAGCAAAACAATGCTCGTACTATTCAAAACACACAAAGGCGGTAGGTAATTAAGCCGACCACGGAACCGGGATGCGAAAGGAGGCCCGCATATGAATTGCTTACCAAGACGAATGCCGGGCTCCTGTTTGCGCCCGTCGGCGTGATCAGGAGACAGCGACTTACTTCTCTTACTCTTATTACTTTTGTTCGATCGAGGAGATCATCATGAGCCAGTTTATCAACAACCCCGAGCACACCTTTGGTTTCGATACCCTGCAGCTGCACGTTGGCCAGGAGAGCGCCGATCCTGCATCCGACTCCCGTGCTGTGCCTATCTATCAAACCACGAGCTATGTGTTTCGCAACTCCCAGCACGCCGCCGACCGCTTTGGTCTTGCCGACGCCGGTAACATCTACGGCCGTCTGACCAACTCCACCCAGGGCGTCTTCGAGGACCGTATCGCCGCGCTCGAGGGTGGCGTGGCCGGTCTTGCCGTCGCCTCCGGTGCCGCTGCCATCACCTATACCCTGCAGGCACTTGCCCAGGCTGGTGACCACGTGGTCGCCCAGAAGACCATCTACGGCGGTTCCTATAACCTGCTGGAGCATACGCTCTCCCAGTTTGGTGTCGAGACCACCTTCGTCGATGCCCATAACCTGGACGAGGTCGAGGGTGCCATCAAGGACAACACCACGGTCATTTACCTCGAGACGCTCGGTAACCCCAACTCCGATATTCCCAATATCGACGCTATCTCCGAGGTCGCCAAGAAGCATGGTCTTCCGGTCGTCGTCGATAACACCTTCGGCACCCCGTACCTCTTCCGTCCGCTGGAGCACGGCGCCAACATCGTCGTTCACTCCGCGACTAAGTTCATTGGCGGCCACGGCACCTCGCTGGGCGGTGTGATTGTCGATGGCGGCAACTTTGACTGGAAGGCGAGCGGCAAGTATGCGCAGATCGCCGAGCCCAATCCCTCCTACCATGGCGTCTCGTTTGCCGAGGCTGCCGGCCCTGCCGCCTTCGCGACCTATGTTCGCGCCATCCTGCTTCGTGACGAGGGCGCCTGCATTAGCCCGTTTAACGCTTGGGTCCTGCTCCAGGGCACCGAGACTCTGTCGCTGCGCGTCGATCGCCATGTCGAGAACACCAAGAAGGTCGTTGAGTTCCTGATCGGTGACAGCCACGTCGCCAAGGTGAACCACCCGAGCCTGCCCGAGCACCCCGATCACGAGCTCTATCAGAAGTACTTCCCCAACGGCGGTGCCTCGATCTTTACCTTTGAGATTAAGGGTGGCCAGGAGGCAGCTTGGAAGTTCATCGATCATCTGCAGGTGTTCTCGCTGCTCGCCAACGTGGCCGACGTCAAGTCGCTCGTCGTGCACCCGGCTACCACCACGCACTCCCAGCTCTCTGCCGAGGAGCTCGCCGAGCAGAACATTACGCCCTCCACGATCCGTCTTTCCATCGGTACCGAGAACGCCGAGGATATCATTTGGGATCTGAAGCAGGCCTTCGCCGCGCTGGACGAGTAAGGCGACTTGTGCAAGGACCCCTTGCGACTCGATAGGTATAACTGCATTAAATGCCTGCTCAAGGCGCCTGCGCGAACAATGTTTGCGCAGGCGCCTTTTTTGCATAGGAATGTCTGGAAAACAGGCTTTTTAGCGTCGAATATCCAATCTAGATATGGAAAACTCCTGTTAAGTGAATGTGAGTTTTACGCAAATGACGTGCGCCTTTTGAGAAAAACCGCAGGTCGCGAATTGCTCAGGGTACTATGCAGCGCGATCGAATCACACGCAGCTTAAACGCAGCAAAAACTCACTACGGAGGTTTCCAGCTACATGAGGATCGATTCACGAAAACCGAAGGCCGCCGCCCTTTCTGCCACGCTGGCCGTGGCGCTTTTGGTGGGTGCCGGCGTAACCGAGGCCCATGCGGCGACGCTGTCCGATGTGGTTGGGTCCACGCCTTCCGAGGCCACGTTGATGCAGCCCGTCGATTATCGCGGCGACGGTTTTGGCTCCATGCAAGAGTGGAACGCCTCCATGGGGGCCAAGCGCGACTCTTTGGCAGTTCGCGCTCAAATTATCATGAACATGTATGGCGACTATGCCACCGATGACGAGCGTGCCGTGCTTCAAGAGTGCATTGACGGCGCGGGCAGCCTTTTGACGATGGAGGAGGTCGACGCCAGGTCGGCCGAGCTCGATGAGCTGCGCACGACGCTCGAGGATGCTAAGCGCGAGGCGCTCGAGGCTGCGGCCGCCGAGGCAGAAGCCGCCGAGGCCGCCCGGGCTTCGTACTACAACGCCGGCTACAGCTCGTCTTACGTTGCCGCCGATTACTATGCGAATGGCTCGGGACTGACGCGTTCCGCCGGCGTCAATAACTATAACGGTCGTCGTGAGACCTATTACAGCAGCAACGTGCTCTACCATCACCGCACGGGCGAGTGGACTCAGGATTCCGAGGGCTTTTGGCGCGATTCCGATGGTTACTACGTCGTTGCCGCGGGCGATAAGGCTCAGGGCTCCACGTTTACCGGTTCCAAGGGCGAGTGCAAGGTCTATGATTCGGGTTGCGCAGCCGGAACTACCGATTATTACACCGGTTGGTAATCTGCCGATATCGATTGCACATGATGGACGGGCGCTTTTACCGAGCTTTCGGGCAACGTAAAGGCGCCCGTTTTTATATGCATTTGGGTTAACAGAGCCCTTACTGTGGCACTACGTTGGGCATATGGGCGCGGGGCACACTGGTTCTTGAGAATTGAGGTCTTTCTCTTGGAGGAAGTGGTCTTGTGAACGCTCGAGATGTCGCTATTGCCGTCGTTGCCCTTTCGATCGGATGTCTTGGTCCGACGGCGGCGTTAGTTGCCGGCGCGCAGTCCGCCACGGGCGCCGCTCCTGTGGTTGTGGGCACCTTGATTGCAGCGGCGCTGCTGGGAAGCGCCGGCGTGCTGCTTTGCCGCGATGGCGAGGACGAGGTTCCGGAATCACAAAATAAGCCTCAGTTTTAGCCTCGAGCTAAATGCAACAGGCCTTCGCGAATGATGGAGTCCACGCGAAGGCCTGTCTGCTTGTATTGCGCGCGTCGCGATGCGGCCGAGGCTACCAGCTGCTTTCTATTTCGCGAATCCTCTGATAGAGCCAATCGTTTTGCGGCACTTGGATATCGTGTTTGGCTGCGAGGCGGCAGATGGTGCCCGCGAACTCATCTACCTCGGTTTTGCGCCTTGCGACGCGGTCTTGAGCCATCGAAGGCATACCGGCGGGGTCGATTCCCTCGATGAGGTGCACCATCTGAGTTAGGTCTGCCTCGGTCAGCTCAATGCCCTCGGCGTTGGCGACCGCAAGCGTTTCGCGCATGGCGGAAACAAAGCAGCGACGCTGCTCGGAGCCCGGCTCCGTGGCGCTTCCGTAGGTCCCGCCGTAGGCCATGCAGGTCTGATTGATGCCGTCGTTGAGCATGAGTTTGGCCCACATGCGGTGCGCAATGTCGCTCTCGACGGTATGGGCGATGCCGCAGCGTGTGTAGAGCTCGTCGATGGCGGTGACGGTTGCGGGCTCGGTGCCTGCTGCCGCGCCAAAGCGAATCTCGCCCGCATTGGTAAAGGTGAGCGCGCCGTCGAGGAATACGGCGTCCATGCCCTGGCAGATACCCAGGACGGTGCGCTTCCAGCCAAAGTGCTCGGCAATCTTTTGCTCGCTCGTAATGCCGTTACACAGCGAGGCGATGAGCGTATTGGGCCCCACGGCGCGCTCCATAGTCTTGAGTGCTTGGTTGAGTCCCGTCGTCTTGACCGTGAGAATGACCAGATCGGCGGGCGTTGCCTCGCTGACGCGGACGGACTTGAGCGCACAGGGCTTGCCGTTGACGGTGGGCGCGTCGCCTGCGTGACGCTCGAAACGGGCGTCGTCCATAATGTATTCGACGGCATCGTTGCCGAGCGTCTTGGCAATCATGCTGCCATAGAGTAGGCCGACGCCGCCCTTGCCGATAAAGGCGACCTTGTTGATCTGCATGTGAATCATCTCCTCATATAAAAGGCGCCCGCGTAAGGGGCGCCTGATGGATTGTATGCTGCCAGGGTGATCGGTGGATGCGCGGGGCTGCTGTTATGAAAAAGAAACTATTGCACTGTGCGCTTATGCCGTGGAACAGGCCGCGAAAACGCGTGCGGGATATCCAACGCCATCGCGCATCTTGGGGAAGGTGCAGAAGATGACGGCGCCTGTGGCGGGAAGCTCGTCCAGATGGTCCATGACCTCGATCTGATAGCGGTCGACCGAGAGGATGTATTGCTCGCCGGGATAGGGGTGGGCATCCTCACGTGTGGTCACGCTCGCCTCCCTTCATCGGGCTTTTTGCTGATGTTAGAGCGGTGCCGTGACAGCTCGATTTCTGCTGCGTTACGATACGTTCTCGATTGCGATTCCACGATGTTTCGGCTGCGTGACCATTGTGTTTCGCCTTGCCGAGCGCTGATGGCGAAGGGAGGGTCCGTGCAGTACCGCGTCGACCCCAAAAGTGGTAACCGAATATCTGCTCTGGGCCTGGGCTGTATGAGGTTTCCCGGTGCGCCGGGCCATCCGGATGCGAAGGCAGCCGATGCCATCATCTCCCGTGCGGTGGAGCAGGGGATTAACTACCTGGACACGGCCTATCTCTATCCCGGCAACGAGGCGTGCGTGGGCGCTTCGCTTGAGCGCATGGGGCTGCGTGACCGGGTGTTGCTGGCGACCAAGTTGCCGCACGCTTCGTGTGCATGCACAGGGGATTTCGACCGTTTCTTTGACGAGCAGCTGCGTCGGCTGCGGACCGACCATATCGACTATTACCTTATGCACAACATCACCTCGCCCGCCCAGTGGGAACGTGTGGTGGCGTTGGGCATCGAGGACTGGATCACGCGTCAAAAGGCGGCGGGGCGCATTCGCCAGATTGGTTTTTCGTATCACGGCAGCGAGGCGGATTTCCTGACGATGCTTGACGCATATGACTGGGATTTTTGCCAGATCCAGTACAACTATGCCGGCGAGCGTTACCAAGCGGGAACGGCGGGACTCATGGCGGCTGCGGAGCGCGGGCTCGCGGTGTTTGTGATGGAGCCGCTGTTGGGCGGTCGTCTAGCGGGCAAACTGCCGCCGCGGGCACGCGCTGTGCTCGATGACGCCCGTGACCCGCATTTGCTCACTCCAGCTGCCTGGGGGCTTTCGTGGGTTTGGAACCATCCTCAGGTGACGATGCTGCTTTCGGGTATGACCGATACCGCGCAGGTGGATGAGAACGCGGCGCTGGCCGATCGCGCACTGCCGGATTCGATGACAGCTACTCAGCTCGATGCCATCGCACGCGTGGTGAGAGAGTTTGAAAAATCGAATCGCGTTCCCTGCACGGGATGTGGCTATTGCATGCCGTGTCCTAAAGGCATCAATATCCCTGGGTGTTTTGCCGCCTACAACGCAAGCTATGCGCATAGCTGGTTTACGGGGTTGTCTCAATACTTTACGGCGAGCGCGGTGCGGACGAACGAGCCCAAGCTGGTGAGCAATTGCGTCAAGTGCGGCAAATGCGCACGTCACTGCCCGCAGCACATCGATATCCCCGGGCGCTTGGACGACGTACGCCGCCGTTTTCAGCCTGGCCCCGTGACGGCGGTGCTTAAGGCCTTCGGCAAAACGCGCTCCTCATGACCCTTTTATAACTTGCGGTGGAATAGTTCCTGCTTGCGGCAGAATAAGGCATCGACAGGAACTATTTCACCGCAACTGAAGGGGGCTGTCGTGGGCCATCGGGATTCATGTGATGATTTGCGTGAGGTTCGTTGGGGCGTTTTGGGCGCTGGACACATTTCGCATCGATTTGCATCGTCGCTCAAGAAGGTCGACGGGGCACGGCTGGTGGCTGCGGCCGCCCGCACTCCTGCACATGTCGAGGAATTTTGCCGAGCGTTTTCGATTGATGTTGCGCATGGCCATGCCTCGGTCGACGATAACGGCGATGCGGCTTATGATGCGCTGATTGCCGACCCCGATGTCGACGCAATCTACTTGGCTCTTCCGCATGGCATGCATGCGCATTGGGTCTGTCGGGCACTGCGCGCGGGAAAGGCCGTACTGTGCGAAAAGCCGGCCGTTTTGAATGAAGAAGAGGCCCATGCGATCGCCTCCGTTTCCCGTGAGTGCGGTGTGCCGTTTATGGAGGCGATGAAAAATCGGTTTTGTCCGATGCGTACTCGCGTGAAGGGCTTGCTTGCGTCGGGCGAGCTCGGCCGTATCGTTTCGATCGAAAGCATGCAAAAACTCGATTATGGTGAGTCCCCTTCGAGTTATCTACTCGATCCGTTGCAGGGTGGCTGTCTATATGACATGGGCTGCTATGCAGTCGGGTGGTTTGAGGATCTGCTTGCGGGCGCGTGCGATGTTTCGTCTCGTGAAGTTCGCTGGCGTGACGTATCGGGCGGCCGCGTGGATTGGGCCGATGAGATCCATATGAGTGTCGGCGGTATACCCATTCATATGGCGTGTGACGGCAAAGCAGCATATGAAAGCCGCTTAATGATTGCCTGCGAGCGGGGCTCGTTGGAAATCGAGCGCCTCCATCGCCCCGAGCTCGCCCATGTGAGGTACTCCGACGGACGAATGCTCGAAGTAAATGCCCCGTTTGAGGTCGATGATTTCTACGGCGAAATCCAGCATGCGACCCAGCTCATCCGGGCGGGGAAACTCGAGAGTCCCGTCATGCCCCTTGCCGCCACACAGCGCTGCGCGCGCATTATCGATGCAATCCGTCTAGCCCTCTAGGACCTGGCGCTGACGCGTGAGGGATCATGACGCCGGCGCCCGTAGCCGTAGTGCTCGGTGCCCCGCATCTCTGATGCCCCTTTTATAACTTGCGGTGGAATAGTTCCTGTTTGCGGCAGAATAAGGCATCGACAGGAACTATTTCACCGCAACTGATGAGGGGGAGCTGGGGATGCTGACGATCGGGTGTCATCTATCCACGACGAAGGGCTATCGGGCGATGGGGGAGACGGCGTTGTCAATTGGCGCCAATACCTTTGCATTCTTTACGCGCAACCCGCGCGGCGGCAAGGCGAAAGACCTTGACATGGATGACGTGGCCGCCCTGCGCGAGCTTATGGAACAGAACGATTTTGGCCCGCTTGTGGCTCATGCCCCGTATACCTATAACCCTTGCTCGGCCAAAGAGCGGGCGCGCGAGTTTGCCTTGGAGGCCATGGCGGAGGACCTGCGGCGCATGGAAGCGCTGCCCGGCAACTACTACAACTTCCATCCCGGTGCGCATGTGGGGCAGGGCTCCGACGCCGGCATTCAGATGATCGTCGACACCCTGTGCCAGGTGATGTTTGAGGGCCAACAGACGACGGTGCTGCTCGAGACCATGGCCGGCAAGGGCACCGAGGTGGGCCGCAGCTTTGAGGAACTGGCACTCATCATCCAGGGCGTTGCCGACAAGTGCCCCGAGCTGTCGGCCAAGTTGGGCGTTTGCTTGGACACCTGCCATGTGAATGACGCCGGCTACGACATCGTCCACGATCTTGAAGGCGTGCTCGACGAGTTCGATCGTGTGGTGGGTATCGAGCGCCTGCGCGCCGTGCATATCAATGACTCCAAGAACCCCTGCGGCGCCCATAAGGACCGCCACGAATGCATCGGTGAGGGCTACCTGGGTAGCGAAGAGTTTGGCGGCGGTATGCAGGTTATGCAGAATATTGTATCGAATGGCCGCTTGCGCGCATTGCCATTCATTTTGGAGACACCGAACGAACTTGCAGGTTATGCGGCTGAAATCAAATTGTTAAGGTCATTGCAGCAGTGATGACTGTCATAAAGTGGAGTGCTCCATTCACGTTATGGGTTTGTTTCAATCAGTTTTCTAATTGCGGATTCTTCCAAGCGGGTGCATAATAACCCTCAGTTTTTGCAGACCCCTGAATCACGTGGGGTCATTGGAAGGAGACTGATTATGAAGCTGAAGAAGCTTGGCGCATTTGCCGCCACGGGTGCTATGGCGCTCGCCCTTGCTCTGACGGGCTGCGGCTCGTCCAACGCCACCTCTGGTTCTGATGCCAGTTCCAGCAGCTCTGACGACGCTAAGGTCGAGAAGGTCGACGGTTCCAAGGAGTACGCGCTCGTCAAGGACGGTACGCTGACCGTCGGCACCTCTGCCGAGTACGCTCCGTTTGAGTACAAGGATGACAATGGCGACTACCAGGGCTTCGACCTTGAACTCATTAAGGCTATCGGCGATAAGCTGGGTCTGGATGTCGAGTATGTCAACAATGATTTTGACACGCTCGTCCCCGGCGTTGCTTCGGGCGCCAAGTACGACGTCGCCATCGCGGCTATCACCGACACGCCCGAGCGTGAGAAGGAAGTCACTTTCTCCGATTCCTACTACATGGACGATCAGGCTATCGTGACCAAGGTCGATAACACCGACATCACGGCCGACAACTTCAGCGAGAAGCTCAACAACGCCGACGCTACCATCATCGTCCAGTCTGGCTCGACCGCCGAGGCCTTTGCCCAGGAGAACTTCCCCAAGGCCAAGATTGTCCCCTACAAGGACGCCACCGAGTGCTTCAGCGCCCTGCAGTCCGATAAGGGCGACGCCGTAGTCACCAACCGCTCCGTTGCCAGCCAGCTGACCGCCGAGCAGTTCAACACCTGCCAGACCATCAAGCAGGTCAGCACCGGCGAGGAGTACGCCATCGCCATCAACCAGGGCAACACCAAGCTCAAGGACGACATCAACCAGGCCATCAAGGACCTGACTGACGACGGTACCGTCGACGCCCTCATGGCTAAGTACAACATCAAGTAAAATAGCTACTTGATTGCGCGCGGGCCCTTTCCGTTTTGGCGGAGAGGGCCTTTGCGCTTCTCTTGACGGAGAGTGTTTCCGTCTCGTTTTGCCGGCAACTTCTACGATAGGAGCCACCTTGTCTCGACTGAACAAAGGGGCTGCGGAGCAGCGTTTTCCACTGCCCGCCTTGCTCCAAAAGCTAGCCTGCGCCATGGCCGTGGCGCTCGCGCTGGTGTGCGTGGGGGCATATGCGCCCACGACCGCCCAGGCGCTTGAGACCGCAAAGATTACCGCCCGACCCAACACCGGTTCGGGCAGCGCTGTGGTCGGCGGCACCGAGACGCGCATTACCTGGGAAGTTCAGGCCGATGCCGACGAGGAGCTGAGCGGTCTTTCTCTGACGTTTGTCGACGGCACAACGTTTGGTACCGATGACACGCGATTGACGATGCTCTCGGGCGAGGACCTCATGGATCGTACGCCCATGAAGCCCACGTGCAAGGCTGACGGCCAGACGCTCAAGATTGACTTTGGCGAGACGGCGCCTGCCGGCGGCTTTTTCCGTGTCGAGGTTTACGGCGTGACGTTTCCCGTCGAGGGCGGCGATGAGGCCTTTAGCGGAACCTATACGCTCGCCGACGGTTCGACCAAGAAGATTTCCAAGATTCCTTCCGTCGAGATTAAGGGCGTGACGGCGTTCGATAACTTCCTGGCCGACCTTAAGGAACAGCCGTGGGTCGAGGCATGGAATTCCAACATGTTCCTTCGCCTGTTCCTGAACCCGGTCATTTTGGTCCAGAGCCTGCCGATCGTCTTCAAGGGCTTCCTTATGTCGCTCTCGATCGTGCTCGTGGCGTTTCCGCTGGCGATCCCCTTTGGCTTTGCCCTGTCGCTTATGCGCATATCCAAATCGCGCATCCTGCGTTGCCTTGCCGGCATCTACGTGAATGTCATCCGCGGTACGCCGGCGTTCCTGCAGATCTATATTGCATTCTTTGGCCTGCCGCTTGCCGGCGTCAAGGTGGACGACTATGTCTTGGGCGTTATCGTCATGGCCATGAACTCGTCTGCGTATCTGTGCGAGATTTTCCGTGCCGGTATTCAATCGATCCCCAAGGGCCAGAACGAGGCCGCTCGTTCACTGGGTATGAATGCCTTCCAGACGCTGCTCTACGTTATGATTCCGCAGACGTTCCGCAATGTCCTGCCTACGCTGACCAGCGAGTTTATCCTGCTCTACAAGGATACGTCGCTGCTCGCCGCCGTGGGCGTGGTCGAGATCGTCATGAACGCCCGCACCATCGTGGCAACGACGGGCTCCATTACGCCGTATGTGGTTGCCGCCCTGTTCTATCTGGTCATTACCCTGCCGCTTGCGCGCTTGGTGAGCGGTCTTGAGGCGAGGCTGCTGGGTACGGCCGAAACCAAAAAGAAGCGTCCCACCAAGAGCGCCGGACAGGTTGTCGCGACGCCCGCCGACCATATCGCTGGTCTGTAAGGAGGTTCTATTATGAGCGAAACCAATAACTCGAACGAGGTCGTCGTCAGCATCAAGAATCTCCAGAAGGCCTTTGGCGATAACGTGGTCCTGCGCGACATCGACCTTGATGTGCACAAGGGCGAGGTCGTCGTAGTCCTGGGCCCTTCGGGTTCGGGCAAGTCGACGATGCTTCGCTGCATTAACCGTCTCGAGGAGCCCACGAGTGGTTCGATTGTCGTCGAGGGCGTGGATGTGTGCGCCAAGGGCGTTGACCTCAATAAGGTGCGCACGCACCTGGGCATGGTGTTTCAGCAGTTCAACCTGTTCCCGCACCTGTCGGTCAAAAAGAACGTCATGCTTGCGCAGCAAAAGGTGCTCAAGCGCAGCAAGGAAGAGGCCGAGAAGATTGCCATCGAGGAGCTGACCAAGGTCGGCCTGGCCGAGCGCATCGATTTTATGCCGAGTCAGCTTTCGGGCGGTCAGCAGCAGCGCGTGGCCATCGCCCGCGCCCTGTCGATGAATCCGCACGTGATGCTCTTTGACGAGGCCACGTCGGCGCTCGATCCTGAGCTTGTCCGCGATGTATTGGGCGTCATGCGCGATCTTGCGCATGACGGTATGACCATGATCGTGGTGACGCACGAGATGGGCTTTGCCCGCGACGTCGCCGACCGCGTCGTCTTTATGGACGGCGGCGTTATCGTGGAGGATGGCACGCCGAGCGAGGTCTTCGACCATCCTAAGAGCGAGCGCACCAAGGCGTTCCTGGGCAATATCTCATAGCGGCGCGTCGAGGTTATCGATATAACAAACGGGGACCGGATGTGAATATCCGGTCCCCGTTTTTGTTTGGGCATGAGCGACTGTTGTTGTGCGGTACTCGGCTGTTAGTTGCCTTGCGACTTTCTGACGGCTTCGTTAGGCCAGCTCCGCTCCCAGGGCCTTGCAGGCCGCTTCGCCCTCGTCGTCGGGTGCGTCGTAGCAGATGACGGAGTCGACCACGTTGACGCCTGCCTCGTCGGCGTCCGCCTTCCAATTGTCCATCCATTCGCCTTCGGCCCACGAATAGGAACCAAAGAGGACGACCTTCTTGTCGCTGAGGGTCTCCTTGACTTCGTCCCACATCGGTTGGAACTCATCGTATTCAAGCTCCTCGGAGCCCATGGCGGGGCAACCGAAGGCGAAGGCATCATAGTCGGCGGCCCTGTCGGCAGAGAAGTCGGCGCAGGGGATGACTTCGGCCTCGGCGCCCGCGGACGTGGTGCCCTCGGCAACGAGGTTTGCCATTGCCTCGGTGTTGCCCGTGCCGCTCCAGTAGACGACGGCGATCTTGCTCATGTTGAGTCCTTTCGGTTGTGCGGCGTGCGGTCGCGGTTTGTACGTTCTATCGGGTCGCCTGGGCAAGTTGCGCCAAGCTGCAGCCCTGCTGATAGATAAAGGTGAGGTGTTGGGTGCAGGCACGGTACGCATCAAACGTCGCAAGCGCCTGCTCGACATTCGTATAGACCTTCCAGGCTCCAAAGATCTTGTAGTTCTCGCCACGCTGAGCGATGAACTCGTATACGTCGTCGCAGGGGTACCCCAGGAAGTAGCCAATCTCGTGTGGAAATTCGCAGGCGCAGTCGTTGTTGCAGCAGACTTGCTGATCCAGTGCGCATCGAGTCTGGCCGCAGGCGCATTCCGCGGCGTTATTGCTCGCGAGCGTGATGCGTGATGCCAGGTGCACAAGACATGCCGAGAGGTTGCCGGTGTCGTAGCCCTTCTTGGCGAGTGCCGTTTTGGCGCGCGGGTCAGCAAGGTAAGTGGCGAGACTATTGGGCCGATATGCGTATACGAGCGCCCCGCAGGGGCGCCAGACCAAAACGCTCAGATGGATACCGAACGGATTAAGCTCGCGGTTGCACCGGGCGATAACGTTGAGCAGGCGTGCTCGGCGATCCTCGATCGCCGCAGTTACGCTTGAGCCGTCTTGATCGGCATAGACTCCTGGATAGGTAAAGAGCGATGCCGGTTTGATGCCCGCGAGCGTGGGGGAGCAGTTGCGCACGACTGCCGCCTGAAACGTTGGGATGTCTATGGTTCGAGTCACGACGCTCCTTACGGATCTAAACTGTTAGCCTAGGAAAACTTATACACTAAAGTAAGCCTTGGTCAACTAAAAAGTTTGAAGAGGGAAACTAATTGACCGAACGGACATGATTTTGGGTTAAGATGGGAACACCCCATGGGGGTATCTAGATAGGGCTACTTGAAAGGGGAACGCATGAGTGACTTGCTCAACCCTGCGAATCTCATCGTGCTGGCCGTCATTGCCGTCGGCATGTTTTTTGGGCTGCGTCGCATTGCGGCGTCGACGCATGGAAAGAGCTGTTGCAGTGATGGCGCGAGCGGCAAGAAAGCCAAGAAGGTTGTCGTGGCAGACACCGACGAGTCCCACTATCCCTATAGCGATGAGCTGCTCATCGGCGGCATGAGCTGTGACGGCTGCGCTCAGAACGTAGCCAATGCCCTCAATGCACTGGACGGCGTGTGGGCTACGGTGACGTATGCGGACCACACAGCACGCGTACGCTCGAAGCTCCCGGTTGATCGCGACACACTCGAGACGGCGGTGAGGGGCGCGGGCTATTACGTTATGAAAATGTAGGCGTTGCCCTCTCCGGTGGATACCGGCCTCCTGCTCATTGCGACTATCGACATCCAAAAATTTGCGTAAAAAATAACCTTTAGATGCGGTAAAAGTGGAGTTTGGTGACGGTTTGCGCGGAATTCGCTACCAATCGAGCATCTATTAACCCGTCCAAAAAATTACAGGTGTATATTTATACGCTGATTATTGCTGTGCTCAGATTGCAATTAACCGTGGACAGAAATGAAGAATGCTAAAGCTGGGCTTTAGGACAGGGGAGGTTATAGCCTTATGAGACGAGTGGGAGCACTTGGCTTGGTGGCAGCGCTTGCCGCTATCTTGGTATCGCCGCTGCCGGCGCATGCCGAAGACGCTTCGGGTGCCGTTACCTACAATGCGGGAAATGGATATTCCTTTGAGAAGCTCTCGCATCCTACGGTAGGAACGTCGCAGCCGGATGGTATCGTCGACTACCAGGGTAACGGTGCCGTTGCCGTTCCGGGCGCCGATGGTAACACGGCCAACAACGAAGGCGATCGCGGCCAGAGCTACACTTGGGCGGCTGCGAGCTATGGTGACTGGCTTTATGTGGGCACCTGCTATGCGGCGATGGGCAACACACTGACGCTCATGAACGGCACGCTGGGCGATTCCTTTGATGCCGAGACCATGCGCCTGACGCTGGAGGCCATGTTTAACGGCACGTTCTTCTATGGACAGCAGAAGGAGGACGGCACGGCCGACAAGGACAGCGGCGGCATCTTGGTCAAGATCAATACCAAGACCGGTGAGACCAAGCTGCTGCTCTCTGATTCGCTCAACGGCGTCGCTCCTTTGTTCCGCAATGCCGTGAGCTATAAGGGCAAGCTTTATTTCTGCGGCAGCGTCAGAACCAATGGCGGCAAAAGCGGCCTGCCTGCTGTATATGAGATCGATCCTAAGACGGACGAGTTCAAAGTTGTCTATAAGGGCCTTTCGAGCATGCAGGATTACGGTGCTGCCTACAAGCAGGGCATTTCTACCGGTATCCGCGGCATGTGCGTCCATGATGGCCAGCTCGTCATCAGTAATGTGGGTAAAGACGCGGCCGGTAACTTTGTGTCGACAATCCTGACGTCGTCTGACCCGTCGAAGGGCCAGGACAGCTTCACCGAGATTGCCAACTCGGGCACGCTGTTTGGCTATCCGGCGATTCGCTATAAGGACAGCATCTACGGCGGCGCCACTTGGGATATGGTCTCGTACAATGGCCATCTCTATGCGACCATCTGCACCGGTACGCCTGAGAACGCTCCCGATGATAATTCCATGCAGTCGTTCGCCATGGTCCGTGGCGACAAGAACGCCGACGGCAGCTATTCGTGGACTCCCGTTGTTGGCGATAAGGCGGACGGTGCAAAGTACTGCTTTGGCATCGATCCTGCCCGCACCCGTTCTGGTGCTGCCAACCTCATCGTCTACAACGACTACCTCTATATCGGTGAATATAACGACGAGGAGATTGCCCTCGAGCGCATCCTGTTCAACAAATCCAACACCGAAGAGGGCGGCAAGAGCGGCATGGGCGGCGTTGACTGCTCGTTTGTGAATGCCAATCTTGAGCAGTCGGTCAACATCTATCGCATGGACAAGAACGAGGACATGGATCTTGTCGTTGGCGATCCCACCGTCATGTTCCCCAAGGGCGGTATTTCCGGCCTGGCTTCGGGCTTTGGCCGAAACGAGAACCAGTACATTTGGCGCATGCAGAAGTTCGACGGCAAGCTGTATATCGGTACCTTTGATACCGCGAGCCTGCTTGAGCCGATCGGCCAGTTCTCCAATGGCGACATTATCGATATGACGCCCGAGGAGTGGAACTCTCAGGTTCAGCGCCTTAGGGACCTGCTCGATCACCTGCTCGACAAGAAATCGCCTGACGACCCCATCGTTCCCGCTAACACGCTTGCGGACGATGATTCAAACGAGGCCGTCGAGGTCGATGACGAGAAGGCTGAGGCCGTCGAGGTCGATGACGAGAAGACCGAGGTCGCTAAGGGCTTTGGCGACCTGAGCGATGCGCTGGAGGATGCCGCGGGCGACCTTTGCGAGCAGGCCGCGACGATGTCCCAGGACGTTGAGGACGACGCCGCTTATGTCCAGAAGATCGATGGCGAGATCGCGTACTTCAAGTCCTTTGCCGACCAGTATCAGGACATGCTCGATAGCTATGAGAGCCTGAAGCAGCAGTACGAGGATGCCTATGGCACCGAGCTGCCGGGCGATATTCAGGATGCGCTCGATAAGCTGCTGAGCGAGGAGAACCTCAAGAAGCTGCAGAGTGTCCTTACGTGCATGTACTACCTGCGCGATGCCGAGCGCGGCTTTGATATGTATGTGACCGAGGACGGCGTGAACTTTACGACGCTGACGACTAACGGCTTTAACGATCCGTACAACCATGGTCTGCGCACCTTTGCCGTTACCGATCAGGGCCTGTGCCTCGGTACTGCCAACCCGTTCTATGGCTGCCAGGTTTGGATCCAGCGCAAGGAGAATTCGGAGAATCCGATTGATCCCGGTACTCCGGATCCGACGGAACCCACCGATCCTTCGCAGCCGGGTGGCGGCGATCAGCCTGGTGGCAGCCAGACGGGCGGCAATGACCAGTCGAGCAGCACCACGACGACCGTTTCGACGACCACCAAGAAGACTCCGAAGGACGGCTCGCTGCCTCACGCTGGCGACTCGACCCTCACGCTTGTCTTGGGATTGCTGGTTGCAGCTGCCACAGTGCTTGGCATTGCTCTCGTCTTGCGCAAGCGTTCTCGTCGCTAGGCTCGACCACGCAGCTCGATGCCTTGGATATCGTCGAAGTTGATGGCGATATCCCTGAGTTTGAGCAGCTTGAACGCAGGGAGCACTTCATCAAGGATGCCCGTGCGAGCGCGATAGCCGTACGTATCGTAATAGGTGACACGAACCAAGTCGCCACGTTTGAGGCCCTCGAGCTTTTTTGAAAGCTCGAGGGCATTTTCTTCCGTGAGTTCGCATTTGGGCTCAACAGTGATTTCTTGTTTGCGCACGAGCTCGTAGTATCCCGTGAGGGCGGCAAAGGGCATAAACTGCGCGGCACGGCCGGCGCGGACGGCGCCGTTGGCGGTGAGCTTGGGGTCGGAGGAGCGACGTCTTCCCTCGGGGTCCGCTAGACGTTCAAAAGGCGTCGGTGGCCGCATCGGCTGTTGTTGGGACTTAGGCACGATGTCCTCCTACCTGATCGTTGCGTTCGCGTGCGGTGGCGCCGGCGGTGAAGCTTAATCCCTTGACGAGCGCGTTCTTGCCGTACTTGCCCTTCACGGCCAGGACAGCGCGCGCCAGGTCGCGCTCGCGCTCATCGGCCTTAACATCGCTGAACAGGTCGATAGTGGTAAATTCCTCGGGCATGAGGTTGCCAAATCCCAGGTTGATGCGCTTGACCGGTCGTTTGGGATCGACAGTCTGCGCCCAGAGCTCATCGAAATAGCCCATGATCTTCTTAAACGAATTGGTGCGCTCGGGCAGCTTGCGCGAGGCGTTGGAGTGCGCAAAGAGCGCGGCATAGCCACCACGCGGCTTGCCGCCGTGTTCGCCCACAAAGATGCCGTCAATCGCCTGTGCCTCTCGCACCAAACGTCGGCGTTCGTCGTCGCGTTGGACGGGCTTGGGCGCGCGGGGCGTGAGCTCGGGGCCGTCGGTTGCGGCGGGTTCGATGCTCGACGTGCTCGAACGCAAATGCCCGCATCCGTCTACATATTGTGCTGTGCCGCTGGCGTCGAGGCGGCGTATGTCGGCGCGCTCGCTCGCGTAGCCTACAAAGAGCGAGATACTGTTGCACACCACGTGCTTATCGACTAAGTCCAGCACAGCGTTGTCGACCATCTCGCGCAAGACGGTGTAGGCCTGTTCATAGGCATAGCCTTTCGAGAGCACCTGTCCTGTGGTAGTTGAGGTTGCCTGCGGGCGATAGGCCTGAATATCGGCGATAGTTGTCGGCTCGCGCCCAAAGGCGTGGTCGATAAGATACTCGGCATTGACGCCGAGCTCGTCGTAGAGCAGGTTTTCGTCGAGCGCCGCGACGCCCATCAGATCGTAGACGCCGTATTTTTCGAGTCGTGCTGCCACGCCGGGCCCAATGCCCCAGATGTCGGTGATGGGGCGATGGGGCCAGATCTCCTTGCGAAAGGTCTCGTCATCGAGTATGCCGATGCGGCTGGGTACGTGCTTGGCGGTAATGTCGAGTGCCACCTTGGCCTGGAATAGGTTGGGGCCGATGCCAACCGTTGCCGTGATGCCGGTGCGCGCCAGGACCTCGTCGCGCAACATGCAGGCGAAGCCTTCAGCGTCGGTGTGATAGAGGTCCAGATAGGGCGTCACGTCGATAAAGCATTCGTCGATGGAGTAGACGTGCACGTCCTGTGGGCTGACGAATTCCAGATAGATACCGTAGATTTGCGCCGACACCTCCATGTAGTGCTGCATGCGCGGTACGGCCTTGATGTAGTCGATACCGTCGGGAATCTCGAACAGGCGACAGCGGTTATGGATTCCGAGGTCTTTCATGGCCTGTGTGATGGCAAGGCAGATGGTCGTGCGCCCGCGCGATTCGTCGGCAACGACCAGGTTGGTGGTGAGCGGGTCGAGACCGCGGTCGACGCATTCGACGCTGGCGTAGAACGTCTTGAGGTCGATGCAGATATAGGTGTGACGCTCGTGTCCCACGCGTCCTCCCATCAAACACATGTTCTTATCGAATACTTGTTCGATAATACCCGCTCGTCCGGACATCGTCAAAACCTGTCCCTTTTTGGTAGGTATGGTCGTGCGGCTGCATCGGGTTTTTTAACGCAGCTCTAAAGAGTGCGAAACAGCTCGGAAAACCTTGCTTCGTAGCATGAGCCTAACAATCGATACCGCCTATACGCACGGAAGGGTTGTGGGAAAGATGGTCAATTATGGGTTTGGTATGCCGACACGCTTGGTTGCGGATGGGGATGTGGCTCGCTGGTGCGGGCGATTGGTTGCCCACTATGGCGGCACTAAGGCACTGGTCGTGCTGGGAGGCGACAAGCACACGCGTGATGAGCTTGTCTCGGCGGCACTCGGCTCGCTTGATCGAGCTCTGCTCGAGCGCGTGCTTTTCCGCTGCGGCTCGGTTGAGGGCGACGGGGGAGACGAGCTGATCGACGAAGCCGTGGCCCTGGCGACCGACGAAGGGGTGGACTTTGTATTGGCGATTGGCGATGCCGATACTGCTGGCTTTGCGCGCGAACTCGCGCGTCGCATGGCGTCGTTCGATGCCGGCGAAGACGGTTTTGTCCCTTATGGATGCATTGTCTCGGAGGGCAAGGTGCCCGCTACGGTGGGAGCCGGCGAGGCTCCCGTTTTTGCCATCATCGCGCCCGAGCTGCTGGAGGGCATCGGGTCTCCTCTGCGTGAGTTGCTCGGCAGTGTGTGCGCTGCGGCCTAATAATTGCCATAAAGGGATGGGTTATTTTTGATTGGTAAAGCGTTTGACCTGCCAAAATAAACCTGTCCCTTTTTGGTCGGTCGCCGTTTGGGGGCCGATTGGCAACGCTCGCTGATTGCAGTCTTGACCTGCGCTAGAATAGAGATATCTGAATATCCGGGCGTGCATGGAGGTGTGCGCCCGTATGCTGAGGAGGACTTTATGGCAACTGTTGCCGCACCTATCGACGCCACGTCGACTGACGCTTGGAAGGCGCTCGAGGCTCATCAGGAGAAGCTCGAGGCCGAGGGTATCGACCTCAAGGCCTGGTTCGCCGCCGATCCCGAGCGTGTGAACAAGCTGAGCTTTGACGCCGGTGACCTGCACTTCGACCTGTCCAAGAACCTGGTGACCGACGAGACCGTCAAGCTGCTGTGCGATCTTGCCCGCGAGGTGAAGCTCGAGGAGCGCCGTGACGCCATGTTCTCCGGCGAGCACATCAACACCACCGAGGACCGTGCCGTCCTGCACACCGCGCTGCGCCGCCCGGCTAGCGAGAAGGGGCAGCTCGTCGTCGACGGCCAGGACGTTGTCGCCGACGTGCACGAGGTCCTCGACCGCATGTACGCCTTCGCCGAGCGTGTGCGCTCCGGTGAGTGGAAGGGCGTTACCGGCAAGAAGATCGAGCACCTGGTGTCCATTGGCATCGGCGGCTCCGACCTGGGCCCGGTCATGGCGTACGAGGCCCTGCGTCCCTATGCCGACGCCGGTATCGATTGCCGCTACATCTCCAACATCGACCCCAACGATCAGGCAGAGAAGCTCAAGGGCCTGGACCCCGAGACCACGCTTGTGATCATCGTCTCCAAGACCTTCACCACGCTCGAGACCCTCACCAACGCCCGCGAGGTCAAGACCTGGATGCTCGAGCAGCTCAAGGCTCAGGGCGCCATCGACGGCTCCGATGAGCAGAACGCCGAGGCCGTGGCAAAGCACTTCGTCGCTGTCTCCACCGCACTCGAGAAGGTTGAGGCCTTCGGTATCGACCCCGCCAACGCCTTCGGTTTCTGGAACTGGGTCGGCGGCCGTTATTCCGTTGACTCCGCCGTGGGCCTGTCGCTGATCGTCGTGCTCGGCCCCGAGCGCTTCCAGCAGTTCCTCGAGGGCTTCCACGCCATCGACGAGTACTTCTGCAACACCCCGCTCGAGAACAACGCCGTCGCGCTGATGGGCCTGCTCAACGTCTGGTACGTCAACTTCTTCGGTTCCAAGAGCCACGCCGTACTTCCGTACTGCCAGTACCTGCATCGTTTCCCGGCCTACCTGCAGCAGCTCACCATGGAGTCCAACGGCAAGCACGTCCGCTGGGACGGCAGCGCCGTGACCTCCGATACCGGTGAGATCTTCTGGGGCGAGCCCGGCACCAACGGTCAGCACGCCTTCTACCAGCTGCTGCACCAGGGCACCGTGGTGGTCCCGGCCGACTTTATCGCCTTCGCCAATACTGCCAACCCTGCGACCGATAGCGGCCAGGACGTGCATGAGCTGTTCCTGGGCAACTTCCTGGCCCAGACCAAGGCGCTCGCCTTTGGCAAGACGGCCGACGAGGTTCGTGCCGAGGGCACGCCCGAGCAGATCGTCCCGGCCCGTTGCTTTGAGGGCAACCGCCCGACGACCTCGATCTTTGGCGACACGCTGACCCCGTTTGCGCTCGGCGAGCTCATCGCCCTGTACGAGCACATCACGTTTGTCGAGGGCACGGTCTGGGGCATCGACTCCTACGACCAGTGGGGCGTCGAGCTGGGCAAGCAGCTTGCCAAGCAGATTACCCCGGCCTTCCACGACGACGCCGCCAAGGCCGAGCAGGACGCTTCGACCCAGGCGCTCATCGAGTTCTACCGCGCGCATCGCAAGTAGTCGCTGCTGTTAACGCATCGCGCCTTATAGTCAGGGGCCCGTATCCTATCGGATGCGGGCCCCTTTGCTTTGCCGTGGTCCCGGGGCGCACGGCCTTTGTGGAACATTGCCGGGGCGCCGCGCGCTGCGAGAACCCTGCGCCTAGATCTCGGCCTCCGCATGGCCTCGCTGCGCCTCGGGCAGCTCCCCGTAGAGCGGATGGTCTTCGAGCCTAAAGCGCTCGACCTGTTCGGGAGTGCGACCGCGTACAAAGAGCCACGAGCGATCGATCGGCGTCGCCATGAGCGTGCTGGGCAGCGCGTCGGCGCGGTCGGAAAACACCCGGGCACTCTCGGGATCCTGGAACGCCAGCACCAGATGCGTGTCGCAGTTGCCCATGATGGAGCGTGCGCGTGCCTCGCCATAGAGCGCATCGAGCTGGTTGGTCGACTGCAGCAGCAGCGTTGCCCAGATGTTGCGGCTTCGGATAATCGAGAGCACGTTGTCGATCTGGGGGATCTGCAGATTTGCGAAGTCATCGAGCATAAAGCGCACGGGCACGGGCAGGCTGCCATCGGGCTGCCTATCGGCCTCACGAATGAGGCCCATAAACGCCTGCGAAATAAAGAGGCCGGTCAGCGGATCGAGATTGCGGTCAATATCGCTCACGGTTACAAACAGGGCGCAGGGGGTGTGTCCCATGGAAGCGAAGCCCACCTGATGGCACTCACGATAGAGCTGTGCCGCACCGTCGAATCCCAGACACATGACCTTTTCGGCAAGGATACCGACGATGCTCGCGTGCATGCGCTCGGCATTTTGCGTAATGGCGTAGCGCCGCCATAGCGAGAGGGCATAGCTTTGGGGGTCGGTCGTGATCAGGTCGTCAAACAATCGACCCGTGGCACCGTCCTGCAGGTGCTCGATCAGCTTGATGACCGAGCTGATCGTCTGCTCGTCGGCGGTTAGCTGTTCGGTGACGTAGGCGATAAGACACGACAGCAGGTTTGCCGCCGCATGATCCCAAAAAGGCTGGTTGTTGTCCTCGATGGGGCAGATGGCCTTTGCCGCCGAGAGGATGTCCTGCTGGTTGGGCCTGCCGTCCGCCTTGCGGCGAATGTGCCTCAGGGGGTTGTAGCCGCAGCGCTCGATGCCGGGCGCAAGGGCCGGGACGGTGTTGAGGTCGGCGAAGTTGAGACATTGCACGCGGTAACCGTGGGCTGCCAGCACGGGTCCCACTTCGCGACAGAGCGTGCCTTTGGTGTCGAGCACGATGTAGCTTGCGTTCATTTGCAGCAGGTTGGGCTTGAGGACGTTTCGGGTCTTGCCGGCTCCCGAGGGGCCGATCACAAGTGCGTTGTTGTTGAGTCCCGTTTGGCGGGTGTTGCAGGAAAGCGTTCGATCCTTGGCGAGGATGGTGGACGATGCGGACTCAGATGCGGCGAGGCGGCTGGCGAGGTTAGACATGGGCGACCTCCTTGGTGGTCGAGAGGATTTCGTGGGCAAAGCCGAGCTCGACGGCGCGCTCGGCCGAAAGGTAGGTGTCTTTTGCAGTGAGGGACTGGATGCGCTTGGGCGTGAGGCCGCTGCGGTCCGAGAGGATTTGCGTGAGGGTCTTGCGGGTCTGCATGAGACGCCGGCTGGTTTCCTGCAGCGCAAGTGCCGAGCCGCCTGCCCCCTGGGGGATCAGCGGGTCGTGAATCATGAGCTCTGCATGGGGCGCCATACGGCGATCGTCGCCGCCCATAAAGATCACGGCGCCCATGGACGCGGCGAATTCCAGGCAGACGGTGCGGATGGGGCACGATGCGAGGCGCATGGCGTCATAGATCGCAAGACCCGATCGCACGCTTCCGCCGGCGCTGGCGACAAATATGGTGATGGGGCGGCTGGGGTCGGTGGCATCGAGCAGGCGGATCTGCTGGCATAGGTCGTGGGCCATCGGGGTTTCGATGTTTCCCATGACGGAGAGCTCGCGGCGAGCGAGCATCTCATCGTAAATGCTGGTGAGCGTGATACCTCGGGCGGATTCACGCATGGTGAGGGGGCTGATGATGGGGGAATGATTGGTGTCCATGAGGACTCCTTTCTGTTGGTTGTGTTGTGGAATAGGATTGTTGCCCGCGGAGGGGCTGGCGGGCTACAGGGTTCGTCTGAGCCTCAGATCGAGCTCGGTTGTGGGGCAGGCCGCCTGTTCGTGCGGCTCGCAAGCGCCAAGGGCTCCAAAGCGATGGAGCGTTGCGGCGGGCGTGGTGTAGGCGAGCCGCAGCTGATGCTCGACGGGGGCACATCCGTCATTTTTGTAATGAGCCGCGTAGTACTGCGCGATGCTGGCATTCATCTCGCTGCCATTGCGATGGCGCTCAAACTGGCGTCTGCAGGTCTCGATGATCTTTGCTACCGACTTGGGTGCCGTCGCGGGAACAAGGGCGAGATAGCCCTCAAATAGCTCGTTGATGCTCAGGAGGCACAGCAGGTCGATCAGCGTCCTTATGGCTGCTCCCTCGGCAGAAAAGTGCGCGGTCATGCGGTTATATCGGTTGCGGTCGACGATGGCCGCATGGGGTCTTGGAGTTTTCTGCCCCGTGGCCCCGGGCTTTTGCCGCGCCTGTGTATTGAGCTCGACGTTGCAGCGCTTGAGGCCGTCCAACGGAAGGAACAGTGCGGTGCGCAGGGTGTTCCGCTTGCTTTCGAGTTCATGACGCTCGTCGGGTTCCCATGCGAGCTTGAGTTTCGTGTCGAGCGCCGTAAGCATATGGGCTAGGCAGCCTACGGTAAGAACGTACGAATCGTTGTCGCGTTTTGGGGCATAGGGGTCTGTCAGCTTGCGAATGTCGGGGTCGCCCATGATCTTTGTGCAGCGTTTCAGCAGTTGAGGGTGGTCGGCCAAGATTGTCGCGAGCGGTAGCGACGCGTAGTTCTTGATGGTCGCGGCGGCAAAGGCGGCGTCATATTCGTTTGCATATGCTCGCTCAATGCGGGCATCCAGAATGCTTTTCTTATCGCCGTCTTCAGCGTGGTGGTTTGTCATAGCTTCTCCAATCGGTTGATGTTCGTGCTGCTTGTTGATGTGTTGGTTGTCGTGAGTGATGTGCTTGCCGTGGGTGATGTGCTGACGTTGGGGTGCTATGCGGTTTTCAATGAGCCCGTGAGGCAGTTGCTGCAGGGGCGGGATGGAACGGCCCATGCAAGGCGGAAGGCATCGTGCTCAAAATCGAGACAGCAATGCCCTGGGCGCCTCACATGTGGCAGTTACCTCATTAAGTTGTCATTGCGTTTGGGGTTGTACTTTGCCGATCTTCCTTCTCTTACACGCTAAAAACTGAAACTTCATATGCTCGATCTACTTAAAACCGCAACGGCGGTCTTTTATCAACTTATATGTCGGAACGCGTCTTTGCAAGTATTTTTTTGCCTTTGTTTCAAATGGGGTGGTTTTGCAACCGTTGCGCGCCGCACTGTGCGAACGTGCCCTGGCTCGGATAAGATGGTGCGCGGAAAACGATGCAAGGAGGCACATATGGCAATTAAGGCCATCGCGATGGATATCGACGGTACGCTCACCAACGACCAAAAGGTTATCAGCCCGCGTACGCGCGAGAAGCTGCTCGCGGCGCAGGAGTCGGGCATTAAGCTTATCTTGGCTTCGGGCCGTCCCGCATGGGGGCTGCACGCCTTGGCGCAGGAGCTCGACCTTCAAAACCATGACGGTCTTCTAGTTGCCTTTAATGGCGCGCATGTGGTCGACGCTCAGACCGATGAGGTCCTTTTCGACCAGGCCATGCCGGCTGACGAGCTGCACCGTCTGATTGATCACCTGCGTAATTTTGACGTGATCCCTATGATTTCGCTCGGTCGCGATTTGCACGTCGAGGACTCGTATCATTGCATGATCACGCTGCCTGACGACTCGCAGAAGAATATCGTCAAGTATGAGCGCGATGCGTGCGACCTTAAGATTCGCGAGGTCGAGAGCTTGCATGAGGTCGTGGACACTTATCCCGTGGACAAGCTGCTGACGGCAGGCGATCCGGCCTACCTGCAGGTGCATTACGAGGAGATGTATGCGCCCTTTAAGCAGACGCTTTCGGGCATGTTTACGGCCGACTGGTACTTTGAGTACACGGCGCCCGGTATCGACAAGGCCCGTGCGCTCGAGGGTGCCCTGCCCAAGCTCGGCATCGATGCCAGCGATGTCGTATCGTTTGGCGACGGCCAGAACGATAAGTCCATGATTGAGTGGGCCGGCACGGGTGTAGCCATGGGCAACGCCGTCGATGAGGTTAAGGCTGTGGCTCAGATGGTGACCGCCAATAACAACGAAGATGGTATTGCGGTGGCGCTGGATAAGCTGCTGGGCTAGAATCGCCGATTAATGCATGATTCGGGCGCCTGCTCGCGGGCGTCCTTTTGTTAGGGAGGGTGCCGTGTCCGCATTTCCGTTCGACGCCGTTATCTTTGACATGGACGGCGTCATTGTCGATACCGAGTATTACTACTTGGGCGAGACTGCCGCGTTTGCCAAGGAGCTGGGGCTTAATCTGACTCAAGAGGAGTTGAATGGGCAGGTCGGTACCTCCCATCAGTTCTTCCTGCATATGCTGGTCGATTGGTTTGAGCGCGCCGGTAGGGGGCATTTCACTGGCGAGGAAGCGTTGGCCCGTTGGGACGAGTGGGCGCATAAACGTCCGCGCGACTATCAGGCTTTGATTAACCCAGGCGCCGTGGATACGATTCGAGAGCTGCCGCGCCGTGGCGTTCGCGTGGCGCTTGCCAGCTCGTCTCCCATGGTTAGCATCGAGGAAGTGCTCAACGCATGCGGGCTGTCGGATGCCTTTGAGTATGTGGTGAGCGGCGAGCAGTTTAAGGAGAGCAAGCCCGAGCCCGACATCTACCTGCATGCGCTGGATCTGCTGGGGCTGCCCGCGAATCGCTGCTGCTGCGTTGAGGACTCGGTGCCTGGCATCACTGCCGGCAAGCGAGCCGGCCTGACGGTCATTGCCAAGCGCGAGGAGCGCTTTGGCTTTAGCCAGGATGCCGCGGACAAGATTATCGACCAGCTGCCGGAGCTGCTCACGCTTTCTTAGGAGCGCGGTAGTTGCGCGTTTTTCGGGTCCGATGAGTAAATACCCGACATTTTGGTGCGGCAGCAAGCATACTTAATGCTAATGCGGGCTTAAGGGCTTGTTGAATGCCCTTGGGCCCGCTTTAGACTTAATTGTGCTGGGAGAGGGTATATGCCACCGACTGAAGGGCTAACTGACGGTAAAGCAGCGATACCGCTGTACCAACAGGTTATCGATATCATTAAAAACGAAATTAACTCCGGTGCCTACAAGGCGGGCGCGCGGATACCCAATGAATTCGAATTGGCTGAGAGCTATAAAGTTGGCCGCGTTACCGTGCGACGCGCTATTGAGGAGCTCGTCCAGCAGGGCTATCTAACGAAGCGGCAGGGGAAAGGCACGTTTGTCAATGCCCCCAAGCTTAAGCGCAAGATTCGCCAGAAGGATGACGTCCAGAGTTTTTCGGACGCATGCCGCGTTAACGGAATGGAGCCGGGGGCGTGCGTCATTTCGAGAAAGATACTGCCGGCGGATTCCACCGAAGCGCAGTTCTTTGGTGTTCCCGTTGGAACTGATTTGATTTGCGTTGAGCGTGTGCGTACTGCCGATGGAGTCCCCGTCATGCTCGAGAACAACATATACGTTTACGAGGACAACGCTTATCTATCAACGGCACCTCTATCTAACCAATCCATTTTTGAGTTCGTGCGTAACCGGACGGGCCGTACGCCCGCGTTTACCGACCCGTGCACACTCGAGATCGCGTGCGCGTCGCCCGAGGTCGCTCGGCTGTTGGCAGTTCCCGTTGGCGAACCCTTGTTTTATATGGAAGCCTTCTTTTTCGACGAGCAGCGGCGGCCGTTTATCATCGGTCGTCAGCGGATCGTTGGGTCTCGCTACGTTTTTGACATCTAGGACATTGCGAATTGAGACGCCCGGTGGATCATCTCACCGGGCGCCTCCATACCGTTCACGGCGCAAACGCAACCGTTCAACCGCGTTGCGGCAATCAGTTTGAAATTATCTTGATGACGAGAAAAGCTGCTGGTAATCTATGGGACGTCATAGAACGTTTGCATTGTGCAAACGTTGAAGCGAGATGCGATGCAGTCTCGAGTTCTTTGGAGGTATCTATGTCAGATACGAAGGCGAAGAAGACAAACAGACGTTTTAAGTTCAAATTACCGCATGTCTATACGATCATGTTCTTGCTGATCGTTGTCTTTGCGGTCCTGACTTGGATCGTTCCCTCTGGTCAGTACCAGCGCAAGACGATTTCGACAGCGGCGGGCGAGCGTGAAGTCGCCGTTGCTGGAACCTATGAACAGGTCGATAAGAACTACACCGATTCCGAGACCGGCGAGACCATCAATCTGGGCCAGGATATCTTCGCGGTCCTGCAAGCGCCCACCAAGGGTATCCAAGAGGCTGCCGACGTCGTTGCGTTCGTCTTATTGATTGGCGGATCGTTCGCAATCATCACCAAGACCAACGCTTTGAATGCCGGCATGAGCCGTGTGATTAAAAAGCTCAAGAACAAGGACATCCTCATCATTCCCATCACGATGACGTTGCTGTCCATTTGCGGCACTACGTTTGGTATGTCTGAGGAAGCCCTGCCGTTCTATGCCATCTTCATTCCCATCATGATGGGTATCGGTTATGACTCGATGACGGCATTCATCATCTGCTTCCTTGGTCCTAACTTGGGATATTGTGCTTCGACCATCGACCCGTTTAATGTTTTGATCGCCCAAGGCATCATTGGCATCGAGGGTAATCCGCAACTGTGGCTGCGTGCCGTTTCTTGGGTCATCTTCACTGCCGTCGGTATCGCATGGGCCATGCGCTACGCCATGCGCGTCAAGAAAAATCCCGAGTCGTCCATTGTGTACGAGGACGATAAGCTCAAGCGTATTGAGTTTTCCGTGACCGATGCCTCCATCGAGGAAGAGTTCACTATCCGTCAGAAGCTCGTGCTTATCGATTTTGCTTGCGGTATGGGCATTATCGTCTGGGGTCTTGTTACCCAGGGCTGGTACATGAATGAGATTTCCGCCGTGTTCCTTGGCATGGGCTTGCTTGCCGGTATCCTGGGCGGTCTTGACCAGCAGACGATTGCAGAGGAGTTCGTTAAGGGTCTTGCCGACTTTGCGTACGCTGCCATCGTTATCGGTATCGCTCGCGGTATTCTGGTCATCGCCGAGGGCGGCATGATCATCGACACCATCCTCCAGGCGCTCGCTACTGCGCTTGCCGGTGCACCCGCCGCCGTCTACACCACGTTTATGTATATCGTTCTTGGCCTGCTCTCTTTGCTGGTTCCCTCGAGTTCTGGCCTGGCGGCGCTCACCATGCCTGTTATGGGCCCCCTGACCGAGCTCATGGGCCTCAATCCCGAGGCGGCCGTCACCGCGCTCCAGTTTGCCAACCAGACCATCAACACCATCAGCCCCGTGGCGGGCATGACGGTCGCCGGTCTTGCCGTGGCTAGGATTTCGTTTGGCCAATGGTGGAAGACCATTTGGAAGTTCTTCATTTTCATGGTCGTCTTTGGCCTGATCGTAACGGCAATCTCTGGCATGCTTCCGGTGTAGGTGGTTGTGATGTCTGATCGTTTGACGGTCCTGACGTCTAAGAGCGTCTTTACCGGTACGGGGGACCTGCCGTTTGAAGGTTTCGTAGCGGTCCGTGGCAATCGAATTGAGGCTGTTGGCGCCAAGTGTGAGCTAGCTTCGTATTTGACCCAGGCGGACGAGGTAGTTGACCTGGGCGACCGCACTGTCATGCCTGGCCTGATCGATGTGCATACCTTCTATACAGGTTGGGCGCTGCGGATGTTGGGGTCTGATCTGTCCGGCATCGCTGATGCCAAAGAGGCTGTGTCGCTCTTGCGTGCATGGAAAGAAGATCATCCGGATTGCGCGGCGGCTTTTGGCCACAACCTACCCGAAACGTTGGCATCGGATGCCGAGAACGCAAATACGGCAGCTGTGTTTGACGATTGTTTTGGCGATATCCCCGTCGTCTGCTTTACACCGGGAGCGGAGACCTGCGTTCTCAATGCTGCCGCCAGTGCGCGATATGGCTTTACACCCCAGGCGTGCTATGCCGAGAAGATCTGGCGCATGATGAGCGATTTCCTCGCGCTGCCCGAGGTGCGTGCCGGGTATTCGGACTACATGAGCATGCTTAACGAGCGCGGCGTTACCGCCATCAAGGAAATGGCGTTTGATGACTACTACGGCTTTGCCGACGAAATGGCTCGCCGTGAGGAATCTGGTGAGCTGACGGTTCGCGTCTCTATGATGTCGCAGCCGGTGGGCGCCGGTGCAAATCTGGCATATGCCCGCGAGGCGCGAGAGCGCTTCCGGGGACCGTTCGTTCGTTTTTCTGGCTTCAACCGTATGACCGATCGCGGCGTATGGGTGGGGCTTGCTGAGATGATTGACCCCTATGAGGACACGGCCGATGCGGGCGCTGCCGGCAAGACGGTCGTCGAGGAGCCAGAGTGGGATCTGATTGAGAACGAGCTGCGTGCAATTGATGCTGAGGGCTTCCGATACTCCTTGCATTGCCAGGGCGATGGCGCCGTTCGCCGCACCGTGGCGCTCTATGCCTCGCTGCCTCGAGACGAGCATGGACGGATGCTTCGCCGCCATGCGATTACCGATCTCGAGAACTCTGACCCGACCGATCTTGTCGAGTTTGGCAAGTTAGGTGGAATTTGCGAGGTCTATCCGCAGATTCTGACGCTGGACCGGCGCGAGGATTGCCTGTCGATGATGCGTCGACAAATTGGCGAGACGCGACTTTTGCACAGCTGGAATCGCCGCGGCATGGAAGATTCCGGATGCACAGTGTGCTGTGGAACGGATTTGCCACTGCTGATTCCGAGCCTGGGCGAGTCAATATACAGCGCGTGCGGTGGATTCTTCGCCGACGGACTGCCCGTGAATGAGGTCAACACGCTGACGCTTGTCGAGCTCTTGCGCGCTTGGACTGCCGGGGGCGCGTACGATCTGATGCGCGAAGACGAGCTGGGTACGCTTGAGGTTGGCAAGCTTGCCGATATCTGCGTGCTCGATCGGGATGTGTTCGACCTCGATTATCGCGACGCACGCGATCTTGCGGTTGATATGACGATGTCGGACGGACAAATCGTGTTCGATCGAAATAAGGAGGCATAAGATGCCTGAATCCAAACCGACGCTGCGCCGCGAGCAGATTGCGGGCATGAATATCCACTACATCATGTGGTCGCTCGATTACTTCCTTGATGTGCAGCAGCGCTTGGGCTTTGAGTCCATTGAGCTGTGGTGTGCGGAGCCGCATGTGACGCTCGACCACACGGGCTACTTTGAGGCTGAGGTCCTGGCGAAAAAGGCTGCAGACCGTGGGCTTAGGTATCGTACTCTGTGCCCCGAGAATGTTGTCTATCCTTGGCAGTACTGCGCACGCAAACCGCTGCATGAACAGCGCAGCCTGGCGTACTTTAAGCACGGCATTGAGCTTGCCGAGGTGCTTGGGTGCGACCGTATGTCCGTCAACTCGGGCTGGGGCGACTGGGACGAGGACCGCGAGGAAGCCTGGAAGCGCAGCCGCGAGCACTTGTCCATTCTGGCGGAGTATGCCGGTGAGCACGGTCTGGTGCTTACGATGGAAAGCCTGCGTCCCGAGGAGAGCAACCTTGTAACGACGGTTTCCGATGCGAAGCGCATGATTGACGAGGTCGCGAGCCCGTACTTACAGCCCATGGTTGATACAACCGCGATGGGCGTTGCGGGCGAGACGCTCGAGGACTGGTTTGCCGCCTTTGGTGATGGGGCAATTCACGAGATGCACTTTATCGACGGTGACCCGTATGGCCATCTGGTGTGGGGCGATGGCAAGCACGATATGGACGCCTTCGTCGCCACGCTTAATGCCCATGGTTTCGATGGCATGCTGGGCCAGGAAATCACGGACGGGCGTTACTACGATGACCCGGCGGCGGCAGATGCCAAGAACATGGCCGCATTCGAGAAATATCTGATTGACTAAAACAACTATCGGCCACGCAGCCAACGTCATTGATTGCGGACCAAACAAGAAAGGAACTGGATATGAACGCACACGATCTGATCAAAGAGGCAATTGCCGAGAAGGGCAAGTTCGACAGCGTCTACTGGATTGCTTGCGGTGGCTCCATGATCGATTTGATCCCGGCTCATGAGCTTCTGCAGCGCGAGGCAACCACCTTCACTTCGTATATCTATACGGCTCGCGAGTTTGATATCATGCGCCCGCGCCGCTTGGGCGAGAAATCCCTGGTCATTGCTTGCAGCCACAGTGGCAACACCCCCGAGGTCGTCGAGGGCTGCGAGATTGCCCTTGCTGCCGGCGCTACGGTGATCGCCCAGACCGACAACGCTGGATCCAAGATTGACTCCGGCAAGTGGACCACGTGGGTCTACCCGTGGGGCGAGGGCGTGCCGCAGGCCGAGGTCCCCGCTGGCATTTCGCTGTCGCTTGCGGCCGAGCTGCTCGATCAGCAGGAGGGCTACGCCGATCTTGCCGATATGTATGCCGGTATCGCCGAGATGGATAAGATTCTTCCCCCGGCACGTGTGAAGGTAAATGCCGAGCTAGGCGATCGTTTTGCCAAGCTTTGCCAGGAGCACGAGTTCTTCTACATTCTGGGCAGCGGTCCCAACTTTAGTCAGACCTACGGTTTCGCTATCTGCTCTCTTATGGAGATGCAGTGGCAGCACTGCAGCTACATCCACTCTGCCGAGTACTTCCACGGCCCCTTCGAGGCTACTCAGGATGGCGTTTTTTACTTCCTGCAGATGGGCTCCAGCGAGTGCCGTGCTATGGACGAGCGCGCCCTTGCGTTCCTTAAGACGCATACCGATACGCTGATGGTGCTCGATGCCAAGGAGTACGGTATGGAAGCCGTGCCGGCGAGCGTCCGTGCCTATCTGGACCCGGTGCTGTTCTACGCCATGAACTGCGAGCTGCGTGCTGCACGCGGCAAGGTGTTTGATCACGATCCCGATTTCCGTCGCTATATGGGTGTTGTCGAGTACTAGAAGGGGCAAAGGCCATGGCATTTAACGTTAACGCGCTCGGATTTGGCGACAACGTCGTCGATCGCTACGAGCATATCCACACCATGTATCCCGGCGGCAATGCGGTGAACTTCGCCGTTTATGCCAAGAAATGCGGTGCCGCACGCTCTGCATACATGGGCATTTTTGGCAATGACGCCGCTGCCGAGCATGTCATTGCAAGCCTCGAGGATGAGGGTATCGAGCTTGACAAGTGCGAGCAGATGATTGGCGAGAACGGAGCGGCTCGCGTGACCGTCGTTGACGGTGACCGTGTCTTCCTCGGCTCCAACGAGGGCGGTATCCGTGGCGATGCGCGCTATGTTCTCGATCGCTTTGACCTTTCGTACATGAAGCAGTTCGATGTGGTTCATTCGGGCAACTATTGCTTCACCGAGCGCGAGCTGCCCAAGTTGAAGGCTGCGGGCGTCACGGTCTCTTTTGACTTTTCGGACGACTCCACCGACGAGTACTACGAGCAGATTGCGCCCTACGTCGATTTTGCTTTCTTTAGTGCGGCGGATGCCGCGAGCGAGGACGAGATTCGCGAGCGTCTGGCATGGGTGAAGGGCCTGGGTCCGCGTTTTGTGTCGGCTACGGCGGGCGCCGAGGGCTGCATTGCTTACGACGGCGAGCGTTATTACCGCCAGCTGGCTAAACCGGTAACGGACATGAAGGACACCATGGGGGCGGGCGACTCGTTCCTCACCTCGTTTTTGATGTGCTATCTCGATTCCGCCAAGCGTGGTGAGGATGGCGCCGAGGCCATCGAGCGCGCGCTCGACTTTGCTGCCGGGTTTGCCTCGACCGTGTGCGGCATGGAAGGTTCTTGGGGCCACGGAGCACCAATCGTCGAATAGCTTAAGAAAGCGTACGGCGGTCTGGCTATGAGGCTTTGGACAGCCGATGCAAAACAATAAGCGAAACGCGAAAAGGGGGCTCGCCATGTGGTGGGTCCCCTTTTGAACATTGGAGAAGACTATGGGCATTAAAGCGTGTGCGGCTGGTTTTTGCTGCGCGGACGTCTATCAGAACATCGGCGTGTTCTATCCGACTGGCAATGGCATTGACTGGGGTATCCATCTTGCACGAATGGGCGTTTCGGTATCCGCCGTGTCGGTTGTCGGCAAGGACGAGTACGGAGACAAGATGAGAGAGGCGCTGGCCGCTGAGGGGTTCGATATCTCACATCTGCGGGTGGAGGATGGCGACACCTCGGTGATGCTCATGGCATTGAAAGACGGCGTCGATCGCGTGCATCTCGAGGCAATCGATGGCGTAATGGAGACATATCGTCCGAATGAAGATGACCGGGCGTTTATCCTAGAGCATGACATCATCCATACCGACCTGTTTGGCAATTGTTTGGACCTCCTGCCCGAATGGCATGATGCGGGCAAGACGGTGGTTATGGACTTCTCGGTGTTCAGCCAGGATCCCGAATATGCCTGCGAGAACCATTTTCCCTACGTTGACTATGCGTTCATGTCGTTTGAAGAGGACACTCCGGAGCTGCGTGATTGGGTACGTCACGTACAGGAGCTGGGACCGCGCGTTGCGGTTGCCACGCTTGGCGAGAAGGGAAGCATTGCCTATGACGGTGAGCGCTTCTATGAGTGCGGGATCGTACCGGCGGAGAAGGTCGTTAATACCGTGGGTGCCGGCGACTCGTATATTGCCGGGTTTACCAAGGGCGTGATCGATGGCCTTGATATTCCGGCGTGTATGAAGGCGGGCGCTGAGCTGTCGTCCCGAGTGATTGGTTCGTTTGAGCCGTACTAGGGTCAAATGCCTGGAAAGGAGTACGAAATGGTTATCGACATGTTGGTCCATCCTATGCTCTACGGCGAGATCTGTACGCCGGGTGATGAGCCTGATGGATTCGGTTTTTGGTCACGAGAATTTGGTATGGGGCATATGGGCCCCATGGATTGGGATGAGCTTCAAGTCGAGATGGACGTCTGCGATGTGCAGAAGAGTGTGCTCATGCCGCTCGATGTAACCACGGCATGCGGAGGGCATTTTGGCACCAATGACCAGATTGCCATGCTGGTTGCCGCGCATCCCGATCGTCTGTGGGGATTTGCGAGCGTAGATCCGCAGGTGAACGGTGCCGCAGGCGAATTGGAGCGCGCCTTTACCGAGTTGGGGGCAAAGGGGCTTTGCCTGCATCCGGCAAAGCAGGGTTTTGCCCCCGATGATGCTGTGGCCGAGCCGCTTTATGAGCTGTGCGAGCGCTATAACAAGCCGGTGGTTTTCCATGCCGGTATGTCTTGGGAGCCGGGCGCAGAGCTCTCGCGCAGTAACCCGCTTGCATTTGAGCACACAATCGCAACGCATCCAAATGTGCGCTTTAGTTTGACCCACTTTGGCTGGCCCTGGGTGCGCGAGACCGTGGCGATGCTGCTCAAGTATCCCAACTGCTACACGGACACCTCTATCACTTACATCGATTCGCCCGAGGAGATGATGCAGCGCCTTTTCACGGTCGATATGGGGCCGCTGTGGTATGAGCGCGCGCTATCGCATCAAGTGATGTTCGCCAGCAATACGCCGCGTTTCCGTGCATTCAAACTCAAGCGGGCGCTCGATACCGTGCTCATGCGCGATGATGCGCGAGAAAGGCTCTACTGGGGTAATGCCCTGCGTTTTCTTGAAGGGGATGAGTAAACATGGTGACGCTCGAGACATTGAGCTATCTATCGACTGCTCCGGACCAGTTCATCGATATTACCGAAGATGTGCACGCTGCCATCGAACGCAGCTCGGTGACCAATGGCTTGGCAGCGATTATTTTGTCGCATACGACCTGTGGAATCGTGGTAAACGAGGGACTGCCCTGCGTGGAGACGGATCTTATGGAGACGCTTGATCGCATCGCCCCACTCGATGCCCCCTATGCGCATGCACACTTCCTGCCGAGCTATGGAGCCACCGGTAACAACTCCTGTGGGCATATCAAGAGCATGATTTGTGGAAACAGTTGCTTCTTTCCCGTCCAAGATGGCCACATCGTGTGCGGAGGTGCCCAGAACATCTATCTTGCGGAGTTTGACGGTCCGCAGAAGCGAAAAGTGTACGTCGAGGTGCTGGGGGAGTAACGTCCCTGCAATGACCCTAAGAAGGAGCACGTTATGTCGTTTCTAACCTCGATGTTCAAGACCGAAAAGCCGGTTATTGGAATGCTGCACCTGCGTCCTCTGCCGGGCGATCCACTGTATTACCCGGGCGGAAGCGTGTCGCAGGTCGTGGAAGCCGCCAAGCGCGATCTCGAGGCGTTGCAGCAGGGCGGTGTCGATGGCATTTTGATTACCAATGAGCTCTCGATGCCCTATGAGCAGCATGTTTCTCCCTCAACTCTTGCATCGATGGGCTATGTAATCGGGGCTCTATCCCATGATTTGTCGACTCCTTGGGGAGCTGAAGCTATTTACGATGGTGATGCCACAATCGAGCTGTGCGCTGCCGTCGACGCGCAGTTCACGCGTTGCAATTTTTGCGGTGCCTGGGCCGGTGATCTCGGGCTGATTAACCGAGATTTCGCTCACACCATGCGTCGCAAGGCGGCGCTGCGCCTGGACGACCTCAAGCTTTTTCACTTCATCACGAGCGAGGGGGAGGTTTATCTCAACGACCGCACGACTGCGGACATTGCCGATTCACTTCTCTTTAATTGCCTACCGGATGCGATGGTCATCGGCGGTTCGGCTGCCGGTCGTGGCGCTTCGGGCGAGCTTGCCGATGAGGTCCGCGAGCGTCGCAGCGTGCGGCTGAGGCGACGGGGCTCGTGGCAGGGACACCTGTCTTGGTGGGAACGGGCGACTCTGGTGCCGAGGCCATTTCGACGGGTGTATTCCGTCCCGGCGATATGATGGTTCAGTTGGGGAGCACGGCGTATTTCATCTACTTAGCTGATCATATGGTCGATGATGCTCGCCTGTGGCCAGGGACGTTTATCATTCCCGGAACTTACGGGATCTGCGCGGGGACCAATACAGCGGGTGCACTCACATCGTGGCTGCGCCAAGAGCTGTATCGCGACGCCGTAGAGGCCGAGGGCCACGGTGGCCCCGATGCATATTCGGTTATGGCGCATGATGCCGCCGATGTGGCGCCGGGTGCCGATGGGCTCCTGTGCCTGCCGTACTTTGCGGGGGAGCGTACTCCGCTCAACGATCCCGAGGCGCGTGGCGTCTTCTTTGGCCTGACCGGAAGGCATACACGAGCCCATATGGTTCGCGCCGCCTTGGAAGGCGTCGCGTATACCGTTGCATCCCATGTCGACATTATCGAGCGAGAGCATGGACTGCCAATTGGGCGCATTATGCTTGTCGGAGGTGGAACCAAGAATCCAGTTTGGATGCAGGCTATCGCCGACGTATGCGGGCGCGAGGTCTCGGTTGCCAAGGTTGCGGTGGGCGCATGCTTCGGTGATGCCATCATGGCAGCTCTCGCAGGTGGCGCCTATGCATCATGGGATGAACTCGCCCGAGTCCTTGGCGTTGCGCAAACAATCGTGCCCGATATGACTGCCCACAAGCTATATGCGTCGCGCCGTCATATCTTTGACGAATTGTATACACGCAACCGTGATCTCATGCACGAATTGGTGTAATGCCGCCGAACTGTACCGCCTTCCAATAGGGACTGCGTTGTGCGATTCGCATGTCCCTTGGCATTTTTGCCCACAGGGGTTAGCGAAGGTCAAAAACAGAGCGCGCATTTGCTAAAACTGCCGATTCGATGCGCTTTATGTCACATTTTTTGAGCGAGGCGATGCGTTCTGAGGTCCTTGTGAGCGATCTGATGAGCGATTGCGCGCTTGTTTCTGTGTTTGGCTCGGCCGGCGCATCGGTCTCGAGCAGTAGACGGTCGAGTGGAATCTGTCGTGCGTATTCGCGACCGCGCTTGGTGGCGAGCATGCGTTCGTTGACGGAAAAATAGCAGCCTGCATTACGCGCGCGGACGAGTTCGTCCGAAGTGCCGCTAAACCAGTGGAAGATGATAACGGGGGAGTCGGAGTTTGGGATGAGTAATCCATGCGATTCGAGGACGTCCAGTACGGTTCCCGCCGAACGAACGGCGTGAATTGATATCACGCGCCCGGTAAGAGGATGCTGCACGAGTGTATCGCAGAGCCGGTCAAATGCCTGTATTTGTAGCGGCTCACTTCCGGCAAAACGAGCGGAAAAGTCGAGCCCGACTTCGCCAACAAAACGCTCTTGCGCGGCAATTTGGCAGAGTAGGTTAATTTCTGTGTTGCCGCATCGCTCGTCGGCGAGCCACCAGGGATGGAGGCCGATGCCCTTGATGACAGTGGGAAGGCGACGGGCTCGCCCATGTGCGCTAGCGAAGTCGCGTGGATCGACGCCGCAATCAAATAGAGCCAAGCCCAGCGCCGTTGCCTCATCGGCAACGGCGTCCGGGTGAGCCATTAAATCAAGATGGCAGTGTGCATCAAATAACTGGGGCTCCATCTCGGCGCGCTCCGCTAGTCCAGGCGCTGGCCATCGGAGCGTACACGTTCGGTGCCGCGGCCGCTGATCTGGCGGATAACCTCGCCGGCAATCATCTGACCCATGATGGGCGGCATAAAGCTGGCGGTTCCGAGCTCGGTACGCTCGTGGATGTTGGAAGGATCGCGGGGCTGTGTCTTAACCGATTCCTCGCAGCTAAACAGTACATGTAGGCTCTTGATTCCGCGCTTCTTACATTCTTTGCGCATGATGCGGCTCATGGGGTCACGTACCGTATCGAAGATGTCGGCAAAGTGGAGGCACTCGGGATGGAGCTTGTTGGCCCCGCCCATGGAGCTAACCAAACGAATGTCGTGGTCCTGAGCATATTTGGCAATGGTGAGCTTGGCCGAGATGGTGTCGATGGCGTCGACGACGTAGTCGAGCTTGCCGTCCGTCTGCTCCAAAACGCTCGCGAAGAACTCGTCGATGTTGTCGCTCAGCAGGTATTCGGTGCGTTTGATAACGGTGGCGGCGGGATTGATATCGCGGATCATGGCATCCATCACGTCCACTTTGCGCTTGCCGACGGTGCTGTGAAAGGCGATGGCCTGGCGATTGATATTGCTGGGCGCGATGATGTCCTTGTCCAGAATGACGAAATGACCGATGCCGCCGCGGGCGAGTGCCTCGCAGCAGTTGGAGCCCACGCCTCCGCAGCCGAGCACCAGCACCGTGGCGGCGGCGAGTTTGTCGAGCGCCTCGCGGCCCATGATGATTTCGAGCTTGGTATCGCGCGTCTCGACGAGAGCGGCAGCGGTTTCGGCCATAGACATCCTCCGATGGGGAAGCGAATCGTGTTTTAGCTATCGTCATTATAGGTAATCGCCCATAGGTTGCGATGGCGTTTGCTTTGATGTGGATTGAAGCATTGCGATTAGATAGTTAGACAAACATCTAAATATCGAGTATAGTGTGCGCGTCGAACGAAATGCTGAGAGGAGGTCCTATGCCGGGAGAGGGTTTTAAGGCGCTTGCCGATCCAACGCGACGGCGCATTTTGGAGTTGCTGCGCGAGGGCAATTGCACGGCGGGGGAGCTTGCCGAGCATTTCGATATCAGTAAGCCATCGCTGAGCCATCACTTGGCGACGCTCAAAAACGCCGGGTTGGTGACCGACGAGCGCCATGGCCAAAACATCGTATACAGCTTAAACACCACCGTCATGCAGGATTTAATTGGCTGGTTTATGGGCTTTACAAACACGGAAGGTGATAAGGATGAATAACGAAAACAAGGGCATTCACCCCACGGGGGTATCGTCGCGCGTGTGGATTGCGCTGGTTGCTCTGTGCGTCGCCAATGTCGTAGCGCACCTCATGGTGATGCCGAGCTTGCCTGCGCAGATTCCCACGCACTGGGGAGCGAACGGCGCCGTCGACGGTTGGGGCCCTAGCTGGATGGCCTCCGCGCTCGGCGTGCTGCCTCTGGCACTTCTTGCAATGTTCTGCGTGGTGCCGCGCATCGATCCTAAAGGTGAGGCATATCGAACTTCGGGCAAGCTCTATCAGGGCTTCGTAATCGCCTTTACCTTGTTCATGTGTGCCGTAAGCTGGCTGGGAGAGCTTACGGTCTGGGGCGTGGTGCCGGCGGTCGGTTCGGTCAACGTGCTGATTTCCGGTGCTATCGGTTTGCTGTTCATCGGCGTAGGCAACTACTTGCCGCGTGTGAAGCAGAACTATACGCTCGGTATCAAGACGCCTTGGGCGCTTGCCGATCCCGAGAACTGGCGCCGTACGCAGCGCTTTGGCGGTGCCTGCTTTATGGTGCTGGGTGTTGGCCTGATTGCGATGGGCGTGGCAGGTGCTGTGCTTTCGAATGAAGTCGTCGCCGCGGTGATTGCGGTTCTGGCGTTTGGTTCGGTCGGAGCCGTCTACGTCTACTCGTATCTGCTGTGGCGCAAATCTCAGCGGGCTGTTCGTTAAGGTTGCGGAAAACTAGCGTACGCAGTTCATGGTATGTTCTGGGGGATTTTTCCCAGGTAGTATTAGGGGGTATGGGCAACCATGCCCCTTTTTCGTTACGTTTCAGAGCTAGTTTTCTCATTTCGTTTCCACTAAAGCGAATCAAGAATAGGGAAACAACAGGTAGAAAGGATAAAACAGACAAATGGCGGAGTTTATCTACCAGATGTATCAGGCTCGCAAGGCCCATGGCGACAAGGTAATCCTTGACGACGTGACCCTGAGCTTCTACCCCGGTGCCAAGATCGGCGTCGTGGGCCCCAACGGTATGGGCAAGTCGACCCTGCTCAAGATCATGGCCGGCATCGAGGAGGTCTCCAACGGCGATGCCAGGCTTACCCCCGGCTACACCGTGGGCATCCTGCAGCAGGAGCCGCCGCTTGACGACGACAAGACCGTCATCGAGAACGTGCGCATGGCGTTTGGCGACATGATCGCCAAGGTCGATCGCTTCAACAAGATCGGCGAGGAGATGTGTGATCCGGACTGCGACATGGACGCCCTCATGGCCGAGATGGGAAAGCTCCAGGACGAGATTGACGCCGCCGACGGCTGGGATATCGATTCCAAGCTCGGCCAGGCCATGGACGCCCTGCAGCTGCCCGATTCCGACATGCCGGTCAACGTGCTCTCTGGCGGCGAGCGCCGCCGTGTGGCCCTGTGCAAGCTGCTGCTCGAGGCTCCCGACCTGCTGCTGCTCGACGAGCCCACGAACCACCTGGACGCCGAGTCGATCCTGTGGCTCGAGCACTTCCTGCACAACTACCAGGGCGCGGTGCTTGCCGTCACGCACGATCGCTACTTCCTGGATAACGTTGCCGAGTGGATCTGCGAGGTCGACCGCGGCCACCTTTATCCCTACAAGGGCAACTACTCCACGTATCTGGAGACCAAGGCTGCCCGTATCGAGGCGCAGGGCAACCGCGATGCCAAGCTCGCCAAGCGCATGGAGGCCGAGCTCGAGTGGGTACGCAGCTCGCCCAAGGCTCGCCAGGCCAAGAACAAGGCCCGTCTGGCTCGCTACGAGGAGATGGAGGCCGAGGCCCGCGCAAGCCAGAAGCTCGACTGGACTGACATTCGCATTCCTGTGGGCCCGCGTTTGGGCAACAAGGTGCTCGAGGCCCATCACCTGCACAAAGAGTTCGATGGCCGCGTGCTTATCGACGACCTTTCGTTCACCCTGCCGCGCAACGGCATCGTGGGCGTCATCGGCCCCAACGGCGTCGGTAAGACCACGCTGTTCAAGACGATTGTGGGTCTGGAGCCGCTGACTTCGGGCGAGCTCGAGGTGGGCGAGACCGTCAAGATTTCTTACGTCGACCAGAACCGTTCCGGCATCGACCCCGATAAGAACCTATGGGAGGTCGTCTCGGACGGCCTGGACCACATGATGGTCGGCGAGACCGAGGTTCCGAGCCGCGCTTATGTGGCGAGCTTTGGCTTTAAGGGCCAGGACCAGCAGAAGCGCGCTGGCGTACTTTCCGGTGGCGAGCGCAACCGTCTGAACCTGGCGCTTACGCTCAAGCAGGGCGGCAACCTGCTGCTCCTCGACGAGCCCACGAACGACCTCGACGTCGAGACGCTGTCCTCGCTCGAGGCGGCGCTGCTCGAGTTCCCGGGCTGCTCGGTGGTCATTAGCCACGACCGTATGTTCCTGGACCGCGTCGCCACGCACATTCTGGCGTGGGAGGGCACCGACGAAAATCCGGGCAACTGGTATTGGTTCGAGGGCAACTTCGAGGCCTATCAGGCCAACCGCATCGAGCGCCTGGGCGAGGACGCAGCCCAGCCGCATCGTATTCACCGCAAGCTCACGCGCGACTAGTCGAGCTCAGGTGGCCTAACGAGAATGGGACGATAACCTTGAGGGTTATCGTCCCTTTTTGTTACTTGGTAGAAGGCTCGACTTTATCGATGGTCCAGGCGGCTCCGAGACCGCCGGTGGTGTTGCGGCGGATGCGCACGGTGACTTCGCGGCGCTCGCCGGCCTGCGTGTAACGCAGGGGGAAGCTTGCGCGGTTTCGCGCGACCTCGATGGTACCGCGCTCGCGGGCGATCCAGTAGTACTCGCCGACGATGCCGAGGGTGTCGGCGCCGTAGGGGAGATAGGTTGACAGCTGGTGCAGAAGCGGGCCGGGGCAGAAGATCTCGGTTGTGAAATCGACGGGGAAGTCCTTGGGGATGGCGGGCGCTGCAGGTGCGGGGGTTGGGGCTGCTGCGGGTGCCGGAGCCGGTGCCGGTGCGGGAATTTGGTCGCAAGCAGAGGTGGGCACGGACTTGATGACGGGTGCGGGCTCTGGCGTCGAGTCCGGTTTGATCGTGGAATCTGCGGGCTCCACGGTGACGGGCGCGTCTGCAGCTGCAGTTTCAACCTCAACCTGCGTCGCGTTCTCGTTCTCGACGCTCGGCTTTGCCTCGATGGGCGTGGATGCCATGGTAGTGATGCCGGCGTTTGCGTTCTCGGGGTCATAGACGACCGTGAGCGAGATGGCAGGCTGCGGTACCTCGGGCTCCGATGCCGCTTCGGCAGCGTCCTGTTCTGTGGGCTCGTCGGACTGATCGTCCTCGGCCTCGTTGCCAAAGACATCGCTGTTTTGGAACGCAGGCGTTTCGGATAGGTTAGCGGCTTCTTCGGCTGTCGACTTGGGAGCCTCGTTGAGCTCAGCAGTGGCTTCCTGCTCGGATATGACTACGGGATCGGTCGTGGCAGCGATTTCGGTTTCGGCTTCTGCCGTTACCTCAATAGCGACTTCGATCTCTGTCTCGGGCTCGGGTTCCGGCACGACTTCAACCATGGCTTCGGGCTCGGGACGCTTAACGTGCTTGGGGCGCACGGCCTTGAGGTCCTTCTCGCCGCGCTTTTTCTTTTTGTAGGACTGCTTGGCGCCCTTGGCAGCTTTGGGCTTGTCCTCGCCTTTGGCAAGGGCGGCATCCCAAGCCTCGTTGGCGATGACGGTGGCATACAGGCGACCGCCCTTAAAGACAGTCAGCTTAATGCAGTCGTCGAGCTCCTCGAGCAGCTCGCGCGTGGACTCAAAGCCCAGGTCATAAGCGACCATGTCACCAGCGGCGAGTGCCTCCTCGACCTGCGTCATAAACGTTTGCTTGCCGCACCCAATCGCGTCGCGCAGCAGGCGATACAGATAGATGTGGTTGCCCAGCGATAGCGTGGGCTTAACTATTGTCTTGCTCATGGCAAATCTCCTCTTTACACACCAAAGCATCTTACCATCGCGCGGGGCTTGCCATCTCGTCGCCCAAGGCAAACGGGCGCGACCGTTGCCGGTTCGCGCCCGTTATGCAGGTCGGTTATCTATGAGGGGCAAACGTGCTTAGTTGCCCGATGCCGTGCCTTGGCTCGAGCTGTCAGATGCCGTGCCGGACGCGGTTCCGCTCGAGCTGTCGGTGTTGTTATTGTCGGTGGAACTCGTGCCCGATGTATTGCCGCTCGTCTGGTCATCCGTGCTCGGCTGAGAGCCGTCAGTCGTTTGGCTTGAGTCGGTCGTGCCGGATTGCGTGCCGCCGCTGTTCGCAGAGGAATCAGCGCTCTGCGACTGATCAGGGGTGTTCGAGGACGAGTCGGTGGATGCGGAGGTGCCCTGCGAGTCGTCCTGCTGGCTTTGCGATGGACCAGTGCTATCCGCGTCGTGCTCGGTCGTATGCGACGAAAGGATCGGCTCGGGGCGCTCGCCCAGGCCCTCGCCGGCGGTGGTGATAAGGATGGCACCGGTGCAGGTGATGACCGCGACGATGGCGATGGCGATCGAGAAGATGATGACCTTCTTTTGCGTCTGGCTGCGCTCTGCCGCCGCCTTGGCGCGCAGGCTGTTGGGAGCGACGCGTGCCGTGGTCGCGCGCCCTGCAATCTGGCGCATCTCCTGGGTAGTCGCGGCGCCGCCTAAGTGCTCCTCGGCATTAAACTCAACGGGCTCATAGGCGCCGGCGGGGTAGTCGACGTCGGCGTGCGTACCTTTGAGGGCTTTGGCGCTGGCAGAGATAAAGTGGCGGTAGACCTGCGAGGACACAACGGTGATGACCGAGCTCACGGCGGCGCCAATTACTGAACCGGCAATACCAATCTTGGAAGCAAGCGCGACGCTCGTGGCGGCGGCTGCGGCGCCGGCGATGATCTGGGGAATGGAAATGTCATCGAACAGGCCCTTTTTGGGCGCGATGGCCATGGTCTGTCCGATGGAATGGTTTTCGTGAACGCCGTTGTTGAGCGCGGCTGGTGTCATGACGCGCGTGCGCGGCGCGTCGGTGTACTTGGTTGTCATACGGGGCCCTCCCGGTGTAAATCTGCTTCGTTTCATGTAGCCATCAGGGTACCCACCAGATGTGAATCGTACGTGACATTTAACAGATACCATCAACTCATCAATAGCTCACCAAGTTGGTGGGATGCGGTTACACCCGGCGGTTGAACTACAATAGGGCTTGCTAATTGTTGTGAATGGCGTCTACGCACGGGAGCATTCTTATGAATCTTCACCTTTCTCAGTCTGATGGCTTTTTGCGTGTGGCGGCGGCGTCGCCGCGGATTCGCGTGGCCGACGTCGAGGGCAATGCCGAGGTTGCGCTGGCGGCTGTTCGCGAGGCTGCCGAGTGCGGCGTTCGCGCGCTGGTGCTGCCCGAGCTTAACTTGTGCGGCTATACCGCGGCCGACCTGTTCCATAACCGCACGCTGCTGCATGCCTGTGAGGCCGCTCTGGTACATATCCTCGACGAGACTCGTGAGCTGCCGATTGTCTTTACCATCGGTCTTCCCGTTGCAGTTGCCGAGAATATCTACAACTGCGCCGCCGTGTGCTGCGCGGGCGAGCTTTTGGGTCTTACGGCCAAAAAGTATCTGCCCAACTATGGCGAGTTCTACGAGCGCCGCTGGTTTGCTCCGGCGCCTGCGGATCCCGTGTGGGTTGAATTTGCCGGTCAGGGTCCGGTTCCGCTGGGTTCGGGGCTTGTCTACCGCTGCTGTGATGAGGGCGCCGAGGACCTGGTGCTGGGCGTTGAGGCCTGTGAGGACCTGTGGGTGCCGGCGCCGCCTTCGACCGAGATGGCGCTTGCCGGTGCGACGGTGATTCTCAACCCGTCGGCCTCGGATGAGATTATCGGTAAGGCAGACTATCGCCGCAGTCTCATCTCCAATCAGAGTGCGCGCCTGTACTGCGCCTATGCCTATGCGGATGCGAGCGAGGGCGAGTCCACGACCGATATGGTCTTTGCAGGCGAGAACCTTATCTACGAAAACGGCTCCAAGCTCGCCGCCACCAAACTGCTTACCTGCGATATGGCCGTCGCCGATGTCGATCTTGACCGTCTGGTTGCCGAGCGCCGTCGCTCGACGACGTGGACGCGCGCGGACGATGCGCCGGAGGCCACGACCGTTGTATTTTCGTTTGAGGGCGTGCTGGCAGACGAACCTGTCCTGCGCGATGCCTGCGATATCGACCGTGTCTTCCCCCGCGCGCCCTTTGTGCCGGCCGATCATGGTGACCTGGCCGAGCGTTGCGAGACCATCCTCGACCTGCAGACCGCCGGCCTCAAGACCCGCCTTGCCCATACGGGTACCAAGGCTGCAGTCATCGGTCTTTCGGGCGGCCTGGACTCCACGCTGGCACTGCTTGTGACCGTGCGTGCCTTCGATGCATTGCGGCTGCCGCGCACCGGTATCACGGCCGTGTCCATGCCTGGCTTTGGCACGACGCATCGCACTAAGTCCAACGCCGAGTCGCTTGCTCGCGACCTGGGTGTGAGCTTCCGCGAGGTTTCGATCCACGCGGCCGTGGAGCAGCACTTTAAGGACATTGAGCACAATCAGACCGTGCAGGACGTGACCTACGAGAACAGCCAGGCCCGCGAGCGTACGCAGATTCTGATGGATTTGGCCAACCAGGCTGGCGGCTTTGTCATCGGCACGGGCGACCTGTCGGAGCTGGCGCTCGGCTGGGCTACCTATAACGGCGACCACATGAGCATGTATGCCGTCAACGCGAGCGTGCCCAAGACGCTTGTGCGCCATCTGGTGCGTTATGCTGCCGATGTCTTTGGCGGGCGTATTGCCGAGACGCTGCTCGACATCCTCGATACGCCGGTATCTCCCGAGCTTCTGCCGCCCACGGGCGACGGCGAGATTGCGCAGAAGACTGAGGATTTGGTGGGCCCGTACGAGCTGCACGACTACTTCCTCTACTACCTGCTGCGTTTTGGCTTTGAGCCGGGCAAGATCTACCGCATGGCGCTCAAGAGCTTCGAGGGCGTCTACGACGCCAAGACCGTCCACACGTGGTTGCGTACGTTCTACCGTCGCTTCTTTGCTCAGCAGTTTAAGCGCAGCTGCCTGCCCGATGGTCCCAAGGTGGGCTCGGTGACGCTCAGCCCGCGCGGCGATTGGCGTATGCCGAGTGACGCCAGCTCGCGTCTGTGGCTTGCGCAGATCGATGCGCTCAATGCAATTGACTAAGGTTGGCTAAATTGAACCAATACGAGGGTTGCAAGCGTTACACTTTTGCAATCTGATGGCCCGTATCGCGCGGCGCTCTTGTCGGAGCGCCGCGTTTTTCATATCGAAAGGTGGCACCATGCAGGCATCGCAGCGTCTCGACCGCTTTGGCGCGGAGGTCTTCGCCTCGCTCAACAACAAACTGCTCGCGCTGAAGGCTCAGGGCAAGACCATTTACAACATGAGCGTGGGCACGCCCGACTTTAAGCCGTACGACCACGTGGTCGAGGCGCTCACGCAAGCAGCCAAAGATCCCGAGATGTGGAAGTATGCCCTGCGTGACCTGCCCGAACTCAAGCAGGCCGTGTGCGATTACTATGAGCGTCGCTTTGGTGTCTCCGGCATTACGCCGTCCATGGTGCAGTCGTGCAACGGCACGCAGGAGGGCGTGGGCCATTTGGGCCTGGCCCTGCTCGATCCGGGCGACACTATTTTGGTTCCCGATCCGTGCTACCCGGTCTTTGAGGCGGGTGCCAAGATCGCCGATGCCAAGCTCGAGTACTATCCGCTGGTTGCCGAGCACAATTACCTGCCCTATGTGGCGGGCATCGATCCCGAAGTGGCCGACCGCGCCAAGTATATGATCGTGTCGCTGCCCGCCAACCCGGTGGGCTCGGTGGGCACGCCCGAGGTCTACGAGGAGATCATCGCCTTCGCCCGCGAGCACGACCTGCTCATTGTCCATGACAACGCATACTCCGACATCGTGTTCGACGGCGAGCCGGGCGGAAGCTTTTTGCAGTACCCTGGCGCGCTCGAGGTGGGCGTGGAGTTCTTCTCGCTCTCCAAGTCGTTTAACGTCACCGGTGCACGTATCGGCTTTTTGGTCGGCCGTGAGGACGTGGTCTCTGCCTTTGCCAAGCTGCGCGGCCAGATCGACTTTGGCATGTTCTTCCCGATCCAGAAGGCTGCTATCGCCTGCCTGAACGGTCCGCGAGATGAGGTCGAGGCGCAGCGCCTGAAGTACCAGGAGCGCCGCGATGCCCTGTGCGACGGTCTTGAGGGCTTGGGCTGGGAGCGTCCCAACGCGCATGGCTCCATGTTCGTGTGGGCCAAGCTTCCCGGTGGCCGCACCGATTCCATGGCGTTTTGCGAGGAGCTCATGGAGAAGGCCGGCGTTGTGGTGACGCCGGGCGCGAGCTTTGGTCCTTCGGGCGAGGGACACGTGCGCATGGCGCTGGTCCTGCCGCCTGATCAGATTGCTTTGGCTGTCGAGGCCATTCGAGAGGCGGGCCTGTATTAGAAAGCTATTTCGCCTCGTCAATAGCTCGAAACCGATTTCGTGCAGTTATTCTACGAATCCTGCAAACAATTTCGGTAAACGGTCGATTTTTGGCTGCGAATAGGAGCATAATCAAAGTCCCGATTGGATGTATTGGGATTACGGCAAGCCGCTCGGGTCGTTCCCGGGCGGCTTGCTTGTGGAGAGAGATGGGAGTTTCTAATGGTTAACGAGAAGAAGGTCGCTATTGTCGGCTGCGGTTTCGTCGGTTCGTCTTCGGCGTTCGCGCTGATGCAGAGCGGTCTGTTCTCCGAAATGGTCCTCATCGACGTGGACAAGAACCGCGCCGAGGGTGAGGCTCTGGATATCGCGCACGGCATGACGTTTGCCGAGCCGATGAAGATCTACGCCGGCGATTATTCCGATGTCGCCGACGCCGCCATGATCGTCGTCACCGCTGGCGCTGCCCAGAAGCCCGGTGAGACCCGTCTGGACCTGGTCAACAAGAACGTCAACATCTTTAAGTCCATTATCCCCGAGATTAAGAAGTCCGGCTTCGACGGCATTCTGCTCATCGTCTCCAACCCGGTCGACGTTCTGACCTACGCCGCCATCAAGATGTCCGGCCTGCCCGAGGGCCATGTCATCGGCTCCGGTACCGTGCTCGACACCGGCCGTCTGCAGCAGATGCTCGGCGCCCACGTCGAGGTCGATCCGCGCGACGTTCAGGCTTACGTCATGGGTGAGCACGGCGACTCCGAGTTTGTCGCTTGGTCCAGCGCTCAGGTTGCCGGCGTGCCGCTGAACACCTTCTGCGAGCTTCACGGTCATCTGGAGCACGAGGCTGCCGAGAAGCGTATCGCCGAGGACGTCAAGAACTCCGCCTACACCATCATCGAGAAGAAGCACGCCACCTACTACGGCGTCGCCATGGCCGTTAAGCGCATCTGCACTGCCGTCATGCGCGATGAGCAGACCGTTCTGCCCGTTTCCTCGCTCATGGTGGGCGAGTATGGCCTGTCCGATCTTGCCATCTCCATGCCGACGGTCGTTGGCCGCGACGGCGTTGTCTGCCGCGTCCCCGTGCCGCTGAACGATGGCGAGCAGCATGAGCTCACCGCCTCTGCAAAGGCCCTCAAGGACATCATCGACAGCGTCGACTTCTCCTGCTAAATCAAGCTTGCTAGAGCAAAAAGTTACAATGAAGGCGTCCGGGTCCACACGGCCCGGGCGCCTTTTTGGTGCAAGGTAACCTGACCCCAATGCACCATAGTTGATGGGAGGGCCATGTCGGATTCGCCTAATTTTTTGACCTATGCCCAGACGGCGTTTGATCCGTTTGAGGAGAGGCCGTTCTGCGCGGTGGATAGCCTCGTCTTTGCGTGGTTGTCCTATTTGCGTTTGCCGGGTGATATGGCGGAGCTGACGAACTGGCAGGGCCTAGACGTACGCGAGCTGCTGCGTGCCGAGTGCTACCGGGACATGATTGACGACTTGTGGGATCCAGAGGGGAGCAGGGCCTTGTTGGAGGCCGTGGCAGCAAGCCCTCGCTACCGTGGCGTGCACGTTTGCGGCTATCGTGCCGTGAGCGATGTGGTGGCGACAGAGCAGTTTGCAGCCATGGCGTTCCGGTTTCCGGCGGGGTTTAGCTATCTTTCCTTCCGGGGGACCGACAGCACGATTGTGGGCTGGAAAGAGGACTTTAACATGGCGTTCCGGTATCCTGTGCCGGCCCAGGAATCCGCGGCGCGTTATGTGGACGAGGCGGCGGATGCGATTGACGGGCCGCTTTTGTGCGGAGGTCATTCCAAGGGTGGAAACCTTGCGGTGTACGGTGCGGCGATGTGCTCCGATGTCGCCCGTGCGCGAATCGAACGGGCGTATTCCCATGATGGTCCGGGTTTCGTCGAGGAGTTTCTGAACGGCAACGCCTTTGCCGATCTTTCCGGTCGAATCGACAAGACGCTACCTCGGTCGTCGATCTTTGGCATGATGTTCGAGACGCAGGAGGACTATGCCATCGTTGAGAGCACCGAGTTCAGTCTGCTGCAGCACAATCCCTTTAGCTGGGTGGTTGATGGTCGCGACTTCGTGTACTGTGAGCGCCTGTCCGCCGGTGCTCGATACGTTGATGGCTCCATTCGCGAGATGCTGCTTGCAGTTTCGCCTAGCGAGCGCGAGCGTTTTGTAGATGCGTTGTTCTCCGTGTTTGAGGCTACGGGTGCTGAGCGGTTTGCGGATATCGCTGGGAATCTGCGCGAGAGCCTGCCCGTGATGCTCCAGGCTGCGCAAGGGTTTGACAAGGATACGCGACGCTTTGTCTCGCAGACCATCGTGGCAATTCTTAAGTGTGCGCTGCTGCCCAAACGACCCCAGATCGACATGCCCGCCGCCGGCAAGAGTTTGGCAGAACAGCTCGAGGCTTGGCAGTCCGAGCTCCTGCGCTAGCCATTGGTGCAAAGCAGCCTGTCCCCGATGCACCAATCTTCGATGCGCCTGGGGCGGGCTCGACCGCTATACTGGTTCGTGCCGAAATCGATCTAGAACGGAATGCCGTATATGAAAATCAATCACGCGATTCTGCATATCCTGGACTTTGACTCTGCCGTCAACGTTATGAGCCAGCGCGAGCTCGATACCGAAAGCCGTGCCGTGCGCAATTTCGTAACCACGCATCTGCGCCGTGCACGCACCTCGGCCGACAATAAACGCGCCACGTTTGCCGAGAACTCTGCGTTTGGCGGCGAGCTCAAGGGCTATTTCTTTGGCGAGCGCGAGTTCGTGGACCTGTCGCAGCAGATTGCGGAGTTTATCTCTTCCGAGCTCACCAAAGCCGAGAAAGCCGAGTCCACCGACGTGCTCGTGGCCGATTTTGACGACGATGAGGATGCCCGCTGGTTTGCCGTGATGCTGCTGGGCTCCAAGCAGGCTTTTATGCACGAAGTGGGCCGCGAGGAGGGGGAGGTGCGCAACGACATCGCGCGCCACTACGCCATTCTGCCGAACCCCTCGCAAAAGGTGCCGAGCTATGCCATCGTGCGCGCAAGCACCATGGAGATCGGCTACGTGGACAAGAAGCGCAAGATTGCCGGCGAGGATCGCATGCTCATTCCCGACGGCCTGCTGCAATGCGACACGGGCGTTTCGGGTAAGGAGGTCATCGATACGGTGACGCGCGTGGTCGAGGAGGTCGCTGAAGAGCACGGCGCCAACACGGCCGTAGCGCTCGCCAAGGTCAAAGCCGCCGTTGCCGAGAAGGTTGAAGACGACGAGGAGCTGCCGCCTTGGGATATCGTCGATGAGGTCTTTGAGGACGAGCCGGTTATCAAGGAGAGCGTGCGTGCGGCGCTGACCGAGGAGAAGGTGCCCGAGCGCGTGCCCGTGGAGCGCAAGCAGGTCGAACGCGCGGCCGTGCGCAATCACAAGATTCGTACCGACACGGGCATCGAGATCAGCTTCCCGGCCGAGATGGGTTCGAACTCCGAGTATATCGAGTTCGTCAACGAGCCCAACGGCCTCATCTCCATCGAGCTCAAAAACATCGGGTCAATTGAGAATCGATAAACTGCGCTTGAACTTCAGACAAAGCAAAGGCCGAAACCCTTCGGGACTTCGGCCTTTTTGCTTGGAGCTGAATTGAGTTGCAGACTGAGCATATGTCAGCGAAAACGCCCCTAGGCGAGCAAGGTGACGTGAAAGAGGAGGGAAGCGTACTTCGGTACGCGACCGACGATTGAACGTCAGATTGCCGCTTAGGGGCGTTTGCAGCGTCGAGAGATCCGTCGTTCGTTAGAACGACGGAACCAAAGGTGCAGCGTCGACTAGTTGCGCGGTTTGGTAAAACCGCGTAACCCTAGAGCTGGCGCAGGCCCTCTTCCAGGCCGGTCTTGCTGTCGGTCTTCTCGTCGCGCATCTTGATGACGCGGGCGGGGACACCGGCCACGACGGCACCGGCGGGGATGTCCTCGACGCACACGGCGCCGGCGGCAACGACGGCACCCTTACCCACGTGCACGCCCTCCAGGACCACAGCATTGGCGCCGATCATGACATCGTCTTCGATGATGACGGGCGTGGCGCTGGCGGGCTCCACGACGCCTGCCAGCACGGTGCCGGCGCCAATGTGGCAGTTCTTACCCACGGTGGCGCGGCCGCCCAGCACGGCGCCCATGTCGATCATGGAGCCTTCGCCAATGATGGAGCCGATGTTGATGATGGCGCCCATCATGATGACGGCACGGTCGCCGATCTCGACGCGGTCGCGGATGATCGCGCCCGGCTCGATGCGGGCGTTGATACCCTTAAGGTCGAGCATGGGCACGGCGGAGTTGCGGCAGTCGTTCTCTACATCGTAGTAGTCGATGGAGTCGGCGTTGGCGTCGAGGATTGCCTTAAGCTCATCCCAGTCACCAAAGACGGTCTTGCCACGACGACCGCCGTAGACGTGTGCATTGCCCCACTGGACCTTCATGCCCGGCTTCTCGCGCACGTACAGCTTGACGGGCGTCTTTTTGGGCGCGGTGGCGATGTAGTTGATAATCTCTTGTGCATCCATCTCGGCTGCGTTGCTCATATGCTGTCTCTCCTTTGAGGGGGTATGGTTGATAACTAGTTAGGCGAACATGACCTGGTCGAAGGTGTAGAAGCCGGGTTCGCGGGTGACGAGCTTCTGCGCGGCTGCCAAGGCGCCGTTGACGAAGATCTGACGGCTCGTGGCGCGGTGGGTGAGCGTGACCTCCTCGTCCTGGCCAAAGAAACTCACCTCGTGCACGCCGGCGACGGTGCCGCCGCGCAGCGAGTGCATGCCGATCTCCTTGGGGTCGCGCGCTCCGCACATGCCCTCGCGTCCGTAGACGGGGTGGTAGCCTGCCTCGGGCTCAGCTTCGACGACGGCGTCGAGCAACAACTTGGCAGTGCCGCTGGGGGCGTCGACCTTTTGGTTGTGGTGCGTCTCGACGATCTCGCAGTCAAAGCCCGGTAGCTCGCGTGTGGCCTGTGCTACCAGATGACGCAGGGCTGCGATACCGATGGAGTAATTGCCGGAGTGCATGACGCAGACGTTCTGGCCCAGCTCACGCAGGCGGTCCATCTGATCGGGTGTGTAGCCCGTGGTGCCTGAGACTAACGCCGCGCCCGTGCGCTCGACATAGGCGACGACAGCATCGAAGGTCACGACGTTCGAGAAGTCGATGATGACGTCGGCGACTGGTGCGTTCTCGAGTTCGGTTAGATCAAAGCCTATCTGCGCGACGATATCAAAAACGGGCTGACCGGCGGCGTCGACAACGCCCTCGGCGGTGGTGCAGATGAGCGAGCCCATGCGGCCCGTTCCCATAATGACGGTCTTAATCAAGCAGACCAGCTCCCTTCAGAGCATCGGTAAGTGCGGAGCGCGTGTCGTCTGCCATGGGGCACAGCGGCATGCGGTAGTTTGCCTCGATCATACCCATCTGGGCGAGTGCTTCCTTGACGGGAATGGGGTTGACCTCGCTAAAGAGGGCATTGATGAGCGGCTGGCCGGCAATCTGGATATCGCGGGCGCGCTCCACGTCGCCGTCCAGATAGGCGCGGCACATGTCGTGCACGAGCTGCGGCTGAACGTCGGCCCACACGCTGATGGTGCCCGAAGCGCCCAGGCTCATGAGCGGCACGGTGAGGGCGTCCTCGCCCGAGTACATGCGGAAGTCGTCGGACAGCAGGTGGGCAATCTTGGCCGCGTAGGCGACGTTGCCCGAGGCTTCCTTGATCCCCATGATGTTGGGGTGCGCGGCCAAGCGCTCTACGTTGCGCTCGCTGATGCCGCAGCCGCAGCGGCCGGGGATGTTGTACAGGATGCAGGGGATGTCCACAGCATCGGCGACGGTCTTAAAGTGCTGATAGATGCCCTCTTCGTTGGACTTGTTGTAGTAGGGGGTGATGAGCAGCAGGCCGTCGGCTCCCAAGCCCTGGTAGGTGAGCGACTTGGTGAGCATCGTCTGCGTGGAGTTGGAGCCCGAGCCGGCGATGACGGGGACGCGTCCTGCAACATGCTTGACCACGGCGGCGACGACGGAGTTGTCCTCGTCATCGGTCATCGTGGCGCTCTCGCCGGTGGTGCCCAGGGTGAGGATGGCATCGGTGCCGTTTTGCAGGTGGAAATCGATAAGGCGTTCGAGCGCGTCAAAGTCGACGCTGCCGTCCTTTTTAAACGGCGTAACAAGGGCGACGATCGAGCCCTCAAGATTGCGGATGTCCATGTTCTTCTCCTTCGCGTCCGCGATCTGGATGCGTTTGTTCCATTGGGCGGCGACTGCCAGGCGCTCGTCTTGGGCGCGACGGCGAGCACTTTCGGCGCGCGACTTGGCCAGCAGTTCTCGGCCGCTCGGCAGCACGTCGAGTGTGGCAAAGTAATCGCCCGGGCGCTCGGCGCGGCGGATGAGGTCGGCCGAGCCATCGGGGCGCAGCAGCACCTCGGCGGAGCGCAGCCGTCCGTTGTAGTTGTAGCCCATGGAGTAGCCATGCGCGCCGGTATCGTGGATCACGAGCACATCGCCCATGTCGATCTGCGGTAGCTCGCGGTCGATGGCGAACTTGTCGTTGTTCTCGCACAGATTGCCCGTAATGTCGTACGTGTTTGTGACAGGCGCCGCGGTCTTGTCGGCGCCACCCGGCTGACCCATTACCGTAATGTGGTGGTAGGCGCCGTACATGGCAGGACGGATCAGATCGACGGCGCTTGCGTCGACACCGATATAGTCCTTGTAGATCTGCTTTTCGTGGATAGCCTTGGTGACCAGGCAGCCGTAGGGCCCCATCATAAAGCGGCCCATCTCGGTGCAGATGGCCACATCGCCCATACCGGCGGGAACCAGGATTTCGTCGTAGGCCGCGTGCACCCCCTCGCCGATGGCGTGAATGTCGTTGGCCTGCTGCTCGGGCAGATAGGGGATGCCGACGCCGCCGGACAGATTGATGAAGGCGACATGTGCACCGGTCTCGCGCTCCAGGCGCACGGCAAGCTCAAAGAGGATGCGCGCGAGCTTGGGGTAGTAGTCGTTGGTGACGGTGTTGCTGGCAAGGAAGGCATGGATGCCAAAATTCTCGGCGCCCTTGGCCTTGAGCATGCGGAAAGCCTCAAAGAGCTGCTCGGTGGTCATGCCGTATTTGGAGTCGCCGGGGTTATCCATGATGCCGTTGGAGAGCTGGAACAGGCCGCCTGGATTAAAGCGGCAGCTGACCGTTTTGGGGATGGGCCCCGCAACACGCTCAAAGAACTCGATGTGGCTGATGTCGTCAAAGTTGACGATGGCACCCAGCTTGTTGGCGAGCTCAAAGTCGGCAGCCGGCGTGTCGTTGGAAGAGAACATGATGTCGTGTCCCGTGATGCCCAGCGAGCGGGCGATCATGAGCTCGGTATAGCTCGAGCAATCGCAGCCGCAGCCGTATTCGTTGAGAATGGAGATGAGCGCCGGGTTGGGGTTGGCCTTGACGGCAAAGTATTCCTTAAAGCCCGGGTTCCATGCAAAGGCGTCGCGCACTTCTTGCATGTTGCGGCGGATGCCCGCCTCGTCGTATAGATGAAACGGCGTGGGGAACTGCTCGACGATATGCTCGAGTGTCTCCTTGTCCACAAACGGCTGCTTGGCCGCATATGCCTCGTTGGGGGTCAATGCCATGTCCCGTAAACCTCGCTATCCAGACGGCGCCATCTGCGCATCGAATCCGCATAGCGTGGACCCAATGTCCGGATAGCGCTCCCGCATTGCTGCAGACAGTCCTGTGGGTGTTTCCCACAGGCCCACCAGGTTGTTCGTGCCCGAAAAACCCAGTTCGGCGGGTTTCGCCTCCCCACGGGGTCAAAGCCTGCCGGCTCGCCCGCGGCTCTTCGTGCCCGCGCCTCTATCAAGTGGTAAAGACCCTATCACGTTGCACTTTACCAAACAAGAGTATTCGTATATAACGTTTAAAAAATGCAGCAATATGCTGGAAACATGTGTGCCACAATCCTGTATCACAATAAGTTGCAACAGATGTGCCTCACGAAGGGATTCTCTATGACCGAGCTCCAAGAACTCCGTCGCTATCGCCGCGATCTCCATCGCATTCCGGAGCTCGATTTCGATCTTCCGCAGACTATCGCCTATATCGAGGGCGTGTTGGCGCCGCTCGCTTGCGAGGTGACCCATCCGTGTCCCAGCTGCGTCTGCGCTTTCTTCGACGCTGGCGTTGGTGCCGCGCGTGCCACGGCGATTCGCGCCGATATGGATGCGCTGCCCATCGCGGAGGCGACGGGAGCGGCCTTTGCCTCGATCCATCCCGGCAAGATGCACGCTTGCGGACATGACGGACACATGGCCATGGCACTTGCCGCCGCGACGTATGTCGACCGTACGATTCGCGAGCAGCCGGGCGCCATGAGGCGCAACGTTCTCTTTGTGTTCCAGCCGGCCGAGGAAACGACCGGTGGTGCCAAGACGGTATGCGAGAGCGGTGTGTTCGAGCGCTATGGGGCTGACCGCATTTTTGGCTTCCATGTGTGGCCCGATCTGCCTGCCGGCACGTTGGCGAGTTGTTCCGGTCCGCTGCTGGCGCGTTCGAGTGAGACACACATTCATATTCACGGGACGAGCATCCATATCGCTAAGACCTATGGCGTTCCGGTCGAGGAGTCGCACGATGCGGCGCTGGCTGCTGCCAAGTTCTTGGTTGCCGAGCGTGAACTGATGGACGAGCTGGGCACTGACGAGCCCTGTATCGGCAAGTTTGGTCTGCTGCAGGCCGGTACGGTTTGCAATGCGGTGGCGGGGGAGGCCCATGTTGCCGGCAGTCTGCGTGTGTTTACGGACGACATGTTCGACCGTGCACGCGAGGGTGTGCGCCGCGTGCTTGATGAGGCATGCGCTGCAACGGGCTGCACATATGACCTCGATTTTGCCGAGGGCTATCCGCCGGTCGACAACGACCCCGAGCTATTTGCCAATGTCGCGCCTGCCTTGCCCGAGCTACAGCTCGTAGATGAGCCTTTGCTGATTGCCGAGGACTTCGCCTTCTATCAGCGCCATCTGCCGGGCGTGTTCTTCTTGCTGGGCACGGGCGTGCCGGAGGCGCAAGAAAACCCGATCGACGCAGACGGCTGCCCAGCCTATGCGATGAGCGCCCTTCACACTGATACCATGCTCTTTGACGAGGAAATCCTGCTCAAGGGTCTCGATGTCTACAAACGATTGCTTGACTTGGAGTGACGATGGAACGACGTCGACAGTCTGCCGTGTATAGTCCTGGTGGGTGCGGGTGCGGCTTGCTGCTGCTCCCGGTTATTGCTGTGAGCATTGGCGTGATGTTTGCGCTTGCCGGGCTGGCCGCAGCGGCGCTCGTGCTGTTGATTGTGGCTATTGGCGTGACGATTTGGCTCTGCCGCAATCGCGAGCAACGCCGTGCCGACGGTAAAACCAATGTTGGATGGACCATCTTTTTGGTTATTGCCTATCTGCTGAGCATCAGTTACTTGGCGTTCTTTATCCTGCTGCTCATCAGCACCTTTACTGGGGAATCCGTCACGGTAGGGTAGGCTTCGATAAGCTTCTTGAGGATGAACCGAAAAGGGGCCGGATGGGCACTTTGCCCATCCGACCCCTTTTCGCACGGTAGTTAATTCGGTCTCCTACTTTGCTGCCTCGCGGCGAGCGACCTCGTCGATCAAGATAGCATCGCCGTGCTTGGCGGCGGCAATGCTCGCGGCCATAATCATGCCCATTGCCGTGATGTAGGCGAAGAGCATCGACGGTGCCACGTCCATAACGATGCCGGAGAGAATCGGCGTCGCCACCTGAGCCGCCATGCTCACGGTGTAGTAGTAACCGGAGTAGCGGCCCACGCTTTGGGAGCTGCAACACTCCAGAATCATCGTGTACACGCACAGGTCCACGCCGCCCAGCGCGACGCCCATCAACAAAAAGACCCCGTACAACACGGGCGAGAAACCGGGTGCCAGCCAAAGAAGCGCGGGGCACAAAACCATGATGACGGCGGTGCCCAGGGCGACCTTTTTGCGGCCGATTTTGAGCGAAAGGTTTGCCAGGGGTGCGTAGCTTAGCAGCGCACCTGCAATCGTCACGATATTGATGATGGCATAGGAACCGCCCTCCATGCCATAGAACAAATCGGCATAACGGCTGATATTGGTGGTCATGGCGTTATAGCTCATGTAGTAGAAAAACGTTGCGGCGAGCAGCATGATGATGGAGCGACGCACGTCGGTGTCTGCAACGCGTTCCTTACCGCCGGCCTCGGGGGAGTCGTCTTTGTCAATCTGATCCTCGTCGATGCCCATTGACAGCGATTTCTCGCGCATCTTTTCGACGAGGGCGGGCTCACGGACAAAGATGCCGTAGACAACGGCTGACACGAGGATAAAGGCGGCCTGCAAGATAAAGAGCGGAAGATAATCAGGTTTGTCGGCCTTGGGAACCATGACCGAGATGGCGACGAGCATAAGACCCGTTCCCGCATAGCCGACGATCTTTTCGATTGAGTCCGCCTTGGTTCGAAGTGGGCGAGGCGTAATATCTGCCACAATGGCAACCGTCATGGTGCGGTAGGCGCATATTGCCAAAAGCGTGAGGATAATCGCGCCAATGAGCAGAGGTAGGCTGCCCATGTTGTTGGCGATCGCGATGAGCGGGACGGAGAGCATTGCCACCGCGGAGCCGCCCAAGATAAAGGGCGTTCGACGCCCGAGTTTGCTTGCGCAGCGGTCCGAGAAGATGCCAAAGAGCGGAAGCAGGAACAGGCCAAAGACATTATCGATGGCCATGATCGCGCCGGTGAGCGAGTTGGATAGGCCAAAGGTCCCTGTGAGCATCTTGGGAACGATGCCGTCGTAGACCTGCCAAAAGCTGATCATGCCCATAAAGGGTAGGGAGGCGAGGGCGACGGCCTTGGTGTCGAGCCGGGCCGCCCGCTTAAGATTTGGTTGGGTCATGCTGGTTCTCCTGGTCGGTAAAAGCGGGGAGGGGTGCTATCGGCCCCCGTTCTACAGTTGTTCAAGGTTGGCGAGAAACGCCACATAGAATTCGATGCCGCGCTTGTAGACGTCGACGCCGATGCGTTCGTTGGCGGCATGGATGAGCTTGCGCGCCTCGCCCGAGTAGATAAAGCCGCAGAAGCGGTAGACGCGATCGCAGATCTCGTTGAACTCGCGCGAGTCGGTACAGGAGTTCTGCACGTAGGGAGCAAAGCCGGCCTCGGGATAGACACCCGACACGCAGCGATGGATGTAGTTGAAGGCGGCATCGTCTTCGTAAGGCGAGATGGGCGCGGGCTCGGTGTAGGGAATCGCCTCGTTGATTTCGACGGTGACATGGTCGGGGCTTACGCCCGAGGCGCGGCACTGCTGGGCGGCGAGCTTGCGGGCGCGCTCAACGGCATCGGCGATGGTCTCGAACGGAGCGATGCGCACGTTGAAGTTGGCGCGAGCGATCGGTGGCAGCACGTTATGCGCGTTGGAGCCTTCGAGCTGCGTGAGCGCATAGGTTGTGCGCAGCATGGCCGAGGTCTCGGGGCTGGCGGCCATAATCTTGGTAACCGCGGGGCGTGTGAGCCAGAGGTTGCCAAAGATTGCCTGAAACGTCGCGCTGCTGCGGGCACCCAGCTCGGTCAGTGTGGCCTCGACGGCGGGCGTGAGCTGCGGCTTGCCGGGGTTGGCCGAGATAGTCTCGCATACACGGCAGAGAAGACGGCAGGCATCGTTTGCCGCAGGCGTAGAGGCATGGCCGCCGTCGGCGCGCGCCGTGACGGTAAGGTCGACGTGGCCCTTCTCGGACACGCCTACCATGGCAACGGGTTCGGTGACGCCGAGCGGGGCGTCGGTTGCCACTGCGCCACCCTCATCGAGCACCATATAGGGATGGATGTTATGCTCGCGAAGCCACTGCACTGCATGGGTTGCAGTAGGTGCGGCGATTTCCTCGCCATCGCTCGAGAAGAACCAGACATCGCGCGGGGGAACGAAGCCCTGGGCAATCAAATGCTCGGCGGCCTCGAAGAAAGCCGAGACGATGCACTTGGTGTCGAGTGATCCGCGGGCCCAGATCTCGCCGTCGATGATCTCGGCTCCAAAGGGATCATGCTTCCAGTCTTGGCCCTCGACGGGCACGACGTCCTGATGCGCCATCATGACGATGGGGTCCAAGGCGGAATCGGCGCCAGGCCAACGCAGGAGCATGCCAAAGTCGTCGACGCGTGTGAGCTCGGCGATTTTAAAGAAATGCGGGTAAAGTCGCTGAAGCGTGGGAATCCACTGGCTGAAGGGCTCATCGTCGCGCTCGGCGATGTTCTCACGCGAAACGGTGGGGATGCGCAGCAATTCGCAAAAGCGCTCGACGGCTGCCTCGTCTGCCTTGTAGGTGCCTGCATCAAGAGGCGCGCCCTGTGCGACCGATACCGATGCTCCCATGGTGGGACTCCTTTCGTGTTGTATATCGAATACGTCAAGATTATCGCCCGCACCGCGCGTGGGAAATGGCGAAACACGTTGTTCATCTGCGGGCGGCGGGTCGGATAGCCTTAGCCGACGATGACCGTGCCGTCTTCGGTCACGGTGATGGCGTCTCCCGTCGACACAGCATCGAGAAACTCATCGCCCAGGTTGTCAATGGTGGGCATGGGGGTGGCGGTCCATACACCCGAGAGGATCGCGCCAGCGGCGGCAAGGCTGTCAATGGGTTTGGAAAACAGCAGGCATGCGGGTTGGCGCCCCATTTTGGTGGCGCAGAAGAGCACCATGCCGCCTGTGGTGGAGCCGATAGTCTGCGGAAGACACAAGGCACATCCCGCCAAAGGTTTGCCGTACAAGTCGGGATTGTTTTGGTCGGAACACGTGGCCTTTTTGTCGCCAAACATCAGTGCCTTCTGAAACGATGCGAGTGTGTTGAGTCCTCCGTGAGAGACAAGTGCCTTGGCGTGGGCAGTTCCGGGGACAACGACGCGGCCGTGAAAGATTTTTTCCATGAGGAGTCGCCTTCCTATTTGATTGGTTTTCCGGTGGTGACGTAGGCGAGCACCTCGTCGTCGGTGTAGTAGCGCGATGCCGAGTACGTACGCAACTTGTTGGAGTTGGTGATGATGGGCATGCTGCCGCACAGCGGGTTGTTGGTGTACATAAGCGGGCAGATGCTCGAGACGACGGCACCGGTAGTCGAGAGGCGTCTGTATGCCGCAGTCTTGCGGAAGGCGTCTGCCACGGATGGGGCGGCGGTCAGTACGGTGGGTACTTGCACGCGGCACTTGCCGGAGGCGCTCAGCCCATCGCAGATGGCGTCTGCCCAATGGGCGAGTTGTGCAGACGAGAGGTGGGGGCAGCCGATGAAGGCAAGCTTGGGGCGCGCGCCCGGGTTCTTCCACATAACGGGGTAGCTCGAGCGGATGCGTTCCAGCTCGGCGTCGTCAATGCGATAGATTTGGGCGTCTGGTGCTATGAGGTGTTCGCCTTGTTCGACGGCCTCGGGCGTGATGCCGTCCACGTGGTAGAGCCCGACAGCGCCGTTCGATGCGCTGGCGGCGCCCATGTCCTTAAGGTAGTCCTGCGTGCCGGGTGTGAGTTCGCGGCCAAGCCAGCGGTCGAGGCCTTTAATGTAAGGGACGTCTTCCATCACCTTCATGCCAATGGCGCTGCCAAGCACTTGCGCTTCGGGCTTGCGCTTACAGTCGACTTCGATGATCCAGGTCGCCTTGCGGCCCTCATCGGTGAGCAGGCCGAATTCCGGGACAAAGCCGGCAATTGAGCCGAACATCTCGATGATGCCGGAGTTGCGATTGCAGCGAGCGCCCAGCACGGAGTTGGCAAAGACCACGGCGCTGCTTTCTGCCCAGCTTAGGATGTCGCCACGCCGAGGTCGATTGCCAACCTCGGGCTGGTAGCAGGTGCAGGTGAAAGCATCGTTGTCCAATAGACCCATGCTGCGCAGCTGTGCCTCATAATCGTCTTGTTTGGAATACATTATCTTGAACAGCAGCTTTTGCAGCGGGTTGGCCGGGACGGCGGGGTCGAGGGGCCTCGGGTCGACCGAGAATGACTGACCGGACAGGGCGCCGTCTTTCAGCAGCTCATCCATAAGGTCATAGACTGGACCGAGCATGGAGAGGCCAAAACTTGTGACAAGATGACCGTTTGCGCCGGTCACGGGAACCATATGCTCGGCGCCAAAGCATTCGCCGTACATAACGAGGGTCTTGACCACTTTGGCCATGGCGGGGCCCTTGGCGCCGTCGAGCAGGGCTTGTTGTTGGGAGGTCAGGTTCATCTGTGAGCCCATCCTTTCGTGTTAGATATTGGTGCCGAGTCGGTATGCCGCACGGACCGCTTCGAGCACACGGCCGGGCGCAAACCCATCGCCGATGTTATGCAGCTCGTCAGCGGCGTGCGTCTGCTGCAGTTTGTAGAACAGCGCGTCGTCGGGGTGTCCGCCGCAGGCAATGATTACCAAGTCGCAGGTTAGCTCGAGTGACTTCCAGTCGTTGCCGATTTTGGGTGCAAGCGGGTTTTCGACGTTCTCGGGCAAGACCGGTGACCACGAGACGTAGGGGTCGGGAACGTTTTTGTGGCAGTTGCGACTCAAGTGGAGACGCGCACACCTCGATGGGGCTCCAGACTCGCGTTTGCCGCCGACTTCCGCGCGCTCGACGCGTGTCATATTGAGGAGCCGCACATTGCGTCCCCTGAGCGTATGGAGTAGGTGGCCGCGATTTGCCGTGCAGGCGCCCTGCATCATGTGAGGCAGCATTTCAATTACGCTGACCTGTGGTATGCCGTGTTCGACGGTGAGCCATTGGGCAACCTCGCAGCCCACGGCCCCTCCGCCAATGATGGCGACGGTTTTGGCGTTGCCAAGCAGCGCGGGTTGGCGCAGTAGCTGCGTTGCCTGCACGGCATGGCCCGATGCTGCAAGCTCCGTAAGGCCGGGGATGGGCGGTATCGCATTAGAAGTGCCTGTTGCACACACGATTGCGTCGAAGCCTGCTTTTGCAAGATCTTCGGCGCGTGCTGCCCGTCCAAGCTCGAGTGTCAGGTTCCCGTTGGGTTTTTCTGTCTGCTCGCGCACCTGTCGAACAAGATAGGAGCGGTAATTATCGAGGTCGAACTTGATCCGGGCGGTGCTGGCGGAGAGGAGTTTTCCTCCAAGTTCATCTTCGGCGTCGATGAGCTTTACGTCGTGGCCACGACGCGCGGCGATTAGCGCACAGACCATCCCGGCGGGTCCGGCTCCTATCACCGCTATGCGTTTGGGTTCTATGGCGGGAGCGGGTGTCTGGGGCATGAGGTATTCAAAGCTGCAGCGTGGATTGACGGCACACTGCGGATGGCCCCCTTCGACAAACTCGTTGAGGCATCCTTCCTGGCATCCGATGCAGGGGCGAATATCTGCCACGCGACCGGCGTACGCCTTGTTGGGCCACTCGGGATCCGCAAGCAGCGGGCGTCCGAGCATGATCATATCGGCGTCGCCATTGCGAAGGGCGCGTTCGGCAATGTCGGGGTAGCCCAACTTACCCACCGCGACAACGGGTATGGGAAGGCCGGCATTGGAGCGGATATTGTCGGCGGCAAAGCGCTCCCGAACGGCGCGCGCTACGGGAACGAAGCAGCCTGCGGGCATGCTCGCAGGCGGGTGGGGCATCCACCAGTTGTCATAGCAACCAAGGTCGACGTCAAAGATGTCTACTCCCGCCGCCACGAGCTCTTCCATATAACCCAGGGTCTGTTCGACTGTGCGGCCGCCGCGCATGCGTCCCAGATAGGTCGAATTCATGACCTGCTCGTCATAGGTTTCCTCGAGTGCAAGCGAAAGGTCGATGCGGTACATGATGGGGTAGTCGGGCCCAACGCGGCGACGGATTTCTTTGATCATATCGAGGCCAAATTGACGCCAATCGGCATAACGTCCGAGCTTGCGATGGTTAAAGGCGGGGTTTCCGAGCTGCTCGATAAGATAACCCTCGTGCCCGTGCAAATAGACGCCATCGATGCCCATGGCATGAGCATCGGCCGCCGCTTGGCCGATATTGTTTACGATACGGCGCAGCTTTTGATCCGAGAGGCGCATGCATGGAATGGCGGGGATGTAGTAGTTAGGCAAGAAACTCGCCGAGACCGGAAACTTTTTTTGCGTGATGAGGCATTGCGGGTTGCCCACGCGGCCGAGTCCGGCCGTAAGCTGGACAAAAATGCGCGATCCGAAGGCATGGACACCTTGGGCAAGGTCGCGCCAGCCTGCCATAACGGTTCGGCTTCGATCGATGCGCGGGAAATAGGTGAGCTTGTCCAGCTCGGTGACCGTGGTATCGATGCCGTGGCTTACCGGTACGAGTCCTGTTGTGATGAGGCCGCAGCCGCCTTTGGCGCGGGCGAAAAAGTACTGCAGCATCATGTCGCTGGGACGACCAGTTTCCTCGCACATGTCGATATTGCCCATCGGTGCCATGACAATGCGGTTTTTGACGGTGAGCTTGTTAATTTTGATGGGAGAGAAGAGCTTGTCAAAAGGATAGAGCTCTTGTGTCATGCGGGACGATCCGCAACCGGAATTTTTGGCGGGCCAGCTGTCGAATGAGTCGACGAGTTGCTGCACCAGTACGTCTTTTCCCAATGAGGTTCCTTTCAGATGTTGACAAGGTAACAAAGCAGTTTACGTCTAAATGTTTAATAGTCAACAACAAAGGAGTGAGTTCGGTGAAGGAAAAAAGACTCAATGAGTGCCAGATGGCAAGCTGTGCTGCGACATTAGCTCCCAGCTAATGAATTTGAGCTCGCTGCCTCCTACGATGTGCTGTGTGCCGGCACGGTAGCCGGATCGTAGGAAGGATGCATAATGGCAAAAGAGGGAAAGAAGCCGATCGGCAAGATCGTTTTGGGTGTCATCGTGGTGCTCGTTGTTGCCGGCGTTGTAGGCTCTATGGGTGGTAACTCGTCCGATTCGTCAACGGGTGAAGCAGCAAAGCCTGCCGAACAGACCCAGCAAGTCGAGGAGCAAAAAGAGGCACAAGAACCCTATACGGTTTCGGATGAGGCCGGGGATACGTCTAATCAGTTCGCGTATAAGATCACTGGCACGTTGACCAATAATACGGATAAAGAGCAAAGCTACATTCAGATTGAGTATGTTCTGTATGACGCAGACGGCAATCAGGTGGGAACGGCTCTTGCGAACACCAACCATCTCAAGGCGGGCGGCACCTGGAAGTTCGAAGCGATGAGCACGGTATCTCCCGACCAGGTTGCCAGCTGGGAACGTTCTGACGTGAGCGGTTTTTAACTAGAATTAAAAACATGGTTACTATGCGAGCTGGGGGTGAGGCCATATGCCCGATAAGAAGCTAACCGAAGAGTTGCTCAACGAGCTGCTTGATGCCCCGAGTATCGAGGGCTATATCAAAGAGCACGACTTTACCGCCCCGTCGCTTTCGGAGTATCTGAAACAGCTTTTGGAAGAAAAGGGGCTGGAGCGTTCGCGCGTGGTGCGTATGGCCGACCTCAACGAGACGTTTGGCTATCAGATCTTTACCGGTGCGCGGCATCCGAGCCGCAATAAGGTGCTGCAGATTGCCTTTGCCATGGCGCTGACGCTCAAGGAGACCAACCGAGCCTTGACGGCGGCGGGCGCCAATGTCCTCAACTGCAAGGACCGCCGTGACGCCATCATCATTTTCTGTATCGATCGCGGCTGCAGCCTGCAAAAGGTGAACGAGGAGCTGTATCGCTTTGGTGAGGAGACGGTGAGCTAACGGTTGGCTGCCGGCGGAAGCGCCGTTCACGATATTTAGAACGTGCAGGGCACGGGCGTCATGGGGCGTCCGTGCCCTGCGTTATTATGGACGCTATGGATACTCAGAGCCCAACATATTCCGATGATGAGCTGACCGCTGCGCTCGCCGGACACCTGGCGTCACTTGAGCGTGATGACAGTTATCGCGTAGACCGTGTGCTCAAGCACTCCGACGTCGAGACGACCGAGCTCGTGTACTTTGAGGGCTCCGGCGGAGGATCTCTTGGCCCCTTTGTTCGCAAGCGCATCGACGCGTCGGCCCAGATTGGCGGGGCGTATGAACGCCTGTTTGCGGCCCAGCGTGCCGGGCGACGTTACGAGCACTTGCCTCGGATTGTCGATTGCCGCCGCGCGGGCGATGAGCTCTGCGTGGTCATGGAATACATCGAAGGCGAAACGCTCGGGGCCCTGGTGGGGCGTTTGGGTGCGACGCCCGATTATGCTTGTGAGCTGTTTGGCGCCCTTTGTGATGCAGTTGCGGAGCTCCATGCCGGCTTTGCGTCGGCGGGGGAGATGGCCGCTCCGGTGATCCATCGCGATCTAAAGCCCTCGAATATCATCGTGTCGGGCGCGAACTATACGCCCGATACAGGCATGACATTTTCATCGCTGGTGATTATCGACTTGGGAATCGCTCGCGTGTGGCGTGAGGGAGCCGATGCCGATACCGTTAAGTTTGGCACGCGTCCCTATGCGCCACCCGAGCAGTATGGTTTTGGTCAGACGAGCGTGCGCAGCGATGTCTATGCGCTCGGTGCCCTGCTGTTCTTTTGTCTGACGGGGGCCGACCCCAAGCCGGGTCGGGGCATGCGCGAGCAATGCGAGGCATATGATATCCCCGCCTCGCTTGCCGATGTTATTTGCATGGCGATGGCGCTCGATCCGGACAAGCGCTTTGCAAGCGCGAAGGCGCTAGGGCACGCTGCGCGCGCATCGTATGCGTCGTCCGCGCCGACGCCGTCGTGCGCGCCGAATGCTGCTTCTTTCCAAGAGCCTCCCGAGCGGCGAGCCATGTGCCCTGCGCCCGTGCTCCCCACGGATCAGTCTCAGGGTGGATTGCCGTTGGTGCCTGAGCGCCCGAATTTACTCTCCCGCATTCCCGACACCGTTGGGCGCATTTGGAACGCATTCGTCTATCTTTCGCTACTTGTTTTCTTTGCCGGAAGCCATTTTGCCGTTTTTCATCCTACGGGCGCCAACCAAAACTACCCGATGTGGTTTCTCGCGATTGAGTATTTTATCTTCGTCGACGGTCTCGTAGTGCTCATTCATTTTGTGATGCTCGACAAACGCCGCCTTCGCCGGCGGTTTGAGCTACTCGATAGATACCACGGTAAAAAGCTTGCAAAGCTCTGGCTCAAGGCTATGGGTGTGCTCTTGTTGGCAATGATTATCATCGTTGCCATTGCAAACGCGACTGGCGTCGTCGATACCTCCGTCGCGTAAAAGAAAAAGGGCCCCAATTGGGGCCCTTTGACGTTGATCTTAGATGCGGTTCATCTGGGTTGCAACCTTGTTGTACCAGTCCTGCCACGTGGGCGGGCAGTACTTTTTGGCGGCTGCCGGGGTAAGCGTGGAGCCATAGTTGGCGCCCAGGTAGGCAACGTGGGCAGAGACGCCCTCGCTCCAGCTACCAAAGCTCCGCCAGCCGCCGCCGCGGGCGCTCCAGCCCCAGGCGTTATAGGAGCCGGCACAATAGAGGCCCTTGCTGCTCTCGATGCAGGCGATGGCGGGAGACCAGCGAGGGTCAACACCGGTGTTCCAGGCTGCCACGGCAAAGTTGTAACCCTGGCCTGCCATGGGGGAGCCGGCGAGGTAGTTGTCGATGCGACTCGTCCACTCGTTGATAAACGAGTCGTAATCGGAGTTGCCGGTATTGGAGTTGTTCACCGTGGTGTCGATAGTGGTGTTGGCGTTATTGGCCTGGCTGTTGGAGTTGTTGCCGCTCACGCCCTCGCCCGAGAGCTTCTCGGCGGCAGCGGCCTTGTCGGCCTCGAGCTTGGCCAGCTCGGCGGCATTCTCCTGCTCGGCCTTTGCCTGGGCTTCGCTGCGAAGCTGCTGGGCCTGTGCCAGTGCGTCCTCGGCGGTTTTCTGCTCGGTCTCGAGTTGGGACTTGGCCTGCTCGAGCTCGGTCTTGTTCTGCTCGAGCTCGGTCTGCATCTTGTTGAGCTCTTCGATCTCGTCGACGCTCGAGCTCGTGATCTGGTTGGTGTACTTGCAGGTGGTGATGAACTCGCCCAGGCTCTGCGCGTTGACCAGGAAGCTCACGATGGGGTTGGTGCCCTTCTGGTACTTATACAGATCGCGCATGGCGGAGCTCGCCTTGGCCTGTTGATCGGGAAGTTCGGCTTCGATCTTCTCGATGCTTGCCTCGTTAGTGTCGATTTGCTTCTGCAGATCCTCGAGCTTGGTGCGGGCTTCGTTGTAGGCACTCGTGGCGGTTTCGATTTTCTGCTGGGCAGCGGAAAGCTGATCCTGCGTTGCCTGCGAGGCGGCATAGGCTGCGACGGGGGAGAGCATCGGCGCGGCCGTCAGTGTAACGGCAAGCGCGGCGCTCGTGATGATACGAGCCGGCTTCGACGCGATGAGCGCTGCGGTGCGATGGTTCGAATGCTGCATCCAGTCCCTCTGCAATCAATCGTAGGTTATAGTTCGAAAGGTATTCTACTACTGCTTTCGACCTCAACTTGAACCTTAAAGGTTCTAAAGGGTCAAGTTGAACTTGAGGTTTTGGTCTTGACCTGCAGTTATAGTGAATTGTTAAGAAACCATAGAGTTCAACTTTAACGTTACGGAACCCTGCGGGCTCGATCATAAGCGCCTGCTTGCCATAGATATGGTGGAACTTTGGGAAGCGGCAGTTTGGCACGCTAGAATAAACCAGTTGCATAAAGACCGCCCATCGTACGGGCAGTTGATGATAGGAAGTTTCCATGGCATTGCAGTTTACAGAGCGCGAGTTTATACCCGTGCTGCTCGGCGGCGATATCAACGCCTATTCGGTGGCGCGCGCCTTCTACGAGGAGTATCAGGTCAAGAGCCTGGTCTTTGGCAAGTATCAGACGGGTCCTGCATACCGCAGCCAGATTATCGACTATACGCCCAATGTGGATATCGACACTATGCCGGTCATGATCGAGACCGTCAACGGCATTGCACAGGCCAATCCCGATAAGAAGATTATCCTCATGGGCTGCGGCGATAACTACGTCGCGCTTGCCGCACAGGCTCAGGATGCCGGCCAGCTTGCCTCCAACGTCATCGCGCCCTATGCGCCCTACAGTATGCTCGAGCAGTGCCAGAAGAAGGAGATCTTCTACGAGCTGTGCGAGAAGCACGGTGTACCCTATCCGCACACGTTTACCTTTACCATGGCGATGCTCAACGCCCAGGGCGAGGCTTCCGCCGAGGTGCTCGACCAGATCGACTTTCCCTTCCCGATGATTCTGAAGCCCTCTGACGGCATCATGTGGTGGGAGCACGAGTTCGAGGGCCAGAAGAAGGCCTACGAGATTGCCGATCGCGCCGAGCTGGAGCAGGTCATTCGCGATGTGTACGCCAGTGGCTACACCGATGACCTCATCTTGCAGGACCGCGTGCCCGGCAACGACGAGTACATGCGCGTGCTTACCAGTTATTCCGACCGCAACGGCAAGGTTCGCATGATGTGCCTGGGTCACGTGCTGCTCGAGGAGCATCAGCCCCATGGTGTCGGCAACCACGCCTGCATCATCACCGAGCCCAACGACGAGCTCATGGGTGGCGTGCGCAAGCTGCTTGAGGACCTTAAGTTCACGGGCTTCTCCAACTTCGACGTCAAGTACGACCAACGCGATGGTTCGTTTAAGTTCTTCGACTTCAACACGCGTCAGGGCCGCAGTAACTACTACGTCACCAACAGCGGCTTTAACGTTGCTAAATACGTGGTGGATGAGTACGTCTATAACCGTCCGTTTGAGCCGGAATTTGTGACGGCGCAGGACGAGGCGCTGTGGATGGTTGTCCCCATGGGCGTCGTTGACAAGTATGTCAAGGACCCCGAGCTGCGTGCGAAGGCGCATCGTCTGGCCAAGGAGGGCAAGGCTGCCGATCCTTCGTTTATGAAGGGCGATTTTGTCTTTAACCGCTGGTTGCGCATGTGGCACACCAAGCTGCGTCACTTTAAGCTGTTCAAGACGTATTACAAGTAGATGAGCGCGGCGCCCGCCCGGTTTGCATCGGACGGGCGCGGGCATGATACGAGCAATTGCATGGGCGTCACCAAGGAGGCGGCGATGGAAAAGCTGGGAGTTATCGGCGGCATGGGCGCTGAGGCCACGTCGTATTACTACGACCAGGTCGTGCGTCATACGGCTGCTGCCTATGATCAGGAGCATATCGACATGGTGGTGCTTTCCAAGTCGACCATGCCCGACCGTACGCTGGCCATCAAGACCGGCGAGCATGCCGAGCTGCTGGCGACCATGAAGGAGTGCGCACAGGCGCTCGAGACACTGGGCTGCGCGCACATTGCCATTCCCTGCAACACATCGCACTACTTCTACGACCAGATTCAGTCGTTTACCAAGGTGCCGATTATCCACATGCCGCGTGAGTCGGTGCGCTATGCCCTGGCGGGCGCGGTGATGGGGGAGTGCGAGTTCGATCCCAACCTGAGCATGCCGTCCGAGCCGGTGCGCAAGATCGGCATCATGGGCACTGACGGCACCGTGGGTGCAGGCGTCTATGGGCGCGAGTGCGAGGCCGCGGGCGTCGAGGTCGTCTATCCCAGCGAGAAGCGCCAGGCCGACGTGATGTCGCTGATTTATGATGACGTGAAGGCCGGACGCGAGCCCGATATGGACAAGTTTGACCGCGTGATGTGGGAGTTCGCCCGCAGCGGCTGCGACCGCGTCATTCTGGCCTGCACCGAGCTCTCGGTGCTGCAAAAGTACCGGGAGATGCCCGAGATTACCCTTGACGCCATGGACGTCCTGGTGCGCGAATCCATCATCCGCAGCGGCGCCCCCTACCGCCTGTAGCCCTCGACCTGCCAAAAAAGGGACAGGTTTATTTTGGTAGGTTTTATCTGGGAAAACAGTAAGGCCTCGGCTCGTTTGATGCGAGCCGGGGCCTTTTGCGTTTGTCGGTTGCCGGGGGCGATGGGTTAAAACAGGAAGCCGAGGACGATGAGGGCAATGCTGACAATAAGTATGGCAATGTCCAGGCCCTTGATGGGGTAGCGCTTGTACGAGCTCGCGCGCGTGCGCAGGTAGAAGCCGCGCTGCTCGGCTGCCAGGGCCGTGGCATCGGTTTTACCCACGCTCGAGATCAGTAGCGGCACGCACAGCGGCAGCATGAGCTTGAGCTTCTTGATGGGGTTCTTGGTGTCATACTCGATGCCGCGTGCGGTCTGCGCCTCCATGATGGCGTTCATCTCCTGGCCAAACACTGGCACAAAGCGCAGCGCCGTGGTAAAGGTGAAGGCGTAACGATACGGAACGTGCAGCACCTCGACGCAGGCGTTGGCAAGGTCGTTGAGCTTGGTCACCATGAGCATCAGAATAAGCGGTAGCGCCACGCCCAGCAGACGCAGACAGGCCTTTGTTCCGGTGATGAGGCCTTCATCGGTGACAAAGCTCCACACCACGTTGCCATCGCGCATAAAAGCCAGCTGCAGCACCAGCATGATGAGCGCGAGTGGAATCAGTAGCTTGAGCAGCGCGAGCAGGCGGTCGACGACGCCGGCGTAGGCTCCCAGCGCGAGCGTGAGCGCCAGAAAGCCCAGCAGTGCCACATAGGTGTCGGACAAGAAGATACCGATGATGATGGCGGCGGCGAGGCCCAGTTTGATGACGGGGTTCAGGCGGTGTAGCAACGTGTCACCCGGCATGTAGTCGATGACGTTAACCACGGCGGACCATCTCCTCGGTAATGCGAACGATATCAGTGACCTCACTCACCTGTGTAAAGGCGGGCGAGACGATGGATGCCAGACGGCGCGAGAGTTCGATGACCTGGGGCGGCTCAACGTAGGCACGCTGCATGAGCTCGATGTTCGAGAACAGCTCGTGCGTGCGGCCGCGGTCGAGGATGCGACCGTTGGCCATCACCACGATGCGCTCGGCAAAGTCGGAAACGACTTCCATGTCGTGACAGACCATGATAATGGCGCAACCGCGCTCGGCCATGGTGCGCACCGTTTCCATCACGGTCATGCACTCGCGGTAGTCCAGGCCGCTCGTGGGTTCGTCGAGCACCACGATCTTGGGCTCGACCACTACAACGGATGCCAGCGCCACCATCTGGCGCTGGCCGCGTGACAGCGAGAACGGTGCCTCGTCGGCGGGCAGACCAAAGCGGTCGATGACCAGCTGGGCGCGACGCAGGGCTTCGGCGCGGTCGATGCCGGCAAGTTCTAGACCAAAGGCGACCTCGTCGAGCACGGTGTCTTTGCAGATTTGGCGGTCGGGGTTCTGGAAAAGCGTTGCCACTTCGTGTGCGATGCGGCTCGTGGGAACCGATGCCGTGTCCAAGCCCGTAACGCGTACGCTGCCCGATGCGGGCTTGAGCAAACCCGTGAGCAGTTTGGTGAGCGTGGTTTTGCCGGCTCCGTTTTGGCCGACAATGCCCACGAGCTCGCCGGGGTAGAGCGTCAAGTTGAGGTCGTGGACGGCGGCGCCTCCATGGGGGTAAGAAAACTCGACATGGTCAAAGGTGAGCACCGGCTCGGCGTCTTTCGCATGCGGGCGCAGCGACGGCGCGTGCGGGGAGCCTGCGGGCGCCTGGGTATCGCTTGTCGCACGGTCGGGGTCGACGATTTCCGTGATCAGGCGTTCTGCCTCGTCGACATCCAGACAGGGCGTGCCGCTTACCAAGCCATCGGCCTCGAGACTGTTGAAGATGCGCGTGACGCGCGGACAATCGACGCCGATGGTGCGAAGCTCGTCGGTGCGTGCGAAGACCTCGTGCGGCTCACCTTGCAGCGCGATCTGGCCGTGATCGAGCACCAACACACGGTTGCAGTACTCCGAAAGCAGAGCGACCTTTTGCTCAACGACGACGATGGTGATGCCGAGCGCGCGGTTTGCCTCGCGCAGCGTCTCGAAGACCAAGGTGGAACTGGCGGGGTCGAGTGCTGCGGTTGGCTCATCGAGCACTAAGACGCGCGGACGCATGGCGAGGATGGCGGCGATAGCTACCTTTTGCTTTTGACCGCCCGAGAGGGTGGCGATCTCGCGGTCGCGCAGGTCGCTAATGCCGACGGTCTTAAGCGTCTCGCTCACGTGCTGCTCGATCTGGTCGTGCGGAACGCCAAAGTTCTCGAGACCAAAGAGCATCTCATCCTCAACGACCGAAGCGACCATCTGCGTGTCAATGTCTTGCAGCACGCTACCGACGATCTGCGATATGTCGGTGAGCGAGACCTCGCAGGTGTCGTGGCCGTCAACTAACACGGAGCCATAAAAGGCGCCGGTGTAGTGGTGAGGCACGGCGCCCGACAGACAGGCGGCAAGTGTGGACTTACCGGCGCCCGAGGGCCCGATGATGCCGATGAAATCTCCCTTGTTCACGCTGAGCGAAACGTGGCTGAGCGCCTGCTCGGTTTGCGTGCCATAGGAGAACGAGACATCGTCGACGTTGATGATCGTTTCCATGGATACCTTTCATAGTCATTGGGGACGTTCTTACATGACAAGTCGTTTAGGAACGTCCCCAAAAGCTCGTTGTTTGGGACAGTCTTTGGTGGTGAAGCACGGAAACGGCTTTACGAGGTGCCCCAGGTTGGCGCGAAAGAGGAGCGAAGCGTACTTGGGTACGCGAGCGACGAATGAACGCCAAGATGGGGTGGCTCGTAAAGCCGAGCAGGTTAGTTGAGCTTAAGGGCCTTCTGGATGGGCAGGTAGAGGGCGCCGACCAGAATGGCGTTAAATACGGCGGTCATGGCGACGACGGGCAGCATGGCTGCGGCGAGCTCGCCCACAACGCCGAGCATGGCCATCTTGATGACCATGAAGATGACGCCCGAGACAAAGGTGGTCACGAATGTTGCGGCGATGGCGACGACGGGCTTAACCTGGCCGTCCTTGGCGGCAGCGTTGACAATGACGGCCATGAGCATAGCGGCGATGCCCTCGGCGGCAAAATCGACAAACGGCGAGGTGGTAGTGATCTGGATCACGGCCGCCGAGATGAGACCAATGACGAGCGCCTGGCCAATGTTGGGACGAACGACCAGGATGGTGAGGCAGAATGCCGAGATGATGAACTCGGGGCTGATCATACCGCCCGAGATGCCCGAGATTGCCTTGCCGACGGTGAAGTTGAGGATGAAGCCGGCGGCAAGCAGGATGGCGAGCAAGACGAGGGCGCGGACGTCGAGTTTGCCGCGGTCGGCGGTCTGGACGGTGCGGGGCTGTGCGGTGGTTGTGTTCTGAGACATGGTGAAAATCCTTTCGGAAGGGAAGTACAAGAGAAGAAAGCGGAGGCGCGTGATGCGAACGCGATCGGGCTCGAGATAGAAAAAGGCCCCCGGTCGAAACCGGAGGCCTTCCAATCACCTAGAGCGCAAAAACAGGCGTGAGGGACTCACTGTCGACCGATCGTATTCGCATCACGCCACCACCAGTTGTTGAGGGACTTCATCGTGTTCATCATCTTGGTGGCTCCTTTCGTGATGCCTTGGCGCGGTCGCACCTCGTTGCTGTTGCGCTGCACTATAGCACAGCGAAGTGTGTGCGGGGAAATCTTTTTTGAAAAGATTTCGGCGGCGTTTCCTGCCGGTCAAAAGGGCAGGCTGAGCGGGCGGGATGACTCATGCGACCCCGCCCGTCTCTTGGAACGCAAGGGCCTTAGGCCTTCTTGCGACGATAAAGCACGAAGCCGCAGACACCGATGATGACGACGGCGCCAACGGCCATGGCGGCCATGTTGTTGCCCTCGGACTTCTCCTCGGTCGCCTCTTCCTCAGCCTCGGGCTCGGCAACGTCCTTATCGGAGAGAGCCTCGTCGGCGTAGGTGATGGACTCGACCAGGCAGTCGTTGTCGGCATCGTAGTCACTCGGGACGAACTCCTCGGAGAAGTCGCCCTCCTTGAGGTAGTCGCGCATCTCCTCGAGCATGGCCTTGCACTTGACGTAGGTGTTCTTGGTCGCTGCCTTGCCGGCCTTGTTGGCCAGGGCGGTGCGGGCCTCGGTGTCCTCGGCGGCCTGCATGGCCTCGTCGACGGTCAGGTTCTGCTCAATGAGCTCCTTCTGCAGGGCGTCGAGATAGGCGCGGACGCCGGTGGCGCAGCTGTCGCGGTTCTCATAGGCGAGTGTGTTGATGTCCATGAGGACGTAGTTGATGGAGTTCTTGGGCTCCTCGTTGTTCACGACGTCTTCCTCTTCACAGTGGTCGAAGGAGACATCCTGATCGCTGAAGTAGGGGCTTACCTCGGTGAGCAGTGCGGAATAGAGGGGGATAGCGACGGAGAACTCGGCGTTGGAGAGCATCTCCCACTGGATGGTCGCGATTTCGGGGTCCATGCCGTGACGGATCTGGAAGGTGTGGATCTCGGTGTTGCGGTTGGAGCCGATGGCATAGGCGCCGTCGGTGTTGGCGTTGAGGCCGGCGACATTCTCGCCGCGAGCGGCGAAGGAACGAATCATCTCAAAGGTGTTCCAGTCGGACTTGCCGGGCTGGAAGAACAGCGGCTGCATCTCGTGGACCAGGGCGCCGGTCGTCGCACGAGCGTCTTCGCGCTCGTCCTTGACGATCTCATAGTCGGTGCCCTCAGCAAGCGGAGCCATGAAGTAATCGCGGCCCTGGACATAGCGCGACCACTGGTGCATACCGGCCTCGCTAATCTCCTCGCCGTAGGTCTTGGCGACGTCGAACTTGCCGTCGGTGTACTCGGCAAAGCCCTTCTCCTTAGGCATGGACTCGATGCCCTCGGAGTGGAGGCAGTTCTCGGTGTCGTCGAGGTCGACGTCATAGGTGAGGTTGCCGATGTTGGGATTGAGCGAGGCGATATCGTCGGTGAGCCTCATGGCGATCCACTGATGGCCGGAAAGCGCTGCAAACAGCCAGGTCTCGTTGTTGTCGGCAATGATGATCTGGTCGTTGGAGCAGACGCCCTGCTCGTCAATCAAGCTGCCGAGGAGCTCGACACCCTCGCGGGCCGTGGCACTCTCGCCCAGAATGACGCTGGCGTAGTTGTACTCGCCGATGCCGGTCTCCTCGGTGACGGGGTCGGCTTCCTCTGCCTTCTCGTTATAGGAGGTGCTCAGCGTGGCAGAGCAGGAAACGCCCTTTTCGTTGATGCCAGCCTCGGAATATGCGTCGCAACGATCTTCCCACTGAGAGGGGTTGTCGCGAACGAAGGTGTAGCGGTAGGTTGCGCCCTTGGACTTGTACTCAAAGCCGGACTCGACCGAGGTGTACTTGCTGCCGTCCTTGTGTGCGGGCTCGATGCCAAAGTGCTTGATGTAGCGCGGGCCGAAGTCCTCGGAGCGTCCGTAGTACGTGTTGCCGTCTGCCGTGAGCTGGCTGCCCATGTAGATCTGGGTGCAAGCGAGCGCCGAAGTCGGCATGGCCATAATGGCCGCTGCTCCAAATGCAAGGCCGCAGCCGAGCTTCTTGAGCGTGTTGACAGGATGAGTAAACCTCATGATCCCTCCCAACTGTTGAAACCCCGCGAAACCGTACGGAGTTTCAGCTAATAAATACATCTACTAGCCTAAAGGAAGTGTAAAGAGTATTCATTCGACAACAGCTTTTACTCGATGAGCGTGAAGAAATATACGATGAGCGGATAATAATACTCATTTTATTGCTTTAGTTAAATAAAGGCACCCTGCATTTACTGTAGCTGAATAAAGCGCCAGACAATGCTCAAAAAGAAAACTCTCCCGCTGTTTAGGATTTGCATAAACAACGGGAGAGTCGATAACTGGATGAATATCATACCAATGTGGATTTACTTCTTTCGGCGGTGAATCACATTGATGGCGTAACCGACGAGCATGGCCAAGACGATGACGATAAAGCCAATCAGGGGATTGTCGTTCATGGGGCCCTCCTATTTTCCGAGTGGTGAAAATTCGTCGACGATGAGATCGAGGCATTGCGGCAGTGCGCGGGCGCCAAAGACGCCGGAGTTGCTGGAGATGATCTCGCCATCGAACTGCATACCCAGCGATGGCGTGCAGGTGATCTTGGCTTCCTTGGTCTGGATGATCTTAAACTGCGGACGGCCGAGCAATTTGCCAGCGGGGTCGAGCGCGGCGGTAATTACCGTGGGGAGCAGCTGCACCGTGCGTACGGGCTCAATAACGACGATGTCGACCATGCCGTCGTCCATGCGGCAGTTAGGGAATAGGTTGATGTCGTTTTGGATGACCGAGGTATTGCCTGCCATGCAGCAGATGCCGTCGAGCTCCTCGACGATGCCGTCGTGCTCAATGGTGAAGTGTGCCACCGTGGGGTTGGGCGTAGCGAGCGCGGAGAGGAAGTAGGCGATCTCGCCAATGTCGTTTTTGGTGGGAGCGGCCTTCATCATGATCTCGGCGTCGAAGCCCGAGCCGGCGATGATGATAAAGCCGTGGCGCTTCTCGTTACCGTTCTCGTCGAGCCAAAAGAGCTCACCCATGTCCACCTTGACCGTGCGGCCGGCGCGGCAAGCCTTGGCGAGTGCCGCCGCCTCGGGGGCATTGCCGATGTTGTTAAAGAACAGGCAAGCCGTGCCGGAGGGGAAGACGAGCGTAGGGACACCGCACCCGCGCATCTGGTCGAGCACGTTGGAGACGGTGCCGTCGCCACCCGAAACGACCACGCGATCGAACTCACGAACGTCCGCTACCGCGTCCTCGGGCTCCATGCCATCGCCGATAAAACGCATCACGACCTCGTCGCCGCCCTGTGCAAGGGCGTGCGTGAATGCGAAGATTTCATCGGAGCTGGGACCCGATGCCGGGTTGTGGATGATAAGGCAGCGCATACTTACGTTCCCGTTCTGTGACTAACCGAGTATAGTTGTAGAGCAATGCCGATATCCTACCCGTGTTTTTCGGGCCTAACCTTATTCGATGGGTTGATATGTACATTTCCACACATCAGGCTCTGGTCGACTTTTGCCAGCGCGCCCGCGAGTTCGACGCGATCGCCGTCGACACCGAGTTTTTGCGCGAGCGCACGTTTCATCCGCGCCTGTGCCTGGTCCAGATTGCCACCCCCGCCGAGAGTGTCGCGGTCGATCCTCTGGTGATCGACGACCTGTCGCCGCTTGCCGAGCTTATGGCTGACGAGGGCGTGGTCAAGGTGTTCCATGCTTGCTCTCAAGACATGGAGGTTATGCTCCATACCGTGGGCGCACTGCCGCGACCGATTTTTGACACGCAGGTTGCCGCCGCCTTTTTGGGCGAGCGCCAGCAGATTTCGTATGGCGCGCTCGTTCAGACGTTCTGCGGCGTATCACTTCCCAAGACCGAGTCGCTGACCGATTGGTCGCGCCGCCCGCTGAGCGACAAGCAGATCGAGTACGCGATCGATGACGTCAAGTACTTGATCGTCGCCTATACCGAGATGATGAGCCGTCTGCGCGAGCTGGGCCGCGTGGACTGGGTGCTCGATGAGTTGCGCCCTCTGGCCGACGAGTCGCACTACCGTGCCGATCGCCATGAGGCGTTCCGCAAGGTCAAGCGCATCAACTCGTGTAGCCGCCATCAGCTGGGCATTGCGCGCGAGCTTGCCGCCTGGCGTGAGGACCGCGCTGAGCGGCGCAACATCCCGCGCAAGTGGGTTATGTCCGACGATACGTTGTTGGCCCTGGTTAAGCGCAATCCCGTGCGCGTTGAGGAGTTCCGCAGCATTCGCGGCACCGACCAGCTGGGGGAGCGCGACGTGGATGGCGCGTTGATGGCCATCAAGCGCGGCGCGAGTTGCCCGCACGACCGCCTGCCGCTTATGGTGCGCGGGCATCGCCAAATCTCTCCGGAGCTGGAGAGCGTGACGGATCTCATGTACGCGCTCATTCGCCTGGTTGCCGAGCGCTCGGGCGTGGCGACCTCGGTCATTGCCTCGCGCGATGACCTGGCCGACTACATTGAGCATCCTGAGCAAAGTCCCCTGCGCGAAGGCTGGCGTTTTGAGCTTGTGGGTTCGCGTCTGGACGATCTGCTCTCGGGCAACATGGGACTCACCGTGAAGGACGGCAAAATCGAGCTCCTGTAGGTATATAGTTACGCGGTTTTACCAAACCGCCTAACAGCTCGACGCTGCAAACGGCCGAGAGCGGCAATCTGACGTTCAATCGTCGCTCGCGTACCAAAGTACGCGTCGCCTCTCTTTCACGTCACCTTGCTCGCTCTCGGCCGTTTTCGCTGACATTGCCAAAACATCGATGTTGATTTGCTGGTCAGTCGAATGGGTAGAATGCCTCCAACGTGTAACTCGATTCGGAGGAATTCGCATGCCCTATTACTATGGTTACGGCTTTGGCATCGACCCGCTGTACCTGCTGGTTGTTCTTGTTTGTACAGTGCTTGGCCTTGCTGCGCAGAGCTATATCAACTCGACGTACAAGACCTGGTCCAAGGTGCGCTCGGACGGCGATACGGGTGCCACGGTCGCTCGCCGCATGCTCGACGCCAACGGTTGCAACGCCGTGGGTATCAAGGGCGTGGCCGGTGAGCTCACCGACCACTACAATCCGCAGGATAACAACCTGTATCTCTCGGACGCCAACCGTTCGGGCGGGTCGGTCGCAAGCGTTGCCGTCGCCTGTCACGAGGCGGGCCACGCCGCCCAGCGCCAAAGCGGTTACGCCATGATGAAGGTGCGCACCGCCCTGGTCCCGGTCGTCAACTTTACCCAGAACACCTGGACCATCGTGTTGCTCTTGGGCCTGTTTATGAACATTGCCGGGCTCACGACCCTCGCGTTGATCTTCTTCTCGTTTAGTGTGCTGTTCCAACTCGTTACGTTGCCTGTCGAGATTGACGCCAGCCGACGTGCTGTGGCGTACATCGAGCAGTCGGGTATGAGTTCCAAGCAGGTCAACGGCGCCAAGAAGGTGCTGACGGCAGCCGCGCTTACCTATGTGGCCGCAGCGCTCACTTCGATCATTCAGCTGCTCTACCTTATGGCTCGCTACAACAGAAACTCCAACCGATAATAAATGGGACAGGCAGGCGCCGCGGGGATTCGTGTCCTCGCGGCGCTGTACTATGTGTTGGACTTAATTTCGCACGGGGCCGGAGTCTCTGTGCTCGATAACGAAAGGAGGCTGCGTGGCAGGCTGGAACCTAACCGGTAATGCCGTTTCTGCCGAGTTCGACGGTTCGGACGAGCAGGAGCGCAAGGAGCTCAGCGTGAGCCAGGCGGTAGAGATCGCTGCCGGTGCGCTCGATGCCATTCCGCAGCTGAGCGTCCTGGGCGAGGTCACGGGTTTTCGTGGTCCTAACGCCCGAAGCGGCCACTGCTACTTCCAGATTAAGGACGATTCGGCCGCCGTTGACTGCATCATTTGGAAGGGCGCCTATCTCAAGCGCACGTTCGATCTGCGCGACGGCATGCAGGTGAGCTTTAAGGGCAGCTTCAATCTCTATAAGGCCACGGGCCGCATGAGCTTTGTCGCTCGCTCGTTTTCGCTGGCGGGGGAGGGCCTGCTGCGTCAACAAGTGGCGCAACTGGCCGAAAAGCTACGCCGCGAGGGCCTGATGGACGAAGCGCGCAAGCGCCGCATCCCGGTGTTCTGCTCACGCGTGGCGGTCGTCACCTCGCTTTCGGGTGCCGTAATCGATGACGTCAAGCGCACATTGCGTCGTCGCAACCCGCTTGTCGAGCTCGTTTGCGTGGGGGCTAAAGTTCAAGGTGAGGGCGCGCCGGCAGAACTCATCGAGGGCTTGCGCCGCGCCGCTTCCATTACGCCAGCGCCCGACTGCATCTTGCTAGTGCGCGGCGGCGGCTCCTTTGAGGACCTCATGACCTTTAATGACGAGGAGCTTGCCCGCGCGGTGGCAGCTTGTCCTGTGCCCGTGGTGACCGGTATTGGGCATGAGCCCGATACTTCGATCTGCGATATGGTGAGCGATCGCCGCGCCTCCACGCCCACGGCGGCGGCCGAATCGGTGGCGCCAGCTATGACGGAGTTGGCCGATGTGCTTGAGGCGCGCCATCAGCGTCTGGGCGCCGCGATGGCTTCGATGATCGGGTCGGATCAGGTCGATCTGGAAATGCTCGACCAGCGCGGTCGTCGTGCCTGGGACACCTATACGGCCCGTCTGGGCGATGCACTCGATGCCGCCGCATGCCGCCCGTGCCTCAACGACCCAACGTTTATGGTCGAACGTCGCGAATCGGAGCTTGCGCTGACTGCCGATCGCCTGTCGGGCGCCATAGCGCGCTCGGTCGGGACATTCCGCTCCAACTTCGAGCGCCTGCCCGAGCGTCTGGTTGCAAGCACCTCGGGGCTCGATGGCAAGCGTCATGCGCTCACGCTTGCGAGTTCCCGCCTGGAGCATCAGGGGCGCACGATGCTCAACAAACCCGCGTCCGACCTGGGCCGTGCGGCAGCCTCGCTCGATGCCCTGTCGCCGCTCAAGGTGCTTGCCCGTGGCTATTCCATCGCGTACAGCGTTGACGGCGTGGCTACAAGTGCCAAGACCTTTAAGCCGGGCGACGCCATTCGCGTGCGCATGGCAGACGGCAACGTGGCGGCAACGGTCGATGCGGTCGAGTAGGCCGCGTTTCATAGCGATAAACCTTTAGGAAAGGAAACAGATATGGCAGAGAAGACCCCGGTCGAGCAGCTTACGTACAAGCAGGCTTCGCAGGAGTTGGAGCTCATCATCCGCAGCTTGGAGTCGGGCGATATGGAGCTCGAGGAGTCGCTCGAGAGCTATACCCGCGGCGTCGAGCTCCTCAAGAGCCTGCGCACCCGCCTGTCCGATGCCGAGCAGAAGGTCTCGGTGCTCCTTAAGGACGTCGACGGCAACGATGTGCTCGCCGACGGCGAGGCCGCCAACACCGACGACAACCTCTCGTTCTAACCATCTCGCAGCCTACTTTGGGGTAGTCTTTTTGGGACGGGGCTTTTTTGACTACCCTTGCGCGACGGCTTGCCGAGTGTTTGCGCTTGCGAAAAAGTAGTCAAAAAAGCCCCGTCCCAAAAAGACTACCTTGGTCTGTGAGAAAGGAACCTACCATGTGTGATTGCATCTTCTGCAAAATTGCCAACCACGAGATCCCCTCGACCGTTGTCTATGAGGACGACCGGGTCATCGCCTTCGACGACCTCAACCCCCAGGCGCCGGTCCACACCCTCGTGATCCCCAAGAAGCACTACAGCGACATCGCCGACAACGTGCCTGCCGAGACCATGGGCGCCATGGCCCACGCCATCCAGGAGGTCGCTAAGGCCAAGGGCCTGGAGGACGGTTTCCGCGTCATCTCCAACAAGGGCGTCAACGCCGGTCAGACCGTCATGCACTTCCACATGCACGTCCTCGGCGGCAAGAACCTGGGCGAGAACCTCATCTGAGGACGCACAGCCCGTCGCCTTGGCTGCCTTTGGAGTAACCTATGCAGCTTTCTCAACTCGAATACCTTCAAGCGGTAGCGAACTACGGCGGCGTGCGCAAAGCGGCTCGCGCCGTTCACGTGAGCCCACAGGCCGTTTCGTCGGCAATCAAAAAGTTGGAATCTGAGTATCAGATTGTTTTGCTCGACCGATCGGCGGGGGAGGCTGTTTTGTCTCCGGCGGGCAGAGAATTTGCGCGTCGTGCACGCGTGATCCTGGCACAAGTCGACGATCTCAAAAAGTACGCTCAATCGGGGAACGGCGGCGTTTCGCCCGACGGCCACTTCCGTCTTTACGCCCCCTGTCTTCACGGGCGGGGGCGTCTTTTTTCCGAAAACTGGTACGACTCGTTTGAAAGCTTGCACCCCCAGATTCACCTTGATGTTTGGCATCAGCCAACGGCCACATGCTTTGAATCACTTGTGCTTGGCATTTCGGATGCGGCCATCTCATTTGAGGAACCAAGGGATAGTGTCCTTTCTTCGAAATACTTGGGTGAAAAGGAGCTCAAGGTTCTTTCGTGTCCAGCGGGTCATCAATCTGTGGGTGCTATGACCGTTCGTGAGTTGCTGGGCGGCAGGCTCGCTGTTCCCATTAATTTGTCACCCTGTCTCAATGCAATCAACCAATGTCCCGAGGCTCAGCTGGTTAATTTCCGCTTCCGCGACGTCGAATACGAAAACAGGGCGCAGACTGAGTTTCTTCAAGCCGGGGGATTGATATTGAGTTTTTCTGGCTCTTCTCTCGCAACAGATGGACTGGAAGTGAGCGAGTGCTCCATTGAAGGCTCGCATGACGTGGCCTTGCCCATCTATTTTTGCTATCGACAAAATGCCTGGACCGATCGACACCAGACGGTATTTCTTCACCTATTGCGTCATCTCGCTTCGTGAGGCCATTTGGCCTCGTGGCGTCAAGTGAATGTTGACGCCTTGTAACACATGACTGACGGCTTTGCCCTCATGCTTTTCCAAGATTTCGGTTTGGGCTATTGGCTCTTGGAGGGCGGAGCATGAAAAACCGTACGGTTTTGCTTTATATGACGTTCGTTTTTCTGTCGAACTTCAGCACCATTCTGTATTTTCTGACGGTTTACCTTGAATTCGTCGGATTCTCGATGGTGGCGATTTCTAGCATGATGATTGCATACCAAGTGAGTAAGTTCATTCTTGAGGTTCCTACTGGTTATATTGCTGACAGGTTTGGACGAAAGACAAGCGGTCTCGTTGGCGTCGTGGGAATGCTTGGATACTACGCCGCCCTACTTTTCGCCCGTTCTCCTCTGCTTTTAATCGGCGCGTTTGCTCTCAAAGGATTTGCAGTTGCATGTGTGAGCGGATCCATAGAAGCGATCTACATTGACAGCGTCTCTCAGGACCAGCTCGTAAGACTTAATGTCGTTGAGCGATTTGTTTTCTATGCCTCTTATGCCATCTCCGCTTGCGTGGGCGGTTTCATTTCGTCTGTCGGTGCATATCTCATTGGTCTTTCGGCAGATATCATCGCAATGGTGTTGACGTTGGTTGTCGTTGCCTGCATTCCTGAGATGCGAAGAGGGGACACTGCAGCGACACCTAAGCGTGGAATTAGCCCGAAGATGATCGGTGCCGCTATTGCGCGTAACGGCATTCTTCGTTCAGCGTTCATCATGGACTGCTCTCAGGCATTTGCTTTTGTCGCCCTGGAAGACTTTTTCTCACTGCTGCTTGCGGGTCGCGGAATGAATGCCGTCGCTTCGGGTGTGACCATTGCGGTCCAGCTCCTTGCCTCGGCTTCCATGGGGCTTATTGTGCCGAGTGTGATTGCTCATGTCGACAAGAGCCGTTTTGCGCGTATTTGCGGCATCATTCGCTTAGTATTGACAGCTTTGTTTTTGATTCCCCTTACTCCGGCTAATTTGCTGCCCGTGTTCTATGTGCTGCAGACGGTTGCGTACTCGTTATTTGCTCCAATCAAATACTCAGTTTTCCAAAATGCTTCCGATTCATCAATGCGCTGTTCACTGATTTCGGTTCAAAGCCAGATGGTGGCGGTGGGTGCTGTTCTTTTCTATCTGCTCAACGCTGTGCTGAGTAGCGTTGCGGGCATTCGAGTCGTATTGCTTGTTGCGCTCGGGATTTCTTCCCTGGTGTATGTCCCCGCGCTATTTCGTCTTACAAGTCAAAGGCCATGAGTATTTGGGCACCGATAACTTATATATCAACGCAATAAACCCGAGCGCGAGGGCGTTTGGGTTTATTATTGAAGCGTATGTAACCTGGCGGCGCCACACCGCCTGTTAGTAGGGAGACACATGAACGTTCTGGTCGTCAACGCAGGATCTTCGACCCTTAAGTATCAGGTCATCGATACCAAGTCCCACAAGGTGTCCGCAAAGGGCTCCTGCGAGCGCGTCTGCTTTACCGGCGGTACCTTCACCCATGCTGCCAACGGCTCCAAGAAGGTGACCGAGAACATCGAGTTCCCCGACCACAAGGTCGCCATCGAGGTCGTCCTGAAGGACCTCGAGGCCAACGGCGTCAAGATCGAGGGCATCGGCCACCGTATCGTTCAGGGCGGTTGGTACTTTGGCGATTCCTCCCTCGTCGACGAGGACGTTCTTGCCAAGATCCGCGAGGTTGCCCCGCTCGCTCCGCTGCACAACAACCCCGAGGCCAACGTTATCGAGTACTGCCTGGAGCAGTATCCCGATCTGCCCAACGTCACGGTCTACGACACCGCTTTCCACTTCAATATGCCCGAGGTCGCCAAGACCTACGCCCTTCCTAAGGATGTTTGCGACAAGCTGCACATCCGTAAGTACGGCGCTCACGGCACCAGCTACCGTTACATCTCCAAGAAGGTCGCCGAGATGACCAACGGCGAGGCCCGCAAGGTCGTTGTGTGCCACATCGGTTCCGGTGCCTCCCTGTGCGCCATCGAGGACGGCAAGTGCATGGACACCACCATGGGCTTGACGCCGCTCGACGGCGTCATGATGGGCACCCGCTGCGGCTCCATCGACCCGGCTACCGTGTGCTACCTGCAGCGCGAAGGCGGCTACACCTTCGATGAGGTCGACGAGATGATGAACAAGAAGTCCGGCCTTTTGGCTGTGACCGGTGGCAAGACCAACGACTGCCGCAACGTCGAGGAGCTCGCCGCCGCTGGCGACCCCGAGGCTCAGCTCGCCTTTGACATGTTCGTCTACAAGATTGCCGCCAAGGCCGCCGAGATGGCCACCTCCATGTGCGGCATGGACACCCTGGTCTTTACCGCCGGCATCGGCGAGCACGCTCCGGCCGTTCGCGCTGGCGTGGCCGACCGTCTGGCCTTTATGGGCGTCAAGATGGACCATGCCCGCAACGCCCTGCGCGGTGACGGCGCTTGGTGCCTGTCCGCCAAGGATTCCAAGGTTAAGATCTTCGTCATCCCCACGGATGAGGAGTTCATGATCGCTTCCGACGTCGAGCGCATCGTCAGCGGCAAGTAATTGCAAGAGGGGAGGGGGCTGGACGACCAAGTGCCGTTCAGCCCCTCTTTTGCGCTCGTCGGGCGACATTCTGATAGCTATTTATCAAGATATGATAACTTCTTATTAAAATGCGGCCGCCTTAAGGGGTCTGCGTCGACCGTATTGCACTGCAAAGGAGTCTCATGAACGTACTTGTTGTCAACGCCGGCAGCTCAAGCCTTAAATATCAGCTTTTGGATACCGATACCCGCGAGGTTTTCGCCAAGGGCAACTGCGAGCGTATCGGATCGGACATGGGCATCTTTGGCCACTCCGAGAACGGTGGCGCCAAGCAGACCGAGGAGGTTCCCTTCCCCGATCATCGCTCTGCTATCGCTCGCGTGCTTGAGGAGCTCGAGAAGACCGACTTTGCGATCGATGGCATTGGGCATCGCATCGTTCAGGGCGGCTGGCACTTTGATGATTCCGCAGTCGTTGACGACGAGGTTATGGCCAAGATTCTCGAGGTGGCACCGCTTGCTCCGCTGCACAACTACGGCGAGGCCGCGGCGATTGAGTATTGCCGTGAGAAGTATCCGGAGCTGCCCAACGTGGCCGTCTTCGATACCTCGTTTCACATGACCATGCCCGAGGTTGCCTACACCTACGCCCTGCCCAAGGACGTGTGCGACAAGTACCACGTGCGCAAGTACGGTGCCCACGGTACGAGCCACCGCTACGAGTGGATGATGGCTAAGGAGATCCTGGGCTCGCGCTGCCACCGCCTGCTCTCGTGCCATTTGGGCAACGGCGCCTCGCTTGCCGCCATCGAGGACGGCGTGTGCCGCGACACCACGATGGGCCTCACGCCGCTTGACGGCCTGATAATGGGAACCCGCTGCGGCTCTATCGACCCGGCTACCGTGTGCTACCTGCAGCGCGAGGGCGGCTACAGCTACCAGGAAGTCGACGACATGATGAACAAGCAGTCTGGTCTGCTTGCCATCTCAGGTATCTCCAACGACGCCCGCGACATCCGTACGCGCGCTTCCGAGGGAGATGAGCGCTGCCTGCTCGCCTTCGATATGTTCGCTTATAAGGCTATGCAGCAGGCCGGCTCCATGATCGCTTCTATGGCGGGCGTGGATACCATCACCTTCACTGCCGGCATCGGCGAGAACGACTGGTCGATTCGTAAGGCCTTCTGCGACTGCTTTGAGTGGCTGGGCGTGCGCATCGACAACAACAAGAACCGCGAGGCCGTGGGCAACGGCCCGCAGGTCATCAGCGCCGCCGGTTCCGCTGTCACGGTCATGGTCATCCCCACCGATGAGGAATACATGATCGCCCACGACGTCGAGCGCCTGACCAAGAACAACTAACGCGCGCATTTGCAAGTAAACGAAAGGCCTCCAGAGCAACAGCTCCGGAGGCCTTTTTACTAGCATACGGAAATTCCAGTCCCAAAGTGATCATCGCCGGCAACGCCTGCGCTTTCAGCAACGGCACCCATTCGTTCAGATCATCAGCCCCAGCTCGTAGCCAAGCCGCCGTCCACCCCAGATACCCTGACTGCTACGTAGCGGTAGAAGGCCATACGGGCTAACCCCTGAAAACATTCCGCAGACCAGAAACGCCCCCGTTCGTAGCTCCGGAGGAGCAGAACGGGGGCGTTTCATTGGTCGAGGACGTTTTCAGGGGTTAGCCCGTACGGCCTTCGGACGAGTACGTACGCTACTCAGCCATCTGAGCCTGGACGGCGGTGATGGCCACGACACCCACGATGTCGTCGGCAGAGCAGCCGCGCGAAAGGTCGTTAACCGGCTTGGCGATGCCCTGCAGGATGGGGCCGTAGGCGTCAGCGCCGGCGAAGCGCTGGACCAGCTTGTAGCCGATGTTTCCAGCCTCGAGGTCGGGGAACACGAGCACGTTGGCCTTACCGGCAACGGAGGAGCCGGGAGCCTTGAGCTGGGCGACGGTGGGGACGATGGCGGCGTCGAGCTGCAGGTCGCCATCAATGGCGAGCTCGGGAGCCTTCTCCTTGCAGAACTTCACAGCCTCCTGGACCTTCTTGGCGACCTCGCCGCCGGCGGAGCCCATGGTGGAGTAGGAGAGCATGGCCACGTGCGGCTCAACGTTGCCCATGAAGGTGGACCAGGAGTGAGCGGAGGCGATGGCGATCTCGGAGAGCTCATCGGAGGACGGGTTGATGTTGAGGCCGCAGTCGGCGAAGATCAGCGTGCCGTCGGTACCGAACTGCGGGGTGTCGGTGCACATCACGAAGAAGGCCGAGACCAGCTTGGTGCCCGGAGCGGTCTTGAGGATCTGCAGTGCGGGGCGCAGGGTGTCGGCGGTGGAGTGGCAGGCGCCGGAGACCAGGCCATCGGCGTCGCCCATCTTGACCATCATGGTGCCAAAGTAGGTAGCGTCCATCACCTGGGCGCGAGCCTGCTCGATGGTGACACCCTTCTTGGCGCGGAGCTCGGCAAACTTCTGCGCGTACTCCTCGTGCTTCTCGGCATTGCGCGGATCGATGACGGTAGCGCCGGGAACGTCGATCTCGTCGGGGTTGCCCAGGATGACGAGCTTTGCCAGGCCCTCCTCAATGATTTTGTTTGCCGCGACGATGGTACGCGGATCCTCGCCCTCGGGCAGGACAATGGTCTTAAGGTCGGCCTTGGCGGCAGACTTCATACGGTTTAGGAAATCGCTCATGTTACTCCTTACAAGCGTTTCGCTAAGCTCCAGGCGCCCGGCTGTTCACGAATAAACCCGCTGCTAGCGGGTTTACCTTTCAATTATGTACGCCGCGGTGCTTGAGCTTTCCTTGTGTGGCAAGCTCATTATAGGACGCATTAGCGCTATAATCGCTCTGATAAATATGTCTCGAAGAATGTTCGAGAAAAGCCCAGCTAACGAGCCCGTGGCTTTTGACAAGGAGTATCGATGCAGATTACCTCAGGCCTGCCTGAAGGCTTTAACGCCGGCGTATACGACATGATTGTCGTCGGTGCCGGATATGCCGGTGCCGTTTGTGCCCGCCGTCTCGCCGAGACCATCGGCTATCGTGTTGCCGTTCTGGAGCGCCGTAGCCACATTGCGGGCAACGCCTACGACTGCGCTGATGAGGCCGGGATCCTGGTCCACGAGTATGGTCCGCACATCTACCATACCTTTAACGAGCGCGTCCACAATTTCCTGTCGCGCTTTACCAAGTGGACGGACTACCAGCACAAGGTGCTCGCCAACATCAATGGCACCCTTATGCCCGTGCCCTTTAACCATGCGAGCCTTAAGCTCGCCTTTGGTGATGAGCGCGGCGAGGAGCTGTATCAGAAGCTCGTGGAGACCTTTGGCAAGGACGTCAAGGTGCCCATCATGGAGCTGCGCAAGAAGAACGACCCGGATCTTGCCGAGGTCGCCGATTACGTCTACGAGAACGTCTTTTTGCATTACACCATGAAGCAGTGGGGTCAGACGCCCGACCAGATCGATCCTTCAATCACCGGCCGTGTTCCCGTCTTTGTGGGCGACGATGATCGCTACTTCCCGCAGGCTCCCTTCCAGGGCATGCCGCAGGACGGCTATACCGCGTTGTTCGAGCACATGCTCGACCACGATCTGATTGATGTGTTCTGCGATGTGGACGCCCGCGACCTCTTTGAGATCGACGAGACCACCGTCAAGATCGACGGCAAGGTCTATGGCGGCGAGATCGTCTACACCGGTCCGCTCGACGAGCTGTTCAACCTCGACCTGGGCGCTCTGCCGTACCGTACGCTCGACATGAAGTTCGAGACGCTCGATATGGACCAGTTCCAGCCCGTGGGCACCGTCAATTACACCACGAGCGAGGATTACACGCGTATCACCGAGTTCAAGAACATGACTGGTCAGGTCCTGCCCGGCAAGACCACCATCATGAAGGAGTATTCCAAGGCCTATACGCCCGGTTCGGGAGAAACGCCCTATTACGCCATTCTGGAGCCCGAGAACCGCGAGCTCTATGAGCGCTATCTTGAGCGCGTCCAGAACCTGACGAACTTCCACCCGGTGGGTCGCCTGGCCGAGTATCGTTACTACGATATGGATGCCGTGACCAACTCCGCCCTCGATCTTTCGGATGAGATTATCGCCTGCCATGCATAAAGTCATAACATTCGGTATTCCCTCGTATAACGCCGCCAAGGACATGGACCATTGCATCACCTCCATCTTGGAGGGGAGCAATTACGCCACTGATATCGAGATTATCGTGGTGGACGACGGCTCCAAGGACGAGACGGCCGCCAAGGCCGACGAGTGGGAGGCACGTTATCCTGGAATCATTCGCGCGGTGCACCAGGAGAACGGCGGCCACGGTATTGCCGTCCTTTCGGGTCTGCGCGAGGCGCAGGGCACCTACTACAAGGTTGTCGACTCGGACGACTGGCTCGACGGAGCGGCGCTTTCGACCATGCTGTCGATTCTGCGTGGCTTTGAGGAGCGCGACCAGCGCGTCGACCTGTTTATCTCGAACTACGTGTACGAGAAGGTTTACGAGGGCACGCACACCGCGATTGGCTACAAGTTTGCCCTGCCGCGCAAAAAGATTTTCTCTTGGGACCAGATCGGACACTTCCGTCCCGATCAGAACCTGCTCATGCACAGCTTGTGCTATCGCACCGATGTGCTGCGCGAGTCGAATCTGCCTATGCCGGCACACACGTTCTACGTGGATAATATCTACGCATACGTGCCGCTGCCGCGCTGCAAGACCATGTACTACGCCGACATCGACCTCTATCGCTACTTTATCGGTCGCGAGGGCCAGAGCGTCAATGAGGCCACGATGGTCAAGCGTCTGGGTCAGCAGTTCCGCGTAACGCGCATCATGATGGAATCGTTCCACCTGTACCAGGATGTTGAGTCCTCGCGTCTGCGTTCGTACATGATGGGCTACTTCACCATGATGATGGCAATCTGCTCGGTGCTCACTAAGCTTTCCGACGAGGATTGTGCCGACGAGCGCCTGAAGACGTTGTGGAGTGATCTGAAAGCCTATGACGAGCGTATGTATCGTCGTGCACGCTACGGCGTGGTCGGATTCTTTACCAACCTGCGTGGACGGGCCGGAGACAAAACCACACTCGGCCTATACCATCTTGCCTCAAAGATCTTCAAATTCAACTAGTTGCTGAACAATCGCTGCTGATAGGTTGACTGGGCCCCTTGGCCTTTAGTTTGCTACTGCGAACAGTCCTGCTCGCACGGAAAGCACATTAAGTGCTTTCCGGCTCGTGCGGAACTTGTATCAAACTAAAGGCCAAGGGGCCTCTGCTATAAGAATCGATTGTCAGGTTATTTGAATTTGAAGATCTTCGACGCGCGGTACACAGGGGCCTGGGCTGAAAAGAATCTGATTGGCAGGTTGTCCGGTGGTCCTTGGTTATGTTTGTCGCGAGTTCCGCACGAGCCGAAGAGCACTTAATGTGCTCTTCGTGCGAGCCAGGACTGTAGAGCAGCAAGCATAACCAAGACCCACCGGGCAACCGGACGAGCTAATTTACTTCGCGGCGCCGGGGATGCCGTGGGAGGTTTTGGCGCTTTTGGCTCCGTTTACGATGGCAGTCTGAAGGGCCCTCACGGCGAGCATGCCCAGCAGGTCCAGGGGAACGGCGGCGCTTGCCTGGGCGCCCAACTTGCCGCTGGCGAGGGTGTAGATGGTGTCGCCGTCGTTGGTGGTGTGCGTGGGGCGGATGGCGTGCGCATAGGCGTCTGCGGCCATTTGGGACACCTTGGTGGCCTGGGCCTTAGTGAGCTCCACATTGGTGACAATGCAGCTGATGGTGGTGTTGGTGCGGTCGAGCGGCATCTGCATAGATCCGGCGGCGGCAAAGGCGGCAAGCTCCATGTCGACGATCTGGTCGCTATCGGCTGCGGCGCGCATGCCGGCGACCCATTCGCCAGTGGTCGGGTCGACGACGTTGCCGCAGGCGTTGACCGAGACCACAGCGCCCACCTTGACGGGGCCGAGTGCCACGGCGGCAGCTCCAAGGCCGGCCTTCATGCAGGTGGCAGGTCCCATGAGCTTGCCTACAGTGGCGCCAGTGCCGGCGCCCACGTTGCCCAGCTTGAGCGAGGCAGGGGTGTGGTCGAGCGCCTCGCGCACGGCGGCGATACCGGCCTCAATGTCGGGGCGCACGGTGGGGTCGCCAAAGGCGAGGTCGAAGATGCAGCTGGAGCACACGATAGGCACCTGCGTGGGACCGACGGGCAGGCCGATGCCACGGCTCTCAAGCTCGCGGGCGACGCCGCTTGCGGCTTCGAGGCCAAAGGCCGATCCGCCCGAAAGGCAGACGGCGTGGACCTTATCGACGGTGTTTTCGGGGCGCAGCAGGTCGGTCTCGCGCGAAGCGGGAGCGCCACCGCGTACGTCAACGCCACCGGTGGCACCCTCGGGCGCCACGATTACGGTGCAGCCGGTGCCAGCCTTCTCGTCCGTATAGTTGCCAAAGCAAAAGCCATCGACGTTGCAAACATCGATGGCTTCGAGCAGTGTGTCCATATTTTCTCCTATCGGTTTTCCGCCGGGCCTTATGCCCGGTCGGGATCCGTACGGTACGGCAAAATTGTAGGCGCTGGGGGATACCCAGCGCCAGATGCAATTACGAGAGTTTTTGAATCGCGCGTGCGACGCGGGCGATGGGCAAGCCCACCACGTTGTAGAAGTCACCCGAAATGTCGTGCACGAGCATGCGGCCGCCTGTGCCCTGGATGCCGTAGGCTCCGGCCTTGTCCATGGGTTCGCCGGAGGCAACATAGCGCTCGATCTGCTCCTCGGTAAGCTCATAGAACGTCACGTCGGTCACATCGACAAACGACAGGCTCTCGGCGGCATGCGGAGCTGTAGCGTCGCCGGCTTTAACGATGCAGACGCCGGTCGCCACCTGGTGCGTGCGGCCCGAAAGCTCGCGGAGCATGGTGCGCGCCTCGTCCTCGTTTGCCGGCTTGCCCAAAATTTGGCCATCGAAGGTGACGATGGTATCGGCCGCGACGGTCAGCTCATTGGGCTTGGCATACTCGGCGGCGACGGCAGCGGCTTTGGCACGCGCCAAGCGCTCGACGAGCGTAAGCGGAGCTTCGCCATCAAAAGGCGTTTCATCGATGTCTGCAGGAATTACGCGAATGTTATAGCCTGCCTCGCGCATCAGCTCTATGCGGCGCGGCGATTGCGAAGCCAAAATCATAGTTGGATGCCCTCGGCGACCTTCTTGACGGCCTTGTCGCCGGCGAGCGTGCGCAGCAGCTCCAAGGCAAAGGGGAGTGACTGTGCCATGCCGCTGGCAGTGATGATATTGCCGTCTTGCGTGACCTTCTCGCCGGTATAAGCTCCCTCGGGGAAGCTCTTCTCAAAGCCGGGGAAGCACGTAGCGCGGCGTCCCTCGAGTAGACCAAGCTCGCCCAGGATAAATGGGGCGGCGCAGATGGCGGCAACGTGCTTGGTCGCGGCGAACTCGCAGACTACGTCGCAGACGCGCTGGTCGGCGCGCAGGTTGGTGGCACCGGGCAGGCCGCCGGGCAGCACGACGCAGTCGTACTCGTCAAAGTTGATCTCGTCAAAGAGCGCATCGCAGGTCACGGGAATCTGCAGCGAGCTCACGACTTCGCGCGTGGGCATGATCGAGACAAGCGTGGCGCGCACGCCGCCGCGACGCATGACGTCGACCATGGTCAGGCATTCAATCGTTTCAAAGCCATCGGCGGCGAGAACGGCAACGCTGGGCATGAGGGTTCCTTTCGTAAGGCGGCATACAATTAGCCGTCTTATACCCCGAAGACATGCGCTTGCCACGCTCGATTTCCCAATGTTTAAAAAGGGACGGGGATTAAATAATCATTTGGTACAAATTGATTATTTAATCCCCGTCCCAGAAAAATCATCGGGCGTGGCCTTGGGCAAACAGTCTAGTTGCGCCTAAGGTGGACGACGGTCTCGCAGTGGAAGGTTTGTGGGAACAGGTCGACTGGCGTGATCTTTACGGGGAAGAAGGTGCCTTCTTCGACAAAGCGTTTGAGATCGCGCGCCAGGGTGGCCGGGTCGCAGCTCACGTAGGCGACATCGCGAGCACTCGTGCTGGCGATAAGGTCGATCGCCTCGGGGGCGAGGCCTGCGCGTGGCGGGTCGACCACCAAGACGTCGGCATCCTGGTCGGGGAACTCGCGCACCGCGTCTCCGCCAATGACGTCGACGTTATCAAGCTTGTTGATCTCCAGGTTACGGCGCAGGTCGCGCACGGCGGGGCCGTAGGCCTCGACGGCGGCGACAAAGTCGCAGCGGCGGGCGAGCGGCAGGGTAAAGGTGCCGGCACCACAGTACAGGTCCACGGCAAGCTCGTCTTCCTGCGGGTCGAGTGCTTCCATGACAAGCTCGATCAAAATCTCGGCACCCTTGGTGTTGACCTGGAAAAAAGACGGGGCAGACAAGCGCATCTGACCCTCGGCGATATTCTCGGTCCATGAGCCCTCTCCGGCGAGCATTTCGACCTTGGAGACACGGCGGGCCTTCTTTTCGCCCTTGCTCATCACGCGCACGATGCTCGTGGGGTGAGCGGCGTCCGCCAGCACGCGGGAGACCTGCGAGCGCGGAAAAGAGCCTGTGGGCGTCCAGAGTGCGACCTCGAGTGCCTTGGTGCGGCGTGATGCGCGAATGCCCACGCGTTCGAGCCCCAAGTCATGGCTGCCGCTTAGATAGTTGAGTGCGCCGACGACCGATTTGAGCGCCTTCGGGAAGCGCTTGTCGAACAGCGGGCACGTATCGACGGTCACGATTTTGCTGGGGTCGACACCGTGCATGCCAAGACGCACGCGACCGTTGACGACGGTCGGTTCGAGCTCGATTTTATTGCGGTAGCCCCAGTCGTCCTTGGTGTGGCAGATGGGCTGTACCAACTCATCGACCTGCTCAGGAGCGAACTTGCCGATGCGCTCGAGCGTGGAGCGCAGGTTTTGCTCCTTGGCGGCGAGCTGTGCCGTGCGTGAGAGATTGCCCCACGAGCAGCCGCCGCAGATGCCCACGAAGGGGCAGGGAGGCTGAATGCGATCGGGGCTTGGCTCCAGAATCTCGGTGGTGCGGGCACGCATGAACGACTTGCCGTCCTGTACGACCTCGGCCTCGACGGTGTCGCCTGCCACGGCGCCCTGCACAAAGACGGCCTTGCCGTTGTCGGCGTGCGCCAGCCCGTCGGCGCCGTAGGTCATCGATTCTATAGTGAGCTTCATATTCCTGCCTGTCATTCGCGTTGTTACTCGCACCATGGTAGCAGGGAAAAGCGCCCCGCATCCGAGGCTTTCCTCAAATGCGGGGCGCTTCTACAAACGACTATTTCGTCTTGCCGGTAATGAGCGTCTTAAGACCCAGGCCGATCAGGCCCAGGCCTATGCGCACGCGACCGGGGCGATGGCGCTCGATGGCCTTGGTCTTGCCGGCGGGCTTATCGCGACGGGCGCTCGTCTCGGGTGCGGGCTTGGTGACCTGCGGCTCGGGCTGAGGTGCAGGTGCAGGCTTGGGCTCAATGACGGTCGCCTGGACCTCTTGGACCTTGGGTGTGGCCGGCTGCGGCTCAGGAGCAGGGGCGGGCTTTGCCTCGGCGGCGGGCTCCGGAGTCGCAGTAGCGGCCTCGGGCGCTTTCTCCACGGCGGGCTCTGCGGCAGCCTCGGGCTCATTCACCGGGAGAGCGGCAACCGCTTCCGGTTTGGCAGCCGCCCCATGTTCAATCTCGTCCTGGATAACTTTTTCGGCCACACGTTCCTTCTCCTGTGCGCGCTGCTGCGCGGCGGCCTCGGCGTTGCGATACGCGCGCTCCAGCAGGGCTTCCTGCGAGTTGAAGGGCTTCTCGTCCTCTTTGCGCTTCACGGGAACCCAGGTGCCGTCACTCGTCAGGCTGCGTGCCTTCACGTTGTCGCGCAGCTGCATGCCCATGTACTCGTGCACCAGGGCGCGGCAGGTGGGGTCGAGCACGGGGAAGGCGATCTCCACGCGGTGCTCGGTGTTGCGCGTCATCATGTCTGCCGAGCTCAGGTAGATCATGTCCGAGTCCACGCCAAAGGCATAGACGCGCGCATGCTCCAGAAAGCGTCCGACGATGGAGCGCACGTGCACGTTCTCGGTCTTGCCCGGAATACCAGGCTTGAGGCACGAGATACCGCGGATGATCATGTCCACCCGCACGCCGGCACACGATGCCTCGGCAATCTTGTCGATGACCTCGCGGTCGGTAAGCGAGTTGAGCTTAAAGAACACACGGGCGGGCTCACCGACAAGGGCGCGCTGGATCTCGCGGTCCAGGCCACGCATGATGAGCGGCTTGAGGCCCACGGGCGCCACGCCCAGGAAGCGGTAGTCGCCGCGCAGGTTGCCCAGCGACAGATTGCGGAAGAACAGGTTGGCGTCCTCGCCGATGCCGGGGTGGGCGGTCATGAGCATAAAGTCGCTGTAGAGCTTGGCCGTCTTCTCGTTAAAGTTACCGGTTCCCAAAAGCGTCAGGCGGGTAAGCGCCATGCCCTCGCGATAGGTGAGCTGGCAGATCTTTGAGTGGCACTTAAAGCCCTCGGAGCCATAGATAACGGTGCAGCCTGCTTCTTCCAGACGCTCGGCCCACTCGATGTTATTTTGCTCGTCAAAGCGAGCACGAAGTTCCATGAGCACCGTGACCTCTTTGCCGTTCTCGGCAGCATCGATCAACGACTCGCACAGACGGCTCTGCTTTGCCACGCGGTAGAGCGTGATGCGCAGCGAGATACACTCGGGGTCGTAGGCTGCCTCGTGTACCAGGTCCAGGAACGGATTCATGGCCTCGTAAGGGTAAAAGAGCAGCTTGTCGTGCTGCAGGACCTGCTCGCGGATGGAGCGGGTCATATCGATGGTGGGGTTGGGCTGCGGCTTAAACGGCGTAAAGAGCAGCTCGTTGCGTAGATGCTCGGGAATCTTGCCCTCAATACCAAAGACGTAGCCAAGGTCAAGGGGGATATCGCAGGTAAAGACCGAGCGGCGAGAAAGCTCGAGCGCCTTGCGGATGGTCTTGAGCGTTGGCTTTTCGAGCGAGCCCGATACGGCGAGCACCACCGGCTGCAGGCGCAGGCGCTTCTTGAGGATACGCTTCATGTGCTGGCGGTAATCCTCTTCCTCCTCGACGCCCTCGCCGTCCGGGTCGATATCGGCATTGCGGGTGACGCGGATCAGCGCGCGATCCATCGGCTTATAGGAGCCAAAGCAGCTGTCCAGGCAGGCGAGGATGACGTCCTCGAGCAAGATGTAGGAGTAGGTGCCGGTGGGCGAGGGGATCTCGACCACGCGGTTCATCGAGGTGGGAATCTCGATAAGGCCCAGCAGACTCTCCTCGTCGGTGGCGCCGTCCAGACCACAGGCCAGATAGAGCGCGCCGTTGCGCAGGTTGGGGAAGGGGTGGCGCGGGTCAATGACCAGCGGCGAGATGACCGGCGACACGTAGGCCTGGAAGTAGCGGGTTACAAAAGTGCGCTCCTCGGGCGTAAGCGAATCGATGCGGGCGCGGTGAACGCCCAGGGTGTCGAGCCTGCCCTCGATGCTCTTAAAGATAGATTCCCAACGGGTAAGGAGCCCGGGCAGCTCTGCCATGACGGCATCGACCTGTTCGGAGGCGGTCATATTGCTCTTGTTCTCGACAGGCTGTTTTTTGAGCTCTGCCAGATCGGACAGGCCGCCCACGCGCACCATGAGAAATTCATCGAGGTTGGACTCGAAAATCGACACGAACTTTAGACGCTCGAACAGCGGAACAGTCTCGTCGAAGGCTTCGTCAAGCACGCGGTTGTCAAAGCGCAGCCAGCTAAGCTCTCGGTTTTGCGTATACGAAAAATCACGCGGCGGCTTGCGCAGCTTGGCAGCGGCTTGCTTTTTTTCGATTTTGCTCGGCATATGCATCTGTCCGTTCAGTCCCCGCAGGGGACGGTAGCCTAACTCTAATTCACTATTGTCTCAATTTAGTCGACCGCTGGCACGGACGTATCGCGTGAACGGTATCTTTACCTACTTCTTACGCTGACAAGCCGAAGCACTAACGTCCGGTGCTTTGAGCAAGCGATCTATATCCTCACTCAACTGGTGAGAATGTATGAATAAGAATGATAGCAAGCTGAATATAATCGAATGTAGGTCGAATCGAGGGCAAGCGTCATTTATATGCAGAAAACCGTTTTCACTATGCAATTTTGAATCATGGATAACTTTGAGTGTTCAAGCTTGATTTCCTAGAAAAATAACGTTTACCTAGGAAAATCTGCTTTACGAAACTGAAGTGCATCATGGGAAATCATATGCGATATACCGTTCATCGTACTTTGCTGACCGTTCGGGGGCGAGGTAGCATTACGAATGGAATTTGGATATAACTAGAGCTGTCAGCAAGCAGCGTCCCATATGGAGGGGCGCTGATACATTCGGCCAGTAAGGCCCGAAAGAAAGGTAGGAGGCCATGACGAAAGGTCTGCACGTGCCTTCCGAGATCGGCAAGCTCAGGAAGGTCTGCCTGCACCGTCCCGGCGACGAGCTCCTCAACCTGCCGCCCGACGAGCTCGAGCGACTCCTGTTCGACGACGTCCCGTTCCTGGAGGTCGCACAGCAGGAGCACGACACCTTCGCCCAGATCCTGAGGGACCAGGGCGTCGAGGTGCTCTACCTCGAGAACCTCGTCGCCGAGGTGTTCGACCAGGTCCCCGGCGCCCGCGCCGAGTTCACCGACCAGTACATCGCCGAGGCCGGCATCCGCGGCCAGCACATGCCGCAGATCGTCCGCGAGAAGCTGGACTCCATCGAGGACAACCTCGAGTTCGTCAAGAAGACCATGGCCGGCATGACCAAGGCCGAGATCGACATGCCCCTCACGGCGTCCACGACCCTCGACTCCCTGGTCAACTCCGAGTCCGAGTCCGACCTGATCATCGACCCGATGCCCAACCTCTACTTCACCCGCGACCCGTTCGCGGTCGTCGGCGAGGGCGTCAACCTCAACCGCATGTACTCGGTCACCCGCAACCGCGAGACCCTGTACGGCAAGTACATCTTCAAGTACCACCCCGACTACAAGGACGTCTCCCTGTACTTCCGCCGCGACTGCCAGTTCCACACCGAGGGCGGCGACGTGCTGAACATCAACGAGAAGACCCTCGCCGTCGGCATCTCCCAGCGCACCCAGGCCGCCGCTATCGACATCATGGCCCAGAACATCTTCTGGAACTCCGACTCCAAGGTCGAGCGCATCCTTGCCTTCGACATCCCGGTCTCGCGCGCCTTCATGCACCTCGACACGGTCTTCACCCAGATCGACGTCGATAAGTTCACGATCCACCCCGCCATCATGGGCACCCTGCGCGTCTACGAGCTGACCGCCGGCAAGAACCCGGGCGACGTGAACATCCGCCTGATCGAGGACACCCTCGAGCACGTCCTGGAGGACGCCACCGGCGTCGACCAGGTCAAGCTGATCCCCTGCGGCGGCGGCGACCCGATCGCGGCCTCCCGCGAGCAGTGGAACGACGGCTCCAACACCCTGTGCGTCGAGCCCGGCAAGATCTGCGTCTACGCCCGCAACACCGTCACCAACGACGTGCTGTACAAGGAGGGCCTGGACCTTCTCGTCGTGCCCTCCGCCGAGCTCTCCCGCGGCCGCGGCGGCCCGCGCTGCATGAGCATGCCCTTCTGGCGCGAGGACCTCTAAGGTTTTCATAGACCGTACGGGTCTTACTACAAACATCTAGCTGCCATTAGATGTCTCCCAATGGGGCGGTGCGGGTTTTCGCACCGCCCCATTCTTGTCTAATAAGTTAAATTAGCATCAGATAAGGTGTCCATTATGTCTAGAGGCGGTCACATTGATACCCCAACGGTGTCGGCTTCTTTGCCTGTTGGGCATCATCTCGATTCCCATGACCTTTGCCGGCATCATTCCCGTATTCTAGCGATTGGAGCCTAGCCATGGATATCAAGACGATTGGCGTTGAGGAGTGGCTTAACGTTTGGGAGAAGAGCGCTACGTGGGACATTGCTCAGTCGACGATTTCGTCGCTGACCATGGGCGAGCTTCGTGCGCTCGACGAGCAGGACGGCGCTACGTTCTACGAGCGTCTGGATCGCGAGAAGATGAACTACGGCTGGATCGAGGGTTCGCCGGAGTTTAAGGTCGAGGTCGCCAAGCTGTATCGTCGCGAGGTCAATCCCGATCACATTCTGCAGACCAATGGCTGCACGGGTGCCAACCTCAACGCCATCATGGCCGTTGTCGAGCCCGGCGATCACGTGATTGCCGAGTGGCCTACCTATGCGCCGCTCTATGAGATTCCGCGTACGCTCGGTGCCGAGGTCGAGTATTGGGAGCTTCGCGAGGAGCTCGGATGGAAACCCGATATCGAACAGCTCAAGCGCCTCGTTCGCCCCAATACCAAGCTCATCTGCATCAATAACGCATCGAACCCCATCGGTACGGTGCTCGATGCCGATACGCTCGGTCAGATTGCCGAGATTGCCCGTTCGGTTGGCGCCTACGTGCTGTGCGACGAGGTGTATCTGCCGCTCGAGAACACCGAGTCCTTTATGTCGATGGCCGACGTGTACGAGAGGGCCATTGTCACCAACTCGGTGTCCAAGACCTATTCGACGCCCGCGGCCCGCGTGGGCTGGGTCGTGGCCGACGAAGAGGTGTCCAACCGCATCCGCACCTACCGCGATTACACCATGATCTGCGGCGGCGTGTTCAACGATGCCCTGGCGACCTATGTGCTTGAGCACAAGGACAAGATCCTCGAGCGCAATCGCAAGATCGTGTTTGGCAATCGCGATATCGCGCAGGCTTGGATCGACACGCAACATCGCGTTTCCTGGACGGCCCCGCAGGGCGTGTCTACCTCGTTTATCCAGCTTGACATTCCCGAGGACGACGAGGAGTTCTGTAAGCGCCTGCTGTCAGAGAGGGGAGTGCTGCTGGTACCCGGCAGCCGCTTTGAGCTTCCCTGCGGAGCGCGCCTGGGTTACTGCGCGAGCGAGGGCGTTCTGCGCGAGGGCCTGAGGCTTCTGGGCGAGGCCCTGGCCGAGCTCGATCGCTAGTCCCTTGATGTTCTCGAAGGCCTAAACCTTGCTGGACCCTAGGTGTACCGAATGCAGACCCGCTCCCTTTTGGGGAACGGGTCTGTTTGTCTTTGCTGCCGAAAAAGTCAAGTTGTTACAAATGGAGACGCAAGATCGATCGGGTATTCGATGGGCCTTATACTGAGCTTCCGGTGAACGGTATCCAACGTCTGGTAAACGGTAATCTGTTTGTCAAAAATGAATAGGACGCACTTTTTTCTGAATAAAAATCAAAATGGTTGAGACACAGCGAGAATTGCGAATTCTATTCATATCATTGCGTGAAATATGCAATTTGAGGGTGGTTTAACAAAGATTAGTTTCAATTGATTTATCGGTTAAAAAAGCGTTTAAGCACGTAAATAAACTTTATTAAATCAAAGTGTGCCATGCGTGAAGTATATGTGTATGCCGTTCACCCCTCATATAAAACCGTTCGGGGGCAAGGTGGAAGTATGGACTGATTTTGGATATAAATATGTCGTCAGCAATAACGCCTCACACGGAGGGGCGCTAACGAATCGGCCCTGACAGGGGCCCGAAAGAAAGGTAGGAGGCCATGACGAAAGGTCTGCACGTGCCTTCCGAGATCGGCAAGCTCAGGAAGGTCTGCCTGCACCGTCCCGGCGACGAGCTCCTCAACCTGCCGCCCGACGAGCTCGAGCGACTCCTGTTCGACGACGTCCCGTTCCTGGAGGTCGCACAGCAGGAGCACGACACCTTCGCCCAGATCCTGAGGGACCAGGGCGTCGAGGTGCTCTACCTCGAGAACCTCGTCGCCGAGGTGTTCGACCAGGTCCCCGGCGCCCGCGCCGAGTTCACCGACCAGTACATCGCCGAGGCCGGCATCCGCGGCCAGCACATGCCGCAGATCGTCCGCGAGAAGCTGGACTCCATCGAGGACAACCTCGAGTTCGTCAAGAAGACCATGGCCGGCATGACCAAGGCCGAGATCGACATGCCCCTCACGGCGTCCACGACCCTCGACTCCCTGGTCAACTCCGAGTCCGAGTCCGACCTGATCATCGACCCGATGCCCAACCTCTACTTCACCCGCGACCCGTTCGCGGTCGTCGGCGAGGGCGTCAACCTCAACCGCATGTACTCGGTCACCCGCAACCGCGAGACCCTGTACGGCAAGTACATCTTCAAGTACCACCCCGACTACAAGGACGTCTCCCTGTACTTCCGCCGCGACTGCCAGTTCCACACCGAGGGCGGCGACGTGCTGAACATCAACGAGAAGACCCTCGCCGTCGGCATCTCCCAGCGCACCCAGGCCGCCGCTATCGACATCATGGCCCAGAACATCTTCTGGAACTCCGACTCCAAGGTCGAGCGCATCCTTGCCTTCGACATCCCGGTCTCGCGCGCCTTCATGCACCTCGACACGGTCTTCACCCAGATCGACGTCGATAAGTTCACGATCCACCCCGCCATCATGGGCACCCTGCGCGTCTACGAGCTGACCGCCGGCAAGAACCCGGGCGACGTGAACATCCGCCTGATCGAGGACACCCTCGAGCACGTCCTGGAGGACGCCACCGGCGTCGACCAGGTCAAGCTGATCCCCTGCGGCGGCGGCGACCCGATCGCGGCCTCCCGCGAGCAGTGGAACGACGGCTCCAACACCCTGTGCGTCGAGCCCGGCAAGATCTGCGTCTACGCCCGCAACACCGTCACCAACGACGTGCTGTACAAGGAGGGCCTGGACCTTCTCGTCGTGCCCTCCGCCGAGCTCTCCCGCGGCCGCGGCGGCCCGCGCTGCATGAGCATGCCCTTCTGGCGCGAGGACCTCTAAGTCTTTCCGTTTCCGGTGCGGTCCCCCTACAACCGCACCGGTTTCGCCCGTCAAACGGGCAACACTAATTACTTACGTAATTCATTTCTTCGAAAGGAAACGAACCATGGGTGTTAACCTCTCCGGCCGTAGCTTCCTCAAGCTCCTCGACCTCACCACCGAGGAGATCGAGTACCTGCTCAAGCTCTCCAAGAACTTCAAGGACATGAAGCGCGCTGGCGTTCCGCACCGCTATCTCGAGGGCAAGAACATCGTTCTGCTCTTCCAGAAGACCTCCACTCGTACCCGCTGCGCCTTCGAGGTCGGCGGCATGGATCTGGGCATGGGTGTCACCTACCTCGATCCGGGTTCGTCGCAGATGGGCAAGAAGGAGTCCATCGAGGACACCGCCCGCGTTCTCGGCCGCATGTATGACGGCATCGAGTTCCGTGGCTTTGCCCAGGACGATGTCGAGGAGCTCGCTGCTAAGTCCGGCGTGCCCGTGTGGAACGGCCTGACCACTGAGTGGCATCCCACCCAGATGCTCGCCGACATCCTGACCGTCCAGGAGAACTTCAACTACGACATCAAGGGCAAGACCCTCGTCTTCATGGGCGACTGCAAGAACAACGTTGCTCGCTCCCTCATGGTTGTCTGCTCCAAGCTTGGCATGAACTTCGTGGCCTGCGGCCCCGAGGAGTGCATGCCCGCTGACGACGTCATCGAGGCCTGCAAGCCCATCGCCGAGGCCAACGGCTGCACCATCAAGCTGACCACCGACGTCAAGGACGGCGTCACCGGTGCCGACGTTATCTACACTGACGTGTGGGTCTCCATGGGCGAGCCTGACGAGGTCTGGGCCGAGCGCATCGCTCAGCTCACCCCGTATCGTGTCACCTCCGAGGTCATGGCTATGGCCAACCCGGGTGCCATCTTCCTGCACTGCCTGCCCAGCTTCCACGACACCAACACCACGATTGGCGCCGAGAAGTGCGAGCAGTTCGGCATCACCGAGCAGGAGGTCACCGACGAGGTCTTCGAGAGCCCCGCTTCCAAGGTCTTCGACGAGGCCGAGAACCGCATGCACACCATCAAGGCCGTCATGTACGCCACGCTCAAGTAAGTGCATCTAGCATCTCGCTCGGGGTGTATTGTTGAACACCCCGAGCGGCTTTATCTGGTAAAAATCTCGCATCGAGCGGCAGGCACGGCACGGAAGAGCCGCTTCGGGCGAGATCAGTAAATGATTTATGAAGGGGGGATGAGAACTATGACTGAGACCGCTAAGAAAAAGCGCGGTATGCCTTCATCGTTCACCATTCTTCTTGCTCTGCTGGCAATCGTCGCGGTTGTTACCGTTATCGTCTCCGGTACGTCCGGTGGCGCGGTTACCGCTGCCCGCTTGAGCGATTTCTGCACCGCCCCGGTCAAGGGCTTCGCTGACGCTCTGCCCGTCTGCCTCTTCGTTATGATCCTCGGCGGCTTCCTCGGCATGATGACCGAGACCGGCGCCCTGGACAACGGCATTGCTGTTCTGGTGCAGAAGCTTAAGGGCAATGAGATCATGCTCATTCCCGTGCTGATGTTCATCTTCTCCCTCGGTGGTACCACCTATGGTATGTGCGAGGAGACCGTTCCCTTCTACGCCCTGCTCGCCGCCACCATGATGGCTGCTGGCTTCGACCCCATGGTCGGCGCTGCCACCGTCCTGCTCGGCGCTGGCTGCGGCTGCCTCGGCTCCACGGTTAACCCGTTTGCCGTCGGTGCTGCCGTTGACGCTCTGACTGGCGTTGGCATTGAGGTCAACCAGTCCATCATCATCGGCCTCGGTGCCGTCCTGTGGATTGTTACCACTGTTATGTCCATCCTCTTCGTCATGAGCTATGCCAAGAAGGTCAAGGCTGACAAGGGTTCCACCATCCTTTCGATGCAGGAGCTCAAGGACGCCGAAGAGGCTCACGGCAAGGCTGCTTCCGAGGTTCACAAGGAGGTCAAGCTCACCGGTCGTCAGAAGGGTGTTCTGATCGCCTTTGCCTTCACCTTCGTCGTCATGATCGTCGGCTTCATCCCGCTGGCCGACCTTAACGAGGGCGTCGCCAACTTCTTCGATGCTGGCGCTGTCTATGACGCTGACGGTAACGCCATCGTTCAGGGCTGGTCTGCCCTGATCACCGGCCTGCCCATTGGTCAGTGGTACTTCGACGAGGCTTCCACCTGGTTCTTCCTCATGGCTGTCCTGATCGGTATTATCGGCGGCCTGTCCGAGAAGCAGATCGTCAACACCTTCATCACCGGCGCTGCCGACATGATGTCCGTTGTCCTCGTCATCGCCCTCGCCCGTGGTATCTCCGTCCTCATGGCTAGCACCGGCCTCGACGTCTACGTCCTCGACGCTGCCGCCAATGCTCTGGCTGGCCTGTCCGGCGTGATCTTCGCTCCCATGAGCTTCCTGGTCTACTTCGGCCTGTCCTTCCTGATCCCCTCGACCTCCGGTATGGCTACTGTCTCCATGCCCATCATGGGACCGCTGGCTGTTAAGCTCGGCTTCTCGCCCGAGGTCATGGTCATGATCTTCTCCGCCGCCATCGGCGTCGTGAACCTGTTCACCCCGACCTCCGGCGCTATCATGGGCGGTCTTGCTCTGGCCAAGATCGAGTGGACGACCTGGCTCAAGTTTGCTCTTAAGCTCATCGTCGCTCTCTCCGTCGTCTGCGCCATCATCCTGACCGTCGCTTGCGTGATGCTCTAAGTACCCCTTGGGTACCCCACGGAAACCATGACGATCCTGTAAAGGATCACCTGGTCATCGTCTGTCCGGTGGGGTAACCCCACCGGTAGACTCCTACCTTTAGCCTCCTCCCGTTCCGTGCGCGGGAGGGGGCGCTCTTGTGTTCCGGCGTTTTACCAAACGCCGGAACCACTCGACGCTGCAAGCCCGCCAGAGCGGCAATCTGACGTTCAATCGTCGGGCATGGCCAAAAGGCCTATGCCCTCCTCTTTCACGTCACCTTGCTCGCTCTGGTGGGCTTTCGCTGACTTATGCTCAACCTGCGGCGCTGCCATTGTTGGCGCAGGGGGCGGCTTGCTCGCTCTGGTGTCTGTTCGCTGTCCGTTCTCTGCCCGCGACGTTTCTGCTGTTGGTGCAAAGGGGTCAGGTTACTTTGCGCCAAAAGGGGAAGTTGCGGTGGAATAGTTCCCGTTTGGCCGTCTGGGGGTGCGGACGATTTCTTGGACCGCGCCTAGGCGTATCCAAGCTTCCTGCGGTACTCCATCGGGCTCAGCCACCCGAGGGACTTCTTGATGCGCCCGTCCCGATAGTACACGAGGTAGGCCTCGAGCCTCCCCATGAACTCCTCGGCCGTCACGCCCTCCCAGTCCCTGTAGCGGAAGAACTCGTTCTTGAGGCGGCCGAAGAAGCCCTCGCAGGCCGAGTTGTCCGGGCTGCAGCCCTTCGCTGACATGCTCCTGACCAGGCCGTTCTCCTCGCAGATCCCGATCCACTCCGGCCAGCGGTAGTGGCCGCCCCGGTCCGAGTGGATTGTCGTGCGCGCGCCCGCCGGCCTCGCCGCGCAGGCCTTGAGCAGGCTCGAGTTCGCGAGGCGCTTGTCGGGGTGCAGCCCGATCGACCAGGCGACGGGCATCCCGTCGAAGCAGTCGATGACCGGGCTCAGGTAGACCTTCTCGCCGCCCGGGAGCCTGAACTCGGTGATGTCGGTGAGCCACAGCCGGTTGGGCTCGTCGGCGTGGAAATTCCTGTTCACGAGGTTCTCCGGCGCCTTGGAGACCTCGCCGGCGTAGGAGCTGTAGCCCCGGGCGCGCCTCCTGTTGTAGACGACCTCGAGGCCCTCCTCGCGCATCACGCGGGCCACGCGCTTCTCGCTGGCGCGGACGCCCTCGCGGCGCAGGCGCGCCCAGACGGTGCGGTACCCCCAGCACCCCGAGCCCTCGCGGAAGATGCGCACCACGCGGTCGCGTATGTCGGCGTCGCGGTCGCGCGGCGCGGCGACGCGGGGCCTCCAGTACTCATAGGAGCTCTTCGATATCCTCAAGAAACCTGTGATCGAGCGGAGGGGCAGGGCGGTCGCCCGCCTCAATCTCTCGCCGAGCTCGCACTTGCTCCTGTTCGAGATCGAAGCCGGGTCCCACCCTTCCGCTTTTAGGTCGGCCAACACCGCCCTGAGCAGCAGGTTCTCTATCTGGTCCTCGTTGAGTCCGGCGAGCGGGCCGGTCGCGGGCGGGGCGTAGATCGACTTGTCGGGGCCCAAGCTGGCCTCCTTCCGTGGCGGTTTCCTCGCCACGATTCTACAGCCCCCGCCGGTGTAGCTGCGCGGGAGGTGCCCCGTCGCCCACTTCTTGGCCGCGCTCACCGTGACCCCCGCGAACTCCGCGGCGGCGGTGGGCCCCATGCCGTCCTCCGTCGCCAGGAGGAAGAGCTCGACCTTCTCCCTGCTGTACATGCGAACCTCCAGTCCGGACCGCCCCGCGGTCCAACTTTCTGTCCGCACCCCCTCTTGAGGGGTTAAACAGGAGCTATTTCACCGCAACTTATCGATGGCGTGTTTGGTTGGTGCCTGTTGATGGCCTGGGCATCGGGGAGGGCAGGCTCCGTTATAATCGCGTAGGAACTTAATTTACGAAACGGGACGGGAGCCATACATGCGCCAGGGTTTCGACAACGCGAAGTATATCGAGCTGCAGGCTGCTCACATTAAGGAGCGCATCTCGCAGTTTGGCGGCAAGCTGTATTTGGAGTTTGGCGGCAAGCTGTTCGATGACTATCATGCCAGCCGCGTGCTACCGGGTTTTGAGCCGGACAGCAAGTTCCGCATGCTCAAAAGCATCGCCGACGATGTCGAGGTTATCATCGCGATCAACGCGAACCACATCGAGAAAAACAAGGCTCGTGGTGACCTTGGCATTACCTATGACGAGGACGTCTTGCGCCTGGTCGACCTGTTCCGCGGCAACGGTTTTGCTGTCGCGGCCGTGGTTATCACGCAGTATGCCGGTCAGCCCGCTGCCGACGTCTTCCGCAATCGTCTGAATGCACTCGGCATTCCCGCCAAGCTGCACTATCCCATTGAGGGCTATCCGCACGACGTCGATCTGATCGTTTCTGACGAAGGCTACGGCAAGAACGAGTTCGTCGAGACCACGCGTCCGCTCGTTGTCGTGACGGCGCCCGGCCCTGGCTCGGGCAAGCTCGCCACTTGCCTCTCGCAGCTGTATCACGAGCATAAGCACGGTACCGCCGCCGGCTATGCCAAGTTTGAGACCTTCCCGGTCTGGAATCTTCCTCTGACGCATCCGGTCAATATTGCCTACGAGGCCGCCACGGCAGACCTCGATGACGCCAACATCATCGACTCCTTCCACCTGGAGGCCTACAACAAGACCACGGTCAACTACAACCGCGACGTCGAGGCCTTCCCGGTAGTCCGTGCCCTGATGGAAAAGATCCTGGGCAAGAGCCCCTACCAGAGCCCTACGGACATGGGCGTCAATATGGTCGGTTTTGCCATCACCGATGACGATGCCTGCCGCGACGCTTCTAAGATGGAGATCGTCCGCCGCTACTTTACCGCGGTCGAAAATGTGCGCCGTACCGGCGTGGGCGATGAGCAAGTCGACCGTCTCAAGATTATTATGAAGAAAGCCGGCATCGATAAGAACTACTCACCGGCGCGCTCGGCGGCCCTCACCAGGGAGCAGCTGACGGGTGGTCCCGTGGGTGCCATGGTCATGCCCGATGGCTCCGTGGTGACCGGTAAGACCTCCACGCGCCTGGGCGCCGCAAGTTCGCTCATTATGAACGCCCTCAAGCATGTCTCGGGCGTCGACCTTGAGCTCGAGGTCATTAGCGATGAGGCGATCGAGCCCATCAGTAAGCTCAAGACGCATTTCCTGGGCAGCAAAAACCCGCGCCTCCACACCGACGAGACGCTTATGGCGCTGTCGATCACCTCGGCCACGAGTGAGACGGCCGCTCGCGTCCTTTCGGGCCTGGAGCAGCTGCGCGGTTGCGATGCCTTCTTTAGCGTGATTATCTCGCCGACGGACGAGACGGTACTTCGCAAGTTGGGCATCAACGTGTGCTGCGAGCCCAAGTTTGAGCGCCGCGGTTTCTTCCATCGCTAAGTTTGAAGCACCGCGGTAATTGCATTGCATTTTGGCCGTATCGGGTTAGCGCCCGGTACGGCTTTTTGATCAATAAAGCGTCTATTTCGGCGAAAAAATAGCTGTTTACCTGCCTAGAAACAATTTGAGCGGTATACAATAACCGTAACTGTTTCATCCTTAGCGGGATGCCGCATGATGGATATTATCTGCCATCGTGAGGTGTGTCGGTCGCGCACGGCGCGTTAGATGCTCGTGCTCGGTTTGAGGAGGCTGCTATGGCGGGCAAGGGTCGTGCGAGTGTTAACGATATGAAGCGTGTCGAGGTGCTGGTGTTGATGGAGATCGACCAGCAAACCGAAGACAATGGCGGGCCGTATGGTTTCTCGCGCAAAACGCTTGCCGAGCGCGTGGGGGTTTCGCCGTATCGTGCCCGCGCCGCAATTGAGCGCTTGGATTCTGACGGTTTGATCGAGGTCGTTTCGCGTTATAGCGAGGATGGCGGCCAGCTTGCAAATGGTATTTGCCTTACCGAGCGTGGCGGGTGGTATCTGAAAGGCATCCGCGCGGGTATGCTCGTTCGGGATATGCTCAGGGACGAGCTTGCCGATCGGTAGCGATCTGCCGCCTAAGTTGTTGCTACGCCGCTCGGGTCCCGGGCGGCGTTTTGTTTCGAGATGGAGAAATGCAAGCACTTTGGTGAAAAATGGCGAACTGCTTCTTTCTCGAGTATTACAATGAAGACCCGTAAGATGTGTATGGACAACTTCTACGGGAAGCGCAGGTAATTCAATATGACTAAGCATGTGTTTGTGACCGGCGGCGTGGTTTCGTCTTTGGGCAAGGGCATTACCGCGGCATCGCTGGGCCGTTTGCTCAAGTCGCGCGGCTACAAGGTGACGATGCAGAAGGCCGACCCGTATCTGAACGTCGACCCCGGTACCATGAGCCCGTTCCAGCACGGTGAGGTCTTTGTGACCGAGGACGGCTACGAGTCCGATCTGGACCTGGGCCACTACGAGCGCTTTATTGACGAGAACCTGACCCGCGATTCTAACTTTACGACGGGCGCCATTTACAAGAGCCTGATTGCCCGCGAGCGTCGCGGTGACTTTTTGGGCGGTACCGTCCAGGTGATCCCGCACGTCACCAATGCTATCAAGGACAAATTCCGCCGCATTGAGGAGCAGACTGGCTCCGACGTTGTCATTACCGAGCTGGGTGGCACGATCGGCGACATCGAGTCGCAGCCGTTCGTGGAGGCTATCCGCCAGTACCGCAAGGAGGCCGGTCCCGAGAACGTCTGCTACATCCACGTATCGCTCGTTCCCTATATCGCCGCCGCCCACGAGGTTAAGACCAAGCCCACGCAGCACTCCGTCAAGGAGCTGCGCAGCTTTGGTATCCAGCCCGACATTATTGTGCTGCGCTCCGATCACCATATTGATGACGCTATCCGCGGCAAGATCGCGAGTTTCTGCGACGTCGACACCGACTGTGTCTTTACCAACGAGGATTGCGCGAGCATTTACGACGTGCCGCAGCTGCTCGCGGAGCAGGACTTTGACCTGCGCATTTGCGAGCGCCTTGGCCTCGATCCGCGCGAGCGCGATATGAGCGCATGGAATGAGTTCCTGCGCAAGCAAAACCATGCCAACCATCACGCCGATAAGGTTAAGGTTGCCGTCGTGGGAAAGTACACCCAGCTTCCCGATGCATATCTGTCGGTTATCGAGGCCCTGCATCACGCGGGCGTTTTCTACGATCGTCACGTAGATGTGCAGCTGGTCGATGGTGAGAGCCTCGATGCCGAAAACGTCAATGAGGTTCTGGGCGACGCATCGGGCATCCTGGTTCCCGGCGGCTTTGGCAAGCGCGCCCTGGAGGGCAAGATCCTTGCTGCCGAGTTTGCTCGCGAGCACAAGATTCCGTATCTGGGCATTTGCCTGGGTATGCAGGTTGCCGTGTGCGAGTTCGCCCGCAACGTTGTCGGCCTTGCCGGTGCCAGCTCCTCCGAGTTTGATCCGGACGGTCCGTTTAGCGTCATCGACTTGATGAGCTCGCAGGAGGACGTGACCGAGAAGGGCGGCACCATGCGCCTGGGCGCCTATCCGTGCAAGCTCGCTGCCGATACCCTCGCGCGTGAGGCGTATGGCGAGGAGCTTGTCTACGAGCGCCACCGTCACCGTTTTGAGTTCAACAATGCCTTCCGCGATCAGCTCGAGGACGCCGGTCTTGTCATCTCGGGTCTTTCGCCTGATGAGCGTCTGGTCGAGATGGTCGAGCTGCCGCGCGATGTGCACCCGTGGTTCGTGGCCACCCAGGCTCACCCCGAGTTTAAGAGCCGCCCCACCAATCCTCAGCCGCTATTCCGAGAGTTCGTGCGTGCCTCGATTGGCCAGCATGAGGGCGTCGATCGCCTACAGGTGACGCCCATGAATCGTGCGATGGACTAAGGTTGCCGGCGAACCGGGAACATATCGGAGAAGCTCCTTCGCCGCTCGCTGTGGCGGCGGGGGAGTTTCTTGATTACCTTGCAGTCGAGCGGGGCTTGGCGCGTAACACGATTGCCGCCTATCGCCGAGACCTGACGACCTACTGTGCATATCTGGAGCGGACGGGCATTGCGTCCTTTGAGGACGTGAGTCGGCGGGTCATTGAGGACTTTATCGCCGATCGGCGCGATGGGGGCTATTCCGATGCCTCGGTGGAGCGCGCGCTCGCTGCCGTCAAAGGCCTGCATGCCTTTTTGGTGCGCGATGGGGCCATGACCCAAAATCCTACGGCGGCGTTGCGTTTGCCAAAAAAGGCCGAGCGCCTGCCGGAGTGCCTTTCGGTGGAGGATGTTTCGGCATTGCTCGACCAGGATTTTCCAGATGGCGAGATGGGTCTGCGCGATCGCGCTATCTTGGAAGTGCTGTATGGGTGCGGCCTGCGCGTGAGCGAGCTGGTGGGGCTCGATGTGAGTGATATCCATGCCGATGACGGCTTTGTGCTGGTTCGCGGCAAGGGCTCCAAGGAGCGTCTGGTCCCTTTGGTGGGAAGCGCGGCGCGTGCCCTGACGCACTATATATGTGATGGGCGCCGACTTCTGGCGGCTCATGCTCGTGGGAAAGAGACGCCGGCGGTCTTTTTAAACAAGAACGGTGGGCGTCTATCGCGTCAGGGTGTTCACGTCATATGCGAGCGCTACGGACGCCAGGTGGGGTTGGTGGGACTCCATCCGCACACGTTGCGCCACTCCTTTGCCACCCATATGCTCGCGGGCGGCGCGGACCTTCGCGTGCTGCAGGAGATCTTGGGACACGCCGATATATCGACGACGCAGGTCTACACGCATGTCGATCGTACGCAGCTGACTGAGGTTTACCTGGCGGCCCACCCGCTGGCACATCGCTAATATGCTGCTGAGCTGCGATTACATGCTATCCGAGGACGGACCCCCGATTGCTGGAACGTGCTGTTGCGCACGTTTTGGCAATCGGGGGTCCGTCCCATTTTGCGCCACCGGCCAACGGCGCGGCGGGGTGCACATGCCGCGCGTGGGAGAGTTTGGGGGCGATGTGAACGGGATGTAAAGGGACATAAAAATCGCCTCAAGGTCAACTTGAAGGTTGAGGTTGAAAGGCGGGGTGCTACAGGTGGCATCCCGCCTTTGCGTTAAACACAACATATTGTGTTTTCGAACATATGCTCGGGGGTGGCGCCCAATAGTTAGGGGGTGGAGTGGTGGGGTAGGGTGGGGGAAGGAGTGGGGAAAGGTGTTGAAAAATGGGGCAGTTCCCCATATTATTAATGACGTCGACAGGCGGGGTGGTTCCCCGCGTACGTGCCATCTGAGTAACCGAGGGGAGGGCGCACATGGGAATGACTGGTGCATACGAGCGCAATCTCGATGCAAAAGGTCGTCTGTCCCTGCCTGCACCCCTTCGCGAGGAACTTGGAGAGCACGTTCGCGTGTTCAAAGCCCTGGATGTCGATGCTCTGTACGTGTTCTCTGCCGAGGCCTTCGATAAGTGGGTCGAAGGACTCTTCGCGGGTCGTGAGGGCCACGAGGGTTTTAACCCGCGTGACATCAACGACCAGAAGCTCATGAGGGCGATCAACAAGCGCACCACGTCGATGGATGTGGACAGCGCCGGTCGTATCGGTCTTTCTGAGTCTCTCCGCAAGCAGGCGAACCTTGACCGCGAGGTCACGGTTGTGGGCAACTACGACCACCTTGAGGTTTGGGACCGCGCCGCGGCCGATGAGGACGATGACGACGAGGCTCTGCTTGACCTCTTCTTCTCGTAAGGGCAAGGCGCGAGTAACGGATGGAGCGTGGGATCTTGACACAAGAATATCGGCATGAACCTGTCATGCTCGGCGAAGTGCTTGAGTCGCTGCAGCTCAAGAGCGGCTCCGTTGTCTGCGATTGCACCCTTGGCGGTGCCGGTCATTCGGTAAAGATGGCCGCGCAGGTGGGGGAGACGGGCCTTTTGCTCGGCGTCGATCAGGACGACATGGCCCTCGAGGCCGCTGGCGCCCGTCTGGACCGCGAGGTTCCCGGCGTCCCGCACCAGCTGCTGAAGGGCAACTTCGGCGACTTGGACGAGCTGCTTTGCTCGGCCGAGGTGCCCGGGGTCGATGGCTTCCTGTTTGACTTGGGCGTTTCGTCACCGCAACTCGATATCCCTGGCAGGGGCTTTTCGTATAACGAAGATGCCCCATTGGACATGCGGATGGATCCGGGTAACAACACCCTAAACGCAGCTGAGGTCATCAACACCTATAACGAACACGACCTCGCCCGGATTCTACGCGTCTACGGCGAAGAGAAGTTCGCCTCGCAGATTGCGCGCGAGATTGTGCGCCGTCGCGAGCAAGAACCGATCGAAACTACAGGCCAATTTGTCGAGATCATCAAGGCTGGCATTCCGGCTGCCGCTCGTCGGCATGGTGGGCACCCGGCCAAGAAGAGCTTCCAGGCCATTCGCATCGAGGTCAACCACGAGCTCGATGTGCTCGAGAGGGGGCTTGATGCCGCCACCAGGTGGCTCAACCCGGGCGGACGCATCTGCGTCATCTCGTATCACTCGCTCGAGGACCGTATCGTAAAGAACCACTTTAAGGAGATGAGCCAGGGGTGCACGTGCCCGCCGGAGATTCCGGTGTGCGTGTGCGGCAACGTGCCGATACTCAAGGTCATCACCCGCAAACCCTTGGTTGCCCAACCCGATGAGGTCGCGCGCAACCCTCGGGCGAGATCAGCCAAAATCCGCGTGGCGCAGCGCCTGTAGGCGCGACCGCGCGAAATTGGACCTCCCGCTCGCACCATAAACGAAGCTTAAACACACTACCAACGTACTCGGGATGGGAGGCGGCATATCATGGGCTATAACACCTCAAACGCAGCACTCGCCTATGATATGAACGCCATGCCCGCCTACCGCGAGGCACCGCAGGCGCCCGTTGCCCCTCGTGAGCAACGCACGCCGCGTTTTGATGTCTACACGGGCGCGGGCCGTCAGGCAAACCAGGCGGTAAGCCCGGTTTTCATGAGCGTTCTTAAAACGGTTTGCATCATTGCGGCTGTCTTCATGACGATCGGTGTCGCGCGCGTGGCGCTTGCCGGTGTTACGGCCCAGGTGCTTAACGGCAACGCAGAGCTTACCAACACGCTCGAGAAGGCGACCGACGAGAGTTCTAACCTTGAGGTCATGCATTCGGTCTATGGTGCCGACACGCGTATTCGCGATCTTGCGGGCGCCTATGGCATGGTGGAGCCCAGCGAGAGCGTTACGCTTGACTTTTCGCAGGATGCAGCCGCGGGCGCTAGCTCGACTGCGGCCGCTCAGTAAATAAGACGGTAGCTGAGTATGACAAATGACTATCGCCGCGGTTCCGACGGGGACCACGGGTCTGGACGTCCCTCCTCGCGGGGACGTTCTGGTTATCAAGGAACGGGTCGGCCATCTTACAACGCGGGGCCGTCCTATGGCAACGACCCTGCGTCGCGTCTTCGTGGCTCGGGCGGACCTCGGGTACGCAATACGGGCGCGCGCAAGGGGTCGTCGTCTGAATGGGTTACGGGAGCGCCGCTGCCTCGCCGCGATGTCGTTATGGGCTGTATCGGGGTTGGCCTTGCCGCGGGCGTCTTCCGTCTTGCCGAATACCAGATCGTGAATGCTGACAAGCTGCGCGAGCGCGCGGACGCGCGTCGTCTGCTTTCACAGACGCTCTATGCCAAACGTGGCACTATCTACGACCGCAACGGCAACGTGCTGACGTCGTCGGTCGAATGCCGCAATGTCGCCGTGAACCCTCAGCTTGTCGAGGACGTCGACAAGACGGTCTCGGCGCTGGTCAAGGCTACCGGTATTGATAAAAAGACCTGCCGCAAGCTGGTGCTGTCTGATGGTTCCTGGGTGTATATCAAGCGCCAGGTCGACGAAGATGACGCTGCCGCCCTGGAAAAGAAGAATCTACCCGGCGTGCTCTTTGAGCAGGCGATGAAGCGGGTTTACCCGTATGGAAACCTGGCTTCTCAGCTGCTGGGCGTCGTGAACGTGGACAACGCTGGCCTGACGGGACTCGAAAAACAATACGATGAGCTTCTGACCGGAACGAATGGCTCTCTTGTGCGCGAGCGCGCAAGAGATGGCGGCTACATCGCGGGCGGTGCCTATAAAAAGGTTGCCGCGATCGATGGCGTGGATATCGTGACGACGATCGACGTCAACATTCAGCGCGCCGCGGAAGATGCCTTGGCCGAGGCGGTCGAGAAGACGAAGGCCAAAAACGGGTCGGCCCTGGTGACCGACCCGACGACTGGAGAGATCCTGGCCGCCTGCTCGTATCCGACCTACGACCAGACCAATTTGGAAAACGCCAAGACCGAGGACATGAACCTTCGTCTGGTGACGGATGCCTACGAGCCCGGCTCGGTCTTTAAGACGCTGGTTGCGGGCGCCGGATTTGATTTGGGCGTTGTGCGCCCGAGCACATCGTTTGAGGTTCCCGCGAGTATCAAGGTGGGCGACGATACCGTTACCGATGCCGACAAGCGTGACTACACCATGACAATGGACGTACGCGAGATGATGCGCCGTTCGTCCAATGTCGGTTTTGTCCTGGTGGGGCGCAAGATCGGTGCCGATGATTTTGCCACCTATGTGGACAAGTGGGGTATCGGTCATAGCTCCGGTGTCGATTTTCCGGGTGAGAGTCTGGGCATCGTCAAGGAGCGCGACCAGTACGATGGTGCCACCTTGGGTGCTATGAGCTTTGGCCAGGCGCTGTCCGTCTCGCCGATTGAGGTCGCACGTGCCGTGGGCGGCATCGCGAACGGCGGCGTGATGATGACTCCGCACTTCTATAAGTCGAGCAAGGGCGATGAAAAGGATTGGGGCGAGGGGGATCGCGCGATTTCCGAGGAGGCCGCCTCGCAGGTGACATCGTGTATGCAGACGGTCGTTGCCGAGGGAACGGGCGTTGGCGGCGCGGTGGACGGCTACGACGTGGCGGGCAAGACCGGTACGGCCGAGCGCGCCGATGAGAACGGCGGCTACCTCAAAGAGAACTACATGTCGTCTTTTATGGGGTTTGCCCCGGCGCAGTCGCCCAAGGTCCTGTGCTATATCACCCTTGACGGAACCCCGTCAGGCTCCGATGCCGCCGCAGTGCCGTTCCAGTCCATTATGGCCAGTGCGCTTGACGTGTTGGGTGTCCCGCGCACCAAGTAGGGGGTTACTATCTATGAAATGGCCAGTCGGTTAATCCGGGTTGTTCACACGCCCTGCACCACGCGTAGGCGGCGCTGGGATACAATACGCCGATAGCATTATTAGGTTTACAGGGGAGCTGCAATGATAGAGATCGCCGTCAACAACCTCGCGGCCGCAACAGGGGCCCGAACCGTGACGGGAGAAGCCGATCGGGTATGCCGCGGTTGCGTTATCGACTCGCGCCAGGTTGAGGAGGGCACGATATTCGTCGCCTTCCCGGGTGAAAAGGTCGACGGCAACGACTTTGCTTCCCGTGCCATCGAGTCGGGTGCCGGCGCCGTCGTGATGACGCGCGAGCCCGATGCCGAGCTGCTTTCGCTGGCCCATGAGAAGGGCTGCGCCATCCTGCATACCGATGACCCCGAGGAGTTTTTGCTGCGCCTGGCTCACGCTTATCGTTTGGAGCTTGGCTGCCTGGTAATTGGCATTACCGGCTCTATCGGCAAGACGACGACCAAGGACGTGCTCGCCGCGGTGCTCGCCAAGCGCTATCGCGTTTGGGCAACCAAGGGTAACTACAACAACCTGATCGGTATGCCGCTCACGGTGCTGGCGGCCCCTGCCGACACCGAGGTTCTGGTGCTCGAGATGGGCATGAACCATTTCCACGAGATTGAGCGCATGTCTCAGTCCGCCAATCCCAACCTTGCCATTGTGACCAAGATCGGCACCTCCCATATCGGTATTCTGGGCAGTCGCGAGAATATCGCTCGTGCCAAATCCGAGATTGTTGGCGGCATGTGCGCCGCCGGAGACCTTCTCCCGTTGCTGGTTTTGGGTGGTGAGGACGACTTTACTCCGTTCATCCGCGACACCTTTGCCGCGCCTGCGGGCGTCGACGTGATGCTTGCGGGCGTCTCGGACGACGATGAGGTCCGTGCGTGCGACATTCGCATTGATGACGAGGGACGCCCGGTCTTTACGCTCGATTTTGGCTTGGGCGAGACTATCGACACACTGCTTGCCATTCCCGGCGCGCAGTCCGTTCCCAATGCCGTCAAGGCCGCGGCGGTTGCCTATCGCCTTGGCGTGACGCCCGAGCAGATCGATGCCGCCTTTAGGGGTCTTACGATTACCGGGCATCGCCAGGAAATCAAGCGCGCCAAGAGCGGCGCCCGCGTCATCGACGACTCATATAACGCCAGTGCCGAATCGATGGCAGCCGGTCTCGACCTGCTGTGTTCGCTTTCGTGCACGGGTTCGCGCATGGCGGTTCTGGGCGAGATGGGCGAGATGGGCGACGAGGCTCCTCGCATGCATGAGCTGGTGGGCGCCTATGCGGCGGCCAAGAAGCTCGATATGCTCGCATGTGTCGGCGGTGAGCTTGCCCAGCGTATGGCCGAGGCCGCGCGCATGATGGGTATGGATGAGGACCGCATTCAGGTGTTCTCCGACTATCAGCAGGTGCTCGACCGTATGGGCGGCGCTCTTGAGCAGCATGATGTCGTGCTGGTCAAGGGCTCACGCTTCGTTGAGCTCGATCGCTTTGTGGAAGGTGTGTGCTAGTCCATGTTCGGCAATCCTTCGTATCCTACGTACCAGGCATTTTTGGGATTGGGCATCGCCGCCGTCATCGCGATGCTGCTTATGCCGTGGTGGATTAAGCTCCTGAAGGTCGAGGGCATCGGCCAGCAGGTTCGCGCCGATGGCCCCAAGCGTCATCTGATTAAGCAGGGCACGCCCACTATGGGCGGCGTCATCATCCTGGTCGCCGTTTCGCTGACGTGCCTTTTGATGGGTAAGCTCACCACCGAGCTCGTGCTTGTGCTGCTCGCCACGCTGGCAACCGGCGTTCTTGGCCTCATCGACGACCTGACTTCTGTCACGCACGGCCGCTCGCTCGGCCTGACGCCTCACGCCAAGATGATCGGCCTTACCATCATCTGCGTTACCTTTACCGTGCTTGCCGTCAACTGGTGCGGCGTCGCCCCCGAGATTCTTTTCCCCGGTGGCCTGACGATCGACCTTGGTGTGCTCTCGACCACCATTTGCGGCCTTTCTTTCCCGTGGCTCTACCTTGTCTTTTGCTGGCTGATGATCGCGGGCCTTTCCAACGCCGTAAACCTCACCGACGGCTTGGACGGCCTTGCCGGCGGCACCTCCATGATCGCCATGTTGGCCATGGCCGCCATGGCGTTTTTACACGGCGATGTGAACCTGTCCATCTTCTGCACGGCATGCGCCGGTGCTTGCTTGGGCTTTTTATGGTTCAACTGCTATCCGGCGAGCATCTTTATGGGCGATACCGGCTCGCTTGCCCTGGGTGCCGCTTTTGCCTGCACCTCCATCATGACCAACACCGAGGTCGTTTCCCTCATCATCGGCGGTCTGTTTATCGTCGAGACCCTGTCGGTCATGATTCAGGTTGTCTATTTCCACTTTACGCACAAGCGCGTCTTCCTTATGGCGCCCATTCATCATCATTTCGAAAAGAAGGGCTGGGCCGAGACCAAGGTCGTCATCCGTTTTTGGATTGTCGCCGCGGCCTTCGGAGCCCTGGGCCTCGCGTTGTTCTTCCAGTTGGGATAGTGGTCTTTCATGCCTCTTGCTGATGTCTTTAGCCTGCTCGTTTTGGGCCAGGGCAAGTCCGGTCTTGATGTCGCTCGCTGGGCGCTTGCACATCCCGAGCGCGTGAGTGCCGTTACCGTTTACGGTGGCGGCACGTCCGAGCCCAACGATGCCACGCGCTCGCTCGAGGCGCACGGGGCATCGTTTGTCTACGGAACCGAGCAGGTCGAGGGCGCGTTTGATGTATGCGTGACGTGTCCGGGCATCTCGGAGTTCTCGGCATTCTTTAAGGCTGGCCGTGATCACGCTGCCCAGATTATGGGTGAGCCCGAGTTTGCCTACCGTCTGTCTCCCCAAAATTGGATTGCCATTACGGGCACCAACGGCAAGACGACAACCACGTCACTGACCGATTACCTGCTTAAGGCAGCGGGCGAGGCGAGCGTTGCTGTCGGCAACATTGGCGAGCCTCCGGTGAACGAGATCGATGGCCGTGCGCATAACGAGTGGTTTGTGGCGGAGCTTTCGAGCTATCAGATCGCAACGACCCAGGAGCTTCACCCCCGTGTGGCGGTGCTGCTCAACATTACCCCCGACCATCTGGGCTGGCATAAGAGCCATAAGAACTATGCGCTCGCCAAGATTAAGCTCTTCGAGAATATGGTCGACGATGACCTGGTGATTGTTGACGTCGAGGATGCCGGTATCCACGAGTTCGATGAGTACATCTATGTTCCGGGCCGTCGCATCTGCAAGGTTGCTTTTGACGAGCCTGCGGGCGAGGACGCCGCATTTGTGCGCGATGGCAAGATGGTCGTTCGTCTGAAGGGCGTCGAGACCCCGCTCGTCGATACGTCCGAGCTTAAGATTTCGGGCCATCACAATGTAATCAATGCCCTGTGTGCTGCCACGGCGGCCCTGACGGTCGGCGCCGATGTTGACGGTGTGTGTCGCGGCCTGGTCTCGTTCCAGCCGCTGGAGCACCGCGTTGAGCCCTGTGGCGAGATCGATGGCGTGCGCTATGTCAACGATTCCAAGGCAACGAACACCGATGCGGTCGAAAAGGCCCTGACGGCGTTTCCCGATGACGATGTGATCTTGCTGCTCGGCGGTCACGATAAGGGCACGCCGCTCGATTCCTTTGCCCGCGTTGTGATGGATAACGTTCGCTCGGTGGTCTGCTTTGGCGACGCGCGCGAGCGCTTTACCGCCGCTATGGACGAGGCGGATGTCGACGGTGATGTCGATATCGCCCAGGCCGACGACCTGCGCGATGCCGTGGACGTTGCCCGTTCGCTCTCGAGCCGCGGCGATGTGATCTTACTGTCGCCCGCCTGCTCTTCGTTCGATGAGTTCTCGGGCTACGAGGAGCGCGGTCGCGTGTTTAAGGACTATGTGGCCCAGCTTGCAGCTGCGTCCAATACGCAAATGGAATAGGGGTTGCCGGTGAGAGAGGAGAGCCCCCGACAGAATATGAGGAGGCCCGACTCGGACCGTGCTTCCTCGCAGCGCAGCACGCCGCGCGCCGGTCGTCGCACGCAGGGCATCGGCGAACGTTATATCGCCGGCGTCCCCGCACGTATCATGCGACCCCGCCTGGTCTTTTTGACCTGCCTGTTCTCGCTGGTCTGTTTTGGCCTGCTTATGGTGTACTCGGCTTCTTCAGTCGAGGCGCTTCACGAGAACGACTCCGCGACCTACTTTTTGTTCCGGCAGTTTATGTTCACTGTCGTCGGCGTTGCTGCCCTCGAGTTCATCGCGCGCGTTGCACCCGATAGCTGGTTTGGCGAAGGGGCGCTTAAACTTGCCCTTATCGCTATGATGATCTTGCTGCTTGCGGTGTTCCTCTTTGGTAGCGGCAGCCGTGGCGCTACGCGTTGGCTGAGCATTGCCGGCATTCAGTTTCAGCCATCGGAGTTTCTCAAGCCGTTTGCCATTGCCTATTCTGCCATCATGCTCGATCGCGTGTTTTCGCCCGGCGGTAACATCAATGAGTTCCTTAAGGGCATGGGCTTATATTTGGGCATATCGCTCGTCTTGATTTTTATTCAGCCCGACTTTGGCACCATCCTGATTATTCTGTTGACGATCATGTGCATGGCGCTCTTTGCCGGCCTTGACCCAAAATTCATTATCGGTGCGATTCTTGCTGGCGCCGTCATCATCGTGATCGCTCTTGTCGTCGAGCCGTACCGTATGGTGCGCATTCAGGTTCTCTTGAACCCTTGGGCAGATGAATATGGAGACGGGTATCAGGCAACGCTCGCCATTATGGCGTTTGCTTCGGGCGGACTGTTCGGCCGCGGTATCGGCAACTCAACCATGAAGTACTCGTATTTGCCCGAGGCACACAACGACTACATCCTGGCCATCATTGGCGAGGAGGTTGGCTTTTTGGGGACGCTGCTGTTTTTCTTGGTGTTTGCGATGCTGATCTACTCGGCGTTTCGAATTGCCGAGCAGGCCGCCGATCGTCGCGGGGCGCTCATGGCTTCGGGCTCTGCGGTTATCCTCGCGGTGCAGTTTTTGATCAACGCGCTGGGTATTCTCAACGTGTTTCCTATGACGGGTAAGCCGCTGCCGTTTATCAGCTATGGCGGCTCGTCGATTATCGTGTCGCTCATGCTCGCCGGGCTTATTTTACGCGTCTCGCACGAGAGCGCTCGACGCGATGAATACGATCGTCGTCGCGATAGCTTTGCCGTTATGGACGAGAGCACCGCCGGGGTGCCCCATACGCGTGGGGAGCGCTCGTCGCGTGGCGGTTTTACCGTCTTGAACGGTTTTGCTTCGGAGTCGGATGCTCGTCCGCGCTCGGTGCCGCAGAGTCGCCCGCAACGACCGACGCCGCGCAATACGGGTGGCGGATATAATCGGATCGACTTGAATTCGGACCCGTCGGCGCGCTTGCGCACCGACGACCAGGGGCCGCGCGTACGAAGGGACTACCATGACCGATAAGATGACCGTTGCTATCGCAGCCGGCGGCACGGCGGGACATATCAACCCCGCACTTGCCTTGGCCGAGGAGCTACGTGACCGTGGCCACCACGTTGTGTTTGTGGGTCAGTCGCATAAGCTCGAGGGTCGTCTGGTTCCCGAGGCAGGGTTCGATTTTGTGCCGATTACGGTTACGGGCTTCGACCGCTCTCGCCCTTGGACGGCATTGAGCTCGCTGTGGCGTGTCTATAAGGCGAAGCGCGCGCTCGGCAGCCATTTTTCTAAAGCCTGCAAGCCCGATGTCGCTATAGGTTTTGGCGCCTATGTCGAGGTCCCGCTTCTGGGCTGGTGCAAAGACTCGGGCATTCCGTATCTGCTGCATGAACAGAACTCCGTTCCGGGCCTTGCTAACAAGATGATGAGTTCGCATGCCGCCCGCGTTTGCATCTCGGTGCCGGCAGCACGTTCCGTGTTTGAGCGCGAGGGCGATCCTGACCATGTGCTCATGACCGGCAACCCCGTGCGCCGTTCTGTGATCGAGGGGGATCGGGTTCGCGGTCGCAGGGCTCTCGACGTGCCTGAGGACGCCACACTCCTGCTGGTTTTTGGCGGCTCACTTGGTGCTCAACATCTTAATGAGCGCGTGGCTTCGCTTAAAAACGAGTTGCTCTCGCGCGATAATCTCTATGTTTTGCATTCGACGGGCGCCGATGGCTTCGAGGACACCGAGCGTGCTCTTGCCCTGATGCCCGAGGAGGCGAAGCGGTATCGCGTCCAGCCCTACATCGACAATATGGGCGATATGCTGGCCGCGGCCGATTTGGTCCTCTCGCGCTCGGGCGCTTCGAGCGTTGCCGAGATCGCGGCCCTTGCCACACCTTCGGTACTGGTGCCGTATCCGCATGCGACGGCCGATCATCAGACCACCAATGCCCGCTATCTGGTCGATGCCGGTGCTGGCGTGCTCTGCGCCGATGCCGATATCGATACCCAGGCGTTTGCCGATGAGCTGCTGCATCTTATCGATGATGCGCAGGCGCGCGATGCCATGCGTCAGGCGGCTCGCGGTTTGGCCCAGGACCGCGCTGCCATCCTTTTGGCAGACGCGGTAGAAGGATTGCGTTAGTTAGACGGGATATCGCGGGTCGCCCTCGCGCGGATGCGGTAGGTGCGGTACAGTAGACGGGTTACAGGCAGTGTTTACGCAAGGAGTACACGAGCACATGGCTGATTCCCAGACTGCAACCTCCGCGCCCGATTTCAAGAGCGCCCATTTTATCGGTATCGGTGGCGCCGGCATGAGCGGCATCGCCCTCGTCCTTCACGAACGCGGCTATGTCGTTACCGGCTCCGACCTTAAGACGTCGCGCTATATTCGCCAGCTTACCCGCGCCGGCGTGAAGGTGCATGTGGGCCATGAGGCCGCCACCATCGACGAGGTCAAGCCCGACGTCGTCGTGGTCTCTACCGCTATTCCCGAGTCCAACCCCGAGCTCGTCCGTGCGCGCGAGCTGGGTATTCCCGTGTGGCCTCGCGCCAAGATGCTCTCGGCTCTGGGCCACGGCTACACCACCGTCGCCGTCGCCGGTACTCACGGCAAGACCACGACCTCTTCGATGTGTGCCACCATGCTCGACCGCATGGGCCTGGACCCCAGCTTCCTGATCGGTGGCATTGTCGAGGGCTACGATACCAACGGCAAGAACGGCTCGGGCGACTATTTTGTCGCCGAGGCGGATGAGTCCGACAGCTCCTTCCTGTTCCTTAACCCCAATGTGGTCATCGTGACCAACGTCGAGGCCGACCATCTCGATCATTACTCGGGTATCGAGGAGATCGAGGCCACCTTCGCCAAGTTTATGAGTTTGGTGGGCGAGGACGGCACGGTCATCGTCTGTGGCGAGGACCCGCATCTGGTCGAGCTTGCCAAGTCGACGGGCCGTCATGTGCTTTCCTATGGCTTTGCCGAGACCAACGACATCGTCTGCGTGCATCCGGATGTCAAGGGCATCCAGAGCGACTTTATCGTTCGCTTTGAGGACGGCACCCAGCACGCTGTCGAGATTAAGAGCAACCCCGGTCGTCACAACATGCTCAACGCCACGGCCGTCTTGACCGTCGCCCATGTCCTAGGCCTCGATATCGACGCCGCCGCTAAGGCACTTTCGAGTTTTGAAGGCGTCCGCCGTCGCTTTACCCACGTGGGCGATATCGACGGCATCACGGTGGTTGACGATTACGGCCATCATCCCACCGAGATCAAGGCGACGCTCGCTGCTGCCTCTTCGCTGGGCTTCAAACATGTCGACGTCGTGTTCCAGCCGCACCGCTATTCGCGCCTGCAGGCTCTGTGCGATGACTTTGCCGACGCATTCGCCAATGCTGACAAGCTGCTGTTGATTGACGTGTTCTCTGCCGGCGAGATGCCCATCCCGGGTGTCACGTCCAAGATGCTTGCCGATACCGTGCGCGCCAAGCATCCCGGCAAGGAGGTCGTGTACTGCTCGAGCCGTCTTGAGCTCAATGAGGAGCTCGAGAAGATGGTTGGCGAGGGCGATTTGCTGCTTACCATGGGCGCCGGCGACGTCACGACGGTCGGCCCCGAGTTCATCGAGTATCTGACTGCCAAGAAAGACGCTTAAACCCCATGGGTCTGTTTAACGCCGTCATGGCGCTTTCGGGCATGATCGATACGGACGTAATTGAGGATGAACGCCTCGCGCGCCATACGAGCTATCGTATCGGCGGCAAGGCGGACCTCTTTGTGACGTGTCACAGCTATCATGCCTTGCGTCGCGCCGTGGCGGTGCTCGATCGTGAGCAGGTGCCGTGGGTCATTATCGGCAAGGGATCTAATCTGCTTGTTGCCGATGCAGGCTATCGCGGCGCCGTCATTTCGTTGGGGCGTGAGTTCCAGCGTACGGTTGTCGCCGAAGACGGTTGTACGCTGACGGTCGGTGCGGGCGTGATATTCGCTCGCCTAGTCAACGACGCGCTGTCGCGCAGCCTTTCGGGCCTTGAGTTTGCGGTCGGTATTCCCGGCTCCGTTGGCGGCGCCGTGTCCATGAATGCCGGCACGCGAACCGAGTGGATTGGCTCGCTGGTCGAAGATGTCGTTACGTTTGACCCGAGCTCCGGCATCAAGCATTACGCGGGCTCGGAGATCGCTTGGGGCTACCGTGAATGCAGCCTGCCGCGTAACGAGATCATTCTGGAGTGCGTGCTCAAGCTCAAACCTGCGCCCAAGGCCGATATCCGTGAACGTATGGAGCGGTACCTGACGCGGCGTAAGCGCACACAGCCCATGGGCTGTGCATCCTGCGGGTCGGTATTTCGCAACCCGCCCGATGCGAGCGTGGGCAAGCTTATCGAGGATTGTGGATTAAAGGGTTTTTCGGTTGGCGGCGCGGAAGTTTCGCCCGTACACGCTAATTTTATCGTTAATAACGGAACCGCCTCGGCCGATGACGTGGCCGCGGTTATCAGACATGTGCACGGAAAGGTGAGGGAGGCGTATGGCATCGAGCTCAGACCGGAAGTTAAATTCCTCGGCTTCTAGAGCATCGAAACCAACCTTCCGCCGCGCCGGAGGGCGTTCCGGCGCACCGTCTCAGCCTCAACGTAAGTCCGTTATGCCTTCTAAGCCTGCTGGGTCCGTGCGGCCTGCCAAGCGTTTGACTGCCGGTTCGCAGCTTGGCGGACGCCCCGCGGCCAAAAATGTTGCTCGTCCGGTGGCACGTCCCTCGGTGACGCCCAAACCGGCGATGGGCGCCATACCTTCTCGCCCCATAGCGTCGCCCAAGCCCTCGTTGGGGGCAAAGGTGACGCGTCCCGGTCGCGCGCTGGGTGCATCTAAGCCACGTATGCTGACGTCGGTGTCGGCCTCCGCAAAACCGCAATCGGGCAAAAAGGGCTCTAATCCGCTGTCATCGATCGGCGCCTTGGCAAATCATGCGGCGGGTGCCGCTTCTGCCGTTAAGGGCAAGGGCAAAATCGTGGGCGGCATCCTTGCCGCTCTGGCAGTGCTTGCAGTCGTTGCCGTCGTCGTCATTAACTCTGGCCTGTTCGCCGCTACCGATATTCAGATCCAGGGCAGCGAGCATGTGACCAAGCACGATGCCATCCAGCTGATCGATCTGCCCGAGGACACGTCGCTGTTCAATGTGAATCCCGACCAGATCACCGAGGGCCTCAAGCAAAATCCGTGGGTTTCGGGCGTGGATGTTCAGCGTCAATTTCCCCATACGCTCATCATCACGCCGACGGAACGCAAGGTTATCGCAATTGCCTACATTAGCTCCGACGATCTTGCATGGGCGATCGGGGACGATGACACATGGATTGCACCGCTGTCTACCTCGGTCGATGTTGACGACCAGGGCAATGTCATCACAACGGGGGAGGGTGCCAACACCCTAAACGGCATCGATGCCGCCCTGGCGCTCGCCAAACATTACGGAGCCGTGCTGCTGACCGATGTCTCGGCCGATGTCGCGCCGGTTTCGGGGCAAGCGGTAAATTCCAAGGCGGTCAAGGCCGGCCTGGATTACGTCCGCGGATTCTCGAGCGAGTTCCTGGGCCAGGTCAAGGATATTTCCACGCCCTCGGTCGAGGCCATCTCGGCGAATCTCGATAACGGTATCGAGGTGTCGCTCGGAGATTCGGATGACATTGCCAAAAAGGAGCGTATCGTTACCAAGCTGCTTTCGCAGGTGGAGGGCGTGACGTATATCAACGTTCGATCTCCTGGCAACTATACGTTTAGGAACGCACCGACCTCGTAGCGTCTTCTGGCCTTTGTTGATGGGGCATACCGCGCCGTTTATCTGGTTTGTTTGGTTTTCACCGTCAATTATTTGACTGATACGTTCATAATGTGCAAACATAATACGGTTTACCTTTGCATTTACTTTCAACTTGAAGGTTAATGTGCGCAGGGGTCAACCCATGCTATGGCAATAACCTTTGTTCGGAGGACCGACATGCACGAGACAGAGATCAACAACTACCTTGCCGTCATTAAGGTGGTCGGCGTCGGCGGCGGCGGTACCAACGCGGTCAATCGAATGATCGAAGAGGGTATCCGCGGCGTCGAGTTTGTTGCCATCAACACCGATGCTCAGGCACTCGCGATCTCTGATGCCGATATCAAGGTGCACATCGGCACCGACCTGACCCGCGGCCTGGGCGCTGGCGCCAACCCCGAGGTCGGCCGTAAGGCCGCCGATGAGTCCCGCGACGACATCGCCGAGGCGCTCGCTGGCGCCGATATGGTGTTCATCACCTGCGGCGAGGGCGGCGGCACCGGTACCGGCGCTGCCCCCATCGTTGCCGATATCGCGATGAACGAGGTCGGCGCGCTGACCGTCGCCGTCGTGACCAAGCCCTTTACGTTTGAGGGCCGCAAGCGCAAGAAGAGCGCCGAAGAAGGCATTAAGACGCTTTCCGACTGCGTCGACACCATGATCGTTATCCCTAACGACAAGCTGCTCGACATCGCCGAGAAGAAGACCACCATGCTTGAGGCCTTCGCAATCGCCGATGGCGTCCTTTCCCAGGGCACCCAGGGCATCACCGACCTCATCACCGTCCCCGGTATCATCAACCTGGACTTCGCCGATGTTAAGACCATCATGAAGCAGGCCGGTACCGCCATGATGGGTATCGGTACCGCTTCTGGGGACACCCGTGCCGTCGACGCTGCCCAGCAGGCTATTTCCAGCCCGCTGCTCGAGAGCTCCATCGATGGCGCTACGCGCGTCCTGCTTTCCATTGCCGGTTCCAAGGACCTGGGTATTCAGGAGATCAGCGACGCTGCCGACGTTGTCGCCAACGCCGTCGACCCCGAGGCCAACATCATCTTCGGTACCGTTGTCGACGAGTCCCTGGGCGATCAGGTGCGTATTACCGTCATCGCTACGGGCTTCTCCGACTCCAACGTCAACCGTCAGGACGAGCTCTTCGCTGCACAGCAGTCCCAGAGCAAGGCCGCTGCTTCTACCGAGCCGCAGCGCACCGCTCCTGCCACGAGCCCGGCTCAGGCTGCCCCGACTCGCAACGTCGGTGGTACCGAGCTCCCCAACTTTGGCAACGACCAGTTTGAGCTTCCTGACTTCCTCAAGCGCGGCAGCTTCTAGTTCGTTTTTCTCAGCGACCTGTATGGGGTGCGTCCGATTGGGCGCACCCTTTTTGTTGTGTTTTGCCTTTGTAAACGAAAGCCTCCAATCTCCTTACGTTCCCCTTACGTTTAGCCCCTACCGCTGCGGGTATCCTTTTGATGAAGTATGGCAGCCGTGTGGCACGGACTGCTGCGGCGTCGCCGCGATACTTGTGTTATTAGGAGGCTTTAGTATGGCAGCACGTGCGGACAGCGTTTCGCGTGTCGACCATGATGGAGTTACGTTCGTAGAGGGCGCGACGCGCGATGTTCGTTTTGCCTTTACCGAGCGCACCGGTGGTGTTTCCGAAGATGCGTACTCCTCACTCAATCTGGGCTCGCATGTTGGCGATGATCCCTTTGCCGTTCAAGAAAATCGTCGCCGCGCACTCGAGGCCATAGGGGCCGCGGAGTGCGAGCACAACCTGCTTGTTCCCAATCAAGTACACGGTGACCATGTCGTGACGGTGGCCTCGAACGGTGCCGATTATCTCGAGAATATTCGCGAGCAGATTGCCGAGGGCTGCGATGCCATCGTCTGCATGGCCCGTGAGGTACCCGTGATGCTCTGCTTTGCCGATTGCGTTCCCGTGGTGCTGGTGGCTCCCGGCGGCTTTGCCGTGGTGCACTCTGGCTGGAAGGGCACGATTGCGCGCATTTCCGCCAAGGCGTGCCAAGCGCTCTGCGAGGCGGCTGGCTGCAAGCCGGACGACATCTCTGCCTACATTGGGCCCCATATCCTGGGCGACGAGTACGAGGTGTCCCAAGAACTTATGGATCGCTTTGCCGCCGAGTTCGCGTGCATCGATGCCTCTGCTTCTCGTATGCTCGATCTTTCCGCCGCCATTCGCGAGGCGCTGATGGACGCCGGCGTCGAGGCGAGCAGCATTGTGGACACCAAGCTTTCCACCGTTCGTCAGAACGACCGCTTTTATTCCTACCGCAACGAGGGCGGCACCTGCGGGCGTCATGCTGCGATCGGCGTGATGCTATGAGAAAGATCACATCGGTCCTGAGCGCGGCAGTGCTCACACTCACGCTGTGTGCCTGCTCCTCGGGATCTTCCACGTCTTCTATCACCGTGGCTGGCTCGACCACGTGCCTTCCCATTGCCGAGATCGCGGCCGAGGGCTTTAAGGAAGAGACCGGCATCGACGTGCTCGTCTCCGGCCTTGGCTCCTCTGCGGGTATCGAGGCCGTCAGCAACGGCACGGCCGACATCGCCAGTTCGTCTCGTGGCCTCAATGCTGATGAGCAGGACCTTGGCCTGACCCCGATCGTAATCGCGCACGACGGCATCGCAGTCATCGTGAACGACGACAACCCGGTCGACAATCTCTCGACCGAGCAGCTTCGCGATATATACGCCGGCAAGATCACCAACTGGAAGGAAGTCGGCGGAGAGGACCTGAAGATTCAGGTTATCAACCGCGACGAGGCGTCCGGTACGCGCGAGGCCTTCCGTACCATCGTGATGGACGGCACGCCGTTCGATCGTCGCTCGGCCGTTCTTTCGGGTACGGGCCAGGTACGCGATGTCGTTTCCCGCTCGCGTGGCGCCATTGGCTACATCTCGCTGGGTTTTGTCGAGAGCCTCAACGCCAAGACCTCAGTTAAGGCCGTTTCGGTCAACCATGTCGAGGCATCCGAGAAGACGGTCGCAAGTGGCGGCTATCCCATCTCGCGTGACCTTTACTTCTTTGTGAAGGGTACGCCTTCGCAGCAGGCGCAGAACTACATTGACTATGTGACGTCCGAGAAGATGGACAAGCAGATTCGCGAGGCGGGCTTTATTCCCGTCACCAACGACGGAAAGGGGAGTGAGTAGCGTGGAAGCACAGGAAACCCCCCAGATTGAGCAGGAGGCTCAGGCGTCCAAAAAGCGTGAGTTGGCGTTGGTGTCGCGCAGCACCTATCTCAAGGAGAAGGCGTTGCAGTGGATCTTCTTTGCCTGCGCGTTCTTGGCGGTCGTCACCGTCATCCTGATTTTTGTCTTTACCACGTATTCGGCACTGCCCGTCTTTACCGACATCGGCCTGGCGGACTTCTTTAGCTTTACGTGGGCGCCCTCCGAGGGTCACTACGGCATCATGTCGCTGCTGGCGGGCTCTGGCCTGGTGACGGTCGGTGCGCTCGCCATGGGCGTGCCACTGGGTGTGGGCACGGCCGTGTATCTGGTCGAGATCGCCAGCAAGCGCGTGCGCAGGCTCATCAGCCCCGCCGTCGACCTGCTGGCGGGCATCCCCTCTATCATCTACGGCTTCTTTGGCATGGTCATCATCCGTCCGTTTATCGCGCAGCTGACCGGCGGTCTTGGCTTTGGCGCGCTGACGGCGTGGTTCGTGCTCGCCATTATGATCGTGCCCACCATCACCACGCTCACCATCGATGCACTCAATTCCATTCCCATGGGCATTCGCGAGGCGTCCTATGCTATGGGTGCCACCAAGTGGCAGACCATCTACAAGGTTGTGCTGCCGGCCGCCAAGCTGGGCATTGTGGACGCCATCGTTTTGGGCATGGGGCGCGCCATCGGCGAGACCATGGCCGTGTTGATGGTCGTGGGCAACGCCCCGGTCATTCCGGATAGCATCTCGAGCCCCATCTCGACGCTCACGAGCCAGATCGCGCTCGACATGAGCTATTCCTCGGGCCTGCATCGCTCGGCTCTGTTTGGCATGGGCGTGGTTCTGTTTATCATCTCCGCTGCACTGGTGGGTATCGTCCGTCTGATTTCCAAGAAGAAGAGGGGGTAGGCTATGTCCGATTCCGTTGACACGACGGCCGATACGACCTCGTCGCGCGAGCGCATCAAGCGTGCCCTTTCCCATGGTAAGAAGGGCCGCATCAACAAGGACCTGTCCAACAAGATTATGCTCGGCGTCTTTCGCGCCGCGGCCTATATCACCACCCTGGTGTTGCTTGCCATCATCGCCTACGTGGTCATCAACGGTCTGCCGCATATCTCGCTTGACTTTATCTTTGGTTGGCCGCAGGGCGTAAACGCCGAAGGCGGCATTTGGCCCACGATCGTCTCGACTATCTACGTGACGGCACTCGCCATGCTCATCTGCACGCCGGTTGCCGTCTTGGCTGCGGTCTATCTGGCTGAGTATGCCAAACAGGGCAAGGTCGTCGACATCATTCGCTATGCTGCCGATGCCTTGGCCTCGGTGCCCTCCATCGTTATGGGCCTCTTTGGCTACGCTTTGTTTGTCGAGGCCATGGGCCTGGGTCTTTCGATGGTCTCGGCCGCCCTGGCGCTGGCACTTCTGATGCTGCCCATCGTCATGCGCACCACCGAGGAAGCGATTCGCGCCGTTCCGCGCTATATCCGTTGGGGCGCATATGGCCTGGGCGCCACCAAGTGGCAGGTCGTCTCCAAGATCGTGCTTCCTTCGGCCTTTGGCCGCATTGCCACCGGTATCGTCCTTGCCATCGGTCGCGCCATCGGCGAGACCGCCGTGGTGCTCTACACCATGGGTCAGGCCATCAACCTGCCTATTTCGCCGCTTGATTCCGGTCGTCCCATGACCGTTCACCTCTATTTGCTTGCCAACGACGGCATCAACATGAACGCAGCCTACGGCACCGCGCTTTTGCTGATGGCGATTATTCTGGCCTTCAACCTGTTTGCGCGTTATCTGTCGCGCAAGCGCCGTTAGTTAAGGAGTCCCATGTCCGTCTATCAGTCCGCTCCCACGCCGGAGCAAGCGGCCATCACGGCCAAGGATTTCAACTTTTGGTACGGTGACTTTCATGCGCTGACGGGGCTCGACCTCAACATCGCCAAAAACGCCATCACCTCGTTTATCGGCCCTTCGGGCTGTGGCAAATCGACGTTTTTGCGCTGCATCAACCGTATGAACGACCTTATCGAGGGCACTCGTGTCGAGGGCACCATGACGCTCGACGGCAACGATATCTATGCCGAGGGCGTCGACCCGGTCGACCTCCGCCGCCGCGTGGGCATGATCTTTCAGCAGCCCAACCCGTTTCCTAAATCCATCTACGAGAATGTCGCTTTTGGCCCTCGTCTGCAGGGCGTGACTAGCAAAAGCGACCTCGATGACATCGTGGAAGAATCGCTCAAGCGCGCCAACCTCTGGAAAGAGGTATCCAATCAGCTCAACAAGGATGGTTTGGCGCTCTCGGGCGGTCAGCAGCAGCGTCTGTGCATCGCGCGTGTGCTTGCGGTGCAGCCCGATGTCCTTCTGATGGACGAGCCCTGCTCCGCCATCGACCCCACGTCCGTCTCCAAGGTCGAGGATCTGATGGCCGAGCTGGCGCCCGAGATGACGATCATCATCGTCACGCATTCAATGCAGCAGGCAGCTCGAATTAGTGACTACACCGCATTTTTCTTGCAGGAAGTTGCCGGCGAGCCCGCCACGCTCATCGAGTATGGTCAAACCGACGCGATCTTTACCAGCCCGGTGGATTCGCGGACGGAAGACTATATCACCGGCCGCTTTGGCTGATCGGTGCGACTAGTCCCAAGCCGATCGGACCTGGTCCGGTGCGTATTCACCGTGCGGGCGGCATGACCGCACCCAACTGATTGGAGTGAACCATGCGTAAACTGTTTTCCCGTCAGCTCATCGAGGCCCGTCATGAGATGCTGAGCATCTACGAGGCCGTCGATCTGGCGCTTCACGACGCCGTGAAGGCCTATGTGACCGATGACCGCAAGCTTGCCACCAAGACCAAGAAGCGCACGCTTTCGATTGACGCGCGCTGCGCCAACTTGGAGGCCGTGTGCTACAACCTGATCGCCACGCAGTCGCCGGTCGCTTCCGACTTCCGTTTGCTGCAGACGATTATCTACGTCGACTTTAACCTGCAGCGCATGACCGATAAGGTTCGCCAGATCTGCCGCGCCACGCGTCACATGGTCAAGGCCGATATCTCGCTGCCCCAGGAGCTTGTCGGTACGGTTGAGGCCGAGGCCGAAGCCGTATACCAGGTGCTGGGCTCGTCGCTTTCCGCGCTCGTCACCAACGACATGTCCATCATCTGCAACCTTGCCGTCGAGGACGAGCCGGTGCACGCGGCCTACGAGAAGTTCTTCCGTATCTTCAACCGCATGGATGCGGGCGAGTTTATGGATGACGATAGCAACTACGACGACCTGCGCCGCGCCATCATGGTTTCGCGCTACCTCGATCGCATCGCCTCGATTTCCATCGATGCCGCCTGTCGTCTGACCTTCCTTTTGACCGGCCAGCGCATGAACGCCGGCGATATCGCCCGCACGGACGAGGACGAGCTCGAGAGCATGCGCGTGCCTTCGGGCGAGGGCGTCATTATGAGGCCCGCCGTGGATGCACACTTTGTTGCCAAGGTGTCCGCTAACGAGGTGAGCGAGGGTCTTCGCTACTTGCTGAATCATCTTGAGGACGAGGATGATGGCGAGGACGACGAGGAGTAGGGTAGCTCCGTTCGTCGAAAGATTGTAAATACCTAAGTGGGCGCGGCCTTGCACATGCAGGGCCGCGCTCTTGCGTTAGCATGGGACTACTTGTATGGCTGTTAGCGGAGGCGATTGGCAATGGATAACTATTTGGACGTGATGCGCGCTCGCCGCGAGCAGATACTTGAGCGTTTTTATGCGGCGCTCGATCGTGCCGGGAGGCCCCACGATGCCGCGCGTCTGATTGCCGTGTCCAAGACCGTTGGCGTCGATGAGACTATCACGGCCATCCAGGTTGGATATCGCCATTTTGCCGAGAACCGCCCGCAAGAACTCGTACGTAAGCTCACAGGTCTGGCGGAGCATCCGGGGCTGCCCGAGGTGCGCTTCGATATGATTGGCAACCTTCAGACCAACAAGATTAACGCGGTGTTGGGCTCGGCCGAGCTGATTCATTCGGTAGGGTCGCTTCATTTGGCGCAGGCGATCTCGAGCCGTGCCGTTCGCAAGATCGAAACGGGCGAGCTTGCCGCCCCCCAGCAGGTGCTGATCGAGGTCAACGTAAGCGGCGAGGAGTCCAAGGGCGGCTTTTCGCCCGATGAGATTCGTGGCGTTGCCGGCGAGCTTGCGGAACTTGAGGGAATTTGTGTGCAGGGCCTTATGACTATGGCCCCCCGCGGGAACAAGGATGTGGCACGTCGCACTTTTGCCGGGCTGCGAGAGCTGAGGGATGAGCTGGAGGCGGCGCATCCCGATCTGAGGCTGCCCGAGCTCTCTTGCGGCATGAGCGAGGACTTTGAGCCCGCCCTTGAGGAGGGCTCTACGCTCGTTCGCCTGGGCAGGGTAGTATTTAGCCCGGAGTTTGCAGTAAAATAGGGCTTTGAAGTGCGCACTGGTTTACAGAGCGCCTGCACTAAACCGTGAGAGGACACAACCATGGGCTTCCTTGACGAGATTAAAAATAAGATGCACCTTGGCGGCCAGCAGGGTTACGACCAGGGCTATGGCCAGGATGACGACTACGGCTACGATGACGGCTACGACGATAGCTATCAGAACAACGGCTACAGCGGTACCTCGGGCGAGGGCTTCTATACCCAAGATGAGCCGAGCAACGGTCTGCTGGGCCAGACGCGCCGCGGCGAGGCCGAGTCGGTCGCCGTGTACACGCGTTCCGGACAGCTGGTCGGCGATGACTCGCGTCATGCGACGACGTACAATCCGCCGTCGCGTTCGCAGGATAGTGTCGCGGGCGGCTATCGTCCCGGCGCTTACGACACGCCGTCGAGCTATGCCGAGAGCGCCCGCGCTCGCGCCGCGGCGCCTGCGCCCGCTTCTGCGCCGAGCGACGGCTCGGCCTATGCGAGCAACATCATTAACGCCACGCCGCAGCTGCCTGCCTATGTCCTGCGCCCCGAGAGCTATGACGATGTCGAGACCGTTGTCCGTCGCGTGCGCACCAAGCAGCCCGTTGCGTTGATTTTTGTTGGCGTTCGCACCGAGGTCGCCAAGCGCGTCCTGGACTTTAGCTATGGCTTTGCCTGCGGCCTGGGCGCTACGGTCAAAGAGGTGGGCGATCGCGTGTTTATGGTGCTGCCCGCCGGCTGCGAGGTCAAGGATTCGGACCTCAAGAAGCTGCGCGCCGACGGCTACCTTAAGTAAACCCAAGACGAGGAGATTCCCATCAACATCTACACCATTGTCCAGTTGGTCAACACACTGTTCAACTTCTACTCCACGCTTATCGTGGTCTATTGCTTTATGACGTGGATTCCCATGAAGCAGGGCGGCCTGCTGCAGGATATCGCCGCGGTGCTCGATAGCGTCTGCGGTCCGTGGCTCAACCTGTTTCGTCGGTTTATTCCGCCGATGGGAGGCGTTGATTTTTCGCCGGTCGTTGCAATTATTGCGTTGCAGTTGGTGCAGAGGCTGATTCTGCAGCTTCTTATAGGTATACTCGTATAGTACTTGCTCAGTAACTTACGTCGGGCGCCCGGCGCCGAGGCGATGATAAAGGAGAACTTGTTATGGCTATTACCCCTGCTGACATCCAGGCTCAGACTTTCTCTGAGGCCAAGCGCGGTTATGATCCCGCCGAGGTCGACGTCTTTTTGGAGACGCTGTCCTCCGAGGTTGACGCTATGCTTGCCAAGATTGTCGATCTTAAGGGTCGTCTGACTTCTACCGAGCAGCAGCTTGCTGACACGCAGGCTCAACTTGCCCAGGCTCAGGACGCTGCCGCTCAGGCCGTTCCCGCCGCTCCTGTGGCCGCTCCCGCACCCGACTTCTCCGCTCAGGAGCGCCAGATCTCCGCTGCTCTGATTGCTGCCCAGCAGACCGCCGAGGGTATCGTCAACGACGCTAATGAGAACGCTGAGCGCATCCGCAACGAAGCCGACGCCAAGGCCCGCGAGGTCATCCGTCAGGCCCTGACCGAGAAGCAGGCCGAGCTCGAGGAGATCGACCGTCTGAAGGCTTCCCGTGAGGAGTTCAAGGCCGAGTACCTCAAGCTCATCCAGCACTTCATGGACGATGCGCAGAATTCCTTCCCTGCTGATCTTATGGCCTCCACGCCGGTCGGTTCCGCGGCTTCTCCTGCGGTGACCGTTCCCGCCGCCGAGCCGCTGCCTGTTGCTGATCCGGTTGTCCCCGTGGCTGACCCCTTCGCTCCGATCGACAACTTTGCCGCCGATGACCTGGACTAGCGCCAGAGCTACAATCTAGTGCCCTTAAGAGGAGCTCGCACCTGCGGGCTCCTTTTTATTAGATTTTTGGGACATGCCTTAATTCCTATCATTTATCAAATTTAGAATATCGTGCTCTTCGGAACGCCTGCCAGGGACTTAATTTGCATGAGAGACAAGCCAATACATTTCACTGAAGGCGAAAGCTCTCACAAATATTGACCAATTTCGATATGTCCAAAATTCATATTACGTATATGGGTAACAATCATATATAGGATCTCTCAAGTAATCTAAGTAACCGAACCGGGGCAGAAAGGTGCGCAAACAAACCGCGACGAACAGCTTCTTCCGCATTTCCTTAGGCAAGCGAAAAGAGGGATGGCATGATGGCCAAGAGCTACATAAAGATTGTAATTGTTGTTCTTGCAGTTGGTCTCGCAATGGTGCTATGTGCATCATTTGCGAGGTTTAGGTCCGAGCAGTCGTTCATCGATGGCGCTGAAAACGGTTTTGGCATAGACGGGATGTATGTCAACGATGGCGCGACCAGGCCGTCTATGGCGATTCTTGCAGGCGAAGATATGGAATGGCAAATCTGTAATGACGATGGCTCTTGTATGAGTGGTCGTTTGGCCGCAACGAGCGACCCGAATTCGTTCGATCTTCTCGACAATGATGGATCGGATTGCGGTTCAGTTCACCTGTCGTATGCATCACGAGACGGGATGGACGGCATTCTCTACGTCTCCCACGAGACTGGCGATTTCAAGATGCGCAGGACTAACCGAGTGCCGGCTTTTATCGAGGAATAATGGTGGCCGGGCTAGTCGCCCACGGCTCGGCCATGTATTCGTGAAAGCTGTTCCATTTGCATTCCAATGGGGAGGCGCGTGCGCCCTTAGCGCGAAATAGCCGAGCTCTGCGCGCGATAGGGCAGAGCTCGGCGAAGGGCGCGTGGTAAAAGGTAGGTTTTAGGGCATGTACTAAAACCTATTTGAGGAGGAAGTCGGAGAGGGGAATGGTACGGGCCTCGCGATGCTCGGGGTCGGCGATGTGGTCGGCAGGATAGCCGCAGGCGAGCATGTGATAGGGATAGACGCCTTCGGGCAGGTTGAACTGCTCACGGGCTAGCTCGGGCTTAAAATGGCATACCCAGCACGTTCCCAGCCCCTGCTCCTCGGCCTCCATCATCATCTGATCGCAAGCAATCGAGGTGTCGATAGCGCTGGAGTTCATCTGGTCATAGGGGCGCACCCAAGCATCGTCGGTAACGCTGCAAATGAGGAAGATGAGCGGAGCGCCAAAGATGGACCCATCACGAGCAAACCGAGGCTGACAAGCAGCTGCCTTCTCCAGAAGCTCAGGCGTATCCAACACCATCACACGGGTTGGATGATTATTACAAGCAGAAGGAGCAATACGCCCAGCCTCAACAATGGTATCCACCACAGCCTGCTCCACAGCCCGAGCCTCAAACAAACGACAAGAATACCGAGACCGAGCAAGATCCAAATACCCCATAACCAAACCCTCCAAAGTCAGCAAATCAATCCAAAACAATCCAAAGGGTACCCAAAGCCCCATCCACCCAAACGCTTAAGGCGGCCCCAAAGTTCCCAACCGGGCCCCAAGGCCCTGCCAACAAAAGCCCCATCGCTTTCAAAGTACCAGCCAAAGTTCAAATGGCGGTACGTAAGGGAGCGGGCCCGACCACTGATAACCTTTTGAACGACTCTGCTTGCAGCCGGAGTGAAAAAGGTTATCAGTGGTCGGGCCCGCGACCGGTGGGATACGTACCCCCAATTAACTGTTCTTCATGACAATCGAATCCACGACATCAGCCACATTCTCGCAGCAGTCGGCGCAGTACTCCAGGAAAGCGTAGACGTCACGCCAGGCGATGACCTCGAGCGGGTCCTTGCCATTGACGTGCAGGTTGCGCATGGCGTTGATGTAGAGCTCATCGGCCTCGGACTCAATGGTGTTGATCTGGATGACCAGCTCGCGCAGGGTCTTGGACTTGCGGTAATTAGGCAGCTCGACCATAAGGTCCTTCATGGCGCGGCAGGCGTCGGTCACCTTGTGGGCGATGACAATGGCATCGGGGTGGATGCTCTGGATGTTGGTGAAGTAGACGCGCTGCACGACGCCCTCGATACGGTCAAGCACGGTGTCGAGCGAGCAGCTCATCAGGTCCAGATCCTCGCGCTCAAGCGGGGTGATAAAGGCAGTGAGCAGGGCATCCTCGAGCTCATGGTGCTTCTTGTCGGCCGCATGCTCAATCGCATGCATCTCTTCGAGCATGCCGTGGATCTGCGCGGGATCAAAGTTCTCAAAAATCTTGATGAGCAACTCTGCGGCCTGGACAGCAAGGTCGGCGCAGGCGACGTAGTTGTCAAAGTAGAACGAATCGGGTTTCTTTGCCATGAGTGGGTCCTTTCGAGGCGAAGACGGGTGGGCGAGGTATTGCGGTCCGGATGGCCGTTCGGTTTGACTAGATGAACATCATGAACAGCTTGGCCATGACAAAGCTGATGAGTCCACAAGCGGGGAAGGTGAAGAACCACGTGAACATCATGTCCTTGACCACGCCGAAGTTGATGGCCGAGAGGCGCTTGACGGCGCCGACACCCATAATGGCGCAGGTTTTGATGTGGGTGGAGGATACGGGGATGCCGGTAAGGGTGGCAAGTAGCAGGTTCGCGGCGCCCGCCAGGTCGGCGGAGAAGCCCTGGTACTTTTCGAGCTTGACCATGCTCTGACCGACAGACTTGATGATGCGCTCACCGCCCACGCTGGTGCCGATACCCATAGTGGCCGAGCACAGCAGCATAATCCAGATGGGGATGCCGGCATCGCCGACGCTCGTCTGGCCGCTGGCGAAGGCCACTCCTAAAAAGAGCACGCCGATGAACTTCTGTCCATCCTGCGCGCCGTGCATGAAGCTCATGGCCGCAGCGCTCGCGATCTGAGCGTATTTAAAGAAGACGTTGGCACGTCGCCTGTTGGCGGCGGCGAAAAGAATCGAGACGAGCTTGCACAGGACCCAGCCCATGACAAAGCCCAGGCCGATGGAGAGCGCCAAGCCGTAGATGACCTTCATCCACTCGTGGACGTTGACGCTGCTCGCGCCGCCGAGGGCGATTGCGGCACCGGTCAGGCCGGCGATAAGGCTGTGGCTTTGCGAGGTGGGGATACCAAAACGCGATGCCGTGGCGCCGTAGACGACGATGGAGAACAGCGCCGCGCAGAGGCACGCGAGCGCCATGGTGCTGTTTCCGCCAAAGTCGACGATATGCGAGATGGTGTTGGCGACGCTGGCATTAAAATGCGTCATGATGAGCACGCCCAAAAAGTTGAATGCGGCGCTCATAAGAATGGCGGCGCGGGCGGGCATGCAGCGCGTGGTGACACAGGTCGCGATGGCGTTGGGCGCGTCGGTCCATCCGTTGACGAAGATAGCGCCGAGCGCGAGGAACACGGTGACGGCAAGGACTGGGTTCGACACAAGTTGGCCGAGGAAGGCTGAGAACGTTACGTCCATATATGGGCTTTCTCGAAGTTTGCAGACATGTTACAAAAGCATGATAAATCGTATCACCTCCTGTGGGCTTCTTTACCGAGTTCTGATGGGAGAAGTGAATTTTTTGGCACTAACATTGAATATTAGCCCTGTTGACCGCGGGTGTTCTTTTTGCTAGCACGCCATGAGGACACGTGCGCACGCCCCAACATCCCAAAACCACAGTCTGTTCGCTTTACAATATGCAAACATGCGTTCGATAATAGGGGGTATGGAATATCGACAGACAGATGGCAAAACTCGACGCGTGCACAAGCAGTATGTGGATGTCGTGGCCCGCATCCTCGCGGGCGGACAAGTCGTGCCGGTTACCGTCTGCTGGGTCGATGGTCGTTGCTTTACGATTGACGAGATTGTCTCGTCCACCGGTTTTGGCCTGACGGTCCACGGTATTCGTACGGCAACCTATAAGGTTCGTTTTGGCGGACATGCGACCGAACTGTATCTGGAAGAACAAGCACGCGAGCGACCGGATGGCTCGCAGGCCCATCTGATGCGTTGGTGGGTGTGGGCATTCGACCGTACGCTCGAGAGCGAACGTCGCAGATAAGAGCGCGCGGCATTCGGGTACAATGACGGGAATCATGTCATCTGCTGTGCCGTCTTTCACGGCACATTTTGAAAGGACGAAATTATGAACGATATCCAGGGCTATCAGAACGGCCCCATCGAAACCGGCGCAAGCCGTGCCAAGGAGATGTCGCCGCGCGCGTACAACCTTGTCATGTCTGCCCTGATCTTTTTGGGCTTTTGCGCCATGGGCGCCGGTGCTTACTTTACGAGCACCATGTCGTTTGCGCGCATGATGATGAGCGGCGCCGCTTTGCCGCTGGTCTTTGGCTCATTTATTTTGACCATCGTCGGCATGGTCATGATGTCGGCTGCTGCCAGCAAACAGTCCGTGGGCCTGTCACTCGTGGGCTACGTGGTCTTTGCGAGCACCTTTGGCCTGACGGCGTCGTTTGGCCTTGCCAACTACGACCTGCCTACCATTAACACCGCCTTTATCGCCACGGCCGCCATCACCTTTGTCTTTGGTGCGCTGGGCGTGACCTTTCCCAAGTTCTTCCAGCGTGTGTACGGCATTGGTTTTGGCATCCTACTTGCCACGATTCTGGTCGAGATCGTGCTGATGTTCATGGGCGTCTCGCAGTCCATCACCGACCTGATCGTGATCGTGGTGTTCGCCGGCTTTATTGGCTATGACACCTATGTGGCCACGACGGTGCCGCCCACGCTGCCCAACGCCGTGCTCATGGCATCCAACCTGTTCGTGGACATCATCAACGTGTTCCTGCGCATCCTGAATATCCTTGGTCGTCGCGATTAAAGCGCGGCATTGCGACGCTTCCTGCCGGACACGGTAAAACGATGCGAAAGGCGGTCCTTCGGGGCCGTCTTTTTTGTGCGCGGCGGGGTATGATGGATGGGAAAAAGCCGATAGCGGCAGCGACAGGAAAGGTGGCCACGAATGGCAGATGTCGACAACAGGAACCGTAACCGCAGGTCTAACCGAGCGGGTCAGCCCAATCCCAAGCGCGAGGCGCGTGCCAAGGCCGCCGAGCGCCATGTGGTGGCTGTGTCCGAGGCCTGCGCCAAGGACATCGAGCGTTCGATTGCCGGCGTGCGCGAGTTCGATGGTATGCCTGCCGGATTTGTCGCGGCGATGAAGGCCAAGGCCCAAGCGGCCGACGCTGCCGAGGAACAGGTTGCTGAGGAGTCTGAGGCCGCCGAGGAGCCCGAGGTCGAGGCCGCCGAGGTTGCATCCGCCGAGACCGAGGTTGCGGCCGAGCTTGCACCCGCCGAGGAGGCCACGGAGGCCGAGTCCGCGCCTGCCGCCGAAAAGCCCGCTCCGGTCCTGCCCGAGGTCACCGTGCTCGACGCCTCTGCCACGCAGGCCATTCTGGATAACGGCCGAGGCTACGCGCAGTTCTGTGACATGGCCGTGCTTGCCTTTGCCTCGTTCACCAACCCGGGCGGTGGCTACATCCAGGGCTATCTGGGCCAGGAGGCCACGCTCTGTGCCGATTCGTACCTGTACAACGTGCTCGATAAGCAGCGCAAATGGTACGGCGAGAACCGTCGTCGCAACATCAACTGCGAGCTTTACCGCAACCGTGCGCTGGTGGTGCCTGCGGTGCGCTTCGACCGCAATCACGTACATGCATATGCTGACGTGATCGTTGCCGCCGCGCCCAACGCCAAGCGCGCTCGCCAGGAGTATCGCGTGGGTGACGATGCCTTGCTGGATGCCCTGCGCGATCGCATCCGCTTTGTGCTTGCCATCTGCGATGAGCTGGGTCGCGAGAAGCTCGTGCTGGGCGCTTGGGGCTGCGACAACAACGGCTTTGACGCCGAGGCCGTGGCTGAGCTCTTCCGCAAGGAGCTTGCGTCGGGCGACTTCAAGGTCAAGCAGGTGTTTTTTGCCGTGCCCTCTACGCGCTGGGATGAGGACTTCGCCAAGTTTGAGCACGTGTTGGCAAGCTTCCCCGAGTGTAACGAGGAGTCCTATGCTCAGGTGGCCGCCCGCGCCGCGGCCGCCCGTGCCGCCGAGCAGGCTCAGGCCGCTGCTGAGGACGATGAGGATGACGACGACTGGCGCAAATACCTGTAATCGGTATGTGCTGACAGATAGGTCGATCCGGCAGGAGAGACTGCTCCCGCCGGCTTTTTACTAGAGGAAGGGCTTACGATGAAAAACGTTCTGTGCTTTGGCGACAGCAATACCTATGGCTATGATCCGGCGGGCATGCGCGACGGCACCGCGGTGCGCTATGCGCACGATGTGCGCTGGTGCGGCGTGGCCCAGCGCGACCTGGGCGAGGGCTGGCACGTGATTGAGGAAGGCCTAAACGGCCGCACGACGGTGCGCGACGACATGTGCCATCTGGACACCAATCTCAACGGCATCCGCGCGTTGCCGATGCTGCTCGAGTCCCATAAGCCGCTGGACGCGATCGTGATTATGCTGGGCACCAACGACTGCAAGACGGTCTTTAGCGTGGGGGCTGCCGATATCGCTGACGGTGCCATGGCGCTGATTCGCACCGTCCGCGCGTTTCCCTGGACCGACGCTGCGCCTTGTCCGCGCATTCTGCTGATGGCTCCTATCAAGATCAAGCCGCAGATCGCCGATGTGTATATGACCGACTTTGACGAGCACTCCGTCGAGGCCTCGGAGCATTTTGCCGAATACTATGCGTATGTTGCCGAACAGTTTGGCTGCGACTTTTTGAATGCCGCCGATTTTGCCGAGCCGGGCGATATCGATTATCTGCACATGATGCCGGAAAGCCACGAGAGCCTCGGCCATGCCGTGGCAGCCAAGCTTAAAGAGATGATCGGAGAGTAGTACGGCCCAAAGCAGTACAAAAGTTCCCCTTGCGGTGGCTTGTTTCGTTGGTTTGTCTTGATCTGCAACAGCTGTAAGGCCGAAAACGGGCTAGATGTTACAGATTGAGATTATTTAGGTCGATATCGGTCGTTTGTCTCGATCTGTAACATCTAGGGTCGATTTTGCCGAGTTACTGTTACAGATCGAGATTTTCTTCTCAGCGGAATTTGAATGTCTCAATCTGTAACAGGTGGGCCGAAAAATGGACTCTAACTGTTACAGATCGAGATGTTTGTGGGAACCGCCACAAAGGTGCCTGTCCCCTTTGCGGTGGTTTTGGGCTGCGAATCTTAATACTGCCACAACTAACTGCGTGCCATCTACCTGCGGCTTTGCGGTGGAATATCCTAACTTATCCCAAGCGCGTCGAAGGCGGCGCGGACGACCTGCTCGGCGGTGGGCCGGATATAGTGCCTGCCCGACACGCCGGGGAGGGCGTGGCCCATGAGCATCTCTATGAGGTCCCACGGCAGGCGAAGCTCGACCTCCGCTATCGTACGCCACGAGTTGCGCAGGTTCGACCACGGGATGTGCTCGGTGCCGCGGGCGGCGCAGAGTTTCCGCCAGCGGTCGTTGCAGATGCTCCGGTTCATGGGCAGCCCGTCGCCCCGGTCGCTCAGCCACTCGCGGCCCTCGGCGGCGCGGGCGGCCGCTATCTCGACGAGGCGGTCGGCGGCCTGCGGCAAGATCACGACGGTGCGCGCGGACTTGGCGGTCTTGAGGGCGCCCACCGGCTCGGTGCCGGACTGCTGCATCTGGCGGCAGATGTCGGCAGAGGCGAGGACGGTGCCGCTACGCTCCCAGTGCAACACCTCTTCGGTGCGCACGCCCAGTGACTCGCCTGAGCGGCAGGAGCCGAAGCACGCGAGGATGAACGCGGGCTCCAGCGGGTTGCCGCGCAGTTCATCGAGGACGCCCAGGGCCTCGTCGAGGGTGTAGACGCGCTTTGAGCGCTCGCGGGTCTTGCGGGTGGGCATGGTGTACCTGACGCTGGCGGCGAATGGGTCGAGCGGCAGGCGGATGAAGGTCGAGACGCAGGCGTAGACCTTGCGCAGGGTGAGCAGGGCGGTATCTGCTGTGGCGGCGGGCAGCGTCAGCAGCCAGTCCTGCAGCTCGACGGCGCGCAGCTGGTCGACGGGCATTGCGCCCCAGCGGGGTCCGACGTAGTTTCTCCACGACCGCAGCACGAGGTCGCGGGTGTTGGGGGCGAGCGTCCCAGCCTCGACCTGTGCGGCCATCTTGGGGACGAGCCACGTCTCGTAGGCCTTGGCTATGGTGGGCACGGGCGCGTCATCGGCGTGCTCGACGTGGATACGGTCAAGCTCTGCACACGCCTCGCGGTAGGTGCCGTACACGGTCTTGGTCTTCGCCTGCGGCCCTGTGGTGTGTTCTGCATCCAGCGCAGGACGTACTTCTTGCCGCGCCTCATCTCGGTCACGGAACCCCAGACGCGGCGGCGCTGCTTCTTTGTCATATAATCAGATCCGTTCAGATCGCGGGCTTATTCTCCGTTTCGCCCGGCTCTGACTCCGGCCCCGTCTCACGTTCCAAAGTGCAGGGGCCGTCTCCTTAGTCTCGGGGCCGCGGCATCAGCCTGCGGTCCCGAGATTTTTCGTTTTCATGGGCATCACCCCCCTAGATGTGGACGCTTGGAATCTCGCCCTACGTTCGCGGTGTAGAGAACGGCGTCGACGGTGTAGCCGAGCCTCATGCCTAGGCTCCAGCTGCGCGCGGGGCGGCCTTTCCTGTTTCAGTTCGGCCCGCGGCCCCCAATCTCCACAACGTGTTCGGTTTACATTTCGCCGCGATGGGGCGATAATCGGGATAGCTCATCCACCGTGTGTGTGAAGGAGTCCTCTGGAGGCGCCCAAACAGCGCCTCCTGCTTTTTCGGCGTGGTTTCTCGCCATCTCGCGCTCAATCATCTTCCTGCTGTGGTCGTTGTCGACGTAATATGCGGTTATCAGCAGGCAGTAGTGCTCTCTCGGCTCGAATACGACAATGTAGCTCTCTTCCTCAAGGTAAAACTTAATCCGTTCCCTTATCTGGGTGCCATTGCGGCTCTTCCTTGCGCGATGCTCCGCCTTCCAGGCTATAACGCCTCCGCAGTCGGGACTTTTGGGGCACCTCTCGGCATTCTCGATGAACGCCTTCGGCCATCTGATGCGCCTGCACCTTTCGAGATCTGGCACACGGTCCTCTGGCAGACCCGACTTATGGTCGTAGTCCCTGCAGGTGAGATGCCAAAAGGCCTCAGCCCGTCCCTCCAGCATGGGCTGGTACCGTATCTTTACCGGTTTCCCGTGGTAGACGGGCTTGCCCTCGATGAAATCACGCCTGAACACGCTGTAGACAAGAGCGTCGTATTCGCTCCAGGGACGCGAGCTGTCCCTTTCGACTAGGGGCGGTATCCAACAGCAGTTCATGATGTGATTCCCCCGGCCTGCCAGACCAGCAGGTTCATCTTCTTTTCGCTGAGGAGCGAGGTCTTGACGAGGGAGAGGCCCGACCTCTGGATAATTCTATTGATGAGCCTGATCTTCGTGACGCTATCCGATGGCATGATGGCGTCGTGGTTGTGGCGATACGCGATGGCGCCGGTAAGGATGTCAACGAGCTGCATCAGCTGGACCTCGTCGGAGCGTATGGGCTGCACCCTCCTCACGATCTCATGGTTGAAATCGTACGCGTCGTTCGCGAGCACGTTCTCGAGCTTCTGGGCGTTTCGCCCGGAATGGGTGTCCTTTATGTCGATATAGACGTAATACCGCGCGTCGCGGGAGAAGATGGTCTTCAGCATCGTGAAGTACATCTTGTAGTACCAGAGGTCATGGTCCTGGTTGAAGCGGGCGTGGTCCAGCTTTGATTTGTCGGGAACTACAAGACCCCTGAAGTGCAGGTCGTCGTCATCGAAGAAATAGTCGATGATGTCGACATAGAGGTCGTAGTTGCATGGCGACACCTTCGTCCACTTGACCTCGGCGCCCATCCCGACGCCATGCCTCGCCTTTATCTCCACGAGGCGCTTGCTTATCTCCCTGACTTTCGATTTGGGGCACCATACCGCCCCGAGCGACATCGCCTTGAAGCGATCGTGCTCGAGATGGCAGCTTTCGTCGCAGTAGACATTAAACTCCTCTCCGCCGAAGGTAGCACCGTTTCCCGATTCGTAATATGCCCGCACGCTATCCAAAGCTAATGGCCTCATGCGTTCCCGCCTCTTTTCCGTTCCTACTACCTCTCGTCCCGCTCGCCCATGTACCAGACGACGCGGCCCTTGCAGACCACGGGCGCATCGCCCGGCCCGGCGAGGATGTCGTCGTACTCGCCGCTGTGGCTGTCCGCCGTGAGCATGACCGTGGAGCGGCCCCGGGTGTAGTTGCGCACCACGGCGCCGTAGTCGGACGTCTCGGCGAGCACCGGCTGGCCGTTGGCCGGCTCCATGTCGGGGTCGACGAGCAGCAGGGCGTCGTGGGGGAAGCGGTTGTCCATGCACCCTCCCTGGGCGTGGACCATGAAGCCGCGCGGGTGCGCGTCGGCGATGGAGGCGGGGACCTCGACCTCGTCGGCGAGGCTCCCCTCGTCGCACGGCTCGCCCATGTGCGCGAAGCCCAGCAGGGGCACCATGCGCGAGGTGCCGCTGATGGCGGCCTCGGTGGCGTCCTCTCCCATGAGGTCGGCGACGGTGGTGTCGAAGAGGGCTGCGAGTTGACGAAGGACAGGCGTTCTCGGCGTGGCGCGGCCGCTCTCCCACTGACTTACCGACGAGTAGGTAAGTCCGAGCTTGTCTGCCAACTCTGCCTGTGTGAGACCCAGCTCGTCGCGGTGTGCACGAATCTTCTTCCCGAGGTCCATCTTTTCACCCCTTTAGGTAAATTACAATTTCCCTTTAATTTTATTAAAAAAGTAGTTTGAATTATCTTGAATGTGTTGTAATATGATTACAGCGAAAGGAGGACGAGATGACAGAGACATTGAGAGAAGTTCGAGAGCGCAAAGGCGTCAAGAAAGGCGCCGTGGCCGAGGCTATGGGGGTCACATACCCAACCTATCAGCGCTACGAGGAGACGAACCGAATGCCGACCGACGCGTTCGACGCGGCGTGTCGCTTTCTGGGCGTCTCGCGTGACTCTATTTTTTTGGCAACGGACTTGAATTAAATTAAAGTTCCCTAAAACGAAACGGAGAGAACCATGAACGAATACATCGACATCGAGCTGGGCGGCTGGAACATCCCCGAGGCCATCACGGTCGAGGCCGAGCCCGTCGAGGCCCGCGACTTTTCCGACTTCGAGCTGTAGGGGAGGGCGACATGGGAGACGTGAAGATGCGCCGCGAGAACATCAGGTACGAGGCGCGCGGGAAGTCCTTCGAGATCGAGTGCCCGAGCGGCTTCTCGGGCATCGAGGCCATCGTCTGCTGGTGCGACGCCGGCGGCGGCTGGCACCGCGAGGCCTTCGAGTCGTTCCTCGACGCCCGAGGCCGCCTGGACGGTTTGCTGCGCGGCGAGGCGGTCATGGCCTACGTCCAGCGCACGGTCTGCATGAACAACGCCGACGCCATCGACCCCGGCATCCAGCCGGTTGAGGTCGGCCTCGCCGCGGGCGAGTGGGTCATGTATCAGCTGCAGAAGGGGAGTGAGTAGCGATGGGGGACTGGGGGTTCTGGTGCCTAGCCTCGTGGTGCTTCGCGATCATCCTCAAGCTGCATCTGATCGATGAGCGAGTCAAGGAGCTGAAGCGCTATCTGCGCAAAGAGTCCCGGGATGCCGGGGATGAGGCCCGCGGCCCAGCTGAGCGTCCCTATGAGGGAGGAGCGCACAAAAAGCGCTAGCGCCGACCGGAGGGCGCGCCTGAAAGGCGGCTCCGGTTTCGCGTGCCTAGGTCGGTATGTCGGGCGTTTCCAAATCATGGCCCGAAGACTACCGCGCTCATAACGCGGACAGCGGGTATTGCCGCTCAGGCATCCCGCAGGCCCCGCTCCCGGGGCGGCACCGTTGCCCCGCGGCTCTCCGATAACCATCCGCGGGGACGTTCCCTACCGGTGCCGTGCCGGGGGCGAGGTCCCGAAAGCAAGCAACAAAAAAGAGCCGCCCGGTGTGGAAAGCGAGGACGGCTCCAGACCTGAAAGGAGGTCACTCATGGATTCTAGCAGAGCCAAAACGTTCCAGCAGATGGCCGACGAGCTTGGCATCAGGCACAAGCTGATGTACACGCTGCGCGAGGCGTCGAGGGTGACGGGGGTGCCATACGACACGCTGCGCATCGAGTGCAAGGCGGGCCGCCTGCGCTCGCAGCTGCCCGAGGGGCGCAAGGTGGGGCGCATGGTGCGCCCGGAATGGGTGGAGCAGTGGATCGAGGAGGGAACGCATGGCATCGAGGCTGCTTAGGTGCGCTGCGTACATCGCGCTCCTGTTCGCGGTGTACGCGCTCATGCCGTACGTCCTGCGGGCGATGCTGCTCGCGGCGGACGGCATCCGCGTCGTGCTCGGAATGGGGTCGATGCTGTGATCGGAAGGAACTTCGCGTTCACCGTCCCGTTCGTGGCCGGCAAGCTTCGCCACAGGCTCGACCGACGCCACGCGCGGATGTACACGCCCACCGAGACCATCCGCAACGAGGCCGCCATCCGCGACGCGGCGCTCAAGGCCATGCGGGAGGCGTACCCGGGTCTCAAGGGGATGCTGTTCCCGTTCAGGGTCCCCGTCGCGGTACGCATCGACGCGTACGGCCCGCTGCCGGAGTCGAGGCCGAAGAGCATCACGTCGGAGCCTTACACGTTCAAGCCGGACGCGGACAACATAGCCAAGCTGGTGCTGGACGGGATGAACGGGGCTGTCTGGGGTGACGACAACCAGGTGGTCGAGCTCCACGTCGTCAAGTGGCCCCGAATGCGCGGCATCGAGCCGCACATGGACATACGGGTCTACCGCGGCTGGTTCGCAGGCACCAGGGAGAAGAAGAGAAACGGAGATTAAGCAATGGAGTACATGCACATAGACGTCCAAGTCGGTGGCGATGCGTTCGAGGTGCTTGACGAGTTCGCCACGAACCTTATCTGCCTCGCAGACGAGGATGGCGCCGAGATAGGGAAGAGGGGCCTGAAGCCAGCGTGCCTGCGCGGCATCGCCTACGGGCTTCTGTACAGCGTGAAGCTGCTGGGAGCCGATTCGCAGGACTCCGAGGTCTACGACTCCATTGTCGGCAGCGCCGGCCGCATGGAGCGCATCTACAAGCTGGACGGGCCGCGCGGCGTGTTCGCCGAGCTGGCGGGCGTGGACATCGAGAAGGTCGAGATCAATGACGAAGGGGTGACCATCGATGAGTAACGAGATCATCGAGTTCAAGGACGACGCGGGCATGCCCGTCAAGTTCACCTCGCAGGACATCCGCGAGCGCCTGTGCCCGAACGCGACCGAAAGCGAGCTGGCGCTGTGCGTGGAGCTGTGCAACCGCCAGCACCTGAACCCCTTCACCAAGGAGGTCTATCTGGTCAAGTACGGCAACGCCCCCGCGAGCATCATCACGGCCTATCAGGTGTTCAACCGCCGTGCGAACCGCCAGCCAAATTACGGCGGCATCGACAGCGGCGTCGTGGTGCTCCGCGACGGCGAGGTCGTCAAGAAGAAGGGCTCCGCCGTCTACAAGATGATCGGGGAGCAGCTCATCGGCGGCTGGGCCGAGGTCGCGTTCACCGACGGCAAGAAGCCCGCATACGTCGAGCTGGCGCTCACCGACTACAGCACGGGCAAGAGCAACTGGGCGAAGATGCCCGGCGTCATGATCGACAAGTGCGCCAAGGCTGCGGCATGGTGCCTTGCCTACCCCGACGAGTTCGGCGGGATGTACACGGGCGAGGAGATGGACCAGAAGGTCGAACGCGACATGCACGCCGGCACTCAGGCCGTCGAGGCCGAGAGCGTCGAGCCCGTGGCCGACCTGCAGCCCGTGCGCGAGCTGTTCAAGCCGTTCATGGCGGCGACCGGGCTCGACAGCGCCGGGGCCATGGCCGCCATCTGCGCCGCCGTGGGCTGCTCGTCGGGCTCAATGCACGACATGACGGTCATGCAGGCGCGCCGCGCGGCCTCTTGGATGGAGGAGGAGATCGCGGCCCGCAAGGCGCAGCCCGAGCCCGCCGCCCCCGAGCCGGAGCCCGCGCCCGTCTATGAGCCCGCGCCCGCCGAGTACGCGACCGACGACGACCTGCTGGGAGGCTTCTAATGGCAGACGAGGTTTTGGCAGTCGAGGCCGTGCCGCTCGAGGAGGACTTCGACACGCTGGTGGCGTCGCTCGCCATCGACGACACGCTCGAGGACAAGCTGGCAAAGCTCAAGAAGAACGTGGACGAGAAGCTGGCGGACTACATGGACGTCAAGCGCATCAAGAAGGACGAGGACTTCAAGGCGGCGAAGAAGTACCGCGCGGCTGTCAACGACGTGAAGAAGCCCATCGAGGCGCAGCGCAAGGCCGCGAAGAAGAAGTACAGCGACCTGCTCAAGACGTTCGACAAGACCATCGGCGAGATAACGGCGCCCATCGACCGGCTCTCCGATGAGTACAAGGCCGAAATCGACCGATACGACGGCGAGTGCAGGTCCCGCCGCCTCGCCGCGCTCGAGGGCCACTACTGCGACCTCGCGGGCGAGATGGGGCCGCTGGTGCCATACGAGCGCATCGCCGACGACAGGTGGCTCAACGCGAGCTTCGGCGAGGTCAAGGCCAAGAACATCATCGAGCGCCGCGTGGGCGAGCTGCTGCACCAGTTCAAGTTCGTCAACGGCCTCGACTACGCGGACGAGTCCGAGAAGGCATGGGCCGTGGCGTGGTGGACGAGGACCCTGCCGGCGGACTCGGGCGAGGTGGCGGCTGCGGTCGCCGCGCATCGCGAGGAGGTCGCCAAGGCCGCCGCGCTCGCGGCGACCTACGAGCAGGCGATGGCGCCCGCACCGGAGCCCGAGCCGGAGCCCGCGCCGCTGCCGCCCGACCCCGAGCCGATGCCCGTCGAGGAGCCTGAGCCGCCCTTGGGCGTGCCGAGGTGTGTGCGGGTGGTCACGTCGCGCCCCGAGCCGGATGTGGCCGAGGATGCGGCCCCAGCACCGCAGAGGGGCTACCGCGTGGTCATCGAGTGCGCCACGGCGGACGAGCTGCGCCGCGTGAGGGCCGTCATGGTCGACAACGGCATCCACGGACACGTAGAGAGGATGTAGGACATGGAGGAGAAAAACCTACCGCCGCTCCGAACGCCTGAGCAGCGCAAGGAGGCGATGGCGAAGGCCGTCCACACGCGCCGCGAGCGCGCCGCGTTCAAGGCCGCCTGCAAGGCGGGCAACATCCCGCCCGAGGCGGCCATCGAAGCGCCCATCGCGCAGAGGCTCAAGGTCGAGGAGTTCGCCCGCTCGTTCCCGGGCATCGGCACGGTCAAGGCGAAGGTGATCGTCAAGGCGCTTGACATCCCCGATGGTCGCCGCGTGAGCGGCCTGGGGTACATGCAGGGGCCGCGCCTTGTCGCGTTTATCAAGAACAACATGACCGCGAAGGAGGACGGGCAGTGAGCATCAACCGAGTGAACATCAGCGGCAACCTCACCCGCGACCCGGAGCTGCGCGCCACCGCCGGCGGGACGCAGGTCCTGTCCTTCGGCGTGGCGGTAAACGACCGCCGCCGCAACGCGCAGACCGGCGAGTGGGAGGACTACCCCAACTTCGTCGACTGCACGATGTTCGGCAACCGCGCCGAGGCCGTGGGGCGATTCCTCGCCAAGGGGATGAAGGTCGCCATCGAGGGCAAGCTGCGCTACAGCTCATGGGAGCGCGACGGCCAGAAGCGCTCGAAGCTCGAGGTGATCGTCGACGAGATCGAGGTCATGGTGCGCCGCGAGGGGCAGACGCAGGCCCAGCCGCAGCAGAGCCTCGCGGATACGGTGCCCATGCAGCCCCGGGCGCAGGCCGCGCCGCAGTGGAACGCCCAGCAGGCCTACGCCGCGGTCCCGCAGTCCGAGTTCTACGACGAGGACGTGCCGTTCTGATGAGGCACGTACCCGACATCATCCGCGACCACTGGGAGGCGGCCCTGTTCGCCGCCTCCTTCTCCGCGGGTTTCCTGTTCTTCTCTTCGCTTCTATGGGGGTGGTTCTGATGGCCAACGACTTCACGGTTTTCGCCAGCTCGATAGCCGAGCTCTACGACGATTACGATCCGAACGACCCCGAGGACATGAGGGAGCGCATGATGCTCGCGGACGCGGTGCTCATGTACGGCCTCCACGGGGTCGAGATCGAGCTGCCCAAGAGCGTCAAAAGGGCCTTCAAGGGACTCAAGAACGCCATCGACAACTCCAAGAACAAGCGCGAGCAGGCCAAGAAAGGCGGCAGGCCCCGCAAGGCCAAGGCAGAGCCGGAGCCCGAACCCGAGCCTGAGCAAGAACCAGAAACCGAGGTTTCCGAAAGCGAAAACCCAGGTTTTGAAAACGGGAAACCTAGGTTTTCAGAACCAGAAACCGAGGTTTCCGAAAGCGAAAACCCAGGTTTTGAAAACGGGAAACCTAGGTTTTCAGAACCAGAAACCGAGGTTTCCGAAAGCGAAAACCCAGGTTTTGAAAACGGGAAACCTAGGTTTTCAGAACCCGAAACCGAGGTTTCCGAAAGCGAAAACCCTAACCTAGCCTGTCCTAGCCTAGCTTTACCTAGCCTAGCTTTACCTAGCCTAGCTTTACCTAGCCTAGCTTTACCTAGCCTAGCTTGTGTTGATGGTACGCGCGGCGGCGACGCCGACGGCTTCGCTCCGCCGACCCTGGACGAGTGCCGTGCGTACTTCGCCGCCAACTGCATCAGCGGCGACCCCGACAAGTTCTGGGCGCACTACGAGTCGCAGGGCTGGATCCGCTCGAACGGGATGCCCGTGACCTCGCTCAAGGCCGCGGCGATGCTGTGGAACGGCAACCAGAAGCGCCGCGACGCCGAGGCACATGCCAGCGGCAAGCCGACCGATGCCGAGATTCAGGCCGCCACGTTCAAGCCGACGAGGACGCCCGAGCAGACGAGGGCGGAACTCGAGCGCAGGTGGCGCGAGGAGCACCCGGGCATCGACCCGGCGAAGGTGAAGGCCCCGAGGGGGACGACCGCCGACCCGGTGGCGCTCAAGGCGTACCAGGACGCGCGGCGCCTGCTGGACGCGAGGGCCGCGTGCGAGAGGAGGGCGTCATGAGCTTGGACGACGAGAGGAGCGAGAACATGGGCAGACCGAAGGGGTCTGTGAGCATCTACGACGACGGGCCGCGCAGCGCCCGCTGCGAGACGTGCGGGTTCTGCGCCGCGAGCGAGACGGCCATGGCGGCGTCGGGCGAGGGGCGCAAGCGCTACACGTGCATGCGCTGCCCCGACTTCGTGCACACCACGCAGGGGCTCGCGAGGTGCAACTACTGGGAGGCGCGCCATGAGGGATGAGTCGCGGGACATACGAGGGGGCAACGTGCTCGTGTGCCGCCAGTGCGGCAGGCGGTTCCGTGCGAGGGGCGCCCGCCAGCGGTACTGCTGCGGCTGGTGCGAGAACGTGGCTCACAGGAACGAGAGCAAGCGGCCCGTGGACGTGTACCTCGGGACGAGGAGCGAGTCGGGCCGCGAGATCAACGCCATGCGCGCCGCGCTGGCTGAGGGGAGACGAATCTGATGGAGACTTTGGAGCAGATCAAGGCCGACGCGGTCGAGGTGTTCCATTTCGACCGCGAGTGCAGGCCGCAGGACAGGGCGCATGCCTACCTGGGGAAGTATCGCGTCAGGCGCGGCTACAACGACACGGCCGTGCAGGTCGCGGTGACCGACATGATCGAGCGCGCCTACGAGGCGGGAAGGGCGGAGGTCGCCGACGCGAACCTCGTGCAGAACCTGCGCCGCCAGCTGGCGAGCATCGAGGCGACCGTCGGGGATGCCATCGACCTGCTCGACGAGAGCGTAGGGGGGGCGGACTGCGATGAGTGACTCGAGGGTCGGCGGCTACCCGATGGGGGTGACCGACGCCGCCATCGAGCGCCATTTCGGCGGGGCCTGCGAGCCTCGGATGTGCGGGAACTGCAGGCACTTCTGCGGCAGCGACATCCACGTCGACTACGGCTACTGCCGCCTCGAGTTCGAGCGCGCCTACGACGCGGAGGCGCCCGACCGCAAGGAAGGGTTCTGGCGCCTGGCGAAGTGGGCCGTGGCGTGGCTCATGGGGAACCTGCTGTACTGCGAGGACGAGTGCGGCGAGTGCCGCGACTACGAGGAGTTTGGGCTATGAATATCGAATTGCCGAAAGACGCCGAGGGACGCGAGATCCCGCTGGATACCGTGGCGCTGTTCAACCGTGACGGGAACGTATATAGCATCGTGCGCTGGACATTCACCACGGACTTTGATTTGAGTGACGGATGGTCGAACAAATGGCGTGCGATTACCGACCGTGGATTTGCACTCGACCCAGCACTCGTGTACCTCACCACGCCCGAGCCCGACACATGGGAGAAATTGGAGGATGACTTGGACAGGTGCATCGAGGCGGACGGCCTTTGTTCGTACCACAACCAGTCCGGAGTGTGTTTCAAATGCATCTTGGACGGCGACGGCCCATGTCATGGTGACTCGCTGGCACTCAAGGACATAAAGGAGCGTATCCGCAAGCTGAGGGATGAGGGCGATGCCTAACGACTGCCCCTACTGCGGAAAGCCGCATTTCAACTTCGGTGATGACGAAGAGGGCGTCGAGATGTGGATTAACGAGCCAAACGACGGCGAGTACGTCATTGCTGTCGACCCGCCGTTCGCATGGAGCGCCCCGATCACATTCTGCCCGTTCTGCGGGCGCAAGCTGGAGAAGGTGAGGACTGATGTTGACTAGCAACCTTGTGCCGTGCTTTGTCCAGTCGTTCAAGACGGACTCAAAGACCGGCTACGAGAAGGCACTGCTCGTCGGCGTTTTCGACAAGACGACCACCGACCTCGACTGCTGCATATCCTCGAGCAGCAGGGATACGGGTAAAACCTGTCAGCCGGTTGCCGTGGTCATGCGAGAGGATGGCCGGCTGCGTGAGGTGAACGTATCGAATGTCATCATCGACGACTCGTATGAAGTGTTCGATATGTACGCGTGGATGTTCAACGAGAACGACATAACCGAGCAACTCGGATCCCCGCATAAGGAGGACTGATGGATGAGATCAAGCTGAAGCCCTGTCCGTTCTGTGGTGGCGATGCTGAGATGCAGCAGGGCAAGTATTAAGGCCTGCGCACCTTCTACGTGAGCTGCTTGGGATGCGGCGCACGGACGGACCTAGAGTACGCCGAGGAGTTCGCCGCAGATCTATGGAATGAAAGGGTTGAGCCAAATGGTGACTGACGAAGAGCGGCGCGAGGCGATAGAGAATCTGCGTTGCCTATCCTACATGAACCGCGTCCGCTACAAAGAAGAGTTCTATGAACTGCTGGACGAGACGGTAATGGAACCCGGCACCGGATACCACGAGATGAACGACGTGTTCGAGCGTATTGCCGACCTAATCGACCGCCCGACCTGCCACGACCTTGTCGAGCACAAGCAGGATCCGTTCATCCCGGGCAAGCGGATGGTCGACGGCTACTTCCACTGCTCCGACTGCGGATGGGATGGGCAGATCTGGGAGCATATCGGCTTCGGGGACATGCTTGCGTATGAAGCCGTCCATTGCCCGAAGTGCGGGGCGATAATCGAGCGCCGTGCGTGAGGTAGTCCCCGGCGCTTGGTATGGTAGCCGAAGCAAACCGAGCGCGAGGGGGTATGCGAATGGCGTGTAGGCCACCTGTAGGAGATGGGCCAAAAGGCCCATCTACAAAGTCAACACATCATCCTTTGGCGAGGGAGTGGGCGCTCCGCAAGGGGCGCTCCTCCTATGTGCTTTGGTCGGACGAGATGGTTCGCGCCATGCAGGCGCACCCGGAGCGGACGGCGGCGGAGATCGCGGCGGAGCTGAGGGTGACGCCGAGCGCCGTGAGGCACGCGCGGCAGCGCTACGGGCGTTTCCCGTCGAGGGCGGACGGTCTGTGCATCGTGTGCGACGCGCGCCCCGTGTTCACGACCTCGGCGCAGGCCAAGGCGTGGAGGCTGTGCAAGGGGTGCTATCTGGCGGAGCGGAAGAGGCGGCTCGAGGAGGAGGCGGAGAGCAACCGCATACGTCAGGCCGCGCACAGACGGCAGAAGCTGGACGGAGGCGCCTGAGAGGCTGGCCGAGGCAACCGGAATCAAGCCGACCAAGATCGAGTAGCCGAAAGGCCCCGGGAAACCGGGGCCTTTTCTTTAAACGTTACCCCCTTTTTACGCTCGTGGGCAAACGCACGCGCTTGTCCACGTGCGTAAAAAGGTGGGAACGTTCATGTTCTCATGTGGCTATCTACCAGCGGAAACGTGATTTTGTGGCGGGAAAAGGGCGTGAAAAACTGACCAAGGATGGCATCGAGGATGCCGTCCGCCTGTGCCGTGCCGGACTGACCGACAAGGATATCGCCGCATATCTCGGCGTTGCCCCCGAGACATACAGCCGCTGGATAAACCATCCCAGAACCGACAATCAGCATCAACTATGTCAAGCCATGAAAAAGGGCGAGGTTGAGCGCAAGGCTGCCTTGGTGACGCGCATCATGGATGCGAGCGACGACAGCTGGCAGGCGGCGGCGTGGCTTCTCGAGCGCAAGTACCCGCAGGAGTTCGCGAAGGCACAGCGCATCATGGATACCACCGACAGCGCAGTGCTGAAGGCCGCCAAGGAGCTTGTGCTGTCCGTGCCGTCCTCAATCGGCGGGGACGAGTAGCCGATGCCGCTCACGAGGATGCAGCGCGAGTACCTCGCCAACTGCACGCACCGCTACAACGTGAAGTGCGGGGCGACGGGCTCGGGCAAGAGCTACGTCGACATAGCCGTGACCATACCGCAGAGGCTTCTCGCCATGAGGGGCGAGGGGCTGGCGGTGATGATCGGGAACACCCGCTCGACGCTCGAGCGCAACATCCTCGAGCCGATGCGCTCCCTTTACAGCGAAGACGTCGTCAGCCAGATCGGGCGGGACAACACGGCCAAGATATTCGGGCGCAAGGTCTACTGCCTCGGGGCGGACAAGAAGACAAGCGTATCCAAGATTCAGGGCGCCACGTTCGAGTGGGTCTACGGCGACGAGGTCGCCACGTGGAGCGAAGACGTGTTCCAGATGCTCAAGAGCCGCCTGCGCTGCGAGCACAGCCGCTTCGACGGCACCTGCAACCCCGACAGCCCCAACCACTGGTTCAAGCGGTTCCTCGACGGCGACAGCGACATCTACAGGCAGGACTACACGATCTGGGACGGTGCGCTGGCACCGGATGTCATCGAAGCCCTCATCAAGGACTACGGCAGCGGCGTTTACTACGACCGCTACATCTTGGGCAAGTGGACGCTGGCCGAGGGCCTGGTCTATCCCGAGTGGGAGGGTGCCCTAGAGAGTCGATATACGAGCAGCGCCGTCAAGTACGCGGTGTCTTGCGACTACGGCACGCAGAACGCCTTCGCGGCGCTGCTGTGGGCGTTTGACGGCAAGGTGTGGCACGTGGTGGACGAGTACCGCTACTCGGGCCGCGACACGGGGCACCAGAAGACGGACGCCGACTATGTGGCCGACATGGCCGACTTCGTGCGCGGGCTGGGCAAGCCGCCCAAGTTCATCATCGACCCGAGCGCCACGAGCTTCATCGCCGCGATGCGGCAGGCCGGGTTCAAGACCAAGAAGGGGCGCAACGACGTCGCGGACGGCATACGAGAGACGGGGGTGTGCCTGGGCAACGGCACGGTGCGCATCTCCGACGCCTGCGCGGGGCTGATAGGCGAGCTCGGCGGCTACTGCTGGGACGCCAAGGCGGACGGCGACAGGCCCGTCAAGGTCGAGGACCACAGCTGCGACGCGCTCCGTTACGGCGTGGCAACACTGCGCATGTACAAGCCTGCGAAAGAGCAGGTAAACCCATTCTTTGGAGGGAGGTAGCGGCTTGTCTAAGGGGCCTTTGGTGACCGATGGCGACCTCAAGGCGGCGGCGTCGGCGACGGCGTTCGCGGCAGACGCCATCGAGCGGCACATGTCGAGCGAGATGTACCGCAACGCCGTCACCGCGAACGAGTACTACCGCCAGCACAACGTCACGATCAACCGTTTCGTGCAGAAGATCTACTCGTGCTCCGGTGCTGAGGCCGAGGACTTCACGGCCTCGAAGCTGAGGCTGGCGAGTAACCTGTTCAAGCGCCTGAACGTCCAGCGCTGCACGTACTCGCTCGGTAAGGGCGTGAGCTTCGTGGACATCTCGGCGGGCGGCAAGGACACGACCAAGGAGGGGCTTGGCGACCGCTTCGACGACGATGTCATGGAGATGGGGCTCAAGGCGCTCATCCACGGTGTGTCATTCCCGTTTTGGAACCTCGACCACATCGACGTGTTCACCGCCGACGAGTTCTGCCCGGTGTGGGACGAGTACTCGGGGGCGCTATACGCCGGCGTGAGGTTCTGGCGGCTCGACTCCGACCACCCGTGGCACGCGACCCTCTACGAGCAGGACGGCTACACGGAGATGGTGTCGGGCGGCAGCGGCTTCGACTTCGAGGTGGCCGAGGCCAAGCGCGCCTACAAGGTCACGTATCGGGAGATACCGGCGGACGGGATGAAGCTGGCCGTCGATGCGGAGAACTACTCCCGTCTGCCAATCGTGGCGGTCTGGGGCAGCGACGCGCACCAGAGCACGCTCGTCGGCATGCGCGAGAGCATCGACGCCTACGACCTCATCAAGAGCGGCCTGGTGAACGACACGCGCGACTGCGCACAGATCTACTGGCTCATCAACGGAGCCGGCGGCATGGACGACAGGGACCTCGACCTGTGGCGGGCGAAGCTCAAGCTGACGCACGTGGCCGAGGTCGACGCCGAGCAGGGGCAGTCCGCGACGCCGTACACACAGGAGGTGCCCGTCGAGGGCCGCAAGGAGACGCTGGCGCAGATCAAGGCCGACATCTACGAGGACTTCGGCGCGCTGGACGTCCACACCATCGCGGCGGGGGCGACCAACGACCATATCGACGCGGCATACCAGCCGATGGACGAGGAGGCCGCCGAGTTTGAGCGCCACATCCGCGAGGGTATCATGGACATCCTCGCCCTCCAGGGCATCGAGGACACGCCCGTGTTCACGCACACTCGCATCAGCAACACCAAGGAGCAGGTCGAGACCGTGTGCCTGGAGGCCGAGTATCTGGACGACGAGACGATCCTGCGAAAGCTGCCGAACATCACGCCCGACGAGAGGGCGAAGATTTTGGAGCGCAAGCAGCGGGAGCAGGAGGAGCGCATGGCAGCGCTGCCGCCCGCCCTGGCGGCGAACGCGAAGGGCGCCCAGAAGGGCGACGAGGACGACGACAACGACGAGGACGAGGAAGGTGATGAGTGATGGCGGCATTGCAGGTGCTTGACGGCGAGCTGTGGCAGTGGGACACCGGGCGCGAGGTCGAGGTTGTCGGCTGCGAGCAGGTGCATTTCGCCAAGTCGACCACGGGGACGTGCTACACGGTCGCGGTGGCCGACAGCAAGGCGAAGATTCCCGACGAGCTGCTCCAGGCGGCTGGGCGCGTGTACGCATGGGCCTACATCACGGACGAGGCATACGGCGGGCGCACGCGCATCGAGGCGCTCTGGGACGTAAAGAGGCGAGCCAAGCCCGCCGAGTACATCTACGAGCCGAGCGACCAGCGCACCATCAAGGACGCAGAGGCGGCGCGAGACGAGGCCAAGGCCGCGCAGAAGGCGGCGGAGGCCGCACGCGACAGGGCTGTCGCCGCCGAGGTCAAGGGGGCACGAGCCACGACGCTCGCCTCGGGCTCGGAGGCAACGGCGGCGATGGAGGGCAACGTGCTGGTCGTCGGCGTGCCGAAGGGCGACGCGCTGAGATATAGCGACCTCACCGCCGAGCAGATCGCGGAGCTCAAGAAGCCCGCGACGGACGCAGCGGCTGGCGTGAACAAGGTCAACAACGAGTTCAAGCAGCTCAAGGCTTCTGTCGAAACGGCGGAGAAGGGCCGCGCCGACGCCGAGGCGGGGCGCAAGGAGAAAGAGACCGAGCGCGGGCAGAACGAGACGGAGCGCAAGGAGGCTGAGGCCGGACGCAAGACTGCCGAGCAGAAGCGCGAGCAGGATTCGACCAAGGCCCTCGACGACGCGCAGGCGGCGCTCAAGGACGCCAAGGCGGCAGCCCTGAACTACCAGTCGATTATCGACTCGGCGGCTGCCGTGACGGCGCTGGGACTCAAGAAGGTAAACGGCAAGATTTGCCAAATGCGAAAGGTAGGTGCCTAAATGGCCGATACGCAGGCAACCGAGCAGGCAACCGAGGGGTTCGAGTACGCGGACCCGCTGGCATCGGACAAGGCGGTGTGGGCGCTTGTCGGCGCGGTGAAGAATCTGGGCGACCAGAAGTCGCTCGAGCGCGACGCCTCGACGGGCCACTACTCCAACGAGAGCGTCGCCGCGATGGTCGACAAGCACAAGACGGGGCTGGTGTACACGTTCCTCATCCCGGCGGGCAGCCCCACCGACATCCAGCCGATGAGCGCCGCCGCGAAGCGAGTGGCCTCCACCGATTTCGTGCCGGCGACGGCGACGAGCGCGGCTGTCGACCCGTTCGATACCGAGGGCGGCCCGTGGTTCCACGTGTCCGCCAACGCCGGTGCCGACGCCGACGGCGTGCCGTGGGTCGAGGCTATCGACGGCGTCGACTACGGCTTCTCGCGCGTGGACAACGGACACGGCAACAACGTCTACGAGATCGCGCCGGTCGTGTGGCAGGCGGTCGAGGTGCTGACGAACGGCAACCTGCTCGTCTCGTGGTCCGACAGCCGATTCAGCGGCTCGCAGCCGAACCCCAAGGCGTTGCTGCCCGATGGCACGCTGCGACCGTACATGCTGACGCCGACGTACCCCATGAGCATCGACGCCGACGGGCGCCCGCGCTCCGTCTCGGGCGCGAAGGTCGCCAACCGCACGACGTCGCACGACTCGCTCGTCGACCTTTGCAAGACCGCGACCACGGGCTACTCGGGCATGAGCGTCTATGACCAGTGGTATATCAACTTCCACCAGTTGACCAAGACGCTCTGCAAGTCCTCCCAGGTGGACTTCCCGGGTTGCACGGACTTCAACATCCAGATCCACCCCGCGCTCGCCGAGACAGGCGTCACGCGCGTGGTCGTCACCGCCGAGCAGGCGGCGAAGATTCCCGTGGGTGCGTCGATGATGTATGGCACCGACACGGGCACCACGTGCCCAGACCGAGGCGCCGCGGCGGCGTACGACGTGTTCGACGGCGCGGTCGTCGGCGGCAAGGAGACGCTCGCAGACGGCAACGTGGCGCTTCTCATGGACGTCGCCAAGGCGTTCGACACGACCGTGAACACATGGCTCCAGAGTGCGCCGTGGTGCACGGGCAACACCGATACCCTCGTGGGCGACGGCCAGGTGGCAAAGGACGGCAAGCATCCGTTCAAGGTCGGCGGCGTCGAGACGGGGCTGGGCCTGTGGGAGTTCATGGGCGATACGCTCTTCGTCTCCGACGGCACGGGCTTCGGCATCGCGGTCAACCCCGACACACGCAATGAGAAGAAGAACGCCGTGGCGGACGGGGTGACCCCGACGGCGGCGTGCATGCCGGCGGCAGATGGCTACATGCTCGACATCCAGTTCGTCAACGGCCTCATCTTGGGAAAGGGGCTCGGCGGCTCGGCGACGACCGGTGTCGGTGACTACTTCTACTTCGACACCTCCGGCGGTAAGGTCAAGGGCACGATCCGTCTGGTTCGGTTCCTCGGCAGCCTGTGGAGCGGCGCGGCGGCTGGTCTTCGTTGCGCGGGCTCGGGGATCGGGTCTGGCGGGGCGTACTGGTACTTCGTCTCCCGGCTTTCTGCTACGGGCCGTAGCCGGGGGTGAATCAGGGCGTAGCCCTGAGAGGGGGCTGGCCCCCTCCTAACCCCAAACAGGGATTCACGGTGAGGGCGGCGCTGGTTTCTGGTTCAGTTCCTCGGCAACCTGAGGAACGGCTCGGCGGCTGGTCTTCGTTACGCGAACTCGAGGAACAGGTCTGGCGGGGCGAACTGGAACTTCGTCTCCCGGCAATCTGTCTATAAATCTCTACTCGCACCGTGTCTACCGCGCCCGCCGCTTTCTGGCGGGACGCGGCTCAGCCTGACTCCTTTGAGTGAAATTTGTCCGCAAGGCTCACGGGCTGGTAGCCGCAAGGCGAACGCTCGTATGACAGACAGAAAGAGCTTTGATCTATGAAAACCTACTGCAAGGGCCTCGAGTTCACGCGCAGAAGCGTCGTCGAGGCCCTGCACCGATGGAAGAAAAGCGACTCCGGCAAGGAGAACGGCTGGCGCGTCGCCGACGAATACGGCACTGAGACGGCGTTCGTCGACCGCATCTGGCTAGAGCTCTCGACCGAGACGCTGACATTCGAGCCCATCCGAACCTATCTGAAACACGACCCGAACAGCGGCAAGCTGCGCGAGATAAGCGTCGAGAGCATCAAGCGGCAGGTATGCAACTACCTGTGCGTTGGGGCGCTCGAGCCGCTCCTTGCCGCCAAGGTCGGCTTCTGGCAGGTGTCGAGCGGCGTCAAGGGCAAGGGCGCGGCGCTGGGGATGCGCAAGCTCAGGCGCGAGGTTCACCGCTTCGCCTACCACGTGCACGTCGACATCCGCAACTGCTACGGCTCGATGCGGACGGCGGTGGTGGAGGGTCTGGCGGCGCGCTACGTCAAGAACAGCCAGGTCCTCTACCTGCTCCATTCGCTGCTGTCGACGATGAACGCGTCCTTATCCTCGGCAGCTACCTGTCGCTTCGGTTGGCGGCGTTCGTGATCTCGTTCGCGTACCACGCGGTCGAGGAGGCGGCGAAGGAGCGGCGCGGCAAGCGCGTGAGGCTCGCGGGATGCCAGGTGTGGTACGCCGACGACGGCTATTTTCTCGGCAACTCAAAGCGTTCGCTCAGGAAGGCTGCGGCCATCGCCGCGCGCGTTTTGGGGCGGCTAGGATTGTCGCTGAAACCGTGGAAGGTGAGGCGCAACGGCGCCGAGCCCATCGACTTCGCGGGCTATCGCATCTGGTGCGCTCGCGGGCGCCGGGTCGACTTGCGAAAGAGGCTCTGGAAACGACTGCGACGCGCGTTCGCGCGCTACATGCGCAGGCGCACCGAGCGCTTGGCAAGGCGCGTGTGCTCTTACTGGGGCTGGTTGAAAACGGCCGTCATGGAGCACCAGATGAACGGTAAGCGGTGCATATTCAACGCGGCGAGGGCCGTGGGTTAGGAGGTAATTTATGGTTGTGAAGTCTGAGCGAACGGGCGAGAGGCCCGAGGCGGTCGAGATCGCGGGGACCGACGTCTGGTTGCGCCGCAGCATCGCCGAGGGCGAGCGCGAGGAGCAGGGCGGCGAGGGCGGTTCCGTCAAGGTGAAGGTGTTCACCTACGAGGAGCTGCACTTCACCGACCCGACTGGCGAGCTGACGGTCGAGGGCGCAAAGGCCGACTTTGACACCGTCTGGGCGGCACACGAGGCGGACGGCATGAGCATGGCCGAGCAGATCGCATCGCTCCAGCAGCAGGTCGCCGACTCGCAGGCGGCCCTTCTCGAGCTCGGCGACATCGTTGGAGGTGAGTAACTTGGCGAAGATCTACTACCGCGCCGTGAAAAGCGGCAAGCGCACGCTCGAGAGCGTTCCCGAGCGCTGGCGCGACGAGGTGCGCCAGATGCTAGAGGCGGACGGCGAGTAGGGAAGGGCCCCGGCTTCGGTCGGGGCCCTTTTCCGTTATGCGCGGGCGACCATGCGTGCCGACGATTGGAGGCGGCACATGGCGAAGGATAGCGCTCACGAGTTCTCAGACGCCGAGATTCGGGCGTTCGAGCGCGAGGTGGCGGGAGTATACGGCGAGGCGAGCAAGACGGCCTACGCCAACCTCAAGCGCTATCTGGCGCAGTTCGAGGCCGACGATGAGAAGATGCGCGGGCGGCTCGGGGCCGGCGAGATCACCAAGGCGCAATACAGGTCTTGGCGAAGCGGGAAGATCGCGGCGGGCAGGCGCTACCGAATCGTTCTCAAGCAGTGCGCCGAGGCCATGACGCACGCGAACGTCGTCGCAGCCGCCGCCATCGAGGGCAGGCTGCCCGAGGTCTACGCCGAGAACTACAACTACGGCACTTGGCAGGTCGAGAGCGCCGTGGGCGTTGACACGGCCTACGCGCTGCAGGACGCGTCGACCGTTCAGAGGCTGCTCACCGACCACGACAGCTACCTGCCCAAGCCCTCCGTCAACGTCGCCAAGGACGTGGCGTGGAACCGCCGGCTCATAGCCAACCAGATCACGCAGGGCGTGCTGCTCGGCGAGTCGATACCCAAGATTGCGAAGCGCATCCAGGACGTGGCGGGGTCCAACCGCGCGGCGGCGGTGCGTCTGGCGCGGACCTCGACGACGGCGGCGGAGAACGCCGGGCGCGTCGACAGCTACAAGAGGGCCAAGGGGCTCGGTATCAAGGTGCAGCAGGAATGGGTTGCGACGCTCGACCTGCGCACGCGCTCTAGCCACAGGCAGCTCGACGGCGAGAAGGTAGAGGTCGGGGAGAAGTTCAGCAACGGGTGCCGCTACCCGGGCGACCCCGAGGCGCCGTATGCCGAGACCGCGAACTGCCGATGTACGCTGGTGGCGTGCTGCGACGGACTCGACGTGCTCGACGGCGAGCGTTTCAGCCGCCTGCCCGAGGGCATGACCTACGAGGAATGGAAGGCGGGCAAGCCAGCCGTCAACGGCGCGAAGCCCGCGAACCGCAGCATCTCAGAGTTCATGGACATGCCCGGCACCAAGCGCAAGCTCGACACCGCCGGGGTGTCGCCGACCGAGGCGAGGAAGAGGCTCACCGAGCAGCTCAAGGAGTTCGGCATATCGTCCGGCTCGTTCCGCAAGATGAGCGCGGGCGACCAGCAGAAGGTGCTGGACGCGGCGCTGGCCCGAATTCGGCGCATCGCGGGCAAGCCCGATATGTCTGCATCCGTCTACTCGTGCCTCAATGGGGATCAAAGGGATGCGGTAAAAGGCATTCTCAAGCGTTCGGACAAGGCTGCCCGTAGCGTTTACCTGAAGCATGAGCGGGATTTCGTTTTGCTGAACGGCGGATGGGGCGGGACCGCCCACTACAGCCCAACGGACGGTGGCGTGAGGCTCAACCTTGAAAGAGTGTTTTCGAAAGATGGATTGAGACCCCAAGGAACGACCTGGTTCCATGAGTTCGGGCACATGGTCGACGGTCTCAACTCGAATATATCGGAGACTTACAAAGGTGGGGTATTCGCGAAGACGATCAAGAAGGAGGCGAACGCATACATCGACGCTCGGAACAAGGAGATGCGGGAAGGGTTCAAGAAGGCGGTCGAGGCCGAGGACTTGGATTGGCTTCAGTCATATGGCTACCTGGAGAAGTGGAGAGTCGATTTCCTGAGGAAGAACCCAGAAAGAATCGACCTCGCACTCTCGACGCTCCATCATTCGAAGAAAGACGCGTATCGCTCGGTCGCCGATGAGATCGGGAAGATGGGCCACGCTCAAAAGGCCGATCTTTCAGACCTTATCTGCGGTGCAACACTCAATAAGTGCGAAGACGGCTGGTACCATGATAGAGGCTATTGGAGGCCCAAGGGGTCAGGCGAGGACTTCACTCTGATGCGCTTGTCTCATGAAGGTTTTGCCGAGTTCTTCAGCGCTCATACCGCTAACCCGGAATCGCTTGATGTCCTGCGGAAATACCTGCCTGAATCAAGTAAAATATTCGAAGAGATGCTTGAGGAGCTGATTTGATGGAAAGCCAGGTTGAGCAGGAGAAGCTTGCAAAAGCTCGTATCGAGAAGGCCGAACCCGTCTTTATTGAGATGTTCGGCTATGAGCCTATGTTCTACGGGCACGTTTGCGAATATGCCGACCTTCTGGAAGAGTCCATCTCGTCCGGTGAGCCTAAGCTTATGGAGCATGACTCTAGCATCTTCCTTTAGCCCATCAATCGGCTAATCGGTCTAACCGCTTGCCTAGTTCAGCCCCGCTCCGGCGGGGCTTTTTCATGCCGCGTGACCGCGGCGGGAACATCCTCCCGAACGAGGGAGGACCCATGAACCCCATAACCGAATGCAACAGATGCTCCGACTGCGCCATCAGGCTCGGCTTCGGCTTCACCCAGCCCGACGTGCTTATCTGCACCGTTCGCGGCGACGAGGTGGGGCCGGGCGACGGCTGCACGCTCGGGTGCGAGGGCGTGCCGGTGCAGGCCGTCGAGGCCATCGAGGTGGACGTCAACGGCCGCGTTGGCTACGGCTGCGAGGTGCTCGACTGATGGCCCACGGGCCCGTCGGCGGCGTCGGCGACCACGGGCGGCACGGCACCCTCATCACTGAGGAGATCGTAAACGCCGCGAAGCTGGATACCGCCGAGTGCATCGAGATACGGCAGAACAACATCGAGCAGGTCGAGAAGGCCCTCCTGCGCGCCTATAAAACGGGCCTAGAGGAGATAGGCCTCGTCGCGGAGGGCTACGCCAAGGCGACGTGCCCGGTCGACACGGGCAGGTTGCGCAACTCTGTCACGCACCTCCTCAAAGGCTACGACTGCTTCATCGGTACAAATGTCGAGTATGCGCCGTACGTCGAGGAGGGAACTTCCCGCATGAAGGGCAAGCACTTCCTGCGCAAGGCGGCAACGGGTCACGGCGACACGTACCGGGCGATTCTCGAGAAGCACCTGAGGGGTGGCGCGTAGGGCCGCGTTACTCCGCTTGGATACTCACCCTTGCCGCGAGGTATTGCGGCGCGGGCCCTGCCGAGGCAACAGGCTGGGACCCGCCCATTCCGAAGCAAGGGAGATTCTGTTGGCACTCACGCGAAAGATGCTCAAGGCAATGGGCATCGAGGACGAGAAGATCGACCAGATCATCGAGGAGCACGCCGAGAGCGTGAACGCGCTCAAGGCGCAGCGCGACGAGCTCAAGGAGGCCGCGGGTAAGGCGGACGGCTACAAGAAGGAGCTGGACGCGCTCAAGGCCAAGGGCGAGGGCGCGGGCGAGTACGAGGAAAAGTACAAGGCCAAGTGCAAGGAGCTCGACGACTTCAAGGCCGAGGTCGAGGGCGAGAAGGCCGCAGCCGAGAAGCGCAGCCTGTACCGAGAGCTGCTCAAGTCGGCGGGCGTCGACCCCAAGCGCATCGAGACCGTTCTCAAGGTTTCCGACCTCGAGAACGTGACCGTCAAGGACGGAGCTATCGAGGGCGCGGACAAGCTCACCGAGGGCATCAAGGCCGACTGGGCCGACTTCATCGCAACCACAACCGTCAAGGGCGCCGACGTGGCCCACGCCCCCAAGGGCGAGGGCGGCAAGGACATCAACGAAATGAGCACCACCGAGTACATGAAGTACAAGGCGGAGCAGAGAGGCTAAGGGGTTTCAATGTCGAACACCATCCTTACACCCAACATCATCGCCAACGAGGCGCTGGACGTTCTGCGCACCAACGCCGTCATGGCCAACCTCGTCCACCGCGACTACTCCTCCGAGTTCGTCGCCGGCGTGGGCGACACCATCACTGTCCGCAAGCCCGCCACCTTCGAGGCCAAGGAGTTTACTACCGAGGTCGAGGTGCAGGACGCCACGGAGGGCAAGGTCCCCGTCAAGATGGACAAGCTGCTCGACGTGACGTTCGCCGTCACGTCCAAGGAGCTGACGATGGGCATCGTCGACTTCTCCGCGCAGTTCCTCGTCCCCGCGATGCAGGCCTTCGCCGACAAGATCGACGGCTACCTGCTCGCGCTCGAGAAGGACGTCACGAACCGCGTCGACCACACCAAGGGCGCCATCGCCGTGGCGGACATCATCGCCGTCCGCAAGTTCCTCGTGGACGCCAAGGCGCCCTCCACGGAGCGCCGCTTCGTCTACGGCTCCCAGGCCGAGGCCGACCTGCTCAACACCGAGGCGTTCACCAATGCCTCCGCCGTCGGCGACAACGGCACCGCCCTCAAGGAGGCATCGCTTGGCCGCAAGTACGGCCTCGACTTCTACTGTAACCAGAACGTTCAGAAGACGACCGCCGAGACGGCGAACTACACGCCGTCCATCGCGTTCCACAAGAACGCCTTCGCGCTTGTGACCCGCCAGCTCGAGATGCCGCTCGGTGCGCCCAAGGCCTTCTCCACCTCCTACGACGGCTTCGGTCTGCGCGTCGTGCAGGGTTACGACCAAAAGACCAAGACCGACACCGTGTCCATCGACATGCTCTGCGGCGTCAAGACCCTCACCCCCGAGCTGGCCGCCGTCATCGTCGACAAGCGATAGGCGCAGGCCATGCTTGAGCAGGTGCTTCTGTCGCTGCGCAACTGGTTCGTCGCCGACAAGCGCACGGGGCGCGTCCGCATCGAGGACGGTCGCCTCGTGCCCCCTGCGGAGCTCGGCCTCAAGGAGGGCCAGTACGTCCGCATCACGGGCTCGACGTTCAACGACGGGCTGCACGCGTGGCCCTACAACGAGCTCACGGACGAGGAGTTCGTCGGCACCGTCTGGGCGCTCGCCATCCCGCAGGCCGTGGTCGACCTCGCTGACGAGATCACGGCGTGGCAGACCGAGCACGCCAAGGAGCTGGACAGCCCGTATGCGAGCGAGAGCTTCGGCGGCTACAGCTACACGCGCGTCGGCGGCGACGGCTCGCCCATCACGTGGCGGCAGCAGTTCAAGAGCCGTCTCGACCCTTGGAGAAAGCTGTGAGCCGCCTGTACGAGCGCATGGCGGTGGCGTGCGCGAGGCTCGTCGCAAAGACCGAGCCTGACGGCGAGGGCGGCTTCAAGACCGTCCTCGCCGTCGGCGACGGCTTCACGGCGGCGATCGTGCGCGACAGCTCCACGGCCTCGCGCATCGCGGAGCACGACGGCGTGAGGAACGTCTACACCGTGACGACCGCCGAGCCGCTGCGGTACGGCGACCTCTTCCAGCGTGCGTTCGACGGGCAGGTATTCCGCTGCACGTCGAACGCGGACGACGGCGCCGCGCCGTGCTGCGCGTCGTTTGGCTTCGGCCAGTGCGGCGCGGAGGAGTGGGAGGTGCCGGATGGCGACTAAGGCGGCGGCGCTGCAGGCTTGGCTCGAGGGCTTCGGCCTTCCCGTGTACCGCGACTCGGCGGTGCCGCGCAAGGCGAAGATGCCCTACATCACCTACGACCTGCCGACCGCGGCATTCGGCACGCAGTGCAACTCCGAGGTGAACCTCTGGTTCCATACATCGTCCGAGGCCGCGCCAAACGCCAAGGCCGAGGAGGTCGCCCGGGCACTCGGGCTCTCCGGCGTGCTGCTGCCGTGCGACGGCGGCGGCATGTGGGTGATGCAGGGCGAGCCGTTCTGCAACGCCATGGCCGACGAGGACAACGCCGTGAAGCGCCGAATCATCAACCTGACCATTGAGTACATGACCAGCTACTAGGAGGTCATATGTCTAAGTTCACGCGCATCCCCGAGAACATGTTCAAGGAGATCGTCATCAACGCGGGCCTGCTCGCCACGAATTTCAACCCCAAGACCGCCGAGGTCGCAGAGTCCGAGCTGATGGGCGCGACGAGCGGCGGAACCAGCTTCGCCGCCACGCCCAGCTTCATCGACTACGGCGAGGACATCGACAACTGCCCCGCCAACACGATGGAGCTGAAGCGCATCGACAGCATCGAGGCCAAGCTGAGCGGCACATTCGTGACGCTGAACACCGCGCTCGGCAAGAAGCTCGCAGCCACAGCCGACGAGACCGAGGGGAAGATCGTCCCGCGCTCCGCGCTCTCGGAGGCCGACTTCGCCGACATCTGGCTCATCGGCGACTACTCGGGCGAGAGCGGCAACGGCTATATCGCCATCCGCCTCATCAACGCGCTCAACACGGGCGGCCTGCAGATCACGACGCAGAACAAGGCCAAGGGCCAGTTCGCGTTCGAGTTCACGGGCCACTACTCCATCAAGAACCCCGAGATCGTCCCGTACGAGCTCTACATCAAGCAGGAGATTGGAGCCTAACCATGAAACTAGAGAACCTTAACGCCGACGAGTTCCAGAACGCCATGTGCCTTTTGGCCGATGTGGCGGAGGACGTCATGAACGGCGAGCTCGGCGCGAAGGCAAAGGCCTCCTACGCCAAGTTCCGCTCCGACTCCGCCAAGGCCAAGGCCAAGGCGACCGCCAAGGCGAAGGGCGATCCCGAGGCCGCGAAGGCAGCCGCCACCGCCGAGGTCAACGGCCTCGCCGTGGACATGGTGGCCGGTCTTCTGCCCGACGTGCTGCGCCAGGGCGGCGAGATCAGCTACAAGCTGCTCGCCGCACTCGACGGCCAGACTCTCGAGGAGTACAAGGCCGACTTCACCGTCAAGAAGTGGGTGAACGACATCAAGGATGTCATCGACGGCATCGACGGCATCAAGGATATCCTGGCTCCTTTTTTTGGATAGCCGCCGAGGACCCATCTCACATATGGCTCTGTCTGGGCGAGTACGTCGGGCCACGGCGTGCTCGCCCTTTCTGTAGGTACATGGTCGCGCGGTGGCGCGAGCGGGACGAGCGGGAGGCGTTCCGCGTGTACCTGAGCGAGTCGGTGCGCCTCATGGCGCAGGGGAAGTGGCTCAAGGAGCCCTTCCTGAGCATCGTCAACGGCGGTGCTGGCGATGGGTCCGAGGCGGAGGACACGCGCGGCGGCGACGAGATCGCCGCAGACATCATCGAGCGGATGGGATTGAAGGTGGTCTAGGTGAACCTTCTCGACCTGATGATCAAGGTCGGCCTCAAGGACGAGGCCAGCGGCAAGGTGGAGGGCGTCGCCTCGAAGGTCGTGGGCACGCTCGGCAAGGCCGGCGCGACCGTTGCCAAGGCGGTAGGCGTGGGCGTCGCCGCCGTGGGGGCGGGCGTCGCCGCCGTCACGGGCATGAGCATGAACGCATATGCCGCATACGAGCAGAACGTCGGCGGCATACAGAAGATTTTCGGCAACATGGGCAAGTCCCTCGAGGACTACGCCGCCATGACAGGCCAGACCGTCGAGCAGTGCTCCGGCAAGTGGCAGCAGCTCGAGCAGGCCCAGACGACGGTGCTGGCAAACGCCGACCGCGCCTACATAACGGCCGGCCTGAGCGCCAACCGGTACATGGAGCAGGTGACGGGCTTCTCGGCCTCGCTGGTGGCCTCGCTGGGCGGCGACACGGTCAAGGCGGCCGAGTACGCCAACACGGCCATGGTCGACATGAGCGACAACGCGAACACCTTCGGCACGGCGATGGAGGACCTCCAGAACGCGTACCAGGGATTTGCCAAGCAGAACTACACGATGCTCGACAACCTCAAGCTGGGGTATGGCGGAACCAAGGAGGAGATGCAGCGCCTCGTCAAGGACGCGCACGCCGTCAACTCCGCCGTGGACGAGTCGAGTCTCTCATTCGACAACATCGTGCTTGCCATCCACACGATGCAGGAGCAGATGCAGATCGCAGGCACGACCTCGCGCGAGGCCGCGACGACCATCGAGGGCTCCTGCAACATGGCGAAGGCCGCCTGGGAGAACTGGGTGACGGAGCTCGGCAAGGACGACGCCGACATGGGCAAGCTCACCGAGGAGCTGTTACAGTCGGTCGAGACGGCGGCATCGAACGTCGTCCCGCGCATTGCGACCATCGTCGGCACGGCGCTGTCGCAGCTACCGAGCCTTGTCACGTCGGTCGGTCCCGTGCTCGGCCAGGCGTTCGTCAGCATCTTCACGCAGGCACTCGACAGCGCGGCTGAGGCCGTGCCCGGGCCCATGGGCGACATCCTCTCCGCCGTGTCGGACGGCGTGAACGAGATCGGCGAGCGCTTCAAGGGCCTTGGCGAGATCTGGTCGGCGGGCGACAACCCGCTCGAGTCGCTGCACCTCGCCATGGTCTACGGCCTGACGCTGCTCGAGGGCGACCTGTCCACGCTGCAGGAGAACATCACCTCATCGCTGCCCGGCATCGCCGAGGGTTTCGCCGACGTGGGCGGCGAGGTCGTTCCCAGGCTCGCCGAGGGAATCGAGATGGGGCTGTCGTTCCTCTCCGAGACGGCGGCGTCGCTCATGACATCGCTCGGCGGCTACCTGTCCGAGAACCTGCCCTCCATCACGGAGAGCGGCCTGCAGATTCTCACCGGCCTCTCCGAGTCCATAGCCGAGAACGCGGGCGTTCTGGCAGAGGGCGCGGCGAACCTCATCGTCGGCTTGGCGCAGGGTATCGCCGACAGCCTGCCGACGCTCATCGAGCAGGCTCCGGTCATCGTGCAGAACCTCGCCAGCGCGATCAACGACAACGCGCCGATACTGCTCGGTGCCGGCATCCAGGCAATCGTGACGCTGGCGCTTGGCATCGTGCAGGCGATACCGACGCTCATCGCCAATATCCCGGCCATCTTCTCGGCCTTCGTCTCGGGTTGGTCGGCGCTCGACTGGCTGAGCCTCGGCAGGAACGCCATCACGTTCCTGGGCAACGGCATCGCCGGCATGGTCGGCTTCGTCAGCTCGTGCGGTACCAACATCGTGTCCGCTATCCGCGGCGCAATCCAGAATCTGCCGTCCACCCTGGCGGGCATCGGCCGCAACGGAATCAGCAGCCTGGGCTCCGCCATCCGCGGCGCGGTCGGCTTCGTGACCTCGGCTGCAGCCAACATCGGCAGCGCGATCATGAGCGCCCTGTCCTCCATCCCGGGCCGCGTGGCCTCCATCGGCTCGCAGATCGTGCAGGGCATCGCCAACGGAATCAGCGGCGCGGCGGGCGTGGTCGTGAGCAAGATTACCGGCGTGGTGGGCGGCGCCATCGACGCGGCCAAGAACCTGCTGGGTATCCACTCGCCGTCGCGCGTGTTCCGCAAGATGTTCGGCTACGTCATGGAGGGCGCGGCCCTCGGTATCGACGACACGGCGGACGAGCCGGTGAAGTCCATGAGGTCGGCGGTGCGCAACGTCGAGAAGGCCGCCGTGTTCGGTGTGAGCGTTACCGGCGGCGGAGCATACGGGGCGACCGCCTACGGCGCCAGCGGCATCGCGGGCGGCGGAAACGTTTACAACCTCTACCTCGACGGCGACCTGCTGGGCATCGACGGGCGCGTGGCGTCCGCGTTCAAGGCCTTCGTCGCGGCGGTGGAGCAGAGCATGGCGATGGGGGTCGCGTAGCATGGCGCAGGGAAACTGGGTTCAAGGCGGCAGTGGCTATAGAAAGTACTGCTGGTGCGCGTACGTGGACGTTGCCGAGGTCGGGCGCACGGACACCACCGTGACGTACCGCGTCACGCACGGATACGGCACGCGCTACGCCATCGACTGCTACGCAAACGGCAGCTCGTCGGCGGGCGGCTCGTGGAACGGCTCGGTCTACTCGACGAACAACTCCGGCTGGGTGTGGGTGCAGTGCACGTCGCGCGACATCACGCTCAGCCGTGGCAACGGCAGCGACTACAACCACACCTTCACGGGCCAGATCAATGTCACGGGAGGTTTCGGCAACGGCACCTCCAACGCCTCAAACACCGTCACGGTCCCTTGCCGCGCCTACCACACGCCGCATCCGCCCAAGAACATCAGGGCGGAGCGCCTGAGCGACACCTCGGCAAAGGTGAGCTGGGACGTCGACTACACGGGCATGGACGGCGACTACCCGTGGTCGACCGTTATCGTCGGCGTGGTCAAGAACGGGCCCGGCGAGTTCACCGACGTCGGCACCGTCGGCCGGGACACCACGAGCCACACCTACAACGGCCTCGAGCCGGGCTGCATGTGCATCTTCTCCGCCAAGGCGACGGGCCCCGGCGGCACGTCGGACTACGGCGTGAGCGCGCCGGCGATCTACACCACGCCGACGGCGCTCGGCATGCTCGAGGCCGTCAAGGCGGAGGCGGCGAAGGTCGTGCTCAAGGGGCACGACGCACCGGCCTTCGTCGACAGCTGGGAGTTCCAGCTCACGACCGACGGCGGCAAGACGTGGGTCGCTGCGGACGTGAACGCCTCGTGGGAGGACGAGGAGGCCCCGGCGGGAACGGTGCGCTACCGCGTCCGAGCCATCAAGAGCGGGCTCAAGGGCCCGTGGACGGAGTCTAACGAGGTCACGACGATATGCCCGCCGCTCGCACCGTCCATCAGGGGCGTCAGGGCGGCTTACGCCACAGGTTCGACCGCGACGCTCGAATGGGTGCCCAACCATCCGGACGGCTCGGCGCAGACCTCGGCTGAGGTGCAGGTCGCGACGCCGACGGGTCCCACCACCACGACGGTCGATGGCCCGGGTACGAGCCTGAAGCTGCCGACCGGCACCAAGGGCCCCTACACCGTGCGCGTGCGCACCAAGGGCCTCGACGAGGACTGGGGCGCATGGTCGAGCGCGGCGGCATATATCGTGGCGGACGCGCCCCAGGCATTCTTCACCGATCCGGCTGCGGACGGGGCGACCCTGCGCGCGGTGCCGCATACCTTCACGTGGAAGGTGGCCGACGAGACGGGCGTCAGTCGACAGTACCTGTCTTTGTGCGACATCAGGGGCAATCTCCTGTGGAGCGGGACTGTGGACAAGGACGCGCGCTCCTTTGGCCTCGGCTACGCGCAGCACGCCTTCGTCAACTTCACGCCGTACAGGGTCATGCTCACGGTCACGGCCGGATCGTCGCTATCGGTCACCGTCTCGAGAACTTTCCAGACCAACTGGGCACCGCCAGCCAAACCGTCGCTCAACATCTTCGTCGACGAGAGGTTGGGATGCCAGCTGTCGGTATTCCCAGGCAAGGCCGACAGCGACGACACGCCCGAGACGTCCCACTTCACCGTGTCGCGCGTCCTGCCCGACGGCTCGACCCTGCAGCTCGGCTCGCATCTTGCGGCGGGCGAGGGCGCGAGCGACCCGCTGCCTCCGCTCAACAGCGAGTTCGAGTACGTCGCGGTTGCCTACGCCGCGACGGGCGTGAGCACAGCGACGAGGGTCAAAACGACCGTGGCGAGCCGCGAGGTGGCTCTCAACTGGGGAGCCGGCGCTGAGAGGTCGTGGCTCGGGCGCTATCTCAAGAAGGGCTCGAGCCGTAAGGTGACGCACGGATACAAGATGCTGCACTTCGCCGACGGCGGGGAAGGGCTGCCCGTCTCGTACGGCATCAACGAACGGGACGTCAAGGACAGCATGGACTTCCTGCTGCTCGACGAGGAGGACTACAAGTCATTCCTCGAGGTCATGAACATGGCGGGGCGCTTCTGGGTGCGCGATCTCTACGGCGAGCGGTTCCGCGCCCGCCTCAGCTGTAGCGTGAAGCGTTCCGACGGCGCGTGGGTGGCTTCGTGCGACCCGACGTGGGAGACGTGGGAGGAGCCCGCCAATGGCTGATAGCTGGATAAGGCCGTTCGACGCCTCCTACGACTTCGTGCGCGTATCACGTGAGACGGGGCTCGAACTCGACTTCGTGCGCGACATCGAGAACGGCGGCTCCATCGAGCGCAACGCGAACACGGCGCTCTACGAGACTGCATCCCTGGACTTCGCCGACAAGTTCGACGTCGGCAACGACTTTCTGCGCGTGTACCTCAACGCCACCTTCACGGACGGCAGCAAGAGGCGCGAGTGCCTCGGGACGTTCATGCCCGTTGTGGACTCGGTTGACATCGACGGCACCTACCGCGAGGGCCAAATCAACGCCTACGGCCTCCTGAAGCTGCTCAAGGACGACGACTTCGACGGCCCCTACGTGATCGCCCAGGACAGCAATGCGGTGGAGGAGGCCGTCAAGATAGCCGAGTCGGTCGGCCTCACCGTCTACGCCGACAGCAGCAGCCTCCTGTTGGGCAGCAACTGGGTGTTCGGCGTGGGCAAGAACAACGACGCCAAAACCAAGCTGGATGCCGTGAACCTGCTCCTCGAGGCGGCGGGGTTCCGCGCGGCCTCGACCGACCGCATGGGCAATGTGCTCTTCAGGCGCTACATCGAGCCCTCGGACATGCCCATCTCGGCCGAGTTCACCGAGGGCAGGGACGCGCGCTTCATGTCGGACATGACCGAATCGACCAACCGAGCCGAGGTCTGCAACGTCGTGCACGTGGACTTCAGCACGCAGGACGCATCGGTGCGAGGCACGGCGGTGGACGACTCGCCCGATTCAGACCTCTCGACCGTCTCGGTCGGGCGTCGCATCGTCAAGAGCTACAGCTACGACAGCCTGCCGGGTGTGGACACCGAGGACAGCAACCTTGTCGAGGGCGCCGCCAACGCCCTCATCGGCACCGGCAAGAAGTCGGATAAGAGCTTCAGGCAGAGCGATTCGCACGGCAGCATCCAGACCGTCTACGTCCCCGACTCGCCACAGACGGGCGTGCTCTTCGGCATCAAGCTCGTTTCGAGTGGCGGGCGCGTCGGCTTCTGCCAGGACGAGGGGCCGAGCGTCAAGAAGGATACGGACTACACGCAGAGCGTGTGGGTCAAGGGCACCAAGGGCGCGACGGGCATCATACAGTCCTTCTGGGATCAGGAGAGGGCGCTTGGCCCGGTGACCAAGGGGTTCACCATGACTGGCGAGTGGCAGAAGGTCAGCTACACCTACCACGCCACGGAGAACCACAGCAAGGTCAGCTGGGGCTACTGCTACATCGACGGCGGCGAGGCCGTGTTCGTCGCCGACAAGGTCGAGGAGGGAGGCAACGCCACGCCTTGGCCCCAGGACGCCATGCAGGCGGCGGCGGACCGCAAGGCGGCGGAGCTGCTCGCCACCGAGCGCGCCGTGACGCGCACGGACGAGTTCAGGAGCGTCTACAAGCCCGTCGAGCCGTGCATGGCGGTGGCGATGAACTACAGGACCGGCGGGGTTGTCGGCAAGCTGGCAATCCAGAAGCAGACGCTGACGCTTGACGCCGGCTGCGTCATAAAGCACACGGCGAGGAGGTACGAGCGATGAGCGATTCGACGGCCGAAATCAAGGGCGCGGCGGCGCGGCTGGCGGCGGCGATGCCGTCGGGCGGCAAGCGGCTGACGATGGAGTTCGGCACGGTCGTGGGCGTCCACGACACGGCGCTCGACGTGATGCTTCACGGGGCGGTGGTGACGGTCCCGATGGTGCGCTCCTGCACGGGGTGCATCATCACCGACCGCGCCGTGATCCTGTCGCAGGGCCCGCTGGCCGTGTGCGTCGGCACGATGGCATCGGTGTAGGCCCGCGTTACGGGGGTCCGAACCTGCAGTGTGGCGGGGAATGGGCCCCACCACGCTGCAGAACGGGAAGGAGGCCGGATGGAGGTACTCAAGCTGTTCGCGCCCTATGGGCCGGGCTGGCTCGGCGGCGCGGCGCTTGTGCTCATTGCCTTTTATTTTGGGCGGCAATTTCTGGCCGAGTACAAGGTTCAGAACGAGCGCAAGGCGAACCTCGACCTCAAGCGCGAGGAGCGCAAACAGGAGGAGGTGGCCGAGCGGGCGCAGCGCGACCGTGAGCGCTCGCAGATGGAGGGCCGCATCGCCGCCCAGATGGAGAGGTCCAACAGCCTCATGGAAGCCATGAAGACGCTGATGGAGTCCGTGGTGGCCTCGAACGAGGTGCTGCACTCGGACCTCGCGCACAGCCAGGCACGCAGCCAGGGAATGGCGCAGAAGGTCGACCACATCTGCGACCGAGTCGACCTCATGTACAACAAGGAGACAAGCAGATAGGAGCAATCAAATGACTGAGATTCAGGCCAGCCTCACCGTCGCCACGGTGCTCGTGGTGCCGTACATCGTGCAGGCCATCAAGACTAAGGCCATGACGGGCAGCGTCGCCCGCTGGACGGCCATCGCCGTCTCGGCGGGGTGCGGCGCCCTCACGGCCATGGCGGGAGGCGTGCCCACCGACCCCTCGGCGTGGGTGACGTCCATCTTCGCGTGTGTCGGCGGCGTGCAGGTGGCCTATGCCGCCTTCAAATCCGTCGGTATCACGGACAAATGGCTCGACGCGCTGCTCGCGCTCGGCGACATCAAGGAGGACTAGCATGGCAGACTTCGCTAACGTGCAGCCCGACGAGTACATGCTGCTCGGCTGCAACTTCTCGGCTGGCCGCCCGTTCGGCATCAAGGGCGTGACCATCCATCACATGGCGGGTGACCTCAATGCGGCCCAGTGCAACGGAATCTGGAAGGGCAACGACTGCTCGGCGCACTACACGGTCGACCGCAACGGATATATCGTGCAGCACGTCAACGACACCGACCGCGCCTGGGCATGCGGCGACGGCATCGGCACGGGCGGCGGCAACGACACCACGATCTCCATCGAGCACGCCAACAGCGCGCGCGGCCCGTGGACCGTGCACGAGGCCGCCATCGAGAGCGGTGCGCACCTCGTGGCGGCGCTGTGCCTGTACTACAAGCTCGGTCGCCCGGCATGGATGGTCAACGTCTTCCCGCACCGGCACTGGTCGTCCACGGCCTGCCCGGGCGAGCTGGCGGGCTCCCAGCGCGACCACTACATGCAGCGCGCCGTCGAGTGGTACGACGCGATGGTGGGTGGCACACAGCCGTCTGCGCCGACCGTGCAGCCCCAGTACACGCCCGCAACGCCCTCGGCCTCGCAGGGCGCGCCGGGCGGTTTCCCGCGCTCAACTGGCGCCCGCGTCCCCGTCCACTACTCGCTGCACCTCAAGGGCGGCGGCTGGCTGGACGAGGTGACGGACTTCGGTGCCGGCGACGACGGCTTCGCGGGCTACCCGTGCCGACAGCACGACCTCCTTTGCGCCCGAGTTGATCGCGGTACGCTCAAGTATCAGGTCCACACCGTCGAGGACGGCTGGCTCGACTATGTGACCAAGGGCGACCGCGCCGACACCGTGAACGGCTGCGCCGGTATCGTCGGTCACACCATCGACGGTGTGCGCATGTACTACGTGACGCCGAGCGGTGAGGAGTACAAGCAGGCGTGGTACCGCTCCCAGACCACTGCGCGCGCCGGATGGCTGGACACCGTGTGCGACGACGGCTCTACCTATAGCGGTGACGACTACGCAGGTTTCTGCGGCGAGCCGCTCGACCGCCTTCAGGTCTGCGTCACCGACGGGGTGCCGTGGTAATGGCTTTCGTCATGGGCGCGGCGCTCGGCGCGATTCTGGGCAGCTTCGTCACGGTTGTCGCGCTCGCCCTGATCTGGGGCGGGAGCGACCGCGGGCGATAACAGCAAAAGGGGCCGTGGCGGTTCGTCGCCACGGCCCCTTTCTCGTATCCATCGAATATCCCAAGTGGGCGCAAAACCCTAAGTACGGTCAGCGTGTTGCGGCACCGTCAGCGAGTTTTGCCTGTTGGTCAGCATCAATAGCGAGCTGCGGCAAACTGTCTCAGTACTGCCACATGTGGTTGACGGGCCCGGAGCCTTTGCCCATGTCAAAGCCAGCGGCGAGAGCACCCGTTAGGTAGGCCTTGCCGGCGTTGACGGCATCGGCAAGATCCATGCCCTGGGCCAGCGCGCAGGCGATGGCGGACGAAAGCGTACAGCCAGTACCGTGCGTGTTGCCGGTCTCGATGCGCTTGTGGCGGAACCACGTGGTGAGCGGATCGCCCAGATGGTTGCCCTCGTCCTCGAGCGGCGCGGGCTCTGCTAGCACATCGTTGGCCTCGTTGACAAGATGCCCACCCTTAACGAGGGATGCGCAACCAAAGCGGCGGGTGAGGAGCATGGCAGCATTTTGCTGTGTGCGCTCGGAGTCGACCTCGTAGTCAAGCAGGGCCATGGCCTCGGGAATATTGGGCGTGATGACGGTCGCCAGTGGGAACAGGCGGCGGGTAAGCGCTTCGGCGGCGTCCTCTGCGATCAGGCGAGCGCCCGAGGTGGCGACCATGACGGGGTCGACGACGATATTTTGTGCGTCCCAGGCACTCAGACGGTCGGCGATAACCTCGATAATCTCGGCAGAGGAGACCATGCCGATCTTGACGGCGTTGGGTCGAATATCGTCAAAAACGGCATCGATCTGCGCCGCGACAATGTCCGGGGAGATATTCTGCACGGCGGTGACGCCGAGCGTGTTTTGTGCGGTGATGGCCGTGATGGCCGTCTCGGCATACAGGCGGTGCGCCGTGATGGTCTTGATGTCGGCCTGAATGCCGGCACCACCGCTGGAATCGGATCCTGCGATGGATAGAACGGCGGGTACCTTACTGCGATCCATGTTCGCTCCCTTGATCGGTCGGATTCAAATGGGTCTTCTGTCTGCATTATAAAGTTGCCCGGGCCGGCTGTATGCCGATCCCGGGCGGGCGGTGCAATCTTTACGTAAATGTAAGAAAATGTTCACATGTCAACAATTGACGAACACCTTGTGGCCGTTTGTGGCTCCGGTGACGAGTTAGTCCTCCATGCCGAGGTCGATCGTCGTGCCTTCGAACACCTTGTTAACGGTGCGGACGGCGCACATCTTGCCACACATGGTGCAAGTGCCCTCGGTGGCGGCGGGGGACTCCTCGTAGCGCTTCTTGCCCGTAACCGGGTCGAGCGCGCACTTCCACATGGCGTCCCAGTCGAGCTTGCGGCGTGCCTGGCCCATCTTGTCGTCCATGTCGCGGGCGTGGGGCACCTTCTTGGCGATATCGGCGGCGTGTGCGGCGATCTTGGTGGCCATGAGTCCATCGAGCACGTCTTGGGCGTTGGGGAGGCACAGGTGCTCGGCCGGCGTCACGTAGCACAGGAAGTCGGCGCCGGAGCTGGCGGAGATGGCACCACCGATGGCTGCGGTGATGTGGTCGTAACCCACGCCGATATCGGTCACCAGCGGCCCGAGCACATAGAACGGGGCGTTGTGGCACAGGCGCTTCTGCAGCTTCATGTTGGCGGCGATCTCGTCGAGCGCCATGTGGCCCGGACCCTCGACCATGACCTGGACGCCGGCGGCCCAGGCGCGCTTGCACAGCTTGCCCAGCTCGATCATCTCGGCGGTCTCGGTGGCATCGTTGGAGTCGTAGAGGCAGCCCGGGCGGCAGGAGTCGCCGAGCGAAATCGTCACGTCGTACTCGTGGCAGATCTCGAGCACCTCGTCGTAGAACTCGTAGAAGGGGTTCTCATTGCCGGTGACTTCCATCCAGCCAAACAGCAGCGAGCCGCCGCGGCTGACGATGTTCATGAGACGGCCGGTCTCCTTGAAGGTCTTGATGACCGACTTGTTGATGCCGCAGTGGATGGTCATAAAGTCCACACCGTCCTCGGCATGCGCGCGCACGACCTCGAGCAGGTCGTCCTTGGTGAGCTTGACCAGCGGCTTTTCCATATAGCCGATGGCGTCGTACATGGGGACGGTGCCCACCATGAGCGGCGTCTCGTCGATGAGCTGCTGGCGGAACTGGCGCGTCTTGCCCGAGTTGGAGAGGTCCATGATGGCGTCGGCGCCAAAGTCCTCGGCGATCTTGACCTTCTTCCATTCCTCGGCGGCATCGGCCTTGTCGCCCGAGATGCCCAGGTTGACGTTGACCTTGGTGGACAGGCCCTCGCCGACACCAAAGGCGCGCATGCCCTTTTTGATGTGCACGATGTTGGCGGGGATGGCGATGCGGCCGTCTGCCACGCGCTCGCGGATGTACTCGGGGTCGCGATGCTCGCGCTCGGCGACTTCTTTCATCTGCGGCGTGATTTGTCCGGCGCGGGCGAAGTCGATTTGCGTGACGAGCTTGGGCTCGGTCTGTGTGCTCATTGGCACGGCTCCCTTCGTTGGCATTACCCATATCAGGTTTGCGGGTCAGGGCGGGCGCGCCCAGTCTCAGCCTGCCGTCTTGTCCTGCAAGCTCCCCGTTTATGTGGTGGGCTCAAGTATAGCTCGAATGGGTACGATTGGCCTAACGAGCGTGCCTGTGGGGAGGCGTACATGGAAGACAAGCATCTATATCGAGAGACGCAATGGGATGTATCGGCAGAGGAGAGCCGCGCGCACCATGGCCTTGTCGCGATTGGTTTTGCGGTGCTTGCCGTGCTGGTGATTGCCTTTTGTATTTGGACGTTTGGCGGTCGCGGCGGCGCTGCCTGGGAGTTCGAGGCTGATGATAGCCTGCCGATTATGACGGTGAGGAGTACTGGCGGTAATGCCAATACGCTCGCCGTTCCGGGCGATTATTGGTACCCGCGCGATGAGTTTGTGCAGTTGCAGCTGAGTGGTGGGTCTATTCCTGGTGAGGAAATCGAACGCGTGACGTTTGACGCGACGCTCAAAACGCTCACGGTGAAGCTCAAAGATCAAGGAGATGTGCCCACGACGATGGATATCGCGCTGACGGAATGGCGCCTGGAGCCCCCGTCGGGTGTTGCGGTGTCCGAAGTGGAGCATGTCAAGATTACCTATAGGGACGGCTCGACAAACGGGATTGCAAAGGCCGATGGCTTGGCGGAGTAACGGGGTGTTTGGAAACGGCGGGTCTATTGTGCCTGCGCGTTCATGAAAACCAGGGTGTTTTTGTCTGAAAGCTCGGGGATGTGCCGATAGCCGATGTTGAATGCGGTAAGTTCGCTTGCATCCTCGAGCTTGTTTTCTGCCATCCACCGCACCATGGAGCCGCGCGCCTTTTTGCTGGCGGTCGACCGTTGGATGGGCTTCCCGTTGCGGATACCCTCGCCAAAGAGGCATGTGACGGCCGTGGCGTCGCCCGCGAGGTGGGGCAGAACGGCTTTGGCATACTCCACGCTGGCGAGGTTGACGATCGTGGTGTTTGAGCCTGCCGGGGCGATAGCTCGCGCGAGCTTGTCGCCCCAAAATGCGTAGAGGTCTCGGGCATCGTCGACGGCGAGCTTCGCCCCCATTTCGAGCCGATAGGGCGACACGCCGTGGAAGGGGCGCACGCATCCGTAGAGTCCCGAGAGGATCCACAGATGGTCTTGCAGCCATGCGAGCTGCGCGGAATCCATCACCTCGGGTGCCATGCTTTGGTATTGAATGCCGTGATAGGACATGACGGCAGGGGAGAGGTGACGGGCGAGTGCGGGATTGTCGAGATCGCCGTTTTTCAGGATGGGCCCGAACTCGTGCAAGGTGTTGAGGCAAGACCCCAGCAGTTTGTCGCTCACGTTCCACAGCGCCTGCAGGCCGCCGTCGCCTTCATTCCGCTCGATATCTAGCAGTGCGCGGTGGAGGCGAGCCGTCTCGCGCACAAAGGGTGGGATGCCCAGGACTTCAAAAGCATCTTGGGCCGCGCGCATCTGCTTGGCGGGCGAAATGATGACCTGCAGCATGGACTCTCCTCTGCCAAAAAGGAAGTTGCGGTGGAATACGGTCTGTTTTGGCCGTTGATGGGCCAGTTTAGTCCGTATTTCACCGCAACTGATGAAGGGTGGATTAGGCGCGCTCGAGGAAGGCCTTGTAGCCGCGATAGGCCTCGTAGATATCGGCCTTGTTAGCGACCTCCCACAGGGCGTGCATGGACAGGACGGCAACACCGGAGTCGATGACGTTCATGCCGTACTTGGCCATGATGTAGGCGATGGTGCCGCCGCCGCCCGCGTTGACACGGCCGAGCTCGCAGGTCTGGAAGTCCACGCCGGCCTCGTCCATGATGTCGCGGACGAGGGCCACGTACTCGGCGTCGGCGTCGTTTGAACCGCCCTTGCCGCGGCTGCCCGTGTACTTGTTAAAGCACAGGCCACGACCCATAAAGGCGGCGTTCTTGGTTTCGAACTTGCCGGCATAGCCCGGGTCGAAGCCAGCAGACACGTCAGAGGAGAGCATACGACTATGGGCGAGTGCGCGGCGAAGGGCCAGCGGGCTATCCTCGCCGGCGAGCGTCATGATCTCGGCGACGGTGTTCTCGAAGAAGCGGCTCGTCATACCGGTGGCACCCACGGAACCGATCTCCTCCTTGTCGACGATGAGCGTGATGCTCGTGCGCTCCACGTTGGCCACATTGATCTGGGCGAGCATGGAGGGGTAGGCGCAGACGCGGTCGTCGTGGCCATAGCCCAGAATCATGGAGCGGTCGAGACCCATGTCGCGGGCGGGACCGGCGGGCACGACCTCGATCTCGGCGGAGAGGAAGTCCTCCTCCTCGACGTCGTACTGCTCCTTGAGGATGTCCAGGAACATCTGCTTGACGGGCTCCTTGGGGGCGTCCTTGTCGTCCTCGTCGAACTTGACAGGGCGGCCGCCCACGATCACGTCGAGGATCTCGGCGTCGACGGCGTCCTTGGCGGGCTTGGACATCTGCTCGCTCGAGAGGTGGATCAGCAGGTCGGAGATGGTAAAGACCGGGTCGTCCGCCTTGTCGCCGATGTTGATGTCGACGGTGGTGCCGTCCTTTTTGCAGATGACGCCCACGAGTGCGAGCGGGGAGGCCACCCAGTGGTAGCTCTTGACGCCGCCGTAGTAGTGCGTGTCGAGGTAGGCCATGTCGCCGGCCTCGAAGGCGGGGTTTTGCTTGAGGTCCAGGCGCGGCGAGTCCACGTGGGCGCCCAGGATGTTAAAGCCCTGCTCGAGCGGGGCGGTGCCCAGGTTGACGAGCATGAGGTCCTTGCCGTGATTGGCGGCGTACACCTTGTCGCCGGCCTTGAGCGCGCGGCCCTCGGCGATCACGGTCTCCAGGTCGACGTAGCCCGCCTCCTCGGCCATCTTGATGCCGGTCTTGACGCACAGGCGCTCGGTCTTGTTCTCGCTCAAAAACTGCTTGTAGCCGCGGCAAAGCTCCTCGAGCTCCTCGATTTGCTGTGGCGTGTACTTTTTCCATGCGCAGGGACGCTCCATGACGCAGGCTCCTTTCGGATCGATCGTGCTGGTTGATGTACCGTGAGCCATCGTATCACGCGCAGGCTCACGGTGGCGGGGGAGCTTGATGTGAGGTGGCCGCGGGGCGGGGAGCGTGTAAACTGGAGTGAGCAAACCGTGCCCAGCCCAAAGCGAGGTAGTTAATATGTCTGACAAGCGCCGCACCTTTGCCGTTATCGACGGCAACTCGCTCATGCACCGCGCCTTCCACGCCGTGCCGCCCACCATGAATGCGCCGGACGGTCGCCCCACCAACGCGATCTTTGGCTTTCTGAACATGTTTCTCAAGATGATCGATGCCTTTAACCCCGACGGTGTGGTCGTGGCGTTTGATAAGGGCAAGCCGCGCGTGCGCATGGAGATGCTGCCGCAGTATAAGGCGCAGCGCCCGCCCATGGACCCCGATCTGCACGCACAGTTTCCGATGATCAAGGAGCTGCTCGGTGCGCTCAACGTGCCGATTCTGCAGTCCGAGGGCTGGGAAGGCGACGATATCCTGGGCACCATGGCGCGCCTGGGTGAGGAGGCAGGCTGCGACATGCTGCTGGTGACCGGCGACCGCGACATGTATCAGCTTGTGACCGAGCACGTCAACGTGGTCTCGACCCGCAAGGGCCTGTCCGACGTAGCGATTATGACGCCCGAGAGCGTGGATGACCTGTATCACGGCATTACGCCGGCGCTCGTGCCCGATTTTTACGGCCTGAAGGGCGATACGTCGGACAACATTCCCGGCGTACCGGGCATCGGCCCCAAAAAGGCGAGCGCGCTCATTGCGCAGTACGGCAGCTTGGACGAGGTCATCGCGCATGCTGACGAGGTCAAGGGCAAGATGGGCGAGAACCTGCGTGCGCACATCGACGATGCGCTGCTGAGCCGCAAGGTCGCAACCATTCGCACCGATGCGCCTGTCGAGCTCGACTTTGACGAAACGTCCTTCCCGGCGTTTTCTGCCGACGAAGTGTCCGCGGCGCTGGGCACGCTCGGCATTACGGCCATGCAGAACCGTTTCTTGGCATTGATCGGTGGCGAGGGTGGGGCTGCGGCCGCTGCAGGCACGTTTGAGATTCCCCCCGTTATGCGCGCTGCCGCCGGCGATGCCGAGGCGCTCGCTGCTGCTGCCGACGAGATCGCTCGTGCGATCGAGGCAGGCGAGTGGATTGCCGCCGTGGTGGACGATGACAAGGAGGAGGGCGCGCTTTTTGGCCTGACGCGCACGCTGTGGCTGGCGACGTCCAGGGGGCTGCTTGCGCTTGAGGAGGGCGACGGCGGTACCGCTGCCGTGGTTGATGGCTTCAATTTCGCCCACGGCGTGATTGTCGGTGTGCTTGCGCGCCTGTTTATGGAGGGCCGCGTGGCGAGCCCGGATATGAAAGCGCTGCTGCATGAGCTTTCGCCCATCGATTCTTCCGAGCCCGAGCTCATGGATCCGCTGGCAGTCGACTCCATGCGCATCTTCGACACCGTGGTCGCCGCCTACCTGTTGGATTCCGACCGCTCCGAGTTCGATGAGGCGTATCTGGCCGATACCTATCTGCAGATGGCGCTGCCTGCGGCGCGCGGTGCGGAGGGTGCCGGCGAGGACGCTCCTGCGCCCGCCGCTCGCACGGCGGCTTTGACGCTGGCACTGGTCGCACCGCTGCGCGACCGCATGGCCCGCGAGAACGCCGCCAACGTGTTCGATGGCATCGAGATGCCGCTCGTGCCGGTGCTTGCCAAGATGGAGCGCGCGGGCATGCTCGTGGACCCCGACCGCCTGCACAGTCTGTCCGAGGGCTTGGCGACCCAGATTACCGAGGTCGAGCGCAGCATTCGCGACCTGGCGGGTGATGAGACGTTTAACATCGGTAGCCCTATGCAGCTCTCGCACGTGCTGTTTGACGTTATGGGGCTTCCGACCAAGGGCCTCAAAAAGACCAAGCGCGGCTACTATTCGACCAACGCCAAGGTGCTGAGCGATCTTGCCCGTGACCACGAAATCGTGCGCCTGATCTTGGATTGGCGTGAGAAGTCCAAAATCAAGTCCACCTATCTGGACACGCTGGGCCCGCTGCGCCGCGGTGACGGTCGCGTGCACACCACGTACAACCAGACCATCACGGCAACGGGTCGTCTGTCCTCGAGCGACCCGAACCTGCAGAACATCCCGACGCGCTCTGAGCTGGGCCGTACCGTCAAGACGGCGTTTTCGGCAGGCGAGGGAAGCGTCTTTTTGGCGGTGGACTACTCGCAGATCGAGCTGCGTCTGCTGGCACATCTCTCAGGTGACGAGCACCTGGTACGCGCCTTTAACGAGGGCGAGGACTTCCATGCCGAGACGGCGGCACGCGTGTTTGGCGTGCCGGTGTCCGAGGTAACGCCCGACTTGCGCAGTCGCGCCAAGGCCGTGAACTTTGGCATTGTGTATGGTCAGCAGGCCTACGGCCTGTCGCAGTCGCTGCATATCTCGATGGTCGAGGCGCGCGACATGATCGACCGCTACTACGAGGCCTACCCGGGCGTGCGCACGTTCCTCGACAACGTGGTGGCGCGTGCCAAGCAGACAGGTTACGCCGAGACCATGTACGGTCGCCGTCGCCACATTCCGGAGCTCAAGGCCAAAAATCCGCAACTCCGCGGCTTTGGCGAGCGCACGGCCATGAACCACCCCATGCAGGGCACCGCCGCCGACATCATCAAGATCGCGATGGCCCGCGTAAGTCGCCGTCTGGAAGAAGAGGGCTTTGCCGCCCACATGATCCTGCAGGTACACGACGAACTGGACTTTGAGTGCCCGGTCGAAGAAGTCGAACGCCTCACAGCTATGGTCCGCGACGTCATGGAGCACGTAGTAGACCTCCGCGTACCGTTGATCGCCGAAGCCAGCACCGGCATAACCTGGGCCGATGCCAAATAAAGAAGTACCCACAACCCCAAAGTAACCAAAACCAGAAGGGGGCTCCTTGCCAACAAGGAGCCCCCTTCATTCCAAAAAATCAGCCAAAGTATCTAGGCGCTAAGACGCCATCTAGGCGGCAAGCAAGTCGCCGCAGGACCTGGCCGGGCGAGGCGGGTAAGTTTTTCGTAGATTCCGCACGAGCCGGAAAGCACTTAATGTGCTTTCCGAGCGAGCCCAGGACCTGACCGAACGAAAAACTTACCCGCCTCGCCCGGTCAGGTCCGACGAGCAACGTTAACGAGCCGCCAAGATGGCGTCGATGAGCGTCAGTACGCCCCCGTCGTTGTTGCTCGGAATGCGCCACTTTGCGTGCGCGTTCATGTGCTCCTCGGCATTGTCCACGATAAAGCTGTGACCGACGCGCTCAAGCATGGGGATGTCGTTGTAGGTATCGCCCACGGCGGCGGCGTCGGCAATATCGATGTCCAGGTGCTCGCATAGGTGCGCGACGCCGGCGCCCTTGTCGACGCCCAAGTTCATGAAGTCGATCCACTCGCGCCCGGCATTGGTGACGTAGAGCTTGTCCGAGAACTCGGGGCTATAGGTCTCGCGGAATGCGGGCTCGGCATCGTAGGCGGGGAAGAAGATCGAGATCTTGTTGGACTCGATATCAATGCCCTCAAAGCTGTCGACGTAGTTGATTGTGTTGTAGTAGACGCTGATCTCATCGTGGTATTGATGGTCGCGGGCAAGCACGTAGAACTCGTCGAAGCAGCACAGGACGGGGACAGCGCGAGGATCCTCCGAGGCGCGGCTCAAGACCTGCTGATACAGCTCCACGTCGATAATGCTCTTATAGATATAGCTGCCACGATAGATCACGCATGCGCCGTTGTCGGGACAAAAGGCGAGGCGGTTCTTGATGCCCTCGAACATCTCTTCGAGCTTGGGGGCGGGACGTCCGCTGGCGGGGCAGAATACGATGCCGGCTTCGGCGAGCTTGTCCAGGCGTTCGTCAAGGCCTTGCGGCAGCACGCGCTCGTCGGTCAGCAGTGTCTTGTCCATGTCGACGGCGATGAGCTTAATGTTTCCGATAGTGGCGTCCGATTCGTAAGTTTGCATAAAAGCGAGCCTTTCGTTTCGAAATTGTTTCAGACGTTATAACCATCAACTCGTAGTCAGGCGTATTTTCGCAGGATTGGCGCGCGTTTGCATCTTCATTCACAAAGTAATGAAAAAACTTTTCAGAAATATGAATTTGTCGCTTGTACAGCAGGCACTTTAGCGTAATATAGCGACCATCGAAAACGGAGACGGAAAACAAACGTTTACCGAGGAAAAGGTACCGTTTACGATATAAGAATTGCGCCCGGCGATAGGTGAAAGGAGAGGCTGATGCAGTTCGTAAAGATCATCACTACTGCAGACAATGCCATCCGACGCCAGCGCGCAATTTCCCGACGACGATAACAATCGTCTCTGTCCGCATGGGGCGAATTGCCTCAACAGAGTCATTTTGAGGTCGTTGGGTTTTAGCACGACATTGCTGCATGTTTCTAGGGCATGTATGTGCTGATTTTTGCTATTTAACCTGATATTGCACGGTATATGACCTTGAAATGACTTGCAACTGACCGATGTTCTAACTAGCTACCAAGGGCGAAAGGAAACAGCCATGAGCAAGAAAAAAGTCGTTCTCGCATATTCCGGTGGTCTTGATACATCCGTATGTGTCAAATGGCTCCAGGACGAGAAGAATCTCGATGTCGTTTGCGTCTGCGGCAACGTGGGCCAGGAGGAGACCGGCCTGGATGCCAAGAAGCAGAAGGCGCTCGACCTGGGCGTTCTCGATTGCCAGGTGCTCGACCTGCGCGACGAGTTCTCCGATGAGTTCCTGACTAAGGCCATCGCCGCAAATTCCATGTACGAGAACAAGTACCCGCTGCTCTCCGCCCTGTCTCGCCCGCTGCTCGCCAAGAAGCTTGTCGAGGTCGCTCACGGGTTTGGCGCGACCTACGTCGCCCACGGCTGCACCGGCAAGGGTAACGACCAGGTTCGTTTTGAGGCTGCGGTCAAGGCCCTCGACCCCGAGCTTAAGGTTATCGCCCCCGTTCGCGAGTGGGATCTGAAGTGCCGTCCCGACGAGGTCGCCTATGCCCACGCCCACAACGTGCCGGTTCCCGAGGGTGCCAACGACAACCCCTATTCCATCGACGACAACCTGTGGGGTCGTGCCATTGAGTGCGGTCACCTGGAGGACCCCTGGAATGAGCCGCTCGACGACGCCTGGGTTATGACCAAGAATCCCGAGGACACGCCCGACACCCCGACGTATACCGAGATTGAGTTTGAGGTCGGCAAGCCCGTCGCCGTCGACGGCAAGAAGATGAAGCTCTCCGAGATCGTCATTGCCCTCAATAAGATTGCGGGCGACAACGGCTTTGGCCGTCTCGACCTGGTCGAGGATCGTCTGGTGGGCCTCAAGAGCCGCGAGTGCTATGAGGTTCCCGGCGCCCTGACGCTCATTACCGCCCATAAGGCACTCGAGGACATTTGCGTTGAGGGCGACCTGCTCAAGACTAAGATTAAGCTCGAGCAGGATTGGGCCACCGCCGTGTACAACGGCCAGTGGTACAGCCCACTCAAAAACGCGCTCGACGCCTTTATGGCCGACACCCAGAAGTTCGTGACCGGCACCGTCCGTCTGAAGTTCTTTAAGGGCAACTGCCATGTCGTCGGCCGCAAGAGCCCCTTCAGCCTCTACGACTACGGTCTGGCCACCTACGACCGCGACACCACGTTTGACGAGAAGGCTAGCGCTGGCTTTATCGAGATCGATACGCTGTCGCTCAAGACGTGGGCTAAGGTCCAGGGTCCCAGCTCTGCTGCCGCCCAGGCTTAAGCCTCCCTTTCCTTGGTATTCGCGCGGCCCATCCGCGTGATACATAACGGGCGCACGGGGTCCCTACCTTTCGTTATGCTTGCTGACACTTCTTAACATCGGTGGCCCCTACGTTCCGCCCGCGTATTTGATGCCGCGTCTGCGGCTGAGTCCGAGCCCCGCCGGGGTTATCCGGCGGGGCTCCTTCTATCAATTTGGCGGCTCTGTGCCTATATATATGAGGAGTATCCATTATGTTCCATGCTATCGCGCATGCTTTACTTGCCCTCGTGCCCGAGTTCGATGCTGCAAAGGTCGAGGACGTCCCTATGAGCCTGAAGGCCTGGATCGATGATTCGCAGGGCAACATCCGGAGGGAGACGTTGGGCGCCAAGTGCATGGTGCGTCACTTCTTTGCAAATTAGCTACATGGCCCAGCGCACGGCAGGGAGTGTGTAAAACTAGCGGTTGAAAAATCGCTTTAGCGACAGGGCGCATTGCTTTGGGCGCTTGTTTTGTTATTTGATGAAAGGGGACGGTTCCATGGCTCTTTGGGGCGGTCGTTTTGAGGCGGGCGTGGCCGAGGTCACGCAGGAGTTTGGCGCGTCGCTGCCGGTCGACAAACATCTCTATAAGCAGGATATCGCCGGATCTAAGGCACATGCCAAGATGCTGGCGGCCCAGGGCATTATCAGCGCCGAGGACGAGCAGGCGATTGCCGAGGGTCTGACCGCAATCGAACAGGATATCGATGCCGGCAACTTCACCTTCGACATCAACGACGAGGACATTCATATGTCCATCGAGAGCGAGCTGACGCGTCGCATCGGCGAGGCGGGCAAGCGCCTGCATACCGGGCGTTCGCGCAACGACCAGGTGGCAACCGATACGCGCCTGGGCGTCAAGGCGCTGGCCAAGGAGCTCATGGAGGCCAATCTTGAGCTGCGCCACGTGCTGGTGGATGCGGCCAAGAAGTACGACAAGGTGATTCTGCCGGGCTATACGCACATGCAGCACGCTCAGCCCGTGCTGCTGTCGCATCATCTGCTGGCTTATTCCTGGATGTTCGCGCGCGACTTTACGCGCCTGAAGGCCGCCTTTGATGCTGCCGACAACTGCCCGTTGGGCGCTGCCGCGCTTGCCGGTACGAGCTATCCACTCGATCGTCAGATGACGGCCGCCGAACTTGGCTTTGCGGGCGTGATCCCCAACTCGCTCGATGCGGTTTCCGACCGTGATTTCCTCCTCGACCTGCATTACGCCGGCTCCGTCATGGCGATGCACTTGTCGCGTCTTTCCGAGGAGATCGTGCTGTGGTCGAGCTCCGAATTTGGCTTTATCACGCTTTCCGACTCCTACTCCACTGGCTCGTCCATCATGCCGCAGAAGAAGAACCCCGATTTTGCCGAGCTTATCCGCGGCAAGAGCGGCCGAGTCTATGGCAACCTGGTGCAGCTGCTCGTGACCATGAAGGGCCTGCCGCTCGCTTATAACAAGGACTTGCAGGAAGACAAGGAGGGCGCCCTCGATACTGCCCATACGCTCATGCAGTGCCTGTCCGTTATGGCCGGTATGATTTCGACCTGGACCGTCAACGAGGATGCCATGGCGCGCGAGTGTGGTGTGGGGCACCTTGCCGCCACCGATGTTGCCGATTACCTGGCCAAGCGTGGCCTGCCGTTCCGTGAGGCGCATGCCGTGGTGGGCCATCTGGTCCTGATGTGTGAGAAGCGCGGCTGCAATCTTGAGGACCTGCCGTTTGAGGTGTTCCAGGAGGCAAGCCCGCTCTTTGAGCGTGATATTACCGAGGCGCTCGACATCCCGTCGATTGTCGCCGCCCGCACGACCGAGGGCGGTACCGCCCCTGCCGCCGTTGCCGTGCAGCTGCAGCGTGCCGAGGCGCAGCTCGTGGCCGACGAGGGCGTGTTTGGATCGCTGACTAAGGTCGTCGAGATGGGCCACGGGGCAAAGTAAGGGTTTGGCTGAAGCGGCTTTGGCCATTTATTGATAAATCGTTTTTGCTTTTACGGGCGTCTGCTGTTGCGGGCGTCCGTATTCTGTTGCTATGGGGGAGGGGCTTGTCGAGAACTTCTGTAGGACCTTTGGGCAGGTTGTGAAGGGGGTGCGTTCACGGGCGACAACCGACCGTCCGCTCGGTTCGATGCGGTTGATGGGCGGTCGGATGGTACTCTAATCGGGCTTCAAAACAGAAGTGACACATATGGAGCGTTTTAATAAATTGCAGCGTTTCAATAAACAGCTTTTTGTTTAACTGCAGCTAAAACTCTGTTACGATGCAGTCCAGGCGGGTGCCGGAATGGGACTTGGGCACGCGCGAACCTACTTGAAAGGCTACCTTATGGCTATCGAGAAGACTTTCATCATGATTAAGCCCGACGCCGTGCGCGACCGCAAGATCGGCGAGATCGTTGCTCGCATTGAGCGCAGCGGCCTTGTCATCGAGCGCATGGAGATGACCACGCTCGAGCGCGCTACCGTCGAGGAGCACTACGCCCATCTGGCCGACAAGCCCTTCTTTGGCAGTCTCTGCGACTTTATGACGAGCGGTCCGGTCGTCAAGATGGTCGTTTCCGGTCTCTCCGCTGTCTCCAAGATGCGCACCCTTATGGGCGCTACTAACCCGCTTGATGCTGCCCCCGGCACCATTCGCGGCGACTTTGCTGTCGATGTCAACGCCAACGTGATCCACGGCTCCGACTGCCTGGAGAACGCCGAGATCGAGATCAAGCGCTTCTTTGGCTAAACCAGCTTTGACTCCTTAAAGCTGTTAGCGTGTGGCTTTGGCGCCGCGGAACTCCATCCGCGGCGCCCTTTTTATTCCAAAATCTATGAAGGGGCCCGCTCGGACATGAGTTCCGAGCGGGCCCCCTGCTGTTAGCTTGTGGCACTGAGTAGTTTAGGCCTCGTCGACGACCTTGAGGCCGCGCGTGTGGTCGATCTCGTTGAGGAGGTTAACGCGACGCTCATGACGACCGCCCTCAAACTCGGCGTCGAGCCACTCGTCGACAATCATCTTGGCGAGCTCGGAGCCCACGACGCGGGCGCCAAAGGCGAGCACGTTGGTATTGTTGTGCATGCGGGAGAGCTTGGCGCTGAAGGGCTCGGAGCACACGACGGCGCGAACACCTTCGACCTTGTTGGCGGCCAGGCTGATGCCGACGCCGGTACCGCAGATCAGGATACCCAGGTCGACGTCACCGTTGGCAACGGCCTTACCCACCTTGTAGCCGGCGATGGGGTAATCAAAGCTCTCGGAGGTGTCGGTTCCAAAGTTCACGACCTCGCAGCCGCGCTCCTTCAGGTGCTCGGAAATGATGTTCTTGAGCTCGACGGCGGCATGGTCGTTGCCGATACCAATCTTCATGAGTGGTTCCTCTCTGGTCCGTGCGGCGGAATTGCTAAAGGTTTTACCGCGTTCGACTGCATGATAGCGCGACTTTTGTGTAAACGCTCGGGCGTTTTTTGGTCAAACGCTTTAGCATGCAACAAGACCGGCTTTTCATGAATGAATGCCGTCAGATTGCGCTTAAGCGCCGTCCGTCGGAACCATGGTTGCGGTTTCTGATGCATTGTTATCAAGTAAAAGAGTTAACTATTATCGAGAGCCCAGTTCGTTATGTAAGCAGGAGATACCTATGTCTACCGATTCCATCCGCGATGCCGCTTTTTGCGATGTCTTGAACCGCGAGCTTGTCTGTGCGCTCGGCTGCACCGAGCCTATTGCCGTTGCCTATGCAGCGGCGCTGGCGAGCCAGACACTCGGTTGCGAACCCGATCATATGGATGTTGCCTGCTCGGGCAACATCATCAAGAACGTTAAGAGCGTGACCGTGCCCAACTCGGGCGGTATGCACGGTATTGAAGCGGCGGCCGTGCTGGGCGCCGTGGGCGGCGACGCCAAGAGCGCGCTCGAGGTGCTCGAGAGTGTCGATGACGCGGATCGCGCCCGCGTGGCCGAGCTGCTTGCTGATACGGACTACTGCGATGTGTCGCTTGTCGAGGGTGTGCCTAACCTCTACATCAAGGTGACTGCTACAGCCGGAGGCCATACCGCGGTCGTCGAGATTACCGACCACCACACCAATGTCACGTGCCATACACTCGACGGTATTCCGGTATGCGGCAAGTCGGCGGGGGAGTGTGCCGCCTGCGCCGAGCGCGTCGTGGCCGAGCGCGCGGCAGATAGCGCCGACACGCCCATGTCGATCGAGACCATCATCGACTTTATCGAGGACGGTGACATTGAGGACGCCCGCGCTGCCGTTGAGCGCCAGATTGAGCTGAACGGCGCGATCAGCGCCGAGGGCCTGGCGCACGCTTGGGGTGCCGAGGTTGGCCGCACGCTGCTGGGCGCTCGTGCCGATGACGTCGCCTGCCGTGCCCGCGCCCGTGCGGCCGCCGGGTCCGACGCCCGCATGAACGGCTGTGCGCTGCCGGTCGCCATTGTGTGCGGCTCGGGCAACCAGGGCATTACCTGCGCACTGCCCGTTATGGAGTATGCCGAGTACCTGCGCTGCGACCACGATCGCCTGGTGCGCGCCGTGATGCTGTCCGATCTTATCGCCGTGCATATCAAGAGCTATATTGGTGCGCTCTCGGCGTTTTGCGGTGCTATTTGCGCCGCGTGTGGCGCCGGCGCTGCGATTACATGGCTGTGCGGTGGCACGCGCGAGCAGATTGGCGCGACGGTTTCGAACACACTCGGTAACGTGGGCGGCATCGTGTGCGATGGCGCCAAGGCAAGCTGTGCCGCCAAGATTTCCGCTGCCGTTGATGCGGCGATTCTGGGTCACGATATGGCCATGCAGGGTCGCGGCTTCCGCGCCGGTGAGGGCCTGATCCAGGATACCGTCGAGCAGACAATCGCCAGCATGGGCTACGTGGGCCGTGTAGGTATGAAAGATACCGATGTCGAGATCCTCAACATCATGATCGGCAAGACTCGAGTCTGTTAGTTCATTGGTTCCGCCGTTCTGCCGAACGGCGGACCGGCCGACGCTGCAAACGCCCCTAAGCGGCAATCTGCCTTTCAATCGTCGGGCATGTCCAGAAGGCCTATGCCCTCCTCTTTCAAGGCACATTGCTCGCTTAGGGGCGTTTTCGCTGACTTATGCTCAACCTACGACGCTATTTTGTTTGGAGCGAGGAGTCCTATGACAGTTCGTCGGCTACTTGGTGTTCGTAGAAGGCTTCTACTACGGCGTTAAAGTCGCGGGCGAAGTCTTCCATGGTTCCGTGCCAGGTGGCTCGGCCGGGTTTTCCCTGGCCAACATAGGCAGTTTGAATGCCGCAGGCGGGGCTGGGGAAGTCGCGCTTGGGATCGTTGCCCACCATAAGGACCTCGTGCGGCTCGAGTCCCATCACCTGAAGCTGCTCGAGATAGTAGGTGGCATCGGGTTTGCAGCGGGTGGTGTTTCCCATGTGCGTGACGAGCTCAAAGGGGGCGTCGGCCAGGTCGCCCCAACCCATGCGACACTCGATGGCCCCCTGCGGAAAGCTGGGGTTGGTAAAGAGCGCGCAGCGCAGCCCTGCGTCCTGTACGGCCTGAAGCGCGGCGTGTGCGCCCGGCATGGCGTGGGCGTTGATGACATCGTCATTCTTGTGCGGAAGCACTTCGCGGTCGTAGTAGGTAAACGCCTCATAGATGAGGGGATCGGAGAGGCAGATGCCGCACCTACGCTCGACCTCGGTGCGGTAAAACTCAAGATTGGTGCGGTTGTCCGTGCCGCTTCGGCGGTTGGCGTTGAGGTCGACCAGGATGGTGCCGAGGCGCGCCATCGTGCCACCTCGGCTGCGTCGTCCGATATCCGCGAGCATCGACGAGACATCCTTAAAATAGCGAAGGATGAACGCGTTGAGGTTGATGCTAAGAAGCGTCTCGTCCATATCGAAAACGACTGCTTTGAGCACGCGGGCACCTTTCTCGAAAAATCGTTCCAGAATCGTTGGCTCCGGATACTTTACCCCAAAGCCGTATGCCTAACTGCCTATCGTCAACTTATGGAGACGGTCGTCCACAAGATTGCGAAAAAGTCTCCATACGAGTAAAAAATCGCAGTTCACGCTTGAAATCGAAATGATTTCCCCGTAACCTATACGAACGTGATTGCATAAGCGTCACATTAGTATCTGTCGGCTCCCGAGTGTTCCTAAACGTTGTGTGCTTGTCGCACCCTTCTGTAGGTCCTAGCAATCGGGGCCCCGTAGTTCGAAAGGGGTCCACCTTTGAGTGAGATTCAGAACTCGTCCATTTTCTCTCTTGACGATGTCAACGAGGAGGAGATGAACAACCTCATCGACGGTACGATTACCGACTTTGATGAGGGCGATCTCGTTAACGGCACTGTCGTTAAGATCGAGCATGACGAGGTGCTCGTTGACATCGGATTCAAGTCCGAGGGCGTTATCCCGGTCCGCGAGCTGTCCATCCGCAAGGACGCTAACCCTGCAGACATCGTTGCACTCGGTGATCCCATCGAGGCTCTGGTTCTCCAGAAGGAGGACAAGGACGGTCGTCTGGTCCTGTCCAAGAAGCGTGCCGAGTACGAGCGTGCTTGGAACCGCATCGAGGAGAAGTTCAACTCCGGCGAGAACGTCGAGGGCGAGGTTATCGAGGTTGTCAAGGGCGGCCTGATCCTCGACATCGGCCTGCGTGGCTTCCTGCCCGCTTCCCTCGTCGACCTCCGTCGCGTCAAGGACCTCACCTCCTACATGGGCACCCGCATCGAGGCCCGCGTCATCGAGATGGACCGCAACCGCAACAACGTCGTCCTCTCCCGTCGCGTCGTGCTTGAGGAGTCCCGTAAGGCCGAGCGCTCCGAGATTCTGTCCAAGCTCAAGTCTGGCATGCGTCTCCAGGGCACCGTTTCCTCCATCGTTGACTTCGGCGCCTTCGTCGACCTCGGCGGTATCGACGGCCTCATCCACATCTCCGAGCTCTCCTGGAACCACGTCAACCATCCTTCCGAGGTTGTCAAGGTCGGCCAGGAGGTCGAGGTTGAGGTTCTCGACGTCGATCTCAACCGCGAGCGCATCTCCCTTGGTCTCAAGCAGACCACCGAGGATCCGTGGCGCGCACTGGTCAAGAAGTACCCCGTCGGCGCTATCGTCGAGGGCACTGTGACCAAGCTTGTCCCGTTCGGCGCTTTCGTCGACCTGGGCGAGGGCATCGAGGGTCTGGTGCACATCTCCGAGATGGCCAACAAGCACGTCGATCAGCCTTCTCAGGTTACCCACGTGGGCGACAAGGTTCAGGTCAAGGTCATGGAGATCGACCTCGACCGTCGTCGCATCTCCCTGTCCATGAAGTCTGCTGCTGAGACTCTGGGCGTCGAGATCGAGGTTACCCCGCTGCCTTCCGAGAAGAAGGACGAGGAGACCGACGCCGAGTAAATCGGTTTGACGATCACTTGTTTTAAGGGATCCGTCCGCAATGGACGGGTCCCTTTTTGCATTTGCTGCTGATGTGCGCGATACAACCCGGGCGCAATGCTGTCCGGGCTGTCTGCAGGCTATTGGGTTGTTGGTGCATGAAAAATGCCGACATCCCGCCTCGGGGAGGAGGCGGGAACACACCGAGTAGACGGAGGGGTGCGGAGCGCGGTCGTGTCTCGACTGACGACGTTGCCCATCGACGACTCTATTGTACTGCATGGCGTGGTTCTTGGTTTATCGTGTCGAACGCTTGTGTTGTGCCATTGCCTGCGGCAACGGTGTGCTACACTCTTGCACTGCTGAGTGGGCCAGACGGTCGCGCGATGTGCTGCTTGCAGCACGCGTGAGGAAAGTCCGGGCTCCAGAGGGCGGGATGCCGGCTAACGGCCGGGCGGAGTGATCCGACGGAAAGCGCCGCAGAAAAGAAGACTCCCACCTGCGCCGCAAGGCGTAAAGGGAAAAGCTGAAACGGTGGTGTAAGAGACCACCAGCGTCGTGGTAACACGGCGGCTTGGCAAGCCCCATCCGGAGCAAGCGCGAATAGGAACGCTATGGGCCGGCCCGGTCCGCGTTCGGGTAGCGTGCGTGGAGCTGCACGGTAACGTGCAGACAAGATAAATGACCGTTCACGACAGAACCCGGCTTATAGGCCCACTTGGCATTTTTGTTACCCTGACAATCGGTACGGCCTTTGCCGTATTATTGAGGCTGTTTATTGCTGTGCTTTATTCTGTTGAGGGGCTTTGTTGGACAGCTATTTTACTCTGCAGTCGAATATTGAGGCTTCGGGCGAGTTTGTGGACCGCAAGAGCCGGTTTATTGCCCAGCTTGTCCATATTGAGTCCGAGGATGAGGCGAATGCCTTTATCGAGATGGTTCGCAAGCGTCATTACGACGCTCGGCACAATGTTCCCGCGTGGATTTTGGTCGATGGACGCGAGCGCCAGAGCGATGACGGTGAGCCGAGCCGCACGAGCGGTATGCCGACGCTCGAGGTGTTGCGCGGTGCGGGGCTCAAAAATGTTTGCTGCGTAGTGACGCGCTATTTTGGCGGCACACTATTGGGGCCTGGCGGCTTGGTGCGCGCCTATACCGCGGCGACGCAGGCGGCGGTGGCTGCGGCTCAGGAGGCCGGGCAGATCGTTGAGATGACGAGTGTCGTACCGGTTGACGTGCATGTGGCCTATCCGCAGTATGAGCAGGTGCTTCGTTTGGCGCAGGGTTCGGGTGCCAAGGTTTCGGATACCGATTACGCGGATGCCGTGACACTTCATTTGGTGTTTAAAGCGGGGGAGCAGGAGCCGTTTTGCGCCAAGATGCGCGAGCTTATGGCGGGGCGCGAGGAGATCGAGGTCGGCGCTCCCGAATTTGCCGAGTTCTAACGGCGACGGCCGGCGTTCTTTTGGATGGATCCCAAACGCGCCGGCCGTCGTTTTATGTTGCTGCCGTTTACTCGGCGAGCTGCTTTAGCACATCGCAGGCGATCTCGACGGCATCGTCGATGCAGCCGGGGCAGCTGCGGAGCGGACCTTTATCCGATCCGATGCCCTTGAGCGTGCCGCAGACGGTCGTCGTGTTCTTCTCGCCAAATCGCTTGGCGATCTCGCGCGACAGCTTGTAGGTCTGGCCTTTGGTCTTGGGGTTCTCCATGCCGTCGCTCATTACAAAGCCCATGATGGCCACGGCGCCCGAGATGGCGCCGCAGGTTTCGGTCATGCCGCCCATGCCGGCACCAAAGCCCTCGGTGAGGGTAAAGGCGATCTGGGGGTCGAGCCCGACGGCGGGCGCGAGCGTGCAGGCGACGGCCTGGGCGCAGTTAAAGCCGCGGGCGTGGTATTCGGCAGCTTGGGCCTGACAGGCGGTGATGTCGAGCTGGGCCGTATCGATTTGCTTCATCGTTGTCTCCTTGGTCACGGTGTACCCGCCTATGGTACCCGTGACGGTGCGCGTAATCATCGAGAGCTTCATGTATGCCTCATTTTTATCTATCGAGCAAATGCCCAAGGCTTGAGATAAATACCCTGATCAATTTGTCTCATAACCCACCTTGGGGATGGGTTGAGAGGGGTGTGCGGTAGCGGTATCGTGAACCGAATAAAACAAAACCCAAGTAAGGGAGTTGGATATGAGCGAGCAGACCATCGGTACGACGTGTGTTCAGGGCGGTTATCGCCCGGGTGATGCGGATCCGCGTCAGGTGCCTATCTACCAGTCCACCACGTGGAAGTACGACACGTCCGAGCACATGGGCAAGCTTTTTGATCTGGAGGAGTCGGGCTACTTCTATAGCCGTCTGCAGAATCCTACGTGCGACCTGGTTGCCGCCAAGATCTGCGAGATGGAGGGCGGCACTGCCGCGATGCTCACGAGCTCGGGCATGGCGGCGAATTTCCTCGCGATCTTTAACGTGGCCGGTGCCGGCGATCACGTGGTCGCGAGCTCTGCTATCTACGGCGGTACCTACAACCTGCTCGCCCATACCATGGAGCGCATGGGTCTGACCTGCACGTTCGTTGCCCCCGACTGCACCGACGAGGAGCTCGAGGCAGCCTTTGAGCCCAATACCAAGCTCGTCTTTGGCGAGACGATTGCCAACCCTGCCCTTGCCGTGCTCGATATTGAGCGCTTTGCCAAGGCCGCGCATGACCACGGCGTGCCGCTGATGGTCGACAACACCTTCCCGACGCCCGTGATGTGCCGTCCCTTTGAGTGGGGCGCCGACATCGTTACGCACTCCACCACCAAGTACATGGATGGGCATGCTGCCTACCTGGGCGGCGTGATCGTCGACCACGGCCAGTTTGACTGGATGGCTCATGCGGACAAGTTCCCGGGTCTCACCACGCCCGACGAGAGCTACCACGGCGTGACGTATGCCGAGAAGTTCGGTCGCGAGGGCGCCTTCATTACCAAGGCCACCGCGCAGCTCATGCGCGACCTCGGTCCCATGCAGAACCCGCAGGCGGCGTTTTTCCTGAACAGCTCGCTCGAGAGCCTGCATGTGCGCATGCCGCGTCATTGCGAGAACGGCCTGGCCGTTGCCAAGTTCCTGCAGAGCCATCCCAAGGTACGCTTCGTGAGCTATCCGGGCCTGGAGGGCGATAAGTACTATGACATCGCTCAGAAGTACATGCCCAACGGTACCTGCGGTGTTGTGAGCTTTGGCTTTAACGGTGGTCGCGCGGCGGCCGAGACCTTTATGAAGAGCCTCAAGCTCGCCCAGATCGCCACGCACGTGGCAGATGCCCGCACTTGCTGCCTGCATCCCGCTAATGCCACGCACCGCCAGATGAACGATGAAGAGCTCATCGCCTGTGGAATCTCCGCCGACATGGTGCGCCTGTCGTGCGGCCTCGAGGACACGGCCGACCTGATTGCCGACCTTGAGCGGGCGCTCGAGCAGTGCTAGGCTAGCGTTCGTGCAAGGTGCCGATGCTGGCAGAAAGCTTCGGTGACCTTTCGTTCCGATTCCGTAGGCGGGACCCCAATCGCGGCTGTTTGCAGGCGATTGGGGCCCCGTTTTTTGCGTTGCGCCACTCGAAAGGATGGATATGGAGAAAACCGCAGAGCAGCTGCGCCGTGAGCACATTGCTCTAGAGGGCGACACCCATGGCAAGAACAAATGGGCGATTCTGTTTACCGTGCTCATCATGACGTTTATGTCGTGTCTGGATTCGACCGTCGTGACCGTGGCGCTGCCCGTGATGCAAAAGGAGCTGGGCGTGGGCCTCGATCGCATTCAGCTGGTGAGCTCGGTGTATCTGCTTGCGACGTGCGTGGCTATGCTGCCGTTTGGCCGCCTGGGCGACGTGCGCGGCAAGGTCGGCGTATTCCAGCTGGGCGTAATCGTCTTTACGGCCGGTTCGCTGCTTTGCGGCCTTTCGGCCTCGCTCGAAGTTCTTATTCTGGCGCGCATCGTTCAAGGCGTCGGTTGCGCGGCGGCCATGGCTAACAACATGGGTATCATCACCGAGTCGTTCCCGGCGCGCGAACGAGGCCGTGCCATGGGTATTCTTGCGACCTTCGTGGCCCTCGGCATGATGTGTGGCCCCGTGCTCGGTGGCATGCTGGTGGCAAGCTTTCCCTGGGAGAGTATCTTCCTCATCAACCTGCCCATCGGCGTCATCTCGTTTATCGTGGGGCTCTACACGCTGCCGCATGTTAAGCCGGAGGCCGGCGAGCGCCCCATGTCCCTGATCGAGGCTGCTCGTCGCTGCTTTGCAAATTCGGCCTTCACTATCAACCTTGCCTGCATGCTCATCGTGTTCGTTGGCATTGGCGCATCCGAGTTTATTCTGCCGTTCTATTTTCAGGACGCCCACGGCTTTGGTTCTGACATTTCCGGACTGCTCTTTTTGGCACTGCCGATGGTGAATGCCTTTATCGGACCGCTTTCGGGTACGGTTTCGGACCGTGTTGGCTGCGAGGGCCCCACGGCGGTCGGCCTGGGCGTGTACGTATGCGGTCTTTTTGCGGTAAGCACGCTCGATGAGCACTCTTCTATCCCTGTGATCGTGTGCTGTGTCGCGTTTATGTCGTGCGGTACGTCGATTTTCCAGAGTCCTAACAACTCGCTGTACATGGGCTCGGCTCCGCGCGAAGCGCTCGGCTTTGCGGGCAGCCTGGGTAGCCTGGCGCGCTATGCGGGTATGGCAGCGGGCATTACGGCGGCGTCGCATATCCTGTATGGGCAGATGAGCGTGGCGATGGGCGAGGCCGTGACCAGTTTTGTTGCAGGCCGTCCGGATGTGTTCCTGTTTGGTTTCCGTTCGGTGTTCTACGTGCTCATGGCTGTGGCCGCCGTGGGCTTTGCGCTTGCCATGGTGCGTTTGGTGAGGGTGCGCGCCCGCCATTAGCTTGTGGAGGCAGGCTTGCCACGAATCGGCCCATCTACTGGTCTTGCGGCTTTATGGTGCGATGCGGCTTGTGGGACGGGCGGGGGTCGGTCCGTGGTAGACTATCGAACAACGTTTATTAATCGCGCGGTATCGTTGCCGCGAGAAGGGGTTGCGCCATGCAGGAGCTTGAGGATCGTATTCGCCATGACGGCATCGTAAAGGCCGGTAACGTCCTTAAGGTTGACGCCTTCCTCAACCACCAGTGCGACGTTGAGCTGTTCGACCACATGGGTGCCGAGTGGGCCCGTCTGTTCGAGGGTGTCGAGATCAACAAGATCCTGACGATCGAGGCTTCGGGCATTGGCATGGCTTGCATCGCGGCTCAGCATTTTGGCGGCGTGCCGGTGGTCTTTGCCAAGAAGGCGCAGTCTATCAACCTTGACGGCGAGCAGTATGCCACGACCATCTACTCCTTTACCAAGCAGAAGGAGTACCCGGTCATCGTCGGCAAGCGCTTCCTGTCCGAGGGCGACAAGGTCCTGATTATCGACGACTTCCTGGCCAACGGCTGCGCGCTCGAGGGTCTCATCAAGATCTGCGAGGCCGCGGGTGCCGAGGTGTCCGGTATTGGCATTGCAGTGGAGAAGGGCTTCCAGGGCGGCGGCGATAAGCTCCGCGAGCGCGGCTTCCGCGTCGAGAGCTTGGCCCGCATCGCCGATATGGACTGCGAGACCGGCGAGATCACCTTCGCCTAAGCGCGCAACACAAGCGATTGGTATGCGATGTGACAAAGGGACCGTCCCTTTGTCACATTTTTTGTATGAGGGGAGGTGTTGATATGGATGAGAACAAGATGGGCTGGCGCGAGTATGCGCGCTATGCCGAGATGTCGGTCGAGGAGTTGGCGCGCGATTGCGAGGTGCAGGTGTTTCGCGCGACGGGTCCGGGTGGACAGGGCGTGAACACGACGGATTCGGCGGTGCGCATGAAGCATATCCCTTCGGGGATTACCGTGACGGCGCGCGAGAGCCGCAGCCAGTTCCAAAATCGTAGCAGCTGCCTGCGTAAGCTGCGCGCCGAGCTGGGGCGTCGCGGGCGTTCACCGCGCCGACGCGTAAAGACCGAGGTGCCTCAGCGCTCTCGCCAGCGCAGACTCAATGACAAGCACTTCAACGCCATTAAAAAGGCCAACCGTCGCAAGCCGGGCAGCGACGAATAGCCTCCTCATAAGTTGCGGTGAAATAGGGACTGTTTTGCGGCTTTAGCTGCATAAACAGTCCCTATTTCACCGCAACTTAGGTTGGGTTAGCGGGTTGGGTGCCAGACTTCGAGAGCGGCGGGAAGGACGTCGACCTCGATGCGCGAGGCGACAACGGGCTCGCCGTCGGCTTGGATGGGGTAGTCGGGCTCCTCAAAGGTGAGCTCGGCATGGCGGCAGCGGCGCATGCGAACCGGTGGCAACTTGGTATGGTGGCCGTCCTTGGCCGAAAGAAACATAGGCAGGGCAATCGCGCGAGGGACGGGGCCGCATGCGTAGCAGACGTCGAGCATGCCGTCGCAGGGGTCGGCATCGGGGCAGATGCGATAGCCCGAGCCATACGTGGGGCCCAGCTGAATCGCCATGATGATCGCCCTTACGCGCTCGGCGGGCGCCCCGTCAAAGCTGACTGTCATGGGGTAGTTGCGGTAGCGCAGACCAAACTGCTCCAGACCCGAGAGGGTGTAGAGCGGAGCGCCAGCGAGGCCCGTCTTTTTGCGCAGCTCGGTGGTGCCCAGGCCGATGGCGGCATCGATGCCGACCGAAAGCGTTTGGTCGTAGTACTCAACGGTAGCCTCGCCGCTGCCGTTTGCGGGGTTCCATGAGCGAATGCGTCCGATATCCTGGCGCTGCAGCTCACAGGTGAGCAGCGCGCCAAAATCCTTGCCGGAGAAATCTTCGATGCCGAGCGTCTGGGCAAAATCGTTGCCGGAGCCCACGGGCAGGACGGCAAGAGCGGGGCGGGCGTTCTCCTTTTGCGTCATAAGCCCGTTGACGACCTCGTGGATCACGCCGTCGCCGCCGAGTGCGATAACGGTACGATAGCCCTGAGCCTGCGCGGCAAGCTCCTTGGCATGTCCCATGCGCTCAGTCAGCACCAGGTCAAACTGGGATGAGCGCGCGGTCATGTCCAAAAAGCGCTGCAGGCGCTCAGCGACCTCGCGCGCCGCACCCGACTGGGCGGCAGGGTTGGCGATTATGAGCGTGCGACCAAAATCAGTTGCGTGCATGGAGCGACTCCTGGCGTATGACGTGACGGTGCGGTCGCGCTCAGGTCGAATTGCCCCCGATTGTGGCTGCACGGCGAATACTAACGTCTACTCTATCAGGTCGTTGTGGCGCTCGATAGCATCCGCTACCGTACCGCCCTCATCCACAATAAGCGAACGGCGTTTAGGCGAGACAATGCGCTGCGCGGGATATACGCCGCGGTGGCCGCCGACAAGATAGCTGATAAACGCCACGATCACGAAGAAGCCGGCTGCCGTGCCGTGGAACAGGTCGATGGCCATCATACAGGTGGTGATGGGCACGTTAAGGCCGGCGCAGAAAACACCGAGCATGCCCAGCGCCGCCAGAAAGCTGGGGTCGATACCGACGAGGCAACCGATCCAGCCGCCGAGCGCCGCACCGATGCCAAACAGGGGCGTGACCTCGCCGCCTTGGAAGCCCGCACCCAGGGTAAGCGCCGTCACCACGAGCTTGATGGCTGCGTCCGCCAGGTTCGTGTTACCGGCGAACCCGGCGCCCGAGAGCCAGGTGGCAAGGCCGGCATACTTCCAGGCGTCGAGCATCGCGTATGCCGCGAGCACCACGAGCGCGCCCACGAGTGCGCGAGCAAGGTAGTTGGTGATAAAGCGACCGTACAGGCTTTTGACGGTTCGAACCGACCAGGCAAAGAGGCGTGCCGTCAGACCGAAGATAATGGCGCTGATAACAACGATGGCAACCGTCCGTGGTGTCATGTTGGGAACGCTGGCGATGACATTCGCTTCGTACTCGGTACCCAGGGCGAGTGATGTAAAGTAGCCGGTAAACGAGGCGACCAGACAGTAGATGCCCGCGGTGTAGTCGATCTTGCCGATAAAACACATCTCCATGCCAAAGAACGCGCCGGCAAGGGGCGAACCGAATACGGCGCCAAAGGCCGACGAGATGCCGGCGAGCATGAGGTCGTGGTGGTCATGCTTTTTGAGGTGGGCGAGGCTCGAGATGTTGCTGGCGATGGTGCCGCCAATCTGCACCGCGGCTCCCTCGCGACCGGCCGATCCGCCCGTTAGGTGCGTGAGCGTGGAGCAGATGAAGGTGAGGACGGCCATGCGCATATGGATGAGACGTGTGCCCAGAGCGGAGTCGATGACCAGGTTGTTGCCTCGTTTGGCGGCAAGGCCGTGGTTTTTGTACACCCATGCGGTGGCCATGCCCACAACGGGAAGCAGCGCGTAAATCCATGCATGGTGCTCGCGATAGTCGGTCGCGATATTCAGCGAGGCCAAAAACGCCCAAGCGGCAACGCCCATGGCGAGCGAGACGATGACGACGAGTGCGAGCAACTTGGCGCTTGCGAGTAGGTTGCGGACATTGCGGCGCGTGTCGGCAGCTAAGAGATGCTCGGAGCGGGTGATCTGATGCCTGCCTGCCATGATGACGTCGTTCAGGGAGAAAAAGCCGCCGTCGTCGAGCGGCTGGGAATGATCCTGCGCCTCGTTTGCGCTTTCGGGTTTGTCGGTAAAAGCCATACGTTCCTCTTTTTGGTTGCAACACGAGCATTATAAAACGCGGTAAACGCGACGAGCCGGTGGGTTGGTTTCCATTCTGTTTCGCGGCTTGCGGCCGACAGGTGTATTTGCGGGTACAGGCCAAGTCGCGGTCGCGCGTCGGGGATTATACTTAGACAAGCATAAAGAATCGGCGCCCCGTTGTGCGCCGTGGCATTAAGAGGTGCATATGGCAGAGAAGCTCATTCCGCTGGAGGACGCGCAGTCGATTGTTCTGTCGCACGTTGCTCCGACCGATCTCGTCGAGATTCCCGTGTGGCAGGCCACCGGTCTTCCCTTGGCCGAGGACGCGGTGGCCGATATCGATATCTCGCCGTTTGCCAACAGCGCTATGGACGGATATGCCGTGCGCTCGGCGGACTTGGCGCAGACGTCTGGCGAGGCGCCGGTGACGCTCGACGTTATCGGACATGAGGCCGCGGGCCATGTGTTTGAGGGCACAATCGGAGTGGGCGAGACGGTCCGCATCATGACAGGCGCGCCGGTGCCCGAGGGTGCCGATGCCGTAGTGAAATACGAGATCGTCGACGTGCTCGATGGCGACGGCAACGAGGGCTCGCACGTGAGCTTCTCGGCGCCTGCTAAAGTGGGGGAGAACGTTCGCTCTGCTGCCGAGGAGGCCCATGCCGGCGATGTTGTGATGCGCGCCGGCGAGGTCGTGGCTCCGGCGGGCGCGGGTCTGCTGGCGAGCGCCGGATACGCGAGCGTGAAGGTGCACGCTGCCCCACGTGTGGGCATCATCTCGCTGGGCACGGAGCTGGTCGCACCGAGTAAGGTACCGGCGCGCGGGCAGATTCGCGACTCCAACTCGTCGGCGTTGATGGCCGAAGCACTCGATGCCGGCGCCGAGCCCGTGTTCTACGGCATTGCACCCGATGATGAGCAGGCGATTGCCGAGCTGGTGCATCGCGCCGTGCAGGAGTGCGATTTTGTCATTACGAGCGGTGGCGCCTCGGCTGGCGACTACGACTATGTGACGGCGCTCGTCCGGCGCGAGGGCGTGGTGCTGTTTGACCGCATCTCGATGCGTCCGGGCAAGGCCATCACGTTTGGCTTGCTCGGGGGCAAGCCCTACCTAGGGCTTTCAGGCAATCCGGCTGCGGCGTATGTAGGCTTTGAGATGCTCGCCCGTCCGGCGATTCGCAAGATGCGCGGCTTTGCCGAGGGCGTGCGTCCCGTGCAGCAGGCGACGCTCACGCACGGCGTGAAAAAGCGCCAGGACCGACGCTTCTTCGATCGCGCCACGGTTTTGCGCGACCCCGAGACCGGTGAGCTGTTGGTGACCGAGGCCAAGACGCAGAATTCGGCGCTGCTCGGCACGATGCAGCGGTCCAACTGCCTGCTGCGCATTGACGAAGGACCGTGCGAGCTCAAGGCGGGAGATGCCGTGGACGTTGTTCGCGTCGACCTGCCCGAGGGCGCCGTGTTGTAGGAGGAATGCTATGGAGCTGAAGATTTCGATTGTGACGTGCTCGGATACGCGCGATCTTGCCCAGGACGAGGCGGGTGCTGCGCTCGAGGAACTCATCGTGGCGCAGGGCTGGACGGTCGCCTCACATGTGGTCGTGCGCGACGACGTCAGCGAGATTGGTGATGCCATTGCGGAAGCCGCCGATGAGTGCCACGCCAATGTCGTGCTTACCTGCGGCGGCACGGGGCTTTCGATGCGCGATGTGACGCCCGAGGCGACGCGTGCCGTCTGCGAGCGCGATGTGCCGGGCATTGCAGAGGCAATCCGTGCGTACTCGATGACCAAGACGCGCCGCGCTATGCTCTCGCGTGCTATTTGCATGCAACGAGGTCATACACTTGTCGTAAACTTTCCCGGTTCCACGAAAGCCGCCCGCGAAAGCTGGGAGGCCATAGCGGACCAGCTGGAGCACGCGGCTCAGATGACAGCGGGCGGCGGACATACCAACTAAGCTATTTACCTGCGGTGGGGCGACCTTATCGGTCGCTCCGCTTTTGTTTTCCGCCGAATCGACGCCGAGGTGTACGGTAACTCGAAACTATATTCTCAGGCGAGAATAATTTCTCACTAACATTATTCGCGCAAAAGTATAATCTGATTGCAGATTAAAGCCCGCGGTGGGGTACCCGGGCACAAGGTCCGAAAGGGTTGAATATGTTCGATATGGTTTCTCGCCGCGGATTCGTCTCGCTTTCTGCTGTCGCCGCTGCCGGCCTTGGTCTTGCTGGCTGCTCGGGCAGCAAGACGTCCGAGCCGGCCGGATCCGATGCCGGTTCTGCTAAGGCATCTTCCAAGAAGGCTGTCGAGCTGCAGGTCTTTGCCGCCAACTCGCTCGAGAAGGCTCTGCCCGAGGTTCAGGAGCTCTACACAGAGCAGACCGGCACCACGTTTGCAGACACGCAGTTTAAGGCCTCCGGCGACCTTGTCGAGCAGATGCGCGCCGGTGCCGCCGTCGACGTGCTCATTACCGCTTCCAAGGGCACCATGGATGACGCTGAGACCGCCGAGCTCGTCGACGTCGATACGCGTGAGGACATGTTCGTCAACGACCTCGTGATCATTCGCGCCGAGGGCTCCGACACCAAGGTCGAGGCCATCGCCGACGTCGCGAATCTGGACGGCAAGATCGCCATTGGCGACGCTAAGACTGTTCCCGCTGGCAAGTATGCCAACCAGGCCCTGGCCTCCGTGGGCCTCTACACCGGCACCGAGGGCGACGACGGCGAGTATGCGCCCGAGATCGCCGATAAGGTTGCCCTGGCCGATAAGGTGGGCACCGCCGCCGCCTATGTGTCCACAGGCGACTGCGTGGCCGGTTTTGTCTACAGCTCCGATATCTTCCGTTACGACGGCATCGAGGAAGCCTTCGTGTGCCCCGAGGATTCGCACAAGCCCATCGTGTACCCGGGTGCTGTCGCCGATGGCTCCGAGCACGCCGACGAGGCCAAGGCATTTATCGACTTTTGTCTGTCCAACAAGAAGGCCCAGAAGATTTGGGCCAAATACGGCTTTGAGCTTTCCGCGTAGTGCGGCTTGGCGCGATAATTCCATCGTTTTGTGTTTCACTCCGTCCTCGTATTCGCTTGGAGCTTTTCGTGCTTAATAGATTCCGCATGCTTGTCGACTGTGCTTTGATCTTCGCGCTTTGCTGGGTGCCGGGGTTTGCGTTTGCTGGGGACACTGAGGACGGGGCCCAGGTTGCTGCGACCGCTCATGGGCTTTCCTATGGGATCGAGGGTTTTGAGCGGTTGGCCAAGGGGACCGCCCGTACCATGGAGGGCCAGCCTGAAGGCTACCGGTTTCCCGTTGACGAGGACGTGGACCTTGTAGTGGCGCCTGCTGCCGATCGCGTTGTGGTGTGGATATCGCCCAAGGCGGTCGAGAAGTATGGATTGGATCCGCAGGACAACGAGTGCGTATCGGGTCTCAAGGCCCTCGTCTGTAAGCTCGACGGCGCAAACTGCATGGGGGGTGCGCAGTTAGGGGACGTGGATCTTCCTTGGTATGTCACGGCGGAAACAACGTTTGATGCCGGTGGGTATACCTATGGCTTTGACGAGCGCGGTGCGGATGGGGACCGCTATGTGGTGATTGCATCAGCCTCGGGTGATGCCAAGGGCGGCGCGCGTTGGCTTGATAGCGCTCAAATGGTAGAAGCATCGTCTGTCGTGTTGCGGAATGAGCAGGGGCCCTTGACCTCACTGGCCTCCTTTTTAGGCGACATCGACTATCGACCGTTTTGGGTGTCCATAAAAACGAGCGGCCTTGCCCTGTTGATCTCCTTTGCGCTGGGCCTGTTCGCCGCGTGGAAGACTATGGGTACCTCGAGTCGCATCAAGGGTCTGCTCGACTCGGTCTTTACCATCCCTATGGTGCTGCCGCCCACGGTCTGCGGCTTTCTGCTCCTCATGCTGTTTGGCCGCTCGACCGGGGTGGGCCAGTGGCTCATCGCGCACGGCGTCTCGATCGTCTTTACCTGGCCCGCGGCGGTCATTTCGGCCGTCGTGGTGTCGTTTCCCCTGGTCTACCGTACGGCGCTCGGAGCCTTCGAGAGCCTCGACACGCAGATGCTCGATGCGGCGCGCACGCTGGGCTGGTCCGAGCGTCGCATCTTCACCAAGCTTATGATGCCGCTCGGCTGGCCCTCCATCGCCGCCGGCACGGTGCTCGCCTTCGCGCGTGCCATGGGCGAGTTTGGCTGCACCCTGTTCTTTGCGGGCAACTACGCCGGCATTACGCAGACCATCCCCATCGCCATCTACTTTGAGTGGATGGGCGGCAACACGTCGGTGGCCCTCTTTTGGGTCGTCGTCGTGATCGCGTTTAGTTTCCTGGTCATTCTGTTCATCAATATGTACACGGCGCATTCGCAAAAGTATCGCGAGCGCGGCCTGTCCCGCGCGGAGCGCAAGCAGGCCAAGCAGCTGGGCGGCCAGACCGATTCGCTCGACCCAGTCGGCGGAGATGCGCTGCGTATCGATCGCGAGGCGTTGGCCGAGCTTATGCGCGATGACACGGTCGCAAAGGGAGGTCGATAAGCCATGTCGCTCGTTCTGGATATCAAAAAGCGCTATCCCGGCTTTACTCTCGACATTCAGCTCGAGGCTGGCGAGGAGCGCGTGGCGCTGCTGGGTGCCTCGGGTTGTGGCAAGAGCTGTACGCTGCGCTGCATTGCCGGCGTGGAGACGCCCGACGAGGGCAAGATCGTCGTCAACGGTGTGACCTTTTTTGACTCGTCGGCGGGCATCAACCTGTCGCCCCAGGAGCGCAAATGCGCCCTGCTGTTCCAAAACTATCAGCTCTTTCCCAACATGACGGTGGCCGATAACGTATGCGCCGGTGTAAAGGATGCGGGCGACGCCGTGGCGCGCAAAAGGCTGGCCGAGCGCTATCTGGGCATTTTCGGTCTGGCCGATTTTGCCGACCGCTACCCCGTGCGACTCTCGGGCGGTCAGCAGCAACGCGTGGCGCTTGCCCGCATGGTGGCGGCGCATCCGGGCATTTTTATGTTCGACGAGCCCATGAGTGCGCTCGATGCGTACCTCAAGAGCGCCCTCGAGCAGAACATGCTCGACCTGTTCGATGTATGCAACCGCACCGTGCTCTACGTGAGTCACGATATCGACGAGGCGTGCCGTCTGTGCGAGCGCATCTGCGTAATGCACAACGGGCATGTTGAGGAGATCGGCTCCATCGAGGACGTGGTTCGCCGTCCGCAGACGCTGGCGGCGCTGCGTCTGACGGGGTGCAAGAACACAAGCCGGGCGCGCAAGATTGGCGACGAAGAAGTTGAGGCCCTCGACTGGGGCATGACCTTTAACGTGGGCCGCGAGGTTCCCGATGACGTGGCATATCTGGGTATTCGTGCGAGCTACTTCCATGTGGACAACCGTGCCGAGCGGGGTCGCAACAGCTACGATTTGCACGTGGCGCGCGTGAGCGATTCGCGCTTTGAGCGGCTGGTGCTGTTGGACGTGCCACGTGTCGATGCGCCCACGCGTCTGCAGTGGAAGGTCAACAAGGTGAGCGTGGCTTCCGACGAGCTGCCGCAGGCCGACGAGACCCTGCGCATGCACTTCGACGCCAAGAGAATCCATCTCGTCTGTCGATAATGTGACAAAGGGACAGTGCCTTTGTCCCTTCTGCTGCGTCGCGTAGGGGTTGCGATACGCCGCCCGCTCGCGGCGCCGCCATGCGTATACTGGGAGGAAAAGATTGACCTATGAGAGGAGGGATCGATGGCTGACGATTTCATCAAGCTCACGCAGATGACCGCTGCCTCTGGTTGAGCCGCTAAGTTGGCTCCTGGAGCCCTCGCCCAGGTCCTGGGCGACTTACCCAATGTGCATAACGACAACCTGCTCGTGGGGTTCGATACCTCCGACGATGCGAGCGTCTTTCGCGTTGGCGATAATCTGGGCCTCGTTCAGTCCATCGACTTCTTCCCGCCGATGGTCGACGACCCGTTTCTGTTTGGCCAGATCGCGGCGGCAAACTCGCTGTCGGACATCTACGCCATGGGTGGGCGGCCGAGCCATGCCATGAACCTGCTGTGCATTCCCAGTTGCCTGGGCGTCGAGGTCGCAGGTGAGATTCTGGCGGGTGGCGCCGACAAGTGCGTCGAGGCTGGCTGCACCATCGCGGGCGGCCACACCATCAACGACGACGAGCCCAAGTACGGCCTGTCCGTGAGTGGCTTTGTCGCGCTCGACCGCATGCTCGCCAACAGCGGTGCGCGCGTGGGCGATGTCCTACTGCTGACCAAGGCGATCGGCTCGGGCATTATCACCACGGCCATTAAGGGCGTGCTCATCGAGCAGGACGAGGCCGCAGCCATGTTTGACTCGATGCGCACCCTCAACGAGGCCCCGATTCGTCTGGCCGAGGGCCTCGAGCTTCACGGCTGTACCGACATCACGGGCTTTGGCTTGATCGGGCACGCGTGCGAGATGGCCGAGGGCTCAGGTGTGCAGATTGAGCTTGTGTCGGGGGCGGTGCCGCTCTTTGACCAGGTGCTCGACATGGCGCGTCTGGGCATTATCCCCGCGGGCTCCTACCGCAACCAGGACTTCTTTGGCCCGCGTGTGGCCGCCGACGAGGACCTGGAGCCGGGTGTGTTGGATGCGCTGTACGATCCACAGACATCGGGTGGCCTGCTTATCGCGGCGCCCGCGGCGGATGTGGATGAGCTTGCGCGTCGTTTACATGCCGAGGGGCGCGTTGCCGCCACAATCGGTCGCGTGTGCGAGCCGGTGCCGGGCGGTCCTGCCGTTCGCGTTGTGCGTTAAGAAAAACTGTCTATGCGACCGCCCGTCTATCCGGGCGGTCTCTTTCGAAAGGATGTAGCTATGTCTACTAAGATTGAAGTCAACGCCATGGGCGATGCCTGCCCGCTGCCCGTCGTCAAGACGCTCAAGGCGCTCAAGCAGCTCGATGGTGAGGGCGTTGTCGTGACCTCGGTCGATAACGAGACCGCCGTCAAGAACATCTCCAAGATGGCGCAGGAGAAGGGCTGCACGGCCTCGGTCGAGAAGATCTCGGACGCCGAGTGGCACGTGACCGTCACGACCGCGGGTGCCGTGGCCGTTGCGGACCCCGAGCAGGATGGCGCTGCCTTCTGTGATGCCAGCGCCGGCAAGGGTGGGCTCGTCATTTCCGTCTACACCGACTGCATGGGCCGTGGCGACGACGAGCTGGGCCACAAGCTCATGAAGGCGTTTATCTTTGCCGTGACGCAGCAGGAGGAGCTGCCCGCGACCATGCTGTTCTACAACGGCGGCGCCAAGCTTACCGTCGAGGGCTCGCCGGTGCTCGATGACCTGAAGGGCCTGGCGGAGCAGGGTGTCGAGATTCTCACCTGCGGCACCTGCCTCGATCACTTTGGCATTAAGGATCAGCTCGCGGTGGGTGAGGTCACGAACATGTACGTGATCGTGGAGAAGATGGAGCAGGCCGTGCGCGTCGTGCGCCCGTAGCGTATTGGTTGGAGTTGCCATGAGGGAGAAGCGCCCGGCGCTTGTCATCACGTTTCCCACCACGGCGGCCGCCATGGGCTGCGAGACCCTATGCATCGAGCGCGGCCTTCCCGGGCGAACGATTCCCGTGCCCGGGGAGGTCGCTGCCGGCTGCGGTCTGGCGTGGAAGGCGTTGCCTGCCGATGAGGAACTGCTGCGCGCCGAGCTTGCCGCAGCGGGCATTCCCACCGAGGGCTATACCGTGATTGATATGTGGGAGGTCGTGCGATGATCTATCTGGATAACGCGGCGACGACCATGCACAAGCCGCAGACGGTCATCGATGCCGTGACGCAGGCGATGTGCTCGCTCGGCAATGCCGGGCGCGGCGCCACGTCGGGTGCCCTCGATGCCGCTCGTACGATTCACGCTTGCCGTGCCAAGCTCGCGCGCCTTTTGGGTTGCCCGAGGGCGGACCATGTGTGCTTTACGCCCAACTCCACGGCGGCGCTCAACACCGCCATCAACGGGGTGGTGCGTCCCGGCGACCATGTGGTCACAACGGTGCTCGAGCACAACTCCGTGCTGCGTCCGCTCAACCGCCTGGCGGCAGAGCAGGGTGTGACGGTTGAGCATGCGGGCTGTGATACCAACGGCGTGCTCGACTACGACGAGCTCGAGCGGCTGGTCACGCCCGGTACGCGTGCCGTGGTGGTGACGCATGCCTCTAATGTGACCGGCAACGCGGTCGACATTGCGCGCGTGGCGGCCTTGGCACATGCCGCGGGTGCGCTTGTGATCGTCGATGCCTCGCAGTCTGCCGGTACGGCGCATATCGATATGCGCGCCATGGGGCTCGACGTCGTGTGCTTTACTGGACATAAGGGGCTTATGGGCCCGCAGGGCACCGGTGGCCTGGCCGTGGCGGAGGACGTCGACGTGGTGCCCTGGGCCATGGGAGGCACGGGTGTGCACAGCTTCGATACGTTGCAGCCCATGGAGTGGCCCACGCGCCTTGAGGCGGGCACGCTCAACGGCCACGGCGTAGCGGGCCTTTCCGCAGGCCTTGATTTTATCGAGGCACAGGGTGGAGTTGAAGCGATTGCGACTCACGAACGCGCCCTGGCCGATCGCTTTCTCGCCGGTGTTCGTGAGATTCCGGAAATCAAACTCTACGGTGCCTTCGACCAGTCAGCACGCTCGGCGATCGTCTCGCTCAACGTGGGTAATATCGATTCGGCCGAGATTTCGGATGCGCTCATGCAGGGGTGGGGGATTGCGACGCGCCCCGGTGCCCATTGTGCCCCGCTCATGCACTGTGCGCTGGGAACCGAGCGCCAGGGCGTGGTTCGGTTCTCGTTTGGTTACTTCAACACGGCCGAGGAAGTCGACATGGCTATCGATGCTCTGCGCAATTTAGTCTGCTAAAGCTGCTGGACCGTTTATACTTGCGGGACGGGTATTTTGCCCGTCCCGTTTTTGTTTCGACCCGAAAGGTGTGCCTATGGCTTCATCCGCCCCGCGCGGTCTGCGTTCCGACCATGTCGTTACCGTCGGCATTGCGCTGTTCTCGATGCTCTTTGGCGCCGGTAACCTCATTATTCCGCCGCTGCTGGCGCTGCAGGCAGGTTCTGCCACGCCGGTTGCCATGATCGGCTTTTTGATTGCCGCTATCGGTCTGCCCGTTATGGGATTTATCGCCGTCGCGCTCGCTGGCACGGCCCGAGAGCTGGCCGGGCGTGTGCATCCTAAGTTTGGCGAATTCTTCGTTGCGGCGGTCTACCTGGCCATCGGTCCGTGCCTGGCCATTCCGCGCACAAGCTCTACGGCGTTCGAAATGCTGGTGCCGCTGCTACCCGAGGGCGTTTCGCTCGGCACGGCACGTCTGGTGTTTGCCATCGGGTTCTTCGTCGTCGCGTTTGCGCTCACGCTGCGTCCAGGCGTCATCACGCGCGTGCTCGGCCGCATTACGGGCCCTGCGCTCATTGCGCTCATCGTGCTGGTCGTGGGTGCTGCCGTGATCTCGCCGCTGGGACCGGCTGCCGCGCCGCAGGCCCCTTACGATGCCGGTGCTGCCGTGCAGGGCTTTCTGACTGGCTATCAGACCATGGACCTGCTCGCGTCGCTCGCCTTTGGCATCATCATCGCCGAGACCATCCACGAGCTGGGTGTTACCGATGACAAGCGCGTGGCCTTTGAGATTTCGCGTTCCGGTGTGATCGCCGGCGTGCTCATGGCTATCATCTACTGCGGCTTGGGTCTTGCCGGTATGCAGCTCGGCACCGTGATGCCCGACGCTACCAACGGCGCCGCCATCCTCGCCCGTTCGGCCTCCATGCATTTTGGCCTTGCCGGCACGGTCGTGGTCTTTGCGATCTTCTTCCTCGCCTGCATGAACGTGTGCATCGGCCTCATCAGCTGCTGTTCGCGCTATTTCTGCGAGACGTATGTGGTCAAAGGGGGAGCGGAGGCTTCCGAGGAGGCCATGCGCCGCCCCTTTGCGATTCTCGCCTTTGTGTTCGCGGCGTTTTCGTGCGTGCTTTCCAACGTGGGTCTCGACGTGATCCTCATGTTCTCGGTGCCCATGCTCAACGCCCTGTACCCCGTCGCCATCGTGCTGGTGCTTATGGGTCTGGTGTACGGTTTTTGCGACGCGCATCCGCAGGTGTGGGTTTGGGTCGGCGGCGTTGTCGCAGTGCAGAGCGTGATTACCTCGGTCCGCGATGCGTTCTTTACGGGCGCGTGGCTGCCGTTCGATGCGCTGCCGCTGGCAGACATTGGAGCCGCGTGGGCGCCGGTTGCCGTGGTGGCGTTTGTGATCGGCCTGCTCCACAGCCGGTTTGTCGTACATTCAAGGAGCTAGGGTATCGTCGCTTGCACAGGCGGGGAGTCTCCCCTATAATTTCCTTCGCTTTGGGACACGCAAGGTTTAGACCTTAGCTGCTCAACACCTTCGGGACGTGGCGCAGTTTGGTAGCGCGCCTGCTTTGGGAGCAGGATGTCGCAGGTTCAAATCCTGTCGTCCCGACCATATCTTGCGGGCGTAGTTCAATGGTAGAACCCCAGCCTTCCAAGCTGATGACGCGGGTTCGATTCCCGTCGCCCGCTCCATAAGAATTGTTTTAACGGCTTTGGTTTCCTTTGGGGATCAGAGCTGTTTTCGTTTACGCGCCGGGCGACGGGAATCGAGCCCGCCAGGGTGCGGAGCTGAGAAAATGCGTGAGCATTTTCCAGCGCAGCACGCAAGGGCCGAAGGCCCGCAGCGAAGCAAATCCTTGGACTTCCCGTCGCCCGCTCCAAGCTATATAATCGCAGGCCAATATGCTAATTTGGCTCGCGTTTATTTTTATACCGTCCGACCTCGCGGGGCAAATGAACCAGGAGCGTTTGTCCCGAATCGTAAGAAAGAAGTGATTTCCATGGCACAGAGCAAGGCAGAATACCCCACCTCCGATTGCCTGGCGCCCGCCGCGATCGAGGCGAAGACCGAGGCCGCAGGCGTTACCAAGGCCAACCTGCCGGTCTCGAAGGCCTTTTTGCTCGCCATGTTCGCCGGCGCGTTTATCGCTTTCGGCGGCCTGTTCTTCACGGTCTTTCTGAGCGATGCGTCCCTTGGTTGGGGCGCCCAGCGCTTTGTGGGCGGCCTTGCTTTTTGCCTGGGGCTGGTGCTCGTGCTCATTTGCGGCGCGGAGCTGTTTACCGGTAACTCGCTGATGGTGTGCGCGCTTAAGAGCAATAAGATCACGCTCATCCAGATGCTCAAGGCCTGGGCCGTTGTGTGGGTCGGCAACTTTGTCGGCGCCCTGTTCGTTGTCTTTTTGATTTACATGGCGGCTATTTACAAGCTCAACGGCGAGGCCGTCGCCAACACCATGGTGAGTGTCGCTGCCGGTAAGGTTACGATCGATGCCGTCACCATCTTCTTCCGCGGCATCCTGTGCAACATCTTTGTGTGCCTGGCCGTATGGATCGGTACCGCCGGCAAAACCGTGGTCGACAAGGTCGTGGGTATTCTGCTCCCCATTGCCGCCTTTGTGGCCTGCGGTTTTGAGCACTGCGTCGCCAACATGTACTTTTTGCCCATGGGCATTTTGATGCACTCCTGCGGCTATGGAGCTGATGTCGCCGGCGCCGACGCCCTCAACGCGGCGGGCCTGGCGCTCAATCTTTCCTTCGCTACGCTCGGCAATATCGTGGGCGGCGCCCTGATCGTGGCGCTGGGCTACTGGTTTATCTACGCCAACAGGAATGCCTAAAGCCCCCTAGCCATAACCGACCAAAAGGGGACAGGTTTATTTTGGCAGGTTTTAGACGAGGCTCTTCGACGTCTTGTCACGAGCTGCCATAATGGACCTGTCCCTTTTGCGTGCGCGCCGGTATTTATTTGCCCGATGACGATCGCGGGGGACCAGCTTTTTATTGAACATGTCGAAAGGCTTTTCATGAGCGACTGCGAATCCATGTCTGCCGAGGTGCGCGGCCGCCTGCGTTCCATTCCCGCCGTTCACGAGCTGCTTGCCGAGTGGCCGGTCATGAAGGCTGCTGGCGATGCAGGCGACACGATGGTACGCGAGGCGATTGACGCCGAGCTCGATGCCGAGCGCGCGGCGATTCGCTCCGGCGCCCCTGCAAGGGACAAGCGCGAGCTCGCCTTGGCAATTGAGCAGCGGACCCATCGCCTGTCGCTGCCGACCCTGCGCCCTGCCGTCAACGCGACGGGCGTTGTGATTCACACCAATCTGGGCCGCGCTCCGCTCGCTCCCGCGGCGGTGCAGGCGGTGACCGATGTCGCCCGAGGTTACAGCACGCTTGAGTATGACGTCTCAACCTGCGCTCGCGGGGGCCGCAAAGAGCATGCCGCGCGTCTGCTGCGCACGCTCACGGGGGCGCAGGACGCCTTAGTTGTCAACAACAATGCCGCCGCGGTGCTTTTGGTGCTTGCCGCGCATGCCTTCGGCAAAGAGGTCATCGTGAGCCGCGGCGAGCTTGTCGAGGTGGGCGGCAGCTTCCGCATCCCCGACATCATGGCGGCTTCGGGTGCCAAGCTTGTCGAGGTTGGCTCTACCAACCGCACACATCTGGATGATTATCGAAACGCCATCACGCCCAACACGGCGATGATCCTCAAAGTCCATCCTTCCAACTACCGTATCGAGGGCTTCCACGAGGAGGTTTCCGTGGCGGAGCTTTCTGCGCTGGCGCATGAACATGGCCTGTTGCTTTACGAGGACCAAGGCTCAGGCGCTTTGCTTGCAGATGGGGTACTCGCCGATGCGGGGGAGAGGCCCACGTCCGTGTCTCTTGGCGCCGGCGTTGACGTCGTCTCGTGCTCGGGCGACAAACTGCTCGGTGCTTCGCAGGCGGGCATCATCCTCGGCAGCGCCCAGGCAATCGCCGCCTGCGCCTCTCATCCGCTTATGCGCGCGCTTCGCCCCGGTAAGCTCACGCTCGCGGCGCTCGAGGCCACCCTGCGTCTGTATGTGGCCGGTCCCGATACGGCACATCGTGAGATCCCGGTGATCAACATGCTTTCCGCTGCGTCGGCTCCGCTCGAGCGTCAGGCCAAGCGCCTGCACGACCGCATGCTGCGCAAGCTTCGCGACTCTCAGTTCGAGGAGGCGGTGGAGCTGCAGGTTGTCGAGGGCGCCTCTGCTCCCGGCGGCGGATCGCTGCCGACCGTCGAGCTCCCAACATTTTGCGTTGCCGTCTGCCCCGTCGATGGGCGCCTATCTGCCGATGGCCTAAAGCGCGCTTTGGTTCAGGAGCCCGATACGCCGGTTGTGACGCGCGTGCGACACGACCAGGTACTGTTTGACGTTCGCACGCTTTTGCGCGACACCGACCTTGACCTGTGTGCGTCTGCGTTGGTGGATGCCGTGCGGGCGGGTTTGCGTTGATGACCGCGCTTGAGCTTGTCGAGTGTCCCGTTGTCGTTGGAACAGCAGGACACGTCGACCACGGAAAGTCGGCCCTTATCGAGGCGCTGACCGGCAAAAATCCCGACCGTCTGGAGGTCGAACGGCGCCGAGGCATGACCACTGAGCTCGGCTTTGGCGAGCTCGAGCTTCCCAGCGGCAAGCTTGTCGGCCTGGTCGACGTGCCCGGGCATGCGCACTACCTGCGCGCGATGGTACAGGGTGCCACCGGCGTGGGCGTTGCGTTGCTGGTGGTTTCTGCCGTTGAGGGCGTGATGCCGCAGACGCGAGAGCACGTGTACGTGTTGGAGCTGTTGGGCGTGAGGCACCTCGTGGTGGCACTCACGATGCGCGATCTGGCCGATGACGAGACGGCGGAGCTCGCCGAGCTCGACGTGATGGACTTCCTCGGCGATACCGTCTTTGCCGATGCGCCCGTGGTGCCTGTTTCCTCGCGCATGGGCGTGGGCATCGAGGACGTTCGCCTTGCCCTCGATGCAGCCATCGACTCTTTCCTGGCCGATGCCGGATCCCGCCCGGTGCGCCCCGGTCTGGCCCCGCGCCTGCCCATCGACCGCTGCTTCACCATCAAGGGATCCGGGACGGTCGTCACGGGCACGCTTCACGATGCCCCCGTAGCGGTGGGCGACGAGCTCGTCTCATGTCCCGCGGGCGTGCGCTGCCGCGTGCGCGCGATTCAGGTGCATGGTGATACTCCTCGGGCGTTGCCCGGGCAGCGCGCGGCGCTCAACATCGTGGGCGACGGTGCGGGCGACCTTCCGCGTGGCGAGGTCCTCTGCGGGTCTGGTGCTGAGGGCTCGACGCTCAGGCTCATCGCCCGCTTCACGTATCTGGGGCGCGAGGGCACCAAGCCCGCGCCCTTCGAGTCCGGTACGCGCGTTCATGTGATGGCGGGTACGGCGGAGGTCCTTGGCCGTATCATGCTCATGGAGGGTGAGGGACCCATTGAGGCTGGCGAGACCCGCATCGTGCAGGTCCGTCTGGAGGAGCGCCTTCCCGTGCGATCGGGCGACGGCCTCATTGTGCTCGCGTTCTCGCCGGTGGTGCTTATCGGCGGCGGTCGTGTTCTTCTTTCGCGGTGCCGCCGCTCGCGCGTCCTCTCCGCGGGCGAGTGCGCGCTGCTCGGGGCCCTGGATGCCGACGACCGCGCCGCCGCCGTTGCCGCATGGTTGGGGCTGCAGCGCCTGCCTGTGCCTGCCGCGGCCGCAGCCCGTGCTCTCGATCTTTCGGGTGCCGAGGCGGCTGCGCTCCTGCACGGGGCGGTTTCCTCGGGTGACGCCGTGGCGCTTCATGCCGAGCGCTCGACCGAGGAGCTCTATGCCGCCCCCGCTGTGCTCGATGCCGCCCTCGCCACGCTCTCCGTCACGTTGGCCGCCATGCACGGGGCCGCGCCCAAGCAGACGGGTTTCACGCCGGGCGAGGTCGCGCATGCCGCCTGGCCGACAGCGGGCGAAGACATCGCGTCCGCGCTCGTTCTCGAGGGCTGTGCGCGCGGCGTGTGCACCGTCGACGGTGCCGAGGTGTTCGACCCGCACTCTGCCGCTGCGGCGATACGTGTGGTGCGCGAGGCGAGCCAGCGCATCGTGGCCGCCCTCGACGAGGCGGGTCTCGGTGCGGCGACGCTGCCCGAGGTGGGTGAGCGTCTGCAGCTCGATCGCGACACCATGACGCGTGCCCTGTGCGAGCTTTCGCTCAACCGCGCGATCGTTAAGATCGAACGCGACGTTGCCTTGTCTGCCGCCGCCGAGGCCCATGCACGTGAGGTCGTCGCCGCGGCTATCGAGGCTGCTGGCGGCGTTGCCACGACGAGTGTGCTGCGCGAGGCCTTAGGCGTGTCGCGCAAACGAGCCATTAGCATCTTGGAGCACCTGGATGCGGTGCGTTTTACGACGCTCAACAAGGAGGCCGGCGCTCTCAGATCCCTGCGCTAGGGCTCCGAATCGCCGCTCGCCACAAAACCGGCCTATCTACTACGTTTAAGTGACTACCCTCGACCATTTCAAAAACCGCAAAAACAAAACCGCAGGTAGATGACTTGCCGATGTTACGAAAAAGTGGGTATGGTTTACCCTTGCTGGTTAAACGTAGTAGATGGGCCGTTTTCGTGGCGCGACACTGCGCGTTTGGTAAAATACCGCCACGTTTGGGAACGGATGGGCTCCGGTGGGCCCCGCGGTCCTCAAAACCGTTGTGAGGCGTGCAAAACGTCTTGGATGTGTTCGATTCACATACGTTCCCGCCAACGCATCCTGCCAACCGCCACAAAGGTGCCTGTCCTCTTTGTGGTGGTATGGACCACGTGGACGAAACAGCTTCGAAACACGCGATTTGTACGTCGAGTGCTCAAAAACGCTTCTACCTGCATCGTAATCAAAACGAAACATCCGCCCGTCGGCTTATGCGAAACTTTGCTGCAACAGTGCGATATTATCCATACTCGATAAAGCTCGCGGCGCATGGGGCGCCTCGAACGACACTTTTCTTTTCCATCAATTGGAGGAAGCATGAGCTACACGCAGAAAGTTCTCGACGAGCTCAAGGCCCGCTATCCCGAGCAGCCTGAGTTCATCCAGGCCGCGACCGAGATCCTCGGCACCATCCAGCCGGCGCTCGACGCCCACCCCGAGTACGAGGAGGCCGCCCTGCTTGAGCGCCTCGTCGAGCCCGAGCGCATCGTCATGTTCCGTGTTCCCTGGGTCGACGACCAGGGCAAGGTTCAGGTCAACCGCGGTTACCGCGTCGAGTTCAACTCTGCCATTGGACCCTACAAGGGCGGCCTGCGCTTTAACCCGACGGTCACCCTGGGTATGCTCAAGTTCCTGGGTCTGGAGCAGATCCTCAAGAACAGCCTGACCACCCTTCCCATGGGCGGCGGCAAGGGCGGCTCAGACTTTGACCCCAAGGGCAAGTCCAACAACGAGATCATGCACTTCTGCCAGTCCTTCATGAGCGAGCTCTATCGCCACATCGGCCCCAACACCGACGTTCCCGCCGGCGACCTGGGCGTTGGCGGCCGCGAGGTTGCCTACATGTTCGGTCAGTACAAGCGCCTGACCAACGAGTGGACCGGCGTCCTCACCGGCAAGGGCCTCTCCTTTGGCGGCTCGCTCGCCCGTACCGAGGCCACCGGCTACGGTCTGGCCTACTTTGTGGACGAGTACCTCAAGAGCCGCGGCGACTCCTTCGAGGGCAAGAACGTCGTCGTTCACGGTTCCGGCAACGTTGCCATCTACGCCGTCCAGAAGGTCTCCCAGCTCGGCGGCAAGGTGCTCGCCTGCTCCGATACCCACGGCTGGGTCGAGGATCCCGACGGTATCGACTACACCGTGCTCGAGCATGTCTACAACAAGAAGCGTTCCGGCCACGACAAGGGCGTTACGCTTGCTATGTACGTTGACGAGAAGCCCAACGCCGTGTGGCACGAGGGCGACGGCCGCGGCGTTTGGCAGCTGTCCTGCGACATCGCGCTGCCCTGCGCTCGCGAGAACACGCTGCTGCTCGAGGACGCCCAGGCGCTCGTCGCCAACGGCTGCAAGGTGGTCGGCGAGGGCGCGAACATGCCCACGACCATCGAGGCCACGACCTACTTCCAGGAGAACGGTGTCGCCTTTATGCCCGGCAAGGCTGCCAACGCCGGCGGCGTGCTCGTGTCCGGCCTGGAGATGAGCCAGAACGCCGAGCACCTGTCCTGGACCTTCGAGGAGGTCGACGGCAAGCTCGAGCAGCTCATGCGCGGCATGTTCCACAATGTGGACGACACCGCCAAGGAGTACGGCGAGGAGGGCAACTTTGTCATGGGCGCAAACATCGCCGGCTTCCTGAAGGTCGCCGATGCCATGCTCGCCCAGGGTGTCTGCTAAATCTTCGCTTGACATAGCATTGATAAGGCTCCCAGTCATCTTGGCTGGGAGCCTTTTTCTATGGTGGTGAGGGCCGTGCGCCCTCGTTTGGTACACTAGAGGGCACTGGACAAGTGAAGAGATGGGGGAGAACGTGCTCAAGCTCGGTACCTACGTCCGTGTTGGAAACGCGGCCGAAGCCTATGAGCTCTTACAGAAGAACCGCAACAACAAGATTGTGGGCGGCGGCATCTGGATGCGTCTGGGTTCACGTCGCGTGGCGACGGCGATTGACCTTTCGGCCTGCGGACTCGATCAGATCGAGGAGACCGAGACCGAGTTTCGCATCGGTGCCATGTGCACCCTGCGCCAGCTCGAGCGTCATGCCGGGCTCAGCGCGCTTGTCAACAATGTCTTTGAGTTCGCCGTCCACGACATCGTGGGCGTGCAGCTGCGCAATACCGCCACGGTGGGCGGCAGCATCTACGGCCGCTTTGGCTTCTCGGACGTTCTCTCGGCGTTCCTGGCGCTCGATTCGTATGTTGAGCTGACGGGCGCCGGCCGCGTGCCGCTCGCGGAGTTCGTGCGGATGGGCTACGTGCGCGACGTGATCGAGCACATCGTGGTCGTTAAACACGAGTACCGTGCGAGCTACGAGGCCGTGCGCAAGGCCGCGACCGACTTCCCCTCGTTGAACGTCACCGCCGCCTGGTGGAACAACACTTGGCGCGTCACCGTGGGCGCCCGCCCGCTGCGCGCGACCCTGCTGCAGGGCGTGGCGTGCGGCCTTACCAACGAGCGGCCTTCCGAGGACGAGCTTCGCGCCCTTGCTGCATCCGTGCGTGCCCTGAGCTACGGAACCAACCTGTGGGGCTCGGCCGACTACCGCCGTCGCATCTCTGCCCCGCTCGCCGTCCAGGCCGTGCGCCGCGCCGCCGGCATCGAGCTTTCGGCCGCGCTTGCCCGCGAGCTCGAGACCGTGCAGGTCCCTAAGTTTGCCACGGACGAGTATTCCTGCCGCCGCGTGCCCGGCGTCGATTCTAGCGAGGTGCGCTAATGGCTGCCAAATTCATCGATCTTTCCTTTACGCTCAACGGCCGCAAGGTCAAGGTTCAGATTGCCCCCGATACCATGCTCTTTTCGCTTTTGCGTGAGCAGGGTTGCGCGTCGGTGCGCTGCGCCTGCGAGACCACCAACTGCGGCCTGTGCACGGTGTGGCTCGACGGCTACCCGGTGCTGAGCTGCTCGGTTCCCGCCGCGCGCGTCGAGGGCCATACCATCACCACGCTCGAGGGTCTCAAGGCTGAGTCCGAGGCGCTTGCCCGCGCCATGGCTGCCGAAGGTGCCGAGCAGTGCGGTTTTTGCGCTCCCGGCCTCATCATGAACGTGCTAGCGCTTGCCCGCGCCGCCAAGGAGGACCCGAGCCTCGTTGCCACGCGCGAGGAGCTCTCGCGCCAGCTCGCAGGCAATCTCTGCCGCTGCAGCGGCTACGAGAGCCAGCTGCGCGCCATCGTCCGCTTCCTTAACGAGTCCGGCGTGCAGGTGGGCTTTGAGATGCCTGCGTTGCCGGTCAACGACACGAGCTCCGACGGCGTCTCCTACAAGCAGATCACCCACAAGCAGCCCAAGAAGGACTCGAAGGCGCTGCTCGAGGGCCGTCCCGTCTACACGGGCGACCTGGTGCCCGCCGGCGCGCTCATCGTCAAACTCAAGCGCAGCCCGTATGCTCGCGCCAAGATCCGCTCCATCGATACGTCGCGCGCCCTGAAGGTGCCCGGCGTGGTGGGCGTCTACACCTACGAGGACGTGCCCAAGCGCCGCTTTACCATCGCCGGTCAGAGCTATCCGCAGCCGAGTCCCTACGACCGCCTGATTCTCGAGAACTTGGTTCGCTACCAAAACGAGGAGGTGGCGATCGTCGCCGCCGAGACCGAGGAGGCCGCCGACAAGGCACTCAAGCTCATTAAGGTCGACTACGAGGTGCTCGAGCCGCTGCTCGACTTTACCCAGGCACTTGATAACGACATCGTGGTCCACCCCGAGGGCGACGTGACCTTTATGTTCCCGCAGGGCGGCGACGTGCCCCGCAACCTGGTGTGCAGCGGTACCAGCGACTTTGGCGACCTTGATGAGGCGTTCGCCCAGAGCGACATCGTCTTTGAGCGCACCTACACCAGCCAGGCCACCCAGACCGCGCCCATGGAGACCTTCCGCGCCTTCGCGACGACCGACGCGTTCGGGCGCATCTCGGTGACCACCTCCACACAGGTGCCCTTCCACGTGCGCCGTATGGTCGCGCAGTCGCTCGACATTCCGCAGTCCCAGGTGCAGGTTATTAAGCCGCGCATCGGCGGCGGCTTTGGCTCCAAGCAGACGGGCTGCTGCGAGATCTTCGTGGCGTTCGTCACCCAGCAGACCGGCCGTCCGAGCTATTGCTGCTACACCCGCGAGGAGACCATTACTGCGGGCAACTCGCGTCACCAGATGCAGATGACCGTTAAGCTGGGCGCCATGAACGACGGCACCATCACGGTCATCGACCTGCATACGCTTTCCAACGCCGGCGCTTACGGCGAGCACGCCACCACGACGATCGGCCTCTCGGGCCACAAGAGCCTGCCCATCTATAACCATGTGAAGGCGAGCCGCTTTAGCTGGGACGCCGTCTACACCAATACCAACCGCGGCGGCGCGTATCGCGGCTACGGTGCCACCCAGGGCCAGTTTGCCGTGGAGAGCGCCGTCAACGAGCTCGCCGACATGCTGCACATGGACCCCGCCGACCTGCGCCTTAAGAACATCGTGCGCGAGGGCGAGACCATGCCGCAGTACTACAACGAGAAGCTCAACGCCTGCGCGCTCGATCGCTGCCTGCTGCGCGCGATGGACATGATCGGCTGGCGCGACAAGCCGCTGGCCGTGGACCTGGGCGACCGCGTGCGCGCCCTGGGCTGCGCGCTCACCATGCAGGGCTCGGGTATCTCCAACGTGGACATCGCCGGCATCGACATGCGCCTGGAAGAGGACGGCTTTATTACGCTTTCGACCGGCGCCACCGATAATGGCATGGGCGTCGACACGATTCTGGCGCAGATTGCCGCCGAGGAGCTGGGCGTGGAGAGCTCGTTGATCGTGGTGCGCGGCGTGGACACCGATGTGTCGCCGTTCGACGCCGGCTCGTACGCGAGCTCGGGCACGTACGTGACGGGCCTTGCCGCCAAGAACGCCGCGACGGAGCTGCGTGAGAAGATTTGCGCCAAGGCAGCCAAGATGTGGGATGTGGACGCCGCCGACGTGGTCTTCGATGGCCAGTACGTGCGCCTGTCCGACGAGCGCGCCGCGCGCGAGCAGAACCGCTACCTCACGCTGCGCGACTTTGCCAACTTGTGCGTCAAGAACATCGCGGGCGGCGACGCGCTCACCTCGCATGCCTCTGCCTGCCTGCCCGTTTCGCCTCCGCCGTTTATGGCCGGTATTGCCGAGGTCGAGGTCGACAAGGCCACCGGCAAGGTGACCGTGGTGGACTACGCGGCGGCTGTGGACTGCGGTACCGTGATCAACGAGGCGCTCGCGCGCGTCCAGGCCGAGGGCGGCATTGCCCAGGGTATCGGTCACGCGCTCTACGAAATCGTCGAGCACGACGACCGCGGCCGCCTGCGCACCGGCAACTTTATGAGCTACAAGCTGCCCACGCGTCTGGATATCGGCAGCATTCGCGTGGCCTTTGAGCCGAGCTACGAGCCGACGGGCCCGTTTGGCGCCAAGTCGATCGGCGAGGTCGTCATCAACACGCCGCTCGCCGCAGTAGCCTCGGCCGTGGCGCACGCCACCGGCCATCAGGTTCGCTCGCTGCCGATCACGCCCGAGAAGGCCCTGCTAGGGGAGTAGCGGATCAGCGAACAAGTCGCAATTGGCGGGGCGGGGCAACTCGCCTCGCCTTTTGCACTCGTGGTGAGGTCGTGAGCCTGTAAAACGTGTGCGTGCGCTTGTCGCTCGTATCTGCTATCATTCCTAGTCTGTGCGCTCATGCGGGCGTGGCGGAATTGGTAGACGCGCCAGATTTAGGTTCTGGTGGGATTCCCGTGAAGGTTCGAGTCCTTTCGCCCGCACCAACGCATCTGCGTCGGCTTCGGCCGTCGCGGCTCTTTGTTGCATAAAGGTACCAGCACCTCAGATAAGCTGGGCAGTATGAGGAGGAACGTGTTGAACATCACCGCTTCTGACGTCAAGGACGCCAAGCTCACCGCTACGGTCACCATCCCGGCCGCCGACGTCGACGCCGCGATCAAGAAGGCCTACAAGGACACCGCCAAGAAGTACCGCTTCCCGGGCTTCCGTGCCGGCAAGGCCCCCCGTCCGGTCATCGATTCCGCTCTTGGCGCCGAGGCTACCCTCGCTCAGGCCACCAACGACCTGATCGCCGCCAACGAGCCCGCCGTCCTCAACGAGCTGGACATCGTCCCCACCAAGAGCGGTGACTACAAGGAGCTCGACCTCGCCAAGGATCACGAGGACTACACCTACACCGTCGAGTTCTCCCTGCGTCCCGCCGCTGAGCTCTCCTCCTTCGACGCTGTCGAGATTGAGATGCCCCCTGCGGAGGTCACCGAGTCCGAGATCAACAACCAGGTCGAGATGCTCCTCAACTACCGTGCCACCTTCGAGGACGTCGAGGGCCGCGCTGTCGAGGCCGAGGACTACGTTACCGTCGACCTCAAGGCCGTCGAGAACGCCGACAACTTTGCCGCCGAGGGCCGTATGCTCATCGCCGGTAGCGACAGCAACCCCAAGGAGTTCAACGAGGCCCTGATCGGCGCCAACGTTGACGACGTCAAGACCGTCACCTGGACCGACGAGGTCGAGGAGGGCGAGGAGGCCGAGACCCACACCGTCGAGGTCACCGTCAAGGGCATCAAGGTCCGCAACACCCCCGAGCTCACCGACGAGCTCGTCAAGTCCGATTTTGGCTTCGACAGCATCGACGCTATGCGCGACGCCATCAAGATCGAGATCGAGCAGGACAAGGCTTCCCGCCTCCCTGCCGAGAAGGAGAACCGTTGCGTCTCCGCTCTCGCTGAGCGCCTGCAGCTCGACGAGATGGATGCCGACTACGAGCAGTCTGTCTTTGAGGAGCTTGGCCAGAACTTCCTGTCCAACCTCGCTGCCCGCGGCATGACCCTCGACACCTGGCTGCCCGCTTCCGGCCTGACCATGGAGCAGTTCATCGGCGACCTGCACAAGCAGGCCAACGACGTTGCCCGTGAGTCCCTGGCGCTCGACGCCCTCGCCCGTGAGCTCAAGATCGAGGTCACCGAGGACGACATCAACGCCGAGTTCGAGAAGGCCGGCGTCAAGGACGTCGAGGCTTCCAAGGCTGAGTTCATCGCCGATGGCCGCATGCCTGCCGTCCGCGAGTCCATCCGTCGCTCCAAGGTCGTCGACCACCTGGTTGAGAACGCCAAGGTGACCGAGGTCGACGAGACCGCCAAGGACGCCGAGTAATTCTCGCCACCTTGCTCGCGAGCGCATGCATGTGCCCGCGATGGGGTAAAGTTATACACCGGTTATCCGGTTGCTTCGTACGGTGCCAGCCAATGCATAGCATGCGGGCACCGTACGTTTATCTAGAACCACTATTGGTCCGTAAGAGAAATGGAGATGCGTATGATCGCTAAGTTCGATTCCGCCCTCGTGCCATACGTTATCGAGCAGACGCCGCGCGGCGAGCGCAGCTACGATATCTATTCGCGCCTGCTCAACGACCGCATTATCTTCTTGGGCGAGGAGATCAACTCCGTCAGCGCCAACCTGGTCGTTGCCCAGCTGCTGCATCTTGAGAGCCAGGATGCCGAGAAGGATATCTCGCTCTACATCAATTCGCCCGGCGGCGAGGTCTACTCCGGCCTGGCGATTCTGGACACCATGAACTTCATCAAGCCGCAGGTCTCCACCATCTGCGTCGGTATGGCTGCGTCCATGGCCGCCGTGCTGCTTTCGGCCGGTGCCAAGGGCAAGCGCTTCTGCCTGCCGCACTCCAAGGTCATGATTCACCAGCCCAGCGGCGGTGCCCAGGGTCAGCAGACCGAGATCGAGATCGTGGCCGAGGAGATCAAGAAGACCCGTCGCGAGCTCAACCAGATTCTGTCCGACGCATCTGGCCAGCCTATCGAGAAGGTCCAGGCCGATACCGAGCGCGACAACTACCTCACGGCTGCCGAGGCCCTCGACTACGGTCTGATTGACCGCATTGTCACCTCGCGCGACCTCGCCGCGAAGGACGCCTAGGATGGCCGGTAACATGCAGGACGGCTTCGACGAGAACGGCAACCCCATCCGCTGCTCCTTCTGCGGAAAAGAGCAGGGTCAGGTTCGCCGCCTGGTGAAGGGCCCCACCAACATCTTTATCTGCGACGAGTGCGTCGCCGCCTGCTCCGAAATCTTGGAGGAGTCGCTGGCTTCGGACTTTATGGACGCCGCCCGCAACGGCAAGCTGCCGGGCTTCCTTAACGACCACGGCCAGGCTGCCGGTCAGCCCGCTGTAGATCCTGAGGCCGAGGGTTTTGAGCTGGAGGACGACGCCCGCCAGGTTATTACGCACGTGCCGACGCCGCACGAGATCTATGACGAGCTTTCGGCCTATGTCATGGGCCAGGAGGACGCCAAGCGCGCCATGTCGGTTGCCGTGTACAACCACTATCGTCGTGTGATCGAGGGCGGCGCTGCGCTTTCGGCCTTCGACGAGGCTGGCGGCATGGGCGGCCAGCTCGACGACGATATGGACGAGGTGGAGCTCGCCAAGTCCAATATCTTGCTGCTCGGTCCCACCGGTACCGGTAAGACCCTGCTCGCCCAGACGCTTGCGCGCATCCTCGAGGTGCCGTTTGCCATCGCCGACGCAACCGCGCTCACCGAGGCCGGCTACGTGGGCGAGGACGTGGAGAACATCCTGCTCAAGCTCATCAATGCTGCCGATGGCGACATTGAGCGCGCTCAGGTTGGCATTATCTACGTGGACGAGATCGACAAGATCGCCCGCAAGGCCGAGAACCTCTCCATCACCCGCGACGTTTCGGGCGAGGGCGTTCAGCAGGCGCTGCTTAAGATTCTTGAGGGCACGGTGGCCAGCGTTCCGCCCACCGGCGGCCGCAAGCATCCCCAGCAGGAGCTGCTGCAGATCGATACGACCAACATCCTGTTCATCTGCGGCGGTGCCTTTGTGGGCCTGGACAAAATCATCGCCGACCGCGTGGGTAACAAGGGCGTGGGCTTTAACTCCGAGATCGCCGGCCCCACCTCGGTCGACGAGAACGACCTGCTACGTCAGGTGCTCCCGCAGGACCTCAACGCCTTTGGCATGATTCCCGAGTTTGTGGGACGTACGCCCGTTGTCACCCAGACGCAGGCGCTTGACGAGGACGATCTGGTGTCGATCCTGACCGAGCCCAAGAACGCTGTGGTGCGCCAATACCGCAAGATGTTCCAGCTCGAGGACGTTGAGCTTGAGTTTGAGGATGCGGCCCTGCACGAGATCGCCCGCATGGCGCTCGCCCGCAAGACCGGCGCCCGCGGCCTGCGCTCCATTTGCGAGGACGTGCTGCAGCAGACGATGTTCGACCTCCCCAGCGAGGAGGGTGTTTCCAAGGTCATCGTGACCGAAGCCTCCGTAAAGGGCGAAGAGCAGCCCCAACGCATCTACGGCTAGACCTGCCTAAAACGTGTTTGCAAATAGCCTCCGACCACCCGCGGTCGGAGGCTATTTTATATATACGCAATAACCCCAACTACCTGTGTTATTCTGTGTGTTTGTTTAAGCCTCAGCGAAGTCATTACAGACTGAAGTAATCGATACCTAAGGGGAGGAATGTAGGCCCGATTTTCGTAGATTCCGCACGAGCCGAAGACCACTTAATGTGGTCTTCGAGCGAGCCCAGGACCTGACCGAGCGAAAATCGGGCCTACATTCCTCCCCGGCGGGACAGGGAGAGATATATGGAAGAGATGCCCAAGAATTACGATCCGTCGACCAACGAGCCGGCGATCCTGCAGAAGTGGCTCGACGGCGGCTACTACAAGCGCCGTGAGGGCGTGGGCGACTGCACCGTCACCATTCCGCCTCCCAACGTGACCGGCAAGCTCCACATGGGCCACGCTACCGACGACTCCATCCAGGACGCCATCGTCCGTATGGCCCGCATGCGCGGCAAGTCCACGCGCTGGGTGCTCGGTACCGATCACGCCGGTATCGCCACGCAGACTAAGGTCGACAAGAAGCTCAAGAGTGAGGGCATCAGCCGCCTGGAGATTGGTCGCGACAAGTTTGTCGACGCTTGCTGGGACTGGACCCACGAGTACGGCGGCATCATCGTCGAGCAAATCAAGCGCATGGGCTGCTCCGTCGACTTTGACAACGAGCGCTTCACCATGGACGAGGACTACGCCCAGGCCGTGCGTAAGGTGTTCTGCGACTGGTACCACGACGGCTTGATCTATCGCGGCAAGCGCATCGTCAACTGGTGCCCCAACTGCACCACCGCTATCTCGGACGACGAGGCCGAGTACAAGGATGAGAAGGGCCATCTGTGGCACCTGCGCTACCCGCTGACCGAGCCGGTTAACGGCCAGGACTACATCGTCGTCGCCACCACGCGCCCCGAGACCATGCTCGGCGACACGGGCGTCGCCGTCTCCCCGAAGGATCCCGAGAAGGCCGCCTTTGTGGGTAAGACCGTCAAGCTCCCCATCGTCGACCGTGAGATCCCCATCTTTGAGGATTGGCACGTCGACGCCAACTTTGGCTCCGGCTTCGTCAAGGTCACCCCGGCCCACGACCCCAACGACTACGCCATGGGTCAGGCCCACGACCTGCCGCAGATCAACATCTTCGACGAGCACGCGGTGGTCGTCGAGGGCTACGGCGAGTTCACCGGCATGAACCGCGACGAGTGCCGCGAGGCCGTCATCAAGTGGTTCGAGGAGCACGACCTGCTCGATCATGTCGAAGAGCTCGACCACTCCGTCATGCACTGCTACCGTTGCGACTCCGCCCTGGAGCCGTGGCTGTCCGAGCAGTGGTTTGTGGCCGTCGACAAACTTAAGGGGCCGGCGCTCGACGCCGTCAACTCCGGCAAGGTCACCTTCCACCCCGCGCGCTGGACGCAGACCTACACGACCTGGATGGAGAACCTCAAGGACTGGTGCATCAGCCGCCAGCTGTGGTGGGGCCACCGCATCCCCGTGTTCTACTGCGAGGACTGCGGCTGGGAGGACGCTCTTACCGAGGACACCGACGTGTGCCCCAAGTGCGGCGGTCATCACGTGCATCAGGACGAGAACGTGCTGGACACCTGGTTCAGCTCGCAGCTGTGGACCTTCGCCACGCAGGGCTGGCCGCAAAAGCCGGAGCTGCTCGAGGGCCATCACCCCACGACGGCGCTCGTCACCGCGCGTGACATCATCGCGCTGTGGGTCGCCCGCATGGTCATGAGCTCGCTGTACTTCCTGGACGAGGTGCCGTTTAAGGACGTCGTCATCTATCCGACGATTCTTGCCAAGGACGGCAGCCGCATGTCCAAGTCCAAGGGCAACGGCGTTGACCCCATGGACCTCATTGGCATGTACGGTGCCGACGCCATGCGCTACAACCTGCTGACGCTGTGCACCAACAACCAGGATGTTAAGTTCGACGCGAACATCGACAAGAAGACCAAGCAGCTCATCGACAGCCCGCGTACCGAGCAGGCCAAGTCGTTTGTGACCAAGATCTGGAACGCCAGCCGCTTTTTGCTTATGAACATGGAGGGCTACACGCCCGGCGAGCCCGTCGTGGAGACGCCGGCCGACGCCTGGATGTTCAGCCGCCTGGCCAAGGCCGTCAAGATGGTCACCGAGGGTATTGAGAACTACACCTTTGGCGATATGGCCCGCGGCGTGCAGCAGTTCTTCTGGAACGAGGTCTGCGACTGGTACGTCGAGGTCACCAAGGCCCGTCTGAAGGGCGAGGGCCGTCTGCAGGCGCAGCGCAACCTGATCTTTGTGCTCGACACCTCTATTCGCCTGATGCACCCGCTCATGCCGTTTGTTACCGAGGAGATCTGGGACAATATGCCGGCGAGCGTGCTCGACCTGGATGCCGAGGGCAACGTGAACCGCGCCGAGGCGCTCATGATCGCCAAGTGGCCCGAGCCCGCCGACTACGCCAAGTATGTTGACGAGGACGCCGAGCGCGCGTTTGAGCTGTGCCGTGCCGTCGTGTCCGCCGCCCGTGCCACCCGTTCGCGTTATCGCTTGAGCCCCAAGGCCGAGCTCGACGTGGTCGTGCGCGCCGGTGCCGAGGACATTGAGAAGCTCGAGAGCCTGCGTTCGACCATCGAGCCGCTGGCGAACGCCGCCTCGCTGATCATGGGTACCAACGTTGAGAAGCCGGCCGCGAGCATCGCCGTGGTCGACAGCGGCGTCGAGGTCTTTGTGGTGCTCGAGGGCAAGGTTGACCTTTCGGCCGAGAAGGCACGCCTGGAGAAGGAGATCACCGCGGCCCAGAAGGAGCTCGCCGGCTGCGAGAAGACGCTGGCTAACGAGGGCTTTGTGGCTAAGGCCGCGCCTGCGGTGGTCCAGAAGAAGAGGGACCGTGCAGCTGAGCTCAAGGAGATCCTCGCGGCGCTGACCTCGCAGGTTGCTGACTTCTCGTAAGGTTTACTCGGGGGCGCGTCCCGACGCTTTGCTCGCCACTGCGAACAGTCCTGCGCAAGACGGACAGCACATTTAGTGCTGTCCTTTGCGTGCGGAACTTGTATCGAGCAAAGCGTCGGGCCGCTCCTAGTTCGTTTACGTGGTCGTTTGCAGCTGGTTAGTTAGGGCCACTGGGTTGTGGCCTTGATTCTGCTGCAATCGGGTAAAGGCTGAAATTGTCAACGCGAGGGGCTCATTCTTTTTGATGGGCCTCTTTTTCTGTAATTGGAGACTTTGGGTTATGGCTAAGCGTTCGGGGTCGTATGTCGTTCCTTTCTCGTTTGAGTTGCTTTCGTTTGGTGAGGCTGTTGGGCTGGCTGCTGATACGGGGCGGATTTCTGGGGATGCTGGGCCACTGCTTGAGACGGTTGTCGATATGCTCGATGAGCTGGGGCGTCCGGACGAGTACTTTGATTGCATTCAGGTTGCCGGTACTAATGGCAAGACTTCGACCACGCGTTTTTCGGCTGCTATCCTTCACGGCGAAGGGTTAAAGACCGCGCTGTATACGTCGCCGCAGTTGGTGCGCTATCCCGAGCGTATGGAGGTCGATGGACGCGTCGTGAGCGATGAGGCCTTTGCCCGCGGTGTTTCTGCCGCTGTTGAGGCGGGACATCGCGTGAATGCCCGTCGTGTGGCGGCGGGGGAGCGCGCCTATTCCATCACGCCGTTTGACTTGCTGACGGCTGCCGCGCTTGTCGTGTTTGCCGAGGCCGCGGTGGATGTTGCCGTGCTCGAGGTTGGCATGGGCGGACGCTGGGATGCTACGAGTGCGACCGATCCCGTCGCCGTTGCCATTACGGGCATTGGGCTCGATCACACACGAATTTTGGGCGATACGCTCGAGGCCATTGCGGGGGAGAAGGCTGCGGTTATTAAGCCTGGGCGCCTGGTTGTTTTGGGCGAGGGCACGCATGAGGCGAGCGTTCAACGCGTGATGGATGCGCGTTGTTGCGAGTGCGGCATTGTGCCGCTGGTGGTGAACCATGCCACGACCAAGGTGCCGGAGCACGTGGGCGATACCGTGGAGTTTAGCTGTACTACGCCGCGTGCCATCTATACGTCGAGCATGGTTAAGCCGGCGTATCAGCCGCAGAATGCCGCGTGTGCGATCATGCTGTGCGAGGGGTATCTGGGTCGCGAGCTCGACCACGATGTGCTGGATGCATCGCTTATGGGTTGCCCCACACCGGGTCGTTTTGATGTGCTGGGAACTGATCCGCTCAAGCTGATCGACGCCTGCCATAACCCTCAGAGCTGCGAGAACTTTGTGAGCGCGCTGGACGAGATCGATCCGTGCGTGGAGAATCGCCCCACGCTGCTGTGCGCTGCGCTGGCCGACAAGGACGTGGCGGGCATCGTCGACGTACTGATCCCGGCCTTCCCGCGCGTGGTCGTGACCCAGACCGATTCCGACCGCGCCTTGCCCGCGCAGGAGCTTGCCGCCCTGGTGGACGCCGATAAGCTCGCGGGCGTGTATCCGAGCGTACCCGAGGCCCTCACAGTTTTAGAGGCCGCTGGCGAGGCTTTCGTTGCCGCCGGCACCATCACCCTGGCCGGCGAAGTCGCCGGTCTGCTCCGCTAGCCCCGCCAACGGGGCAGCCAATTTGGGCTGCTAGTCACGAAATGGGCCCATCTACTACGTTTGAGCGGTTGCCCTCGACCACACCGAGAATTGCGAAATGAAAACCGCAGGTAGATGGCTTACCAGTTTTGCGAAAACACGGGCATGGTCGACCCATGCAGGCTAAACGTAGTAGATAGGCCGTTTTTGTGGCGGCATTCATGTAATGCGGCAAAGGGACGGCCCCTTTGCCGCATTGTCTAGTCTAAGCGGACCGGATCGTGGGGGTAGGCGTTGAGGATCTCGACGCCGGACTCGGTAACTAGGGCCAGGTCCTCGATGCGGACGCCGGTGTGGCCGGGGAGGTAGATGCCCGGCTCGATGGAGAAAGTCATGCCAGGCTCGACAACCTGCTCGTTGACGAACGAGACGTCGCCCGGCTCGTGGTCCTGCAGACCGATCGAGTGTCCCAGACGGTGCGTAAAGTACTGCCCATAGCCTGCATCCTCAATCACGTCGCGTGCGGCACGGTCCAGGTCGCACATACGCACGCCCGGCGCGATGAGCGCCTCGGCGGCCTCGTTGGCGCGGCGCACGATGTCGTAGATGCGTGCCGTCTCCTCGTCCGGCTCGCCCCAAAAGAACGTGCGCGTCATGTCCGAGCAGTAGTTGCAGCGGCGTCCGCCAATGTCGAACAGCACCACGTCGCCGCGCTTGAGTACGTTGTCGTCGGGCTCGTGGTGCGGGTCGCCGGCGTTGGCGCCAAAGCTCACGATGGGCGGAAAGCTGAAGCCCTCGCAGCCGTGCTTGCGATACAAGCCGGGCATCTGGTCGGCGATTTCGCGCTCCGTCACGCCTTCGTGGACGAGTTTGATGGCATCGGCCATCACGGCGTCGTTGGCGGTCGAGGACACGCGCATGAGCTCCTGCTCGGTGGCATCCTTGTGGGTGCGTGCAGCGGTGACGGCAAAGTCACCCAGGAAAAACTCGCTTGCGGCCTGGCGCTCCATGAGCGGCATTAAAAAGCCGGAACGCATGACGGTGTCGATGCCGAGCGGTTTGGTCGGATCGACCTCGCGAGCGATGGCGTCGGCCACGACGTCGGTGTCGGTGTGATAGGCAACGCGGGCATTGTCATACTCGGGTAGCTGATGCAGCGCGTTGACCAGGATCACGGGCTCGGCATTGCGCGCGAGCAGCACGCCGCAAAAACGCTCGAACATATCGGCATAAAAGCCGGTCAGGTAGTAAATCGACCACGGGTCGTTTACAAGCAGCTGTGCACCGGGGTGTTGAGCCTCGAGCGCATCGAGCACGCGCGCCACACGCTGGTCATCGACATGTGCCATGAAACATCCTTTCGCTAGGTTGCCACCATGGTATCCCATGCCCGGCAGCTAGGGACGTTCCTTTTAATATGAGCAGGACATTGTCAAGAGGCAAAATCGGGCCTGGCCCCAACGATATGGGGTCAGGCCCTCTCCCTATATCAGCCCGTCCGCGGCGACCTCGGCGTGTCTTACCGACGCTCGTCTTTGCAGTTTAATATCCGCCCGCGGCGATCTCTCGCTGGGCAATCCGTTGCTACGGCTGAGGCTTCTACGTCGAACCGACAGTCTGTGCACGCGTGTGGCGCCCTGGGCGCTCGCAGAAAAGGGACCTGAGGTTCGCCTCAACGGCTTCGGATCGAACCGCTTCCGGGGTGATCGGCTTATGTGCGGGGGACCGGCCCCCTACGCCTCCTCGGCCATGAGGCCGACCGCCCACACCCAGCAGGCGAGCTCGCGCGCCGTGGCGACGTTCGCCTTGTTGTTGTGGACCCCGCGCGCGAGCAGGGCCCCGCGCCTCTCGACCAGCCTCCGCACGCCCTTGGCGGCATGCCTCCGGGCGCCCCGGTCCGGGGCCTGGCCCTTGGCGAGGTCCTTCGGCCGCCCCGAGCACGTCAGGTAGTGCCACGCGGCCTCGACCAGCGTCTTCCTCAGGTGCTTGTTGCCAGCCTTGGTGATCGCGCCCCTGCGGTCGCTCTCCCCGCTGGAGTGCTCGGAGGGCGTCAGGCCGACCCACGCCGCGAACGAGCGGGCGTTCCTGAACCTCGAGAACTCGCCGGCCTCGAACACGAGGTCGGCGGCGGAAGCGTGTTAGCGTCAATATATTTTTCACCATTTTCACCAACGTATTTTCGCCAATCGCGCCAACGCGGATGCGCCGGATTCGCCAACGCGGATGCGCCGCTTTCGGCGTCTAGGCTCCCTCCTCCTTCCCGTCCTCACCGCCGATGGATACGTCCTTCAGGCGGTACGACCGTCCCGTTATCTTGATCATCGCGCAATGGTGGCAAAGCCTGTCGGCCACCGCCGAGGCCGTGACGTTGCTGCCGAACACGTCGCCCCACCTGCCCACCGGCACGTTGGTCGTGACGATGGTCGACCGCTTTAGCGCGTAGCGCCTGTTGACCAGCTGGAACAGCAGGTCGGCGCCCTCCTTGCCGATATCGAGGTAGCCGAGCTCGTCTATTATCAGCAGGCTGCAGTGCTCGTAGAACCGCATCCTGCGCGCCAGCGCCTCCTTCGCCGAGGCGTGCTTGAGGTCCTCGACCAGCCTCGAGCAGTCGGCGAAGTACACCTGCTTGCGGGCCATCACCGCCTCGTGGCCTATGGCTATCGACAGGTGGGTCTTGCCGACGCCCGGGCTGCCGACGAGCACGACGTTGTCGCCGCGGTCGATGAACTCGAGCGTGGCCAGCTGCTCGACCAGCCCGCGCGGCACGCTCGGCTGGAAGCCCCAGTCGAAGTCGGCCAGCGTCTTTATGTAGGGGAAGTTGGCCATCCTCGTGCGGCGCTCGTCGTCGGCGCGCCGCTTGAGGGCTATCTGGGCGTCGGTGAGCTCGAGCATGGCGTCGACCAGGCCCTTCCTCCCGTCGGCGACGAGCCTGACGTACTCGGGCACCGACGACGCCATGCCCTCGAGCCCCAGCTCCTCGAGGTTGGCCGCCAGGCGGTTGAGGGGGCTGGCCTGCACGGCGGCGCTCACAGCGAGCCCCCTATCGAGTCGAGCAGGCCGAGGTTGGCCGCGGCGGCCGCCTCGATGTCGCCGGCGGCGTCGCCGAACCACCGCTTGCCGGCCATGGCCTCGGCGTAGTGCGCCGGGTCGTAGGCCGGCCCGCCCGCCACGTGCGTGGCCACCAGCTCGCCGCCGACGTAGCAGTCCATCGCGCCGCCGGGCATGCAGACGATGCGGGCGGGCCTGCCGATGCAGCGCCTGGGCACCGACATGGGCTCGCCGTGCGCGCTCACCAGCATCGTGGCCGGCACCCTGGCCACGCGCACCACGTCGCCCATCGCCTCCTCGAGGGCGCGCAGGTTGCCGACGGGCAGCAGCGCGTCCTTCTCCTCCATGAACAGCGCGGAGGGCGGCAGCCCCGTGGTCTCGTTGGGCTCGGAGTTGCTGGCGTCCTCGATCCGCGCGACGATCTCGTCGATGTCGTCCCAGCCGTCGAAGTCGCCCTGGTAGGCCATGAGCCGCGACAGGAAGCGGTTCGACGACTCGACCTTGCCCTTCGTCTGGGGGCTGCGCGGGCGGCACAGCTTCAGCTCGAAGCCGGCGGCCTTGGCGAACTCGTACGCGCGCTGGACCTTGAGGCGCCGGCCGCCCTTGACCGTCACCAGGGCGGACATGTTGTCCGTGACCCACTCGCGCGGCACGCCGCCGAGCCTCGCGATCGTGGCGTACATGCACCTGACCAGGTCATCGGTCGTCCTGGTCCTCGACCGGATGAATATGTGCCTGCGGGAATGGCCCAGCGTCGCCGCGAACACGTTGAACTCGAACAGCTCGCCGTCGCGGTTCGCCATCTTGACGGACTCCTTCCAGTCGAACTGCAGCTGCAGTCCGGGCGGCGTCTCGAAGCGCGGGTGCGGCTCCGGGCCGCCGGAGGCCCCGACGGCGATGCCGTTCTTGCGCATGAACTGGGTGAAGGCGTTGTAGCCGGCCAGGTCCTCGCCGGGATACCTGTGCAGCAGCCACTCGTGGATGCCCTTCTTGGTGACTCCCGGCAGCTGCGCCTTGGCGGCCACCTCCTCTATGTGCGCGTCGAACGAGCCCGCCCTGTCGCCGCGCCCGTCGCGGGGCCGCCCGCCCTCGGCCCTCCAGTACGACGCCACGGTGTGCCTGTCCTTGCCGTAGCGCTTCGCTATGTCGCTGAAGTTGGGCTTTATGCCCGCTTCCCTGTACATGTCCAACTCTCCGATCAGGTTCTTCTCCGCCACGGCCCGCTCCTCCCGAAAGCATCGTTCGCTCGTCGATCGAAGCGTAAGCCCCGGCGTTGGTGGAAATGGTGAAAATGCGTTGGCGCAAATGGCGGGATTGCGTTGGCATGATTGGTTGTTGAGCGTTGGTCAAAATGGTTGTTTTTACAGTAGCGCTAACAAAGCGGTGTCGACGCCCTTGAGGCAGCGCAGGGAGTCGACCCTCCTCCTCCACCTGGGCTTGCGGGCCTCGGCCTCGACGAGCCCCTCGAGCCTCGACTTCTCCTCCGCCGCCCGCCTGACCGCGTCGACGTAGTAGGCGAGCGCGTCGTTGTCGGCCCCCTCCGCGAACCTAATCGACTCGATCCAGGACCAGTGCGCCCGGGTCCAGTTGCCCTTCCTGCGGCCGGTGGGCGTCCTCTCGTCGAAGGCGAGCCCGTGCCTTAGCAGGAACTTGGAGAGCCGCTGCTTCGCGCGCGAGAGGTCGTCCCTCGCGTCCTCGAGCGCCCTGGTCAGGTCGCGGGCGGCCTCGCACTCGTCGTCGGGGACCCACACCTCGACCACGTTGCCGACCGACAGCATGCGGGCGAGGAACTCGGCGTCGTTGCGGTCGTTCTTCCTGCGCCTGTCCGCGCTGGGCTTGATCATCTTCGAGACGGCGCCGACCACGCAGTCGACACCCAGGCCGGAGAGCCTCTTCTGCAGGTCGAAGCCCGTGACCCCGGACTCGTACACGCACCTGGCCCCGGGGTCCACGGAGCGGACCCACTCCGCGACGGCGCCGGCGTCGTAGCCGAAGGTCGCGCAGCGCACCTCCCCGGTCATGACGTCGAGGGAGACGGCCTTTATCGAGCGGGCGTGGACGTCGAGGCCGACGAAGGTGGTAGTATCGAGCATGGGAGCCCCTTCCATGAATGCGGCGTGGCCGCCGCGGCTGAATTAGACACTCACCATTGTCGGCCTAATCCGCGGTCTTTCATGCAGCAGGGGCTCTCAATGTTTTATGTCCTGCTCATATCGTCTGTGCCGGCACTTCGGGACACTCCATGGCGAGGCTGGCAAGCGCGCAGGAAAAAGGAGTCATAAGAGACCCGTCCCAAATGGGCTGGTTTCAAAAGTATGGCGGATTACGGGGCTGAACCTGTATTACTTGACCATGGGAAATATCATGAAATTAAAACCGCAGGTAGACGGCTTATCAAAAAGCGAAAATTGCCGGTATGGATGGGGGTCTCCGAATCAGCCCCGTAATCCGGGGTGGTTTTGAAATGGCACTATAGTAGGCACAAGCTAAATACCGATTCCAAGGATAGTTGCGGTGGAATAGTTCCTGGATGCCGGGGTTTTGGCGGAAATCAGGAACTATTTCACCGCAATTGGGGAGGGGCGGGGTGGATGGCGGAGTACCTAAAAGAGCGCCGTCCTAAATTAGCTGCTTAGGCTGGGTCGATGTCCATGCTGGCGATTAGGTTGATTTTGGTGTCTAGGAGGTTCTCCAGCACGACGTCTCCCATGCGGATGGGGGCGTTGACGACTAGGCCTCGGATGAGGATCATGGCTTGGGCGTGGAGTTCTAGCGGGATGGCTTCGGCCGTGCGGACGGGGAGTAGGGCTTCGTCGCCGCCGGAGACGGCCACGGTCGTCGTGAGCACGCGCATGGGGCAGGTGAGCTCCTGATGTGCGAACTTATCGCCGCGCGGGCAGCTGTTGCCGGTTACGGAGCGCACTTCCACCACGGCGCCATTGGCGTCGCGCTCCACCTTTACGGTCAGAAGGCATTCGGATGGGCAGGTCGTGCAGTTGAACTGCAGCGTTTCGATTGCGTTATCGCTCATAGTCTATGCCTCCTCGACGGGGTCGACGGATAGGACCATCTCGCTGGCACCCAGGTCGAGCGCTTGTTTGATGACCTTTGCCGGCAGCGGGAAGCTTTCCATAACGCTCGGCTTAAACGCGCGGACCTTGCCTGCAAGCAGTTCCTCGTCGCCTGCCAGAATACGCACGCGGGCGGCGTCGACCGGTCGGCGCACGCGGAAGTTGAGCTTGGTGAGTGCCACAGCTGTAATGCGTCCCGGCAGCGCGTATCCCGCGTTGCCGGCAGGGGAGACCGTGAGCTCGCAGCCCGTGTCCGCGACCGCGTCCGTCTCGGCTCCGCCACCCAGCGCCCACGTCGCTGCAGCTGCGCCAGTCCTCTCGGACTCGGTCGTCACGTTGTCGGCCAGGTCGTGCACGTGCAGCACGTTTCCGCACGCAAAGATGCCCGGCACACCCGTCTGCAGGCTCTGGTCCACCACGGCGCCACGCGTGCGCGGGTCAAGCTCAACGCCCGCCCCCACCGAAAGCTCGTTCTCGGGAATCAGGCCCACCGAAAGCAGCAGCGTGTCGCACGGAACAACGCGCTCGGTCCCCGGAATGGGCGCCAGATGCTCGTCGACCCGGCTTACCTCGACGGCCTCCACACGGTCGTGCCCGATCACGCGTGTGACGGTGGTAGACAGGTGTAGCGGAATTCCAAAGTCGTCCAGGCAGTTCTTGACGTTGCGGCGCAGGCCGTTAGCGTACGGCATGAGTTCGTATACGCCCTCGACCGAAATCCCCTCGAGCGTGCAGCGACGTGCCATGATCAGCCCGATATCGCCCGAACCCAAAATGACGGCGCGCGAGCCGGGTTTGAGGTTCTCGATATTGATGTATCGCTGCGCCAGACCGGCCGTAAACACGCCGGCGGGACGACTGCCGGGGATCTTGATCTCGCTGCGGGTACGCTCACGGCAACCCATGGCAAGGACGACCGCGCGTCCGGTGAGCCGTAGCATGCCGGCGGGGTTCATGAGCGTGACGGTATGGACTGCGGCGGCTCCTGCGGTCTTGTCCGCATCCAGCGGCCCCACAGCCTCGCGCTCACTCGTATCAATCCCAAGCACCATGCTGCTCAAGAACAACGCAATGTCGGTTGCGCGCACCTGGTCGATAAAGCGCTGCGCGTACTCGGGACCGGTGAGTTCCTGCTTAAAGTGCGACAGTCCAAAGCCCGGGTGAATGCACTGTCGCAGGATGCCGCCCAGATGCTGCTCGCGCTCCACGATGGCCACGCACGCGCCGGCCTTGTGCGCGGCAAGCGCGGCTGCCATACCGGCGGGGCCGCCTCCGATGACGACCACGTCGAACGCGTGCGCTGCCACGGCCTCAGCGGCGCCGCTATCAATCGCGCTCGATTTGAATTCCGCCATCCTAGCGCACCCCCTTCATCGGTCCCTCAACCAACCAGGATCCGGTATCCTCCAGCAGCACCTCGCTGGGGTCGCAGCCCAGCTCGCGCGCTAGGATCGCCACTACGCGGCTCTGGCAAAAGCCACTCTGGCACCGACCCATGCCCGCGCGGCAGCGGCGTTTGACGCCCTCGACCGAAACCGCGCCCGGGCGGCGTCGGATCGCGGCCACGATCTCGGCCTCGGGCACCGTCTCGCAGCGGCAGACGATCTGCCCCCATGCAGGGTCGGACTCAATTGGATTGGCTACACTGGTGTGGACAGTTCCGGGAGGGGCGCAGGAGACGGGAGGGCCGTATATGAGGGACCCCAGGCACCCGAGGCATTTCACCGACGAGTTCAAGAGGCAGATAGTCGACCTCTACAACGCCGGCAAGCCCAAGCGCGAGATCATGGACGAGTACGACCTCGGCAAGAGCACCGTGGAGAGGTGGATCAAGTCGATAAAAGCGACCGGCTCGCCGCGCGCCGCGGACAACCGCACGCCCGAGCAGAACCGGATCCTGGAGCTCGAGCGCGAGAACCGCAGGCTCCGGATGGAGGTCGACGTCTTAAAACAAGCGGCGCTGATATACGCTCGAAAGTGAGGGCCATAGCGGCCAACGAGGGCCGCTACCCCATATCAGCGCAGTGCAGGCTCCTCGGCGTCGCGAGGTCGACGTACTACTCCATGCGCTCGCGGCCCGGCCGGCCCGCCGCGCCGGACCCCGCCGCGCCGGCCGTGGTCGCGGCCCACGCCGCCAGCAAGGGCCGGTACGGCTCGCGCAAGATAAAGGCGTCGCTCGAGCGGTCGGGCGTCACCGTCAGCCGGCGCCGGGTCTGCCGCATCATGAGGGAGAACGGCCTGGTCAGCGCATACGGCAGGAAGAGGTTCAAGGTGCACCCCGGGGCGGTCAACGAGGCCGACGTGCCGAACGTCGTCGCGCGCGGCTTCTGCGGCAGGGCGCCGCGCACCCATATATGCAGCGACCTGACCTACGTGCGCGTGGGGGCGTCGTGGAACTACGTCTGCCTGCTCGTCGACCTCTACAACAGGGAGATCGTCGGCCACTCCGCCGGGCCCAGGAAGGACGCCCGGCTGGTCAAGTCGGCGTTCGCGACGCTCTCCTTCCCGATCTCGGACATCGAGGTGTTCCACACGGACCGCGGCAGCGAGTTCGACAACGCCGAGATCGACCTGATGCTCGAGGCCTTCGGCATAGAGAGGTCGCTGTCGGCCAAGGGCTGCCCCTACGACAACGCCGTCGACGAGTCGACCAACAGGATACTGAAGGCCGAGCTCGTCCACCGCGAGACGTTCGGCACGACGCGCGAGCTCCGGGCCAAGCTCTCGGACTACGTGCACTGGTACAACAACTTCAGGATCCACTCGACGCTGGGCTACATGTCGCCGGTCGAGTTCAGGGAGGCGGGGCTGTCCCTCCCGGAATCGTCCAAATAGGTGTTGCCAATCCAAATGAGCTCCTCCTTGCGTGCAAGCGGCGCACGGTCGAAGTCGTCCGGCGCGTGTCGAATCGGATCCCAATCGGCCCGTTCGCGCAAAGCAACGCCCGCCTCGCGCATCACGTGCTCCATGCGCTCGGCAATGGCCGGCGCGCTCGCCACGCCTGGCGACTGAATGCCCGCCGCCTGGAACAGTCCCGGCACCACGTCCGACTGTCCAATAAAAAAGTCGTTCGTTCCCTTTATGACCGGACGCCCGCCGGCAAACGCGCGTACCACGCGTCGCGTGTCCAGATCGGGCACCAGCTTGCGTGCTCCCGTCAGCAGCGCGTTCACATCGCTTGCGTAGGTCTGCGTGTCGCCGTGCACGCGCACGGCGGCTGTCGCGGTTATCACGGTGTTGCCGTGCACGGTGCCCGTGACGATTACGCCCTTCGAAATCGGCGTCGGCACCGGGTAGAGCGGCATGAGCGTGCGCGGTTCCTTGTCCAGCACCACGATGTTGCCCTGACGCCAGACCATCTGGAACTCCTCGGCGCCCACCATATGCGAGATGTCCGCGGCACCGTTGCCCGCGGCGTTGATCAGATAGCGGCAGCGCACGTCTCCGGCGGGCGTCGCCAGCGTAAAGCGCGCAGCCCCGTCGGTAGCCTCGCTGCCAGCAACCTCAATCGCTTCCACCGGTGCGGAGCGCATAAACGTCACCCCGTTGGCGACGGCGTTCTCCAGCGCGGCAATGGCGACCTCAAACGGATCCACAAAGCCAGTGGAGGGACACCACAGCGCGCACGTCGCCTCGGCACTGGCCCGCGGCTCTAATTCGTGGATGCGGTCGGGTCCGACGATTGACAGCTCGGGCACGCCGTTGGCATGGCCGTTGCACCGCAGCTTCTCTTGGTGCGCGCGGTCTTCGTCGTTAAATCCCAGCACCATCGACCCGGTGCGGCGGAACAAAAAGCCTAGCTCCTGGGCCCACGTGCCATATAGCTCGCAACCACGGGCGTTGACCAGCGCCTTTACCGTGCCCGGCGTCGGATCGTAGCCGGCGTGCACCAGGCCGCCGTTGGCCTTCGACGCGCCCAGCGCGATATCGTTGGCCGCCTCGACCACACAAATGGACAGGTCAAAACGCGCAAGCTGCCGCGCGATGGCGCATCCCGTGATGCCCGCGCCGACAATCGCGATATCAAACGTTTCTGTCACAGTGCCTCCCAGACGAGTTGACAGGCTGTCAATAAGACTATCCTACGGTCTACACACCCCCAGCGCGGCGGCAATGCGGCGAACAGCCCTGCAACACCCGCCAACGGCAGGCGAGGGGAGACCCGGCACGGATGTTGGCCTCGTCTGCCGACAGCTACGGCAACCGTTCGTCTTGATCTGTAACAGTAAGAGGGGAATTACGGTCCTACGTGTTACAGATCGAGATTGAAGTCGGGGAGGGACCCCTGTGTCTCGATCTGTAACGTTTAGACCCGGATTCCGCTCCCACCTGTTACAGATTGAGATGTTTGTGTCCGCACCAGCCCCGCCCCTAGCCGTGGTCCCATATAAACAAACCCCGTGGTAAACTTTACCGGACTGTAAATATTCCGAAAGGTACCCGTAATGTCCAAGTACATCTCCGAGCTCATGTCGCCGCAGCTTATGGGCGTCGTCTATGCCTTCGTTGGCTTTATCATCGCCCTGTATGTGCTGTCGGTCGTCTATGTGTTCATCGACGCTCGCCGCCGCGGCGCCAGCGCCTACGTGGCATGGGGCATCATCGCCCTCATCCCGTTTGTAGGCCTCATTGCCTACCTGGTCCTGCGCCCGCACTCCTACGCGTCCGACCGCGAGGAGCAGGAGCTGGACATGGCCCTGCGCGAGCGCCAGCTTGCCCAGTACGGCACCTGCCCGCAGTGCGGCGCGCCCATCGAGAAGGACTTCGTCGTCTGCCCGGTGTGCGATACCCAGGTTCGCAACGTATGCCCCAGCTGCCATCGCCCGCTCGATGCGCACTGGAAAGTCTGCCCCTACTGCCGAACTCGTATTCAGTAACGCATCCATCGCCGGGCCGGCCGTAAGCCACGGGCGCCGCGCGTCACGCGCAAGCCGCACGCGCGCCTCACAGCCCCGCCCCACACGATGAAGCATGCGTAGAAAATCGCCCGCCGTGCCATTAAGGTGCGGCGGGCGCTTGTATACCAAGGCAACCTGCCTATAATGATGCAAGTCAAAAAAGCCGAGCGCATCGCACGCACTTGCATCAGGCATCCGAGAGGAGAAAACATACCCATGAAGGCACTCTACAATGACGGTTCGGTGGCCGAGCTCCCGCAGGACGAGGTCACGCACGTCATCCGCCACTCCGCCGCGCACATCATGGCGCAGGCCATCAAGCGCCTGTACCCCCAGGCCGACTTTGCCTACGGCCCCGCGACCGACAACGGCTTCTACTACGACGTCGACCTGCCCGAGGGCGTCAAGATCAGCGAGGACGACTTCCCCGCGATCGAGGCCGAGATGAAGAAGATCGTCAAGGAGAACCTCAAGTTCTCCGTGTACGAGAAGCCCCGCGCCGAGGCCATCGCCCTTATGGAGGAGCGCGGCGAGAAGTACAAGGTCGAGCACATCGGCGACCTGGACGACGACGCCCGCATCACCTTCTACCAGCAGGGCGACTACATCGACATGTGCGTCGGCCCCCACATCTGCTACACCAAGGCGCTGAAGGCCTTTAAGCTCACCGGCGTCTCGGGCGCTTACTGGAAGGGTGACAAGGACAACAAGATGCTCACCCGCATCAACGGCGTCGCCTTTGCCACCAAGGAAGAGCTTGACGAGCACATGCACATGCTGGAGGAGGCCAAGAAGCGCGACCACCGCAAGATCGGCCGCGAGATGGACCTCTTTATGATGCGCGACGAGGCCCCCGGCTTCCCATTCTTCCTGCCCAACGGCATGGTCCTTAAGAACACGCTGCTGGACTACTGGCGTGAGATCCACCACAAGGCCGGCTACGTGGAGATTTCCACGCCGCTCATCATGAACAAGCAGCTGTGGAAGACCTCGGGCCACTGGGACCACTACAAGGACAACATGTACTCCACCGTCATCGACGACGAAGAGTACTGCATTAAGCCCATGAACTGCCCGGGCGGCGTGCTGGTGTACGCCTCCAAGCCGCACTCCTACCGCGAGCTGCCCATCCGCGCCGGCGAGATTGGCCTGGTGCACCGCCACGAGCTACGCGGCGCCCTGCACGGCCTGTTCCGCGTGCGCTGCTTTAACCAGGACGATGCCCACCTGTTTGTGCGCCCCGACCAGCTGACCGACGAGATCGTGGGCGTTGTCAACCTCATCGACTCCGTATACCAGAAGTTTGGCTTTAAGTACCACGTTGAGCTTTCCACCCGCCCCGAGGACTCCATGGGTTCGGACGATGATTGGGCACGCGCCGAGGAGGGCCTGCGCACCGCTCTGGAGAAGCTGGGCATGGACTACGAGGTCAACGAGGGCGACGGCGCCTTCTACGGCCCCAAGATCGACTTCCATCTGGAGGACTCGCTCGGCCGTACCTGGCAGTGCGGCACCGTTCAGCTCGACTTCCAGATGCCGCTCAACTTTGACCTGGAGTACGTGGACGCCGACGGCACCAAGAAGCGCCCCATCATGCTGCACCGCGTATGCTTTGGCTCTATCGAGCGCTTCATTGGTATTCTGATTGAGCATTTTGCGGGCAAGTTCCCCACCTGGCTGGCTCCCGTGCAGGTCAAGGCACTTCCCGTTTCCGAGAAGAGCCGCGACTACGCCCACGAGATATGCGCCAAGCTGGAGGAGGCCGGCATCCGCGTGGTCTGTGACGACCGCGACGAGAAGATCGGCTACAAGATCCGCGAGGCTCGCAGCATCGACCGCGTGCCCTACATGCTCATCCTGGGCGAGAAGGAGGTCGAGGCCGGCAACATTTCCGTCCGCGATCGCTCCAATGAGACCGTTCAGATGAGCGTTGATGAGTTTGTTGCCAAGGTGACCGAGGAGATCAAGACTCGCGCCTAAGGCAAGCTTCACAACAATTAGCAAAGGCGACCGTCCACAAAGGGCGGTCGCCTTTTTTCTTACCAAAATTAGAAAAGCCGCTGGTTGAGCGGCTTTTTTTGTTGCACAAAAAGGTACAGGTTTTTGTAGAGGGGTATGGAGATGCATCTACTGGCAGTACATTTTGCGTAATCTGGGCAAACGCTGATTAATTGCTCGTATAATGTCGTCTGTCGAAAGATACAAAAACCTGTACTTATGCGAATGCGCCTAGCTGCGAGCGAGAAGCCTGTTCTAAACGCCCTTGCATTTGCGTGCATCGCAAATCCAAAAGAGGGGACGAGAACATGGAACAGACGGCACGGCGCCAAGAGAAGCTGCCGGGCGCATTTAACGGCGCCACCACCAACAGCCAGCACGGCCGCGTCCGCTGGTATCTGGTCCACACCCCCAACGGCAAAGAGCGCGAGACCTGCGAAAAGGTGCGCCGTATTATCCCACACGAGCTGATGCAGAACGCTTTTGTAATGCAAAAGGAGTTCTGGTTTAAGCGGGACGGCGCCTGGTCGCTCCAAACCAAACCCATGTACAAGGAATATTTCTTCGTCGCCACGCATGATGTAGCCGCGCTCGATAGGGCTTTGGCCCAGTTGAGCTTTGGTTGTCGCATCGCCGGCAGCAGGGAGCGGGCGTACATGCCCATGCCGGACGATGTGCAGGACTGGTACCGCAGCGTGCTGGACGACGACGGTGTGGTGCGCAACAGCGTGGCGCGCATAGAAGACGGCGTGTTGCACATAGAGCAGGGTCCCTTGGTGGGGCAAGAGGCCCGTGTAAAGAAGATCGATCGTCATAAGCGCTGGTGCTTGGTGGACGTGGGCGATGGTGGCTCCACATTTAGGGAGCTGCTACCGCTTGACGTGCCCAGCAAAACGTAAGGGAGACGTTGCACCGGCAAATTACTTGGTTTTTGGATTCATAGATGGGGGGTTCCTGGGGACAGGAACGTAAGTTTTATTGTGGCTGCTAAAGAAGTAACAGAGAGTTGTACATCAACGGTTGGTGCGCTGGCTTTCAATCAGATAAAGCCGAGCGGTACGCTTGGGTATCGCATCGTCAAGAGGCTGTTTGACCTTGTGTTTAGTCTTATGGCGATCGCTATTTTATTCATTCCAGTGGGTCTTGTGTGCGTCCTGATTTGTCTAGAGTCTCCGGGTAGTCCCTTGTACACCCAGGAGCGAATTGGCAAAAATGGCAAGGTCATTAAGATCTTTAAGCTGCGCAGCATGGTTGCCGATGCTGGCAATGTTCAGAAGTATTTAAAATTTGAGCAGCTGCATCAGTGGGAAATTGAGCGCAAGGTCGATAACGATCCGCGCATCACTAAGGTCGGGCAGTTTATTCGTAAGTGCTCTATCGATGAGATGCCGCAGTTTCTTAATGTTTTAAATGGTGATTTATCCGTTATCGGTCCTCGTCCCATTACGCGTGATGAACTCGAAATGCATTTTTCTGATGAGGATAAGGTTGTATTTCTTTCGGTTCAACCTGGAATTACCGGGTTATGGCAGGCGACGGATCGCAACGATGCGTCATTTGAAAGCGGTCTGCGCCAAAAAATCGAATTGCATTACGTGCGGAACCGTTGTTTCCGAATGGATTGGAAGTGTTTTGCTGGCACTTTCGGCGCCATGTTTGGCAAGGAGAGGACGGGCCGATAGATGGAAATATCCGTCATCATTCCTACTCTTAATGCTGAGCATGAAATCGATGGGCTTTTAATTGCCCTCGAACACCAGTCTATTCAGCCGGTTGATATCCTTATCGTTGATTCCGCTTCGGAAGATAAAACTATAGAGCTGGTCCGGCAGCACAAAAGAGTCCGCCTTCTGAAGATTGATCGCCAGGATTTCAACCACGGCACCACAAGAGACATGGCACTAAGGGAGTCGAGGGGTGACTTTGTATGCTTCCTTACCCAAGATGCTGTGCCTGTTTCTGATGATTACCTGGAGCGGCTTGTTGCTCCCATGCTTGATGATTCCGATATCGCTCTCGTAAGCGGCAGGCAGCTGCCTAAGGCGGATGCCCGACGTTTTGAACAGCTGGTGCGTGGTTTCAACTATCCCGACCGGCCATCCGTTCGTTCCAAATGTGATCTCGAGAAACTCGGTATTAAGACTTTTTTTGCATCTGATGCCTGTTCCGCTTATCGACGAACTGCATATCTCAAATGCGGCGGATTCGAGCACGTTAACACCAACGAGGACATGCTCATGGCGGCAAGGTTTATCGCCTCAGGGTTGAAGGTGGCTTACGAGCCGCGTGCAGAGGTCTATCACTCGCATAACTTGACGCCATCCCAACAGTTTGCCCGCAACCGCGCTGTTGGCTTCTTTCTCGAAACGCATGCAGACGAACTCATGCATGCAAGTGAGATTGGTGAAGGAAGCCGGCTCGCCAAGATGGTTTCGTCGCAACTTCTACGGGAGGGAAATCTTGGCGAGTTCGTTGCTTTCGGAGTCGATTGCTGCGCCCGCCTTCTCGGAAATCGCGCTGGCCGCAGGGCAGCAAGAAATGAAAGGTTATAGCCAATGAAAGGCATCATCCTCGCCGGCGGGTCCGGCACGCGCCTGTACCCGCTCACGCTCGTGACCTCCAAGCAGCTGCTGCCGGTCTACGACAAGCCCATGATCTACTACCCGCTTAGCACCCTCATGCTGGCGGGCATCCGGGACATCCTGGTCATCTCCACGCCGACCGACCTGCCCAACTTCGAGCGCCTGCTCGGGGACGGCTCGCGCTACGGCGTGAACCTGTCCTACGCCGAGCAGCCGAGCCCGGACGGCCTGGCGCAGGCCTTCACCATCGGCGAGGAGTTCATCGCCGGCGAGCCGTGCGCGCTGGTGCTCGGCGACAACATCTTCTACGGCAACGGCCTGTCCCGCCACCTGACGCGCGCCGTCCAGAACGCCGAGTCGGGGAGGGCCACGGTCTTCGGCTACCACGTCGACGACCCCGAGCGCTTCGGCGTCGTTGAGTTCGATGCGCAGGGGAGGGCCGTCTCCATCGAGGAGAAGCCCGAGTGCCCCAAGAGCTCCTACGCCGTCACCGGACTCTATTTCTACCCGGGCGACGTGGCAGCCAAGGCGCATGAGGTCAAGCCGTCCGCGCGCGGCGAGCTGGAGATCACCACGCTCAACCAGATGTACCTGGAGGAGGGGACGCTGTCCGTGGTGACCCTGGGCCGCGGGTACGCGTGGCTGGACACCGGCACCATGGAGAGCCTGCACGAGGCCGCGGAGTTCGTCCGCGCCGTGGAGCACTCCCAGGACCTGCCCGTGTCCGTGCCCGAGGAGATCGCCTGGGAGAACGGCTGGATCACGACCGCCGAGCTGGAGGAGGCCGCCAAGGCCTACGGCAAGTCGGTCTACGGGCAGCACCTGAAGAAGGTCGCCGCCGGCGAGATCGTCAACAGCCCGCGCGAGTACTAGGAACTGAGGAGATACAAACATGGCAGAGGAGACCTTCTCCCCCAGGAACATTATCGTCACGGGCGGCTGCGGCTTCATCGGCAGCAACTTCGTGCACTACGTGGTCAACAACCACCCCGGCGTCCACGTCACCGTCCTGGACAAGCTGACCTACGCCGGCAACCCCGAGAACATCGCGGGGCTGCCGTCGGACCGCGTGGAGCTCGTCGTGGGCGACATCTGCGACGCCGGGCTGCTCGATAAGATCGTGCCGGGCCACGACGCCATCGTCCACTACGCCGCCGAGAGCCACAACGACAACTCCATCGCCGACCCGGAGCCGTTCCTGCGCACCAACGTGGAGGGCGCCTTCCGCCTGCTGGAGGCCGTGAGGAAATACGGCATCCGCTACCACCACGTCTCCACCGACGAGGTCTACGGCGACCTGGCGCTCGACGACCCGGCGAAGTTCACCGAGGAGACGCCGTACCACCCGAGCAGCCCGTACTCGAGCACCAAGGCTTCCTCCGACATGCTCGTGCGCGCATGGACCCGCACCTACGGCCTGCGCACCACGATCTCCAACTGCTCCAACAACTACGGCCCCTACCAGCACGTGGAGAAGTTCATCCCCAGGCAGATCACGAACATCGTCGACGGCGTGCGCCCCAAGCTCTACGGGAGGGGCGAGAACGTCCGCGACTGGATCCACACCGAGGACCACTCCAGCGCCGTCTGGGACATCCTCACCAAGGGCCGCACGGGGGAGACCTACCTCATCGGAGCCGACGGCGAGAGGAACAACATCACCGTGCTGCGCATGATCCTCGAGGCGATGGGCCGCGACCCCGAGGACTTCGACTGGGTCGCCGACCGCCCCGGCCACGACCGCCGCTACGCCATCGACTCGTCCAAGCTCCAGCGCGAGCTGGGCTGGAGGCCGGCGCACACCGACTTCGCCGAGGGCCTGAAGCAGACCATCGACTGGTACGTCGAGAACGAGCCCTGGTGGCGCCCGGCCAAGGAGGCCACCGAGGCCCGCTACCGCGCACAGGGCCAGTAGGACCGCATCCCGGCGAACCGCGCCGCGGGGCGCCCGCGCGGGGCCGCAGGGCATGGGGATGATCCTGCGTCCCCGCGCGGGCGCCCCCGGTTACCCAACCTCTTCGATAGGAGCTTTTCCCACATGGCAGACATCGCATTCGAGAAGGACCTCTCCGTCGCCGAGACCGGCATCGGGGGCCTCAAGGTCGTCGACCTCGCCGTCCACGGCGACTCGCGCGGCTGGTTCAAGGAGAACTGGCAGCGCGCCAAGATGTGCGCCCTGGGCATCCCGGACCTCCGCGTCGTCCAGAACAACGTCTCCTACAACGACAGCCGCGGCGTCACCCGCGGCATCCACGCCGAGCCCTGGGACAAGTTCATCTCGGTGGCCCGCGGAAGCGTCTTCGGCGCCTGGGTCGACCTGCGCGAGGGAAGCGAGACCTTCGGCAAGGTGTTCACGACCGTTCTGGATCCCAGCAAGGCCATCTACGTCCCGCGCGGCGTTGGCAACTCCTTCCAGGCCCTGGAGGACGGCACCGCCTACACCTACCTGGTGGATGCCCACTGGTCGCTCGAGCTGAAGAGGACCTACACCTTCGTGAACCTCGCCGACCCGGAGCTCGCCATCGAGTGGCCCATCCCGCTGGACCAGGCCACCGTCTCCGAGGCCGACCTCAACCACCCGATGCTCAGGGACGTCGTCCCCATGGCGCCCAAGAGGACGCTCGTCACCGGCTGCAACGGCCAGCTGGGCCATGCGGTGCGAAAGCTGGCCGAGGAGCGCGGCGTGGCGAAGGACTTCGACTTCTGCGACATCGACACCTTCGACATGTCCGACCCGGACGCCTATTCGCAGTACGACTGGTCGCTCTACGGCACCGTGATCAACTGCGGCGCCTACACGGCCGTGGATAAAGCGGAGATCCCCGAGGGCCGCGTCATCGCCTGGAAGGCCAACGCCACCGGCCCGGCGCTTCTGGCCCGCACCTGTGCCGGGCACGGGATCACCCTCGTCCACGTGTCCAGCGACTACGTCTTCGACGGCACCGCCGAGGTCCACACGGAGGACGAGCCGTTCTCCCCGCTGTCCGTCTACGGCCAGACCAAGGCTGCCGGCGACATCGCCGTGGCCGGCTGCCCGCGCCACTACATCATGCGCAGCTCCTGGGTCATCGGCGAGGGGCACAACTTCGTGAAGACCATGAAGGCGCTCTCCGACCGCGTCGCCGACCCCGAGGACAAGCTGGACAAGGTCACCGTCGTGGACGACCAGCTGGGCCGCCTCACCTTCACGCGCGACATGGCCGAGGCCATCTTCCACGTGCTGGGGAACAAGGCCCCCTACGGCACCTACGACTGCACCGGCTCCGGCGCCGTGAAGAGCTGGGCGGACATCGCCCGCGCCGTCTTCGAGGCCGCCAACGGCAACGGGGAGAGGGTCGTGCCGGTCAGCACCGCCGACTACTACGCCGGCGCCGCCGGCCCCATCGCCCCGCGCCCGGTCCACTCCGCGCTCGACCTCTCGAAGCTCGAGGCCGCGGGCTTCCACATGCCCGACTGGGAGGAAGAGCTTGGGGAGTACCTGGACGCTATTTCTTCGAAAGGTTCTATCTAACTCTATGAGATATCTGGCTTCTGAATCTGATTGCCCATGCGTGAGCGTAATCGTACCCATGTATAATTTGGGTTCTTATGCCTGCTCGTGCATAAGATCGCTGCTGGTGCAGACATATGCTAACCTAGAGATTATCATTGTGGATGATGGCTCAACTGATGACACAGTTGAGTTAATCGAAAGCGTTGTCGAGGCTGACTCGCGCGTTAAAATTCTCCATAAGATAAACGGTGGGCTCTCCTCGGCGCGTAATTTCGGCGTTAAACACTGCACCGGTGAATACATAATGTTTGTAGACGGCGACGACGTTCTTGATATAAGAACGATTGAGCTTCTTGTCGAGATCGCCCTTGAGAACGATGTTTCTCTTGTTACTTGCAAGTATAAAAAAATTTCATGTACCGAAGATTTTAAGGGTGGACAGCTCGGCCCCGTTGAGGTTGTTTCTGGTGACCGTTTGCTTGAAAGCTTGCTGCTGCTTGATGGTGAGTCCGGTTCTGCGTGCGCAAAGTTATATGCAAAGAAGCTTCTGCCGCTTTTGGTATTTCCCGATGGTCAGCTATTTGAAGATTTTGGTGTAGAGGCTACTGTTTTTTCGACGATTGATAAAGCATGCATATTTGATGCTGAGCTATATGGTTATCTGGCGCGTGAAGGGTCTATTACCACAATCAAGAGTTATGGTGATGCCCAGCTCGACGGAATGTCTGCCTCTCTTGATGTCGTTAGGCGGGTTGTGCGGGAAAAGCCTGAGTTTTTTGACGCCTTTGCATGTTTTGAGGCCTTCTGTTCGCTTCGCATAGCTTCAAGGCTCGATTTGTCCAAATGCTCTGACATAGAGTCAGCAAAGGCATTTATTTTTAAAGCCAGAAAGCAGTGTTGGACCGTTGCAGCTAGTACGCTTGTTGACAGGACTTGGCGCCTTCGCTGCCTTCTGTTCGCGGTCTCTCCTGCCCTGCACAGCTTCGCATACAGCTTTTATGGCAAATTGACCGGAAAGGTTATCGGCAAATGATATTTTACAGTTGCCTTTTTTTCGTCTCAGTTTTTTTTGCCTTTCTTTCGGTTTGCGATTTAAAGCAAAGACGAACCCTAAAACAGCCGAGACTGGGTTTTTTTGTCTTAAGTGGATTAACTGTTGCTATTGCTTTTGGTATAAGAGAAGGTTTCGGAACAGATTACTACGATATTTATGTCAAAGGCTACAACGAAATACAGGCTGGGTTTGCCAGTCGTTTTGAGTTGGGATTTGTGACTCTTTGTAGATTGCTCATTTTATTCGGCCTTGATTACCACAGCATGTTTTTCGTTACCTCCTTTCTTACGGTCTTTTTAGTTTATAGAGCTATTTATAGTCAATCTTTAGGACCAATTTGGGGTGTCTACATATTTTTGTTCGGAGGTTTTCTCTTTTTCTCATCCAATGGGATTAGGCAGGCACTTGCCGCGTCAATTCTGTTGAATGCTCTTCCTTTTGCTACTCGAGGTGATACAACTAAATTTTGTATAGCTGTTTTGGCGGCATCGTTATTTCACTCTACGGCTCTGCTCTTCATTCCTTTGGTTGTATTGAGGGGGTGGCGTCCGGATAGCTTGAAATCCTTTTTCACGTTTGTGTGCGCCATTGTTTTCGGCGGAGCCATCTCTTCCGCGCTTCTATCTTTTGGAATTGCAGTTTCACCGCAGATTGCAAGATACGCAAGCGTTGAACATCTGTCTAATCAGTTTTTATCGAGCGGCAACATAGACGTTGCCGATTTATTGATTTGTTCGATTGGTCTTGCAATTTTTTTCTGGGTTAAAAATGTTAGCTCAATAACGTTAGACAGGCACACCATATTCCTGTTCAACCTTTTGATGGTTGGAGTCGTCGTGTGCGTCTTGTCTAAATACGTAATGCTGTTTTCTAGGATTGCTGTCTACTTCACGTCGATCTGTATCATTGCGATTCCAAGGCTTTTTTGTTCGTGCGATCGCGGTACTTGTCCATCGATTCTCATTGTAAAAAGCTTATATGCGATGTTTGTCATTATCGTTTTTATCTATCTATATGGCATTTTGAACTTCAGCCATGTTGTTCCTTATATGTGCGTCTTTTCCCATTAACTTATCTAGCTTATATCGTCTGGAGATTTCACTTTGAGTTCTCAACACAAACGTTTCTACAGCAATGTCGTTTGGCAGTACGGACTGCAGATTGTTAAGTACATTTTTCCCCTCATTACGCTGCCTTATCTGACTCGTGTGCTTCTGCCGGAGGGTTACGCGATCTACGCGTATGTTGTGTCGTTCATGACTTTCGCCCAGACTTTCGTCGATTTTGGCTTCAACCTTTCCGGTACTAAACGCATAGCAAAATCCGAGACTGTCGAAGAGGAGAACCGGGCTATCGGCGCTGTGACAGAGGCTCGCCTGTTGCTTGGTGTAGTGACCGGCGCTGTCGTTGTTGTTGTTGCCTGGTTTATCCCCATTACTCATTCGAACATGCTATATACCATGTTTGCATTTGTTGCTGTATTCGGTAAGGCACTTGCTCCGGACTTTCTTTTCCAGGGACATGAAAACATGGGTCCATTGACGACTCGCTATTTTGTCTCGAAGGGTGTCTCTACTGCCTTGACGTTCATCGTTGTCCATTCTATCGATGACATTCTGTGGATCCCTATTCTCGACATCCTTTCGAGCGTTATTGCCCTTGTCTGGTCTTTCATTTCCGCCAAGCGAATGTTCGGTACCACCATTACGTTCGTGCCCCTATGCGAGGCGCTTTCAGAGCTGAAGGTTTCCGCGCTCTATTGTTTCTCGAACATGGCCTCCGTCGTTTTTTCCGGTTTCACTACGCTCTTGATTGGAATCGTGATTACCAACAAGGCCATGATTTCCTACTGGTCCCTTGCTGTGACTGCAATTAATGCCATCCAGTCCCTTTATTCGCCAATTGTGAACAGTCTGTACCCACATATGGTCAAGGGGGGTGACTACGGTTTTGCAAGGAAGCTGCTTCTTGTCTCAATACCCGTCCTGCTCATTGGCACCATCGCTTTCGCAGCGCTTTCCGATGTAGTTATGCTCGTGCTCGGTGGCAAGGACTATCTATCAGGTTCCTGGGTTATCGCCTGGGCTTCACCCGTACTCCTGTTTTCCTTTTATGCAACGATGGTCGGTTGGCCGATTCTTGGTGCCTCTGGCAAAGTCGCTGAGGTTACCTATACCACAGTGGGGTCTGCTGTATTTTGCATCGTTTCGCTCTTGACCGTGTCTGCGATGGGGGTTGCGAGCATGCAGACTATTTGCTTTATCCGCTGCCTTACTGAGGCAATTATGTGTGTGAGTCGCATTTGGCTCGCGCGCGGATACTTGTTTCCATCTCGAAGCGTTACCGCCGATTGCGAAAGGTAAGGAATAAGAAATGAAAAAGTGCGTCGGTATATTGTCACGCCATGCAGTGCCGAACTACGGTTCCATTCTGCAAGCATATGCCCTTCAGGATGCGTTCGCCTCAATGGGTATCAATGCTGAGTATGTTGACTACCGCATCCCCCGGGACTTTCCTTTAGCAGATGCCATGAGGACCTCTGGCGCGCTCGGTCCGATTCGTGCGATTCCAAAAGCGATTGGTGCCCGTAAGTTCGAGGCGATGAGGAGTGATTTGCTGAGGCAGAGCCGTAGGGTTACCGACTCAGAAGAGCTCGGTAAGCTTCTTGCAGAGTATCCTGTCCTTTGTGTGGGAGGCGACCAAGTGTGGAATATCATGTCCGATGGAAACATCGAGGGTGCCTACCTTTTGGAGGGCGCATCAGACGATGCCTACAAGTTCTCCTTCTCTTCCTCCTTTGGTAAAAATGGCCTCGATCCACGCGAACGCGAACGTGCCGCCAAAGCGTTTGCGCGCTTTGATAGGCTTTCAGTGCGCGAGGAAAGTGGGCAGAAAACTCTTGAGGAAATGGGACTTGAGGCGCAAACCGTTGTCGACCCCGTGCACCTGCTCTCAAAGGAGGCCTGGTTTGATCGTGTTGAGCCTCGTGCGCCCCGCGGGGTGAATGGGAAGTATTGCCTGATCTACAACCTGCATCCAAGCGATGCATTCGACCGCTATTCTGCTGCCGCATGCAAGTCACTCGGCCTCGAGGTCGTTAGCATTCGTCCGTCGCTTCGTAAGACGATGGGGAAGAATTTGTTCTACCCTTCGCTTCACGAATTCCTTTGGCTGTTTGACAATGCCACCTGCGTGCTCACGGACTCATTCCACGGGACTGCTTTTTCGTTGCTGTTCAATACGCCCTTTGTCGATATTCTGCCTGAGCAGTATGCGGAGCGTAACAAGGCAATTCTTTCTCGCTACGGGTTGGATTCCCGCATAAGCACGGAGCTTCAGCCAGAAGAGCTTTGCCTCAACGATTTTGATTGGGCGGGCGTCAATGAGTCGCTTGCCGTCAACCGTGAGTCCTCCTCGGAGTTCCTTTGTGACACCGTTGGCGAGTTCTCCGCCCGTCTTGCTCGCTAGAATTATGAATGGAAGGTCCTATTTTGAGTCAGCCATCTGTTTCCATCATCGTCGCTGTTTACAAATCTGAACAATTTCTGCCGAAGCTTCTTCATTCCTTTGAGGTTCAAACCCACAAGAATCTCCAGATTATTCTCGTTGACGATGGTTCTCCCGATGACAGTGGTCGCATCTGTGATGACTATGCTGCACGTGACCCTAGGGCTATTGTTATTCACAAGCCTAATGGCGGCACTTGCTCCGCTAGGAATGCGGGACTTGGTGTCGCGACGGGTGACTATCTCATGATCGTGGACGGTGACGACTGGCTGGAGCCCGATTGCGTTGAATATTTGGTCGACTTGGCTGAGAGCACTGGCTCCGACATGTCCTACTCGGTGAATCTCTTTACAACGCGTGATAGGGAGCAGATTGTTGAGGACGTCCGGGAGACCTGGTCGGCAGAGCGCGCCACCTCTGCCATCATCTATCCCTTTATGCGGCTGGGGCCTTGGAATAAGTTGTACAAACGTTCTGTAGTTGTCGACAACAATATTTCGTTTTCCGTTCCTTGGTTCGGCGAGGGTCTGTACTTTGCTACCGAGGTTGCACAGCACTCTAATCATGTGGGCGTTGGTAGACGTAAGGTCTACAACTACCGTTTGAATAACTTGGGGAGCGGTCTTACCAACTACAACGTTCAAAATGGCAAGAATGCCCTCGGAAATATTAAATTCATTAAAGAGAACCTGACTCTGGACACTCCGATGGTTCGCCACGCATGCGATTGGCATATCTGGCGAAACTACGAGTTCCTACTCACTCAGATAATAGGTGCGGATGAAATGGACTCCGAAGGCAAACTCGCGAAAGAATGTGCAGCGTACGTTAGGAAGAACTGGCTGTCCGTGTTCAAGAACAGCGAAGTCGGCCGTTCCGAGAAGGTAAAGATCGCATGCTGCGGCATGGCACCCGTGCTTTACGCGAAGCTGGTCATAGATCGAAACCGGAAGGGGCTCGAGGCTGATAAAGGCAAGTTCATGGATGTCGAGGAGTAGGTGCATGGCGAATCTAAAGCACGCAATCAAGCAGGGCATCGTCGCTCTCAAAGCCAAGAATATACAGCCTGTGATGCAGACCGTCGGCGATGAATGCCTGCTCAAGGGGAAGACTGCCCTCGTAGTGGGAGGCTCAGGTGGAATCGGCAAGGCGGTCGCCAAGGCGTTCCTGAAGAACGGCGCGAATGTTGTCATCGCCGGCACTAGGCGCGCGAAGGTCGACAAGGTGGTGTTAGAGCTTGGCGAGAAGTGCGCCGGGGTTGTTGTCGACCTTGCCGAGCCAGAGACCTTTTCGAAAGTCATCGACGAGGCGGTGGCATTCTACGGCCCCATCGATATCCTAGTCAATTCTGCCGGAGTTCACACCGAGGACGTCTCCATGGGCGGGTTTCTCGATTTTTCAGTTGAGGAATACGATCGCATCTTGGACATCAACCTGCGCGGCGTCTACTTCATGGTGCAGTCTGTTGCAAAGCACATGATTTCCGATAAGGTCAGCAATGGGCATATCCTTATCGTCTCATCCTCGGCTGGCAACGAGCCCGCATGGTCTCCCTACCGCGTATCGAAGTGGGGTCTGAAGGGCATCACTGAGGGCATGGCTTCCGCCCTCGTTCCTCATGGCATTGTAGTCAACGCGATTGCGCCCGGCAGCACGGCGACTCCTCTTCTTGGCGTCGAGGAGGGTGACAGCATCTCTGCTGAGGACAACAGACTTGGCAGGTTCGCCATGCCCGAGGAGATCGCGGAATTCGCTGTGATGTTGGCCAGCCCCATGGGCGACATGGTGGTTGGTGACACTTTGTACGTCTCCGGTGGCCGTGGGGTCTGTGATATCCGGTAGCGGCTTTGCGGGCGCTTCAAAGTATGAGATCGCCTTTACCGCAGAAGCAGCTTGGCTGCCTCGGAGGCTTGCGTCGAACCGTCTTCGAGGTAGACTAAGCATCGGAATAGCCTCTTTGTCAAGCCTTCGGTTGCAGTGAAACTTATGGTGCTGCTTTTCGAGGTGACGCCTCCGATTGCGGTGTTGTACCAGGTCCTGCCTCCGTTGTCAGAACATTGCCATTGAAATGCGGCCGCGTGCTCAGCGTCGATTGAGAACGAGGCCTCAATTCCTGCGCTCGTTGCGCAATCTTTCGGCTGCGTGGTGATCCTCTCTTTATTCGACAATAACGAGAGTTTGGCGTTTTGAGTCGCAGCTGTTGTTCCATCCTGGAAGGTGACAACGCACCTGTAGAGACGTTTCGCAAGTGCGGCACTGGCGGTGAACCGCAGCGTAGGCAGCTTTGAGGCGGCATTGCCAATCCCGGTGTCGTACCAGCCCTTCCCATCATTGTCGGAACATTGCCACTGGTACGAGATGGCACCTAGGGCTCGCACAGAGAAAGACGCTTCGGATCCTGTCGAGGCGGCCGTGTCTCGCGGTTGCCCGGTTATTTGGTTAGCGCTTAGTTTTAGTTGCGCAGTGTTTGAAGCCGAGCTAGTCCCATCAGGGAAGAATGCCAAGCATCTATAGCGGCGTTTTGACAATCCCGTACTTGCAGTGAACTCGATTCTCGCCTGCGTGGAAGTCTCACCTCCGATCCCCGTGTTGTACCATGATCTGCCCTCATTGTCGGAGCATTGCCACTGGAACGAAGTAGCCCGCTCTGCTTCGATGGCGAAGAACGCTGTTGACCCTGCGGCAGTTGTGCAGTCTTCGGGCTGGGAGCTGATGGCGTATCGGGCGACAAGGACGAGGCGTGCGGGCTCGCTTGCGAGGGTGCTGCTGTTCGGGAACGAGACTAGGCAGCGGTAGAGCCTCTTCGCGAGCTGGGCATTGGATGCAAACCTCAGGGTTTTCTGCCTGGAAGTTTCGCCGCCTATACCCGTGTTGTACCAACTTGAACCTCCATTGTCGGAGCATTGCCATTGGAACGATGTCGCGCTTGGTGCCGTTACGGTGAATTCGGCTTGGGCTCCGTTGTATACTTCACAGTCCTTCGGCATGGTTGTTATGGCGTACGTGGTCTCATAGCTTGCTGTGAGGTCGTACTTGGCGCTCCATTTGCTGTTCGATTCTTTTGTGACGCTAGATGCCGCAGTAAGCTTAACCTTGGTGCCACCGGTCTTCCACTCCCTCTGATTCATCGCATAAGCAACAATCCCGTTCTGAATCCCCGAGATACTCGGCGGGAAGGACTGGTTATCTGCATTGATGGAAAAGCCCTCTTCCTTGGCATCCAGGTGCTGCTGAATGCGGTCGGCATATTTCTCGGCCCATTCATCGGCCTTGCCATTTCGCACAAAGTAATTGTTGGACAGGTCGGTTGAACGATAGACGTAGTCGGCCTTTTGATAGTTTGCCGTGTGGTCGGAGTGGGCGATTGCCATGAGCTCGTCGGTCAGGCCAAAGTACAGATGGCGCTGGTCCAGGTCTCCGTACCAGTTGTCGCTGGTGTCGTCCCAGGTTAGGTCCATCTGGCACCATTTGCCGTCGATCTTTACGGCGTTCCAGGTGTGGCCGTTGCCGGTGATGCGGCCGTTGGCGATGCCCGCTGCGTCAAGGAGCTTGGAGTAGATGCGCTGGTAGCTCTCGCAGGTGCCCTGGTGGCGCGTGAGGCCGCTTTCGGCCGAGCACCAGTTGAGGTTGTGGTCGTACTCCAGCTGGTCGAGCGTCCAGTCGTGGAGCCAAAGCGCCATGTCGTATTCCGAGCCGTCTGTCTCTTGCCCGCACAGGTCCACGGCACCGTTGACGATCTGCGTGACGCTTGGGCGGGCGGCATCGTTTACGGTCACCTCCGCCGTGGTGCGCAGGTAGTAGATCCCCTTGTCGTTTTGGGGGTCGTTTCTGTCGTTGTCCATAAAGTAGAAGTGGATGCGGTACGTTCCCGATGCCGTGAAGTCAAAGGTAAAGTCGTGGCCCGCGGTGCCCAGGCTGCAGTAGCTGGCCCATGCCGGGCGCGACGGGTCGCAGACGCTTTCCTGACTGCCGCCGTCCCAATAGGTGGGCACGTCCATGCGCGCCTTGGCCTGGGACGAGCCGTTGGCCTGGGTTACGTGGAAGGTCGTCGCGGTGCCCGCGGGTGCGTCGTTCCACGAGACGGTGAAGGCGACGCCGTTTTGGGTTGCGGTGGCGGAGTGTGCGTAGCCGGTTTGTGACGTGGCGGAGATTGCGGCGGGAGTGGGGTTGGTACGGGCTCGGAGGGATGGGGTGGGGGTGTCGGTTGCGGCGGCGGTGCCGGGCGCGGCGGTGTCTGTGGCGTTGGCGGTGGGGGTGTCGTCAGCGCTTTCCGTGTTGACTGCGCTGGCGCCGGTGGATGTTGCGGTGCCGTCCTCTACGGTATCTGCTGTCGCGTTTGTGCTGGTGCCGTCTTCGGCCTTGCCTGTGTCGCTGCTTGTGGCGTCGGCTTGCGCCTGCTGCTGGGCTGCTGCCCGAGGCTGGATGGCTTCCGCAATGGCTGACACGGGCAACGTCGCACTGACCATGGACGTGCACGCGATCGCGCAGAGCAGGTAGTAAAGGGGTCGTTTCATAGCGGAGCCTCTCGGTGAGCAGCCAATAGGGTCCGAAGGCAGCTCCAGGCCAGCACTCCGCACATATTTTATTGGGGATTATTTTACGAGAACACCAGTCAACATCAGCGAACTTTCTGGGGAATGTTGGGGAGGGGGAGCGGTCCCGCTTTGGTCCCCGGCGGCGTCCCGCCCGCGCTTCGTTAGCTATACGCGATGTGGCAACTCCAGCATGAGGCCGTCTTGCGACTCTTCGAGGCTCGGCGCCGAGGCCTTCCAGGAAAAGTCCGCGAGGCTGCTGCTTAGGTCAAGTTCTGCGTGGTCGTATTTTTCAATTTTGCAGCCCGGGTGATTCTCGTCTGGTAAAAGGCGACATTCGACCGGACGCGACCCGATGATTCGATACTCCTTCTGATATGCGTACTTGAGCGTTTTGATAAGTAGGTTGCAGATCTTGCCTTGGAAAATTTCGTCGATCAGCTTTGGTCCGGGGATGCCATAGGAGATGGCGCTGTGGGCGTATACGTCCCCGCCGTCTGTGGTGTGGCTGTCCATAAGGCGCGCGAAGCTGTCGTACCGCACGATGCCGATCCATCCGTCTGCACATCCGAACTCGCGGATCATGCGCTTCGGGATTTGGACAGAACCGTCGACGATGTCGTTCTCGCGGACCGTGTACATGCAGTAGATGGGCAGGCGGTAATTGCCGTAGATGCATGCCGGGAGGACCATGGACGCCTCGAGCGGATCGCCCTGTTCGCCAGACAGGCCATGATAGTAGCCAGCCGCGTTCATGTAGAGGCGACCGTTCATCAAGTCGTCGATGTATGCTTCCTTAGGTGCGAACTTGAGTAGGTAGACGATGTTGTTTTTGAGCATGGCGTTTCCTTTCTTGGGTAGTGATGTCTCGGACCGCCTTGTGCGGCCAGGTTCTTTGCTACCAAGGTAAAGGTTCCTGGCGGGACCCTCGTGCGGGAGTGGTGTGGATCGCTGGTGTTGCCCGGAGGTTGTGATCGCCCTCGGCGCCGGGGGTGCATGTCTGTGGAGCGTTCCGGGGGCTGTTTCCGGGCAGGGGAGTGTCGGCTGCTGTCAGCTAATAACGAAATTGGGGGTGAGCTCACAGTTGAGGCTGTCCTGCGCAACCTCAGCGGGGCTACGTTCCTCAGACGCGTGTTGGAAGTGGTGCCGTGTGATTGGGCCTCGCTGTAGTGCCAACCGTTGCGGGCATTGATGTGGGATCTCTGCCAAAGAGATTCATATTCGTTATGGTTTGCCTGATGTATGAGGCTCAAGTGGTCCAGGTATTCGTGTCGTGTTTTGTAGGTATGACCGAATTAGCTGCAACAAAGGCCGAACTGTCTTCATCTAGACTCCGAGCCTCGGTTTTCAAGGGCAGACCCCGGATGATGCGTCGTCTCTGCGAGTTGCCGTATCCGGTCGTTTTGACAAAAGCCTATACGATTTGCCAAGGAACGGATTGCCAATCAGGCTCTTGGTTGGGGGCGTAGCGCCCCCTGATCGCATAGATGAAGTAAGTTGGAAACTGGCAATAGCCGAAGGTGACCGTGCTGCTCACCAAGGATGTTCCCAGCGGGTTGCCTTTAATCGCATATTGCGGCGCGTTACCATCTTCGGCCTGTCGGCATAATGGTTGCCGGGTTTTGGGTTATTGTTTTCCATGATTTTTACGTTGACCTTCTTCCTGGTGTTTCGGCAGGGGTAAGGACGCTTTGTGGAGGCGATTATATGTCCGATGTTAAGAAGCAGCACTACGTGCCGCGTTTTTATCTGAAGTCGTTTACTAATCAAGATGGCTTTCTTTATGCGGTGAAGCGTGAGCCAAGTGGTTTGGGTCGCATATTTCAAACTAAACCGGAAGGCATTTGTTTCGAGAAGTACCTTCATGAGATAAAGAGACGGACCCCAATTGATGGGGAGCGATTTATTGAACAGGGGTCTGCTGAAAAGGCATTAAGCAAGATGGAGAATGACCTTGCGTACGATTACAGACTGCTTATAGAGCATTTGGATGCCGGCGGGTTTTCTGACACTGATGAGACCTGTGAGCTGCTCGAACGTCTTATACTCTTCATTGCGTTATTACTCGTAAGGAGCCCAAAATATCTCAAGAGGGTAAGAAGTAATGCTGCATCCTACGCGGCTGAGTTGGAAGCAGAAGGATTCCTTACTGAAGTTGATCGAAAAGAGATGGACGCCGAGGGTTTTGGCGAGGAGTTTGAATCGATTGTAGAGCTTGCTATTCAGGACGCAGCCTTGTTTAAGTTCTGTGAGGGCGCCCCGCTTTATTCGCTGGTTTCTTTGATGCTTAGAATGGATTGCGGCTTTTTCGTGGCGCCTGAGGGGTCAGAGTTTTTAACCTCGTCGTTGCCCATCTTTCCTGAATGGTCGGACATTCGGGAGAGCGATCCCTGCAGCATCTACTTTCCGTTGAGCCCTCGATATGGAGTGGCCTTTAAGCAGAAATCAGAGAATGACCGCTTGGTGAGTATTTCTCACATTGATGGTGCCGCTGTCGATGTGGTCAATCGCGCGATTATGCGCGGTAATGACTCCTGGGATTTCCTTATCGCGAGAGATTACGAGTGTTTGGAATCGCTTGTGGGGAAATGACGGGCTGCGCGGTCTTGACCGCGCAGCCCGTTTAATTGCAGTGTGAATGGTTTTGCAAGCGCGGAGGTATAGGAGCTCTTATTATATGCGGCCGTGCTTGCCTCAGCTCAACTCCGCGCGTATTACTTCCCACCGCGCACTATCGGCAATTCGAAACTGCTCGCTACTTCCGAATTCAAGAGATTTGTATGTGGATGAATCGAAGTCGAACACGTAATTGTGTCCTGGAACCGAGACAGTGACGGAAGCGAAGCGTCGCGGGTGATCGCGGGATTGTTTTTCCATTTTTGAGAGGGCTTCTCGAAGCATTTCCTCGTCAGCAAGAATAGTAGATTTGACAAACAGCTCATTTCTTCTAAATAATTCATAATCGTTAGAGTTGAGTCTCTCCAGTTTTTTGTTAAGGGCTTCATAAACCAGCTCGAACGAATCGGCGCCCCTTGGACCAAACAGAATTCCGCTTTCATAATGAGCGCCGCACTGTTCGATCCGTTCGATTTGGCGTTTTCTCCAAGATTGGTCATCGATGAATGCGAGCCTCGAGTAAAGAGATTCAGCCTCTCTGCTTTCTCGTGATTGGGAATCTGTCACCTCAATGCCCAGAGAACGTGTCCTATCGATCAGATCTGGCTTGTCGCTGTAAGTCAGATTTCCATATTTGTTGCTATCGATAAACTGCAGAACGTGTCTTGCATAGCATTCCCAGATATCGATTTTGGTCCTATCTGGGAGTGGCTTGTCGTAATATACGCTATCGATGTGACTGTCCAAACCGCTCACCTCTGTTATTCGAATTCCTGACTTTAATTTTTCCTTAATGAGGTTCTAAAGAATCTGTATTCATTCTTTCCGTTTCACTGCGGATCTAATCGATTTGGCGAAGAGATATAACTCAGGGATCAACTTGTTTGAGCTGCGTGTTGCTTTTAATCGTGTCTTCAAGGTTGTCGGGGCGAAGCTTGGGTACGCATGTCGTAAATACACCGGCGCAAGCTGCGACTGTTTTTGGAATCTCTGATTCTTGGACGTAGGTTGCCTTTATTCAAACTGGCGTTTTGGCGCTACGCTTGCGCAAGCATTTTAAGCGCGGTGGTTTTTAGGTGTAGGAAGGTGATTGACCATCGCTGAAACGTTCAATCCCAAGAACATCATCGTCACGGGCGGCTGCGGCTTCATCGGCAGCAACTTCGTGCACTACGTCGTGGACAACCATCCCGGCGTGCACGTGACCGTCCTGGACAAGCTGACCTACGCCGGCAACCCCGAGAACATCGCCGGGCTGCCGGCGGATAGGGTCGAGCTCGTCGTGGGCGACATCTGCGACGCGGAGCTGCTGGATCGCATCGTCCCGGGCCACGACGCCATCGTGCACTACGCCGCCGAGAGCCACAACGACAACTCCATCGCGGACCCCGAGCCGTTCCTGCGCACCAACGTGGAGGGCACCTTCCGCCTGCTGGAGGCCGTCCGCAAGCACGGCATCCGCTACCACCACGTCTCCACCGACGAGGTCTACGGCGACCTGGCGCTCGACGACCCGGCGAAGTTCACCGAGGAGACGCCGTATCACCCGAGCTCGCCGTACAGCTCGACCAAGGCCAGCTCCGACATGCTCGTGCGCGCATGGACCCGCACCTACGGCCTTCGCGCCACGATCTCCAACTGCTCCAACAACTACGGCCCCTACCAGCACGTGGAGAAGTTCATCCCCAGGCAGATCACGAACATCGTCGACGGCGTGCGCCCCAAGCTCTACGGCCGCGGCGAGAACGTCCGCGACTGGATCCACACCGAGGACCACTCCTCGGCCGTCTGGGACATCCTCACCAAGGGCCACATGGGGGAGACCTACCTCATCGGAGCCGACGGGGAGAAGAACAACATCACCGTGCTGCGCATGATCCTCGAGGCCATGGGCCGCGGCCCCGAGGACTTCGACTGGGTCGCAGACCGCCCCGGACACGACCGCCGCTACGCCATCGACAGCACGAAGCTCCAGCGCGAGCTGGGCTGGAGGCCGACGCACACCGACTTCGCCGAGGGGCTCAGGGCCACCATCGACTGGTACGTGGAGAACGAGTCCTGGTGGCGCCCCGCCAAGGAGGCCACCGAGGCCCCCTACCGCGCGCGGGGGCGGTAGGGGGTGTGCTGCTGGCGTATGGGATCTGGCTCATGTGGCAAATAGCGTGTTCGCATTGGGGACATCGGCGCAGGTTGACGCCCCCTATTTTTGGCTGGTTAAATCGTGCATGCATTTGTCTTTGCGGACTGTTTACGCGTTTGGCTATCGGATTCATGGGATTCAAGGCGCGCTAAGTTCATGTCCGCACCGGCGCTTAAAATCTAAACGGAACAGCATGAGCGACTTGCTGAAAGTCTTGTGCTGTGGATTCGTTGATGAATTGGTTTCGAGGGCGAGGTGAACATGAAGGGCAGAAATCAACACGTTACAAAGCGGGCGGACGGAAGTTGGCAGGTTAAAGGCGAAGGGGCGAGTCGCGCTTCATTCGTTACGACGACACAACGCGATGCTATAAATCGCGGACGAATCATTAGCTCTAACCAACAGTCCGAGTTGATTATCCATCGCCCTGACGGCAGAATTCGCGCAAGGGATTCCCATGGGTTCGATCCCTTCCCTCCGCGAGACTAAGGGTTCGGGCTCATTTTGGCTGTAGGCGCGGGATATCGTGTCTACAGCCGATAAATGGTTCTGTACTGCGATTAATTGTGAACACGGGATTTATCCATTCTGGTTATTGGAGGATTATGTAATGAAGACTCAGTTATTGGTATATAGAAAACAGGGTTGTGGATTCGCGGAAACAACCGACCTTACGATAAGAGAATTCAGCAATGCGAGCGCCTTTGATGCCTTTGAGCTAACGGTCATTGACTTGCAGGATGAGAATTTATGGAAATGCGATCCATGCGATGTGTCATTATTAAAGGACCATGCAGATATTGCTTCGATTAGTCAGATGGTGCTGCAATCAAAAAAATCTGAATGCATCATCTTGCTTCCGCAAAACTGTTTGTATTCATATTCCTACGAATATGATTCACGCATTGACGCTAAGAGATATAAGCGTAATAAGCTTCTGAAGGATTTTATTAAGGATTTTGCCGACTCTCCGATATGCGAATTGTTTCCTTTTCCGCTGCCCATTTGTTTTGGAGAATCGAAAACGGCACTTGCAGACAGAGAGCTTCATTCGGATTTTTCTTTCAGTTCACCGATACTGCATCCTATTAAGCCCCTTCTTTTTTCGAACGCATCAACAGTTTCAGCCGTTCTAATCTCCGAGGCTTTTGCCGCTACAACTCTTCAGGTAAATGACAATGAGGACCTATCGGCGGTTATTAATGGAATTTTTCCAACTGAAAGCCAGCTCACTTGCGTTCCTGATTGGCTGGATGAAGTTGAATTTCATGATGAGACAGTACAAAGAGCGCGAGTAAAAGAAATAGATGAACAAATGGCTGTTCTGAACGAGGAGAAGAAAGGGATTGAGAAAGTCCTTTCTAGTTATCGGGATATTAAGTCAGTCCTTTGTACCAAAGATTTTGATCTTGAAAATAATGCTCGGCACCTTTTGGCCGAGATTGCTGAGGTTGATGAAACCTTTGAAGACAATAAGGAAGAGGATTTCAACTTCTCTTACGATGACACTTTCTATTTGATTGAAATTAAAGGCAGCGGCCGCGGGCTGAAGCGACAGCATATTTCAAAGACATACGATCATGTCCAAATTAAAATGGATGAGATGGAGGCCGAAGGCGACTCCCGAAAAATCAAAGGTGTTTTAATATTTGCATCTCAAATTGAGTTAAGGATCGCGTCGAAAATGTTGGTGTAAGGGTGACGCCCCAGCGCCCGTTTAACGAAGAACGGCCTTCGTCCTAGAATCTGAAATCACCACAACAACAGGTTCTAGGAAAGGACGAAGACCGCTATGGAAATCTTATCAGACCCGACGCCGGACATGCTCGCCATGCCCCGGTTCGACGACGGCGCCATCGACATGCAGGAGCTGCTCAGGCGCCTCGCCGAGCAGGTCGTGAACGCCGTGATGGACGCCGAGGCCGACCAGCTTTGCGGCGGCGGGTCGAACAGCCGAAACGGCTACCGAGAGAGGTCGCTCGCCACCTGCGTCGGCACGCTGACGCTGCGAATCCCGAAGCTCCGCACCGGCAGCTTCTTCCCGGACGACGTGATCGAGCGCTACCAGCGCGCGGACCGCGCCCTCGTGGCCGCCGTGGCCGAGATGTACGCCACCGGAACGAGCACCCGCAAGGTGCAGAGGGTGGCCGAGAAGATGGGCGTGTCCAGGCTCTCCAAGGACCAGGTGAGCGCCATCGCGTCGAGCCTTGACGCCGACATCGAGGAGCTCTGCGCGAGGCCCCTCGACGGCTCGCCGGTGCCCTACGTCTGGCTCGACGCCACCTACGTCAAGTGCCGCCGCGGGGGCCGCGTGGCCTCCACGGCCGTCGTCACGGCCATCGGCTGCGACGCGGGCGGCTGGAGGCGCGTGCTGGGTGTCGACGTGGTGGACACGGAATCGTACGACTCGTGGCTGGCATTCCTCAGGAAGATCCGCGACCGCGGCGTCTCCGGCGTGGAGCTCGTCGTCTCCGACGCGCACGCGGGCCTCGTCGCGGCCGCGGCGGAGGTCTTCCAGGGGGCGGCATGGCAGCGCTGCGCCGTCCACCTCATGCGCGACTGCATGCGCGAGGCGGGCTCCTGGCAGCTCAGGCGCCGCGTGGGCAGGATCGTCTCGCAGGTGTTCCGCGGGCGCGACGCCGCCACCGTGACCGCCATGTACCACGTGGCGTGCGACATGCTGGAGGGGTGCTGCCCGAGGGCGGCGGCGATCCTCGAGGAGGCCGAGCCGGACGCCCTGGCATACCTCGACTTCCCGCCGTCGCACTGGAAGCGCCTGCGCACCAACAACGTCCAGGAGCGGACGAACCGCGAGATAAAGCGCAGGTCGAGGGTGGTGCAGGCGTTCCCCTCGGCGGCGTCGCTGGTGCGGCTGGCAGGCGCGGTCATGTGCGAGCAGGACGAGACATGGCAGGAATCCAGGTACTTCTCGGAGGCGAAGATGAGGGAGCTCTACGACGAGGGCCGCACGCGCGGGCTCGACGGGACGGTCGACTGGTCGCGGCTGGAGGCTGAGGCCAGGAAGATGATCGAATCCGGCCTCGAGCTTGCGGACAGGATCGAGGCGGCATAGGATATCAACCGTATTCCAGGTTCCTGGACGCCGGGCCGACTCGCTTCGGATCGGGCGCTACACCAACTTTCTCGACACTACCGAGTTAAGACCCGAAGAGCGCGATCCATTCCCTGAGAAGCAGATTTCTATTGCACAGAGAACTGAAATCGCAGTTCTATCAACTGAGACATTGCTTCGTTGTTATGAAGCCTATATTGAAGGCCGCCTGACTTCAGATGTGTTCAAGGGGACCCTGCGCCAATCGTCTGGCTTGATAAGCCCGGATGCGTTCGGACTGCATGGCTAGATAACCGTTGGCGCCCCTATGAGCTGCAACTTTGATTTGAAAACTAAATTATCAGCTTCTATTAACATATTGCTTGCAAAACAATAATTGCTTTTCCTGTTGGATGGTATTGCGATGGGTTACAACTACGAAGCGTTGGATAGTTTTGAATTCGAGAAGCTCGCGCGTGATGTTACCGAGAAAATCGTGGGCATTAAGGTGCCGTCAAGATTCTTTCGCAAATTGGTTTAGCCGTCCTCGGTCCCTTTCCCTTCTTGCCCTCCGCCTTTCCCTTCAGCTTGTCCGTCTTTTCCAGCTTGGACATTTCCAGGTACCTCCTCTTGCCCCATTCGCGCTCCACTGTGTACTTCAGCCTCGCCGTCGCCAGCCTGAGGGGTGAGTTGTCGTCCGGAAAGGTCCCGACGACCCTCGCTCTCCTCCTGATCTCGCGGTTGATGCGCTCGATTCCGTTGTTCGTCCTGATCCGGCGCTAGTGTTCCGGCGGGAATTCCGTGTAGGCAAGTGTCTCGGCGAACCCGTCGCGCACCGTCCTCGCGCCCGCCCCGCGGAGCTTCGGCACGCTGAGCTCGACTTCCTCGGCGCCCGTGACGAGCCTCCTCGCGCAGCGACCGCTGCGGTAGGCCTCCCGGCCTGCCGTCCTCCCGTAGCGCTCGGCCCCGACAAGCTCGGACGCCTCCTCTTTGGGCAGCGCGTCGAGCGACCCATCGTCGATCGATACGATGTTCGCAGACGGGGCTCGTGCCCCTTTCGTCGATGATTTGTTGTTTGGTCGCCTGAACTCATATGACGACGCGTGAATCGTGTTCCTCTATGTGTTTGTCAATTTGTGAAAGAAATTATGCGTCACCTCCTTATGCGCAACTACTTTCCCCATGGGTTATTAAGACTGCCCAAGACGGATTGTTGATCGTTGGAGATTGGTTTGCCCAACTGGGCTTAAGGTCCTTGATCTGGATTTCCCAGTCGCCCTATAACGTTCTTGCAATGAGTACTGTAGTGGTCATTGCAAGAACGTTTCTGGCAATCTATGCGCTGTTTAGGAACATGAACTACTACGACATGAACGTACCGTTTCTTGAGAACTTCTTCAACGCCGTTAAGGGTGCGGCGATGAAACTGTCCACGGCGATCTTCGGCGAACACGCGATACATGTGTTGTGCAAGAAGAAGGGGGAGTGACAACGGGATGAAATCCTCCGCGAAGAGCAGCCAGGAATAGGCCGAGAATGGGCGACTCGCTGCTCAATAGAGTACATTTTGCAGTATAAACTTGATGCGGGACTAGCATGCTTTCTATTTATAGCCGGCTAATATCAAGCCTTAGACACTAATGTGATGGTAAAGTTACTTGAGACAAGGTCGCAGCTAGTCATTGATCGCCCCGATTGGAGCGAGTCCTCTGTCAAAGATGGACTGAGACGTTTTTACCAATTCGGGTCCGTGCATATGGTTATTCCATAGCCACGGACCCGAAACCGTGCCTACGGAATAACCATATGCACGGCCTGTGCGGCCTTGTCCTTATTGGAATCGAGGTGCAATGCTCTGCGACTGTATCAGTAAAACTGATTTGAATATCCTGAGAAATCATCTGAGGGTTTATCGTGACGTCAATAAACTGCCCTTGTTTATCTTTCCCTGCGGCGGTGATCAGAGCCTGCATTCCTCTCGACGATTCTTTAGAGCTTATGTGTCCAACAATCACACCGAGGCTTTAAAAAACGTTTTTTGTCTTACTGCCGAAGACGTAGCGGCGGAAATGGACGGTTCGAGACTTAATTTACTTCAGCAAGAGGCCATGCTTGCCGACATATCTGACTGGATATTGATTTTTGCAGAGAGCTGTGGATCTTTTTGCGAGTTGGGTGCTTTCTCCGCTTTGCCTCATGCTGCTTGGATTACCTCTGTTGCCGTTGGAAAGCAATATAAGGGCTCTCGGAGCTTCTTGATTGATGGGCCAGTGAAAGAAATAGCCACGGGCGACTCTTCGCTTAACAAAGTCTTTTACTTAGACTTAAATAACCCGATGTCTTCGCCTGACTTGTGCCGCTTTGTTTCTGAACTAAGACTCCTTATTGGTGTTAATGCTACTAAGCGGGGCAAGGCTGGCTTAAAGGCCGCTAGAAAGAAGATCAATCGAGACGAATCCGAGATTAACGTGGGCTCACTCGTCCATGAGTTACTTGATTTGCTTCAAATATTGGGGCCCATGTCAGAGACCGATTTACGAACGATATACTGTGCGGCCAAAGGTTTCCGTGCTAGTAAGCTCAAAATATACTCACCCATTTTAAATGCAGATATGAAAAATGCCGGCGTTCCGATATCTTGGTCGGATGTTTGCTGCATGATGAGAGCTACCGGTCTTGTTTCTAAAGTGGGATGCAACAAGGGTTCGGACTCCCTGATTAAAAGCACGATACACCTCGATTCCTATTTCATGTTTAAGGGAAGCGAAGACCAAGATTTCTCAAACATGAGGGCGCGGGTAATCCTTCGCAAGAGATCAATGGGGTATGGAGGCGTTGCCGGTGTCTATTGCGGATAGAGTTTGCTTCGATCTTGGAATGACAAATCGCCAGCTACTGGACCTTGCGAGCTCAACGACAGATAAGTATCACTGTTTTTCTGCCGGCGGGAGAAAGATCGTTGCGCCTCAACCAGATTTGAAGCTCGTTCAGTGTTGGATATCGGACTATATAAATACGGAGTTTGATATAGATCTTCCTTACGCTACAGCCTACGAAAAGGGCTCAAGTGTCTGCCGTAATGCCGGGCTCCATGCTAAGAGCAGTCATTTTCTTCTGCTTGATATTTGCCATTTCTTTGAGTCCTGCACTCAGCAAATGGTTAGGAATTTGTTTTCAGGGGGAACGTATCGGTCGACAAACGCTGAATCTCGCTCGCGTCTTACTGCAGACGATATCGATCTTCTCGTAGCTTTATCATGTTATCGGGGTTCTCTTGCAACGGGTTCTCCGTGTTCGCCCTTTATTGCCAATCGCATAATGGCTTCGTTTGACCAAGAGATTGCAGCTAGACTAGGCGAAGGATTCGTCTACTCACGATACTCTGACGACATCTGCATTTCATCATCTGAATGGATAAACTCTGCGGAGATTTCAACTTTTGTTGGTAATCGCCTACGGCAAAAGGGTTTTGATTTGAATAATGACAAAACTCGTTGTTTTGGGCGAGGGCACCTTCGTAAAATCACGGGTATCTATCTTGACTGCGATGGCGTCCTTCGACTGGGGCCTCAAAGAAAAGCAGAGCTAAAGCGCTTGTTATACCAGGTGCTTATGCGCGAGTGCGATCCTAATCACGCCCATCGCGTTTTAGGCCATCTGAGCTTTTGCAAACAGGTTGAACCGGATTATTGCAATGCACTTTTAGCCAAGTACGCGAGCTATGGTAAGGCTGTGTCCAGCGGAGGCGTTATGCCTGCACTAATGGAGCTCGCCTATGGGTGATGGATGGCGGTGTCGCGAAAGACGTTCCAATGGTTGCCAATCCGCGCTTTCTTCTCTCTCGTCTCCATCGAGAGGGGCTTCATGGGCATAGCTTCTCTTGCGCTTACATTTCCCCTCGGGAACCCGTCTCGCTTTGAATTCGGACGTTCTGTTGTCGCTGCGTGCCCTGATTATGTCGATGCTGCACGGTAGGTTGTTCGCTGCCGGTTTGTTTCACGGCTATAATTACGTCCAATTAAGGAGGAAAGATATGTTTGGCAAAGTCAGGAAAACAAGAAGCGATTGTACGGTTGGTACTTACGAGAAGAAGCATGACCTCCCAACAGGCACACTTAGGAATTCTGATGGGCGTAAGGCTAGGAAGGATAAAACTCTGAAATCCCTTCGAAAAGAAACTGGAAGTGACTATCGATAGCTTCTGAAACTTAAAGATTGGGGTTCTGCCATAATAAAGTCTCAGTAATTTTCGTTGATCACATCGACTCGATTAACCATCGGGCCGTGGAACAGGCGCATGGCGATTTCCTTCTATATATTCGGAATGATGAGTTGAGCCATGATTGCCCCTGTCGATATCCGTTGCCGTTTCCCGCATGCTGTTTCGTTCAGACGTCCGTGAAGCATGCCTATCTGGCGTTCGCTCGTCCGTGACGAGCGAACGCCAGATAGCAATATTGATTTGTGTCTAGTCTGCGGCGAAGCAATGATTTTTTGCACGCTATGTGAACTCTGCCTTGAGATCGAGGGAGAGCTCGGATGAGATGTCGAGATTGTCGCTAGCCCGCCTGAGCACATGCGCCCTGCGTCTCGCAAAGTCATTGAATAGGATGAAGTGCGTCTCTATGAAGCAGGATATAAGGACGTGGAGTTCATCGAGGTCATCCTTTCTGATTGCGAGATTCTGGCTAAGCGAATTAATCGCTTCGATGATACGGAGGCTTTTTCGTTGGTGATTTGAGCGAGGAAGGCGAGATTGTACCGTTTGGTAAGGTAGTGTCGAGAAAGTTGGTGTAGCGCCCGATTCGTAGCGAACCGGCCTGGCGTCCGGGGGCATGGCCCTGTTTGGCAGATTACCGTTGTGATGCATGACTTATGACACGATCGCAAACCAGTAGAGGGCAGAGTCGGCTCGACTTGACGTCATGAATAAGGTTGATGCCGAGCAGATTCCTTGAGCGCAATATGGAACGATACTTCTTAATCTTACGTTGATGGCCGGCGCCATCATATTGGGCTGTTTGGATAAAACAACCGTTGCCTGTTCTCTTGTAGGCGGGCTTGCGGCGATTAATGTTCTCAATCTATTTGTGTCCAACCGCTCTTCGAAATAGTGATGCTGCGCTATGATGTCCTAAATGAAAAACGAAGGCGTGCTATAGGCCATCGTTTTGCAAGGGGGTTCCTTCCTAAGGGAGGGCATCCCCTAGTTTTATTTAGATGGAGATTTTGGGGAGCGGACATCTGTATTTCTGATCGTTCCTCATTAGTGCCCTATTGGGTTGATGGGCGTTACGGTAAGAGGTTCTCGGTGATACTGTCGTCGTGCACTCTACGTGAGGCGATGACCAAGAAGGGTCGTTGTTCGGTTTTCCGGTAACGACCCTTTGACGTTTCCGCGGCTACTAGGTGTTGTCGTGGATGCCACCTTTGTTGTTAGAACCCTCGATGCGGAGTCGTTATTTCGGAAGTGCGGGGAAATCGAAAACCTCCGAGCACAACTCGAATTTTGACGACAAAACCGCAGGTCGTGGAAGGGTAAGACCAAGGTCTGGTCCCCAGATCTCGGTCTTACCCTGCACTTCTGGATAGACGCAAAAAAGGCGTTAATGCGCCCGATGCGGACCGTCATATAGAGTTGCCAATTGGCAACAAGACGAATATAGTTAGCATTATGCTAACTAAGGGGTGGTTATGAATCGAACCAAGCTCCGACCGACATATTCACTTGACGAAGCGAAGTCTTTGGCTCGCTCGGGAAAGATGATTGTAAATGGTAGGGTGCGCAGACACCTGATGAATCAGTTTGGTTATTTGGACATCGATCATTTCCTTGCTGACCTATTTGATTATCTGAAGCCTGATGATTTTAGAAAATCCATCGCGCTCGATATGGATGGGCCTCTGCATGATGTTTACGCAGATGTCTACGTGTGCCGAGGTTTTGAATGCGAGGATTGGTACGTTAAGTTTTCAATTGATTCCGAAGGAAATGCACATTTAAACGTTTTGTCTGCGAACATCGATGGATACATTCATTAAAGGAGGAGTCATGCGTTGCATGGAATGCGGCAAAGAAATGCAATTTACCACGGCGCCAATGACTGAAATTTACCGTGGAGAGAAAATTACCGTAAAAGGAATTGAGCATTATGTTTGCGAGTGCGGCAACGATGAAATGACTGTTGCAGAGGCGACTAAGCTCGCCCATGCACTTGCCGCGCAATACGCCAAGGCTCATGAGCTTCTATCTCCCTCGGAAATAAAGCATTTGCGCTCAGATCTCGGCTTAACACAGCATGATTTTGAGTCGGTCTTAGGTGTTTCGAGGCCCACGGCCTCTCGTTGGGAGAACGGCGCATCGCAACAATCTATTACTGCCAATACCCTTATGAGGCTCATTCGCGATGTTCCTGAGGTCCGCAGATATCTCGGCTTGTCTCCTCATGAGAGGAGTGCAAGTCTTAGCTCGTCGCTTTTGTCTGTAATACCAGGAGGAAAAGTTCCTGCTTATAGGGATTCTGATCCTTTGGTTGATGAGAATCTCTTCCGATTGGAGATGTAAATGGACTCTCTGAAGAAGCAGCGCATTGAGTCTTCATCGATTACATGCATGTCTAAAAAAGTCGACAGGTTTTCATTTGATGGCGGAATGACCCCTAAGGAGGGAGTTAATAAGTCAGACGGTGAGTTTAACGTTAGAAATGACATAACGAATGCCTTCACTGATGAAAATGGAGCTAGATTTCGGCAGCTCAACCTCGTCATAGAGCTCATTCCCAGCGATGAGGGGCACTATTACCGTTCCGAAATATCCGTGTCCGGTATCTATCGTGCTCCGTCTGATTTAGACGACGAAGCATTTGATAGGGAGGCTCTTAGCTTCGGCATGCAAGACCTGTATTCCTACGCAAGGGGCATTATTGAAAATGTCGCTGCTGGTGGAGTATGGGGGCCGCTTTATCTGCCACAGATTGGATTCACTATTTAGTTCTCATGGCCCCCACATCCTCTAAAAAAGTTCTTAAAACAGCCTTAAAGGCGCTCCAGCTCGCGTTGGCAGCGTACAATACGCATGTTTTGCATGATTGAAATCTGATGAAGGGGAGTACGCCATGGAGGTGCTGGTTGTTGGCAACACCGCATATGTTGACGATGACTTTTGTGCCAAGGCGTTCCCCGGGGACCACGTTAAGGTCGTCGCTGCCGCGGAAGCGCGCCGCGATGAGTCGTCGCCCCATGCCTCGTGGAAAGAGCTGCTTCAGCACTTGGAGCAGGCCTACGAGTTCGACCGCGTGGTCTACCTGTCTAATTACCTAACCCCGCATACCGATACCGTGGGCGATATCGAGCTGCTGCGCTCGGTCTTTCGTGCGTGCATGGGGCGCCGGGTTCAGCTGCTGTTTGTAGCCGGGCCCGCGGGCGCTGAGGATGCCACCGATGCCGCAGAACAAACGGGCAAAGGCATTATCGCGCACGCAGCCAACGACCTGTGCCGTTACTACGCTGCTCGCGAGGGCGTTCAGACCAAGATCCTGCGCGTGCCGTTCCTGTATACCGCGTCTGCTGCGTTGGAGGACCCGTTTTTGGTGCCGCTGTTCGACGCGTGCTCAACCGGATCGGTCGCTCTGCAGGGCGCGCAGGATGCGGCGTTTCCCCTGCTGTGTGCCGAGGAGCTTGCGGTGCTGATTCGCCGCATCTTTGATAGCTGGGATGCCTCTTTTGAGACGCTCGACGTTGCCGATGCCTTCCATCACACGTCGGGTGAAGTGGGCGAGGCCCTCAAGGCACTGTTCCCAGGGCTTGCCGTTGCCTATGGCGATTCTGCCGGCTACGCCCTGCCCACGGACGATACCGTTCGCGTGCGTTATGGCTGGTTTCAGCGCTACGACTTGCTGCGCGATCTTTCGACCATTCAGGCGCGTTGGGATGCTGGCCGCTCAAAGAAGGCCAACCCCTTGCGCGCCGCCATCGACCGTATCCAGCTGCGCACGCTGCCTATTAAATGCCTGGAGACGGGCGTTGCCTGGGTTCTGTTCGAGGTGCTGGAGCGTCTATTCTCCCAATCAGCCCAGCTCAATGTGCTCGATTATCGCCTGCTCTACGTCGTGCTCATCGGCACGCTGTATGGCTTGGACTTTGGCTTGGTTGCGGCGCTGTTGGCATCGGTGGGCTTGGCCTTAAGCTACTTTACTCAATACGGCTATACCTTCCAGGGCCTGTTCTATGAGCCGTCCAACTGGCTGCCGTTTATCGCGTACTTTGTGGTGGGTGCCGTGTGCGGCTATGTGCAGCTGCGTAACAGCGAGGCCATTAGGGTGGAGCGCGACCAAAACGAGCTCGTACGTAATCGCAATACGTTCCTCACGCAGCTCTACCACGATGCCATCGAGGACAAGCGCACATACAAGCACCAGATTGTGGGGCGTCAGGATAGCTTTGGCAAGATCTTTGCCGTGACGCAAGAGCTCGACGTGCTCAATCCGCGTGACATCTATCGCAAGTGCTGCGAGCTCATGGGTGAGATTCTCGAAAACGATTCGGTGGCGATCTATCACGTTTCGGGCGGGGCGTTTGCACGTCTGGTGGCGGCGAGTCCCGTGATTGCCGAAGACGCCACGCGCTCGTTTTCGCTTGAGCAGCTTGCGCCCCTTTTGGGTGGCGGGGGTCGTTCGAACCTGTGGGTGAATCGCGAGTTGACGCCGGGGCTGCCCATGTTTGGATACTCGATCGAGCGCGACGGGGCACCCGCCGTGTTGATCTCTGTGCGTCGTGCGGCCCAGAATCAAATGACGCTCTATTACCAAAACCTGTTCCGCATCTTGTGCGGCTTGGTCGAAAGCGCGCTGGGGCGCGCCTTTGACTATGAGGCGGTGGCACAGGATAAACGCTGCGTTGACGGCACTTGCGTGCTCAAGCAGGCTGCCTTTGGCCAAGAGCTCGCGGCCGTGCAGGCGCTGGCAGATGGCAAGATGGGCAGCTTTTTGCTCCTGCGCGTGGTACCGGGCATGGAGCCTGTCGGCGAGCTGGTGGGCGCGATTGGGTCGGCGATCCGCGAGAGCGATGCGGCGGGCCTGATCGACGGCGACGTGCTCTACCTGCTTATGCGCCAGGCAAAGGCATGCGATCTGCCCATTATCCGCGAGCGCCTGAGCGCAAAGCAGATTGCGGTGGAGCCCGTCGACGGCGAGGACATCGTGGCGCTGCTGCAACACATTGCTGACACCGGTGACGGTGAGGGGGATGCCGCTTGATCTCGCTTGTCGTTGCCGCCGTCTTGCTGCTGATTCATGCGCTGGTTTGCCTGGTGCTGTGGACGCTTATGAAGTTGGGCCTGCTGCCGGTGCGCGGGCACATGCTGGCTGTGATAGTGCTGGTGCCGCTGTGGGGCCCGTTGCTGGTGGTTCTGCTATCGGTCCGCGGCGCGGTGTTTGGCGAGAGGCTGAAAGAGTCTGCGCCGGAGTCGCTGCGCATTAACGACGAGCTCCATCGCAGCATCTTGGTACATGACCGTGAAGCCGATGCGGGCGTGATTCCGCTCGAGGAGGCGCTCATCGTCAACGACCCGGTAGAACGGCGCCGACTAATGCTCTCCATGCTCACCGAGGAGCCCGACGCGTACCTGGCGCAGCTGCAGGCGGCTAAGCTTAACGACGACGTTGAGGTGGCTCACTATGCCGCGACGGCGGTGGCGCAGATCTCCAAGGAGTCCGACCTTAAACTGCAGCAGCTGGAGCGTGCCTTTAAGACGGACCCGAGCGCGCAAAACCTCAACGAATACTGCGATTTTCTTGGTGAATACTTGGGCTCGGGCCTGGCCGAGGGGCGCGTGGCTCAGATTCAGCGCCAACAGTACGCGCGCCTGCTTGCGCGTCGCTGCGAGCGCGAGGACACCCTTGAGCTTCGCATTCGATACGCGACGGCGCTGGCCGATGTCGGACAGATCGATGAGGCGCAGGCCGTGACCGACCAGCTGGTGCTCGACGTGCCCGAGGAGCAGGAGGTTTGGATGCTTTGCCTGCGCCTGGCGGTGATGCGCCGCGACGGTGAAGAGGTCCGCCGCGTGATCGATGCGATTGACAAGCAACATGTGTACTTGAGTGCCGCCAACCGCGAGGAGCTGGCGTTTTGGCGCAACGGAGAGGAGGCCCGGTGAGCGTGGTGCAGCATATCCGCGACCGTGCGGGCCATTTTCGCTGGATGGGACTGCTTGTGGTGTGGGCGGTCTTTATTGCCATGGCGGTCGTGCTTTTGGTGGAGCGCGCCGGCGTGCAGTACAGTGCGGGCCAGCATAAGCTGGGGATGCTTGCCGCCAACGATGCGGTGCCGGCCTCCTCGGCGATATTTGGCCAAAAGCCCAGATGCCTGGTCATTACCGATTCCGATCAAGCCGGCGTCGAGGACGTAAAGGAGCAGTTTGACCAGATCCTGCTCGACATGAAGATCGCGCACCGCGACGTGGACCTTGCCCTGGATGGCGCGGATGCCATTCCCTCGCTGGCCTCCTACGATCGCGTTATTTTGCTCATGCCGTCGCTCGATAGGCTCGGTACGCACCTGACCGACATTATGAGTTGGGTGAGTGCCGGCGGTTCGCTTATGCTCGCCATGCCGCCGGACAACTCGAGCTATCTGCAAGTGATTGCCCCCAAGCTTGGCATTGAATCGGCCGGATATGACTATGTAAAAGCCGAAAGCATTGTGCCGAGCGAGGACTTTATGCTGGGCGGGGGAGAGCGCTACGAGCTCTCGGACCCCTTTGATTCGTCGCTTTCGGTTTCGCTGTGCGAGACGGCGCGTGAGTGGACTAAGACCGGCGATGCGGGCGCCCCGCTCATTTGGTCGAATGATTGCGGTAGCGGACGCACCGTGGTGTGCAATATCGGTGTCTACGACAAGGTCATGCGCGGTTTTTACGCCGCGGCGATCAGTTTGCTGGGCGATGCCACGGCCTACCCCGTCATCAACAGCTCCGTCTTCTATCTGGACGACTTTCCCAGCCCCGTGCCATCGGGCGACGGCACCTATATCAAGCGCGACTACGGGCTTTCCATCGCCGACTTTTATGCCAAGGTCTGGTGGCCCGATCTACAAAAGCTCGCGCAAAAATACGGCATTCGCTATACCGGCGTGATGATCGAAAACTATGAGGACGCGGTCAACCAGACCGAGCCTGCTCGTCAGGCCGATACCACGCAGTTCCGCTACTTTGGCGGCATGCTGCTGCAGATGGGCGGAGAGCTGGGCTTTCATGGCTACAACCATCAGCCGCTGGCGCTCTGGGATACCGACTATGGCACGCTGTACGACTACAAGACGTGGAAGAACAAGGAGACGCTCGTCGCATCGCTCAACGAGCTTATCGCCTTTCAGGACGAGGTGCTGCCCAACGCGCACGGCTCGGTCTACGTGCCGCCGTCAAACATCCTTTCGGCCCGCGCGCGCAAGATTATTGGCGAGGACGTGCCGCGCATTAAGACCATTGCCAGTACGTATTTTGAGGATGGCACCGACCTGCCGTACGTGCAGGAGTTTGGCGTGGCGAGCGATGGCATCGTGGAGCAACCGCGTATTGTCTCGGGCGGCATGGTCGACGATTCCTATATGCGCCTGGCTGCCGTGTCCGAGCTCAACATGCACTATGTGAGCACGCACTTTATGCATCCGGACGACCTGTTGGACCCCGATCGCGGCGCTACGGAGGGCTGGGAGGTCTACAAGGGCGGCCTGACCGACTACCTGGACTGGCTTACCAAGTCTGCGCCCGACCTGCGTCGCCAGACCGGCTCGGAATGCTCGGGCGCCATCCAGCGCTTTTCGTCCGTAACGGTGAGCGCGGATACCAGCGCGGATGTCTGGACGCTTAACCTGGGCAATTTCCACGACGAGGCGTGGCTCATGTTCCGCGCCAACAACGGCGAGCCGGGAGCAGTCACGGGTGGCGAGATTACGCATCTGACGGGCGACCTGTACCTGGTCAAAGCAACGGACAAGACGGTGACCATTGCGCGCAAGGAGGGTGGCGACAAATGAGAATCTGCTTGGTACTCGAGGGTTGCTACCCCTATGTGCACGGCGGCGTGTCCACCTGGATGCACGGCTATATCCAGGCCATGCCCGAGCACGAGTTTGTGCTGTGGGTGATTGGCGCGCATGCTGCCGACCGCGGCAAGTTTGTCTACGAGCTGCCCAGCAACGTGGTCGAGGTACACGAGGTGTTTCTGGACGATGCCCTGCGTCTTTCGGGCGAGCAGGAAGAGGCAGACTATAACGATCGCGAGCACGAGGCGCTGCGTCGCCTGGTGTCGCTCTCCAATCCGGATTGGGACGTGCTGTTCGATATCTTCCAGCGCCGTCGCGTGCACCCGCTCTCGTTTTTGCAGAGCCGCACCTTTATGGATATCTTTCGCGACGTGTGCCTGGCCGAGTACCCCTACACGCCTTTTGCCGACGCATTCCACACCATGCGCTCCATGCTACTGCCCGTGCTCTACCTGCTGGGCAGCGAGGTGCCGGTGGCCGATGTGTACCACGCCATTTCGACCGGCTACGGCGGCCTGCTCGCCTGCCTGGGCTCAAGTGTTCACCATGCGCCGGTGCTGCTCACCGAGCACGGCATCTATACCCGCGAACGCGAGGAAGAGACCATTCGCGCCGACTGGGTGGTGCCGTCGTTTAAGGACCGCTGGATTCGCTTTTTCTACCTGCTTTCGGAGGCGATCTACCGTCGCGCCTTCCGCGTGACGAGCCTGTTTCACAACGCCCGCAAGACGCAGATCGATATGGGCTGCGATGCGGACAAATGCCTGGTCATTCCCAATGGCATCCAGTTTAATCGCTTTAAGGACATACCTTTAAAGCCCGATGACGGTTGGGTGGACATTGGCGCGGTGGTGCGCCTGGCGCCCATCAAGGACGTCAAGACCATGATCTACGCCTTCTTTGAGCTGCACGAGCGCCTGCCCAAGGTGCGCCTGCACATTATGGGCGGCGTGGACGACGAGGAGTACGGCGCCGAGTGCCACGCGCTGGTCGATACCCTGGGCGTGCGCGACCTGATCTTTACCGGTCGCGTCAACGTGGTCGAGTACATGGAAAAGCTCGACTTTACCATTGTGACGAGCATCTCCGAAGGCCAGCCGCTCAGCGTGCTGGAGTCGCTTGCAGCGCGTCGTCCTTGCGTTACGACCGAGGTGGGCTGCTGTCGCGAGCTGCTCGAAGGCGCCCCGGGCGACGACTTTGGCGTGGCAGGTTTTGTGACGCCGCCTATGTATCGCAAGGGCCTGGCCGATGCCATGGAGCGCATGTGCACAAGCCGCGCCCGTCGCATTGAGATGGGGGAGCGCGGCCAGCGTCGCGTTGCCACGTACTTTTTGCACGAGCAGATGCTCGCCAACTATCGCGCGCTGTACGACGAGACGGCGCGTGCGTTTGACCTGCCCAGAGAGGGGGAGTAGCCGGTGGCCGGAATCGGTTTTGAGCTCAAGCGCCTGTTTAGGCGCAAGGGTCTGTTTGCCACGATGCGCGCCTATGGCTACGCCGGCATTGTGTGCACGGGTCCCATGCTGCTGGGCGTGCTGCTCCAGGTGGGTATCTTGGTGCTGTGCGGTCTGTGGGGCGTGGGGCGCGCCAACCAGGATTTGCTGGTGTGCATGGTGACCTATACGCTGCTGGCGTCGCTTACGCTCACGAGCTTTTTTTCCATGCCGGTCACGCGCTTTTTGGCGGACATGCTTTTTGCCGAGCGCGAAGAAGAGATTCTGCCTTCGTTTTGGGGTTCCAACGCCATCATGCTGGTTGCGGGCACGGTGCTCTACGGCGTCTTTTTGCTGTTCTCGGGCGCCACGCTGCTGCAGGGGCTGCTGTGTCTGTGGCTGTTCAACATTATGATCGTCAACTGGAACGGCATGAGCTATCTCACGGCCATCAAGGATTACCGTGGCATTCTGTGTAGCTTTGCGGCCGCCATTGGCGTGGCGTGCCTGTTCGCCCTGGCCGCGCTTGCACTGGGGCTGCCGCCGGTCGAGGGCCTGTTGGCATCAATTGCCCTGGGCTACGGCGTCATGCTCGCCTGGGACGTGGTGCTGCTGTACCGGTATTTTCCGCAGAGCGACCGCAGTCCCTGGCTCTTTTTGCAGTGGCTCGATCAGTTTATGCCGCTGGCGCTCACGGGCCTGTTTACCAACCTGGGGCTCTTTGCGCACCTGGTGATTATTTGGGCCGGTCCCATTGGCGTGCAGGTCAAGGGCTTGTTTTATGGCGCGCCCTACCACGATGTGCCGGCGCTCATCGCGTTTTTGACCATTCTGGTCACGACCGTCAACTTTGTGGTCTCGGTCGAGGTCAACTTCTATCCGCGCTACCGCGACTACTACAGCCTGTTTAACGACGGCGGCGTAGTGGGCGATATTGTGGTTGCCGAGGAGGAAATGCTCGCCACGCTCAACCGGGAGCTGTGGTTTTGCGCGCTCAAGCAGCTGTTTGTGACCGCGGCGGTCATCTCGCTGGAGACCACGGTGCTCTCGGCCCTGCCGCTGGGCTTTAACAGTCTTATGCACGGGTATTTTCGCACGCTGTGCGTGGGCTATGGCCTGTATGCCGTGGGCAATACGGTGATGCTCATCTTGCTGTACTTTACCGACTACAAGGGAGCCGTGCTGGCCTCGGGCCTGTTTGCCGGTGTGGCAGGGCTGGCAACCGCCGTGTCGTTGCTTTTGCCGCAGCAGTTTTACGGCTTTGGCTTTTTGTTGGGTGCGGCGGTGTTTTTTATCGTGGCGCTGCTTCGGCTCGATACCTATACCGCCAACTTGCCGTATCGTATCCTGAGTCAACAGCCCATGGTGGCGACCGACAAGACGGGTCGCTTTACACAACTGGGCCGCTTGCTCGACCGTGCCGAGCAGCGCTATGAGGAAGGCCGCCATAAGGGTGAGCCGCATGGTTGGTTTGAGCGTACGGTGGTCCGTGTGTATCGCAACCATTGGGGAGGTTCTGATGACCGATAGGATGATGTCTCGCCGTCGCCTGATTGAGGCGGCTGCCGGTGTGCTGTTGCTTTCGGGCTGCTCGGTGCAGGAAGACTCCTCGACCAAAAAAAAGCAGGACAAGATTAAAAAGGCCGAGGCCTCGGGAGAGGCCAAGCACCTGCGCGACAAGGACGAGCTCTACGAGGTCTACGATGACTCGGGCATTGTGACCATGTACCTGACGGTCTCACGCGGCAACAGCTCCGAGAACACTGATCATAGCTGGGCCGAGATCAATACGTACTCTGTGTATGACTACGCCGACATGGGCGTGGCGCGCTATCAGGTTATGGGCCTTTTGCAGGCGGGCGACGAAGACGGCCCGGTGGCCGGCGAGGTTGGCTATGGCGAGGAAGCGCCCAATGCTACCGTGCAGGTGCGCGGTCAGACATCGAGCATGAACTCGCAAAAGAATTACAAGGTGGAGCTCAAAAAGGGCAAGGGTACCTGGCGCCACCAGCGCGCGATTGCGCTTAACAAGCACATGGGCGAGGGTATGCGTTTTCGCAACAAGATGGCCTACGACCTTATCCGTGGGATTCCCCAGATGATGGGCCTGCGCACGCAGTTTGTGCATCTGTGGGTGTGCGACCAGACCGAAAAGTCCAACGATACCTTTGAGGACTACGGCCTGTTTACGCAGGTGGAGCAGCTCAACAAGACGGCGCTTAAGGCGCACGGCTTGGATAAGAACGGGCATCTGTACAAGGTGAACAGCTTCGATTTCTATCGCTACGAGGACACCATTAAGCTTGCCGACGATCCCGACTACAACCAGGCAAACTTTGAGGGCATGCTCGAGATTAAGGGCGACTCGGACCACACCAAGCTCATCGAGATGCTCGATACGCTCAACGACGAATCGCAAAAGATCGATGACGTGCTCGACACCTACTTTGATACCGAGAATCTGGTCTATTGGTTGGCGTTTCAGATCCTGACGGGCAACTGCGATACGCAGAACCGTAACTGCTATCTGTACAGCCCGCTCAACTCAAATACCTGGTACTTTTTGGATTGGGATAACGACGGCATGCTGCGTAAGCTTGAGCTGAGCCTAAAGGGGTTCTCGGACTATGCGAGCTGGGAGCGCGGCGTGAGCAACTACTGGGGCAACGTGCTGTTCAACCGCGCGTTGCGCAGCAAGTCGTTCCGCAGCGAACTCGACCGTGCTGTCAAGGACCTCCGCTCGTATTTGACCGATGCGCGCCTGAGCAAGATGATCAAGCACTATCGCGAGGTGACTGAATCCCTGGTCTTTGCTTCGCCCGATATCGACAACCTGCCTGTCACCAAGGATCAATACGAGCAGATTGCCGCGGCGATTCCTTCTGAGATCGAGGAGAACTATAAGAGCTATTGCGAGAGCTATAAAAAGCCCATGCCGTTCTACATCGGTGTGCCGCAGATCGATAACGGTAAGCTGCGCATGAGCTGGGATGCCGCGTACGACTTTGAGGCGCGCGATATTCGCTATACCGTCGAGCTTGCGCGCGACTATGCCATAAGCGACGTGCTTTTTAAGGCAGAGGACGTGCTGCTTCCCGAGGTGACCTGCGATGCGCCCGATTCCGGCCAGTACTTTGTGCGCGTGCGTGCCACTAACTCCGACGGCTATACGCAAGATGCGTTTGACTATTACGTTACCGACGACGGCAAGCAGTACGGCATGAAGTGTTTTTACGTGCAGGACGGCGGTAAGGTCGTGGAGGATACGTATGAGGAGGGCTAGCGCGCTGCTTGAGCGCCTGGCGGCACCTCCTGCGCGTACCACGCAGGAGCGTTACCGCCACGAGCTCAAATTTCTCATTAACGAGGGTGAGCACACTGCGCTTGCCTGTCGCATGGCGCCGGTGTTTAAGCTGGACAAGTATGCGCAGGCGGGCGGTTACACCATTCGCAGCCTGTACTTTGACGACTACTGCAACTCGGCCTACGAGGAAAAAGACGCCGGTATTCTCATGCGCAAAAAGTATCGCGTGCGCATCTATAACGGCGGCGACAAGGTGATTAAGCTCGAGCGCAAAAAGAAGTACGGTAGCTGGATCTACAAGGAGGACGCACCGCTCACGCGTGGCGAGTTTGAGCAGATTCTGGCTGGCGACTACGACTTTTTGCTGAGGAGCCCCTATCCGCTCTGCCGCGAGTTCTACATCGAGTGCATCTGCAACGTGATGCGCCCGCGGACCATCGTGGACTATGAGCGCGAGCCGTGGGTGATGGATGAGGGCACCGTGCGCATCACGTTTGACATGAACGTGCGTGCCGCGGTGGGAAGCTACGATATCTTTGACGCTACGCTGCCCGCGCTGCCGGTCCTGGAGCCCGGCAAGCTGGTGATGGAGGTCAAGTTTACGGAGTTTTGCCCGCAGCTGGTGCGCGATATGGTGCCGCCGGGCGCGGCCGAGCTTACGGCGGTCTCCAAGTACTGCCTGTGTTACGAAAAGACCGCCTACCTGCGCGGATTTAATTACTGGGAATCGGATTTTGAGAACCGAGGGGATATTTAGACCATGAGCACCAGGGACTTTTTTAAGAACTCCGTCTTGGAGGCGTTTGGCCAGGTCGACCCTGCCAAGATCGGTCTGTCACTGCTCGTGGCGCTCGCCATGGGCATCCTGATCTATCACGTGTACAAGCGCTTTTTTACCGGTGTGGTGTATTCGCGCAGCTTTGCCGTGACGCTCGTGGGCATGTGCGTGCTTACCTGCATGGTCACGCTCGCGATCTCGACCAACGTGGTCATCTCGCTCGGTATGGTCGGTGCTCTGTCTATCGTCCGCTATCGTACGGCGGTCAAGGACCCGCTCGACCTGCTGTATCTGTTTTGGGCCATTACCACGGGCATTACGGCAGGTGCCGGCATGTATGCGCTCGTGGGGCTCACGGTAGTGGTGATCGTGGTGATGATTGCCGGCTTTGCGAGCCACCAGGACAAGGCGCGCGTGTACATGATGGTCATCCACTACGCGGGCCAGACCACCGGCGACGATATCGTGCGTGCATTTGGGCGCACCAAGTTCACCGTCAAGTCCAAGACCATGCGCGGCGACAAGGTCGAGATGGCCGTCGAAGTGTTCTCTGATGGTGTGGATATGCCCTATGCCGATGCCATCCGCGCACTCGACGGCGTGGAGGACTTGACGCTCATTCAATACAACGGCGAGTACCACGGCTAGAACCCTAGCGAGCAAATGGGCGCTCCTGGTCGAGCGTACGTCAGCGAGCGGGCAGCTGCCGTGGCTATTATGTTCCGGCGTTCTGCCGAACGCCGGACCGCTCGACGCTGCGCGGGCATCTGCCGGGCGATCTGCCGCTCTAACCGTCGCTCGCGTACATAAAGTACGCGTCGCTCCTCTTTCGCGGCACCTCGCCACGGCAGCTGCCCGCTCGCTGACGTTTGTTCGACCTGGGCTGTTGAAATGATCCGTGCGGTCCGTCTCATTTGCTTAATTTGCTGGGATGGGTTGGGTATCATGGTGAAAGCGATTTCAACGACAGGGGTGCTTGTGGTTAAGATGAAGGATGTGGCCGAGCTGGCCGGCGTTTCGAGCGCCGCCGTCTCGCGCTACCTCAATGGTGGATATATCTCGGCGGACAAGGCCGAGCGCATTAAGCAGGCGATTGAGCTGACCGGATACGTGCGGTCCAGCCAAGCTCGCGCGCTGCGCACCGGTTCCACCAAGCTCATCGGCGTCATCGTGCCCAAGATCAACTCGGAGTCCGTGAGCCGCATTACCGCCGGCATTGGCCAGGTGCTCGGTCGCCGTGGCTACCAGATGCTGCTTGCCAACACCGACAACGCGGCCGATCGTGAGCTCGAATACCTCGATTTATTCCAAAACCACCCGGTCGATGGCATTGTGCTGGTGGCAACTATGATTACCGACGAGCACCGTCGGGCGATTGAATCGTGTCGCGTGCCCATCGTGCTGATCGGCCAGAATGTTGAGGGCGCGGCGTGCGTCTATCACGACGATTACGAGGCCGCCTTTGAATTGGGCCAGGCACTTGCGGGTCGTGTGGACGGCAAGATTGCCTATATTGGAGTTACCGAGGAGGACCGCGCGGCCGGTTATGACCGCCGTCGCGGTTTTGAGGCCGGCTTGCGCGCCGCGGGCGTGGCGCTTGATCCGAGTCTGATTCGTCTGGGCTCGTTTACGCTCGACTCGGGCTATGGTGCGGCGCGTGAACTGCTTTCCGTCGCTCCCGATGTTTCGTTTATCGCCTGCGCGACCGACACCATGGCGGCGGGCGCGCTGCGTGCCATCGATGAGGTTCGAGGTATGGGCGAGGGCATACATCGTGTGAGCGGTTTTGGCGACAACGCGTTTTTGCGCGCGCTGACGGGCGGCATTCCCACCGTGCACTATGGCTACCTGACCAGTGGCGTCGAGGCGACCAATATGTTACTCAACACGCTCGATGGCGTGGAGGGGGAGAGCGGTCTCAAGACGCTCAAGCTCGGCCATCAGCTTATGAATGTCTAGGTCTTGGGCACGTCTGCCTGCCTCTGAGTCGCCTGGTTTTTCCGTAAAACTACCATTCGCCGGCTTTTTCCTACCGTTTACCGCTATATGAAAACGATTGCAGACATATGAAACTGAAATCGATTACAGTGTAAGTGTCAAAGATGGCCGGGTGCACATGCGCCCGTTGGAGGAAAGGGAAGTCATGGACTACCGCAAATCAGCCCAAGAGGTGCTCGACAACATCGGTGGCGCCGACAACGTTGTTTCGGCCGCGCACTGCGCCACTCGCCTGCGCCTGGTGATTGCCGATAACACTAAGGTTAACAAGGAGGCCATCGAGAATGTCGATGGCGCTAAGGGCGTCTTTGAGGCCCAGGGCCAGCTGCAGATTATTTTTGGCACCGGCACCGTCAACAAGGTCTACGAGGAGTTCATCGCGCTCAGTGGCGTCGAGGCTGCCACCAAGGCCGAGGTCAAGGAGGCCGCGGCGCAGCAGCAGAACATCTTTATGCGTGCCATTAAGGTGCTCGGCGACGTCTTTGTCCCCATCATCCCTGCCATCGTGGCTTCGGGCCTGCTGCTGGGCATTATGAGCGCCCTCAACTTTATGGCCTCCAACGGCTTTATCGCGCTCGACACCAATAACTTTATCTATAAGATCGCCGACCTGGTCTCGGGAACGTCCTTTGGCATTCTGCAGATCCTGATCGGCTACTCCGCCGCCAAGGCCTTTGGCGCCAACCCGTACCTGGGTGCTGTCGTCGGCGGTGCGTTCATCAACTCCTCGCTGCAGAGCGCCTACACGGTTGCCTCCGAGGGCGTTCAGACCATGGTCACCGTCATCCCCGGCGTGTACAGCTTTGAGTGGGTCGGCTATCAGGGCCACGTGATCCCCATCGTTATCGCCTGCGCCATTCTGGCCTTCCTCGAGAAGCGCCTGCACAAGATCGTTCCCGAGATGTTCGACCTCTTTGTGACCCCGCTCGTCTCGGTGTTCGTGACCGTGCTCGTGACGCTCGTTGCCGTCGGCCCCATCTTTGTCTGGGCCGAGAACGCCATCCTCGGTCTGATCCAGGCCCTGCTGACCCTGCCCTTCGGCATCGGTTCCTTTATCGTCGGCCTGTTCTATGCCCCCACGGTCGTTACCGGTATCCACCAGATGTACACCGCCATCGACCTGGGTCAGCTCGCCCAGTACGGTGTGACCTACTGGCTGCCCATCGCCAGCGCTGCCAACATCGCTCAGGGTGGCGCCGCGCTTGCCGTTGCCTTTAAGACCCGCGATGCCAAGATCAAGGGTTTGGCACTTCCTTCGGCCCTGTCCGCCTTCATGGGTATTACCGAGCCGGCCATCTTTGGTGTGAACCTGCGCTTCTTTAAGCCCTTCATCGCCGGCTGCATCGGTGGCGGTTGCGGCGCCCTGGTCTGCGCGCTCACCTCGCTTGCCGCTTCCGGTACGGGCGTTACGGGTATCTTCGGTATCCTGCTGTGCCTGGCCCAGCCCGTGCAGTACGCGATCATGTTTGCGGTCGCCGCGCTGGTTTCCTTTGCCGTCTCGTTTGTCCTGTACAAGGACGAGCCCAAGGCTTCCGAACAGGCCTAAGAGCTTTTGATTGAGGGGATGCCCGTGGGTTGTATGCTCGCGGGCGTTTCCCGTATCTGGCGCCGATCTCTGGTGCCTTGTAACTTTCGATCCGTTAGGACTTTGATATGTCTAATGCACTTGGTCGCGACCTTGCAAAGCTGGTTGCCGCTGTTGACGCTGCCGCCTCTGAGTGCGGTCATGGCGCGTATGGCCAGCACTTCCATATTATGCCGCCAGCGGGTTGGCTCAACGACCCCAACGGTCTTTGCCAGGCGGGTGGCGTGTTCCATGCCTATTTTCAGTATGCGCCGTTTGATGTCGAGGGCGGCGTTAAGGCCTGGGGCCATGCGACCAGCCGCGACCTTATGACGTGGGATTACGTTGGTGCTCCACTGCTGCCCGACGAGCCGTTCGATTGCCATGGCGTGTATTCGGGCTCCGCGCTTGCCGAGAACGGCCGCATTCGCGTGCTCTATACGGGCAACGTTAAGCTTTCCGATGCGGACGGCACGTACGACTACGTCAATACCGGCCGCCGCGCCGATACTGTTTACGTCGAGAGCGTTGATGGCCTTGCCGGTCGGGAGTTCAGCCAAAAGCGCGTAGTGCTGGCGTCCGAGGATTATCCCGAGGATTTGACCTGCCACGTGCGTGACCCCAAGGTGTGGCGCGATGATGATGGGCGTTACCACATGGTGCTGGGCGCGCGTCGTCGCGTGGACGGGCCGCATGTCGAGAGCCGTTTTTGTGCGATGCACGGCGAGGGTGCCGGGCGCGATGTGGGCGAGATCCTGGTGTATGGTTCGGCCGATATGCTGAGCTGGGAGCTCGAGAGCCGTGTGTCTACGCCCGAGCGCTTTGGCTTTATGTGGGAGTGCCCGGGGTATCTGGAGCTTGAGGCGGATTGCGGCGTACCGGCAAAGTTCCTTTCCTTCTCTCCTCAGGGGCTCGAGGGCGGTCGTTGGGACCGCGGCAACGTATATGTTGCTGGCTACATGCCTGTAACGGGTGACATTACCGGTGGTGACGGTGCCTTTGAGCTGGGCGAGTTCCGCCTGTGGGACGCCGGTTTTGACTTCTATGCGCCTCAGGAGTTCACGGCCGAGGACGGTCGCCACATTCTGATCGGTTGGATGGGCATGCCCGATGAGCCGACCTATGGCAACGCGCCGACGTTGGTGGCGGGCTGGCAGCACTGCATGACGGTGCCACGTGAGCTTACAGCCGGTGCTGGTGGCGTGGTGCTGCAGCAGCCGGCGCGCGAGATCGAGCGCCATTATGCCTCGGTGCGTGTGGGGGAGGGCTCGTTGGAGGTTGCCGGCGATACCTGCTTTGACGTTGTTGTTGACGGTGCCGACGGCGCGTTTACCGCGACCGTTGATAGCGTGCTGAAGCTGGCGTTTGTGCCCGCCGAGGGCGAGCTGCCCGCGCGCTTTGAGATGCGATTTACCGATGAAGGTCGCGCTTCTGTCGGCTGTGGTCGCACCGTGCGCTGGGAGCCCGTTGACGAGGTTCGTAACGTGCGCATTGTTGGCGATGTCTCGTCGGTCGAAGTGTTTGTGAACGATGGCGCGCTCGTGTTTTCGACGCGCATCTATCCCGAGTCCTATGGCGTGACCGTTGACGCTCCGGGCGCGAGCGTGACCTATCACACGCTCAATATCTAGGCGATTCATCGCATATCGGCGCTATACTGCAGCCGTTACCCACGATGCGGGGAACACCCGCATCGTGGGTTTTTGTTTGTGAAGGGACGGTGCCTTATGGATGTACAGCGGCTAGAAGATGCCTGGGCTGCAAGGGCTGGCGCGCGTGAGGCGCGGTTGCTCGTGGCCTCGCATGTTCCGGCGGCGCTGCCTCAGCTGGGGATTGTGCGCCCCGGTGACCGCCTGGTGGCCTTTGCGGACGACTTTGCCGATGCGTTTGCGCGCGGCTTTGATGGCTGCGATGTTGTGCTGGTGGGGGATCCGTGCGCCGAGGCGTTTGCCGCCGCGTCCGAGGGTTTTGATGCATCGTTTGATGCCGAGGGACCGCATCTGTGGTGGTTCGTCAACTCTATCGGCGGGTTTGGTCTGCGCGTGCCCGATCTTCGCGCCCTGGGTCGCGCGGCTCGCGATGCCCGCGCGCTGCTCGTGGTGGATAATACCGTGGCTGGTGTCTTTGGGTGCGATCCGTTGCGCTTGGGTGCCGTGCTGTCGCTCGAGGCACTCGACCGCGTGTGTGCTGGTAAGGCACCGCGCAAGCTCGTTGCCGCTTCGGTGGCGCGCTCGCAGCTCAGGCGCCATCGTGTGGATGCCGCTGCCGAGTGCGCATATGCCCTGCTTGAGGGCTGCGGCTTGGCCAAGCTTAATTTGCCTGCTGATGAGGCCGGTGTGCTAGAGCGCGGGCTGGACTCGCTCGATACCCGCATGCAGGCGCATTTCGACCGCGCTCGTGCGCTGGCAGAGTATCTGGCCGCCAACGAGATGGTGCGCAACGTGCGCTATCCCGGGCTGACCTCGCATCCCGACCATGCGGTTGCAACGGGAATCCTCGAGCACGGTTTTGGCCCGGCAGTTGAATTTGACCTTATCGAGCGTAGTGCGGGAGAGCTGTTCGACGCTTTGACGGGAGAGTTTCACACATCGCCTGCCGGCGGCGCAACGACGCGTCTTTCGGCCCCACGTGGCAAGCAGGGGGGCACCATCCGTCTCTTCGCCGGCACCGACGACCCCCTGCGGGTGGCTGCCACTCTCGATAACGCTCTTCGCAAGTAGCTAATTGGGGTCTTTGGCACGAAAACGGCCTATTTACTACGTTTAAGCCATAGGGGTCGACCATCCCCGCCTATTTTGAAAAATACCAAGCTGTCTACCAGCGGTTTTAATTTCATAATGTCCGGTATGGTCGAGGGTATTCAACTAAACGTAGTTGATGGGCCCGTTTTGTGGCGCGAGCCTCAATCCGAGGGCGCGGCGGACAGCATTTCAGCCCCAAAAGGACTACCCTGCGTTGATGCTGGCGATGAGGACGTCGGCTTTGGCAGCTATGACCTGGTTTATGTCGGTCTGCAGCTCCTCGTAGACCGCTATGGCACGCTCGCCGGCGGGGGTGAGGGTGGATCCGCGGGCTCCGTCGCGCTCGATGAGCTTGCAGCCCAGCTGGCCTTCGGCTTCGTTCACAATGCGCCAGGCCTTGGAATACGCCATGCCCATGCTCTTGGCGGCACGGTTGAGCGAGTGCTCGCGGGCGATACCTTGCAGCAGCAAGACGCAGCCGTGGCCGAAGACGCCCGGCAAATCCTTGTCGCACGCTTGAATGACCAGCTTTGCCGTCGTCATGTACTCCATGTGCCTCACGTCTCCCCGCTAAAGTGTTTGCTGGGCAAACGCAAAGCCTGCGTCAAACCCTCATGTGCTCTTCTTAAATCATGCATTGTAGCAGTCAAAGTGCGTTAAGATACTTCCCCAGTATTGGGCGCCCAAGGTTGGGCTGGGTCCTACGAGGCCTGCAGCCGACCGGTCGCATGGAAAAAGGAGAAACATGGCTACGTTCTTTCCCGGTGAGTCCCACACGTTTTCGGAGTATCTGCTGGTCCCTGGTTACTCGTCCTCGCAGTGCATCCCCAACAACGTCTCTCTTAAGACGCCGCTGACCCGCTTTAAGCGCGGTGAGAAGCCGGCAATCACCTTGAACATCCCCATGGTTTCCGCCATCATGCAGTCCGTCTCGGGCGTCGACATGGGTGTCGCGCTCGCTACCGAGGGTGGCCTGTCCTTCATTTACGGTTCCCAGAGCGCCGAGTCCGAGGCCGCTATGGTCAAGGCCGTCAAGGATCACAAGGCCGGCTTCGTTCAGTCCGATTCCACGCTGACCCCCGACATGACCATGGAGCAGGTCATTGAGCTCAAGGAGAAGACCGGTCATTCCACCATGCCGGTCACCGACGACGGTACTCCCAAGGGTAAGCTCCTGGGCATCGTCACCAGCCGTGACTATCGCCCCAGTCGCGATGACCACCAGACGAAGGTCTCCGAGTTCATGACCCCGCGTGAGCAGCTCATCGTGGGCGACAAGAACATCAGCCTCAAGGTTGCCAACGACGTCATCTGGGATAACAAGCTCAACGCCCTGCCCATTGTCGACGACAACGATCACCTCATGGGCATCGTCTTCCGCAAGGACTACGACAGCCACAAGACCAACCCCAACGAGCTGCTCGATAACGACAAGCGCTACATGGTCGGCGCCGGTATTAACACCCGCGACTATGCCGAGCGCGTGCCGCTGCTCATCGAGGCCGGCGCCGATGTCCTGTGCATCGACTCTTCCGAGGGCTTCAGCGAGTGGCAGAAGCGCACCATCGAGTGGATTCGCGCCAACTACGGCGAGGACGTCAAGGTCGGTGCCGGTAACGTCGTCGACGCCGAGGGCTTCCGCTTCTTGGCCGACTGCGGTGCCGACTTCATCAAGGTCGGTATCGGCGGCGGCTCCATCTGCATTACCCGCGAGACCAAGGGTATCGGCCGCGGCCAGGCCACCGCGCTGATCGACGTCTGCCGCGCTCGCGACGAGTACTACGAGGAGACCGGCGTCTACGTGCCCGTCTGCTCCGACGGCGGCATCGTCTACGACTACCACATGACGCTCGCTCTTGCCATGGGTGCCGACTTTATGATGCTGGGCCGCTACTTCGCTCGCTTTGACGAGAGTCCGACCGAGCGCGTCAACGTCAATGGCCAGTACATGAAGGAGTACTGGGGCGAGGGTTCTGCGCGTGCCCGCAACTGGCAGCGTTACGACCTGGGCGGCGCCGCGAAGCTCAGCTTCGTCGAGGGCGTCGACTCCTACGTTCCCTACGCCGGCTCCCTCAAGGACGGCGTGGGTGGCACGCTCTATAAGGTCAAGTCCACGATGTGCAACTGCGGCGCCCTCTCGATCCCCGAGCTCCAGGAAAAGGCGCGCCTGACGCTGGTTAGTTCCACCTCCATCGTCGAAGGCGGCGCCCACGACGTAGTCGTCAAGGACTCCCAGCAGAGCGTTTCCTATCGATAAGTGGCTTTCCCAAGCACCGCACCTTGCCGTTCAAACCGTCGCTCGCGTACCAAAGTACGCGTCGCTCCTCTTTCACGGCAATCTGCGGCACTTGGAAAACCCGTCCATGCTAGGACTATTAACAAATAGCGGTTGAGTATCAACTACGTTATTTAGATAAAGCGAGATGCCTGCAAGTCGCAGGCATCTCGCTTCTCGTATTTGCTATCATCAGTCGAGTTAACCTTAGGGTCGGGCGGCTTAGCTTTGTTCGCTACAAGTTCCGCACGCAAAGAAGAGCACTTAATGTGCTCTTCGTCTTGCGCAGGACTGTCCGCAGTAGCGAATAAAGCTAAGCCGACCGACCCCATCTAAGATTAAAGGAGCTGATATGTGCGATTGCACAGATCATAAGGATGAGATCCCTGCCTACGACGCGCAGGCCATTGAGTCCAAGTGGATGAAGGCCTGGGAGGACTCCAAACTCTTTGCCGTCGACACCGACGACAGCAAGCCCAAGAAGTATGTGCTCGAGATGTTCCCGTATCCGTCGGGCGACCTGCACATGGGCCACGCGCGCAACTATACCATCGGCGATGCCATGGCCCGTCAGGCCCGCATGCGCGGCTACGACGTTCTGCATCCCATCGGCTTTGACGCCTTTGGCCTGCCTGCCGAGAACGCCGCCATCAAGCACAATACGCAGGCTGCCGCCTGGACGTATAAGAATATGGACCAGGCGCTCGCCACGATGAAGCGCATGGGCTTCTCCTACGATCTGGATCGCATGGTCAAGACCTGCAGCCCCGACTACTACCGCTGGGGTCAGTGGATTTTTGAGAAGCTGTGGGAAAAGGGCTTGGTCTACCGCAAGAAGAACCCGGTCAACTGGTGCCCCACCTGCAAGACCGTTCTGGCCAACGAGCAGGTCACCGAGGGCAAGTGCTGGCGCTGCGGCACCGAGCCCGAGAAGCGCGACCTTGAACAGTGGTACTTCAAGATCACCGAGTATTCCCAGGAGCTGCTCGATGATCTGGAGAAGCTTCCCGGTTGGCCCGAGCGCGTCAAGCAGATGCAGGCCAACTGGATCGGTCGCTCCGAGGGTGCCGAGGTCGACTTTACCCTGTGCGACCAGGATGGCGAGCCCATCGAGGGCGATGAGGGCAAGATCACCGTCTTCACCACGCGTGCCGATACCCTCTTTGGCGTCTCCTTCTTTGTCCTGGCTCCCGAGTACGCTCGTCTGCACGAGCTCGTCGAGGGCACGGAGAACGAGGAGGCCGTCACCAAGATCGTCGAGGACTCCAAGCATATCTCTGCCGTCGAGCGTGCCCAGGGCACCCTCGAGAAGCACGGTGCCTTTACCGGCCGCTACGTGGTGAACCCTGTGAACGGCGAGAAGGTCCCCGTGTGGGTTGCCGATTATGTCGTTGCCGACTACGGCACCGGCGCCGTCATGGCCGTTCCCTGCGGCGACCAGCGCGACTTTGAGTTTGCCCGCAAGTACGACCTGCCGATCGTGCCGATCATTCTGGACGATGACGATCGCGCTGCCGTCGAGGCCAGTGGCGAGACCATCGATACCTTCCATGCCGAGACCGTCGACTGGGATTGCGCCCACGCTGCCGAGGGCACGCTCGTCCAGTCCGGCAAGTACACCGGCATGCGCGGCGGTAAGCACTCCGAGGGCGAGGCTGCCATCGTGGCCGACCTCGAGGCCATGGGCTGCGGTCGTCGCAAGGTCGAGTTCCGCCTGCGCGACTGGCTCATCAGCCGTCAGCGCTATTGGGGCAACCCCATCCCGGCCATCCACTGCGAGCACTGCGGTATTGTGCCCGTGCCCGAGGATCAGCTGCCGGTGACGCTGCCCGAGAACCTGGACCTGGGCGCCGGCGAGACCCTCGCCGAGTGCAAGGAGTTCTACGAGACCACCTGCCCGGTCTGCGGTCGCCCGGCCAAGCGCGAGACCGATACCATGGACACCTTCACCTGCTCCAGCTGGTATTACCTGCGCTATACCGACCCGCACAACACCGAGCTGCCCTTCTCCCGCGAAGCCGCCGACCGTTGGATGCCCGTCGATAACTACATCGGTGGTATCGAGCACGCCATTTTGCACCTGCTCTACAGCCGCTTCTTTACCAAGGCGCTGCGCGATCTGGGCCTGCTGAGCGTGGACGAGCCCTTCACCAACCTGCTGTGCCAGGGCATGGTCAAGGACGAGAACGGCGACACCATGTCCAAGTCCAAGGGCAATGTCGTGCCCCCGAGCTCGGTTATCGAGCCCTACGGCGCCGACACCATGCGTCTGGCGATCCTGTTTATCGCCCCGCCCGAGAAAGACTTCGACTGGGATCCCAAGGCCGTCGAGGGTGCTAACCGCTTTATCAAGCGCGCCTGGCGTATCGTGTGGCAGCTCGTCCAGTCTGGCGATGCCAACGTGTCCCTCGACAAGTCCGCGCTCGACGAGGTTGCGATGAAGCTCTACCGCGAGCGTCACCGCACCATCGCCAAGTGCACCGAGGACTTCGATCGCGGCCAGTTCAACACCGCGATCTCGGCCGTCATGGAGCTCGTCAACGCGGCGAGCGCCTACCTCAACGCCACCGAGGGTGCTGACCGCGACAAGGCCCTGTGCTACGGCGTGGCCAAGGACATCGTGAGCGTCCTGGCGCCCATCTGCCCGTTCTGGGCTGACGAGCTGTGGCACGAGGCGCTCGGCTGCGAGGGCAACGCCTACACCGCCGCTTGGCCCGAGTTCGACCTGGCCGAGTCCATCGAGGACACGGTGCAGATCGTCGTCCAGGTACTCGGCAAGGTCCGTGGCCGCATCGACGTGGCCCGCGACGCCTCCAACGAGGAAATGCAGGCTGCCGCCGAGGCTGCTGTTACCAAGTGGACCGAGGGCAAGACGGTCGTCAAGGCCATCTGCGTGCCCGGCAAGCTGGTCAACCTGGTGGTTAAGTAAACCTCGCGCACATAGTTGACGCACAAAAGACGAGGGGCGATCCGATTGGGTCGTCCCTCGTCTTGCGTTATATGCCATGCTTGGCTTGTGCCTAGCGCCACCCGCTACGGAATGTGCACCAGGTCCCTAAAGTAGACGTTGCCGCTTTGCTCCTCAAACATCCAGATGTTGAGGTAGATGTCGTTGAGGTCGTTGTTCACGTCAAAGTCCGGATCGTCGAAGGTGCCTACAAAGGCGAGCATCGCGGTCGCTCCTTCGCCTGCGGCGACGGGCTGGCGCATGCGCACGTCGCGGACGACACCGTTGACGTAGGCATAAGCATCGACATCGCCAAACATCATGTCGACATCGGTGTTGTTTGTCACCGCAAAGACCAACACGGCGTCGCCGTAGCCATCCGTGTCCTTGCCCACGCAGGCAACATGGACATTTTCGTCTGCCTCAAGGTCGATGGGGAACTGTTCTTGAGGGTCGGGACCTAAGCCCTGGGGGTCGACTATATCTTCGTCTATTTTGTCGAAGCGCTCCGAAGGCGTCGTTTTCTCGATGGCTTTGGCGCTGCCGAGATCCGGCTCGCATGGTCCGGTTTTACCATCGATGTTGCTGCAGCCCGCCAGAGCGAACGAGCAGGCAGCGACGATGAGCGCGGTCGCGCAGAGGGTGCCTAGGCGTTCCATGGATCCTCCTTGCCGTAGAGATACTGGAAGGTTGTGCGGTCAATGCGTGCGGCAGGCTTTCTCGCTACAGAATGCCTCTCAGCTTTAGTCTGGCCGATGTGCGCCCAGGGATGGAATGCCCATAGGGCCCGATTCGGTCGTCGCGCTGGGACGCATGGCCCGTTTTGGGGCTTTTGGGGAGCACCGCACAGGAGTCCTCGTCTAATTGTCCTATTCTTGTGGAGAAGCTGTGGGCGCGCTGACCTGCGAATTTCTTTGACGCTTGCACGTTTTCGCAGGTATTGGTATAGTTTGCTTGCAAATGAAGTAGTAATTGAAAGAAGTGGGGTTTCGGCCCCGCTTCTTTTTTGTATGGATGGAGGTGCCGCAATGGTCAAGACCAAGACCGAGCAGGCGATCATCGACGCGCTCGAGGCCGTCGCTCCCCAGCACGATGTCGATATTGTCGACGTTGAGCTCGTGGGCGCCACCAAGGCCCCCTGCGTGCGTGTGCGTATCGAGGGTGCCGAGGGTCAGAGCCTGTCGCTCAACGACGTCACGGCCAATACCAAGTGGGTCGGCGACGTGATCGAGGAGCTCGACCCCATTTCTTCGAGCTATACGCTCGAGGTGTCGAGCCCGGGTATGGCGCGCCCGCTGCGCCGCCCGCGCGACTTTGCCCGCTTTGTGGGCGAGGACTGTGAGCTCACCTCCACCGCCACCGAGGGCCGTCGCAAGTACGCCGGCAAGATTGCCGCCGCGACCGAGACGAACGTGACCCTCGAGCTCGAGGACGGCGAGTCCGTCACCCTCAATTTCTGTGATGTTAAAAAGTGCAAGTTGAAGCCCACCTACGACTTCAAGCCCGCGAAGGAAGGAAACTAACATGGCAGCATCCGACATGATGTCCGCCCTGATGGAGCTTTGCCAGGATAAGCACATCGACCAGCTCTACCTGATCGACCGCCTGGAGCAGTCGCTCGCCAAGAGCTACGCCGAGATCTTGCATCTTGATTGGGGCGCCAAGGTGACCATCGACCGCACCACCGGCAAGATTTACGTCTATCGCCTGGAGCCGATCGACGATTCCATGGACGAGGAGGGCAACTTCACCGAGTTCGAGGAGATCGACGTCACCCCCAAGAACACGAGCCGCATCGCCGCCCAGCACGCCAAGGCCGAGATCAACGCCATCGTGCGCAACTCCGCCCGCGAGCAGATCTACGAGGAGTTCGCCGGCCGTTTCGGTGACCTCATCAGCGGTACCGTGCTGCAGTCCACGCCCGACTTCACGATCGTCAAGATCCGCGATGGCGTCGAGGCCGAGCTGCCGCATTTTGACCAGCGCCGTTACGAGAACGAGCGCAACGAGCGTCCGATGGGCGAGCGCTACCTGCACAACCAGCACATCAAGGCCGTGATCATCGACGTCCGCGATCCCAACTCCAACCTGCAGCCGGTTCGCGGCGAGCACAGCCGTCCGCCGATCGTCATCTCCCGCACCCACCCCGAGCTCATGCGTCGTCTGTTTGAGCAGGAGGTGCCCGAGATCTATGAGGGCACCGTCCAGATCAAGTCGATTGCCCGCGAGCCCGGCCAGCGCTCCAAGGTCGCCGTCCACTCGCTCGACGACCGCCTGGATCCCGTGGGCGCCTGCGTCGGCCCCAAGGGCAGCCGTGTCCGCGCCGTCGTGGGCGAGCTCCGCGGCGAGCGCGTCGACGTCATCCTGTGGGATGCCGATCCGGCCGTTTACGTCGCCAACGCACTGTCGCCCGCCAAGGTCACCCGCGTCCTCATCGACGAGGAGAAGGCCTACGCCGGCGTCATCGTGCCCGACGACCAGCTTTCGCTCGCCATCGGCAAGGAGGGCCAGAATGCCCGCCTCGCCGCTCGCCTGACCGGCTGGCACATCGACATCAAGTCCGAGACCCTTGCCGCCGACATCCTCAAGAACGTCCCCGTTCACGAGGAGCCCGCCGCCGACCTGATCGGTGACGAGGAGGACGACGACGTCCGTCGCTGCGAGTACGTGTCCGAGGACGGCGTTCAGTGCCGCAACCAGGCCCGCCCCGGCTCCCGTTTCTGCGGTGTCCACGACACCGACGCCTTCGATGATGCGGAGGACCTGATCTAGCGCGCGGTCGCGCCGGGCAGGTCCCGGCGCATCTCCCACGCTCGTTCAGTCTCTAGGCACCCAAGGTGCCAGAAAGGGTAGGTGAAGTCATATGGCAAAAGTCCGTGTGTCCACCCTGGCCAAAGAGTTCGGCATGACCTCCAAGGAACTGATGGGTCATCTCGCCGAAATGAAGATTCCCGCTAAGTCCGCTTCCTCCGCGCTGGAGGACGCCTACGTCGCCATGGTCCGCAAGCAGCTCGCCTCGGTGATCGAGGCCCGCGCCAAGGAAGTCGAGGCCGCCAAGCAGGCCGAGGAGGAGGCAGCCGCCGCCGAGGAGGCAGCGCGCGCCGCCGAGGCCGAGCGCGAGCGCATCGCCGCCGAGAAGGCACGCGAGGAGGAGCGCCGCCAGTTCGCCGCCGCCCAGGCTGCCGAGGAGGCCGCCCGCGCCGAGGCAGAGGCCAAGAAGAAGGCCGAGCAGGAGCGCCTTGCCCGCGAGAAGGAGGAGGCTGCCCGCGAGGCCCAGCGCCGCGCCGTCCCCGCTTCCGACTCCGGTTCGCGCTTCCGTTCGCTGCTTGATCAGATCGCCGCACAGGAGACCGTGCTCAAGGAGAAGAAGGACGCCGAGGCGAAGGCCAAGGCCGAGCGCGCCGCCGAGCGCGGCAACCGTCGTGGCGGCAATAACGACCGTCGCGGTGGCCGTCGTAACGATCGCAACGCCTCCGACAACAATTCCGATCGCAACGCCTCCGAGAGCCGTCCGCACAGCCATCGCACCAACGCCAGCAACAACGTTGCTGCCGGCATGGACTTCCCTAACCCCGACAAGCAGGGCAAGGGCAAGAAGCGCAAGGGCGGTCACGGCAACGAAGAGGACCACTACAGCCGCATGGCGCGTGAGGCCGAGGAGTACAGCCGCGAGAAGGTGCTCGAGGAGGCCCGCGCTGCCGTCGAGGAGGCCTCTCGCGAGTCCACCGGTCGCCGCAAGAAGCGCAAGGAGAAGCGCGAGCGCGAGGCCGCTAAGGCTCAGGAGGAGCGCAAGATTGAGGAGGCGTTGGCCCAGGGCGTGAACCCCGAGGAGCTCGATGCCATCAAGGTCTCCCAGGGAGTTACCGTCCAGGAGCTCGCCGAGGCGCTCGACGTTCCGGCCAACGACATCATCAAGCGCCTGTTCCTGCTGGGCACGCCGCTTACGATGACGCAGTCCATGTCCGACGACCTCGTCGAGCTCGTTGCCGACGACCTGGGCCGTCAGATCAAGATCATCACCCCCGAGGAGGAGAACACCTTCTCGTTCTACGACGATCCCGCCGACCTTAAGCCTCGCGCCCCGGTCGTCACCGTCATGGGTCACGTCGACCACGGCAAGACGAGCCTGCTCGACGCCATCCGTCACACCGGCGTCGCTGCCGGCGAGGCGGGCGGCATTACGCAGGCCATCGGCGCTTCGCAGGTCATGATCAACGACCGCAAGATTACCTTCATCGATACCCCGGGCCACGCTACCTTTACGGCCATGCGTGCCCGCGGTGCCAAGGTGACCGACATCGTCATCCTGATCGTCGCCGCCGACGACGGCGTCATGCCTCAGACCATCGAGTCGATCAACCACGCCAAGGCCGCCGGCGTACCCATCGTCGTCGCCGTCAACAAGATCGATAAGCCGGGCGCCAACCCCGACCGCGTGCGCCAGGAGCTCACCGAGTACGGCATCATCCCCGAGGAGTGGGGCGGACAGAACATGTTCGTCAACATCTCGGCCAAGCAGAAGATCGGTATCGACGACCTGCTCGAGACCGTGCTGCTCCAGGCCGACGTGCTCGAGCTCAAGGCCAACCCGGACACCTTTGCCTCCGGCAACGTCCTCGAGGCCAAGCTCGACAAGGGCCGCGGTTCGGTTGCCACGGTTCTCGTGACCCGCGGTACCCTGCACGTGGGCGATACGCTGGTCGCCGGCCTTACCTACGGCCGCGTCCGCGCCATGCTCGATCCCAAGGGCAACGCCGTCACCGAGGCCGGCCCCTCCGACGCCGTCGAGATCTTGGGCCTGCAGTCCGTGCCCAACGCCGGTGACGAGTTCCGCGTTTTCGAGGACGAGCGCGAGGCTCGTGCCCTGGCCGATGAGCGTTCGCTCAAGGCCCGTATCGAGGAGCAGAGCCGCGTGAAGCACGTCACGCTCGAGAACCTCTTCGAGACCATCGCCGACGCCGAGGTCAAGGAGCTCAACCTGATCATCAAGGCCGACGTCCAGGGTTCCATCGAGGCCCTTCAGGACTCGCTCGACAAGATGGATCAGTCCGAGGTCCGCATCAACACGATCCACTCCGCCGTCGGTGCCATCAACGAGACCGACGTCGTCCTGGCCGACGCCTCTAATGCCATCATCATCGGCTTTGGCGTGCGTCCCGACGGTAAGGCCCGCTCCGCCGCCGAGCGCGAGGGCGTCGAGATCCGTTGCTACGACGTTATCTACAAGTGCCTCGAGGAGCTCGACGCTGCCCGTATCGGCATGCTCAAGCCCACCGAGGTCGAGGTCTCCACGGGTACCGCGACCGTCCTGGACACCTTCAAGGTGCCCAAAGTCGGCATCGCCGCCGGTGTCCGCGTCGAGGAGGGCGAGATCGCCGCGACCGATTCCGTGCGCCTGGTGCGCGACGGCATCGTGGTCTTCAACGGTAAGATCGCCTCGATGCGCCACTACAAAGACGAGGCCAAGAGCCTCAAGAGCGGTTCCGAGGGCGGCATTGGCCTGGAGAACTTCCAGGACATCAAGCCCGGCGACCAGATCGAGGGTTACCGCATCGACCAGGTTGCCCGTACCGAGTAGGGGGTAGCGCTATGAAGCAAACGCAGGCAACCCGCCGTCTGGGCGAGCAGCTTCGCGAGAAGCTTGGTTATATCCTGCTCTTTGAGGTTTCCGATCCGCGTCTCGACCTGGTCACCCTGACCGCGGTCGAGGTCGCGGTGGACCGTTCGTTCGCACGCGTGTACGTGTCGTGCGATGCGAGCCGCTACGATGAGGTCATGGAGGCGCTCGCCAGCGCCAAGGGCCGCATCCGCAGTCTGTTGGCTCGCTCGCTCGATTGGCGCGTCACGCCCGAGCTCGATTTTCGCATCGATCGCTCGACCGATGAGGCCGAGCGCATAACGCGTGCGCTGGAAAACGTTCCGGCCACGCTTGCGATCGAAAAGGATGAGGACGGCTACCCCATAGCGGATGCCGCCCAGGAGGCAGCTTTAGATGACTAATTCCGCCGACCTCGCCTCGTGCGAGTCTGCAGATATTAAACGACGCATCCTCGAGCTCATCGAGGATGCGTCCTCCATTGCGATCTCGGGTCACACCTCTCCCGATGGCGATGCCCTGGGCTCCGTGTTGGGCCTTGGCCTTTCGCTTATGAAGGTGTTTCCCGACAAGGACATCGCCCTGCTGTTGGCAGACGACGATCCCGTTCCGCGTATCTACCGTTTTATGGAGGGTGCCGATCTTCTGATGCCGGCATCTGCCTACACCGGCAACCCGGACCTGTTCATTTCGGTAGACGTGCCGGTCGTCGAGCGCCTCAATAATTCCGCCGAGGTCCTGCGTCGTTCGGCCCACGTGGCTTGCTTTGATCATCACCCGGCACGCGAGGAGTTTGCCGAGGTCAGCCTTAGGTGCGTCAATGCTGCTGCTTGCGCCATGATTATCGACCGATTTTTGGCCGATTGCGGCATTACCGCAAGCGACAGTATCGCTACCTGCCTGCTGTGCGGCCTGGTCACCGACACCGGTCGTTTTCAGTATCAGAACGCCGACGCCGCAGCGTTTCATGCCGCCTCGCGTCTGGTGGCGCACGGTGCCGATCCGGCACGCGTCGCGCTCGAGGTCTACCAGAGCCAGCGCGTCGAGTTCTTGCACCTCAAGTCCATCGTCATGGGTCGCATCAAGACGGTCGCGCACGGGCGCGTGGCGTATAGCTACGCGTACGAAAGTGACCTTAAGGAATGCGGCGTCACCTCTGATGAGTGCGACGGCCTGGTCGATGTGGTGCGCTCGGTGATGGGTGTCGAGGTCTGCCTGTTTCTTAAGGGCATCGAGGACGATACCAAGGTACGAGGCAACCTGCGCTCCAAGGGCGATCTTGATGTTTCCGAGATTGCGGCCAACTTTGGCGGAGGTGGGCACCACGCTGCCGCCGGCTTTACCAACGCCGGAACGATTTCCGAGACGCTCACCACGGCACTTCCCATGCTGGCCGAGCTGGTAGGGGAGGATCCCGCTTCGGTGACCGTCGAGCTCTAACTTTTTGGATGGTACATGGCTCGTCGTACACCTTCTCAACTTAATATGCTGCTCGCCGTCGATAAGCCGGTGGGCTGCACGTCTCATGACGTTGTTTCGCAATGCCGACGCGCCCTCCATGAGCGGCGCGTCGGTCATGCCGGAACGCTCGACCCCATGGCATCGGGTGTCATGGTGGTGGGCGTGGGCCAGGCCACGCGTCTGCTGGGCATGCTCACGCTCGATACCAAAAGCTACGTCGCCGACATTTCGTTTGGCGTCGAGACCAATACCGATGATGCGGAAGGCGAGGCCGTCCGCACGGTGCCCATTGCCGCCGACCTGCGCGATCCGGCCTATGCCCGCGAGCGCCTGTGCGCTATGTTGGGCCCTCAGATGCAGGTGCCGCCGGCGTTTTCGGCCATTTCTGTCAACGGCGTGCGCGCCTATAAGGCTGCGCGCGAGGGCAATGCCGTTGAGTTGCCCCCGCGTCCGGTCGAGGTATATTCCGCCGATCTGATTGCCGTGAGCGGCGAGGGCGACGCTTGCGTTTGGACTGTGGCGTTTTCGGTGAGCAAGGGCACCTATATCCGTGCGCTCGCTCGCGACCTAGGTCGTGCCTGCGACAACGCGGCACATATTTCCGCGCTGCGTCGTACGGCCTCCGGTGTTGTTTCCATCGGTGCCTGCCATGCGGTCGAGGAACTTTCTGCCGAGTCCGCTGCCGGCTTTGCCCTGGATCCCATTGCGGCACTGGGCGCCACACGCGTCGACTTGCCGGGCGACCTTGCCGATGATCTGCTGTGCGGACGCCGTATTCCTATTGAGCGCGCGCTTGTGGGCTTCGATGCGTCGAAGGCGCCGTTTGCGCTCGTGCTCGATGGCGGGCTCAAGGCACTCTCCCGGATCGAGGGCGGTCGCTTTGTTATGGAGCATGTCTTTCCGCAGGCGATCGGCGGTGTTCGATGATGCTGGCCTCCCACGAGCTCGCGCGTATTTTTTTCGCGGGCGAGTCGGATGAGGCCCGCATCGTCGCCGCCGATGCGTTTGATGATTGCGCTTGCCTGGGCGCTGCGTCGATCGCCATCGGCGTGTTCGATGGCGTGCATCGGGGGCATCGCGAACTGATCGACGCGGTCGTTCGCGATGCGCGTGACCATGACTGCAAGGCGGTCGTGGTCACCTTTGATCCCGACCCGGACGTGGTGGTGAGCCCCTCGCCTGCTCAAAAACTGATGACGACGGCCGACCGTCTGCATGCCCTGGCTCTCACCGGGGTCGATGCGGTCGTGGCTGTTCCCTTTACGCCTTCGGTGGCGGCACTCGACCACGCGGGCTTTCTTAAACTGCTGTCGCATGTGGTCGATATCCGCTCGATTCGCGTGGGCAGCGACTTTAGGCTGGGCCGCGGCGGTGCCTCGGGCGTTGCCGAGATGAAAGAATGGGGAGCCGAGCGCGACGTTGACGTCTATGGCCACGAGTTGCTGTGCGTCGATGGACAGACGGTCTGCGCCACCCGTATTCGCCAGGAGCTTCGCCAGGGACATGTTGAGCTTGCCGCCGAGCTGCTCGGCCGCCCGTACATGCTGCGAGGTGTTGTTGCCGGAGGTCGTCACCAGGGCTCCGACATGGGTTTTCCCACGGCAAACATCCAGGTGCCCGAGGGCATCCAGGTTCCTGCCGATGGTGTCTACGAGGGCCTGGTGCTGGTCGACGATACCGTGTGGCCTGCTGCCGTCAATGTGGGCTTGCCGCCGACGTATGCCGACGATGCCGCCTCGGCTCATCTCGAGGCCAACTTAATCGGGTATGCGGGCGACCTGTACGGCGCCTCGGTTTCGCTGGCGTTTACGCGCTGGCTGCGCCCGTCGCGCGTGTTCGATTCGTTGGACGAGCTTATCGCGACCGTCGAGGGTAACATTGACGATATCCGTCATCATTTGGGCGAGCAGGGGGTGAGCATCCGTGATTAGCGATGAGGAAAAAGACCAGGTACGCGCTGCGTCCGATCTGGTTGCCATCGTGCAGGAAACGGTTGAGCTCAAGCCCCGCGGCCATGAGTTTTGGGGTTGCTGCCCCTTCCATGGCGAAAAGACCCCGTCGTTTCACATTATCCCTGCCACGCAGGTGTGGCACTGCTTTGGCTGTGGCGAGGGCGGCGACGTCTTCACCTACATCATGAAGCGCGAGAACCTGAGCTTTCCCGAGTCGATTCGCTACCTGGCCGACCGTGCCGGCATTGAGCTGCACGATACCGGCGCTTATCGCGAGCGCGGCACCAAGCGCGCCCGCATCTACGACCTATGTGCGGAAACCGCCCAGTTCTATCACACCATGCTTATGCGCGGTAAGGACAGCCGTCCGCGCGAGTACTTCGCCAGTCGCGGTATGGGCGGCGATGTCTGCCGCCGCTACTGCCTGGGCTTTGCACCGGGTCGCAATGCGCTGGTGTCGCATCTGTCGCAGGCGGGCTTTACCCCGCAGGAGATGATCGACGCCAATGTGGCCGTGAGCCGCGGTCGCGGGCAGCTTGCCGACCGTTTTTACGACCGCGTGATGTTTCCCATTTTTGACGAGCAGGGTCATAACATCGCCTTTGGCGGGCGCATTATGGGCGACGGCCAGCCTAAGTACCTCAACACCGCCGAGACGAGCGTGTTCCATAAAAAGCGAAACCTCTATGGCTTTAACTGGGCCAAGGAGTTTATCGTCGCGCAGGATACCGCCATCGTGGTGGAGGGATATACCGACTGTATCGCCTGCTGGGAGGCGGGGATTAAAAACGTCGTCGCCACGCTGGGCACGGCGCTCACGGAACATCATGTAAAGACGCTCACCCGCTTTGCCAAGCGCATTGTATATATGTTCGATGGCGACGCCGCCGGTCAAAAGGCCGCACGCCGCGCGATTCAGTTTATCGAGCAGGATTCGATGGACCTGCGCTGCGTGGTGCTTCCCGACGGCAACGACCCCATGGAGTTCATCACCGCGCATGGTGGCGAGGCTCTGCAGGCGCGCATCGATGCTGCCGAGCCCCTCATGGACTTTGTGTACCGCTCGCTGCAGGAGTCGAGCGACATTACCACGCCGGGCGGTCGTGCCAAGGCGCTCGAGGATGCACTGACGCTCATCTATCCGCTGCGCGATAGCTACATGATCGATACGTACTTTATCCAGATTGCCGACCTGCTGGGTTTGGATCTGGAGACGGTGCGCTCAAGCTCGGGACGTGTGTTTCGCGATGTTGCCAAGCGCGAGGACGCCGAGCGTCGTCGCGAGCAGAACTACGAGCGCCAGCGGGCGCAGGCCGAGCGTGCGGGCAGCGCGGGAGGTCGGACGTCTGGTTCGCAGGGGGCGTCTCGCGGTGCCTGGGCGTCGGGTGCGACGCCGTCGGTGTCCACACCGGTCGAGGAAGAGCCGTACGACTATGTGCCGCTCGAGGCCTACGGGGCCGCGCCGGTCGAGGTTGTCGACGATATGCCGCCGATCGATGTGCCGGTTGGCATGGATGGCGCGGCGCCGGTTGCCGGCACAGCGGGCGCGTCTGCGGCACCGACGATGCCGATCGTGCTGACCGACCTGGAACGAAAGTCTTTGGCGGGGGAGCGCGAGCTGCTGACGATGCTCACGAGCTATCCCGACCTGTTCCGCACGTATGCCGACCGCATCTGCTCGATCGAGTGGGTGGATCCGCGCCACGAGTCCATCGCGTGGGCCGTGCTCGCGACGCCGCCGGGCACCGACCCCACGGCGTGCATGGATGCGGCGCGCGCGGTGTGTCCCGAGGCAGCGTCGCTTGTCAGTGCCGGGCGCATTTCGTCGACGAGCAAACACCCCACCGAGACGAACATCGTGTTTATGCTCGATACCCTCGAGCTCTACACCATTAAGCGCCGCATGCGCGCCGCACAGGCCAAGCTTCGCCAGGACCGATCGCTCGACGATGAGGCACGCCGTGTGCTGACGATGCAGGCGATGCAAGATTCTCAGCGCCAGCGCGAGCTCCAAAAGTCGATTGGTGGCGTGGCGGATCCGTTCCGTTTGATCGGTTTGGAGATGGCGGGCGCCGATCAGGCCTAGATGTTGTGGTCAACCAGCATATTTGCGCCTATATCCAGCCTGAATTTTGGGTATAGACGTCAATGTGTGTGCTAAAGTAATGAGTCCTGTGGACTATGAAGGGAGAATCTGTGCCAAAAAAGAGTGAGAGCACGGGTACTGGGCTGGAATCCTACGTTGCAAAGCTCATGGGCAACGGCTCAAACAGGACTTCGGTAACCGAGGACGAGATTCAGGTCGCCCTGAAGGATATCGATGTGTCTGACGAGCAGCTCAACGCGGTGTATTCCGCGCTGCGCAACAGCGGCATCCAGATTATCTCCGCGAGCGGAAACGACGACGCCCCCATAGACGTCGACGATGACGATAACGATAGCGATACCGACGATTTCGATGACGACGAGCACGATTCCGGCTCGCTCGACGATCACGAGCTTAAGATGGCCCGTCAGGCCGACGCTGAGATGGGTTCTTCCAAGAGCAAGAAGAAGCGCACCGTGCGCACGTCCCGTTCGCGTTCGCGCGTGCGTGGCATCGATGCCTCCACGGTGATGCTGACCGGCGACCCGGTTCGTATGTACCTTAAGGAGATCGGTAAAGTCGACCTGCTGACCGCCTCCGAAGAGGTCGATCTGGCTATGAAGATCGAGGCCGGTCTCGATGCCACCGAGAAGCTCGAGGCCGCCGATGCGGGCGAGATCGAGCTCACCCGCGCCGAGATGCGTCGCCTGACCCGTATCGAGAACGTCGGTCTCGAGGCCAAGCAGGCGCTCATCAGCGCCAACCTGCGCCTGGTCGTCTCCATCGCCAAGCGCTATGTCGGTCGCGGCATGCTGTTCCTGGACCTGATCCAGGAGGGCAACCTCGGTCTGATCCGCGCCGTCGAGAAGTTCGACTACCAGAAGGGCTTTAAGTTCTCCACGTACGCCACGTGGTGGATCCGTCAGGCCATCACGCGTGCTATCGCCGACCAGGCCCGTACCATCCGTATTCCCGTGCACATGGTCGAGACCATCAACAAGCTCGTCCGCGTGCAGCGCCAGCTTCTCCAGGACCTGGGTCGCGACCCGACCCCCGAGGAGATCGGTGCCGAGATGGACATGAGTGCCGACCGCGTCCGCGAGATCCAGAAGATTTCGCAGGAGCCCGTGTCGCTCGAGACCCCCATCGGCGAGGAAGAGGATTCCCAGCTGGGCGACTTCATCGAGGACTCCCAGGCTATCGTTCCGCCCGATGCCGCCAGCTTCTCCATGCTGCAGGAGCAGCTCACCCAGGTGCTCGATTCGCTTGCCGATCGTGAGCGCAAGGTTATCGAGCTGCGCTTTGGCCTTGTCGACGGACATCCCCGTACACTCGAGGAAGTCGGCCGCGAGTTTGGCGTCACGCGCGAGCGTATCCGCCAGATCGAGTCCAAGACCCTGGCCAAGCTCCGTCACCCCAGCCGCTCTAGCAAGCTCAAAGACTATATCGAAAGCTAGTCAAGCAAGAAGCGCCCTCAAGTACATCCGCTTGAGGGCGCTTTCATGTAGTTGTTGGGGACGTTCTTAAACGACTAGGTTGGAAAAATTCTCAAAAAAGTTCTTGCCCTGAGCTGATTCGTTCGTATAATAAACTTCGTTGCTTGAGAGCACGCACCTATTCCTCGGTAGCTTAATGGTAGAGCACGCGGCTGTTAACCGCGCTGTTGTAGGTTCGAGTCCTACCCGGGGAGCCAGAATTTCTCAGCCCTTTCCGTTGGGCTTTAAATTCCTCGGTAGCTCAATGGTAGAGCACGCGGCTGTTAACCGCGCTGTTGTAGGTTCGAGTCCTACCCGGGGAGCCAGGTTGTAAAACCCGTCGCTATGCGGCGGGTTTTTTCATATCGCGATCGCCAGGCGCGAACGTTGCCGTATCAACATTTCGTGTCGAGGATGTAATCCCGCGACCCACCACCTCAACATGGCGCGCTCGTTGTAGAATATTGCAATGATTGCTCCCACGAGATGGTGCCGCGAGCACCAGATAAGGAGATTCTTGTGTCTGAGACCATTAACGGCAGCCTGAGCGTCTCGAACGACGTTATTGCCGATATTGCCGGTTATGCCGCGATGACGTGTTATGGCGTCGTCGGTATGGCCGAGCAGCTCCAGGGCGCCGAGAGCGTGCGCCTGCTTGCCGGTCAGCGCCTTCGCAAGGGCGTGCTTGTCTCCGCCGACGAGAACGGCCTTACGGTCGATCTTCACGTCGTGCTCGAGAACGGCGTCAACATGAAGTCCGTCTGCCACAATCTTTCGAGCTCCGTTGCCTTTACCCTGCAGGAGATCGCCCAGATCGATCCTGCCAGCCTTAAGATCGGCATCCACATCGACGCGCTCAAGAGCCGTCTGAACTAGCATCCGAAAACGGAGATTCAAATACCCATGATTGCAAAGACCATTCGCACCTGTTTTCCGATCGCTGCGGCTGCCGTTTCCGACAAGGCCGAGGAGATCAACAAGCTCAACGTCTTCCCCGTACCCGACGGCGATACCGGCACCAACATGTCACTCACGCTCGCCTCGGTGACCAAGGAGCTTTCCGCCCTTCCCGCCGATGCCGATATGGAGGCCATCGCCGGCGCCATCACCCACGGCTCCCTGATGGGTGCCCGCGGCAACTCCGGCGTCATCACCTCGCAGATTCTACGCGGCGTGGCCGAGGGCCTCGTCTCTGCCGACGAGCCCATCACGTCTGTCAACATCGCCTTCGCCTTTCGTCGCGCCGTCAAGGTCGCCTTCCAGGCCGTCCGCAAGCCCATCGAGGGTACGATTCTCACGGTGCTGCGTGATGTCTCGACTAAGGCCGACGAGTGCGAAAAGAAGAAGTTCTCGGCCGAGGACGCGCTCGATGCTATCGTCGTCGAGGCCTATCAGTCCGTCGCCCGCACGCCCGATCTGCTGCCCGTTCTGAAAGAGAACGGCGTGGTCGACTCCGGCGCCTTTGGCTTTGCCATCTTCCTTGAGAACTTTGTTGCCGCCGCGCTTGGTCGCAGCACCGTTGTCGAGGATTTCTCCGCCACGTTTGATTCCGCTGGCTCTGCCCGTGACGCGGCCCTTGGTCGCGTTGAGATTGAGGCTAACGACGACTGGGAGGGCTCGGAGTTCCGCTACTGCAACGAGTTCCTCTTTAAGGCCGACGCTCCCTTTGATGAGGATGAGTGCCTTAAGTTCCTGGGTTCCATGGGCGACTGCGAGCTGCTCGTGGGTGCCTACCCCGACTACAAGATTCACGTGCACTCCAACACCCCCAACCTGGTGCTCGAGCACATGCTGCAGCTTGGTCAGATCTACGAGGTCTTTATCCACAACATGGAGATGGAGGCCCACGACCGTACCGCCAAGATTCATGAGGACCAGGAGAAGGCTGCCGAGCCCGCTAAGGCGTTGGGCTTTGTCGCCGTTGCTGCTGGTTCGGGCGAGGCCGACATCCTCAAGTCCCTCGGCGTTGACGTGATCGTCTCGGGTGGCCAGACCATGAACCCCTCGACCGCCGACCTGCTGGGCGCGGTGGACCAGGTCAACGCGACCTCGGTCATCATCCTGCCCAATAACGGCAACATCCGCATGGCTGCCGAGGCCGCCGCTTCTGCCTGCACCGACAAGAAGGTCGCCGTCGTTCCCACCAAGACCGTCCCGCAGGCGTTCTCCGCGCTGTTCGCGGTCCTGCCCGATTCCGAGCTCGAGGACGCCGTTGCCGCTATGGTTGACGCCATCAGCGAGGTTCGCGATGGCGAGGTCACCCGTGCCGTGCGCGATTCCAGCGCCTCTGACGGCTCTCCGATTCACTCCGGTGACGTCATGGGTATCATTGCCGGCTCCATCGACGTGGTCGGCTCCGATGTGAAGCAGGTCACGCTCGACTGCATCAACCGCATGCAGGAGGAAGAGGAGGGCGACGCGCTGACGATTCTGGCCGGCGAGGAGCTGTCCGATGAGGCCTTCCAGGAGATCGTCGACGCCATTGAGGAGGCTCAGCCCGACTTGGAGATTGACGCCCATCGTGGCGAGCAGCCGCTCTATCCCGTGATCTTCTCGATCGAGTAGGCATCTGCCCATGTCCGAGCTGTGCTCCGTGCCGCGCGTCTCGGAGCGCTTTGCCCAGAGCAATGCGCTCGACGAGGATATCGCGCGACTCAAATATGTTTCGGGTAAACGTGAGGAGGCCCTTCGCCGTCTGGGAATTCGGACGGTGGGGGACCTCCTTCTCCATATCCCTCATCGATATCTCGACTTTACGCGCTCCTGGTCCATCGAGATGGCTCCCATCGGTACTGTGTGCACGATAGTCGCCACGGTCGATCGTATCGTTCAAAAGCAGCCCCGTCCGCGTATGCAGGTGACCGAGGTCTCGCTGGTGGACGAGACGGGCGTGCTGCAAGTCGCCTTTTTCCGTCAGCCCTGGATTGCCCAGCAGTTTAAGCAGGGCGACCGCCTGGCCGTGATGGGTAAGGTCGAGTTTGCCTACGGCTTTAAGCAGATGGCCTCGCCGCATTTCGAAAAGCTCGAGGACGGGCGCGCCGCGGGCACTATCCTGCCGGTCCATTACGTGAGCGATGGCGTGAGCCAGGCGTGGATGCGCCGCATCGTGAGCGGCGCGCTCGAGGTCGTCAGTAATCCCTTCGACCCGATTCCTGCGCGCTTACGCGTCAAGCGCCGGCTGATGAGCAATGCCCGTGCGTTGCGCTCGATCCACTTTCCTTCGAGTATGGCCGAGCGCGATATCGCGCGCCGGCGTCTTGCCTACGAGGAGTGTCTCTGCTTGCAGCTCGCGCTGCGTCTGCGCAACGATGGCGGCTTGGTCGAGGTGGTTCCCTACGCCCACGCCGCGGGCGAGCACTTGGTCGCGCTTAGGCAGGCCCTGCCGTTTTCGCTGAGCGACGAGCAGGAGGCCGCGTTCCAAGACATCCTGCACGATATGTGCGATGGCGGGCGCGTGATGAACCGCCTGCTACTGGGCGACGTCGGTACCGGCAAGACGGCCGTCGCCGCTTGCGCGCTGGCCGTCGCGGCCGATTCGGGAACTCAGTCCTGCGTTATGGCGCCTACGGGCGTGCTGGCGCGTCAATATGCCGATAAGACCGGCCCCTTGCTCTCGCAGGCTGGCATGACCTGGGCGCTCCTGACGGGCGCCACGCCGGCGGCCGAGCGTGAACAGATTCATGCGCAGCTGGAATCGGGCGAGCTCGACGTCCTCTTTGGAACCCACGCGGTCCTTTCGGACAACGTGGCGTTTAAGCATCTGTCGCTTGTCGTCATCGACGAGCAGCACCGCTTTGGTGTGGGCCAGCGCAATGCTCTGCGTGCCAAGGGCCCGGGTGCCGACCTTCTCGTTATGACGGCCACGCCGATCCCGCGCACGCTGGCGCTCTCGGTCTACGGCGACCTGGACACGAGCATCATCCGCCGTCGACCTGTTCCGGGGGCGGGCGTTACGACGCGCGTGCTCACCGAGTCGAGCCGCGATTTGGCCTACGGTGCCATCCGCGAGGCGTATGAAAAGGGCCAGCAGGCTTACGTGATCTGCCCGCTTGTGGAGCCGAGTGACTCGGCCGATGAGCTGGAAGACGTACCCGGTATCGCCCGCGACGACGAGGGCCGCGTGACCGTGCCTGTACCGCTGCACGATACGGCAACCGAGCTCGACCGACTGCGTCTGGCCCTGCCGGGACTTACCATTGAGCGCCTTCATGGCCGCATGCCGGCGGGGGAGAAGGACCGCGTGATCGATGCCTTCAAGCGCGGTGAGATCGACGTGCTCGTCTCGACCACGGTGGTCGAGGTAGGCGTCGACGTGCCCAACGCCACCGTCATGGTCATCGAGAACGGTGAGCGCTTTGGCTTGGCGGCCCTGCACCAGCTGCGCGGCCGCGTGGGCCGCGGCAGCGTGTCGGGCACTTGCCTGGTCATGACGCACTCCAAGGGCAACGGTGGCGCGTCGGCGGCACAAGACCGTCTCCAGTCGCTCGAAAAGACCTCTGACGGCTTTGCGCTCGCCCAGATGGACCTGCGCCTGCGCCACGAGGGCGAGATTCTGGGCTACCGCCAGCACGGCGGCGTGACCCTGCGCTTTGTGGACCTGGACGCCGACGAGGATCTTATCGAATGGGCCCATTTGGACGCGGTCGAGCTCTTGCGGTATGCTTGCAACCTTGACTCCGTGGCGACGCGCCCCTTGCGCGACGCGGTCGCCATGCGTTATCGACATATCTTTAAGGAGGTCAGCGGAGGATGAGAATCATCGGCGGTGAATGGCGCGGCCGCAAGATCGAAGAGCCGCGTGGGCGCGATGTCACCCGTCCCACGACCGATCGCGTGCGCGAGGCATGCGCGTCCATGGTCATGTCGGCGTTCGACTTCGATCTGGACGAGGTCCGCGTGCTGGACGCCTTTGGCGGCTCCGGCGCCCTGGGAATCGAGATGCTCTCGCGTGGCGCCCGCTCGCTCACCACGTTCGAGATCGATCGCAATGCCGCCCGTCTGATCACCAAGAATATCGAGTCGCTGTGCCGCGACCGCTCGCGTTGGCGTGTCGTTACCGGCGATGTGTTGGCGAGCGCCTCGCGCGGCCGTGTGCCGGGTGGTCCCTTTGACCTGATCTTGCTCGACCCGCCCTATGCCTTTGGCGCCGAGCCGGTCGAGGAGCTGCTGCAAAATCTTTCCCAGCAGGGACTGCTGGCGCCCGGGGCCTTTGCCCTTTTTGAGCATGCCGCAGCCGATGCAGGTGCTCATCCGGCTTGTTTTAAGACCGTGCGAGAGAAGCGCTACGGCATTACCTCGGTTGACTTGCTGCGCTCGGTGGCCGAGGACGAGAACGACCATGCTGACGAGAACGAAAATGACGAGGATGTGCCTTCGGAGGACACCCATGAATGACACCATCAACCGCGTAATCGTCCCGGGCACCTTCGATCCCATCACCTTTGGCCATATCGACGTGATCCGCCGAGCTCGCCGTATCTTTCCCAGCGTGATCGTCGCCGTGGCCGAATCGCAGGGTAAAAACGGCGTGGGTACCACCTTTATGCTCGACGAGCGTGTGGCGCTGGCCCGCGAGGCCCTCGGTGATTTGGACGGCGTCGAGGTACTGCCTTTCACCGGCCTGCTGGTCGACTTTGCACGTGAACAGAGGGCTGGTGCCGTCGTTAAGGGTCTGCGCGCCATGACCGACTTTGAGTACGAGTTGCAGCAGGCCGACCTCAACTATCGCCTGGATAGCGAGCTGGAGTCCATCTTTGTCATGAGTGCTCCACAGTACGGGTACATCTCGAGCTCGGTGGTGCGCCAGATTGCGTCGCTTGGCAGCGACGTGTCGACGTTTGTGCCGCCCAACGTGGTCGAAGCACTCAAACATCGCTTTTCGTGACGTTTTTTATTGCCTGGTGGCATGTGGTAAACTAACACGATGATATGTTACCTATGAAAGGAGACCGGATGCCGGGCGAGAATTTTCCTGGCGACAGGATCGTGAGTCTTGTCGACGAGCTCGAGGGGCTCATCGAAGAGGCTAAGACGCCGTTCGGCAAGAACGCCCAGATGAAGGTTATCGACGCCGACGTCTTCTTTAACATCCTCGATGAGATCCGCATGAGCTATCCCGAGGAGTGGCAGAAGTCCCGCCGTATCCTCAAAGAGCGCGAGGAGCTTATGGCTTCCGCCGCCGCTCAGGCCGATTCCATCATTGCCGATGCTCAGCAGCAGGCCCTCACCATTGCCGGTGAGCAGGAAATTGTCCGCCTAGCGCAGCAGCAGGCCGACGACATCCGCGACCGTGCCCAGCAGTACGAGCGCGAGACGCGCTATGCCGCCGAGGATTACGCCGAGCAGGTCTTTACGCACCTCGAGGAGAACCTTAAGAGTCTGACCGGCACCGTCACCCGTTGCCGTCAGCAGCTCAACGAGGGCGCCGCCCAGCAGAACGGTCAGTGGTAATGGCCGAGTTCCCGAGCGTAACCGTCGATCTTTCCGAGCAGCTCGAGTTTCCCGGAGACTCATACCCGCTGACCGGCAAGGTCGATGTCGCCACCTACACGGTGGGCGAGAAGGAGTACCAGCTGCAGGACGGCATTGCCTACGACGTGGTCTTTACCAACGCCGGTACCGGTGTTCTGCTTTCGGGCATGGTCCGCGCTCACGCCACCGGCGAGTGCGATCGCTGCCTGGAGCCCGCCTCGTTTGATATCGCAGGCGAGATCGAGGAGTTCTACCTCTTTGAGGAGCCCGAGGACCCCGAGGCCTACGAAGACGGCTACGAGTTGCTGGGCGAGGATCGCATCGTCGATCTGGGTGAGCCCATCAACGACGCGGTCGTCATGGACACGCCGTTCGTTGTCCTGTGCAAGCCCGATTGCCGCGGCCTTTGCCCCACCTGCGGCAACAATCTCAACGTCGAGCAATGTGAGTGCGCCGCCAAGGCGGAGGCCGAATGGGCCGCTGCCACGGAAAATCCATTTGCAGCATTGAAGAATCTCAAGCTTGACGAGTAAAACTGTGGTAGTATCGCTACTTGCGCGTAATCGCCACACTGGATAGTTCATAAGGAAGGTCACTATGCCCGTACCTAAACAAAAGCAGGGTCGTATCCGCACCCATACCCGTCGTTCCGCCAACATGAAGATCTCGGCTGCGGCTCAGTCCACGTGCCCCCGTTGCGGCGCTGTTAAGCTCCCGCACCACGTGTGCCCCAGCTGCGGTTTCTACAAGGACCGCGAGGTTATCGTTACCGAGTAACTGTATACTCTGGATACGATGCCGTTCCAACTGGAACCACAATGGCCGGCTCAATGAGTCGGCCATTTTTGTATAAGGAGCATATGAAATGAGTAACGTTCGCGTTTGTGTAGACGTTGTGGGCGGAGACGAGAGGCCCCAGGTTGTCCTCGACGGTATCGAGGCTGCGCTTGCGGCAGATCCCGAGATTGAGGTCTTGGCCGTCGGTCCCGCTGAAATCGTCAACCCCTTTGCAGCGGCGCATGCCCGCGTGGAGGCCTTGGAGGCCCCCGACGTCATCAGCATGGAGGACGATCCCATCCGCGCCGTGATGACTAAGCGCAAGTCCTCGATCGTGCTTGCATGCCGTGCCATTAAGAAGGGCAATGCGGACGCGTTTTTCTCGGCCGGCTCGACCGGTGCCATGACCGCTGCCGCCACGGCCTACGTCACGCCGTTTAGGTATTTGGCGGAGGGCAAGAAGCAGCCGGTCCGTCCGTGCCTGACTAACGCACTGCCTAATCGCGCCGGCGGCCTGACGGTGCTGTGCGATATGGGCGCCAATCCCGATGTCACGGTGGACGACATGGTGCGTTTCGCCAGGATGGGTGCTGCCTATGCCCGCGTGGTTTTGGACATTGAGCATCCGCGTGTGGGCCTGCTTGCCAACGGCACCGAGGACGAGAAGGGCTCCAACTTTACCAAGGCGTGCTTCCCGGCCATGAAGGCCGCGGTTCCCGGCTTTGTGGGCAACTGCGAGGGCACCGATCTTACGTCGGGCAATTTTGACGTCGTGGTCGCCGACGGTATGTCGGGCAATATTGCGCTCAAGGCCACCGAGGGCGCTGCCAAGTTTTTGCTGCAGGAGCTCAAGGGTGCCTTTATGTCTTCGCTCGGCACCAAGATCGCCGCGCTGCTCATCAAAAAGCAGATGCGCCAGATTAAGGCCAAGCTTTCGGGCGACGCCAAGGGCGGCGCGATTCTGCTGGGCCTGCGCGGCGTCGTGTTGATCGGCCACGGTGCCACGTCGGTCGAGGCCGTCAAGAACGGTACGCTTGCCGCGGCCCAGGCCGTGCGCGCCGGGCTTGTCCAGGACGTTGCCAATTCTATGGACGGTATCGTTTTATAAAGGCCGCGTTACGTGGCTCAACCTGTACCGCGTGGGGTAGAATCGGAGCCGTATTGCAACGCGGCTCCGATTGCCGTGTTGTGTTGTGTTCCATGACATACGAGAGGAAGCGCTATGGATCGCTCCGAAATCTTCGATAAGATCGCCGAAGTCGCCGCTGACGTGCTGGGTGTCGATGTCGCCGACATTAGCGACGAGACCACTTTTGACGATCTCGATGCCGATTCGCTCGAGCGTCTGCAGCTGGTGACGGCCATCGAGGACGAGTTCGACCTCGAGATCGATGACGAGACCCTGCTGTCGCTCAACTCTGTCGCCGACGCTGTCGACGCTATTGAAAACGCCAAGGAGGCCTAAGTCTTGGCTTTGTCTGAACGACTCACGCGCGCCCAGGAGATTCTGGGCCATGAGTTCAATAATAAGGTGCTGCTGCGCGCGGCGCTCACGCATCCCTCGGCCGTCGAGGGTCAGCCGGTCTCTGCCAGCTATGAGCGCCTTGAGTTTTTGGGCGATTCCATTTTGGGCGCCGTGGTGGCCCGTTCGCTCTTTGAGTCCTATCCCGAGTTTGACGAGGGTAAGCTCACGCGCCTGAAGGTGTCCCTTGTCTCGGGCGCTACGCTGTCCGAGGTGTCGCACGAACTGGGTATCGACGACATCATCATCTTTGGTGCCTCCGAGACCGGTACCGGCGCCCGCGGCCTGCATTCGGCGCTCGAGAACGTCTACGAGTCGCTCGTGGGCGCGCTGTATCTGGATGCCGGCTGGGATGCTGCGGCGGAGTTTATCCATCGTACGCTCAAGCCGCACCTGGCCACCGAGCGTGCCGAGCACCCCGCGAACCCCAAGTCGTTCTTGCAGGAGTGCGTGCAGGCAGACGGCCACGAGCCTCCCGCGTATAAGCTGGTCGGCTCCGAGGGCCCCGCGCATGCGCCCACCTTTACCGCTGTGGTGCTCATCGACGGTATTCGCCAGGGTCGCGGCTCCGGCTCCTCAAAGAAGGAAGCCGAGGGAGCCGCCGCGCTCGAAGCGCTCGACCGCATGGGTTACACCACCAACGGCGTGATTCTGAACAAGAAGCACGTGTAAGCGAGGAACCGTGTATCTCAAGTCCCTCACGCTCAAAGGGTTCAAGTCGTTTGCCGACCGCGCCCATATGACGTTTGAGCCGGGCCTGACCGTCATCGTCGGTCCCAACGGCTCGGGAAAATCGAACATCTCCGACTCGATTCTGTGGGTCCTGGGCGAGCAGAGTGCCAAGCAGCTGCGCGGCCAGGCCATGGAGGATGTCATCTTCTCGGGCTCGTCGGCGCGCAAGCCGGTGGGTGTCGCCGAGGTCACGCTGGTGCTCGATAACTCGGACCATATGCTGCCCGTCGACTTTGACGAGGTCGCCATCACCCGTCGTATGTATCGCTCGGGCGAAAGCGAGTACCTCATCAACTCGAGTCCGTGCCGCCTGATGGACATTCAGGACATCCTGCACGATTCGGGCCTGGGCAAGGATACGCATTCCATCATCAGCCAGGGCAAGCTCGACGCCATTTTGCAGAGCCGCCCCGAGGAGCGCCGCGCCCTGATCGAGGAGGCTGCCGGCATCTCCAAGCACAAGCGCCGAAAGGAGCGTGCGCTCAAAAAGATTAAATCGATGGACGAGCACCTGACCCGTGCCCGCGACATCAATAAGGAGATCGCCCGCCAGCTGCGGCCGCTGGAGCGTCAGGTCGATCGCGCGCGCAAGTACAAAGAGCTGTCCTCGCGTGCGAACGAGCTTACGCAGATGCTGGCCGTCGACGAGCTTCGTTCGCTGCAGTCGCAGTGGAACGACCTGGAGAGCCGCTCCAAGGAGGGCACTGCCGAGCTTGAGCTTGCGCAATACCGCTTGGGCGAAAAAGAGCGCGAGCTCGAGAAGCTCCAAGTCATGCTCGAGGAAAAGGGCCTGTTTGTGGGTGATCTGGGCGAGCAGCGCCGTCATATGCAAGACGTGGTCGGCCGCATCAACTCCGACATGCGCCTACTCGAGGAAAAGGGCCACAACATGGTGTCGCGCCTGTCCGACATGCGCGGCCAGATCTCGAGCTCCGAGCATCAGCGTCGTCGCGTGGTCGAGGAGCTCGAGGATGCGCGTGCCCAGCTTGAGGAAGTGACCGGTGCGCACATGCAGGCCCAGGACGACGTTGACGCCGCCGGTCCTGCCGCCGCCCAGCTCCACGAGCGTCGCGTGGCGCTCGACAATCAGATTTCGCAGCTCACGCGCGAGCAGCGCGATGTGCAGCGTGTGGCCGATAACGCCGCGCTCGAGCTCGCCAAGGTGAAGGACTCGCTGAGCAATGCTGAGGTCGAGGACAACATGTACGCCTCGCGCCTGGAGCAGATCGATGAGCAGCTCGAGGAGGTCACGGCCTCGCTCGAGAGCCGTCGCGACCGCGCTGAGGAACTTGACGGTGCGCTCGATCAGGCCCGCCAGGCCCAGATTGATGCTCGCGAGGCCACCGAGGTCGCCCGTGCGGCGTTGAAGGACTTGCGTAATCGCGAGAGTGAGGCGCGCAACAAGCTGTCCGAGGTGCGCTCGGAGCTTGCCAGCCAAAAAAAGCTCGATGCCCGCATGGCTGATAGCTCGCCGCTGGTGAGCCGTCTGATGGGCGCGCTGGGCGATGATGTCTCGGGTCGTCTGGGCGATGTACTCGAGGCTCCTCGTGAGCTCGAGGGCCTGGTTGAGCAGCTGCTTGCCGGCGATATCGATGCCCTGCTGTTTGATGACGCCGCCACGCTTGAGCGTGCCGGTCGTGCGGCTCTGGACCAAAAGAAGGCCTCGGGCGAGGCACTGCTGGTGGCGAGCAGTGCGAGCAGCTCTGCTGCTGCTAAGGGTGCTGCCGGTTCTCGTCTGGTCGATCGCCTGTCCGTGCGCGCCGGGTATGGCCCGGTTGTCGAGGCCCTGCTCGGCGGCTATTACGTGGTCGATGACTTGGCTGCCGCGCTGACGGCACCAGTCGTTGACGGCGTGACCTATGTGACTCCCGATGGCGCCCGCGTGAGCTGTGGCGGCCTGGTGCGCGTGGGGCTCGATGCCGGCGAGGCCTCGGGTGCCCTGGAGCGCAAGCGTCGTATTCGTGAGCTGGAGGGTCTGGAGCCTGATCTGGCTGCCGTGTTTGAGCATGTGTCGGATCAGGTCGTCGAGGCCAATGCGGCCGCCGAGGAGGCGCGTGCCGCCGAGGGCGATGCCGCCGGCGAGATCGCCCGTCTTGAGGGCGAGCGCCGCTCGCTGCTCTCCGAGATCGGCCGCCTGGAGCAAAGCGCCAACAATGCCGAGGTCGAGCGCGTGCGCATCTCCAAGCGCCGCGAGCAGGCCGCCGAGGCCGTTCGCGCTGCGCGCCCGCGCGTTGACGAGCTCACCCGTTCGCGTGACGAGGCCCGTGCGCAGGCAAGCGACTTGGGTCTCCAGATTGCCGAAGCCAACGACGAGCTCGATCGCGTGCGCCGTGACGATTCCGAGGCCGCCGGCAAGCTCGCCGATGCCAAGGTGCGCCTGGCCCAGACGAGCGAGCGTCTGCGTTCGCTGAAGGGCCGTGTGCCCGACCTGGAGCATCGCCTGGAGGGCATCGACCGCCGTATCCGCGGAACACGCCAAGCCTCGCGCTCACTCGAGCTGCTGCGCTTGCGCGTCGATCCCATGCACGAGCGCTATTCGGCCCTGCTGGAGCGCGCGTCGGATTGGGCCGCGCGCCTGCGTGACCAGGCTTCGCTCGAGGAGGCGGACTCGGCCTCGCTCAAGAAGACCATCGAGGACGCCAAGGCCGAGGTCTCCCGCGCCAAGGAGCGGGTCGATGCCGCCACGGCGACGCAAAATGATTTCAAGGTCGCACGCGGCAAGCTCGAGGTGCAGGTAGAGGCGGCCATCAAGGCTATTACCGCCGATGGCACCACGGTGCTCGAGGAAGCGCTCATGCTTCCTGCGCCTACCGACCGCGACGCCGCCGAGCGTGAGCTCAACCAGCTCGTGCGCCAAATCAACAACCTGGGCCCTGTGAACCAGGTTGCCATGGAGGAGTACGAGCAGCTCAAGCGCCGCGCCGATTACATCGAGGAGCAACTGGCCGATCTGGAGAGCGCGCGTAAGGCGCTCACCAAGATCACCGTGGCCATCGACCGCAAGATGCGTAAGGCCTTCCTGGTGACCTTCGAGAAGGTCGATGCGAACTTCCGCGAGATCTTCGCCATGCTGTTCCCGGGTGGCCAGGCACATCTGGAGATGACCGACCCTGAGCATCCGGCCGAGACGGGCATCGAGGTCGTGGCGCAGCCGCGTGGCAAGCGCATCACCAAGATGATGCTCATGTCGGGCGGCGAGAAGAGCCTGACGGCGCTCGCCCTGCTCTTTGCCGTGTATCGCACGCGTACGGTGCCGTTCTATGTGCTGGACGAGGTCGAGGCGGCACTCGACGACGCCAACCTGTCCAAGCTCATCGGCGCGCTCGACGTGTTGCGTTCCGATACGCAGCTCTTGGTTATCTCGCACCAGCGCCGTACTATGGAGGACGCTGACGTCCTCTACGGCGTCTCGATGCAAGCCGACGGCGTCAGCCGCGTCGTCTCGCAAAAACTCGATCGCGAAACCGGAAAGGTCGTGAATGCATAATGGGATTCTTCGATGCTCTCTCGCGTGGACTTGAGCGCAGCCGCGAGGCCCTCAACGAGGTCTTTTATTTTGGCGGCGAGGTCGACGAGGATTTTTGGGAGGACCTAGAGGACACTCTCGTCATGGGTGACATGGGTGCCGAGGTCGCGATTAAGGTGTCCGATGACCTGCGCGATGCCGCGGCCAAGAAGAACCTCAAGACCGCCCCGCAACTCCGTCGCGCCCTGGCCGAGCAGCTCGAGCAACATTTTGTGCCCGCCGAGCGAGATCCGTTCGCCGACACGCCGAGCTGCGTGCTGTTTGTGGGCATTAACGGTGCCGGCAAGACCACCACGGTCGGCAAGATCGCGAGCGCCATGGCTGCCCGCGGCAAGAATGTCGTGATTGGCTCGGCCGATACCTTCCGCGCCGCCGCCATCGAGCAACTCGATGTGTGGGGCCAGCGCGCCGGTGTCCCCGTCATCAAGCGCGACCGCGGCTCCGACCCGGCAAGCGTTTGCTACGACGTGCTCGACGAGGCCGACAAGCGCGGCAGCGACCTGGTGCTTATCGACACCGCCGGTCGTCTGCACACGAGCCCCGAGCTCATGCGCGAGCTTGCCAAGGTGGTCAATGTGACGCGTAAGCGCGCCGCCAATATGGCCGCCGGCCCCATGCCCGTCTCGGTCGTACTCGTAATCGATGCCGCGACAGGCCAAAACGGTCTGAACCAGGCGCTTGAGTTTAACGAGGCGTTGGGTCTGGACGGTATTATCATGACAAAGCTGGACGGCACGGCTAAGGGTGGCATCGCCATGGCCGTGGCCGAGAAGCTCAAGCTCCCAATCCTGCGCATCGGCGTGGGCGAGCAGGTCGATGACCTGCAAGAGTTCAATGCCAAAGATTTCTGCCGCGCCCTGGTGGGCGAGTCCAATTAAGGAGTGACTAGTGTTTGATTCTCTGAGCGATCGCCTCAACGACACATTTGACCGCCTGCGCGGCAAGGGTAAATTGACCGAGGCCGATATTACCTCGGCCATGCGCGACATTCGCATGGCGCTGCTCGAGGCCGACGTCAACTTCAAGGTCGTCAAGGAGTTCGTCGCCAAGACCAAGGAGCGCTGCATGACCGCCGAGGTCATGGAGTCGCTGTCGCCGGCGCAAAACGTCGTCAAGATTGTGCTCGACGAGCTCACCGAGATGCTCGGTTCCACCGAGAGCAAGCTCGTCTTTAGCAACCGCATTCCCAATGTCATCATGCTCGTCGGCCTGCAGGGCTCCGGTAAGACCACGGCTGCCGTAAAGCTGGCCTACCTGCTCAAGAAGCAGGGCCGCTCGCCGCTGCTCGCCGCGTGCGATGTCTACCGTCCCGCCGCTGCCGACCAGCTGGCCACGCTCGGCGGAGAGATCGGCGTGCCGGTCTTCCGCGGTGACGGCGAGCATCCGGTCGACATCGCCAAGGGCGCCATCCAGGAGGCCGTCGACCACCTGCGCGACGTGGTCATCGCCGATACCGCCGGTCGTCTGCAGATCGACGAGCAGATGATGCAGGAGGCCGTGGACATCAAGAAGGCCGTCAAGCCCGATCAGGTGCTGATGGTCGTCGATGCCATGACCGGTCAGGATATCGTCAACGTCGTCTCGACCTTCGCCGAGCGTACCGATTTTGACGGCGTGATCATCTCCAAGCTCGATGGCGACGCCCGTGGCGGCGGCGCGCTTTCCGTGCGCCAGGTGACCGGCAAGCCCATTAAGTTCGTGAGCATGGGCGAGAAGCCCGATTCGCTGGAGCCGTTCTACCCCGACCGCATGGCCAAGCGCATTTTAGGCATGGGCGATGTCGTCGGTATTATCGAGAAGGCCCAGGAGGCGGCCGACGCCGAGCAGCTCGAGGCTGCCGAGCGTATGCTGCGCGAGGGCTTTACCATGAACGACATGCTCGACCAGATGAAGGCCGTTAAGAAGATGGGCGGCATGAAGGGCATTCTGGGCATGCTCCCCGGTGGTCAGCGCGCGCTCAACCAGATGGGCGGCAACCTGGATGAGGGCATCTTCGACAAGAACGAGGCCATCATCATGTCTATGACCAAGGAGGAACGCCTTCGTCCCTCTATCATTAACGGCCAGCGTCGCGCCCGTATCGCCAAGGGCGCCGGCGTGACCCCCACCGAGGTGAATAGCCTTATGAAGCAGTGGGGCGAGATGAACAAGATGATGGGCCGCATGCGCACGATGGCCAATCAGGCGCAGGCCGGTGGCAAGAAGGGCAAAAAGGGTAAGAAGGGCAAAAAGATGCGCATGCCCAATATTCCCGGTCTGGATGCCATGGGTCTGGGCGGCATGGGCGGCCTGGGCGGCCTGGGAACGGGCGGTCCTAAGTCCGATATGGATTTGCTGCGTCAGATGGAAGCGCAGATGCGCAATAAGAAATAGGGCTGTAATTCCAGCTTGATATGGCAAAGGCCACCCGGAAGCTACCGGGTGGCCTTTGTTGTTGGCTTTGATTGTTGGGTTGCGTTCAGCGTCGCGCCCCGAGCTCGCGGTTCCGTGCCGTTAGTGGCAGCCGCAGCCCTCGTGGCCCTCGTGCTCGTGATGGCCGTGGCAGCCGCAGGACTCGCCATGTTCGTGGTCATGGCCGTGGCAGCCGCACGTGGCCTCGCCGGTCTGAGCGAGCTTGCCGGCAATGAGGGCCTCGACGCAGGCATCGCAGCTGCCCTGGGCGCCCGCATAGACCGTGATGCCGGCCTGGGTGAGCGCATTGATGGCCCCGCCGCCGATACCGCCGCAAATGAGCGTGTCAACGCCACCGTTGGCAAGCAGACCCGCCAGGGCGCCGTGACCGGTGCCGCCGGTGCCTACGACCTGCTCGTTGAGCACCTTGCCATCCTGGATGTCGTAGATCTTGAACTGTTCGCTGCGGCCAAAGTGCATAAAGATGTTGCCGTTGTCGTACGTCGTTGCCACCCTCATGGTGCCGACCTCCTTTACTGGCCATGCGGCCGTCGTCGTGGTGATGGGGGAGTATGCGATATTACCGCCCTCGATACTTAGCGCTCGCCCGTTGACTAACGCGTTTGCCACCTTGCGATGTGCGCGGCCGCAGATGGCCGCCACGGTGGCACGAGCGATACCCATGTGCTGGGCGACGGTCTGCTGATTGAGGCCTTCCAGGTCGCACAGCCGCAGGACTTCGAGCTCGTCGACCGTCATCTCGATGGCGTCTCCGCTGGCAAGGCCGTCGGGGGTAAAACCGCGATATTCGGGGATGATCCCAACGCGGCGTAATTTTTCTCGTCTTCCTGCCATTCACTCTCCTAATCTGACATATGTCAACAATAGAATATCGAACGTGCGGATATGAGCAAGGAATTTCTGGCATATGTCAGAAAATGAGGGCTTATGTTTGGGCTGTGGGGTCGCGTGCGCCTGGGCTACAATGAATTTCGCTTATAGGCGACTGACAGGAGGGTCAATGAGCAAGGCTGATCAACAGTTTGTAACCATGTGCCGCGATATCTTGGACCATGGCACCACCACCGAGGGCCAAAAGGTCCGACCGGTGTGGGAGGACGGCACCCCTGCCTATACCATTAAAAACTTTGGCGTTACGGCTCGCTACGACCTGCGTGAGGAGTTTCCCGCGCTCACACTGCGTCGCACGGCGCTTAAGTCTGCCATGGACGAGATCTTGTGGATCTATCAAAAGAAGTCAAATAACGTCCACGACCTCAACAGCCATATTTGGGATGAGTGGGCCGACGAGACTGGCTCCATCGGCAAGGCCTACGGGTACCAGATTGGGCAGAAAAGCCATTATGCCGAGGGTGACTTTGACCAGATGGACCGCGTGCTGTACGACCTTAAGAACACGCCGTACAGCCGCCGCATCATGACCAACACCTACGTGTTTAGCGACCTGTCCGAGATGCACCTGTATCCGTGCGCCTACAGCGTGACCTATAACGTGACGCAGCGCCCGCAGGACGACAGGCCGACACTCAACATGATTCTCAACCAGCGCAGCCAAGACATTTTGGCCGCCAACAACTGGAATGTGTGCCAGTACGCCATTTTGCTGATGATGGTCGCGCAGTCGGTCGATATGATTCCCGGCGAGCTGCTGCATGTGATTGCCGATGCCCACATTTACGACCGTCATGTCGATATCGTCCGCGAGCTTATCGAGCGTCCGCAGTTTGCTGCGCCCAAGGTAACGCTCAACCCCGACGTACACGATTTCCACGCGTTTACGACCGACGACCTGATCGTCGAGGGCTACGAGCACGGCCCGCAGGTCAAGAACATTCCCATTGCAGTGTAGGTGGCGCTCATGACGTGTAAGCTATCTGCTATCGTCGCCGTGTGTGATGACTGGGGCATTGGGTGCGAGGGCGACATGGTGGTGTCCAATCGCGCCGACATGCGCCATTTTGTGGCGTGCACCAAAGGCTGCCCGGTTATTATGGGGCGCAAGACCCTGCTGAGTTTTCCCGGCGGGCGTCCGCTCAAGAACCGTCGCAATATCGTGCTCACCCGCGACGAGAGCTTTGCTCCCGAGGGCGTCGACGTGGTGCATAGTATCGACGAGGCGCTCGCCGCGGTTGCCGATGAGCCCGTTGCCTGGGTGATCGGTGGTGGCGATGTCTATCGGCAGTTTTTGCCGTACTGCGTGGAGGCCGAGGTCACGCACAACCATTGCACCCATGCCGTGGACACGTACTTTCCCGACTTGGACGCCGATCCCGCGTGGGAAGTTGCGCGGCGCGAAGGGGTTGCCACGATTGCCGCGGGCGAGGGCGACGAAGGCCTCGATTATGAGTTCGTGACGTATCGTCGCGTTGATGCTTAAATCTCCTATTTGCCCACGGTATTATCGGGTTGGAATGAGTAAGGGGCGGCGCCTGGCGTCGCCTCGTTTGATATAGATGCTGCTGTAAGAAAGGTACAGGCTGGCTGTTATGACTGATGCCGTTGAGGTGCTGCGAATCGAGTCGCTCGAAGACGAGCGACTCGACGCCTACATGCGACTGACGGAGCGTGAGCTGCGCTGTGTGCTGGAGCCGCAAAAGGGCATCTTTATTGCCGAGAGTGCTAAGGTTATTGAGCGCGCGGTCCGTGCCGGATACCAGCCGGTGAGCTTTCTTTTGGGCGAACGCTGGCTCGATCAGATGATGCCGCTGTTTGAGCGCCTGGTTGCGCGCGAGGGCGCAGGTCCGGTTCCTGTGTTCGTGGCCTCCATGGAGCTCATGGAGCAGTTGACGGGCTTTAACGTGACGCGCGGTGCACTCGCGGCGTTTCGTCGCCCGCGGCAGATTCCGGTTGATGAGTTCTTGGGCGGCGTCGTCAAGGCTGCGGGGGAGCGTCCGGTGCGCGTGTGCGTGCTCGAGGGCATTGTCGACCACACCAACGTCGGCGCGATTTTCCGCTCGGCCGCCGCGCTCAATGTCGACGGCATTCTGGTGAGCCCTACGTGCTGCGACCCGCTGTACCGTCGCTCGGCCCGCGTGAGCATGGGCACGGTTTTTCAGGTGCCGTGGACGCGCATTGGCAGCGAGGCTCGTGTGTGGCCGCACGATGGCCTGGCGGCACTGCATGAAGCCGGTTTTTCCTGTGCTGCCATGGCATTGACGGACGATTCCGTATCGCTGGACGATCTCGTGCTGCAGGAGATTGACCGCCTGGCGATCTTTATGGGTACCGAGGGTGCCGGCCTGGGTGCCAAGACTATCGCGGGCTGCGACCGGGCCGTGCGCATTCCGATGGCGCACGGGGTCGATTCGCTCAACGTGGCCGCGGCGAGTGCCGTCGCCTTTTGGCAGCTGTGCCCGCACGTGAGCAATGAGTATCACTACCAGCCGGGGCTGTATCACTAGCGGGGTGCTCTCGAACTTTGCCGACAGAGGTGTTTCGACTGCCTTCGGTCGGTGTTAAGCTGATAGCGGCTTTGCCGTACTATTGATGTGTTGTTTGGCGTACGCTAGCGGGGAGGGCGTGTGGCTAAGAAATCTACGGCTATCGATGTAACGCAGGGTGTCATTTGGCAGCAGCTGCTGTCGCTGTGCGTTCCCATCTTCTTTAGTTCGTTTTTTCAGCAGGCATACACGCTTATCGGTACCTATATCGTCGGTCAGTTTGGCGGCAAGCTCGCTCTGGGTGGCATTCAGGCCACGATGGTGCTTACGGAGCTCTGCATTGGCTTTTGTGTCGGCGTCGGTGCCGGCTGCGCGGTCATTACGGGCCAGTTTTTTGGCCAGCACGATGATGAGCGACTGAGTCGTTCGGTCCATACGGCCATGACCCTCGCGCTGGTGGGCGGTATCGTTTTCTCGATTCTTGGCATAGTGTTCGTTGAGCCCATGCTGGTGCTTATGAACACACCGCATGAATTATTGGCCGAGGGCGTGGCCTATGCTCGTTGCTATTTTGCCGCTATGGTTGCGGCGCTGCTGCTCAATATGGGAACAGCACTGCTGCGCGCCGTGGGCGACACGCGCGGACCTGCTGTGATCATCGCTTCCGGCTGCCTTGTTAATGCGGTGCTGGATGTCATCTTCGTTGCCGTGCTTCATATGGAGGCTCTGGGCTGCGGCATCGCGGTGGCGCTTACCATTTGCTCCAACGCCACGATGATCGTGATTCGCATGATGCACGCACCGGGTGCGTGGCGGCTTTCGCTGTCCAAACTCGGCATTGATCCTGGCATTTGTAAGAGCATGATCTCGTGTGGTCTGCCGCTTGGTTTTCAGTCTGCTGCGTATTCGATTTCCAACGTTTTGATTCAGGTGTCGGTCAACTCGTTTGGCGCCGATGTCACCACGGCGTGGGGTCTTTCGGGCCGCTTAGATGGCATTGTCTGGATGGTTACCGAGGCGCTTGGCGTTTCGATCACCACGTTCTCGGCACAGAACTTTGGAGCGCGCAACTACGAGCGCATGCGCAAGGGCTACCATACTTCGCTCGTGCTGTCGTTTATGCTCATTGGTGGCCTGTCTGCCGTGCTGCTGGTGTTCTCGGGTCCGTTGTCGCGTCTGTTTGTCGACGATGCTTCGATTTCGGCGTATACCACGACGATCCTTCATTTTATCGCGCCGTTCTACGCGATCTACTCGATTATCGAAAACGCGTCGGGCTCCATTCGCGGTGCCGGTGTGAGCTTGCAGCCCATGCTGCTCACGATTTTTGGCACCGTCGTGCTCAGGGTGATCTGGGTGTTTGCGATCATGCCGTTTGATCCGTCGCTTGAGCACCTGCTATTGGTTTACCCCGTAACCTGGCTCATCACGGCCACGATGTTTACCATCTACCACCACAGCGGCAACTGGCTCGGCCGCGCCACCGCCAAATGATCCCTTGGGGACGGAGGAAAACGGATCATTGCTCTCCGTCGTGATGTCGATGATCCGTTTTCCTCCGTCCCCTTCGGATCAATTAGTATTCGATGCCTTGGCGGGCTAGGAGGCCTTCGTCGAAGTAGTGTTTGACGGGGCGCATTTCGGTGACTAGGTCGGCGAGGTCCGCGAGAGGCAGCAGCCCGCGGCCGGTGAGCACGAGCTCCGTGGTGGCAGGCTTCAGCGCGATCAGCCCCTCCACATCCTCGCGCGTCACGAATCCGCGGCGCATCGCTTCGCCGAGTTCGTCCAAAATCAGAACGTCGACCTGTGATATCTGCTCGCGTGCGAGCTCCATGATCTGCTCGGCGCAGGCCTCGGGCGTGTCGCGATCGGCCTGTACAATGCGCAGTCCCAGGCGCGGCGCGGCGTCGTGCTCGGCGCAGTGCAGCTTCTTGGCAAACTGCAGCATGAGTACGTCGAGCCCATAACCTTTGGCGCGCATCGCCAATCCCAGTGCAGCCGTGGTTTTGCCCTTGCCGTCGCCCGTATAGATCTGAACCTTGCCGACTTCAAGTGATGCCATCTCTGTCCTTTCGTGCCCGGCGTCGGTTTATCGCCGTCCGGGTTGGGTATTCTAGTTAGCATTATCAACCCCAGTAGATGGAGTTCAAGCAGATGGAGATGGATGACAACAAACGTAGACGGAATATGATCCTCTACGTGCTCATCGCCTTCGTCGTCTACCTCGTGCTCTCGACCGTTCTGTTCCCCAACATCGGTCACACGCAGCAGATTACGAAGACCGATTACTCGACGTTTGTCAAAGCGCTCGATAAGAAGAGCGTTGACAAGGTTGAGTACAACACGGACGATTACACGATTTATTACACCAAGAAGGGCGAGGACGAGAACATCGCCTACAAGACGACCGGTGTGCCGAATGATGCGGGCTTTACCGATCGCGTGCTTGAATCTGGCGCCTCGCTTGAGTCGGTCGTTCCCGATAAGAACTCGGGTCTGATGACCTACTACCTGCTCACCCTCATTCTTCCCATGGCGATTTTCTTCCTCATCGGCTGGTGGCTCAACCGCCGTATGAAGAAGGCCATGGGCGATGACGGTCCGTCGATGAACTTTGGCGGTGGTGGCTTTGGCGGCGGCGGACTGGGTAAGTCCGGCGCTCGCGTTATCGCCTCCAAAGATGTGGGCGTGACCTTTAAGGATGTTGCAGGCCAGGAAGAGGCCAAGGAATCCCTTAAGGAGGTCGTCGACTTTCTGGAGAAGCCGCAGCGCTACGAGGAGATCGGCGCCAAGCTGCCGCGCGGTGCCCTCCTTGTCGGCCCTCCGGGTACCGGTAAAACCTTGCTTGCCAAGGCTGTTGCCGGCGAGGCGGGCGTTCCGTTCTTTAGCATTTCGGGCTCTGAGTTCGTCGAGATGTTTGTCGGCCGCGGCGCCGCTAAGGTTCGCGACCTGTTTAAGCAGGCCAAGGAAAAGGCCCCGTGCATCGTGTTTATCGACGAGATCGACACGATCGGCAAGAAGCGCGATGGCGGCGGCTTTAGCGGCAACGACGAGCGCGAGCAAACGCTCAACCAGTTGCTGACCGAGATGGACGGCTTCGATAACCACAAGGGCATCGTCGTCCTCGCCGCTACCAACCGCCCCGACAGCCTTGACCCGGCCTTGCTGCGCCCCGGTCGTTTTGACCGCCGCATCCCCGTCGAGCTGCCCGACCTGACCGGCCGTAAGAACATCCTCGAGCTGCATGCGAAGAGCGTGAAGACGCAGCCACCGATCGACCTGTCCGCGATTGCCCGCGCCACGCCCGGCGCCTCGGGCGCCGACCTGGCCAACATCATCAACGAGGGCGCCCTACGTGCCGTCCGCGAGGGGCGCAAGCGTGCCACGCAGGACGATTTTGAGGAGTCGGTGGAGGTCGTTATCGCCGGACAGCAGCGTAAGTCCACGGTGCTGTCCGACCACGAGAAGCAGGTCGTTTCCTACCACGAGATCGGCCATGCTATCGTCGCCGCCCGCCAGAAGGGGTCTGCGCCGGTCACCAAGATTACCATCGTGCCGCGCACGAGCGGCGCTCTGGGCTATACCATGCAGGTTGAGGAGGATGAGCGCTTCCTGACCACACGCCAGGAGGTCCTGGACAAGCTCGCCGTCTACTGCGGCGGACGTGCCGCCGAGGAGCTCATCTTTGGTGAGATGACGACCGGCGCCGCCAACGATATCGAGCAGGCCACCAAGCTCGCCCGCAACATGGTGACGCGCTTTGGTATGTCCGATGAGTTTGGCATGATGGCGCTCGGTACCGTGCAGAACGCGTACCTCAACCAGGATACGTCGCTCACCTGCGCCCCCGGCACGGCCGAGCGCGTGGACGCGATTGTCGCCAAGCTGATCGAGGACGCGCATGATCGCGCCCTGCAGATCCTGAAGGAGAACAAGTTTAAGCTCCATGAGCTGGCTCGTTATCTGTACAAGAAGGAGACGATCACGGGCGAGGAGTTTATGAATCTCCTCACGCGCGAGAATCCGCTGATGCCTAAGCAGCAGTAGCGTTGCATTCGGGTCAGTAAATATCGACGCCCCATTTGAGTGCCTATCTCAAATGGGGCGTTTTGCTTGGGAGGGATATGTATGAAGATCGTGGTGAGTGCCTGTTTGATGGGCGAGGGCTGCAAGTATAACGGGCTCGACAACTACCTTCGCGAGCTGGTCGAGGCTTGCGAGCGCACGGGAACCGAGGTCCTGTTGGTGTGCCCCGAGGTTTTTGGCGGTCTTCCGACGCCGCGCAAGCCGTCCGAGATCGTGAACGGCGAGGTCCGTACCTGCGAGGGCGTGTCCGTTGACCGGGAATTCCGCCTGGGCGCTCAACGTGCGCTCGACATGTGCGAGCAGGCGGGCGGCCCTTCCGAGATTGCTGCGTGCATCTTGCAGGACCGCAGCCCCTCGTGCGGCGCGGGTCGCATCTACGACGGCGCCTTTAGCGGTACGCTCACCGCGGGCAACGGCGTTTTCGTCGATCTGTTGCTGCGTCACGGGTACCGTGTGATTCCGGCTAGCGAGTTCGACCCCAAAATACTTGAGCAATAAAAAACCACCACAAAGGTGACTGTGAACTGCCTCCCATTTCTTGGACATCGGGAAATGGGAGGTTTTCCATGAGTATAGACCTCAGGGTGAAGCACGATCTGGAGTCCAGGAGGCGGGCCGTCGAGCTCTTCGACGCCGGCGTCGGCTGCAAGCCGGCGGCCGAGGCCCTGTCCGTCCCCCGCGAGACCGTGAGAGAATGGCAGTGGGTATACCGGGCGTTCGGAAGCGAGGCGCTGCTGTCCATGGGCGGGAAACAATCCAGGTACACATTCGAGCAGAGGGTCGCCGCGGCGTCGGCCGTGGTCGACGGCGGGATGGCGAAGACCGACGCCATGGCCGAGTTCGGGATCAGGTCGAAGTCCCCGCTGGAGCGCTGGTGCAGGCTCTACCGCGAGGGCGGCGCCGAGGCGCTGCGGCCCGGCCCGAAGGGCAGGCCGAGGGGGTCGAGGTCGAAACCCCGGGCCCGCACCCGCGAGCAGGAACTCGAGGAGCGCTGCCGCAGGCTCGAGGCCGAGGTCGCCTACCTAAAAAAATTGCGCGCCCTGGTCGAGCGGGACGGGCTCTGACCAGGGCGGCGGCCGAGGCGGTGAGGGCGCTGCGCGCGGAGGGGCACTCCCTGCGCCACCTACTGGAGTGCTCGGGGCTCAGGAGGTCGACCTACTACTACGCGCTGGCGCACCCGCGGAGGCCGACCAGGCCCGAGCTGCGCGACGCCGCGGCCGAGATATTCTCGCGCACCGCCAACGGCTGCGGGCACCGGCAGATAGCCATGTGCCTGCGCGCCGAGCTGGGCGCGGTCGTGGCCGACAAGACCGTGCTCAAGATGATGCGCGAGATGGGCATCCGGTGCGGGATACGCCGCCGGGGCTCCCGCCGCCGGTACAGCTCCTACAGGGGGCTCGTGGGGAGCACGTTCGAGAACGTCATCGCGAGGGACTTCGGCGCCGAGGGGCCGTGGCAGAAGCTCGGCACCGACGTCACCGAGTTCAAGGTGGCCGGCGCCAAGGCCTACTGGGCCCCGGTGCTCGACTTCTGCACGAAGGAGATCGTGGCGAGCGACATATCGACCTCGCCGGACCTCGCCCAGCAGCACAGGATGCTCGACCGGCTCCTCGAGGCCCTGCCCGACGGGGCGGCACCGACCATGCACTCGGACATGGGCTGGCAGTACCAGCACGAGTCCTACGCCTCCAGGCTGGAGGGGGCGGGCATCACCCAGAGCATGTCGCGCAAGGGGAACTGCATCGACAACGCCGCCACCGAGCAGCTCTTCGGCCACGTGAAGGACGAGTTCTACCGCGGCAGGGAGTGGGGCAGCTTCGAGGACTTCAAGCGCGACCTGGAGGAGTACATAGCCCATTGGAACACGCGGCGCAGGCAGGTAAGATTGAAGGGCCTGACGCCGGAGGAGTTCCGGAACCGGGCCCTTGCGGCGTAGTCGCTATTTATTCAGTCCAAGTTTCGGGGCGCAGTTCACTGTCCCCTTTGTGGTGGTTTTGGGTTAGGCCTAGAGCGTGTGGCCGTAAGCGTCGGCGGCCTTGATGGCGGCGGCGAACTTCTCGTCGGTGAAGGGCTCAGGGTTGCCCTGCTTCCACTCGTTGGTGGCATGCGCGTACTCGCACAGGGCTGGGATATCGGACTCGGAAAGCCCGACCTGCTCAAGCGTCACGGGCAGCCCCATCTGCTTGTTAAAGGCAGCGTAGCGCTCAAGGTTCTCGGTCTTTCCCGTATAGGCAAACAGCACGAGCACGCCCAGGCTTACGACCTCGCCGTGCAGGTAGGTGCCCTCACGCGGAATGCTGCAGGTGGCGTTGTAGAACGCGTGCGCCACACTTGAGTTGTAGTAGTAATCGTTCTGGTTGGTCAGGTTCGAGACATAGCCCGTGTTGACCACGATATCGAGCGCGATCTGCTTGACGGCCTCGCTCGACAGGTTCTGGCGCACGTCCTCAAGACCCTGGACGCCATAGGTAAATAGCGGTTCGGAGCAGGTGTGGGCGAGTGCCAGGCCAAGACCGGCGGTGTGCTCCAGGTTGCCGGCGCTCGTGGCGTACTCGACCTCGGGCTGCTTAGACAGGGCATCGCCCACGCCGGCCCAGAAGTATTCTGCCGGTGCCTCGGCGATGATCTTGGGGTTGATGAAGATGTGAGCGGGGCGGTTGGGGTACGAATAGCCCTCGAGCGAGCCGTCGTCGTTGTAGACAACGGCAATGGCGGTCGCGGCGGAGCAGTTGGAGCAAATCGTCGGGACGGTGAAGACGATCTTCTTGAGCTCGATGGCCGCCGTCTTCACGGTATCGAGCGCCTTTCCGCCGCCACAGGCAATGAGCACGTCGGCTTTCTGGCAGGCAGGGGAGTTCACGACCTTGGCGATATTGGCACGCGTACTGTTGGTACCGTAGACGCGCGTCTCCAGAATCTCGACGTCGGTACCTGCCAGCGCAGCTTCGATACCGGGAAGTGCTGCGGCCAGTGCCCGCTTGCCACCGATGATCGCGACCTTTGTCGCGCCGTACTCCGCCAGTGCGCCGGGCAGCTCGTCAAAGCAGTCTTCGCCGACGGTATAGTCGCTCATTCCAATTGTGCGCATAGGTACCTTCTTTCGTGAGATAGAGTGCTTTCAGGTATTTTGCTCCTAGAGAAGGGCTGTAATAGCGAGAAATTTCGAACGTATAAAACCAGTGTTGAGGGTTTTTCGGCGGCGTTGACCGTGCTACCATACACCGCATAAGCGTTGATGGGGGCGAGTAGTCGGCCGTCCGCATGCTACAGAGAGCGGGAAGCGCTGAGAACCCGTGCATGCGACCGATGAAAATCACCCCGGAGCTGCGGTCCCAACGGGCGCGCCGCACAGGCACGTCTTAGTAGATATCGCCGAGATGGTCGTCGATACAGGCCAGCCGAGTAACGGATGCGAGCGCGCGAATATGCGGGCGAGGGCATCTAAGCTGGGTGGTTAAGCGAAGAGCTTTTGCGAGCGTACAGCTCGATTTGTGGCGCTTCGTCCCAGCTTGTAGGGACGGGCGCTTTTTTGGTGCCCAACGGGCGTGCGCGCCCACGACATGAAAGGGGTACCGTGGCAAACGAGTACAAGCAGACGATGAATCTGCCCAAGACCGGTTTTCCCATGCGTGCCGGTCTTTCCAAGTCCGAGCCCAAGCGACTCAAGGACTGGCAGGACAACAAGGTCTACGAGCAGGTTCTGAAGAAGAACGAGGGTCACAAGAAGTTTGTGCTGCACGACGGTCCTCCGTACGCCAACGGTCCGATCCACATCGGCCATGCCATGAACAAGATCTCCAAGGACATGATCAACCGCTACTGGATGATGCAGGGCTATGAGGTTCCCTATGTCCCCGGTTGGGACTGCCATGGTCAGCCGATCGAGCACAAGGTCGAGGAGAAGCTCGGCACCGAGAAGTTCAACCAGACCCCCACGGCCAAGATTCGTGAGCTCTGCAACGAGTTCGCTGTTGAGAACATCGAGCTGCAGAAGGCCGGTTTCCGTCGTCTGGGCGTGCTCGGCGACTGGGATAACCCCTATCTGACGCTCTATCACCAGCACGATGCCGCCGACATCGAGGTCTTCAAGGCCATGTTCGATAAGGGCATGATCTATCGCGGCCACAAGCCGGTTCACTGGTGCAAGCACTGCCACACCGCGCTGGCCGAGGCCGAGATTGAGTACTCCGACGAGACGAGCCCCTCCATCTTCGTGCGCTTTGAGATGACCTCCAAGCCCGCCGGCCTAGAGAACTTCGACGGTCCGGTCGACTTTATCATCTGGACGACCACGCCGTGGACCATCCCCTCTGACCAGGCCGTTTCCCTTAAGCCCGGCGCCGCCTATGTCGCCGTTGAGCACGATGGCCGTGCCGAGGTCATGCTCGAGGACCTGGCTCCCAAGTGCTGCGAGGAGTTTGGCTGGGAGTACACCCCGGTTATGGTCGCCGGCAAGCCCTATGTGGTTCCCGCTGAGACCTTCCACCACATCCACTACAAGCAGCCGATCTTTGACGGTGTTGAGGGCGTGGCGCTGCTGGCCGATTACGTCGGTGTCGACGACGGTACCGGTATCGTCCACAACTCGCCTGGCCACGGCGTCGACGACTACTTCGCCTGCCTCAAGGAGGGCATCACCGACATCTGCATGCCGGTCGATGACGACGGCAAGTTCTACACCGGCGAGGAGTTTGGCACCGGTGGTCCCTTCAGCGGTATGGATACCGATGAGGCCAACCCGCATATCATCGAGTTCCTGCGCGAGCGCGGCACCCTGGTTCTCGAGAAGAAGATCACGCACAGCTATCCGCACTGCTGGCGCTGCAAGCACCCGGTGCTCTTCCGTGCTACCGACCAGTGGTTTGTCTCGATGGACAAGACCGGTTTGCGCGAGCAGGCTGGCAAAGAGGTCCGCGAGAACGTCAAGTGGTATCCGGCCCACGCGGCCAACCGCATCGGTGCCATGGTCGAGCAGCGTCCCGACTGGTGCATCAGCCGTCAGCGCAACTGGGGCGTGCCTATCCCCAGCTACACCTGCGCCGACTGCGGCGAGAAGGTCATGAATGATGCCACGCTCGACGCCGTCATCAAGCTCTTCCACGAGAAGGGCTCCGACGCCTGGTTCACCGACGCTCCCGAGAGCTACCTGGGTGAGGCCTGCGTCTGCCCCAAGTGCGGCGGCCATCACCTCAAGGCCGATAAGGACATCCTCGACGTGTGGTGGGATTCCGGCGTCTCCTGGAAGGCCGTCTGCGAGTATCGCCCCGAGCTTGAGTACCCGGCTGACGTGTATCTCGAAGGCTCCGACCAGCACCGCGGTTGGTTCCAGAGCTCGCTGCTCACCTCTGTGGGCGCCAACGGCCATGCTCCGTACAAGGCAGTCGTCTCGCAGGGCTTCACGCTCGACGGTCAGGGCCGCAAGATGTCCAAGTCGCTCGGCAACGTCATCGACCCCAACAAGGTCTGCGACGAGATGGGCGCCGACATCATCCGCCTGTGGGTCGCCTCGGTCGACACCAGCTCCGACGTTTCCATCGACCACGAGATTCTCGCTCGTACGTCCGATGCCTACCGCCGTTTCCGCAACACGCTGCGCTTCCTGCTCTCCGAGCTCGAGGGTCAGTTTGAGCCCGAGACCGACGGTGTCGCCTTTGCCGACCTGCTGCCGCTCGACAAGCTCATGGTTGCCCGCCTGACCCAGGTCCAGGCCGAGGTCGACGACGCTTACTCCTGCTACGAGTTCCCGCGCGCCTACCGTGCGCTTTACGACTTTGTGGTTACCGAGCTCTCCAACGTGTACCTCGACGCCCTGAAGGATCGTCTGTACTGCGAGAAGCCCGGCTCGCTCGAGCGCCGCAGCGCTCAGACCGTGCTCGCCGAGCTCTTCTCGATGCTCATGCGCGATCTGCAGCCGATCTTGTCCTACACCGTCGACGAGGCCATGGCCTATGCGCCCGCCGGCTGCGTCGATCACCAGAAGTACGCCGCGCTGCTCGATTGGTACAAGTCGCCTATCACGGTCGACGAGGCCAATGAGTTTGAGGGCGTGCTCGAGGCTTCGCTCGAGCTCCGTAGCGCCGTGACCAAGGCCCTTGAGGATGCCCGTTCTGCCGGCACCTTCACCAAGAGCCAGCAGGTTCGCGTCAAGGCGGTCGTTCCCGCCGAGATGTATGCGCTGTTGACCGGCGACAAAGCCGTCGACCTGGCCGAGTTCTACATCGTCTCCGATGTTGAGCTGACCCAGGGCGAGGAGCTTTCCGTTGCTATTGAGGCTGCCGAGGGCGAGTGCTGCGACCGTTGCTGGAACTATCGCACCACTGTCGGCGAGTACAACGGCCATGCGCATATCTGCAAGCGCTGCGCTGACGCTTTGTAGGTTACGGCGTTCGTAGAACGCCGTAACCTACCGACGCTGCGCGGGCCGCATTTGGACAATCTGACGTTCAATTTCAAGGGCGCGACCGAAAGGTCAGCGCCCTTTCATTTCACGTCATCTTGTCTCAAATGCGACCTGCTCGCTCATTTATGCTCTACCTGCGGTGTTTCCGTTCTTGGGAGATTTGTCGCTTCTTGCTTGCGTCAATGTATGATTATCTACTGCGTTAAACGGAATTCGATTATTCTTGAGGGTAGGGGATTTCTTTGGGTCGTGGTGCGGATATGACGCCGCCTTTGCGTTGGCGGTTGGGTGTTGCTGGTGGGGTAGCGCTCGTTGTGCTGCTTGTTGACCAGCTGACCAAGCTTGCGGTTCGTGCCGTTGGCGATGCCCTGCATGTGACCGTTATCCCCGGCGTGATCGATTTTCTGTTTGTCCGCAATATCGGAGCCGCCTTCAGCATGGGCGAGGGGCATGGCATAGCGTTTGCCGTGCTGGCGCTTGCGGTCATTGTCGCCATTGCCTTGTACTTGCTCCGTGCGCCTCGGCTCGCTCGTCTTGAGGTTGTGGGCATGGCTATGGTTGCGGGCGGTGCTATTGGCAACGCGATCGATCGCCTTGTCTTTGGCTTCGTGACCGATTTTATAGCCACCACGTTTATCGACTTTCCCGTCTTTAACGTGGCCGATATTGGCATTACGGTCGGCGTCGTGCTGGCGTTCATCGGTTACATGTTCTTGAGCCCCGCCGCTCGTGAGGTCGATGCGACTGCCGAACTCAACGCCCGTGACGAGGCCCGCGCCAAACGCAAAGCCAATCAGCGTGGGGAGCGTGCCCGCAAGATTCGCGAAAGGAACGAGCGCTAATGGCCGACATCCATATTCTCGTTGCCGACGATTCCGTTGGCCAGCGTCTCGATGCTTTTTTGGGCGCCAACGATGGCTGTCCCACGCGCTCTGCCTGCGCGCACTTGATCGAGGGCGGTGCCGTTGCCGTCAACGGCGAGACCTGCCTGTCAAAAAAATATGCTGTGCGCTCCGGTGACCGCATCTCGGTCGACCTGCCCGAGCAGCATGATCCCACCGATGTGATTCCCGAGGCCATTCCTCTCGATATCCGCTACGAGGACGACTACCTCATTGTGCTCTCCAAGCAGCGCGGCCTGGTGTGCCATCCCGCCCATGGCCACGAGAGCGGTACGCTGGCGAACGCCTTGGTCTACCACTGCGGCATCGATCATCTTGGTACCGTGCAGGGTGAGGACCGCCCCGGCATCGTGCATCGCCTGGATCGCGATACCTCGGGCCTTATGCTCGCGGCAAAGGACGACGACACCCAGCGCGCGCTTCAAAATCTTATCCGCACGCGCACGCTCGACCGTCGCTATATCACGCTCGTTCACGGTCACATCGCCATGGACGAGGGCACTATCAACACCGGTATTGCCCGATCGACGCGCGACCGCGTCAAGATGGCGGTTTCCGATGACCCCTTTGCACGCCAGGCCATCACGACTTTCAAGGTGCTCGAGCGCTTTGATTCCACGCGCTTTGACGACGGCTACACGCTCGTCGAGTGCCATCTGTTTACCGGCCGCACGCATCAGATTCGTGTGCATATGCGCCATATCAACCACGCCTGCGTGGGCGATCCACTCTACGGTAAGTGCGATGCACGCGCCGATCAGGGCCTGACCAGGCAGTTCCTGCATTCTTGGCACGTGGCGTTCGACCATCCCGTGACGGGGGAGCGCATTGAGTGTCGTGACGAGCTGCCGTGGGACCTTGCCGCGGTTCTGGATGACCTGGCCTCGCGTTCGCTCGGCCGCACTGCCGCCGGTGACGAAATCGTCCCGCAGCTCGGCCTGCTCGAAGCCTAGCCAGTATTAGGTGGTTTCTTGAACTCGGTAAGCCTGCGGTAAGATATACGGTTGTTTACGTAATGCGTTGCTGGGAGCCTGCATGCTCGCCTTTTTACAAACCAACACACCCATCGTGATCTTCAACCAGATTGTCGTCACGCTGCTCACGGTCTGCTTCCTGTACCAGGTGGTCTTCTTTGTCATTGGCGCTCTTCGTGGCGAGGTCGCGCCTCCCAAGGCCAAAAAACTCCATCGTTATGCCTTCTTTATCGCGGCGCATAATGAGGAGGCCGTAATCGCCAACCTCGTTCGCTCCATCAAGGATCAGGATTATCCGTCCGAGCTTATCGAGGTCTTTGTGGTCGCCGACGCCTGCACCGACAACACGGCGCAGCTCGCGCGCGAGGCGGGCGCTGTCGTTTATGAGCGCAATGACCTTGCCCGCAAGGGCAAGAGCTGGGTCATGGACTTTGGCTTCGACCGCATCCTTAACGAGTATCCCGATACGTTTGAAGGCTACTTTATCTTCGATGCCGATAACGTCATCGCCCGCGATTACGTCTCCAAGATGAACGATGCCTTTGATCAGGGCTTCCATGTGGTCACGAGCTATCGCAACTCCAAGAACTTCGGCAGCTCGTGGATCTCGGCGGCTAATGCTACGTGGTATCTGCGAGAGGCGCGCTTTCTCAACAACGCGCGTAATATCTGCAAGACGTCCTGCGCTGTCTCGGGTTCGGGTTACCTTATCTCGGCGAGCGTGATCGAGGGCATGCACGGTTGGCAGTTCCATACGCTGACCGAGGATATTCAGTTCACCACGTTCTGCGCCATTCACGGCATTCGCATTGGCTATGCACCGGCGGAGTTCTTTGACGAACAGCCCGTGACGTTTAAGGCTTCCTGGAAGCAGCGTATGCGCTGGACCAAGGGCTTCTACCAGGTGTTCTTTACGTATGGTAAGCACCTGGTCAAATCGACCTTTCGCTACCATCGCTTTGCCGCCTATGACATGTTTATGACGATCGCCCCGGGTATGTTGCTATCTCTGATCTCGATGCTCGCCAATGCCACGTTCCTGATTGTGGGCGGTCTTTCGCACGGCTTCCTGGCCACCGAGGTTGAGATGCGGGCGTGTGCCGCTTCTCTCATTATGACCTTCGCCATGATGTATCAGACGTTCTTTATCCTGGCGCTGCTCACGACCATCTTTGAGTACAAGCACATTCACTGCGCGCAAAAGTGGCGTCTGGTGACCAACCTGTTTACCTTCCCGATCTTTATGTTCAGCTATATCCCCATTACGGTGGCAGCACTGTTCTTGAAGGTCGACTGGGTGCCGACGCAGCACGCCGTGAGCGTTACCCTTGACGAGGTCATGCAAGGCGCCAGATAACCACGATCAAAACCACCACAAAGGGGACAGTGAACTGCGCCCCGAAACTTGGACTGAATAAATAGCGACTACGCCGCAAGGGCCCGGTTCCGGAACTCCTCCGGCGTCAGGCCCTTCAATCTTACCTGCCTGCGCCGCGTGTTCCAATGGGCTATGTACTCCTCCAGGTCGCGCTTGAAGTCCTCGAAGCTGCCCCACTCCCTGCCGCGGTAGAACTCGTCCTTCACGTGGCCGAAGAGCTGCTCGGTGGCGGCGTTGTCGATGCAGTTCCCCTTGCGCGACATGCTCTGGGTGATGCCCGCCCCCTCCAGCCTGGAGGCGTAGGACTCGTGCTGGTACTGCCAGCCCATGTCCGAGTGCATGGTCGGTGCCGCCCCGTCGGGCAGGGCCTCGAGGAGCCGGTCGAGCATCCTGTGCTGCTGGGCGAGGTCCGGCGAGGTCGATATGTCGCTCGCCACGATCTCCTTCGTGCAGAAGTCGAGCACCGGGGCCCAGTAGGCCTTGGCGCCGGCCACCTTGAACTCGGTGACGTCGGTGCCGAGCTTCTGCCACGGCCCCTCGGCGCCGAAGTCCCTCGCGATGACGTTCTCGAACGTGCTCCCCACGAGCCCCCTGTAGGAGCTGTACCGGCGGCGGGAGCCCCGGCGGCGTATCCCGCACCGGATGCCCATCTCGCGCATCATCTTGAGCACGGTCTTGTCGGCCACGACCGCGCCCAGCTCGGCGCGCAGGCACATGGCTATCTGCCGGTGCCCGCAGCCGTTGGCGGTGCGCGAGAATATCTCGGCCGCGGCGTCGCGCAGCTCGGGCCTGGTCGGCCTCCGCGGGTGCGCCAGCGCGTAGTAGTAGGTCGACCTCCTGAGCCCCGAGCACTCCAGTAGGTGGCGCAGGGAGTGCCCCTCCGCGCGCAGCGCCCTCACCGCCTCGGCCGCCGCCCTGGTCAGAGCCCGTCCCGCTCGACCAGGGCGCGCAATTTTTTTAGGTAGGCGACCTCGGCCTCGAGCCTGCGGCAGCGCTCCTCGAGTTCCTGCTCGCGGGTGCGGGCCCGGGGTTTCGACCTCGACCCCCTCGGCCTGCCCTTCGGGCCGGGCCGCAGCGCCTCGGCGCCGCCCTCGCGGTAGAGCCTGCACCAGCGCTCCAGCGGGGACTTCGACCTGATCCCGAACTCGGCCATGGCGTCGGTCTTCGCCATCCCGCCGTCGACCACGGCCGACGCCGCGGCGACCCTCTGCTCGAATGTGTACCTGGATTGTTTCCCGCCCATGGACAGCAGCGCCTCGCTTCCGAACGCCCGGTATACCCACTGCCATTCTCTCACGGTCTCGCGGGGGACGGACAGGGCCTCGGCCGCCGGCTTGCAGCCGACGCCGGCGTCGAAGAGCTCGACGGCCCGCCTCCTGGACTCCAGATCGTGCTTCACCCTGAGGTCTATACTCATGGAAAACCTCCCATTTCCCGATGTCCAAGAAATGGGAGGCAGTTCACAGGCACCTTTGTGGTGGTTTTTGCGTTTGAGCTGCTGCCCAAGGAGGTGTTAGATGGTCTATATTCCGTTTTGGATTTGCATCTTTGCCGGCGCGGCGATTGATGCCCGTGAGCGACGGTTTCCCAATCAGCTTGCCGGCGCGTGTGCGGTGGCGGCGTTTGCAGGCGTTTGGCTCGACAAGGGCGTTAACACGGCGCTTGACCATGCCGGTCTTGCTGCCATCGCCTACCTTGCCCTTATGCTTACTGAGTCGCTCTGGCGTCGTGTTCGCCACGCTCCCGGCATTGGTATGGGGGACGCCAAGGCACTCTTTGCCCTTTGTACCTTCGATCCCTTGGGTGGTATCGTCGCGTTTGCGGCTGCGCTCCTGGCCCTTGCCGCCGCCTGTCTCATCGCAAAATCGCGCTCCCTGCCATTGCTGCCGTTTTTGGTGCCGATATTTGCCATAATCGAGGTTGTGGGTAGTACGCTGTAACCGTTTGCGCGCCCTTTTTAAGGAGCATGCCATGGCAACCAATCAACAGACAGCCGCCATTAAGGCGCGTATGGATCGCATTCCCGCGGCGTTGTCGCCCGAGTTGGTCGGGCGTATCGCCGCCGACCGCGGCTCAGGTGTCGTTAATCCCTATCAATGTGGTGACGACCAGGTCATTCGACGCTTCGATCGAGCCGCAGATGTGGGCACGCTCATGCGTCCGGCATTTATGCGCGATACCGAAAAGATTTTGCATCTGCCCGCATACACCCGTTATGCAGGCAAAACGCAGGTCTTTAGTTTTCGCAGCAACGACGACCTGTCGCGTCGCGGCCTGCACGTGCAGCTTGTTTCGCGCATCGCGCGCGATATCGGACGTGCCCTGGGGCTCAACTGCGATCTGATCGAGGCGATTGGCTTAGGCCACGACTTGGGCCACACGCCCTTTGGCCATGCCGGTGAGCGATTCCTCAACGATATCTATCACGAGCGCACGGGTCGTTATTTTTTCCATAACGTGCAGTCGGTCCGCGTGCTCGACGCGCTGTACGGCCGCAACGTGTCGCTCCAGACGCTCGACGGCGTGCTATGCCACAACGGTGAGTACGAACAGCGTGTGTTTGAGCTTTCGGACATGAGCTCCTTTGACCAGTTCGACCTTACGGTTGAGGATTGCATTGCCACAGGTTACAGCGCAATTGAGCACCTGCGCCCCATGACGCTCGAGGGCTGCGTGGTTCGCATCTCGGATATCCTTGCCTACGTGGGGCGCGATCGCCAAGACGCCATTTCGGCGGGTCTGCTGTCACCCGACGCCTTTGACGATGACCTGGGCGGGGCATACAACAGCTGGATCCTTACGCATGCCTCCATCGATATCGTCGAGCACAGCTATGGTAAGCCACGCATCGAGATGAGCGAGGACCTGTTTGAGGAGATCCGCCGAGCCAAGCGCGAGAACTACGAGAAGATCTATAGCAAGGGCGGCATTGAAGGCGACTCCGAAGCGGAGCTGCGCGAGGCCTTCGAAAAGCTCTACGACCGTTGCCTGCAGGATATAAACGAAGGCGACGAGTCTTCGTATATCTTTAAGCACCACATTTCTCGCATTGAGCGGCAGCTTTTCTACTACGATCGCACCTATGCCTGGCAGGACGACAAGGATCAAGCGGTGGTGGATTACATCGCGAGCATGACGGACGGCTATTTCTGCGAGCTTACGAGCAAGCTGTTCCCGGGATTGAAGTTTCCGCACCGTACCTATATTAACGAACGGTAGTTCGTATTTATTCGGTATACTGTTGGTGGAAAACGTTTTTGATTGACGCACGGGATGGCTATGGACGACCTTTTTTCTGCTTCGACGCGCGAGCGTTCCTTTCAGAATGCGCCGCTTGCGGTGCGCATGCGGCCCAATTCGCTCGACGAGTATGTGGGCCAGCAAAAGGCCGTCGGTAAGGGTTCGTGGTTGCGTGCCGCGATTGAGCACGACGTGCTGTCGAGTGTGATTTTGTATGGGCCGGCCGGTACGGGCAAGACGACGCTGGCACATATTATCGCCAACCATACTAAGAGCGAGTTTGTCGAGGTCAGCGCTGTGACGGGCACCGTAAAGGATCTTCGTCGCGTGATCGACGAGGCTAAGACGCGCCTGAATACGTACGACCGCCGCACCATTCTTTTTATCGATGAGATTCATCGCTTTTCCAAGTCGCAGCAGGATGCCCTGCTGCATGCAGTTGAGAACCGTACCGTCATTATGATTGGCGCCACGACGGAGAATCCGTACTTCGAGGTCAACTCGGCATTGCTCTCGCGCGGTCGCGTGGTGGAACTTGAGCATCTTAAAGACGAGGATATCGCCACGCTTATTGAGCGTGCGCTCGAGGCGCCGCAGGGTTTGAACGGTAAGTTCTCGGCCGATGAGGATACGGTTAAGACCATTTGCACACTGGCAGCGGGTGACGCTCGATCGGCGCTCACGACGCTTGAGCTTGCGAGCGAGATTGCCGTCACGCGCCCCGATACCGAGGGAACGCCCGTGCCGGCGGCGGGGGAGCGCTATCCCATCACTGTTGACGACGTGAAGATTGCCAATCCGCGCCGTGGCTTTTCGTACGACAAAAACGGTGACATGCACTACGACATCATCAGTGCGTTTATTAAGTCTATGCGCGGTAGCGACCCCGATGCCACGATTTATTGGCTCGCGCGCATGATTGACGCGGGGGAGGATCCTAAGTTTATCGCTCGTCGTATTATGATTCAGGCTTCTGAGGATGTTGGCAACGCCGACCCACAGGCGCTTTTGGTGGCACATGCCGCGTTTAAGTCTGCCGAGGTCATTGGCTATCCCGAGTGCCGTATTAATCTGGCTCAGGCTGCTCTCTATGTGTGCTTGGCGCCTAAATCGAACGCGTGCGAGGCTTCGATCGATGCGGCGTTGGCCGATATTCATTCAAGTGGGCTCCGCGAGGTGCCGAGTTATCTGCGCGATCGTCATCGCCCGGGCAGCGACGAATACGGTGTGTATAAGTACCCGCATGATTATCCCGAAGGCTGGGTCGATCAGCGTTATTTGCCCGAGGGGCTGGAGCGCGGTGCGTTTTGGCAGCCTGCGGGCCGTGGCTGGGAAGAGTGGCGCGTAGAGCAAAGCGAGCGCGACCGTAGCGGCAGAGCGCCCAAGTAGGTCCTTGGGACCTCGCACATTCCCTTTGGGTATCTTTCCCCTTCTTTGGGGTACCATGAACAGCGTCTGTATTTCGATTCCTTCGGGAGGCTTGTATGAGTCCCATTCAAATCGCCCTGCTGCTGCTCGCCGTTGCCGGTGTGTGGGCTGTTATCGAGCTCGCGCTCACGCTGCGAAAGACCCGCACCGTCGTTGATTCGCTCGATAAGACCGTGAGCGACCTTAACAACACCATCGCCGAGGCACAGCCGGTGGTAGCAAAGCTCGATGGCGCTGTCGATGAGCTCACCCCCGCGTTGGCTCAGGTTGAGCCGCTCCTCAAGTCGAGCAAGACCGCCGTCGACGCCCTTACCTCCAATCTCGTAGAGGTCGAAGCTGTGGTTCGCGACATTTCCGAGGTTACGGGCAGCGTGGCCGAGGCCAGCAATGCCGTATCGAGCGTGACTGATTCTGCTGCTGGTGCCGTGCAGAAACTCTTTAACAAGGTGAAGGCTCCCGCGGCCGACGCCGAGCGCACGCTTTCCGCTGCCGCCGAAGCCGAGCAGCCGACCGAGCGTGTCCTGATTGACGAAGCCGGGGACGATGCCGCTGCTGGTGACGATGATGCACAGAAGCCTGCTGCTAAAGCAGCCCAGTATTACACCTACACGCCCGCCGAGACCTCCGAGGAGTCCTGCGATGAGTAGCGAAGCAACTTGCCCCATCACGCTGACTGTTGCCGGGGATCCGCGTCTGGCACGCCTCGTACGTATGACGGCCGCCAACGTTGGTGCGCTGTGCTCCATGTCCGTCGATCGCATCGAGGACATTCGTATGGCTGCCGAGGAAGCCTTTATCTTTGGCTGCACGGCCGTTGATTCCGATGACATTTCGATCAAATTCGACGTCGACGAATCGCATGTGGGCATGACCTTTACCTTTGGCGATCAGGCGACTGTCGATGAGGATGACCAGGCTGCCGTGTATGCCGAGCTCATTCTGGCGAGCGTGTGCGATTCCTACGAAAAGACTGCGGCGCCCCTGACGCTTTCCCTCGACCTCAAGGTGGATATCTAATATGACCGAACGTTCCCGGAGCGGTAAGACCGCTTGGGACAAGGAGAAAACCCGCGAGCTGTTTCGTCGCTACAAAGAGACCGGTGATCCGGACGCACGTGAGCAGCTCGTCATGTCCCATATGAACCTGGTAAGGTTTCTTGCCAACAAATTTAAGAACCGCGGCGAGCCGCTCGACGACCTCATGCAGGTCGGCTATCTGGGTTTGCTCAAGGCTATCGACCGCTTTGACCCCGAGCGCGGACTCGAGTTCACGACGTTTGCCACGCCTACCATCCTGGGCGAGATTAAGCGTCACTTCCGTGATAAGGGCTGGAGCGTTCGCGTGCCGCGCCGTTTGCAGGAGCTTTCTGCCAAGGTTAACCAAGCTACCGACAAGCTCACTAACGAGCTGCAGCGCTCGCCTAAGGTTGAAGAAATCGCTGAGTACCTGGGTGTGACCGTCGACGAGGTGCTGGAGGCCATGGAATCGTCTTCGGCCTATACCTCGGTGCCCATCGAGGCTCCTGGCGCGTCCGATTCCGATGATGCCCCCTCGATTCTCGACCGCTATGCCGATGACGACAACGAGCTCGATTTTACCGATGACCGCCTGGTGATCGAGGAAGCCATCCGCGATTTCTCGCCGCGTGAGCGTGAGGTTATCGAGCTGCGCTTTGTGAAGGGCATGACCCAGATCGAGATCGCTAAGAAGTTGGGTATCTCGCAGGTGCAGGTCTCGCGCCTGCTGCGCCGTACCCTTAAGAAGATACAGGACAAGATCGACCCCGACGGAGTGATGGTTCGTTCATGATTGAGCACCCCCAACAAACCGACCGCACGCTGCGCGATACTCGTATTCTGACGCTTCGCATTTGGGCTGTCGTCGGCTGCATTGTCATCGCCGCCGTCATCTTTAACCTTATGGGTATCTTGGCGCCGGTTATCGAGTTTCTCGCTGTCGGTTCCATCATCGCTTTTGTGATGTCGCCGATCACTAACTGGCTCGAGCATCACGGCGTCGGTCGTGGCATCGGTTCGCTCATCGCGCTGATCGTGGTTGTGGCAGTGCTCGTCGGCGTCGTCTGCATCCTGTCCCCTATTTTGCTCGGTCAGATTATGGAAGTCCTGAGCCGTCTGCCTGAGCAGCTTCGCGTTGCGGGCGGTGATCTCAACGAGATGATTTCGCACGCTAAGACGCTCAACAACACGCCGCTCAAGGAGTACTTGGACGATAATCTGTCCTCGCTGGTTACTGTGGCGTCCAAGTACGTATCGCAAATCGCCGCTGAGCTCGGTCGCGGCGTGTTCCCGCTGATCACCAACACGGCCTCGCAGCTGTTCGTAATCTTCCTGGGTTTGGTGCTTGCCTACTGGCTTGCCTGCGATTATCCCCGTATGCACCACGAGGTCTGTACCATCATCGGACAGGAAAAAGAGACCTCGTACCGCTTTATGGTCGCGATTCTTTCGCGCTCGGTCGGCGGTTATATGCGCGGCATGGTCGTGACGTCCATCTGCGGTGGCATCCTCGCCTTTATCGGCTTTACGCTCATTGGCCATCCCTACGCGGCACTCATGGCCATCTTTACCGGCATCATGCACTTGGTCCCGGTTGTCGGTCCCTGGGTAAGCGCGGCGATCGCCACGGTGCTCGGCTTTATGTTCAGCCCCATGCTGGCGTTGTGGACGCTCGTTGTGACCATGGTGGCTCAAAACGTCACCGATAACGTCATTTCCCCCAAGGTCATGCAGAGTTCGGTGCAGGTGCATCCCATCATGAGCCTGACGGCCCTCGTTATTGGTTCGGCACTTATGGGTCCCATCGGCATGGTCATCGCCATTCCGCTGTGCGCGGCCCTCAAGGGCATTTTCGTCTACTACTTTGAGAACGAGACCGGTCGCCAGCTCGTGGCATACGACGGCGCTGTATTTAAGGGCACGCCATATCGCGATGCCGAGGGCAACCCGGTCGCCGCCTACGACGCGCTTGGAGACGATACGTTCATTTACGAGTCCGAGCTCATCGGCAACGAGACCGCGCCCGAGGCCCAGGCGATGCCCAAGCCCGAGCTCGAGAATCCCTGGATCAAGCTCTCGGGCCTGCAGCCCGATGCGACGAGCTTTTTCAAGAATCCCTTCGCCAAGGACGATGACTCCAACTCGGACGACGATACCAAAACCGGCATCGACGGCTCCATGGACGATTCGGATTCCAAATAGGCACCGCTAGCGTTTCTTGAAGTTGTAAATGACAAGAAACGCGAGCAAAGCGATTGATAAGGGGCCGGCTACATAGAAAAAGAGAACGTCAATTGCGCGTAGAGTGTAATAGGCTTTATCGCCGGACATTACTGCATACAATACGTAGCCAAATGCTGGTTGGTTTGCGTACCAGCAGGAGAAAGCCAAAAGCGCTAAAAGTGCTACAACCAGAAGTGCATTCAGGACAAATCGTTTGCTTTTCATCGATCGCTCCTTCCGGGTGAATCTTATATGTAATTATACAGTAGCCTTTTTCAAAGCATCGCATACTCCTAAATAACGTGCACTTTCGCTGTAGGGTCGGCTTTATGTCGGCCCTCTTTTTTGCACTTGCGCGGCGGGATGGTAATATCGTTACGTTTGAACTGTTTCGATGTGAAACCGAGGAGATTCCCTCTATGAGTGCTGACTACCCGTCAATGACTACGGCCGAGATCCGCTCCAAGTTCCTCAACTTCTTTGAGGAGCGCGGTCTTAAGCTCTATCCTTCTTCGTCCCTTGTTCCCGACGACCCCTCGCTGCTGCTTGCCAACGCCGGCATGAACCAGTTTAAGGAGTACTACCAGGGCAAGAAGGCCATGAAGGAGATCGGCGCGATCTCCTGCCAGAAGTGTGTCCGCACCAACGACATCGACTGCATCGGCGAGGACGGCCGTCACCTCTCGTTCTTCGAGATGCTCGGCGACTTCTCCTTTGGCGGCGTCTCCAAGCAGCAGGCTTGCGCTTGGGCCTTCGAGCTTATCACCAAGGAGTTCAAGCTGCCGCTCGACCGCCTGTACTTCACCGTCTTTACCGAGGACGACGAGACCCACGACGTGTGGCGCTCCCTGGGCGTTGCCGAGGATCACATCTCGCGCCTTGGCGAGGACGACAACTTCTGGGCCGCTGGCCCCACCGGTCCCTGCGGTCCGTGCTCCGAGATCTACTTTGACATGGGCGAGGAGGTCGGCTGCGGTAGCCCCGACTGCAAGCCCGGCTGCGACTGTGACCGCTTCCTTGAGTTCTGGAACCTCGTGTTTACCCAGTACGACCGCCAGGAGGACGGCTCCATGCCGGAGCTGCCGCACCGCAACCTCGATACGGGCATGGGTCTGGAGCGCATGGCCGCCATCATGCAGCACAAGACCGCCAACTACGACGGCGATCTGATGCAGCACCTCATCAAGCTCGGTGAGAAGATCAGCGGCAAGACCTATGACGCCGACGATTACTCCGGCGCCAGCCGCTCGCTGCGCATCATCGCCGATCACTCCCGTGCCGTCGACTTTATGATCTCGGACGGCATCCTGCCCGGTAACGAGGGCCGCGAGTACGTCCTTCGCCGCCTGCTCCGCCGCGCCGTGTTCCACGGTCGCCTGCTGGGCATCGAGGGCGCCTTCCTGACCAAGTTCATCGACGAGGTCAACGCTCAGATGGGCGAGGCCTATCCCGAGCTGCTAAAGAACGTCGCACTCGTCAAGGGTATCGTCGCCTCTGAGGAGGAGCGCTTCTCCACGACGCTCGACAACGGCCGCGTCTACCTGGACGAGGCCCTGGCTGCTCTTGCCGAGGGCGCCGTGCTTCCGGGCGAGGTCGCCTTTAAGCTGCACGATACCTTTGGTTTCCCCATCGACCTGACCGTTGAGATCGCGGGCGCCGCTGGCCATGACGTCGACATGGACGGCTTCACCGCTTGCATGGAGGACCAGAAGGCCCGCGCCCGTGCCAACGCCAAGGGCGATGCCTGGGGCAGCTTCAACGACGTGTGGGTCGAGCTTTCCGACAAGGTCGCTGCGACCGACTTTGACGGCTACGACAACGACGTTATCGAGGGCGCCAAGGTTGTCGCCATCGTGCGCAACGGCGAGTCCGTCGAGTCTGCCGCCGCGGGCGAGGACGTCGACGTCGTGCTCGACCGCACCCCGTTCTACGCCGAGATGGGCGGCCAGCAGGGCGACGCCGGCGAGCTTTCCGCCGAGGGCGTTGTTCTGACCGTTGCCGACACCAAGAACCACAACGGCCTGTATGCCCACGTCGCGCACGTTGCCGGGGGTACGCTGACCGTCGGTGCTACCGTGACCGCCGCGCTCGACGCCGAGCGCCGTGGTTTCCTGCGCCGCAACCACACCGCCACGCATCTGCTCGACGCTGCGCTTAAGCAGGTACTGGGCGAGCATGTCTCCCAGGCCGGCTCTCTGGTGACGCCCGAGCACCTGCGCTTTGACTTCACGCACTTCGAGGCCCTGTCTTCCGAGCAGCTCAAGGCTGTCGAGGACCTGGTTAACCAGCAGATTTTCGCTTCCAAGCCGGTCGTGACCCGTGTCATGGGCATCGACGAGGCCAAGGCCGCCGGTGCTGTCGCCCTCTTTGGCGAGAAATACGGCGACGTCGTCCGCGTCGTTTCCGTGGGCGCCGAGGACCAGCCGTTCTCCCGCGAGCTCTGCGGTGGTACGCATGCTGCCAACACTGCCGAGATTGGCCTGTTCAAGATTATCTCCGAGTCCTCCACGGGCTCGAACGTCCGCCGTATCGAGGCCGTTACCTCTAAGGGCGCCCTCGACTACATGGCCGACCGCCTGGCACTCGTTGACGCCGCTGCCGCTGCGCTCAAGTGCCGTGTTGACGAGGTTCCCGCTCGTGTGGAGAACCTGCAGGCCGAGCTGCGCGAGACGTCTAACAAGCTCAAGAAGGCGCTGACCGGTGGCTCCTCCGACGCTATCTCCAGCGCCATCGAGGGTGCCGTCGAGCTCGACGGCTATAAGCTCGTCGTCGCTGAGCTCCAGGGCCTTGAGGCTGCTGACCTGCGCAACGTCTGGGATACCGTGCACCAGAAGGTCGCCGGCCCTGTCGCCTGCGTCGTTGCCAGCGTGACCGAGAAGGGCACGCCTGCGTTGCTCGCCGCCGGTTCCGACGACGCCGTGAAGGCCGGTTTTCACGCCGGCAACGTGATTAAGCAGATCGCGGGCCTGGTCGACGGTCGCGGTGGCGGCCGTCCCAACATGGCCCAGGCCGGTGGTAAGAATGCTGCCGGTATCGCCGATGCCCTCGCGGCCGCCAAGACCGCGCTCGGCGCCTAAGTAGTCGCTGTGGTCGCGCTCGCGCTGGACATAGGGGAGACCAGGATCGGCATCGCCGTCTCGAGCCGTGATGGCAAGATGGCGATGCCCGTCAAGGTGCTCCCGACCGCTGAGGTCACCGGTATGGCCAAGACGTTCCGCTATCTGGTCGAGGACTATGAGCCTGACATCCTGGTAAGCGGACGTCCCCTGACCATGGCCGGCGAACCCGGCCCCCAGGCCGAGCGCGTTGCCGCCGTGGCGCAAAAGATTGCAGACGAGCTCGGCCTTCCGCTGGTGTTTGAGGATGAGCGCCTGTCCTCGCAAGAGGCCAAGCGTATCCTGCGCGAGCAGGGACTCAACGAAAAGCAGATGAGGGGCAAGATCGACATGATCGCCGCCAGCCTGTTCTTGCAGACATGGCTCGATCGCAAAAACGAGGAGGTTTCGCATGCCTAGCGCTTCCGATCCGCGCCAGCCGAATCGTACACGACAGTCTGTGTCGCGCCCTGCACCGTCCGGCCAACGTCCGGTGCAGCCGACCCAGCGCGCGGCCCAACCCGCCGCACGTCCGGCGCAGCCCTCCTCTCGCCCCGCGCAGCCCGCTCAGCGTCCGGGCCAGCAGCCTGTTCGTCGTCCTGCTCAGCAGTCCTCTGCCCATGCAGCCCAGCCTGCAGGTGGCGCCCGCTTTAAACAGCAGGCGCCCACCCAGCGCGCGCAGGTCCCTCAATCGCACGCGCATCACGTACGCGGCTCGCATGGCGTGGCTCCGGCCTCGCGCTCGAGCTATAACACGCATGCTCGACGCGGTGCCCAAAAGAAAAGCTCGCCGGTGCCTATGATTATCGGCGTTGTGGTTGCGGTGATCGTTCTCGCTGCCATCGCCTTCTTCGTCGTACCGGCCGTCAAGGGCTTGTTTGGTGGGGGGGACGTGAGTGTCACCGCTGGCCAGCAGGTTACCGTTACGATTCCCGAGGGCGCCTCGGGCGACACGATCGCCTCGATTCTCTCCGAGAACCATATTGTCGAGAATCCCAAGGATTACTATGCGGCGGTCAAAAAGCTCAACGCGGACATGTCGCTCAAGCCCGGCACCTACTCGTTCACGACGCTCATGGACGCGACCAAGGTCGTTCAGCAGCTCATGGAGGGCCCCAATGCGGGCTCCGATGCACTGACTATCCCAGAGGGCCTGACGGTTGACCAGGTCGCCGATCGCGTGGCCAAGGCATACGACAGTATCTCCAAGGAAGACTTCCTCAATCAGGCAAAGGCCTCCAACTATGTGAAGGACTATAGCTTCCTTGAGGGCGCTGCAAACGATTCGCTCGAGGGTTTCCTGTTCCCCAAGACCTATTCGCTTGGTAAGGACCCAAGCGCCGATGATGTGATTCGCGCCATGCTTGACCAGTTCAACGCCGAGTATAAGTCGCTTGACTTTGCCAGCTGCGAGGCCAAGATCAAGGAGCGCTATGGCGTGGATATGTCTGATTACGACATCGTTAACCTTGCCTCCATCGTCGAGCGCGAGGGCCTCAACGCCGACCAGCGCGCGCATGTGGCATCGGTTTTCTATAACCGTCTGGCAGGCAAGCTCGATGGCCTGCGCTACCTCAACAGCGACGCGACCATGATGTACGTCACCGGTGGCGAGGTTACCGCCGACGACCTGCAGAGTGATAACCCCTATAACACCTATAAGCACGAGGGCCTGCCGCCCACGCCCATCTGCTCTCCGTCGCTCGAGGCGCTCAAGGCCACCCTTGAGCCGACCGACTCCGACGACCTGTATTTCTACATTACGCAGGACGAGGAGTATTTCTCGAAGACCTACGAAGAGCATCAACAGTCTTGGAATTGATCATGAGGATTTTCAGCCCCAAACGATATGTTGCCTCGGTCGATCGCATCGACCTCGATACCCTCTGGGCCGACGGCAAGCGCGCCATTCTGCTCGACCGCGACAACACCCTGGTGCCGCGTGATACCGAGCAGGTTCCCGCTGCGGTCTCCGCCTGGCTCGAGGCCGCCCATGCCAAGGGCTTTAAGCTGTGCATGGTGTCCAACAACTGGCATCGCGACCAGGTCATGGCTTCGGCTCGTGAGTTGGGGCTCGAGGCCATTAGCCACGCCATGAAGCCGGCGCCATTTGCCCTCAAAGCGGGCCTTAAGCGTCTGGGCGCCACGGCCGACGAGGCCGTGCTGATCGGTGACCAGCTGTACACCGACGTATGGAGCGGAAACTTTGCCGGCGTTGACACTATTCTGGTCAAGCCGCAGGCAACCCAGGACCTGTGGTACACGCAGATCTTCCGTATCTTTGAGCGCCGGGCCCTGCGCGACCTTCCCTGCGAGGAATAGGTTTCGCCATGTCTCAGCACATCAAACACGGCTGCGACCATATCTTCTTTATCGGCTTTTTGGGCGCGGGCAAGTCGACGCTTGCGCGCAATGTGGGCACTATGTTCAAGCGTCGATTCATCGATACCGATCGTTTGGTTGTGCGTCGATGCGGCAAGTCGGTGACCGAGATATTTAAGACCGAGGGTGAGGATCGTTTTCGCGAGCTCGAGACCTCGGCACTCCGTTCGCTTCAGAGCGAGCGCAGCCTGCTGGTATCGTGCGGGGGTGGCATCGTCGAGACGCCGGTGAACATTGAGCTGATGCACGAGATGGGTACATGCGTGTACCTCGAAGGCGACTTTGAGGACTCGTTGCGCCAGATTCGCCGTTCCGATACCCGACCCGATTTCCGCTCGCCCGAGCACGCCGCGCGCCTGTTTGAGCATCGCCGTCCGCTGTATCGCCAAGCCGCCGATATTACCCTTGATATTCGCAACAAGTCCTTCGAGGACGTTTCCTACCTTTGTGCCGAGATGCTTTTGGAGCGTGGACTGCTATGATTCGCCGTCAACTTATCAATTTCCAAAACCGCAGTGTCGATGTCCGCGTCGGATTGGGCGCGTTCGAGGAGCTGCCGCGCATGTTTGCCTCGGCTGTGGGCAAGCCTAAACGCGCGATGGTGGTTTGGAACGAAGGCGCATCCGAGCGTTTTGGCGAGGTCGTCGAGCATGCGCTGGTCGACGCCGGTTTTGCCGTGTCGCAGCTTTCGCTTGAGGTTTCGCCTGCCGGCGCTATGCTGGCCGATGCCGATACCGTCTTTGGCGCCCTGTCGGCTAACGGCATTACCTGCGACGACCTGATTGTCGCTGTCGGCGACACGGTGACCTGCTCGGTCGTTTGCTGGTGTGCCAATCAGTGGTGCGGTCGCACCGAGTGCGCCTTGCTGCCGACGACGTTCGACGCCATGCTTACGGTCGCGACGACCATGAAGCCGCTCGTCGCCTCGTCGGCGAATGCACTTCCCGCTATCGCGTTCCGTCCCGAGCCGGGCTTGGTCGTGTGCGACCTCGACCTTGTTCGCGAGGCGGACCCCGAGGGCCTCAAGCTCGGCTATGTGGTACTTGTTGGCACCATGCTTTCGAGCAGCAAGTCCCGCTGGAATCAGTTTACTGAGACCGTCCCCGAGATTCTCGCGGGCGAGGAGGTCGCGCTCGTCAATGCCGTGCAGTGGTCTCAGACTGCCCGCAAGGACGTACTGATGGCTACGAACCCGAGCGCCCGCCATGCGCTCGATTTTGGTAAGACGGGGGAGCGTACCCTGCGCGCCTGCTTGGGCGATGCCGCTTCGCAGATCCCTGCCTACCAGTTGTTGTCCGAGGGCATGCGTTTTGAGGCGCGCGTTGCCCATGATGCTTGCGACTTCGATATCGATTACGTTTTTGAGGTCGATGACTGCCTGGAGGACTTTGGTATCGAGGAGCTTGCCTTCGACCTGGAGCCCACCGCGTTTATCGAGGAGTTCCGCAAGCAGCAGTTCGCCCGCTCAAACCGCAGCATGTTGCCGCTGCCCGCGGCACTCGGCGCCATTCGTCTAACGAGCGTTGAGGACGAGGTTCTTGAGCGCCATGCTCACGCCTACTTGGCTTCTCGCAAAGAACTTCTCTAAGTTTTATTGACATCCATCGTCTTTCGTATCATGTTGAGGTGCGGGTTTTCAATCGGTTGCGGATCGCGTGCGAATCCGTCTTTCGATCGGGACCCGTCCCGCTTTTATGAGGACAACAAGAAAGGAATCTGCATGTCTGAGTTTGCTGCCGGTCCTGCCGGTCGTATCGAGCGTGTCCGTGCCCTGATGGCCGAGCGCGGCTACGACGCCATCGTCGTGCGCGACGAGGCCAACCTCCGTTGGCTCACGGGCGTGAGGGGCGTCTTCGACTACACCTTCGAGTTCCCTCACGCCGCGTTTATTACGGCCGATCAGTGCCTGTTCCACACCGACTCGCGCTATCTCAACAGTTTTGAGGAGAACACGCCCGCCTGCAGCCCCTGGGTCTACGACATGGACGAGGGCACCATCCCCGGCTGGGTCGCCGGCAAGATTGCGGCCAACAAATGCCGTGTCTGCGCCGTCGAGGATGACATGCAGATTAACTTCTACCAGGGTATTCAGCGTGGTCTGGAGGACCGCTCCATTGCCTGCATGCTGCCGCTGATGCATGACGACATCCGCAAGATGCGTGCCATAAAGGATGCCGAGGAGATCGAGCTCATGCGCCATGCGCAGTCGATCACCGATGCCGCCTTCCAGCACATGCTCGGCTTTATTAAGCCCGGTATGACCGAGAAACAGGTCCGCAACGAGCTCGAGAACTTTATGTTCGCCAACGGCGCCGACAGCCTGGCCTTTGGCTCCATCGTCGCGAGCGGTCCCAACACCGCCAATCCGCATGCCGTCCCGAGCGACCGCGTGATCGAGAAGGGCGACTTTGTCCTCATGGATTACGGTGCGGGCTACTGTGACTACCGCTCCGACATGACGCGCACCGTCGTGATGGGCGAGCCCACCCAGGAGCAGCTCGACCTGTACGCGCTCGTGCGCCGCACCCATGAGGAGTGCGTCGCCGCTATCCATCCGGGCGTCGAGGGCAACGACATTTTCAAGCTTTCCAAGAAGATTATCGGCGATGCCGGCTATGGCGATCGCTACAACCATGGTCTGGGCCACGGCGTGGGCATCGACATCCACGAGCTGCCTAACTTCAACCGCAGCAAGAATATCATCGAGGTCGGCTCGGTTATCACCATGGAGCCCGGCGTCTACCTGCCCGGCGTGGGCGGCGTGCGCCTGGAGGACTACGGCGTCGTCACCGAGAACGGCTATGAGCCCTTCACCAAGACCCCGCACGACCTGCATATTATCGATTGCTAAACCATCCATTTGGGTTTTTGGAGGCGGGGCGTCCGGATCGATTCGGGCGTCCCGCGTTCTCTTTTTATGCGCTCGCCGCAGCCGCCGTCTGCAAGTGTATAATTTCGCTCGTATGTAATTTGGACGTTTGTGCGTCTAGCCAATAACAAGAAAGGTCGCTATGCCTACTATCTCTACTGCCGACTTCAAGAACGGCCTCGGTCTCCGCATTAAGGACAAGGTCTACACCATCGTCGAGTTCCAGCACGTCAAGCCGGGCAAGGGCGGCGCTTTCGTGCGCTACAAGACCCGCGACATCAAGAGCGGCCGCGTCGTCGAGAACACCTGCAACGCCGGCACCAAGTTCGAGAGCGTCATGCTCACCACCCGTGAGTTCCAGTACCTCTACAACGACGGCGCCGACTACATCTTCATGGATAACGAGTCCTACGAGCAGGTTCCCGTTCCCGAGGATATGGTGGGCGAGAACGCCAAGTGGCTGCGCGAGAATGACACCTGCCAGCTGCTCTTCGCCGACGACGAGCTCATGGGCGTGACCCCGCCGATGTTCATCGAGACCACCATCGTCCAGACCGACCCGGGCTTCAAGGGCGATACCGTCCAGGGTTCCACCAAGCCGGCCACCATCGACACCGGCGCTGTCATCCAGGTCCCCATGTACCTCAACGAGGGCGAGGTCATTAAGGTTGACACCCGCGACGGCAAGTTCGTCTCCCGCGTCTAGCAACCATCTCTTCTAGGAGGACTCATGCCCCAGGAAATCAAGATTGACGGCATCGGCATTTCGCCCGATGTTCTGACCGCCATCGTCTCGCGCGCCGTCACGGATGTCGAGGGCATCGCCTCCGTGGGCGTCAAGGACCTTGCCACCAACCTTGTCTCCATGATGCTTTCGTCCAAGGCCCCGGCTTCCGAGCCGGCGGTCGAGGCCGAGGTCATCGGCGACAAGCTCGCGCTTACCGTGCGCGTCGTGGTGTTCTTTGGCTATCCGTTCAAGAAACTCGCCGAGGCTGTTCGCGCCGCCGTGGTTGCCGCCATCGACGCCCAGGTGGGCGTCGAGGTCGAGCGCGTTGACGTTTGCATCGACGGCCTCGTTTTCCCCAAGGAGTAACCTTTGAGCCTTAAGGTTTATCGCGGGCGTACGCTTGCCCGCAGTCAGGCGCTGCAGCTGCTGTTCCAGGCCGAGGCCACGGACAGCCCGCTCGAGTGCGTCCTCGAGGGCGATTTCCTGATCTCGAAGGGTCCCCTCGACCCCTACGCGCTGGAGCTGTGCCGCGGTGCCTACGAGCACATCGACCGCATCGACTGCGCCCTGCGCTCCGTCGCCAAGAACTGGGATCTTATGCGCATGCCCGGTGCCGATCGCAATCTGCTGCGCATCGCCGTCTATGAGATGTGCTTCCTCACCGACGAGGAGGTCTCGGATGCCATCGTGATCAACGAGGCTGTCGAGCTTGCCAAGGCCTATGGCACCGACCAGTCCGCGTCGTTTGTCAACGGCGTGCTGGGCAAGATCGCTCGTAGCGAGGAGCTGCCGGGCGAGGACCTCTATCAGGAGCTACTGGCCGAGGACCGTGCCCGCGAGGAGGCCCAGGCCGCCGAGGCTGCCGCCAAGGTTGCCGCCGCTCAGGCTGCGGCCGGCGTTCTCGACGAGGATGCCGAGGTCGCCGAGGCCGAGACCGGTACCGTCAAGGAGTAGCCATGCCAGAGGGTTCCGTCCGCAACTTCGACGAGATCTCGAACCGCTTGGACCAGATTATCGCGACCGTTCGCTCCAAGGATACGTCCCTGGAGCGTTCGCTCGATCTGTTTGACGAGGCGATCGAGCTGGGCTCCCGTGCGGTCGATATGGTCGATAAGTTTGAGTTAACGCCTCGTGAGGCCGATAAGCTCGAGCAGGAATACGATGAGGATGCGGCAAACGAATCCCAGGATAGCCAGGCCGCGTCTCCGGATACGAATGGTTGATGGCATTCATGAAACGTGTGCGTCTCGATGACGAACTGATTTCACAGGGCATCTGCGCCGATCGCGCGGATGCCCTTCGCACTCTTATGGCCGGCTTGGTCTCGAGTGGCGGCGAGCGTTTGACCTCACCGGGCCTTAAGGTGACGCCGGGCCTGCCGTTGCACGTGAAGGGTCGTATTCCCTACGTTGGGCGCGGCGGGCTCAAGCTCGAGGGCGCGCTCGATGCGTTTTGTATCGATCCCACGGGCCTTGCCTGCCTCGATGTGGGATGCTCCACGGGCGGCTTTACCGATTGCCTGCTCAAGCGCGGCGCCGCCACAGTCGTTTCGGTCGATGTGGGTCGCGCTCAGTTTGATTGGTCGCTTCGCCAAGACGAGCGCGTGACGCTCCACGAGCGCACCAACGTGACGCAGCTGCCCGAGCTCGGCTATGGCGGCTCTATCGACTTGGCTGTCTGCGACGTGTCGTTTACGAGTATCGCGAATATCATCGACGCCGTGCTGGCGTGCCTGAAGCCTTCGGGTTCGTTTTGCACGCTCGTAAAACCCCAGTTTGAGGCGCCGGCTGCGCTGGTGGGCGAGGGCGGTATCGTGACCGACCCCGCCGTCCGTCGCGATACGCTCACGGCGGCGATCGAGCTTTTTGCCGCCAAGGGCCTGTTCCCGCTCGACGTGTGCGTGTCGCCCATCCACGGCGCCAAGGGCAACGTTGAGTTTTTCTTGTACGGCACGAGGTTTGCGCCCGGCGAGCGCGCCGAGGCTGAGTTGCAATCCCAGGTATCGGTTTTGAGCGAGAAAGCTGCAACGCTATGAAGGTCTTTCTGGTTCCCAATTACTACAAGCAAGAGGCGGTCGAGAGCGGCCTGATGCTCGAGCTTTGGCTTTCGCGCCAGGGCTACGAGGTCGCATGGGCTGCCGATCAGCGCTCCAAGATCCAGAGCGCGCCCGATGTTGACGATGCCGACTTGGTTATTACGCTCGGCGGCGACGGCACGCTGCTGCGTGCCGCCCGCATTCTCAACTACCGTGAGATTCCCATTTTGGGTCTTTCCTATGGTCATTTGGGTTTTTTGACGGCCGCGAGCCCCGAGGAGCGCGACATTTTGCAGGTCGTGAGCGATGCCCTGTCCGGCGAGCTCCATGTGAGCCGCCGTGCCACCATCGCCGCCGATATTGTTTCGGTTCGCGAAGACGGCACGAAGGATGTTGTGCGCACGTTTGCCCTCAACGATATGGCGCTTACGCGCGGGCCCCTGTCCGATATGGTCGAATTTGACATCACGGTGTCCGGCCATCATATCGACCGCCTGCGCGGTGACGGCGTGGTCGTTTCGACGGCGACCGGCTCTACCGGCTACGCGCTTTCCGCCGGCGGCCCCATTGTCAGCCCCGATTACACGGGCATGGTCTGTGTGCCCATCGCTCCGCATACCATTCAGGCTCGCGCTTTTTTGACCTCGCCGAGCGATGTCGTGGAGATCTTTATGTCCGATGACCGCCCGAGCGTTCCGGCGATCGCCATCGATGGACAGTTTATTACCTGCGATGGCACGGTCGAGAGCGTGGCTGTGCGCCGTGGTCCCGGCGATGTGCTGCTGCTTGATTATGGTCCCGAGAGTTTCTATAACTCGGTGAGCCGCGTGTTCTACGGAGTGCGTCATGATCGATGAGCTGCTGGTTTCCAACATTGCACTCATTCGCGAGGCGACGTTGGTTCCGAGCACGGGTCTAACGGTTCTGACTGGAGAAACCGGCGCCGGTAAGACCGCGCTGCTCTCGGCACTCAAGCTCATTTTGGGCGAGCGCGCGGATTCGTCGACGGTGCGCGAGGGCGAGGCACTTGCCAGCGTCGAGGCGCGCCTGTTTGATGGCCCGCATGACACGGAGGGCGTCACCGTGCGGCGCAGCCTTTCTGCCGAGGGCCGCAGCCGCGTAAAAATTGACGGCCGCATCGCCAGCGTGCGCGAACTTTCGGAGCGCGTCGGTGTGATGATGGATCTTTGCGGTCAGCACGAGCACCAGCGCCTGCTCGACCCGGCGCATCATGTTGCCATGGTCGATGCCTGGGCAGGGCGCCCGGCACTCGAGGCGCTCGAGCACTACCGTGCTTGCTTTAAGGCATCGCGTGCGGCTGCCAAGGAGGTCCGTCGCGTCGAAGAGGCCTCGCGTGCGCAGGGGAGTCGCGTTGAGGAGGCGCGCTTCGCCCTGGAGCGCATCGCCGATGTCGACCCCAAGCCGGGTGAGTATGAGGAGCTCGAGGAGCTGCTGCCGCGCTCCGAGCATGCTGAGGTGTTGGTGGCCACGGCCAACGATGCCCATGCATCGCTTGCAGCTGAAGGGGGAGCGCTCGATGCCGTGAACAGTGCCGTGGCGGAGCTTTCCCGCATGGCGGCCGTCGACCGCAAGCTGGGTGATATCGCCGATGCGCTTTCGGATGCCTGTATCTCGCTTGAGGATTGTGCCAACGAGCTGCGCACCTATCGCGATGGGGTCGCCTTCGATCCGCGCGAGCTGGCTCGTATGCGCGAGCGCTATTCCGATCTTAAGGCCCTACTGCGTCAGTGGGGGCCCACCATGGACGATGTCTTTGCCATGCGCGACCGCTCACAAGAGCTGTTGTCGCTGGTCGATGATGGTGATGAGCGGATCAAGAAGGCTCGCGAGGCGCTCGGGTGTGCCGAACGCGAGCTTTTTGCTGCTGCCAAGGCGCTTAAACGCGTGCGGAATACCGCAGCCCCTCGCTTTTGCCACGAGGTTGGCCGTCAGATGGCGCGCCTGGAGATGGGCGACGCCGAGCTCGTTTGGGAGTCGCGCGATCTTCCGCGTGCCGAATGGACGCTGGCGGGGCCTTCGAGCTATGAGCTTTTGTATCGCAGTGGTGCCGGATTGACGCCGCGCCCCCTGCGCCGCATTGCGTCGGGCGGCGAGCTGAGCCGCGTCATGCTGGCGAGCAAGGTCGTTCTCGGTAACGCGGACGGCGTGGATACGCTGGTGTTCGACGAGGTCGATGCAGGTGTCGGCGGCTCTACCGCACGTGCCCTCGCGAGCGTGCTGGCAGATCTCGCCGCTACGCATCAGGTGATTGTCGTAACCCACCTGGCGCAGGTCGCCGTCATGGCCGATAAGCACTACGTGGTAAGTAAAGAGCCCGGCGACGTTCCCCAGACGCATCTGGATGAGGTGGCCGGGGACGCCCGCATCGCAGAGATCGCCCGCATGCTGAGCGGCGATCAATCGGAGGCAAGCCTGGCACACGCCAAGCAGATGCTGGAAGAGGCTCGAGGTTAGAACGAGCCGACAGTGTTGACGGGGACAAAATATCAGCAATTGTTGCACCGCCACTTGCTTGTCTGGCCCGACCGTCAAAAACTATGTCGGTTTACTACGATGAATCGGCGTAGCTCGAGCACAGCTAAAATTGTAAAAAGAAAACCGCAGGTAGAACCCCTGCGGTTTTCTTTTAAAACACGATGTGGTCGCATATTCCGATTTCATCGTAGTAAACCGGCATAGTTTTATCGGAATGGTACATAACGTCCCCTGATAAAACCTACTCCACGACCTTATCCGGCTGGATGAGCTCCTCGTAGTAGCTGATATGCTCGCGGGCGTCTTCAATCTCGGGCAGCAGGAAGTTGTAGATAACCTCGATGATCATCGTGGCACTCATCTTGGAGAACGCAAAGTCGCCCGTGGTGAGCAGTGCCTCGTGGTTCACAGTATTAAAGGTGTAGTCGGCCAGGCGAGCAAGCGGGGACTTGCTGTCGCTGCTGATGACGACAACGGTGGCGCCACAGCCGCGAGCCGCTTTTGCCATGCGATTCAGTCGACGCGACTTGCCGGAGTTCGAGATCAGCACGATGACATCTCCGGGGCGCAGCGTAAGCGCAAAACCAATCGAGGTCTCGCTGATGGTGCTTGCCATACAGCGAAGGCCCAGCTGCGAAAACTTAAACGTCGCGTCGAGCGCGACGGCGTTGGTGTTGCCTACGGCAGCAAACTCGATAGCCCCTGCGTTCTTAAACGCGTGCACGACGGCTGCCAACGTGTCGTGATCAATGCCATCGATAGTCGCATTGAGTTCGCTGACCTTGGCAGCGAGAATATTCTTGAGGCTCTGCTCCATATTGTCGAGCGAGACCTCGTCGGTGAGGCCTTCATTGCGCTGGCTTTCCAGATCGCGCGCTAGTGAAAACTGGAAACTGCGAAAACTGCCAAAACCCAGTTTGCGGCAGAAGCGCGAGACGGTTGCCTCGGAGGTTGCAGCGGCGCGCGAAAGCTGGGCGGCTGTCAGACGCGGGGCCTCGGACTGGTGCTCTAGGATATAGTCGACAATGCGCTGCTCGGACTCGCTGTACCCCCTGTGCATACTAATAAGGGAGAGTGCGCTCTTGCTGCTATCGGACATGGGATGGCTCCTGGCTGGCATGAAAATCGGACTTGTTTTGTAATGTCGTAGTATACGGGCATTTTCAATTACAAGATACACCTTGCCGTTTCAATAGTTGATGGTAAACTTTCATCGACCGTTTACGGTAATGAAAGAACCTTTCACCGGAGAAATGAGCTGTATTGCTTCTCATATAAGCGGTGGGTTGGTATCTTTCAGATGTGAAAAAACGCGCATTGAAGCGCGTGTAGGGGAGCGCCCGCGGGCGCTGTACTCAAGAAGGAGGGACACATGGCTAAGTTTGACATCATCGCCGCCACCGGTTGCCCGACCGGTATCGCGCACACCTTCATGGCGAAGGAGGCGCTGGAGAAGGCAGCTGCCGAGCGCGGTCTGACCATTAAGGTCGAGACCCATGGCCAGGTCGGTGTCGAGAACGAGCTCACCAAGAGTGAGATCGCTGGTGCCAAGGCCGTCGTCGTCGCAGCCGATAAGGATGTCCAGGCGGAGCGTTTCGCCGGTAAGCCCATGGTTTCCGTTGGTGTTTCCAAGGCCCTGTCCGTCGAGGCTGCCGGCAAGCTGATCGATCGTGCCCTTGCCGCCAAGGGCGACGACACGGTTGCGGCTGCTGCCGATGTCGAGGATGAGGTCGAGGAGAAGGAGTCCATCGGCCACATCATCTATAAGCACCTCATGAACGGCGTCAGCCACATGCTGGTCTTCGTCGTTGCCGGTGGTGTCCTGACCGCTGTTTCGTTCCTGTGGGGCATCACGTCCTTCGATTCGACGGCTGCCGACTACAACAGCTTCGCCGCTATGCTCAAGATCATCGGCGGCATTGCCATGAACCTCATGGTTCCCGTGCTTTCCGCCTACATCGCCGAGTCCATCGGCAAGCGCCCGGCGCTCGTTCCCGGCTTTGTTGCCGGTATGATCGCCATCCAGGGCCTGCCCGTTAACGCCGATACACACATGATCGATGCTGGCGGCACGGGCGTGGGCTTCGGCTTCCTCGGCGGCATCGTCGGCGGCTTCCTCGCTGGTTATGTCATCTTGCTGCTCGAGAAGGTCTTTGCCGGTCTGCCCAAGAACCTGGACGGCCTCAAGGCCATCTTCCTGTACCCGCTGTTCTCGACTGCTATCGTCGGTCTGGTCATGCTCGGCATCTCCGGCCCCATGGCTGCCATCAACACCGCCATGATGGACTTCCTCAAGGGTCTGTCTGCCTCTGGCGCTGTTGTCCTGGGTCTTGCTATTGGTTGCATGTGCGCCTTTGACATGGGCGGCCCGGTCAACAAGGCTGCTTACGTCACCGGTACCGCCATGCTCACCGAGGCCCTGGCTGCTGGTGTCGGCACCGACACCTACAACTTCGGCACCAACTTCATGGCTGCCGTCTCTGCCGCCTGCATCGTTCCGCCGCTGATCACCACCTTTGCCGTCATCGTCGGCAAGAAGTACTTCAGCCAGGAGGATCATGACGCCGGTGTCGTCAACCTCATCCTTGGTTGCACCCACATCACCGAGGGCGCCATTCCGTTCATGACCAAGAACATCTGGCCCGTCATGCCCATCATGATGCTCGGTTCCTCCATCGCCTCGATCCTGACCATTATGTTCAACGTTCACGATCCGGCGCCCCACGGTGGCTTCCTGGTCCTGCCCGTTGTCGAGAACGGTCCGCTGTGGGTCCTCGCGATCCTCATCGGCGCTGTGGTCGGTGGCATCCTGTTCGTCGCTTTCAAGAAGTATGACTTCGAGAAGAGCCAGAAGGCCGCTCCTGCCGCTCCCGCTAAGCCGGTCGAGGCCCCCAAGGCCGCTGCCGTCGAGGCTCCCAAGGCCGAGGCTGCCGATTTCGTGAAGGTCGAGAACGTTTTTGTCGCCGAGAACTTCGCTTCTCGTGACGAGGCCCTGAGCTTTGTCTCCAACCAGGCTGTCAAGGCCGGTGTCGCTGACGACGCCGATGCCGTGATGAATGCCTTCCTGGCCCGCGAGGCCGAGGGCTCCACGGGCATGATGGAGGGCTTCGCCATTCCGCATGCCAAGTCCGATGCCATTACCGATGCCGCCGTCATCGTCGTCAAGGACGACTCTGGCGTGACCGGTTGGGACACCATGGATGGCGCTCCCGTCAACGTGGCTATCGCCCTGCTTATTCCCGGTGCCCAGGCCGGCACCACGCACCTCAAGATCCTGTCCAAGGTCGCCGAGGCGCTTATGGACGAGGGCTTCCGTGCCACCGTCAAGGGTTCCACCGACGCCGCCGAGATCGCCAAGACGATCAACGCCCGTCTGGTGTAACCCCGCAACGCGCGAATAATATCGCCTCTGTAACAAAGGGGGAGACCCTCTCCAGGGCCTCCCCCTTTTTCTACCCCCCCCACAAGTTGCGGTGAAATAGGGATTGTTTAAACGATTCAACTCCAAATGCAGTCCCTATTTCACCCCAACTTACAAAAGGGCATAGAGGGGGCTGCCTATCGAGTCTTTGTCGCGAACAGGTTATCAGCCAGAATTCCGTTCGCACGATATTACTCTGGACCGACCGAGTTTCCGCAGCTCGCCTGCCTGGCGGGGCGGTTAAGTTTGTCGCGAGTTCCGCACGCAAAGGAAAGCACTTAATGTGCTTTCCGTCTTGCGCAGGACTGTAGAGCAGCAAACTTAACCGCCCCGCCAGGCAGGCGAGCGTGCAGGAACGACATCCGTCCAATAATTCGTGCGAAACATAATGAAAAACAGTTTGATGTGAGTTAATATAAACAACGTCGTGAATATGGCTCCTGTCGCATGGCTGACAGGGGTTAAACACAAAAAGGAGTCAATTATGGTTTCTGAGAAGGCTACCCTCGTTAATCCTCAGGGTCTTCACATGCGTCCGGCTGGCCTCTTCGCCTCCACCATGGGCAAGTACGCCTGCGACGTGACGGTCGTCACCCCCGAGAAGGAGGTCAACGGCAAGTCCCCGATGGCCCTCATGGCTGCTGGTATCCCCTGCGGCACCGAGGTCGAGGTCAAGTGCGACGGCGCTGACGAGGCCGAGGCTCTGGCTGCTGCCATCGAGCTTATCAAGAGCGGTCTTGGCGAGTAGAACTCAAACGGGTCGCATGTTGAACAACTAAGTTCATATTTGGGGGCGCAGTGACCTGTTTTAAGGTAACTGCGCTCTTTTGTCATGGATATGGCAAAACGCTTTATCACATGACACGGAGAGAGGAATGGGAATGTATCAGGGAGTCAACGCTTCCGAGGGCATCGGTATCGGCACCGTTATGGTCGCCGTCGATCCCGACTTGACGTTTGAGCCGCACCAGGTTGCTGATTCGGCAGCAGAGAAGGAGCGCTATCAGTCCGCTCTTTCGGTCTTCTGCGAGAAGACCCAGGCTCAGGCCGACCACATGAAGGAGACGGTGGGCGAGGCCGAGGCCGAGATCATGAGCGGACACATCGTCCTGGCTCAGGACCCGGGCATGACCGACGCCATCAACGCCGCCATTGACGGCGGCACCTGCGCCGAGCAGGCGCTCATGGACACCTCGACCATGTTCGAGAACATGTTCCTGTCCATGGACGACGAGATGTTCCGTCTGCGCGCGGCCGATATCGCCGACATCCGCACCGGTATTCTGGCCGAGCTGCTGGGCAAGGAGGTCGTCGACCTTTCCGTCCTGCCCGAGAACACCGTCGTTGTCGTGCACGACCTTACGCCGTCCATGACCGCCACGATCGATAAGGCCCACGTTGCCGGTATCGTCACCGAGACCGGTGGCCGTACGTCGCACTCCGCGATTATCGCGCGCGCCCTCGAGATCCCGGCTGTCCTTTCGGTTTCCAACAGCTGCACCGCACTGCGCAACGGCATGACCGTTGTCGTCGACGGTGGCAAGGGCATCGTCGAGGCCGATCCCGACGAGGAGACGCTCGCCGCCTACACCGCCAAGGCCGAGGCCTTCGCTGCCGAGAAGGCAGCCCTCGAGGCCTTCCGCGGCAAGCCTTCTGTGACTGCCGATGGCATCAAGAAGATCATTGCCTGCAACATCGGTAACCCCGATGACGTGCCCAACGCGCTCGATCACGACGCCGAGGCTATCGGTCTGTTCCGCTCCGAGTTCCTGTTCATGGACTCTGCTGAGCTTCCTTCCGAGGAGGAGCAGTTCAACGCCTATCGCAAGGTTGCCAGTGCGCTCAAGGGCGCTCCCGTCATCATCCGCACGCTCGATGTGGGTGGCGACAAGGAGATTCCGTATCTGCACATGGTCAAGGAAGACAACCCCTTCATGGGCTTCCGCGCCGTGCGTTACTGCCTGGCAAATCCCGATCAGTACAAGGTCCAGCTCCGCGCCCTGCTGCGCGCCAGCGCCTTCGGTGACGTCAAGATCATGATCCCGCTCGTCACCTGCGTCGAGGAGGTCATGGCTGTCAAGGAGCTCGTTGAGCAGTGCAAGGCCGAGCTGACCGAAGAGGGTCGCAAGTTCAACGAGAACATCGAGGTCGGCATCATGGTCGAGACGCCCGCCGCTTCGCTGCTCGCTGACCGTCTTGCCGAGGTCGCCGACTTCTTCTCCATCGGCACCAACGACCTGATCGGCTACACCATGTGCGCCGACCGTGGCAACGACACCATCTCCAACCTGTACCAGGTGTACTATCCCGCCGTGCTCCGCTCGCTCAAGAACATCATCGAGAGCGGCGTGAAGGCCGGCATCATGGTCGGTATGTGCGGCGAGGCCGCTGCCGATCCGCTGCTCGAGCCGTTGCTGATCAGCTGGGGCCTGGAGGAGTTCTCGATGAGCGCTCCGTCGATCCTGCGCGCCCGCAAGACCATCAGCCAGTGGACCAAGGCCGAGTGCGACGAGCTCGCCGAGAAGGCACTCGCCTGCAACACTGCCGCCGAGGTCAAGGCGCTGCTCGAGTCCGCAGCTCGCTAATTTGGTATCAGAGGTAACCGCGTGGTTGGAATGGGCCGGCCACGCGGCCCTCACATATACAGGGGGTACTGTAAATGTTCTACACGCTAACCGCTAACCCGGCTGTCGACATGACGGTTTCGAGCTCTCCGCTCGAGCCCGACGAGAACGTCCGCACCGGCTCGGCCAGCTACACGGCCAACGGCAAGGGCCTCGACGTGTCCTTCGCCTTTAAGAAGATGGGCGTCGACACCGTCGCGCTCGGCTTCTTCGCCGGCTTCACGGGCAAGTTCATCGTCGAGGAGGTCATGAACCTGGGTTGCCTGTGTCGCCCGGTCTGGACCGACGGCATCACGCGTATCAACACCTACGTCAACGATGGCCAGCACGAGTACGGCATCCTGAACCCCGGCGCCCCGATTACGCCGGAGCATCAGAAGGAGCTCTACAACATCCTGGACACCGCGGGCGATCTTGAGTGCCTGATCGTCTCCGGTTCCGTGCCTCCCAAAGCTACGCCCGACTTCCTGGCCCAGGTCATGGAGCACGCTCAGGCCCGTGGCGCAGACGTCGTCCTTGACCTGTCCTCCGACAAGCTCAAGGAGCTCGCTCACAAGAAGCCGCTGCTCATTAAGCCGAACCATCACGAGATGAAGGCCATCTTCGGCGTGCCTGTCGACACCGACGACGAGGTCCGCGTTGCCATGAAGCTCGCCCACGACGCCGGCGTTCAGAACGTGCTGCTCACCCGTGGTAGCCGCGGCGACGCTTACTTCTCCAACGGCGAGGACATCTGGTACGCCAAGCGTGAGTTCAACATCAAGCTGGTCTCTTCTGTCTGCGCCGGCGACTGCACCCTCGCTGCGTTCCTGCACAAGTGGTACAGGGATCGCGACAACGTCGAGGAGGCCATGAAGCTCGCTATGGCTACCGGCGCTAACGTTGCCGAGTCCGTCGGCATCGGCGACTTCGGTCACGTCGATGAGTACAGCAAGCGCGTTGCTGTCCGCAAGCTCGACCGCAAGTAAGCGAAACTCATTATTTTCGCGTGTACGGCGCTCCGGTTTTGGCCGGGGCGCCATTTTTGTATATTGTGGGCGAGCGACAGGACAAGGACCCTGTTTCTTTTGCCCGTCATCCCGCCGCCCTGCACGCGTTCTACACCGTTCGCCGAGTCGCTATGGTCTTTTCCCGAAGCGTGGAATATACTTTCACTAACACGTTGCCTTGTGAAAGGAACTTACATGATTTACACGCTCACTGCAAATCCCGCCATTGACTACAACATTGCCTGTGACGGTCTTTCCGCCAACACCGTCACCCGCACTCGCAACGCGGTCTATACGCCCAACGGCAAGGGTCTTAACGTCTCGTTCACCCTCGATCACTACGGCGTCGACACCACGATCCTGGGCTTTTTTGCCGGTTTCTCGGGCGAGTTTATCGTCAAGGGCGCCGAGGCCCTGGGCGTGCCCGTCAAGCCCGTGTGGACCGATGGCATCACGCGCGTCAATGTCTTCCTCAACGCCGGTCCCGACACCGAGTACAACATGGTCAATGCAGGCGCTGCCATCAATGCTGCCAACGAGCAGGAAATGTTTGAGCTCATTGATTCGCTCGACGACATGACCTGCCTGGTCATTAGCGGCTCGCTGCCCCCCAACACCTCCGAGGGTTTCCTGGCCGAGGTACTTCGCCGTGTTAAGGCAAAAGGTGCCGAGTTCGTGCTCGATATCTCGAGCCATCAGCTGGCCGACCTCATTGCCATGGAGCCGTTGCTCATTAAGCCCAACGACGATGAACTGCTCGACATCTTTGGCATTAAGGTGAGCGGTGGCGACGACGAGTCCGTCAAGGGTGCGATGGCCGAGCTCCACGCCAAGGGAGCTAAGAACGTGCTGTTGACCCTGGGTGGCGCTGGCGCGTACTTCTCCAACGGAGAGCACATCTGGTTTGCCAACCGCACCTTTGAGGTCAAGCTGCTGTCGACGGTCTGCGCCGGCGACTCCTCACTTGCCGCCTTCCTGTCCGTGTGGCACGACGCTCCCGAGCGTGTTGAGGATGCCCTGCGCCTCTCGATGGCCACCGGCGCCAACGTGGTGGAGTGCCCCGGTCTGGGCGATTTTGCCAAGGTGGACGAATATAAGAAGCACATTGAGGTTCGCCAGGTCTGCTAGCCGCATCGATATGTCGTTGTCGAACACCCGCTTTGGATCTCCGAGGCGGGTGTTTTTTTGCGTTCTGGCCGCATGTGGCGCTTACTGTCCCGTTCGTTCGAATCGACGATACGATTGCATGTGCGCGCATGCTCGTTTCTTGCTAGACTTCTTGAGAACCATCGATTAACGTTTGCAGGCGCAGGAGGCCATAGCTATGTGCAATGTTTCGCTCAACGGTACGCAGCCGACCAATGCCTCCATCCGTGTCCTGCGTGCGCTCGAGGCAGCCGGTCTTGAGGCTTGGTATGTTGGCGGTTGGGTGCGTGATGCCCTGATGGGGCGCCCCAGCCACGATGTTGATATGTGCTGCAGCGGCTTGTGGCAGGAGTCCAAGGCGGCGCTCGAGTCGGCTGACATTGCTGTGGTTGAGTCGGGCATTAAATTTGGCGGCATCACGGCCATTTGCGATGGCGAGCGCATTGAGGTCACGACGTATCGCTTGGACGGTTTTTACACCGATGGCCGCCATCCCCAGAGTGTGGAGCGTGCGGCTTCGCTTGAGGACGATCTGGCGCGCCGTGACTTTACCGTTAATGCCATGGCTTGGCATCCCGATCGTGGTCTTGTCGACCGCTACGATGGCCAAGGCGACCTTGAGCGTAAACTTATCCGTGCCGTCGGAGATCCCAAGCGTCGCTTTAACGAGGACGCGCTTCGCATGCTGCGCGCGGTGCGTTTTGCCTGCCGTCTGGATTTTATGATCGAGTCTAAGACCAAACAGGCGCTTGCCGAGTGCTCGCCGCTGCTCGATGCCGTGGCTCGCGAGCGCGTGGGCATTGAGCTCGAAGGCATTCTTTCGACCGGTCATGGGGGAGACGCGATGCTGCGCTACCCCGAGCTTATTTGCGCCGCCGTGCCCGAGCTTGCTGCGGGAAGGGGCTTTGACCAGTGCAGCGTCTATCATGCCTTTAATGTCTACGAGCATATCGCTCGCGTGTTGACGGTAGCGGGGGAGTTGGCACTGTGTGATGGCGTGGAGCCTTCGCCGAGCTTAATGTGGGCAGCGTTTTTGCACGACGTCTCCAAGCCTGATTGCTTTACGGTCGACCATGCGGGCAGCGGCCATTTCTACGGTCATCCCGAGCTTGGCGCCAAGAAGGCGCGCGCCATTATGGATCGTCTGGCGCTTTCTCACGATTTGATTCGCGACGTGTGCCTGCTAATCAAGTACCATGACAAGCCGCTGCGTCCCGAGCGATCCTGCCTGCTCAATATGATGCGCGCGCTTTCGGGCGAGGGCGTCGACACGCCGCGCCTGATTGACGAGCTCATGGACCTTAAACGTGCCGATACGCTGGGCAAGGCGCCGTCGTGCTTCTATTACGTCGAGACAATCGAGGAGATGCGTTCGCTCGCCCACAACCTGCTTGAGGCGGGGGAGCCCTATACGCTCAAGATGCTTGCCATCAACGGCGGCGACTTGATCCGCGCTGGCGTCAAGCCCGGGCCGGAGTTGGGGCAGCTGCTCAACGCCGCCCTCGACGCTGTGATCGAGGACAATGTTCCCAACGAGCGCGAAGCCCTTCTGGCCCATCTGCACCTGGGTTAGACTATTTTGGTAGTTAATTTGGGACGGGGCTTTTTTAGCTACCCTTGCTGGGAATCGGACGAACCGCTAGTGATTTTGGCAGATGTAGCTAAAATAGCCCCGTCCCAAATTAACTGACCGTCTGACCTGCGCTTTCCATAACCTCCCGACAAAATTCGGGCAATTTGGAATTTCTTCTTGCGCTCGCGTTTTTTGTCCCGTAATATATTTCCTCGCAGCACGGCAGTGCAGATGTCATGTGGCCCGTTCGTCTAGCGGTTTAGGACGCCGCCCTCTCAAGGCGGAGATCACCAGTTCGAATCTGGTACGGGCTACCACTTCTTTTCTGCTGAGGCTTATGGCCCGTTCGTCTAGCGGTTTAGGACGCCGCCCTCTCAAGGCGGAGATCACCAGTTCGAATCTGGTACGGGCTACCATGTTTAGATACCCGGTCTTCATTTAGAAGGTCGGGTTTTTTAATGCATGCGGGCTGGTCTGTTAATCCCATTTGCCTCATGGCTTTACGTTTTGCTCATCTCCCATACGGGTACAATAGGCCAGATACTTTGACGGTCAGAAGGAGCCTCATGACGGAGTCCTCTCAGCATGCGCCTAAGCCTCAGGTTGAGGTTTCTGGCGGCGATGACAACAAGAGCGCGCGTCGCGGCGCTATCTTCATCGGCGTTGTGCTAATCGGCTACATCGTCTATCTGGTCGTGACCGGGCAGATGGGGCAGTTTTGGGCCGCTATGTCCAGCGTTCAGATGCCCTGGCTCTTTGCTGCATGCTTTTGTATGTTTCTGTATCTTGTTTTTGGCATCGTGGCGTACGCAATTGCCGTTTGGCTCGACCCCGATTCGCCCGTCGGCATCCGCGACCTCATTTCGGTCGAGGCGAGCGGAATCTTCTTTGGCAACTTGACGCCCATGATGATGGGCTCTACGCCTGCCCAGATTTACCGCCTGACCAAAGCCGGCCAAAACGTGGGCGAGGCAGGTGCCACGCAGTTCACGCGCTTTATCGTGTACCAGTTTGGCCTGGTGGCATGGGGCGCCATTCTGCTGCTTGCCCGCATGCCGTTTTTCGCCGAGCGTTATGGCGACATGACACTGCTGTGCGTCTTTAGTTTTGGCGGCCACTGCTGCATCCTGCTCGGCATCTTTGCCGTGGCGTTGATGCCCAAGACCGTCACGCGCGTCGCCCATTGCATCATCAATTGGCTCGAGCGAATGGGCGTCTCGGCTACAAAGATCGAGGGCTGGCGCACCTTTGTCGATGGCGAGATCTACTCGTTCTCCGAGAAATTCAAACTCTCTGCCGGTCATTTTTCGTCCATGCTGCTCACGGTCGTCATCACTATGCTGCAGCTTGCGTTTTTCTACCTGGTTCCGTACTTTTTGATGCTCTCCTTTGGCCACCACGAAGTTGACTTTTTCTCGGTCATGGCCGCGAGCGCCTTTGTCCAGCTGCTGAGCTCCGCCGTTCCGCTGCCCGGCGGCACTGGTGGCGCCGAGGGTGGCTTCGCACTTTTCTTGGGTCACTTTTTTGGCACGGCCTCTACTGCCGGCTATCTACTGTGGCGTCTGATCACCTTTATCGCGCCGACCATTTTGGCTGCCCCACTGCTGGGCCTTAAGAGTGCTCACAACGAGAGTATTCATGCGCGCTGGGATCGTGTGATGCGATAGCTTGGACGCACGCCTCAGACGCCCTCTGCGCCCGTTAAGGCGCATCCTGCGTACCAGGTTACCGTGGACCCCAATCAGCGTGCTCAAAAGGCTGCTGTGGCTTCTAAGCCGGCTCGCAAGACCTACGTTCGTCAGACTGGCGACGGTATCCGCGTTTCCCCGTCGGCGCTCAATAAAAAGAAGCGGTCCTAGGGCCCGGTCGGCGAGTCGTGCGTTCTTGATGACGCTCGTCATTGCGATGTGAGTTGTAGGATAATCCTCTTACGTTGATTATCTCCCACATGTAGAGGACTTACAGGTGGGCTGTTGACATGAAGGGGACACGTCTATGGCTACCACCAAACCGCGCCTTGACCGTCGTATCGTCCGTAGTCGCAATGCGATTCTTTCGGCGTTTGAGCGACTGCTCATGGAAAAGCCTCTGGCCGATATTACGGTGAGCGCCATCGCGCGTGAGGCAAATGTCGACCGTAAGACCTTCTACGTGCACTTTGGCACGGTCGACGGCTTGCTCGACGCCGTTGCCGTCGATGTGGTAGAGATGATTGTGGATTCGGTCGAGAAGACGCTTTCCTCCATGGGTGGCGACACCAACGAGCGCGCACTTGGCGCTGCGGCGTCCTTTTTCAAGACCGTTAACGAGGCACTGTGCAACAACCTGGTGCTCAATCGCCAGTTGATTGAAAACATTCCGCTCGACGACTTTATGGCTCGTCTGCGTGTGCCGCTCGAGCACGAGATCGCTGAGCGCGATCTGCTGCCCGAGGGTCTAAAGGATGAGATGTTCGATTACTACCTGGCGTTTTTGCTGTCCGGCATTATCGGCATCTATCGCACGTGGGCGTTGTCGGACGGCTCGGTTCCCATCGAGCGCGTCTCGGCGGTCGCCAACGACCTAACTCTCAACGGCCTATCCAGCCTGGAATCTCGTTTCGAATAGCACTAGCGCCTTATCCTCCCTGAGTTGCGGTGAAATAAGGACTGAATTGGTCTTCTAGCGGCCTAAACGGGGGTGCGGACGATTTCTTGGACCGCGCCTAGGCGTATCCAAGCTTCCTGCGGTACTCCATCGGGCTCAGCCACCCGAGGGACTTCTTGATCCGCTCCTCACGATAGTACACGAGGTAGGCCTCGAGCCTCCCCATGAACTCCCCGGCCGTCACGCCCTCCCAGTCCCTGTAGCGGAAGAACTCGTTCTTGAGGCGGCCGAAGAAGCCCTCGCAGGCCGAGTTGTCCGGGCTGCAGCCCTTCGCGGACATGCTCCTGACCAGCCCGTTCTCCTCGCAGATCCCGATCCACTCCGGCCAGCGGTAGTGGCCGCCGCGGTCCGAGTGGATCGTCGTGCGCGCGCCCGCCGGCCTCGCCGCGCAGGCCTTGAGCAGGCTCGAGTTCGCGAGGCGCTTGTCGGGGTGCAGCCCGATCGACCAGGCGACGGGCATCCCGTCGAAGCAGTCGATGACCGGGCTCAGGTAGACCTTCTCGCCGCCCGGGAGCCTGAACTCGGTGATGTCGGTGAGCCACAGCCGGTTGGGCTCGTCGGCGTGGAAATTCCTGTTCACGAGGTTCTCCGGCGCCTTGGAGACCTCGCCGGCGTAGGAGCTGTAGCCCCGGGCGCGCCTCCTGTTGTAGACGACCTCGAGGCCCTCCTCGCGCATCACGCGGGCCACGCGCTTCTCGCTGGCGCGGACGCCCTCGCGGCGCAGGCGCGCCCAGACGGTGCGGTACCCCCAGCACCCCGAGCCCTCGCGGAAGATGCGCACCACGCGGTCGCGTATGTCGGCGTCGCGGTCGCGCGGCGCGGCGACGCGGGGCCTCCAGTACTCATAGGAGCTCTTCGATATCCTCAAGAAACCTGTGATCGAGCGGAGGGGCAGGGCGGTCGCCCGCCTCAATCTCTCGCCGAGCTCGCACTTGCTCCTGTTCGAGATCGAAGCCGGGTCCCACCCTTCCGCTTTTAGGTCGGCCAACACCGCCCTGAGCAGCAGGTTCTCTATCTGGTCCTCGTTGAGCCCGGCGAGCGGGCCGGTCGCGGGCGGGGCGTAGATCGACTTGTCGGGGCCCAAGCTGGCCTCCTTCCGGCGCGGTTTCCTCGCCACGATTCTACAGCCCCCGCCGGTGTAGCTGCGCGGGAGGTGCCCCGTCGCCCACTTCTTGGCCGCGCTCACCGTGACCCCCGCGAACTCCGCGGCGGCGGTGGGCCCCATGCCGTCCTCCGTCGCCAGGAGGAAGAGCTCGACCTTCTCCCTGCTGTACATGCGAACCTCCAGTCCGGACCGCTTCACGGTCCAACTTTCTGTCCGCACCCCCAACAGTCCCTATTTCACCGCAACTTAGGGTTGAGGTTCTACTGGTAGCGCAGGCACTCCACGGGGTCGAGTTTCGCGGCGCGGCGGGCGGGGTAGAAGCCAAAGATCACGCCGATGCCGACCGATACGGCAAACGCGATCAGCACGGTCGTAATGGAGAAGCTCGGCGTAATCGTCCCAGTGGCTCCGAACTCGTTCATAATGCCCGAGCTCGCTGCAAAGAACGTGAGCCCCCAGGCCAGCAGATAGCCAATCACGACACCTAAAATGCCGCCGGTGATGCACAGCGCCGAGGATTCGGCCAAAAACTGGGCCGTGATATCGCGTCGGCTTGCGCCCAGAGCGCGGCGAATGCCAATTTCGCGGATGCGCTCGGTCACGTTGGTGAGCATCATGTTCATAATGCCGATTCCGCCCACAAGCAGCGATATGCCGGCAACCGCGCCCATGATGAGCGAGAAGGCGCCCATAAAGGAGTTGAGGGCATCGATAGCGCTCTTCATGGAGCTTGCCGACACGCTGTCGTACTCGTCGTCCTCCGAGATGCCCTTCATGCTGCGCACCTTGGACTCGATCGTCTTGCAGAGCTCGTCCATATCGGTGCCCTCGGCGGCGAGTGCCATCACACTGGGAAACGACGGATTGTCATCGCCGTAGAGCTCGGCGATCGTTGCTCGGGGCATGTACAGGCTCAGCGAGCCCATGGAGTCGTTGCCGCCGTCGATAACGCCAATGATCTGCACGTCTCCGCTCGAGACCTTGATGGTCTTGCCGATCGCGTCCTGCTCGTTGCCGTACAGCTGCTCGGCGCCGCCGCGGCCGATGAGCGCCACCCGAGCGCCGGATTTGGACTCGATGTCGCTATAGGTGCGACCGGCAACGATCTTGCTGGCGCTCACGGCATCGAGCATGTCACTATCGACGCCCTGTGCCATGACGGTATAGCTTTTATCTCCAACTTTGTACTCGGAATAGGCGCTGTCAACGATGCCGATCTGCTCAATTTGCGGCACCATCTTGCGCAGCTTCTCGACGTCCGAATCGGTGAGCTCTTGGGACGAGTAGATCTGCACCATGCGGGCCGCGTTGAGGCCCAAGCTGTTGACCAGGCTGTTTTGGATGCCGCCGATGAGCGAGGTCATGGCTATGACCGAGGCGATGCCAATGACGATGCCTAGGATGGTGAGCAGGCTGCGACCCTTGTTGGCCTCGAGCGAGTGCAGGGCTTCTTGGATAAGATCTCGGGTGCTCATGCCTTCGCTCCTTTCGGCCACGTGGAAGATGTACAAGTCGCGGGTAGGTTGCTGATGGCGCCGCGTAGCGTATTCGGCGCATGCGCGATATATGCGCCGTCATGGATTCGCCCGTCGCGAATGGTCACGGCACGGTCGGCCTCGGCGGCAATGCCCGGGTCGTGCGTGATGAGTACGATGGTCTTGCCGCGCTCCTGGAGCTTGTGGAAGGTTTCCATGACGAGCGCCCCGGTTGCCGAGTCCAGGTTTCCCGTGGGCTCGTCGGCCAGGATGATGGGCGGATCGTTGACGAGGGCGCGCGCGATGGCGACGCGCTGCATCTGTCCACCCGAGAGTTCCGATATGCGGTGGTCCCAATGGTCGACCGGTAGCGTGACGGCTTGCAGTGCGTGCACGGCGCGCATCTCGCGCTGGTTGCGCGGCACATTGGTGTAGGACAGCGGCAGCATGACGTTTTCGATAACCGACAGACGCGGCAGCAGGTTGAAACTCTGAAAGACAAAGCCGATGCTCAGCGCACGCACCTCGGTGAGCTCATCATCGTCGAGTTCGGCGACATTGAGGCCCTGCAGGTAATAGTCGCCCGCCGTCGGTTTGTCCAAGCAACCCAGGATGTTCATGAGCGTCGACTTGCCCGAGCCCGAGGGGCCGGTGATGGCGACGAACTCACCGGGGTCCACCGCCAGGCTCACATTGTGCAGGATGTGAGCGCAACCGGCCTCGCTCTCAAAGATGCGGTGCACGTTGCGGATGTCGATGACGGGGCGCATTACATGCCCTCATCGGCAGGCATACTGTCGCCGCCGTCTGCCGTCATGCCCGCGCCGGTATCCACCACGATGGTGTCTCCATCGCGCAGCTTGGTAACCGGCACGTCGGGGTTGATCTCGTTGCCTTGCTCGTCGCGCTTGACCTGCGTCTTGCCGACCACAGCTTCGTTGTCGTTTTGCGTCACGACAGTTACCTTCACGCGGCGCGTTTCCTTGCCTTCGTCATCGGTGGCCAGATTGACGTAATAGTGCTCGCCATCCTCGGTCATGAGCGCCATGGTGGGCACCATGACTACGTCGTCAAGCTGCTCGGTCACCACCGAGACCTCGGCAGTCATACCGGGCTTAAGGCGGCTGTCGGGTGCTTCGATGAGGATGTCGACGTTAAAGGTTACGCTTCCGCCACCACCGTTGGCTGCGTCGGAGTTTGCAACCGATGCGATAGCCGTGACGGTGCCCTGGCTCACGATATCGGGAAACGCGGGATAGGTAACGTTGGCGCTCTGGCCCACGGCGATCTTGGCGATGTCCTTTTCGCCCACCTGAACCGTCACCTTCATCTTAGAGAGGTCGGCGATTTGCATGCACTGCTTGCCGCCGCTCGTGTCGCCTTCGCCCATGACCATGCCTCCGGTCACCGTGGCGCCCACTTTGGCGTTGAGTTCGACGATGCTACCCGAGCTGGGGGCCTTTACGGTGCGTTCGGTCGCCTTGGCGTTTGCCTGGTCCAGGGTTGCCTGGGCCGAGGCGAGATTGCGCTGAGCGCTCGAGACGGCGCTGGCGTTGGCGGTTGCATCCGTCGGGGTGGTCGCTCCGTCGGCATCCAGCGTCGGTGCTGCCTGTGCGGCAGCAAGTGTCGCCTGTGCGTTTTTCAGGTCTTCCTGGGCGGCCGCGACCGCGCGCTGCGCCTCGGCAACGGCATTATCGAGCTCATCGTTTTTAATGGTCATGAGCACGTCGCCCTCGTTGACGCTCTGACCGGCTTGCACGTTGATCGATGCTACCGTGCCGTCAACAGAAGGGGAGACCACTGAGGCAGAAATTGGCTTGAGCTGTCCTTTTGCCTCGACAGTCGTGGTAAAGGTGCCTTCCATGACCATGTCGGTAACAGGTTCACCTGCAGATTGCGGCTGCGAATTGAGGACAACGCTCACAATAATGGCTATTAGGACAATGCCGCCCACGATGCCGGCAGCGATGCCGCGGCGGACGAGCTTTTTGCGGCGCCGCTCCGCGCGCTTGGCCTTGAGCTTTGCGTAAGCCTCATCGTCGGATATTCCGGCGTTACCTTGCTCGTCGTCGTTTTGCTGTGCCGTGGGGGCGCTTGTGATGAGCGGTAGAGTTTCAGTTGCGCCTTCCGGCACGCGCCCGGTATCGTCGGGACCCGGGGTGATGGTGGGGACATTCGACATAGCGTCTCCTTTATAGAACTTACCGCGATAAGTATATGCGCCCACCGGTTGGGGCGGGCGCACAGGCGCGATTCTTTCAGCATCGAAAGGTAGGTGACGCTGAGCTTTGTTGTGACACGCGTGATGTGCTAGGAATGCACGACCACGCACAGACCGACTTTGATGCAGTCGTGGAGCGCCTTGGCATCGGCCAGGCGCAGATTGATGCAGCCGTGGCTACCGCACCATTTGTACGATTCGGCACTATCGAAACTCGAATCGTTTTGCCAGGTAGCGTCGTGGAAGCCAACCATGTTGCCCTCAAACGGCATCCAGTAGCTCACCGGGCTCTCGTATTTGGGCTTACCGGTCTTGGGGTCCTTGGCGCCGATAAGCTTGGTGGCGCCGTCGTTGCTGTTGATCTGCCACACGCCCTCGGGGGTGGCGTCTTCGCCCGGTTTGCCGGAAATAAAGTTGGCCTCCCAAACGATATTGCCGCTCTCGTCGTAGTAGCGCGCGTGCTGCTCGGACAGGTCGACGTCGATATACGCCTTCCAATCGGGCTCGCCCTTGGCGGTAAAGGTGTCGGCCTTCTGGGAGTAATTGATCTCAATCTCGCCGGTCTGCTTGTTGTTTATAGCATCCTCGACCTGCTTGGCAAGCGTGCTGCTATCGATAGACCAACCAAAGTCACCGCCTTCGACGGCACATTGCTTGCCATCGGCGCGCGTCCACCAACGAGTGGAGCCCACGGTGTTAAAGCCATTGGCGAGGTCTGCTGCCCAGTTGCTGATCTGGGAGGTGTCAAGTGTGGGGTTCGCGGGGTCGGCAAAACTGATCCACTGCAGCACCGAGCTGCCGTCGACCTTGCCGGCATCGTTGCCGTTGAGCTTAAGGGTCACGTTAACGCCCAGGAAGTTGTTGGCGGCATCGCATGCGGCCTGGATCTGGTCGTTGGTGAGTGTGCCGTTGAGCGGCTCGTAGGCATCGTTTCCGAGCTTCGTAAGATCGACGGTCTCGGACAGCGACGCGAGCTCGATCTCCGCATACTTAATGACATGCTCGCGGTTGAGCTTTTCGTTGGAGCGGGCCTTCTCGATCGTGAACTTGCCCGCCTTCTCGTCGTAGGAGCTCGATGCCTCAAAGGTACCCGTGCGGCCCTCGTTGAATGCGTCGATGGCGGCACCCAGATCCTCCTCGAACTGCTTTTGGTCAAAGGCGTCCGAGAGCATGGACAGGTCGACGTCCTGTTCCAGGTCGATGGTACCGTTTTTGGTCGCGCTAACGTTCTTGCCGCCGAGCGAGGCAATCAGGCGCGAAGGCCACAGCAGCGGCTCGTTGCTGCCGATAATCTCGTGGGCAGCTGCCTCGCCGTCGACGATGGGCTCGTCGGATTCGGGCTGATAGGTCCAGCTAAAGTCTTCACCCGAAACGGTGAGCTTGTAGTGCTTCCACGCTGAGTTGACCTTGGTAGCGGCGGATGAGGCGTTGGAAAACGAGATATCGACGCCGGCGATGGTGGTGTTGGGGTAGGCAATCTGCGAAAACGCCACGACGCCCACGATATAGACGATAGCGACAAGGCCGAGGACGACGAAGAACGCCGTCTTGCCGCCCGTCTTATTACCCTTTGCGGAGCGGTTGTTGGCGGGGCCGCGGTTGTTAGAAACTCGAGTGTGCGAAGGGCCCTGGTTGTGACCGGCGCCATGTGCGGAACGCTGCTGACGCTGCTGATGCTGGCCCTGATTGGGGCGCGGGGAGGTATTTGCCGCGCCGTGCTGTTGGCCATGAGCTGGCGCTACGGGACGCGGCGATTGGATGCCTCCGGGCTGCCTGCTGGGCTGTTGCGGATCGGGGATCAGTTGGCTGCGGTCGATTTGCGACATCGTATATATTTCCTTCGAGTTTCGCCTTACGGCTCATCGTGTTTTAACTGGGCTTGAATTATAGCGATTACGCAGTTGCTTGTGTTACGAAAACAGTGGCGATAAAGGATAGGTGGGACATATGTCCCACCTATCGTTCGCTTTTGCTCGCTATCCGCATATTCCGCATTTTGCGCACGCCGAGAGTGCTGCCGGTGCCTGCGCGATGCCGCCCTTGGCCGTCTCGCGCAGCGTGGCGGGCAGGGCGTGGCCAACCGAGAGCATCACGTGCGCCATCTGGTCAAACGGCACCAGGCTCTTGATGCCGGCGAGGGCGAGCTGCGCCGAGCTGAAGGCCGCGGCCACGCCGATGGCGTTGCGGTTTTGGCAGGGCACCTCGACAAGGCCACCGACGGGGTCGCAAACGAGGCCCAACAGGTTGCTCAGTGCGATGGAGCTGGCGTCGAGCGCCTGCTCGGGAGTGCCGCCCATCATCTGGACCAGCGCGGCGGCGGCCATGGCGGCAGCGCTTCCAACCTCGGCCTGGCATCCGCCCTCGGCGCCGGCGACGCAGGCGCTCGTGGTGAGGTTGAGGCCGATGGCGGCGGCGCAGTAGAGGGCATCCATGACCTGTTCGTCGTCGAGCTGGAGGTGATCGGCGAGCGCCAGCACGCAGCCGGGGACGACGCCCGCGGAGCCGGCCGTGGGGGCGGCAACGATCACGCCCATGGTGGCGGAGCGCTCGAGCACGGCCATCGCGCGGGCCACGGCATCGGTCTGAACGGGGCCCATCAGGCTTGTGCTCAAATCGTTGCGGCAGGTGGCATCGACGAGCTTGGCCTCGCCGCCGATCAGCCCGCCGAGCGATCGCTGCGGATTGGCGATGGGCGCCGTGGTCTCCTCGCGCATGACGTCGAGCACGCGGCGCATGGCTGCGATAGCATGGGCCTCGCCGGTTAGACGCGCCTCGCGCACGGCCATGACGGCGCCAATATTTAGGCCGAGCTCGGCGCACGCATCGAGCAGCTGCTCGCCGTCGTCGAAGATCTCCTTGGCCGAGACGCCGGGGGAGAGCGACGAGGCCGAGCCCGGGAGCTCGATAAATGTGGCGTAATCGACATTGTCGAGCTTTCGCAGCATGGGGACGACGGTGTCGTCGGGAGCGCCGTCGGTCTCAAAGACGGAGTAGGCCTGACCGCCCACCTCGGTGCGGTAGGTGCGGCAGAAGGCGATGTTGACGTGGGCGTAGGCAAGCAGGTTCGTGAGCGCGGCGAGCACGCCGGGGACGTCCTGGTGCGCCACGAAGAGCGTGGAATACATGCCCGAGATGTCGACGCCAACGCCGTTGATGCGGCTGATGCGCATCTTGCCGCCGCCAAGGCTCTCGCCGCGGACCTGTGCCGTGGCGCCCGTGTCGTCGACCATGTCGATGTCGACGGTGTTGGGGTGGATTGAGGCGTCGTCGCCCTTAATTTCAAAGTGATAGTCGAGGCCCTGCTCGCGCGCGAGGTCAAAGGCCTGCTTGATGTTCTCGTCGTCGGTATCGAGCCCCAAGATACCCGCGACGAGCGCGCGGTCGGTGCCGTGGCCGCGGTAGGTATGGGCAAAGGAGTTCCACAGGCCAAAGTTGACCTTGGTGATGCGACCTTCCAGCAGGCTGGCGGCAACCTGGGCGCAGCGCAGGGCGCCGGCGGTGTGCGATGAGCTGGGGCCGACCATGACGGGCCCCAAGATCTCGAATGCCGAGGTCGTAGCTAGTGTTTGCGGCTTGCCTGCCATATGCGCTCCTGTTCTATCCCTTCGTCCCGAGGGGCGGGGCATAAGGTCGCCTGCTCGGACAGTCCTGACTCGCACGGAGAGCACATTAAGTGCTCTCCGGCTCGTGCGGAACTCGCGATCGACCTTATGCCCCGCCCCTCGGGACTAAGGATACATGGTAGAAGCGCGCATGCTGCAATAATCATTGGCTGGTGACGCAGCGTAGGCTCATATCGAAAAATCTTCACCACCGGATTAATAAAAAAGAAGTACCGGTTGGGGCCGGTACTTCTTTTGAAAGCGTGTGCGTGTTGCGACCTTGGTGGTTTCTAATTACAGGCCGCAGGCTGCTTTGAGTTCTTCGACTCGATCGGTCTTCTCCCAGGTGAAGTCGGCGTCTTCGCGGCCGAAGTGGCCGTAGGCTGCCGTCTTCTCGTAGATCGGTCGACGCAGGTCCAGGTCGCGGATGATCGCGCCCGGGCGCAGGTCGAATGTCTTCTCGACGGCCTCGACGATCTTGTCCTCGGCAACATGCGCCGTACCGAAGGTATCGACCATGATCGACAGCGGCTTGGACACGCCGATGGCGTAGGCCAGCTCGACCTCGCAGCGGTCGGCCAGGCCGGCGGCGACCACGTTCTTGGCGACCCAGCGCGCGGCATACGCGGCGGAGCGGTCGACCTTGGTGCAGTCCTTGCCGCTAAAGGCGCCGCCGCCGTGACGGCCGTAACCGCCGTAGGTGTCGACGATGATCTTGCGGCCGGTGAGGCCCGTGTCGCCCATGGGGCCGCCCACGACAAAGCGACCGGTGGGGTTCACATAGATGTCGGCGTTGTCCCACGGCATGTTCTCGGCAGCCATGACGGGGGCGATGACGTGATCGATGAGGTCGTCCTTGATCTTGCCCATGTCCTCGATCTCGGCGGCGTGCTGCGTGGAGATGACGATGGTCGTGACCTCGACGGGCTTGCCGTCCTCGTAGCGCACCGTGACCTGGGTCTTGCCGTCGGGGCGCAGGTAGGGCAGGGTGCCGTCGTGGCGCACGGCGGCCAGGCGCTCGGCCAGGCGGCTCGCCAGGTAGTGCGGCATGGGCATGAGGGTCTTGGTCTCGTTGGAGGCATAGCCAAACATCATGCCCTGGTCGCCGGCGCCGATCAGGTCGATCGGGTCGGTGGTGGCGCCGGTCTGGGTCTCGAAAGACTCGTCGACGCCCTGGGCGATATCGGGCGACTGCTCGTGGATGAGGCTCATAACGCCGCAGGTATCGCAGTCAAAACCGAACTTTGCGCGGTTGTAGCCAATGCGGCGGATAACGCCACGGGCAATCTCCTGCACGTCGACGTAGGCCTGGGTGCGGATCTCGCCGGCGACGATGACGGTGCCGGTGGTCACGAGGGTCTCACAGGCGCAGCGGACGTTCTCAACGTTGGCGGGCACGCCGTTGGGTGCAATGTAGCCCTGCTCCTGCAGCTCTATTTCTTTAGCGAGGATTGCGTCGAGGACGGCGTCACTGATCTGGTCAGCAATCTTATCGGGATGACCTTCGGTCACCGACTCCGACGTAAATACAAAGGACCCGTGTTGGGGTGGGATGGAACGAAGTTCTTCTGACATGATTGTCCTTTCAAAAACGTGTCCCGGCGACCGTTACCATTCCGCCGAGCTCTATATGCAAGGGCACATCATAGCGCGTTAAACGAATATTCACACCCTTTCCGCACCTACTCATTGGGGACAGGCTTAAATGAGTAGGTCGGTGCCCTTTGTGCGGAGGTGGGCATTGTTGCTTTATACTGGTGCAGTTAGACATCCATCCTGCAATCGAGGAGATTTCCATGGCATCAGACGTTCGCGTCCGCTTTGCACCCTCACCGACGGGCAAGCTGCACATCGGCGGCGCCCGCACCGCTATCTATAACTGGGCTTTCGCCCGCGCAAACGGCGGTACGTTCATCCTGCGCATCGACGACACCGACCCCACCCGTTCCACCGACGAGAACACGCAGATCATTCTGCGCGCCATGCGTTGGCTGGGTCTGGACTGGGACGAGGGCCCCGAGGTGGGCGGCGATTTTGGCCCCTATGCCCAGACCGAGCGTCTGGACCTTTACAAGCAGGCCGCCCAGCAGCTCTGGGATGAGGGCAAGGCCTATCCCTGCTTCTGCACCAAGGAGCAGCTCGAGGCCGATCGCAAGGCCGCTCAGGAGCGCAAGGACCCCTTCCAGGGCTATCAGCGTCGTTGCCGCGATCTTGATCCCGAGGAGGCACGCCGCCGCATCGAGGCCGGCGAGCCCTACGTCCTGCGCATCAAGGTGCCCGAGGACCGCGGCGACGTCGTCATCCACGACGCCGTCCATGGCGAGGTGACCTTCGACGCCAAGGAGCTCGACGACTTTGTCATCTTCCGCTCCGACGGAACGCCCACGTACAACTTCGCGACCGTCGTCGATGACGCCATGATGAAGATCACCCACGTCATCCGCGGTGACGATCACCTGTCCAACACCCCGCGCCAGGTCATGGTCTACGAGGCCCTCGGCGCGCCCGTGCCTACGTTCGCCCACATCTCTATGATCCTGGGCGCCGACGGCAAGAAGCTCTCCAAGCGCCACGGCGCCACCTCGGTGGAGGAGTACCGCGATGCCGGCTACCTGCCCGACGCGTTCGTCAACTACCTGGCGCTGCTCGGCTGGTCGCTCGACGGCGAGACCACGATCATCCCGCGCGAGGTTCTGGCCAGCAAGTTCTCGCTCGACCGCATTTCCAAGAACCCGGCGACCTTCGACCCTAAGAAGCTCGACTGGGTCAATGCCGAGTACATCAACGGCATGTCTGACGCCCAGTTTGCCGACGAGATCATGGTCCCCGAGCTGCACGAGGCGGGTCTCATCGAGGGTAACGTCGAGTACGGCGAGGACTGGATCGACGCGCTTGCCGCCATCGTTAAGCCGCGCACCAAGATGCCGGCCGACGCCGTGACCGTTGCCGCTCCCATCTTTGCCACGGCCGAGACGCTCGAGTATGACGAGAAGTCTGTCAACAAGGGCCTGGCCAAGGAGGGCATGGGTGCCATTCTGGATGCCGCCAAGGCCGCGCTTGAGGGTGTTACCGAGTGGACGGCCGAGGCCATCGATGCCGCGCTTGAGCCGCTGCCCGAGCAGATGGACCTCAAGAAGCGCGTGGTGTTCCAGGCCGTGCGCGTCGCCGTCTGCGGCAACATGGTGAGCCCTCCGCTGGGCGAGACCATGGCGCTCGTCGGCCGCGACGACTGCCTGGCGCGCATCGACCGCGCCCGTACGATGGCGCTGTAATCGCTGCGCAAACGTATGTATCCGAGCCCCGCTCACCGCGAGTGGGGCTCTTGTTTCTGTAGACGTATGGGATAGGAGGTGCTGGCGCCATGGCCGAGCAACTGTCGCTGTTTGGTTCGCCCGAACCGGAGCAAGCTCCCATGAAGCATGCCCGCACGGCCGAGCAGGCCAAACCTGAGCCTGCGCCAGAGCCCATTGCCGCCTACGCGAGCGTGGTCCTGGACATTCCCACCCGTGCGCTGTCCGAGCCTTTTGCCTACGGCATTCCGCAGTCCCTTGCCAATGAGGCCCAGATCGGCTCCACCGTCCTAGTTCATTTTGGAAACCGTGCGGCCGCTGGCTATATCGTCGACATTGCGTCTGGGCTGGGCGAGCTGCAAGGAAACACCGTCCTTGATCCAGTGCGCATCAAGCCCGTCGAGGCCATCCTCAGCAAACCGCTCTTTGGCGCCGAGGCCGCCCGCATTGCGCGTTGGATGAGCCGCGAGTATGTCGCGACGCTTTCCGAATGCCTGCGTCTGTTTTTGCCTCCGGGCGGCAGCCCGCGTGTCGTGAAGGGCGATGACGGGGCGTGGACGGTTGAGCGCCCCGCCGTCAAGCCTATCCAAAACCGCTGGGTGATGCTTACGCCCGATGGCTTTGACTATACGCCGCCCAAGACCGCGGTCCGTCAGCGTCAGCTCATCGAGGCGCTCCAATGCGGCCCGGTCACGACGCGCGACCTCAACCTGCTTTACAACAGCATGTCGGCGACCATTAAGGCACTCGAAAAACGTGGCGTCGTCGTGGTGGAGGAGCGCCGTGCGTGGCGTAGCTGCAGCGAGCAGACCACACTGTCCTCGGCGAGCGGTAAGGCCCCGGTGGCACTCACCAACGGCCAGCAGCAGGCCCTCGCGCAGATTGAGCGCGCACGCCTGGACGCTCACGGAGATGTGGTGCTGGTCGATGGCGTTACCGGATCCGGCAAAACCGAGGTCTACCTTTCGGCGATTGAGCGCGTGCTGGCGGCCGGCCGTTCGGCCTGCGTGCTCGTGCCCGAGATCTCGCTGACGGCCCAGACCGTCGGCCGCTTCCGCTCGCGCTTTGGCGAGACGGTCGCTGTGTTCCATTCGCGCCTTTCGGCCGGTGAGCGCCTGGACCAGTGGGACATGGTCGCCAGCGGTTCGGCCCGCGTGGTCGTGGGCGCCCGCTCGGCGCTCTTTTGCCCGCTCAGCGACCTGGGTCTCATCATCATCGACGAGGAGCACGAGACCAGCTACAAGCAGGGTTCCAGTCCGCGCTACCATGCGCGCGAGGTTGCTGCCGAGATGGCGCGTCGCTATCGGTGTCCGCTCGTGTTGGGCTCCGCCACGCCCTCGGCCGAGGCCCTCGACCGCTGCCGCCGCGGCACGTATAACGGTGCCACCTGGACGCGCGTCGAGATGCCCGAGCGCCCGGGGCACTCGGTCCTGCCTACGGTTCGCATTGCCGACCTGCGCCGCGAGTTCGCACACGGCAGTCGCTCCATGTTCTCTAAACCGCTGATGGAAGGCCTGGAGCGTGTGGTCGAGCGTCGCGAAAAGGCCGTGTTGCTGCACAACCGTCGCGGCTTTGCGCCGTTTCTTATGTGCCGCGAGTGCGGCTGCGTGCCCACCTGCAACCACTGCTCCACCGCGCTCACGTACCACGAGCGCACGCACACGCTGCAGTGCCACACCTGCGGATCGTCCTGGCGCGTGCAGCCCTATCCGGCGCCCACGAGTCGCTGTCCCAAGTGCGGCAGTCGCTACCTGGCAAAAATGGGCCTGGGTACGCAGCAGATTGAGGACGCACTGCACCAGATGCTGCCTGACGACGTCGCCATCATTCGCATGGACGCCGATTCCACGCGCGGCAAGGACGCACACAAAAAGCTGCTCGAACAGTTCGATGCCGCCGATTGCGCGGTGCTGCTGGGTACTCAGATGATTGCCAAGGGCCTCGACTTTCCCGAGGTCACGCTCGTGGGCGTGGTCAATGCCGACTTTGCGCTCAAGCTGCCCGATTTTAGAGCAGGGGAGCGCGCCTACGATCTGCTGGAGCAGGTTGCGGGCCGCGCCGGCCGCGGCGATCGTCCCGGCGAGGTCATCATCCAGACCTACCTGCCCGATGACCCGGTCATTCGCGCCGTCGCCGAGCACGACCGTTCGATCTTTACCGACTACGACCTGGACCAGCGCCGCGACGCCCTGTATCCGCCGTTCGTGTGCCTGACCAACATTTTGGTATGGTCGACGAACGCGGATGACGCGCGAGACTACATCGGTCGCATCGCGAAGCTCCTCAAGCGTCGCTGGCATGCCGCCGCGCCCGACTTTTTGCGGGCGGGGAGCGTCGTACCCCAGGTGCTTGGTCCGGCTTCGTGTGTAATCGAGAGAGCCAAGGACCGTTACCGCTTCCATCTGCTTGTAAAGTCGCCGGTAGGGTACCATGTCTCTGATGATATCGACGCCTGCCTCAAAGAGGTGGGCTCCGTGCGCGGCGTGAGCGTGAGCGTTGACGTCGACGCCTATGATTTGATGTAACAACCCGAAAGGATGGCCATGGAAGCCAACGGAATCGTACTGTCGCCCGACCCTCGTCTGCGCCAGGAGTGCGCCGTCATCGAGGAGATCACCCCGGCGATCGAGGCACTTGCCGAGAAGATGAAGAAGATGATGTTCGACAACGGCGGTTGCGGCCTGGCCGCCCCGCAGATCGGTGAACTCATTCAGCTCGTTACCATCGACTGCGATTACAACGACAAGAACGACTATGACCCCTACGTGCTCATCAATCCTGTCATTGTTGAGCAGAGCGACCATCTGGTGCCGTTTAGCGAGGGCTGCCTTTCCATCCCTGGCATTAGCTGCGAGATCGAGCGTCCCGATCACGTTGTTGTCGAGGCGTATGACCTGGATGCCAACCTGATCCGCTATGAGGCCACGGGCGACCTGTTCTGCGTGTGCCTGCAGCACGAGATCGATCACCTGCACGGCAATACCATGTTCGAGCGACTTAAGCCCATGCAGCGCATCAAGGCAGTCAAGGAGTACCAGGACGCCCTGGCCCGCGGCGCTCGACCGGGCGAGACGGAGTAGGTTTGTCCGTCCCCGGGGCTCCCGCCTATATCATCCCGTGCTCAAACATTCTCGCTGCGCTGCGAAACTGCGCGCGGGACGATATAGGCGGGCGCCCCGGGGACTACGTTGACGCTGCCTGTCTCGCTCGGGTGCCATCGGGCCAGGGAGGGGCGTCATCTCTGATAATTGCTTTGTTGGGAGGGCTGCTTTTATGCGGCTCTTTCTTTGTTTTTGGGTATATTTGTTCTTGTTGAATTGTTATTGCGGATGGGCTTGGTAATTGGCTTTCCGCTGTTATTTGTAGCCGTCTCGGCTTTGGTTGAGGGGAGACGTCCTTTATGCGTATTGTGTTTATGGGTACGCCTGATTTTGCTGTGCCTTCGCTGACTTCGCTTGTTGAGGCTGGGAATGAGATTGCGCTTGCCATTACTCGTCCTGATGCTGTTCGTGGGCGTGGTAAGAAGCTTGAGCCGTCTCCTGTTAAGGTCAAGGCGCTCGAGCTTGGCCTGCCGGTTGTTGAGGCTAATCGTATGACGCCTGAGGTAGTTGATACTCTCCAGGCTGCGCGGGCTGATATTTTCTGTGTGGCCGCGTACGGTTGCATTTTGCCCGATGAGGTGCTGCATATGGCGCCGCTTGGTATTGTGAATGTTCATGCTTCGCTGCTGCCGCGCTGGCGTGGCGCCGCTCCCATTCAGCGTGCGATTCTTGCTGGTGATGAGGTTGCCGGCGTTTCCATTATGCGTATTGGGCATGGCGTGGATACCGGCGCTTATTGTGCGCAGGCCTCGACATCTGTCGCCGGCAAGCATGCCGAGGCACTGACGATGGAGCTTGGCGAGCTGGGCGGTAAGCTGCTGGCCGATACGCTGCCCTCGCTTGCCGATGACACAGCGGTGTGGACCGAGCAGGATGAGTCGCTCGTCACGCATGCTGCCAAGATTTCCAAGCAGGAGATGCGTCTGGATCCGCAGATGGCGGCGCTCGATTGCGTGCGTCACGTGTTGGCTTCGTCCGACACTGCACCCGCTCGCTGCGTGATTGCCGGTAAGTCGGTTCGCGTGCTCGATGCTGCGCTGGCGGATGTGTCGCTTGGCGAGGGCGCTGTTGCCGTTAAGAGCAAGCGTGTCTACCTGGGACTTTCCGATGGTGCGGTCGAGCTGCTTGAGGTTAAGCCCGATGGCAAGCGCGCTATGGCTGCTTCTGCCTGGGCTGCCGGCCTGCAGGGCGCCGATCTGACGTGGGGTGCTTTATCATGAGCAAGCTTTCCCCCGCGCGTAAGCTCGCGCTCGATGTGCTGATGGAGGCCGACCGTCGCGGCATGTATGCGCGCGATGTGCTCTCTGCCCGCGCTACGGCCAAGGCCATTGACAAGCGCGATTCCGCGTTTGCCGCTCGCCTGGCGCTGGGCGTTGCCGCGACGCAGGGCATTTTGGATGAGCTGCTCGATCAGTTTCTCGATAAGCCCAAAAAGGTCGCGCCGCGTGTTCGCATGGCGCTTCGCATCTCGGCCTTCGAGATGCTCTACCTGCATACCCCGGATCGCGTTGCCGTGAGCCAGGGCGTTGAGCTGGTTCGCAGCGGTGCTAAATCGGCCGCCGGTCTGGCGAACGCCGTGCTGCATAAGGTTGCGGACAACGTCGAGGACTTTGCCAACGCGACGGATGCTGACGAGTCCGAGCGCCGTTTGGTTCGCCTGTCTCGTCTGATGGGCCTGCCGCGCTGGCTGTGCGCCCGCATTATGGCGTCGTTCGATACGCCCGAAGGTGTGCTCAACTTTGCCGGCAATCTGGCGCCCGCGCCGCTCGCTTTGCACGAGAATGCCTTTGCAACCAAACCTGATCCGTACCTATCGCAGCTTGTGGCGCCGGTGTTCCCGGGCTGCCATGCGCCGGTCGATGCGCAGGCCACCGTTGCGTCGGGCGTGTTTGAACGCGCGGCGGCCGTGGCCTCGGACCTTAACGCCCAGCTTATCGCTACTGCGGCGACCCGTCCCGGGCGTTGCCTAGAGATCGGCGCCGGTCGTGGTACCAAGACGTATGTGATGATGTGCCAGGCTAAGCGTGCCGGCTACGACCGTCAGCACACTGCACTCGATTTGCACGATCGCAAGTGTGATCAGAATCTTGCGCGCCTGCATAAGGCTGGTATCAAGGGCGTTCGTACCGTCTCGGGTGATGCGTGCGAGCTCGATACGGTCCTCACGTCGTTCGATGCGATGCTTGGTAAACCCGTTCTGTTCGATACGGTGTTTATCGATGCCCCGTGCTCGGGTACCGGCACCATGCGCCGTCATCCTGAGATTCCGTGGCGCTTGACCGAAAAGGACGTGACGGTTGAGCTTCCTAAACTGCAGCTGACGATGCTCAAGGAAGCCGCCGCGCGCGTTGCTGCCGGCGGTGAGCTTATCTATGCCACCTGCTCGGTTTTTGCTGAGGAGAACACTCAGGTCGTGGATGCCTTCCTGGCCTCTCCCGAGGGCGTAGGCTTTAGCGTGGCGCCGCTCTCCGAAGCCCAAATTCTGCAGCTACCCGATTTTGAACAAGCCAAGAAGCTCGTCCTCGTACGTCAAAACGACCGTGGACTTTTCCAAAGCGTCCCCGTAAACGCCGACTCCTACGACGGCCACTTCTGCGTCCGCCTAGTCCACAAGTAACTACTAAGTTGCGGTGAAATAGGGATTGAAGGGGGTGCGGACGATTTCTTGGACCGCGCCTAGGCGTATCCAAGCTTCCTGCGGTACTCCATCGGGCTCAGCCACCCGAGGGACTTCTTGATGCGCCCGTCCCGATAGTACACGAGGTAGGCCTCGAGCCTCCCCATGAACTCCTCGGCCGTCACGCCCTCCCAGTCCCTGTAGCGGAAGAACTCGTTCTTGAGGCGGCCGAAGAAGCCCTCGCAGGCCGAGTTGTCCGGGCTGCAGCCCTTCGCTGACATGCTCCTGACCAGGCCGTTCTCCTCGCAGATCCCGATCCACTCCGGCCAGCGGTAGTGGCCGCCCCGGTCCGAGTGGATTGTCGTGCGCGCGCCCGCCGGCCTCGCCGCGCAGGCCTTGAGCAGGCTCGAGTTCGCGAGGCGCTTGTCGGGGTGCAGCCCGATCGACCAGGCGACGGGCATCCCGTCGAAGCAGTCGATGACCGGGCTCAGGTAGACCTTCTCGCCGCCCGGGAGCCTGAACTCGGTGATGTCGGTGAGCCACAGCCGGTTGGGCTCGTCGGCGTGGAAATTCCTGTTCACGAGGTTCTCCGGCGCCTTGGAGACCTCGCCGGCGTAGGAGCTGTAGCCCCGGGCGCGCCTCCTGTTGTAGACGACCTCGAGGCCCTCCTCGCGCATCACGCGGGCCACGCGCTTCTCGCTGGCGCGGACGCCCTCGCGGCGCAGGCGCGCCCAGACGGTGCGGTACCCCCAGCACCCCGAGCCCTCGCGGAAGATGCGCACCACGCGGTCGCGTATGTCGGCGTCGCGGTCGCGCGGCGCGGCGACGCGGGGCCTCCAGTACTCATAGGAGCTCTTCGATATCCTCAAGAAACCTGTGATCGAGCGGAGGGGCAGGGCGGTCGCCCGCCTCAATCTCTCGCCGAGCTCGCACTTGCTCCTGTTCGAGATCGAAGCCGGGTCCCACCCTTCCGCTTTTAGGTCGGCCAACACCGCCCTGAGCAGCAGGTTCTCTATCTGGTCCTCGTTGAGTCCGGCGAGCGGGCCGGTCGCGGGCGGGGCGTAGATCGACTTGTCGGGGCCCAAGCTGGCCTCCTTCCGTGGCGGTTTCCTCGCCACGATTCTACAGCCCCCGCCGGTGTAGCTGCGCGGGAGGTGCCCCGTCGCCCACTTCTTGGCCGCGCTCACCGTGACCCCCGCGAACTCCGCGGCGGCGGTGGGCCCCATGCCGTCCTCCGTCGCCAGGAGGAAGAGCTCGACCTTCTCCCTGCTGTACATGCGAACCTCCAGTCCGGACCGCCCCGCGGTCCAACTTTCTGTCCGCACCCCCGAATAGCGGCTTCTACCCGCCAAACAGTCCTTATTTCACCGCAACTCAGGATTTTTCTGGAACTGGGATTAATAAATCGGGTATGAAAGTAAGCGGTTGGGTTTGGTAAGTTTCTGGATGCATGAACCGCTCGCAGATTTAATATTGAGGGGTTAAAATGAACGATCTTAATAGTGACAAGATTGACAATCCTGAAGATAATACTCAGGAAAATGAAGAGGTTGAGAATTCTTCGATTAAAAAGCGGGTAATTATTGGTGCCGGTATTGTTGCTTTGCTCATTGCTGGTTGTGTCGGTGGTTATGCTGGTTACAATTACAAACAAGCATGTAGTGAACATAATCAGCAGGTTGAAGTTTTGTATTCAAAGGCTAGCGATAGTGTTGCTGCCTTTAAGGCTGATCCTGGGTTACTAACTTTTGAGCAACGTCTTGATACCATTAAAAATGCTCAAAATAATAAAGAGATTTTGAATAAAGAAATCTCTAATGACAGTTTTAAGTATGCGGATGGCACTTCCCCTGATTGGACGAAGTTGCTCAATAAATACGATTCCATTATTAAAGACTGTCGTAATGCTCAAAATGATGAGTGGAATACTTCTGTAACTGACCATGTTAATTTTGATGTAAATTCTACTGAAGATACTGACTCTCTCCAGCAGCATATTAATAGCCTCAATGGTCTTCTTAATGATATTTCTAATAAAGATAATCAGAAGCTTATTTTTGAAGATGCCAAAAAGGATTCTAATCTGTTCATTGATCAAATCAATGAACAGATTAGTCGTTATCAAACTCGTATTGATGATGTAAATAAGGCAAAAGCAGAAGCTGAGGCGAAGACTCAAGAGGAAGTGGCGCAGACTCAGCAGCAGGCTTCTCAGCAAAACAATTATTCCAACAATTCTTATAGCGGTAATAATTATTCTGGTGGAAGCGGCTATTCGGGAGGCTCCTCTAACGGCGGCGGCAAAGTAGTCATTAAAACTATGGATGTTTATGACGAAAATGGCAATTACGTGGGGTCTACTCATTGGTATAGCGATGGTACCTGTGACGATCCCTATTCTGCTGGTATGGGCGGATTTTAAAATATGCTAATTATTAAAAATTAATTAGCTACCTATAGCGTAAAGAAGCGGCCTCGCGATCGGGCTTGATCGCGGGGCCGCTTGTCACTAGTGGTTATGCGGGCAGTTGGCGCAGCAGCCACTGGTGGCGCTGGTGCTGGAGCCGCCACTGCGCTGGTCGGTGTTGTAGAAACCGCTGCCGTCGAACTTAATGCCGCTGGCCGAAAACGTCTTGGATGCCGGGGCACCGCAGCTAGGGCATACGACCTCGGGCGTCTCGGACATGGGGTGCTCAACCTCAAACACGTTGCCGCAGCTCGTGCACTTGTAATCGTAGCGCGCCATAATACTTCCTTTTCAGCACAAAGCGGGCAGATCGCTCTGCCCGCAAAAATTCAAACAGCTGTAACTGTACCCTATATCGAGGGTTTTATCACGCTTCGCCCCAGAATCTATGGGTGCTGCGCAGGAGCTTCGCAGTTTTCTCCTCGGCTGCCGCAACGTCGGCCTCGTCAGCCTGCCAAGTCCAGTTGCCCGTGGCCACGCCCGGTACGTTCATACGCGCGTCGTCGCCCAGCCCCAGCACGTCCTGCAGCGGCATCATCACGAGCGGAGCATCGCTTGCCAGGGCATCGCCCATGAGCTCGCTTGCCAATGCAATGCCGCTCGGCTCGTCGCCACCTGCAAAGGAGCGCGTGCACCAGCCGGCAAGCGTCGAGGTGTCGTGCGTCGAGGTATACAGGATCTTGCCCGGTGTGGGATGAATTCCGCAGCGAACGTCGTAGTCGCTAAACTCCAGCACATCCATGCCGGGGAAGCCGCAGGTCGAAGCCATCGCGCGTACGCCAGGTGTTAGATAGCCCAGATCCTCGGCAATAAAGTTGAGCGGACCCAGCTCGTCGTAGGCGGTCTGGAACAGGTCCTTGCCCGGTCCCGCAAGCCAGCGGCCGTCGGCACAGGCCTTGCCGGCAGGGATGCTAAAGTAGCTGTGGAAGCCCAGGAAGTGGTCCAGGCGCACACGGTCGTAGAGCGAAAACGCACGACGCAAGCGATCCATCCACCAGCTATAGCCGTTTCCCTTCATGTGATCCCAGCGGAAGGTGGGGTTTCCCCACACTTGCCCCTCGGGCGCAAAGTTGTCGGGCGGCGCGCCCGAAATCTCAATCGCCTTACCGGTATCGGACAGCCAGAAGTTTTCGGGCTCGCTCCACGCATCGGCCGAATCGTCCGAGACATACATCGGGATATCGCCGATGACCTCGATGCCCTTCTTGTGTGCATAGTTCATGAGCTCGCACCAGGCAAGGTCAAAGCGATACTGCATGTACGCCTGCAGCTCTGCCTCGTCGTGGAAGCGCTCGTCATCGATCAGGTGCTCGTTGTAGCGCGCGACATCCGCCGGCCAATCGTGGCGCGACAGTCCCTCAAAGTGCTTCTTTACCGCCATGTAGACGCAGTACTTCTCGAGCCAGTCGGCGTTGCGATGTTTAAACGCCGTGTACAGCGGGTCGGCATCCTCGCCGCCGCGGGCCTTCCAGGTGACGAAGTCGGCAGCCAGCTCCTCCTGGCTCTCGGGCAGCAGGTCGATATTGCCTGCAAAGGCCGAAGGACCGGCGTAGGGGGAGCGGAAGAAGTCCGTTGGATTGACGGGCAGGACCTGCCAGTAGCGCATGCCCATGGCGGCCAGATGGTCGATAAAGCGACGCGTGGGCGCACCGATCGTGCCAGGCTTGCCGTCATCGGTCGGCACCGAGGTGATGTGGCACACGACGCCCGCGCCATGATCGAGCGGCTCCTGCAGGCGCTTCTCGGCATGGTGATAGATGATCGAAGAGCCCAGCGGGTACAAGTCGAGCGTGACTGTGCCGTTGTGGATTTCGCACTCGTGTCCGCTGATCACGTCGCTCGCGCATTCGCCGAGCGCCGGGATCGTCACGCAGTGCGAATTGCGCAGGCTGCGGTTGATGATAACCGTCGCGGCCTCGCCGTCTTTGCCCGTGCGGGTGTAGGCCAAGACGTCGTCGTTGAGCGCGAAGGCCTTGATCTCGCCGTCGACCATAAACGGCAGCGCGCGGCGGACGGCAGACGCGTTCTTAACAATGGCCAGCGTATCGAAGTCGTGGAGCTGGTCCTTGGTCGGCAGGGTGCGGCGGTTGCCCGGATCGGTGAGGCCCTCCAAGCCGTATTCGTCGCCGTAATAGATCGAGGGCACACCCGGGAAGGTCATCTGCATGAGCGTTGCCAACCAAAAACGGCTCTTGGCCAGGCCCATCGAGTTCTCGTCCAGGCGCCATTTGCTGCGCTCGCTCTCGGGCAGCTGCGACTCGTCGGGGCCACCACCGAGCACCGAGATAATGCGCGGGCGGTCGTGGCTCGAAAGCAGATTGAGCGCGCAGGCCAGTGCCTCGCGCGGGTAGTTCTCGCGCAGGGTCTCGATGTCCTCAGCAGCTTGATAGGCATTCTTGTAGCCCATCAAAAAGCCGATGACCATGTCGCGGAAGGGGTAGTCCATGGCAGAGTCGAGCTCAGAGCCCTGCAGATAGCGGCGCAGGTGGCCATAGCTGATCTTGTTGGAGGCGTCCTCCCAGACTTCGCCGAGCAGCAGCGCATCGGGTTTCTCGGCGAGCACGGCCTTTTTGATCTCGGCCAGGAAGTCATCGGAAAGCTCATCGGCCACGTCCAGACGCCAGCCATGGGCGCCGGCGCGCAGCCATTTTCGGATCACGCCGTCCTTGCCCAGGAGCCGCTCGCGCACCAGTTTGGAGCTCTCATTGATGGCGGGCATGTTGCCCACGCCCCACCAGCAGTCATACGAGCCGTCCTCATGGAAGTAAAACGCATCGCGCCACGGTGAATCCTCGCTCTGCCAGGCGCCCACGCCGGGATAGTTGCCGTAGCGGTTGAAATAGATCGAATCGTCGCCCGTGTGGTTGAAGACGCCGTCCAGGATGATGGAGATGCCCAGCTTCTCGGCTGCCTGGCACAGCTCGGTAAAGTCCTGCTCGGTGCCCAGGATCGGGTCGATCTTGGTGTAGTCGGCCGTGTCGTAGCGGTGGTTGCTCGCGGCCTCAAAGATGGGGTTGAGGTAGATGGCCGTAAAGCCTAGCTCGGCAATGCGGGGCAGGTCATTTTGGATACCCTTGAGCGAGCCGCCGTAAAAATCCCAGGTCTTGATGGAGCCGTCTTCGGCACGCTCGTACTCGGGCGATTCGTTCCAGTCCTCGACCATGCGGCGCTGGATTCCTTTGCGCGGTTTTTCAACTTCGGCAAGCGTGCGTTCGCGCCAGTTTTCGTCGCGTGCATAGCGGTCGGGGAAGATCTGGTAGACCATACCGCGCTCGTACCAAGTGGGACGGTTCTCTCGGTGCTTGTAGACGGTAATCTGGAAGGACGGAACCTCGGCGTAGTTGTAGGTCACACCCTCGCCACCGGTGCGACCCTGCGGTGCACCCAGGCGTACCGCAGGCTGGCCCTCGATGTTGCAGATAAAGCTGTACCAGATAAGACAGGGCTCAGTGCACTCAAGCTCTACGGTAAATATGCCGTCGCCCTCGTGCGTCATGGGATACAGAGACTCACCGATTTCATCGACCCAGGTGCGCAGGGTGAGCGTTGCCTGGTTGGGGTCGGCATCCTCCAAAATCACCGATAGCGAAACGGAAGTTCCAGTGGTCACAGCGCCAAACGGAGTACGAAACTGCGGCAGACGGCTGTTGTGAATCAATCTCATAATTCGGTCCAGTTCAATAGAATCACGGCCTGCGGGCCATGGGCTTTACGCACTGGATGTAAGTATATCTTTTGTACACAGGCTGTATAAACAACATCCGTTTACCATCGGCGAACGGTTGTCCTAGAAAATCGTTTTACCACCCAAATTATCGCGATATTCAAATGTGCCTATACCGATACTATTTGTAGCCAAACAAAAGTAACCCGGTTTACTACGACGAATTGAATGATCTCAACCAGGGTCATTTTGGTGATATTAAAACCGCAGGTAGAGGCGTTGCCAATTTCGTAGATTACCCGCCGTGGTCGGCCGGAGCCATTTTGTCGTAGTAAACCGGCCCTCTTTTTAATGGAGAAGTTCAACGCAAAAGAGGGCGCCTGGTTGGGACGCCCTCTTTTGCTTTGAGGATTAAGTTTTAATCGTCCGGATTAGTGGCGCTTGCGGGTGGCCGTTGCCTTACGGACGGAGGTCTTCTTGGTCGGAGCCTTTTCCTCGGCCGGAACAGCGGGGGAGATCGGGGCCTCCTTGGCGGGCTCGGCCTTAGCCTCTGCCTTGGGAGCTGCAGCCTTGGTCGTGGTCTTCTTGGCCGTCGTCGTAGAGCGCTTGCGCGTGGTGGTCTTGGCAGCCGGCTTTGCCTCGACAGTTGCCTTGGCCTTGGGCTCGGAGGGCGCCTCCTCGACCTTGTCGGCGGGCTTTGCAGCAGCCTTCGGGGTCGTCTTCGCGGCGGCCTTCGTCGTAGCGGCCTTGGTCGTCGTCGACTTCGTAGCCGTGACCTTCTTGGCAGTCGTGGTCTTGGTCGCAGCCGTCTTCTTGGCAGCGGTCTTGGCCGGAGCCTTTGCCGCGGGCTCGGCCTTTGCCTCGGGAGCGGCCTCGGCCTCGGCGGCCTTCTTGGCAGCGGCGGTCGTACGCTTGCGCGTAGTCGATGCCTTGGCAGTAGTTCCCTTAGCGGCGCTAGTCTTGCTAGCAGCGGCCTTCGTGGTCGTGGCCTTCTTAGCCGTTGTCTTGCGAGTCGTCGTCTTCTTGGCGGCAGGCTTCGCAGCGGGCTTAACTTCGGCCTCGGCCGCCGGCTTCTCCTCGGCCTTGGGCTCCTCAACAGCAGCGGGCTCCTTAACGGTCGCCGCAGGTTCGGCCTCAGCGGCAGCGGGCTCCTTAACGGTCGCCGCAGGTTCGGCCTCAGCGGCAGCGGGCTCATCGACAGCTGCAACTTCAGCCACAGCCGCCGGCCTTTCAATCTCAGGGTGCATAAAGAAGTACAGGTCCAGATACTTATCGGCCGAGCGCGTCCAGCTAAAGTCCTGGCTCATGGCCTGCGTGACCAGCTTGTTCCATGCCTCACGGTTATCCCAGAACAGGCGCGCCGCGCGGAAGACCGCGTCGCCCATCTCGTCGCCATTAAAGTTGCTAAACGAGAAGCCCGTGCCCTCGCCGGTGAACTCGTTATACGGGATCACGGTGTCCTTCAAGCCACCGGTCTCGCGCACGATGGGTAGGGTGCCGTAGCGCATGGCGATGATCTGCGACAGACCGCAAGGCTCAAACTTCGAAGGCATCAGGAACATATCGGCGGCGGCGTACATGCGCTGCGACAGCGCCGGGTCAAATTCGATGCGTGCGGCCATGGTGCCGGGGTACTTGTCCTGGAAGTAGCGCAGGCCGTCCTCGTAGTCGCGGTCGCCGGTGCCCAGCACCGCCACCTGCACGCCGCCGGACAGGATGCGGTCGAGCGCGTACATGACCAGGTCCATGCCCTTCTGGCGCGTCAGGCGCGTGACCATCACCATAAGCGGGCGGTCGTCGCGAACCTCGAGGCCCAGCTCCTCCTGCAGCTTGGCCTTGCACACGGCCTTGCCGGAACGGTCGTCAACCGTGTAGTTGGCGGCAATGCGCTTGTCGGTTGCCGGGTCAAAGGCCGCCACGTCAATGCCGTTGAGGATGCCCTGCAGCGCATAGGAGCGCTCGCGCAGCACGCCGTCCAGGCCCTCGCCAAACTCGGGCGTCTGGATCTCGCCCGCATAGGTGGGGCTCACCGTGGTGATGGCATCGGCATAGTGCAGCGCGCCCAGCATGTAGTTGATACTGCAGGCGTCGCAACGCAACTGCGTAGCTGCCGCCGGAATATGCGCCACACCTAGGATGTCCTCCATCACGGTGTCGCTAAACTGGCCCTGGAACGCTACGTTGTGGATCGAGAACACGGTCTTGACGCGGTCGTACAGCGGCAGGCCCTGGTAGAACTCGCGCAAGAACACGGGCGCCAGCGCCGTCTGCCAGTCGTTGCAGTGCAGGATGTCGCACTCAAAACCGGCCGGCAAGTGCTGCAGGCTTTCGGTGATGGCCTTGGAGAAGAACGCAAAGCGTTCGCCGTCGTCAAAGAAGCCGTACGGATAGTCGCGCGCAAAGTAGCGCTCGTTGTCCACGAACATATAGGTGACGCCGTCGCGCTCGAGCTTCTCCAGCCCGCAGTACTCATTGCGCCAGCCCAGGCTCACGTAAAAGTCGGCAAAGTGCTCCATTTGCGCCTTGTATTCGTCCTTGATGGTGGCGTACTTGGGCACCATCACGATGACCTCGGCGCCGGCGCGCACGAGTGCCGCAGGCAGCGAGCCCGCTACGTCGCCCAGGCCACCGGTCTTAACAAACGGTGCGCACTCGGCCGAGGCAAACACGATCTGCATCTTTTTGCTGGAATCTGCCATATTGTCTCCCATATTCCAATTCGAGAATAGCCGCCTGGCGCTAACCGGGCGGCTATTCTACATGTTACGAGCGATGTTGCGGTGTCAACGTTAACGTACGATGGTGGTGTCGGAAGTTAACGGAGCCTTTCCCAGCACCAGGATGTTCTCGGGCGTGCCGCGAAGCTCGGTGTTGGTGGGAACCACGTTGTTCTTGTCCAGGATGGCGTTCTCAACGCGGGCGCCGCTCTTGATGATGCAGCTCTGGTTGATGATCGAGTTGGTCACCGAAGCGCCGTCCTCGACCACAACGCCGCGAGACAGGATCGAGTTGCGCACGGTGCCCTTGATGATGCAGCCGGCCGAGATGATCGAGTTGCATGCGTGGCTGCCGGTCGCATAGCGCGAAGGCGGCACGTCGTGGGCCTTGGTCAGGATCGGGCGCTCGGGATCGAAGAGCTGGTCGGCCACGGTCTGGTCGAGCAGGTCCATGCTGCGACGATACAGCGACTTCTCGCTAAACACGCCCACGACCTCGCCCTTGTATTCGTAGCTGCACACGTCGATGTTGCCAAAGTCGCCCTGGAGTGCCTCGAGCAGGTCAAGATAGTCGGCGGCCTGGTAGTGGTCGATGATCTCGAGCAGCGTCTCGCGGTTGACGATGCAGCAGTCCATAGAGGCGTTGTCGCCGTACACGACGTCAGCGCTCACGCCCGTCAGGCGACCGTTCTCGTTAATCTCGAGCTTGGTCTCGTCATCGACGTTGCGCGTGGCCTTGCAGTACACCACGGTCATCTGGGCACCGGAGTTCTCGTGCGCGTCGATGATGGTGTTGAGGTCCATGTTAAAGATGATGTTGGTGCCCATCATCACAACATAGGGCTTGTCCGAGCGCTGGAACAGCGTCTTGTTGGAGATGATGTCGCGCAGCAGGAAGCGCATGCCGCCCTTGGTGGTGCCATACGCGTTGCCGGGCACCATGAACAGGCCGCCCTTCTTGCGGTCCAGGCCCCAGTCCTTACCCGAGCCCACGTGGTCGATCAGCGAGCGGTAGTTTCCCGGCATAACGACGCCGACGGTCTTGATGCCGGCATTCATCATGTTGGACAGCGGGAAGTCGATCAGGCGGTAGCGGCCCAAAAAGGGAACGGACGCGATGGGACGGTCCTTGAGCAGCACGCTGCCGTAAGTCGAAGAGTAGTTAGCGGTGATATAACCGATGGCCTTGCGATTGATCATCGGATCATTCCCCCTTCCCGATAACGACGTCATTTCCAACGACGGCCGTATCCTTGGTGGTATCGACAGAGCCGAGCTTCACGCCCTCTTCGACCGTGGAGTTCTCGCCCAAAATAGCGCGGCAGATGTGCGCACCGCTCTTGACGTGCGCGCCCGGCAGCAGCACGGAGTCCTCGACCACGGCGCGCTCCTCGATGATGACATCGGTCGAAAGGATCGAGTGGCGCGCGGTGCCGTAGATCTTGCAGCCGTTGGAGACCAGGCAGTCGTCCAGGCGGCCGTCCGGGCCAATGTAGTGCGGCGGACGCGTGGTGATGTTGGACATGATGGGGAAGTGCTTGTCGAACAGATCGAACTCGGGGTTGTTGCCCAGCAGGTCCATCGAGGTCTCGTGGAAGCTGGCGATGGTGCCAACGTCCTTCCAAAAGCCGTGGAACTCGTAGCTGTACAGGCGCTTGCCCTCGCCGAGCAGCTTGGGGATGATGTCCTTGCCAAAGTCGTGGCTCGAGCGCTGGTCCAGAGCGTCTTCCTCGAGCGCCTCGATCAGCACGTCTGCCGAGAAGATGTAGATGCCCATGGACGCGAGATTCGAATCGGGCTTATCGGGCTTCTCGGTGAACTTGGTGATGCGGCCGTCCTCGGGGTCGGTGGTCAGGATGCCAAAGCGGCTGGCCTCCTCCCACGGCACGGGCATAACGCTCACCGTGAGGTCGGCGTTGTTCTCAATGTGCGTCTTGAGCATCTTGCGGTAGTCCATGCGATACAGGTGATCGCCCGAAAGAATCAGGACGTACTTGGGGTCGTTGGCCTTGATGTAGTCCAGGTTCTGCGTAATGGCGTCGGCCGTGCCCGCATACCAGGCGCCGCCGGTCTGCGTCTCGTACGGCGGCAGGATCGACACGCCGCCGTCGCGGCTGTCCAGATCCCACGCCTCGCCGGAGCCCACATAGGCATGCAGCAGGTAGGGGCGATACTGCGTCAGAACGCCCACCGTGTCGATACCCGAGTTGGAGCAGTTGGAGAGCGAAAAGTCGATAATGCGGAACTTGCCACCAAAGCTAACCGCCGGCTTAGCGATCTTTTGGGTGAGTGCCCCCAATCGGCTGCCCTGTCCTCCTGCGAGGAGCATCGCGATGCATTCTTTCTTACTCATCGATTTCTCCTTCTGTCATCGATGTTCCTAAACCCATTAGCGACGGGCGCGGCGCAACGTCACGCCCGTCGAGTAATGCCGTGCTGGCATAGGGGAGCTCGCGCGCCTTTACGCGTGCCAGATCTCGTCGCGGTACTCGCGAATGGTGCGGTCGCTCGAGAACCAGCCGCTCGAGGCGGTGTTGAGCAGGGCCTTGCGGTTCCAGGTTTCTTGGTCGCCATAGCTGCCCGTGAGTTTCTCCCACGCATCCACGTAGCTGCGGAAGTCTGCCATGACAAGGTCGGGGTCGTTGTTGTTCATGAGCTCGTTGTAGATGCTCTCAAAGTTGCCCGATAGACCCGCGAAGGTGTTGTCCTTGAGCTCGTCCATCACGCGGCCCAGACGGTCGCGATCGTTGTTGAGCGTATCCCACGCAAAGTAGCTGTTCGATGCCCAGAGCTGCTCGACCTCGGGAGCGGTCAGGCCAAAGATGGCCTCGTTCTCGCGGCCGGCCAGGTCGGCGATTTCGATGTTGGCGCCGTCGAGGGTGCCCAGCGTAATGGCGCCGTTCATCATGAGCTTCATGTTGGACGTGCCCGAGGCCTCCTTGCCGGCTGTGGAGATCTGCTCCGAGATCTCGGCGGCGGGGTAGATGAGCTGGGCGTTGCTCACGCGGAAGTTGGGGATAAAGCAGACCTTCATGACCTCGTTGACGCGCGGGTCATTGTTGACGACGTCGGCCACGGAGTTAATGAGGCGGATGGTCTCCTTGGCAAAGGTGTAGCTCGAGGCAGCCTTGCCGCTAAAGATGAAGGTCGTCGGCGTCACGTGGAAATTGGGATCGGCGATGCGACGGTTGTAGATGTCCATCACCTTCATGATGTTCATGAGCTGGCGCTTGTAGGCGTGGAAGCGCTTTACCTGAACATCAAAGACGGTGTTGGGGTCAATGACCAGACCGGTCTCGGCCTTAACGTAGGCGGCCAGGCGCTCCTTGTTGGCGCGCTTGGAGGCACCCACGGCCTTCAGGAACTCGGTGTCGTTTTGGAACTCTTTGAGTTTCTCCAGCTCAAAGGCGTCCTTAAGCCAGCCGTCGCCAATGGCCTCGGTCACGAGCTTGGCGTAGGTGGGGTTGGCCTCGGCAAAGAAGCGACGGTGCGAGATTCCGTTGGTTTTGTTGTTGAACTTCTCGGGCGTCAGGGCATAGAAATCCTTGAGCACGATGTTCTTGATGATGTCGGAGTGGATCTTGGCCACGCCGTTGACGCTGTGGCTGCAGATCACGGACAGGTTGGCCATGCGAATCTCGCCGTCCCACAGGATGGCGGTCTGGCGCAGACGCTCCTGCCAGCCTTCCTGCGTGGTGTCGAACGACTCGTGCCAACGACGGCTGATCTCGTCGATGATCTGGTACACGCGGGGGAGGAGCTTGGAGAACGTGCCGATGGGCCACTTCTCCAGAGCCTCGGGCAGGATGGTGTGGTTGGTGTAGCTCACGACCTGCGTCACGATGTTCCAGGCGTCATCCCACTCGAGCTTCTTCTCGTCGATGAGGATACGCATGAGCTCGGGGCCGCACATGGCGGGGTGCGTGTCGTTGGTGTGGATAGCAACAAACTGCGGCAGCAGCTCCCAATTCTCGCCGTGCTCCTTCTCAAAGGTGTCGAGCAGGCTGTAGATGCCGGCCGAGACAAACAGGTACTCCTGCTTCAGGCGCAGCAGACGGCCGTGCTCGCCGGCGTCGTTGGGGTAGAGGATGGCGCTGATGGCCTCGGCCTCGGCGCGCTCGGCGTCGGCCAGGGCATAGTCGCCGCGGTTGAAGGCCTCGAGGTCAAAGTGCTCCTCGACCGGCTCGGCGGCCCAGACGCGCAGCTTGTTCACGGTCTCGCCGGCATAGCCCACAACGGGGATGTCATAGGGGACGGCCAGGATGTCCTGCGTGTCCACCGTGCGGTAGAACGTGCGGCCGTTCTCCTCAAAGCCCTCAACATGGCCACCAAACTTAATGGTCACGGCCTTGTCCTGACGACGGACCTCCCAGGGATAGCCGTGGGTGAGCCACTCGTCGGTGGCCTCGACCTGGCTGCCGTTGACAATCTCCTGCTTAAACAGGCCGTAGCGGTAGCGCATGCCGTTGCCGTAGCCGGCAATGCCCTCGGCTGCCATGGAATCCAGGAAGCATGCGGCCAGACGGCCCAGGCCGCCGTTGCCCAGGGCCGGATCGGGCTCCTGGTTCTCGATGACGGACAGGTCAAAGCCCATGTCGTCGAGCGCCTCGGCGACCATGTCGCGCACGCCAAAGTTGAGCAGGTAGTTGTCAAGCAGGCGGCCGATCAAAAACTCGATCGAGAAGTAGTACACGCGCTTCTTGCCCTCGGCGGCAACACGGGCGTCGCTGGTGGTGGCAACGGTGCGCGCCTTCTCGGCCACGAGCTTGGCCAGGGCATTAAAGCGGTCCAGGTCGCTGGCGGCCTCCACGCTCTTGCCGCTGATGCTCATGACGGCTTCGCGATAGAGTTCGGTAAACTCCTGCTTGTTGTCGAAGATCTTATTCATACGTTCCTTTCCCCCGGGGATGTTTCTCCCGGAACGGTTATGACTTGTATCCTACGCCCCGGCGGGGCGGGTAATTACAGTGGTAACTCTTTTGTTACGCTTCCTTGCCAGATGCTTTAACAGCGCCTGCCTTAGCCTTGGGAGCAGCCTTTTTATTGGCTGCCTTCTTGGCCTTGGGCTTAGCCGTAGCCTTGGCAGTCTTCGCCTTGGCCGGAGCCTTCTTGGCTGCCGCGGGCTTGGGCTTCACCGAGGACGTGCGCTTGCGCGTCGCCTTCTTGGGCCCCTCGACCACGGGCGGCTTATAGCTGCTGGGACCGCGGCGCTTAAGCACCACGCCTGCCAGGCCGGGTACCTTAATCTCGATGGAGTCCATCTGCCCGTTCCAGGGATAGGGCTCGCTTGAGCAGGTGTAGGGCTCCTCACCGGCGTATCCGCTGCCGCCAAACTCGGGACGGTCGGAATCGAAGATGACCTCCCAGTCACCCTCACGCGGCACGCCCACGCGGAAGCTCTCGTAGCTCGCCGGGTCAAAGTTGATCAGGATCACCAGGTCGTCATCGACGTCCTCGCCCTGACGCACAAAGCTCACGATGGACTGCTTGGAGTTGTCCGCGTCGATCCAGGTAAAGCCGTCGTCGGTGTAGCCGCGCTCGTACAGGGCGGGCTCGGCGGTGTATAGATGGTTGAGCGCCTTGATAAACGCCTGATGGTGCTTGTGGGTCTCATACTCCTCGGTCAAGAACCACTGAATGGACTCGTAGTAGCGCCATTCAATAAACTGGCCGATCTCGTTGCCCATAAAGTTGAGCTTGGCACCGGGGTGCGTCATCTGGTAGAAGGCCAGCGTGCGCAGACCGGCAAACTGGCGCCACCAGTCGCCCGGCATGCGACCGATGAGCGAGCACTTGCCGTGCACGACCTCGTCGTGGCTCAGCGGGCAGATGAAGTTCTCGGTAAAGGCGTACATGATGGAGAACGTGAGCAGCCCGTGGTTGCCGGGGCGCCACGGAAAATCGGTCTGCATGTAGTGCAGGGTGTCGTTCATCCAGCCCATGTCCCATTTGTAGTGGAAGCCCAGGCCGCCGTCCTGCGGCGGATAGGTCACGAGCGGCCATGCGGTGGACTCCTCGGCCATCATCATCACGTCGGGGTAGTGCGCCTCCACGGCGCAGTTGACCTGACGGATAAACGCGCTGGCGTCCAGGTCCTCCTCGGTACCGTACTTGTTGAACTTCTTTTGGCCGGGATCGTCAATGCCAAAGTTGAGGTACAACATGCTGGACACGCCGTCCATTCGAATGCCGTCCACGTGGAAGTTCTCGAGCCAGTACAGCACGTTGGAGACCAGGAAGGAGCGGACCTCGCCACGGGCGAAGTCGAACTTGTGCGTGCCCCAGTTGGGATGAATCTCGTGCTCAAACAGCATGTGGCCGTTAAAGGTGGCAAGGCCGTGGGAGTCGGCGCAAAAACCGCCGGGCACCCAGTCCATGATCACGCCAATGCCGGCCTCGTGGCATGCATCGATAAAGTGCATGAGCTGCTGCGGGTTGCCGTAGCGCGACGTGGCGGCATAGTAGCCGGTCGTCTGGTAGCCCCAGGAGCCATCGAAGGGATGCTCCATAAGCGGCATGACCTCGATATGCGTGTAGCCCATGTCGCGGACGTAGTCCACGAGCTCCACCGACAGGTCATCGTAGGTGTAGAACTCGCCGCGCTGCGCGGGGAAGGGGTCCATGGGGCCGGGGTAGTTGCCGTACTCGTCGGGCTCGCCCTGCGGAGCGTCGCCGTGGCGCTTCCACGAGCCAATATGCACCTCGTAGATGTTAAGCGGCTGCGACATGTGGTTATGGCTTGCGCGGCGCTTGAGCCAAGCCGCGTCGTTCCACTTGTAGCCATCGAGGGTCCACAGCACGCTCGCCGTTCCCGGAGGGCACTCGGCCTTAAAGGCGTACGGATCGGCCTTGTAGAGCTTTTCGCCCTCGTTGGTCTCGATGAGATACTTATAGAGCTGACCCTGCTCGGCGCCAGGAATAAAGCCTTCCCAAATAGCGCTCGTATGCATGGGTACCAGCGGGTTGGCTTGCTCGTCCCAGTCGTTAAATTCGCCAATGACGTGAACGCTCTTTACGTCGGGCGCCCAAACGCAAAAACGCCAGCCGCGCGTACGGTTCTGCGTGTCGGGGTGCGCGCCCATCTTTTCCCAGCTGCGCTCCCACGTACCGATGCCAAACAGATAGACATCGTCTTTGGTGAGCTCCGGCGCGTGCGGGGCGGGTTTACGGGTAGCAGGCTTTTTGGTTGCTGGCTTTAGCTTTGTATCGCTCACGTTTGATCCCATCATGACGCGGCAGCGTGTTGCCTTGGTGACTAGATGCGAAAGGTCCAAGGCTGCACGAATCGAAGGGACGGCGACAGTTCTATGATTCGTTCCACCTCGCGTGCTCGGTGGAACTTTCGGCAAAAACTACGATAACACCTGTACGTTAGTTTTATGGACGAAAGTGGATTTGTGGTGGCGTTTAATCGGTAAGCGCCATGTTTATACCACTGGCAGAATTGCGATGGTAAAACTCTTGACAGCTTTACCAATTAGGGATTCTAGATTGTTAGGTTTACGTTTGGTAAAACGTTTTTAGCAGGTTGTTTACCCTTTGACATCGAAAGGCTCGTCTATGGACCACATCGCTGCCCCGAGTGTTGCTTTTATTTTCGATTGCGACGGCACGCTGGTTAATAGCACCCCCGTTTGGGCCTATGCCCAGCCCGAGTTATTGCACCGCCACGGAGTTGACGTGACGGTCGACGATTTTGCCCAGTTTGAGCACTTGTCGCTCGAGGATGAGTGCCAGGCCTACCACGACACCTGGGGCATTGGCACAAATGGCGAGGAGCTCTACCGCGAGCTGAGCGACATCCTGATCGATGGCTACTCCAAGGTGCCGCCGCGCGAGGGCCTGCTTGCTTTTTTGAAGCAGGCGAAGGAGACCGGTATTGCCATGTGCGTTGCCACGTCCACGCCGGCCGAGCTGGTTACGTCTGCGCTTGCGGGCGCTGGCCTTGATCGCTATATGGAGTTTATTACCACGACGGGCGAGGCGGGCCGCTCCAAGCATTTCCCTGATGTGTACGAGCTGGCGCTGCGCCGTCTGGAGGAGCGCCACGGGCACAAGTTTGAGCGCGCGTGGGTGTTTGAGGACGCCGTCTTTGGCCTTAAGAGCTCTGGTATCGCTGACTTTAAGCGCGTGGGCATCTATGACCCGCTCGGTCGTATGGAGCGCGATGAGGTTCGCGAAAACTGCGACATCTTTATCGATAGTTATGAGGACCTGGATTTGGCCCGCGTGCTTGCGTTTGAGGGATAGGCGAGGTCTATGGCTTGTAAGGTATTGGTGGTCTGCGGCTCGCCCGTGGTGGCGAGCGCGGATTTGCTGCGTCAGCTGGCGGGGGAGTGCGACCACGTTGTCGCCGTGGACCGCGGGCTCGACGCGCTGCTGGGCGCGGGGCTTTGCTGCGACGTATATGTTGGAGATGTCGACACGGTGAGCGATGCCGGCCGCGCGCTGGTCGATGCCGCCATCGACTTTGAAGTCGAGCGCCATGACCCGTACAAGGACTATACCGATCTGGCGCTGGCGCTCGATTCCGTCCGCCGTCGCTGGCCGGGTGCCGAAGTGGTTGCGACCTGCGCCACCGGCGGCCGTCCGGATATGGCGCTTTCCGTACTGGGGTTGCTTGCGGGCTACGAGGACGCCCCTATCTGGATCGCCGAGGACAAGGTGATCGCCCGCATCCTTCACGCAGGCGAGTCGTGGACCATCGAAGCCGCCGAAGGCAAGACGTTTTCCATCATCGCCATAGCCCCAAACACCAAGGTAAGCGAACACGGCCTAGAGTGGGAACTAGACCACAGCCCCCTGGGCCTGTTAGCCGACACGGGCATCTCTAACGTCGTCCGGAAAACGGCCAAGATCCAAGTCCACCAAGGCGTTGCAATCGGTTATTTACTTCATCAGGGTTTTATCGGGACGGTGGATAAAAATAATTGCTCGTAGGGTGATTATTTTTGCCCCGTCCCAGGAAAACCCGTAAGGCGGAAGATCAATCCAAAATTCCCCCTTGCATCAAGCATAACAATCCCCTATAGTATGTCTTCGTCACGGGGGCGTAGCTCAGCTGGGAGAGCGCTTGACTGGCAGTCAAGAGGTCAGGGGTTCGATCCCCCTCGTCTCCACCATCGTGAATGCAAAGCCTCCGGGAAACTGGAGGCTTTTTTCATATGAAGCCACCGCGCAAACCAAAGTGACGCCACACCAACACCCATACCACAAAAAGTTGCGCAATTTATTTCCCACTTCTGTACATAGTTTGTTGACCCAACATAATTCCTTTTTGCATTTCTCGCCGTCAGCTTTGTAGCTCGGCCGGTGCGTTCCAACAACCACACCCGCATAAACCTGCGTCAATGTGAACAAGTTTGCAAAATAACCCCCTTAAGCACTGCAAATGTACGATATGTTGCCGTGCACGGCCTAAATCGGTTTCTAGTCGCCTTGTGCTAGGATAACTAACGTTACATGGGTTCAACTGTGCCCACGGCTCCAGCAAGCCGCAAAGCGCAGGGTCGATCAGCATCCGGCCGTAACGGCGGTGCCGGAAAAACCACGAGCTCCAATAGCGTCGTCATGCGTATGGCATCGAATGACTATGTTCTTGTCTATGTGCGAGCTGTTCATTCGAATTGATACTTCATGACAAAGCGCAGCAGTCCTACAGCTGTTTGCTTGCGGTCCAGTTTTGTTCCCGCTTGACTGGTTCGCACGCAGCCAGCTGGGGTCGCGGTCATTTTGCGATACGCGTCCGCGACTCTAGTCACTGCACTTATACATACCGTTCACGGTGGGGCAGAGCCACGTGCTTGTCTAACTGGGCTCAGGGTTTGAATATGGAGCGCCTTAGCGCACAAGCGCCCTGGCGAAGCCATACCCAAACCCCGTGAGCCACACGTAAGACAACAAAGGGGGTGGTGCTCGTGTGGTATGTGATTCAGGTCATTAACGGTCGCGAAGATGTAATGCGCGAGCGCATAGAGCATGTGGTGCCGGCTGGCGCCATGCAGGAGCTCTTTTATCCCCAATTTCAGACCGAGATCAAGGTACACGGCGAATGGGTCAATACGACCAAGCCGCTCTTTCCCGGTTATCTTATCTGCGATACGGCAGATCCCCGAACCGTGCAACAGTATCTACTGCGCATGGACGATTTTGCCCGGGTGCTTGCCCAGGACGGTCAGTTTGTGCCGCTGGCAAAAGAAGAGGTTCAGCTTATTGGCGGCTTTACGCATAGGGGAGACCGCGTAGTGCCCATGAGCGAGGCCCTAAAAGATGGCGACCGGGTCGTAGTAACGGCAGGCCCGCTGCTGGGCCACGAGGGCCTTATCAAAACCATTAACAGACGCAAGAGCACTGCTTATCTGGAGCTCGACCTGTGCGGTCGACGCGTAACCGCTCGCGTTGGCCTTGCCGTGCTTTCAAAAGAGCAGCGCGTCATGCGCAATCACAGAAGAGCGATCGCCTAGCTGCAAGCTCGCAAGCGGACGACCGAAGGCAAAAAGTATTGGGGGAGGGGCTCTTGGAGCCTACGATGATGACCATGGCACAGGGCGCGCGGGAGACGCGCACGGCCGCCACGGCGAATTCCGTCACTGCCGCAGCCGGTGCTGCGGGGGATTACCTTACAAACGAAGAAGCGTACAAGATGCTGCGCGGTGCCAACTCCGGCGTGAAGCCCGAGCTTGGGCACAGGCTCTACCGCGTTGTTAAGCGTACGGTGGACATTGTCGCCGCCGGCGGAGCCCTGGTGTTGCTCTTTATTCCCGGGGTAATTCTGAGCGTGGTCATTTGCATAAAGAGCCCGGGCGCCAGCCCCCTATATTCACAGTGGCGCGTGGGCCGCGTGCGCAAAGACGGCACGTTCTACCTGTTTAAGATCTACAAGTTCCGCAGCATGGTTCCCAACGCAGACCAAATGCTCAAGGACTTGCAGGCCCAAAACGAGGCCACTGGCCCCATGTTTAAAATGAAGCACGACCCGCGCATTATTCCCGGTGTGGGTAACTTCATTCGCAAGCACAGCATCGACGAGCTGCCCCAGCTCATCAACGTGTTCTTGGGCCAAATGAACCTCATTGGCCCGCGCCCCGGCCTGCCGCGCGAGGTTGCCCTGTACAGCGAGCACGACATGAAGCGCCTGGCGGTAAAACCCGGCTGCAGCGGTCCTTGGCAGGTAATGGGCCGCAGCTACCTGGGCTTCAACGAAATGGTTGAGCTGGATCTTCACTATATAGAGAATCGCAGCCTGCGCCAGGATCTGCGGTTGATATTCGGCACGCTGAAGACGATGTTCTCTGGGGAAGGTGCCGTGTAGCATGCGCATCGCCATGATAGGCCAAAAGAGAACGGGTTCGCGCGAGGGCGGCGTAGAAGTGGTGGTAGGCGAGCTTGCTCGCCGTATGGCAGACCTTGGTCACCAAGTAACCTGCTACGACCGTATGGGCGAAGGAGCTCCTTCCGAGCCCTACGAGAAGGATGGCTACCGCATCGTTCCCGTAAAGGCTCTGGACATCAAGGGGCTCTCTGCGCTCACGAGCAGCTTTGCCGCAACAAGGGCCGCCATCAAAGACGGGGCAGACGTAATTCACTTTCACGCAGAGGGGCCGTGCGTCCCCCTTCGTTTTGCGCGTTCCACGGACATCAGGACCGTGGCAACGATCCACGGCCTGGACTGGCAGCGTGCAAAATGGGGCGGCTTGGCTTCCAAGTACATCAAGTTCGGCGAGGCGACGGCGGCCAAGTGCGCGGATGCGCTCGTCGTGCTTTCCCGGGGCAATCAGGAGTACTTCAAGGAGGCTTACGGCCGCGAGGCTACGCTCATTCCCAACGGCATCACTCCCGAGGCGGATCTTCCCGCGAAGGAGATCTCCGAGCGCTGGGGGCTCACCCAGGGCTCCTATGTCCTCTACCTCGGTCGCATTGTGCCCGAGAAGCGACCGGAACTGTTGTTGGAGGCGTACAAGCAGGTAAAGACGGATAAGCGCCTGGTTATCGCGGGCGACTCCTCCGATACGGACGACTACGCCGTGGCGCTCAAAGAGGCTGCCGCGTCCGACCCCCGCGCGCTCTTTACCGGCCACGTTGAGGGCAACCTGCTCTCCGAGCTGTACTCCAACGCGTATTGCTACGCGCTCCCCTCCGACGTTGAGGGCCTGCCCATGAGCTTGCTGGAGGCCATGTCTCACGGTGCGGCATGCGTTACCTCGGATATTCCCGAGTGCGCGGATGTTCTGCAGGGTTGCGGGCTCACGTTCCCACACGGAGACGCGGGGGCGCTGCGCGACGTGCTTGAAGGCCTGATAGCGGATTCTGCCCAAGCGGAGAAGCTGGGCGCCATGGCACGTGACCGCGCGATTAATGGCTATGACTGGAACAGCGTCGTCCAAAGGACGCTTGCTTTGTATGAGGGTGTTGCGTAATGAAGATCCTTCTTGTAAATAAGTTTCATTGGCGCAAGGGTGGAAGCGAGACGTACTACTTTGCTCTTGCCGATGGTCTTCGCGCTCTTGGGCATGAAGTTGCCTTCTTCAGCATGGAGGATGAGCGTAATGAGCCGACTGAGTGGTCGCGTTACTTTGTAACGAATCGCGACTATAACGGACCGAGCTCTATTGTCGATAAGGCGAAGGCCGCGCAGGCACTTGTGTATTCCAAAGAGGCGCGCGAGAAGTTCGATGCGCTGTGCCGTGAATTCCAGCCCGATGTAATCCATCTCAATCTCACTCATAGGCAGATTACGTTTTCCATCTTGGACGCTCCTTGGCTAAAGCAGCATCCAACGCCGGTTGTGTATACCTCGCACGACTTGATTCTTGCTTGCCCGAGCTATCTTATGCTTGATTCCGAGGGCAACGTTTGCGATTCGTGTCTCGGGGGTCATTTTGGCAATTGCCTTAAGAAGAAGTGCGTAAAGGGTTCGATCGCAAAAAGCGCGTTAGCGGTGGCTGAGGCGGAGTGGCTTAAACGGCACAAAACCTATTCACGTCTCGATCGCATCATCTGCCCGAGTGAGTTCATGCGGAACAAGTTTATTGAAGCGGGGCTTCCCGAGCGTCAGCTTGTCCTCATGCGGAATTTCCTGAATCCCGATTCGATGTCACGGGAAGTTGCCAACCAAAATAATGAAGATCCCTACATGCTGTATCTGGGACGCCTTTCTCGCGAGAAAGGCGTGTTAACGCTCGTACATGCTTTTGAGAAGGCGGCACCGGTGATCCCTGATTGGCGTCTTGTTATTGCAGGCGATGGCCCTGAATGTGATGCTGTGAAGGTCAAAGTTTCCGCAATGCCAAACGAAATAAGCTCGAGGATTGAGCTGGTTGGATATAAAACCGGTGACGCCCTGCGCGGACTTGTGAATCGAGCCACTCTGGCGGCTGCGCCGTCAGAGTGGCTCGAGAACGCGCCATATGCGGTTCTCGAGGCACTCGCCGCGGGCAAGCCCGTTATCGGTACGAACATGGGCGGAATACCCGAGCTGGTACGTGAGGGTGAAACGGGCTTCCTGGCTGAAGCCCACGATGAGGCAGGACTCGCAGATGCAATCCGTAGGGGTGCGGCGGTGGCCGTCGATCCTGCGGCTTACGCCGCGATGAGCGCGCATTGCCGTTCATTCGTGGCAGAGAACTGTAATCAAGAGAAGTACATCCGGAATCTCGTCTCCCTGTATCAAGAACTAATTGACCGGAAGGTGGTGGCCTAACCCATGGCCGAGAAGAAACTCAACGGAACCGTAATCGTAACGTACCGCTGCAACGCGCGCTGCACCATGTGCAACCGCTACAAGGCTCCCAGCCGTCCGGAGGAGGAGCTCTCCCTCGACGTGATCAAGAAGCTCCCGCGCATGTACTTCACCAACATCACCGGTGGCGAGCCCTTCATCAGGACCGACCTTGCGGATATCGTGCGCGAGCTGTACAAGAAGTCCGACCGCATCGTCATCTCCACCAACGGCTTCTTCACCGACCGCATCATCGCCCTTGCCGAGGAATTCCCCCAGGTGGGAATCCGCATCTCCATCGAGGGCCTGCAGCAGACCAACGATGAGATCCGCGGTCTCCAGAACGGCTTCAACCGCGGCTACGAGACGCTCAAGAAGCTCGTGGAAATGAAGCACCCGGACGTGGGCTTTGGCATGACTGTGCAGGATCGCAACGCTGCGGACTTGGTGCCGCTGTACAAGCTTTCCGACGAGCTCGGCATGGAGTTCGCCACCGCCAGCCTGCACAACAGCTTCTACTTTGTCGAGGCGAAGAACATCATTAAGGACCGTCCCATGGTGGCCCAGAACTTCGAGGACCTGGTAAACGAGCTCCTCAAGTCCAACGAGCCCAAGAAGTGGTTCCGCGCGTACTTCAACATGGGCCTCATCAACTACATCTATGGGCAGAAGCGCCTGCTCCCGTGCGATATGGCGTTCGACACGTTCTTCATCGACCCCTACGGCGACGTCATGCCCTGCAACGGCACCAAGGAGAAGCTCGTTATGGGCAACCTTAACGACGAGTCTTGGGATGAGCTGTGGGAGAGCGCCCAGGCCGAGAAAGTGCGCGGCTGCGTGCGCCACTGCGACCGCAACTGCTGGATGATCGGCTCCGTGTCTCCGGCCATGCACAAGTACATCTGGAAACCCGCGTCGTGGGTGCTGGCGCACAAGCTCAAGCCCGGCAAGAAGTTCGACATGCACGAGCTCCCCATCGTGCGCGACTACGAGTCGGGCAAGGTGACGAAGGAGGAGCTGGACGCTCTTTCCACCTGCGACATGCACGCCGCGATCAACGACGGCCTTTCCGACGCAAGCCGAGCCGACGCGCACGTGTACGAGACTGAGGAGGCGCTGTAGTGCAGCCGGGTGGAAAAATCGAATGCAAAAATTCAGAAATAGCGGTTGCTCGATATCAATCGGAGGAAACACGTGAAAGTATCCTGCATAACCAGGCACGCAATCTCTAATTATGGCTCCCTGCTCCAGGCATATGCGACACAACGAGCGGTAGAGAGCTTGGGGCATGAGTTCGAGATTATGGACTATGTACCTGCTTGTGAGGACGTATCCCAGCAGGTGAGGACGCTTCTTTCGACAAAGCCGTCCTGGAACGGGAACCCGTTGAAGAAGTCTGTCTACAGACTTCTGATGGAGCCTGAGACAAGGGTGGCGGGCAAGCGGTTTGCGCGTGAGCGTTCCCAGCTGCTTAAGATGAGCCCTCACTATGCATCCCTGGAGGAGCTGAAGGCTAATCCGCCCAAGGCCGATGTCTATATGACTGGAAGCGATCAGGTGTGGGGTCCCATCAGCTCGGGCGCATACGACCTGTCATACGCGCTTGAGTTTGCTCCCGAGGGCGCAAGGCGCATCTCATATGCGGCAAGCTTTGGTAAGAAGAATATGCCGGATAGCGTGCGCCCCAGGTTTCTCGAGGACCTTCGAGCATATGAGGCCGTGTTCGTACGCGAGGATGCCGCGCGCGAGCAGCTTGCCTCGTGGGGCATAGAGGCCGGACAGGTTGTCGATCCCACGCTGCTGCTTGATGGCGAGGCGTGGAGAAGGATGGCGGCACCTGCCCCGAAGGGCGAATACATCCTCGTCTACCAGATTCACAGCGACCCGACGGTGGGGCAGTACGCCGTGAAGGTTGCCAAAAAGCTTGGCTTGCCCCTGATACGGATCTCCGCAAGCCTGCACCAGGCCTCACGCGAGGGCAAGTTCAAGTGGCTGCCGACGCTTGCTGAGTTTCTCTCGTATGTCGACAACGCAGCATGCCTAGTCACGGACTCGTTCCACGGTACGGCTTTTGCCATAAATCTCAATACGCCGCTGGTAGAAGTGCTGCCCAAGAACGGAACCTCGAGCAGGAACGTGAGTATTCTGCGACTCACGGACCTCACGGACAGAGTGCTTCAGAATCTAGATGATGTCGAGTTAGCATCCAAGCAGATTGACTTTGGTCGGGTCAACGACGTGGTGGGTGCGGAGAGGGAGAAGTCCCTAGCGCAGCTCAAGAGCATGATTGAGGAGTAGGGCATTGTCAAACGTTGGCACTAGGACGGTATGCAAGAAGGATATGTGCGCTGGCTGTATGGCCTGCGTCGATTCATGCCGACATGGAGCGATTGCCATTGAGGATACGATTGAGGCGTATAACGCCCGTATTGATCCTACAAGGTGCGTGGGATGTGGACTGTGCGAGAAAACGTGTCCCCAGATGGTATCCCCATCTTCGTTGCGTCCTCTCGAGTGGCTACAGGGGTGGGCGAAAGATACATCGCTCAGGATGTCATCTTCGTCCGGGGGTCTGGCTACGGCCATCTCGGAGGCGTTTGTGGCGTCAAATGGATTAGTGTGTTCATGTGCACAGGAGGGCGGTGAGTTCCGGTTCCACCTCACTTCTGATGCGGATTATTTGAGGAGGGCTCAAGGCTCCAAATACGTCAAAAGCAATCCGCTTGGTGCGTACCGCGAGGTTAGGGAGGCCCTGCAAGGTGGTCAAAGGGTTCTCTTTATCGGTCTTCCTTGTCAGGTTGCTGCGATGCGTAACTTCGTTGGAAGCCGTTTAGCCGATTCCCTTTACACCATCGACCTTATCTGTCATGGTTCACCGTCCCCCAAGGTCCTGAGCCGATTCTTGGAAGAGACAGGTAACAACCTGTCTAATGAGCTGATACTGGACTTTCGAAAGAAAGTCCAGTATCAGCTCCGCTATCGCGGAGCTGAAACTGTGGGTAGGACGGGTGTCCGCGATCGCTACTCGATTGCTTTCCTCTCGGGTTTACCGTATACGGAAGGCTGCTACTCCTGCCGCTACGCCAAGGGTGATCGTGTCTCCGATATTACGCTTGGCGATTCATGGGGTAGCGAGCTTTCTGATGAGGTCGCGAACGGGATATCCCTCGCACTTGTGCAGACAGACAAGGGTCGAGAACTGTTAGAAATGACGGACCTTGAGCTTTTGCCGGTTGATCCTGGTCTAGCTGTGGCCAACAATGAACAGCTTCAACGTCCTTCGACGAAGCCTATAGAAAGAAATACCTTTATGGACGGCTTTCGTAACGGGGTACGGGTTAACCGACTCGTTCTCAGGGCGAGGCCAAAAGACTGCGCCAAGTACTTGGTCAAGGATATACTGCTTGCACTGGGTTTGCTCAGGGGTTAACACATCGAGAGCGTTTGCTTTAGGCATTAATGATAAGGTAATCCATATGTTGAGTAATTCCAAGGTGCCAAAGTGCGTCGTATTAATGGCGTCATACAACGGCATCCCATTTATTTCAGAACAAATTGACAGCATTCTCTCGCAGGCTGAAGTTGACGTACGTCTTTTTGTCCGTGATGACGGGTCATCTGATGGTACTCGTGATCTTCTGCAGCGCTATGCAGATGAGGGCAGTCTGACTTTGTTAACAGGAGAAAACCTAGGACCTGCTTTAGGGTTTTTGACGTTGTTGCGGAATGCTCCCGAAGCTGATTACTATGCGTTTTCCGACCAAGATGATATTTGGGATAGCGATAAACTGATAACTGCGATTAAACAGCTTAAGAAGCAGGAGAATTCGGCTCTTTATCATTGCAATTCAAGACTTGTAGATTCAGCTGGTAATGAGATGGGCCGGTTAACCTATGGGCAACAAAGGTGCATATCTTATCGAGATAACGACCCTCTCAACCAGCTTTGCATTGGGTCACCTATGGGATGTACGCAAGTATTTGATAGGCGTATTTGGGAAGTTGTTTGCTTGCATGAGCTGCCCCATCCCGTCATCATGCATGATAAGCTGATAGCTAATCTATGCGTGCTGCTGGGTTATCGGATTGTTTTCGATGCTTCTCCTCATATGGGATATCGCCAGCATGGTCGTAATGTGGTCGGTGTGAGTACTGATTTACCATCTAAAGTGATTGAGAAAATCAATAGTTTTTGTCATCCGCGAGAGATTACTCTTGCAAAGCAAGTTACTGGACTTCTTTCAACTTATTCCGACTGCATTCTTCCTCCAGAGCGTGCTCTTGGAGAGTTGGTATCGAAAATGGACGCTTCTTTCATGGCTAGGTGCAGGGTTTCTTTCTCTTCGAGGCTGAATTTCGGCAGTCTACAAGAGGGCCTTTTCAATAGATCTCTCCTCTTGTTTGGGAAGCGATGATATGAGTAAAAGCATCCCCAAACCGCACAATAGTGGGTACGTCCTAGCGCTTGCCTTTTGCGACTATCTCAAGGACAAGACCGGCACCCCAAAGGCTATTATGGCGAGTCAGCAGGCCATGGCGTCGCACGGCATAAGTTACGTCTATCTCCACTCGGTTAAGAAGACCCTGTTCAGGGACGACCAGATGCTATTTTGCGAATTCGGGGTTACGGTCGACGGGGTGGAGACTGGTGTTTTCAGTATTGCCCAGGTGTGCGAGGCCCTTTGCAGCTGGCAAAAAAGCGGCTTCAGCCTTCTTGAGCTTCATATCCACCACCTTCTGTACGTGAGCCTTGAGAAAGTCTCCGAACTGTTAAAAGTTACAGGCAAAACACCGGTCAGGGCCTTTCTCCACGACTATTACCTGTGTTGTACAAGCTATAACCTCCAAAATAGGAGCGGCTTTTGTGACAGCTCAAGGCTCGGCGACGCTCCCTGCGAGAAATGCCCCCACTTCAGTAACAGCCTTCGTGTGGAGTCGAAGATCCAAGGGCTGTTTGACTCCATCAAAAATCTCCGTTTTGTTGCACCTTCGACCTATACGAAGAATCGGTTTCTCTCATTCAGGCCCCAATACGAGGGCCTTGTTGATGTAATACCGCACCAAAAGCTGCTTGGAGAGTATCTGGGCAACAGACGTCCTCTGAACGCAGGGGAGCGCATCAGGGTTGCCTTTCTGGGGATGCCGAGGAAGACAAAGGGCTGGGAGACCTGGCTTCGCCTCGTATCTGCGGTCGATGAACAAGAGTACGAGTTCTTCGTCTTCAACAGCTCGAACGATATGTATCCAGGGATGAACAAGCGGTTTGTCGAATTTGATGAGAAGCACCCAAATGCCATGACCGACTCTCTCAGGGAGTGCGAGATTGCCATCGTTGTCATGTGGCCATCTTGTCCAGAGACCTATAGCTACACCTGTATGGAATCTTACTCCGCAAACGCTTATACGATTTCGAGTGCATGTGCAGGCAATGTCGCCGACTTTGTCGTTGAGCATGGGTCCGGTTTGGTGCTGAATAACGAGGAGGAGCTAATCGGGCTGTTTAGGGATAAGAGCCGGCTTATCAGGGAGGTCAATCGTTTCAGGAGCGGAAAGCCTGGTCCGCTCGATCTTGTCGATTCAGATGAGATCGTAGACCTGCTTCCATGCTCCTCGGTAGGTCTCAACACGGGAGTTCACATGCACACGAGGCTGATTGAACGTGTGCTGCTGGAGGTACTCAATGCAAGATCATAGGCATGCGAGGCTCGTTATAAATAAAGCGGAGGAGCGGGCTGGTCGAAGAGGTCGTTGGTATCTCCCTAATAAGCAAGGCGTTCTAACCGTTTGCATGGGTGACCTGGCGGATGCGACGATCGTTATAGGTATCTTGGCGCAGGTTTTCTTCCTTGAGTACTATGGTCTGGGGCGATATCTCAACTGGGTAATTACCGGCATGATTTGCGTGAGGGCGCTCTTCTCCGGATGGAAATATAGCGGTAGAGCGCTACTACTTGGGCTGATTACCGTTGCAGGGTGGCTGTCTGGTGCCCTCTTGGGTGGCAATATGGAAACGTTTAGGGCGAATATTTTGCTGCTCCTCTACCCGTTTGTCTATACGCTTTACTTCTTTCTTTTGGTCACTAACAAGAGGGATTTTCTTCTTGGACTCTTTGATGCAGGTTTTCCGGTCTTCAACGCCATATTGCTTCTCAATATGGCGATCATGTTTATCCAGTACTCTACCCATGGGATGATCGCTGCGACAACGAACGACATCAGTTACTTCGAGGACAATATCTCCGGCCTGTTCTCTTATGCGTCCGTCCATGCGGTGGCCCTTTACACTTCATTCGTCGTGCTCTACAACTTCGTCTGGATTAGGAGGCTTCGGGGTCCTCTCTGGCCAACCCTTGCCATCGCTTACAACGTCTGCCTTATCGTCCTGTCCTTCTATCTTGCGACACTCAACGATAATAAGGCGCTCTTCATAATCCTTCCTCTCGTTTTAGTGATGTTCTGGCTTATTTCAGTCATGAGAGGAGAAGCGGATGTTTCGGGTCCCTTCTTTTGGCTTGTCGCCTTGTATTTTATCCTGACAATTGCATACGCCTTGGTGCCTGCGTTCCAGATCCTCGTGGATACGCAAGTGTTTGGTCTGTTCGATATGGTTGGCAGTTCAGCTTCCGTCGGTACTGCTGCCGACGGCAGTAACGAGAGGATTGCTATCATCGGCTTCGCTCTCTTGAGACCGGCTACATGGAGTCTCGGAGAGGGTCTTGGAGCCTCAAGCTTCTACGCGTCCGGGTTCATGTCGTTTAACCACTTTGGTCAAGCGGATATGGGGTCTTTCTTGATTCTCATGGGGGTTTGGGAGACGGCAGCGTATGTAGCGTTTTTCCACTCCGTGGTTAGTGAGTTTATAGAGCAGGAAAAAGGATCTAATGGCCGGATTGTTCGTTTGCTCCTTTTGCTAACAATTCTTATTACCTTTCTGTATACGCAGTGCTTTACAAGGGTGAACTGCTGCTTGTGCCTACTGCTGCTCTGTGGAGCGCTGGCTTGGTCGTGGAATTCCTCGGCTGCAGACTATTTGATTATTGATAGAGACGAAGAACAGGTTTGAACATGAAAATAGGCATTTCCACATTTACGCATGGGGACAACTATGGGCAGAGGCTCCAGAACCTTGCTGTCCAAGAAACTCTCAAACTCTCGGGTGCAGATGTCCTTACGTTCAGACAGAAGGACTCGAGATCTGCCAAATACAAGCTCAAGTCTTTGGCTTCGCTCATTCCAAAGGGGCTTGCCGTTGCCCACATCCAGAGGCATCGTTCGTTTGAGGATTTCAATTCCCGTAACATTTCCTTTAGCCGGGAGGTTATATCTGATTCCAACCCTCCACGTGACATTAAATCCTATGACTTTTTCGTTGCTGGGAGCGACCAAGTTTGGTCTCCGTATTCCCCTGACGCTAACTCCACTATGTTTCTCACGTTTTCGCCAAGAGAAAAGCGCATTGCTTTTTCGCCAAGCTTGGCAGCTCCGACGATTCCCGAGGAGAAGCGTGAGCTGTTCCACGGCTATTTCGACGGGTTTGATAGGCTGTCCGTTCGTGAGCAGAAGAGCGCCGAGCTTATAAACAGTCTGTACGGCTTAAAGGCCGAGGTGTTGATTGACCCAACACTGATGTTTGACGGCTCCTGGTGGGAAAGGTATGAAAAAGAGCCGCACTGCGGGCTTCCAAATGATTATGTATTGACGTACTTCCTCGGGAGTGCAGCTTACGAAGAGAGGGTTGCCGAAATCTGTGATTCACTTAGCTGCAAGAGGGTCGATTTACTAGGGGATGCGCGCTACTACGCCCTCGGGCCTTCAGAGTTCCTCTATGCCGTCCGTCACGCAAAGCTTGTAGCGACAGATTCATATCACGGATCAATTTTCTCGATCTTGTTCGGGAAGCCGCTGATTTATTGCCCTCGTGAGTCCACTGGTCCAGACATGAGCAGCCGATTCGACACGCTAGCCAGCGAGCTGGGTGTTTCTTTCGTTGAGCGGTCAATTCTTTCCGTATGTAATTCGGAACTGCTCGAGAGTGACTATTCAAAGGCGTATGACAGGTTGGCAGCTCAGAGGAAGATCGTTGTTGAATTCCTCGATAGATGTGGATTGAGCATTCCCTCGGAGGCCGCCCGTGGCTAGCCAGCGTAAGGCGGGCGCCCTCCTCGGCTACGCCAACATCCTCGCAAAGAACCTCGTCAACCTCGTCTACACGCCGATGCTACTGTCCTACGTGGGGCAGGCGGACTACGGCGTCTTCCAGAGCTCGAACTCCTTTGTCTTCTCGCTGACGCTCCTGTCCTTCGGCTTCTCCGAGGCCTACGTGCGCTTCTACACGCAGACGGTGGCGCACGGCGGCGAGCGCGACATCCGGCACCTGAACGGCATGTACCTCACGCTTTACGTCGCCGTCACAGCCGCGGCGGTCGCCCTCGGCATGGGCTTCTCCGCAAACGCCGGCGCGGTGTTCTCGGCCGGGTTCACCGAGGCGCAGGTCTCGCTCGCCAGGGAGCTGCTCGCCATCATGACGCTCAACGTCGCCTCGACGTTGTTCACCGTCGTGTTCAATTCCTACATCACGGCACACGAGCGCTTCGTCTACCAGCAGACCAGGCAGCTCGTCACCACGCTTGCGACGCCGCTGTGCGCCTGGGCCCTGCTGGCCGCCGGTATGGGGCCCGTGGGCGTTGCCCTAGCACAGCTCGCGGTGAACCTCGTCCTGCTCGCCCTCAACGCGCGCTACGCCATCGTCGTGCTGGGCATGCGCTTCGAGCTCAGGGGCGCCGACTGGGGCGTCATGCGCGGCATCGCCGCCTTCAGTGCCTGGATCTTCGGTAACCAGGTCTGCGAGATGGTCAATCAGAGCGTGCCCAACATCATGCTGGGGGCCATCTCGGGCGCGACTGCGGTATCGCTGTTCGCGGTGGCCGTGAACATCCGCCAGGTCTTCTACTCGCTCTCCACCACGATGTCGAACGTCTTCATTCCGAAGGTCAACCGCATCGTCGCCACCTCGGACGACAACGCCGAGCTCACTCGCCTTATGACGCGCGTGGGCCGCTACCAGATGGTACTGTTTTGCTGGGTGTACGGAGGTTTCGCTATTCTTGGGAAGTTTTTCGTGACGAGGTGGGCGGGCCCGGGCTTCGCCGAGGCCTACTGGCTCGTGCTCGCCATGACGCTACCCGTCATGGTGCCCCTCTGTCAGAACGTCGGCATCGAGATCCAGAGGGCCAAGAACATGCACCACGCCAGGAGTCTCGTCTACCTTGCGATGGCGGTCGGGAACGTTGCCTTCACCGCCGCGGCCGCCCCGGCGCTGGGGCCGTGGGCCCCCGCGATCGCCTATGTCGTCAGCATCGTGCTCGGCAACGGACTGTGGATGAACTGGTACTACCAGAAGCGGGTCGGTCTCGACATGCTCTTTTTCTGGAAGCGGAACCTGCCGGTGCTGCTCGCCTGGGCTGCCGTCACCGTCGCCTGCCTCGCTGGCACGGCGGTCCTGCCCGTCAACGGATGGCCCGCGTTCCTCGAGTGGGGCGCCGTTTACAGCGCGCTTTTCGCCGTCGCCCTTTGGCTCGCCGTCCTAACGAAGGACGAACGTATCGCGGTCGTCTCTCGTCTCCCGTTCCTTAGATAGGGTCCATCATGAATGATTCCGAGAAATCCCCGAGGGTCGTCTCGCTTGGCGACCGTTGCTGCGGCTGCGGCGCGTGCGCTGCCCGCTGCCCCAAGTCATGCATCTCCATAGAACCCGATGATTGTGGCTTCCTACACCCCACCGTCGACGCCTCCGGGTGCGTAGGCTGCGGGGCGTGCGACGCCGTATGCCCGGCGCTCAACGCCCCTGGGGAGGACGGGTGCGAGTTCGCCCTCTGGGCGAAGGCTCATGACGTCGGCTTGCTCGATAGCTCGTCGTCGGGCGGCGTGTTCGGTCTACTCGCCGGTGACGCTCTCTCGCGCGGCGGTGTTGTGGCGGGCGCCGCGTGGACGGACGGTTGCCGCGAGCTTCGTCACGTGCTCGTGGAGGACAGGCCGGCGCTCGGCGCCGTTATGCGCTCGAAATACGTTCAGAGCGCGGTTGGCCGCGGCGTCTTCGAGGGCGTCCGCGCTGCCCTGCGTGAAGGCAGGCCGGCGCTCTTTGCCGGTACTGCATGTCAGGTGGCTGGCATGCGCTCATACCTGGGGAAACTCGCCGACTCTGACCTCTTCCTCGGCGTCGACGTCATCTGCCACGGTGTTCCGTCTCCAGAGCTCTGGTCGCGCTGGGTCGACTACCGTGGTGAGGCCTTCGGGTCGGACGTCTGCGACGTCAATATGCGGAGTAAGACAACCGGATGGTTGTCTTACTCCGCTATGTACAAGCACATAGCGGAGAAAGACAACACCGGGGACACCGAGTCCCAGATATTCGGCAAAGACTGGTACATGAAAGCGTTTCTGGCCAATGCGAGCCTTCGTTCGTCCTGTCTGGCATGTCCAGCAAAGCGCTCCAGCGGCGCCGATATCACGCTCGGTGATTTCTGGGGGTTCCAGAATACCCATCCCGAGGTCGACAACTCCAAGGGCGTATCTGCCGTCCTATGCAATACCGAGAAGGGCGTGCGGGCATTCGAGGCTATTTCGGGGCTTACTGCAAACGGTCCGGCGACGCTTGATGGGGTAATCGCGGGCAACCCTAGCCTCGTCCATTCTGTCACGCCTTATCCAAAGCGCGACGAGTTCTTGAACGACGTGTCTGCCGGGCTTTCCATCCCAGATCTCATGGACAAGTGGGATTTCCGTCCCACTCTCTGGCAGCGTGTCCGCCGCAAGCTTGGTGGTATTAAACGACGACTAAAGAGACTCGTTGGAAGGAGAGCCTAGATGGCCAAGGATCGCTACCTTCAAGCTCTTCGTGGGCTTGCGATTTCCGCAGTGGTGCTTATCCACTGTCTTCCTCAATGTGCCGCGTCGGTCGCCATTCGCCCATTCCTCAACTTTTCTGTTGCGTTGTTCTTGTTTTTATCCGGTGTTCTTACCGACGAGCGCAAATTTAATGCGGGGGGTCTTCGACGCCGCATTAGCAAGGTTGCCGGACCTTATGCGTTCTGGAGCGTTATCTATCTTGCGGCGTTTCCCCGCCCTTCATGGGCGTCTGGGTTTCTGGCGTTCGTCGTGGGCTCCGTATCGGCTCAGATGTACTATCTATTGGTCTATTCACAGCTTGTGCTGCTTACTCCGGTACTGTTCAGGCTCCTTTCACGGTATAGGTTCTTTGTCTATTGTGTGACAACGGCTTGCTTGCTTCTAAGGGAGCTCGCTGCCGTTGCCGGTATCGCATTGCCTCTAATACAGGTTTTCTGCCCCATGTGGCTCATCTTTTATGTTTTCGGTCTCGACTGGAGGCGTTGGGCTGCGCTCATTGAAGGACGAACCACTCAGCTTGTTGCAGTGCTCTTTATATTTTTAATAATTCAGGAGGTCGCAGGCTTCTGGTGGTATTTGACTGGCGATTTCAATATGGCCACAACTCAGCTTAAGCTCGGTTCTGCCGCGACCTCTTTAGCTGTGATCGCGCTTCTTATGGCGGTTCCGGGATCATTCAAGTCGCGATTATCTTCTACTTTGCTTGTTGACCTTGGGAACGCCTCTTTTGGAATCTACCTCTGCCATATACTTGTTCTCAAGGCCGTTTGGAAACTGCTTGGATTATTCGTCATTCCACTTGGTGTTTCGACATTTGCTGTTTGGGCGCTAACTCTTGCCGGATCTTATTCGCTTGTATCACTTTGCGGTCGTTATTTGCCCGAACGAATTCACATCATTGTGGGATTATAAATTGATTTTCGATACTGGCGCTTTTCATAGCGTTGAAGCAAAGTGAGTCCATTACCAACATTTGGCACGCGATCATCGGTGAAGATACCGGACTTCCTGTTTTCGAACGAGAAGATGACTTTTTACTCAAAATGGCTGATTGGATTAACCAACCTGAAATAACCGGAATCAATCTCCCTTGGTCGAGCATTGAAAAATGGAAGGGGCAATTCAGGTAGCCATATTCCGCAGTCATTACCTTGCCTATTTCGTTAAGAATGAGGGGGTTTAGCAAAATAGGATACCCAAGTCTTATTTATCACTCGATCTAAAGCGCATTTCGATTGTAGAGGACAGATTAAATGAAAGGCATCATTCTCGCGGGCGGGTCCGGAACACGCCTGTACCCGCTCACGCTCGTGACCTCCAAGCAGCTGCTGCCGGTCTACGACAAGCCCATGATCTACTACCCGCTTAGCACCCTCATGCTGGCGGGCATCCGGGACATCCTGGTCATCTCCACGCCGACCGACCTGCCCAACTTCGAGCGCCTGCTCGGGGACGGCTCGCGCTACGGCGTGAACCTGTCCTACGCCGAGCAGCCGAGCCCCGACGGCCTGGCTCAGGCCTTCACCATCGGCGAGGAGTTCATCGCCGGCGAGCCGTGCGCGCTGGTGCTCGGCGACAACATCTTCTACGGCAACGGCCTGTCCCGCCACCTGACGCGCGCCGTCCAGAACGCCGAGTCGGGGAGGGCCACGGTCTTCGGCTACCACGTCGACGACCCCGAGCGCTTCGGCGTCGTGGAGTTCGATGCGCAGGGGAGGGCCGTCTCCATCGAGGAGAAGCCCGCCGAGCCCAAGAGCTCCTACGCCGTCACCGGCCTGTACTTCTACCCGGGCGACGTGGCCGCCAAGGCGCGCGAGGTGAGGCCCTCGGCCCGCGGCGAGCTGGAGATCACCACGCTCAACCAGATGTACCTGGAGGAGGGGACGCTGTCCGTCGTCACCCTGGGCCGCGGCTACGCGTGGCTGGACACCGGCACCATGGAGAGCCTGCACGAGGCCGCGGAGTTCGTCCGCGCCGTCGAGCACTCCCAGGACCTACCGGTCTCGGTGCCCGAGGAGATCGCCTGGGAGAACGGCTGGATCGACACGGCGCGGCTGGAGGAGGCGGCCGCGGCCTACGGCAAGTCGGTCTACGGCCAGCACCTGAAGAAGGTCGCCGCCGGCGAGATCGTCAACAGCCCGCGCGAGTACTAAACGATTCAATGGGAGATACAGATATGTCTGAAGAGCTCTTCGAGCCCAGGAACATCATCGTCACGGGCGGCTGCGGCTTCATCGGCAGCAACTTCGTGCACCACGTCGTGAACAACCACCCCGACGTGCACGTCACCGTCCTGGACAAGCTGACCTACGCCGGCAACCCCGAGAACATCGCGGGCCTTCCCGCCGACCGCGTGGAGCTCGTCGTCGGCGACATCTGCGACGCCGGGCTGCTCGATGAGTTGGTCCCCGGCCACGACGCCATCGTGCACTACGCCGCCGAGAGCCACAACGACAACTCCATCGCCGACCCGGAGCCCTTCCTGCGCACCAACGTGGAGGGCGCCTTCCGCCTGCTGGAGGCCGTGAGGAAATACGGCGTCCGCTACCACCACGTCTCCACCGACGAGGTCTACGGCGACCTGGCGCTCGACGACCCCGCGAAGTTCACCGAGGAGACGCCCTACAGGCCGAGCTCGCCGTACTCGAGCACCAAGGCGTCCTCCGACATGCTCGTGCGCGCCTGGACCCGCACCTACGGCCTGCGCACCACGATCTCCAACTGCTCCAACAACTACGGCCCCTACCAGCACGTGGAGAAGTTCATCCCCAGGCAGATCACCAACATCATCGACGGCGTTCGCCCCAAGCTCTACGGCCGCGGCGAGAACGTCCGCGACTGGATCCACACCGAGGACCACAGCTCGGCCGTCTGGGACATCCTCACCAGGGGACGCATGGGGGAGACCTACCTCATCGGCGCCGACGGGGAGAGGGACAACATCACCGTGCTGCGCATGATCCTTGCGGCCATGGGGCGCGACCCCGAGGACTTCGACTGGGTCGCCGACCGCCCCGGCCACGACCGCCGCTACGCCATCGACAGCTCCAAGCTCCAGCGGGAGCTGGGCTGGAGGCCGGCGCACACCGACTTCGCCGAGGGCCTCAGGGCCACCATCGACTGGTACGTCGCCAACGAGGCCTGGTGGCGCCCGGCCAAGGAGGCCACCGAGGCCCGCTACCGCGCGCAGGGGCAGTAGGGAGAGCAGAGACATGGCAGACATCGCATTCGAGAAGGACCTCTCCGTCACCGAGACGGGCATCGGGGGCCTGAAGGTCGTCGACCTGGCCGTCCACGGCGACAACCGCGGCTGGTTCAAGGAGAACTGGCAGCGCGCCAAGATGTGCGCGCTGGGCATCCCCGACTTCCGCATCGTCCAGAACAACGTCTCCTACAACGACAGCCGCGGCGTCACCCGCGGCATCCACGCCGAGCCCTGGGACAAGTTCATCTCCGTGGCCCGCGGCTCGGTCTTCGGTGCCTGGGTGGACCTGCGCGAGGGCAGCGCCACCTACGGGAAGGTGTTCACCTGCACGCTCGACCCGTCCAGGGCCATCTACGTCCCGCGCGGCGTGGGCAACTCCTTCCAGGCGCTGGAGGACGGCACCGCCTACACCTACCTGGTGGACGCCCACTGGTCCCTCGAGCTGAAGAAGACCTACACCTTCGTGAACCTCGCCGACCCCGAGCTCGCCATCGAGTGGCCGATCCCGCTCGACCGGGCCACCGTCTCCGAGGCCGACCTCAACCACCCGATGCTGAAGGACGTCGTCCCCATGGCGCCCAAGAGGACGCTCGTCACCGGCTGCAACGGCCAGCTGGGCCGCGCGGTCCGCGCGCTGGCCGAGGAGCGCGGCGTGGCGAAGGACTTCGACTTCTGCGACATCGACACCTTCGACATGTCCGACCCGGACGCCTACGCACAGTACGACTGGTCGCTCTACGGCACCGTGATCAACTGCGGCGCCTACACTGCCGTGGATAAAGCGGAGACCCCCGAGGGCCGCGCGACCGCCTGGAAGGCCAACGCAACCGGCCCGGCGCTTCTCGCCCGCACCTGCGCCGGGCACGGCATCACCCTGGTCCACGTGTCCTCCGACTACGTCTTCGACGGCGCCGCCGAGGTCCACACCGAGGACGAGCCGCTCAGCCCGCTGTCCGTCTACGGCCAGACCAAGGCAGCCGGCGACATCGCCGTGGCCGGCTGCCCGCGCCACTACATCATGCGCAGCTCCTGGGTCATCGGCGAGGGGCACAACTTCGTCAAGACGATGAAGGCGCTGTCCGACCGAGTCGCCGACCCCGAGGACGGGCTCGAGCAGGTCACCGTGGTCGACGACCAGCTGGGCCGCCTGACCTTCACGCGCGACATGGCAGCGGCCATCTTCCACGTGCTGGACGCGAAGGCCCCCTACGGCACCTACGGCTGCACCGGCTCCGGCGCCGTCAAGTCCTGGGCCGACATCGCCCGCGCCGTCTTCGAGGCCGCCAACGGCAACGGGGACAAGGTGGTCCCCGTCAGCACCACCAACTACTACGCAAATGCCGCCGGCCCCATCGCCCCGCGCCCGGTCCACTCCGCGCTCGACCTGTCCAGGCTCGAGTCGGTCGGCTTCCGCATGCCCGACTGGGAGGAGGAGCTGGGGGAGTACCTCAAGACACTCTAGTCGCTCTTAAATATGCGAGAGTCAAAGCCGCGTTTCTTAACGGCGGCTTTTCTTTTGCCTGGCATAAAGTCCAGCCGCGACAAAAACGGCGGCGGTCGCCAAGCTTATTGCGAGCCCTGCAGATCACTGCGGGCGGCAGAGTTGGCGTAGAGCTCGGTTCTCGAGGGTGGCTGCAGGCTGCCCGAGAAACCGAGATTCACCTGGAATGCCGTCATTCTGATCAATGTCAAGCCGCCTTCTTGCCGAGAATCGGGTTTTCGGCCACGCCGAGCGCGATGATTCCGACCGCGTGCTCCGCGGCGGTGCCCTCGCAGGCGGGCTCGGGCGCGTTGGCCTTGGCGCCCTCTTCGGCCCTGCCGATGGAGTCGTCGACGGACCGGCGGCGGCCGGCCCATTCCTCGTTCGTCTCGGCGTACACGGCGCCTATCATCCCGATGGGCGACTTCCCCCGCCAAGGAACGCCTGCACCGCGCGGCTGCGGCGCTTGAGCCCGCGGTTGGCGCGCTCCTGCAGGTTCGAGCGGAAGGAGGTGGAGTGAAGGGGAAGACGCGAAATGGGCGTTGGGCATTGCGGTCACGACGCTTGCACTTGCGGCGTTCCTGCCGCTCGTGTCGGTCGTCCTGGTGCTGAGGCCGTTGAAGACTAGTGGCGCGTCCGAGACAGAAGTCACCGCTGGAGGGGCCGTCCGTTTATTGTCCGGACGAGCTGAGATGCTTTTATCACGATAAGCGCAGATAGGAAGTAAATCACTGGTATGATTTGAAAAAGGAGGAAACAGATGAAAGTCCAAATTGGGACAGTGTACAGCGCGATGGAAATCGCCGAGTATGCTGTCAACAGGCGATATCGCCACGGCACGCCCATCAGCAATCTTCAGCTCCAGAAGATCCTCTACTTCCTGCAAGTCATATACGCGAGCGAGACCGGTGAGCTGCTATTCGCCGACCAGTTTGAGGCATGGCCCTACGGCCCTGTCATCAGAGATGTCTACGTTGAGTTCTCTGACTGCGGCGGCTTCCCGATAAAACGCGAGTTCGACACCGAGATAAATGATTCCATCCGCCCGTTCCTGGATGCGGGGGTGGACACGCTCGCCGAGAAATCCCCATGGGAGCTCGTCAGGATCTCACACGCCGAGGGGTCCCCGTGGGACATCATCTTCAATCAGAAGCGCCTACACAAAGGAATCATCCCAAATGAGCTGATCATGCAGTGCGCTAGCGAGGTCTCTGAGTGACCGAGCAAGACTATGCAAAGGCGGCCGAAAACTTCGGAAGGGTCCTCTCTCTGCTCACCAGCAAAATTGGGACTCTTTCGAAGCCGCCCCTGAAAGTTCCCCCAATAAACGCAGGCAGCGACGACGTAGAGAAACGCAAGGCTCTGCGCGACATGCTCGAATCCCTCGCCAGCACGGATGATGCCGCGGTGCTCTCTCAAGAGGACATCCGCCGAGCCTCGAACTTCTTCGCAAAGCTATATGGGGGGAGCGAGCCCTATCGCCATAGATATGCCGACATCTGCGACCTGGTGTTCAACGCACTCGGGCATTCCTCTGGGGACCTGGACGAAGGGGTCCCCTATTCGGTCAATTGCCTCGCCGAGAACATTCGCATTATCCATGGGCACCTGACGAAGCAGGGACTTTGTAACCAGGCAAAAAGTGTCCTCAAACTCGCCGACCACATCGACCTGGAAAAGACGAGGCTGAGCCACGATATCGAACAGCAGCAGGCCATGCGCGCATTCAAAGCGGCAATCGCCGAAGTGAAAGCGGAAAGGGACGTGGCGGACCAGAAACGCGCGGAGCTGGAAAGGGAGTTCGACGAGCGCCTCGACAAGACGAGGATGGAGTACATCGCGATTCTCGGCGTCTTCGCCGCGGTCGTACTCGCGTTCAACGGCGGCGTCGGCTTCTCCACGTCTGCGATGGCCGCGTCGGCATCGACAGCGGCATGAAGGCCCTCGTGTTCCTGACCGCGCTGGTCGGATTCGTCCTCATCAACACAGTGTGCATCCTCCTCGTGTTCATCTGGGTACCGTCAAGATTCTTTCGCAAATTGATTTAGCCGTCCTCGGCCCCGTCCTGTTCTAGCCCTCCGCCTTTCCCCTCAGCTCGTCCATCTCCTCCAGCTTCGACATATCCAAGTACCTCCTCTTGCCCCACTCGTGCTCTACTATGTACTTCAGCCTCGCCGTCACCAGCATGAGGGCCGAGTTGCCGTCCGGGAAGGTCCCGACGACCCTCGTCCTCCTCCTGATCTCGCGGTTGATGCGCTCGATCCCGTTGTTCGTCCTGATCCGGCGCCAGTGCTCCGGCGGGAATTCCGTGTAGGCAAGCGTCTCGGCGAACCCGTCGCGCACCGTCCTCGCGGCCGCCCCGAGCCGCATCGACTCCAACTCGTCCGCCACCTCCCCGGCCTTCCTGCCGCATGCCTCGCGCGATTCCTGCGCGTGGATCGCCTTCAGCATGCGCGCCACGGCCTTCCGCCTGGTCACGGGAACCTTTCCCAGCACGTTGCGGTAGAAATGCACCGTGCAGCGCTGGTAGCGGGCCCCGGGGAACACCTCCTCGAGCGCACCGAGCATCCCCGCGCACTTGTCGCCGGTGACGAGCCGCACGCCGGAGAGCCCGCGCGCCTTGAGCCAGGAGAAAAACTCGCGCCAGGACTCAGCGGACTCGGTGTACCCCTCGGAGCAGCCAATGACCTCCCGGTCGCCGGCGGAGTTGACGCCGATGGCGACCAGCACGGCCACGTTCTCGTAGGACCCTCCCCAGCTGCGCTTGAGATAGATGCCGTCGACGAAGACGTAGGGGTAGCCGCCGTCGAGAGGCCTCTGCCGCCAGGCCTCGATGGACGCGAAGGCCCTCTCGTTGAGGTTGGAGACGGTGCCGGAGGACACCGGCGCTCCCCACAGGAGCTCGGAGACGTCCTCGATCCTCCTGGTGGAGACGCCCGCCAGGTACATCTCGACGATGGCCTCCTCGACCGAGGTCTCCCGCCTGCGGTAGCGCTCGATGACGGCCGTCTGGAAGGTCGCCCCACGGAGTTTCGGCACGCTGAGCTCGACCTCGCCGGCGCCTGTGACGAGCCTCCTCGTGTAGTGGCCACTGCGGTAGGCCTCCCGGCCCGCCGTCCTCTCGTAGCGCTCGGCCCCGACGAGCTCGGACGCCTCCTCGTCGAGCAGAGCGTTGAGCGTCTCTTCGACGGTCCTCCTCACCAGATTCTTTATGTCGTTGCGCAGCGACTCCTCGTCGACTGATACGATGTTCGCAGACACGGCCCGTGCCCCCTTCGTCGGTGATTTGTTGTTTAGTCGCTAGAAATCATATGACGGGGCGCGGGCCGTGTTCCGCTATGCGGTTGTCAATTTGCGAAAGAAATTATGCGTCACCTTCATCTGGAAGATGTCCTTCAACCATCGGAATGTCGAGCTGGGAAAATGGCCGAGGAACTGCCTGATCGCCGCAGACGTCATCCTCGTGGCCATCATGGCTGCGATGATGGCGCTCTCTCACCCTGGACTCAGGGCATTCATCGGGTTGTAGCCCAAACGTAGCGCCAAGGGCCGTCTCGGAGGGCGGCCCTTCTCATGGCGACACATTTAGGAACATAGCCGTGCGGTCATCCTTCGCCGCATGGGGCACTGGGGAGCCGTCCTTCGAGGCGGCTTCCCGCTTTTCGCGGCGGGGCGCGATTGATTGAAGGTGGCGCCTGTACGCTGACGAGCCACTGGCGAACCCGCACCACGAGAGATACTGCTCAGGAAGTTCGGCAGGTACGGCCTGCTCGTGATCGACGAGTGGCTGCTGAACAAGCCAGACAGCCTGTTCAGGGCGATGTTCCTCGAGCTCATGGAGCTGAGCTACGGTTCGTCCTCGACCGTCTTTTGTACACAGTACAGGCCGAAGAACAGGCACGCCAGGCTGGGCGGCGGGCTTCACGCCGAGGCGATCATGGACAGGATCGTGCACGGCACCGTCTGGCTGGAGACGGGGGACGTCAACATGCGCGACATATACGGCTGACGGTACTGAACGGACACCGGCGGTACCGATTCACGATACCGCCGGTACTGTCCCGCAATATTCACGGTACGGAAACGCGCAAATACTCATTACACTATTTTTCTCCCAGCAATCGCATTTTCACACGAGGAGAACAAGTCATGGAATTGAACGCCAGCAACCCCTCTAATACGATGGATAGACCATTAATTACATATTATTCTGAACTAGGAACAGTATCAAAAGGGACTTTGGACGATGAACCTGATGGCTTCTATGTGTACAGCCTGCCGTCGCAAGATCTTTTATACGATTCCTTTGACAGCATTCAGGAGCAAATCCATTCGAGATTGATCGACCTCGACAATCTCATCATCGAAAGATTGTTCGGAAACCAATCGACGTACTATTCCATCATCCACTTCTGTCCGATTGCAATATCAGAGGGCGGCTTCAGTCCCGAAATGACTTTCGATAGAGATTCGTTCGCTGGTTACGCCAAACGCTTCTCATTCGAGGAGGCGCGAAGGCTCATCTATTTAGACGATCTAAGGTATTTATCCGAAAGCTTTGGCAAAACGTACGATCAGGCCGTGGGCTCACTGAGGATGGCATTCTGCGCACTAGGGGAAATCGAGCCCATTGGAAACATCTCGGACGGAGTATTCAAGGTATCCTCTCCAAAGTCTCATTCAATGATGAGAGAAGTGGAGTCGTTCATAATTTGGCTGAATTCTTCATTGGATATTCTCAGCCATCTGCTATTTGAGCTGGACCGGATTCCCAATCGATTCGAATCCTTCAAGAAAATCCGATCAGACAAGTCGGCCCTATATTCCAAATTCAGGTCAAAGAGTCCGCACTCTGGCGACGAAGGCCATATATGCAACGACTTTCCCGAAGCCGTGTACTTAGAAGAACTGAGAAACGAGATCGTCCATAACAGAGCTTTCGAAAATTCAGCGACCTGCTACATTAGCCTCGAGAATGGCATCGTAAAAGAGCGCTTCTTCCTCCTGCCGGATTCAAATGAAAACGGCAGGTTGCCAAGGTGGAATGGAAGATGCCGATTCTACTCGCAAGAAAATAAAGGAACGGAGCGCCTTTCCTCGCTTTACCGAGAGATATCGATTCGAATATCGAATTCCCTGGATTACGCTATTGATGATCTTTCGGAAGAGATCAGCGAGATGCGCTCCAGCGGCGAGCTCAAGGTGATGAACTCCAATGCAATAGAGGAGGCCATCGAATCATTTCGTGTCGCAGCCATGCCAGCCACCAGCAAGTAATGGAAACCGCCGCATTGGGGTTCATCAGAGGAGGTTCATCTCGGCACATTCTGATATCAACGAAGACGATATCAGAAGCGTCTCGGAGAAATCGTAGAGGATGCTGGAGACTTCTCCCGTATCTATCCGTGCCAAAGATTGAAGAGATGTTCAACGCGGGATTCGGCTTCGCTGCCTGTGCATGCGCTGCCCCGCGTGGGATATCCGCCGCGCGACCGCCACGACTTCGACCCCGAGGTGCTTGGCCAGGTCAAGCGCAGGCACCGCGACGGCGCTCAGGAGGGGGTCGGATATTGTTAGTATACGCGGCTTGCCGACGTTTATGCGAGCAATATCAACCCGAAGAAGTCGGAGGGCTCTCTCCGGCAAATTTACTTGTTTGAGGCGCGGGACAGTGGCGCCCCGAGCTGCTGAAGCCATGCTTGATCCTTGTCCCCCTAGGGTCTTTTCAGGGGTTGTTCCTTTTTAACGGGAGCGTTGGAGGTAGCCGCTTTCATCAAGTACTTGTTCGTGGCACGCGAATTGCTGTGCGCTAGTCACTTCATACCGTCGTTCTTTTTTCGTTATTCGTACCGCTTGATGAACCGGTCGGTCTCGTCGTACGAGAGGTAATCGGGTTCGCCCGTTCCGATTCTCCAAGCGATCTCTCGGGCTTTCGCTATCATGGCCGCTGTTGCGGCATCGGCACCTTTCGGCATCTTTGCATGTTTGATTTCTATGCAGCCGCCCGTGACCTCGGGGACGCTCCTGTACATCCAAGTTTCGCCTATGGGTACATGGACGTCGAAGAAGTTCCACTCGAACTCGGTGTCCTCAACCGTCCTTGAGGGGAAGTTCGGATGCAAATCCCAATGCTCGGAGAGAGCCTTCTTGGCACGATTGAGGACGACACCCATTGCCCAATTGCCTGTTCTTTTGTAGGCAGGACCCTCCTCTGCGTGCTTTTCGGCAGTCGCCATCGCGTTCCAGATGAGCGAGGTGATCTGTGCGGGCGAGTATTCTAGGAGCATGGTGTCGAGCAGAGTTTCAAACTCTTCGCGCTTCGGCCCCTCATACTCGTAGCACGCATCGTCAAGCTGGACATCGAGGTAGGCTAGAACGAGACCTTTTGCGGTTCGCAGCCAGTACTCGCGCTCACCCTGACCAAGCGCGACGTATTCGCGATCACCTTCGACGATGATGGGGTTTCTCTCGTGGGCAGTGTAGCCTTTCAACTTGATTGCAAAGGGCACCTTGTACCAATAGAAGCTGAAGCCGTCTTCCTCTTCCTCAAACCCGCTCAACCATTTGTCGAATGCTGCGGTTGGTTGAATGTACCCCTCGCCCCTGAGCGCCTTACAGGCGTCGATGAAGCCAAACAAGAGCGGTTGGTCTGCGATGGGCCCAAGGTAGGTATTGCCACCCCCGCCTCTTACTTCGATCAGGACCTCGAATACTGTGCTCGTGAGGCTATCAGGATTGCGCTTGGCCCATTCGAACTCTTTCGGCTCAATTGAGAATGCACGACGCAGCCTGTACTTCCGCTCAAACTCTTCGAGCTCTCGCATTGCTTGCTGTCTAGTTTTACCGCAATTTGGGCAGAAGACATGATCCATATAGTACGAGTCCGCCGAGACGTCCTTGATGCCCCTGCTGATTCTAGGCGCAAAGAGCGCACCGCCGCAAAGGGGGCAGCCATCGTCCAGCTCGATCATAGGGAACAGCTCAACGATCTTCTTGTCTGTGAAGCTCTTCGGGAGGTCATAGAGCTCCCTCAGATCATTCAGTGAGAGGCCAGAGGTGTAGTAGGCGTCCATAAGCTCGTTGACGTTGTCCTCGCCCAGCTCTGCTCTAACTTCGTCAACTCTTGACATATGCTCGACTTTCTTTCGATCAACGGAGGTTTATACGTGCCATTTTATGATATAGCCATGCGTCTTACGGTGGCGCTTTGATAAGAGGAAGGTCTCGGGCAGCGTTAGATCGTCCGAGACCGGGATGTCGCCGCTAGGCTGTGGGCAGCTGCTCTGTATTTGTTGACACTAAGGCCTCAAGCATCTGATGCCAATGTAAGTTTCGATAACTCTCTTTCAGGTAGGCTATATTTCTGATCTGATGCGATCGCGTGATTCAAGATAGCATTTCGGGTACAAATAAATTGCTTTACGCATTGGCGTAAAGGTGCGTTATCGCCGTCAATAGCGCAAACGACGAAATTCCGACGTTCGCACTATTGATGCCGACGTTGCCTGCGCATAGCTGGGCAAGGGCGCTGATGATCATATCGGTTATCTCCGCATCTCCATCTAGTATGCCATAGGCAAGCATTGGAATGGGCGGCCGCATTGCGTTGGTGAACTCGCTTCACCTCATGTTAGCCTGCTCGGTTTGGGTGAGCCGCTCCTATATACCGAGCAGGTTGATTAAAGGCGGTGAGCCCCGTGAACGATTTCGACCCGTCTCGTATTCCAGGGTATGCGACAAAGAAGAGCTACGCGCATTTCGATTACCGTGTTGCATTCAAGGATGTCGAGGCGAGGGTTTGTGATGCAGATTTTATTCAGCGTCACGCATTTCTTCCCTTAATTGCGAATAAGCTTTGCCATGTGAGATTCTGGGACGGCAAGAAAACCCTGAAGACGAGAGATATCGCATATGCATCTCACTTGGATCACAGGATTTTTCAGTATTATGCGCTGCAATGGGGCAAGTTATATGACCGTCGTGCCTTAGAAACGGGCATCGGCGGCGTTGCTGCAGCTTATCGAAGCGGATTTCACCTCACTAATTACTCTGTTGCTGCAGATGCAATCGATGCCATTCGCAGGCAGGGGGATTCGCTAGTTATCACGGGAGACTTCACCCATTTTTTCGATAACCTCGATCATAGTTACATACGCAAGGCCGTTAGAGGGTTCTTTAACGAGGGCATGCTTCCACCGGACCATTACCAAGTCCTGAAAAACAGTATTGCATTACTGCTATTGGCCTGTTGGCGATTTGGCGAGAAGGAACGGGCTTTGCTGGATTGATCTTCAGCCAGACGACCCGTTCACGTTTGGCAATTCTGCGTCCAAAGTTCGATTCAAGGCGTTAAGGAGCCTTAACAGGCTACCGCGCATCTTGACACCTGCGGAGTTTTCGGCTTGCAAGGATTCTTCGATTGTTGTGCCCTGGAAAGAAAGGCATGATGCGAGGGGCATTCCCCAAGACTGGCAACAAGTGGCGTGTTGGCGAATATGTATATGTTTGATATCGATGCCCAGATTAACGCGTGTGTTGCCAGCGTAAATGGCAGGTATATACGATATTGCGATGATTTAATCATTGTCGTCCCAGCCAAGGATCTCAAAACAGCAAGCAAAGCTCTTGCTTTGGCTCAGGGAGTTCCTGCAGTTGAACTACAAGATGAAAAAAACAAAATCCACCGTGTAAACGATGGGAAGGTCGAGCAACTTTCATTTGATGCATTGCTCGCAGGAGAAATGGAAGTTGTGCGAACCGCGCATCATGCTGGAAATCATGTTTCGTTTTTGGGATTTGATTTTGACGGTAAAGATGTCCGAATTCGCCAATCTACGGTCGGCAGGTTTTACAGCAGGTTTTATCGTGCTGCTAAATCAATCGGCAGGCTGGCTGACAATCCGGACAAGCATCCGAGCAAGAAACGCGTAAGCGCATTGTATGAGCATTACTCTCCGAAGGGGAGCAGATCGAGTGACAAGCGAGGTGCTTCGGACCCAAGCTGCTACGGAAACTATCTTTCATATGTGGCAAGAGCTCAGAAGGCATTTCCGAATGACCCCATTAGCGGCCATGTTTCCAAGATGTATAGGAAAATTAACAAGGCAACGGGTAGGGGCTGATGCTAGCTTAGGTGCCGTAAGTGACAATAAAGCTGTAGCTAAATCAAGGACTTCGAAGCTGTCTTTGGAGTGGGCTGCATCTGATTTCATTTTATTGGATAGATTTAAGGATGAGCCAGTCGCGTCTTCTTCGCTGTGCTCACGGTCTTCAGTCCGTCTCGGCTGCATGGTGAGGCTCGACGGTGTAGAAGCGCGTGAACGAGATCCTGACCTTCACGCGCGACATGGCCGCGGCCATCTTCCACGTGCTGGACGCGAAGGCCCCCTACGGCACCTACGGATGCACTGGCTCGGGCGCCGTGAAGAGCTGGGCCGGCATCGCCCGCGCTGTCTTCGAGGCAGCCAACGGCAACGACGGAAAGGTCGTTTCGGTGTCGACCGCAGACTACTACGCCCGCGCCGCCGGCCCCATCGCCCCGCGTCCGGCCCACTCCGCGCTCGACCTGTCCAAGCTGAGTCCGTCGGCTTCCTCATGCCCGACTGGGAGGAAGAGCTGGGGGAGTACCTCAAGACGCTCTAGTCGCTCTTAAATATGCGAGAGTCAAAGCAGCCGTTCTTTAACGGCGGCTTTTCTTTTGCCTGGCATAAAGTCCAGCCGCGACAAAAGCGGCGGCGGTCGCCAAGCTTATTGCGAGCCATGCAGATACTGTCGAGGGCAGCCTCACGTGGTGCTCGTGGGGGAAGTCGAGGTAGGCAGGGGGTCGGAATTCGACAACGCGACGCTCGACGAGCCCTTTAAGGTCTTCGGCAGAACCAGGCCGCTCTCGAAGATGGGCTGCCCTTTCGACAGCGCCGTCGACGAGTCTGCCAACAAGACGTTGAAAGCTGAGTTCCTGTGCCGGGAGCAGTTCGCGAGCCTGCGCGATCTCCAGTTGAAGTTGAACGACTACGTGTGGTGGCACAACAAGGAGCGGATGCACTCGACGCCGGGATACATGAGCCCGGTCGAGTTCCGGAAGGCAGGCCTTAGTCTCTGAGAAAAATGTCCTAAAAATGGTCGCCAATCCACCCTTTCACCTCGCGAGACATGGTGGAGACGTCGCGCGAGATCGTTCGCGCTATCTCGCGGAGCAAATCCGCCCGGTCGAGCCCCTCCTCGATCCTCTGCCTGTCCAAAAACGTCAATTGCCTGTATGGTTGCGCCATGGCCTTCCTTCCTTTCTTTTGCGGCTTGCAGGTGTGGCAATCGGCAACCATGGGGGAAGGAAGGCCGTTCGTGCAATCGTGCCGCATGCTCAAGCCAGAAGGCTTTCACGTACGGCATTGGACGTACGAGGGACTTCAAGACCAAGCGCAACTGTTGCAGCAAGTCTTGTTGGTTGCAGTTAGTATTGCGGCTAGAATAAAAATTTACGTTCAAGAAATGGGGTGCGGTTCACTCTTGGCTTCTGTGTGGTTTTCGGCGGGATTCGGAGTTTGTTGCATTTAATGCGACACCGGTGTATCGCGCCGACGTGGTATTTCAATGCAACGACAATGGCATAACATTTAGCAAGGAGGGCATGGTGGATTTAGCTGAGAAGCTCATGTATGTTACGGTGCAGGTGCGGTGCGAGCTTGAAGGCGGAGGTTTATCCCAGGGAACCGGTTTCATCTTTACGTATTCCAAAGGGAATCGTTCGCTTCCGGTACTTATTACCAACAAGCACGTTGTTTGCGGTGCCTCGAAGACGCGCCTTGCGATTCCTTACGTTCATACCGAGAACGGTATCGACGAGAGGCGATCGTTCTGCATCACCGTTGATGGTGGCGAAGCGGTCTGGGTCAAGCACCCGGATGACTCTATCGACTTATGCGCTCTTCCGCTCCAAAGCGTTTTCGACCTTATGTTGCGGCACGATTCTGAAGCGCACCATGTTGCGCTCGACGAAAGCATCATCCCGTCGCAGGCGCAGCTTGATAAGTTGAGTCCTTTTGAAAACGTAATTATGATTGGTTATCCAATCGGGTTGATTGACGAGGTTCACAATGCCCCACTTATGCGAAAAGGCATGACCGCAACGCATCCACGATACGATTACAATGGGCAGTCGATTTTTCTGATTGACTGTGCCTGCTTTCCGGGTTCGAGTGGCTCGCCTGTTTTTCTGCTTGACAATGGGCCTTATGTCGAGGATGGAGTCCTTACCTTCGGGATGCAAAGGTTCAAGTTCCTTGGTGTGATGTTCTCTGGGCCCGTGCAGCGTGCCACCGGTGAGGTTGACGTGATTGATATTCCGACGACACAGCGCTTGATTGCAACTACGGGCATTCCCACAAATCTCGGAAACGTTATCAAGGCCAGAAAGCTCACCGAGCTTGGCGATGTTTTTTGGAAGATGGCCGAATCGGAGCTTGCGGAATGAGGTGTGGCCGGGAATATCCGGCCCTTGTTATCTCCGGTTTAACCTTCATCCTCCCATGGTTCTGGCGAGATTAGTGATTGTTTCGCAAAATGCTTCACCGCACGCCTTGGGAGACAATGAGCGAATAGTTCCTTACTGTAACATCTCCCGTGTCGTGCCCATGCGCGTGCTGGTGGGTCGTACTGAACGTATTCGTGCAAGGCGCTGTTTAATTGTCTATTTCCGCGATAACGTTCTCGGGGAATGTCAAGGTTCGCAGCGTCTTCTTGTCGAGCGAACCCCATATACTAAGTATCTCTCTGCTTCGTTTAAGCCTCGGGTCATCATAGTTGTCGAGGAAGATTTCCGCGCATAAGTCTTCGATGTATGATTTTCGAATGCCATCAGTCGGCTCAGCACCTTTCTCGATGTATTTGCGCTCTCCTTGTATGGCGCGGTCTAGATACTCCATGAATTTGTCGTTCTCTTTTGCGAACTCAAATACACGATCGAAGCATTTTCCGGTTTTGACCTGCTCCCATTGTTCGGGCGCGTATTCCGCCATTGCTAGGAAGGTCGGCAAAAGCGCATTCCTTGAGAACGCGATTGGCCAGTCCCCTTGGCAGTCGGCGTCGTTCCTTATGTAGGTCGCACCTTGTTTGAGCTTGTCGATGAATCGGTTGCAATCGCGAAGGCTTCCTCTGTTTTGCTCAATAAACCGTCGGGATATTTTCGTGAAACAGTATCCGCTATGGATGTCGACTCGCTTCGCTTCGAGGTACGTAATTGGATTGATTCGGGGCAAATCGAATCGGTAGTCGCAGAAGCGTTGAAGGTATCGCTGACAGTCGTAATTCTGGCCATAGACCCCTTGGAGTGAGTAGGCAAGTTGCGTTCTGTCCGTTGAATAAACGACCACGATGTTATCTTGAAGGAAAAGAGACTTTGTTTGCTCGAGTAGCTGCATGGCGAATTCCGGCCGACACCTGTCGAGCTCGTCTATGAAGAGCACAGCCTTGTTGGCGACTTCCGGCAGAAGCGCTGACACGAGTTCCTCGGTTTTTGCCCTCAGCTCCTGCCTCTTTCTGAACGCTTCAAGGAAATCGCTCCCGTTGATTGCCTCGAGGAGCTTTCCTGCATTCAGGCCCTTTAAAGACAAAGCGCACTCTATTGCCCCTGCTGCGATATCGGAAACGTTTCTCTCCTGATTAACCTTTGTCTTGTCGGCCATAGTTGCTATGGTTGCCAATAATGGGGCAATCGGGTCGTTGAAATGGTCGTTTTCCCAGGCATTGAAGTATATTGGCAGAAAAGGATCTTCATTCATCTTGGTTATGAGATTGCTGTCGAAAATCGATGTGTCCGATGGGGCATTTGCGTCGATGTGCGGGTTTCCGAAGCGCAAGGTTTCGATGATTTGCTTGACGAAGAAGGTTTTGCCTGTTCCCCAAGGGGCGTCTATGAAAATAGAATAGGGCCCGTTCACGCTGTAAAGTAGATGGATAAATTGGGCGACAATTTCGCGGCGACCGAGTTGGTCGTTTTTTAGCAATTCCCTGGCGAGCTCGCATGTGGGCTCTTCGTCTAATCGTTTCATATGTGCTCTCTTTTCCGTGGTGTTGCTGGAGGAGGTGCTCATTTCATTGCTAGTATTATCGCACAAGCGTTCGTTACGATTGTAAGCGGCTTTATTAATAAACGAGGCGGCGATGGCTCTTGACCTTAGTTTGCATTGGCGGGGACCGTGGAGGCTGTCTCTCGTTGCCGAGACCGTTGGGACGATTCCTTCCGCAATCATTACGGCGGCGGCCGAAGGTGCTACGAACTCGTTTCTCAAACAATACGGTATGCAATAGGCTCGGCTCTTGCCCTTGTGTAAGAAGTGGCATGTCAGAGGTTTCTCAAGTCCTTTGAACAATCGCGTGGCACAAGCGTTTCAGAGCTCCGGAGTATCATCTTCGGAGCCCCTTTGTTTTTCTGAGCTTGGCTCGTTCGAATGTCGTGTGTTAGGAGCTAACTTTGTCTGATGAACAACAGAGCGGTGTTTGCTCAGAGTCTAGCGATTACAAGCTTGCCAAAGCCGCCGCCCGCCCTGGCGCCATCGTGAAGCTTCCTCTTGGCACGCCGGATGCCATCTGGGTCGCGAGCGCCCCGCACCTCGAATTGCTCGCGCAGATCCAGGAATCCGTGCGCGCCATGACCGAGCAGTTCACCAAAAACCTCGAAGGCCTCTTTAGCCATGCCGCCCAGATTAGCTCGCTACTGAGCTCCCAGCTCGGCGTCCTTGACGAGTTCCGGGAGTCCGTGTGCTCGAACCTAGTCCCCTTGATGGAGCGGCTAGCGGAGATAGGCGCTTCGCTCGACTGGGAGGCCATCCTTGAGGATTCGCGGCGTTGGGGCTCGTATGGCTGGGCAATCACGAACGACCAGTTCACCTACAACGCCCCGCCGCGCTGTCCCTCGTCGCTGGAGGAGGCCGATGCCGTCTACCTCTCATTTCTCGATGTTGATGCCCTTATTGCTGGCCTTGAGGGCAGCGTTGCCAAGAAAGTCGACTTTCGCGAGGCCGTCGAGCTCTTCCGCGAAAGGCACTATAAGCCCTGTGCAATGATGCTTTGCTCGCTCATAGACCGAGAGCTATTTCGCGCATGCTGTGGGCCAAGACGAGATGAGGGGGGCAAGCATAAACAAAGGTCTTGGTCTCGCGAGCTGAAAAAGCTGAAAGGTTCGCTTTCAGATGGAAGTGACGCTGAGCTCTCCGCCATGGCCATTTCGATAATCGACTTCGCCAACATATGCGAGGCCGTGGACTACTTCTTCAGGGCGGGAGATGACTTCAACCGCGAGCGAGAGGGCGAGCTTAACCGAAACTTCCTCCAGCACGGCATGATGTACAAGCCGGTCCGACGCAAGACTTGCATCAAACTCTTCGTACTGCTGGATGCCGTGAGCTCGTCGCTTCCTGACGCGTTGGGATATGTCTCTGACTTGGCCAAGGGTTAGACCGGCAATTTCATGAGGCTTGGACGCCTCGGCTCTCTTACCGATGAGTATCCATCAAGCTCAACGGACCAATGACGTTTGAAATAAGCGGCGCTACTATTAGGCTTCGCCTGCGCGGCGGCCATCGCCTTCGTCAGTGTCTCGGCTGTCTCGCGCTTGGAGTCAATGTTCACGTGGGTGTAGATATCCATGGTGTCGGCGGAGGTGGGGTGATGCTCGGCGAGATCTTAAGTCTAGATTAAACATGGCTAAGGAGGGGGCTCGATTGATCATCAGTGGAGTCCAATGGGTGGCTGCAACTCTCATCGGGCAAATGGGTAACCGTGAATATGCATCAATTATATTGATAGGTCTTCTTGCGATTTATCTTCTGGCTAAGGGTAAGTTATTAAGTGTTATTAAATCGCTTACTGTTGTTATCAAGCTTGCGCTAAATCCCAAAATACTGATTCCTGCGCTCATTCTTATGACGTACTCTGCTTTTTTGATATACATCGCGTTTGAATGCGGGTTTTGGAATACAGGCATCTTGCTGGATACGATTCTTGAGGTTGTATTTGTTGGGTTTCCCGGTAGTGTCGAGAAAGTTGGTGTAGCGCCCGATCCGAAGCGAGTCGGCCCGGCGTCCAGGAACCTGGAATACGGTTGATATCCTATGCCGCCTCGATCCTGTCCGCAAGCTCGAGGCCGGATTCGATCATCTTCCTGGCCTCAGCCTCCAGCCGCGACCAGTCGACCGTCCCGTCGAGCCCGCGCGTGCGGCCCTCGTCGTAGAGCTCCCTCATCTTCGCCTCCGAGAAGTACCTGGATTCCTGCCATGTCTCGTCCTGCTCGCACATGACCGCGCCTGCCAGCCGCACCAGCGACGCCGCCGAGGGGAACGCCTGCACCACCCTCGACCTGCGCTTTATCTCGCGGTTCGTCCGCTCCTGGACGTTGTTGGTGCGCAGGCGCTTCCAGTGCGACGGCGGGAAGTCGAGGTATGCCAGGGCGTCCGGCTCGGCCTCCTCGAGGATCGCCGCCGCCCTCGGGCAGCACCCCTCCAGCATGTCGCACGCCACGTGGTACATGGCGGTCACGGTGGCGGCGTCGCGCCCGCGGAACACCTGCGAGACGATCCTGCCCACGCGGCGCCTGAGCTGCCAGGAGCCCGCCTCGCGCATGCAGTCGCGCATGAGGTGGACGGCGCAGCGCTGCCATGCCGCCCCCTGGAAGACCTCCGCCGCGGCCGCGACGAGGCCCGCGTGCGCGTCGGAGACGACGAGCTCCACGCCGGAGACGCCGCGGTCGCGGATCTTCCTGAGGAATGCCAGCCACGAGTCGTACGATTCCGTGTCCACCACGTCGACACCCAGCACGCGCCTCCAGCCGCCCGCGTCGCAGCCGATGGCCGTGACGACGGCCGTGGAGGCCACGCGGCCCCCGCGGCGGCACTTGACGTAGGTGGCGTCGAGCCAGACGTAGGGCACCGGCGAGCCGTCGAGGGGCCTCGCGCAGAGCTCCTCGATGTCGGCGTCAAGGCTCGACGCGATGGCGCTCACCTGGTCCTTGGAGAGCCTGGACACGCCCATCTTCTCGGCCACCCTCTGCACCTTGCGGGTGCTCGTTCCGGTGGCGTACATCTCGGCCACGGCGGCCACGAGGGCGCGGTCCGCGCGCTGGTAGCGCTCGATCACGTCGTCCGGGAAGAAGCTGCCGGTGCGGAGCTTCGGGATTCGCAGCGTCAGCGTGCCGACGCAGGTGGCGAGCGACCTCTCTCGGTAGCCGTTTCGGCTGTTCGACCCGCCGCCGCAAAGCTGGTCGGCCTCGGCGTCCATCACGGCGTTCACGACCTGCTCGGCGAGGCGCCTGAGCAGCTCCTGCATGTCGATGGCGCCGTCGTCGAACCGGGGCATGGCGAGCATGTCCGGCGTCGGGTCTGATAAGATTTCCATAGCGGTCTTCGTCCTTTCCTAGAACCTGTTGTTGTGGTGATTTCAGATTCTAGGACGAAGGCCGTTCTTCGTTAAACGGGCGCTGGGGCGTCACCCTTACACCAACATTTTCGACGCGATCGGGTTTCCCTCCATATATATTGCTTCTAAGGCAACATCGGTCACTTCAATTAAAAACGAATTGATTGTGCCCGAGGTCAGCTTTGGCGCACTAATGTCTTTCTATATCAACTTGGTCTGTTTCCCGATTCTATTTGAAGTTGCTCTTCAAACAGTCTTTTTGTTTTTTTGGTATTGGCTATGCCCTATTTTCATCCAGACGTGATGTATCCAATCTACGCTTATTTGAAAACATGAGGGCTTTTTTGGGCATCATTGTTTTTGTCGCAGCAACGGTACTGCTCTCAAATGCTTGGTCCTCTATGGACTGGGGCGATGAATTAAGCTCGCTATTTCTTTCAATCTGGTACCCAATATTCATCGTGCCCTATGTTCTCGCGCTTGCCTATTATGCCTCGCTTGAATCGATGCGCATGCGTATTAACGTTTTGGAAGAAAACCTGCCTACAAAGGAGTTTATTAATATCGCAATAGCGTTGTTTCCAAACTTTCGATACATCAGACATTTCAACGGATGGAATGCCCATGAGTATCTTGAATGTTTAAAGCCGTCTGAAAAAGCTTCCTACTTGGCTGATTTTAAGCATGAGGTCGACACGGTCGCAGCCAACGCTGACGCTAAAGTTAAACGGTTTGAATCGGGTAAAGGGAGGAGCGGGTTCGATGAAGATGGGATATGGTTTGACTGGACATATCTGGAAGAGATGAAGTCCTTTCTTTGGACAATTGCAAGTTTGGAGAATCAGCGCTGGATGGAATCCGGTGCCTATTCGTCCTTGGACGAGGCGTTTAACCGCTTCCTGCCTAACGGTTGCAACGGATCGTTGTTGCTTTCCCGTGGAAAGGATGCATACGTCTGTTGGGCAATCAATCCATCAGGTTTTGTGTTTGCTACCGGTTCCAGAGATGGTGCTTTTCCTTCCATGAAATACGAGGGCGATCGCTGCCCAATTACTGAGGGTGCGGATATACTCTCCGAGTTTGTTGATGACAACGGGGATGCTGATTCGCAACTTAAAAACTGGCACTTCAGCTTTTATATCGATAGATCGTACTTGTGATTACGCTTGAGGATGGATTATTTAACGATGCTATTCTCTGAGCTAACAAATATTTTTTTCGCAAATTGACAACCCTATGACGGAACACGATCTGCGCTCCGCCATAGGGTTTTTGCTGCTAAACAACAAATCATTGACGAGGGGGTGTTCCTATAGTTTTGTCAACGGTTTTCTCCGTTGAGCTACCTAGATTCTCTCCATGCTGGCGCCAGCCCATCGGCGCGGCAGCTCTCTTTCATTTTTGCGGGGCTAGGCCGCGTAGGGGGCCTTGTCTCGCATGACCGCGTAGATCACCTTCAGCCTCTTCCTCGCGACCGCCTTCAGCGCCTCGCCGTGGCACATCCCGCGGCCCCTGCACGCGCGGTAGTACTCGCCGAACCTGTTCGCGCTTCTCGTCAGCGAGTTGCATGAGAATATGAGCAGGTTCTTCAGCCTCCTGTTCCCCCGCCTCGATGCAGCCACCGACGCTATCGAGGTCCCGGACCTGCGGTTCCTCGGGGCGATGCCGCAGTACGAAGCCAGGTGGTCGTGGTCGGGGAACGACGATATGTCGATCGCTATCGTCAGCTCCGACGCCGTCCTCGGCCCGATGCCCGGGATCGTCAGCAGGCACGCGTAGGTGTCGTCCGACTCGAGCAGGGACGCGATCTCGGCGTCGAGGCGCGACGCCTCCTCCATCGCCTCCGATATGCGCCTCGCAAGCATCCTCACCTGCGGATTCTCGGCCCTCACCATGACCTCGGAGGGCCTGGTCGACGAGGCTATCGCGGTCCAGGCGTCCGCGCGCGCCGATCCGCCCGCGCCCCGCATGAGCGCGGAGAGCGACGCCCTCCCCGCGTCCGCCACGCCCCAGGCGCCGCCGAGGCGGGCGAGGACGCGCAGCCACCTCGGGTCCGAGGGGTCCACCAGGGCCTGTGTTTCGTCAAGAGGATTTGAGCAAAAAGAGCATCGGAAATTGAGCAGCCTGAGCATCGGAAGTACGCACGCTTTTTGAGCGGCTAGCCCTCCTGCATGAGGGCGTGACGGACGCGGTAGGACTCGCCGCGGAACTGGACGAGCCTCCCGTGGTGGACGATGCGGTCGATCACGGCGGCAGCCATCTGGTCGTCCCCGAACACCGACCCCCACCTGCTGAACTCCAGGTTCGTGGTGATTACCACCGACTGCCTCTCGTATGCGTCGGCGAAGACTTGGAAGAGCAGCCTCGCCCCGTCCGCGTCGAGCGGGAGAAACCCGAGCTCGTCGATGACGAGCAGGCGGGCCTTGCCGATGAGCGCGGCCTCCCGGTCGAGCCTCCCGTCGTCGCGGGCGCGCCTCAGGCGCATCACGAGCGAGGACGCCGTGAAGAATCGCGCCTCGAGCCTCCTCTCGCACGCCAGCGCGCAGAGGGCCGACGCCATGTGCGTCTTGCCGGTGCCGACGTCGCCCATGAGCACGAGGTCCTCCCTGCGCTCGACGAAGTCGAGCGCGAGCAGCGACTCGCGCCCCATGCCCTCCGGCCACGACACGGCCGACCAGTCGTAGCCGTCGAAGGTCTTGGGCGCCGGCAGCGCGCAGCGCCTGAGCAGCGTCGCGCGCTTCGAGGCCTCGCGGCTGGACCTCTCCGCCTCGAGGTAGCCCGCCAGGTACTCCACCTGTTTCGGGGTGCCGAGCCTCGACCACTCCTCCAGGACGGCGGTGGTGAGCGAGCACGACCGCCCGGCCTCCAGGACCCTGCGGGCCAGCTCCTCGCTAGCTGCCATCGGCGACCGCCCCCTTCAGGAACCCGTCGTAGACCGACAGGTCGGCCCCGCCGGCCCCGCCGCCTCCCGCGATGCGTCTCGCCAGCACGTCGACCGTGGCGTCGTCGGGGACGCGGCCGCCCTCGACGACCCTGAGCGCCGCCTCGCATGCCGCCTCGAAACCCGAGGACTCGCTCGCCCGGCCGATCGACCTGAGCGTGCGCCTCCTGCCGGCGGAGTCCATCCGGTCGATCCCCTCGACGAGCCCCGGCGGCATGTCGCGCCTGATCGTCGACTCCCCGAAGGCCCTCGGCCTGGCGATGATGGCGGGCACGAGCGAGAGGGGGTTCCGGACCGCGGGGCCCTCCCCGAAGGCCCTGGGGAGGACGGCGACCCGGCGGCCGCGGTCGGCGAGGATCTCCACCGTCGACGCGCGCATGCCGACGAGCAGGCTCCGCCCGTGCCAGGCGGGCCCGGCGACGTACTCGCGCCCGTCGGCCTCGACGTAGCCGCGCTTGTCGGCGCGGGCGGTGACCCACCTCACCGCGTCGAACTCCACGCCGGGAAGGGCGCGCATGGCGGCGAGGTCCTCCCGGTAGGCCTCCCCGTGCGGCCTGCCGTCGCGGCAGCGCGCCGCCGCGTTGACCCTCGCGCATCCATCGGCGAGGAACGCGTTGAGCTCGGGGAGCGTGCCGAACGCCGGCACGGGGACGAGGAGGTTGCGCCGGAGGAACCCCACGGCGTTCTCGACGGAGCCCTTCTCGTTTCCCGAATAGGGGTTGCAGTACCGGCTCTCGAAGCGGTAGTGGGCCCTGAACTGCGAGAACAGCCTCGATTCCGTGACCTCGCCGCGCACCATCCTGCCCGCCTCGGTGGCGTTGTCGAGCACCATCGCCGCCGGGGCGCGGCCCCAGCGGCGGAAGATCTCGAGCAGCCCGGCGCACAGGCACTCCGACCTCTGCGACATGAGGGCGACGCACTGCCGGTCGTTCGAGTGCGGAAGCGTCGCGACCAGCAGCTTGAGGTCGAGGGTCCTCCCGCCGACCGCGGCGCGGAAGTTCCCGAAATCGACCTGGCAGGTGCCGGGCGCCCACTCGAGCTCGAGGTACCCCTCTCCGCCCGCCGCCGCCCGGGCAAGCCTGAGCTCGCGGACGAACCTCTGCACGGTGGAGTACGAGCCGCCGTAGCCGCGCTCGGCGACGAGCCTGTAGTAGATCCGCCTGGCGGTGTGGCGCTGCTTCCTCGGGGCCCCGAGGTCGGCCTCGAGAACGCCCGCGATCCATTCCTCGTTGCCCTCGAGCGCGGGCCTGCCCCTCCTCTGGGGCATCGGCGCGACGGGCGACATGTCCTCCATGTCGGCGTACTTCGCCACGGTGTTCCGGCTCACGTGGAGCACTCTGGCGATTTCGGACCTCGAGCGCCCGGCGGCATCCATCGACCGTATATCATTCACTGTGTCCAGGGGCACGGTCATCTCCTCCATCCTTCCCGGGCGGGCTCGCCAAAGTAACCGCCCGGGGAAACCATACGGCGAGGGCCGCGCCCCCGGTCCCCGGGGCGCGGCCCTCTTGCTTAAACTGCTCAACTTTTCGTGCTCACGGTGCTCATTTCCCAGTGATCACTCGGACCACTTCTTAGTGAACATCAACAAGGGCCTCGAACGCCGGGCAGGATTCCAAGAGGATGGAGCGCAGCCGGCCGTACGCGGGCGCCCGATCGGCGGCCCTTTCGGGCTTGCTTGAATCGTATCCGACACCGGGGAAATACATCAACGGGGTATCGAATAGCTCATTTCTGACTGTAATGGGGCACAGGCCGATATTAACGTCGACCTAATTTAGCCCCTACTATTGAACGGACAATTTTAATTACTAAAGATATGACTGGACTACAGAATCGGTTGGACAGGTCCGGTGCACATCGCGTACTTCCGTAGTTTTTCTTCGGAATACCCGTAGTAAAATTACGGGCAAATTGACCGATTTGCTCAGCTGCTTTATCCTGTGTTTCAAATAGCCTTAGAAAGCAGAGGAGCTGTGCCATGCTCAAGAAGTTTTCGGTTTCAAATTTCAAGTGCTTCGATAAGCGAATTACATTTGATCTATCCGATCCCGCTAACTATTCATTCAATCAACAGGTGATTCAGGATGGCGTTAAGGCAAAGGGCATCATTTATGGCGCGAATGGCAGCGGAAAGTCCAATTTCGCCCTCGCGATATTCGACATCGTTCTGCATCTGACCGACAAGGAAAAGCTGCTCAAAAAATACTCGCCATACCGGTGCCTTGATTCAAAGAGCTCAATCACAGAGTTTCAATACGATTTTGTCTTCGACAATATCGAGGTCGTATACCGTTACGGGAAAACCGATCCACAGACGCTTGTATACGAGAGCCTGTGTATTGCTGGCGTGGAGGTCTTGAGCTACAGGTTCGACGCTCAAACGGGCCATGTTGACCTGCCGGGCGCCGAGTCCCTCTCGCTTTCTACAGATCTCCCCGCTGAGTCCGACAGGCTGTCGCGTGTCAAATACGTCAAGAGCAATGCAATGCTGCGAGATGAGCCGTCTGCCAGGGCGTTTAGAGCCTTCACCTCCTTTGTCGACAACATGCTGATGTTCTACTCGCTCGATGAGCGTGGATATCAGGGGCTTTCGGTTGGCTCGGATATCTTTACCCAGGGCATTATTCGCGAGGGAAAGATGGAGGACTTCCAAGAATTCTTGCGCCAGCAGGGAATCTCCCTGAACCTCGTATCCGTGGACGTGAATGGAGTTCCCGAGCTTTATTGCAGGTTCGAAGGCGGCACCGTTCCGTTTGCGTCGGTTGCCTCGACGGGCACCATGTCACTTGCTCTGTACTACTACTGGTATATCAAGATGAGCAAGGCTTCCTTGGTCTTTATCGATGAATTCGATGCCTTTTATCACTTTGAATTGTCCCGGTCGATCGTGGAAATGCTGCGGGACCTCGAGGGTGTCCAGGTTTTCATTACGACGCACAACACGGACCTTTTGACGAACGACCTCATGCGGCCCGATGTCTATTTCATTCTCAAGGAGGGGGAGATTCGCTCGCTGGAGAAGCTAACGCCCAAGGAGCTCAGATTGGCCCATAACCTCCAGAAGATGTTTAAAGCCGGTGCTTTCGATGGCTAGCCCGGTCACGCTTTTCATCGTTGAAGGGGAGTCGCGCGACCTGCGCTTTGCGGAGAAGATGAAAGAGCTTTTTCTGAAAGGGAGAGATGACCTGAGGGTGATCTGTCTGCCAGCGGCGTAGAACATCTATATGCTCTACGAACGGCTTGCAGAGGAGGACTTCGATCTGGATGTTGTGGAGGTGCTGAGGGAAACGGTGCCTTCTGCTGCAAAATGTCTAGAGGGCGTGGAGCGGGATTCTGTTGATGAGGTCTTTCTCTTCTTTGACTACGACTCCCATCAAAACAATGCGCCTGGATGCGAGTCCGATGCCCTTGTGGAGGCAATGCTCCTCGCATTCGATAACGAACACGAGAGCGGAAAGCTCTATATAAGCTACCCGATGGTCGAGGCGCTGTACGATTATCGCGCGGGGCAGTGCCAGGCGCATTCAGGCTGTTTTGTTGACAACTCTGAAATCGCTCAATATAAAAAGATCTCGGGGGAGGGAAACGTTAACGTGGGGAAGCACATGGAGCTTCTCCAATGGAAAGACGCAATCGCTGCCTTCGTATTGAGATGCAAATGCCTGCTTGATCTCGATGAGGTTTCATTTGGGACTTATCGGGAGCTGGTTACGGTCGATGCGATTTTTCGAGAGGAGAAAAGGATGCGGAGCGAGGACGGTTCGGTGTTTGTGTTGTCGGCTTTTCCAGAGTTTCTACTCGACTACTTTGACGATAAGTTCTTTAATTCCATGGCCCCGATGCGCCACCTTAAGTTCGATGATTGCCCCCGAGAAAAAGGATGAGGCGCAATTAATCTCGCGCGCAACCGATTAAAAGCAAGTTTTATGTTTCCCAAAGCAGGGGAAGTGGTCGCGGCTCGCTTTTGTTATGCCCGCCCGGACGGAACGCAAAGTGGGCAATTGCCTCAGAGACACATCGTTACGCCAATTCGTATCGCAATGTGCGACCCCGCTGTGCGTTGCGATTTGCCCCCTATCCACCATCTCTTTCAGTATGCGGCCGGCCGTGGACTGGCCGATCCCGAGCAACGCCCGCGCTTCCCTTCGGGTAATTGAGGGGTGCTCTGCCAAGAACCGCAGGATCTCGTCCTCTCGGGAATGGGAAGCAGCGGGTGCCTGCTTGCTGTTTGACGCGGGCGTTTCCGCTGCCGTTGCTGCGAAGTTCATGTTGGGCAGAACGATTTTGAATGCGTTGTTCGTGGCCATGATTTGCGGCTGAGAGGCCGCATCCGCGTAGGCCCCCATGATCTTCCTCATCCCCGTGCCGTATGCCTCGATGAGCTGCAGGCGATAGAAGACGTTGGCGAGATGCGAGTTCCGGCAGGCAGAGATGCCCATCATCAAATCCTCCAGCTCCAAGCCGGGCAGAAGGCCGCCGACTGACACGAACTCGATCCTGTCGTCGTAGACGCTGATCAGCGTGCTGGCGCGGAAGGAGTAGTCCCTGTGCACGAGCGAGTTCAGCAAGGCCTCGCGCACGGCGACCTCCGGGTAGTCCCTGGTGTCGACGCGCAGCAGCTTTTGGAAAGTGGCATGGGTCCGGTTGTGGAAGTCGATGTAGTCGTAGGCCTCGTCGAGCTGTCGCATGAGGGACCCGGAGAACTCCCGGCGATCCTTGAACACACTCTGGTCCGTCCCCTCGAAAACGGCCGCTTTGACGGTGTGCAGGCACTGGTCGGACAGGAGCAGGCCGAGGTTTGTGTAGAGACCGTCCGATGAGGTTATCTTCAGGGTCTGTATCTGCGGCGCGCCGAAGGGGATCTTTCGTGTCTCCTACCCATATTCTGACCATTTTTCTAACCATGGTGGTTAGTAAAATGGTCAGAAATGACGACTTTACCGCGTCGCTCGTTGGGATTGTGCCAAGGATGTTCGCCATACCGGACAAAAGCGCGTCCAGTTCTCTGGCCGAACGTGACGAGCTCAAGGAGAACCTACTTCTTGCAATGTAGATTTTGAGCGTTGCACCCTGTTGCATGGTGCCCGAGGGCACCTCAGATCGCTGCTAAAATGCCTATATTCCGGAAGTGCGGGGGTAGACCAGACCGCGCCGTCCAACCTGCCGCTGGTGTTCGACGACGACCGTTGCCTGTTCAACACCGGCCTGTACACGCGCCGTTACGAGACCATCTACGGCCTGTTTGAGCCCAACACCAGGCCCGACGCGCGCCAGCGCTGGTTTTTGAAGGGCTTTTTTAAGGAAAGCGACCCCATGCTGGTCTCGTTCGAGTACCTGCCGTGCCGCGTGCGCTTTGCCGAGGACCCCTCCGAGCTGGTCTTTGACTACCGCTTGCCGATCCGCTCCAACATCGACCACATCCTGGGCGACGAGGAAAACCTCACGCGTATCCCCGCCAGCCTGATGGGGGAGGGTAACTCACTGCTGCTGCGCCGCGCCTTTGAGGGCGCCGTCGTCGAGGCCGCCCGCCGCGCCGCCGCAAACTACACGCTCGCCGTGCCGCAGTTCTACGGTGGACGGATTCAACTGCTGCTTCCACTGTGCACAACCGGCGACAAGCCCGAACTGGCGCTGACCATCCAACGCGAGGACGGCTTCTACGCCGCGCGCACCTGCCTCACGCTCGATATGGCCTACAACAAAGCACGACTCATCTGCCGCCCCGAGACCTCGTGGATCAAGCGGTAAGGGCTCGTTAAGCTGCGGGTTTGCTGTTTATTTGGACTCCGCCAGAGCAGCCAGCGCCCACGAATTTAAAATCGGGGGCAAAAAGTTCTTGGTAAACCACGCGCGGCTATGATAGTATCTCTTTTGCCGAAAGGCGACGGGCGATTGGCTCAGGGGTAGAGCATATCCTTCACACGGATGGGGTCACAAGTTCGAATCTTGTATCGCCCACCATCTAAAGCACAGGTCAGAGGTGTTAAGCCTCTGGCTTTTTTCTTTTTAACACCAAGGGTGACACCAAAAGTGACACCAAATTTTGTAACTTTATTAAAATGGGGTCTCCTTTTTTATTGAATATGACCCCTTCACAATTCCTACAAATGTATATAATCGCCTAATGTCTTCGGCCGATCTTTGCCTTGCTATGTATATGTCAATGACTTAACGCCGCTTACCGCAGCTGCGAAAACCATAGCGGGGCAAAAGGTCTGCTACGGGGATATCGTGATTGTGAATCCGGTCATAATGAAGGTGGGCGGTATCGCCGCGGGAAGTTTTTCCAAAATTGTCCTTGCATCGCCGTCCGAGTTCCCGTATAGTACTTGTTTGCACGGGGGCGTAGCTCAGCTGGGAGAGCGCTTGACTGGCAGTCAAGAGGTCAGGGGTTCGATCCCCCTCGTCTCCACCCGAGTATTGAATGAGGCCTCAACGCAAGTTGGGGCCTTTTTTCATATAGGCACACAAGGTCAAAGGCGGCGCCATGATCCTCCTGGTCGACAAGATCGTGCGTTGAACGACCGTCGCGTGCATGGTAGTATTCTTCCTCGTGGTGTGAAACTAATGCAAATGGATAGCCGCCATTACTATCACAGCCACTAACTAAAAGGGCTCTTGGCGCAACGGTTAGCGCAGGGGACTCATAATCCCTGGGTTCTGGGTTCGAATCCCGGAGGGCCCACCACTATCTACCAGCGGTTCCCCTGATATTCAGTCAATCAGGGGAACCGCTTTTCTATTGGCTATTCCTCCTCGAATCCTCGTGTTTCTTCTGGCTATCCGCCACTATCCACCACAGCCAAATGTATAAACACTGGTCGGTTTCTGCTTGATGACAACATTACCTGCCCGCAAATAAGTTTGTTTGTTCACATCCATGCATCCGTGCCGGCTGCCCTCGACGCTGCCGCCACGAAACCGGACCATCTACTACGTTTGACCCCGGCCCCTCGACCATACCCGGTGTTTAGCGAAAACAGCGGGCCGTCTACCTGCGGTTTTATTTTTGCCCAAGCCTGCATGGTCGGGCGGTGCCGGCCGAACGTAGTAGATGGGCCGGTTTCGTGGCGGGAGGTCCCCGGGCGGCGACCGGGCTGGAGCCGGGAAGGCGGGCGGCGCTGCCGCCCGCCCGCGGGGCGCGCCCCGCGGGCATGGCCGGGCATCGCGGGCCCGCCTGGGGCCGAGGGGCCCGCGATGCCCGCGCACCCGCGCCGGGGCCCGCGAAAGTTTTTCCGAAATTGTCCTTGCATCGGCGGGGGAGTTCCCGTATAGTACTTCTTCGCACGGGGGCGTAGCTCAGCTGGGAGAGCGCTTGACTGGCAGTCAAGAGGTCAGGGGTTCGATCCCCCTCGTCTCCACCCGAGCATTGAATGAGGCCTCAACGCAAGTTGGGGCCTTTTTTCATATAGGCACACAAGGTCAAAGGCGGCACCATGATCCTCCTGGTCGACAAGATCGAAAAAAGCTTCGGCGCGCGCGTCCTCTTTAGCGGCGCGTCCTTCCAGATCAACCCCGGCGAGCGCTTTGCGCTCGTGGGACCCAACGGCGCCGGCAAAACCACCATGCTTAAGATCATCATGGGCATCGATAGCCCCGACGCCGGTCAGGTCCAGTACGCCAAGGACTGCCAGGTGGGCTACCTAGAGCAAGAAACCAACCTGGAGCAAAAGGACACCACCATCCTTGCCGAGGTCATGGCCGCCGCCAAGGAAATCCGCCGCATGGGCGAGCGTGCCAACGAGCTGCAGGCCCAGATCACCGAGCTCTCCGAGCAGGGCAAGGACGTCGACGCACTCCTTAACGAGTACGGCCAGGTCCAGGACCGCTTTGAGCACCTGGGCGGCTACGAGCTCGAGAGCAACGCGCGCAAGATCCTGTCCGGCCTGGGCTTCAAAGTTACCGACTTTGAACGCCCATGCTCCGAGTTCTCGGGCGGCTGGCAGATGCGCATCGCGCTGGCCAAGCTCTTCCTGCGCCACCCCGACCTACTGCTACTTGACGAGCCCACCAACCACCTGGACCTCGAAAGCGTCCAGTGGCTGCGCGGCTTTATCGCCAACTACGACGGCGCCGTGCTCATCGTCAGCCACGACCGCGCCTTTATGGACGCCTGCGTCGACCACGTCGCCGCGCTCGAGAACCGCCGCGTAACCACCTACACCGGCAACTACAGCAGCTACCTCAAGCAGCGCGAGGACAACCTGGAGCAGATGCGCGCCAAGCGCGCTGCCCAGGAGCGCGACATCGCCCACATGCAGGTCTTCGTCGACAAGTTCCGCTACAAGCCCACCAAGGCCGCCCAGGCGCAGGAGCGCATCCGCAAGATCGAGCAGATCAAAAAGGAACTCGTCATCCTGCCCGAGGGCCACAAGCACATCGACTTTAAGTTCCCCGACCCGCCGCGCTCCGGCGATATGGTCGTGGGCCTGGAGGGCGTTTCCAAGTCTTACGGCAACAAGCACATCTACAGCGACATCGACCTCAAGCTCTACCGCGGCGAGCACGTGGCGCTCGTCGGCCCTAACGGCGCCGGCAAGTCCACCCTCATGAAGATCCTCGCCGGCCTGGAGCCGCCCACCACTGGCACCCGCGACCTGGGCACCAACGTCGGCGTCGCCTACTATGCCCAGCACGCGCTCGAGGGCATGACCGAGTCCAACACCGTCTTGCAAGAGATCGACAGCGTCACGCCCAAGTGGACTGTGCCGCAGCAGCGCAGCCTACTGGGAGCTTTCCTGTTTAGCGATAACGATTCAATCGAAAAGCAGGTACGCGTCCTCTCTGGTGGCGAAAAGGCGCGCCTGGCGCTCGCCAAGATGCTCGTGGCCCCCGAGGCACTCCTGTGCCTGGACGAGCCCACCAACCACCTGGACATCGACTCGGTGGACATGCTCGAGAACGCCCTGCAAAACTTTCCCGGCACCATCGTGCTGATCAGCCACGACGAGCACCTGGTGCGTGCCGTGGCAAACCGCATCATCGACATCCGCGACGGTAAGGTCACGGTCTATGACGGCGACTACGACTACTACCTCTTCAAGCGCGAGGACCTCGCAGCCCGCGCCGCCGCCGAGACGGCAGGGGAGAGCGCGCCGGAGGCAAGCAGGAGCACTAAGCCCGCCAACGCCGCCCAGGCCAGCAGCCCAGCCGCGGCTCCCAAGCCTGCCGAGGGCAAAAAGACCAAGGAGCAAAAGCGCGCCGAGGCCCAGGCTCGCGCCGCGCTCAACAAAAAGCTCAAGGGCGTGCGCAACCAGCTCAAAAAGATCGAGGCAGAGCTGGACAAAAAGCGTGCCCGCTATGACGAGCTTATGGAATTGATGGCAAGCGAAGAGCTTTATGCCGATCAAGACAAGTTCAACGCCGCGCTGGGGGAATATAACGGCCTTAAGCAAGAGCTGCCCAAGCTCGAGGACGAATGGCTGGAGCTTTCCACCCAGATCGAAGAGGAGACCACGCGTGAACTCTCGTAAGGCCGCTGCCGTGGCGATGAGCATCATCGCCATCGCCTGTCGCATCTGCGGCATCTTTATGAGCGCGATAACCGTGCTGCTGTGCTTTAGCGGCCTCACCGCCAAGCTGCAGATCGTGGGCTTTGTCGTTGAGCTTTCGCGTGCGTTGCCGAGCGCCATCGCCGGTTATGGCGTCATCACATCGCCCTTCGGCGGGGTGTTCCGCCTGGATTACGCCATCGTGGCCGTCATCCTCTTTGTGGCCGACTACCTGCTCACGCGCGCCTCGCGTCGCGTTCGCTAGGGGAGTGACATGTCCAGCAGCTACCTTATGAACCTGGTCGCCAGCGCTGTCGCCGTCATCGTTGGCATCGTCATCCACGAGAGTGCGCACGCCGCCGCGGCCTGGGCGCTCGGCGACAAAACGGCGCGCTCGCGCGGCCGCGTCTCGCTCAACCCGCTCAACCACATCGACCCGTTCGGCACCGTCATCTTGCCGCTGCTGATGCTTGCCGCCGGCGGTCCGGTGTTCGCCTTCGCCAAGCCCGTGCCCGTCTACCTCAACAACCTCAAGCACCCCAAGCGCGACGAGGTCCTGGTGAGCGCGGCCGGTCCTGTATCGAACATCGCGCTCGCGTGTCTCGCAGCCGCCCTCATGCACGCGACATACGGCAACCTCTACACCAGCATGTCCTTTGCCGTAGCCTCCCAAATCATGAACTTCGGTGCCACGTTTATCGTGGTCAATCTGTCGCTCGCGTTCTTTAACCTCATCCCGATCCCGCCGCTCGACGGCTCATCGATCATCGTGCCCTTCCTCAAGGGCAAGGCGCTCGCTAACTACTACCGCCTGCAGCAATACGCCATGCCCATCCTCATCCTGGTGCTGTACCTGCTGCCCATGTGGACCGGCATCGACGTGATCGGCCGGTATTTCGACGTTACCGTGTATCCGCTGGCCGAGTGGCTGCTTAACTTCGCAATCGCCGGCATCTAAGGTAAACTTACAGGTCGACCGTGCAAAACGGTCGCAACATGCACCCAAACCGCGCCGCGAAGGCGCCGTCAAAGGAGGTCGAAGATGTCGTATCGCGTGTCGACACAGGTCTACAGCGGACCGTTCGACCTGCTGCTGCAGCTGGTAACCCGCCAAAAAGTTGATATCGGCGCCATCTCGATCAGCGAGGTGGCCGAGCAATATCTGGCCGAGGCCGAGCGCATCGAGGCGCTGGACCTGGACGTGGCGAGCGACTTTTTACTGGTTGCGGCAACCCTTTTGGACATCAAGGCCGCCTCGCTGGTGCCCCAGGAGGCCCCGCGCAAGACAGAAGACGATGACGAGGACGACGAAGACCTCGAGGAACTCAGTGCGCTCGACGGCGACGCTTTGCGCGAGGTCCTGATCCAGCGCCTGATTGCCTACAAGCAGTTTAAGGGAGCGGCGGCTGCCCTTGGCGCCCGCATGCAGGCCGAAAGCCGCATGCATCCGCGCGTAGCCGGCCCCGACCCCGAGTTCCTAGACCTTATGCCCGACTACCTGGCCGGCATCACCCTGCGTGGCCTCGCCGTCATCTGCGCCGACCTGGATGGCAAGCGCCAAACCTTCCTGCTGGAGGCCGAGCACGTGGCACCGCATCGTGTGCCGCTCGACCTGACCGTGGCCTCGGTCGATCGCTTTACCATGGCGCACCAAACCTGCACTTTCCGCGAACTGTTGGACGGCGACGCCACCACCGAGCAGCTCGTCGTCACCTTCCTGGCCATGCTCGAGCTCGCCAAACGCGGCTCGCTTACGCTGAGCCAGGACGAGATCTTTGGAACCATTCAAATCAACCGCGTCGAGGGCGCCGAGGCATACGTGCCCGGCGAGGGCCCCGAGCTCACCGAATAGGAGCGACCAACCATGTCAACCCTTTCCACGCTGGAGGCAAACAGCCTCAAAGGCGCCCTCGAGGCGCTGCTGCTGGTGTCGAGCGACCCCGTGAGCGCACCCGCGCTGGCAGGAGCGCTGGATATCGCCCCGGGCGAGTGCGCGTCGCTTTTGGCCGAGCTCAAGGTAGAGTACGAGGAGGCCAACCGCGGTTTTCAGCTCCGCGAGGTCGCCGGTGGCTGGCGCCTGTTTACGCATCCCGCCTATCACGACGTGGTCGAGGCCTACGTGCTGAGCTGGGACACGCAAAAGCTGTCGCAGGCGGCGCTTGAGACCCTGGCCGTCATCGCCTACCACCAGCCCGTTACGCGCGAGGTTGTTAAGGGCATCCGCGGCGTCAACTCCGACGGCGTCATCGCGTCGCTCGTGGATAAGGGCCTGGTGCGCGAGCTCGGTCGCGACCCCGAGCGCGGTCAGGCCATCATCTACGGCACGACCAACGCCTTCTTGGAAAAGTTCGGCCTGCGCTCCACCCGCGACCTGCCCGATCTGGAGCAGTTTGCTCCCGACGAGCAGTCGCGCCAATTTATCCGCGAGCGCCTGAGCGGCCGCAGCATTCAGTCCACGCTCGAGGAGCAGGCCGAGGACCTGGACGAAGAGCGCGAACTGATCGATACCGATGTTGAGGACACCGATGGCGAGGAGCTTCTGTCCACCGGTGACACCTCGGAGGATTTGCATGACGAGGACTAACGAAGCAGGGGAGGCGCGCGTCGCAAGCGCCACGGACACCGCAGCGCCCGTAGGCGACACCCAGCCCGTCTACCCACACACCATGCGCCTGCAGCGCTTTCTGGCGCGCGCGGGCGTGGCGAGCCGCCGCGGCTCGGAGGACCTGATGACCGCCGGCCGCGTGACCGTCAACGGCCAGGTCGCAACCGAACTGGGCACCAAGGTCGATGTGGACCGCGACCATATCGAGGTCGACGGCATGCCCGTCAAGCTCAACCAGGGCGCCGTGTACCTGATGCTCTACAAGCCGACTGGCTACCTCACCACCATGAGCGATCCGCAGGAGCGCCCTTGCGTGGCCGACCTGGTCCCGCGCGACCGTTTTCCGGGGCTCTTTCCGGTGGGTCGCCTGGACCGCGACACCACGGGCCTTTTGCTCTTTACCACCGACGGCGACCTGTCGCAGGATCTGCTGCACCCCAGCAAGCACGTCTACAAGACCTACCAGGCGCTGGTGGACGGAGACTTGACCGATCGCGACTTGAAACCACTCCGTCGCGGCATCGAGCTCGACGACGGCCTGTGCCAGCCGGCAATCTGCCGCGTCATTAACGCGCGCGAGGCCGAGGCCGTAGCTCCCCAGGGCGTCAAGCCCGGGACCACCGCCGTGGAGGTCATCATCCGCGAGGGCCGCAAGAACCAGGTCAAGCGCATGCTGAGCAAGATCCACCATCCCGTGATCCGCCTGCACCGCTGCAACTTTGCCGGTCTGGAGCTCAAGGACGTGGCCAAAGGCTCGTGGCGCGAGCTCACCGACCGCGAGGTGCAGATCCTCAAGGCCGGAGGCATCCCGCCCAAGCAGGCCAGCTCCAAGCGGGGCAACCCCAACGCGACAGCGGCCAACCCCGCGACCCGCACGCGTCACCACGGCAGCCACGGCTCCGCGCCCAAGCGCAACACCTACCGTGAGCGCTACACGAGCTAGGCAACCCGCCGAGCCGCAGCGTCCGCGTCCCATACCAGCACGTCAACCACCGAAAGGAAGCATTGCATGATCGTCGCCATCGACGGCCCCGCCGGTTCCGGCAAGTCCACCATCGCCAAAGAGATCGCCCGTCAGCTGGGCTTTAACAAGCTCGACACGGGCGCTATGTATCGCGCCGTTACCTTCGCCGCACTCGACCGCGGCATCGACCTGGATAACGAGGCGGCCATCGACGCCCTCGCCGAGCAGATCGAGATTCGCTTTACCAACGGCACCGGCGAGGACACGCGTCTGACCATCGACGGTAAGGACGCCTCGGCCGCCATCCGCACCCCGCAGGTCGACGCCAACGTGTCCAAGGTCTCGGCCTACCCAGGCGTGCGCGCGGCCATGCTCATCCACCAGCGCCGCGCCGCCGAGGACCGCGACATCGTCGCCGAGGGTCGCGACATCGGCACCGTCGTGTTCCCCAACGCACAGGTCAAGGTGTTCCTGACCGCCGACCCGCGCGAGCGCGCCCGTCGTCGCGTGCTGCAGCGCCACCAAAACGACGCCCAGCCGCTCACAACCGAGCAGCTCGAGGCCGAGGTCGATGAGACCCTCAACGCCCTCAAGCAGCGCGACAAGCTCGACAGCAGCCGCGAGGTCGCGCCGCTCGTGCCCGCCGAGGACGCGGTGCACGTCGACTCCACCGCCCACACCATCGACGAGGTCGTCCGCATTATCGAGGACCTCATCAACCAAAGGAGGTAGCCCATGCGCCTGTTTAAGCAGACGCCCGAGGATTACTACAACGCCCCCTACGACGAGTTCCCGGCGCTCATCCGCGGCACCGTCGCCGTGGTCATGGGCATCCTGTGGGTCTTCTCCAAGCTCATGTGGCGCTGGAAGGTCGAGGACAGCGACCTGCTGTTTGAGCGCCAGGAAGGCCGCGGCAGCGTGGTCATCTGCAACCACACCTCGATGGCCGAGCTCCTGGCTGTAGAGACGGCACTGTTCTTTGGCGGCCGCCGCATTCGCCCCATCTTTAAATCCGAGTTTGCCAAGAGCAAGATCGTGCGCTGGGCCTTTAGCCGTGTGGGCGGCATTCCCGTCGAGCGCGGCACCGCCGACATGAAGTGTCTGCGTGCCGCCCAGCATGCGCTGCAGCGCGGCGAGGACGTCTTGATCTTCCCCGAGGGCACGCGCATCCGCTCGCGCGAGATCAAGCCCGAGGTCCACGGCGGTTTTGCGCTTATCGCCCAGATGGGCAAGGCGCCCGTCAACCCGCTCGCCATCTGCGGCTGGTCCGATATCACGCCTGCGGGTAAAAAGCTCATGCGCCCCAAAAAGTGCTGGATCCGTGCCGGCAAGGCCATCTCACTATCCGACGCTCCGGCCGAGCTCAAGCGCAAGGAACGCCTGGCATGGTTTGAGTCCGAAGCCATGAATCGTGTCTACGCCATGCGCGATGACCTGTGCGCCGAGCATCCTGGCAGGTTCTAGCCATGAGCGAGGAAGTCATGAACACTGCCGAGGCTGTAACCGGGAAGGTCGACGCCCCCACCATCGAAATCGCTGCCCACGCCGGCACCTGCTACGGCGTGCAGCGCGCGCTCGATATGGCCCTGGCGGCCGCCCCGCAGGCAGGGGAGAGCACTCAGGTCCACACCCTGGGCCCGCTCATCCATAACCCCATCGTGGTGCGCGAGCTTGCCGAGGCAGGCGTCGGTCTTGCTGAGACCCTGGACGATGCCGTATCGGGCACCATGATCATCCGCGCGCACGGCGTGGTGCCGCAGGTGATCGAGGCAGCTCGCGAGCGCGGCCTCGACGTGGTCGATGCCACCTGTCCTTACGTGAAGAAGGTCCACGTGGCGGCGGAGCGCCTGGTACGCGAGGGCTACCGCGTGATCGTCGTGGGCGAGCCGGGACACCCCGAGGTTGAGGGCATCCTGGGCCATGCCGGCGATGACGCTCAAGTCGTGAGCTGCGCCGCCGATGCGGACGCGCTGCCGCTCAAGGGCAAGGTTGGGCTCGTCGTGCAGACCACCCAGACCGCGCAGAACCTGGCCGAGGTCGTGGCTGCCATCACGCCGCGCGTGCAGGAACTGCGCGTGATCAACACCATCTGCGCCGCCACGAGTGAGCGCCAGCAGGCAGCAGCCGCACTTGCCAACCGCTGCGACTGCATGGTCGTCGTGGGCGGAAAGAACTCGGGTAACACCCGCCGCCTGGCGCAGATTTGCGCAAACGCCTGCGAGCGTACGTATCACATCGAGGAAGCTTCCGAGCTTCAGGCCGCGTGGTTTACCGACGCTCACTACATCGGCATCACCGCCGGAGCCTCCACCCCGCAAGAACACATCGAACGCGCCGTCGAGCGCATCAAGGAGCTTTGCCGCTAATCATGGACCAGACCGTACCCGCATACGCCGCTGAGGTGGCCGATTACGGGCGCAGCCGCGACCCCGAGCCGGGTGAGGGCGCGCTCGTTAAAAACGTGCGCCCCGAATCGCCCGCATGGGATGTGGGTATCGAGCCGGGCATGCGCGTGCTCACGGTCAACGGCGAGCAACTGACCGATATGATCGTGTGGCTCTGGGAGGCCGACGACGACACCGTCGAGTTGGAGGTTTTCGATCCACGCGACGGCACCGTCACACCCGTTGAGCTCGATCGCTTTCCCGGCGAGGACTGGGGCTTGGAGTTCGATGGCCCCATCTTCGACGGCATGCGCACCTGTGTAAACGCCTGCGTGTTCTGCTTTATGACGATGCTGCCCAAGGGCGGCCGCTCCACGCTCTATATTCGCGATGACGACTACCGCCTGAGCTTTTTGCAGGGCAACTTTGTCACGCTCACGAACCTCACCGACGATGATGTTCAAAACGTCATCGCCCGCAACATGAGCCCCATGAACGTGTCGGTCCATGCCGTAAGCCCCGACGTCCGCCGCCGCATGATGGGCCGCAACGCCCAGCGCGGCATGGACGTGCTCGAGACCATCATGGCCGCCGGCATCGAGATCCACGCGCAGATCGTGCTGTGCCCCGGCATGAACGACGGCGAGGAGCTGGAAAAGACGCTGCGCTTTTGCGAGGAGCACGAGCAGATCACGAGCCTGGGCATCGTGCCGCTCGGTTTTACCAAGCATCAGAACCGTTTTAGCTGGTCCTACAGCGACAAGCCCGAGCTGGCGCGCGAGACCATTGCCATGATCCGGCCCTTCCAGGACCGCGCCTATGAGCGCTTTGGCCGCCACACCTTCCAGATGAGCGACGAGTTCTACCTGGACGCCGGCATCGAGCCGCCCGAGGCGGACTTTTACGACGGCTACCCGCAGTACTACGACGGCATCGGCATGATCCGCTCCTATCTGGACGAGACCGACAACGTGCTCGCCGCCGACGCCAAGCGCCTGCGCCGCGTTCGCGAGGCAATCGCCGCCCGTGGCCAGCGTCTGCTGTGCCTCTCGGGCGCCAGCGCGCGCGACACCGTGGCCCGCTTTGTGGAATCGCCGCACGGCCTTGCCGGTACCGTCACGGCCATCAAAAACCGCTACTTTGGCGGCAACGTGGACGTGACCGGCCTCATCGTCGCCTGCGACATCTTGGAGCAGCTGTCGCAAGACCTGTCGGGGGTTATGCTCTTTGTGCCTAAGCTCATGTTCAACGCCGACGGCATGACCCTTGACGAGTATCATCGTGACGAATTACTCGCAAGCCTTACCGGTCGCGGCGCCGAGGTTCATGTGGTATCGACCATGCCGCATGAGCTGCTCGATACCCTGGAGCACATCCTTGGCACAACGCCCGCCAATTCAACTATTCCCGCTGACCCTACCCATTAAAGGAGAGCAGATGAAACCTATCGTCGCCGTCGTCGGACGCCCCAACGTGGGCAAGTCCACGCTCGTTAACCGCCTGGCCCAGACCTCGGACGCCATCGTCCATGAGTCCCGCGGCGTCACGCGCGACCGCTCATACCACACGGCCGATTGGAACGGCCGCGAGTTTACCATCGTCGACACGGGTGGTATCGAGCCGCTTAAGAGCGACGACGTCTTTGCCACATCCATCCGCGACCAGGCCCTCGCCGCCGCCGAGGAAGCTGCCGTCATCCTGTTTGTGGTCGACGGCCGCACCGGCGTCACCGAGGAGGACGAATCAGTCGCTCGCATGCTCAAGCGCTGCGACAAGCCGGTCTTTTTGCTGGTGAACAAGCTCGACAACCCCGATCGCGAGAATGACAACATCTGGGAGTTCTATTCGCTCGGCATCGGTGAGCCCACGCCGCTCTCGGCCCTGCATGGCCACGGCACGGGCGACCTGCTCGACGACATCGTAGCCCTGTTGCCCGAGGAGGAGGACGAGGTCGCCGACGAGTTCCCCGATGCGCTCAACGTGGCCATCATCGGCCGCCCCAACGCCGGTAAGTCCTCGCTGTTCAACCGCATCCTGGGCGCCGACCGTTCCATCGTGTCCAACATCGCCGGTACCACGCGCGATGCCATCGACACCGTCGTCGAGCGCGACGGCAAGCACTACCGCATGGTCGACACCGCGGGCATTCGCAAGAAGAGCACCGTGTACGAAAACATCGAGTACTACTCCATGGTCCGCGGCCTGCGCGCCATCGACCGCGCCGACGTGGCGCTGCTCGTCGTCGACGCCTCCGTGGGCGTCACCGAGCAGGACCAGAAGGTCATGGGCTTGGCCATCGAGCGCGGCTGCGCCATCGTGGTTCTGCTCAACAAGTGGGACCTTCTCGACGACGACCGCAAGCGCGAGGCCTGCATGGAGACCGTCGACCGCCGTCTGGGCGTCATGGCTCCCTGGGCCCAGTACCTGCGCATCTCGGCCCTGACCGGCCGCAGCGTCGAGAAGATTTGGGCGATGGTCGACGCAGCCGAGAAAACGCGCTCGCAAAAGATCACCACCTCGCGCCTCAACACGTTCCTCACCGACCTGCGCGAGTTCGGCCACACCGTGGTGGACGGCAAGCGTCGCCTGCGCATGCACTATGTGACCCAGACGGGCGTCAACCCGCCGACGTTTACGTTCTTCGTAAACCACAGCGACCTGGTCAACGACACCTACCAGCGCTACGTTGAGAACCGCATGCGCTCGACCTTCGATTTTTCTGGCACGCCCATTCGACTCTTCTTTAGGAAGAAGGAGCAAAAGGATGCATAATCCGATTCTGCTGACCGCCATCTGCGCCGTGGTCTCGTTCTTTATCGGAGCGATTCCGTTTGGCCTGATCCTGGGCCGCGTGTTTAACCACACCGATATTCGCAAGGCGGGCTCCGGCAACATCGGCACCACCAACGCCCTGCGCGTAGCCGGCCCCAAGGTCGCGGCGCTCACGCTGCTGCTCGACTGCCTGAAGGGCGCCATCTGCGTTCTTATCGCGCGTCCGCTTATCGCCGACCTAGGCTATGGTTTTCCGCCGAATATCATGGCGCCCGGAGCCCCCGGCGACTGGATGCTCGGTGTCATTTGCCTGGCAGCGGTGTGGGGCCACATCTTCTCGCCCTACCTCAACTTCCATGGCGGCAAGGGCATCGCGGTCGGTCTGGGCGTCATCCTCGCCTGGTACTGGCCCATTGGACTTTCGCTGCTGGGCATGTTTATCGTGGCCGTCGCCATCACCAAGTTTGTATCGGTAGGCTCGCTTGCCGCTGCCATCGGACTTCCCATCGCCGTCTGCGCGGTCTTTCCGTACAGCAGCCTGGGTCTCAAATTTTGCATGGCACTGATCGGCATCACCGTGGTGTGGGCCCATCGTGCGAACATCAAAAAGCTCATGACGGGCAAGGAGTCCAAGCTCTCATTTACCAAGCGCGTCACCGAGCCCGACGATAAGTAGGAGAGAGTCATGAATGTTGCGCTGATTGGCTCCGGCTCCTGGGGAACCGCCGTCGCCGGCCTTGCCGCCGCGCGAGCCGAGCGCGTGACCATGTGGGCCCATAGTGAGCAGACGGCCGCCGGCATCAATGGCGAGCATCGTAACCCCCGCTATCTGGTGGACTACGAGCTGCCCAGCAACGTCGTTGCCACGACGGACCTGACGCAGACGCTCGACGGTGCCGAGGCCATTATCTTTGCCGTGCCCTCCACGCACCTGCGCAGCGTATGCCATCAGGCAGCACCCTTCATCGCCGCCGACACCCCGGTACTCTGCCTCACCAAAGGTATTGAGCCCGAGTCCGGCCTGCTCATGAGTGAGGTCATCGCCAGCGAGATTGGCAATGAGGCGCGCGTGGCGGCCCTCTCGGGCCCCAACCATGCCGAGGAGATCTGCCGCGGCGGACTTTCTGCCGCCGTCATCGCCAGCAAAGACTCGCAGATAGGGGAGACCTTTAAGGACCTACTCCTATCCACGGCCTTCCGCATCTACCTGTCGCAGGACATGACCGGCGTCGAGGTTTGCGGCGCCATGAAAAACGTCATCGCCATCGTGTGCGGCATTTCCGCCGGCTCCGGCGCGGGCGACAACACGCTTGCCCTCATCATGACGCGCGGCTTGGCCGAGATCAGCCGCCTGGTGCATGCCCGCGGCGGGCAGGCCATGACCTGCATGGGCCTTGCCGGCATGGGCGACCTCATCGCCACCTGCACCTCGGAGCATTCGCGCAACCGCACCTTTGGCTACGAGTTTGCTCACGGCGTGTCGCTCGACGAGTATGAGGAGCGCACGCACATGGTGGTTGAGGGCGCCGTTGCGGCCCGCAGTGTCAGCGAGCTCGCCCGTTCACTGGGCGTAGACATTCCGCTCACCTTTGCCGTGGAGCAAACGCTCTACAACGGTGTTACTTTGGATAGGGCGCTCGAAATTCTCACCGACCGCGTCCCATCGCAAGAGTTCTACGGACTCACCGACTAGTGCAGAAAGGCTACTACCATGGGTTCCATCAAAATCGCTCCGTCCATCCTTTCGGCTGATATGGCCAACCTCAAGGGCGACCTCGACAAGATCGCCGGTGCAGACTTTGTGCACTTCGACGTGATGGACGGTCACTTTACCGGCAACCTCACCTTTGGCGTTGATATCCTCAAGGCCGTCAAGCGCTCCACCAAGGTGCCGGTTGACGCACACCTCATGGTGTCGAACCCCGACGAGACGGTCGATTGGTATGCCGACGCCGGTGCCGATATGATCACCGTTCACTACGAGGCCTCCACGCACCTGCACCGCACGCTCACGCACCTGCAGCAGCGCGGCGTCAAGGCCGGCGTGGTGCTCAACCCCGCAACGCCTGTCTGCGTGCTCGAGAGCATCATCGAGGTCGTCGATATCGTGCTGCTGATGAGTGTGAACCCGGGCTTTGGCGGCCAGAGCTTTATCCCGGGCACCATCGCTAAGCTCCACGAGCTCAAGGCCATGTGCAAGCGCCACGGCGTGTCGCCCATGATCGAGGTCGACGGCGGCATCTCTTCCAAGAACATCGCCGAGGTCGTCAAGGCCGGCGCCAACGTACTCGTAGCCGGCTCCGCCGTATTTAAGTCCGAAGATCCCGCCGCCGAAGTTGCGCTGCTGCAGAAGCTGGGCAATGAGGCTGCACAGGAGGCATAAATCCTTATGACCGCAGGTCAAAACCGCATACCCGTGAATCTTGACTATGCCGCCTCGACGCCCATGCGCGCCGAGGCGCTCCTTGCGCAGCGTGAGTACGACGATAGCGAGCTTGCGGGCGTCAACCCCAACTCACTGCACTCGCTTGGCCGCAAGGCTGCCGCGCGTCTGGAGGCCGCACGTCGCGAGATCGCCCGCAGCTTTGGCGCACGCGTCCGCCCGTCCGAGATCATCCTTACCAACGGCGGCACCGAGGCCAACCAGCTGGCGCTCCTCGGTCTTGCCGAGGGCGCTCGTCAGCGCGACCGCAAGCGTAACCGCGTGATCGTATCTGCCATCGAGCACGATTCGATCCTGGACAACCTGCCGCTGCTGCGTGCCGCCGGCCTTACCGTCGACCTGTTGCAGCCCTGCCGTGCGGGCTACATCGAGCCTGCCGCGCTCATCGAGCTGCTCGGCGACGACGTGGCACTCGTGAGTATCATGGCCGCCAACAACGAGACCGGCGTGGTGCAGCCCATCCGCGAGCTGGCCGCCGCCGCTCATGCTACCGGCGCCTTGTTTCATACCGATGCCATCCAGGGCTACTTGCATATTCCGCTCGATGTCACCGAGCTGGGCGTCGATGCCATGACCGTTGCCGCGCACAAGATTGGCGGCCCTGTGGCATCCGGCGCGCTCTACCTTAAGAACCGCACGCCGCTGCGTCCGCGCATCTTTGGCGGTGGACAGGAAGCCGGCCGTCGCGCCGGTACGCAGGACCTGCGCACGCAGCTGGCTTTTGCCGCTGCCGCCCGCACGCTGACGCCCCGTGTCGCTCACGAGCGCGAGAAGCTGCAAGCCCTTTCCGATAAGCTCTACGCCACGCTTACGGCCCATCCGCACATTCATGCCACCATGGGTGACTACGCCCAGGCCGACCGTCTGCCCGGCATGGTTTCGATCTACGTTGACGGCATGGACTCCGAGGAGCTCATCATCAAGCTCGACGCCGCCGGCTTTGAGGTTTCGGCCGGCTCTGCCTGCTCGAGTGGCAGCATGGACCCCAGCCACGTTTTGAGTGCGATGGGCATTGGTCGCGAGCAGGCATTGGGTGCACTGCGCATTTCCTTCGATGACCGCGTGAATCCGGCCGATCTGGACGACTTTGCCCAGACGCTGCTCTCGATCGTAGGTGCCGCATGATCGTCGCCGAGCTTGAACGTGCCCTGCTGGCGCGCTACCCCAAGGCGGACGCCGAGGGCTGGGATCATGTTGGGCTATCTGTGGGAGATCCTGCTGCCAAGATCACCGGTGTTGCCTGCGCACTCGACGCGTCCGAGGCCAACGTGCATCGCGCTCTCGAGGCCGGCGCTAACGTGCTGCTGACGCATCATCCCATCTATATCAAGGCGCCCGAGGCCTTTTGTCCGGCCGATTCCGCGCGACCCCAGTGCAGCGCTGCGCTGTACGAGGCAGCTCGTTGCGGCGTGAGCATCATCTCGCTTCACACCAACCTGGACCGCTCGCACGAAGCGCGTGTTCGCCTAAGTAAGTTGCTGGGCGCTGAGCCCATGAGCTCGCTGGAGCATGTGGACGACCCCGAGGCTTGCGGCCTGGGCGCCCTTGCGGCGTTCAACGACCCCTGCAGCCTGCGCGACCTTGCCGCGCGCGCCGCTACGGCGTTTGGCAGTGACCCCCGCGTGTGGGGCGAGGCCAATCGCCCGTGCAGGACCGTCGCCATTTTGGGCGGCTCCCTAGGCGACTTCGGAGAGCTCGCCATCGCCGCGGGCGCAGACGTTGTCGTGACGGGCGAGACGGGCTACCACGTGGCGCAGGACCTGGCCTTGCGCGGGCTACCGGTAATCTTGCTCGGCCACGACCGCTCCGAGGAGCCGTTCGTTGATATCTTGATGAACTCTGCGGTTGACGCCGGGGTCGACCCCCGTCATGCGATTAAAATACTGAACCCTTGCCAATGGTGGACTGTGACAAAAGGAGAGAACTTATGAGCGCCGGCGCTACGCTACTCAAGCTGCAACAGATCGATTTGGAGCTCGCCCGCAACAAGAGCGAACTTGCCAATATGCCGGAGCTCAAGGAGCTCGCTTCCAAGCGCAAGACCTACGTTAAGCTCAAGGCCGAGATGACCAAGCTCTACGCCCAGCGCAAGGACCTGGATATTGAGCTCGACGATCTCAACACCACCGAAATCCAGACCAATAACGCCATCGAGGCCGCCAAGAAGCGCCACGTTGACGGATCTGACTACCGCGAGGTTCAGGACCTGGAGAACGAGCTCGCCACCCTGGCCAAGCGTCTGGACAAGATCGAGCACACCCGCAAGGACGTCATCATCGCCCATAAGGAGGCGCTCGACCGCGAGGCCCGCGCGCAGGCCATCATCGCCAAGTTCGAGGAGGGCGTGAAGGCCGACACCAAGGCCGCCCGCGCCAAGGCCGCCGACCTCCAGGCTCAAATTGACGCCGCCACCAAGGAGCGCACCGCGCTTGCCGCCACGCTGCCCACCGACGTGCTCACCGACTACGAACGCCTGCTCAAGCAATTCCGCGGCCTGGCCGTCGAGACCATCAAGGGCAACATTCCCACCATCTGCCACACCGCGCTCCAGGCATCATCCATGAGCGACCTCAGCCACGACGGTAGCGAGATCGCGCACTGCCCGTATTGCCACCGCCTGCTGGTGCTTCCCAGCAAGGAAGCTTAAATGATGACGGCGGCATCCAACAATTCAATGCAACTTGAGGGAAAAACGATCCTGCTGGGCATTACCGGCGGGATCGCCGCCTATAAGTCGTGCAATATCGTGCGCCTGCTGCAAAAGCGCGGCGCGCGCGTCAAGGTCGTTATGAGCGAGCATGCCACCGAGTTTGTGGGACCACTTACCTTCCGTGCGCTCACCAACGAGCCCGTTGCCGTGGGCCTATTCGACGATCCCTCCGACCCGATCCACCATATTTCGCTGGCGCAGGAGCCCGATCTGGTGGTCGTGGCGCCCGCGACGGCCAATATCATCGCCAAGATGGCAAGCGGTATCGCCGATGACCTCATCTCCACCACGCTGCTAGCCACGCCGCGACCCATCGTGATCGCCCCCGCCATGAACAACGGCATGTGGAAGGCGCCGGCAACGCAGGCCAATATGGCCACGTTGCGCGACCGTGGCGTCCATGTGGTGGGACCAGGCAGCGGCTACCTTGCCTGCGGCGACGTTGACACGGGGCGCATGAGCGAGCCCGAGGACATCGTCGAGGCCGTCTGCGAGGTGCTGAACCCCGTCCCGCAAGACCTGGCAGGCAAGCGCATTGTGATAACCGCCGGCCCCACGCACGAGCCGATCGACCCCGTGCGCTTTATCGGCAACCGATCGTCGGGCAAGATGGGCATCGCCCTGGCGGGGGAGGCCGCTCGCCGCGGTGCTGCGGTTACGCTTGTGCTGGGCCCGACATCGCTCGATGTTCCCCGCGGCGTGGAGTGCGTGCGCGTGCAGACCGCCGCAGAGATGCTGCAGGCGGCGCTGGGCGCCTTCCAGACGGCCGATGCGGCCATTTGCGCGGCCGCTGTCGCCGACTACACCCCCGCAGCCCCTGCCGACCATAAGCTCAAAAAGGCCAACGAACGATTGGATCACATTGAACTGGTCGAGACAGTCGATATCTTGGCCGAGCTTTCGCGCCAAAAGGGGGAACGGTGCGTGATCGGCTTTGCGGCCGAGACCGATAACGTTGTGGAGTACGCGCAGCGCAAGCTCGCGCGCAAGGGTTGCGACGCCATTATCGCCAACGATGTCTCGCGCGCCGATTCGGGCTTTGAAACCGATACCAACAAGGCCTGGATCGTGAGCACAGCGGGTACGCAAGAACTTCCCGTTCTAACAAAACCCCAGCTCGCAGATACAATTTTGGACTTGCTTCAAAATTTGTAAAAAAGTTCTTGCACAAGGGCAAAGTTTCGGGTTAATATACTCCCTGTTGCGAGCGAGAGCAGAGCAACAAACAAAAGCTTCGGGACGTGGCGCAGCTTGGTAGCGCACTTGACTGGGGGTCAAGGGGTCGCTGGTTCGAATCCAGTCGTCCCGACCAGAAGTTTGCAGGTCAGGCACCTAGTGCCTGACCTTTTTTGTTTTAAGCAATTGCTTAATTTTGATTAAGCAACAGGGTGCCAAATTGATAAAGCAACAGGGTGCCAAAAATCTACCTGCGCGATAATCGCTTTGTGCGGTTACTTGCGTGTTTTGCACGCGCTTGAGCCGATTTATTAGCGCGATATGATTCTACATACGCGCAGCAGGTACACGCCGAGAATTGGCGGCATTTATCGCGGCGATTTACGCCAATATAGCGACTGTAACGTACAAGCGTGTCACTGTATTTACTCCAGTAGTTCACTTGATCGGTGGACAAGTGGGCTGTTGCAACGAAACGCCAAGCAGGATGGGCTCCATACGAAGGAGCCGCAGAGATAATGGCGGGGGAGGGCGACAGGCGCTCTGAGAGCCGCTGTACGACCCCATTTCTACTCAAACCGATAACTATGCTTCAAGACGAGAATCGTTCGTTTGGTTGCCAAATGAAAAGCCCACGCAGAATCGCACGGGCTTTTCATTGGTTGCAGATGAGGCTAAAAGCAGAAGGCGGGGAACACGCAGTAGATGTTCGTCGCGCTGTAGTAGTCATAGCTGCCGTTGCTGTGGACACAGCGGAAGGACGCGGAGTTGCTCGGATGCACGGAGCGAGTCCAGTGATAGCTGCTCGACGAAGCACTGGAATAGTTCGACGTTGTCACGCCCTTGGATTTGTAGTACTCGTACTGGGCGCCGTCAGACTGGAGGTCACCGTAGACTTCAGTCATCGAGAGCAGGAAGACCTTGTCAGTCGTGGCCGAGGGGGGTGCCTGCCTTGCCGTCGCCCAGGTTGTCGGTCATCTTCGTGACGGACTTCACCTTGGACTGGAGTTCGCAAGGCAAAAGCGACCAGAGGTCGCCGGTATTGAGGAGGCCGCGAAGTTCGGACTTCTCCCAGCCGCCGGCGTGCGTGTTCGTGGCGTTTATTCTCTGTAGGGCCAGGGCATTGTTGGTCGCCTCGAACGTAAGCCCCGCCTTGCCTGAGCCATCAGCAAAAATTAAGATAAGACCGTGTATGACCAATATGAACTTGAGCATATTCCGTCCGTATTCATACTGGATGATCAAGGAAACATCATCGGCCCATCCGAAGGAGAGGAAGAACCTCTTGCCTTGTTAAAGAAATACGCCGAATACAACGGATATAAAGCGGAAGGAGGCGACATCGAATTACTATCAAAGGCCAGATTAAGGAGCCAGCCATGAAGAAATGCCTACCCTCCATCGTCTCAGCAACTCTTTGCCCCTCCCTTGTCATGACACCATTTGTACCCGTTGCGGCAGCCCATGCCGACGAGGGATCTCCCGCCGAGAGCAGCGATATCTACGTCGGAGTCAATTACGACGAAAATTACGATATATCCCTTTTTTGAGCGCGGGCGCTGCGCGGATTCATATTCCAAGGCGTGGTGCGATTCTCACGGATCTGCAAATAACCGCCCCGTCCCTCACAAGGTCAAGCTGAACGCGAAGGAGGAGGCTTGCCTGCGCGATCTCTAGCTTGTTGGCACCGCTGAAGTTATCGCCGGTCTCGTGACAACCGGTCCTAGCGGCGGCTTTTTTGCAACCGCAATGACATCGTACCGACTTTTCACTTGCATGTTCTGAAAGGAAGTTGCCATGTTGTCGCAAAATCAATCGAGATACTTGACCACAATCGGCTTTGCCCTGCTTGCATTACTCTTTGCTAGCGACCTTTTGCTGAAACCGCCCAAGGAACTCGTTTTGCTTGCCATAGACTGCATTTCCGCCCTTTACTTTACGGCAGCCCTATTCGTCGGACTAAAGGAGAGGAAAAAAGGCGCAGTCGCCGCATCCGCCGTATGCTTGATCATAACCATTGCATCATTCTTTATCTGACACATTGGTGATCTAGGGGCGATATCGTAGGAATACGACCGGGAGAGTCGGGACCAGATTGCCCGGGTTGCCCGGTCGGCTCGCGCGACGGCGCGGCGGTTCCACAGAAAGCTCTCCGGACTTCACACCGTTTCTGATCGCATTGTAGACAGCCATCTCGTCTTCGCTGTCGCGAGCACGCGGCGTGCGTCGTCGTTTTGGATGTCCAGTAAATCTCGAAGGTCCTCCATGCACCAGCGTCCGAGATTTGGCCATGCGCGTTGCGCGAGCTGATAAGTGTCGATTGCGATGTTGTAGTTAAAGTCCAGGCCAAAGCCGTCCCAGGCAGAACGGCTTTGTTTCCTTGATTATCAACTTTATCCGGACACTTCCCGCATTCATCCGTGTGTGTACGGATGAATGCGGGGCTCGATAGCCCGGCGGCCTGATCGGCAGGCCGCCGGGAACTCTCACTCCTCGATAAAAGCCGGCACCCGGTTAGTCCTGCGCATCTTGAAATCGCCAGTTTCGTGGGAGACGTAGAGAATGCCGTCCATCCCGTCTCGCGATGCATATGAAAGGTGAACAGAACCGCAATCCGCTCCATCATCGTCGAGAAGATCGAACGAATTCGGATCGCTCGTTGCGGCCAAACGACCACTCAGACAAGAGCCATCGCCATTACAGATTTGCCATTCCATGTCTTCGCCTGCAAGAATCGCCATAGACGGCCTGGTCGCGCCATCGTTGACATACATCCCGTCTATGCCAAAACCGTTCTCAGCGCCATCGATAAACGATTGCTCGGACCTATACCTCGCAAATGATGCACATAGCACCATTGCAAGACAAAGTACAGAGCCAACAATCGCTATCTTTGCATAGCTCTTGCCTATCATGTCATTCACCTCCCTCGTATGTATCGAGGTATTCCTGCTTGAGCGTCTGCGAGGACGACTTGATCTTTTCCACGAGCGTGCCGGCCTCGATGAAGTAGAACGAGTTGGTGAGGTCTGCCAGGTCGTCGAGCAGATGGCTTGAAATGAGCACGCTGCGTCCCCGCGCCACTTCGCTGCGCATCGCGTCGCAGGAGGTTTTCCGTTTTCCCGGATCGAGGCCGTTCAGCGGTTCATCGAGGATAAGGTACGGGCAACCGGTCGATATCGCCATGGCAAGCTTTACCTGCTGCTTCATTCCTGTCGAGAGTTTACGGGTCGGCTTGTCGAGATATGGGGAGATTCCGAGGGAGCTGCAGAGCGAGTCGATGTCGGTGGCCGATTTCCACGCCTCCCTAACGAAAGCAAGGTGCTCGAGGGCTGATAGCGTGGGGTAGAGATCCGTGTCGCCTGAAGAGCTCAGGTAGACGAGTTCTGCAAATTCGGCTGATTGACGTTGGCTGACTCCGTCTGCCGCCAGGCTTCCCGAGTGGATACGGGTGGGAAATTGGCCCGACAGCGCTTCAAGAAGGGTGGTTTTCCCCGAGCCGTTGGGAGCAATGAGGCCCGCCGCCGTTCCCGGGCTCAAGAAAAGCGATCCGATTGAAAGTATCGTCGTGCTTCCGTATCCCACGCTCGCGTCCAGAAGCTCGAGCCCATGGTGCTTTTTCGCGGGTCCAGGCTGTTTGGGCGAACGTGTCGCAGCGGCGCCGACCGCGAAAAGGACCGCGACGTATACCAGGGCCACGGCAAGCATCGATGCGCCGCCCGAACCGGAGCCAATGAATTCTGTCGGGAAGCATCCTACGTAACCCGTTGCCTCGATAGGCGAGAACACGGCCAGCGGCAGGAGCTCGAGCGCGGCATTATGCCCCAGTGCCGAATCGGACAGCAACGGGAATGCCGGGGCCGCGACAAGCAACGCGGAGGTAAGGGGGCCCGCGAAGACGCGCCTCGTTGCGGTCGATAGGACGACGGAACAAACGGATATCAAGGTTCCACCCGCGAGCAGCGCGAGAAGTATGGTCGTGAAGACGTTTCCCGCGGTCGTGGTAGTGAGCGCGCCGTTATGGAAGAAGGCGATCGGGTACCCGATCTGCCCGAAGCCGTTTAGGGCCAAGGCGTAAATGCCCCCGGGCGCAAGGCCGGCGAGGAGCATCGCGGTCCCCGCGCCGATTATCGAAAACACGGTTTGGATAAGGCGCCGGAATTTGGGCACGGGCGCCTTTGCCGCCAGGGTCCCGGGCCTTGTGGCGCCGAGCACGAGTATCGACGAGAGAAGGAAGGGGATGAAGGGAAGGAAGGACGGCGCCTGGGCAATGGCGTAGGGCAGGAAGGAGAGGAACGGCAGGTCGTTTGCGGAGGCCGGGATATCCGCGATGCCGGAGCTGCTCAGAGCGCGGCAATATGCGAGCTCTGCGTCATTGGTCTCCTGGTCCCCCACGATGGACCCGGATTGGAAGCCCTCGTCCATGAGCGCGTAGTAGCTCTCGGCAGAGTCGAGAAAGGCGGCGTCGGTTTGAGCGGCGAGGGCGGCGTTCGCGTATCTTGCAAGCTCAGCGTCATCTTGCTGCTCTGGCGATAGGTCTGTGCCGCTGGCCTGGGGCGCGCGCGTATTGAATGCGTCGACAAAGCCCTGCATGCCCTGCTTCATAAAGAAGGGGCCGTAGATGGGTGAATTGAACGCAATGGGGATGGAGAAGGCTGCAGCGAGAACGAGCGTAGAGATCCATACGGCCCTGTCTCTTAGGATTAGTTTGAGAAGAAGTCGACAATACATTTAGAAGCACCTACATTTCTCAAAGCATCGTTAGATTAATGATGACAGACCGAATGAAGATGCGTGCGATGGGGCGAGGCGAATGGCTGAGCGGTATCGATACGCGGGTTCAACGGTATTAAATTGACCACATAGATTATTAACTTGCATTTCTAACAGTTAAGGAGACGGGTGCTTTCCAGCACACTCCTTCGATGATGCCTTCCGCTAGTTGCTATGCTGGTTTCAGCCAACAAAGAATGTGCCCGGGCGCTCAGGTTCACCGTTAGCGTTGGCAACATATGAGATGGGCCAGACCCTTGCCGCGCGCCGATTGCGCGAGAGGTGTCGGGCTCCATGTTTATTTCACCTGCTTGTTATCAACCAGCTTCGTTCAACGTCAGACATTCAAGATGTCAGACGTCGAACCTGCGCCAAAGACGCAGCTGGGGCTACTAGTTGCCTACAATCGCTCGCGAAGCTCGCCTGTTCGTGCGTGAATGTCTGACAGCTCCGTCAGACAATGTCGGACATTTGATTGTTCGACAAATGCGCACGTTGTCGCGTTCGCAAAGATTACTGAACGGTCGATGGGTGCGTTGAGACCGGAGCAAACGGCGGATGCCAGAAAAATGGCCTCACAGAATCACACCCATGGTTGATAAAATTGACCGCCCGGACGCAAATACCCGGGCGGTCAATTCATCCCCTCGTTCGCGATCCTGTTGGGTTTTGGGGCTTTGACATGTTGTTGACGGATGGATCAGCCGTACAGCTTGATCTCCCGGGGTTCCATGTGGTCGTCCCCCAATAAGACGTCCCTGATGTAGCTCTGCGGCAGGAACTCGACTGGCAGCACTGGGTCGTCGACGTAGCCGGGCACTGGGAGTAGGCGTGGCCTTTGGACATAGCGTGGCCGCCTGCCGGCGGTCGGACTGCCACTTCAGCCAAAAGCTCAGGCGCGCGCATTAAAATAATGGATATATCGCTTGATGGGCTTTTGACCAAGCATGAACATCGCAGGTAAATCCGTGTACCAATTTTTGGTACACGGATTTACCTGCGGTTTGTTGAAAGCTCTGACATGCGCTGTCGACTTCATTAAAATCGATTGCCGATCAAGTCTTCCTATATATGCGAGCCCCAAGAAACTGCGCTGTGAACCTGAGTCCTCTATCGATCGGCCCGGTGCACCGGGCCGCTGTCCTCGAGCCGGCAACAGCTTGCCGGTCTCAAAACGTATACTTGATTTAAGGCGGAGTGGAATGTGGGCGCGCAAGGAGATGCGGAATCGATGAGAGCCTCAAAAAAATTACTGCAGTGTTATCATCTTTCATCCTCTCTATTCTTCCATTTCTGATTCTATGGGCGGCTTGGTCAGTCCTCCCTGATACAATTCCCGCTCATTGGAGTGGGGGTGTGGTTGATCGATGGGGTAATAAGCTTGAATTGCTGGTTGTTCCGCTGTTTTCTCTGATTGGTTCTATTGCAATTTCTGTGTACCTTATTGTTTCCACGCGGCGAAGAGAGTTCGCGGATTTCTCTGTTCGAATGCGACGGGACTTTGTTGCGTGCTATATTTCTAGTCTTCTTTTATCGACAACCTGCTCAGTGATAATTGCCGTTTGGGTTCAGTTGATTCTTACGCAAAGCACTGCGGTTGATGGGGGGCTTGGACTATCGATCCTGTATTCCCTTCCCGGGCTATATGTGATCTTGTGCGCTTTGCCGCCTTTTTATGCGAGCGGCGAGAGCAAAAAGGCAGAGCGCCTGATAACAGTTCTTATTGGCGGCGCGGAGATTGTTCTTTGTGGAATAGTGCTTGAAGGTTCGGCTGCCTCTTATGCGATGATTGGACTGATGATTCTGTTCTGTGCGTTTGAGATTGTGTCACAGGTAAGGGATAGCCGGTCCTTATGAGTTGAATTACGCGCGTGCGGATATAAAGGGTGGCATGTTAAATTTGTTGAAAACTCTGACATGCGCTGCCGACTTCATTAAAATCGATTGCCAATCAAGTCTTCCTATATATGCGAGCCCTGAGAAGCTGCGCTGTGAACCTGAGACCGCTATCGATCGGCCCGGTGCACCGGGCCGCTGTCCTCGAGCCGGCATCAGCTTGCCGGTCTCAAAACGTATGCCGTCCGGTACGACCAACAGCCGAGTCTTGCGCCCAGTTCGAGCAGCGCCAGAGCCCCGTGCCGGAACCCACGCAGCCGATGGCAGGGGAATTCAGCCGCGGCCATCGAGGAGCCGACCCAGGGACGGCGCCCCCAGTCCTCGAAAGATTTCCACCGCCCCCTACAGGCCTGGATTGATTTAACAGTTGATTTAATCCGGCTGAACAAGCCGAGCATGGGCCGGTTGACAAAATGTAAGGTAAAAAAGCAGATACGACCGAACGCCGGTGCGGGGTTCGGGTGATGTGATAGAAAGTAATACACGTATTACATCTAAGCGGGAGGTGCATCATGGCAACCGCCACCGCAGCCCTGAGAACCCCCGAGGACCTCGCGAACAGGTACGACCGCCTGGCGAAGTCGACGGGCCGCACGAAAACCTTCTACATGACGGAGGCGCTTGCCGCAGAGATAGGCAGGCTCGAATACGAGTACGGCCTCATGAATTATCCGGGAAGCGTTTGGTTGCGAGGTATGCCAGTGTGAGGGCCTGATTCGTCAGATCCCGCACAGGGGGACCGCAATGGTGGCCACCGCGCCGCCCGAGGGGCTGTTGACAAGCGAGACGGAGCCCCCGTGGGCGCTCGCGGCCTCGGAGGCGACGTGGAGGCCGAGCCCGTAGTGGCGCCCTCCGTCGCGCGAGGAGCGGGAGGAGTCGTCAGTGAAGAGGCGCTCGCAGCCGCGTTCGAGGGCGGCGGGAGAAAAGCCCGGTCCGTCGTCGGCAACCTCGATGACGAGGCGCCCGCCCGCGACGTCGCAGGAGACAGCCACGCGCGAGCGTGCGTGCTCGGCGGCGTTGGCCACGAGGTTCGCGGCGGCTCGCGCCCGGGCGATCTGGGCGGCCTCGGCGAGGACCTGCTCGCAGAGCTCGGCCGGCCGCATGGGGGGCCTCTCCGCCCCGCCGGACCCGCGCGAGGCCTCGATGAGCAGGCGCACGTAGCCGTCGAGCCTTTCGACACTGCCGGCTATGTCGCGCGCGGCGGCCGCGAGGTCGGCGTCTTTCTCGTCTTCCAGCTCCTCCGCCACGAAGTCGGCGTTGGCGCGCAGCACGGTGAGCGGCGTCTTGAGGTCGTGGGCGAGCGACGCCACCTGCTCGCGCTGCCCCCGCTCCGCGGCCCAGCGGGCCTCGAGCGACTCGGCGAGGGAGGCCCGCATGGCGTCCATCGCGGCGAGGACGTCGTTCACCTCGCGCACGTTGGTGCTGCCGACCGCGAAGTCGAGATCCCCCGCGCCCACGCGCCCCGCCGCCTCCGCGAGCGGCGCCATCTTGCGCGAGATCACGCGGCTCGCGCGGCGCGCCACGAGCGCGAGCGCGAGCGCGCTTCCCGCAGCGGCGCCGACGAGCATGAGGCTCTGCGGGTTGGGAAGCAGGCCGGCGAGGTCGCGCGAGACCCACTGCGGCAGGTACTCGCTGACGAGTGCGCAGGCCCCGCCGCCCTTGAGCGGGAACGCGGCGTAGGTGAGGCCCGAGCCCCCGCCCTCGATCTCCACTGTGCCCGGATCCGCGGCGAGTGCCGCACGGGCCATTTCCGTCGCGCCCTCGAGCCGCGTGCCCTCGAGGTCTGTCATCAGCACGTATCCGTCCTCGTTCAGGATGAGGTAGCGGTACGCCGTCGGCACGTCCTGCTGCCCGCAGACGCCGTCGCGTGCCAGGCCCTCCGCGACCTCGCGCCCCGGTCCTCAAAGCTGCCACTTGTACCCCATCCCCCAGACGGTCGCGATCGGATCGGCGCCGGCCTCGGAGAGTTTCCTCCGGGCGCGGCTGACCTGCATGGATATGGCCGCGTCGTCGGCGTCGCTCTCCCAGCCGAGCACCGCCTCGCGGATCTGCGCGCGGCTCATGACCTGCCCGGGGTGGCGGGCGAGGTACTCGCAGATGGCGTACTCGGTGGGCGTGAGCGGCACGGCCTCACCGCCCACGGCGAGGCCGCGCGCCCCGAGGTCGATCCGCACCTCCCCGAAGGAGAGGGCGTGCGAGCGCGGCCGGCGCTCACGGCGTAGATGGGCCGCGACCTTGGCGCGCAGCTCCGTGGATTGGCAACACCTATTTGGACGATTCCGGGAGGGACAGCCCCGCCTCCCTGAACTCGACCGGCGACATGTAGCCCAGCGTCGAGTGGATCCTGAAGTTGTTGTACCAGTGCACGTAGTCCGAGAGCTTGGCCCGGAGCTCGCGCGTCGTGCCGAACGTCTCGCGGTGGACGAGCTCGGCCTTCAGTATCCTGTTGGTCGACTCGTCGACGGCGTTGTCGTAGGGGCAGCCCTTGGCCGACAGCGACCTCTCTATGCCGAAGGCCTCGAGCATCAGGTCGATCTCGGCGTTGTCGAACTCGCTGCCGCGGTCCGTGTGGAACACCTCGATGTCCGAGATCGGGAAGGAGAGCGTCGCGAACGCCGACTTGACCAGCCGGGCGTCCTTCCTGGGCCCGGCGGAGTGGCCGACGATCTCCCTGTTGTAGAGGTCGACGAGCAGGCAGACGTAGTTCCACGACGCCCCCACGCGCACGTAGGTCAGGTCGCTGCATATATGGGTGCGCGGCGCCCTGCCGCAGAAGCCGCGCGCGACGACGTTCGGCACGTCGGCCTCGTTGACCGCCCCGGGGTGCACCTTGAACCTCTTCCTGCCGTATGCGCTGACCAGGCCGTTCTCCCTCATGATGCGGCAGACCCGGCGCCGGCTGACGGTGACGCCCGACCGCTCGAGCGACGCCTTTATCTTGCGCGAGCCGTACCGGCCCTTGCTGGCGGCGTGGGCCGCGACCACGGCCGGCGCGGCGGGGTCCGGCGCGGCGGGCCGGCCGGGCCGCGAGCGCATGGAGTAGTACGTCGACCTCGCGACGCCGAGGAGCCTGCACTGCGCTGATATGGGGTAGCGGCCCTCGTTGGCCGCTATGGCCCTCACTTTCGAGCGTATATCAGCGCCGCTTGTTTTAAGACGTCGACCTCCATCCGGAGCCTGCGGTTCTCGCGCTCGAGCTCCAGGATCCGGTTCTGCTCGGGCGTGCGGTTGTCCGCGGCGCGCGGCGAGCCGGTCGCGTTTATCGACTTGATCCACCTCTCCACGGTGCTCTTGCCGAGGTCGTACTCGTCCATGATCTCGCGCTTGGGCTTGCCGGCGTTGTAGAGGTCGACTATCTGCCTCTTGAACTCGTCGGTGAAATGCCTCGGGTGCCTGGGGTCCCTCATATACGGCCCTCCCGTCTCCTGCGCCCCTCCCGGAACTGTCCACACCAGTGTAGCCAATCCATGCGCAAGTCCGCCCACTGAGAAGAACGCGAGGAGCATCCCCGCCGCGCCGGCGCCGATGGCGGCGTTGCGGCCGAGGCGCAGGGCCACGCCGAGCCCCAGCGCGTAGAGGGGCAGGCTGCCCAGCACGATGCCCGCCCAGGCGGCCGCAAGCGGAGCGGGCCCGAGCGGCAGGCGCCCGGCGACGGCGAGCACGGCCCCGAACACGCCGAGCGCCACGGCCAGCGCGCCCGCGCCGAGCGCCGCAAGGGCGAGCAGCTTCGCCGCGACGGCGCGCCCGCGCGAGGGGACCGCCGTGAGGTTGGCGAGGCGCCCGGCAGCGCGCTCCTCGTCCACGGCGAGCCCGCAGACGATGGCGGACATGAGCGGCATGAGGGCGCCGAGGAACTGGGCGTAGGCGTCCGCGCCCAGCGCCGGGTCCCATCGGGTTACGGAGAAGTACTCGCCGCAGGCAAGACCGGCTGCCAGGCCGCAGACGAGGTGCACCGCCGTGAGCGGGGAGCGAGCCAGGCGCAGGGCCTCGGAGAGCAGGGCCCGCGGGAGAGTCATGCGCGGCGTCGGGTCGGGGAGCCGTGCCATGGCCATCACCTCTCCTCGGAGCGCGCGAACCAGGCCGCGCCCGCCGCCGTGAGCGCGGCGAACGCGAGCGCGCAGACCGCAAGGCCCGCCAGCGTGAGCATGCCGTCCGCCGCGAGCGCCCCGCCGAGCGCCATGTCCGCCGCGAGCGGCTCGCCGCTCGGCAGCACGGGGATGAAGCTCGTGGGGATGACCATGCTCGCCGACGGCGGAAAGAGCTGCGGCAGCGGCACCAGCGACCAGGCGAACCCACCCACGAGCTGCGCGGCGAGCGGGCAGAAGATGCCCGCGAGCATGCCGAGCCGCGCCGTGAGGAAGAGCCCTGCGGGGATCATCCACGCCGCGGTCACCGTGTTGACGAGCGCGCAGAGGAGCATCGTGAGCGTGCCCGCGGCCGTGAGGCCCTGCGAGGAGAACGCCGATCCCGCGAGGTAGATGCCGAAGACCACGAGGTTCGAGAGCGCGCAGAGCGCGAGGCACCAGAGCGCCTTGGCCCACCAGGCGCGCCCGAGCGGGAAGCCCAGGCCCAGAAGCCCCCGCATCCGCGTGCGCGCGTCCGCCCGCGCGACGCACGCCACCACGAGCGAGAGAGACACGGGCAGGAAGAGCGCGTACCAGTAGTTCCACGCGCTGAAGATCTGCACGCCCCGGTAGGGCATCGCGCCGAGCAGCGGCATCGGCAGCGCCATGAGCACGGCCAGGCGAACCGGTGCCGCGTGGCGCGACTTCAGGGCCTCGGCGCGCAGGCCCGCGAGCAGGCCGCCTTTCTCGCCCGTCATGCCGCCACCTCCCCGCGTGCTCGTCGCCCTTCCCGGCAAAAGCTCATGAAGAGTTCCTCGAGGTCCTGCCCGGGCCGAAGCGCATCCTCGTAGGCGAGGCGCCCCCCGCAGATGATGCCGATGGTGTCCGCCATCTGCTGCACCTCGGAGAGGATGTGGCTCGAGACGATCACCGTCGTGCCCGCAGCCGCGAAGCCGCGGATCTGGTCGCGCAGCTCCTCGATGCCGATGGGGTCGAGGCCGTTGGTGGGCTCGTCGAGCACGAGCAGGCGCGGCCGGGCGATCAGCGCCAGCGCGAGCCCCAGGCGCTGCCGCATGCCCATCGAGAAGCGCCCGGCGCGCTTCTTCCCGGTGTCCGCGAGGTCCACGGCGGCGAGCACCTCATCTACGCGGCTCTCGGGAAGGCCCAGCAGCGTGGTGCGCACGCGCAGGTTCTCGCGCGCGGTGAGGTTTGGGTAGAGCGGCGCCTCCTCGATGAGGCTGCCGATTGCGTAGAGGTCCTCGCGGCGCCAGGCGTGCCCGGCAAAGAGGATCTCCCCGGCCGTCGGCCGCAGCATCCCGCAGATCATCTTGAGCGTTGTCGACTTGCCGGCGCCGTTGGGGCCGAGCAGCCCGTACACCTCGCCCTCGCGGATTTGAAGGCTCACGTCGGCCACGGCGTCCTGCGCCTGGTCGCCGCGACCGAAGCGCTTGGTGAGCCCGCGCGTCTCGAGCATGTAACCCATGGGTTTATCCTTTCTCTACCGGGCGCGCGGGCCGAGTCACCGTACCCGCGTGCCTTACCTTTCGGGTTCACCATCAATGGTGGGACGCGTTTCTAACGAAGCCGTAACGGCCGTTGGGGTCTTATATATGTCTGGACTCTCTATGCTTACGCTGGATAGACATCGCCAGAACGGGTATAGTATCGAAAGTTTTGTCGTTTACCAGCGGGGGAGTCCTGTGGGCATCAAAAAGAAGATCAAAAAGGAGCTTATCGGCACTTCCGATTACCCGTCGAATAAGATCTTCACGATCTCCAATTTCATTACCTTCACGCGCCTGATCCTCACGCTGGTCTTCCTGTACCTGTTTGTGACGGACAACAACCGTGTCGTCGCCATCGTCATCTATGCCATCGCGGCCTCCACCGACTGGATGGACGGCCAGATTGCCCGCATGACCAAAACGGTCTCGTGGCTCGGCAAGGTTATGGATCCCATCTGCGACCGTGCGCTGCTATTTACCGGCGTACTGGGCCTGGTGGTCCGCGGCGAGCTTCCCATCTGGGTCTGCGTGCTCATCATCGGCCGCGATATCTATCTGGGAATCGGCACGCTTATCGTGCGCCACTATCACCGCCGTCCCATCGACGTGGTGTTTCCCGGCAAGATTGCCACGGCGCTGCTCATGACCGGCTTCTCGCTCATGCTGTTGGGCTTTCCCACCGTGGATGGCTGGCATCTGTTGCCTGCTACGTTCACGGCCTTCCCGGGTCTCAACGGCAGCCCGGTACCGCTTGGCATCTTCTTTGTGTACGGCGGCGTCATCTTCTCCATGCTCACCGCTGTCATCTATTCCATTAAGGGTGGAGCGGCCATTAAACAGGCTATCGCGCATCCCGAGGACGAAGACATCGACTTTCTTAACCCCGAAATCGAAGACTAAGCCATTGGGGTATGATTACGTACAGTTCATTCTTTGCGGCATGTCCGCGTTAAGTTAGGGGTTGTCATGGACAACATGGTTAACAATATGCCTCAGAACGATAAGGCCTCAGACGCCACCTGCGTTTTCCGCGTTCCTTCGAGCGATGTCACCGTTCCCGACCTCATGGCCAACGTGCGCATCACCGCGCCCGTCTTATCTATCGTCAAAGGCCCTCAAACCGGTGCAGCCTTTGAGCTCGAGGATAATGTGACCACCATCGGCCGCGATCCCGCTAACGGCATCTTCCTCAACGACATGACCGTGTCGCGTAGCCATGCGCGCATTATTCGCGAGGGTCTGGGTGCCCGCATCGAGGACCTGGGCTCGCTCAACGGTACGTGGGTTGACGGCGCTATCGTCAACGGCGCACCGCTGCACGATGGCTCTTCCGTCCAGATCGGTACGTTTACGCTCATCTACCACGAGAGCACGCCGGAGCGCATCGAAACCGGTGAGTAGGGCATGGCCGAACGCAATTATCTGAGTATCGGCCAGGTCGTCAATCTACTTCGAGGCGCATACCCCGATCTTTCGAACTCAAAAATTAGATTTCTCGAAGATGAGGGGCTCATCACCCCTCATCGCACGCCTAAGGGCTATCGTCAGTACTCCAAGGAGGACGTTGACCGCCTGGAGGTCATTCTGCACCTCCAGAAGACTCGCTACATGCCGCTCAACGTGATCAAGCAGCGCCTGGAAAACGCCACGGACCTGTCTACGCTCGCCTACGAGGTGGGCCTGTTGTCCGATGTTCCGCTCAAGACGGAACCCAAGGAGACTAAGCAAAAGCTGCATCCCATCGAGACCATCCCCGATATGCTCGGCGTCGAGATCTCGTTTATCCGCTCCCTGGCCGAAAACGACCTCATTCGCATCATCAAGAGCCCGCAGAACCGCGAGCTTGTCGATGGTCGCGATTTCCCGATCATCCGCTATTGCTCCGAGCTTTCGCGCTTCCATATCGAGCCGCGCAACCTGCGCCAGTACGTATCGTCCGCAAACCGCGAGTCCTCGATGTTTGAGCAGGTTCTCGTGAGCATGCTCGGTATGGATACTTCCGACGACGAGCGCGATGCCAAGCTCGAGCGTGCATTTAAAAAGCTGCATGACCTCACCGAGGGCGTCCATACCGCTCTGCTCAAGAACCGCGTATTTGAGTCACTCAACGCCGTGGTGGAGGATGCCGATATCGATGCCCTCGACGAGGAGATCGCACGCTCCGAGTCAACCAAGGCCAAAAGCGAAGAGGCATCTACCTCCGCGGTCCCCGTGCGTGAGGAATCCCTCGTGCAGCCGCTCAAGGTTGTCGCCCCCTCACGCGCCGGCACCGCCAGCGCGGCCAAATAGACGCTGCTACAAACCAGCCTCCCCTAAAAGGTCATGCCATGTACGACTTCGAATCTCACATCGTCGACATCCCCGACTATCCCGAGCCCGGAGTCGTCTTTAAGGACATCACGCCACTCTTTGGTAATCCCGAGGCGTTAAAGGCCATGGTAGATGCCCTGGCCGAGCATTTTGCCGGCATGGGCATCACCAAGGTTGTGGGTCCCGAGGCTCGCGGCTTTATGGTCGGCGTGCCCGTGGCCGTCGCCCTGGGCGCCGGCTTTGTGCCCGCACGCAAACCGGGCAAGCTGCCGCGCAAGACGGTGAGCGAGAGCTACGAGCTCGAATATGGCACCGACTCTATCGAAATCCATGCCGATGCCATTACCTCTAAAGATACCGTGTTGATTCTGGACGACTTGGTCGCGACGGGCGGAACCGTCGAGGCAACAGGTAAACTGGTGCGAGATATGGGCGCAAAGCTTGTGGGTTACGGTTGTATCCTCGAACTTGCGTTTCTTAACCCGCGCAAGAAGCTCACGCCTTCCAACGAGGACGTCGAGCTCTTTAGCCTGGTAACGGTGGACTAGCCGCTACCCTTAGATACCGGAAAGGAAGCTCCATGCGCACAGCAAATACGCACAAAAACATGGCACGCTGCGCTGCTACGGCAACCCTCGCTTGTGTTTTGGGCCTGGGCCTCGCGGCTCCGGCCTATGCCGATACCGCATCCGACCTTGCCGCTGCTCGTACCAAACTCGAGCAGGTCGGCACGCAGACCCAGCAAATTCATGAAGAACTCTCCGCGCAGACGCAGGAGCTTGATCGGACCGCAGGCGAGATCACGCAAAAGCAGCAAGAGATTGCCGACGGCCAGGCAAAGCTTTCGAGCTACGTTGCCGGTGAGTACAAGACCGGCGGTCTGAGTCTCCTTCAGGTTCTGACGGGCGTCGACGATCTGGGCGACATGCTCAACCGTCTGTTCTATTACGGCAAGGTTTCCGACAAGCAGGCCCAGACCATTCAGGATGTCAAGGACCTTAAGCAGCAGCTCACTGATAAGCAGGCCGAGCAGGAGAAGAACGTCGCCGCGACGCAGAAGAAAGTCGACGAGCTCAACGCCCAGCAGGCAGAAGCCCAGAGCATCGTGAACTCCCTAGATTCTCAGCTGCAGGCCGAGCTTGCCGCCGAGGCTGAAGCCAATGCCGCGCTGCAGGCTGGCATAAATGCCAGCACTGCCGAAAAGGCCACGGTGAGCAAAGACACCGCCGGTACGACCGAGAACACCAACGATGGCGGCAATACGCCCGCGCCCACTCCTACGCCCGCTCCGGCCCCTACGCCGCAGCCCGCCCCGGCTCCGGCTCCGGCGCCGACGCCTTCCGCACCGAGCCAGTCTGTTGACGGCGGCTCCGTTGTTTCGCGTGCCTACAGCAAGCTGGGTTGCGCTTATTCCTGGGGAGGCATTGGACCGGACAGCTTTGACTGCTCCGGTTTTGTAAGCTACTGTCTCACGGGCCGCTACTGCCGTCTGGGCACCACCGGCACCTTCATGGGTTGGACCCGCGTGTCCGACCCGCAACCAGGCGATGTCGTGGTTAACTCCTACCATACTGGCATCTATATCGGTAATGGTCAGATGATCCATGCTTCCGACTACAAGACTGGCGTCATCATCAGCTCCGTCGCAGCCGGCATGAACAACAACTACATTTTCGTGCGCTACTAAGTCACTCTGTATAGCAAACGAATGTGAACCTCGTGGCCTTTGGGCTGCGGGGTTCATTTATTTGTGACCGTGCTCCATACATGATCCCAATGAGCTAGTTTTCAATACTAGATGCACGTTTCAAAGGTAAGCAAGATGGCTATAATAAATGAGAAACATCTAGAAAGGACCCTCTATGAGCTGGGCACTTATCTCCGATTCGAGCTGCAACCTCCGCGATTGGCAACCGACCGCGCCCCATACCACCTTTGCATTTGCACCCCTTAAAATTCGAGTGGGGGAGCGCGAGTTCGTCGATGACCTCACGCTCGATGTTCACGAACTCAATTGCGCCGTGCAGGCGGAGTCGAGCGCTTCTTCGAGCGCCTGTCCGAGCGTAGGCGAGTGGACCGAACTCTTTAGGCTTGCCGACAAGACAATTTGCATGCCCATCTCCGAGGGCGTCTCGGGAAGCTACAATGCCGCCGCCACGGCACGCGATTTGGTTCTTGCCGAGGATCCGAACCGTCAGATTCATTTGGTCAATTCACGCGGAGCCGGCGGCAAAATGGACCTGATCTTCCTGCTGTTCGACCGCTATCTCGCAAGCAATCCAGACGTCTCTTTTGAGGAAGCCTGCAGCTATTTTGATGAGCTGGAACTGAACAGCAAGATCCTCTTTAGCCTGTGCAATTACGAAAATCTCGCCAAGGCCGGACGTATTCCCAAGGCAGCTGGGGTTATCGCCAATAAACTCAACATTCGAGTTTTAGGCACGGCAAGCGAGGCAGGGGAGATCAAGCTCATCGGTCACACCCGTGGCGAAAAGAAGATGCTTGGCAAGATTGTCGATACCATGGAGGCCGAGGGCTTTACCGGCGGCGAGGTCGTTATCGACCATGTCGAGAATGAGGCGGGCGCCCAGACACTTGCCAGTCGCATTGTGGAGCATTGGCCCGGCTCCAAGACCATCATCATGCCTTGCAACGGACTGGATTCATACTATGCCGAGATGCACGGGCTCATTATCGGCTACGGCATGGGCGTAGCTTCGGGCCGATAAAGTCCAACTAAACAAAAACACGGGCGGGACAAAATGGCTTATAGCCTTTGTCCCGCCCGTCTTGTACGTCGGCTAGCTATTAAACCCATTGAACTTGAGGTAGCTCATTAGATACGCCTTCGATACAAAAGACAATACCGCACTGCGTACGAGCAGCGACTCGCGCGTAACCTGATGTGCGGTATCGGGCACGGGAGTCTGCTCGACGGAAAAAGCCGCACGAATCGATGCCTCGAGCTGATCAATCACATAATCAAAGGCGGTCGGTGCATCGTAGCTCAGGCGCTGAATGTTGAAGAGCGCCTGAACCGCAGCGATGGGCAGCACCTGCTTAAAGATACAAATGGAGATGAGACGCGCAATCTGCTCGCGGCCATATTGCTTTTTTACCGGAGCAGGAACGAGGCCGACCTTTACGTAGTTATTGATCATCGATGGCGTAATGACGGGGTGCTCCACACAAATTGAAAGCGGCTCCATCCACAGCTCGATGTACTCAATGACCTGGTCACGGTAGAGCGTTACATTCGGCAACTGGTTGTAGCGCGGCAAGCTGAGTGTATTGAGTTTACGGACTATATCAGACTGGATAAATGCGTCAGGTAGCACCGTGGGCTGAATATCCTCTGGGCTAATGCTAACCGACGTATCGGACATAGGAATGACATGTTTAACGTGATTCATACGGTGCCTCCGTTCGTTTTCAATATTGTATTCTAGATTATCTAGTTTTGCATACCACAACAATGAACGGTATAACCGTCGATTTTGACTCAGGTCCGGCCGCAGAATAACTGGCTCGGGTTTTGCACAACAAAACATCCCGCGACAACATTGTCTCAAGCTCGTTGTGCGGGATGTTTTAGTGATAGAACAACCTTACATAAGATATATTATCGTACTTATCCGCGTAAGAAAGCGTATGCGCTAGTAGCCGCTATGGCTCCGTCCGAAACAGCAGTCACAACTTGACGTAAACGCTTGGAACGGATATCGCCGGCAGCAAATAAGCCAGGTGTGCGGGTGGCCATCGATTCGTCGGTCACAATACCGCCGTCGGGCGCTAGATCTACCAGATGCTTTACAAGCTCGGTATGGGGCTGCGTGCCAGCAAAGACAAAAATGCCAAACGAACCAGGATCAAAGGACTCGGAATAAGTGCCACCTGTAGCGTTGTCTTTAAAGGTGATGGTCGTGGGCATGGCCTCGCCCGATAGTTCCACAATACTAGTTTGGTACCTAACTGAAATATTATCTTTTGCGAGCACCTTTTGAACCACGCCATCGGGGGCACGGAACTGATCGCGGCGCAAGACGATGGTCACGCTGCTGGCGATTTCTGACAAGAACAGGGCTTCCTCGCAGGCAGCATTGCCGCCGCCGATGACAAAGACCTGCTTGCCGCGAAAGAACATGCCGTCGCACGTCGCGCAATACGAAACGCCACGACCGCGATACGTATCCTCGCCAACAAAACCAGCAGATCGCGGCGTGGCACCCATACAAGCGATAACGCTCGAGGCCAGCGTATCGCCCATATCGTGATGCACCGTAAACAGCGCCGCATCCGCATCGTAATCGATACCCGCAACCATGCTCCATGCAACCTGTGCTCCCAGGCCCTCTGCATGTTGCTGAAACCGCTCGCCGAGTTCGGCGCCACTCAAGAGCGGAATGCCCGGATAGTTCTCGACCTCATTGGTTGTGGCGATCTGTCCTCCCGACATACCTTGCTCAATCACGGTCGTCGTTAGGTTGGCGCGCGCCGCGTAAATGGCTGCAGCATAGCCCGCAGGCCCGCCGCCGATAATCGCAACATCGATCGGCTGATGAGTAGTCATGAAGAGACCTCCTGTCGAAAGATTGGCGTTCTTTGCGCTCATACCCAAATTTATGCGAACGTGACACTCATGCACTACAATGATTCTCTGTGAAACAAAGATGAAGGGGAGATATCGATGGATCAGACGCAGACGAGCGACGACGCTCCCCTGCTCACGCACAGCACTCCCCAATCGGAACAAACCACGCTCTTGACTCAGCAAAAACCTCTCGTGACTATCGTGCACGCCTCGGTCGGCTCGGGCCACAAGGCCGCCGCAAATGCAATTGCGCAGGCATTCGACCTCATCCGCGGCACCAATGGCATCCCAGAGGATGTTGAGATTGAAGTGCTCGATATCCTTGATTTTGGACGCATAAAATTCGACGGCAACAAAACGGCCGCCTCGTTTACCGGCGCCACGCGCCCAATCTATGACTTGACCTGGCGTTACACCCTTACCGGACACCTGCTTTGGGGCGGTGGCACGGCATGGTCGCGCATCATGTTCCCCGCATTTAACGAATACGTTCGAACTCGCAGGCCCATTGCCGTGGTAGCCACACATATCACGGCAGCCAACGTCGCCGTCGGCGCGCGCGTCATTACGGGCATCGACTATCCCGTCATTTGCGTACCGACCGACTACGAGGTCGAGGGTTGGTGGCCCCATAAGGACACCGACCTCTTCTGTGTGGCAAACGAGTTTATGGCCGAAACACTCCGACCCCGTAAGGTTCCCGAGGCAAAGATCCGCATTACGGGCATCCCCATTCGCGCCGGGTTTGATACGGACTACAATCGCGAGGAAGAACTCGAGAAGTTCAATCTCCCCACAGACAAGCTCGTTGTGCTGGTAATGGCCGGCGCCAGTTTGCCTCAACCGTACGTTCGCTTTCGCGCGGAGATGGACCGCACCCTCCCCTTCCTGCGCAGCTTCGAGGACATGCACTTTGTCTTTTTGCCGGGCAAGGATACCGAATATGCCACCCGTCTCAAAACGCTTTTCGATGCCATGAAACTCGAGAACGTCACGGTTCTTGACTACGTCGATGACATGGCAGCGCTTATGCACGGCTGTGACCTGGCAATCCTCAAATCTGGCGGACTCACTGTTACCGAATGCCTGTGCGCACACCTGCCTATGATTCTGCTGGGCAAGTCATATGGCCAGGAAAAGGCCAACACCACCATGCTCACCGGCATGGGCGCCAGCATGCATGTCACGACCGCACGCGAGCTCATCGTGACACTGCGCCATCTCCACGATCATCCCGAATCGCTCAAGGCACTACTCATTAACGGCGAAGTGCTGCGCCGTCCACGCGCAGCCGAGGATATCGCCATCGCAACCATGGAACTTGCAGGCAAGCCCCAAAAGCGCAAACGAGCCTTCTGCCGCTTCTACTGGGGCGAAAAACCAGCGCATATCCGCTAGCGTCTTAAAGTCCGCTGTGGCGCAGGCCGCCCACACATATCATTCCATGCTCAAACATTCTCGCTTCGCTTCGCTCGCTGCGAAACTGCGCGTGGAACGATATGTGTGGGCGGCCTGCGCCACAGCTACAAGTACATTCCAGCAGATATATCGGTTACTCAAGTAAAGCAGCGAAGGTGAACTCAAATACAAGTAATCCAAGTAACCCGATGCGACAAAGGGGTTGTCTCTTTGTCGCATCGGGTTACTAGTTGGATACAGCTTTTAGATACAGCAAACGGTTTTGATTGGAAACCATGGTTGGTTGCGAGCACGTAGGCATAGCTCGCCCCTTGGAGGCCCCTATATATCGTCCCGCGCGCAGTTTCGCAGCGAAGCGAGAATGTTTGAGCACGGGATGATATATAGGGGCCTCCAAGGGGCGGGCGAACATTACGATGCTCCGTTCAACAAAGTAAAGAGCTAGGCGACGCCGCTAGAACCGAAACCGCCGGCTCCTCGATCAGTTTCGTCTAGTTCTTCTACTTCTACGAGATTGACCGTGGGGACTTCTTGGATGACGAGTTGGGCGATGCGGTCGCCTTTGTTGATCTGGATATTGTTGATGGGGTCCAGGTTGATGAGGATGACCTTAAGTTCACCTCGATAGTGGGCGTCGATGAGACCGGGCGTGTTGACTATAGACAGGCCCTGCTTAATGGCTAGGCCGCTACGGGGCTGGACAAAGCCGGCGTAGCCATCGGGCAGCGCAATGGCCAAGCCAGTGGAGACCAAGCGGCGCTCAAAGGGCTTGAGGGTGCAGTCTTCGTTGGCACGGAGGTCAAGGCCGGCATCCGTGGGATGTGCGTATTTGGGAAGCTCGACCGTGGGATCGAGACGCTTAATGTTAACGGTAATGTTGGACATGAAATCACCTTAGCTTGTCGAGCTCTTGCAAAAACTCGTCGACGTCTTTGAAATCGCGATAGACCGAGGCAAAGCGAATGTAGGCCACCTTGTCGATCTTGGCCAGGCGCTTGAGCACCATATCGCCCAGTTCGTGGGACGTAACAGCCGTCAGCGTACGCGAACGCAACTCCACCTCGATATCATCGATGATCTCGTTGAGCTTTTTCGTGTCGATATCGCGCTTAATCGTGGCGCGCATCAGGCCGACCAGCAGCTTGTTGCGATCGAACCGCTGCTTAGACCCGTCGGATTTGATAACCTCGATGGGATCTTCGCAGCGCTCGAACGTCGTAAAACGATAATTGCACGAACAGCATTCGCGACGACGCTTGATAGTGTTGTTCGACTCCTGCATACGGGAATCGACAACGCGGGTATGTGCCTTACCGCATTTGGGACAGCGCATGGAACCTCCTCTTAAACGATAACAAGGGTACCATGCGACCGACCCGAAATCTTACGAACGGGCCGGAACTTTCAGAACTGCACCAGCATCAAGAGAGCCGCGATCGAGGTGATTGACGCTACGAATCATGTCGGAAGTCTCCTGTGTGGAAAGGCCATCGATGGGATGCTCCTGGGCAAGCGACCACAGAGAATCGCCGGACTGCACACGAACCGTTTCGTAGGTGACGTTGGCTACGGAATCGGCATATGCTGCGTGACGAGCGGAAAAGACTGACGTGGCGAGCACAAAGAACAGGGTGAACGCTACAGCAACAGCAACAATCGTCGAGGCCTTCAGGGCAACAGGAGCCGAAGCAGCGGCCGCACGCTGGGTGCGAACGGGTTTAGTGGCCACGGCCTGAAAATGAGAGCGTCCGCCCTTCACGACCGTAAAGGCAGGCGTGGCGGGCGCCTCGAGCTTAAGAGCGAGGTTTCCCTGGACCATATCCGCTGCGTTCATTCTGTTCTCCTCTCGTTTGTTTTGACGAGAACTGTTTTATCAAGCCGCGGGGACAAAAAAGTCTAGCGCGGGAACGAGTGTTCGGTTATTATTATCTTCGAACAGTTGTTCCTGTCAAGCAAAAATAGAACATTTGTTTGGTATGGGTAGAGAGGAATCCCTGATGGCTCGCAAAATTACCAAGCGTCAGCAGCAAATTTACGACTTCATCAAGGAATATCAGCAGGAGAAGGGCTATCCGCCCAGTGTACGCGAGATGGCTTCGGCTGTGGGCCTTTCCTCCCCTAGCACCGTACATGCGCATCTCTCCGCACTCGAAGCACGCGGCTTGCTCAAGCGTGACGCCACCAAGCCTCGCGCTCTCGAGCTCTTTGACGAGGACGGATCTTCCGTATCCATCTCAAAGTCCGATGAGCCCACGGCGCCCCGCGGAACCGTATCGCTGCCTCTCGTAGGCCGTGTCGCCGCAGGAATTCCTATTCTTGCCGAGCAGAATATCGAGGACACCTTTACCATCCCAACCGAGATCGCAACGGACCAGGGGTCCTTTATCCTCGAGGTCCACGGCAATTCGATGATTAACGTCGGTATCTATAACGGCGACTACATCATCGTTCGCGAACAGAAGAGTGCCATGAATGGCGAGATTGTCGTGGCCATGATCGATGGTTCCGCAACGGTCAAAACGTTCTATAAGGAGCAGGGGCGTGTTCGCCTGCAGCCCGAAAACGACACCATGGAGCCTATCTACGCGACAAATCCCACGATTCTGGGCAAGGTCGTCGGTTTGATGCGCCGGTTTTCGTAATGCAAAAACGCATCACGGTCTTTGATACCATTCGCGGGTTTACCATGCTGTCGATGGCGGGATTTCATGCCTGCTACGACCTTGCCTACCTATATGGTTGGGACATGCCCTGGTTTACCCAGACCATCTTCCAAGACATCTGGCGCGCTAGCATCAGTTGGGTATTTTTGCTTATTGCCGGCTGGATGTGCACCCTCTCGCGCAACAACATCAAGCGTGCCGCCAAATATGCCGCTGCCGCTTTAGTTGTATGGGTCGCAACGACGCTTGTCTCAGTCGATGACTCGGTGAACTTCGGCATCATTTTCTGCATGGCGGCATGCACTGCCATTGTTGCACTCGCGCGCCCGGTTCTCGATAGGGTGCCTGCAATATGGGGTATAACGATTTGCCTCATACTCTTTGCCTGTACCTGGAGCATTCCTAAAGCGGTCTACCCTATCCCCTATCTAGCTTGGCTGGGTTTCCCAGATCCAGACTTTGTCTCCGGTGATTACTATCCGCTCATACCCTTCTTCTTTATGTACCTCGCAGGCTTCTTTGCCGCTCGAACGGCACAAAAAGCAAACCGCAAAGCGCCAGCATGGGCCTATGCGAATCCCATCCCGGCGCTCGCGAGCCTCGGATGCCATGCACTACCGTTCTATCTGCTCCATCAACCGATTATCTTGGGTGTGCTGGAGCTGATTTATTCCGTTCGGTAACGCTCAAGACGTGGTGCGATACGGATCGGCAGCTTTGCCACAATACGAACGCCGCCCTCAAGATATTCCTCGTGCAGAAGGGTTCCCTGTTCGTGCACGAGCGTGATTAAAGCGCCCTCTCGATACGGAATATCGGCCGAGAGCAACACATCCGTAGCGGCCGCTTCACGAGCGAAGCGGTCGACTAAGTCATCAAGACCCTCACCCGTCTGAGCCGAGAACAGCACCGCCTCGGGATAGCGCCGGCGGAAGCTCAAGCGGTCGACGCTATCGAGCAGATCAATTTTATTGAACACAGTAAGCGTCAGGCGCTCACCGGCACCAATCTCGTCAAGGACACGATCAACCGCCTCGAGCTGACGCTCATAATCCTCATCGGAAGCGTCTACAACTTTAAGAATCAAATCGGCGCCGAGCACCTCGGAAAGCGTAGATTTAAACGCGTCGACCAGGCCATGGGGCAGCTTTTGAATAAAGCCGACGGTATCGGTGATCGTCATGCCACGGCCACCGGGCAAACGGTACGAGCGCGTCGTAGGATCGAGCGTGGCAAACAGCTTATCCTGCGAAAGTACAGTGGATCCCGTCAATCGATTAAGCAACGTCGACTTGCCGGCATTGGTGTAGCCAGCCAACGCCACGCGAAACGCCGGCGATTCAATACGGCTTTTCGATTGCACATCACGACGTTGTTCAACCTGTTTCAGTTCGCGTCGAAGAGCTGCGATCTTATTACGAATTAGGCGACGGTCGACCTCGAGCTGGCTTTCGCCCTGGCCAAAGCGCGAGCCAATACCGCCACGCGTCTGTTCCTTAGCAAGATGGCTCCACATACCTCGCAGACGAGGCAGCAGATACTGCAACTGTGCCAGCTGCACCTGCAAGCGGCCCTCACGAGTCTGGGCATGCAGGCCAAAGATATCCAAAATCAATGCCGTACGGTCAATAATCTTGACCGGTTCGCCCACGGCTTTCTCAAGATAGGACTGCTGCGAGGGCGTCAGGTCGTCGTCGAAGATAACAACATCCGCATCCATGCGATGCACCAAGCCGCACAGCTCCTCGACCTTGCCAGAACCGATAAACGATTTGGGATAGGGTTTAACCAGGCGCTGCGACAAGCGTGCCACGCATTGGGCTCCAGCAGTGTGAGCCAAGCGCTCGAGCTCGTCGAGCGAACGGTCGAGCGGCCAGACGTTATCGCGCCACTCAACACCAACCAAGATGGCGCGCTCAGGTTCAGGCGCCGTAGGGACCAAAGGAAAACGAGCCATTAGGCAGCCTCGATGCGACGGTAAATATCAGCAACGACCTCATCGATCGTAAACTCATCCATATCGAACCACACGATGCGATCATCACGCTTAAACCAGGATAGCTGGCGCTTGGCATAGCGACGTGAGCGCATCTTGATAAGCTCACGGGCCTCATCCATGGTAATAGCGCCTCGCAAGGCATCAATAATCTCTTTGTAACCGATTGCCTGCATCGACGTCAGTGCATCACTTAGGCCCTGGTCCATAAGACCACGGACCTCATCAACCAGCCCCTGCTCAAACATAAGGTCGACACGCAGGTTAATGCGCTCATAGAGCACTTTACGGCTACGCGTCAGACCAAACCACAAGGCATGATAACGCTCACGCGGAACGCTGAATTTCGACTTCTGCTCGGCATACGACACACCGTCATCGTGCATCTCGAGCGCACGAATCACACGACGCACGTTATGGGGATGAATCACGGCAGCCGATTCGGGGTCGCGCTCGGCAAGCAGGGCATGCAATGCTTCCTCTCCAATGCGCTCGGCAAGCTCCTGATAGCCCGCGCGGCGTTCGTCCTCGAGTTCTCCCGAAGGAAAATCCATTTCATCGAGTGCGGCCTTGAGATACAGGCCCGTACCGCCGCAAAAGACCGGAAGACGTTGCTCACCAAGCAAACGCTCGACATATGCTCGGGCGTCCGACTGGTAGAGCGCGGCAGAATACGCGACGCCCGGATTCACGATATCGACAAGGCGCAACGGTGCCGAGCACTCCTCGGGCATCATCTTGGCCGTACCGATGTCCATACCACGATAGATTTGCATCGCGTCACAAGACAACACTTCAGACGACAGGCGAGCAGCCAGACGGTCGGCAACATCGCTCTTGCCGACCGCCGTCGGACCGACGATCGCTACGGCAGAAAGGCTTGCACCAGGAGAGATCATTAGCGGGGCTCGCCCACGACGGAGCCAGACAGATACCACGTCTTGGCGACATCAATATCAACATCGACGATTTTGCCGATGAGTTGATCGATGCTATAGCCAGCAGGAATCGGCGCATGCACCGTCTGGTTCTTGGGGCTCTTGCCCAGAAGGACAGCGTCGTTCTTCTTGCTCGTGCCCTCAATAAGTGCAGGCACCACGGTGTGAAGCTCGCCCTGGTTATACTCGTGCGCCGTCGTCTCGATAACCTTGACCAGACGGTTAAAGCGCTCAAGGATAACCTCATGCGGGGTGGGATCATAAATCTCAGCTGCCGGGGTACCGGCGCGCTTGGAGTAAATAAACGTGTAGGCCTGGGCATAGCGCACCGTCTCGGCAAGCGAGAGCGTCTGTTCAAAGTCTTCCTCAGTCTCGCCCGGGAAGCCCACAATGATGTCGGTCGAAAGCGCAATATCGGGCATACGGTTACGAATACGATCGACCAGGCCCAGATAATCCTCGCGCGTGTACCGACGATTCATCTCTTTAAGAATGCGCGTGGAGCCCGACTGAACGGCCAAGTGAAGCTGCGGCATGACGGCAGGTGTCTCGGCCATAGCATCAATGGTCTCGGGCAGCAGATCCTTAGGATGCGAAGAGGTAAAGAAGATGCGCTCGACGCCCGTATCGCCCACCGCGCGCAGCAGATCGGCAAAGCGCGGCTTGCCAAAGAGATCGCGACCGTAGGAGTTAACGTTTTGGCCCAGAAGCGTAATCTCGCGCACGCCCTGACGCACGAGCCCGGTCACCTCGTCGACAATCTCCTCGAAGGGACGGCTCTTCTCACGACCACGGACGTACGGCACGATGCAGTACGTACAGAAATTGTTGCAGCCCGTCATGATGGGCACCCAGGCGTGATACTGCGTCTCGCGATGCCACGGCATACTCATGGCGTCGGTATCCTCATGCTCATTCGTACGGATATGGCGCTTACCATCCAAAAACGCCTCGGCGATAAGCTCAGCCACGTGCGCAATAGAATGGGTGCCGAAAATGACGTTGACGTTATCGACGTTGGTGAGCAAGCCCTCACCATCGCGCTGGGCGATGCAGCCGCCCACGGCGACAACACGCTTACCCGAAGGCGAAGGAGGAAGGCTCTTGCAGGAATTGCACTGACCATACAGGCGCGTATCGGCAGCCTCGCGCACACAGCACGTCATGAACACGACAATATCGGCATGCTCCGGATCGAGCGCCATAAGACAGCCATACGAATCGAGCAAACCGCTCACGCGCTCAGAGTCGTGCTGGTTCATCTGGCAGCCGAATGTGCGTATAAAGTAGGTTTTACCGGCAAGAATATCGCGTACGGAACGCTGGTCCATGAGCTTACATCCTAACGATGGTGTCGACGGGGCGCATAGGTGCTACAAGCGTGCAAATGGCTTGTTTACGCAACAGGCTTAACGTCGTCCATGACGACGTTATCCATGGCAGCCCGATTAATCTGGTGAACGTAGATAGAGAGACGGATTGCCGTGCGCGACTCCCCGTTAATGAGGATGTCGGAGAACACCGGCGCGCAGGAGACATCAAAGCCGGTCGGAATCAGAAAGCCGCGCGCAATGGCGACGGCCTTGATGGCCTGGTTGACGGCACCGGCGCCGACGCATTGAATGTTGACGGGGACGCCATCTTTGACCATGCCGGCAATGGCGCCGGCTACGGACGCGGGCGATGATTTGCTTGATACCTTCAGGCAATCCATGAAGAAACTCCTGCGTTTAAAAGTACGTTTTAACTGCAATAACTGTATCGTACCGAGCGGACTCGGTAAAGATTTTATTCCTCTTTGGCAAGATCGAACGTCACCGTGATGCGATCACGCGAAACGCGAATCTTAGGGTCGCCGCATAGATTGAGGTAATACCGGGCGGCAAGGTCGTTAAAGTCACGCTCGACCGCACGCGAAAACTGCGCCATATCATCCTTGGCGATACGAAGGCCTCGACGGTCCTTGGCAAGATCGATGGGAGCCGGCGCATGAGAGGTGGAGTCGCGCTCGCGCAGCAGACGCGCAGTCACGCCGCGAACGGGCTTAATCTGACCCGACAGAATTCGGTGGGCAGTGCGCTCGGACATCTCAAGGCCCAGACCGGAGCAGATCCGGATAAAGTCCTCGGCATCCGAGGCAAGGCCCAAGCGATCGATAACTGGAAGCTCGCACTCGTCATCGATAAAGAGCAGGCGCGACGTATCGAGACGACTCGAAGCCTGAGCGTACAGGGTCGCAGCGATCTCGGACGGAGAGCCCAGATACACATCGCAGCAACGCAGCTCCTCAAGGGCAAACTCACAGGCCGCGCGAATGATGTTGTGGGGGCCGCGAGCACATACATAGCGACCGTCTTCGTCTTTAACCGCCTGAGGCCAGCTCGACTGGTCGGCGCGCTCACCCAAGCGTTCGGTGGCAACGCGCACCTTAAACGAAGAGCCCAAATCGACGCCCGATGAAACAACGCGCGCCTCATCCGTGTTCTGCTTGATAGAGAACAGCGCCATACCACGACCGTGAACACCCCAACGGTCCATTTTCATGCTCTCGAGCTTGGAAGTGACACGAGCATCGAAGATACGCTCCTGCATATCCTGCGGCACACCAGAACCGTTATCCAGGAAGAGGAGGGTGCGAACACCCTCCTCCTTGGTCGTGGCAAGATAGACCTTATCGGCTCCGGCATCGCGAGCATTACGCAGCATCTCGATGACAATGTCCTCTACATGCTGAATGTCATGCTTGGCCTGACGGCGCTCGGCCTCCGAAACGCGGAGGCGGACATACCCCTCGCCAAGGTTTTCCTCGACGCGAAGGTTGCCCTCCCCCGACATCGACGCGATAAATGAGATGAGCTCGTTCGCGTCGTTCATGTTATTTAGCGATATCGACGGCACGGCTCTCGCGAATCACGACAACGCGAACCTGACCGGGATACTCCATCTCTTCCTCGATCTGATGGGCGATATCGTGCGCAAGCACCGTGGACTGGGCATCGGAGATCTTGTCAGGCTGAACCATGACATGAACCTCGCGACCGGCCTGCATGGCATAGGTACGCTCGACGCCGTCGTGAGAGTTGGCAATCTCCTCGAGCTTCTCAAGACGCTTGATGTAGTTCTCGGCCGACTCGCGGCGGGCACCGGGACGAGAAGCAGAAACGGCATCGGCAGCCTGGACCAGAACGTCGAGCACCGTGTTGGGGTCGACATCGGCATGATGGGCTTCGATCGCGTGGACGATAACGGGCTTCTCGCCATAACGGCGGGCAAGCTCGGCGCCAATGACAGCATGCGGTCCCTCAACGTCGTGGTCGATGGCCTTGCCCAGGTCGTGCAGAAGACCGGCGCGCTTGGCGGTCACAACATCCAGACCAAGCTCGGAGGCCATAACGCCGCACAGGTCGGAGACCTCAAGCGAGTGCTGCAGAACGTTCTGGCCAAACGAAGTGCGGTAGCGAAGAGCACCCAGGGTCTTGACGATCTCGGGATGCAGGTCGTGGATACCGGTATCGAAGGCGGCCTGCTCGCCGGCCTCGCGCACACGCTGCTGAACCAAGTCGGCGGCCTTGTGATACATCTCCTCGATGCGGGCGGGGTGAATGCGGCCGTCTGCAATGAGGTTCTCAAGCGCCACGCGGGCAGTCTCACGACGGACCGGATCGAAGCTCGAGAGTACGACGGTCTCGGGAGTGTCGTCAATCACGAGGTTGACGCCGGACACCTGCTCAAAGGTGCGGATGTTGCGACCCTCGCGACCGATAATGCGACCCTTGAGGTCATCGGAGGGAATATGAACGGAAGTGACGGTGACCTCGGCGGTATGGTCGGCGGCGCAACGCTGAATCGCCAGGGAGAGAATCTCCTGGGCGGTCTTATGGCACTCGGCGCGGACCTGCTGCTCGGACTCGCGGATGATGGTGGCCGCCTCGTGGGTAACCTCACCACGGACCTTGTCGAGCAACTCCTTGTGAGCATCCTCACGCGTAAGGTCGGCAATACGCTCGAGCTCTGAGGTCTGCCTGGCGCAGAGCTCCTCAAGCTCGCGAGAGCGCTTCTCGACCTGACCGGCCTGGCTGGACAGCTGATGCTCGCGCTTATCGAGCGCATCGTTGCGACGATCGAGCGATTCCTCGCGCTGCATCACACGATTTTCGAGCGTGCGAATCTCGCTCTTACGCTGCTTGTCCTCGGCCTCGGCGGCCTGCTTGTTCTTGATGATCTCTTCCTTGGCCTCGAGAAGAGCCTCTTTTTTGAGGGTCTCGGCCTGACGCTTTGCATCACCGATCAGGGACTCTGCCTGCGCGTGTGCCGACTGGATCTTTTCGTCGGCCTCGTGAAGACTACCCTGCTTGGCGGTGCGCATGTAGGCAATGGCGGCGATGGCACCCAAAACGAGGCCAACGAGCGCTGCAATGATAGGCATGCTCACTCCTTTTTATGGATTCGTTACACAGCAAAGCGAACCGTCCTTACGAACGGCTCGCGACATTTGAGTAATATGGGCGCAGCTTATGCGGGTCGGATACAGATAAACATATAAACAAACTCATCACAGATGAGCACATATCACAAAGCAAATGACGGTATTTATCCTACGTTGAACCGCAACAACTGTCAAATAAACGCACCCGGCACGGCGCCAATCGAGCGGTGAACGGCAAGGGCGTAACACGTGCACGTTTACACGGCACACTCCTCGCTTAAGGCATCGAGACGTGCCTTAACGGCATCGGCGGCGATGCGATACGAGAAGCCTTTACCCATCAAAAACCTGACGAGCTTTTCGAATGCACGCGCCTCGGGAATGCGACGTTTAGCGAGCAAGGCCGATGCACGAGTCAAGTCGTCATCCACGGTAAAATACGCCTCGGGATAGCCGGGGATATCGTCAAGCACGACATGACGACGCTTGAGCTCAACCTCGATCTTGCGCTGTCCCCAGCCGCGACGTTTGCGCTCTTCGATAAAGTACGAGCAAAAACGGTTCTCGTCCAAAAATCGATACTCAGTCGCTCGAGCAACGGCAAAATCGATCGCAGGCTGTCGAAAGCCATAGCGAGCCAACTTATCCCGTACCTCGCCCGTGGCATGATCGCGACGCGAAAGCATCTCGGTCACCATGGTGAGTGCACATTTGCGTTCGATAAGCTGCACCGCCTCGCGAAAGTCATCCCAAGCACAGGGAAGATCGGGGCGGTTCTTAACGTACAGGCGCGCCACGCGCACGGGAATCCAAATGGAACGTTCGTAACCGCCCTCAAGATCGCAATCGATATGCGCGCAGGGCTTTTTAGACGCATAACCGCTCGAGAACGAGGAGGCCGCTTTCTTATCGGGAAAGACGACCGTAGCCTCGGTCACCGTATACGACATGTCGGCATCCGCTACTCGTCGTCATCGTCGAGCATTGCGGAGCCATCGATGGCGTACAGCTCATCAAACTCCTCGGGGGCGGGCTGGTCGGTCAACTCAACCTCGGAGGGGGCATCGTCGTCATACTCAAGGCCGCAGGCAAGGCGAACCTTGTGCTCGATCTCGTCAGCGCAATCGGGATGCTCGCGCAGGAACGTCTTGGCGGCCTCGCGACCGTTGCCGAGCTTGTCCTCGCCATAGGCAAACCAGGACCCCATCTTTTTACAGATGCCGCACTCGACGGCCATATCCAGAATCGAGCCCTCTTTGGAGATGCCGGTGCCGTACATGATGTCAAACTCGGCCGAACGGAACGGAGCCGCCACCTTGTTCTTAACGACCTTGGCACGAACGCGATTGCCGATAACCTCGTCCTTGAGCTTGATGGTATCGATTTTGCGAATATCGATTCGCACGGAAGAGAAGAACTTGAGCGCGCGGCCTCCCGTGGTGGTCTCGGGGTTGCCGAACATGACGCCGATCTTCTCGCGCAGCTGGTTAATGAAGATGCAGGTCGTGTTGGACTTGGCAAGCGAGCCGGCGAGCTTGCGGAGTGCCTGGCTCATCAAGCGAGCCTGCAGACCCACCGTCGTGTCACCGATCTCGCCCTCGATCTCGGCACGTGGAGTCAAGGCGGCAACAGAGTCGACGACGATGGCGTCGATGGCACCTGAGCGCACAAGCATATCGACGATCTCGAGCGCCTGCTCGCCCGTATCGGGCTGGGAAATGAGGACCTCATCGATATCAACACCGATGCGCGCGGCATAGGTGGGATCAAGCGCGTGCTCGGCATCGATAAATGCAACGACGCCGCCCATGGCCTGTGCTTCTGCAAGGATCTCGAGCGAAAGCGTCGTCTTACCGGAGGACTCGGGGCCATAAATCTCGACGATACGGCCGCGCGGCACGCCGCCGATACCCAAGGCGGCATCGAGCGCCAGAGAGCCCGTCGGAATAGCCTCGACCTCGAGCTCGGGACCGCCGTCGCCATACCTCATGATAGAGCCCTGGCCGAACTTCTTCTCGATCTCGGCCTTGGTGGTGGCGATCATCTCATCGCGCTCTTTACCCGTCGTGCGTGCATGAACGGTACGTACGGGACCTGAATTCTTGGCCATGAATAGCCCTCCTCTTAACAACCTGAAACGATAATAAACGAACGGCTGTTCGTGGTCAACCGTTCAGATTCATCATATGCACCCGTACATTCCAAAACCCGACCAAACGCCGACCAATCACCGACCAAACGCTTGACCGTGCCAATCACAAATACGACCGCTCGAACAAATTTAGGCCATATACCAGCGCAAACACCAATACCGTCAAAGGTCCCTATCTCCACAATTAAGGGGCCCTAAGGCCCCTTAAACCACGTCTATTCCATAGAATTGAGCACGCGGACAATGCACTCCAAAGCCTCCGCGACCGCATAGGCCCGAACGCACGACCGATCGCCCTCATAATGGCAACGTGCAGACTCGACAACCGGCGCTCCCCCATCGGCCGCACGATACGCCCAGCCAATATAGAACGTGCCGGCAGGGTCTTGCTCGGTGCCGCCACCGGGCCCAGCGTAGCCCGTTGCGCTTACGGCAATATCGCTCTGATAGAGTTCAAGCGAGCCCGCGGCCATCTCGCGCGCCGTCTGATGCGACACGGCACTAAACCGATCGAGCGTTTCCTGCTCGACGCCGAGCACGCGATGTTTGATCTCATCGCAGTAGGTCACCGCACCGCCACGAAGCACCGCCGAGGCACCCGGGATATCGGCAATCGTCGAGGCGATCATGCCCGCCGTCAGCGACTCCGCCGTCGACACCGTCACACCACGGGCACTCGCGTGCTCGACAAGATCGCGCGCCAAGTCCTCGTTGTTTGCGGCGATCTGCAAATAAGACTCCGTCATACCCACCAGGACCTAGACCGAAAAGACGATCTTACGGCAGTTCCAGAAGTACTGGGCACCCGAGACAATGGTCAAAATCACGGCGATGACGTACAGGAAGCGCGACACCGAATAGACACCGAGCAGCAGCGACACCGGCCCCAGCTGAAGACCGGCCATCGCAAAGACGCACAGATAGCCGCAGATGGAGACCATCGTGGTCGCCGTCTTGTACTTGCCGAGCTTATCGGCGGCAACGACCACACCGGCAGCACTTGCGACCATACGAAGGGCGCTCACCAACAGCTCACGAAACAGGATAATGAACACGGACCACACGGTCACCGCGCCAAAATCCAGGAACAGCAGCAGGGCCGAGAACACCAGCAGCTTGTCGGCGATGGGGTCCAAGAACTTGCCGAAATCGGTGATCTCGTTGCGCGAGCGCGCCAGATAGCCGTCGACCTTATCGGTGCACGACAGGATCACATACAAAATGAAGGCAGCGGCGGCGAGCGGGCCGTCGAAGGTGCTCCAGTCCGTACCGGCAACGCATGCGTGAGACAGGGCCGAGACGATCATGAACACCGGGATAAAGACGATGCGAACGCACGTCACGATGTTGGCGGGCGTCCAAACACTCGTCAGTTCCTTATTGCTCTCGTTTGCCACGACGCTCTCCTACTCCACAACATGACCGATAAGCTCATAGCAGAAGCTATCGGTAAACTCGACGGTCAGAATATCGCCCACGGACGCCTCGCTGGCGTCCAGATGCACCGCGCCATCGGAATCGGGCGCCTGGAACCAGGCGTGACCGATCAGCTCGGCGCCGTCCTCAGTCTCTTCGATGCCATCGACGATCACCTGTGCGCGCTCGCCCACATGGGCCGCCGTGGCGGCAAAACCGAGCGACTCGGCCAGATCCATGGCCTCCTGGGCACGCTCGAGCTTGACCTCCTCATCGACCTGGCCCTCCATCTTGGCGGCCAGGCTGCCCTCCTCACGCGAGTAGGCAAAGACGCTCGTGTAGTCAAAGCCGACGGTGTCCATAAAGTCGATAAGATCGCGAAACTCGTCGTCGGTCTCGGTCGGGAAGCCGACCATGGCCGTGGAGCGAATCACAATACCGGGGATGCGCTCGCGAAGGTCGCGGAACAGATCCTCGAGCTCCTGGCGCGAACCGGAGCGACGCATGGCCTTGAGGATGCGCGCATCGCAGTGCTGTACGGGGATATCGATATAGGGCAGTACCTCGGGCGTATCGCGAATCGTCTCGATAAGCTCGTCGGTCATGCCCTCGGGCTGCAGATAGAGCACGCGGACCCAGACGTTATGCGGGCGCACAGCCTCGGCGACGGCACGCAGCAGCTGCGCCAGATTGCGCGGCGAGCCCTCGGCGAAGTCCTCGTCGGCAAAGTCGGTGCCCCAAATGCCCGTGTCCTGGCCGATCAGCACGATCTCGCGCACACCGCCGGCAACCAGGTCGCGCACCTCGGAGATAATGCTCTCGGCATTGCGCGAATGATAGCGACCGCGAATGTAGGGGATCATGCAGAAGCTGCAAAAACGATTGCAGCCATCGGAAATCTTGACGTAGGCAACAGCGCCCTCGACGGTACGCTTGACCTGCGGGATATAGGCCGCGATCTCACGTTCGAAACCCAGCACGCCATCGATGACCGCCACGATGCCGTCCTCCTCGTCGGCCTTCACAAAGGCAGCGACCTCAGGCAGCTCGTCAGGCAGGTCATCGCCATAGCGCGACGGCACACAGCCGCACATGACGATGGGGCAGGCGCGAACGCCGTCCTGCACCTCATTGGCGAGCTCGAGCGTGGTCTCGATGCTCTCGGACGTTGCGGAGGCGAGGAACGAGCATGTATTGACGATGGCGATATCGGCATCCTGCGGGTCGAATGCCTCCTCGTAGCCCGCAGCGGTCAAAAGAGAACGCATGCGGTCGGTGTCAACCTCGTTCTTAGCGCACCCGAGGGTGATGTAGAGCACGGAGCCCAAAGGTGTATCCATGTTGGAGAGCGGTCCTTTCGAATGTTATTAGCGGTAGTTGGTGAACTGCAGCGGCTGGCCGTAGTCCTGGTCGCGCAGGAACTGGATCACCGTCTGAAGCGCATCCTTAGAGGCCGAGGTAACGCGCAGTTTATCGGCCTCGATGGTCACCTTGACCTTGAGCTTTTGATCCTTGATGTCCTTATTGATCTTCTTGGCGGTCGCCTGGTCAATGCCCTCGACGATATGGCCGAGCACGCGCACGGTACCGCCCGAAGCCGCCTGCGACGCGTCCCAAGAGACAGCCTTAAGATCGATGCCGCGCTTGATGAGCTTAGAGCTCAGCACGTCAATGATCTGCTTGGAGACAAAATCGGCCGGGGCATTGATCGTAAAGAGCTTGTCGCCCTTCGAAAGCTCGATGGTGGCGCCGGAGTCCTTGAGGTCATAGCGCTGAGAGATCTCGCGGGTGGTCTGTTGGAAGGCGTTATCGACCTCCTGCATATTGACCTCGGACACAACGTCGAAGCTGGAATCTTTAGCCATGGTTCTTCCTTTCGGTACGGGGAGCCTTAGTAGCTGTCGTACGAATAGTCATCTGAATCGTTTGCAGTCTGGCCGTCGGATGCCGTGTCGGTACCGTCGGTAGATTGGGCGTCGGTGCCGTCGGTAGACTGGGCGTCGGTGCCGTCGGCGGTATCGGTGCCGTCGGCACTCTCACCGTCTTCGGAGTCAGTGGTCTCCTTCTTGGGAACGGTAATGGTCACGCGCGCCACGCCCGATGTCTTGGTGTCGTAGCGAACCTTTTCACCGTTCTTGGTAACCGTGACATCGGAGGGCTTGGACGTGGTGATCTCGATCGAGGACTCGGGCGTGTACTCCTGCTCAAAGGGACCGGTTGCCTGGGCGCCAAAGACCGATTTACCGTCGACCTTGACCTCGATCCAGGCGGTCTTGCCCTTGGCAACGGAGACCTTGACCTTGATAACCTCGTCCTCTTTCTTTTTCGCGTTCGCCTTGGCGGCATCGGAATCGGCAGAATCCGTCGCCTCGTCGATGCCTTCATCCTCGTCAACAGATTCGGTCGTCTTGGAAGACTTCTTGGTCGTCGTCTTGGTGGCCGCGGGCGTCTCGGGCGTCGACTCGGGTGCAGAAGAGCCGCAGCCACGCAGGAGGACCACGATGAGCAGAATCAACAAAAGCGCCACGGCACCGATGCCGGCGTAGATGATGCGCGGATCGAGTCCATTGTTCTGGGGGGCACGTCCACCGCCGCGTCCGCGATTAGAGCCACCGCGACCGTTTACCTGCGGCATACGGCCGCGACTGCTATCGGGACGACCACGATATCCGCCTTGGCTCTGCGAGCCGCGCTGACCCGAACGCGGCGCAAGCTCGCCACGGTTCTGATAGCCACGCTGGCCAGAGCGAGGCGCCGAAGAGCGTTGCCCGTAAGGCTGCGATTGAGAACGGAGGCGCGGCGTCACCTGCGTGGTATCGGCGTCGGCATATCCACCGTGGGAACGCCCGGCAGAAACTCCGCGATAACCACGACCGGAGTAGCCACCGTCGCCGTAACCGGCGCGGGGATCGCGACTCAACCCGCGAGCGGCGGGAAGCGCACGATCATCCGGCATGGGCGTACTGCGAAAGCGATCTCGCTGAGAACGAATCTCCTCGCTGGAGCCCGTCTCGGTGATATAGCCCGCCTGCGGAGGGCGCTGGCCGTACCGCGTCGAGCGACCACCCTGAACCATCAGAAAGCGTCCGTTATCGACCGACGAACGCGAGTTAACGTAGCCGGCAGCATCCTGAAAACGACCGCCCTGCTGCGAGGTCTCGCGTTCATATGCCATGAGGTCATCAAAATAAGCGTTGACGACCTCGCGCGGGTTAAGCCCCAAAAAGCGAGCATAGCTCGAAATCATGCCCTGCGCATAGCCGCGCGGAGGCATCGATGCAAAGTTACCGGTCTCGAAAAACTCGATGATCTGCGGCCTGATTTTGATGGTGTTGGCGACCTGCTGGATGGAAAGGCCCATCCGGCGACGCTGCTCGAGCAGCATGTCACCAAAGCGTGCAGCCATCAGAATCCTCCAAACTCACGATCTTCACGTGCCATCTCGGCGTCGACAGACTCCAACGCGGCGAGCCCCTCCTCGTCCAGCAGGACCTCGCGCGGCTTGGAACCATCGGGCGGGCCGACGACACCCTTTTCTTCCAGCATGTCCATAATACGCCCGGCGCGCGCATAGCCAACCTTGAGGCGGCGTTGCAGCCCAGATGTGGAGCCCAGCTGCGATTCCACCACAATATGGGCGGCCTCCCAGATAAGCGGGTCGTCATCTTGCGGTTCGGCAACGCCCGTGCGAACAATGCCGCCACCAGCCATGGACATGGAAGCGGGCGCCACGGCAGAGAGAATCTCCTCATGGTAGTCGGGCTCGCTTTGCGACTTAACGAACTCGACGATCTCGTTGATCTCGTCGTCCGAAACAAAGCAGCCCTGGATACGGCGGGGCTTACCCCAGTCGACTTTGGAGAACAGCATGTCGCCCAAACCAGTAAGCTTTTCGGCGCCCATCTGGTCGATAATGACGCGGGAATCGATGCCCGTAGCCACGTTAAAGGCAATACGATTGGTGATGTTGGCCTTGATAAGGCCCGTCACCACGTTGGAGCTGGGGCGCTGCGTAGCCACGATAAGGTGAATACCGGCGGCACGGCCCAGCTGGGCGATACGGACGATCGAGGCCTCGACATCCTTGCCGGCTACCATCATCAGGTCCGAAAGCTCGTCGATGATGATGACCAGATAGGGCATCTTTTGCGGCGGGTTATCGTAATGCTCGAACTCGCCGGCAGCCTGCTTTTCGTTATAGGTCGAAATCTTGCGAACGTTGAGGCGCTCGAAGACCTTCAGGCGACGCTCCATCTCGGACACGGCCCACTGCAGCGCACTGGCAGCCTGCTTGGGCTCGGTCACCACGGGCACATAGAGATGCGGCAGGCCGTTATAGCCCGCAAGCTCGACGCGCTTGGGGTCGACCATGATAAGGCGAACGTCCTCGGGAAGGGCGCGCATGAGCAAGGTCGTGATGATGGAGTTGATCATGACCGACTTACCCGAACCGGTGGTGCCGGCGATCAGCAGATGGGGCATCTTGGCGAGGTCGGCGACAACCGGCGTGCCCTCGGCATCGCGACCGATGGCAAGCTCGAGCGGACCGCCCTTCACATAGGGAAGCACGTCGCCCAGGTTGACGTTCTGACGCTTGCGATTGGGGATCTCGATACCCACAAGCGAGGTGCCGGGAATCGGCGCAAAAATGCGCACCGACTGGGCGGCAAGCGAAAGCGCGATATCGTCCTCGAGGCTCGAGATCTTACTCACGCGCTCGCCCTCACCGGGCTGCAGCTTAAAGGTCGTGACCGTGGGGCCGGCAATCCAGCCGACGACGCGGGCGCTACGGCCAAACTCAAGCAAGGTGGACTGCAGCGACTCGGCAGTCTGTTCCAGCTCCTTGTCAGAAGACGCGGAGGACGCCGACTGCGGGTTGGCATGCAGGATTTCGAGCGGCGGGAGCTTGAGGCCGTCCTCTTGGTCGCCCTCGGCATCGGCATTGGTACCGTCCGCTCCCCCATCGCCGGCTGCAACAGAAGCAGCGGAAGCCGTGGGGGCGGAGGCATCGGAAACCTTGGGATGCTTTAGGAAGTCAGGGATCTGCGGAGCTGCCGAAACGGGATTCACGGCAAACGGCGGCTCGGACTCGTCAGCCTTGTCCGGATCGTCTTCCATCGAAAACTGTCCGGTGACCTGTCCTGCCTTGGCACGGCGACGCGGCAGTAAGGTTGTCTTGGCGGTCTCGAGCGGAGCCTCGTCGTCCTCGTCATCGCCCTCGGTGAGTTCGATTTCGCTATCGGACCAAGACGGGTCGGGCTCGCTCGTGTTGAGCTTGGGCACGGCCTTGCCCTTCTTGGTATGGCGGCGCGGCAGCAACGTGGTCTTGGCTCGCTCGGCCTCCACGGTCTCGGACACATCGACAAACGGGTCATCGTCCTCGTCGTCATCCAAAACCGAATCGACATCGCCACCCATGACCGTGGTCACGGCGGCGTCAGTTGCCTTCTGACGCAGGATGCTCAGGTGCGGACGGGCGACGCCGGGAACCGACAGGGCCTCTTCGTCGCCCCACGGGCTCGCATTGACATCGGCACGACGGCGCTCGGCAAAATCGGCGGCGCGATCGCGTGCGGAGCGCAAAACGCCGCCCACCGAGAAGCCGATAATGACCAGGCCAACGACGACAAGGCCCAGCAAGACAACCATGGCAATAGGTTTACCCAGGGCGTTTTGCAAGGTACTTGCGATAAAGGCGCCAATGTAGCCGCCCGAGGCGGAAAGGTTCTGCGGCGTAAACATGAGGTCACACGAATCGCTCGTGCCCGGCACCATCAGCGACAGGATAGAGACAATGGCCACAAAGACCACGGCGCCGCCCGCGACCGAGCGAATGTTGAGCGGCGAGTCCTCACCCAAAAAGAGCGTGGCGGCGAACAGCAAGATGACGATCGGCAGCACGTAAGCGCCCAGGCCAAAGCCGAGGTGATAGAAGCCGGCGACAGCAGCCGTCACGGGCGCCGTTGCCGGCGAAATCACGGCAATGAAGGATGCAATCGCCAAAACGGCAATGACCACGCCGGCGATATCGCGATTGGCCGAAGGCTCGACCAGGGGCTCGAACTCATCGAACTCGGACTCGTGGCCCTTATTGGCACGCAGATGGGAACCGGCACCCTTCGCAGATGCCGGTTGGTTGTTGGCCTTATTGCCTTTGGCGTTTTGTGCAGATCCGCGCGCCAAACTAAACCTCCATGACGACCGGGATGATCATCGGGCGAGTGCGCGTACGGCTCCAGATAAAGTTGGAGAGCGAATCGCGCACGGCTTTGCGAATGGCATCGGAGCCGCTGCTGGTAAAGCTAAACTTACCCTTCTCGATCGTCTTCATGATGGCTGCGGAGGCATCCTCGGAGAACTGATCGTCGATGGCAAACGAAACGCCGCGGCCCGAGAACTCGATAGCCTCGATCTTCTTGTGCTTGAGCGAGACGATGGCAACGGCCGTGACCATACCGTCGTTGGCGAGCTTTTGGCGATCGCGCAGGACGATGGGATCGGTGTCACCGATGCGCAGACCGTCGACATAGACGACGCCGGACTCGACGGGCGTACCGCGCTTTACGATACCACCGCGCATCTCGAGCGTGTCACCGTTGTCGAGGATAAAGATGTGATCGTCCTTGATGCCCATCTTACGGGCAAGCTGGGCATGGGCGCGCAGATGCACGGCTTCGCCGTGAACCGGCATAAAGTAGGTAGGCTTGGCCATGGCCATCAGAAGCTTGAGCTCCTCCTGGCTGCCGTGGCCCGAGACATGAACGAGTGCGCGATTCTTATCCCAGACGTCGCAGCCGAGCTTGGCCAGGCTGTTGACGACCTGCTGGACGGCCTTCTCGTTGCCGGGAACGGGAGTTGCCGAGAGGATGACGGTATCGCCCTCGTGGATGGAGAGCGTCTTGTGCTCGCCGTTGGCCATGCGCGAAAGGGCTGAAAGCGGCTCGCCCTGCGAACCGGTGCACATGACGACGATCTTATCGTCAGGCAGGTTATCGATATCGAAGGCATCGAGGATATCGGCATCGTCGATGTTGAGGTAGCCCAGCTCGCGCGCCACGCGGGTGTTGGTGAGCATGGAGCGTCCGGTCACGACGACCTTGCGGCCGCACTTGCGAGCGGCGTCGCAAATCTGCTGTAGGCGATGGATGTGGCTCGAGAACGACGCGACGAACACGCGGCCCGGGGCGTTCTTGATGGCGTGCAGCAGGTTGGGGCCGACTTCGGCCTCGGACTTGGTAAAGCCCGGAACCGTGGCGTTGGTGGAGTCGGAAAGCAGCAGGTCGATGCCCTGTTTAGCAAAGCGGCTGATGGCGGCATAGTCGGGCGTGACGCCATCGATGGGCGTCTGGTCGAGCTTAAAATCGCCCGTGTGCATGACGGTGCCCTGATTGGTGCGAATGAACACGCCCAGAGCGCCGGGGATGGAGTGCGTCATGGAGAAGAAATCGAGCGAGATGCCACCGAGATTGACGTGGCTGCCGCCCTTGACCTCACGGAACTTGGGCGCGCGAATGCGGAACTCGGAGAGCTTACCCTCGATAAAACCGAGCGTCAGCTTGCTCGAGAAGATGGGCACCTTGTTGTTGAGGTCCTGCAGCAGGTACGGAAGCGAACCGGTGTGGTCCTCGTGGCCGTGGGTGACGACGATGCCGCGGAGCTTCTCCTCGTTCTCCAGGACATAGGTGTAGTCGGGAAGCACCAGGTCGATACCGGGCTGGGAGTCGTCGGGGAACATGAGGCCGGCGTCGACGAGCACCATGTCGTCGCCGCACTCGAAGACCGTCATGTTCTTGCCGATGCCGTCAAGGCCGCCGAGCGGAATGATCTTCAAGGGAGATGATTTTTTAGCTGCCATAGGTTCGTGTGGTTTCCTTTCTTCGAAACGGGTCTGGAACAACCGACGGGGCGCTTCTGGCAAACCGACCGCCGGGAACGTACAAACATGCATCGCAGAGTCGATGCAGTAACCACAGCATCATACCCAATTGTCCATCAACAGACCACCCATGCATCAAAGCCCCATCTGAACCTGTGTATCCCGCCGGTCTGGGCTCAGCGGTCCCGGCACGGGCTAAGTTTCCTGCTCTACAGTCCTGCTCACGACGGAGGCCACATTAAGTGGCCTCCTGTTCGTGCGGAACTCGCGATAAACTTAGCCCGTGCCGGGGCCGCTGAGACCAGACCTGCCAATAAAGGACAGGTTTATTTAAGTAGGTTTTATCTGAGGAAATGCTGCTACGTCTATCTACAGATCTGAAATCTGACTACTGAATAGACCGTCTAACTAAATAGCGAGCGGCATTAACCAGCCCTTTTGCTTGCGCCCGGGAGGGCCGTATATGAAGTTTATCGCGAGTTCCGCACGCAAAGGAAAGCACTTAATATGCTTTCCGTCTTGCGCAGGACTGTAGAGCAGGAAACTTCATATACGGCCCTCCCGGGCGCAAGCAAAAGGGCGACCCCGCAGTGGGGTCGCCCTTGTTGAGCTGCTTATATGCGGCTGTTACTCGGCGTCGTGGTGACGGCGGGGCTTGCGGCCTCCGTTGTCGCCGGGACGGCGCGGACGGTCACTGCGCTCGGAGCGCTCGCGACGCGAACGCTCACGGCGCTGGAAGTGCTCGCCGTCGCCCTCGGAGGCACCCTCGGCGCGAGCAGGGGCCTCGGGCTTGTCAAGACGATCGAGCGAGATCTTGCCGCGATCGTCGACCTCGATGACGACGACCTTGACCTCGTCGCCCACATTGAGGACGTCCTCGACCTTCTCCACGCGACCCTTGGCGACGCGGGAGATGTGCAGCAGGCCGTCCTTGCCGGGCAGCAGGTTGACGAAGGCGCCGAAGGGCTGGATGGAGACCACGCGACCGGTGTACTCCTCGCCCGGCTCGGGAACCTTGATGATGAGCTTGATGCGCTCGACGGCCTGGTCGACGGACTCGCCGGTGCCGCCGACAAAGACGGTGCCGTCCTCCTGGATGTCGACCGAAGCGCCGGTCTCGTCCTGGATACCGCGGATGACCTTGCCGCCGGAGCCAATGACGTCGCGAATCTTATCGGTAGGAACCTGGATGGAGACGATGCGCGGAGCGGTGCTGCGTGTGGTGTGGCGCGGCTCGGGAATCACATCGAGCATCTTCTGCAGGATGAAGGCGCGACCCTCCTTGGCCTGCTGCAGGGCGCGGGCCAGGATGTCGAAGGTAAGGCCGGTGGCCTTGTTGTCCATCTGCAGGGCGGTGATGCCCTCGGTGGTGCCGGTGACCTTAAAGTCCATGTCGCCCAGGAAGTCCTCGAGACCCTGGATGTCGGACAGGACCACGGTCTTGCCCTCCTCCTGGATCAGACCCATGGCGATACCGGAGACCGGGCGCTTAATGGGCACGCCGCCGTCCATAAGGGCGAGCGTGGAGCCGCAGGTCGAAGCCATCGAAGAGGAGCCGTTGGACTCCATGACCTCGGAGACCACGCGGATGGCGTAGGGGAACTCGTTCTCGTCGGGGAGCACCGGGAGCAGGGCGCGCTCGGCAAGGTTGCCGTGGCCGATCTCGCGGCGCTTGGGGCTGCCCATGCGGCCGGTCTCGCCGGTGCAGAACGGCGGGAAGTTATAGTGGTGCATGTAGCGCTTGCCCTCGGTGGGCTCGATGGTATCAAGACGCTGGCCCTCGTTGAGCATGCCGAGCGACAGGACGGAGAGCACCTGGGTCTGGCCGCGCTGGAACAGGCCGGAGCCGTGAACGAGCGGCAGGTAGTTGTCCTTCACCATGATGGGACGGATCTCATCGGCGGCACGGCCGTCGACGCGCTCACCGGTCTCGACGACCATGGTGCGCATGGCCTTCTTCTCGAGCTTCTTGAGCGCCACAGGGATCTCGCGCTCCCAAGCGGCCTGCTCCTCCTCGGTGAACTCGGCACGGATGGACTCCTTCAGAGCCTCGACCTTGCCGATACGGGAGAGCTTGTCGGCGTCGCGAAGGGCGGCTGCCATCTCGTCGTAGTGAGCGAAGATGCGCTCCTGGACCTCCTCGACGGGTTGGTCGAGCGGGTACTCCTTCTTGACGATGGGGCCGTTGACCTGCTCCCACTCGGCGACGAACTCGTGTTGAGCCTGGCAGAAGGCAGCAAGGGCTTCCTGGCCAAACTTCATGGCGGCGAGCATATCATCCTCGGAGATCTCCTCGGCGCCGGCCTCGACCATCGAGATATAGTCGGCAGAGCCGCCCAGCTCCAGGTCCAGATCCGAGTTCTCGCGCTCCTCGTAGGTGGGGTTGACGATAAACTCGCCGGTCTCCACGTTACGGCCGATGCGCACGCAGGCAAGCGGGCCCTCGAAGGGCACGCCGCCGAGCGTCATGGCCAGGGAAGCACCCATGACGTTGATGACGTCGAAGGGGTTGACCTGGTCGGCGACGAGCGAGGTGGCGACGATGTGCACCTCGTTGCGGAAGCCGTCCGGGAAGCTCGGGCGAATCGGGCGGTCGATCATGCGTGCGGTGAGCGTGGCCTTCTCGCTGGGACGGCCCTCACGCTTGAGGTAACCACCCGGGATGCGGCCGGCTGCGTACATCTTCTCATTGAAGTCGACGGTCAGCGGGAAGAAGTCGTAGTTCTTGCGCTCCTTGGAGACGACCACGGTGTCGAGCATCGTGGTGTCGCCCTGCTTGACCAGGCACGCGCCGGTGGCCTGCTTGGCAAGCTCGCCCGACTCAAAGGTGTAGGTCTTGCCGTACAGCTCAAAGGTCTTGGATACGAGTGTCATTGTTCTCCTTTACCCCACAGGCCCCTTGCCTGCGGGCTTCTCATGTGACGCGGGCCCCCTGCCCCCGCCACGCTTCAGAGCGTGATTGTTCGCGCCCTTACACAAAAAGAGCGCCCCGCTGCGCAGGACGCTCTTAGCATGTACAAATCCTTACTGGATGTTGTCGCGGATGCCCAGAGCCTTGATGAGCTCACGGTACTCGACGATGTCGTTCTTCTTGATGTAGGAGAGAAGACGACGACGACGGCCGACGAGCATGAGCAGGCCACGACGGGTGTGGAAGTCCTTCTGGTGGGACTTCATGTGCTCGGTCAGCTCCTTGATGCGCTCGGACAGGATGGCGACCTGAACCTTGGGGTTGCCGGTGTCGACCGGGGTGTTACCGAACTGGGCAGTCAGCTCAGCCTTGCGCTCTTTGGAAACAGTCATTGTTTCACCTTTCGTTTCTTGTCGCCCGCGGGCGACATTATTCGCCTCGGACTGGGAAGCCGCCGGTGGAGCGAGCATCCAAGGTCGAGGTACCAACAGGTCGGTATGTTACCACAAGCGGCCCGCGCCTGCGCATCATCACCGACCCAACATGAATTCCATCGCACGGAGGCGCTGATCGGTGTGCGTCGCAGCCCAAACATGCGAAAGCCCCAATAAAAAGGCAGCGGTATGGGGATCGATCCTCTCGGCCATGAGTGCATCGAAGGTCATGGACATGAGGGCGCGCAGCCACGCGACCTCACCGGTCGACACCAGCTCGGCACCCGGAACGCTCGACGCGCACGACCCGCACATGAGCCCGCCCGCCCGGGGCGAAAAATACGACAGCATGGGGTCTCCGCACAGCACGCAGGCCGAAAAATCGGGTCGATAGCCAACGTGCGACAGCAGCTTAAAGACATATGCCGCCACAAGTAGATCCATATGCGCCGTGTCGAGCCCGCTGCCCACCAGGGCAAGCGCTCGCTGCGTTATGGCAAAGGTAAACGGGTCCTCGGCGTCCTCGAACGAGCACACACGAGCGACCTCGGCGATTGCGCTTGCGGCGCAGGTCGTCTCGTAATCGGGCGTAGCGCCGAGCGGCGCCTCCATAAGCTCGGCCTGGGAAACCACATCGAGCGACCGTCCATGCGCGAGCAGCATATCGACAGTACAGAACAGCTCGCAGCGCGCCGCCAGGCGCCCACCGGGTTTGCGGGCGCCCTTTGCCACGGCGCGAACCTGCCGACCCCGCTCGTCAAGCATCGTCAAGATCAGGTCCGTCTCTTTGAGCTTCGTCTTATCGAGGACGAGCACCTTCGTGCGATATGTCCGGGAGCCTGCCATGCGCGCCGCGCGCCCTTAGTCCTCGGCGTTGTAGCCAAAGCGACGAATCTGGGCCTCGTCGTCACGCCAGCCGGCCTTGACCTTCACGTCCAGCTCCAAAAAGACCTGCGTGCCAAAGATGCGCTCAAGATCGCGACGGGCGTCGATACCGATATGCTTAATCATCTCGCCGCCCTTGCCGATGATGATGCCCTTTTGGCCCTCGCGCTCGACGTAAATGGTGGCGTGCACGCGCAGCACCTTCTTGGTCCGCTCGAGCGCATCGCAGATTACGCCAACGGAGTGCGGAATCTCATCACGCGTGCGGCGCAAAACCTTCTCGCGCACAAACTCGGCAACGAGGGTCTCATCGGAAGCGTCGGTACCCATGCCCTCGGGGAACCAACGCGGACCCTCGGGCAAAAAGTGCGCAACGGTCTCGATGAAGGCATCGACGTTGAAGTTCTTGACGGACGACGTCACGATCTCGTCGTCATATTCCATGAGCTCGTGGGCGGCCTTAAGCTGCTCCATGACCTGTGCGGGGTCGGCCTCATCGGCCTTGGTGAGCACCAGGACCTTCTTGGAACGGGCATTCTTGACGCGCTCGGCAACCCAGGCGTCTCCCCTGCCGATCGGTTTGGTGGCATCAATCAAAAACGCGACGACGTCGACATCGTTCAGTTCGAACAACGCGCTCTTGTTGAGCTCGGACCCCAGGCCGTCCTTGGGCTTGTGGATACCCGGGGTATCGACAAAGACCAGCTGGTAGCCGGGACGGTTGACGACGGCGCGCATGCGGCGGCGGGTCGTCTGGGCCACCGGCGAGGTGATGGCGACCTTTTTGCCATAGCAGGCGTTGAGCAGCGTGGACTTGCCGGCGTTGGGGCGGCCGACCAGCGCCACGAAGCCGCTGCGGAAACCGGGCTCAACGTCGCCAAAGCCCGCGAAGCTGTCGCCCTCGTCGCACAGGGCGTCGAGTTCCTCGTCGCTCATGCCCTCAAACGGATCGAACTCCTCGACATCCTCATAGGCATCGTTCGCTTCGGCATCCACCGCATCCAGGGACTCGTCGTCCAGAGTTTCATCGATAGGCTGCATAGTGTCGGACATGAAAATCCCTTTCTAAATAAAGTCGAGCGCGTGGGCAAATACCAGCAAGCCAACAATCGCGGCGGTGATGGAAAGTACGTATACGGAGGCGGCGGCGATATCCTTCGCACGCTTTGCCAGCGGATGAAGTTCCTGGGTCGCCAGGTCGACGATCGCCTCCATGGCGGTATTGCACAGCTCGCCGTGAATCACCAGGCCGCAGCAAATGATAATCGTGGCCCACTCGGCAATGTCGAGGCCGACAATGCAGCCGGCAACGACGGTACAAACGCCCGCCACGAGCATGACCTTAATGTTGCGCTCGGTCTTAACGGCGGTGACGAAGCCCTCCATGGCGTAGGAGAACGACTTTAAGAAGGAAGGATGGTCCTTGTTCGATCCGGGAATCATAGACGGCTCCTAGTCGTGGGCGTGGTTGGTGATGGGGCCGACGTGGACCAGCTTGGGGTCCTCACCGCGCTCAAGCGCCAGATCGCGCAGGATGGCGTCCTCGCGGGCCTCCATGACCTCGGCCTCGTCGTCCTCAATATGGTCATACCCCAGCAGGTGCAGCATGCCATGCACGAGCATCAGACGGCACTCGTCGGCAGGGCTATTGCCAAAGCCGGGGGCCTGGCGGGCAATGACCTGCGGGGCCAGGATGATATCGCCGAGCTCGAGCGTCTCGTCTGCGGGAATATCCTCGTCAAAGGCCGAGTCGCACTCAAACGAGAGGACATCGGTGGTGCGGTCGATACCGCGCCACTCGTGGTTGAGCTCGTGCATCTCGTCATCATCGACATATGAAAGGGAAATCTCGACTTCACGCTCAACGCCCTCGGCGGCAAGCACTACCTCGCAGATGTGCTCTACCTCCTGCGCGTCGAGCAGCGTATCGAGCTCGGCATCGTTGCTGATCAATACACTCAACGGGACTCCTTTCGGTCGTGCACGCGTTTCTCGCGCACATCATCATAAGCATCGTACGCCTCGACGATACGCCCCACCAAGGCATGGCGCACCACGTCGGCACGCTCGAGGTGAGAAAATGCGACATCGTCGACACGGCCTAAAATCTGCTCGACGTCGGCAAGACCGCCGCGACGACCCACCAGGTCGCGCTGACTCAGGTCGCCGGTAATCACAAACTTGGAGTTAAAGCCCAGGCGCGTCAGGAACATCTTCATCTGCTCGGGCGTGGTATTTTGGGCCTCGTCGAGCACCACGAAGGCGTCGCTCAGCGTGCGGCCGCGCATGTAGGCAAGCGGGGCGATCTCGATCACACCGCGCTCCATAAGCTCATCGGTGCGTTCGCGATCCATCATGTCAAAAAGAGCATCGTAGAGCGGACGCATATAGGGATCGATCTTTTCCTCGAGGGTACCGGGCAAAAAGCCCAGGTTCTCCCCCGCCTCGACAACCGGACGCGTCAAGATCAGACGACCCACCTCATGACGCTTGAGCGCGGCAACGGCGAGCGCCATGGCCAGATAGGTCTTACCGGTACCGGCAGGACCCAGGCCAAACGTGATGGTATGCGAGCGGATGGCATCCACATAGCGCTTTTGGCCGAGCGTCTTGGGACGAATGACACGACCGCGATACGAAAGCAGCACATCATCGCGAAGCGACGTAGCCTCGTGCTCACCGTCGCGCAAGACGGCCAGGCAGCGAGAGACATCGTCGGCAGACAGCGTGCGTCCGGCGGCCGCCTCACGAAAAGCATGCTCGAAAAAGCGCGCCACGAGCTCGACCTCGTCCGGGTCACCGCTCACGGCGATGCTGTCGCCACGGGCGACCACGTGGGCGCGAACCAAGCTCTCCAGCGCACGAAGGACGCCGTCGCCGGCACCCAAAACGCGCGAGGGATCAATTCCCTCGGGAACGGTAAGTCTAATCTTCGAGGCTTCCATGAACCTCCCTGCGTGCATGGACCAAGCCGGAATCATCGACTCCGATGATAGCAACATCGAGCAGGCACGGGGCTGTGAGTCCACAGGTATCGTCAAGACGGGCATGATGGAACGAACCGAGCGTCAGGTTGTCGCCATACTCAAGCACGGCACGCTCGACGGTTCCCACGCGACGGCGAGCGTCGGCAATGGCGAGTTCCTGCGCCGCGGCCCTCATGCGGCGGCTACGCTCGGCCATAACCTCGGGCGGCACCTGGTCGGGCATATCGGCTGCAAGGGTACCAGGACGCTTGCTGTAGCGGAACACATGCATACGCGAAAAGCCCACGCGGCGGCACAGAGCCAGCGACTCCTCAAACTCCTCGTCCGTCTCACCGGGAAAACCGACGATGACATCGCACGAAAGAGACACCTGGGGCAAGTTGGTGCGAATCATGCGCACCGTCTCCTCAAAGGCCTCGGCGCTATAGGGACGGCCCATGCGATGCAGTGTCCTTGTGCAGCCGGACTGCACGGGCAGGTGTAAAAACGGGGCGATGCGCTTCGGATAGCGTGCCATGACCTTAAGCAGGGACTCGGAGATATCCATGGGCTCGACCGAGGAAATGCGCACATGCGGAATGGACGTGCGCTCCATGATCGCCTCGAGCAGCTCATCGATCTCGACGTGTTCATCAGTCGCGCTCTTGCCATCGTAGGCGCCCAGGTTCACACCCGTCAGCACTACCTCGGGCACGCCGGCCTCCTGTGCCTCGCGAACTTGCTCGAGCACGAACTCGACCGGCACGGAGCGCTCGGGGCCGCGGGCCTTCCACACAATGCAATAGGTGCAACGATGGTTGCAGCCGTCCTGGATCTTCACGCCCAGACGCGAGCGACCGAGTGCGTCGACAACCTCGCCGTCGCTGCAGGCGGGAACGTCATCGGACTCAACGCCCAGCACCTCGCAGACGCGTTCGGCGACATCGATCTTGGACGGCTCGGCGATCACGCGGTCCGAAAGCTCCAATAGCTCCTCGGGGTGCAAATTGACCACGCATCCGGTAACAACCACATAGGGCTCGTTTGGATAAGCCAGCGCATGGCGGACGGCCTTACGGGTCTTGGCCTCGGCCTCGCCCGTAACGGCACAGGTGTTAATGACGATCAGCTCTGCATCCTGAGGCTCCACCATTGCAAAACCCAGGCGCATTAGATCGGCAGTGATACGGTCGGACTCAACCCGGTTGACGCGGCAGCCAAGGTTGACGACGGAAATATGGGGTGCGAGCAAACGGGCTCCTTAATCGAGGATATCGTCGAGGGCGCTCTTGATACGATCGGTTACCGACTTCTTACCGGAAGCGACGTCGTCGCCCATCTCGTCGGCAAAGGCGCGAAGCAGCTCGCGCTGCTTGTTGGAAAGGTTCGTGGGGACGACCACGCGCATCTGCACGATCAGACGACCGCGTGAACCGCCACCGCCGATACGCGGCATGCCGTAATTGTTGACGCTCACGGTGTCACCGTACTGTGTGCCGGCGGGGACGCACAGTTTGACGACCTCGTCGGGCATAATGCCCTCGACCTCGATCTCGCAACCGAGCGCGGCCTGCGCAATCGAGATATCGCTCACCAGATACAGGTCGTCACCGTTGCGCTTAAAACGCTCGTGGTCGGCGACGCGCACGTTGACGATCAGGTCGCCCGAGGGCTCACCGCGAAGGCCCGCCTCGCCAAAGCCGCTCACGCGCAGCTGGCGACCGGTCGAAACACCGGCGGGAATATCGATGTCGATCTTTTCGTGCGAAGGCGTGCGGCCCTGACCGTCGCAGGTCTCGCAGGGATGGTCGATGACCGTGCCCTCGCCATGGCAGTCGGGACAAGGCGAAGAGGACTGAACCTGGCCCAGGAACGAGCGCTGGACCGTCGTGACATAGCCCGTGCCGTGGCAGCGGCTGCACTGCTTTTCCTGTGCGCCCTCGGCCCTACCGGTGCCGTTGCAATCCTCGCAGGGAGCAAGGCGGTCATAGCTGATCGTCTTTTTGCACCCGAGCGCCGCCTCCTCAAGGGTCACCGAAAGGGAGATGGCCATATCGCGGCCGCGACGACGCTCGCGGCGATTTCGGGCGCCACCGCCAGCACCGCCGCCAAAGAACGACGAGAAGAGGTCGTCCATGCCCATGCCGCCAAAGATATCGTTGATATCGACGTAGCCCGAGCCGCCAGGGCCGTCCGCGGTGCCGTAACGGTCGTAGTTAGCACGCTTCTGCTCGTCGGAAAGAACGGAATATGCCTCGTTGAGCTCCTTGAACTTGGCCTCGGCCTCGGGGTCGTCCGAAACGTCCGGGTGTACGGTACGGGCCTTCTTTAGAAACGCGCGCTTAATCGTCCGCGCGTCGGCATCCTTGTCGACGCCAAGTACCTCGTAGTAATCCCTATTTTCCGACACGACCGAATCCTTCCGACTTTCATTATTGTCACAGTGCGTCCTATACCCAAGCTGGGCCGGCCGCAAACAGAGGGTTTGATGTTATTGCATTGCGTAGGGCGAAAGCATGGCACGCTGCGAGCAGCTCGCAAACCAAACCGACACGAGCGCAAACATAAATCCGTTGGCAAAACCGTTGACAAACTGCATCGCGCCGCGCTTCCACCACAGCAGGCTGCGGTGAAGCACGCCGTCCGAGAGCACCATGAACAGGCCCATGGCAAACGGAATGAAGCACATCACGGCAAAGGCCGAGAACACGCCCGAGATGGCCGACAGCACCAAAAACGGCGCCACGATGCCCATCAGGTAAAAACCGGTACGAGCTTTGCCTTCCAGGCGCTCGGCCTCAACATGGGCGCGACCGACCAGGTCGCCGCCCGCGGCACCGTTGGTGCCAGCATGACCCATGCCGCTAATGCGGACCTCGTCGCCGTCATGCGTGCCGGCAGGAAACTCAATCGTCTGCTCGGAGGTTACGCGAGTACGACCGCTGCCGCCGCAATCGGGGCAGGGGTCGGCGACGACCTTACCGGAACCGCCGCACTCGGGGCAGACCGACTGAAACGTGCCGGCACCGAACAGGAAGGACAGGTCGACATCGATGTGGCCGCGACCGCCGCAGCTCGGACAGGTATGTGCATGCTCGGACGAGACAGAACCCGAGCCTCCGCAGTGACCACAGGTATCGAAGCGCGTATAGCGGACGGTCTTGCGGGCACCGCCCTTGGCCTCCTTGGCGTCGAGCTTAATATCGACGACAACGTTGGCGCCGTTCTCGGGATTATAGGCAGCCTGCCCGCGACGCGGCTGGCCCCAGGCGCCACCAAAGGGAAAGCCGCCCTCAAAGGGATTGCCATAGCCTGCGCTGCCGGCGTAGCCGCCGCCATAGGGAGAAGCCGTAGGAGCGCCGGCGAAGGGATTGCCCGAACGCATGGCGTCGTAGCGCGCACGCTTCTGCTCGTCCGAAAGCACAGCGTAGGCCTCGGAAACCTCTTTAAACTTTTCCTCGGCATCCGGTTCTTTGTTGACGTCCGGATGGAGCTTGCGGGCCTTTTGCTGGAAGGCCTTCTGTATATCACGCGAGGTGGCGTCCTTGGAGACACCCAGAATCTCGTAGTAATCTTTTTCGTTCATCGTCGCCATGCGCGGCAACCTCCTGCTCACAGCAGCGTATATATTGCGGTAATTCTACCCGAGCGGCCTAGGCTAGACCCCAAAACAGCTCGAACAGCACATTTCCATCGAGCCAGCCCAAGTGGGTGGGCGCTAAGTGGGCGCGGGCACGACCTGCGATAACGTCTTTCGAGGTGACGCGCTCCGTATGTCCCTCGACATCATCGGGTACCCAGATGGCAAGGCCCAACTCGAGTGCACGGTCGCAGGCCGCCGCCAACTCGTCTGCAGCGATCACGCTTGCCGAGCGAGCCAACAGATCGGGCCCAATGCCACGCGTCATGCGGCAAGCGAGCATCAAATCCTCGGCCGCCGCCTCGCGCTGCGACAAATACTCGGCATCAAACTTCGTCGCGGTGTCGTCGCGTTGCACCAGACGCACGCGATACGCATCGCCGCGAGCGGGCACGTCGGGAAACAGCCCGGCCAGGCGATCGAAATCCTCGGCGTCGAGCATACCGGCGGCAGAGCGACCCAAACCCAGATAGCCCCGTCCGGTCCAATAGGCTATGTTGTGGGCGCACTCATGTCCGTCGAGCGCGTAGCTTGCCACCTCATACGGGTGATAACCGGCCGCACCCAGACGCTCACGCGCCGCGTCCATGCACGCAGCCTGAAAATCTTCGTCGGGCTCGAGCGACTCGTCTTGACACGCCATGCGGTAGAGCGGCGTGCCCTCCTCGAGCGTGAGCGGGTACACCGACACATGATGCGGCGCCGCCGCCAGCACGCCATCGAGCGTGCGTTTCCAACTCGCTGCGGTCTGCCCGGGAAGACCGCACATAAGGTCGCACGACACGTCAAGCCCAGCGTCCTTGACCGTCGCGATGGCAGCGAGCGCCCGATCGGCATCGTGAATGCGGCCAATCGCAGCAAGCTCGGCGTTGTCGAGGGTTTGGACTCCCAGAGAAATGCGCGTGACGCCCACCCCGGCAAGCGCCGCGGCAAGCTGCGAAGTCAGCGACTCGGGATTGGCCTCGCAGGTAAACTCAACGGGCTTGCACCACGCAGAGATACGCCGGGCAAGTTCTACCAGACACTCACCTGCCAGCGACGGCGTGCCGCCGCCTACATAGACGGTGCAGACTTGCGCAAGCGCCCCGGCGTCGCCAAAGGCATCGAGGCGCGCATACAACTGCTCAAAATAGGCATCGAGCGCAGCGCTCAGGTCGCACGGAGCAAAACGGCGCGAGTCAAAGTCGCAGTATCGGCACTTTTGGGCGCAAAACGGCACGTGGACGTACAGCGCGGTAACGGCCACCGTTAGGCCTCCAGCGGATGAGCGGGCACCGACTCGCCGGCGGCAAGCGCGGCCTCGCAGGCCACCACATCGCGCTCGATATCATCGACCAATGCCATGAACTCCTCGTATGTGGAGCAGCGCACCACCTGCGCGCGCCAGGCCGCAGCATGAGGCATCCCCTTTAGATACCAGCTTGCGTACGTACGGGCACGCGACATGAGCGGCAACAGCTCGTGCGTGAGCGTCAGGTGCTCGCGCAGGGCATCCAGGCGCTCGACCGAGCTACGTACCGGTACCGGCGTGCCATCGAGCGCAAGGGCGCGGGCATCGCCGAACACCCAGGGATTGCCATAGATACCGCGCGCGATGAACACGGCGCTGGCGCCGGAGTTGCGCAGATGCTCCGCGGCATCCTCGGCGCAGAACACGTCGCCCGAACCGATAACGGGAATCTCGACGGCGTCGGCCACCTCATCGACGACTGACCAATCGGCCTGGCCCGTATAGAGCTGCGTGGCACAGCGACCATGTACCGCCACCGCAGCGGCCCCTGCCCCCTCGAGCATCTGGGCAAACGTCGCGGCATTGCGGTCTTCGGCGTAAAAGCCCTTGCGGATTTTTACGGTCACGGGCACGTGCGCCGCGCCTACCGCCGCCTCGACAATCTGCTCGGCCAGCTCAGGCGTGCGCATAAGTGCCGAGCCCTCGCCCTTGGTAACGACCTTGCGAGCCGGGCAGGCCATGTTGATGTCGATCAGCGACAGGCGATCGCCAACACGCTCCTCAACGGCGGCGACGGCGCTCGCAAACTGATCGGGCTTGGAACCAAAGAGCTGTACGCAGATCTGCTGCTCCTCGTCGGCCGGTAGCACCAGGCGCCACGTCTTATTGCTGGCATAGGCAAGACCCGCCACGCTCACCATCTCGCTGTAGGCAAGATGGGCACCGCGGCGGCGGCACATGATGCGGTAGGCGGGGTCGGTCACGCCAGCCATGGGAGCCATAAGGAACGGCTGCTCGGCATAGGCACCCAGCAGCCGCGTACTGTATTCAGAAAGCGCCATGGGACCTACTCGTCCACCTTGAGGATCGCCATAAAGGCCTCCTGCGGGACCTCGACCGAACCGATGGCCTTCATGCGCTTTTTGCCCTCTTTCTGTTTCTCGAGCAGCTTGCGCTTACGCGAGATATCGCCGCCATAGCACTTGGCCAAAACGTCCTTGCGGCGCGCCTTAACGGTAGAGCGGGCGATAATCTTGTTGCCGATAGCGCCCTGGATGGGCACCTCGAACAGCTGGCGCGGAATGATTTCCTTGAGTTTGTCGCACAGCCCGCGGGCCAGGCCATAGGCCTTGTCCTTGTGCACGATAAACGAAAGCGCGTCCACTTCATCACCCGAAAGCAGGATATCGAGCTTGACGAGCTCGGAGGGACGATACTCGTTGAACTCATAGTCGAGCGAGGCATAGCCCTTGGTGCGGCTCTTGAGCTGGTCAAAGAAGTCCAAGATGAGCTCGGCGAGGGGCATATCAAAGCGCATCTCGACCGATTTGCTCGTGAGATGGATCATGTCGGTTGTAATTCCGCGGTGCTCGATAGCGAGCTGCATGACGGCACCCGTATACTCGGGCGGGCAGATAATCTTGGCCTTGAGGTAAGGCTCCTCAATGCGCTCGATGCGCGTGGCCTCGGGCAGATCCTGCGGGCTGCGAACATCAATCATCTCGCCGTCAGTCTTGTAGACGTGATAGTCCACCGAAGGGCTCGTGGCAATCAGGTCCAGGTTGAACTCGCGCTCCAAGCGCTCCTTGACGACCTCCATATGCAGCAGGCCCAAGAAGCCAACGCGGAAACCAAAGCCGAGCGCCACCGAGGTCTCGGGCTCCCACACCAACGACGGGTCGTTGACATGCAGCTTATCGAGAGCATCGCGCAGGTTCTCGTAATCCTTGTTGTCGATCGGGAACAGGCCCGTATAGACCATGGGCTTGGCCTCGCGATAGCCGGGAAGCGGCTCGGGGCAGGGATTCGACGCCCACGTGAGGGTATCGCCCACGTGCACGGCCTCGGGGTCCTTCAGGCCCGTGACCACGTAGCCCACCTCGCCGACCGTCAGCGCGTCGACCGGCGTCTCGGCAGGACGCTTGACGCCCACGCCGTCGACCAAAAAGTCACCTTCTGCCTGCATCATACGAACGGTATCGCCCTTTTTAATGGAGCCGTCAAAAACACGGACCGTGGCAACGACGCCGCGGTACTCATCAAAATACGAGTCCAGGATGAGCGCCTTGAGCGGCGCGTTTGCATCGCCCTTGGGCGGTGAAATCAAAAAGACGATGGACTCCAGCAGGTCGTGGATACCCTCGCCGGTCTTGCCTGATACGCATACGGCATCGTCGGCGGGAATCGCCAGGTCATCCTCGATCTCGGTCTTGACCTCATCGGGGTGTGCCGACGGCAGGTCGATCTTGTTGATGGCGGGCACGATATCCAGGTTGGCGTTCATGGCGAGCGTCGCGTTGGAGACGGTCTGCGCCTCGACGCCCTGCGTGGCGTCGACGACGAGCACCGCGCCCTCGCAGGCGGCCAGCGAACGCGAGACCTCGTAGGTAAAGTCCACGTGGCCCGGCGTATCGATCAGGTTGAACTGATACGTCTCGCCATCGTCGGCGTCATAGGAAACGCGAACGGCATTGGACTTGATCGTAATGCCGCGCTCGCGCTCGATATCCATGGTGTCGAGCAGCTGCGACTCCATGTCGCGCTCGTCGACGGTATGGGTGAGTTCGAGGATACGGTCACTGATCGTGGACTTGCCATGGTCGATGTGCGCTACGATCGAGAAGTTACGGATGTGGGAAATGTCAATTGAAGTATTCATGCGGACTATCTTACCCGAGCGGTACAAAAAATGGAGCCTGTTCCATAAAACAGGCTCCATTTATGCGCGTAATCTGTGTGGTGTGAAATTTACAACTTAGGCGTTGATGCTGTTCACGAGCTTGGCAAGACCGGACTTGCGGTTGGAAGCCTGGTTCTTGTGGATAACATGCTTGGCGGCAGCCATGTCGAGACGCTTGGTGACGGTCTTGAGGGCAGCCTGGGCCTTCTCGCCGTCGCCCTCGGCGACGGCGGACTGGACGTGCTTGGTCAGCGTCTTGAGCTCGGACTTGACAGCCTTGTTACGCATGCGAGCTGCCTCATTGGTGCGGATACGCTTCTTCTGAGACTTGATGTTTGCCACTTCTGGAGTTCCTTTCGAGTTCCTTGCAAAAAATGTATGACACCTCTGAGACACGGTGAGGTCATGCAAGCGCCTACTATAGCACGCTCCCCCACAAAGGGATAGAACGAATTTGTCAAATAGGCAGGTATCATCACGATTTTCTCAAGATGTTCGTAATCCAGAGCAAAAGCGCGGTCTCAGAATCAGCCGAACCCTTGAGCGCGAGCTCCACATCGACGGCACCCTCGAGCGCGGAAACGAGCTCGGTCATCGAAAAACGACGTGCCCAGGTCAGGTGATTCTTGACCTGCCAGGCCTGAAGCTTGAGCGTCGCGGCAAGCTCACGACCCTGCCCACGAGAGTCGAGCGCCTTGGCGACGATCAACTCGCGGATGCGACCGCATAGCAGCGTGTAGGTCCACACATAGCTCTTGGCGGGCAGCAGCCCAAAGAGCTCAAGCGAGCGGCGCATATCGCGGGCCGACACTGCGTTGAGAAAGTCCCAGGGCTGAACTTCGGCCGTGCGCACGATCCAGCGCTCCACATCGGCAAGCTCAATTTGCGGCGCCTCGACCATCTGGGCAAGCTTGGCCAAGTCGTTATCGAGCATGCGGGTGTTCTCGCCCGAGCGCGAGACGAGCTCCTCGGCAGCAGCTGTCGAGATGGACTTACCGCGCTGCGTCGCCATCTGCTGAACGCGGCGCGGCAGTTCCCAGCGCTTGGTACCCGAACAATCGACGATAGCCTTCTTGTCGATCTTGGCGATTGCCTTATACAGGCGCGTATTCTTGGCAAGTGAGTCGGCAATAATGAGACAGACCGTCGTGGGGCTGGGACTTGCGAGGTACTCGACAAGCGGTTCCGAGACCGCCTTGGCAAGCTTGGAGCAGCCGTCGAGGATCACCAGGCGAAACTCGCTGCCCATGGGAAAGGTATTGAGCGAGCCGATGATCGACTCAATATCGGGATCTTTCGTCATGTCACGTTCATCGAGGTTGAACTCAACCATACCCGACTTTTCCAAGCGAGCTTTCATACGCGAGACGGCGTGGTCGCGCTTGACCCCATCGGTACCGACGATCAGATATGCCGGCAGCAGACCGGTTTCGGACATTGCGCTCCCCTCCCGCAGGATCTCGTGTTCGTACCGTGCCATTCTAGCCCACGGGTTGGTCCCGCGCCAACGGCAGCATCACGGTCGCTGACATCGCATGGCAAAACCGGTTGCGGTCGGCGAGACGGTAATGTCTCCTTGTTCGATAGTGCATGCGAACGCGCCGCCCGCATCGCGAACGGCATCGATACAGGCATCGGATGGATGGCCGTAGCGGTTGCCCTCGCCCGCACTCGCGATAGAGAGCTCGGGCTTAAGCGTTTCCAGCAGCTCTGTGTCGACGGAAACTTTTGAGCCGTGATGTCCCAGCTTAAGCACATCGATATCGCCCACCTCCTGTACAAACTCGCGCTCCTGATCGAGTTCGGCATCACCAGTGAGGAGCATACGCAGGCTCTTGCCTTCCCGAGCATAGGAGAGCAGCAAGACAAGCGAGTCCTCATTGCCCTCGCCATCCACTGTGTCAAACGGCCACATCACACGAGCCCGAAATGCGCCGATATCGACCGTGTCTCCGCGGGCCACCTGCCGATACGTTACGCCGGGGCGATTTAGGACCTCAGAAGGCGCGCCGTCCAGCGCATCCGCTGCAACCGCAATGGATCCAACCGAAAACTGATCGAGCACATCGGGAAGACCACCCCAATGGTCTTCATCCCAATGCGTCACGAAGACGGCGTCGATATGGTGGACATTGTTGCGAACCAACGCCGACACCACGCGGTCATCGAGCCCACAGTCGACGAGCGCCACAGCGCTGCCTTGGCGAACCAGAATCGCATCGGCCTGACCAACATCGAGAACCGTTACCGAAGGCGGCACACATCGATCCCAATAGACATACGGAACCCCCGCAGCAAGCATCAAACATAGCAGCCCCACTGCCATGGGCCGCACGCGGGGGCGTGGCCACCAGACCAAGAGGACCGCCAGCGCAAACGGCACCACGTATACCAAGAGCGTATCGGGCGGCACGCTAACGGATGCGCCCGGAACGGCGGCAAAGAGCTGTTCAAAGAACAGAGCGCAGCGAGCGACAATCATGGGCACCACGAGCGCCCCGTGACGCAGCAGCGGCACAAGCGAGCAGGGCACCAACACAACCGATACAGCGAGCAGCATGCTTATCACCGGACCGATCACGGCATTTGCAAGCGGGGCAATGAGTGAAAACGTCCCAAATGCGGGAATGGTTACGGGAAGTGTCGCCAGCTGCGAGCACAGCGTGACGGACAAAATACTGGCGAGGCCCGGTGGCACACTCAGCTCGCCCAAGGCGTAGGTAGCGTAGGGGCAAAAACAAAGGATGGCAAAGACACTGGCGCACGATAGCTGAAAACCCATCTCGAACAGTACTGTCGGCCGGAGCAACACAAAGATTACCATGGTCAAAAATAGAGCCGAGAGGCCATGCCGACGACGCCCGGCGCCGTTGGCGACAAGCGACGCCGCCACCATAGAGCACGCGCGCACGGCCGAGGGCGAAGCGCCAGTAAAAACGGCATAGGCAGCGAGGGCCAGCACCAACAGCCCCCGCTGAAGCCCACGAGAGAGACGCGTCTTTTGCAGGGCACTCTCAATCACAAACCCCACGATGGCAAGATGACTGCCCGAAACGGCGATGAGATGTGCGGTGCCCGTTACCGAAAACCATTCGCCCGCAGGCTGGGCGCGCAGCTCGGACGAGCGCCCACAGACAACGCCGGCGATGAGCGAGCGCGCTGGGTCGGTCGCGGGCGCGATAACGGCAAGGAGCTCGTTTCGAAGCCAAGACAACGGGCCTGGAGGGCCCTCGTCGATCGATACCAACCGGACGACTTTAGCCTTTCGAAGCTCGCCCCGAAGCACGCGTGAGCGCCCATACGCATCATTCTCAAAGCGCGAAATTCGACCGATAGCACGTACATGCGAACCGGCGCCAAGCTCACGATCACACGACAGCCGTACCTGACCCAAACGCTTTTCGCCCGCATACGCATCACAGGTATAGGAGTACGCACCGTCATTGATGGACGGGTCGCCACACACAACAAACTCGAGACTGCTCGCAGCCCGATTATCCAACGCCCTCGAAGCGCGCAGCGCCCCTATCGCCCAACCCGCGGACACTACCGCTCCCGCCACGAGGCCGAGGGCCGCGGCATACAGCCATCGCCTCCACCGCACAAGGCGCATGCAGGACCGAGCCAATACGATGCACCCTGCTGCCGCAACGGGAATGGCCATAAGCAATGTGACGGGCGCCGCCCGCTCTCCCAGCAGCGCATCGGCCGCCATGTTAAGCACTAACCCACAGCTCGCACACAAGCCGGCACAAAGGGCTATCGTCCACGGCATCAATGGGCGCGGTGGCATCACATGCTCGCGCTCGGTCGCACTCATACGCAGATGCAATCTTTAATTTTGGCGAGTTTCTTCTCACCGATCCCCGATACGCGCATAAGGTCATCGACCGAGGAAAAGGCCCCGTTTTGCGTCCGTTCGTCGATAATTGACTGGGCCATAGAAGGCCCGATGCCCGAAAGCGTCTGCAGCTCCGCCGCACTTGCCGTATTGATATTCACAAGTCCCGACGAAGACCCTGTACCAGGGGTCGTGGAAGCACTGCTTTCGGCGCCGCCGACGGCCGCAGCCGTTTGTTGCTCCCCTACCGTCGGCACATAGATCTTTTGACCATCGGTGATCTTGGACGCACGGTTAAGACCCGTCACATCCGCCTCGGCCGTAAGCCCTCCGGCGGCATCAATCGCCTGGGACACCCGTGCTCCATCTTTAAGCCGGTACACGCCAGGCTTCACAACGGCGCCATCAACATCGACGTACACCTCGGCAGCAGAGGAGCTCTTGGCAGACGGCTCATCGGCATCGTCAGGAGAGGCATCCCCGGCCCCGCGCACATCCGAGGCGCTCGCCTCATCACTGCGCTCAAACGATACGTCGCTGGAGTGACCACCAAAACCTGCCATCGCCAAGCCGCTCGCGGCGGCAATGACAACCAGGATCGCCACGACCATCGCCTTATGGCCGAGCAGCTTTTCTGCCCAGCGGTCCATCCGTTTAACCCGTTCGTGTTGCTCGCGCTGCGCCATAGCAAACACCTCCCAACACCATCGTGTCAGGAAACGAGCGCCGCAGCCTCCGCACGTCCACACCGGTTATCGCGGTCAAACCAAAAGCTGACCAAAACCTTGCGAGAAAATATCCATTTATTCAAGCACACGTCGACAAATGAACCGTTTATCGCCTAATGCCCAGATAGAAAAAGACCGACGATGCAAAAACACCGCCGGTCTATACACAACATTATTCGTAATCTTGGTAAATCTCACGTGGAGCGAGCTCAGAATGCTTGCGTTTTAAGGTCTTAGGGGCCTTATACGTGTTGCTCTCAAAGTCGATGTACTCAGTCTGTTTGAGCAAACGCTCAATCATCTCCTCGTGGTCGAACAGCTCCCAGGCCTCGTGCACGGCATCGAGTTTGGCGTGTGTCTCGGGACGACGCGGCATAAACAGCGTGCAGCAGTCGGGAGCAGCCTCGGTCGAGATACCGAACGTACCGATCTCCTCAGCGCGTGCAATGATCTCCTGCTTGTCCGAACCGATCAGCGGGCGGAACACGGGGATCTTGACGGCCTCGTTGACGGCCATAATGTTCTCGAGCGTCTGGGATGCAACCTGACCGAGCGATTCGCCGGTCACAATAGCCTTGGCGCCCTCGATATGCGCAATGCGCTCAGCAACCGAATACATAATGCGGCGATACATGATCACCCGCAGGTTGCTGGGGCAGGTCACCGAGATCTCACGCTGACAATCGCCAAACGGCACCACGTACAGGCGGCCGATCTGGACACCCGGCTCAAGCGCACGGATGATGTCCTGCACCAAATATTCGCTCGTATCAGGCGTCTGAGGACGACCGGAGAAATGTACCGGCACGCACACCGCGCCGCGACGCGCGAGCATCCAGGTCGCCACCGGCGAATCGATACCCGAGGAAAGCAGCGTCACAACCTTGCCGGCAGACCCCACCGGAAGACCACCCACGCCGCGCTCAGAGCGCGCATACACATAGACGCTACCCTGGACCACCAGCACGTGCACCATCGCGTCGGGATCGTGCATCTGGACCTTTTTATCGGGAAACGCCTCGCACAGTACCTCGCCAACCTGTCGATTGATATCAATCGAGGTGAGCTCGTAGTCGGTGTTAGAGCGCTTGGCGTGCACCTTAAACGAATCGAAGGAACCAAACTCGCGCAGCGCCTTCACGGCGGCGGCGCAGTACTCCTGCGGGTCGCGGTTGGTGTGGTACGCCAGGGACACACGGGCAACACCGGGGACGGTGCGGATAACGCGCGCCGCATCGTCGGCCTGATGCTCGTTAAAGGTCACGAGGATATAACCGGAAATTCGAGACACGGCATTCACGGAAAAGGCGGCCAAGGCCGCCTTGATGTTATCCATGAGGATATGCTCAAAATGTGCGCGGTTCTTGCCCTTCAGTCCAACCTCGTGATAGTGGACCAGGCAGACGCGAGCTGCCATTTAGGCTTCAGCAACCTTGTGACCGAGCGCCTTCTCGTAACGGGCCTCGTCGTAGGAGATGTCGCCGTCGACAATCTCGTCCATAGCCATCGAGATGGTATCGGCGCCGGAAAGCGCAATGGTGATGTCATCGACATCCTGGACGGCGAGCACGCGGTTGTGCTGACCACGCAGCATGCTGTTAATGTCGCAGGCGCGCTTGGAGGCAAGCGAGGCGAGCAGGAAGCGGTTGTGATCGGTCTTCTCCAGAAGATCGTCAATGCAAGGCTTTACAACGGACACGGACCTCAGATCCTTTCATGCATATCGAGAACGCGAACGAGCTCATCGGTCGCGCGGTCGAGATCGTCATTCACCACGACGTCGTCGTAGCGGTCGGCAAGGGCAAGTTCATCGGCGGCGTTTGCCATACGCAGCTCAATCGTCTCGGGCGTCTCGGTACCGCGACCGACCAGGCGATCGCGAAGCACCTCGAGCGAAGGCGGCTTGATAAAGATCAACACGGCCTCGGGGAAACGCTCCTTGACCTGCAGGGCACCCTGAACATCGATCTCCAAGATCAGAGACGAGCCAGAGGCGAGCTTGGATGTGACCTCGCTCACCAACGTGCCGTAACAGTTGCCGTGGACCTCGGCCCACTCAACAAACTCACCGTTTGCCACGCGGCGGTCGAACTCCTCGCGCGTCAGGAAAAAGTAGTTGACGCCGTCGACCTCACCTTTGCGTGGTGCTCGCGTGGTAGCCGAAACCGTCAGGCCCAGGTTCGAGCGACGCTCGCGCACACGAGTGACGAGCGTGCCCTTGCCTGCACCTGACGGTCCAGAAATCACAAAGAGCTTTGAATCCTGAGCGCTCACTTATTTGGTCAGCTGCTCGAGAAGCTGCTCGCGCTGACGGACGCCGAGGCCCTGGACGCGACGGGTAGCGGAGATGCCGAGCTCCTCCATGATCTTGGCGGCCTTGGCCTTGCCATAACCGGGCAGAGACTCGATGAGGGTGGAAACCTTCATGCGGGAAGCGATGGGGTCATCGGAGTTGAGCACGGACTCGAGGGACTTCTCGCCCTTCTTGATCTGCTCGCGAAGCTCAGCGCGAGCGTGACGTGCGGCGGCAGCCTTCTCAAGAGCCTGCTTGCGCTGCTCGTCGGTAAGCTGAGGGAGTGCCATTCGAACCTCCAAATAGTTGGGTTATATCTGATGCAATAATTGGCATTTTAGCACGTCAAACGCACTAAATGCCCAATCGACGGCTCCATAGATTAGACGATACCTGCGAAAAGTGCAATATACGGAGGTCAAAGTTGAGCCCCTGACCTGCGATTCCACACAAAGGATGGGAAAGTTTTCGCAGGCACAGGGACCAATTTATGCTATTGAAACCCAAAAGTGGTGACTTGAGGGAATCTTTTAGGCGACGTTTTCGACCAGCTCGGCAACGATGGCGTCAAAGGCGGCAACCGGGTCGTCGGCACCGGTGATGGGTCGGCCCACCACGATATGGCTCGCGCCGCGCTCGATAGCCTGAGAAGGCGTCGCCACACGGGACTGGTCACCAAGGGCGGCGCCCACCGGACGCACGCCCGGAGTCACGATCAGCGCGTCGGGGCCGAGCAGCTCGCGCATGTCGTGGGCCTCCATCGGCGAGCACACGATGCCGTCGATACCGTTGGCCTGGGCAAGCTTTGCCAAGCGGGCGGCCTCCTCGGCCACGGGCGACTCGACGCCAATCTCGGCCAGCGCATCCTGGTTCATGCTCGTGAGCACGGTGATGGCAACGAGCTTGGCGCGGTCCTCGCGCGCCTCCTCGGCACCCTCGCGGCAGGCAGCGAGCATGGCGCCCGAACCCAGGCCATGGACCGAGAGCAGGTCAGCACCGGCAAGCGAGGCAGAACGGGCGGCACCGCGCACCTGATGCGGAATGTCATGGAACTTGAGGTCGAGGAAGACCTTAAAGCCCAAGTCCTTGAACGTCTTGACGATCTCGGGGCCCTCAGCGTAATAGAGCGTCATGCCCACCTTGAGCCAAGCGGCATGACCAGAAAGCCCGTGGGCGAGCTCGAGCGCACGCTCACGGTCGCAGTCGAGGGCGACGATAACGCGGTCGCGGGCATCGGTCTCTAGCATTCGAAAGCACCTACCAGCTCGTTGATGTCCTTCACGCCCTGGGACTCCGCCCAAGCCTCGAGCTCGTGCGCAATCTTAATCGAGGCGCACGGATCGACAAAATTGGCCATGCCGACCGACACGCAGGTGGCGCCAGCCAGGATAAACTCGGCCGCATCTTCGCCAGTCATGACGCCGCCGACACCGTTGATGGGGATATCGACGGCCTGAGCGACCTCCCAGACCATGCGTACGGCGATGTGGTGGCACAGCGGGCCCGAAAGGCCGCCCTTGGGCTTGGCCACGCGGGACTTGCGGGTATGGACGTCGATGGCCATGCCCTGGATGGAGTTGATGACCGAAAGGCCGTCGGCTCCCGCGGCCTCGAGAGCCTTGGCAATCTCGGCGACGTTAACCGGAGCCATCTTTACGAACAGCGGCTTATCGGTCACCTTACGGCAGGCAGCCATAACGGCAGAGGCGCCCTCGGGCGAGGAGCCCATGGCGGCACCGCCGGCAGCAATATTGGGGCAGCTGACGTTGATCTCGTAGCCGGCCGCCCAGGGGCAGAGCTCGACATACATCTCGAGCGCGCGGACAAACTCCTCGACGGAGTGACCGGCGACCTGACAGATGACCTGGCAACCGTCCTTGGAGAGCTGCTCGAGCCACGGACCAGACTCACGGGCAAAGGCGGCCACGCCGGGATTCTGAAGGCCCACGGAGTTGATCATGCCGCCCGGGATCTCGGCCATGCGAGGCGCGGGGTTGCCGGGCCAGGGCTCGGCGGCGCAGCCCTTGGTGGTGATGGCACCCAGCTGGGAGACATCAAAGAAGTTCTGGAACTGCCAACCGTAGCCAAAGGTACCGGCTGCGGTGTTGATGGGGTTTTGCATCTTGACGCCGCCGAAATCGACGGCCATGTTCACGGTACCCACTAGAAGACCACCACCTTGGAAGCATCGAACACGGGGCCGCACATGCAAGCGCCCTTCATACCGTCGACCGTCTCGACATTGCAGGTGTTGCAAGCGCCAAAGCCACAGCTCATCATGCGCTCGAGCGAAACCTCGCAGTACGCACCGGCCTCGGCGGCAGCGGCGGCAACTTTCTTCATCATGACGGCGGGGCCGCAGCTGGCCACGTAGTCGTAGCCGCCCTCGCCGAGCAGCTCGGCGGCAGGATCGGTGCAGAAGCCATGAGTGCCCAACGAGCCGTCGTCGGTGCACACGTTGACCGTAGCTCCCAGCGCGCGGAACTCATCGACGCCCACGGCCTTGGACGCGGTGCCAAAGCCCAGACACACGTCGACGGCCACACCCTGCTTGGCAAGCATGTCGGCAAGGCACAGCACGGGCGGAACACCGATGCCGCCCGCCACGAGCAGCGCCTTCCTGGTGCCCTCGGGCACAAGCCAGCCGCGGCCACCGGGGCCCAGCAGATTAGAGGTGGAACCGGGGGCCATCTGCGACAGACGACGGGTGTCGTCGCCCACGACGGCGTACCACAGCTCGACGGTGCCGGCCTGGGCGTCGGCGCGATAGAAGCTCAGGGGCACGCGAAGCAGCGAGGACGCATCGCCGGGCACGGCAATGTTCACAAACTGACCGGGCTTGAGCGCACTTGCAAGCTTGGGGGCCGAGATGACGAGCGAGAAGATGCCGTCGGCGATCTCCTGGTTCGAGACGACCTCGAAGTCGTGCATGCGTGCAGTGGAAGGTGTGGGCATAGACGCTCCAATCCCCCATGCGGTTGCATGGTCAAAACGAACAGAAAGCGCGGCACCGCAAGGGCACCGCGCACAAAAGCGATAAGGCTATGCTAGCAGATGCAGCCGTCGGCGAGCGTCTGCTTACCGCCGACAAACACATCGGTGGCACGACCGGTGAGCGTGCGGCCGGCAAAACCGGAGTTCTCAGCACGCGACTCGTAGCCGTCCTCGCCGACCGTCCAGGTTGCGGCGGGGTCGAACACGGTCAGGTCGGCAACGGAGCCCGCCTTGACCTGAACCTGGTCGAGGCCCAGGATCTCACGCGGCTTGATGGCCATGAGCTCGACCATGCGGCCCATGCTCATCTTGCCCGTGTTGACCAGCTCGGTGAGCACGAGCGACAGCGAGGTCTCGAGGCCGATCATGCCAAAGGGCGCAAGCTCGAACTCGCGGGCCTTCTCCCACGGGGTGTGGGGAGCGTGATCGGTGACGATAACGTCGACGGTGCCGTCGATGACGCCCTGACGGATGGCCTCGGCATCCTCCTCGGTGCGCAGCGGCGGATTGACCTTGAGCGAGGTGTTGTAGGTCTCGTCCAAGTCGTTCTCGGTCAGGAACATGTGGTGCGGGGTGGCCTCGCAGGTAACCTGAACGCCAGCGGCCTTACCGGCACGCACGATCTCCAGGCCATGGGCGGTGGAGATGTGCTGGATGTGCAGCTTGGCACCGGTCAGCTTGGCGATCTCGATGTCGCGAGCGATCTGGAGCTCCTCGCCGGCAGCCGGCCAGCCCTCGAGAGCCAGACGGGTCGAGACCTTGCCCTCGTTGATCTGGCCGTGGCCGACCAGGTCCTCGTCCTGGCAGTGGCTCATAAAGACCTTGCCGAACATCTTGCCGTAGTCCATGCAGCGACGGAGCATGCCAGCGCCCTGCACGCCGCGACCGTCGTCGGTGAAGGCGACGGCGCCGTGGGCGACCATATCGCCCATCTCGGACATGGCCTCGCCCTTAAGACCGCGGGTCATAGCGCCCGACGGATAGACGCGGCAGTGACCGACCTCGGCAGCGCGGGACTTGACGAACTCCACGACGGTGCCGTTATCGGTAACGGGATCGGTGTTGGGCATGGCGCACACGCCGGTAAAGCCGCCCCTGGCAGCTGCGCGGGTGCCGCTCTCGATGTCCTCTTTGACCTCGTAGCCGGGCTCGCGAAGGTGAACGTGCATATCCACCAGGCCAGGGACGAGGTACTTGCCGGAAAGGTCGCGGACCTCGGCTCCCTCGACGGCGAGATTCTCGCCGACCTCGGCGATCTTATCGCCGTCAATCAGGACGTCAACGACACCGTCAAGCTCGACGGACGGGTCGACGACGTGGGCATTCTTAAGAAGCAAGGCCATTATCGGCACCTCCAAGCAGCAGATACAGGATAGCCATACGCACGCAGATGCCGGCGTAGACCTGCTCCAGGATGACGGAGCGTTGCGGGTGGTCGGCCATATAGGAGTCGAACTCGACGCCGCGGTTGATGGGGCCCGGGTGGCAGATGATCGCGTCGGGCTTCATGAGCTTCTCGCGGTCCTTGGTCAGGCCGAAGAGCTTGTGGTACTCGCGAATAGTCGGGAACGGGGCACCCTCGAGGCGCTCCTGCTGCACGCGCAGCATGTAGATGACGTCCAGCTCGGGCAGGACGGAATCGAGGTCGCTCGTCACGTGATCGCAGCCCAGGACCTCGGGCGCCGGCGGCAGCAGCGTGCCGGGGGCGACGGCGTAGGTCTCGCAGCCCATGATCTTCAACGCGGGGATCAGCGAACCGCAAACGCGGGAGTGCGCGATATCGCCGACGACAGCGACCTTCAGACCGTGGAAGTCACCCTTGTGCTCCCAGATGGTGTACAGGTCGAGCAGGGCCTGCGTGGGATGGTTGTGCTTGCCGTCACCGGCGCAGATGACGCTCGCGGGCGAGTTCTGCGTGACGATGTAGGGAGCGCCGGCGTGCTTGTCGCGCACGACGATACAGTCGATCTTATAGGCGTTGAGGGTCTCGACGGTGTCGACGAGGCTCTCGCCCTTGACCGTGGAGGTCGAGGAGCCACCAAAGTTAAGGCTGTCGGCCGAAAGACGCTTCTCGGCGAGCTCGAAGGAGCTGCGGGTGCGCGTCGAGGGCTCGTTGAACATGTTGACGATGGTCTTGCCCTTGAGCGTGGGGACCTTCTTGATGGCACGCTCATTGACCTCGGAGAACGCCTTGGCGGTCTCGAGGATGAGCTTGATGTCCTCTTCGGAGTACTCGGTAATGTCGATCAGGTGCTTATGGTTGAACGCCACGGTACTACTCACCTCCCAGCGGCGCGGAGCCCACGTGGGAACCCGGCGCGACGTCGTTAATCTCGACGGCGGTGCGGCCGTCGACTTCCTTCATATATAGGTGCACGTTCTCCTCATGCGACGAGGGAACGTTCTTGCCGACAAAGTCCGGCGAGATGGGGAGCTCGCGGTGGCCGCGGTCAACGAGGACTGCCAGCTCAATGCGGCTCGGACGGCCTAGGTCCATGACGGCGTCGAGAGCGGCGCGAATGGTACGGCCCGTATACAGGATGTCGTCCACCAGCACGACGCGCTTGCCGTCGACGCTAAAGGGAATGTTGGTGGCGTGGATCGCGGGAGCGAAATTGGTAGCGTAGTCATCGCGGTAGAAGCTGATGTCGAGGCTGCCGAGCGGAACGTCGACGCCCTCGATCTCCTTGATCTCCTCGGCAAGTTTCTTTGCCAGAAGGTCGCCGCGCGTGACGATGCCGACCAGAGCGAGGTCTTCACAGCCCTCGTTGCGCTCGAGAATCTCGTGCGCGATGCGAGTCATCGCTCGATTGACGGCGGTCTCGTCCATGATGACCGCCTTGGGGGAAGTCGTGCCCATCGATCTCCTTCCTCACATGTCTTGACTGCTGACACAGTCAAAAAAATAGATGCCCGACCGCTTAAAACGGACCAGACACCCACAGGAAGGGCTGCTCTTTGGCAGCTATGTAATTCCATGTGGGTATCTCGTACCCCTTTAATGGTCAAGGGATAGTGTAGCCAACCTCGAGCTTAATTGCGAGCATAAATACAGAGCAATCCGTAAACGGAGCCCAATGCTCAATAAACCTATATATATTTGTGGGACGAGCTTGAAAACGTACGCACGAGCTGGCATAATCCCCTCTGCTACACGCAAATCGGATCTACGTCCAGGGCCGTGGCGTGAGCACTATCGCCAAAAGAGAAATATCTCTGTGTAGATTACGCACAGGGAGCTGCTTCTGTGCTATAGTTCAGGCTTGTTTGTTAACGCGACATGTTCGTTTGTCGCCCAAGGAGGGTCAGTTATGTCCAAAGTTTGCGAAGTTTGCGGTAAGCACCCCGTTGCCGGTCGCTCCATCAGCCACTCTCACCGCGTCACCAACCGTAAGTTCCGCCCCAACATCCAGCGCGTCTACGTCGTCGTCGATGGTCACCGTCGCAAGATGAACGTTTGCTCCACCTGCCTCAAGTCCGGCAAGGTTGCGCGCTCCTAAATAAGGTCTTACCAACAAGTACCTCGGACTCTCCGGGTCAAAGACCTCGCGTTCACATAGAACTTACCAAAGGCGCCCTCCCCTACGGAGGGCGCCTTTTTGCACTTATTGGGGACAGACTCACTTATTGGGGACAGACTTAGCACTCATTGGGGACACTCATTGGGGACAGACTTACATGAGTGTTTTCACGCATTAGGGACAGACTTACATGAGTGTTTTCACGCATTGGGGACAGACATGACGCACGCATGCGGCGTCCCGATCGGCTACGGCCCCTATCTCACGCTGCATCCTTCCAGCTTGCAGTAGCCTTGGTCACGCTTGTGGCGCCGATACCGGTGATACGGGCAATTTGCTTGACCGTGAGATGTGCCCGCCTGAGCCTCAGCAGGCAGGCATCGCGTTCGGGGCGTGGCAGGGCCTTGAGCAGCGCAGGATCTATGCTCGGCAGGACTTCGCGCGCAACGGAAAGAGCCTCCTCATCGGGGATCCGCCGGCGCGGAAGAACCTCCACTGACCAGATGCGCCCGCCAACTTTCTTGAGATGCTCGCAATAGCGACGGGAGCCTCCGACAACATCGAGCATAGGGGCCGCATCACAGATGTCAAAGGGATCATAGCCCAGCTGATATGCCTTATAGCTTGACCAGCGGTACGCCTCGAGCGAGTCAAGCGCACCCTTCACGGGATTGAGATGAATATAGTCGAGCAGCTGCACTGCCTGCGTGTCCGACTCAACCGCGACCCGCGAATAGCGATTGTCAAACAGATGCCCCGTTCTCCCCGTTTTCCCATTGAAATACTTAGCATACGCCGTCAATGCGCACTGCATTGCCTTTGAAAGATTGTCAAACGGATCATCAACCATCAAATGGAAGTGATTGTCCATAAGGCACCAAGCCAACACCGCCACTTCATGGCGAGCGAATCGGTCCGAGATATCAGATAAGAACCGATAGCGGTCGGAGTTATCTTCAAAAATTATCTGTTTAGAATTGCCGCGGTCATAGACGTGGTAATAGCCGGTGAGAGAAACGGCGCGGGCACATCGGGGCATAGCCTCTCCTTTCAAAACTGTACAGGCAACACCTAAAAGGAGAGACGCAACGCGAAATGCTGAGCCTGTAACCTATTTATATCCAATGAGCGGCAATAACAGGCCCAGAACGGCAAAATGGCAAATCGATGTCTGTCCCAAATGAGTGAAAGCACTCATTTAAGTCTGTCCCCAATGAGCGGGGCGATGCACTGGTAGATAGTTTAGTTAAAACGCTTCAGTATATTGAAGCGTTTTAGTGTGCCTTTTACAGGAATCTGACCGCTCGCCGAATAATTTCTTGCTATCATGCAAGACGTAGGGTAAATCTCCGATCGCAAGGAGACACAAATGGTGAAAAAGTCACCGGAAAACACTACTCCCGCAATTGTGGACAACGTAGAGGCGCTTGAGGCTAAGCTCGCTCAGATGCGAGAGGCCCAGGCGCTTTTTGCTACGTACACGCAGGAGCAGGTCGACAAGATCTTCTATGAGGCTGCCATGGCTGCCAACAAGGCTCGTATCCCGTTGGCGAAGATGGCCATCGAGGAGACCGGCCGCGGCGTTCTTGAGGACAAGGTCATCAAGAACCACTACGCCGCAGAGTACATCTACAACGCTTACAAGAACACCAAGACCTGTGGTGTCCTGGAGCGCGACGAGGCTTACGGCATCACCAAGATCGCCGAGCCCATCGGCATCGTGGGCGCCGTCATCCCGACGACCAACCCCACTTCTACCGCGATCTTCAAGACGCTGATCAGCCTGAAGACCCGCAACGCCATCATCATCTCCCCGCACCCGGCTGCCGCCAAGTGCACCATCGCCGCTGCCAAGCTCGTGCTTGACGCCGCCGTCAAGGCCGGTGCCCCCGAGGGCATCATCGGCTGGGTTGATGTCCCCTCCATCGAGCTGACCAACATGGTCATGCGCGACGTCGACATCATCCTCGCCACCGGTGGCCCGGGCATGGTCAAGGCCGCTTACTCCTCGGGCAAGCCCGCGCTGGGCGTTGGCGCCGGTAACACCCCGGTCGTCATCGACGACACCGCCGACGTGCTGCTCGCCGTCAACTCCATCATCCACTCCAAGACCTTCGACAACGGCATGATCTGCGCTTCCGAGCAGTCCGTGACCGTCATCGACACCATCTATGACCAGGTCAAGGCCGAGTTCCAGAAGCGCGGCTGCTACTTCGTCAAGCAGGGTGCCGAGATGGAGGCCCTGCGTGCCGCCATGTTCAAGAACGGCGCTCTCGATCACCGCATCCCCGGCATGGCTGCCGCCAAGATCGCCGAGCTCGCCGGCATCGAGGTTCCCGCCAAGACCAAGATCCTGATCGCCGAGGTCACCTCCACCGACCCCGCCAAGGAGGAGTTCTCCCACGAGAAGCTCTCCCCGGTCCTGGCCATGTACCACGCCAAGGACTTCCAGGAGGCCGTCGACAAGGCCGAGCACCTGGTGCTCGCCGGTGGCCCGGGCCACACCGCCTCTCTGTACGTGCACCCCGCCCAGGCCGAGAAGATCAGCCTGTTCGAGCACGTCATGAAGGCCTGCCGTATCGTCATCAACACCCCGTCCTCGCACGGCGGCATCGGTGACCTGTACAACTTTGGCATGAAGCCGTCTCTGACCCTGGGCTGCGGCTCCTGGGGCGGCAACTCCGTCTCCGAGAACGTTGGGGTGAAGCACTTGATCAACGTTAAGACTGTGGCCGAGCGCCGTGAGAACATGCTGTGGTTCCGCGCTCCCGAGAAGGTCTACTTCAAGAAGGGTTCCACGCCCGTCGCCCTCGACGAGCTCGGTACCGTCATGGGCAAGAAGCGCGCCTTCATCGTCACCGACCAGTTCCTCTTCAAGAATGGCAACACCCGCGCCATCGAGGCCAAGCTCGACGAGATGGGCATCGCCCACGACTGCTTCTATGACGTCGAGCCCGATCCGTCGCTGCAGTGCGCACGTCGCGGCGCCAAGCAGATGGCCCTCTTTGAGCCGGACGTCATCATCGCCGTCGGCGGTGGCTCCGCTATGGACGCCGGCAAGATCATGTGGATGATGTACGAGCACCCCGAGTGCAAGTTTGAGGACATGGCCATGGACTTCATGGACATCCGCAAGCGTATCTTCACCTTCCCCGAGATGGGCAAGAAGGCCTACTTCGTTGCCGTCCCGACCTCTTCGGGTACCGGCTCCGAGTGCACGCCGTTCGCCATCATCACCGACAAGGAGACCGGCATCAAGTGGCCGCTCGCCGACTACGCGCTGCTCCCCAACATGGCTATCGTCGACGCCGACAACTGCATGACCGCCCCGCGCGGCCTGACCGCTGCCTCCGGCATCGACGTCATGACCCACGCCATCGAGTCCTACGTCTCCATCATGGCTTCCGACTACACTAAGGGCCTCTCCGAGCGCGCTGCTAAGCTCGTCTTCGAGAACCTGCCCTCCAGCTTCACGAACGGTGCCAAGGACCCGCATGCCCGCGAGGAGATGCACAACGCCTCCTGCATGGCCGGTATGGCCTTCGCCAACGCCTTCCTGGGCCTCAACCACTCCATGGCCCACAAGCTCGGCGCTTTCCATCACCTGCCCCACGGCCTCGCAAACGCCGTCATCCTGACCCGCGTTATGCGCTACAACGCCGCCGAGGCTCCCGTCAAGATGGGTACCTTCTCCCAGTATCCTTACCCCAACGCGCTGCACAACTACGCCGAGATGGCCAAGTACTGCGGCATCGAGGGCAAGGACGACAAGGAGGTCTTCGAGAACTTCATCACGAAGCTCGAGGAGCTCAAGGACTTCATCGGTGTCAAGAAGACCATCGCCGACTACGGTGTTGACGAGCAGTACTTCCTCGACACCCTCGACGAGATGACCGAGCAGGCATTCAACGACCAGTGCACCGGCGCTAACCCGCGCTACCCGCTCATGAGCGAGATCAAGGAGCTCTACCTGGACGCCTACTACGGCCGCGAGCCCCAGGACTACGCCGTCTGCTAGTTTTTAGCACGGTTATTTGCGGCGGGGGTGCACGGGTGTACGCACGCCCCCGCCGTTGCTTCTATCGCATCGTTGAAAGGATGCAATCATGCTGCTCCCCGATTCCAAGACCGAGCTCGTCCGTCGCGGCAACAAGGTCGTTTACGACCTGGGCGACAAGATCGTCAAGGTCTTTAACGAGACCAAGCCCGTCTCCGACGTGTTCAACGAGGCTTTGAATCTTGCCCGCATCAATGAGTGCGGCATCCGCAGCCCCAAGGCTCTCGAGGTTTCCCAGCTCGAGAACGCCAACGGCTGGGCTCTCGTGACCGAGAAGGTTCCGGGCACCACCCTTGCCGAGAAGATGACTGCCGAGCCCCAGCGCTTTGGTGAGTACCTCGAGATGTTCGTCGACCTCCAGATCGAGATCCACGGCTACACCTCCCCGCTGCTCAACCGTCAGCGCGATAAGTTCGCCCGCATGATCGACAGCCTCGATCAGCTCAATGCCACCACGCGCTACAACCTTCAGGAGCGTCTGGACGGCATGACCAAGGAGTTCAAGGTCTGCCACGGCGACTTCAACCCCTCCAACGTCATCGTCGGCGACGACGGCCAGCTGTACGTCTGCGACTGGGCACATGCCACCCAGGGCTCCCCTGCTGCCGACGTTGCCACCACCTACCTGCTCTTTGCCCTCAACAGCAAGGACCAGGCTGAGGCCTACCTGGAGCTCTACTGCGACCGCGCCGATATGCCCATGCAGGTCGTGCGTCAGTGGACGAGCATCGTCGCCGCTTCCGAGCTCGCTCGTAAGCGCAACGTGAACGATGAGTTCCTTAAGAACTGGATCGACGTCGTCGATTATCAGTAGTATCTGAGCGATTTATTTCGCATCGGAGGCACAAAGGAAAACCCCGCAGCTCATTTGGGCTGTGGGGTTTTCCTTTACCCGTCGAGCTTATTCACGCAACAAAAAAGACTGCTCCGCATCTCATCCTAAGAGAGATGCGGAGCAGGCCTGCAATTACATCTACTTGCAGAAATGTCGATTAACGGCGTGCTGCCTTCACAAGCTCGGCAACCTTGGCGACGACCTCATCGATCGCCACGTCCTCGCGCTCGCCCGTGGCACGGTCCTTGAGCTCGACAGTGCCGTTCTTAAGACCGCGCTTGCCGAGCACTACCTGATACGGGAAGCCCATAAGGTCGTTGTCGGCAAACTTAAAGCCGGGGCGCTCGTCGCGGTCATCCACGACAACCTCGATACCCTCGGCGCACAGACCCTCAACGATTTGGTCGCAGACGGTAGCGCACTCCTCCTTCTTGGGATCGAGCGGAATCACCGCGACCTCGTACGGGGCAACGGAGACCGGCCAGACGATACCGTGCTCGTCGTTGTGCTGCTCCACGACCGCAGCAAGCGAGCGGGACACGCCAACGCCGTAGCAGCCCATGATAAGCGGCTTTTCCTTGCCATCCTCGTCCATAAAGGTGGCACCCATGGCCTCGGAATACTTGGTGCCCAGCTGGAAGACCTGGGAGACCTCGATACCGCGGGCAGCGGAGAGCGGCTTGCCGCAGTGCGGGCAGGGATCGCCGGCAACGACGGTGACCAGATCGGCCCACTCGTCGACGGTAAAATCGCGCTCGGGGCAGGCACCGGTAAAGTGATAGTCGACCTCGTTGGCACCGCAGGCCCACTGCTTGGACTCACGCAGGCTCTCGTCGCAGACCAGACGAATGCCCTCGGGAAGGTTAACCGGTCCGATAAAGCCCTTATGCAGACCGTAGGTCTGGAGCTCCTCGTCGGTCATCATGCGATAGCCCCTGCCAAAGACGTGCTCGGCCTTGCAGTCGTTGAGCTCGTGATCGCCCGGAACGATGGCCACAACGGGCTTACCCTCGGCATCGATCAGCGCCAGGGACTTGCGCGTGCCGTTCTCGGGGAACCCAAAGAACTTGGCAACGGCCTCGATGGTGCCCATGCCCGGGGTCTCGACCTTGGTGAGCGTACCGTCGCCGGGACCCTCGGTCACAACGACCTTGGTGCTTGCCGCCTCGTCGTCGGCAGCAAAGCCGCAATCGTCGCAGTAGACCAGCGAAGCCTCGCCGGCCTCGGCCAGCGCCATATACTCGACGGAGGTGTCACCGCCGATCTCGCCGGAATCGGCGACGACGGGCAGGGCCTTGATGTAGCAGCGCTCGCAGATATTGGCGTAGGCCTGCTTCATCTTGTCGTACTCCTCCTGCAGGCTCTCCTGCGTGGCAGAGAAGCTGTAGGCGTCCTTCATGATGAACTCGCGACCGCGCATCAGGCCAAAGCGGGGACGGAATTCGTCGCGGAACTTATCCTGGATGTGATAGAGATTCACCGGCAGCTGCTTGTAGGAACGCAGTTCATTGCGCACCAAGGCGGTCACGGTCTCCTCGTGCGTGGGGCCGAGCACGAACTCGCGGCCGTGGCGGTCATCAAAGCGCACGAGCTCCTTGCCATAGGCATCGATACGGCCGGACTCACGCCACAGCTCGGCATCGACCATGATGGGCATCATGAGCTCCTGGGCGCCGGCAGCATCCATCTCGTCGCGCACGATGTTCTCGATCTTGCGAATCGAGCGCCAAGCAAGCGGCAGATAGGAATAGAGACCGGCGGCCTCCTTGCGAATCATGCCGGCACGAAGCAGCAGGCGATGGCTCGCAAGCTCGGCGTCGGCCGGATCCTCTTTGAGCGTCGGAGCATAAAGCTTAGACATATACATTGCTCGAGTCATTTATTTCTCCTCAATAAGCTTGTCGACCTCGGCCATTAGCGCGTCGACAATTTGGTCCTCAGCTACTTTACCAATGATCTGGCCGTGCGAAAAGAGCAGGCCCTGACCTCGTCCGCAGGCAACACCCAAGTCGGCGTCAGAGGCCTCGCCGGGGCCATTGACCGCACAGCCCATCACGGCGATCGAAAGCGGCGCGGAGTAGTTCTTAAGCCGCTCGGTGACCTCCTCGGCGATAGGAATGAGGTTAACCTGGCAGCGAGCGCACGTGGGGCACGATACGATCTCGGGGCCACGGCGGCGAAGACCCAGCGACTGCAGGATACCCCAGGCGACCGGCGGCTCCTCGACCGGATCGGCCGTGAGCGAGACGCGCATGGTGTCGCCAATGCCCTCGGAAAGCAAAATTCCCAGGCCCACAGAGCTCTTAATGGTGCCCTGGAGCTTGGTTCCGGCCTCAGTCACGCCCAAATGAAGCGGAACATGGGGGATTTCGCGCGACAGGGCACGATAGGTGTCAAGCGTCGTGGACACGCTATGAGCCTTGGCGGAAAGCACGATATTGGTAAAGCCGCGATCCTCAAAATGTTTGACGAAACGCTCGCTCGACATCACAAGCTTTTCGGGCTGCGTAAGGTCATCGCGCTCGGCGATATCCTGCTCAAGCGAGCCGGCGTTCACGCCAATGCGAATCGCGCACCCAGCGGCGCCCGCGGCATCGATCACGGCATCGACCTTGGCCCAATCGCCAATGTTGCCGGGATTGATGCGGAGCTTAGCGGCACCGGCCTCCACGGCGCCAATGGCGAGCTTATGGTTAAAGTGGATATCGGCAACGATCGGCACCGGAGACTCCGCACAAATCGTGCGAAAGCCCTCGAGCGCAGCCTCAGTGGGCACGCTCACGCGCACAACATCGCAACCCGCCTGGGCAAGCGCACGCACTTGAGCAAGCGTTGCCTGGGCGTCGGCGGTATCGGTGCAGGTCATGGACTGAACCACCACCGGAGCGCCGCCGCCTATCTGCACGTCGCCCACAAACACGGGGCGCGTCAGCTCGCGCGGCAAAGGATGGGACAAAGACAATCCAAACACTCCCCTACAAAATAAATCGAAGGACGTCGGAACGAAGCATATAGACAAACAGCAGCGCAAAGAGAACGATGCCGACATAACTGACGATTGTCTGCACCTTGAGTGGCAGCTCGCGACCGGCGACCTTTTGAATGATCTCGATAACCAGCTTTCCCCCGTCGAGCGGCGGAATGGGCAGCAGGTTCATAAAGCCCAGCGAGAACGAGATGAGCGCGGCAAACGTTAAGAATGTCGCGGGACCGGCGGCAGCCGCCTGAGAAGACATGACGCTGATGCCAACAATCGAGCTGGACTGATCGAGTATCTCCATCGTATGCTGCGGTTGCAGCAGGCGCATAACGCCCTCGGCAGTCTGCTGAACATAGGAGAACGACAGGCGCGCCGAGGTGATAGGGTCCAAATGGACCACTTGCGTGGAGGCATAAACGCCCAAACGCTCGCCCTCCCTGAGCGCGACCGAGGTCGAAAGTTTCTTACCGTCGCGCTGGTACTCAATGGCGATATCGTCCTGACCGGCAGCCTTGCCGATGGCATCATACACATCCATCCAGCTGGAGCAGGACACGCCATCGACACTAAGAATAGCGTCGCCGGCCTCAATGCCCGCCTTGGCGGCTATAGAGCCTTCTTCAACCTGACCGATCACATTGCTATCGACCGGCACCGATACGCCGGCGATAGAGTAGATGCTCATAAGCAGCAAAAAGCCCGTCAGGATATTGATGAGAATGCCCGCGAGCAGCATAAAGGCACGCTTGAGAAAACCCTGGCCCAGATAGGTATGCGAACGCTCCTGCTCGAAGAACTCCGAAGCAGTGACCGGCAGCTCCCACACATCGCCCTCGGCAGTCGCATGCTCTCGATCGAACTTGCGGCCGTCAAAGGTGGTATATCCTGCAGCATCGCGCGGCAGCGTCTGGTACCTAACCGGATAATAGCTGGGTGAAGGCTTCTCCCCTTCCTCGTACCAAGGCGCAATGGAACCCCAGCCCAAAAGCAAGGCACAAGCCTCGAGAACATCCTCCTCGGGCAGTTCCAGCTCGACGGAAAGGTCTGCAACCGAAACGCGACCATGACGATAGATCGCCGCAAGCACACGGTCGGCGCACGAGACATCGGTCGGGTCCATACCGCAGATAGCGGCATAGCCACCCAGCAGCAGCGGCGTCACGCCAAACTTGGTACCGATGCGACGCGACGTACGATGAATGTCAAAGCGGCACGGTAGGCCTAAGAAAAACTCGGTGACGCGCACGCCGCACGCACGGGCCGCCAAAAAGTGGCCGCCCTCATGCAGAAACACGAGGACGGATAGCATCAAAAGGCCCCAAAAGACTGAGGAGAGAACGCTCAGAACAGTATCCATAAAACGAAAAGCAATCCTTACGATTAAGAGCGGGTTGCAGCGAGCACCTCGGCGGCCTTGGCACGAGCCCACGTATCGATATCGCGAAGCTGCTCAAAGGATGCGACCGCCTGCGTATCGTGTGCATCCATGCACGACTCGACGATACGGTCGATATCGGTAAAGGTACAGGCATCGTGCAGGAAGGCATCGACGGCAACTTCGTTGGCGGCATTCAGCACGCACGGCATGGTGCCGCCCGTTCTGCCGGCACGCTCGGCCAGCGCCAGGCAGCGGAATGTGTCCATATCGGCAGCATCAAACGTAAGCTGCCCGAGCTCGCGGAAATCGATTCGAGGCGCTGGGGTATCCCACCGCTCGGGATACGAGAACGCGAACTGGATGGGAATGCGCATGTCGGACGCACCAAGATGTGCCATCACAGAGCCGTCCGCATACTCGACCATCGAGTGGATCTTTGACTGGCGCTGAACGACCACGTTGATAAAGTCGAGATCGCACCCGAACAGGTGCATCGCCTCGATACGCTCCAAGCCCTTATTCATGAGGGTCGCAGAGTCGATGGTGATCTTAGCACCCATGGCCCACGTGGGGTGTGCCAGCGCATCGGAGCGTGTCACGCAATTGAGCTCGTCGCGCGTACGGCCAAAGAACGGACCACCCGAGCAAGTGAGCCAAATGCAGTGAGCCTCGCGCGGATTCTCCCCCAGATAGCACTGGTAGATGGCGGAGTGCTCGGAGTCGACTGGAATAAGCTGACCGGGCTGCGCCAACGGCATCAGCAGGTCACCGCCGACAACGAGGGACTCCTTGTTAGCAAGTGCAAGACGCCTGTTCGATGTCAGGGCCGCATGGCTTGCTTCGAGCCCGGCAGCGCCCACGATGGCCACGAGCACGCAGTCGACATCATCGCGGCATGCGAGCTCGCACACGGCCCGTGCGCCAACGCCGAGCTCCGTGCCCTCGGGCAGCTCCTGCAGCACAGCGTCCGTACCGTGGGTGGTGTCGGCCACGGCAACGGCCGGAACCGAAAACTCACGGGCAAGCGCAACAAGCTCAGCGGTACTGGAATTAACGGAAAGCGCCGTCACCTGCAGACGGTCGGCATGCTGACGGCAAACATCGAGCGCCTGGGTGCCAATAGAGCCCGTACAGCCCAGAATGGCAACGCGAAGGCGTCCATCGGGGCCATACGTCGTCTGGAATGACATTACAGCACGCCTCCGATCATCAAAAGCAGCTGCGCGGTAATGCAGCCAAAGATAAGCGAGTCGCTTCTATCGAGCATGCCGCCATGGCCCGGAATAAGGTTGCCAGAATCCTTGACGCCCACGCCACGCTTGATGCGTGACTCGATGAGGTCACCGATAACGCCCAGGATGGACACAACCACGCCGCAAAGCAGCGCATAGGGCAAGCTCAGCTTATAGAAATGCGTCGCCCACAAAATAAGCCAGATAAGAACCGAGCCCAAGATGCCGCCGACAAAGCCCTCCCAGCTCTTTTTGGGAGAGATCTTGGGGACCATCTTGTGCTTGCCGATACGGCTGCCCACGATGTAGGCAAACGAATCGGAGACCCAGAGAGACGCGCAAACACCCACCGAAAGCAGGGCGCCGGCAAAACCGGGCACGGCATCGCGCAGCAGCACGATGGCCGACAGCATAAAACCGGTGTAGATGGGACCCATGAGTGTCACAGCCACATCGGATATGCGGGTACGCGACGAACAGACATACCAAATGCCCACCGCAAGCATCAATGCAAAAAGCAGCGCATTCAACAGCAGCGAGTCGCCCAGCGCCGAGAGCGGAAAGAGCACGGCGGCAGCGATACCCAGGCGCTCGTTGGCCACCTTGCCATCGAGCTTCGTCATGCGGAAATACTCAAAGCAGCACAGGCCGCTCATGACGGAGACGAAGATGGCGGTGGGAACGATACCCAAAACCAGGCAGAGAATAAATACGACGGCGTAGACGATACCTGCGGCGGCACGGGTAATAAAGCCGGCAAGCCACGAAGTCGCGGCCGCGCCGCTCTTGGCGGCAGGCGCCTTGGGAGCAGACGCCTTGGGACGATCGGACACGATTAAGCCTCCTCGGTCTTGCTCAGTCCACCAAACCTACGGTCGCGGCCCTGATAGGCCAAAATGGCGTTGACAAGACCCCAACGATCAAAGTCGGGCCAATAGGTATCGGTGACATAAAACTCGGAATAGGCAACCTGCCACAGCAGATAGTTCGAAAGGCGAAGCTCGCCGGAGGTTCGAATCACAAGCTCAGGATCGGGTAGCCCAGCGGTGTACAGGTGCGAAGCAACCATATCATCGTCGATAGCGGCCGGAACGATCTTTCCGGCAGCGGCATCGAGCGCGATCTGACGGACGGCACGGGTGATCTCGGCACGGGCTCCGTAGTTGACGGCAAGTGCCAGCGTCATGCCGGTATGGTCGGCACACTCGGCAAGACCTCGCTCAAAGACATCGCGGGTCTTCTTGGGCAGTGCGGATATATCGCCCAAAAAGACAACGCGCACGTTTTCGCGCTTAAGCAGCGGCAGCTCATCGATAAACGTCTTAGCAAACAGATGCATTAAAACGTTGACCTCATGCTGAGGACGATTCCAGTTTTCGGTGGAAAACGCATAGGCCGAAAGGACGTCGACGCCCAAACGCACGCATGCGGTAATAATCTCGCGCAGAGAGACGATACCGGCCTTGTGTCCCTCGGTGCGGGCAAGACCGCGCGCCGTGGCCCAGCGACCGTTACCGTCCATGATGCACGAAATATGATGCGGAATCTTATTGAGGTCAAGGTCGGAAAAACCGACGCCCGCAGGGGCGTCGGCAAAGTACTCGACCAGTTTGTTCTCGTCGTATTGCACCTTAGATCTCCATGACCTCGGCTTCTTTTTCCTTCAGAAGCTCCTCGACCTTGGCAACATACTCATCGGTATACTTCTGGACCTTGGCCTGCTCGCGACGGACATCGTCCTCGGTGAGCTCTTCGTCGCGCTCGAGCTTGTTGTTAAAGTCGCGACGGATGTTGCGAATGGAGACCTTGGCCTGCTCGGCATACTCGCGGCACTCCTTGACGAGCTCGCGACGACGCTCCTCGGTGGGAGCCGGGAACGGCAGGCGCACGACGGTACCGTCAGAGTTGGGAGTAATGCCCAGATCGGAAGCGCTGATAGCCTTCACGATTGCGTTGACGAGCGCCTTGTCCCAGGGCTCGATAAGCAGCATGTGAGCCTCGGGGGTCTTAACGGCGGCAACCTGGGTAACCGGCGTGGGAACACCGTAGTAATCGACCGAAATGTCGGACAGAATGTTAGCGTTGGCGCGGCCCGTGCGAACCTTGGAAAAGTTGTGCTTGAGGGACTCGAGCGACTTGTCCATGTGGGCGGTGATATTCTCTGCCATGCTTAATCCTCCTGATAGACGAGCGTGCCGACGGGCTCACCCGAAAGCGCGCGTTTGACGGTGTCCTCGCCATCGATGTTGAGGACCAAAATCGGCATACGGTTATCCTGGCACAGCGCCGTGGCCGTGGAATCCATAACCTGCAGACCGCGGACGAGAACCTCGTGATAGGTAATCTTGTCAAAACGGACGGCATCGGAACACTTGACAGGATCCTTGTCGTAGATGCCGTCAACCTTGGTGGCCTTAATCAGAATCTCGGCACCGATCTCGCAGGCACGAAGAGCCGCGGCGGTGTCGGTCGTAAAGTACGGATTGCCCGAACCGGCGGCAAAAATAACGACATTACCCTTGGAAAGGTGGTTGATGGCGCGACGGCGAATATAGGGCTCGCAGATCTCGTTCATCTGGATAGCGCTCATCACGCGGCAGGGAACATCGTTGTGCTCAAAGGCATCCTGCAGGGCAAGCGCGTTCATAACGGTTGCCAGCATGCCCATGTAGTCGGCCTGGGCGCGCTCCATGCCACCGGCAGCGCCGGCCATGCCGCGGAAAATGTTGCCGCCGCCGACAACAACGCCGACCTCATGGCCAACGGCGAGCAGCTCCTTGACCTGCTTGGCAAGATGGTCGGTAATCTTGGGGTCGATGCCATATTGGCCGTCGCCCATCAGTGCTTCGCCGGAAAGCTTCAGAAGCACGCGTTTATATCGGATGTCGGACAAAGCGATCCTCCTTTAATTAGACTCTCAATATGATAGCAAAGGCTCTGATAAGAGCCATGAAAAAGCAGGCTGTGAGTAAAACCCACAGCCTGCTCATTACCAGCTACAAGAGCTTATTTACTCGCCACGGACCAGACGGTCGAAGGCAACGACGGTAATGCTATCGCCGAGCTCCTTGGAGACCTGCTCAGCGTACTTCTTGATGGTGAGGGAGCTGTCCTTGATGAACTCCTGCTCGGTGAGCACGGACTGCTTGTAGAACTTCTCCAGACGGCCAACAGCCATCTTCTCCTGGATAGCCTCGGGCTTGCCGGACTCGGCAGCCTGAGCCATGTAGATCTCCTTCTCGTGCTCGACGGTCTCGGCCGGAACCTGATCGCGGGTAGCGCAAATCGGGGCGACGGCGGCAACCTGAAGGGCAACGTCGTGAGCGAAGGTCTTGAAGGACTCGGCCTGAGCGGTCTCGGCCTTCTCGAAAGCGAACTCGACGAGGACGCCGATCTTACCACCCATGTGGATGTAAGAAGCGAGAGCGCCGTTCTCGGCCTTGCGAGCGGAGAAACGAGCGATCTTCATGTTCTCGCCCATGATGTGAATCATCTCGGTGAGCTCGGAGGAAACGGTCTCCTCGCCCATCGGCTTCTCGAGCAGAGCATCGACATCGGCCGGCTCGGTGGTAGCGACAACCTCGGCGACCTTGGAAGCAAAGCCGGTGAACTTGGCGTTGGAGCCGACGAAGTCGGTCTCGCAGGAAAGCTCGAGCAGAGCGCCGGACTTGCCGTCCTCGGAGACGAACGCGGCGACAGCGCCCTCGTTGGTCTCACGGCCAGCCTTCTTGGCAGCCTTGGCGAGGCCGTTCTTGCGCAGAACGTCAACAGCGACGTCCATGTCGCCGTCAGCCTCGACGAGAGCCTTCTTGCACTCCATCATTGGGGAGTCGGTCATCTCGCGGAGCTGCTTGACCATAGCGGCAGTAATCTGGGCCATTGTGGTTCCTTTCAAAGAGATGAAAAAGACTTAAATAGGACTGATTTACTCGGCCTTGGGCTCGGCGGCCATCTCGGCCTCGGAGACCTGCTCCTTACCGGAGCCAGCGAGGCAGGCGTCGGCCATGAGCTCGCACATAAGGGTGACAGCGGAGATGGCGTCATCGTTGCAGGGGATGCCGTACTCGACCTCGTCGGGATCGGAGTTGGTGTCGATCAGAGCGACGACGGGGATGTTCAGGCGCTGGGCCTCCTTGATGGCGTTCTCCTCGCGCTTGGTGTCGATGACGAAGAGAGCCTGGGGCAGACCCTTCATGTCGCGGGCGCCACCGAGGTTGGTCTGGAGCTTAGCGAGCTCCTTGCCGAGCACTGCCTGCTCCTTCTTGGGCAGCACTGCCATGCGGCCGTCCTCGACCATGGCCTCGAGCTCCTCCATGCGGTTGATGCGGGAGCGGATGGTGACGAAGTTGGTCAGCATGCCGCCGAGCCAACGCTGGTTGATGTAAGGCATGTTGGCGCGCTCAGCGGCGTTCTTAACGGCCTCCTGAGCCTGCTTCTTGGTGCCGACGAACAGCACGTTGCCGCCCTTGGCGACGTTCTTGACGAAGGTGTAGGCCTGATCGGCGTCAAGGATGGTCTGCTTGAGGTCGAGGATGTAGATGCCGTTGCGCTCACCGAAGATGAACGGCTTCATCTTGGGGTTCCAGCGACGGGTCTGGTGACCGAAGTGGCAGCCGGCCTCGAGCAGGGTGCGGATATTAATCTTGGTAGCCATATTAAACCTCCTGTGGTTTGCCTCCGCGCGGGGTCATCCTCCAAAACCAACCCGGACATGTGCTACCAAAGCCCGGGCACCACGGTATGAAGTAGCCGCGCGTGCGTGATAAAAACCTGTTGCCGTGAAGCAACCCGATGAATGATAGCAGGATTGCCTCTTCCTGCCAACCCGCAATCAAAACCACACACCTCGGTGCGGCGCGGGAGGCCCTTCTCCTACTCGCCGCGGGGGTGGGCCTGACTCACGGCGCGCTTAAGCCGATCGGGCGTGAGGTGCGTATAGATCTGCGTCGTGGACAAGCTCGCATGCCCCAGCAGCTCCTGAACCGAGCGCAGATCCGCGCCGCCCTCGAGCAGGTCGGTCGCAAAGGTGTGGCGCATCGCATGCGGGGCGATGTCGGCAGGAATGCCGGCAAGTGCTGCAAGCATGTGGAACCGCCTCCTGAGCATGGCGGCACTCATGCGGTTTCCGCGCGCCGAGATAAACAGCGGATGCACGCCGTTCGCACTATCGACACGCTTTGCCTGCACAAGGAGATGTGGCCTCCCCTCCTCAATATAGCGGCGAGTCGCCTCGAGAGCGCGCCGATAGAGGGGCACGATACGCTCCTTGCTCCCCTTGCCCCAAAGTCGCAGCGTTCGCTCTGACCAAGCAATGGACTCCACGTTGAGCGCCGCGAGCTCCGAGATTCGCGCGCCGGAGGCATAGAGCAGCTCGAGCATCGCCGCATCACGCAGCCCCGCAGGCGTCGAGGTGTCGGGGGCCTTGAGCAACGCCTCGACTTGCCGGGTCGTCAGCACACCGGGAAGATCGCGCGGCAGTTTGGGTGAGGATATCGCCGAGACCGCATCGCCCTCAACGATTCCCTCGGCAGCCATCCACCGATAGAGCGAGCGAATGGCAGACAGATGCGCCGCAAGGGTCCGAGCCGCCACCTGGCCACGCGACAGCTCGGCCAAATAGGAGCGAACGGTCCGTACGTCGGCGACGCGAGCGTCGATGCCCTCGCGGTCGCACCACGCGGCGAAGCGCTCGAGGCGCGAGGCGTAGGCGGTTACCGTATTGGGAGCGAGCCCTTCGACGCGTGCAATGTAGGCGATGAACGAGTCGACGGCATCGTACAGGTCAAAAGCTATGACCTCTCGCCTCCAAACAGATCGGAGCGCGATTCCAGATAAGCATCCAGGGCCTTAAGGGCGCGATCCGCGTAGGCCTGGTAACGATCGCGCTTGCTGCGACGCTTACCGCCCTCGAGCGGCGGAACGAGCCCAAAGTTGACGTGCATGGGCTGGTAGCCCACCGTAGCCGGATCGGTCGCATACCCCACGAGCGCGCCCAGGGCGCCCACGCGCGGCAGCTCGACGCCCGCGGCACCGATAGCCTCGGCATAGGTGTTGAGCGCGGCGAGCAGACCCGTCGCCACGGCCTCCATATACCCCTCGGTACCGGTAATCTGGCCGGCAAGACGCACGCTCGTGCCGGGCACGGCAAAGGTGCCATCGAGCACGTGCGGCGCATCGACAAAGGTGTTGCGGTGCATGACGCCGTAGCGGAAGAACTCGGCGTTCTCCAGGCCGGGAACCATATGGAAGACGCGCTTCTGTTCGCCGAAGGTCAGGTTGGTCTGGAAGCCAACCAGGTTATAGGCGGTCTTCTCCTTGTTCTCGGCGCGCAGCTGAATTGCCGCCCAGGGACGGCGACCGGTGCGCGGGTCGGTGAGCCCGACGGGCTTCATGGCGCCAAAGCGGATGGCATCCTTGCCCGTGCGCGCAACCTCCTCGGCAGGCTGGCAGGCCTGGAACAGGTCACCGCCCTCAAAATCCTTGAGCACCACGCGATCGGCCGTGGTGAGTGCCTCGATAAAGGCCTCGTACTCTTCCTTGTTGAGCGGGGCATTGAGATAGTCGCCACTCCCCTGCTCCTCGTAGCGCGACTGCGAGAACAGCACGTCCATATCGAGCGTCGAGGCATCGACGATCGGGGCGGCCGCGTCAAAGAACGCCAGGGCGTCACCACCGACAAGCTTCATGACCTCCCCGCTCAATGCCGGCGAGCACAAGGGGCCCGCGGCGATAACCACATGACCCTCGGGGATCTGGGTGACCTCACCGTGGACGACCTCGATATTGGGGCGGGCGGCAACCTCGGCCTCGACGAGCTCGGAAAACTTGACGCGGTCGACCGCCAGGGCGCCGCCAGCGGGAACGGCCGCACGATGAGCGCAGTCGAGCAGCACCGAGCCCATGCGCTCGAGCTCGGCCTTCAGCAGACCGGCGGCGGAATCGGGACGGGTCGACTTAAACGAATTGGAGCAGACGAGCTCCGCCAAGTGATCGGTATGGTGGGCAGGAGAGCTTACCTGCGGGCGCATCTCGCACAGCTTTACGGCGAACCCGCGATCTGCCAGCTGAATCGCGCATTCCGATCCCGCCAGACCGCCACCGATAACCGTCACCTGATCAAACAGCATCTGCAAACACCTTTCTAATTGACACGTTTTCCATTGTGACCGAAGGGCGTCTGGGCGTGAAGGGCAAACTTGGAGGGCGCATACCTTCCATCCATCATGCGCTCGATGAGGCCCTCGAGTTCGAGCGAACCCAGAAGTTTGAGCACGCCGACGGCATCGAGCGAGACGAGTGCCGCGATGTCGTCGACCTTGAGCGGCGAGGCGATGAGCGCATGCATCACGGCCTGCTGCGTGGGGTCCAGATCTGCGATACCGGGTGCATCAGGACGCGAATAGCGCAGGGTGCCGTAGATTCGCGAGATGGCCATCTCGATGGACTCCTCGTCAATAATGCAGCAGGCCCCGTTGGCAATGAGGTAGTTGGTACCGCGCGACTCGGGTGACAAAATCGAACCCGGCACGGCAAGAAGCTCGCGCCCCAGGTCCATGGCGGCCTCCGCCGTCGAGAACGTGCCCGAAGGCATGCCAGCCTCCGACACGAAGAGCGCCTGCGAAAGCGCGGCAATCACCCGGTTACGCCGCGGGAAGGCAAACTTACGTGGCCCCATACCCCAAGGCGAGATGGACACGACCGCGCCGCCCGTATCGATCGTGCGCGCGATGAGCCCCGCACTCGAGCGCGGGTAGACCACGTCGGCGCCGGTCCCCAGTACCACGACGTGCCTGCCCCCGGCGTTGACCGCGGCCCAACCCGAGGCCTGGTCGCAGCCGACCGCACCGCCCGAGACCACCGTCACCCCCGCTTCCACGGCAACCTTGGCCGCAAGCTCAGCTACGGCAAGACCGTACGGCGAGGCCTTGCGCGCACCGATAATCGAGAGCGCCGGCGTCGAGAGCACCTCCGGGTCGCCACGGACGAACAACGTCTGCGGCACATCGGAAAGTTCCAGAACAGTAGCGGGAAACAGCCCATCACCGGGATGCAGTTCGTAGCGGACCTCACCCATCACTGATCCCTCCTTCCCTGGTACATCGCCGCCTCGAGCACGTGGTCTTGCGTCACCCGCTCGCTTTCTGCGACATCGGCAATCGTGCGCGCGATGCGAACCAGACGCACGATGCCGCGTCCCGTGAGATGCGTGCGCTTCGACAGGCCGAGCACGCACGTTTCCGCCGCCTGATCAAGCGCAAAGGTCGATACAACACCATCGATAGAGCGGGGCTCGGCACCCTCAACCTCGGCATCCGCATCATCCATACGGGACTCGCGCCAGGCACGAAAAGCCCGACCGCGGACAACGTAGTCGCGCAGCTCGGCCGACGACATGCCCTCGGCGCCCTCGATAATCACCTGCGGATCGGGGCGGGTCACATCGAGCATCAGGTCGATACGGTCGGCCAAGGGACCGCGCAGCTTGGACCGGTAGCGCTCGACCATCGATGCCGAACAGCGACACGGAACCTCGCGATCGCCCAAAAAGCCGCAGGGACAGGGATTGCTCGCCGCAAGCAGCTGAAAGCGCGAGGGAAACGTGAAGGCACCGTCGACGCGTACGATCCTGACATAGCCGCGCTCGATAGGCTGACGAAGCGTCTGCAGCACACCGGTGGGAAACTCTGCAAGCTCGTCCAAAAAGAGCACGCCGCCATGGGCAAGGCTGATCTCGCCCGGATGCACCGGGCGCCCTCCGCCAATAAGGCCCGCTGTCGAAATGCTGTGATGGGGGCTTCGAAACGGCCGATGCCCCGCAAGCAGGCCATCGATGTTCTCACCCAAGACCGAATGAATGCACAGCGCCTCCTGCTGATCCTCGACGGAAAGCTCGGGCAAGATACCCGTCATGCGGCGCGCAAGCATGGTCTTGCCCGATCCCGGAGACCCAATCATGAGCAGGCCCAGCTCCCCCGCCGCCGCAAGCGCCATGCCGCGCTTGGCGACCTCCTGCCCCAACACGTCGGCATAATCGAGCTCGGGCTCAAAGGTGGCCTCCCCGCCCTCGGAATCCAGATAATGCCGAGCTGCCTCGCCCATACCGTGAGCAAGCTGCGACAGATGGTCGATAAAACCGCAGTCGACCCCCGAAAGCGGAACATGCTGGTCGGACCTACCGGCGATAAAAGACAACCCCATGTCGCGAGCCAGCAGCTGAAACGCTACTTCGCCCTTGACGGGAAGCACCGTGCCATCCAAGCCGAGCTCGCCGGCAATGAGGCAGCGGTCGAGATTGTCGCGGGGAATCTGCCCATCGGCCGCAAGCACCGCAATGGCTATCGGCAGGTCAAAGCCGCTACCGGTCTTTCGGATATCGCCCGGTGCCAGATTGACCGTAATGCCCGAGCGCGGGATCTCGAATCCGGCAGAGCGCATCGCGCAGCGAATGCGCCCGCGCGACTCCATGACCTCCATACTCGGGATGCCGAGCATCTGGATGCCCGGGATGCCGCCCGCGAGCGAAACCTCGACCGTGACGGGAATCGCCTCGACGCCGCGGATACAGGCTGCGTGAACAGCAAAAGTTTCGAACGCCATCACGACACCTGCCAATCGAATGCATTGTACTGGTGCTCGATCTCGGCGATATGCCCGCCGCGAATGGTGACGCCCACGGCATCGAAGCGGATCGCCTTGAGCGGATAATGCTCCATGAGATAACAACTCGCGATGCGACGATAGCGCCGCTGCTTTTGGGCGTTCACCGCTTCCTCGGGAAACACCCGCGTATCGCAATCCAGCGCAACACGCCTGGTCTTGACCTCGGCCATCACCACCACATCGTCGAGCTCGTCGAGCAGCACCAGGTCGGCCTCGCCCTCCGAGCATCGATAGCCTTGTTCCAGCAATGCATAGCCGCGCTCGTTAAAGTAATCGATTGCGATAAGCTCGCCCAGCATACCGAGCTCGCGAGGACTGAGCCCCTTGATAAACTCAGGGGTGATCGACCCGCAATCGAGGTCCCCCTCTTCCCAACGTTCCTTGAGCTGCTGCGTCTTGCTCATTTTGGCTGCGGCACACATGGGGTCTCCTTTCCCACTCCCTGCATTGCCTCGATAATGAGGGCAGGTTTCATGCGGGTAAGTACCGGAAGCAAACCGAAAACCAACCAAATGCCGACAAATGAGGGGCCGCGCGCAACAATAGCGTTGCACACGGCCCCTACCAGCAGGTTTATAGAACCCTTAAGGTCCCAGTCTCCACAATTGGCCTAAAAAAGACGCTCAGTCTGCAGAAAGTTTCCGCAAAAGCTCACACGGTGCAGCGGAGAAAGACCATGTTTGCGAATGGCCTCGATGTGTTCGGGGCTCGCATAGCCTTTCGATTCGGCCAAATGGTACTCGGGATACTCGGCGTCGTACTCGACCATCATCTCGTCACGCGTGACCTTTGCCATGATGGATGCCGCGGCGATACAGGCGATCTTGGCATCGCCCTTGACCACGTCGCGCTCATGGGGCACGGCGCCCAGGGGGTTGCCGTCCATAAGCACGCAATCGGGCTCAAGCCCCGTATCGGCCACCGCACCCGCGACAGCGGCTCGAATGGCGCGGGCCATGCCCATCTCATCGATATCCGCAGGAGCGATATGGCAAAAGCCGATAGCAGTCGCCACCTCGGCAATCTTCACCGAGAGCAGCTCGCGGCGCGCCGGCGTGAGCTTTTTGGAATCATTGATGCCCCAGATGCGCGGCTCCATCGGAAGACACACGGCGCACACGGTCAAGGAACCCGCTACCGAGCCACGGCCCACCTCGTCGACGCCCACGACCACGCCATCACCGCCGAGCTCATGCATAAGCTCGTACATGCCGTTGACGCGCTCGCGTTCGGAAAGTTCCTTGGCATGGCGCTTAAGGGCACGTTCGCAAGCCTTGATCACCTGCTGGCGCGGATCCTCGCGATAATGCTCCACGAGGGCGGGAATCTCCTCGAACGTGGCGCTCGCCAGCTCGCCGGCAACCTGCGATGCCGAAACCGAGCTCGTCATGTTGGCCATATCGGGGCCTCCTTGTATGCAAATCAGATAAAAAGAAGGGCCACCCGAAGGTGACCCTTTTGTCCAAACGAGTGGACAGACGCTGCGATCTTCTTAGCGCTTCTCGGGGATGCGAGCAGCCTTGCCCACCTTGTCGCGGAGGTAGTACAGCTTGGCGCGACGGACGCGACCATGACGAACGACCTCGAGCTTGGCGATCTTGGGGCTGTGAAGCGGGAAGGTGCGCTCAACACCGACACCGAAGGAAATCTTGCGGACGGTGAAGGTCTCGCGGGCACCGGCGCCGGCCATGCGGATGACGTCGCCCTGGAAGACCTGGATGCGCTCGCGGTCGCCTTCCTTAATGCGGTAGTGAACCTTGACGTTGTCGGCGACGCGAACCTGAGGAATGTCCTCGCGGATCTGCTGACGCTCGATTGCGCGGATGTAATCCATGTGCAATTCCTTACTCTTCTAGAGGTGCCGTACCACCTTGGCCGGCACGTAGTTGAACAAACGTATTCGAGTATACACGCCACGACCTTGGCTGCAAGAACTATTTTGCCCGTGCGCAAAAAGACAAAAACACGCACCCTTTCTGCACTTATGCGCCGTCCGCAGCATCAGTCGTCGGGGTCGTCACGGTCGTTCCGGGCGCGATGTAGCCGTATTCGAGCAGCACCGAAAGCGCATGCTGCTTCCAGGTGGCAAGCTCCTCGTCATTATAGTTGTCATGGACCCATTCATTCATCGCGTCCTCGGCGTCTTGGGGCACCAGGTCCTGGCTGTCTGCCATCAGGTACAGGATGCCTAAGATGTCGAAGTCCTTCTTGGTCATCTCTTCCTTGTTTGATGTGCTGATGAGGCCGTGATCGATGCCGTAGCGGCAGATATCGGTCAAAACGGTAACGAGGCCCGTAGGAATCGGCGAGGCATCCTTCGCGGCAGTGGGCGCGGTGTCGTCAGTCACTGCAGCGGCATTGTCGCTCGCGGGAGCAGACTCGGCCGCGTTCGCATCGGAAGCGGCCTGCTCCCCCTGGGCAGGAGCCGTACTATCCGTCGTTGCCGAAGAATCCCCCGTGGAGGCGGGCGTAACGCTCACCGGCGTCTCGACCACGGTCGTCATCGGGTCGACCGGTGCGGGTGCGGCGATGACCTCGGCCCAATCGGAATACACACCGTCAATAAAGGCGCGAACATGGAAGGTGCCCGGTTGCGAGATGGTCATCGTGCCGTCTGTCGCGACCGAAATGCCCTTGCTCTCGAGCTCCTGAGCCTCCCAGCTGCAGACTCTATCGACTTCCTTGCCCGTCGTGTCATAGACCGTAGCCGTCAGGCCTTCGATGCCGTTAAGGTTCTCCTCGACGCCGACGACGGTCTGCGCCGAGCCCTCGAGCTTGATGCTGCCGTTAAACGGCTCGGGCGCCACGTCACTTACCTTATATTTGTAGGCCGCGGCGTCGATCTCGTCATTGGTCGAGACGTGCCCGTTCACGTCCACGTAGGTGTCCTCGGGGATAAAGTACTTTACGTAGGCGGTGCCGGCCTTTTTACCCACCACGACCTGCTCGTGGGTGACAGGGTCGGTCTGGATCTCGATGACGTCGGACTTGCATTCCTTGCCCTTTTTATCGACCACGCGCCAGTCGCCCGACGACTTCACAAAGCCGTAGTAATCAACATCGTCCTCGTCCCTTGCACGCACGCGATAGGAAGAGATGGGGTCTTCGTCTCCAACCGTAAGCCTTCGGGTCTTATCGGTCTGCAGCGACACGAGAATCTTGGAGATGGGCTTAATGGGCTGCGGCGTGCCCAACTGCGTATCGACCGTCACCGACTCAAACGACAGATTGGAACCCGTAATGGACATGGGATAGGTCGCGGCCATGTCATTGAGCACGTTGCACGTGCGCGGGGCGCCGCCGTTGCGCGAGGGCACCTCGCGATCGGCCAGGACCGAATTCCAATCGATGGCGCGCACCATGTGGTTGTTGGTGCGATACGACCAACTCGTCACGTTTCCGGCGGTGGTATCGTACCCGTCGTCGCCACGATGGGCGATTGAGCGCAGGAACAGGTTCTGCACGGCGTCGGTCGACTGATCGCCAAAGGTGGTGTAGAACGAGCGCTGGTCATAACCGGCGGTATGGAACTCCTGCACGGCGGCGTTGTCATCGTAGCACTCGCCGTTCATATTAAAGATGATCACGTCGAACGTCACGCCCACCGGCTGGTCATAGTCCTCGGACAGCGTCGTGGTAGAACTCGTTTGCTTGCTATTGACCTGCGTGTGCGCCGGGATCGTCATATTGACGGTGACAGACTGGTTGTCCGTTGTGGTAATCGACTGTTCCTCGGTCTTGCTCGCCTCCCACAACTGGGACATCGTGGTTTCGGCCGAAAACGAAGTCTCGATCTCCTCGCTCGCTGTTGCGGGCACGCCCAGCGACTCCTTGAGGCTCACCGATGCGCCCCACGAGCCGCCTTTGGAATACGATGCGGATTCAGAAGTGCTCGTGCCGACCGTCTCCTCGGTACCGCGGGCGAGCGTGATGCTCTGCGAGGCGTCCTCATAGCCGACGTTAAGAGCCGAGGTAACGAGCTCCTGCTCAGTCTTAGAATCGACAAAGGAATAGCCCGGCGCGTCCTCGGGCGCACAGTTAAGCTTGTTCACGCTGTTGAGCTGCTGAACTCTAAAGTTATAGAACGCGATGCCAAAGCCATTGAAATCGTACTGGTAGGTGCCGCCGAGCTTGTCCACGCACGCGATGGTGGCATAGATGACGTCCTGCTCAGTCGTGTCTTTCGACAGTCCGTCGAGCGGCACGTATTTACGGAAATCGGAGCCCTCCAGCTTGTGACCGATACAGCCGGCGATATCGTCGGTCAAGCGCTCGTAGACCGCATTGAGGCTTTTTGCAGATGTCAGACCACTCTGCTTCGATTTGTCGGCACCATCGGAATGCTCACCGTTGCCGCCCGAAAGCGCATCATAGAGATAGATGTAGTGACCCTTACCGAAATCCTTCTCAAAGCCCTTGCCGGCGTGGTCCCAGTACAAAAAGTCCCCGGAGTCGTCGCCTCCACCATAGCCAAGGATGTTATAGGCAAGCGATGCCCAGTTGGGCAGCACCTTTTTGACGGCGGCCGTGTAGAACGAGACGTTGTCGTACATCGAGGTACGACCCTCGAGCTTGCCGTCATCGATATCTACAAACGTGCAGTCGCGATCGTTGACCGTAATGGTGAGCGGGTTGACCACGTCGCCATAGAGCTCGTCGCGCAATTCATCCTGAAGGGCAAAACCGGCTGTCGGCATCCCGCAAAACGCCGTGACCGCAACGACTACCCAGCACAGGGTCATCCGTGCTCCCCGACGCGCTCGTTGCAAATACCTAGTGAGGTTTTTCATCGCAGTCCTCCCGTCAGTTGCCAATGTATTGAACCAACGTAAAACGCCGCCGCGTCCACAGGGGGCGCGACGGCGCGAAGGGGAACTTAAAAGGCGCAAATGGAACGCGACTCCGTTAAGCGGAGCGCCTGGCCTCGAGCTTGGCCTGAGCGGCAGCCAGGCGCGCGAGGGGTACGCGATAGGGCGAGCAGGACACGTAGTCCACGTCGGCCACGTTAAACAGGCCCTTGATGGACTTGGGGTCGCCGCCGTGCTCGCCGCACACGCCAAAGTGCATGTCGGGATTGGTGGCGCGACCCTTCTCGACAGCCATGCGCACCAGCTCGAGTACTGCCGTGTCAATGGTCTCGAAGGGGTTGTCCTTCAAGATCTTCTTATGCATGTACAGCGGGATGAACTTGGCCTCGGCATCGTCACGAGAGAAGCCGAAGGTCGTCTGGGTGAGGTCGTTGGTGCCAAAGCAGAAGAAGTCGGCGTGCTGGGCGATCTCGTCGGCGACCATGCAGGCGCGCGGCAGCTCGAGCATCGTGCCCACGGGAATGTTGAGCTCGACGCCTTCCTCGGAGGAAACCTCGGCGATCACACGCTCGATGACCTCGCGGGTCTGGACATGCTCGGCCGTGATGGAAACGAGTGGAACCATGATCTCGGGACGCGGGTCGACGCCCTCCTTAATAAGGCGGGCGGCAGCCGTGGCCACGGCGCGAACCTGCATGAGCGGCAGATCGCTAAAGACGACGGACAGGCGCACACCGCGCAGGCCGAGCATCGGATTGGACTCGACCATGCTGTCAATACGACGCAGACGGGTGCGCAGGACGGCAAGCTCTTCCTCGCTGGCGCCAGCGGCTTCCTTCTTGGTGATGGCGACCTCGAGCTCGCGAGGATTATCCAGGAACTCATGAAGCGGCGGATCAAGCAGGCGAACGACCACATCGCGACCGGACATGGTCTTGAACATAGCCAGGAAGTCCTCGGTCTGAACCTTGAGCAGGTCGGCCAGGGCCTGCTGCTTCACGGCATCGTCGTCGGACAGGATAAAGCTCTGGATGATGTTCTTGCGGTCACCCAGGAACATATGCTCGGTGCGGCACAGGCCAATGGCCTCGGCGCCAAACTCGAGGGCGAGCGCGGCATCCTCGGGGTTGTCGGCGTTGACGCGCACATGATTGGCGTGACCGCCGGTCTCGTCCAGACGAATCTCGTCGGCCCAGGACAGGATGGTGTCCAGGTCGCCGGTGAGCTCGGCGGAGACCAAATCGACAGCGCCATCGACGACGATACCCTGGGTGCCGTCGATGGAGATGACATCGCCTTCGTGCAGCACACGATCGCTGCCTTCGATGCGTACGACCTTCTCGGCAGCGTCGATATGGAAACGCTCGACACCGCAGACACAGGGAGTACCCATGCCACGGGCGATAACGGCGGCGTGGCTCGTCTTGCCACCATGGCTCGTCAAGATACCCTCGGCGGCGACCATGCCCTTCAGGTCGTCGGGGTTGGTCTCCCAGCGGACCAGAATGACCTTGTGGCCCTCGTTGGCGCGCGCGACGGCATCGTCGCTCGAAAACACGATCTCGCCCACGGCTGCGCCAGGGCTGGCGTTCAGACCGCTGGCCAGGGCCTCGTACTTTTTGCAGGCATCGAACTGCGGATGCAGGAGCTGGTCGAGCTGCGCGGGGTCGATGCGGCTCACGGCCTCCTCACGGGTGATAAGGCCTTCCTCGACCATCTCGATAGCGATGCGCAGAGCGGCGGTTGCGGTACGCTTGCCCACGCGGGTCTGGAGCATCCAGAGCTTGCCCTGCTCGATGGTAAACTCGATGTCGCACATATCGCGATAGTGATCCTCAAGCGTCAGGAAGACACGCTCAAGCTCCTCACCTGCGGACTCGAGGCCCGGGGTGGTCTTGAGGTCGGCGATGGGCTCGGTGTTGCGGATGCCGGCGACAACGTCCTCGCCCTGGGCGTTAACCAAAAAGTCACCGTAGAACTCCTTGGTGCCGTCGGCCGGGTTGCGCGTAAAGGCGACGCCGGTCGCCGAGGTCTCGCCCTTATTGCCAAAGGCCATAGCCTGGACGTTAACGGCGGTACCAAGGTCATCGGAAATGCCGTGCTGCTTGCGGTAGATGCAGGCGCGCTCGTTCATCCAGCTACCAAAGACGGCCTGGATAGCAAGGCGCAGCTGGAGCTCCGGATCGCGCGGGAAGACGGGCTTGCCGTCCGCGACCTCGAGCTCGGGGTACAGAGCGGCCTCAACGTTGTCGGAGAAAATGCCCTTAAAGGTCTCAACGAGCTCCTGCAGGTCCTCGGCCGAAAGCTCGGAGTCGACGCGAACGCCGGCGACCAGGCGGGCCTGGGTCAGGGCATTCTCGAACAAGTCGGCATCGACACCCATGACGACGTTGGAGAACATCTGGATAAAGCGACGATAGCTGTCCCAGGCAAAGCGCGGGTTCTGCGTCTGGGCGATAAGGCCCTGAACGGAGTCGTCGTTGAGGCCCAGGTTGAGGACCGTGTCCATCATGCCGGGCATAGAGAACGGAGCGCCCGAGCGCACCGACACGAGCAGCGGGTCACGGGCGTCGCCGAGCTTCTTGCCGCAGCGGGCCTCGAGGTCGGCCTCGGCGGCAACGATCTCGTCGAGCGCGCCTTCGGGCCAGACGTTGCCGGCACCAGAGTACTCGACGCAGGTCTGGCAGGTAATGGTAAAGCCACCGGGAACCGGCAGGCCGATACGGCTCATCTCGGCAAGATTAGCGCCTTTGCCGCCAAGCACGAAGTTCATGGACTTGTCGCCTTCGGTGACACAAGTGCCCTGGGCATCGGTTCCAAAACGGTAAACCCTCTTGCAATCGCTCACGATACTTCCCCTTCCATGCGCTCTCGCGCGCGACCGTGGTAACGAATCGGCCCGCCGGATGCGGGCCGTGAGGGAACTATACGGCGGGTTTTGAACGGGCTTGAGCAGAGGATACGCGGTTTGGTAAACGTGCTAAAACTAGCGGTAAACGGTAGGTAAAGGTGGTTACCTTATGAAGATACCACTATAAGAAACTCGCAGGTCATATGCAGGTTATTTGCTAAATCGCTTTATCAATATCAGGTAATTTTAGCTAACCCAATTAGCTAGCTTTGTTGAGCGCGGCGGGCGGCGCGGCGGGCTCTTGCCTCTTGAATCTCTTCGAGGTGAGCGATGATCTCGGAGGCGCTCTCCTCGATCGCCTTGCCGTCAGTACGCACCACAAAGCAGCCCAGGCGCTTCATGAGGGCACGGGCTTCCTCGAGCTCGCTGCGCACGCTCTCGGGCTCGGCATAGGAGCCGGCGACGGCACGGGCGTAATCATCGCCCAAGCGGCTATCGCGAATCTCGGAGATGACGCCAACGGTCGAAACCAAGCCGAACAACCGTATCGGGTCAACCTCGTAAATTGACTTCGGCGGCTCCATGCCATGGGCCAAAGGAACATTGGCGACCTTGTAACCCTGATAGGCCAAATACATCGACAGCGGCGTCTTGGACGTGCGCGATACGCCCAGCAGCACGATATCGGCCCCCGACAGATCGTCGCAGCCGCGCCCGTCATCGTGCTCAACGAAATACTCCATGGCCTCGATGCGATGGAAATAGCGGTCATCGGTCTTGTGAATCACACCCGCGACGCCCTTGGGCGGCACACCGATAAGCGACGACAGCACGGCAAGCGTCGGGCCAATCAGGTCGACCGAACGAATATGCAGCATGCCCAGGTAATCGAGCACGCGGGCGCGAAGCGCCGGATCGACAATGGTGTGGAACACGGCAATATCGCGATGGTCCGCATCAACGCGCGGGCCCACAAACGACTTGACCTGCTCCACCGAGTTCACCTTGGGCAGGCGCAAAAGATGAAAAGCCCCTTCATCAAATTGCCCGGACGCCGCAAGCACCACCTCACAAGCGGTATCACCGAGCGAGTCGGAGATAACGATTACGGTGGGACGAGCGGTGACCGGGCAATCCATGCGGGGCTCCTTTTGCGCTTATGCGCAGGCTGGCTTACTTTTTGCGGGCAAGCTCACCGATGTTGGCGATGCCGGAGAAAACGGCCTCGAAGCGGTTGAGCAGCTTAAGGCGATTATCGCGGAGCTGCTCGTCCTTGTCCATGACCATAACCTCGTCGAAGAAACGGTCGATGGGCGCGCGCAGGGCGGCCAGAGCGGCAAACGCGGCAGGATAATCCTCGGCGGCGAGAGCGGCGTCGACGGCGGTCTGAGCGGCCTCGGAGGCATCGGCAAGCGCAAGCTCGACCTCGCCCATCAGGGCGCGATCGTACTCCGCGCCCAGCTCGGGCTTGGAGATGTGCGCCGCGCGGGCGTAGGCGGTTGCCAGGTTGTCGAAGGTCTCGGCGTCGTTCTTGCGAGCCTCATCGAGGGCGGCGCAGCGGGCGAAGAAGAGCGACGGGGCAATGATGTGCACCGCGGAGACGGCGGCAACGGTGTCGGCCGGAATCTTCTCGTCGCGGGCCATGCTCACCAGACGGCCGTGGAAGAAGTCACGAACCTGCTGGGCGACCTCGGCGGCGTCGAACTCAATGCCCTGCTCGCTATAGAGCTCGAGCGCAAAGTCGATGAGCGACGTGGGGTCGATCGGCAGACGGTCGCGCAGGATGTTGATGATGCCGATGGCGGCGCGACGCAGCGCGTACGGGTCGGACGAGCCGGTCGGGGGCTCGCCGATGGCAAAGATACCCGCAACGGTATCGAGCTTGTCGGCACAGGCCACGATGCAGCCAGCGGTGCCCTCGGGCAGCTCATCGCCGGCAAAGCGGGGACGATAGTGATCGCGAATGGCGTGGGCGACCTCGTCGTTCTCCCCCATCGCGGAAGCGTAATAACCGCCCATAACGCCCTGCTGGCTCGTGAACTCAACGACGGCGTTGGATACAAGGTCGGCCTTGCACAGGTGAGCGGCGCGAGCGGCATCGGCGGCAAGGTGGGCGCCCAGATGGGCCTCGCGGGCGATGGCGAGCGCGAGCTGCTCAATACGCTCGGACTTGGCGAGCACGCTACCGAGCTTCTCCTGGAAGGCGACCTTGGCCAGACGCTCACGGAACTCGTCGAGGGAAATCTTCAGGTCCTCCTCGTAGAAGAACTTGGCATCGTCCAGACGGGCACGCACGACGCGCTCGTTGCCGTCGATCACGCGCTCGGCGTTCTCGGGCTTGCTGTTGGAGACGACCACGAACTCACGCGTGAGCTTGCCCTCGCCGTCATAGATCGGGAAGTAGCGCTGGTTGGTGAGCATGGACTCGCAGATGATCTCGTGCGGGACCTTGAGGAACTCCTCATCGAAGGCACCGACAAGCACCGTCGGCCACTCGCAGAGGTTGATGACCTCCTCGAAGACCTTCTTGGGCGTGTCGACATGGCAACCGGAGCGCGCAGCCTCGACCTCGGCGATACCGGCAAGGATGGCTTCACGACGACGCTCGGCAGAAAGCACGCCGGCGTCCTCGAGCACCTGCTCGTAGACGGCGGGGCTGGCGACCACATGGTCACCAGGGCCAAGTACGCGATGACCACGCGTGGTGTTGCCACTCGTCACGTCGGCAAACGACACGGGCACAACATCCTCGCCCAAAAGGCAGCAGATCCAGCGGACCGGACGAACAAAGGTCGCATGCTCGTGACCCCAACGCTGGCTGCGGTAGTTGGGCCACTGCAGGCCGGCGATGGTCTTCTCGCACAGAGCGGTCAGAATCGGCGTAGCCGGAGCGGAGGGAATGTTCTTCTCGGCGAACACATACTCGCGACCGTCAGTGTCCTCGCGACGGACCAGGTCCTCGGCAGCCACACCGCACTTGCGAGCGAAGCCCTGGGCGGCCTTGGTGGCGTTGCCGTCGGCATCAAAGGCAATGTTTGCCGCGGGACCACGCTTGACCTCGTGAACCTCATCGGTCGCGGTGGCGACGTCGGCCACGAGCGCAGCCAGACGACGCGGGCTCGAGATCACGCGGACCTCGCCGTGGGCCAGGCCGGCCTCGTCGAGACCCTTGGCAATCATGGTGCCAAGCTGCTTGACGGCATTGTTCAGCGGTGCAGAGGGCATTTCCTCCGTACCGATCTCAAACAGGAAATCCTTAGCGTATGCCATGGCTTACGCCACCTCGCCTTCCTGGTCGGCATTCTCGTTGACTCCAGCGACCTCGGCCATATAGGCCTCGCAGCACGCCTTGGCGACGGCGCGGACGCGCAGGATGTAGTTAGCACGCTCGACCGCGGACAGCGCACCACGAGCATCGAGCAGGTTGAAGGCATGGCTGCACTTCATGACGCAGTCGTAAGCGGGCAGCGGCAGCTTGCGCTCAAGGCAGGAGTGGCACTCGGCCTCGTAGTCGTCAAACTTCTGACGCATCATCTCGACGTTGGCGACCTCAAAGTTGTAGGCGCTAAACTCGCGCTCGTTCTCCAGGAACACGTCGCCATAGGTCATCGGCGTGCCATCGGGCAGATAGCTCCACACCAGGTCGTAGACGGAGTTGACGCCCTGAGCGTACATGGCGATGCGCTCCAGACCATAGGTAATCTCGACGGGCACAGGGTCGACCTCGATGCCGCCCACCTGCTGGAAGTACGTAAACTGCGTGACCTCCATGCCGTTGAGCCAGACCTCCCAGCCAAGGCCCCAGGCGCCCAGCGTCGGGCTCTCCCAGTCGTCCTCGACAAAACGGACGTCATGGTCGTTGGGGTCCAGGCCGATAGCGGCAAGAGACCCCAGGTAGAGCTCCTGGGCGTTGACCGGCGACGGCTTGATGAGCACCTGGAACTGATAGTAGTGCTGCATGCGGTTGGGATTCTCGCCGTAGCGGCCGTCGGCGGGACGGCGGCAGGGCTGAGCGTAGCAGGTGCGCCACTCGGCAGGACCGAGCGAGCGCAACGTGGTCGCGGTGTGGAAGGTACCGGCACCGACCTCGGAGTCATAGGGCTGCATAATGACGCAGCCCTGCTCGCCCCAGTACTGCTGGAGGCGCAGGATGATGTCTTGGAAGGAAAGCGATGAAGCGTTCATGCCTCTAATATCCCCTCGTCGAAACGATTACACGGTTAGGTTCTGTACTATAGCGGTTTTTAGTCGATAGTGCCGATGCGGTTGAGCGGCCAGTAGCGCACAAGCGCCACGGCGATCAAGTCAGAGCGATCGACGGGACCAAAGTAGCGCGAGTCGGCAGAATTTTCGCGGTTGTCGCCCATCACCCACACGCACCCGTCGGGAACGGTGTAGGGATAGCTTACCTGAGCGCCGGGAGCTTGGACCGAAAGCGGCCAGCTCATGCCGGTCGTATAGCCCTCGTCGAGCGCTTGGCCGTCAACGACCACCTTGCCGTCCTGAAGGTCGACCGTCTGGCCGGCCGTGGCAATAACACGCTTGACGAGAACATCGTGCTCGGAGGTGCCATCGGGGTTATGGAACACCACGATATCGCCTTGGTTGACGGGCTGGCCGAGCTCGAGGCTCACCTTTTGCGCCAGGATCTGGTCGCCGATCTCGATCGTGGACTCCATGGAGCCGGTGGGCACCACAAAGGGCTCGACCACAAACGAGCGAATCAGGAAGGTAGCGACGAGTGCGATCGCGACGACCAAGATCCACTCAAACGCACCCTTTAGCACGGAATGCTGCGAAGGAACCATTCTCACTCCTCGCTCTGCGAATACGACGCGTCCAGGATCTCTTGCGCGTATGCGCGCTCCTCGGGCGTAAGCCGCGCCGTCTCGATCAGGTCGGGACGCCAGCGGCAGGTGCGCTCGATGGCATTCTTACGGCGCCAGGCGTCAACCTTGGCATGGTCGCCGCTCACGAGCACCGGCGGCACACCCTCGCCGTTGAACTCGGCGGGACGGGTGTACTGCGCGTACTCGAGCAGGCCACCGTCCTCGGCAGTCGAGAACGACTCATCGACGTTGCTCATCTCGTCACCAAGGGCGCCGGGAATCAGGCGTACGACGGCATCGGCAACGACCATAGCGGGAAGTTCGCCGCCCGTGAGCACATAGTCGCCGATCGACAGGCGCTCGTCGGCATACGCATATGCACGTTCGTCGACGCCCTCGTAGCGGCTGCATACAAACAGCAGACGCTCGCTTTTGAGCAGGCGCTCGGCCACATGCTGCGTAAAGGGCTCGCCGCAGGGGGTAAAGAACACCACGGTGGGCTTGGGACCCTCGGAGCTGATGGCCTCGATGGCCTCGGCGATAGGCTCGACCTTCATGAGCATGCCCTGCCCGCCGCCGTACGGCTCGTCATCGACGGTACGATGGCGGTCGTGCGTCCAGTCACGCAGGTTATAGGCCTTAAAATCAAAAAGGCCGGCCTTGCGGGCGCGGCCCAAGATCGATGTGGACATGACGGGCTCAAACATCTCGGGAAAGACCGAAAGGGTCTCGATCAGCATGTTATCCTCCCTACTTGTCCATATCGATCAAACCGTCCATAACGCGGACGGAAATTGTCCCCTGATCGGGAAGATCGAGCACAACCTGCTCGATCACGGGAATCAGCACCTCGCCGTACCGATTGCCCTCGACAACCCAAACATCGTTGGCGGGCGTCGACATGATCTCGACGATCGTACCGAGCAAACCGAAGCGCTCGTCGACCACCTCGCGACCCATCAGGTCGGTATAGGCAGCGTCGAGCGAATCGAGCTCAAAATCGTCACGATTTGCCAGCACGTAGCATCCCGTGATGCCCTCGGCGGCCGTCAAGTCGTCAATGCCCTCAAACGAGACCAGATCGCCATCGCCCGTATCGGTGACGGATACGACCGTGCAAAAACGGTCGCGCTTGAGCGCCGGCGGCGTCAAGGCGACGCGCATACCCGGCGTCAATACAGAAGGAAGCCCCCGCAGCGGCTGCGCGAGGACCTCCCCCTTCCTTCCGTGCGGCTTGACCACACGGGCGATGTTTTTGTACTGGGACCTCAAGGTCCTAGCCCAGAACCTCTACCTCGACTGCAGTGTCGAGGCGAGCGGCCAGTGCACGGGCGAGCGTGCGAATGGCCTTGATGGTACGGCCACGACGGCCGATGACCTTAGCGACGTCATCCTCGGCAACAGAAACCTCAATCGTGGAGGCGTCGTCACCATCGATGACCTCGAGGCTCACGGAATCCGGGTCGTCGACGATCTGAACAACGAGATATTCGACGAGATCGGCGATGCGATCTGAGAGCATTGCCTCACCCTCGAGCTGTGCAGCGTCAACCTCAGGCACGATTTACTCCTCGGCGCCCTCAGCGGCCTCAGCGGCAGCCTTAGCGGCCTCGGCCTCTTTGGCGAGCTGCTTCTTGGACTTCTTGACGACGGTCTCGGTCTTCTCGCCCTCGTTGGCGGCCTTGACCAGAGCAGCGACAGCGTCGGTGAGCTGAGCGCCCTTGGACTGCCAGTCAGCGATCTTCTCGAGGTCGAGGTTGATGGTCTTGGGGGCGGTCATCGGGTTGTAGCGGCCAACCTCCTCGATGATACGACCGTCACGCGGGGCGCGGGAATCGGCGACGACGACACGGTAGTACGGACGCTTCTTAGCGCCGTGACGAGCAAGGCGAATCTTGACTGCCAAAGGAAACTCCTCCAACCAAGCAGCTTTAGGCTGCAACTACAAACAAACAGTTGAACATAATACGCCATCGACGCGGGCAGGTGAAGTCCGTGAGACCAACTTCTTCGGTGTAGTCGAAGGCAAATCCATATCTTAGACAAGAATTCGCGATTTGCAAGCACATCCACGCACCCCACATGAGCTGCGCGGTATACTCATGCCATGAAAAGACGCGAACATACATACGGTTATGAAGATGCTGCGGGCGTCACGCCGCCGCCCTGGACGGGACCGGCGGTGGGCCTCATGGATCTCGATGCGTTTTTTGCGAGCGTGGAGATGCTCGATCATCCCGAGTGGCGCGGCAAGCCGCTCATCGTGGGCGGCGATGCCGATTCCCGCGGCGTCGTGTCCACCTGCTCATACGAGGCACGTCGCTTTGGCGTGCACTCTGCCATGCCCTCGGCCGAGGCACGGCGCCTCTGTCCGCAGGCCATTTGGACGCATGGGCATTTCGATCGCTACCACGAGGTCAGCGCTCAGGTCATGGCGATTCTCGCCGACGAGACCCCGCGCGTTGAGCGCGTATCCATCGACGAGGCCTTTATCGACATCACGCCAGGTCGCTTTGCACCCGAGGACCCGCTGCTGGTTGCACGGCGCATCAGTGATCGTGTGGCGGCGCTGGGGGTGACCTGCTCCATTGGCGTGGGCTGTAACAAGACGGTCGCAAAGATCGCAAGCGAGCGGGACAAGCCATTTGGGCTGACCATCGTGCGCCCTGGAACCGAGCAGCGCTTTTTGGCAGCGCTGCCGGTATCTGCAATGAGCGGCATCGGGCGCTCGGCAGAAGAGCGACTGCGCCGCATGCGCATCTACACGCTCGGCGAGCTATCCCGCGCACCGAAATCCACCTTGGCCTCTATTTTTGGCATCAACGGCGAACGCATGCGCCAGCGTGCGCTGGGACTCGAACTCTCCGAAGTCACGAGCCTCGATGAAGAGCGCGAGGTCAAGTCGGTCAGCAATGAACGCACCTTTGCGAAAGATTTAACTGAGCGTGGGGACATCGAAGCGGCGATTGCGCTATTGGGAGAGTCAGTGGGACGCCGTCTGCGCCGTCAAGGACTAACGGGCGCCACGGTGACGCTCAAACTCAAGTATTCGTATGGAAGCGGTCGCTCGGCACAGCGCCGGCTGCCCCATCCGACCGACGATGAGAACATCTTCGTGGCAGTGGCGCTCGAACTGCTCGACAACATCTGGCAGGAAGGGATGCATGTGCGCCTGGCGGGCGTCGGCATGAGCGACTTCGACCATCAGGGCGGTATCCAGACCGACCTGTTCTGCGAAATCGACGACCGCGGAGCCCAATCCAGCGACCGTCGCGACCTCTCGGTCGCCATCGACGCCGTCCGAGACAAGTTCGGCGACACCGCTCTCTCCTTCGGCCGCCAATCCCGCTTCAACGATTAGTCCCTATGGCAAAAAGAAAACCGGGCAGCTGCAAGTAGTGCAACTGCCCGGCATACGGCAGAGGGTAGCTAAAAAAGCCCCGTCCCAAATGAGCTACTAGAGGAGGTCGAGGGGAAGCTGGGGGGCGTCGCCCCAGAGCTTTTCGAGGCGGTAGAACTCGCGCGCCTCGGGAGTGAAGACGTGGACGACAACCGAACCGTAGTCCATGAGCATCCAGGTCTTCTGCTCGCGGCCCTCGATGGAAAACGGGTGCTCGCCGCAAGCCTCGGCGACCTTCTCCTCAATCTCGTCGACAATCGAATCGACCTGGCGGTTGTTGGTGCCGGTAGCGAGAACAAAGTAGTCGCACACATCAGAAAGCTCAGTCAGGTCGAGCACCTGAACGTCCTCGCCTTTCTTGTCGTAGGCGGCCTGCGCGGCGGCGCGGGCGACATCCTCGGCGGCGACACCGCTCGCGGACAGCGAGGCGGCAGTGCGGTCGGACGTGGCAGCGAAACTCTTGTGCTCCACACCTTCAAGAATCTGCTCGTCGGTCATGGTCTCGTCGGCCATGGAATACCTCTTTCTAGACAGCCCGAGCTAGCGCAGCTGGGCGTAATGGTTGTAAATCGTAATAGCCGTGGGATAAAGATAACGCCCGGTCTGGATCACATAGACCAGACCCTGCGCAAAACAGGAGAAGAACAACTCGTCGAGCGAGGACTTCCCCACCATCTTGCGCAGCGCATGGGCATAATCGCCGTGGCGGTTGGGTTCGATGGCATCGGCCACAAAGACCACCATATCGAGCGGCGTCATGTCGCAAGCGCCCACGGTGTGACGGTCGACAGCCTGAAAGACCGCCGGCGACAGCTCGGGAAAAAGCTGCGGAAGCTCATAGGCGGCAACCGGGCCATGCAAAAGCGGCGTCGCGGCAGACGGAGAGCCGGCAATCTTAATGCCATAATGCAGAGCGCGCGTGACCAGCTCGTCGTCGGAGAGCACCTTATCCCAGTCATGGATCAGGCCGGCGGCAGCGGCATCAAAGCGGTCGACACCGTACACCTCGGCTAGGTGCAGCGCAGTCTCGGCAACCCCGAGCGAATGCACGTAACGCTTACGCTTATCCTTCATGCGCACATCGAGCAACTCGTGGATACGCGTCAAGAGCGCGCGTTCGTCGCCCTCAAACTGATCTTCTACCGACAACGTTCTCCCCCATCAATCAAAATCGTCTTGCCCAAGATCGGCATACAGGCCGCGTTTACGGATATAGCCGAGCACGGACTCGCTCGTAAGATAGCGCACGCTCATGCCGCGAGCAACCCGCTTGCGAATGTTGGTCGAGCTAATCGCCAGCGCCGGAATCTGGATATACCGCACGTCAAACGGCAGGCCCGACTCTTTGATTCGCGCGCGAGCAGTATCGATATCAAAGCCCGGTCGCGTCGCCGCAATAAAGGTTGCCAGTTCGGCAATCTCATCTGCATTGTGCCAGGTCACAATATCGATAATCGCATCGGCACCCGTAATAAAGTAAAGCTTCACCTGTGTCGGGTAAAACTCGCGAAGGGCACGCAGCGTATCGGCTGTGTAGGTGACACCGGCACGATCGATCTCGAAGCGGCTTGCCAAAAAGGCCGGGTTCGCGGCGGTCGCGAGGACCGTCATGGCATAACGGTCCTCAGCAGGCGTCACCGGTTTGTCGAGCTTGAAGGCAGGAGAGCCGGCCGGCATAAAGAGCACGGCATCCAAGTCAAGGGACTCACGCGCCTGCTCGGCAGTAACCAAGTGCCCGTAATGAATCGGGTCAAAGGTGCCGCCCATAATGCCAAGCCGAAACTCGTGCCCATCCTTGATGGGAAGTTCAGGCAATCCGATTCCACCGCGCAGCGACATGACTTACTCGCCCTCCGGGGTCTCAACGTCTTCCGCAGCAGCAGCGTCATCGGTGCCGTCAATGGCATCCACCGCGTCGACAGCCTCCAAGCTATCATCGGCGACGTCAACGAGCTCGACGGCGACGTCCTCGCTACCGTCCTCGAGCTCGTCCTCGTAATCCGAGAAGTCCTCGGCGCCCTCAAAGTCAAAGGCGCGCTGGCAAATGCGAACCTCGTCGCCGGCACGGCAGCCGGCCTTTTCGAGCGCATCGTCAACACCCATGCGGGAAAACTTATGCTGCAGGTAGATGACGGCTTCCTCGTTTTCCCAGTCGGTCTGGATAACCATGCGCTCGATGGCGCGGCCGACCACGCGGAAGGCGCCGGGCTCTTCCTGGACGATACGGAACCGCTTCTCGCGCTGGAGGCGGCGACGCTCCCACTCATCATCGCGAAGATCGACCGGCTCGTCAGAGACCGCCAGCTCGGCGCGAAGCTTAGCCACCTGCTCGCCCACGGCAAGCATCAGCGTGTTGAGACCGGCACCCGTCACAGCGGACACGGCAAAGAACATATGGCCATCGTCGAGCGCCGCACGCTTAAGGTCGGCAATCTTGTCGGCCGTGCCCGGCGCATCGCACTTGTTGGCGACGACGATCTGCGGGCGCTCCGAAAGCTCGGCACCATACTGCTCGAGCTCACGGTTAATAATGCGATAGTCCTCGACTGGATCGCGATCCTCAAATCCGCCCGTCATGTCAACGACATGCATGATCAAGGCCGTACGCTCAATGTGGCGCAGGAACTGATGGCCCAGGCCACGCCCCTCGCTCGCGCCCTCGATAAGACCCGGGACATCGGCGACGACATAGGAGTACTCGCCGGCTCGCACCATACCCAGATTAGGCACAAGCGTGGTGAAGGGGTAGTCGGCGATCTTGGGACGGGCAGCGCTCATGCGCGCGATGAGCGAGGACTTGCCCACCGAGGGAAAGCCCACAAGTGCGGCATCGGCCATAAGCTTCATCTCGAGCTCAATCCAGTGTTCCTCAGCAGGCTCGCCGAGCTGGGCAAAGGCCGGAGCGCGACGCACTGACGTCACAAAGTGGGTGTTGCCCAGACCGCCGGCACCACCGGGCGCCACGACAACGCGCTCACCGTCGTGCACCAGGTCGGCAATCTCGAACATCGGGGTCTGCGTCTCGGGGTCGAGCTCGCGAACTACGGTGCCCATGGGGACCTTGAGAATCAGGTCCTCGCCGCTCTTACCATTGCGACGAGCGCCCTGGCCATGCGTTCCGCGCTCAGCACGAAAGTGATGCTTAAAGCGGTAATCGATCAGCGAGGAAAGCTGAGCGTCGGCCTGAATGACGACGTTGCCGCCACGACCGCCGTCGCCGCCATCGGGGCCGCCCTTGGGAACAAATGCCTCGCGCCTAAACGACATGCATCCGGCTCCGCCGTCGCCGCCGCAAACGTTAATGCGGCTGATATCGGTGAACTGTGACAACAGAATCGCCTCCTACAAAAAAGAGGGAGACCCTTGAATCCTAAAACTCAAGTGCCTCCCACATATGTGCTCTATGAAGGGTGAATTACGCGTTCGCGAGCGGGCGTACGCTGACCCTGTGCTTGATACCCTTGTGGAACTCAACGGTACCGTCGACCAGCGCGAACAGCGTGTCGTCCTTGCCACGGCCAACGTTCTCACCCGGGTGGATGTGCGTGCCGTGCTGACGGACGAGAATCGTGCCCGTGGTTACCGTCTGGCCGGCATAGCGCTTCGTGCCAAGGCGCTGACCGCGGGAGTCACGGCCATTACGGGAGGAACCGAGTCCTTTTTTGTGTGCCATTGTGTATACCTACTCTTTCGTTACGAGTGTAATCTACTCGGCGACGGGAGCCTCGGCAACAGCCTCAGCCTCTGCCTTGACAGCCTTCTTGGCGCGGGAGGTAGCCTGAACCTTCACGATCTTCAGCTTGGTGAGCTGCTGACGGTGACCCTTCAGACGACGATAGCGCTTACGCTTGTGGAACTTGAAGACCAGCTGCTTCTCGCCCTTGAACTGCTCAACGATCTGAGCGGTAACCTTGGCCTTGGCCAGCTTGTCGGGATCGGTGACGATCTTCTTACCATCGTTGAGGAAGATAACCGGCAGGGTGATCTTATCGCCCTCATTGCCCTCGATCTTCTCGACGGTGATGACATCGTCGGTGGCGACCTTGTACTGCTTGCCGCCCGTGTTAACGATTGCGTACATGTTTACTTGCCCTTCATGCATCAGTTAGTGCAACAGCCGAATATAGTAGCAGGCGATAATACCCCCGTCAACGAGTATGTGGAGCAAATCCACAAGTTCGCACAGGTATGGGGCTGACGAGTCGGCCCTCGTCGTCCTCGCATGCTTGATTCTGACGCTCGACATCGTAGGAGCAGATGGTCACGAGGTCTTGCATACCGGTGGAAACGATAGGTGCATCGACGCCCGGGGTCAAGCCCTGCAACAAAACATCAGCGGCAGAAAGCAAAATTTCCGGACGCATGGACCCCTCGTTGTCGGCATGGGTGTCGAGCATGAGCACCAGATGGTCCGGGCGCTCCCCTGCCGTGAGCTCATAGCCCACCAGTGTGTGGTCAAGGTCTAGGCGCTTGCCCTTCTTACCGCGTGCGTAGTCGATGCCATGGCCCGCGCGCAGCGTATCGATAGCGCGACGCACCTCGTCGGCATCCACCGGTGCCTCAGGATCGAGATGCAGATCGATACGATAGGACAGACGCGTGAGTTGCGCCGTCAGCGCCGGCGTGCGCACGTCGATGTAGGCGGCCTCGATGGGGGCCAGATCGGCCGGAGAGGCAGCAGCCAGGCGCCCAAACGCCTCGTCGAGTGCAACGAACTCGGTCATAAACAGGTCATACCACTCGCAGGTCGACGACGTTCCCACCGGCAACGCCGACGAAAAGCCCACGCGCATGTGCGGGGAGAAACCCTGCGTCACGGCGTAGGGCAGCCCCGCGCGACGCACGATGCGCTCAATGGTATGAATCACTTCGAGATGGCCCAGGTACTTAAGACGGTCGCGCTTGCCATAGCGAACGCGAAGCCTAAAGAGCGTGGAGTTGTCGGTCAAGCGCTCACTCATGCGCGATCACCCACCAATACGTTCTTGGCATGGAGCGTGGGGCAGATTCCACAGCCGGTGCACGACGTGCGGGTGCAGTCGGGCGTCGTGACACCCTCCAGCGAGCGGCGGTACTCGCGCTCGAGAAAGCCGCGCGAGCAGCCGGGGCTCACGTGCTCCCAGGGCAGGCGCCAGTCCAGTTCGTAGGGCAGGTGCACGAGCTCGTTGAGGTCGATGGCGTTTTTGGCCGCCGCCTCTTTCCAGTTATCGAGCGAAAAATGCTCCACCCAGGCGTCAAAACGCGAGCCCGCACGCCAGGCGTCGATGATGACCGGCGTCATGTCACGGCCGGCGCGAGACAGCGCGGCCTCAACGAGCGAGGTCTCGGCATCGTGGTAGTGCACGCGTACGGCGCGGTTGCGCACGCTCGTGATGAGCAGCTTTTGGCGACGCTTGACGTCATCGTAATCGAGCTGCGGGCACCATTGGAACGGCGTGGCGGCCTTGGGGATAAACACCGACACCGAGATGGACACCGAGATGGAGCCGCGACGCGCCTTGGGAACCACGGAGCGGCCGAGCTCGAGCACATGGTCGGCCAGGTTGGCGATGGCCACGATATCCTCGTCGCGCTCGCCGGGAAGGCCCATCATAAAGTAGAGCTTCATGCGGTTCCAACCAGCCTCGAAGGCCGCCTTGGCCGCACGGTCCAAGTCCTCCTCGGTCACGTTCTTGTTGATGATGTCGCGCATGCGCTGACTGCCGGCTTCGGGGGCAAACGTCAGGCCGCCCTTCTTTTCGCCGGCGACCGACTCGGCCATATCCACGCCAAACGAATCCAGGCGCTGCGAGGGAATGGACACGCGAATGCCCGTATCTTCCAGACGGCGGTTAAGGCGACCGAGCACATCGCGGATGCAGGAGTGATCGGTGGTCGAAAGCGAGGTAAGCGACACCTCGTCATAGCCGGTCTTTTCCAGGCCCTGGATCACCGAGGACACAATCTGGTCGGCCGAGCGCTCGCGCACCGGGCGATAGGTCATGCCGGCCTGGCAAAAACGGCAGCCGCGGGCACAACCGCGCAGAATCTCGATCGACAGGCGGTCGTGAACGAGCTGCGCGTAGGGCACGCACGACTGCGACAACGGATTGGTAGCGCCAAAGTCCTCAACGACGCGCTTGTAGACCACCGGTGGGACGTCCTTGCCTTCGCGCGGCACGGTGTAGCCATGCGGCGAGCAGGGCTCGTCATGGCGCACCTCGTAGAGCGACGGCACATAGGTGCCACCGACCGTCGCGAGCTGCTCGACAATCTGAGCGCGCGAGACGCCCTCGTCGCGCAAGCGGCGATGCAGCTGGCAAACCTCGAGCAGCGACTCCTCGCCCTCGCCAATGAGGATGGCATCGAAGAAGGCTGCATACGGCTCGGGGTTATAGACCGAGGGACCACCGGCAATGATGATGGGGTCGTCCTCGGTGCGGTCGGCCGCCAGCAGCGGAATGCCGGCTAGATCGAGGGCCTCGAGAAAGTTTGTCACGGCCATCTCATGCGGCACGTGCATGCCGACGATATCGAACGAGGCCACGGGTGCTGCGCCCTCGAGCGACAGCAGCGGGATACCAGCCTCGCGCATGGCATCGCCCATATCGGGCCACGGCACATAGCCGCGCTCGCAGGAAATGCCCTCGGCCTGATTGAGGATGTTGTACAGGATGGCAATACCCTGGTTGGGCAGGCCAACCTCGTACACATCCGGGTAAATCATGCAGCAACGATAGTCGGCATCGGCCTTGGAGAGCGTGCCCCACTCATGGTCAATATAGCGACTCGGCTTCTCGACCTTTGCGAGCAGGGGCTCAATCAAATGAAAACAGTCTTGGTACACAGCGCGCAAAAGAAACCCCTAAGCAGCGAGATCGGATGCGTCCTCAAAGGGACCCATGGGACGAGTAGCGCCGGCAACCGTGGTCACCAGGTCGCGAACGCGCGAGAACGTGGCGGCAGCCACCTCGTTGGCACGGCTGTAATCGATGTCGCGCTCATACAGCGAAACGAGCGCACGGCCCATACCATAGGTGCCCGCGGCGGCGGTCAGCGCCTTGACGACAAACCCGATATGCGGCGTCTGCTTTACCAGGGCGCGGGTGACGGCGCGGAGCACCAAGCCGCCGGCAAGCACGCCCGCGACCTCGTAGCCGCGCTCGGGCTTAATACCGCGTCCAAAGATGGCCGCGAGCTCAAAGAGCATGCCCACCTGCGCCAGCGCCATAACGGGATAATCGGCCCCCGGCAAAAACACCAGCGCACCCGTCGCCATATTGGTAAGCGCGCACGAGGTGATGATGCGGTTGGCGGCGGCGATACGCATAAAGGCAAAGTTCGCCGCAAAGGCTGTCTCCTTGTCCGTGCGGTCGAGAATCCAGCGAGCGAGCGTCTCGAGCAGATACGTCTTATCGGTAGCCGCCACCGCGCCGAGCATGGGCGTGGACTCCTGGATAAAAGGCACCTCGACAGCGGACTCGGCCAGCACGCACACGGGGGCGCCGGCAATCACAAGCTCCTGTACAGCGCTCTCCAGACGGTCGGATCCGCACGAAAGGACCAGCACCACGTCGGTATCGGTCTTGGGGACGATACGGTCCTCACCCAGGCGCTCAACGCGCACAATGCCAGACGTCGTCTGCGGCACGAAGGCATCGCGCACCGTCTCGACCAAAAAACGCGAGGCAGACGAATCGAGGTAGACGGACACGCGAACCGGCGTGTCGGAATCCTTCTTGGTGGTCGCGCCCATCTTAAAGACGCGGGTCAGCTTGTCCACGGGAATCTTCATAGCAAACCCCTCCAGCGGTTACGCGGCGCCCGAACGATGCCGCCATATGGATTGTACGATACCCACCGTCAGCAACTGGATCATCATCGACGACGAACCGAAGCTAATGAACGGCAGCGGAATACCGGTAATCGGCATCATGCCGATGCACATGCCGATGTTCTCGAAGGTCTGGAATGCCCACATGCCGACGATACCCACGCATGACAAGCGTAGGAACAGAGACTCACACTTAAAGGCGACGCGAATCGTCGAGAACATGAGCAGCACGTACAGGCACAGCAGCAAAAAGGAGCCGCAGAAGCCAAAGGTCTCGGACAAAAAGGCAAAGACGAAGTCGGTGTGGAACTCGGGCAGAAAGCCACCGGCAGACTGCGTCGCATGGCCCAGACCTTTACCGAAAAAGCCACCCGATCCAACCGCGATGAGCGATTGCTGCAAGTTGTAGGCATCGTCCGAATCGGCATTATCGGGGTCGATAAAGACGGTCAGTCGGTTCATCTGGTACTGCTTGATCAAAACGTCATGGCCCAAAAGAGAATCGAGCACCGAATCGAGCGCCAGGATGAGCGCCACCAAACCCACGAGCAGAGCCAAGGTCGACAGCACCCATTCGCGGCGCGCACCGCTCATGCAGATCACAACGGCACCCGACACCAACACGACCAAGCCCGAACCCAGGTCGCCCATAGCGACGACGGCCAAAAACGGAACGGAAAGCATGCCGCAGAGCTTAATGTAGTCGCGGGCGGTATCGATGCGGCCGTTGTACTGCGAACCAAGCGTGGCGATAAAGAAGATCGTGATGAGCTTGGCGAGCTCGACCGGCTGGAAGGTAAGACCGATACCGGGAATCTTGATCCAGCCCGTCATGCCCAGACCGCCCGTATAGGACAGCCCCGGAATCTTGGGCGAGAAAATCACAATGAGGTCGATGACGAGCAGCGCCGTCGAGAAGTTAGAGATGCCGCGCAGATCGGTACGCCAGACGAGCACCGCAAGCACCGCACCGATGCCGATGCCCAACAGGTGGCGCGAAAATGAGGCGTCGGCCTTAAACTGCGATGCCGACCAAATGATGATGGCACCATAGGCAACGAGTGCCAAGGTTGCCAGCAGCACGCCGATGTGCACCTTCTGGCGAAACGTGCCGCGCGAGGCCGAAAGCTGCTTGTTGACACGGTCCAGGCTGCTGCGGGAACCGGTTTTAGTTGAGCGGAACAGGTCCGCCGGCGAAAAATCCATCGCAACCTCCTATCGAACCGAAGAATCGCCCGTGGCAGAAGATGTGTCGGGCTCGTCATAAATGGCACCGAGGACATCGCGCACGACGTGCAGCGCGGTATCGGAGCCACCACCGCCCTGTTCCAAGACAGTGACAATCACGTACTTGGGCTCATCGGCCGGCGCGTAGGCGCAAAACCACGCGTAATCGTCCTCGCCGCTCTTCTCGCCCGTGCCGGACTTGCCGTAGACCGTGGGGGTCAAGGAGTTAAAGTGTGCGGCGGTCGAAGTCGACGCCGAGTAAATCACATCGTGCATGCCGTTGCGGACCAGCGCAAGATCAGCATCGTTGTTAATTTGAGCCTCAAGGCGCTTCTTTTTGCCCTTGCCGTTGTACTTGTAGGCATCGCCGTCGCCATCACGCGAGACAGCAGACAAGAACACATGCGGCACATACTGTTTGCCGCCGTTGGCAAGGCCCATGTAGGCACACGCCATCTGCAGCGGCGTCACCAAAATGTCGCCCTGGCCGATAGCGATGTTAGTCATATCGCCGGCATTCCACTTGCGGTCCTCGGCCGAGGCGTCGGTAAAGTAGGACTCTTTCCACTTGGCGTCAGGAATGCGACCGGTGCCCTCACTTGGCAGATCGATGCCGCAGGTCTTGCCCAGGCCCCAACGGCGAAAGACCTCTTGCAGACCCTCGGGATGCTGGTCGTTGTAGAAAAACGCCTTACCCATATCGTAAAACACGGGGTCGCACGAGTTGGCGATACCGGATTGCAGCGTCATAGTGCCGTGACCGGAATGCAGCCAGCAGTACTTACCCCATGACTTGCCCAGGCCCGTCCAATAGCCCGTGCAGTTCGTGGTCTGGCCTGAGGTGTAGGTTCCAAACTCAAGACCGGCCAGAGCCGAGAGCGGCTTGATGGTCGAAGCCGACATATACTGGCCGCTAATGGCGCGGTTGAGCAGCGGATGCGAACCCTTGTCGTCGTTGAGCTCGGTCCACACGTCGTTGGAAACGCCGCCGATGAACACCGACGGATCAAACTTGGGCTCGCTCGCCATACCCAGAATCTCACCATTGTTGGGATCGAGGCACACCACGGCGCCGTTGCCGGCATCGCTATGACCCGTGGTCTTGGCAAGCTCAATGGCATTCGCCAGAGCCGTCTCGCAGGCCTGTTGAATCTTAAGATCGAGCGTAAGCTTAATGTCAGAACCGGCCTTGGCGGGAACGGCGCCGGCTTGACCGGTCACGTTACCCGAGGCGTCAACTTTCACGGTCTGCTCACCACGAATGCCCTGCAGCAGATTTTCGTAGTAAATCTCTACGCCCGCCTGGCCCACAATATCGCCCGATTGATACGAGATCTGGCCAGCCGCGCTATCGCTGCCGTCCGACGACTTCCTGTTCTGCGCCTCGAGCTGCTCGGAGGTAATGGTGCCGGTATAGCCCAAGATATGGCAGGCGGTCTCGCCATACGGGTATTGGCGCTCGGTGCGCTCGGCGATCTTCACGCCGGGAAACTCACCGGCGTGCTCCTGAATGTAGGCGACAGTGGAGCGGCGCACGTCAGTCGCGATCGTATGCAGGCTCTGCGCGCCTTCGGAATTGTCCTGGATGTTGCGCAGCACCGCGATATACGGCATGCCGAGCACGTTGGCAAGATGACGCACCAGTACCTTGTCGTCGGCAAGGTCGCGATAGGCGACGACGGCGAGCGAGGGGCGGTTTTGCACCAGCGCGACGCCGTTGCGGTCCAAGATGCGGCCACGAACGGCAGGCGTGGTAACGGTACGGGTCTGATTGCTCTTGGCCTGCTTGTCGTAGTAGTCCGACGAGACCATCTGCATGCCCCACAGCTTAACGGCAAGCGCGGCAAACATCGCACCCACGCCCGCGGTGAGGATGGAAAAGCGGCCCTTGAAGGCCGTAGCGGCCGTATTGCCCTCGCCCTCGGTGGCGCGCGGGGCCGTTCCGTGCTGCGTGTCGTAGGTAAAGCGGGAGTCGCCGCGGCGCATGATGACCAGCGCGACCACAATGGCCACGACCAGCACGATACCGGCGACAACAACCGTCAACTGGGAAGACATCTACAGACCTCCCCTATTTGAGCTTACGGGTCTTGGGCTTAAAGCGCATACCCGTCTGACGCCCACCGCGCGCGGAGAACCCATAGCCAGACTGTGGCGCGACGCCGGACATCAAAAACGGAACGGCGACCAGACCGGTCAGAATCGAGGACGGCAGGGCGTGTCCAAAGATCGCCACGACAAAACTCGATTCCAGTCCCATAAATAGCAAGATAATGCTGTAGATCACGTTAATGGCAAGCGCAAAGGCGCCCACCGTGATGCCGCGAGCGCTCGGGGTGCCGCCCGTCTGACCGGCGGCACTGTGTGTCAGGGCAAAGCTGCCCACTGTCAGCAACAGCGACATCACGCCCACCGGCACGGCTGCCGACAGGTCGTAGAACAGGCCACTGCAAAAACCGCAGATGACGGCCCGCGTGGGATCGCCCGAAAACACACTCAGGCACACCAGGATAATCATAAAGTTGACGCGACCGCCCGCGATGGAGATCTGCGGCGCCAAGCCCGCCTGCAGCAGGACGCAGACAATGGCGGCAATCGCAAAAGTGCGGGAGCCAGTCCCCTGTTCGTGTAGATCCATGGACATGCCTCCCTATTCGCTCGAACCCGAGTCAGTCGTGTCGGACGCATCGGAGCTTTCATCCGAGCTTTCGTCTTTGGACTTGGTGGCCGCATCGCGCGAGGTGCCCTGCGGCGTACTGTTGGCGCTGCTCACATCCTCGTCCGAAGCCGACTGCTCATCGGTCAGCGACGTAATGACCAGCACTTCCTCGTTGTTTTCGGCCGTTGTCTGGGCGCGCACGACGATGGTGTAGTACACATCGTTGGCAGACTTCTCCACCGACGAGACCGTACCGAGCGGCAGGCCCTTGGGGAATACGCCGCCGATGCCCGAGGTCACGATGATGTCGCCCACCTTCACGTCGGAATCGACACTCACGTGCTCCAGGCGCAGGGTACCGTCGGGCTGCCCCTGCAGCATACCCTGAGCGCGCGTATCCTGCACCATGGCGGACACGCCCGAGTTCTCATCACTAATCAGGCGGACGGTGGAGGTCTTGGCCGAAACCTCGATAATCTGACCGATGACACCGGCAGAACTCGTCACGGGCATGTTGATGGTAAGACCGTCGGCAGAGCCTTTGTCGATGGTAACGGTCGAGGTCCAGGCATCGCCCGACGCGCCGACAATGCGAGCCGCGGTGGACTTGAGGTTGTAGGTCGACTGCAGACCGACCAGGCTCTCGAGTCGCTCGGCGGTCTTTTGAGCCTCGGAGAGCTCAGCAACCTTTGACGTCAGGACCTCGTTTTGCTTCTTAAGCTCGTCGAGGGTGTCTTGCGAAGCCGTAAGGTTTGAGAACACGTTTCCGATTGCGTTAAAGGGCGCGGCCACAGCCGAGCCCACAAAACGCACCGGCGAGGTAATCGTCGTCACGCCCGAACGCACGGCATGAATCGGCCCCGCCTCGCCCTCGCGAATGTAAAACGTGAGCAGCAGCACCGAAATTACGCTGAAAACAATCAACGGGCGCATACCCGTTGATTGTCGCTTGGTATTCAGATTTGAAGAGAAACCCGAAGATCGTGCCAAATGGAATCCACCTTTTGGAAATTAAGCATTGGTCTGGACGAAGCCACCGTCAAACGCGTTGGCCTCGAGCACGCGGGCGCAGCCGTTGACGACGTTGTCGAGCGCCGTAGGGCTGACGTTGACCGAAACGCCGGTCTCGTCGCGCAGACGCACGTCGAGACCGCGCAGCAGCGCACCGCCACCGGTCAACAGGATGCCGTAGTACATAAGATCCGAGGCAAGATCGGGCGGCGTGGCGTCGAGGGCGTCCTTGACGGCCTTGGCCATCTCGTCGAGCGGCTTGTTAAGCGCGCGACGAATCTCCTCACTCTCGATGCGCACGGTCTTGGGCAGGCCCGTGATCACGTCGCGGCCGTTGACCTCGACGTCGAGCTCGTCCTTGAGCGGCACGGCAGAACCGACCTTGATCTTGATGTCCTCGGCCGTGCGCTCGCCGATAGCCAGGTTATAGGCATCGCGAACGTGGGTAAGGATGGCCTGATCAAACTCGTCACCGGCAATGCGGATGGACTGCGACACGACGATACCGCCCATGGCGATAACGGCGACCTCGGTGGTACCGCCACCGATATCGATGACCATGGAGCCAGTGGGCTCCTCGACAGGCAAGTCGGCGCCGATGGCAGCGGCCATGGGCTCCTCGATCAGGTATGCCTGGCGGGCACCGGCCTGGATCGTAGCCTCAAAAACGGCGCGCTTCTCGACCGACGTGACACCGGAGGGGACGCAGACGACAACGCGCGGACGCGGGGTCCACGGATAGCGCTTCTCGGACGCCTTGTCGATAAAATAGCGAAGCATGGCCTCGGTAACGTCGAAGTCGGCGATAACGCCGTCCTTAAGGGGACGCACAGCCACAATGTTGCCGGGCGTACGGCCGAGCATGCGCTTTGCCTCGATACCGACAGCCAGGATGCGCTCATCGTTCTTGTCGATGGCGACAACGGAGGGCTCGCGAATGACGATGCCCTTGCCGCGCACGGAGACAAGCGTGTTGGCGGTGCCGAGGTCGATGGCAAGATCGCCCGCATAGCTACCGAAGAACATATCCATCAAAGAAAACAACGCAACTCCTGATGTGTTGGATGATTGCTGGAAAACTACTAGCCCATCATACTAGCGCAAGCCCGGCACCTCACTTGCGGTGAAGCACCGGGCAGCGCCAAATCTCATAAGGTCACTACTGGTTGTCAGCGGCCGAGAGATCGATGTCGAGCGAGGAGACGGCCCAACCGATATGGTTGTCGGAGCGCACGAACTTGACGGTGTACTCTTGCTCGCCGCCCTTGGACAGCGACGCCTTGACCTTGGCGGTGGTCTCGGTCATAGACTGGTCCATGCCCTCGATGGAGACGGTGGCGCCCTGCGGGATCGAGGAAACGATCATCGCCTTGGCGTCCTCGGACAGGCTGGAGGCCAGACAGGACTCAGCCTTGGCGGTATCGCCGTCACCGGCAGCCTGGAACAGGTCGGTGACAACAGACTCCTGCGAGGGAAAGCCCAGGCCGCGCGTGTAGGCGAAGCCAAGACCGCCTGCGGCAATGACGATCAGCAGAAGCAACACCAAGAAAACCTTGAGGCCCGTGTGGCGATGGCGACGACGGACCTTGGCCTCCTTGCGGTCCTGCTGAACCATCTCGGACTCGGACAGGGTGAAGAAGCCGGTGTCCGAGGGGTCGGGCATAAATTGACCGGTAGCACCCGTGGGGTCGAGCGGGTCGACGGCGGGAGCATCCATCGCGGGAGCCGGCGCCGTGGCCATGGCCGTCTGGGCCGAAAGCGCGGCGAGGGAATCGTGCACGCGGGCAAGCTCGTCGGCCTGCTCGGGCGTGAGCTGGTAGATGCCATCGGCGGTGGCGGCGTTAAAGGCATCGAGCGCGTCAGAGGGGCGACCGGCGGCAGAGAGCGCCTCGCCCATACCGGCGTTAAGCGCACGTGTGTCGTCGCGCGGACCGGCAAAGTCAATGGCCGTGCGGTAGGTCTCTACGGCGTCTGCCGGACGGCCGAGCTTAATGAAGCAGCGGCCAAGATCGCCGAGGGCGGCGGCGGGAGCCGGGTTGGCGCCATCGATGGCAGCCTGACGGAAGGCGGTGCCGGCATTGGCATAATCGCCCGACTGGAACAGGGCGTTGCCCAGACCCAGATAGGCCTTAAACGGCGTGGCATAGGATGCATCCTGCGTTGCAGCGGAGAAAGCCTGGGCTGCGGTCACATAGTCACCCACGGCAGCAAGCGCCTTGCCGCGGTTGGTAAGCAGCGCGCCGCGCTTGCCATAGGTACCGTCGTTAAGGGCGGCGGCGTAGGCCTCGGCGGCCTCGGCATACATGCCCAAGTGCATCAAGGCGTTGCCACGCAGATGGTCGGCCTCGCCCATAATCTCACCGGGGGTCTTTGCCGCACCGAGCATCTGGGCGGCAGCGGAATAATCACCCGCGCGATAAGCGGCGCGGCCCTGTTGGATCAGCTGGCTATTCAAGGAAGTCCCCTTTACTCGTGAACGATCTCGACATGGACGATCTCGTCACCGGCACGCAGCTGCGAGATGACGTCGAGGCCCTCGACCGTGGTGCCAAAGACGGTATAGCCGGAGTCGAGGTTGTGCTGGGCACCCAGGCAGAAGTAGAACTGCGAACCTGCGGAATCGGGATCCATGGAACGTGCCATGGCAAGCGCGCCGTCGACGTGGCTGTTACGCGGGTTGGTAGCGAACTCGCCCTTGATGCAGTAGCCGGGGCCACCGGTACCGGGCATGCCGTCGGGGCCCTCAAGGCCGGCGGCGACATCGGCGCCGGACATATCGCGGGTATTGGGGTCGCCGCCCTGGATCACAAAACCGGGCACATAGCGATGGAACTTAAGGCCGTCGTAAAAACCCATCGTGGAAAGCTCGCAGAAGTTCGCCACGTGGATGGGGGCGCCCTCGCCGTCAAACTTGACCTTGATGGTGCCCTTCGACGTCTCGATCACCGCGCACTCATCGCCGGCAAGCTGATACTCGGGCGTGTAGAGCTCTTTCTTAAAACCAAACATGTGGTTCCTTCCTCGTGCGCTTAAAGCATATTTGGTCAAATTGTAGCAATAAGCACGGGCTTCCATCAATTGCGCACGCAGGTTATGCCGCCGGAGGGCAACAAATTACGAACGTTGCTGCGGTCTCCATGCGCTCACGTTGGCGTCGTACTGGTTAAGCGCGCTGTTGCCGCCTTGTGCGATGGGCGCCAGGATCTCGCTCTGACGGGCGCTCAGCGACTCGCCGTCGGGAATGGACAGCGAGATATCCCAGCTCTGGCAGATCACGTCGACACGCTCGTACATCCACTGGGCAAGCTGCTTTAGATGATCGATGTCCTCCGCATAGACGGTGTCGTCCTGAACCTTGAGGTTATTGAGCTCATCCTGGGTCTTTTTAATCTGATCGCGCAGGGCATAAGCGCTCTGCGACAGCTCCTGGCGGGTGGAGAGCGGCGTACGCAGATAGCCGTTATTAAACGAATCGATGACCTCGCCGATCTGATCATCGTCGCTGTACGACACGATGGTCTGGTACAGGCCGTCGAGCCTGGCGTAGAGCTGGTCGTCGGTTAAGACGGTCTCCTCCTGAACGACCTCGGACGCATCCTCTTGCTTGGACTCTTTCTCGGTGGCCTCGCCCTTTTGGCGCGACGGGAAGGTGGTCTTGGCGGCCTGGCCAAACTGGTCGTAGAAGCCGGGCATGACGCCCATAGGATCGGCAGTCACAAACCAATACGCACCACCGCACACGGCGGCGAGCACCGCGATGACGATAAGCGGTTTGGGGATATGGCGCTTGTGCTTGTGATAGGCATCCTCGTCGGGATGGACCTTGCGCTTGGCCTTTTGCTTTTTGGGCTGGACATCATCGCGCAGGGACACCGGTGTGGGGATATCGACCTTGGGGATGCCAAAATCCTTGTCGAAGGCCGGCAGCACGCAGGTCTCGTTGGGATCGGCGGCATCCGAGAGCACCGCGGCGGCAGAGGCCGGCGCATGGGGCACCTCAGTATCGATCTGCTCCTGCGTCAAGCGCGGGAAGCCGGCCGTGTGGCCTGCCGCCAAATCGGATGCGGCCGCGTCTTTGGAAAGGATGCCCGGGGCGGGGCGCCCGCACTTGGGACAGGTGCGATCATGCGGGGACAGGCGTGCGCCACAACCATCGCAGAATACGAACTCGGTATGCTCGGGACCGTCGCCCGGACCAACGTATGCGTTGCAATAGGGGCAGAACGAGGCGCCGTCCTCTATGGTCTTAAGGCAATGCGGGCAGATCACGGCTTCCTCTTTTCGGAGCAATTCATACAGTCGAGGTTAGAGCATAACATCGCCACGCCCCCACAGGAGCAAGGCACCAATTCAACATCGCCAGGGTAGTCTTTGTGGAGGGATGATTTTTCTGGGACGGGGATTAGAAAATCATCCCCCGGGCGGCTGAAGCTAGGCTTTATTTGCGGGCTTTTTCTTCTTGCTGGGCATCGAGACCTTGATGCCTTGGGCCGATTTGGTCACACGCGAGCGAGTGACGCCCGTGCCCTTCTTTTTCTTGGGCTGGGCCTTTTCCACACCCTCGAGCGCGCGAACCTCGGCCTCGCGAGCGGTGCGCTCCTCACGGCGCTGCGCCATATCGACGGCGACGCGCTTGGCAAAACGCTGGGCAGTTGAGCCCGTCGAGCTCACCTTGCCGCCACCACGACCCAAACGGACGCGAACGCCACGGCCAAAGCCGGTGGCAGCATGGCGACGACGCGGCTTAAGCGAATCTATCATCGTGGCGAGCTTAAAGAACACCGTGCAGGTAAAGACGACGATCGCCAGCAAGATAACGGCCTCGCCCATCGACAGGTTGGCGATGGACAGCAGCTCCGGGAATCCGATAACACCCGCCAAGATGCCGACGACGACAAATACAAAGAGCACCACGCGCAAGGGAGTGAGCGGCTGTGAGATGCGCCAGATCAGGCTCACGCTCGCCGCGCACGACGTAAGCAGGCACATGGTCGATAGGGTGAGCTGGTTAAAGCCGAACACGCGCGCCACAAAGATATCGAGCGCCGCAGCCATAATAACCGCCAGCGACGCCGGCAGCGCACGCTTGAGCACGTTGGTCGAGAATGACCCCTTCACGCGGGCGTTGTTGGGCTCCAAACCCAGCACAAAGCCCGGCGCGCCGATGCAGAAGAAGTTGATGAGTGTCATCTGAATCGGCTCAAAGGGATACGGCGGAAACGCGATGCACAGTGCCGCCAAGCCCATCGAGAACAGCGTCTTGGTCAGAAACAGCGCCGCAGAGCGCTGCAGGTTGTTGATGGAGCGACGGCCCTCGGCCACCACGGCGGGCATCGAGGCAAAATCGTTGTCGACCAGCACGATTTCGGCCACGTTGCGCGCGGCATCGGAACCGGCGGCCATGGCCACAGAACAGTCGGCTTCCTTGAGCGCCAGCACGTCGTTGACGCCGTCGCCCGTCATGGCAACGGTATGGTCGCGACGCTTGAGCGCCTGCACGAGTTCGCGCTTTTGCTGCGGGGTCACGCGACCAAAGACGTGATAGCGGTCAACCGCCGCATCAATCTTGGACGGCGTATCGAGCGTCGTGGCGTCGACGTAGGCATCGGCCCCCGGAACGCCCACCACGCGCGCGATCGACGACACCGTACGTGGGTCGTCGCCGCTGATCACGTTGAGGGTCACGCCCTGCTCGTTAAAGTAGCCGATGGTCTCGGCGGCCGAGGAGCGGATCTCATCGCGAATGGTCACAAAGCCCACAGGCTCTGCCTCGCCCACCATATCGCCATCGGGCGTAAAGCCGTCCACACGGGCCACAACAAGCACGCGGCAGGTGTCGGCAAGCTCGGCCACACGGTTCTCGACCTGCGCAAAGACGCGCTCCGAAAGCACAAATTGCGCTGCGCCCATCACATAGGAGCCCTGCGCAAACGAGGCGCCGCTCCACTTTTTGGACGAAGAGAACGGAATGACCGCCAGCGGCTCGGAAACCTCGACCGGGCGGTCAGCGTAATAGTTGAGCAGCGCCTGACAGGTCTCGTTGGCGTCTGCCGAGGTGGCACGCGCCACGTTGGCGAGCGCAAAATCGAGCACCGTGGTATCGACGGGGACAGGCGCCTCGCCCTCCCCCGCGCTCATGCCAACGCCCTCGATCGGCAACGGATAGGTGCCCTCGACCTCCATACGACCCGACGTGATGGTGCCGGTCTTGTCTAGGCACAGCACGTCGACGCGCGCGAGCGTCTCGATGCAGTAGAGCTGCTGCGCGAGCACCTTGCGGCGCGCCAGGCGCACCGTGGCGATGGCAAGCACCGACGAAGTCAGCAGCACCAGGCCCTGCGGAATCATGCCCAAAAGAGCGCCCACCGTAGACAGCAGCGCCGACGAAGGCACGCGACCGGCAAGCAGCTCGGAAAAACACCACGAAAGCGCGCTATCGCCCGGCGTACCGGCGGCATCCCACAGCTCGCTCACGCTCGAGGCAAAGAGCGCCAGGCCGAGCGGAATCATAATGAGGCTCGCAAAGCGCACGATGGCGTTGAGCTCATTCATGATCTCGGAATTGACCTTTTTGGCGTACTTGGCCTCGTTGTTGATCTTGGCCACGTAGTTGTCGGCGCCAACATGGATCACGCGGGCGCGCAGCAGGCCCGAGTCGATAAAGCTGCCGCTCATGAGCTCGGAGCCGGGCTGCTTTTTGATGAGATCGCTCTCGCCCGTCAGCAGGCTCTCGTTCACGAGTGCCTCGCCCGAAACCACCACGGCGTCGGCCGGAATCTGGTCACCGCGCCCCAAGCGGATGATGTCATCGAGCACGATCTGGTCCAAGTCGAGCTCCACCTCGGCACCGTCGCGCACCGCGATGGCCTTCTTAGAGGTCAGCAGCGTAAGCTTATCGACCATCTTCTTGGAGCGCATGGACTGAATGACGCCGATGGCGGTATTCAAAAACACCACGAACAGGAACGTGAGGTTCTTGAACGATCCGGTCAGCAACACCAAAATCGCCAAGACAGCGTTGATCAAGTTAAACAGCGTGCAGAGGTTCTCGATGATGAGCTCTTTGACCGATTTGGTCTTAAGCTCCATGTTGCGGTTGATCTTACCGGAGGCGATGCGCTCCTCGACCTCGGCGGTCGAAAGCCCACGCTCGATATCCGTTGCTGCCATACCACGTCCCATCACGTCGCGTCGGCATAAGAAACCCGCCCGGACCATGCGAGGTTCGGACGGTCTTACGTTCGATGGTGCCCCATGTTGGATTCGAACCAACGGCCTTCTGCTCCGGAGGCAGACGCTCTAATCCCCTGAGCTAATAGGGCGAACGGTTGGCATTATACCCAAGTGCGCCACGGGCTAACAAAAGAATAGAAAAAGCTTTGCAATTACGTGGGAGACACGGCGCAGAGGCTCACTTTAGAACGCAAAAGTGAAATAATTAGTATAAACTCTCATGCACATATATAACGGCTCGCGATGCGGGCCGTTTTTGCAAGAGCTATCCATCGAGGTGAGAGGCACACCATGATTGCGATTTTAAAGCAGAGCGCCAGCGACGAGGCCGTCGGCCATATCGTCAGCTGGATTGAGAAGAAGGGTCTCAAGACCGACGTCTCGCGCGGCGAGAACGAGACCATCATCGGCCTGGTGGGCGATACGACCAAGATCGACCCGTTCCTGCTCGAGTCCATGGATGTCGTCGAGCGCGTGCAGCGCGTCTCCGAGCCCTTTAAGCGTGCCAACCGCAAGTTCCACCCCGAGGACTCCGTCATCGACTGCGGCCACGGCGTCAAGATCGGCGGCGACCAGTTCCAGGTCATCGCCGGCCCCTGCTCCGTCGAGGGCGAGAACCTCATTCGCATCGCACGCCGCGTAAAGGCCGCCGGCGCCACGATGCTGCGCGGTGGCGCCTACAAGCCCCGCACCTCCCCTTACGCCTACCAGGGCATGGGCCCCGCCGGCCTGGACCTGCTATGCGAGGCATCCGCCGAGCTCGACATGCCGATCGTCACCGAAATCATGGACCCGCGCGACGTGCAGGTCTTCTTGAATAAGAAGATCGACGTCATGCAGATCGGCGCCCGCAACGCGCAAAACTTCCCCCTGCTCAAGGAGGTCGGCAAGACCAAGACCCCGATCCTGCTCAAGCGCGGCATGTCCGGCACCGTCGACGAGCTGCTTATGGCAGCCGAGTACATCATGAGCGAGGGCAACGACAACGTCATCCTGTGCGAGCGCGGAATCCGCACCTTCGAGACCCGCACCCGCAACACCTTCGACCTCAACGCCGTGCCGGTGCTGCACCACCTGTCGCACCTGCCCGTCGTCGCCGACCCCAGCCACGCCACCGGCTACACCCGCTATGTCGAGCCCATGGCGCTCGCCGCGACTGCCTGCGGCGCCAACGGTCTGGAGATCGAGGTCCACGACGACCCGAGCCACGCTTGGTCCGACGGTGCTCAGGCCCTCACCCCCGACCAGTTCGACGACACCATGCGCCGCATCCGCGCCATCCGCGAGGTCGTCTGCCAAGAGACCGTTCAGGAGTAACCCATGGGTACGGTGAGAAACGCACGCGTCAACCAAGGCGGCCCCAAGTGCGCCGGCATCGTCGGCTTGGGCCTGATCGGCGGCAGCTTTGCCCGCGGCTATGCGCAGGCGGGCGTTCGCGTGCTGGCCTGGGACCCCGACGATGACGTGATGACGGCTGCCAGCATGGGCACCGTCGCCGGAGAGCTCAACGACGAAACGCTCGGTGAGTGCGACATCATCGTCCTTGCCTGCTATCCCGAGGCATGCATCGAGTGGCTCGAGGCCCACGCCCAGGCGCTCGCCGACGCCACCGACACCGAAGCCATCATGGGCCCCGTGGTAATCGACACCGTGGGCGTCAAAGGCATCGTGTGTGAGCAGGCCTTTGAGCTCGCACGAGAGCACGGCTTCTACTTTGTGGGCGCACACCCCATGGCAGGCACCCAGTTCTCGGGCTACGCGCATTCCCGCGCCGACCTGTTCCAGGGAGCACCGCTCGTGCTTGTACCGCCCGCAGTGGACGACGCACTTAAGCTTGAGCTTTTGGGCCAGGTGCGCGAGATGGTACGCCCCTTGGGCTTTGGCAAGTTCAGCGTGACCACCGCCGCCGAGCACGACCGCGTGATCGCCTTTACGAGCCAGCTCGCACACGTGGTGTCCAACGCCTACGTAAAGAGCCCCACCGCCCAGGTCCACCACGGCTTTTCGGCCGGTAGCTACCGCGACCTTACGCGCGTGGCCCACCTCAACCCGCAAATGTGGTCCGAGCTCATGATCGACGACGCCGACGCGCTTGCCTTCGAGATCGACCATCTGATCGATTCGCTCGGCGCCTACAGCCGCGCGCTCAAAGACCGCGACCAGCGTTATCTTGAGAATCTTCTTGCCGAGGGCGATCGCATCAAGCGCGCGCTCGACGACGAGAGCGCCCACTAGACCACCCATCACGCCAGGTCGAAAGGACCATAGCTTATGGCGATTACCATCGATATCGACACCGCACGCCCCCACCAGGTACACGTGGGCACCTTTTTGCTGGAACAGGCAGGGCCGCTCATTCGCGCCACCGCCGGAGGCACTCGCGCCGTCATCGTGACGGACACCAACGTGGGTCCTCTCTACCAGATGCCCGTTAAGCAGAGCCTCGAATCCGCAGGCTACGAGGTGAGCATATGCACCTTCGAGGCCGGCGAGGCCCATAAGCGTGCCGAGACCTACGTTGCCATTTTGGAGTTTGTGGCCGAGCACGAGCTTTCGCGCTCCGACGTGATCGTGGCTCTCGGCGGCGGCGTCGTGGGCGACGTGGCCGGCTTTGTGGCGGCCACCTACATGCGTGGCTGCAAGTTTGTGCAGATCCCCACGAGTCTGCTCGCCATGGTTGACTCGTCGGTGGGCGGCAAGACGGCCATCGACCTGGCCGCCGGCAAAAATCTCGCCGGTGCCTTTTGGCAGCCGAGCGTAGTTATCGCCGACGTGGGATGCCTTGCCACCCTCACGCCCGAGCAGTTCGCCGACGGCTGCGGCGAGGTCGTCAAGCACGCCGTGATTGCCGATCCGGAGCTTTTCGCCGAGCTGGAGAAGACCCCGCTCACGCTTGAGCTGCTGAACCGCGACGTGGCCCGCGTGGCGCTCATCATCGCCCGCAATATCGACATCAAGCGCGCCGTGGTCGTTGCCGACGAGCGCGAGACCAACCAGCGCAAGCTGCTCAACTTTGGGCACAGCGCCGGACATGCCGTCGAGGCCTGTGAGCACTTTGAGCTGGGACACGGCAACTGTGTGTCGATCGGCATGGGTATCATCACGCGTGCGGCCGCCCTACACGGCATTTGCGACGCCGAGCTGCCTGACCGCATCGAAGAGCTCTGTGCCCGTCATGGCCTCAAGACCCGCTGCGAGCTTTCGGCCGACGCTATCTTTGCCGAGGCGCTGCACGACAAAAAACGCGCCGGTGACACTATCGACCTGGTGATGCCGCACGGCATTGGTCGCTGCAGCATCGACCGCACGCCGCTTTCCACCTTCCATGATTTAATTGCCGAGGGCCTCGGCCAGAAGGGAGACGCATCCGTATGCTAGCCCGCATCACCCCCTCCCCGCTCAAGGGCACCGTCCCCGCCATCGCGTCTAAGTCGATGGCGCATCGCCTCATCATCTGCGCCGCCCTTGCCAACGGAGAGACGCATGTGACCTGCAACACCACCTGCGCCGATATTGAGGCCACGGTGCGCTGCCTCACGGCGCTGGGCGCCCGCATCGAGACCGTCGAGGACGGCTTCCAGGTCCATCCCACTATGAAGAGCATTGAGTTTGGCCTGCTCAAGGCACTTGCCGGCGGCACGCTCGACTGCGGCGAGAGCGGCTCCACGCTCCGCTTTATGCTGCCCGTCACCTGTGCACTAGGGGCAGAGGCAACCTTTGTGGGCCAGGGCCGCCTGGGCGCACGCCCCCTCTCTCCGCTCTCCGACGAGATCATTGCCGCCGGCTGCGACCTGCAGGGCCTGGGCGGCTTTCCGCTCAAGACAAGAGGCCGCATGCGCCCGGGCACCTTTATCCTGCCGGGCAACGTGAGCTCGCAGTATATCTCCGGCCTGCTGTTGGCAGCCCCGCTTTTAGCCCAGCCCTCCTGCGTGCAGGTGACCGGCCTAATCGAGAGCCGACCCTATATCAACCTGACCATCCAGGCCATGAAGGCCTTCGGCGTCGAGGTCAACGTCGAGCGCATCCCCGCCAAGGACGGCCAACCCGAAATCACGAACTTTCGCGTAAGCAGTGGCTCATACCGCACGCCTGGCAACGTGGCTGTCGAGGGCGACTGGTCCAACGCCGCCTTTTGGCTGTGCGCCGGCGCCATCGGCTCCGACCCCATCACTGTCGAGGGCGTGTCGCTTAGCTCGGCCCAGGGTGATCGCAACGTGCTTGCCGCGCTCTCGCGCTTTGGCGCCCGCATCGTGCGCTCCACCAACGCCGCCACCGTGCAGTCCGACAAGCTCGCCGGCTTTGAGATGAGCGCACACGACATCCCCGACCTGGTGCCCGTTATCTCTGCCGTGGCATCGCTGGCGCAAGGCCGCACGTTCATCCGCGATTGCGCCCGCTTGCGCATCAAGGAATCTGACCGTCTGGCCACCACCACCCGCGAGCTCACCGCACTGGGCGCGCAGGTGCGCATTGCCGGCGACGACCTCATCATCAAGGGTGTCGACGCCTTTACCGGCGGCGAGGTCGATTCGCACAACGACCACCGCATCGCCATGATGGCCGCCATCGCTGCGAGCCGCGCCACTGGCGAAGTTGTGATCCACGGTGCCGAGGCCGTCAACAAGTCCTATCCCGATTTCTTCGACCACTACCGCCTGCTGGGCGGCAAGGCCACGCTCGAGGAGGAGTAGCATGTCCTCGACCTTTGGCAACGTCTTGCATCTGAGCATCTTTGGCCAGTCGCACTCCCCTGCTATCGGCTGCTCACTCGATGGCATTCCCGCCGGTATCGCCGTTGACCAGGAGCAGCTGCAGGCCTTTTTGGACCGTCGCGCCCCCGGCCGCGACGAGACCGCGACCAAGCGCCGTGAGGCCGACGCCGCGCATATCATTGCCGGTGTGGTCGATGGACACACTACCGGCGCACCCATCGCCGCGATCATTGAGAACACCAACACACGCTCCAAGGACTATTCCGAGCTGCGCTGCAAACCCCGCCCCGGGCACGCAGACTTTCCGGCGCGCGTGAAGTACCACAACATGCACGACGTCGCCGGCGGTGGGCATTTCTCCGGACGCCTGACGGCCCCCCTATGCATCGCCGGCGGCATCGCGCTGCAGGCGCTCGAGGCCCGTGGCATCAAGGTCATGGCTCACGTCGCGCAGATCGGCGGCATCTCCGACCTGCCCATGGACGACATGGTCTATCGCGAGGCCGACCGCAAGGCGATTCTTACGAACGACCTGCCCTGCATTGACGCCGCCGCTGCCGGCCGCATGCGCGAGGAGATTCTGGCCGCGCGCGACGAGCTCGACAGCATCGGCGGCATTGTGGAGTGCGGCATCTACGGCCTGCCTGCGGGCATCGGCGACCCCATGTTCGACGGTATCGAGAACCGCATCGCGCACATCGCCTTTGGTATTCCCGCCGTAAAGGGTGTGGAGTTTGGCATGGGTTTTGCCGTGGCCGCCATGCGCGGCAGCGAAAACAACGATCCGTATCGCATCGATGTCGAGAACGGCAAGATCGAAGTCGAGTCCAATAACGCCGGCGGCATCTTAGGCGGCATCTCCACCGGCGCGCCCGTCATGTGGCGCATGGCTGTAAAGCCGACGCCCTCCATTGGCCGCGAGCAGCAGACCGTGGATATGGACGCCATGGAAAATGCCGAGCTCTCAGTCCACGGCCGTCACGATCCCTGCATCGTCCCGCGCGCTGTCCCCGTAGCCGAGGCAGCCGCCGCCCTCGCCGTCTGGGACGCCCTCCTCGAGGACGCCGCCCAGCTCTAAAAATCTCCGGGGGGCCAACTCCGGCCCCCACGCCCGTCCCAGAAAAATCACCGACACGTGAAAGGGACCTCCATGGACCTTGCCGATATTCGCCAGGCCATCGATGGCATCGACACCACCCTGCTCAACAGCTTTGTCGAGCGTATGGACATTGCCACCGAAGTCGCCAAATCCAAGATCGAGATGGGCAAGGCCGTCTTTGACCCCGCCCGCGAACGCTCCAAGCTCAACAATCTCGCCAGCCGCGCACCCGAGCGCTATGAGGCCCAGACTATCACTCTGTTCCGCCTCCTCATGAGCATGAGCAAGGCCGAGCAGCAGCGCTACATCAATGAGCTCAAGGGCACCACGGTGTCGCAAAAAGCCCGCGCCACGGCCGCAGCCTTTGACATGCCTTTCCCCCAGACGGCCACCGTCGCCTGCCAGGGCGTCGAGGGCGCCTACAGCCAAATCGCCGCATGCAAGCTCTTCGACGTGCCCGATATTTCGTTCTTCGAGACCTTCGAGGGCGTTATGCGCGCCGTACGCGACGGCTTTTGCGAGTTTGGCGTGCTGCCCATCGAAAACTCAACCGCTGGCTCGGTCAACGCCGTCTACGATTTACTCGCCCAGTTCGACTTCCATATCGTGCGCTCGCTGCGCCTCAAGATCGATCACAACCTGCTCGTCAAACCCGGCACCAAGTTCCAGGACGTGCGCGAGGTCTACAGCCATGGCCAGGCAATCGCCCAGTGCGCCGGCTTTATCGAGGGCCATAATCTACACGCCTCCAAGTACCCCAACACCGCCATGTCGGCCGAGATGGTCGCCAACTCCGAGCGCACCGACGTCGCCGCTATCGCCTCGCGCAGCTGTGCCGCGCTGTATGGTCTGGAGGTGCTGGAGCCCAACATCCAGGACTCGGACAATAACTACACGCGCTTTGTCGTCATCAGCCGCGAGCCGCGCGTCTACCCCGGTGCCAACCGCACCTCGCTCATGATCACCACGGCAAACGAGCCGGGCGCGCTCTATCGCGTGCTCGAGCGCTTCTACGCGCTCAACATCAACCTCATCAAGCTCGAGAGCCGCCCCATCCCCGGCCACGACTTTGAGTTTATGTTCTACTTTGACCTGGACTGCCCCTTTGGCAGCAAGGCACTCGACGACTTGCTCGACTCAATCGACGACGTGTGCGAGAGCTTCACCTACTTTGGCAGCTACACGGAGGTGCTCTAGATGACCGATACCGCCGCAACCCGCCCCTACGGCGTCCTGGGCCGTGTGCTGGGCCACAGCTACACCCCAACCATCTACAAGGAACTCGCTGGGCTTGAGTACGTGCGATTTGAGCGCGAGCCCGAGGATCTAGAGGCTTTTATGACGGGCGACGAGTGGGAAGGTACCAACGTGACCATTCCCTACAAACGCGCCGTCATGGAATACCTGGACGAGCTGAGTCCCCTGGCCGAGCGCATGGGCAACGTCAACACCATCACGCGCCTGCCCGACGGTCGCCTGCGCGGCGACAACACCGACTACTTTGGTTTTCAGTGTCTGGTCGAGGAGTTAGGCGTTGAGGTTGCCGGCAAGAAGGTCCTCGTGCTCGGAGCCACCGGAGGCGCCGGTACCACGGCAAGTATGGTGCTGGGCGATTTGGGCGCGATCGTGGTGCCCGTGGGACGCGCGAGCGAGGTCAACTACGACAACATCGCACAGCAGTCCGACGCCACGCTGCTCGTCAACTGCACGCCTGCCGGTATGTTCCCCCACTGCCCCGACGCGCCCTGCACGCTCGAAGGACTCGATGCGCTCGAGGGCGTCATCGACATTGTCTACAACCCCGCCCGCACGGGTCTGATGCTCGAGGCCGAGCGCCGCGGAATCCCCTGCATCGGCGGCCTGCTCATGCTTGTGGCCCAGGCGGCACAGGCTGTAGAGCGCTATACCGGCCAAGCCACCCCGCGCGAGCGCATCCTGGATGTGACGGAGCGTCTATCTCACCGCGAGCAGAACATCGCGCTGATCGGCATGCCGGGTTCGGGCAAGACCCGTGTGGGCGAGCAGATCGCCCTGCTCACGGGTCGCGAGCACATTGACCTCGATCGCGCCCTCGAGGAACGCCTGAGCATGCCCTGCGCCGACTTTATCGTCGAGCGCGGCGAGGCGGCCTTCCGCGAGCAGGAGACGGCAGCGCTGGCCGACATCTCCAAGCGCAGCGGCCTGGTGCTCTCCACCGGCGGCGGCGTGGTCACGCGCGATGAGAACTACCCGCTGCTGCACCAAAACAGCCAGATCGTGATGCTTAACCGCAAGCTCGGCGAACTCGCCCACAAGGGTCGCCCCATCACCGCTCGCGATGGCATCGATAAACTTGCCGAACAGCGCATGCCGCGCTACTGCGCCTGGGCCGACTACATCATCGACTCACGCGACTGCGCCGCCAACACCGCCCGCGCCACCCTCGACACCCTCCCACCCGCTCTCTAACCAAAACCACCACAAAGGGGACAGGCACCTTTGTGGTGGTTTTTCATTCCGCCTCACCGCCCGCCCAACCACAAAGGAAGCAACCATGAAAGCACTCGTCATCAACGGACCCAACCTCAACATGCTCGGCATTCGCGAGCCGGGCATCTACGGCAGCGACAACTACGACCGCCTGGTCCAGATTTGCCAGGAGGCGGGTGCCGCACAGGGTTTTGACGAGGTCGAGGTCTTCCAGTCCAACCACGAGGGCAGCATCGTCGACAAGATCCAGGAGGCCTACGGCAAGGTCGACGGCATCGTCATCAACCCGGCTGCCTACACGCACACCAGCGTGGCGATCCTCGACGCCCTCAAAGCCGTCGCCATCCCCGCCGTCGAGGTCCACATCAGCGCCGTCGAGAAGCGAGAGGACTTCCGCCAGGTAAGCTATGCACGCCTAGCCTGCTTCGCCACCATTACGGGCGAAGGCCTGATGGGCTACGCCCACGCGCTGGAGCTGCTGAGGGAACGTCTCGAAAAGTAAGACCGCAACACTACTGAATAAATAACAGTGGGGAGGACCAAGTTGGTCCTCCCCACTGTCGTTACGCCTTCTTAATCACGTACGCCAATCCAATATCGCAGGCACAGCGCACAATCGATGCGAAGAGCCACGATGCCGGCAGTGTCATAAGCAGAGGCATGGTCTGCCAAATAATAAACCAATCGACCGCATGGATCGCAAAGATCGCCAGACTGGCTCAGCAGCTCACGCCACGGCTTTGGCTTGAACGTATACCCGGCAAGAATAACAAACACCGGCATATGAAAAAAGCCCAGACCACCAAGGGGTCCGGGCTTAATAAACGATGGTGCTCCATGGCGGATTCGAACCGTCGACCTTGGGATTAGAAGTCCCCTGCTCTATCCAACTGAGCTAATGGAGCAAATAACTGCACGCCCAAGCAAGCGCAATCCTGTCAGGCGCAAGTAATTATAACCTAGTTGAACTGCTCGCGGTACGCCTTGCAGACCTTGTCGACCGGGCCGTCCATGCGAAGGTCACCCTTCTCAATCCAAACGGCACGCTGGCAGATGCGCTCAACCTGCTCCATGGAGTGCGAAACGAACAGAACTGTCACGTCGCCGCTCTGGATAAAGTGCTGGATGCGGGCCTCGCACTTCTGCTGGAAGAACACATCACCGACGGACAGCGTCTCGTCAACGATCAGGATATCGGGCTTGGTGATCGTCGCGATTGCAAAGGCGATACGCGCAACCATGCCCGAGGAGAAATTTTTGAGCGGCATATCAACAAAGTTCTGCAGCTCGGCAAACTCGATAATGCCATCAAAATTAGCGTCGATGAATTCCTTGGTATAGCCGAGCAGGGCGCCATTCAGATAGATGTTCTCGCGGGCGGTCAGCTCGGGGTCAAAGCCGGCACCAAGCTCAATCAGCGGCGCGATGTTACCGTGCACCTTAACGCTGCCCTCACTAGGCTCAAGCACGCCGGCGATGATCTTGAGCATCGTAGACTTACCGGAACCATTGGTACCAACCAGACCGACAACTTCGCCGCGATGAATATCGAACGAGATATGCTTAAGTGCCCGAAACTCTTCAAAGAACAACTCGTGCTTGGCAAGCTTAATAAAGTACTCCTTGAGGTTGGTCAGTGACTCGGACGCCATGTTAAAGATCATGGTGACGTCGTCGACCTCGACAGCCAGAGGCTGCTCGCTGTAATCAACAACAGATTCAGTCATCACAGCACTCCTTAGATGTAGAGGATGAACTTGCGCTCGGACTTATGGAACACGGTGTAGCCGATAACAAGCGCAAGAACCGCCCAGGCAACGCACATACCAAACGTCATAAGCGAGGGCGTAGTCTGGAACAGAAAGATATCGCGCATAAACTGCAGGTAGTTGAACATGGGGTTCGCATACATCAAGATACGCACGAGATGCGGCATTTGCGCAATGTAGTCAGTCGTCCAGAAGATGGGCGTAATGTAAGTCCACGCCGTAATGACGACGCTCCATAGATGCATAACGTCGCGGAAAAAGACCGTAAGAGCAGAGAGCATCATGCCCAGGCCCATGCAGAAGCACATAAGCAGCAGCAGGCAAACCGGCAGCAGAATGAGGTGCCAAGAAGGCATAACGTGGAACCACAGCATGACGATGGCGACGGCGACCAGCGAGAAGGCAAAGTTGACCAGCGAGAAGAGCACCTTCTGCACCGGGAAGACCCAGCGGTGCACCTTAACCTTCTTGAGCAGAGGGGCAGCGCCCACGATAGACGTCAGGGCCTGGTTCGTAGACTCGGACATGACGGCAAAGGTAATGTTACCCACGATCAAGTACAGCGGGTACATCTCGGGCGTCATTGAGCCATTGCGGCCCTGGCCAAAAATCGTCGAGAACACGATGGCCATGACGATCATCATCAGCAACGGGTTGAGCACCGACCATGCGACGCCCAGAACGCTACGGCGATACTTGATCTTGAAATCCTTGGTAACCAGCTGACGAAGGATAAACGCATCCTTCTCAAATTCATTCTTAGCAAACGTCGCAGGCAGACTGCGAGTTTCTTGTTGCTTTGTCTGATCCGACACGGATGCAACTCCTTTACTCGTAATCGTTGACAAACGAACAGTATAGACCCGACGGCCATGCAAACGATACGCGCAACAAAACTGGAGAACTAACCCACATCTTAGGATGCCAAGCCCAAACGGCTATACTTTCAAGGATTGAATATATAAGGAGCATTGAGTGAATTCTGAATCCATCGCCGTCATCATCCCTTGCTACAACGAAGCGCTCACGATTGGTAAGGTCATCGACGACTTTCACCGCGAGCTTCCGCAAGCGACGGTCTATGTCTACGACAACAACTCATCGGACGATACCTCACGCATCGCTACCGAGCACGGCGCCACGGTCCGCTTTGAGCCCCGCCAGGGAAAGGGCAACGTGTGCCGCCAGATGTTTCGCGATATCGACGCCGATTGCTACCTGATGGTCGACGGAGACGACACCTACCCCGCCGAGGCGGCCAAAGCCCTCTGCGAGCCCATCCTTAACGGCACGGCCGACATGACCGTAGGCGACCGCCTTTCCAATGGGACCTATGCCGAGGAAAACAAGCGAGCCTTCCATGGTTTTGGCAACAACCTAGTTCGAGCCATGATCAAGTGGATCTATGGCTACAGCTTCGATGACGTCATGACCGGCTACCGCGCCATGAGCCGCCCGTTTGTTAAAACCTTCCCTGTGCTTTCCGAGGGCTTCCAAATCGAAACCGAGCTCTCGATCCACGCCGTCGACCACCGCTGGCGCATCAAAGATGTGCCCATCGAGTACCGAGACCGTCCGGAAGGCTCCGAGTCCAAGCTCAATACCGTGAGCGACGGCATTAAAGTCGTTGCGATGATCGGCACGCTGTTCAAGGACTACCGCCCGCTGAAGTTCTTCAGCCTCGTCGCGCTTCTGTTTGCGGTGATCGGCCTCGCCCTGGGCATGCCCATAGTTGTCGAGTATTTCCAGACCGGCCTCGTTCCGCGCTTCCCCACCGCAATGCTCGCCGCATCATTTATGTTCCTATGTGGCCTGAGTCTCGCGACGGGGCTTGTCCTTGATTCCGTTGCAAAGGTTGAGCGCAAGCAGTGGGAGGTCAACGTGTATAACACATATGGCTGCAGCTTTCCCTCCAGTGCAAATAAAAACGAGAGGTAAGTCGCATGCCACTCATTTCCATTGTCGTGCCGTGCTACAACGAGCAGGAATCGCTTCCGATCTTTCTTAAAGAGCTCGATGGCGTCGTTCGCATCATGACCCAGCAAGACCCCTGCATCTCCTTTGAAGCCGTCCTCATCGATGACGGTTCGGCAGACAAAACGCTTTCCGTCATGAAAGCAGAAGCTGCGGCGGCGCATCCATACGCCATCCGATGGCACTCTTTCTCGCGCAACTTTGGCAAGGAGGCGGCACTGTTTGCCGGACTCCAACATGCAAAGGGTAACTATGTCGCCACCATGGACGCCGACATGCAGGACCCGCCCTCGCTGCTGCCGCAGATGTACGAGATCTTGCGAACCGAAGACTACGACAACGTCGCTACGCGCAGGACCACCCGCAAAGGGGAGCCTCCAATCAGGTCGTTCTTCGCCCGCATGTTCTACAAGATCATCAACCGCATTTCCAATGCGGACATCGTCGACGGCGCTCGCGACTTTAGGCTCATGAAGCGCCCCATGGTTAACGCCATCGTCTCCATGGGCGAATATAACCGATTCTCCAAGGGCATTTACGGCTGGGTCGGCTTCAAGACTAAATGGCTCCCCTACGTAAACGTCAACCGCGTAGCCGGTGTTGTATGCTCTAAAAGACTTCTTAATCAAGCGGTTGGGAAGTCTCTTAGAACACACAACCTAAAACCGAAGAAAGGAGCGCAAGTTATGAGAAAAAACGAGAAAATCACTGCTCTGTACGAACGACTGAGCCGTGATGACTTTGGCAAAGATGATGACCAGCAGCGTGAGAGCAACTCCATATCCAATCAAAAAGCAATGTTGGAGGACTTCGCCGCACGGCAGGGCTTTACAAACATTGTCCATTTCACGGACGATGGCATTAGTGGTACTTGTTTTGACCGTCCCGGATTTTTGGCAATGATGAAAGAAGTGGAAGCCGGGAATGTGGAGTACCTTTGTATCAAGGACATGAGCCGCATGGGTCGTGACTATCTGAAAGTCGGTCAGATTATGGAAATCCTGCGTCAGCGTGGCGTTCGCCTTATCGCCATCAATGACGGCGTGGACAGTGCCAGAGGGGACGATGATTTTACCCCGTTCCGCAACATTATGAACGAGTATTACGCCAGAGATACCAGCCGTAAAATCCGTTCCACTTTCCAGTCCAAAGGCAAGTCCGGCAAGCACCTCACAGGCACGGTCATTTACGGCTATCTCTGGAACGAAGCCAGAGACCAATGGTTGGTTGACCCCGAAGCCGCTGATGTGGTCAAGCGCATCTTTGCCATGACGATTGAGGGCTACGGTCCGTATCAGATCGCCAGCAAGCTGAAAGAAGAAAAAGTCCTCATTCCGTCCGCTTACCTTGCCCAGCACAGCGAGGGCGTGAACAAAAACAAGACTTTCAAAGATGTGTACGGCTGGGGTTCTTCCACCATCTGCAACATTCTTGAAAAGCGTGAATACCTGGGACACACCATCAATTTCAAGACCCGAAAGCACTTCAAGGACAAGAAAAGCCATTATGTCCCGGAGGACGAATGGACAATTTTTGAGAATACCCATGAGCCTATCATTGACCAGCAGATCTTTGACCTTGTGCAGAAAATCCGTGGAAATGTCAGACGCTACCCGGACGGCTGGGGCGAAGCAGCTCCCCTCACGGGCTTGCTCTATTGTGCCGATTGCGGCGGCAAGATGTATGTCCACCGCACCAACAACGGCAAGCGCATTTCTCAATATACCTGTTCCCAATACAGCAAAGTCCCAGTTGGAAAGCTCTGCACGACACAGCACCGTATCAATGAAGATGTGGTACTGTCCCTTGTCTCTGAAATGCTGAAAGCCATTGCCGAGTATGCCAAGCATGACCGAGCCGAGTTTGTCCGTGTGGTGCAGGAAGCGCAGTCCAGCCAGCAGACCACAGAGGTCAGGAAACAGCGTACACGCCTTGCCACAGCAAAGCAGAGAGTTTCCGAGCTGGAAGTCCTGCTCTGCAAAATCTATGAGGACAACATTTTAGGCAAGCTGTCCGACAGCAGATACGCCACTCTGGACGCTCAATACGAAAAGGAACAGTCCGAGCTTACCGCTGAAATCTCTGTTCTGGAAAAGGCTGTCAAGAGCTATGAGAAGCACGAAAAAGACGCTGATCGTTTTATCGCTCTGATTGACAAGTATGAGAACTTCGACAAGCTGACCATTGCTATGCTCAACGAGTTTATCGAGAAAATCCTTGTGCATGAGCGTGACCGTAAAGGCAGTATACAGACCACACAGGAGGTCGAGATTTACTTCAATTTTGTAGGCAGGTTCGTTCCCCCGGCATTTGGCGAAGTGGAGCTGACCCCGGAAGAATTAGAGGAAATCCGCAAGCGTGAGGAACGCAAGGACAGGCTCCACCAGAACTACTTGAAGCGGAAAGCCAGCGGAGCGCAGAAGCGATACGAGGACAAAATCAAGAAGCGGAAAAAGGCAGAAATTGAAGCTAAGAAAGCCGCCATTCGTGCGGAGGACATTGCAAAGGGCGTGTTCGTCCCTGTCAGCAGTTTACCGCAGAGAGAGCCGATGAAAGGAGTACAAACAGCATGAATATCACTTACACACAGAACGGAGACTATCTTATCCCGAACATCGTTATCCGCAAGACCAAGCCCCTCGGACACTACGGCAGACTTCGCAAGGCGTATCTGGAAATGCACCGCCCGATACTGTTCAATGAACTGGTACTATCCGACAAGCTCTTTGAGCATTGCGCCGAGATTGACGAAGCGGCACGAAACCGCATGGAGCTGATCGTGCGGTCACTGGCAAAGCAGTACGGCGTGACCGAACAGCTGAAAGCCGAAAACCAAATGGAATGGGTGCGGCAGATGAACGCTTGCAAGGCACAGGCAGATGAGATTGTGAAAGCGGAATTGATTTATGATTGAGTGAGAAAGTCCGGGCAGAAAACCGTCCGGACTTTTCTCATACAGTCCAAAGTTGCGGTAGAATTGTTCACAAGTTTTATGGTATAATTTGAATACGAAATTGAGAAACAAATCGGTATTTATAAAGAGAATATTGATGAAACTATTTTTATGTTCGCACTTTTCAAGTGTGGGAAGTCTGATAAAGGAAGAAATTGAAAATAAGAAAGTCGCATTTATTCCAACAGCTTCACTGCGTGAAGGCTACACCGGTTATGTCGGCTCGGCTCGAAAATTATTCAAAAAGTTGGGAGCAATCGTAACTGAAATTGATATTTCAACGGAGGCTTATTCAACGATACAGTCTGTTTTTGAAGAAGCAGATGTGATATATTTTACCGGCGGAAATTCTTTCTTTCTTATGGACCAGCTCCGTAAAACGGGAACTGATGGGCTACTGAAAAAGGAATTGGCAAATGGAAAATTGATGATCGGCGAGTCGGCAGGCGCAATTATATGCGCTCCAAGCATCCAATATATCGAGCAAATGGATGAAAAGCCAGAGGACTACTCACAAGAAGATGATGCAGGGCTTGATTTGATTGATTTCTATGTTCTTCCGCATTATCTTACAGCACCATTTAAGAAAGTTACCGAGAAAATAATGACTGAGTTTTCGGATTTGAATCTATGCCCGATTAACAACCGTCAGGGAATTGTAATTGATGGTGAAGGTTCAAAGGTTATTTGCAAAGACTAATTTGAAAATTCCTGTTTTTGAAACTGGAAAATCGGAAGCTGAGGAGATAGACTATTGAGAACATATGAGAATAAAGACGAGCTTAAAAACGAGATAAATAAAAGCTTTGCAAAATATATTTCAGAATTTAATGATATTCCGGAGCATTTAAAAGATAAGAGAATTGATGAGATCGATCGAACTCCGGCAGAAAATCTTGCTTATCAGGTTGGCTGGACAACTCTTGTTATTAAATGGGAATCAGACGAAAGAAAGGGTATTCCTGTTAAAACTCCTTCGGATAATTTTAAGTGGAATCAGCTTGGCGAATTATATCAATGGTTCACAGATACATATGCTCAGCTGTCACTGCAAGAATTGAAAGACAGATTGAATGAGAATATCAACTCTATTTATGCAATGATTGATTCTCTGAGTGAGGAAGAATTATTTAAACCACATATGAGAAAATGGGCTGACGAAGCAACTAAAACAGCTGTCTGGGAAGTATACAAATTCATACATGTTAATACAGTTGCTCCGTTCGGAACCTTTAGAACCAAGATTAGAAAATGGAAAAAGATTGCACTATAACTTCAAGTTTGTCGAGAAGTTAAGCCGGAGCAAATCCCTTTAGGAACTAAAGGGCGCACTTCTATACTCTCTGTCGAGAGTAGTGCGTCCTGCGGAGCTTCATTTCCGGTCAGCAGAAGAAAACTGCTCGACCGAGAATGTTTCGTCACTTCGTTCCGTCAAGGTGGCTACACCCCCTTGCGCCGCTAAAGCGACTATCCCCTGTGTACTTGCCGTCCGCAAACGGTTTTGACAAACCGTTCGCCGCCAGCAAGTTTGAAAAAGGACAGTTATGCACTGGAAAACATATCTGCAACTTGAAGTTGACAAAGTGCATTTCCCGAAAGATAGATAATGACACCTCGCTTTGGTAGAATTATGCTATCAAAACCAAAGGAGGTATCACCTATGAATTTAGGAGAAAAAATCTACAAACTCAGAAAAGAAAGAAATCTCTCACAAGAAGCACTTGCAGAGTTTGTGGGAACAACCCGACAAGCAATCAGCAAGTGGGAGAATAATCAAGGATATCCAGAAACAGAGAAACTGCTGTTGCTTTCAAATGCTTTGAGGTATCTATTGACTTCCTACTGAAAGACGAAAAAACGGAAAGTAGCGCAGATGAAAAAGGCTATTATGTAAGTAGAGAAATGGCTGTTGGCTATATCGCCAACGAGAAAAAGACTTGCAAATATTTTGGTGCCGGATTCGCCTTGTTTGCTTTAGCTGGAATACCCTACACCGTGTTTCAGACAGCGACTGCATGGAAAGTGTTGGGTATGTCCATTTGCATACTTGCAGGAATTATTGCACTTGTCACATCAGCATTTATCCCCAAAGATGAATACAAAGTTTTGAGAAAAGAGCCGTTGATTTTTGATTATGATTTTTTAAAAGGTCTTGCAAATGAATACCAGTCGCAAAAGAAAAAATATGTGATAGTGGCTATTGCCAGTACCGTTTTGTATATCGCAGGGTTGCTGTTACTTGTGTTTACGGTGCGTGGAAATACTCTGTGGAAAGATTACCATGCCTTTGCTTTTTTAGCTTTAGCAGTTGGAATATTTGGCATGGTGTTTTCTTCTGGAACGATGGCAACTTACGAAGTGTTAGTGCATGACGATAGCTACTCAAACCGCTTTTGGTTTAGGCTTAGGCGCAAAGTGCAATCAAAAATCGATAGGTGGTAACACCTGTAATTAAATACAGAAAATCAGACCGTTGACTGGTCGCAATGTGCGAAAAGTTAACGGTCTTTTTTTATCCCAAAAATCAAAAAAGGAGGTCAATCACAATGACAAAACCGAAAACTCTTGAACAGCTCCGAACCGAAAAGGAACGAGCCGAGACGCAGCTTGCACAGGAACAGCACAAGCTGGAGCGTCTGGAGAACAGAAAGAAGTATCTGGAGAAAGGCGAACGCACCAAGCGCACCCACCGCCTTTGCAATCTGGGCGGAACGATTGAGAGCCTTGCCCCGGAGGTCAAAGATCTCACACGCACCGAAATGACAGAGCTGATGGAACAAATCTTTTCTTTGTCCGAAGTCCAGCGAGCCGTCCGTCACATGACGATTATCCACATCAGCCAAGCAAACAGAGAAAAGGAGTTGAAAGCCGATGGCACTATTTCATCTGAGCGTCACGCAGACTAAGCGAAGCGCAGGACAGTCCGCTATCGCTTCTGCTGCCTACCGTGCCGGGGAGCGATTGTATAGCGAGTATTACGGCGAATACAGCGACTACACCCGCAAGGGCGGCGTGATCTGCTCCGACATTCTCCTGCCGTCCCATGCACCGCCAGAATACGCAGACCGTCAGACCCTATGGAACGCCGTGGAAAAAGCCGAGCGTGGAAAGAACGCCCAGCTTGCATACAGCTTTGACATTGCCTTGCAGAATGAATTTTCCCTTGAGGAAAACATCGCTCTTGCAAGGCAATTTTTATTGGAGCAGTTTGTGAGCCGTGGCATGGTGGTTGACTTCGCTGTACACCAGCCAGACAGAGAGGACGGCGGCATACCCAATCCCCATTTTCATGTGCTTTGCCCCATCCGTCCCATCGAGCAGAACGGCAAATGGGGCTGTAAGCAGCACCGAGTTTACGAGCTGGACGAGGACGGCAACCGTATCCGGGACGCAGATGGAAACTTTGTGTTTAACGCCGTTCCCACTACCGACTGGGGCAGTCACGAAACGCTGGAATACTGGCGGCAGACATGGGCGGAGCTATGCAACGCCAAGTTTGCTGAAAAGGGGCTTGACGTTAGTATCGACCACCGAAGCTATGAGCGTCAGGGCGTGGAGCTTCTTCCCACCGTCCATGAGGGCGCAACCGTCCGGGCAATGGAGAAGAAGGGCATACGCACCGAGAAAGGCGAGTTCAACCGCTGGATCAAAGCCACCAATGCCGTTATCCGGGACATTAAGAAGAAAATCGCTCTCCTGTTTGATTGGATTGCCGAAGCAAAGGTGGAGCTTGCCAAGCCGCAGGCACCCGACCTTGTTTCTCTGCTGAACGCCTATTACACCCAGCGCAAAGCCGGGGCGTATTCCCAGAAAGGTAAAATCAGCAACCTAAAGGAGATGAACGATACTTTCAATTATCTCCGGGCAAACGGCATTTACTCCCTTGAGGATTTGGAACGCCGTGTCAGCGAACACAGTGCGGCCACCGAGAGCTTGAAGAAAACGCTGGACGAGCAGACCGCCCGAATGAAAGCGATTAAGCGGCTCTATGACAGCTCCGCTGCTTTCCAGAACTTGAAGCCTGTCTATGACGGCTTGCAGAAAATCAAGTTTGAGAAGCCCAGAGCCAAGTACAAGGCAGAGCATGAAGCGGAACTGATACAGTTCTACGCCGCCAGACGAAAGCTGACCGGGGAGTTCCCGGACGGCAAGGTGGATATGAAAAAGCTGTCCGACGAGTATGACGAGCTGGAACAGGCGCACGAAACCACCTATGGCGAGTTTAAGGCTGTCAGAGACGATTTACACCGCCTTTGGAAGGTCAAGTCATGCGTAGATACTGCCGCCCGATTTAACAAGCGTACAGAGGAACAAATGCTCCAAAATCGACCCCAAACACGACACAAAAAGGAGGATATGACACGATGAAAAAATACGACTGGAAGAACGAGTACAACCCCATCCGCAGAACGGCAAAACGCCTTTTGAGCGGAGAAGCTTTGACCGATGGCAGACCGCTTTCCGACCTGATCGAGCTGGACGAACACACCCGGAAATGCCTTGCCTTTGAAGCCACCCTCACCGACCGCCAGATTGATATGTTGCAGGAGCTGGGCTATCTGCCTGTTATCATGAGACAGTACGGCGAGGAATGTGCGAACTGCCCCTACACGCTGGACGAGCGTGAGCATGGCATTTGCAGACGATGCGCTGTTTTCAAGAAGTAAGGAGGACGCCCATGCAGTACACCCAAGCACAGATCGACCGGGCAAACGCCGTCAGTCTGGAAGATTTTCTCCGCACACAGGGAGAGACGCTTATCAAAAGCGGGCGGGAATACCGCTGGAAAGAACATGACAGCCTGACCGTCCGGGGAAACAAGTGGTTTCGCCACAGCCAAAGCAAGGGCGGCTATCCCATTGATTTTGTCATGGAGTTTTACGGCAAGTCCTTTCCCGAAGCTGTCCAGCTCTTAACCGGCGAAAGCGGTGAGGGACAGAGCGAAGCCAGCACAGCACCGCCCACAGCGTTTCACTTGCCCTTGCACAACAGGACAGCCGACAGAGCAATCCAATATCTCACAGAAAGCCGAGGTCTCAACAAAACGCTTGTTGAGGCTTTTCTTCTTTCCGGGGATATTTACGAGGACGCAAAGCGGCACAATGTTGTGTTTGTCGGCAGAGACCGAAGCGGTACGCCGAGATACGCCCATGTGCGAGGAACGGCAGACCCATTCAGACAGGACATTGTCGGGTCTGACAAATCCTATCCGTTCCGACACGAGGGTAATGGCAATCAGCTCTTTGTCTTTGAAGCGCCGATTGACCTGTTATCGTTTATCTGCCTTTATCCGCAGGATTGGCAGACAAGAAATTATCTTGCCCTGGGCGGCGTTTCGGGCAAAGCCCTTGACCGTTTCCTTTCTGAACGCAAGGACACCCGAAAAGTGTTCCTCTGCCTTGACAGCGACACCGCAGGAAGCGAAGCCTGTACCCGACTGGCACAGTCCATTCCCGGCAAGATCGCCGTCATGCGCCTTGTCCCGGCAAGGAAAGACTGGAACGATGTTCTCCGTCAGCAAAAGGACATTCCGAGCCACAAATTCATAGCCGAAACAATCACGCTGCGAGAGCTGCCCACCGCCCAGCCTGTTCCCATGCTCCGCATGGCAGATGTGGAGCTGACGAGCGTGGAATGGCTATGGTTTCCCTATATCCCCTTTGGAAAGCTGACCATCATACAGGGCAACCCCGGCGAGGGCAAGACCTACTTTGCCATGCGACTTGCGGCGGCTTGCACCAACCGAAAGCCCTTACCCGGTATGGAGACACTTGAGCCTTTCAATATCATCTATCAGACCGCCGAGGACGGTCTGGGCGATACCGTTAAGCCCCGGCTGATGGAAGCTGACGCAGACCTTGAACGAGTGCTTGTTATTGACGATAGAGACACGCCGCTGACCCTTGCTGATGAGCGCATCGCAAGAGCAATCCGAGAGAACAACGCAAGGCTGGTTATCATTGACCCGATGCAGGCGTTTCTGCGCGCAGATGTGGACATGAACCGGGCAAATGAAGTCCGTCCCATCTTCCGTAGTCTGGGAGACATTGCACAGGCTACCGGATGCGCTATCGTGCTGATCGGACACCTGAACAAAGCCGCAGGAACGCAAAGCACCTATCGGGGATTAGGGTCTATCGACATTACGGCGGCAGTCCGCAGTCTGCTTTTTATCGGCAAGCTGAAGGACAGCCCCACAACGAGGGTGCTTATCCATGAGAAAAGCTCCCTTGCGCCGCCCGGACAGTCCCTTGCCTTTTCTCTGGGAGACGAGAAAGGCTTTGAATGGATAGGAGCTTATGACATTACCGCTGACGAGCTTCTTGCCGGGACAGACACCGCCAAGACCGAGAGCAAGACCGCACAAGCGCAAATGCTCATTCTGGAACTGCTGGCAGATGGAAAGCGTATGCCAAGTGCAGAGCTGGAAAAGACGGTCAATGAGCGTGGGATTTCCTCACGCACCATGAGAACGGCAAAGAGCCGTATCGGGGACAGGCTTGTGACCGAGAAAGACGGCACAGCATGGGTCTGCTATCTCCGAGACTGACAACAGGAACACGGCAAGCGTGGCAAAGACGGCAAGGTTTTTATAGATACCTTAATGTTGCCGCCTTGCCTTGTTCCCTCATACCGACATCGCCCGATGATGAACAGTCACCGGGCATTTTTCATTTACAGGAGGATTTTGAATGAACAATACCGCAACCAACACCGCCACTTGCCCGACTGTCAGAAAGCAGATTGGCAAGACCACCTATATCGTCCGTGTCCATTTCAGCGAGACCGCCAAGGAGACGATGGAGGACAAAATCAAGCGTATGCTTCGTGAGGAAGTCCGCAAAATGTGACTTCTTTTTGAATTTGATGAAAAAGTCCTTGACAATTTGTCTCTGGCGAGACCAAGTGGAGCTTTTGGTCGCTGCTCCTCTATTCCATCGACGGCATCGTCGCGTTTTCCACGGCGCCGCTCTCCCTCGCCGCCCTTACGGGTATCGTTTTCTGCCTCATCGCCATTCTGGGATTCGTCGTCATCCTGGTCAAAACACTCGTTTGGGGTGACCCCGTCGGCGGATGGCCGTCGCTCGCCTGCCTCATAACGCTGTTTGGCGGCATGCAGCTTCTGTGCTTAGGAATCATCGGTGAATACTTGGCAAAAGCCTACTTGGAAACCAAGCGACGTCCCATCTATATCATTCGAGAATCCAACGAGGAATCTGATGACACGGTCCAATAAATGCACGTTCAAGAATGTAGCATTCTATGCTGCCTGCTTTGCGTTTACCGTCGCGCTCTTTGTCGCACTTGCAGCGACGGGGCACGTCTACCCCTTTGGCGACAACTCGTTTCTCACCAACGATCTCAAATACCAATACATCGACTTCTTCGCGTGGTTTCGCCGCGTCCTTTTAGGCGAGGCAAACCTTCGCTATTCTTTCTCACAGGGACTCGGTATGAACACATGGGGGCTATATAGCTACTACCTCGCCAGCCCCTTCAACCTGTTCTGCGTGCTGTTTCCCGCAGACAAGCTGACGCTCTTTGTATTCGTCATCAGCGCACTCAAGCTTGGCTGTATCCACATTAGCAGCGCTTGGTATGTGCAAAAGCGCTTTGGCTTATCCAAACCCGCGACATTCCTGCTTTCCGCGTCATTCACGTTTTGCAGCTGGACCGTCAGCAACCTGCGCAACCCGCTCTGGATCGACTGTCTGATTCTGCTTCCCGTTTGCGCCTACGGTTGTTACGAGCTCATCCGCAAGCAGCGCATGATCCGCCTCGTCATCGCAACGGCGCTCAATGTCATGTTCTGCTGGTATACGGCCTACATCAGCCTCCTGTTCCTCTGCATCTTCGTATTGGTCGAATTTGTCGATTATGTTGCAGAAGAAGGATTTAGCTGGAAGCTCATGCTCGATCGGGCCCTACGATTCGCCGGGGCCATCGCGCTTGGGCTGCTCCTGTCCGCCTGGACCTTTTTGCCGACCACCCTTGCCATGTCCAAGGGCGGTCCCGTTCTGGCACTTGGCCCCCTGCTTAAAACCAGCCTCAAGTCGCTCATCAGGGGCTTTCTTCCCTGCATGTGGGTAAACAACGAAAGCACACCGCAGTTCTATTGCGGCATCATCATGATGCTGCTCGCGGCGAGCCTGCTGGTTAACCGCACGGTTTCAATCAAGACGCGCATCGCAACACTCGTCGTCACGATAATCCTGGTCGCAAGCTCCGTTTTGAGCCCGCTCGAGCATATCTGGTGCGGCATGCGCGTTCCCAATGGCTTCTACTCACGCACGGCTTTTTTGCTGAGCTTCTTTGCGCTGTGGGCCGCAGGATACGCACTGCAGAAACTCAAAGAGCGGTCAACATTACGTCGAGCCCATTGTCCAGCCATTATCCTGCCACTCCTGGCACTCACGGCAATTGAACTATTTGCCAACGCCCATGTAATGTGGAATCAGCTGTACACAGGCTATTCCGAAGAAGCCAACAGCACCTATGTCGCCGCCGCAACCGACGCGATCACGGCCATTCAAGACCAGACTTCGGCGTCGTTCTATCGCATTGACCGCACGACCACACGCGTCGACAGCGCCGCCCTCAACGAAGGCCTGGCGCTTGGGTACAACCAGTTGTCTTCGTATTCGTCCGCCAACAACCCGCAGGCCATCGCACTGCTCAATTCCCTTGGATACAGCAGCGTCGGCGAATTCTCGACCCGTTATGCCGAGCCCATTCTCGCCGTCGATGCCCTACTGGGAGTCAAGTACGCCATTCCTGAAAACGCGCCTGCAGGATACGTTTTAGCCAAGACGAATCAGGCCGACTCCACAAGCGCGGTGTACGAGAACCCCTATGCGCTCAGCATTGGCATCGCGGCCTCAAGCGATATCAAAAACAGCACGCTGAAGAGCGAAAACCCTTTCGAAAAGCAGAACGACCTCTACAGCAAAATCCTAGGCCGTGAGGTCGAGCTCTATACCAAGATCGAGGCCACGAGCACAGAGAATAGCGATAGCTTAAAGCAATGGAACGTCACCGTGCCACCGGGTTTCCTCGGGTATCTCTACATCAACAAAGATGCAACCGCCGGCAGCTATTGGCCCGTCGCACTTACCATCGACCAGCGAACGATCGAAAACGAAGCCTGGAGATTCGACAATAATATCCGTCAAATTGCAGGCGCATCGGATTCCGCAAGTCAGCATACGGTGTCAATCGGAGTCGCAGAGGGCTATACCAACATGCCCCAAGACAATCAGCCGGTCTTTTACGCACTCAATCTAGGAGTATTTGAGCAGATCATCGACAAGCTTAAGACAAACGAGTTTGTTCCGACAGTTTTTGAAGACGGCAAGATCGAAGGCGAGTATACCGCCGAGGATGACGGTAACTTGCTGTTGAGCGTTCCGTATGATGAAGGCTGGACGGCAACAATTAACGGAGCCGCCGCAGAGCTGACGCCCGCCGCCGATAAGGGCTTGTCATGTCTGAGCGTGCAGAAAGGCGCGAATAAGATCGTGATGAGCTATAGGACCCCGGGAGCATTTGCGGGGCTTGCAGTCAGTTTGGCGACCGCCGTTGCCCTTGTTATAGCGAGGTTATACACCACACATAAGAAAAGCCGCCGTTAACAAGCGGCGGCTTTTACTCTCGCAAATTAAATAGAGACTAGAGTGTCTTGAGGTACTCCTCCAGCTCTTCCTCCCAGTCGGGCATGTGGAAGCCCGCGGTCTCGAGCCTGGACAGGTTGAGTGCGGAGTGGACCGGGCGCGGGGCGATGGGGTTCGAAGCGTTCGCGTAGTAGTTGGTGGTGCTGACGGGGACCACCTTGTCCCCGTTGCCGTTGGCGGCCTCGAAGACGGCGCGGGCGATGTCGGCCCAGGACTTGACGGCGCCGGAGCCGGTGCAGCCGTAGGTGCCGTAGGGGGCCTTCGCGTCCAGCACGTGGAAGATGGCCGCTGCCATGTCGCGCGTGAAGGTCAGGCGGCCCAGCTGGTCGTCGACCACGGTGACCTGCTCGAGCCCGTCCTCGGGGTCGGCGACTCGGTCGGACAGCGCCTTCATCGTCTTGACGAAGTTGTGCCCCTCGCCGATGACCCAGGAGCTGCGCATGATGTAGTGGCGCGGGCAGCCGGCCACGGCGATGTCGCCGGCTGCCTTGGTCTGGCCGTAGACGGACAGCGGGCTGAGCGGCTCGTCCTCGGTGTGGACCTCGGCGGCGCCGTCGAAGACGTAGTCGGAGGACACGTGGACCAGGGTGATGCCGTGCCCGGCGCAGGTGCGGGCGAGAAGCGCCGGGCCGGTTGCGTTGGCCTTCCAGGCGGTCGCGCGGCCCTCGGGGGTCTCCGCTTTATCCACGGCAGTGTAGGCGCCGCAGTTGATCACGGTGCCGTAGAGCGACCAGTCGTACTGTGCGTAGGCGTCCGGGTCGGACATGTCGAAGGTGTCGATGTCGCAGAAGTCGAAGTCCTTCGCCACGCCGCGCTCCTCGGCCAGCGCGCGGACCGCGCGGCCCAGCTGGCCGTTGCAGCCGGTGACGAGCGTCCTCTTGGGCGCCATGGGGACGACGTCCTTCAGCATCGGGTGGTTGAGGTCGGCCTCGGAGACGGTGGCCTGCTCGAGCGGGATCGGCCACTCGATGGCGAGCTCGGGGTCGGCGAGGTTCACGAAGGTGTAGGTCTTCTTCAGCTCGAGGGACCAGTGGGCGTCCACCAGGTAGGTGTAGGCGGTGCCGTCCTCGAGCGCCTGGAAGGAGTTGCCCACGCCGCGCGGGACGTAGATGGCCCTGGACGGGTCCAGGGTGCAGGTGAAGACCTTCCCGTAGGTGGCGCTGCCCTCGCGCAGGTCGACCCATGCGCCGAAGACGCTGCCGCGGGCCACGGAGATGAACTTGTCCCAGGGCTCGGCGTGGATGCCGCGGGTGACGCCGCGGCTGTCGTTGTAGGAGATGTTGTTCTGGACGACGCGGAGGTCCGGGATGCCCAGGGCGGTCATCTTGGCGCGCTGCCAGTTCTCCTTGAACCAGCCGCGCGAGTCGCCGTGGACGGCGAGGTCGACGACCTTCAGGCCCTCGATGCCGGTCTCGGTGACGGAGAGGTCCTTCTCGAATGCGATGTCTGCCATGTGGGAAAAGCTCCTATCGAAGAGGTTGGGTAACCGGGGGCGCCCGCGCGGGGACGCAGGATCATCCCCATGCCCTGCGGCCCCGCGCGGGCGCCCCGCGGTGCGGTCCGTCGTGGTTCGGCCTACTGGCCCTGTGCCCGGTAGCGGGCCTCGGTGGCCTCCTTGGCCGGGCGCCACCAGGACTCGTTCTCCACGTACCAGTCGATCGTCTGCTTAAGCCCCTCTGCGAAGTCGGTGTGCGCCGGCCTCCAGCCCAGCTCCCGCTGGAGCTTGGTCGAGTCGATGGCGTAGCGGCGGTCGTGGCCGGGGCGGTCGGCGACCCAGTCGAAGTCCTCGGGGTCGCGGCCCATGGCCTCGAGGATCATGCGCAGGACCGTGATGTTGTTCTTCTCGCCATTTGCGCCGATGAGGTAGGTCTCCCCCATGCGGCCCTTGGTCAGGATGTCCCAGACGGCCGAGGAGTGGTCCTCGGTGTGGATCCAGTCGCGGACGTTCTCGCCCTTACCGTAGAGCTTGGGGCGAACGCCGTCGATGATGTTGGTGATCTGCCTGGGGATGAACTTCTCCACGTGCTGGTAGGGGCCGTAGTTGTTGGAGCAGTTGGAGATCGTGGTGCGCAGGCCGTAGGTGCGGGTCCAGGCGCGCACGAGCATGTCGGAGGACGCCTTGGTGCTCGAGTACGGCGAGCTCGGCCTGTAGGGCGTCTCCTCGGTGAACTTCGCGGGGTCGTCGAGCGCCAGGTCGCCGTAGACCTCGTCGGTGGAGACGTGGTGGTAGCGGACGCCGTATTTCCTCACGGCCTCCAGCAGGCGGAAGGTGCCCTCGACGTTGGTGCGGAGAAAGGGCTCCGGGTCGGCGATGGAGTTGTCGTTGTGGCTCTCGGCGGCGTAGTGCACGATGGCGTCGTGGCCGGGGACCAACTCATCGAGCAGCCCGGCGTCGCAGATGTCGCCGACGACGAGCTCCACGCGGTCGGCCGGCAGCCCCGCGATGTTCTCGGGGTTGCCGGCGTAGGTCAGCTTGTCCAGGACGGTGACGTGCACGTCGGGGTGGTTGTCCACCACGTAGTGGACGAAGTTGCTGCCGATGAAGCCGCAGCCGCCCGTGACGATGATGTTCCTGGGCTCGAAGAGCTCTTCAGACATATCTGTATCTCCCATTGAATCGTTTAGTACTCGCGCGGGCTGTTGACGATCTCGCCGGCGGCGACCTTCTTCAGGTGCTGGCCGTAGACCGACTTGCCGTAGGCCGCGGCCGCCTCCTCCAGCCGCGCCGTGTCGATCCAGCCGTTCTCCCAGGCGATCTCCTCGGGCACCGAGACCGGTAGGTCCTGGGAGTGCTCGACGGCGCGGACGAACTCCGCGGCCTCGTGCAGGCTCTCCATGGTGCCGGTGTCCAGCCACGCGTAGCCGCGGCCCAGGGTGACGACGGACAGCGTCCCCTCCTCCAGGTACATCTGGTTGAGCGTGGTGATCTCCAGCTCGCCGCGGGCCGAGGGCCTCACCTCGCGCGCCTTGGCGGCCACGTCGCCCGGGTAGAAGTACAGGCCGGTGACGGCGTAGGAGCTCTTGGGCTCGGCGGGCTTCTCCTCGATGGACACGGCCCTCCCCAGCGCGTCGAACTCCACGACGCCGAAGCGCTCGGGGTCGTCCACGTGGTAGCCGAAGACCGTGGCGCGGCCCGACTCGGCGTTCTGGACGGCGCGCGTCAGGTGGCGGGACAGGCCGTTGCCGTAGAAGATGTTGTCGCCGAGCACCAGCGCGCACGGCTCGCCGGCGATGAACTCCTCGCCGATGGTGAAGGCCTGAGCCAGGCCGTCGGGGCTCGGCTGCTCGGCGTAGGACAGGTTCACGCCGTAGCGCGAGCCGTCCCCGAGCAGGCGCTCGAAGTTGGGCAGGTCGGTCGGCGTGGAGATGACCAGGATGTCCCGGATGCCCGCCAGCATGAGGGTGGACAGCGGGTAGTAGATCATGGGCTTGTCGTAGACCGGCAGCAGCTGCTTGGAGGTCACGAGCGTGAGCGGGTACAGGCGGGTGCCGGACCCGCCCGCGAGAATGATGCCTTTCATGTAGTCCTCCGTGTCATTTAACTCATTTAGTTACGACTTATATAATAAGCTCTATCGGTCATATTAATTAAAAATATATGAGCGGTACCCATTGAACAGGGCATCTAATTGCCTCGGCACGGAAAGAGCGACCATAACGTGAAGATTTATATCGCAGCGCATAAGCACTTTAACATTGATGCAGAGGTGCCTTACCAGCCGCTCTTCGTCGGGGCAAGCTTCATTCCAGAAGAAAACCGTCGAGCTGGATGGCAGTACGACGATCAAGGCGACAATATTTCCCAGAAAAACAAACACTACTGCGAGCTTACCGGCCTCTATTGGATATGGAAGAATTCTCCTGAGTCAATAGTTGGGCTCACGCATTATCGAAGGGCGTTTGAGTCGCCCAGCAACTCGAAGCAGATGCTCAGAGACTATGAAATTGAGAATATTCTTGCTAATTATGACTGTATTGTTGCAGCCAAAGAACCCTGCACAAGCTCAATCGGGTGCAACTTAATCACTGTTGCCGAGCAGTATAGAATGATCCATTCTTCGACAGATCTGCTACATGCAAGGGAAATTATCAGGACGAAACGCCCTGACTACTTGGACGCTTTTGATGAAGCAATTTGCGAGGGGCACTCTTTTTCACCCTGCAATATGATTATTTGCAAAAAGGAACTGATGGACAGATATTGTAAGTGGCTTTTCAAAATTGAAAAACAACTTGATAAGCGGATTGACTATATAAGTGGTCGCGATAGCTATCAGCAAAGGATGCCTGGCTTTATCTCAGAACGACTGCTCAACGTTTTCCTTAGAAAGCATGACTTAAAATGCTATGAATGCCGCATCTTTAACCCAGCAAATAAAGATGCTCTCACAATCGATCGATGCACGTGGCCTCGGACAAGACCCCAGCTTACATGTGATTCCTCCGCTAAGGCCATATTTAACGGGGTGGACTATTCATCGGTATTTAATTATTCCTTTTATGTAAATCATTACGAAGATCTCTTCGATAGATATAAGAACGACCCTCTAGGAGCTTTGGAACATTTCATTGCAATTGGCATTAATGAGCATCGAGTTGCACATCCTCATTTTTCTATTGGCTCTCTTTTAAACGGAAACCCCGATTTACGAAAAAGGTGCAGCAAAAATCTCGAAGCGGTGCAAATGTATATAGCGGACCCTAAAGCGTATGAGCATCCAATTGGATATGAAAACATTCATCTGCTAGACGAGCAAAGCAATTCAACTATGGCTACATGGCATGAACGTCGAATTGCAGCAGCGCGCATTCGATACCAGGAAAGAATCGAAAGGCTACCTGTACTGGGTTAATTCAACGAAAGAAACTACTTGAAATCTGAGTGAAGTAGTAAATGTATCTTTAGTGCTACGGAAAGGTAAATTGAAATGAAAATTAACGCGGATTGCATTTGCCGTGGAAGCGGAAAGATGTATATTCTCCTAAAAAATGTAGAGGTAGATGCATCAAGTATTCAGGTGACTGCATCAAAGAGCGACGGGACAACGATACCGAGCTCAATCTATCCATACGAATCAAATGATAATCAATACGTCGTAGTTCTTCCCGACCTGGGAACTGGTGATTGCGATATTCAGATTAAAGATTTGAGTGCGCAATATGCCTACGCTGCCATTAAAATCTGCTTTAGCAAGGCAAAATGGGCGTCAAGATTAAACTACAAAATTAAGAATGAATTGTCCCACTCCATTAGGAACTATGATGATAAGCATGACTTGGATGTAGCAAGCATGCGTTTTCACGAGTTTATCGAAGATGGAGACGAGGCCATTCTTCGCTGCTCAGTTAAACTCCCTCAGCGCAACGACAACAAGATAGCCATCAAGTGCTTCGATATTTCAATGACTCGCATTCAGATTGAGCCGATTACCACCGATGACATTACGATTCCACTGTGGTTTGCCCCAGATAAAAAACGCCGTGAAATTCAATACTCGATTCGGATTCCTAATAGCACAAATAGGTTAATCTTCACAATCGAAGACGACAACCATCCGAGCTTCAACAGCTTTGCTGTTGCGGATAACGAAGAGCTTGAAAAGCTGCGCATTTTAACCACATCGAAAATGAAGCCTATTTCAATTGACCCATCTGCATATCCAAAATGGCTCGATCAACACAAGGCAAGCTCGGCAATGCTCGAAAAACAATCGATGGTCACCTTCAAGGAAATGCCATTGTTTAGCATCGTCGTCCCCCTATTCAACACACCCGAAAAACTGTTCAAGGAAATGGTGGAATCGGTTCTTAAGCAGAGCTATTCAAACTGGGAGCTCGTGCTAGTCAATGCAAGCCCAGATAACAGCGCGCTTGTAGATATGGTCGAAACTGCTAAGAATAAAGACGTGCGCATTAAGGTGATAGAGCTGGCAAACAATTCCGGCATTTCCAAAAACACTCTTGCCGGGACAAAAGAAGCGAAAGGAGATTTTATTTGCTTCTTGGACCACGACGATACTCTAGAGCCCTCGGCGCTTTATGAATACGCGCGTGCAATTAATGCTGAAAACAATACTGATCTTATTTACTGCGACGAAGACAAACTGTTTGCCAATGGCAGCTATGGAGATCCGTTCTTTAAACCAGATTTAAGCATCGACTTGCTGCGAAGCGTTAATTATATTTGCCATTTTCTTGCAATCAGAAAAACACTATTCGATTCTCTGGAGTACGGCGACGAGCAGTACGATGGAGCTCAAGACCACGACTTGACGCTTAAAGCGATAGAAAACGCACGGAATGTGGTACACGTGGCCAAAATTCTGTACCACTGGAGAATTACCGAAAACTCAACTGCAGGTGACCCGAACTCAAAGCTATATGCATGGGATGCTGGCGTCAAAGCCGTACAGGCCCATTTGGACAGACTTGACGTTTCAGCAAAGGTTTATCGCGGAAACGACCCCTTCACATATAAAGTTACCTACGCAGTTCCAGATAGTCATCCACTTGTATCAATCATTATTCCGACAAAGGACCATCCCTCTGTTCTCGATACGTGCATTAAGTCGATCATTGAACGATCAACCTACGATAACTACGAAATCGTCATTATCGAAAACAACAGCGAGAACCCAGAAACATTCGAGTACTACTCTGAATTGGAGAAATGCTATCCCGATACGATCCGCATCGAATATTGGGGTGCAGAATTCAATTTTTCAAAACTGATGAACTTTGGCGCTAGCAAAGCAAAGGGCGATTACCTTCTCTTGTTAAACAACGATACAGAAGTTATAACTCCAAACTGGATTGAAAACATGCTGGGCATTTGTTCGCGAAAAGAAGTTGGCATCGTAGGCGCAAGACTTTTTTACAGCGATGATACCCTGCAACATGCTGGCGTCGGCATCGGCGGAATTGGAGCCGGCCACCTCGGAAAAGACTACCCCAGAGGAAAATGGGGTTACTTCAATCTATGCGACCGCACACAAGATTTAAGCGCAGTAACCGCAGCATGTCTGATGACTAAGAGAGCTGTTTTCGACGAAGTCGGAGGCTTTAGAGAAGAACTGGCTGTTGCTTTTAATGATGTTGACTATTGCCTCAAAGTGAGAAGTCACAACTATCTAGTTGTATATACACCCGATACCGAGCTGTATCATTACGAGTCGTTATCACGAGGCTATGAAATCAGCGATGAAAAGAAAATGAGATTCCATAGGGAATACTCACTGCTCAACTACCTATGGCCAGAGTATTACGTGAAGGGTGATCCGTATATAAACAGCAACATCGTCAGCGGGAATTTGTATTATCAAATTTAAAAACGCTTATGACACTTTAATTCTGAGCAGGTAAAGGAGGAATAAGGGGCTGCCGGTTAAACCGACAGCCCCTTATTCCTAATAGGTTAATTTATAAAGAAAGAACCCGTTTGCTGAACCTAATTGCGTAATTTGCAATTCAACAGATGAATACTCTGTCAAATCCCTACTAGACATAACGTACTTCACATTAAGCTGCCTTAAATCATCTTCAGTCAAATTCACTGTGAAGAGATCATCCTGCGTGGAATTAAATGACGTAGATGGAGCGAATACATTAGCAACGATATGAGCATACCTGTTGTATGCGTACTCGTTCTCGTTATTATCATCGATAGAATTCCAACGCGATAGATCGGGATAAGCATTGGTGGAGTTAATTACAGGCGCTCCATACGCAGCGCAAAGATTGGCAACTGTCCAAGAACCATCGACAACCCATTTATCTGAATAATCACTCTCTTCCACAAACTGATTAACGAGAGACTCTAAATTCGTATCTGTTAGTGGAGCCGCACCGATTTGAATTGGATTAATACAGAGCCCTGGAATTACTCCGAAGCAAATCGCAAAAGCAACGAATAAACCAGTGCATTTTTTTCCAAGAATAAAGGAGCAAAACGAAAGGCACGAAAAAAGACAGAACAATATAAGCATCAACAGATACAGCATCCTTGCAACAAGATATTTAGCAGAAAGAAGGATGAAAACCTGGAATGCTGAACTCAGAATAAGACCAATTATTAAGATAATCGGCAAATAACCAATGGAGCTGTTATTCCCTTGGGACTCTTTAGCCTTTTCGACAGAAATCAAAAATAGGAGAAGTTCGAGGTAACCAATAGGAAACAATAGTCGCAGAACAGGGACGTTATACATTAAGGTCATTCGAGATAGAAATGACGGAAAACCAATAAATGCAAAGACTAGAAAAAACAATTGAAGTGCCGTAAGCACAAATAACTGCCAATCTCGCCTTTTAATAAAACAGAGCAGAGATGCAAGCGTTCCAAGAGGGAAGAAACAAAGAATGGTTGCAATTTCGCATTCATTTGAAACCAGCGGTGAATCAAAGGCATAAAAGAGTGGAATTGCATAAGAAAAAAGTTCGGGAAGTCCGCTTCCGCCTGTTTCAAAACGCGCACCAGGATAAACGGTATTCATAACAGATGTCATTGCTTCAGAGGACTGGAAGAATGAAAGGAATATTAGTCCCGCTGAGATCAACAGGCAGAATACTAAAACAAAAGTATCACTTAGCGACCATGCAAGAACTGAATGTTGGGCGTTATATTTTAATGTTTGATAATACTCTATTGTTCTAAAAACACCCATCAAGGCAAAAATGAAGAAAAATGGGACCATCCAGGCAGGGTACAAGAGCATTATGTAACAACCACATAGCCATGCTATGGCAGCTATCGCAATAACCCTGATATTCTTTTTTCGAGTAAAGAGCGCCTTATCCAACAACAAGACAAGGGCTTGTCCATAAAGAATCACCTCGCCCGTGCCCCACCATTGAATTAGTGGCGAAAAACAAAGCAAGCATGAAAAGAGCAAGCTGAGCGGCTTTGACTTAATAATGAGAAAGGCACAGTCAAAAGAGACAAGGACCATTAGACATAGTTTCGCGGACCAAGCAAACGCTAGGCCGAATTCAAAACCAAATAACAAATAACCCCAAAGCACTGGTCTAAATAACGTAATTACGCTCCAGCAGGCAGCGCCATAAACCATCCGGACATCCGTTAAATCTCCTCTCAGGATTTCCGAAATTGGAGCATAGCCATTATGGGATTGAGAAAGCTGAAACAGAGTTCCAACTGAGAACTCATCGCTTCGAAGGGACCTCGGTATACCCCAAAACGGAGTACCAGCGTTTTCAGGGAGCATAATGCTCCACATTCCAAGCGATGAACCGCTGATTTTAAAAGCAACGGCAAGTATCGCAACAGTCATACCGATTAGCCATCGATATTTATACAAAAAATCGCTTTTATACTCTACCAATTTGATTACAGAAATGACAAATATAATAGTCAATCCAGCAACAAATAGAACAGCCATATCGTCATTAAGCATCGGGTTGGCAATTGTAAAGCCAACCGTGCCATAGAAAGCATCAATGTAATTAACGAACAAAGACAGATATATCAGTGCAAAAGATAACGGCAGGGCAAAAATACCGACATGGTAAAGGCGATACAAGCCGCTGCACACACGATGCTTTCGAGCTTCCGCTGCTAAATAGTTATTCATACAGTTAATCTAAACTCCGTCTTTAATTAATCCTGCTGATTTCGCAAAACATCATTCTCATTTTCAAGAATCGCAATACGTTGGGTTAAGTTCTTGCAAGCCGTAACGAGTCTGCTAATCGCAATACTGAGAGATAAAGAAATCATCAATAAAAGTACTACAGCAACAAGAAAAGCGAAATTCGATGGGCTAATAAACCCAATACAATCTGAAATTCGATAAATCAACTCCGGAAAGCAAACGCTAAATAGTGCCACAACACACAGGCAAAGCCATAGTAGCGAGTACTTTAAAAGTAGCTTTCCTTTACCGACTAAGGAAACGACATAAAAGAAAAGGCCACTAAAAATTACTACAGCGCCCACGCGAATTATCATACTCATCAGTGAGCCGCCTTTCTATAAACAAAACAGGCCATGGAAATTGCAAGCGAAACCTTAATCATGTAATAAATTGAAGAAAAGCCAGAAATTGATGACACTCCGCCCTGCCTCTCGCGCATAAGTACAGGAACCTCAACCACCGAAAGACCAGTTTTTAATGCTGCGGCAATAGATTCGGGCTCTGGATAATCATCTGGATAGTCCCTACAGAACAAATCTATAGCTTTTTTGCCGCACGCGCGAAATCCAGAAGTAGGATCTTTAATCGTCTTTCCGGTAAATAATCTCAACCAACCAGAAAGCCATCGGATACCTACTCTCCTTAAAAATGTAGACTGAAAACCTTCCGTGGGAACGGCAAATCTGGAACCGATAGACAAATCGGCACCATCAATAATCGGCTCGATTAAGTTCCCAATATAAGAAGGATCATGCTGGCCGTCACCATCAACCTGAACATCAATGTCATAACCATGCCTGAACGCATATTTATGACCGGCTTGAACAGCACCACCAATGCCCAAATTTTGCGGAAGGTCAAGGACATTAAATCCATGTTGACGGCAGATGGATAGAGTTTTATCGGTTGAGCCATCATTCACCACTACATAATCATAGCCAGCTTCAACAACCGATGAAACAGTCTGTACGATATTGGCTTGCTCATTATAGGCAGGAATGATTACCAGCACTCTCAACATTTCATCCATTAAAACCCCAACGATCCATATCGGACCTATATTGAAAATAAAACCTGCTTAATTTTATCCAAACAAACCAATCTCGAGAAATGCTCACGATAATAATTGAAGCCATTAGATCCTAAAGCTTCAATAGCATCTTTATTCATTGAAGCAATTTTTACCATATTATCAGCAAGCGCATTAACATCTGAGGGATTGGATACAAACCCGCATTCAGCAGAACGAACCGCATTGGCCCCTTCGCCGCGCATTACAGCAAGTATTGGTTTCGAAGACGCCATACAACTTGAAATCTTCGCCGGAATAGTAAGCTCTAGTTCGGGATTGTCGGCGAATGGTGCAATCATTGCCGTTGCAATATCTGAATACATGGGCACAACTTCAGGATCAACGCGCCCAATAAACAAAATGAACTCGCTAAGCCCTTTATTTGCAACGGTCTTCTGCAATTCCACTCTGGACATGCCATCGCCAAGAATTAGCAGCCTCATCTCAACAGAACTATTTTTGATTGCATACGAGAATGCCTCAATAACTGTGTCAAGACCCTGTGCGGGAGTTATTGATCCGGCAAAAAGGAAAACACACTGACTTCCAAATTGCGATCTCAGCTCCTGTGAAAAACTCTTTTGTTCGTAAACCTCCTCACAGTGCTGAGGTATTACACTTATCGAAATATCCGGATTCAAAGGTTTAATCCTATGAAATAAGTTGTCGGCCAAAGAGTCACTCAAGGCAATCAGCTTATTACAGGCAGCATACTGCTTGTCGCAAAAAGATTTGGCAAAAGCTCTCAGAAAGCTATTTTGGACGTTTAAAACGGTGTACAAATTTTCGGGCCAAATATCCAAGACATAGGTGACAAGAGGGCATTTATTTCGCCATGCAGCAAACCTAGCCGGAATTATCATCAAAATAGGACTTGTATTATAGCAAAATACAACGTCGTAATTGTTTTTGAGCCTTAACGCCTTGAAAGATGCAGTAATCGGCCAGCTAATATAGTTCAGGAAAATGCGGACCGAAGTGTTTCCCTTTCGGCGTATTTCACCAGACCGAAAGACAGACGCACCGTGGTAATCATCGTGACGATGGCCGCAGTAACCATATCCTTCGGCCCATTCGCCTGAAGGATAATTTGGAATACCGCAAAGGACGTCAACGCTTGCACCGTCTTCAATAAAGCCATCGACAATATCACTGATTCGAAAAGTCTCCGGGTAAAAATGCTGCGTCACGACAAGTATTTTCTTACCAGCGCATGAGCTAGTCATTAAATGCTCTTCCTCCACACCATCTTGTCCACGACGCCTGTGTAGCTCTGGATGATCTTGACCACCTTGGTGGAGACGGTCTCGTCGGCGTAGTCAGGCACGGGCGCCTCGGGCAGCGACCCCTCCGCGTCTAGCTCGACGGCGGTGTGGACCGCCTGGAGCAGCCCCTTCTCGGAGATGCCGGCGAGCGTGAAGCAGGCCTTGTCCAGCGCCTCGGGGCGCTCGGTGGAGGTGCGGATGCACACCGCCGGGAACGGGCGGCCGACGCTCGCGAAGAAGCTCGACTCCTCGGGCAGCGTGCCCGAATCGGAGACCACCGCGAAGGCGTTCATCTGCAGGCAGTTGTAGTCGTGGAAGCCCATGGGCTCGTGCATGCGCACGCGCGGGTTGAGCTCGAAGCCGGTGGCCTCCAGGCGCTTGCGGGAGCGCGGGTGGCAGGAGTACAGGATCGGCATGTCGTATTTCTCCGCAAGCGCGTTGATGGCGGTGAACAGGCTCGTGAAGTTCGCCTCGGTGTCGATGTTCTCCTCGCGGTGGGCGGACAGCAGCATGTAGCGCTTGGGCTCAAGGCCGAGCTCGGTCAGGACGTCGGAGGCCTCGATCTTGCCCAGGTTGCAGCGCAGGACCTCGGCCATGGGCGAGCCAGTGACGTAAGTGCGCTCCGGGGCGCAGCCGGTGTCCTTCAGGTAGCGGCGGGCGTGCTCGGAGTATGCCAGGTTGACGTCGGAGATAACATCGACGATACGGCGGTTGGTCTCCTCGGGCAGGCACTCGTCCTTGCAGCGGTTGCCCGCCTCCATGTGGAAGATGGGGATGTGAAGGCGCTTGGCCGCGATGGCGGACAGGCAGCTGTTGGTGTCGCCCAGGATCAGCAGCGCGTCGGGCTGCACCTGCACCATCAGCTTGTAGCTCGCGGCGATGATGTTGCCCACGGTCTCGCCCAGGTCGGCGCCCACGGCGTCCAGATAGACGTCGGGGTCGTCCAGCGACAGGTCGCGGAAGAAGATGCCGTTCAAGGTGTAGTCGTAGTTCTGCCCGGTGTGCGCCAGCAGGCAGTCGAAGTGACGTCGGCACTTCTTGATGACCTCGGACAGGCGGATGACCTCGGGGCGGGTGCCCACGATGATCAGCAGCTTAAGGCGGCCGTCGTCTTTAAAACAAATATTGGAATTCATAGGTTTCCTTAAAACAGAGACTAATATTTTGCCAACAGTAGTGAGGCGGCCTGCACATCACCACACTCAACAAGTTTCGAATCGTTCCTATGCAAAGTCTCAGAGCATCCGCCGACATCGTAACAAACGACTGGCAGCCCACAAGCCTCAGCTTCAAGATTGACCGTAGGGTAGTTATCCTCGTATGTTGGATTGAATAGAACGGAGGCAGAACTATAAAGTGAGGCCAACTCTATCTGAGAGTCGGTTCGTGGAATACCAACTACCCCTGGAGGTAGTTTTCTCATCTGTTTGGCACTCAATCCAACCAACACAATGGAATACTTGGAGCAGTCAAGCTTGTCCGCAAGGGCATAAAAGTCAGAAAGACCCTTACGCTTGGACCATGGAGAGGCAACTCCTAAAATAATTTTTCTTGAATCGAGGCCGTATTTCTCTTTAACGCTAAAAACTTCACTATTTGATCGTGGCTTGAAAACGTTGAGATCAATCGTATTATGCACAACCTCAATCGGATACTTTGATAAATAGCTAGAAGCAACCAGTCCAGCCAGCCATTTTGAAGGGGTAATGATAGTCATTCGATTAGAAGGCAACGAAGTGAAAATCGAACGTTTGGCCTCGTAACTCCATTTGCATGATGCAGAATTAATAGTTGGAGGATACCCCATGAGTTGAGGGCACCTCTTGGCACCACAGCCGTTTTTCCATTGATTGCAGCAAGAATAGGTGAAATAAGGGCAATGGCCGGTAAAAGCCCAACAGTCGTGCAAAGTCCATACAACGCGACAATCAGACCTCATCAACCATTTAAATAGTTTATCAATATTCAAATAGTAGCCATGAAGGTTATGCAAGTGAACCACATCAGGACCGAACTCATCAAGACGATGAATCAACGCGTCGGTTTGCCTCGCTGAATGAAAACCTATCTTACCGTCAAGGAGAGTAAGCCCAACGTCGAGTAAAAAATTAGCAGATGACCCAAAACAGTATTCACTGGCAGTGTTTGCTGGCGTTCTTCTTCCCCAGCAAGCAAGCGATTCGTGCCCTTGATCAATAAGAGCAAAATGCTCCTTCATCATAATGCGCCCAGTGGATCCATTTGGAACGCTATTAATGTGAGCGTATCTGGTCAAAACCTCTAGACTTCCTCGTAGTAGGTGTCGGGGTTCTCGGGGTCGAAGGGCTCGTTGGCCCACATGACCGTCACGAGGTCCTCGGTGTCGGACAGGTTGGTGATGGAGTGCGTGTAGCCGGGGACCATCTCCACGGCGCGCATGTCGGAACCCGAGACGATGTACTCGTCGACGGGGAACGGGTTTCCATCGGAGTCCTCCCCCACCTTCCTGAGCTTGATCGACGCGGTGCCGGAGACCACCAGGAACCTCTCCCACTTGCTCATGTGCCAGTGGTTGCCCTTGGTGATGCCGGGCCTCGAGACGTTGATGGAGACCTGGCCGCGCTCGGGCGTTCGCAGGAACTCCGTGAACGAGCCGCGGCCGTCCACGTTGGGCCTGAGCCCGTAGGCGAAGTGCCCCGGCTCGTAGTAGGACAGGAACGTGCTCCAGAGCTTCTTGGAGAAGGAGCCCTCGGTCAGGTCGGGCACCGAGAGCGTCTCGCGGCTGTCGCGGAAGCTGTCGAGCAGGCAGACGATCTCGCCCAGGGTCTTCACGTCGGTTTCCGGGACATAGCAGAACCCGTCTCCCTCTACCCTATCGAGGCCCTCGTAGCCGCAGCGGTGCTCCTCGCCCAGCAGGGCGCCCAGCATCTCGTCGACCAGGTCGTCGATGTAGAGGAGCTCCAGCTCCACGGATGGGTCGTTGACGGTGTAGGGGCGGCCGTTGGCTATGGCGTCGCAGAAGGTGGCCACGGCGGAGTTGTAGCGCGGGCGGCACCACTTGCCGTAGAGGTTCGGGAAGCGGTAGATGAGCACCGGGGCGCCGGTGCGCCCCGAGTACTCCCGGAACAGGCCCTCCCCCGCGAGCTTCGACTCGCCGTATACGGAGCCCTCGAAGCGGCCGGACAGGCTCGCCTGCGCGGAGCTGGAGAGCATGACGGGGCATTTGTTCCCGTGGCGCTCGAGCGTGTCCAGCAGCGTGGAGGCGAACCCGAAGTTGCCCTCCATGAACTCGGACTGGTCCTCGGGGCGGTTGACGCCGGCCAGGTTGAACACGAAGTCGGCGCGGGAGCAGTAGTCATCGAGCTCGGCGGGCATCGAGTCGATGTCGTACTCCATGACCTCGAGGGGAAGGAGCGGCTGGTATTTGGCTCGGCGGTCCTTGCCGTCCCTAATGTTCTTCAGCGCGCAGCAGAGGTTCCTCCCCACGAAGCCCCTGGCGCCGGTGACGAGTACGCGCACCCTACTGCACCGCCTCGTGCTCGCGGGCCTCGAGGGCCAGCTGCACGTACTCGGCGGTCTTGATCTTGGCGATGGTGCCCTCCACGTCGAGCCTCTCGGTGTTGTGGGAGGTGTAGGACTCGTCGGCCTGGGTCTCCACCTCGCCGTCGACGACGAACTTGTCGTAGTTGAGGTCGCGCGAGTCGCAGGCCACGCGGTAGTAGCCGCCCATGTCCTCGGACCTCAGGCGCTCCTCGCGGGTCATGAGGGTCTCGAAGAGCTTCTCGCCGTGGCGGGTGCCGATGACCTGGGTGCCCACGCGGCCGAAGACCTCCTGCACGGCCTCGGCGAGGTCGCCGATGGTCGACGCCGGCGCCTTCTGGATGAACAGGTCGCCGGGGTTGGCGTGCTCGAAGGCGAACTGCACCAGGTCCACGGCCTCGTCCAGGTTCATGAGGAAGCGGGTCATGTTGGGGTCGGTGACCGTCAGCGGCTCGCCCTTGCGGATGCGGTCGATGAAGAGGGGGATCACCGAGCCGCGCGAGCACATGACGTTGCCGTAGCGGGTGCAGCAGATGGTGGTGCGGCCGGCGCCGTTGCGGGCGTTGGCGTAGATGATGGACTCCATCATGGCCTTGGACTTGCCCATGGCGTTGATGGGGTAGGCCGCCTTGTCGGTGGACAGGCACACGACGCGGTCGACGCCCTCCTCGATCGCGGCGTGGAGCACGTTGTCCGTGCCGATGACGTTGGTGCGCACGGCCTCCATGGGGAAGAACTCGCAGGAGGGCACCTGCTTGAGGGCGGCGGCGTGGAAGATGTAGTCCACGCCGTGCATGGCGTCGCGCACGCTCTGGGCGTTGCGGACGTCTCCGATGAAGAAGCGCACCTTGGAGGCGAGCTCAGGGGACTTCTCCTGCAGGCGGTGGCGCATGTCGTCCTGCTTCTTCTCGTCGCGAGAGAAGATGCGGATCTCGGCCAGGTCGGTGTTCATGAAGTGCTTGAGCACGGTGTTGCCGAACGAGCCGGTGCCGCCCGTGATCATAAGGGTCCTGTCTTTGAATACACTATCGCACATTTCAAGCTCCAATTAAATAAACTAAAGGCGAATGAAACTAAAACAAAATGCAAGTCAATGCTTAACCTATTGATACGCTTCTTATCCTAAACGAAAAGACGACTACTGCGCATAAATTAGAATTAAAAAGCGTTTATACCTACGTTAAAACTGATAACACCACCAATTAGCGTTTAAGAAGTCATTGCAAGTGGTTATATAGCTTCAGCCAAACACTTTTATATCTATGTATTTAGCGAATCTCTGATGCATTATTTCCGAATAATGCATGGAAGCATCGCGACACATCCGACAAAATAAGCAAGCGAAATTGCAGCACTCGTTCCGTTAGGTCCAAATAGCTGAATCAATAAGCCAGAAAGGGGGACAGCAACGATTAAGGCGACTAAATTACCGACAAGATTACCGGCCATCTTTCTCTTAACAATCGTCAGGTCGGAAAAGAAACCGATAAACGCCGTAAGCAGAGAGCTAATAACCGCACCGTACAGCAAAAAAGAGTACTGATGGATTTGGTCACCAAATATTAGCCCCAACATGTAGTCGCCGCAGATAAAACAAGCGAACAAAATAACAATGGACAAAACAAGGGCGCCAAGAACGACCTTCATCAACATAGTATTAAATGATTTTTTATCCCCCGACTCACTAGCGCTCGCAAACGCGCCGAGCAAAGGGGCATAGGCATTAGCAGCACCCGCCTGAACGATTGCTGCGGGAGAACACACCGAGGAATAAACACCCAACATTGAGGCCCCCAGCACGGTAGCAAGTTCCTGACGCGAAACGGATGTAACCGCAGCGCAACAAAAAACCCCAACCGTAGCGGGAAGACACTTATAAAACAGTTCAGTCATCGCCTTGAACCTAAAAGAAGGAACAATCAAATCGAAATTAGAGGCCCAATGTGCATCAACAATCGCCACGGGGAGAGACACCGCAATCATCAGAACGATACTCAACACAAGAGAATGTGAAATATACATTCCGGCACAAAACACCAGTAGAGACAAAATACCCCTCAGCAGCATCGACATACCGCAATAAATCATATTTCCAGCTTTTTGATCAATGCCATGAAACACATCAACCATGACTTCAATTGACTTATATATGCAATAGAGGTACACGGGAAGAAGAGAAGACTGCTGACAGGTAAAGAATGCATAAGGCACTACGAAAACAAACCCCAGCGCTATTGTGATTAAACGAAAACCAATATACTCCCCTGAAGAATACTCACATGAAAGATCGGATACTTGAAAGGATCGAATCTTATATAAACCGATCGGAACAAATAGATTGCTGATTGTCATTGCCAAAGATAAATCTCCGGCATAGTTAAAATCCGACGATAGTCGAACTACAGCAACTGTCGTTAACCACTGGCAAGCAAGGTATGCAATAGAGCCAACAGTATTCCATGTAATGTTTTTCTTTAAACTATCAGTCAAATTTACCCAATCGATTTTAGATCTAATTAAATAGCCTAACCAATAACCTCTCTAGCGATTGCATCAATGCTTTCACCATATCCAACGCCAGGAACAGCCCATTTACCATTTAAATCAATGGTTCTCGGAGCGCAACCACGACTGACATATTTAAAGCGAGCATCAATACATGGATTGACCAAGGGTTCCGTTGAACCATACGCCTTTAGATGTTGAACCTGAGCTCGTAGTCCTTCACGAACAGATCCGAAGCTATAGCCTGGGTTGCCAGGCCCAGTGGCGCCAAGGCCTCCAAAGTTGCACTGATTAGGCTGGACCAAATTTCCAAACTTTAAAAACCCCGTTTCTTTCACCACCTGTCCATATAAAACCTCAGGCGAGACACCCTCCGACTGAGCCTCTTCATATAGAATTTTGCAGAAATCTCTAATGTTCGACGCTCCCCTATCCGCGTAAACGGCTGAAGGGAATCCTTTAGAGCCCATTATCTTTGTGAAATGATTAGCGGCATCTAGATAGGTTGAATAAGCGGGCGACATAATAAGACCTTCATATCCAGTCATACTTGCGCCATTGCGTCCCTCCTTAATGCCGCAATTCAAATAATGCATGTAATAGTTCTTCAGGTTCAGTCCGAAAGCCTTCCTCAGGTCCATATAACGATTTCGATAGCCGTAAACGTCGAAGGACTCGCTCCCGCGCCGTCCCTCCGCCATGCCGCAGTTGATGAAATGGCGCAGCACGGCAGCATCGTCAACGAACCTCAGACCGCCCCTGACGGTTGTAAAGTTACTCAGGACGTCTCCGTTGTTAGAGGTATAGAAGTAGAAATCGTAAACGGGGGAATAATCGGTACCGCCTTGCGAAACAACAGCACCCGTGAGGGAATCGCATCCGGTCGTGATCCTCCCCTCAGCGCGACCGCTGCTGAGGTAATGGCCATATAAAGCTGTGAGGTTGGCACCGAATGCGCGACGGAGGTCGGGGTATCTATTGTAATAGCTCAGCACGTCGAAGGACTCGTTCCCGCGCCGTCCCTCCGCCATGCCGCAGTTGATGAAATGGCGCAGCACGGCAGCATCGTCAACGAACCTCAGACCGCCCCTGACGGTTGTAAAGGCACTCAGGACGTCTCCGTTGTTAGAGGTATAGAAGTAGAAATCGTAAACGGGGGAATAATCGGTACCGCCTTGCGAAACAACAGCACCCGTGAGGGAATCGCATCCGGTCGTGATCCTCCCCTCAGCGCGACCGCTGCTGAGGTAATGGCCATATAAAGCTGTGAGGTTGGCACCGAATGCGCGACGGAGGTCGGGGTATCTATTGTAATAGCTCAGCACGTCGAAGGACTCGTTCCCGCGCCGTCCCTCCGCCATGCCGCAGTTGATGAAATGGCGCAGCACGGCAGCATCGTTAATCATTACAACGCCAGCGGGGCTTCGTTTAGAAAAAGCGTTACGAATGTCTTCGTTATTCGATAGATAAAATGAGGGGTCATAAACGGATGAATAATCAACGCCATTGATAGCCGTAGCATATCCTTCAATCTTTGAGCATCCGGTCCCATGCCTTCCTTCCGCTTTTCCAGCTGTAACGTAATGCTCATAGTACTTAACTAAATCAAAGCCAAAAGCAGCTCTTAAATCTGGATACTCATTAAAATAACTCTGTACGTCAAAGTTAGCAGAGCCGCGCCTGCCTTCGCTCATGCCATAGTTAATAAAATGGTCTAGAGCTAAATCACTATTTCCAGAAGTAGCTTTGGCTACGTCGGGATAAAGCGACAAATAGTAATTAGCATCGAATACGGAAGAATAATCGAGCCAAGTTGACTTAGGAAATTGCGCAATAATCGCATCGGCATCAGCTTCGCCAAGGCGTTTGCAACCAGCATCGCTAAAATAATTCAACACGTCCCCCGCATTAGAAATAAAGCCATGCTCGATTAAGATGCCGGGAATACCTTGCTCGCGGGCACAACGGATGACCGCAAACTCATCTCCAACTTCCATCTGGAATACACCGCGATAGCTGAGCCCCATAGAAGCGAGGTTGTTCATAACTTTATTCGCGAGCTCGACTGAAACTTGCGTGTAATCATATTCATTGGCAGTGGGGGCATATACCTCAGCGCCATGGGCAACAGGAGAACCGGAATTAATATGGAAGCTAACAAAGGCCTGCGCGCCTTGACTCACACATCGCTGGACACGATAAAGGAAATCATTTCCGGAGTAGCCGCCGCTTTGCTCGCGCGCAAGAACGACTTTAAAACCATACGCCTCAAGCTTATTCTTGCAAGCAGCAACAATCTTCCAAGTTAGATCCGCCTCACTCTTTCCATTTCCCTGTGCGCCGGGATCAGTGCCGCCATGGCCAGCATCAAGGGCAATTACCCGAACGTTTTTTCGAGCCGAGCGTGTGGCATAAGTAGAAATGCCGTCCGGTGAATCAGCACACTCCAACGCCTGTTTGATGGATTGGGCCTCAACAGCATTGCCTTCGCCGTCCGCATAGTAAACGGAAGTGCCCTCGGAATTAGCAGAGCTCTCAACAACCGCAAAAGAATAATCCCTGTCAGAGAGATCAATCTCATGTTCAGCATCATCGCCCTGCAGAACATAGGTTATTGAAGTAAGAAAATATGTATTGAGATCTAGCTTCGAGCCAAATGTAAATGCAGCAGAATTTACAGCCTGCGCGGAAGCGTCAACCGCTCCATGAACTCCGTTGGCGCTAACATAGTTTAGTGTTGCGGAGGCGATGGTATCGCTGTCATTAGGAGTTGCAAACGCGACGACTTGGTCAGTCCCGCTAATAAGGTTCGGATAGGCAAGGTATATATATTGAAAAGAAGAATCAGTCGATTCAGTTTGCGGCTCAGCCAAAGAAGCATCTACACCGAAATCCTCATCAGCCGATTCGTCGACGCCCGCCGGCGACGATTGCTCAACAGCTATGTCTCCGTCGGCAGCGCCCTCGTCATGTGAAGCTGCAGGATCGTCTGCGGACGCAGCATCTGATGTAATATCCACAGATTGCACGCTATTCGCAGCATAAGCAGCGGCTACAGGGCTCATCAAGGATGAAATCGTCAAGAGTGCAGCTAAAGAAAACGCTGTTGAGGCACGCAATGCCTTTTTCATATTGTATCCCCCATCACAAATAATGATACTAAGGATAAATTATCTTACAATATCCTCCGCATCGGAAGTCCAGTTGTCCAAAGCACGGGAATTGTCATAAAGGCAGATGGAACCTGCCCCTACAAAAGACAACAAGCGTACTCAGCGGGTTTTTCGCCCTTCCAAAGATACAGCGTAAAGCACTGATTTTTGAAGCAATTAGCCGCACCTAAACAGCGCAAGCACCAGTGACACGAAAATCCACTGAAGCAAGCAATTCGACATAATTCGTTTAAAGACGCGGCAGGCGGCGAAAGCGTTTACATAGCCGTGAAATACAGCAAAATGCCTCAGTGTTTCGCTTGCATCAGAGGCGTCTGAGGCTTCATTGACAGAATGATCGAGCCATTAATTGTAGAAAAGTTAGACATGGTCTTCCTGAATCAAACACTGGCAAACAATTGCCCCCACCGCTCTTGCAGCTCTTGAGGACACTTTGCCGGATCTTGGAATCACTTCGCTCCTAAAGCGAGAAGTACTCACTGTCGGGAGATAGGTTCGGCCCGAGCCAGGGATCACCGTACTAAAAGAACTCTGGCCAACGCTGCATGAACAGTGCTTGCTCGCACTTCCAGCGGCGCAGCTTTTCCTCGTCGGCCTCTTCCCTGCCGCGCGAGGTGAACTCGTAGTGGTACAGCTCGGCATAGGGCGTAAAGATGGTGCGGTAGCCCGCCTCCCACACGCGCAGACAAAAGTCCGCGTCGTTAAAGCCGACGGCGAATTCCTCGTTGTAGCCGCCAACCTGCTCAAATACGTCGCGCCGGACCATCTAACAGGCGCCCGTTACGGCACTGAAGTTGCCCGGGCGCACGGCACGGGCAAGATGGCCCTCACGCTTTGCAAAAGGCATCTTTGTGGCCGCAAATTAAAAAACGCAATACCATGCCCGTATCGATACGTAATATGCGGCCAGCGCATTCTATTGGTGTGGAAACCGGTACGATTCCTTGATTTAAACCGAAGCCTCTACAGCAATTAATAGCGCCTCCAACAACACAAGCACCAGAGGCATGTCAACCGAGTCATCATCGACGGTCTCAGATAACTTCGCAACGGTTACCACGTCAGCCTTCGGCTCGATCGGCTTCTTAACAGCTGCCTCGGTGATAGTCGTCTTAGTTGCAACAACCGTGGGCGTTACCATGCCTATAACTGGCCTTGCGTGCCCACGACGCACTTTCCTAGATGGTTATCGACCAATCCGCTACAACCAGAGAACGCTGGTACAGAATCCCAATCGTTCCATCACCTGTGTAGAGGGATCGTGTCAACTCACGTATGCGGAAGAAAATGTCAAAAGTCTTGGTTCTACGACAAAGCTTTATTTAACAAATCGCAAGGACCGATAAAACGTATGATGAAACCACCCAAGAGCTTCCTGAGACCTTCCAGCATTAAGCAGATCGCGAACACAACCGTTGGAACAAAAAGTACCTGCAATATTCCCAGCCCAACGCCGACACGCGTAAAGGGAAACAGCGAGCTCCAAAGCCAACTTTGAATGGGCCCATAGTCAGAAATAAGGTAAGTAGCAAAACAAAGTTTTGCGATAGCGTTAACGAAACGGGAGGAAAAATGCGGCATTTTTAAATCAATCAACAAGACCGAGATGGCTATAGCTAACGAAAAAATAGACGCCGGCGAACCGAAAAAGCCGTTATACAAATTCGCAAATGTCGAACCCAGCAAACCATCAAAATGGAATTGACCATAAAACGAGATTGCAACTCCCACAAAGGCAGCAATGCAGCAGGCAACCAGGCACCGTATATCCACTGTTGACAAATCTACATACCAGCGAATATAGGAAACAAAAACGCAAATTATAATAAAATCCACTAGTAGCCCGTCGATGGGAATCCAAAAGAGCGGCACATAACGCAGGAATCCAAAGACAGAGACCAGAAAGACTATTAGATATAGATGTAGTATAGATGTAGTTTCTGGCCCAACGCATGCAAAGCTGGAATTATAAAGGGCAGCAAAAATACAAGCCATGCATAGACGGTTACAAACCACCAACTAGAACCAGTAAGAGTTGGTGCAAAAATACCTATCAAATTGGTTGGACTTACTTGAATATCGCCGCGAAGTATGAAGAAAAAACCCAGCGCAATACTATAAAAGAGAACCGTGCCTTCGATTGAAGCTATCCGTTTAACAGCCTTATTTATGGAGTATTCGACTTTCCCCGCAACAAACCAGATTGTTATGGCAACAAAGCAGCCGACCGCAGTTCTTCCAATTGGATAGAAAAAGATATTGTAGAAAAACCTAGTAAACGAACCAGGAAATGCGGAAACAGAATCAGCGTTGTGAACAACGAAATGATGAGCCATTACCGTCCACATAAGGACAATGCGAAGTAATTCGATACGGGAATCTCGTATTGTCTTTGCCATTAAGCCCCCTCCAAAAATAAAATCTATGCCTCGCACGGTCAATCATCGCTTTAAATCTACTTGCAGACGATATCGGATAATATCGAGCTGCATAAGCCTGTATAAACTTATCGCGGAAGTATCGAGTTTTCGCAATTCGTCTTACTAAGTAGTCCACACGTTTCTTTCTTCCAAGCGCATACCAAAAGAAAGGTTAGGACTTCCTAAAACTATTGCCTTAACGCGAGAAGTACTCGCTCTCGGAGGATAGGTTTGGTCCAAGCCACGGATCGCCCGTCAAGAAGAACTCCGGCCAGCGCTGCATGAACAAAGCCTGTTCGCGTTTCCAGCGGCGCAGCTTTTTCTCGTTGGCTTCTTCCCTGCCGCGCGAGGTGAACTCGTAGTGGTACAGTTCGGCATAGGGCGTAAAGATGGTGCGGTAGCCCGCCTCCCACACACGCAGACAAAAGTCCGCGTCGTTAAAGCCGACGGCGAATTCTTCATTGTAGCCGCCAACCTGTTCAAATACGTCGCGTCGGACCATCTGACAGGCGCCCGTTACGGCGCTATAGTTGCCCGGCCGCACCGCGCGGACAAGATAGCCCTCGCGCTTTGCAGAGAAGTCTTGGTTGGCATGGGCAAGTGCGCCACGCACGCCAACCAAAATGCCAGCGTGCTGCACCAGATGGTCGGCAAAATAGAGCTTAGCGCCCACCACACCCACATCGGGACGCTGCAGATAGCCCATCATCTCTTCAATAAAGTCCGGGCTTATGACCTCGGTATCGTTGTTCAGCAGCAGCAGGTAGTCGCCCCTGGCATGCTCAACGCCAAAGTTGATGATTTGGGAGTAATTGAACTCACCCGGCCAGTACACAACGTGCGCAGTGCCCTTACCGCCAGACGTAGCGGTCACGCGTTCCGGCAGGGTTTCGTAATACGCAAACGTCTCCGGGGCTTCGCTGTTATTCTCCACCAAGACGATCTCGTAATTGGTATACGTGGCCTTCTGGGCGATCGACATCACACAGGCATCGAGCGTCTCAACGTGGTCCTTGGTGGGAATTACAATGCTCACCAGCGGCGCAGGCTCCGGCAGCGCATAATGCACGCGGTAGACAAACGACGTCTCGGTCTCCTCGACCGTTCCGCAAATGCCCAGCGAGTCAAAGTGACGCTGCAGCGCCAAACGACCAGCTTCAATGGCGTAAGGTTTGCTATCTGCAAAGTCATCGGCGGTGAAACCGGGATGCACGCGCCAGTGATACAACACGTGCGCAATATGCTCAAACCGTGCGCCCGATGCAAGGCAGCGAAGAGTCAGATCATAATCCTGGGCGCCCGCGACATCTTCCGGCGACATGCCAATGCGATCGATAAGCGCCTTCTCCACCATCAGAAAATGCGTCACGCAGTTATGGCTATAGAGCAGGTCGACGTTGAGTTGCGTCTTAAAGACCGGCTGACCCCACTCCCCCGTTTTCTGGAACACGTCCTCGTCACAGAACAGGACCTGCGGACGCTCCCCCTCTGCCGCTTTGTTCAACGCGGTGACATAGTGGAACAACGCATCCGGCTCCAGAATGTCATCGTGGTCCAAAAATGCGATGTAGTCGCCCGTCGCTTGCTGAATGCCAGCATTGGTGTTGAGTACAATGCCGCCGTTACCAGGCAGCTCAATCCAATAAACCCGCTCGTCATTGGCGGCGGCCGCAAGATTGGCCACCACACCCCATTCGGGCGAGGCGTCCATAAGCAGCAATTCCCAGTTGTCATAGCTCTGGGATAGCACCGAGTCCAGCAGCTCACGCAGGTAGACCTGATCGGTCTTGTAGCATGGCACCACAATGCTCACGAGCGGCCTATAGGCAAATGCCGCTGAAGCGACACGCTGGCACGTCAAATCACCCGGCTTTGCGCGATGTTGCTCAAACCAACGTCGATAGGCCGCATCATCCGCGCGCGCATCCTTCATGCGGTTCCAACTGTCGTCGACCATGCCGTTGTACAAACGACCATCCATGGCGCAAAATCCGCTCTGGAATTGACCCGTAGGATCAGCCGCAATCGCGACAAAATCGCGTATATCCTGAGGCATCTCAACGCTCAGATACGTTTTATTGACGCGACATCCGTTTTGCTGGAGAACATCGACCTGCGACTCAAAAACATGCACGGTGGCATCGATCGCATTCATGTGCGTATCGAAGACCTGTAGCTCAGGGGCGCACTGGGGGTCTCCCGCCCACTTGACCTCATAGCGCCAGACGGCGCCCTCATCTGCCGGTAAATAACGAACGGCATCGATCTCGTAGCGACCACAGCATTCGCCACGCTGGGCATCGCGGATAAGCGCGCACATCGCAGGCTTTGCTTTGTAGTTAACCTTAGATTCCAGCTTGGCAATACGACTGTCAAAGCGAATAGAGCCCAGCCTTTTACCGCCGGACGCAAATGAAACGTCAATTGTAGAGCCGTCCATAAACGGAAGCACCAAGACGACAAGCTCGCGCTCATAATCGGCAACGGAGGGACAAAGCGCAAGCACGCGGCCGTGATCGACCGGCAGTGCCAAGGACGGCACGCATGCCCCATTGGTCGTCGCGTGAGCAAAAACCTGGGAGCCCTCCTGCTCAATAAGCCTCGCGATATCCTGACCGACAAAACGAAGCAGAACAAACAGACGACCCTGACTGCGGCAAAGCGCCAAACGCTTGATACTCATCTACACCTCTCGCTTTCCCAGAGCATTCGCAGCCATGCGCTTGCACGCGCCCAGGCGCCCAAACCTCAAGACGTCGTAAGCGAACATGAGCTTTTTGCACGAACGAGCAGCAGGAGCCTTACCGATAAGTGCCGCACGCACCATAGCGGCAACAGAAGGAGCGCATTGTGCGAGCGCAGCATCACTGCCCACGGCAGAACCATCAAGCGCCGCGGCAACGGCAGCAAAAACCTTGCCGCAGCCCGAGCTCAGCAGCCTGAGTGCATCGTACAGTACCAGATCACACAGGAAGTACGCCAGGTCATCGGCATGCTGGGCATCGAGCCCATCATGGCGCCAATCGGCCAGCACCGCGGAGTATATCTTCACGTGCTCCAGCAAACGCGTCTCATCGTCATAGCGCATGGTGTCCATGAGCGAGCCCTTGCGTGCCACGCGATAGTCGTACAGCTTGTTCGAGATAAGCGCGGTCTTACGCGAGCGACCATAGACGGCAAAATCGAAGACCTGGTCCTCGCCATACTTAACGGTTTCATCGAACACGATCCCGTTGCCCAGCAAAAAAGCGCGCTTGCAAGCGGTGCGCCATGCAAAGGGGCGAGACGCTTCCTTAAACAGCAGGTCGGAGCTATAGCCCTCAAACGACGCATCGCGCGGGCTCAAAACGCAGTTAAGCCACGGATACCCCGCCTCCAGCGGATACGGGTTTGCGCCAAAGGTCAAAACGTCGCAATCCTCACGCTCAAAGGCATCAACGATTACGCGGCACGCATCAGGCGTAAACCGGTCGTCGGAATCCAAAAACGCAACGACAGACGCCGTGGACGCAGCGATGCCCGCATTGCGCGCGCTCGATAGACCACCGTTGGGCTTATCGACAAGCTTAAAGCGTGTATCCTTTTCGCAATAGGCAGCGGCGATGTCGCGCGAACCATCCGGCGAACCATCGTTAACCAGCACGCCCTCCCAATCGGGCATATCCTGCGCGAGTAGGGAGTCCAGGCACCATGCCAGGCACTCCTCCACCTTATAGATGGGAACGACGACGGAAATCCTAGGGGTAGCCATGGTCACGCGCTCCTACTGTGCCGCCGGCACGTCGTCGGGATGCGGGTTATCGCCGTAGGTACGCTGATACGTCAGCACGCGCCAGACCAGCGGCAGCCCGCCTATCTTAAAGTAGTGCTTAAACGTATTGAGCTTGCCCGGCTTTTTAAAGCCAAAGCGCGAATCGATATAGGCACGGGGCGATTTGACCATCAAACGCAGGTCGGTCTCGCCGCGCGGGTCGAAGAGCGACAGGTCAAAGCGATCGGCATCCCAATCAGCCTTAAGCTCGGGAGACGCCTTCTCCCAAAACCGCTCACGCAACTCATCGACCAGACGCTCGTCATTCCAGCGGTACGTATCGACCTTCATGCGCATTAAAATGCCCTGGAGCCGAGTCTTAAGCTCGGGGCGTTGATCCAAAAAGCGCTGCATCTCGGCATATTCGTCGCACACGCAAAACACCTTGTTGGGCGAATTAACGGAGCTCTTCTCGTTATCTTGGCGATAGCACAAAATGGGGTCCGTAATAAACGCGGCACGCTCGGCGCAAGCCCAAACCTTAAAGTTAAAGCCTGCGTCCTGATACGAGGCACCCGGCGTGGGAAGAAACCGAATCTGATTGTCGTTGAGGAACTCGCGCCGATAGATGGCCGACCAAATGGAAGGCTTGCGGTAGAAAATGCCCGGGCGATCGACGGGGCGATACGCGGCGCCCGTCATATGCTCGTCGATGATCCCAAACAGATCACGGCGCTCGCTGGGCGTGGACCAGTACAGGTAGAAGTCGCCCTTAACAACATCGGCGTGCTCGGCGTCAGCCTTGGCAACCAGCTTTTGGAGCGAATCCTCGAACATAAAGTCATCAGACTCCAAAATGCCCACGTACTCGCCACGCGCCATCTCCAGGCCGCGGTTCATCGAGTCGCCGTAGCCGCTATTGGCCTTGTCAATCATCTTGACGCGCTCATCACGTGCCATGTACTCGCGAATGATATCCGGTGAGCTATCGGTGGAGCCATCGTTGATGCAGATGATTTCGATGTCCTTGAGCGACTGTGTCACAGCGGAATCGAGACACTCGCGCAGGTAGCGCTCAACATTGCAGATGGGAACAAGCAGCGAAACTTTAGGGGTATCAGAGTTCTGCAAGAGAACCTCCTGTTGAATAGCGTGTAACAGGGTTATTTTAGCAGCGAAGTAACGGCGCGCGGCAGCGCCCAGAATTAGATAAAGCGCTCCAGGCAGGCCTTGAGACCGCGAGTCGAAAGATAGAACAGCGTGGCGTCTGCCATCGAAACGCCCGAGGTCGCCGCAACGAGCTTATGGGCAACACGGCAAACGGCGCCCTTAGCAGGCATATCCGCCCACTCCGTTCCCAAAAACGTCGTGAAATCCATATTGACGCGACCGGCCACGCGACGGAAACCATCGGCATCCAAGCGCGCCAAATCAAACACGATAAGGTCCAAGAACCAGGTAATCAGCTCGCCGGGGCAAAGATCCAAAAGGCCGTAGGCCGCCCAGTCTTCCATAACTTCCTCGAGCATCCTCATGTGTGCGTCGAGCTTTTTGGCGCGTGCCTCGGCACTGTTGAACTCGTGCGTCGCCGATTCGCTCTCCATCACGTAGTGGTAGAACCTGACCGGCATGACGACGGTCTTTGAGGCCAGCGCGTAAGCTGCAAACTGGAACACAACGTCCTCGCCCAAGGCCAAGCCGGGGGCAAAACGTATGCCCTCGCGATTGAGCAGCTCGCGCGAAAAAGCCGCGCGGCACGCATAGGGCTGTGCGTTTGCGTGGAACAGCAACTGGGGATCACGGGCGCCAAAAGTGCCCGCCTTGGGGCTCATGAGTTGCTGGACCCGCTTGGGCGCGGCGTCGGACGGCTCGCAAACGCCGCCAAAAACGGCGACCTCGGCATCTGCAGACTCCATGGCATGCAGCACGCACTCGACCGTCTGGGCGTCGATGTAATCGTCGGCGTCCACAAAAAAGACGGTCTCGCCCTCGGCGGCATCGATACCGGCATTTCGAGCGCACGAGACACCAGCGTTTTCCTGGTCAATCACCAGCACACGGTCATCGGCCTGCGCAATTTGACGCAAGACGCCCAGCGAATCGTCAACCGAACCGTCGTTGACACAGACAACCTGAATCGAGCGCTCAGACTGTGCCAGCAGCGAGTCGAGGCATCTCTGAATGGAGCGCGCGGAGTTGTATACGGGAACGACAATAGTCGCTTTGGGAATCGAGGCCTCTCCCATACCGACCTACCCCCTCAGCGATTCGATGAGGAAGGCGGCGACCACACCAGGGCCTCCAACCGAGGCGTAATACTTAGCGCGCCCCAAGGCACCATCCGTTGCAAAGTGCGGATGCTCGTCAACCCAGCCCTCTGGATCTTTGAGGATGGCAGCGAGATTCGCGCGCTTCCACGGCTTAAGATCGTCCAGCGAAAACTCCCCGGCGTCCAAGGCCGCTTGGAATTCCTTGGCCATCTGCACCAGGAACTCCTTATAGAACTTGGGTGCCAAGCGCACATAGTTCCACATATACGAATCGTATTTAATGAGCTGATTGAACTTGAGCATGCGGGCGACGTCATCGCTTGCGTGATCGCGAGCATAATCTTCTCGGATCCAGCGCTCGATTTCGGCATACTCGGTATTGACGCAAAAGACCTTAGCCGAAGAATTGACCGAGGAGTTCTCGTTGTCCTGACGATACGAAAGCACGGCATCGTGCAGGTAAACAGCCTTGTCGGCGCATGCGATCGCCTTAAAGGCAAACGACGTGTCCTGAAAGGATGCTCCCGGAGTCGGCAGGAACTTGATGCCGTTGCGCTCAAGAAAATCACGGCGGTACACGGCCGACCAAATCGACGGCTTTTGCTTAAAGAACTGCGTCGTGTCGCTCGGATGCACCGGCTTGTCACAGTCCCTTGCCTTAAACATCTCGTGCAGCGAGCGGCGCTCCTCGGGCTTAGACCAGTAGAAGTCAAAATTTGCCTTCGCAAAGTCGGTATTGAAGCGCACGGCAGCTGCCACGAGCTTCTCCAGCGCATCGGGCGCCATAAAGTCATCGGACTCCAGAATGCCCACGTACTTGCCGCGCGCCATCTCAAGCCCGCGGTTCATGGAGTCGCCGTAACCGCTATTGGCCTTGTCGATCATCTTCACACGCGCGTCGCGCTCCATGTACTCGCGGATAATCGCCGGCGAGTTGTCGGTAGAGCCGTCGTTGATGCAGATGATTTCGATGTCCTCGAGCGTCTGCGCCACGGCGGAATCGAGGCACTCGCGCAGATAGCGCTCAACGTTGTAGATGGGAACAAGCAGCGACAGGACAGGGCCGCCAGGGGAATTAGTAGACAAATGTGCTCCTTAGGAAATACCTGCCGTTAATGGTATCAAAGGGTCGTCCCGCCCGCGGGCGTTTATATAATCTATGGAGCCCGCAGAGGCAAACCGATACGAAAGGACGTCATGCAGCACAAAGCCGCACGCAACATAGTCATCGAACCGCTGCGCTTAATCGCGGTCGCCACGCCCATGGCAGGTTCCTGCGTTTTATTCAAACCTTGCCAACATGGCGCAGCGACCCTTTACAATAGGTGCCGTCCAAACGACGCATTCGATAGCTTCCGTGCGGCGCTCGCCCGCCACGCGTGAAAGGATATATTCCCCATGACTTCCACCCTTCCCGCTCCCATCGATAAGCTCGCCATCGTTGTCGTTACGTACAAGCGCCAGGAGCTCTTGGCCAACCTGTTCGACTCCATGACCGAGCTCACGGCAACGCCTTGGCGTATCGTGATCGTCGACAATGAGAATTCGCGCGAGACCGAAGCCATGTGCGTCGCATTCAACGAGCGCCTCGCCAACCTGTGGGGCATCGACACCGACCAGCCCGACGCAAAGGGTGGCACCGACCGCGTTATCTACGCGCCGCAGCTCAAAAACGGCGGCGGCGCGGGTGGCTTCTCCGCCGGCACCAAGTGCGCCTACGACTTGGGCGCCCAGTGGTTCTGGGTCATGGACGACGACGTGCTCGTCATCCCGGAGGGCATTGAGCGCCTGGCCAAGTGGACGGACCGCTACGACGTCATCCAGGGTTCGCGCCTGGACTTCGACGGCGGTGCCTTCTTTTGGCAGTACCAGCTCATCCTTTCGCTCGGTATCCCCAACCCCATCGCTAAGTGGGACCTGGGCCCCGAGGGCTACCGCGCCATGAACCAGCTGTGCTTTGAAGGCGGCCTGTTCTCGCGCCGCGTTGTCGACAAGATCGGCCTGCCCGATGCGCGCTTTTTCATCTACGGCGACGATGCCTGCTACGGCTATGTTGCCAGCCAGCACTTCCCCGCCGCCGTGGTTGCCGACGTGGTGCTCAAGCGTGCCCGCGCCGTCTCTAACTGGGATATCGCCGGCAAACGCCAGCTCAACTCAACGAGCGACACCAACCGCTACTACATCATGCGCAATCGCGGCTTTTTGGCCCGTTACATGCAGATTTACGGCGACTACCACCCCATCTTGTTCCGCTTGGGCAACGCCGCGACCTTCTGCAAGGAGTTCATTCGTCTGGCAGCGGTCGACAAGTGCTTTAAGACCGGCATCCCGGCGCTGCGCCGTGGCATGAAAGATGCCCGCAAGATCATCAAGGACCCCAACTGGAAGCCCATGCCGCCTATGAAGGACGCAGAGTAGCGGACACCCCTACAGCCGCTGGCACACCGCTGCCACATGACACCCGTCAAACCCGAATCCCCAGCGCATGCGGCCCACACCGGGTCGCGGTACGCGAATCTTGTCGATGCCGTCGCGCTCTATGTCGAGCAGTGCCTGAACGGCCAGCAGCTCCAGGCCGAGCGCGTCTACGCCGGAGTCAAACATCATATTGATCGTTATCAGCGGGCGCTCGTCGAGCATGCCGATCGTGTCTGCCGCGTCAAACACAGAGCCCGTAGGAAAAACCTGAATGTCCCAGCGATTCGCGCCACGCTTTCGCCTCGAGGCAGGATTGGCATAGCCCGGCAATCCAAAGCAGAGCCCCTGCAAGAGCAGGTGATATGGCAGCTGCGCATCTGGGTTGTTCGCACCGATTCCCGCATCTCCCAGGATGCGGTCTAACGCCCGCTTTACCGCATCCTCGTCCCCACGGCACAACCCGTCTCGAAACGCATCGACATCTCGAACGTCCTCGGCAGCACGCTCAAACCAATCAATAATCACCAAACGAAAGGTCTGGCGAAGCTCGTTATTGGGCAACCGCAGAGCACGGGAGCAGCTGTCATGCTCCGGTTCTTCAGTCATATCAGTCGTCAGGAAACCGGACAGATACAGCGCCGTCCACAAACCATCATCAGACGAGGTCTCTGGCCCCGTAGCACCCAAACAAACCGGGACCTCAACGCATCCATGGGCCTCGAGCAAATCGAACAAGACCGAAAGGCGGTCGAGATTACACCCGGCAACTACCCTACTTAGGCAATCGGCATACCCATACAGATCGGCTCGCACAGGTGCCGTGCAGCCTCGGTCCAGAAAACCGATCACACGCACCGGACTTGAGCAATAGGCCCTGCCAAACCGATATCCCTCGAGCCATTCACGCGCATCATCCAGGTATTCCTCGCGTCCAGCATGATTCAGCAGAGCCTCGACCTCGGCATCCGAAAAGCCGAACCAACGGTCGCACCACGTCGAAAGGGACGTCGAAAGACAATACGAGCAGCAGCGCGAAGAAAGTGCCGCCTCGGCAGGACCTGGACGCTCCCCCATCAGACACGTCAACCGTAGCGAATGGCCCGCGGTGGCAATGGCGTCGAACAGCACGCGATCGAGCAGCTCCGCCGGACCGGCGCCGGAAGCGTCCCTCGCGTTCGCACTGGGCGACCACGCCGCGTCGTACCCATCAACGAGCAATACCACCTGCTCATCGCAGGCCATCTCCAGCAGCTCAATGAGCACACCGAGCACCGAGTCAACCTCGTCCGCGCTCGCTACGCCACGCGCAACGCGTTCGATGTGGCGCACCTTGTCTCGAGCTAAATCCGGAGCTTCCAAGAATGGCATCAAGCGAGCGCATTCGCCCGAAAGAGCATCATGCACGACGCCGACAACAGAGGCACCACGCCTCGCAGCGCCAGAAAAGTCCAGCGATATCACTGGATAGCACGCGTACTCATTCCGATAGCGCCCGCCATCCGCACCCCAAATCAGAGTATCGGCAAATGAAATCCGACCGGCGCGACCGACTGCGGGACGCTCCAGAAAAGCCTTGAGCATCGACAAGTTCATGCTCTTGCCAAAACCCTCGGGTCGGCAGCACACCATAACGGACACATCGCAATCCAGCATATCGGCAATAAACATGGTCTTGTCGACCAGCGTGCAGCAACCAAGAGCCTCCGCATAGTCGTACATGCCGATGGGCAAAACCACATCGTCGGTACAGCCGATTAGACGCACGCCAAAGCCGGCAGCACAACCATTATTTGCCTGTTCAGACATCGCAACGTTCCCCTTAAATCGCAGCATGATGCGATCGCGTCGAAAATGTTGGTGTAAGGGTGACGCCCCAGCGCCCGTTTAACGAAGAACGGCCTTCGTCCTAGAATCTGAAATCACCACAACAACAGGTTCTAGGAAAGGACGAAGACCGCTATGGAAATCTTATCAGACCCGACGCCGGACATGCTCGCCATGCCCCGGTTCGACGACGGCGCCATCGACATGCAGGAGCTGCTCAGGCGCCTCGCCGAGCAGGTCGTGAACGCCGTGATGGACGCCGAGGCCGACCAGCTTTGCGGCGGCGGGTCGAACAGCCGAAACGGCTACCGAGAGAGGTCGCTCGCCACCTGCGTCGGCACGCTGACGCTGCGAATCCCGAAGCTCCGCACCGGCAGCTTCTTCCCGGACGACGTGATCGAGCGCTACCAGCGCGCGGACCGCGCCCTCGTGGCCGCCGTGGCCGAGATGTACGCCACCGGAACGAGCACCCGCAAGGTGCAGAGGGTGGCCGAGAAGATGGGCGTGTCCAGGCTCTCCAAGGACCAGGTGAGCGCCATCGCGTCGAGCCTTGACGCCGACATCGAGGAGCTCTGCGCGAGGCCCCTCGACGGCTCGCCGGTGCCCTACGTCTGGCTCGACGCCACCTACGTCAAGTGCCGCCGCGGGGGCCGCGTGGCCTCCACGGCCGTCGTCACGGCCATCGGCTGCGACGCGGGCGGCTGGAGGCGCGTGCTGGGTGTCGACGTGGTGGACACGGAATCGTACGACTCGTGGCTGGCATTCCTCAGGAAGATCCGCGACCGCGGCGTCTCCGGCGTGGAGCTCGTCGTCTCCGACGCGCACGCGGGCCTCGTCGCGGCCGCGGCGGAGGTCTTCCAGGGGGCGGCATGGCAGCGCTGCGCCGTCCACCTCATGCGCGACTGCATGCGCGAGGCGGGCTCCTGGCAGCTCAGGCGCCGCGTGGGCAGGATCGTCTCGCAGGTGTTCCGCGGGCGCGACGCCGCCACCGTGACCGCCATGTACCACGTGGCGTGCGACATGCTGGAGGGGTGCTGCCCGAGGGCGGCGGCGATCCTCGAGGAGGCCGAGCCGGACGCCCTGGCATACCTCGACTTCCCGCCGTCGCACTGGAAGCGCCTGCGCACCAACAACGTCCAGGAGCGGACGAACCGCGAGATAAAGCGCAGGTCGAGGGTGGTGCAGGCGTTCCCCTCGGCGGCGTCGCTGGTGCGGCTGGCAGGCGCGGTCATGTGCGAGCAGGACGAGACATGGCAGGAATCCAGGTACTTCTCGGAGGCGAAGATGAGGGAGCTCTACGACGAGGGCCGCACGCGCGGGCTCGACGGGACGGTCGACTGGTCGCGGCTGGAGGCTGAGGCCAGGAAGATGATCGAATCCGGCCTCGAGCTTGCGGACAGGATCGAGGCGGCATAGGATATCAACCGTATTCCAGGTTCCTGGACGCCGGGCCGACTCGCTTCGGATCGGGCGCTACACCAACTTTCTCGACACTACCCATGATGCCAATTGTAATGACCGCCACGAGCTTATTGATGTAGGCACATAAACATATCGGGCAACGGTAGCAACATGGGGCGTGAGGGGGGGGCACAACTAATCGTTGCACAACAAAACAGGGCCCGATGCATTCGCACCGGGCCCCGTCCCGACTCTTTAGTTATCAGACAGCCGAGAGGCTACTCCTCAGAACCGTCCTCACCAGCAGTCTTATTCTGCTGATCGAGCTTATGCTTGCCACTCACAATAGACGTGGCACCCAGCGTGGCCAAGCTTGCACTGGCAAGGCTCGCCATAACGATGAGGTCGCCCGTCTTGGGCATGTTACCGCCCGAAGACTTGGTCGTGGTCGTGGTGGTCACCGTTTTAGAGCCATTTTGCTCCTGGTTCTGGTTGTCGGCGTTGCCCTTTTCCTCGTCCTTCTTTTGAGCGGACTTCTCGCCCTTTTCCTCAGAGCTAGTACTCTTATCGGACTCGGTCTTCTCGGAATCATCGTCCTTGGAGTCGCCCTTTGCGGCCTCGGCCTTTTCCGTGGAAGTCTGATCAGAATTGTTCTTGTCAGGAGACAAGCTGCTTGCGCCAGCCATCAGCGAGGAACCAAACGTATAGCCAAGCTGCACAACGAAAGAGGGCCTCTTGTCCGTCGAAATAACGGGCGCGTCCGGCGCCTTATTCGAGTCGTCCTTGGAAGCACCGGAATCAGAAGCGGCGTCAGAGTTAGAGTCATTGCTAGAACCAGTATCGGCGGAAGATTCGCTCGAGCCAGTGGAAGAGTCAGAGGAACCAGCGTCGGTCGAACCAGAGGCGGCGCTGCCCGTATTGCCGGCAGAGCTTGAAGACGAATCGCCCGCAGCAGAGCCGTTCGAATCGGAGCCGCTCGAGGAAGAGCCGTCGTTGGTAGTGCCACCAGCAGAGCCATCGCCGTCAGTATCGGTCGAGGGCGCATCCGTATCATTATCGTCGCTCGCACCGTCATCGGTACCAGGCGTCGGTGCCGCGGGAGCAGCAGGCGCCATGCTCGGACCAGGCGCCGGCGTGGGCTCGGGCTGCACGGGCTCCACAGGCGTTGCCGCGGCAGCCTCGTCCTCGGCGATATAGACCAGACAATCCTTGAGCTCATTGCGGTAGCGGTTCTTCCAGCCCTCATGATACTGGGGCTGGCTTGCATACTTGGTCGCCACGTTATTGACCACGCTGTTGGAAAGCGCCGTCACAAACTCGCGGTCCGTCATGCTGTTGGAAAGGTTTGCCCAGCGGAAGAAGTCTCTGCAGCCACCGGTGCCGCACATGTTGGTAATACTCCACACCATGCCCTTGACACAGTCGGCGCGGCCGGAGACATCAATGCCGAGAGCACTCTTGAGCCACGCCTCGGTCACCGCATAGTACGAGTTATACGCATAGGCATCCTGCAGCGCCGAGAACTCAGCAGGGTCGGTGTTATAAGCACCCTGGAAGGCCTCCTGCGCAATACGACCCAGCTCGGTGAGCTGGCCGTTCGCATACATGGGGTTGTTCGCGTTGGAAATCTCACTGCCGTGATCGATTGCGGCCTTAAGCATGCCGTACTTAGCAGAATCGTAGTTGTAGACCTGTTTCATAAACGGAACAAGCGACCAACGGCGGTCGAACTGGTAATAGCCTAGCGCGTTATAGCCATCGCCATACGAAAAGCCCTGGTTATAGTTGCCATGGCTCTCGTATTTGGTGAAGTACTTCATCTCGGCAGTCACGTTGACAAACGAGACCCCCTGAACCGACCTCAGCACGCCCGAAAAAGACTGCTGGGTGTAAAGGCCCTTATCGATATCGGTGGCATCCGAGGCAACACCCGGCGCGGGCTCCTCGGCAACAGCAGTCACAGGCGCGGCAACAGCGCCAAACGAAAGCGCCAGCGTCAGGCCTGCCACAATCGCGGAATGCTTGGGCTGCATAAGATCCTCCCTGCATTGGTGTAGTTAAAGTGAAGTTTGCAAAGATGAATCTAAGTATCCCAGCTCGCCCGTTGTTGCACAACAACCCCTCGGTAAACGGCAACAACCCTCCGCGAAATCTTAAGGAATTAAACAAACTGGTCGTCAGGCGCCAACAGAAGCTCGCCGTAACGCTCCATCAGCCCGTCCCTCAACTGGCAGAAAGCAGGGATATAGACGTCCAAGATGCGCTGAATCAAATCTTGAGCGAGCTTGTTGTCGTAGATATGGACGTTCGTATTGCGGTCTCTGAGCATATCTAGCCAGGCTGCCTCATCAATAAAGTCGTAGAATCGGTAGGACTCCTTCAAGATGGCACGAGGAGACCCCGACGCGGCAAGCGTGGCACCCTCATACTCGAGCAGACGCTTAAGGAGCTTCCAGCTCAGTTCAAATTGAAGATTGAACTTATTAATCAATCCACTCTGAACAAAATCATTGTTGAGATCCTGATTGGGCGCATCCTCAAGATTCGCCAAGGCGCTGGCAAAGTTCTCATATTTTTTCATACAGAATCACACCATCCCTGGCAATTTCATCGAGCAATTGCTGCGATAAGGACTCATCGAGATTGACGACATCTACATCTAAAAGAGTATCAAGACGCTCCTCGATCAAATATGAGAAACGGCCGAAATCCCGGCAACCTGCTACGGCGATGTCAATATCGCTCTTAGGCAAGTTGTTGCCTCGAGCGCGAGACCCAAACAGCACAACTTTCTCGGCGTCACATTCCCGAGCAAAATCTTCGATTTGCTTGTACACCTTGTCGAGAGATGCCATTTGCAGCCCTACAGCTTAATCTCAAAGTTGATCTCGGGGACGGCGGCTAGGTCGGCCAGGGTCACGCCGTCGACATACTTTTCGATCACGTCGTCCAGACCGCGCCAGAACTTGACCGTTGAGCACAGATCACTACGGGTGCAGCTGTTGTCGATGCCGTCGCACGCCACCGGAGCCGTGCTGCCCTCGACGGCGCGCAGGATGTCGCCGGCACGCACCTCGGCGGGGTCCTTGGCCATCATGTAGCCGCCGCCCTTGCCGCGCACGCTCTTAAGCAGGCCCGACTTCATAAGCGGACGAACCAGCTGCTCCAAGTACTTTTGCGAGATATGCTCGCGGTCGGCGACCTCGCGCAGGGCAATCTTGCCTTCGGCGTCGCCCAACGCCGCGATATAGATCATCAGCCGGAGGGCATAGCGGCCCTTAGAAGAAATGAGCATACCTACCCTCTCATCGTTGCCGGGACAAAATACCAGGCCTATTTGTCCCAAATCTTATGCACGCGGGGCAAACAAACCTGATTATTATGTCCCACATCTAAAAAGTCGAGTGGATTAGTCGGGTTTTCCCTTGACTAACGCCGAACCCATAGTAACTTTATTCCGAGAAGATTCCTAGGGTTTAGTACACCTATGAGTACACCATATACAGAGAGGGACAGCATGAGCGCAAATCCGCTGCTTTCCATCGAAGGTCTGACCGCCTCCGTGGACGAGAAGACCATCCTCCACAACGTCAACCTCAACGTCGCCGCCGGCGAGACCCACGTGCTGATGGGACCCAACGGCGCCGGCAAGTCCACCCTCGGCCACCTGGTCATGGGCGACCCTGTCTATACCGTCAACGACGGCCGCATCGTCTTTGACGGCCAGGACATCACCGAGCTCACCACCGACAAGCGCTCGCGCGCCGGCCTGTTCCTGAGCTTCCAGGCCCCGGTCGAGATCCCGGGCGTGCCGCTGTCGAGCTTTTTGCGTGCCAGCATCGCCGGCCGCCCCGGCCTGGAGATGAAGGGCAAGGAGTTCCGCCGGCGCGTCAAGGAGCTCGCGGCAGAGCTCAACATGGACACCGCCTACCTCAACCGCGAGCTGGGCGTGGGCTTCTCGGGCGGCGAGAAAAAGAAGGTCGAGATGCTCCAGCTTCTGCTGCTGCAGCCTAAGCTCGCCATCCTGGACGAAACCGACTCGGGCCTGGACGTCGACGCCCTGTCCACCGTCAGCCATGGCATGGACGCCTACCGCAAGAGCTGCGACGGCTCCATGCTCATCATCACGCACAACACGCGCATCCTGGAGCATCTGGATGTCGACCGCGTCCACGTTATGGTCAAGGGCCACATCGTGCGCGAGGACGACGCCTCGCTCATCCCCTGGATCGATAAGAACGGCTTTGAGACCTTCGAGCGCGAGGCCGCCGAGCAGCGCGCCCAGGCCGAAGCCGCCGCTGCCGAGCAGCAGGCGTAAAGGGGCGACGCAATGACCAAGAACCGCACCGAGGTCGCGGACATCGACCGCAGCCTCTACGACTTCACCTATGGCGAGGAGGGATTCGAGCGCCTCGACGCCGGCATCACGCCCGACATCGTGCGCGAGATCAGCGCCAAGAAGGACGAGCCGCAGTGGATGCTCGACCTGCGCCTCAAGTCCCTCGAGATCTTCAATCGTTTTCCCGACCCGACGTGGGGCCCTTCCATCGAGGGCCTGGACATGGACAACATCGTCACCTACGTCAAGCCCAACACCGACCAAAAACACAACTGGGAGTCGGTGCCCGACGACATCAAGAACACCTTTGAGCGCCTGGGCATCCCCGAGGCCGAGCGTAGCTACCTGGCGGGCGTCGGCGCGCAGTACGACTCCGAGCTGGTCTACCACAACATGCAGGACACCGCGTCCAAGATGGGCATCGTCTACTCCGGCATCGAAGAGGCCCTGCACGACCCGCAGTGGGAGCCGCTCATCCACGAGAAGTTTATGACGCTCATCCCGCCCACCGACCACAAGTTTGCGGCCCTGCACGGCGCCGTGTGGTCGGGCGGCTCGTTTGTCTACGTGCCCAAGGGCACCAAGCTCGATTTTCCGCTGCAGAGCTACTTCCGCCTCAACGCTAAGGGCGCCGGCCAGTTTGAGCACACGCTCATCATCGTCGAGGACGACGCCGACCTGCACTTTATCGAGGGCTGCTCCGCGCCCAAGTACAACGTGGCCAACCTCCACGCCGGTGCTGTGGAGCTCTTTGTGGGCAAGCGTGCGCACCTGCGCTACTCGACCATCGAGAACTGGTCCAAGAACATGTACAACCTCAACACCAAGCGTGCGCGCGTGGACGAGGACGGCGACATCGAGTGGATCAGCGGCTCCTTCGGCAGCCACGTGGGCTACCTCTATCCCATGAGCGTGCTCAACGGCCGTCGCGCCCGCTCGAGCTTTACCGGCATCACCTTTGCCGGTGCCGGCCAAAACCTCGACACCGGCTGTAAGGTCGTACTCAACGCGCCCGATACCTCGGCAACCGTCGAGACCAAGGGCATCTCCAAGAGCGGCGGCATCCAGACCTTCCGCAGCTCCATCGTGGCCACGCCTAAGGCCGAGGGTTCCAAGGCAACCGTGAGCTGCCAGTCGCTCATGCTCGACGACCAGAGCCGCTCCGATACCATCCCCGCCATGGACATCCGCGCCAAGAATGTCGACATCGGCCACGAGGCCACCATCGGCCGCATCGGCGACGACAAGGTGTTCTATCTGATGAGCCGCGGCATCTCGGAAGAAGAGGCCCGCACCATGATCGTCAACGGCTTTGCCAACCCGGTCTCCAAGGAGCTGCCGCTTGAGTACGCCGTCGAGATGAACAACCTGATCAAGCTCGAGATGGAAGGAGCGATCGGATAATGAAACAGACCACGAACACCGCCGCCACCACGCTCGAGCAGGTTAATGCGATGCCTGCCGCCACTTGGGGTTGGCTGCGCATGAACCAGACCAAGCTTGAGCTTTCGGACGAGCTTACCGCCGCTCCCGCCGAGGCCGTCGAGGTCGAGGGGCTGGACGAGCAGTTCCGCGGCGCTGCCGACGCCTTCGACGCCGCCATGGACGCCATGGCCGAGCGCTTCCCCGAGCGCCGCGCCTCCGCCCCCGGCGACGCTGCCGACCGCGCCCGCATCACACCAGAGACCGAGCTCGACGTGCCCGCCACCTCTGTCTACCAGGCCGGCGCCATCAAGCTCGAAGAGGAGCTCTCCCCTGCCGAGGCCTTCGAGACCGGCATGGGCGAGGCCGCCTACACCTACCTGGCCGACCACGCCACCAAGCGCATCGTCATCGACGTGCCCGCATACCAACACGCCACGGTCACCGTGCGTGTGAGTGGCGTCGACGCTGCCGCGGCCATCGCCGCTATCGATGTCGTCGCCCGTCCGCAGGCAACGCTCGATCTGCGCATAGCCCTGGACTCCCCCGTCAACGGCCAAGGCGTCGTGGGCTCCGTGCTGCGCGTGTGCGCTCACGAGTACGCCACTGTCAATGTGACCTGCACGCAGACGCTCGACGACAGCTGGATCGCGCTCGACGACACCGGTCTGTTCCTGGACGAGGGCGCGCGCGTCAACGTGCAGCACACCGTCCTGGGAGCCGGCGCCAGCGCCACCGGCCTTGCCGGCGACCTGCTGGGCGGCACCGCCAAGGTGACGATCGATACCGATTACCTGGGCGCCCGCGAGCAGGTGCGCGACTTTAACTATGAGCTGCGCCACCGCGGCCGCAAGACCGAGTGCGAAATCGACGCCAACGGCGTGCTGACCGGTACGTCTAAGAAGGTCTACCGCGGCACCATCGACCTCGTGCACGGCTGCAAGGGCGCAACCGGCACCGAGCGCGAAACCGTGCTGTTGGCCAACAAGGGCGTCGACAACAAGACCGTCCCCGTCATCCTGTGCGACGAGGACGACGTCGCCGGCAATCACGGCGCCACCATCGGTCACGTCCGCGACGAGCAGCTGTTCTACCTCGCCTGCCGCGGCCTTGACCAAAACGCTGCCGAGGACCTGTTCATTCGCGCCAAACTGGAGGACGCCGCACTTTCCGCGACCGACGAGCGCACCCGCGCCGCCGTCGTCCGTCTGGGCAACAACCTGATCGATAACTTTGAGGAGGAGCTCGCATGATCGACACCGAGCACGTTAAATGCGACACCTGTACCGCACCGGAGCCTATGGAGCTCGACGCCAGCGACGAGGCCTCGCGCGGCTGGCCTACCGTCGACATCGAAACCAATCCCTACAAGGCGCAGTTCCCGCTGTTCCAGCAGCACCCCGAGATCGCCTTCCTCGATAGCGCCGCCACCGCGCAGCGCCCCGCCTGCGTGCTCGACGCCGAGCGTGACTTCTACCAGCGCATGAACGCCAACCCCCTGCGCGGCCTGTACTCGCTGTCCGTCGAGGCCACCGAGGCCATCGCGAAGGTGCGCCAGCAGATCGCCGACGTCATCGGCGCGCCCCAGGCCAACGAGGTCGTCTTCACCCGCAACACGAGTGAGTCGCTCAACCTGGTCGCCAAGAGCTTTGCGCCCACGGTCCTCGAGCCGGGCGACGAGGTCGTCATCACCATCATGGAGCACCACTCCAACCTGATCCCGTGGCAGCAGGTCTGCCGCGAGACCGGCGCCAAGCTCGTCTACCTCTACCCCACCAAGACCGGCCAGCTCACGACCGAGGAAGTGCTTGCCAAGGTGGGCCCCAAGACCAAGATCTTGGCCGTGGGTCAGGTCTCTAACGTCCTGGGCGTCGAGAACCCGGTCAAGAATCTCGGCAAGCTCGTGCACAAGTATGGCGGCTATCTGGTCGTCGACGGCGCGCAGTCGCTGCCGCACATGCCGGTCAACGTGGCCGATCTGGGCGCCGATTTCTTTGCCTTTAGCGCGCACAAGGCCATGGGTCCCATGGGCATCGGCGTGCTGTGGGGCAAGATGGACCTGCTCAACGCCATGCCGCCCATGCTTACCGGCGGCGAGATGATCGACTCGGTCACCGAGCAGGACGCCGTCTGGGCGCCCGTCCCCGAGAAGTTCGAGGCCGGCACGCAGGACGCCGCCGGCATCTTCGCCACAGGCGCGGCGCTTGATTACCTGGTTAACACCGTGGGCTACGAAAACATCCAGGCCCGCGAGCAAGCACTCGTCCACTACCTGATGGGCGAGCTCATGCAGCTCGACTTTGTCCAGATCATCGGCTCTATCTATTGGGACAACCATCACGGCGTCGTGAGCTTTAACGTCCACGGCATCCACCCGCACGATGTCGCGAGCATCATGGACATGGACGGCGTCTGCATCCGCGCGGGTCACCACTGCGCGCAGCCGCTGCTCACCTGGCTGGGCGTCGAGAACCTCGCCTGCTGCCGCGCCAGCGTGGCCTTCTACAACGACAAGGCCGATATCGACAAGTTCATCGCCGGTCTGCATCACGTTTGGAGCACGTTCAATGGGTAATCTGTACACCTCCACCACGTTTATGGAGCACAACTCACACCCCGACTACAAGTACGAGATGGATGCCCCCACGCACGAGCACGACGGCATCAACCCCAGCTGCGGCGACGAGCTCACCTTGCAGCTACGTGTCGAGAACAACGTGATCGAGGAGGCCTCGTTTACCGGCCACGGCTGCGCCATCAGCCAGGCCAGCGCCGACATCATGGCCGACCTCATCACCGGCGAGACGGTCGAGGAAGCACGTCGCTTGGCAGGGCTCTTCCTCGCCATGATCCGCGGCGAGCAGCTCTCCGAGGAGGACCTGGAAGATCTGGACGAGGCCGCTCAGCTCCAGGACATCTCGCACATGCCCGCCCGCGTCAAATGCGCCGAGTTAGCCTGGCGCACCCTCGACGGCATGCTCGAAGGGTAAACTAGCCAGAAGCGGATGCCCCAGATCAAAGGGTTTGATTGCCGAGCCGCCCAATACGGGCGGCTCGGCTTTTTCATAACGCCTCGGACACACAAAGTTCGCGCGTCCGGCGCTCGCCCTGTCATTTACCGAACAGCCAGCCGCAAACACGGACGTTTTCCACAGTGCCAACGGCTAGCGACAGAGCCACGGGCAGGTAGTGTCGAGAAAGTTGGTGTAGCGCCCGATCCGAAGCGAGTCGGCCCGGCGTCCAGGAACCTGGAATACGGTTGATATCCTATGCCGCCTCGATCCTGTCCGCAAGCTCGAGGCCGGATTCGATCATCTTCCTGGCCTCAGCCTCCAGCCGCGACCAGTCGACCGTCCCGTCGAGCCCGCGCGTGCGGCCCTCGTCGTAGAGCTCCCTCATCTTCGCCTCCGAGAAGTACCTGGATTCCTGCCATGTCTCGTCCTGCTCGCACATGACCGCGCCTGCCAGCCGCACCAGCGACGCCGCCGAGGGGAACGCCTGCACCACCCTCGACCTGCGCTTTATCTCGCGGTTCGTCCGCTCCTGGACGTTGTTGGTGCGCAGGCGCTTCCAGTGCGACGGCGGGAAGTCGAGGTATGCCAGGGCGTCCGGCTCGGCCTCCTCGAGGATCGCCGCCGCCCTCGGGCAGCACCCCTCCAGCATGTCGCACGCCACGTGGTACATGGCGGTCACGGTGGCGGCGTCGCGCCCGCGGAACACCTGCGAGACGATCCTGCCCACGCGGCGCCTGAGCTGCCAGGAGCCCGCCTCGCGCATGCAGTCGCGCATGAGGTGGACGGCGCAGCGCTGCCATGCCGCCCCCTGGAAGACCTCCGCCGCGGCCGCGACGAGGCCCGCGTGCGCGTCGGAGACGACGAGCTCCACGCCGGAGACGCCGCGGTCGCGGATCTTCCTGAGGAATGCCAGCCACGAGTCGTACGATTCCGTGTCCACCACGTCGACACCCAGCACGCGCCTCCAGCCGCCCGCGTCGCAGCCGATGGCCGTGACGACGGCCGTGGAGGCCACGCGGCCCCCGCGGCGGCACTTGACGTAGGTGGCGTCGAGCCAGACGTAGGGCACCGGCGAGCCGTCGAGGGGCCTCGCGCAGAGCTCCTCGATGTCGGCGTCAAGGCTCGACGCGATGGCGCTCACCTGGTCCTTGGAGAGCCTGGACACGCCCATCTTCTCGGCCACCCTCTGCACCTTGCGGGTGCTCGTTCCGGTGGCGTACATCTCGGCCACGGCGGCCACGAGGGCGCGGTCCGCGCGCTGGTAGCGCTCGATCACGTCGTCCGGGAAGAAGCTGCCGGTGCGGAGCTTCGGGATTCGCAGCGTCAGCGTGCCGACGCAGGTGGCGAGCGACCTCTCTCGGTAGCCGTTTCGGCTGTTCGACCCGCCGCCGCAAAGCTGGTCGGCCTCGGCGTCCATCACGGCGTTCACGACCTGCTCGGCGAGGCGCCTGAGCAGCTCCTGCATGTCGATGGCGCCGTCGTCGAACCGGGGCATGGCGAGCATGTCCGGCGTCGGGTCTGATAAGATTTCCATAGCGGTCTTCGTCCTTTCCTAGAACCTGTTGTTGTGGTGATTTCAGATTCTAGGACGAAGGCCGTTCTTCGTTAAACGGGCGCTGGGGCGTCACCCTTACACCAACATTTTCGACGCGATCCACGGGCACCCCAAGCAACGCCCCATGCCCCGTCCTGCTGGGCTCCGGTTCGCTTCGCGCCCGCCACAGACGGGTCCCATAGGGTGCGGCGTGCATTTTTGCGAGCTTTCAGCACGCCAAGTTGCGTGTATACGCATTGAAAGCGTTAATCAACGTCTCCAGGCACCCTTTTATATCGTTTTAGAACAAGCATAGTGGTCTCAGGGGTCACAAGCATGCGCTTTGGAGGCACATCGGCAGGCATAAATGGCTTCGGGACCCATATATTTCAAGATTACGGCGGTGCCGACAGCACCACGATGCTGAAAACTCCGCTTTTTGCACGGTGTGGACGGGGGTAGGCGCGGGTAAAACCGGACTGAGCCGTATTTTTATGCAAGACGGCAATCGTTCTATGCATATCAAGAAGTGCAGTCAGCGTACCAAGCATTTAGAACGCAGGTTGCGGCGCATGAACGACCCCAGCCGCGGTGCACAGGCAGCCCTACATCACGTTTCCGCCAGCCCGCATCGCCGTCCCCGTGCGGGTCCGCACAATACGAGAAACCGTACTTTTGCCAATCCCGGTATAGTGCTCAATCTGACGCACCGTAAATCCGGCATCGCGCAATCCAACGATAACGGCATCGCGCCGCGCCGGCGGTGCGGCTTTAACCCCGTGGAGCGGAGCCCCGAGGCTCTTCGCCAACCTGTCGGCAAAGGCGTGGCGTTCCCACTCCGTCTCTTTCATATCGCACAGCACCGGTTCGCCGCCGTCGGGCATCGCTAGCGAATAGGCAATAAAGCCCTCGGCAGAACCAAAAAGTTCAAGTACACAAGAAGGATCGGAAAATCCCCTCGTAACATCGGCCGCATCGCTGTCGTAAGCGCGCAGATGCTCCGCAAAGCTGCTCCAGGGATAACGCTCGATTAGGCTAATGCCCTCCTCCTGCGGATCGGCGTGTACGGAGCGAATAGCCTCCATCACCTGCCAGTCGGTATCGAGCGAGCGGCGCTCAAAACGCTCACGAAATAGGCAGCCCGCGCGCCCAGCGCGCTTATTGAACCGACGAGCATACGTCAACAGCAGCCGCTGCATAGCAGCGCTCATTTCGTCCTCGTAATCCAAAAGCACCAGATCCACGTAGTCGCTCATGAGACACCAGGCCACAATCGTCACCTGGGCATCGCGGCAGCAGTCGCGCATCAGTTCCAAAAACTCCCACCGGTCCTCGTCGCTCTCAAAGATCAACTGCCCGCCCATACCGCGGGCACAAACATGGTAAAAACCGGTGATCGTTTTCCAAACGCGCTGCATGGCGCTCCCTTCGCCGGGATCTGCTTACCATCCAATACATCACGATTGAAACGTGCCATCAAAACATTCACGCAAAATGGCACCCGTCGACGGTAAAAGGCGGCAATCCGATGGCGAACGGCAATATAGCCACAGGTCAGGCAACGCTGTCTTGCCAAAAGCTTGACCACAACCGAGCCCCTTCAACGGACCGCACAACCATAAACAGTTTAGTTAAATCGTTTCAATTGAAAGTTCCGCGCTTCTCGCTACGAAAACTGAGCCGTTCACCGAATATTCCGTGCATTTCGCGGTATTATAGGGGCTGCATGTCATGTCCCTTTCGAAGGGTCGCCCGGCAATCGCCAGCCACGACCCCCAGACGGGACGCCAACACGATAGAGAGGAGAGGCATGCAGTACTCACAGGAAGTGGAGAACATGTGCCCCGTTGCCAAGGGTGCATACCACGGCCCCGCACCCATCCCCGAGGAGGGCAAGTGGGTCCAGGCTAAGGAGATTTCCGACATCTCCGGTCTTACGCACGGTGTGGGTTGGTGCGCACCTCAGCAGGGCGCCTGCAAGCTCACGCTGAATGTCAAGGACGGCATCATCGAGGAGGCCCTCGTTGAGACCATCGGCTGCTCGGGCATGACCCACTCTGCCGCCATGGCTTCCGAGATCCTTCCCGGTAAGACCATCCTCGAGGCCCTCAACACCGACCTCGTCTGCGACGCCATCAACGTTGCTATGCGCGAGATCTTCCTGCAGATCGTTTACGGCCGCAGCCAGACCGCGTTCTCTGAGGGCGGCCTGCCCGTGGGCGCCTCCCTCGACGACCTCGGCAAGGGCCTTCGCTCTCAGGTCGGCACCATGTTCGGCACCAAGGCCAAGGGCGCTCGTTACCTCGAGCTCGCTCAGGGCTACGTCACCCGCATGGCTCTCAACGACAAGAACGAGATCATCGCGTTCGAGTTCCTGAACCTCGGTAAGTTCACCGACGCCGTCAAGGCCGGCAAGACCCCCGAGGAGGCCATCGCTGGCGCTATGGGCCACTATGGTCAGTGGGAGAACGCTGCCAAGTACATCGACCCGCGCACCGACGAGGAGACTCACTCCGTCGCCAGCGTGTTCCCGGTTCACGAGTAGAAAGGGAGGGAAATAACTATGACTGTTACGTTCGAAGGTTACGAGCGCCGCGCTGACAAGATCAACAAGTGCCTCGCCGACAACGGCATCGCCTCCCTCGAGGAAGCTCTGCAGATCTGCACCGACAAGGGCTTCAACCCGCGTGAGATCGTCAACAACACCCAGTCCATCGCCTTCCAGAACGCCGAGTGGGCCTACACCCTCGGCTGCGCTCTCGCTGTCAAGCGTGGCGCCAAGACTGCTTCTGAGGCTGCCGCCATCATCGGCGAGGGCATCCAGGCCTTCACCGTTCCCGGCTCCGTCGCCGAGGACCGCAAGGTCGGTCTGGGCCACGGTAACCTGGGCGCCATGCTGCTCTCCGACGACACCGAGTGCTTCGCCTTCCTGGCTGGCCATGAGTCCTTTGCTGCCGCTGAGGGCGCTATCGGCCTGGCTCTGAACGCCAACAAGGCTCGTAAGAAGCCGCTGCGCGTTATCCTCAACGGTCTGGGCAAGGACGCCGCTCAGATCATCGCCCGCATCAACGGCTTCACCTACGTGAAGACCCAGTTCGACTACTTCACGGGCGAGCTCAAGGTCGTCGAGACCATCCCCTACTCCGATGGTCCCCGCGCCGCCGTCAACTGCTACGGCGCCGACGACGTCCGCGAGGGCGTTGCCATCATGTGGCACGAGAACGTCGACATCTCGATCACCGGTAACTCCACCAACCCCACGCGCTTCCAGCACCCCGTCGCTGGCACTTACAAGAAGGAGCGCCTCGAGGCTGGCAAGAAGTACTTCTCCGTCGCTTCTGGTGGCGGCACTGGCCGTACCCTGCACCCGGACAACATGGGCGCCGGCCCTGCCTCTTACGGCATGACCGACACCATGGGCCGTATGCACTCCGACGCCCAGTTCGCCGGTTCTTCCTCCGTGCCTGCGCACGTCGACATGATGGGTCTCATCGGCATGGGCAACAACCCCATGGTCGGTGCCACCGTTGCCTGCGCTGTCGCCGTCGAGGAGGCCCTCAAGGCCTAATCGCGCCCGCGCGATGCTCATATAGTTGAGTTTTAGAGCCGCTACCCACCCGGGTAGCGGCTCTTTTTTGTTGCCATAAAACGTTCGAGATCCGATATATCAGTTCTGATGGAACATGAAGCGTGAGGAGAAGGAGCCGCCAAGTGGCTTCAACGTCCACGTGCCATATTTGCCCTTTGCCGATTTATCCCATCTTTGCGATGCCTTTGCCGATCACCCATGCGACAATGCGCGAACGAGAAAGGAATCCTATGGAATCAACTGATGTACTGGTAATCGGATCGGGCATCGCGGGCCTTTGCGCCGCCATAGAAGCAGCACGCGCGGGCGCGACCGTTGCCATCGCATGCGCCGGCAAGACCATGAGCGGATCGAGCTTCTTCCCGGGCACCTGGGGCCTCGGCCTTATTGGCCCCGTCGACAAAGACGACGAGCAAGACCTCATCGACACCATCCAAACCGTCGGCGGCGGCGCTGCCGACCCCGAACTCGTCCAGACGTTCGTCCACGGCATTCCCCAAGCGATTGACTGGCTCGAACAGGATCTGGGCGTAGAACTCCAGCGTCCGCAAAGCGCCGAGAGCGCCCAGCAAAAGCAATTTATCCCCTGCTTTGACCATAAGACACGCATGTGGCGCGGTCTGACCCGCAAGCCTCTTGAAGACGCGTGTGCGGCCCAGATCAAATCTCTTGACATTCGTCTGCTCCCCCGCCACGAGCTCATCGATCTTGTTGAGGACACAACCGGAAAGATTACCGGCGCCATGCTCTACAACCAAACAGACGAGCGCATCGTGACCTTTACAACAAAGGCCACTATCATCGCTGCGGGCGGCACGGGCGGCCTGTTCGAGCGCAGCCTCACTTCCGCCGACGTGCTCAGCTCATCACAAGCCATCGCACAGGCGCACGGCGCATCCCTAACCAATATAGAGTTCATGCAGATGATGCCCGGCTTCATTGAGCCTAAGCGCAACCTGGTCTTTAACGAAAAAACCTGGCGCTATGTCAAGTTTGACCAGCCGGTCGACATTGCCAACGAAAAGTTAGACGATCTGCTTGAGCAGCGCTCCGGATATGGTCCTTTCACCTCGCGCTTGGCCTCCCGCGCCATCGATCTTGCCATCGATCAGGCAGGTGACGAAGGTCTGGCGCTCCACTACGACTTCCCTCGCGAGGATGTTCCCGAGTTCGTGGAGACCTTTGCCACTTGGCTACAAGACGAGCATGGTATCGCTCCGAGCGACGAGATGCGTGTGGCGATGTATGCCCACGCGGCCAACGGCGGCATCAAGATCGACAGGACCGCGTACACGGGAGTTGAGGGCCTCTACGCCTGTGGCGAGGCAACAGGCGGCATGCACGGCGCCGACCGCATCGGAGGGCTGTCGAGCGCCAATGGCATCGTATTCGGGCGCATCGCAGGCGCCTCGGCGGCTCGAGCAGCACTGGACGCTCCCGAGGCTGACGCACCGGTGGATGTCGCCCTCCCCGAGCATGGCATCGCTACAGCAGTCGCCGAGCGCCTAACCCGCTGCCTCAAACACACAATGAGCACCTACTGCATGATCAACAGGACCGAACCAGGCCTATCCGAGGCGCTTCAAGAGCTTGAAAGCCTACAAGACGAGGCGACGTCGCTGCATAAGCCGCACGCCAATGACAGCGAAATCGCTGCCCTCGCCCGCCTAAAGTCGCAGATTCAGCTGGCTGCGGAGATGGTCAAAGCCATGCGCAAACGGACTGAAAGCCTCGGTTCGCACTATCGAGCAGACTGAATCGATTCACACTTTGAGTTTGATCACAATTTCTCAACATGCATCGAGCCCCGTAAGTATGATTCCCCCAAGGAGAACACGCTTACGGGGCTTGAGCCGTGTTTTCCCTAAGGGAATCACGGTGCAGACAGCTCAGCTCCGCGCCCTTTCGGGTTCGACCCCATGTGAGGTCAACGAAAAAAGCGACCAGCCGAAGCCAGTCGCTTTAACATGCTTTGGTGGGCCGTCAGGGGTTCAGCCTGCTGCGCAGGCAGCCGCTGCGGCGCCAAGGCGCCTTGCGCGCTGCGTTGGCAAACGCTTACGCGTTTTCTCAGCTCCGCGCCCTTTCGGGTTCGACCCCATGTGAGGTCAACGAAAAAAGCGACCAGCCGAAGCCAGTCGCTTTAACATGCTTTGGTGGGCCGTCAGGGGTTCGAACCCTGGACCTTGGGATTAAGAGTCCCCTGCTCTACCAACTGAGCTAACGACCCAAAGCTAAAGTCCGTTATGACGGACTTTAGAGGAGATATCGTGTGGTGGGCCGTCAGGGGGTCGAACCCTGGACCTTGGGATTAAGAGTCCCCTGCTCTACCAACTGAGCTAACGACCCGATATCAACACGAAGCAAGAACTGGGGTGGGTAAAGGGACTCGAACCCTCGACCTACGGGACCACAACCCGTCGCTCTAGCCAACTGAGCTACACCCACCGTGTCCTGTGCGCTTCGCGCTCGATTATTATTGCAAGGAACGCCATGCGATGCAAGCCCCAATTTTCAAGAATTTTGAAAAGAGTTTTTCGAGCGCGTTTCGAGCAATTCCCACCCTTTTCATAGGAGTAAACTTGCCCCACTGCAAACCCTCGAAAGGACCGTCATGAAAGAACTCTCCAACCGCACGGCAAGATTTACCGATTCAGTCATCCGCCGCATGACACGCATCTCCAATAAGTACGGCGCCGTCAACCTCTCGCAGGGCTTCCCCGACTTCGATCCCCCGGCACAGCTGCTCGATAGCCTCAGCACCATCGCCACCGACCCCAAGCCGCTCTACCACCAGTACTCCATCACCTGGGGCTCCCAGGCCATGCGCGAGGCGCTTGCCGCCAAACAGGAGCACTTTATGGGCATACCGGTCGACCCCAACCAGAATATCGTGGTAACCTGCGGCTCCACCGAGGCCATGATGGCCGCCATGATGACGGTCACGAACCCCGGCGACAAGGTCGTCATCTTCTCGCCGTTCTACGAGAACTACGGCGCCGACACGATTCTTTCGGGTGCCGAGCCCATCTACGTGCCGCTCAACCCGCCCACGTTCGACTTCGATCGCGAGGTCCTCGAGGCGGCCTTCCGTGATAACGATCCCAAGGCGATTGTCCTGTGCAACCCTTCCAACCCTTGCGGCAAGGTCTTTACGCGCGAGGAGCTAACTTTTATCGCCGACCTCTGCAAAAAGTACGACGCCTACTGCATTACCGACGAGGTATACGAGCACATCGTCTACGCGCCCCACGAGCACGTCTATATGGCCACGCTGCCAGGCATGTTCGAGCGCACCATCAGCTGCAGTTCGCTGTCCAAGACGTACTCCATCACCGGCTGGCGTCTGGGCTACACCATTGCCCCGGCCCAGATCACCGAGCGCATCAAGAAGGTCCACGACTTTCTCACCGTGGGTGCCGCCGCTCCCCTGCAGGAAGCCGTCGTCACCGCCCTCAAATTCGACGACAGCTATTACCAGGAGGTCCTCGACCTCTACGCCGCCAAGCGCGACCTGTTCTGCCAGGGGCTCGATAGCATCGGTCTTGAGCATAACGTGCCGCAGGGCGCCTACTACGTCATGATGGACATCTCTGAGTTTGGCTATGACAGCGACCTCGAATTCTGCGAGGACCTCGCGTCTAAGGTGGGCGTGGGCGCCGTGCCCGGCTCGAGCTTCTTCCGCGAGCCCGTCAACCATCTGATTCGTTTCCACTTTGCCAAGCGGGACGAGACGCTTAATGCGGCACTGGAGAACCTCAAATCACTACGTGATAAAATCAAGCCGCGCGGGTAAGGACGGCCCGGCAACTAAAGCAACCAAAAAAGCCTCGTACCGCCCGCCGCGTTGCGAGGCTTCTTTTTATAGCGCTTTCTAAAACGGTTTAGAGCCCTATACTTTAGTCACGGAGCAACTCGTCCCAGTGAGAGGAATACTATGGCAGAACAGCAGCTTATCGGAGCGCTCGAGGCCGGCGGCACCAAGATGGTCTGCGCCACGGGCTATGCAGACGGTACGGTCCTGGAGCGCGAGCAGATCGCGACCACGACCCCGCAGGAGACCGTTGAGGCTGTCAACGCATGGTTTGCCGACAAGGGCATCACCGCGCTGGGCATCGGCGCCTTTGGCCCCACCGCAGTCAACCCCGCCTCGCCCCAATACGGCAAGATCCTGGAGACGCCCAAAACGGCATGGCGCTACTTCGACCTGCTGGGCACCATCCAAAACGAGCTCAATATTCCCTGTGGCTACGATACCGACGTCAACGTCGCCTGCCTGGGCGAGGTCACTTTTGGTTGCGCCCAGGGCCTCACCGACGTGGTCTACCTGACCATCGGCACCGGTGTGGGCGCCGGCGTGCTCTCGGGCGGCCAGCTCGTGCACGGCATGATGCATCCCGAGGCCGGCCACATCCTGGTCACACGCGACCCGCGCGACACCATCGGCGAGCACAGTGCCTGTCCCTTCCACGACAACTGCCTCGAGGGCCTCATCGCCGGCCCCGGCGTTAAAAAGCGCTGGGATGGCAAGAGCGCCGGAGACATGGCCGATGACCCAGAGGCCATGGACCTGCTCGCCGGCTATCTGGCACAGGCACTCATGACCTACACGCTGTGCTACGCGCCGCAAAAGATCATCATCGGCGGCGGCGTGGCCGACCACACCCCCATCGTGCCGCTCGCCCGCAAAAAGTGCGCCGAGATGCTCAACGGCTATATCGTAACGCCCGAGGTCAACGACATCGATACCTACATTGTCAACAACAGCCTCGAGGGCAAGCAGGGCATCATGGGCTGCCTGGCCCTGGGCGCCCAGGCGCTCCAGTAAAGGACACATCAGCGGGGCGCAGCGTAGCCAAACTCGCAAAACGCCCGGAAAACGCCGTCACGCCCCGCAGAGGCCCTCAAACGCACAAGGCCGCCTAGGACCAAGCAAAACGTCCTAGGCGGCCTTTTTGGTGTACATCAGCGACCGTAAGAGATATCGGAGTACGACGCCTGTCGTCGCCCCGCAGCAGTCGATCATCACATCGGTAATCATGCCGGCGCGACCGGGCACAAATAGCTGGATCGTCTCGTCGATAGAGGGGACAAGCAGCAAGAACACCGCCGTGGGCAGCAACACATCAAACGTACGCCGGCCTTCGAGGTCAAAGGCGTGCGTCGCCAAGATGCCAAGCACCATGTACTCGGTAAAATGAGCGCACTTGCGCACGACGAAGTTGGTCACCCACTCGTATGGAAGCCCCAGGGTCTGCAAAAAGCCGCGAATGGATTCCATAATCGACAGGCTCAACGAACCAGAGCCCGTACCGGGAACCAGCGAATTGCCCCAAATGACGAGCACCATGGCGCAGGCGGCAAGCGCCCATTTTCGATCGACCTTAACCATGCGGCAATTATGCCTCCGCGCGCAGCGGCGTAAAGCTGGCGGTACCGCCCTCGATAACGCTCAGATAGGCACGACCCGTGCGCTTGACGGCCGCAGACTGCAGACGGTTGATTTCTTCCTCGAGAATCTGATTGACGCGCTCATGACGACGGTTTTCCATAACGCCGGCAGCGATAGCCTCGGCGCGCTCGATACCCTCGCGCGAGATACGCGCGGTATCCTCGGGAAGCACGGAACTGTGGCGGCCGACATAGACGGGAGCAGCCGACACAGGTGAGGCTGCAGGCGCAGGCACCGCCACGGGGGCGGGCTCGGCAGCCTCGGCCATGATCGCCATAGCGGCGGCCCACATGTCCTCGTGGCCCGAATAATCGGCCATGGGGACATCTTCCTCGAGGGAGGCATCGGGGAGACTGTCGGTATCCGCGCGATCCTGGGCATCGATAGAGGCAGTGATGGCGGCGGGCTCGTCCAGATCGGCGAGGTCCACACCCTTGGCATCGGAAATGATGGGCATGCTGGCGAGCTTGGCGTTGTACGGCGCCGCCTCCGCGGCCTGCATTTGGGCCGAAACGCCCCAAAGCGAGCTTTCGGCAGCTCGGCGAGCGGCAATGGTCTCCTCGTCGACAGCCAGGGGCTCATCGGCAAAGGGGTCGGCGACAGGAGCCGCCTGAGCTGCGCTCTGTTGGCCGGCCGAAGCAGCCGACGCGGCAGAGGCGTACGCAGCCGACGACGCGCCGCTATAGGCGGCATTGTTGGCGGCGTTGGCCACAAGCGCCACGAAGGCTGCGGTACTACCCGCAGGGGCGGCGTGAGAGCCCGAGACGGCGCGTGCGGCAGCGGCAATGTCATCGCGATTGTAAGAACGGGTCTTTCCACCGTTGGTGAGCTCATCGATTGCGACCTGGTAGACATCGCGCGAACGCACGGGATCGCAGCTGACCGGGGAATCGTCATCGAGCATGCTGTCGATCATAGACCAGGCCTCGGCCTCATCCATGGCGTTAGCCGCGCGCGCGATGGTGGGAACGCCATCGTCGGCGTGACGGCGCTGGAACGCACCGGTCAGGCCGGAGAGAAATGCGGAAGAAGGCTGTGCGGCATTGGCCTGATCAGCCGGAGCCGCAGGCTGAGACGCCGCCCCCTGCTGCTGTGCGGGAATCGAGGCGGTCTTGAACTCGTTGTGGGTCCGGCCAAACTGAGCGGCGCCGCCCACGGCATCGGGCTCAAACAGGCGGCCATCGTGCTCGGCACGATACTCGGAGATGCCCAGCGAGGCTGCGTAGATGCCCACGCCCGCCACCGCACCAACGGCGAAGGGAACCGCGCCCGCGACAACCGTCTCGTTGACCGACGAGAACGGCAACGTCGCGGCATACATCACCACGGGGGCGGCAAGGCCGATCCCGCAGGAAAGTCCGGCAAGGACTGCTCGTTGTGTTGCATCAGAAGAAGCCATGAGCTCTCCCCATCTTCCAGCACCCAAATCGCATCATTTAGTTGGCTGCGCGAGAGAAGATGAAGCGGGACATGCGTCCCAAAGCAACGGTATATAGTTCGTTTCATCTGCGTTTTCCGTCGCGAAGCTTAAAAGTTATTATGCGAAACCGACCCTCCGATTGCAAGCGATGAGGCCGGATTATGGCTCGAAAACTGCTGCTTGTCGGTCATAAGGTCAAAAAATGTTGCCGAGTGGCGCCGTAAAGAAAGGGCCGGGGCATAAACCCCGGCCCGATTGCCCGTTCTTATGGCGATATAGCGTGCGGCTTTTGGTCTAAAACGTCTGCTCGTAGTCGCTGTGCTTTTTGGCCGAACGCACCAGGAACTCCTGGTTGGTGTTGGTGCCCTTAAGACCCTTAATAAACGACGCCGCCGCGCGCTCGGTGTTGTTCATACCGGCGAGAATGCGACGCAGGCCGAAGACAAACGGGCGCATCTGCTCGTCGACCAGCAGGTCCTCGTTGCGCGTACCGGAGGCAACGGGGTCGATGGCCGGGAAGATGCGGCGATCGGCAAGATCGCGGTCGAGCTTGAGCTCCATGTTGCCGGTGCCCTTGAACTCCTCAAAGATGACCTCATCCATCTTGGAGCCGGTGTCGATAAGGGCGGAGGCGAGGATGGTGAGCGAGCCGCCGTTTTCGATATTGCGGGCTGCACCCAGGAAACGCTTGGGCGGATAGAGAGCTGCCGAATCGACGCCGCCCGAAAGGATACGACCCGAGGCGGGTGCCGCCAGGTTGTAGGCGCGGGCAAGACGCGTGATGGAGTCGAGCACCACCACGACATCGCCGCCCAGCTCCACAATGCGCTTGGCGCGTTCGATGACGAGCTCGGCCACGCGGGTGTGGTTCTCGGCAGGCATATCGAAGGTCGAGGCCACGACCTCGCCCTTGATGGAGCGCTGCATATCGGTGACCTCTTCGGGGCGCTCGTCGACGAGTAGGCAGATGAGGTGCACCTCGGGGTTGTTGATCGAGATGGACTGGCAGATCTTCTTAAGGATCGTTGTCTTGCCGGCCTTGGGCGGCGACACGATCAGGCCACGCTGGCCCTTGCCGATCGGTGACACGATATCGATAGCGCGACCGGTAATGGAGTCCTTGCCGTGCTCCATACGCAGCGGCTCGTTGGGATAGACCGGGGTAAGGTCGCCGAACTTGGGGCGGTTGCGGATCTGCTCGGGATCCATGCCGTTAACGGTCGTGATCTTGGCGAGGCCGGCTCGCTTGTCGCCGCCGCGCGAGGGGCGCAGCGAACCCTCGATGACATCGCCCGTGCGCAGGCGTGCGGAGCGGATGAGGTAAGCGGGGACGAAGGCGTCTTCGTTGGACTTCATGTAACCGTGGGCATGAATGATGCCGGAGCCGTCCGGGCGAATCTGCAGGATGCCCTTAATATCGCGGAAGCCCTCGGCCTTCGCGGCGGTCGTGTAGATCTCCTCGACAAGCTCGGCCTTCTTCTTGCCGGTCGTCTCGATCTCGAACTCTTTTGCCTTCTCGCGCAGCTCGGCGACCTTCATGGCCGCAAGCTCCTCGCGCGAAAGCGTGGGCTCGGTGGGGGCGGCGTTGCGCTCCTTGTTGCGCTGCTTGCGGTCGCGCTGACGGCTGCGGCGGTCGTTGTTGCGATCGTCCTTGCGGTCGTTGCGCTCGTCGTTGCGCTTGTGCTGACGGCGGCCGGGACGGACACCCGCTTCGGCCTCGGCGCCCCCGTCAGCCGCGGCTGCGGGCGTATCGGTGCCGGACGGGGCCTCGCCCTCTGCCTTGGCATCGGCGTTGGCATGGGCGCTGGGATCGGCGTCGCCCTGCTGCTCGGCAACCTTGGCCCTTGCGGACTTCTTGCGCGTACGCTTGGGCTTCTCAGTTGCCGGCTGATCGGCGCTCTCGGCCTCGGAAGCGGCATCGGCGGTTACCTCCGAGGACTTATCGTCGACGGGCTTGGCCTCAGCCTTGACCTTCGCCTTCGTCGAGCGCTTTGCCGCGGTGCGACGGCTGCGGCCGGGACGGACATCGACGGGCTCGGCATCGGCAGATGCGGGAACCTCGGTGGACGGAGCGTCCTGGACCGGGGCATCGACCGTGGCCGTAGGCTCGGTCGTCACCGCTGCGCCCTGGGCAGCAGCTGCTGCGGCAGCGGCTTTCTCGGCCTCAACATACGCCTTGGGCTTGCGGCCGCGACGATGCGGGCGCAGAGCCGGATCAACGACGGGAACCTCGTTGACTTCAGCGTGCACGACGGGCTCAGCGGAGGAAGCGCCCTCCCCTGCCGCAGAACGAGCCGGAGCTTCAGCGACCTCAGGAGTCAGCTGCTCGACGGGCTGCTGCGTCTTGGCTGCCGCACGGCGACGCGTGCGCGGTGCCGGCTTCTCGGCCGACTGTTCGGCAGCAGGAGCCTCGGGGGGGACCGGCGCAGCGAACTCAGTCAATGCCGCGGCCTCGCGCTCGGCAGCGCGACGGCGGGCACGCACAACCTGGGCCTCGCTAATCTGCGCCAGTGCACGGGCCTGCGCGACCTCATCGGAAATGGGGGCCGAAGCATCGGTGGCAACGGGGCGCTTCGCGCGCGTGGTGCGCGTCGTACGACGCTTGGGCTTTTCGGCATCCTCGCCGTCCGCAGCAGGCTTGGCCAAACGACGCGTGCGCTTAGGCCTAGCGGGAGCAGCCTCCTCGCTAGCAACGGGCGTGGTGGGCGCGGCGGCCTTAAGCGCCTCGGGAGCCGAGACCTGCGCCGGCGCGGAAAGCACGGCCTGGTCCGACGTAACCGGTGCAGCGGGAGCCGTTTGCGTCGTCGTTATTTCGTTTTCTTGTTGTTGATCAGACACAGTGTTTGCTCAACTTTCTTTTCAAGCCCTGTGATCACATGCTCCCTGCATAAACCTTCAGGGCGGCTAAACAGTCTAGCTCCGTCAAATACCGACGGACATCATTGATCTGTATAGAGATGATTGCGTTATATACGCAGCGTTAGTGTAACACAACCGCAACCACCTGCAACTTAGTCATCGGGGACGTTCTTAAACGACTAGTCAAAAGGGATGCTCTTTACAAAGTTCCGGCGTACACCATCGCCACATCATAAGCTGCGGTGAAATAGTTCCCAAATCCCGGCCGGCACCTCTCAAGCAGGAACCATTCCACCGCAACTCATAAGAAGAAGGCAGATCAAGCCTCAAGCATCGAGAAAACGGAACAGCTAAGGGACAAGGGCATCGGCCCCAAGATCGATGTGCCACGAATCGCGCCCATCTACTACGTTTGCCCCCGCACCCCTGACCATACTCACTATTTTTCGATAGTCGCAGACCTGCTACCTGCGGTTTTAATATTGCGATTTTCGGCGTGGTTCGGGGTACGCACTTAAACGTAGTAGATGCCCCCGATTCTTGGCAGAAGGTATCCCACCGCTCCTCCACGAGACAAAAATGATCCGTTTTCCTCCGTCCCCTAGGGTCATTTTCAAAACTATGGCTGTTTACTACGATGAATCGCTCAACCACGACCACGCCAAAAACCGAAATAATAAAACCCCAGCTAGATGGCTTGCACTTTTCGGTGAAAAGCCCGTGTGATTGGAATCCCTCGATTCATCGTAGTAAACCGGTATAGTTGCGATTTGGTAGCATTTTCCAGCAAGCCAAATTGTCTCGCTAAACGCAAAAAGCCCGACCTCCGCATGAACTGCCTCCCATTTCTTGGACATGAGAAATGGGAGGCTTTCTTTATGCGCGTTGATTTGAGGGTGAAGCATGATGTCGAGACCAGGAAGGCGGCCATAGGGCTCTTCGAGCTCGGACACGGGTATAAATCTGCCGCGATTGCCCTTTCGCTTCCCGCGGAAGCCGTGAGAAGATGGCAGGAGATATACCGCGCATTCGGGAGCGAGGTGCTGCTGCGCATGGACGGAAAGCAGGGCAGGTACACATACGAGCAGAAGGTCGCCGCCGCCTCCGCCGTCGTCGACGGCGGCATGACGAAGACCGAGGCGATGGCGGCGTTCGGCATAATGTCGATGTCGCCGCTCAAGAAGTGGTGCGCGCTATACCGCGAGGGCGGCGCGGAGGCCCTGCGCCCGAGGCCCAAGGGCCGGCCGAGCGGTTCCAGGGCGAGGCCGCGGACCCGCGAGGAGGAGCTCGAGGAGCGGTGCCGTAGGCTCGAGGCCGAGGTGGCCTACCTAAAAAAATTACGCGCCCTGGTCGAGAGGGACGGGCTCTGACCAGGGCGAAGGCCGAAGCGGTCGTGGCCCTGCGCGCCGAGGGGCACGCGCTCGGGCACCTGCTCGCATGCGCCGAGCTCAAGCGGTCGACCTACTACTACGCCCTCGCGCACCCGCCGAGGCCCACGCGCGCCGAGCTCTGGGAGGCGGCCGCCGAGATCTTCTCGCGCACCGCCAACGGCTGCGGGCACCGGCAGATAGCGATGTGCCTCAGGGCGGAAGAGGGGGCCGTGATAGCCGACAAGACCGTGCTCAAGATGATGCGCGAGATGGGGATTCGCTGCGGCATCAGACGCGAGACGGCCTACCACAGGTACAACTCGTACAGGGGCGTCGTCGGCAGAACGTTCGAGAACGTGATCGCGAGGGATTTCGACGCCGGGGCCCCGTGGCGGAAGCTGGGGACGGACGTCACCGAGTTCAAGGTGGCTGGCGGTAAGGCCTACTGGGCCCCGACGCTGGACTTCTGCACCAAGGAGATCGTGGCGAGCGACATATCGACCACGCCCGACATGGCCCAGCAGGCGAGGATGCTCGACGAGCTGCTGTCCAAGATCCCCGAGGGCGTCGCCCCGACCATGCACTCGGACCGGGGCTGGCAGTACCAGCACGCCTCGTACACATCCAGGCTCGAGGCCGCCGGCATCGTCCAGAGCATGTCCAGGAAGGCGAACTGCATCGACAATGCCGCCACCGAGCAGCTCTTCGGCCACGTCAAGGACGAGTTCTACAGGGGCCGCGAGTGGAAGACGTTCGAGGATTTCAAACGCGACCTGGAGGAATACATAGTCCACTGGAACACGAGCCGGAGGCAGGTAAGATTGAAGGGCCTGACCCCGGAGGAGTACCGGAATCAGGCCCTTGCGGCCTAGTCGCTATTTAGGGCGTCCAAGATTTGGGGCGCAGTTCAGCATGGGAGATCGGGCTTTCGAGGCTCAGTTAAACCAAACCAACGCAGTCAAACGACCAGCGCTTACATCTGCTCGGGGGCAGAAACGCCAACGAGGGTAAGCACCAGGGCGAGCGTCACACGGACGGCGTCGCAGGCGGCCAAACGGGCGCGCGAGAGCTCGGGGTCGACGGGACGGCCCTCGCTCGGCAGCACCTGGCAGGCAGCATAGAAACTGTGGAAGTCGCCGGCGAGCTCCTCGGCAAAGTGCGTAAGACGGAACGGAGCGCGGTCGCGAGCGCAGCTACCGATAAGGTCGGTGAGCTCGTTGAGCTTACGCGAAAGGGCGAGCTCGGTCGGGTCGGTCAGCAGCGAGTAATCGACGTTCTCGCCAATGGCCTTCTCGGCGACGGCCTTCATGCCCATCTCGGCGGCTTGCTCGGCGGTAACGCCGGCGGCGCGACGCAGGATGGAGCACACGCGAGCGTGAGCGTACTGCACGTAGTACACCGGGTTGGAGTTGTCGCGCTTCTTAACGGCCTCGATGTCGAAGTCGACCATCTGGTTGGAGCTCTTGGAGATGAGCGTGTAGCGGGCGGCATCAGAGCCGACCTCGTCGACGAGCTCCTGAAGGGTCACCATGGTGCCCTTGCGCTTGGACATACGGACGGGCTTGCCGTTGCGCAGCAGGTTGACGAGCTGGCCCAGCAGAACCTCGAACTTGCCGGGGTAACCGAGAGCGTCGCAAACGCAGCGGACGCGCTCGATGTAGCCGTGGTGGTCGGCGCCCCAGATGTCAATGACGTGGTCGACGCGCTGGAACTTATCCCAGTGATAGGCGACGTCGGAGGCGAAGTAGGTGTACTCGCCATCGGACTTGATCAGGACGCGGTCCTTGTCGTCGCCCAGGTCGGTGGAGCGGAACCACAGGGCACCGTCCTTGGTGTAGAGGTAGCCCATCTTGTCGAGCTTCTCAAAAGCGCGGTCGACGGCGGAGGTGCCGGCGGTCTCGCCCTCGGTGTCCTTCACGTACAGAGAGCGCTCGGAGAACCAACGATCAAAGTCGCAGTTGACGGCGTGGCAAAGGTCGCGCATGTTGTCGACCATCTTTACGTAGCCGCGCTCGCGGAAGCTCTCCATGCGCTCCTGCGGATCGGCGTTGACCCACTTATCGCCGTCGGTGCGCCAGAACTCGGCAGCCTCGTCGATGATGTAGTCGCCGCCGTAGGAGTCCTTGCCCAGAGTCTCGGCAAAGTTGTCCTGATACGGATGGGTCTCGGGATGCTCGTCGCTCTCGTCGGCAACAAAGGCGTCGCGGTCGGCGATCAGAAGCTTGTGAGCCTCGTCGATATCCACGCCCTGCTTGGCGATGATGTCGGCAAGCTGCATATAGCGCGTGCTGATGGAGTTACCGAAGGTGTTCATCTGAGAGCCGTGGTCGTTGATGTAAAACTCACGCTGGATGTCGTAACCGGCGTGGTCCATCACACGACAAAGGGAGTCGCCCAGAGCGGCCCAGCGACCATGACCGATGTGCATGGGGCCGACGGGGTTGGCGGAGACGAACTCGACCTGGGTCTTCAGGCCGCCACCGACGTTGGACTTAGCGAAGTCCATACCCTTCTCGCGGGCCTCGCCAAAGATGGCATTCTTGACGGCGACGGAGAGGTAGAAGTTGATGAAGCCAGGACCGGCGATCTCGACCTTCTCGATCGCGGGGTCCTCGGGCATATGGGCGACGACGGCCTCAGCGATCTTGCGCGGGGCGCAGTGGGCCAGCTTGGCGGACTTCAGGGCCATGGTGGAGGTCCACTCGCCATGAGAAGTATCAGCCGGTCGCTCAATAGCGCAATCGTCAAGTTCAAATGCGGAAAGGTCGCCGGCCTCCTGGGCCGCAGCAAGCGCAGCGCGTACCAGCTCTTCAATCTTCTCGGGCATAGATCCTCCTTGTGTTAAAGCCCCCGAGCTCTTGGTCACTCGTAGGGCAAAAGCCAGAGTTTGTAGCACTCTATCACAAGCGGTAACTACTGTCGCAGGGTAAAGCTAATAGATATTGCATATGCACAAAAATGACTACCGCTCTTGCGCGGCGGTACAAAGTTGGCGGTTTGCCTGCTGTTTATACACGTTCTAGAAATGCATAAACGTATGAATAAGTCGTTCTATTTATCGAATACTCTTACCTATCGGAGTTGTGTGCTTTTCCTGCATAAAGTGATGGTTTGCGCACGTCAACGTGGTATTCTTAACATACGTAAATTCGTATAAGTTGGAGGTAGCATGTTCTCAATCGGTCAACACGTCATTCATCCGGGTCAGGGAGTCTGCACCGTCGTCGGCTTTAGGGACGACACACCGCAGCCCATGTTGTTGCTCGAGACCAAGCAGGGACATGCGCAGACGATTCTCATGTACCCCGTGGCGCAGGCCGACCGTCTGCATGCCGCTATCTCCCAGCAAGATGCAGAGCACCTGCTGAGCCACTACGATGAGCTGGAGTGCGACACCTTTACCGAGCGCAATAGCTCGCTCGAGGAGACGCACTTTAAGCAGCAGCTCAAGCTGGGCGCGCCCGAGACGGTTCGCGTGGCAAAAACCATGATGCACCGTATTCGCCAGGCCGAGGAAGCAGATAAAAAGCCCAGCTCCTACTACATGCGCGTACTCAAGGAAGCCAAGCGCCGCTCCATCGAGGAGTTCGCCGTGGCCCTGGGCGTCACCGAAGAGGCCGCCGAAGCCCGCCTAGCCCAAGCCGCCCTCAACTAACCTGCCCACGCCAAAACCACCACAAAGGGGACAGGCACCTTTGTGGTGGTTTTTTCGTTCTAGTCGTTCTAGTAGTATTCATTCTTAGCGATACCTACGAACACAAGGAGTCTTTTATGGCAGAGCTGCTTTCCGCCGGAATCACCCGCGACCGTGCGTTCGAATTGCTCAACGAGCACAACAAAGACCCGTTCCACATCACCCACGGCGAAACGGTCGAGGGCACCATGCGCTACTTTGCGCGCGAGTTCGACCCCGAGAACGAGGAGTTTTGGGGCATCGTCGGCCTGCTACACGACCTGGATTGGGAGGAACATGAGGACGACCCCATGAACCACACTATCTATGCGGCCGAGATTCTTGAGGGCGAGGGCGCATCGCCTGAGCTCATCCGCGCCATCCAGACGCACACGTCCGATTTCAACTCTTCGCTGCCCAAGCCCGAGCTACAGATGGAAAAGATCCTGTTTGCCTGCGACGAGCTCACCGGCCTGATCGGTGCTGCCGTGATCATGCGTCCGAGCAAGAGCGTCATGGACTTTACGACTAAGTCGCTCAAGAAAAAGTTCAAGGACAAGCGCTTTGCCGCCGGCTGCTCACGCGATGTGATTTCGCAGGGCGCCGAGATGCTGGGTTGGGAGCTCCCCGAGCTCTTCGACCGCACCATCGCAGCAATGCAGTCCTTCGCCCCCGACCGCGACACCTTCCAGGCCTAACCGCCCACGCCACCTATAACCACCACAAAGGGGACAGTGAACTGCGCCCCGAAACTTGGACTGAATAAATAGCGACTACGCCGCAAGGGCCCGGTTCCGGAACTCCTCCGGCGTCAGGCCCTTCAATCTTACCTGCCTGCGCCGCGTGTTCCAATGGGCTATGTACTCCTCCAGGTCGCGCTTGAAGTCCTCGAAGCTGCCCCACTCCCTGCCGCGGTAGAACTCGTCCTTCACGTGGCCGAAGAGCTGCTCGGTGGCGGCGTTGTCGATGCAGTTCCCCTTGCGCGACATGCTCTGGGTGATGCCCGCCCCCTCCAGCCTGGAGGCGTAGGACTCGTGCTGGTACTGCCAGCCCATGTCCGAGTGCATGGTCGGTGCCGCCCCGTCGGGCAGGGCCTCGAGGAGCCGGTCGAGCATCCTGTGCTGCTGGGCGAGGTCCGGCGAGGTCGATATGTCGCTCGCCACGATCTCCTTCGTGCAGAAGTCGAGCACCGGGGCCCAGTAGGCCTTGGCGCCGGCCACCTTGAACTCGGTGACGTCGGTGCCGAGCTTCTGCCACGGCCCCTCGGCGCCGAAGTCCCTCGCGATGACGTTCTCGAACGTGCTCCCCACGAGCCCCCTGTAGGAGCTGTACCGGCGGCGGGAGCCCCGGCGGCGTATCCCGCACCGGATGCCCATCTCGCGCATCATCTTGAGCACGGTCTTGTCGGCCACGACCGCGCCCAGCTCGGCGCGCAGGCACATGGCTATCTGCCGGTGCCCGCAGCCGTTGGCGGTGCGCGAGAATATCTCGGCCGCGGCGTCGCGCAGCTCGGGCCTGGTCGGCCTCCGCGGGTGCGCCAGCGCGTAGTAGTAGGTCGACCTCCTGAGCCCCGAGCACTCCAGTAGGTGGCGCAGGGAGTGCCCCTCCGCGCGCAGCGCCCTCACCGCCTCGGCCGCCGCCCTGGTCAGAGCCCGTCCCGCTCGACCAGGGCGCGCAATTTTTTTAGGTAGGCGACCTCGGCCTCGAGCCTGCGGCAGCGCTCCTCGAGTTCCTGCTCGCGGGTGCGGGCCCGGGGTTTCGACCTCGACCCCCTCGGCCTGCCCTTCGGGCCGGGCCGCAGCGCCTCGGCGCCGCCCTCGCGGTAGAGCCTGCACCAGCGCTCCAGCGGGGACTTCGACCTGATCCCGAACTCGGCCATGGCGTCGGTCTTCGCCATCCCGCCGTCGACCACGGCCGACGCCGCGGCGACCCTCTGCTCGAATGTGTACCTGGATTGTTTCCCGCCCATGGACAGCAGCGCCTCGCTTCCGAACGCCCGGTATACCCACTGCCATTCTCTCACGGTCTCGCGGGGGACGGACAGGGCCTCGGCCGCCGGCTTGCAGCCGACGCCGGCGTCGAAGAGCTCGACGGCCCGCCTCCTGGACTCCAGATCGTGCTTCACCCTGAGGTCTATACTCATGGAAAACCTCCCATTTCCCGATGTCCAAGAAATGGGAGGCAGTTCACAGGCACCTTTGTGGTGGTTTTTCGTTTGCGACAGGAGGGAGACTAGCCCGCTTTGCGGATCGACCACTCCCCCACGCCCGTCAAGCGCTGGATCTGGCGGATGGAAAGGCCCGCGCCTCGCATTGCGGCAAGCACCTCGTTGCGTTTAGTCTTGTTGAGGGATTTGACATCGGAGAGCCCACTCAAGCCGAGCGAGCGGACCAGCGCCGTCCCTACATCTAAGGCCTCATCTTCATCGATACGTCCACCCGATGGCGGACGAACGACTGTCCCATTCGATGCATCCATAAAGGCCTTATAGTCGCGCACACGGGGAAAGGCAAGACGAACGAGCGCCAAATCGACCGTTGCGATTTTTGGATCGCGTTCAACATAATCTAGGTGGCTGCCCCATCGATACGCGCCGTATGGACAAACCCCGGCCTTTTGCGGATTGAAATGAACATATCGAATAGCGTCGAGAAGGTATTCCTCACTCGAAATAGGGGCGCTTGAAAACCTATCCTGAAAAACATGGCCAACATGTCCGTGGCGACGGTTATACCAAGTTGCGTAGCAAGACATGACAAGATGCATGGCATCGCTCACGTTGTCGCCAGGATCGCTCATGACAAGATGAACGTGGTTGCCCATCAGGCACCAAGCAATTAATGTAATGTTGAATCTCGTTATCGAGGTCCGGACAAGCGACAGTAGCCGCCTTCTGTCCTTATCATCTTCAAACAGAAGTTGCTTGCCGTTGCCTCTCATCGTAATGTGATACAGGCCAATCTGTGATTTCTGCCGCGGTTTTCTCGACATGGGCATCTCCTTGCTCTCATGCCAAAAATAACCCCGAGCCGCACACAAAGCGGTGAGAATCTACTCGCCGATTAAACCGTCCACCTGCCGAAATGTTAGCTATTGCATGGCGGAAATATGCTTAGATACCGTTAGACAACGAACGAGCGACCAACAAGCCAAAACCACCACGAAGGTGCCTGTCCCCTTTGTGGTGGTTTTTCGTTTGCGAGAGGTTTAGGGGCGAACCTGGCCGGTGCCGCGGAGCTTGTATTTGTAGGTGGTGAGGGCCTCGGCGGCGAAGGGGCCGCGGGCATGGAGCTTTTGGGTCGAGATGCCTATCTCGGCGCCCAGTCCAAACTCGCCGCCGTCGGTGAAGCGCGTGCTGGCGTTGGCATACACGGCCGAGGCATCGATCTCATCCAAGAAGCGCTCGCAGGCATCGGCGTCCTCGGCGATGATGGCCTCGGAGTGCCTGGTACCGTAGCGGTTGATGTGCGCGATGGCCTCATCCTCGTTCGCCACGACCTTCACGCTCATCTCGAGCGCCAGATACTCGCGGCCCCAGTCTTCCTCGGTCGCGGCCACGTAGTCGTCGCCCTCGGCAAGACCGGCATCGGCGCATGCGGCGCACGTGGCCTCGTCGCCGTGAATGAGCACGCCATGGTCGTGCAGTACGGCCACGGCCGCGGGCAAAAACGCGTCGGCCACGGCGCGGTCCACAAGCAGCGACTCGGCGGCATTGCACACGCCTACGCGCTGCGTCTTGGCATTAACGATAATGTTGAGCGCCTTGTCAAAGTCGGCGGATTCATGCACGTAGATGTGGCAGTTGCCCGTGCCCGTCTCGATCACCGGTACGAGCGACTCGCGCACACAGCGCTGAATGAGACCCGCACCGCCACGCGGGATGAGCACATCGACGATGCCGCGGAGCTTCATGAGCTCGCCGGTGGCCTCGCGGTCGGTAGACTCGATCATCGACACGGCCGCGCGCGGGAAACCCTGGGCCTCAAGCGCATCGGCCAGTAGTTCGGCAATCATGGCGCAAGAGTGATACGCCAGCGAACCGCCGCGCAGGATGCAGGCGTTGCCGGTGCGGATGCAGATGCCCGCGGCGTCGGCCGTCACGTTGGGGCGCGCCTCATACACCATGGCAACCAGACCCAGCGGCACACTCACGCGGGTCAGGTCCACACCGCTTGCAAGCACGCGGTGATCGAGCACGCGGCCGACGGGATCGGGCAACTCAGCGAGCTTCTCCAGGCCGGCGGCCATGCCCTCAACGCGCTCGGGCGTCAGCAGCAGGCGGTCGAGCAGTCCGGCCGAGGTGCCTGCATCGCGCGCGGCAGACATATCGAGCTCGTTGGCGGCAATAATGCAATCGATACCATCGCGCAGCGCCGCGGCCATGGCGCGCACGGCCTCCTGGCGCTGGGCATCGCTCGCCGTGGCAAGCGCGGCAGAAGCGGCCTTGGCCTCGACGGCAAGATCGTGGACATACGTGGCTATATCGACCGACATGGACGGCCCTTTCTCTTAGATGTTTGCCAACCATGGTAGCCGATTTGCACGCATCCTCGCCGACGGCGGTAGAATTGGTCAACCCGAAACACCACAACGAATGGAAGCATTACATGGCGCTCATCACTTCGTACCACGTCCCCGGCCTGTATGTCGAGGACCACAGCATCGATGTTCCCCTCGACTGGCGCGGCCTTGAGCCAATGCTTTTGGCCGTCGGCAGCACCATGCGCCGCGGCGCCATGCCGGCGCCCATCGCCGGCGCGCCCGAGAGCATCAAACTCTTCTACCGCGTGGTTTGCGCGCCCGACCGTATCAACGACGACCTGCCGCTGTTGCTCTTTTTGCAGGGCGGCCCCGGCGGCGAGAGCCCGCGTCCGCTGTCGCCCACCAGCGATGGCTGGATCGAGGAAGCCGTCAAGCACTTCCGCGTCGTCCTGCCCGACCAGCGCGGCACCGGACGCAGCAGCTGTGTAGACGGGCGCACGATTGCCGCACTGGGCGAGTGCGCGACGGCAGCCGGCTCCGATGCCGCACGCTCGCAGGCGGACTTCCTCAAGCGTCACCTCGCCAGCTCCATCGTGCGCGATTTTGAGTACCTGCGCCTGGTGGGCTTTGGCGGCAAGCCCTGGGTCACACTCGGGCAGAGCTACGGCGGCTTTTTGACGCTGAGCTATCTGTCGCTCTTCCCCGAGGGCGTGGCGGCAAGCTTTACCTGCGGCGGCATTCCGCACGTGCCGGCGAGCGCCAGCGAGGTCTACGCACACACCTTCCCGCGCATGGCAGCCAAGACGCAGCAGTACTACGACCGCTACCCCGCCGATGTCGAGCGCGTGGCGGCGCTGGCCGATGCGATCGAGGAGCAAAAGCCCGCACTGCCCGACGGCTCGCCGATGACGGTCGAGCGCCTGCAGCTCATGGGAAGCGACTTTGGCATGAAGCCGAGCTTTGAGCGCATGCACTGGATTATCGACCATGCTTTTGTTGACGGCGACGGCACGCTGAGCTGCGGCGCCTCGGTATCCGATAGCTTTTTGATGCGCGCCTTCGAGCGCACCAACACGCGCACAAACCCGCTGTACTGGACGCTGCAGGAGTTCATCTACGCCGACGGCGACACCATGCCCATTCGCTGGGCCGCGGCAGAAGAGAAGGCACACCGTGCCGAGTTCGACACCCTCGCGCGCCCGCTCATGTTTACCGGCGAGGCCATGTTCCCATGGATGTTTGAGCAGATGCCCGAACTTAAGCCCTTCAAGCCCGCGATGGATCTGCTGATGGAAGACACGAGCTGGGACAAGATCTACGACCCGCAGCGCCTAGCATGCAACGAGGTACCACTCCAGGCCGCCGTGTACTTCGATGACATGTACGTGGACTCGGGCATGCAGCTCGACACGCTCAGCCGCGTAGGCAACTCGCATGCCTGGGTGACGAACGAGTTTGAGCACGATGGCCTGCACGGCAGCATGGTGTTCAAGCACCTCTTCGACGAAGCCCTCAACCGCGGAGACCTGCGCCGGATCTTCTAGCAAAGGAGTGTCCCAAAGTGCCGGCACAAAAGGAACGTCCCCAAATGCCGGACAAGTACCGGCAATGACGATGCCGCAGGTAGAGGACGGAAAGCGAAAACGCCCCTAAGCGAGCAAGGTGACGTGAAAGAGGAGGGCATTGACCTTTTGGTCATGCCCGACGATTGAACGTCAGATTGCTCGCTTAGGGGCGTTTGCAGCGTCAATTGGTTAGGCGAAGACGATTAAATTATCTCGATGGATCGCGGGCTTCTCTGCCAGGTTTGCGAGCAGGCGGTTGCTGGCGATCTGGTCCTGGCGGCGGCCGGCGGCAAGCTCCAGCACGTCCGAATCGGCCTCGGCGATACCGCGCGCGACAACCATACCGCTCGGGTCGCATACGTCGAGCACATCGCCCTCGGCAAACTCGCCATCGACCTCACGAATACCAACCGCAAGCAGGGACGACCCGTGGCCGACCAGAGCTTTCGCGGCACCGTCATCAACCGTCACCGAGCCGTGGGCCTTGTCGCCCAGCGCGATCCACAGCTTGCGGGGCGCAATATCCAGGCGCTCAGCCGGCGGGTCGAACAGCGTGCCCACGCTCTCGCCGCGGGCAAGGCGCACGAGCGCATCGGGCTCCTCGCCCGAGCAAATCACGCTCTGAATGCCGGCCGTCATCAAAATGCGGCTCGCGCGAATCTTGGTGATCATGCCGCCCGTACCCACCGAGGTCGAAGAATCGCCCGCCGAGGCAATGATCTTGGCATCGATCTTATGCACGACCGGGACAAACTCGGCCGTCGGGTCCTCGTGCGGATTGGCGGTGTAGAGGCCGTCGATGTCGGAAAGCGTCACGCACAGGTCGGCGGAAACCAGGCAGCTCACGAGCGCCGCCAGCGTGTCGTTGTCGCCGAACTTGATCTCGTCGACGGTAACGGTGTCGTTCTCGTTGACGACCGGCACCACGCCCAGCTCCACCAGACGCAGCAGGGCGTCGCGCGCATGCAGATAGGACGTGCGACGCGCCGTGTCGTGACGTGTGAGCAGCACGAGCGAGGTGAGCAGATCACGTGCATGGAACTCCTCGTCGTAGGCCGACGAAATGATGCACTGACCGGCCGAGGCGCAGGCCTGCAGGCTCGGCAGGTCACCGACCGGTTTGCGGTCGAAGCCCAGCACGGGATAGCCACAGGCGATGGCGCCCGAACTCACCACGACCAGACGCCAGCCGAGCTTGCGCAGGACAGCAGCCTGATCGGCCAGCCCGCCGATAAAGGCGCGGTTAACCTTGCCATCGGCGCCCACCACCGTGGACGAGCCGATCTTTACCACCATCGTTTTATAAGAAGTCGTCATACGTCAAACCAATCGAATGCTGAGCGAGCGAGCGAACGGGTGAGCGAGAATATAATCCGCTTTCCTCCGTCGCATGCGGATCATTTTGCCCAGGGGAAAGCCGATGCCGCGGCCATGTTCTTGCGCACGAGCTCGTCGCGAACCTGGGCCAGGCCCTGTTCCATACCCACCACGTAGGTCTGCGGATACAGGAAGCGCTTAAAAGCCGCGTCCAGATGGTCGAGCGCCCAAGCACAGCGCTCGCGCGCATCCTCGATGCTCTCACGCGGAGCCACCGCACTGCCATCGCGCACGACCGGCACCAGCAGCTCGCGATACTCAAGCTCCGACACATCGGTCACCAGGGCGGCATCGTTCACGGCCACGAGGGTATTGCCGCGCGCGGCGCCCTCCCCCGCCAGATGGTCCTCGTCATAGATCATGTCGCAGACCGGGCCGCCAAAGCCGTCGTAATAGCGGCGCACACGCTGCACGCCCGGAATCGTGCGCTTATAGGGCTGCTCGGAGAGCTTCACCACCGGCGTCCACGGTTCCGCATCGCTCGCACGACGGGCGGAAAGCTTGTACACGCCGCCCAGCGCCGGCTGATCGTAGCAAGTCGCGAGCTTGGTGCCCACGCCAAAGCTATCGATGGGCGCGCCCTGGTCGAGCAGCGACTGAATCGTGTACTCGTCCAGGTCGTTGGACACCGAGATTCCCACATAAGGTAGGCCCTCGGCATCGAAACGACCGCGGACATACTTGGAGAGCTTGGCCAGGTCGCCCGAGTCAATGCGAATAGCCGACAGGCGCTCGCCCGCCGCCTCCATCTCCTTGGCAACCGTAATGGCGTGCTCGCAGCCCTCGCGCACATCGTAGGTGTCGATGAGCAGCGTGCAATTCTTGGGGCTCGACTTGGCAAAGGCGCGGAAGGCCTCGAGCTCGGAGTCAAAGCTCATCACCCAGCTGTGCGCGTGTGTGCCAAAGACGGGGATACCGTAACGGCGCCCGGCAAGGACGTTAGACGTGGACGAGCAGCCGGCCACATAGCTTGCGCGGGCGACGGCCAGACCGCCATCGGGACCCTGGGCGCGGCGCAGGCCAAACTCGGCGACGGGACGGCCATCCGCCGCCAACACCACGCGCGCCGTCTTGGTGGCGACGAGCGTCTGGAAGCCGACGATGTTGAGCAGCGCCGTCTCGAGCAGCTGGCACTCCAGCGCCGGACCGGTAACGCGCACCATGGGCTCGCGCGGAAAAACGAGCTCGCCCTCGGGCACGGCGTCAATGTTCACGTGCGCGCGGAAGTTGCGCAGGTAGTCGAGGAATGCGGGTTTAAACATCGCACCGCCGGCGGGAGCCTGAAGCGAGGCTAGGTACTCGATATCCTCGGACGTAAAACGTAGATTCTCGACGAGCTCGGGAAGCTCGGCGGTGCCGCACATAACGGCGTACGCGCTACCAAACGGATGGTCGCGGTAAAACGCCGTAAAACAACCTTGCTCATTGGCTTTACCGCTCTCCCACAGGCCCTGGGCCATAGTGAGCTCGTACAGATCGGTGAGCATTGCGATGTCGGTGGGATGCGAGATGTCGGTCAAAGCCATGGGGCGACCTTTCGAATATGTTGTACAGAGGTTGAGGGTTGGGCGGTGCGGAATACGCGAGCGGGGCGCCGGGTGCGGTTCGGTTAGTGCAGCCCCATGCTGCCCGTGATCGTGTAGCCCATAAAGACGATAAACCCAATCAGGGCGAGCGCGATGATGAGCTTTTGAGCCGGCGGCATGCCGGGGATATCGTCCTCGTCCACAGGCTCTTTAGAGGTGACCATGCGCTGGGCAAAGGTCATCTCGTCACGACTCGGCTTGGGCTCGGCGGGCTTGGGATGAGCCACCTTTTTAGGTTGAGGTTTGGGTGCGGCAGGCGCAGGCTTCGCGGCGGCGGACTTGGGTGCGGGCATGGGCTTGCGCTCGGATGCGGCCTTGGCAGCGGCCTCATCGGCCTTCGCACGCTCGGCGCGCAGGGCGACCAGCTCCTCACGCTCGCGACGAGCCTTTTCCTGCTCCTCGCGGCGGGCCTTCTCGGCGCGGAGCTCTTCCAACTCGGCGCGCTCCTCGTCAGACAATGGTTGGGACTCAAGCTCGGCCATAGTGCAGCCCTTTCTTTTAAAAAAAGCCGCCGACACAATGTCAGCGGCTTATCAAATCCAAGGGTGGAGACGAAGGGAGTCGAACCCTCGGCCTCTGCCATGCGACGGCAGCGCTCTCCCAACTGAGCTACGTCCCCAGGACAAGTTGATATTTTACCTACGGCTCGCCAACTGTCAACGCCCATTACCCAGTCTTTTTGGGACGGGGCTATTTTGACTACTTTTCGAGCAGGCAATCCTCTCGATGATTTTTTAATCCCCGTCCCAGAAAAATCATCGGCGAACGCGTTGCTTTGCGCTGGTAAGGACGCCGGTGGTGTCAAACGCTGGGGTGAAGCTCTCGTCTACCGCGCCGCCCTCTTGCCAGAACATCGTTGTAAAGCCCAGGTCGTCGGCATGGTCGAGCACCTGCTCGTACTCATCGCGCGTCACGGCTCGTGCCAGGTCGCCGCCCTGCTCGCGCATGAGCGCATTGGGCGTGTACTGGTTCATGACCGAGATCGGCACATCGCCCACCGTCTGCCACACAAGGTCCAGTACGCGACACGAATCGTCCGCATGCCCCGGCAGCACCAGGTGACGCACGATCATGCCGCGCTTCATGAGCCCGTCCTCGTCCACCAGCTCTCCCCCGCGGCGTTCGATCTCGCGTGCCATTTGCGCCAAGCCCGACACGGCCACACGCGGGTAGTCCTTAATGTGGGAGAGCGACTGCGCAAGCCCCGCATCGGCATATTTAAAGTCGGTAAGCCACACGTCGACCAAATCGCCGAGCGCCGCCACGGCACTCGCGCGCTCATAACCGCTCGTGTTGTAGACGATTGGGATGGACAGCCCGCGCGCCCGTGCCGCGGCAATCGCAGCCGGCAGCAGGTGCGCGTAGTGTGTCGCCGTCACCAGGTTAATATTGTTCGCACCCTGGTCCTGCAGCTCCAACATAATCTCGACCAGGCGCTCGGGCGAAATCTCAAGCCCAAAATTGCCCGTCGAGATCTCGTGGTTCTGACAATAGACGCATTTGAGCGAGCAGCCGCTAAAGAAGATCGTGCCCGAACCGGCCTCGCCCGAGATAGGCGGCTCCTCCCACATATGAAGCGCCGCGCGGGCCACCTTGAGCGTGTCGTTAGCACCGCATGCGCCGCGCGCACCCTCATCGCGCGCCGCACCGCAACGGCGCGGACACAAATGGCAGGCGGGCGAAAAAAGTTCGGTCAACGACGTCGGCATAAAAACATGCTCCAAAACAACGATTCAGCAGCTCAAGCGCAAAAGGACCAACCGCACGGACGGCTCAAGCCCAAGGTGCCGTAATCGTCCGACACGATTTTTGTAATGTCAAGACTGGAATCCACAAAGTGCCGCTTTATGATGTAGGTATTCCGCCCCCCGCGGAGCAACTGGGTGAACCGTCGCGTTTATTTAGGGAGCCCACACAGTCGTACCTAGTACAGGTATCCTTCGTTGTTAAGGACGCTGGAACAGTCGATGAGGGCACCCACCTGTTTTAGGTGGGTTCATTTTCGTAACGTGGGGGGTGGTTTTCTTTTGCCGAAACTCGCCATTGCAAATCTCGCCCAGATCCCCAAAAGGCACCAGGCAGAACCCCACCATCACTCGAATATCTGGTAAGCACGTGATTATCGCCCCGTGCAATTCCTCACACCCTCCTTAGTCGAGTATCATGGGTCAGCTATACCCTTTGTGGCGTGGCATCCTTTGACCTTTTCCTTCGACGCTTGGCGGTTTATCGATTCATGGCTTCCTCCACGAGCTTCATACCGTACCTTTGCGTGGCGGCCGCGGCTTTTATCGCGACCTTCCTTGCGGTGCCCCTGGTCAAGCGCCTGGCAATCAAGCTCGACGCCGTCGACTATCCTTCCAAGCGCCGCATCAACACTAAGCCCATCCCGCGCATGGGCGGCACGGCGGTCTTTTTGGGCCTCGTCGTCGCCTGCATTGTGCAAATCCTAGGCACCTGGTACCTGGGCTGGCCACCCGTTTTGGTGCCCCACCCCCGTCTGCACATCAGCTACCCCATACTTGCGCTTTCTTTTACCGTCATCTTTGCGACCGGCGCGATCGACGACATCTTCCAGCTCAAGCCCAAGCAAAAGCTGGCCGGCCAGGTCCTCGCCGCGCTCATCGCCTGCGTGGGCGGCCTAAAAATCGGCGTCATCGTCAACCCGCTTGCCCCCGGCGAGATTATGCTCGGCTGGCTCGCCTATCCCATCACCGTGGTCTACCTGGTGGCGTTCACCAACATCATCAACCTCATTGACGGCCTTGACGGCCTGGCGACGGGCATCTGTGGCATCGCATCGTTCACGATGTTCTCGATGGCCGTTCTCTCGGGCCGCATCGATGCCGCCGCGCTCTCCATCGCGTTGTTTGGTGCCTGCTTGGCCTTTTTGCGCTACAACTTCAACCCCGCGAGTATCTTCTTGGGCGACTCGGGTTCGCTGCTGCTGGGCTTTGCGCTGGGTTCCATCTCGCTGCTCAACGTGAGCCGCACCGCCGCGCTCACCTCGCTCATCATCCCGCTCATCGTGGCGGGCGTGCCTATCATCGATACGTTTAGCGCCATTGTGCGCCGCAAGCGCGCCCACATTAGCATTGGGCAGGCCGACAAGGGCCACATCCACCACCGCCTCATTCAAGAGGGCTACAACCAAAAGCAGGCCGTACTGCTCATCTATGCGTGGTGCATTATGCTTTCGGCCGGCGCCGCCGCCATCAATCAGGTCGAAGTGCCCACGCGCGTGCTCATCTTTACCGTGCTCGCCATTGGCTCGGCGGCCTTCGCCAAGCACCTGCACCTGTTTGAGCCCGTGCTGCGCCACCATTACAACAAGCGCACGCACGAGGACGAGCTGGTAACCCCCGACGACCCCGCCTTTAAGCAGGAGGAGCAGGCAGCCGAGGAATGTAAGGAAGAGCGCCACCACAAGCTCTAGGGTAAGCTGCCGAGGATGTGCCCGGGCGCCGCTGACCATGCGCAGCCCCGTGCCCATCGTGCAAGCCACCTCTCCCCCGCCCCTCGCCTACTTACGCCCCGCCCCTCCAATAAACGCGTTATCATCTTGACCCATGAACATACGTTAGGAGCAATTATGCCAAACGAGAACAGCTACGAAGTCGCGCTGCAAAAGAGCAACGCCATTCGCGAGGGCCTGGCCAAGACGCCCGACAAGTTCACCATGCTCACCGGCGACCGCCCCACCGGCCGTCTGCATCTGGGTCACTACTTCGGCACCCTTAAGGGCCGTGTTGAGCTGCAGAACATGGGCGCCAAGACCAACGTGCTCATCGCCGACTACCAGGTCATCACTGACCGCGACACGACCGAGCACATCCAGGACAACGTGTACAACATGGTCATGGACTACCTTGCCTGCGGCATCGACCCCGACAAGACCATGATCTACGCGCACTCCGCCGTGCCCGCCGCCAACCAGCTCATGCTGCCGTTCCTGTCGCTGGTCTCCGAGGCCGAGCTGGCGCGCAACCCCACGGTCAAGGCCGAGATGGAGGCCTCGGGCCACGAGCTCACCGGCCTTCTGCTCACCTACCCGGTGCACCAGGCCTGCGACATCCTGTTCTGCAAGGGCAATGTGGTGCCCGTCGGTCGCGACCAGCTGCCGCACATCGAGCTTACCCGCACCATCGCCCGCCGCTTTAACAACCGCTACGGCAAGGTGTTCCCCGAGGTCGACGCGCTGCTGTCCGAGACCCCGCTGCTGCCCGGCCTGGACGGTCGCAAGATGAGCAAGAGCTACGGCAACGCCATCAATATTTCGATGACCGCCGAGGAGACGGCCAAGCGCATCAAGAAAAGCCAGACCGACTCCGAGCGCATGATCACGTTCGATCCCGAGAACCGCCCCGGTGTGTCCGGCCTGCTTTCGACGGCCGCCATCTGCACCGGCCGCTCCGAGGTCGAGATTGCCGAGGAGATCGGCATGGGCGGCTCCGGCCAGCTCAAGAAGTACGTGACCGAGGCCGTCAACGAGTACTTCGCCCCGATCCGTGAGCGTCGTCAGCGCTACGAGAACGATCTGGACTACGTGAAGGACGTGCTGCACGAGGGCAACCGTCGCGCCAACGAGATCGCCGAGCAGACCCTGGCCGAGGTTCAGGACGCCATGGGCATGGTGTACTAGGCAAAGCGCCTTCGCACAACATAGACGGTGAGGCTGAATCCTCACCGAAACAGGAACAGGCCCGCTGGCAGATAGTTGCCAGCGGGCCTGTTCCCGAAGTACACCGTTGAATCGCACAGAGGGGAGGAATGCGAATCAAACTCAACAGGGCAGGCTTTTTCATCGCCTATTGCCTGCTCCGTTGCTGAAAACAATATAGTTCACCGTGGTTTACTTTGCTGCGACAAACCGCGCCGCCATACCTTCTCCATAAGTTAACCTCGGTAAACCTGCCAAAACCACCACAAAGGGGATAGGCACCTTTGTGGTGGTTTAAGCCACGGCAGAGCCGCTAGAGCCCTGCAGGCCAGCGACAGGCGGCCAAGTCGACGTGCATGTCGTCCTTAAACGCCACACCCTCCCCTAGCAAAAGCTCACGTTGAGCATCGGGACCGCCAAAAGCAAAACCATCGCATATGCGGCCATCGGCAAACACCACGCGGTGACAGGGAATCTCGCCGGGGCGCGGATTGCCATGCAGGGCATACCCCACGTACCGCGCACTTCGTGGACGTCCAGCAAGCAGCGCCACCTGACCATACGTGGCGACCATCCCCTCGGGAATCTGCTCGACCACCTCGTACACCCGCTCAAAAAAGCCCTCAGACGCCATTGCTCGCTCCCTTCCACCCGGAATAGCATAAACCACCACAAAGGTGCCTGTGAACTGCCTCCCATTTCTTGGACATCGGGAAATGGGAGGTTTTCCATGAGTATAGACCTCAGGGTGAAGCACGATCTGGAGTCCAGGAGGCGGGCCGTCGAGCTCTTCGACGCCGGCGTCGGCTGCAAGCCGGCGGCCGAGGCCCTGTCCGTCCCCCGCGAGACCGTGAGAGAATGGCAGTGGGTATACCGGGCGTTCGGAAGCGAGGCGCTGCTGTCCATGGGCGGGAAACAATCCAGGTACACATTCGAGCAGAGGGTCGCCGCGGCGTCGGCCGTGGTCGACGGCGGGATGGCGAAGACCGACGCCATGGCCGAGTTCGGGATCAGGTCGAAGTCCCCGCTGGAGCGCTGGTGCAGGCTCTACCGCGAGGGCGGCGCCGAGGCGCTGCGGCCCGGCCCGAAGGGCAGGCCGAGGGGGTCGAGGTCGAAACCCCGGGCCCGCACCCGCGAGCAGGAACTCGAGGAGCGCTGCCGCAGGCTCGAGGCCGAGGTCGCCTACCTAAAAAAATTGCGCGCCCTGGTCGAGCGGGACGGGCTCTGACCAGGGCGGCGGCCGAGGCGGTGAGGGCGCTGCGCGCGGAGGGGCACTCCCTGCGCCACCTACTGGAGTGCTCGGGGCTCAGGAGGTCGACCTACTACTACGCGCTGGCGCACCCGCGGAGGCCGACCAGGCCCGAGCTGCGCGACGCCGCGGCCGAGATATTCTCGCGCACCGCCAACGGCTGCGGGCACCGGCAGATAGCCATGTGCCTGCGCGCCGAGCTGGGCGCGGTCGTGGCCGACAAGACCGTGCTCAAGATGATGCGCGAGATGGGCATCCGGTGCGGGATACGCCGCCGGGGCTCCCGCCGCCGGTACAGCTCCTACAGGGGGCTCGTGGGGAGCACGTTCGAGAACGTCATCGCGAGGGACTTCGGCGCCGAGGGGCCGTGGCAGAAGCTCGGCACCGACGTCACCGAGTTCAAGGTGGCCGGCGCCAAGGCCTACTGGGCCCCGGTGCTCGACTTCTGCACGAAGGAGATCGTGGCGAGCGACATATCGACCTCGCCGGACCTCGCCCAGCAGCACAGGATGCTCGACCGGCTCCTCGAGGCCCTGCCCGACGGGGCGGCACCGACCATGCACTCGGACATGGGCTGGCAGTACCAGCACGAGTCCTACGCCTCCAGGCTGGAGGGGGCGGGCATCACCCAGAGCATGTCGCGCAAGGGGAACTGCATCGACAACGCCGCCACCGAGCAGCTCTTCGGCCACGTGAAGGACGAGTTCTACCGCGGCAGGGAGTGGGGCAGCTTCGAGGACTTCAAGCGCGACCTGGAGGAGTACATAGCCCATTGGAACACGCGGCGCAGGCAGGTAAGATTGAAGGGCCTGACGCCGGAGGAGTTCCGGAACCGGGCCCTTGCGGCGTAGTCGCTATTTATTCAGTCCAAGTTTCGGGGCGCAGTTCACTGTCCCCTTTGTGGTGGTTTTGGCAGGTGGGCTAGTTAACGGGCTGGAAGAAGGCTACGGCTACGGCGCCGGGGCCTACATGGGTGCCGATGGTGGCGCCGATGGTGTGAACGGGCAGTTCGCCCTCGGTGTGGCCAGCCCACAGTGCCGCGCTGTCCTCGATATACTTCTTGAGCACCGCATCCGAAAGGCCCGTATAGCCGAGCGCCAGCGGCATGGAAAAGTCGATGCCGCCCGCCTTTTCGACCTTTTGGTTAAGCAGGTTGCGGCCGTTCTTGGAACCGCGCGCCTTGCCCAACTGCACGATCAGACCGTCCTCGACAGCCACCACAGGCTTTACGTTGAGCAGCGTGCCCACGGCGCCGGCCGCAGCAGACAGACGACCGCCGCGCACCAGGTACTCCAGCGTCTCGAGCAGGCCGATAACCACCACACGGTCGCGCACGGCCTCGACAGCCGCCGCGATCTGAGATGCACTGCGGCCCTCGTCCACCAAGCGCAGCGCATACTCGACCAGGACGCGCTCGCCCAGGGTGACGTTGTTGCTGTCTACCACGAACACGTCGCCACCTGGCGCCTCGGCAAGTGCGGTACGGGCACTCTGATTGGTGCCTGATAGCTTAGCGCCCACGGTAATAATCACAGCCTCATCGCCGGCTTCACGAACCTTGGCAATCGCCTGCGAAAACGCGTACGGGTTGACCTGGCCGGTCTTGGGCAGCTCATCGCGCTCCACGAGCATCTCGTAAAAGCGCTGGTGATCGATGTCGATGCCATCCATGTACACATCGGTGCCAAAGGTGACGGACAGCGGCAGAACACGCAGAGCGGGGTGCTCCGCCGGCGACATATCGCTTGCGGAATCGGTAATAATGCGGACGGACATAACGAATCCTTTCTTGCGCAGGTCCCGCGCGGGGGATTTTGACAGCAATGCCCCGGCACGGCATACGCGCTCAAACGGGACTATGCAGTTTTTAATGGGAAGCAAATGCCTTGGCGGCCTTAGATCTCACGCAGGGTGTTGAGAATCGTACGCAGCGACGCATACATCTGCTCGCGCTGCTCCACACCCATAGCCTTACCAGTGGTGTCGAGCACCTCGCGAATGATGTGGTCCGCCTCGCTCATGCTCTCGCCGCCCAGAGCGGTCAGGCGCACCGGGGCACGATACTTAACGGCCGCATCACCCGAGTCGTCGACCTCGACGTAGCCGCCCTCCTCCAGATGCGCGAGCGTGCGCGAGACGGCGGCACGGGTCACGCCTGCCATGCGAGCCAGATCAGCGCCAGTCAGGCCGTCCTTACTGCGCTCAAGATAGTACAGGCACATAACGTCGGAGCCCTTGAGGCCCAGCCTTGCGCCCTCGGATGTCTTAATGCGCTGGATCTCCTTGTAGAGCCCGCTGATCAGTCCGACAAAGTCCTCGAAACGTGTCTCGTCGTTCTGCTGCATGGGAGACGACCGCCTTTCGCTTACATGATGCTAACGGGTAAACATCTTAGCCGCACGAGGCAACACCCATACCCAAATATCCCATTTGTTAACCCATCAACATAAAAACCACCACAAAGGACAGGCACCCTTGTGGTGGTTTTGCCCGGCGAACATGATCCGCTGGCGTCGCTACAGCCCCACGCAGGGATTGTCGCGGGTCACAAGCGTCTTAACGACAACCGTCGCTCCCAGATAGCGCTCGAGCAACTCGGCGAGACGATCAACGGCAGCCTGGCAATCCCCCATCCGCTCGGGCTCCACGCACTCAATCGCCAGGAATGCATCGGCCGAATCGTCGGACAGCGCCGTGCGAACGCCATCGCGCCAGTTCCAGCAGCGGCATACGGCGCCCGCATCATCGATGTAGGCGAGCTCGCCGGGCAGCGTCGGGTCATCCGTTTCCTCGCCAAGTGGCAGGAACGCATCGCCGCCGTCAGTCACCTTCAAGCAAAGATCCCCCTCAATCGCATGCAGATCCTCGCCTCCCACGGGCAGTGCATAGGACAGCGACACCGTGTTATAGATATCCACCGCGGGCGTAATGTGGCCCACCGGTTTGCCCTTGAGCACGCGCTTGAGCAGGTTCTCAATTGAGCAACGCGCGCCCTTTTTGGTCTTGAACAGCCGATAAGCCTCGCGCCATGCCTTGACCGGTGCGTTCTCGCTGATAGTATCGCTGGTCAGATGACGCTCCGCGTCGATATTGGCGCGGTCGAGCAACGCCGCAATCGCGTCCACGTCCTCTTGAGGAATCTGAGCCGCGGGCTTCATGCCCTTTACGACCACAACACCGACAGCCGCCTGCGGAAATAGCTCCCAAAACGAATCCTCGGCAATAAAGCTCTTCATGTGCTCTCCCTTCATAGCATGCGCCCGAGCCCGGGTGCCTAAACAAAAAGCGCCCTTACGACGGCCACCTTCAAAGTCCTACGGTGCCGCCACAAGAGCGCTTACGCTGCCCCCATCCGGAGAAGGGGGCGATATGTCAGGCGTATTGTAACCCGAGTCATCCGCGCGAGCAAAACCACCACAAAGGTGCCTGTGAACTGCCTCCCATTTCTTGGACATCGGGAAATGGGAGGTTTTCCATGAGTATAGACCTCAGGGTGAAGCACGATCTGGAGTCCAGGAGGCGGGCCGTCGAGCTCTTCGACGCCGGCGTCGGCTGCAAGCCGGCGGCCGAGGCCCTGTCCGTCCCCCGCGAGACCGTGAGAGAATGGCAGTGGGTATACCGGGCGTTCGGAAGCGAGGCGCTGCTGTCCATGGGCGGGAAACAATCCAGGTACACATTCGAGCAGAGGGTCGCCGCGGCGTCGGCCGTGGTCGACGGCGGGATGGCGAAGACCGACGCCATGGCCGAGTTGTTGATGTTCACTAAGAAGTGGTCCGAGTGATCACTGGGAAATGAGCACCGTGAGCACGAAAAGTTGAGCAGTTTAAGCAAGAGGGCCGCGCCCCGGGGACCGGGGGCGCGGCCCTCGCCGTATGGTTTCCCCGGGCGGTTACTTTGGCGAGCCCGCCCGGGAAGGATGGAGGAGATGACCGTGCCCCTGGACACAGTGAATGATATACGGTCGATGGATGCCGCCGGGCGCTCGAGGTCCGAAATCGCCAGAGTGCTCCACGTGAGCCGGAACACCGTGGCGAAGTACGCCGACATGGAGGACATGTCGCCCGTCGCGCCGATGCCCCAGAGGAGGGGCAGGCCCGCGCTCGAGGGCAACGAGGAATGGATCGCGGGCGTTCTCGAGGCCGACCTCGGGGCCCCGAGGAAGCAGCGCCACACCGCCAGGCGGATCTACTACAGGCTCGTCGCCGAGCGCGGCTACGGCGGCTCGTACTCCACCGTGCAGAGGTTCGTCCGCGAGCTCAGGCTTGCCCGGGCGGCGGCGGGCGGAGAGGGGTACCTCGAGCTCGAGTGGGCGCCCGGCACCTGCCAGGTCGATTTCGGGAACTTCCGCGCCGCGGTCGGCGGGAGGACCCTCGACCTCAAGCTGCTGGTCGCGACGCTTCCGCACTCGAACGACCGGCAGTGCGTCGCCCTCATGTCGCAGAGGTCGGAGTGCTGGATTGGCTACACTGGTGTGGACAGTTCCGGGAGGGGCGCAGGAGACGGGAGGGCCGTATATGAGGGACCCCAGGCACCCGAGGCATTTCACCGACGAGTTCAAGAGGCAGATAGTCGACCTCTACAACGCCGGCAAGCCCAAGCGCGAGATCATGGACGAGTACGACCTCGGCAAGAGCACCGTGGAGAGGTGGATCAAGTCGATAAACGCGACCGGCTCGCCGCGCGCCGCGGACAACCGCACGCCCGAGCAGAACCGGATCCTGGAGCTCGAGCGCGAGAACCGCAGGCTCCGGATGGAGGTCGACGTCTTAAAACAAGCGGCGCTGATATACGCTCGAAAGTGAGGGCCATAGCGGCCAACGAGGGCCGCTACCCCATATCAGCGCAGTGCAGGCTCCTCGGCGTCGCGAGGTCGACGTACTACTCCATGCGCTCGCGGCCCGGCCGGCCCGCCGCGCCGGACCCCGCCGCGCCGGCCGTGGTCGCGGCCCACGCCGCCAGCAAGGGCCGGTACGGCTCGCGCAAGATAAAGGCGTCGCTCGAGCGGTCGGGCGTCACCGTCAGCCGGCGCCGGGTCTGCCGCATCATGAGGGAGAACGGCCTGGTCAGCGCATACGGCAGGAAGAGGTTCAAGGTGCACCCCGGGGCGGTCAACGAGGCCGACGTGCCGAACGTCGTCGCGCGCGGCTTCTGCGGCAGGGCGCCGCGCACCCATATATGCAGCGACCTGACCTACGTGCGCGTGGGGGCGTCGTGGAACTACGTCTGCCTGCTCGTCGACCTCTACAACAGGGAGATCGTCGGCCACTCCGCCGGGCCCAGGAAGGACGCCCGGCTGGTCAAGTCGGCGTTCGCGACGCTCTCCTTCCCGATCTCGGACATCGAGGTGTTCCACACGGACCGCGGCAGCGAGTTCGACAACGCCGAGATCGACCTGATGCTCGAGGCCTTCGGCATAGAGAGGTCGCTGTCGGCCAAGGGCTGCCCCTACGACAACGCCGTCGACGAGTCGACCAACAGGATACTGAAGGCCGAGCTCGTCCACCGCGAGACGTTCGGCACGACGCGCGAGCTCCGGGCCAAGCTCTCGGACTACGTGCACTGGTACAACAACTTCAGGATCCACTCGACGCTGGGCTACATGTCGCCGGTCGAGTTCAGGGAGGCGGGGCTGTCCCTCCCGGAATCGTCCAAATAGGTGTTGCCAATCCAGTGCCTGTGCGCCGGGCTGCTCGAGATCTTCCGCCGCTGGGGCCGCGCCCCGGCGGCGATGGTGCTCGACAACGCCACCGAGGCGGGCAGGATGGTGCGCGGCGAGGTCACGGAATCGAGGCTGTTCTCGCAGTTCAGGGCCCACTACCGCTTCGAGAGCCGGTACTGCAACCCCTATTCGGGAAACGAGAAGGGCTCCGTCGAGAACGCCGTGGGGTTCCTCCGGCGCAACCTCCTCGTCCCCGTGCCGGCGTTCGGCACGCTCCCCGAGCTCAACGCGTTCCTCGCCGATGGATGCGCGAGGGTCAACGCGGCGGCGCGCTGCCGCGACGGCAGGCCGCACGGGGAGGCCTACCGGGAGGACCTCGCCGCCATGCGCGCCCTTCCCGGCGTGGAGTTCGACGCGGTGAGGTGGGTCACCGCCCGCGCCGACAAGCGCGGCTACGTCGAGGCCGACGGGCGCGAGTACGTCGCCGGGCCCGCCTGGCACGGGCGGAGCCTGCTCGTCGGCATGCGCGCGTCGACGGTGGAGATCCTCGCCGACCGCGGCCGCCGGGTCGCCGTCCTCCCCAGGGCCTTCGGGGAGGGCCCCGCGGTCCGGAACCCCCTCTCGCTCGTGCCCGCCATCATCGCCAGGCCGAGGGCCTTCGGGGAGTCGACGATCAGGCGCGACATGCCGCCGGGGCTCGTCGAGGGGATCGACCGGATGGACTCCGCCGGCAGGAGGCGCACGCTCAGGTCGATCGGCCGGGCGAGCGAGTCCTCGGGTTTCGAGGCGGCATGCGAGGCGGCGCTCAGGGTCGTCGAGGGCGGCCGCGTCCCCGACGACGCCACGGTCGACGTGCTGGCGAGACGCATCGCGGGAGGCGGCGGCGGGGCCGGCGGGGCCGACCTGTCGGTCTACGACGGGTTCCTGAAGGGGGCGGTCGCCGATGGCAGCTAGCGAGGAGCTGGCCCGCAGGGTCCTGGAGGCCGGGCGGTCGTGCTCGCTCACCACCGCCGTCCTGGAGGAGTGGTCGAGGCTCGGCACCCCGAAACAGGTGGAGTACCTGGCGGGCTACCTCGAGGCGGAGAGGTCCAGCCGCGAGGCCTCGAAGCGCGCGACGCTGCTCAGGCGCTGCGCGCTGCCGGCGCCCAAGACCTTCGACGGCTACGACTGGTCGGCCGTGTCGTGGCCGGAGGGCATGGGGCGCGAGTCGCTGCTCGCGCTCGACTTCGTCGAGCGCAGGGAGGACCTCGTGCTCATGGGCGACGTCGGCACCGGCAAGACGCACATGGCGTCGGCCCTCTGCGCGCTGGCGTGCGAGAGGAGGCTCGAGGCGCGATTCTTCACGGCGTCCTCGCTCGTGATGCGCCTGAGGCGCGCCCGCGACGACGGGAGGCTCGACCGGGAGGCCGCGCTCATCGGCAAGGCCCGCCTGCTCGTCATCGACGAGCTCGGGTTTCTCCCGCTCGACGCGGACGGGGCGAGGCTGCTCTTCCAAGTCTTCGCCGACGCATACGAGAGGCAGTCGGTGGTAATCACCACGAACCTGGAGTTCAGCAGGTGGGGGTCGGTGTTCGGGGACGACCAGATGGCTGCCGCCGTGATCGACCGCATCGTCCACCACGGGAGGCTCGTCCAGTTCCGCGGCGAGTCCTACCGCGTCCGTCACGCCCTCATGCAGGAGGGCTAGCCGCTCAAAAAGCGTGCGTACTTCCGATGCTCAGGCTGCTCAATTTCCGATGCTCTTTTTGCTCAAATCCTCTTGACGAAACACACGAGTTCGGGATCAGGTCGAAGTCCCCGCTGGAGCGCTGGTGCAGGCTCTACCGCGAGGGCGGCGCCGAGGCGCTGCGGCCCGGCCCGAAGGGCAGGCCGAGGGGGTCGAGGTCGAAACCCCGGGCCCGCACCCGCGAGCAGGAACTCGAGGAGCGCTGCCGCAGGCTCGAGGCCGAGGTCGCCTACCTAAAAAAATTGCGCGCCCTGGTCGAGCGGGACGGGCTCTGACCAGGGCGGCGGCCGAGGCGGTGAGGGCGCTGCGCGCGGAGGGGCACTCCCTGCGCCACCTACTGGAGTGCTCGGGGCTCAGGAGGTCGACCTACTACTACGCGCTGGCGCACCCGCGGAGGCCGACCAGGCCCGAGCTGCGCGACGCCGCGGCCGAGATATTCTCGCGCACCGCCAACGGCTGCGGGCACCGGCAGATAGCCATGTGCCTGCGCGCCGAGCTGGGCGCGGTCGTGGCCGACAAGACCGTGCTCAAGATGATGCGCGAGATGGGCATCCGGTGCGGGATACGCCGCCGGGGCTCCCGCCGCCGGTACAGCTCCTACAGGGGGCTCGTGGGGAGCACGTTCGAGAACGTCATCGCGAGGGACTTCGGCGCCGAGGGGCCGTGGCAGAAGCTCGGCACCGACGTCACCGAGTTCAAGGTGGCCGGCGCCAAGGCCTACTGGGCCCCGGTGCTCGACTTCTGCACGAAGGAGATCGTGGCGAGCGACATATCGACCTCGCCGGACCTCGCCCAGCAGCACAGGATGCTCGACCGGCTCCTCGAGGCCCTGCCCGACGGGGCGGCACCGACCATGCACTCGGACATGGGCTGGCAGTACCAGCACGAGTCCTACGCCTCCAGGCTGGAGGGGGCGGGCATCACCCAGAGCATGTCGCGCAAGGGGAACTGCATCGACAACGCCGCCACCGAGCAGCTCTTCGGCCACGTGAAGGACGAGTTCTACCGCGGCAGGGAGTGGGGCAGCTTCGAGGACTTCAAGCGCGACCTGGAGGAGTACATAGCCCATTGGAACACGCGGCGCAGGCAGGTAAGATTGAAGGGCCTGACGCCGGAGGAGTTCCGGAACCGGGCCCTTGCGGCGTAGTCGCTATTTATTCAGTCCAAGTTTCGGGGCGCAGTTCACTGTCCCCTTTATGGTGGTTTTGGGTCTGAGGCGACGCTAGTGGCGGAGCCCCAGCAGGCCGCGTCCGCGATGACGGGCGTCGGCGTGCACCTGAGCATGCGGACCGGCGGCCTTGACGGACTCGGGCAGGTGCGAGTACTTCTTCTCGAAGTTCTCCTCGAACATCACGGCCAGGTTGTGCGCGGCCTCGTCGTAGCGAGCGGTGCTCTGCCAGTACTGGCGCGGCACAAGGATGCCGTCGGGCACGCCATGGCACGTGGTGGGAATGTCGACGTTAAAGATGTCGTCGTGCACGAACTCGCTGTCCTCGATGGTGCCGTCGAGAGCGCGGGCCACCAGGGCACGCGTGTAGGCAAGCTCGATGCGATGGCCCACGCCGTAGCCGCCACCAATCCAGCCGGTGTTGACCAGATAGACGCGGGTGCGTCCGTCGGCGATACGCTCGCCGAGCATCTTGGCATAGACCATGGGATCGAGCGGCATAAACGGCTCTCCGAACAGCGAGGAGAACGTGGGCGTGGGCTCGGTGACGCCGACCTCGGTGCCGGGGATCTTGGCCGTAAAGCCCGTCACAAAGTGATACATGGCGGCGTCGGCCGTCAGGCGCGAGATGGGCGGCAGCACGCCAAAGGCATCGCAGGTCAAAAACAGCACGACGCTCGGGGTAGTGCCCATGCCTTTGGTCCAAGCGTTGGGGATGTGCTCCACTGGGTAGGCAACGCGCGTATTGTGCGTGATGGAGACGTCGTCGTAGTTAGGCTTGCGGCCCTCGTCGAGCACCACGTTTTCGCAGATGGCGCCAAAGCGAACAGCGTTGAAGATCTCGGGCTCGTGGAACGCATCCAAGCCCTCGCACTTGGCGTAGCAGCCGCCCTCGATGTTGAAGATGCCCATGTCGGACCAGCCGTGCTCGTCATCGCCGATCAGCAGGCGCGTGGGGTTGGCCGAAAGCGTGGTCTTGCCGGTGCCCGACAGGCCAAAGAACACCGCGGTCTCGTGCGTGACGGGATCCATGCTGGCCGAGCAATGCATGGGCAGTACGTCGTCCTCGACGGGCAGCAGGTAATTCATGACGCTGAAGATGGACTTTTTGATCTCGCCGGAGTAGCCGGTACCCGCGACCAAAATCACACGCTCCTGGAAGTTGATGACCACGGCGGCGCTGGAGTTGAGGCCCCTGATGGCGGGATCGCACTGGTAGCCCGGCGCGGCGAGCACGCAGAAGTCCGGCTCGCCGGTGCGCGCGATTTCGCGAGCGAGCGGGCGGGCGAGCATCTGCTTAATAAAGAGTGCCTGGCTGGCACGCTCGCAGGCGACAAGCAATCGGCGCGTGTGGTTGCGGTCGGCGCCCGCCATGCCGCGCGTGACAAACACATCGCGCTCGTTGAGATAGTCGACGATACCGGCCTTGATGGTCTCGTAGCTCTCAATCGAAAGCGGTCGGTTGACGGCGCCCCAGGCGATCTTGTCGTGAACATCGGGGGTGTCAACGATAAAACGATCGTTGGGTGAACGGCCGGTGCGCTCCCCCGTCTCGATCACCAGCGCGCCGTTGGATGCCATGCGGCCTTCTTCGCGGCGGATAGCGTACTCGACGAGCTCCGCGGCGGGTAGATCGACCAGCAGGCGGGGCTGATTATCGGCGGGATCTTCGACCAGCGTAATACCAAAGTTGGACAGAACTTCTGCAGGGGTAACACCAGGCATGGGGCCTCCTTTAAAAACGCGACACGCGGACGCAGCGCGCACTTTACTCACGTAAAGCCCGTTGTACCCGATATGCAAAAACGTTTTTGCGGCAAGGGCGGCAAGCCCGCCCAACGGTCAAAAATCGCACGCAAGCGGCCTAGTCGTTAGGGACACTCTTGAACAGGCAACAACCAAGGAGCGACCCCGGATGCCGGCACTTAGGGACGTTCCCAAAGTGCCGGCACATAAGGAACGTCCCCAAATGCCGTCTACTGAATGGCGCCGCCGAAATTATCGAACAACCTGTTCAAAAACACGAACGAACACCGTCGCGTCTATACTAGAGCGTAGCAATAGAAAGGACTCCGCTTTGAGCATCACGCCCATCGATAGCATTCGCCGCGCCATCGCCCGCCGCAATGGCGTCGCCGACCCCACCGTATCGGACGGGGCGCACGGGCAGGGCGGACGCATCGAGAACGGCCTGTTCCCCGCATCGCACACCGCCGAGGAGCTCGCACGAATCCAAGAGCTAAGCCAGCGTAACGCCGGCGGTCCCGACAGCAGCCAGGCCACACGCCGTCGCCGCGAGCGCGATCGCCAGCCCGGCCCCATCCACCGCATGGTCAATGCCTGGTGGAACCGCCTGCTCGGAGCCGTCTACGGCGGCGGCTTCTCCACGCAAGAAGCCGAGTACGAAGATCACGCCACCCGTCGCGACTACCTTTGGAATACCCTGGGCACCGCCGTGTGGGGCATGGTGTTTCCGTTGCTCACCATCGTGTCCACACAGCTCGTGGGCGCCGAGGAGGCTGGCAAATTCTCCATCGCCTTTGTCACCGGCACGCTCATCATGATCGCGTGCAACTACGGCGTGCGCAATTTCCAGGTCTCGGACATCGACGAAAAGACGTCCTTTGCCTCTTACCAGCTCAACCGCTGGATCTGCGGAGCGCTCGCGCTGGCATGCGGCCTGGTATACAGCAGCGCCCGCGGCTACGATGCGCAGATGGCCACAATCGGCCTGGGCGTCTACCTGTATAAGGTGATCGACGGCATTGCCGACGTGTACGAGGGCCGCCTGCAGCAGGCCGACAAACTCTACCTGGCCGGCATGAGCCAAACGCTACGATCCGTCGGCGTCATCGCGGTCTTTAGCGTGGCACTGTTCCTCACGCGCAGCATGCCCATCGCCGCCATGGCCATGGGCATCGCCGCGATTGCCTCGCTCGTGCTGGTCACCGCCCCGCTCGCCCTGCTCGAAACCGAAAAATCACGCCGTATGAGTCTGCGCGAGGCTGGTCACCTGTTTATCCAGTGCGCCCCGCTCTTTGGTGCGCTGTTCCTGTTCAACCTCATCGAGAGCATGCCCAAGTTCGTGATGGAAGGCACACTGGCTTACAAATACCAGCTGTACTTTAATGCACTGTTCTTTCCAGCGCAGGCTATTTTGTTGAGCATTGGATTTATCTATAAACCGCAGCTCCTACGTCTGTCGAGCATTTGGGCGAATCCGCGCAAGCGTCGCCGCTTTGACTTGATTATTGTTGCCGTTATGGCACTGATCGTGGTCATTACCGGAGCGTGCGCCGCATTTATGGCAGGCCCCGGCATCCCCATCATGAGCTTTATGTACGGCCTCAACTTTGAGCGCTACCGCACGCTGGCACTGCTAATGGTTGTCGCCGGCGGCGTCACCGCGGCAATCGACTTTATCTACGCCATCATCACGGTGTTGCGCCACGCCGGCGATGTCACCAAGATCTACCTGATCTGCTTCGCCGTAAGCGTGGTGCTGCCGGTGATCCTGATTAAGCTGCTGGGTCTGATGGGCGCCGTGGTGAGCTACCTAGCCATCATGGCCCTACTCCTGGTGCTGCTGATAATCGAGTACGCCCACATCCGCCAGCGCATCGAGCGCGACCGCAACCCCTACGGCGCCTAATTAGCTGCCCCGGTCACCGGAATTTGCGATGGAATCGCCCCGGCTGGGGTCTCGTTGAAGACAATATGCATCACGTAAAACTAAGTGAGTAGATTTTTACCGAATCCCTGACCACACCGACAGAGCACAAGTCTGTGACCTGCGGTTTTATTGAGGCAAATATGTTGGGTGCTCGGCATTTCCAAAAAAGTCTACTCACTTAGCCAGCGGGCAGCCAAATGATTATTTAATCCCCGTCCCAGAGAAATCAATTAGCGGGCAGAAGGGCAAGAGTAGTCAAAAAAGCCCCGTCCCAAATTAGCTACCACTTGCACCGATTATTCGCCCGGGTTGATGTTCGCGTAGAACTCCGCCCCATCATCGAGCCGCAGGATGCCCACGCGACCGAACTCGGAGCCGGTGGCGGCGGCGCAGTCGATGTCGATGCGATCGGGCACGCCGGCGGTATCCTCGCCACCCAGGCGCACAATCTGCCCGCGGCCCGACTCCTCATCGAGCCCCGCCAGGCCGCCAACCTCGCAATAGCGCCCAAGCGACACCGTGGGCGTGTGGCCGCTCACCACGACCGGGCCCTCGCCCTCGGCAGAAAGCAGTCCCGTCGGCGCATCCCAATAGCCGTGACGAATCCACAGCAGGTCATCGGACGACTGCACGGCGAGCATTTGCCGCAGCAGCTCGCTATCGGTATCGACCGCTCCCCTGCCGTCACCGCAATCGACACCATGCTCAAGCAAAAACGCGCGCGCCGCCTCGGTCTGGATGCCGGCATGCACCAGCAGGTACGGGCGCTCCTCGGTCTCGGCCACCGCGTAGAGCGGCAGCGCGGCCATCCATCGCACGAGCTCCTCGTATGCCTCAAATTCCATGTCGTTGAGCTGCTCGCTCGTCGTCCAGCCACCGTTGATATCCCAGGTCTCGGCATCGAGCGGGTCCTGGCCAATGATGGCATCGAGCATGATCTGCTCGTGATTGCCCTTGAGCACGTGGGCGTTGGGCAGCGAGCGCACGAGCTTAATAACGCCGACCGGATCGGGCCCGCGATCGATCATGTCGCCCAGCACGTACAGCGTGTCGTCGGACGTCAACGAGATCTTAGACAGGGCCTCGTCAAGCGCACGCACGTGCCCGTGAGCATCAGATGTCACATAGATCGCCATGGTACGCCTCTCCTTGCATTGCGGTCTAAGCCCGGCGCCGCAACTAAAACTTCAAGTTGAACTTAAACGTTACCCATTGTACTCCGTTGCAATAAAGCTGGAAAGGGTTTCCGAGCAGAGGCAAAGACGGCAGCCGTCTATGACGATATCGCGCACGCCCGTAATCCGCCCCCATAAACCCACCACCTTTGGGTACAAATAACCGCAGACAACTGACCGTGCCACGCCAACCACCCAGGAGCGGACACTATCCATGAACCAGATACTTCTCTTTATCGGCCTCGTCATCATTTTGTGCCTGACCATCAAACCCGTCGGCAAAAAACTCCCCTTCCCCACCCTGCTTATCTTTATCGCGCTCGGCATGCTGTTGGGCGTCAACGGCCCGGCGCATATCGACTTTAGCGACTACGCACTCACCGAAACCGTCTGCAGCACGGCGCTATTGTTCATCATGTTCTACGGCGGCTTTAACACCAACATAGACCGCGCCAAGCCCGTCGCCGCGCCGGCGGTGCTGCTGAGCACACTCGGCGTCGTCATCACCGCAGGCATCACCGGCGTGTTCGCCCACTTTGTGCTGGGCTTCGACTGGATCGGCGGCCTGCTGCTGGGCTCGGTCGTGGCGTCGACCGACGCGGCGAGCGTCTTTAGCGTGCTGCGCGAGCACAACCTGTCGCTAAAGGGCGGCACCGACTCGCTGCTCGAGGTCGAATCGGGCTCCAACGACCCCGTCGCCTACATGCTCACCGCGGTACTCGCCACCCTCGCGGCGGGTGGCAACATCGACATTCCCGCACTGCTGGCCAAGCAGATTATCCTGGGCGCGGGCCTGGGCCTTGCCATCGGCTGGGCGGCGAGCCGCCTGATTGAACGAGCGCACGCAACGGCCGAGGGCGCGCAGACCATCTTTTTGTTCGCCGTGGCAATCGTCGCCTACGCATTGCCGAGCTATCTGGGCGGCAACGGCTTTTTGGCCGTGTACCTGGCCGGCATTGTGCTGGGCGCGAGCGACATCACCGGCAAGGTCGAGATGGCGCACTTTTTTGACACCCTCACCGAGATGGCCGAGATGACCATCTTCTTTTTGCTGGGCCTGCTCGTCACGCCCGCGCGCCTGCCGCAGATGCTGCTGCCGGGCCTGGCGCTCATGGCGTTTATGCTCTTTGCGAGCCGCCCCATCGCCGTCGGTCTGCTGCTGGCGCCCTTTAAGACGAACCCTCGCCAGGTTGCACTCGTAAGCTGGGCGGGCTTGCGCGGCGCGGCTTCGGTCGTCTTTAGCCTCTTTGCCGTGGTAGCCGGCGTTCCCGGCGGACACGACCTATTTGACCTGGTGTTTGTGATTGCCGCGTCGGGCATCGTGGTGCAGGGCTCGCTGCTGCCGGCGGTGGCGAAGAAGCTCGATATGATCGATGCGACCGGCGACGTGCGCCGCACCTTTAACGACTACCGCGACGAGGACGGCATGTCGTTTGTAAAGCTCAAGGTGGGCGCTGGCCATCCGTTTGCCGGACGCTCGCTCGCGGACATTGGCAGCGCGACGGACATGCTCGTGGTCCTGGTGCTGCGCGACGGGGCGCATCCGGTACTGCCCAATGGCGACACCGTGATCCAGGAAGGCGATCTGCTGGTGATGGCCGCCCCAACGTTCAAAGAGCGTGCCGAGGTTACGCTGCGCGAGGTCACCGTGACGCCCCACGGTCGCCTGGCCGGTCAGCGCCTGCGCGATGTGCCGCAAGGCAAGCATCCCTTTATCGTCGTGATGCTCAAACGCGACGGCCAGACGATCATCCCCGACGGCAACACCCTAATATACGCCGGCGACGAAGCCGTCATCGCCACGCTGGCGTCGTAGTGACCAGGGGTTAGCTAATTTGCGACGAAGAAATCAAGCGCCTAGAGAACCTCATGCCTTCGCTCGCAGATTTGGATTTGCCCGAGGAGTAAAGCACCCCTCCCCCATGTAACCATCCTGTAAATCATAGCGGCGCACTCGGGTTTTGCTGTGATTCGGTCGCGCCTGACGCTCCACTGTGCTAAAGTATCCCGAACGTTCAAACGACTACGAGGGGAACTAGAAGATGGCACGTGTGCACAACTTCTCAGCTGGCCCGGCCGCGCTGCCTACAAGCGTGCTCGCCGAGATCGCCGACGAGATGATGGACTACCGCGGTTGCGGCATGTCCGTACTCGAGATGAGCCATCGATCTAGCATGTACCAGCAGATTATCAACGACGCCGAGGCAACCCTGCGCCGTCTGCTGAGCATCCCCGACAACTACCGCGTCCTGTTTTTGCAGGGCGGCGCCACGCTGCAGTTTGCGGGCATCCCCATGAACCTCATGCGCCGCGGCCGCGCCGGCTACGTCGTGACCGGCAACTTTGCCAACAAGGCGTACAAGGAGGCCGCCAAGTACGGCGAGGCCGTGCTGCTCGCGAGCTCCGAAGACACCAACTTCGACCGCATCCCCGACATGGCCGACATCAACGCGCGTATTGCCGCCGAGGCCACGGGCGACGGGCTCGACTACGTCTACATCTGCCAGAACAACACCATCTTCGGCACCATGTACCACGAGCTGCCCAACTGTGGCGATGTGCCGCTGGTCGCCGATGTCTCGAGCTGCTTTCTGTCGCAGCCGCTCGACGTTGAGCGCTACGGGCTCATTTACGCCGGTGCGCAGAAAAACGCCGGCGCCGCGGGCGTGACCGTGGTCATCGTGCGCGACAACCTGATCGCCGACGACCCGGCCTTTGCGCAGACGCCGCAGTACCTGAACCTTAAGACCCAAGCCGCCAAGGGCTCCATGCTCAACACGCCCAACACCTTTGGCATCTACGTGTGCGGCAAGGTGTTCCATTGGGTTGAACAGACCGGCGGACTTGCCGCCATGGCCGAGCGCAACTGGGCCAAGGCCAACCTGCTCTACGACCTGCTCGAGAACAGCAAACTATTCCACGGCACCGCACAGACAGACAGTCGCTCCATCGCCAACGTCACGTTCCGTACCGGCGATGCCGACCTCGACGCCGCCTTTGTCGCAGGCGCGGCCGAGCACCAGATTCAAAACGTCAAGGGCCATCGCCTCGTCGGCGGCATGCGCGCCAGCGTGTACAACGCCGTCACCATGGAAGACGTGCAGGCACTGGCCTCGTATATGAAGGACTTCGAAGCGCAGCATAGTTTGAGTCCGCGATCTAACTAGCCCGCAACGAGCGGGCCGACCAGCCACTTCAAACCACTTGTTATAAACAAATCCGCTAAGGAGTTTTTCATGCGCAAGATTAAAACCATCGACGACATTACCAAGGACGGCAAAGTCGAATTTGGCGAGGGCTACGAGTTTGTGGGCACCGCCGAGGAGGCCGACGCTATTCTGATGCGCTCCACCGACCTGCACGGCCACGAGCTGCCCGAGGGCATCCGCGCCATCGCCCGCTGCGGCGCCGGCGTCAACAACATCCCCGTCGAGGAGTACGCCAGAAAGGGCGTCGTCGTCTTTAACTCTCCCGGTGCCAACAGCAACGCCGTCAAGGAGCTCGTCCTGGGCATGCTGGTGCTTTCGAGCCGCGGCGTCGTGCAGTCGATGAACTGGGTGCGCGACAACGCCGACGACCCCGAGATCCAGGTCGATGCCGAAAAAGCCAAGAAGGCCTTTGTGGGCCGCGAGCTCAAGGGCAAGCGCATCGGCGTCATCGGCCTGGGCAACGTAGGCTCCAAGGTCGCCAACGCCTGTGTCGACCTGGGCATGGACGTTTACGGCTACGATCCGTTCATTTCCGTCGAGCACGCGTGGGTGCTGAGCCGCGAGGTGCAGCGCGTGGGCACGCTCGAGGATCTGTGCCGCGGCTGCGACTACCTCACCGTGCACGTGCCCAGCAAGGCCGATACCATCGGCATGATCAGCACCGAGCAGATCGACCTGCTGGCCCCGGACGCCGTGCTCATCAACTACGCGCGCGAGACCATCATTGACGAGGACGCCGTCGACGCCGCCCTGCGCGCGGGCAAGCTCAGCTGGTTTAGCTGCGACTTTGCCACGCCCAAGACCGTCAAGATGCCCAACACGTTTATCACCACGCATTCGGGCGCCGGCACCGGCGAGGCCGAGGCCAACTGCGCCGACATGGCCATCAGCGAGCTCAAGGATTACCTGGAAAACGGCAACATCGCGCACAGCGTCAACTACCCCGCCTGCAGCATGGGCAAGGCGCGCGCCGCAAGCCGCATTGCCTGCCTGCATGCCAACGTGCCCAACATGATCGGCCAGATCACGGCCATTCTCGCCAAGGACAACGCCAACGTGCAGCGCATGACCAACGAGTCCGCTGGCGAGAACGCCTACACCATGTTCGACACCGATGAGCACCTGGACGGCAGCACGATCGAGGCACTTAAGCAAATTCCGTCGATGTATCGTGTGCGCGTGATTAAATAGCGCCGGCGCCAATCCTGCCAGACAGACCACGAAGCCCATTCGGCCCCCGTTTTCACAAAACGGGGGCCGAATTCGTTGCTCCCGGCGGCTTGAAAAGTGCTACCCAGAACAAGTTGTTTCGGATAATCGACAGTGAGGCTCAAGTCACTAAGCACAACTGCTTTTATAAACAGCTTTAGCAGGGGTTTTAGTAGGTAAAAAACGATCTCTATATGCCAAATTTAAGTTGACTGTCCATTTTCCGAAATAACTTGTTCTGGGTAGCACTTTTAAAGCTAATTCCAAGGCGAAATTAAAGCCTTTTTTACGCCCAAGACTCTAGCCCCCGCGGCCGTTTTCCACCCGCGCGGCTACATTCCCGCCCAATCGATAAAAATCTCCTCACGAAGCCGCCGTTCGAGCTCTTGCTGCCGCGGTGTCTTGTCTTTCAACGGCATATCGAGATAGGACATGATAAGCTCCATCACTACATGGAAGGCATCGGAGTCGACCAGCTGACCATAGGTCATCAGAACGACGGGATATCCCATCGTCTGAAGGGCCGTCGTTCGATCGGAGTCCGAGATCTTGGATTCTATGGATCCGTGAATGGCTTTACCTTGGCATTCAACCAGGCACTCTCGGCTGCCGTCCTTATTTGCCAGCAAGATATCGGCGTAGCGCCTATCAAGCCCCGAAATCAGGCGGGCGCTGCGCGTCATGCGAATCTCAACATTATTGGTAAGGCGCAGCCCTTCGCCGCCGCGGAGCCTCGAAAGGCCAAACAGCATCGAAGCTTGGACCTCAAGCGGCGATGCCACAACCCCCGTAATGCATTTCACGGCACGTGTGAATGATTTAGCACCGCGGAGTCCCTGGATCTTATTGGCGAACTGCGTAAGGTCAGAGAGCTCGATCAAGGGAGGTCGTTTCCACAAGTCCGTTGGATTCCCCGAGGCATCCTTTACGTTTTCCCAGCCCGACCGTGCGTCACCCCACCGGCTCCCATATGCCTGCTCAAGCGCCAACTTTACTTGAGGTGCAATCTTGCACACGGCAAAGGTGCCGCACATCTCATACATGCACATGATCAGACGCTCGTTTGAGACCGAGGAAGCCAGGGTCAGCAGCGTAAAGAGCGGGGACGCGGCATCAAGGCCAAACTCTGTCTGCCGCACGGAGCCAAACGGCCTCTCCCCATTCCAAACATGCCTGACAATGCGATCGCCCTTACGTCCGCAGCCGCCCTGTGCCAACACGTGTAACGGGGTGCCCAGGAAATGTTTGACGAGCGGATGCTCACAAAGACGTTCCCTGCGCGGATCGTCCACAGAATCGGGCAGGTCCGGCATTATTGCCAAAACCTGTGGAGGTATCCGGTGATACCGAAAGGCAGATATGTCGCACAGCATGTCGTCCATGAAAGGTACGTACCCACCGCGTCGTTTGTAAACCCGCCCGGACGGCAAACGCGATGGCTCGGCCTGCGAACGGTAAATGCTGCTACGTGCACGTCGCGAATCTGCAGGTGACTTACAATCGGTTTGCAAAGCAAACTGATTCTGAGGTTTCATATGGTTGATGATGACGAGGGCGGCTATCGCCCCTTTGTCGTGCCCGACCACGCCAAGGTCTGGGTCGACATGCGCCTGACGCCGCCGACCGATACGGCCGCCACGATCAACATGGTCGAGCAGGCCACTGCCACCGCCGAGGCCGCGGTTCCCGGTTGCCATGGCAGTTTCGCCGTGACGGGCGATCGCCCCGCCATCGAGCGCGACCCGAACTCTCCCCTTCTAGCTGCGCTCAAGCGCACCGCCGATGACGTGACGGACGCGGACACGACCGTCGGCTTCTTTACCGGCTGCACCGATACCGCCGTCATTGCCGGCAAGACGGGTAACCGCAATTGTATGAGCTACGGCCCCGGCTCGTTGGTGCTCGCGCATAAGCCCAACGAGCCGGGGCCCATGCCGATATCGTTCGCTGCCAGAACGTGCTCATCGCGCTTGTTGACAACACGCTCTGGGACGCAAGCGTCCAAGTTGGGGCATAATAAGCCGCGAACAAACCGACTCGCGCGTTAGGACCGCCCATGAAAGCACTTCCGTTTCCCTGCATTCGCCCAGCTCAGGACCGCGTGCTCGAAGCGCTGCCGCAGATGGGCGGTATCCTGAGCAGCAACGACGCCCTGCGCGACGCCATCGCCGACGGGCCTATGCTCAAAGATCCGGGCGCGGCGTATTACGTGTACGAGTGCTCGGGCGAACCGGGTCGCGTGACGGGTGTCGTGGCGATTTGCCCGGTCGGCGTACTGGCGGGCGACGGCGCGACCCCCGCAGGTGCGACCGCAGCCGCCCGCGCAATCGCCGAGCTTAAGGTCCAGCCGCGCCCTGTGTCGCTTACCTACGAGGCGTCGCCCGTCATGGATATCATCCTGGGCGCCGCCAAAGAGGGCGCGTCGCTCTATGCCGTCACCGACCCCGCCGGCATTACGCACCGTGTGTGGGAGGTCAAGCGCGAGGACGCCGTCGGGGCCATCCGCGCTATGCTCGAACAAGCACCGGAGCCGGCACAGGCCGACGACCCCGCCTATGCTGCCGCGCTAGCAGGGGCGGCGCAGCTCCTGGCGGACGAGGCCCGCACAGCCGGCACCTACACGGGCAAAGAGCCGTTCAACTTTACCGTTGCCGCGTTATTCCCCGCCGCGCAGGTCACCGGCGGCGCACCGCAAGTTCCAACGGGCCTGCTCACCCACCAGATCGCACGGTTCTAACAGGGCGTAAACGCCCAGTACAAAGACTCGGCCGCTCAACAAACAAGGGGCGGGGATACATGCGCATGCATCCCCGCCCCTTTCACATCGAGCAATGATGTCGGCGATCCGCATCGCCACGCCGCGTTACCCGCGCTGCGGACCCACTGCAGCCACCAACGGCTCAAGACCCAGCTCGCGCGCATAATCTTCCTGCGTAAAGACTTCGACCAAGTCAAACGTATCGGTCGCATCGTCAAACACGAAATGCAGCACCGAGCAGTTGCCCGGCACACGGTCGCGCTCGTCTGCCGCCGCGCCCTTCACGTGATCCATAAACTCCTTGATAGCCGAGCCATGGCTTACCGCGAGCACGCACGAATGATCCGGGCGTCGCATAAGATCGGTCAACGTCGCCACCATGCGCTCACGCACCTGCATCTGCCCCTCGCCGCCAAACTGGCGGTAGAAGTCACGCCACGGACGTTCGGGCATAAGCATCACGCGCTCGGCCTCAAAGTCGCCAAAGAACCACTCGCGCAGGCCGTCTAGGCGCTCGTAGGCGAGGCCCGGCCACAGGCTGGCGATAGTCTGCTCGGTGCGGTGCAGCGTCGAGGTGTAGGCGTGGTCGGGCTCGATGCCACGCGCTCGCAAGAACATGCCAGCGCGCGCCGCCTGCTCGCAGCCCAACTGCGTGAGCGGCGAATCACTCCAGCCCTGAATAATGCGCTTGAGGTTAAATATCGTCTGTCCATGACGGACCAGATACAGATCTTTATTCATAGAGGGGTCCTTTCGTTTGCTACCAACCCAAGAGCGAAAACGCCCCATCGAAATAACCAAAATGAAGCACGGCGCCGTTGTCGGGCTGTTCTCCCCCGCCGGCCACATACTCAAGAAACTCCTGGCAGGCTGAGCCGTGGGAAACGGCCAGCACGCAGTCGTGCCGAGGCCGGGCCATGATGCGGGACAGCGCCGCGACCATACGTGCGCGAAGCTCACTTTCCGACTCGCCACCAAAGGCGACCGGATAATCGCCCCAGGGTTGCGCCGGCATCTCGCGGTTTGATGTGCCCTCCAACGATCCCAAATGCCACTCGCGCAGGTCATCGAACAGCTCTAAGGAACGACCCTCGCCAATGATCAGCTCTGCTGTACACCGTGCCCGACCCAACGGAGACGAATACGCATGGTCAAAGGAGATGCCACGCGCCTTAAACGCCGCACGCGTCGCCAGTGCCTGCTCGCGCCCGCGCGCCGTAAGCGGCGAATCGTGCCAGCCCTGCAAAATGTTCTGCACATTGAGCTCGGTCTGCCCATGCCGCGCCAAATACAGATCGGCCACATGCCCCCCTCGTACCACCACAAAGGGGACGGTCACCTTTGTGGTGGTTTACCGCCGGATCACGCCGCGGCGACGCTCAACTACACCAGTACGTCGGCGAGTGGACGCTTGGGTACGTGGTGTACCTGTGCCTCGTCACGCCAGTAATTAATAGAGCCGTCGGGGTTGGAATCAATTGCATCGATCACCTGTGTCTCGGCGGGAACGCCAAAGACCATGATCAGCTTGACCTCGTACTTGTCGCCGTCAAGCCCCATGACATCAATCGCACGAGGCGGAAAAGCCTTGAACATGCACGCCGCCACCTCGGGCGTAGCGCTGCGGGCGGCGAGCATCATCGTCTGCGCGGCGATACCAGCGTCTGCCTCGGTGATTGGCGCGGCAGGCTTGCCCGGAGCGGGACGCTCGGCAAGGATCGCGATATAGCCGGTCGGGCGCTCGCCCTCGACAGGACCCGACCAATCCTTGAGCGCACCAGCCCATGTGAGCTTTTCAAATAAGCTCGAACACTCCTCGGCGTCGCTCACCACATGAAAGCGTAGGCGCTGAGCGTTGGCGCCGCAGGGAGCCAGGTGCGCCAGCTCTGCCAGCTCAAGCAAAAACTCGCGCGGCACGCGCATGGACTCGTCAAAACGGCGGCATGTGCGGGCGCGACGAACCAGCGCGTCAAACGATTCCAGCCCGAGCTTTTCGCAACCTTGCTTTGCCATCAACTCCACGCTCGACGGCGCCGCAGGAACAGCTTCGTTCATAGAGACCCCCAATACAAGGCAATTGTTCTTAGGAAAATCTAACCTAAAACGCAGGCAATAACGAACAGGGCCGCAATGTTCTACACCTGTTGAATAGAAAAACGCGACATGGGGAACAACGAGAACAAATCGGGACCTTTGGGTTACACTTCGCCCTCCCCGACCCATACGCCGGTGCCTTTAGGCGATACTTGTTGTAGCAACTGCGGCATACGCCGCAAAAACGACAATGACGGCAAACGCCGTGCGGAAAGGAGACCTCATGGGCATCTTTAAGAACGACGACCAGCAGTCGAATCTGTTTGGATTTGACGAGAAAAGCATGGCAGGCAAGGCAATCAAGGCCGTGCGCTGGATCTACGCCGCCACGGGCGTCATCGCACTGCTTGCCGGCATCGCGCTGCTGTTTGCGCCCGCCAAGTCCCTCGTCTTCCTGACGACCGTCCTGGGCTTCTACTTTGTGATCACGGCTGGCGTCAGGCTGTTCACCGCCATTTTTGAGCCGCTGCTGCCCGCCGGCTGGCGCGTCACGAGCATCATCTCCAACCTGATCATCATTCTGGGCGGCGTCATAATCCTGCGCAACCAGGCCTTCTCGACCGCGACGCTCACCACGCTCGTGGTGGTCGTGGCCGGCTTTGGCTGGATTGTCGAAGGTGTCATGTCCATTCTGGAATCCGAGCTTTCGTCTAACCGCGCCCTCGCTATCCTGAGCGGCGCGCTCTCCATCATCGCCGGCGTGTTCGTGTTTATCTATCCGCTGTGGTCGGCAAAGATGCTCGTCATCTTTAGCGGCGCCGCGCTCCTGGTGTTTGGCGTGACGCTGATTATTCGTGCTATCCGCTTTGGCAAGCTGGTGCGCTAGATGCCGCGAACGCTGTTTATTGATGGCGACGCCTGCCCGGTCACGCGTGAGTCGATCGACTGCGCGCGGCGGGCGGGCGTCGCCGTGGTTATCGCCGGCAACAGCACGCAGAACCTGGAACGCCACATTCGCCGCGACGATCCGCGCGATGCCGAGCACGCGCGACGCGGCTTTTGGGTCACCACGCTCGATGTGAGCGTGGGCGCCGATAGTGCCGACTTTGCCATTGTCGAACGTCTGCAGGCGGGCGACGTAGTCGTGACGCAGGACATTGGCCTGGCGAGCATGGTGCTCGGCCGCGATGCCGCCGCAATCGGTGTGCGCGGGCGCGTGTACGACAAGGCGACCATCGACATGCAGCTGTTTATTCGTCACGAGGAAAAGAAGGTGCGTCGCGCCGGCGGTCGCACCCGCGGACCGGCAGCCTTCACCAGCGAAGACCGCGCCCGCTTTAAGCGCAGCCTCACCGAGCTGCTCCGCTAACCAAGGCAGATTTTTGGGACATGCCTAAAAATCTGCCTTTTTGTTTTGGGCGGTGTGAGCGCTTAGGATCCATGGCTCAACAAAAAACGGGCTTCAAAATGCCATGCGTCGCCGCATTGCGCAGGCGCCGAGCATGGCTATTTGAAGCCCATTTTTTAGGCCTACTTAGAGGCCAACGGCGGAGAGGATGAGGCCCCAGCCAGCGCCGATGACGTACATCATGATCAGGAACACGGCATTTTCGCGGGCGCTGCGGTTGGTGCGGAACAGCACCAGATAACCCACGCCGGCGGAAATGAGCGTGCCGGCGAGCATCGGCGCCAGTTGCAGCGCGCCTTCCAGATACAGCTGTGTAATGACCACGCTCGCCGAGCAATTGGGAATCAGCCCGACAAGCGCCGAACCCAGGACGGCGAGTGTCTCGTTGCCGCGCAGGAACTGCTCGATCGCGGACTCGCCGAACGTCTCGAGCACGGCGACCAGAATCAGCGTCACCAGAAAAATGAATACCGAGACCTGCACGGTGTGCGAGATCGCACTGCGGATGATCGACAGGACAGGCGTCCCTTCGTGGGAGTGAGAGTGACCGTGACCGTCATGGTGTTCATGTTCGCCCTCATGACCGTGATCGTGGCCATGCCCGTGCTCGTCCTCATCCTCGTCTTCATCACAACCGCAATGGTCGCGCTCACACAGCTCATGGATGTGGTCGGCGCTCACGCCCGCCTCGGCCACTTCGTCAATGATGTCGCCCCCAGCATGGTCGTCATGCGCACAGTTCACATGAGCCGGATTGGCAGCAGTCCCCAGCACGGTACGGCGAATCGCCGCATGCGCACGGGCGTTGCGACGCAGGCCACGAATGGCGGCATCCACGATAAAGCCCGTGACCAGCGCGATCAGCGCTTTCGAAGCCAAAAGCATCGCCATGGTCTGCACGTGAACCTGCTCGGCAAGTAGCAGCGGCAGCATCTCGTCGGAGGTCGAGAGAAACACCGCCACCAGGGTGCCCAGTGTCACGACGCGACCGGCATATAGCGTTGCCGCCATGGCCGAAAAGCCGCACTGCGGCACCATGCCCAGCAACGAGCCAACCACGGGGCCAGCAGCGCCGGCTCGCTTGATAGCGCCGTTGACGCAATCGCCCGCAACATGCTCGAGCGTCTCGAGAACCAGATATGTCACCAACAAGAACGGCGCCAGCGAGAGCGTGTCCTTGCCGGCGTCGAGCAAAATATCAATCAGCAAATCCATGACGGATGGAACCTTTCGTGTCTTTCGGCAGCATTGTAAAAGTCCTAGCGGTCAACTAGGGTATTGTAGTTGTCCTAGGCGTGATACCAATAGTTGCCCATGGTAAACTATCATCTCGCCACAACTCAGTAACCCTGAGCCGCGCGACGCGGCCCATCCAAGGAGCAGCATATGAACGTTTCGCAAGCACTCGAATACGAGCGTCAGCCGTTTATCCCCATGTTTATCTATGGCGATCACGGTGCCATGGAATCCGAGCGTCAGAAAGGCGAAGAGGCCCTCAAGGTGCTCGAGACCGAGTACTTTACCGCCGAGGGCGACCCCGGCTTCGACTTTGCCACCGTGCGCGACCTGGCCGACCGCAACCGCGACCTGTGCGACCAGATTGGCGAGGCGCGTCTGCGCAACGTGACGCCCGCGACGCTCTCGCGCGGCCTGTCCGATGCCGACACCTGCGCCGCCATCGGCAAGATGCAAAAGCGCACCGCCGCGTCCGTTATGCGCGAAATCCGCGGCGACCGCGACGCGCTCGGCGTGGCCTACGCCCGCAAGCCCATCCAGGGCACCGTGCTCGGTATCGACATCGAGACCACCGGCCGTGCACCCGAGCGCGGCTATATCATCAACGTGGGCTGGGAGATCATGGAGCTCACCAGCGACGCCGTCCCGCATGACGCCGAGGCACACTACTGCGGCCTGCCCGACATCTACCGCGGCGAAGATGTGCCGCTGTCGAATATCCACCACATTACCTGGGACGACATCGACGGCAAAACGCCCTTCCGCGAGAACAAGGAGCTGCAAAAGCAGCTGCTCAAGCTTATGAAGAAGTACCCGTACATGGCGCATAACGCCGCCTTTGAGGACAGCTGGTTCAAGATTCACCTGGACGGTTACGCCGAGGCACGCCGCGCGGGTAAGATCATCGTCATCGACTCGCGCCAGATCTGCCGCAGCCTGGACGCCGACGCGCGCTCGCTCCCCCGCGAGTCCGCGCCCGCTGCGCTCGAGAACTGGGCGCGCCGCCGTGGCACCCTCGCCGCCGACGCCAACGAGCAGCACCTGGGCCTCGACGACACCGACCTCATGCTCCGTACCGTCCAGGCCGAGTTCAACCTCAAGAACCTGTTTGCCAAGTAAAAGCGCCATTCACGAACAATACTTGCCGGGCCATAGCGCCCCGCGCAAAAGCGACACGCCGAGACGTCCTTCTCAAGCGACGCAATGCGGGCCGATATCCAAGTGGATATCGGCCCGTTTTTGCACGTCGCTAAGGTACCCACGTTGGCATCGGCGGCCTTATCCGCGATCATCGATGCCTTTAGCCGCCACCAGGGCCATTCGATAGCAAAATATTTCGTGAATTATATTGACATATGAACATGCGCTCATATACTCGGAAGTAAGTTATATGAGCGCATGTTCATATGAAAGGATATTGCAATGAGCGATCACGCTGATGAAATAAAGTCCAGCATCGACACCACCATCGTGCCCGACATCCCCACCACCTGCTCGCCCGAGGACCTTCCCGACGAGGAGCTGCTGTACGACCTTGCCGACCTGTTCAAGGTCTTCAGCGACACCACGCGCATCAAGATCCTTTACGCCCTCATGGGCCGCGAACTCTGCGTGGCAGACATCGCCGAAGCGACCGCGACCTCGCAGTCTGCGGTGTCACACCAGTTGCGCACGCTCAAGCAGTCACACCTGGTCAAATTCCGGCGCGACGGGCGTAATATCCTCTACTCGCTCGCCGACGACCATGTCTACACCATGCTCAACCAAGGCATGAGCCACATCTGCGAATAGCGATCAGCCACGGTACCAGCGCGGCCTACACCCAAGCCGCAAAATCAGGGAAAGGAACCCACCATGAAAAAGCAGTTTAAGCTCGACGAGATCGACTGCGCCAACTGCGCGCGCAAGCTTCAGGACGAACTTGCCAAGCTTGAGGGCGTCAAGTCCGTTTCGGTCAATTTTATGACCCAGAAGTTGACGCTCGAGGCCGACGACGCCGAGTTCGACGAGGTCCTCGACCGCGTCGTGGAGTTCACCGCCGACGCCGAGCCCGACTGCGAGATCATTCTCTAGTCCAGGTTTACGCTAACCTGCAAGGCCGCGCTTGCCGCGGCCTTTGCTCGCGAAATTATATGAGCGAGTGTTCATACATTCAATTGGGAGGATACGAGTCATGGCCACTGCCGACCCCAAAAAGAAAAAGAAGAAGCGCAAGAAGAAAGAGTCACTCGAGCATAAGCGCAACCGCATCCTGGTAGCGCTGGGCATTTTTGCCGTGGTGTACGCCCTCGATGAGCTCGGCACCCTCACCGCCGCATTCGGCACCCCGGGCGACATCTACGCCAGCTTTGTGCTGTTCCTCGTGCCGTTTTTGATTGCCGGCTACGACGTACTGCAAAAGGCATTCAATAACATCCGCCGCGGCAAGGCCTTCGACGAGAGCTTCCTCATGGCCGTCGCGACCATCGGCGCGTTTGCCATGGTGCTCTTCCCCGATACCGACCCGCACATGGCCGAAGGCGCCGCTGTCATGCTGTTCTACCAGGTCGGCGAGCTGTTCCAGGCATACGCCGTGGGCAAGAGCCGCAAGTCGATCAGCGCCATGATGGACATCGCGCCCGACTACGCTAACCTCGAGCAAGCCGACGGCACGCTCGAACAGGTCTTTCCCGATGACATCGCCGTCGGCACCGTGATCGTGGTCAAGCCCGGCGAGCGCGTGCCCATCGACGGCGTCATCGTCGAAGGCGAAACCCAGCTCGATACCGCCGCGCTCACGGGCGAGTCAGTCCCCCGCCCCGCCAAGTCCGGCGACGATATCATCAGCGGCTGCATCAACATGACGGGCCTCATCCACGTGCGCACCACCAAGCCCTTTGGCGAGTCCACCGTCGCGCGCGTCCTAGAGCTCGTGGAAAACGCCAGCGAAAAGAAGGCGCGCACCGAGAACTTCATCACGCGCTTTGCCCGCGTCTACACCCCCGCCGTCACCGGCGCGGCCGCGGTGCTCGCTCTTGGCGGCGGCCTGGTCACCGGTGCCTGGTCCGACTGGATTCTGCGCGGTCTGACCTTCCTGGTTGTCAGCTGCCCGTGCGCCCTCGTGATCAGCGTACCGTTGAGCTTCTTTGGCGGCATCGGCGGCGCGTCCAAGCTGGGCGTTCTCATCAAGGGTTCTAACTACCTCGAGGCGCTCGCCGACGTGGACACCGTCGTCTTTGACAAGACGGGCACCCTCACCAACGGCACGTTCTCGGTGGTCGCGGTGCACCCCGAGGCTGGCTATACCGAGCAGTCGTTGCTTGAGGTCGCAGCCCTTGCGGAGTCGTTCTCCGATCACCCCATCGCGCAGTCCGTGCGCGTCGCCTACCAGGGCGAGGTCGACCCTAAGCGGGTGAGCGACTCCGCCAACGACGCGGGCCACGGCGTGACGGCAATCATCGACGGCAAGCACGTCGTTGTTGGCAACGCAAAGATGCTCGCCGCGACCGGCGTTGAAGCACCGGATTGTGAGGTTGTCGGCACGATCCTCCACGTGCTCGTTGACGGCGTGTACGCCGGCCACATCGTGATTGCAGACACCGTAAAAGCCGATGCCGATCAGACGATCCGCGACCTGCACGCCGCCGGCGTCAAGCGCACCGTTATGCTCACGGGCGACCGCGAGGAAGTGGCTGCTGCGGTGGCCAAGCAGCTCGGTCTCGACGAGTTCCATGCGCAACTGCTGCCGGGCGATAAGGTCGAGCGTGTTGAAGCGCTGCTCGCGGCCGAAAGCGGCAAGGGCAAGCTCGCCTTTGTCGGCGACGGTATCAACGATGCGCCTGTGCTTACGCGCGCCGATGTGGGCATTGCCATGGGCGCCATGGGGTCCGACGCCGCGATTGAGGCCGCCGACGTGGTGCTGATGGATGACAAGCCGTCCAACATTTCCCGCGCGATCCGTGTGGCGCGCAAGACCATGGCGATCGTCTGGCAGAACATCATCTTTGCGCTGGGCGTTAAGCTGCTGATTTTGGTGCTTGCGGCGCTCGGCATCGCCAACATGTGGCTTGCGGTCTTTGGCGACGTAGGCGTGGCAATCATCGCCATCCTGAACGCCATGCGCGCGATGGGGGTAAAGAACCTGTAGCGTTCGTGAGCTGTCCGGCCGGGGCCGGGCTTGGTTTTGAAAACGTCCTCGCGCATGAGGCCCGTCTTTCCTGCTCCTGCGGAGCAACGGAAAGGCGGGCCTCGCGCTGCGGAATGTTTTCAAAACCAAGCCCGGCCCCGGCCTGCGGTAACATCGCAGGCGGTTCTTGGGCATCGCTTGCTGGCAGGGTTCCCTTGCTGAAATGGACTTGGCCGAAAGGGCCGCTGGTCCCAGTCGCTGGTTCGCGCTTTGCGTGAACTCCGCGCTACTGGGGGGTCCAATTAGGCTTCTGTCGTTGGACCCGCTACATCTTCCCGGCCCAACATCGCCCGTAGCTTCTCAAAGCTCTCCTCGCTCAGGCAATGCTCCATGTGGCAGCCCTCTTGCGACGCGACCTCAGCCGAAACACCCGCATCCTCTAGCAGCCCCACGAAAAAGCAGTGACGCTCCCACATTTGGCGAGCGACCTCCAGACCACGCTCCGTCAGATGAACGTCGCGCTTGCCCATTTCGACATAGCCGCTGCTCTCCAGCGTCGCCATGGCTTTAGAGACGCTCGCCTTGGTTACGCCTAGGTATTCAGCGACGTCAATCGATCGAACGATGCCCTGGCGCTGCGACAGAACGTAGATCGATTCGAGATAGTCTTCTCCGGATTCACGCAGGGCCATGGGCCGCCTTTCGCGATGGCTTCTAGTTAGCCTTTGGATACTTTTGCTTGATTTACTTTACCGCAAAAGTTGCCCATGTCTTACTACTTTGCCTAAAAGTTAGCCGTGTTTCACAAAACGTGCGGGACGAAAACAAAATGGGAACGCTGCTCAAGGAGTGTCCCCAGGTGCCGGGTGCCGGCCCGCAGCTAGATCAGGCCAAAGTGCTTCGCGGCGTTGTAGATGCCGTCATCGTCTACGGCGGTCGTAACGTAGGTCGCTGCGGCCTTTACGGTCTCCTGCGCGTTGCCCATGGCCACGCTTGTGCCCACGGCCGAGAACATTGACAAGTCGTTCTCGCCGTCGCCAAAGGCGATCGCCTCGCTCGCGTCGATGCCCAGGCGCTCCAGCGTCGCCGCCACGCCCAGGTCCTTACCGCCGTTAGCGGGAATAATGTCGCAGAACAGATCGCACCAGCGCGTGGTGAGCGAATGCGACACGGCGTCGGTCACTATATGCTCGTCGGCAGGATCCACAAAGGCACAGAACTGGTAAACCGGCGCATCGAAGGCATGCTCAAACGGCTCCTCGTGGTAGACGATTCCCGCGTTGCTGCCGGCCGTCACCACGCGCTCGGACAGGCGGTTCACAAACGAGTTCTCGCCCTGCATGCACAGCGAGTCATAGCGCCCCTGCGCCACCTGGCCCACAATCACCGCGACATCGTCCGGATCGATCGGGCAGCTACGGTAGACGCCCTCAGCATCAAAGCAGTGCTGGCCTGAAAGCGTAATGTACGCATCCCAGCCCAGGTCGAACAGCCAATCAGGCATCTGGTAGGTCGGGCGACCCGTGGCAATCACGCACGCAATCCCCTGCTCGTGAAAGCTGTCGAGCACCTGCTGCGCCGACGCCGGAATCCGGTGGGTCTTAAAGCTCAGCAGCGTGCCGTCGATATCGAAAAACGCGGCTTTGATCATCCTCGTCTACCCCTCGCCCTCGAGCTTCTCGCTCGCCTCGAGCCACGCCATCTCCAGCTCGTCCATGGCGGCGTGGGCCTCGTCGATCTTTGCCTGCTGCTCGCCAAGCGCCGTGTAGTTGGTGGGATCGACCTGGGCCATGGCGGCCTCGGCCTCCTCCACGCGGGCACGCTGCGTTTCCATCTTGCGCTCGAGCGAGCTCACCTCGCGGCGGAGCTTCTGGCGCTCGGCGTTGGAAAGGCCATTGGGCTGCCCGCTCGTCTTGGGTTTTTCGGCCGCAACCGCTGCGGCACCGGTGTCGAACGTGCCGGTCTTGGCGCTCGGCGCGCCCACGGGCTCGCCCTCGGCGGCGGCGTTGCACAGGCGCAGGTACTGGTCGACGCCGCCGGGCATATGCGTCAGGTGACCGTCGAGCAGCGCCCACTGCTGGTCGGTCACGCGCTCCATCAAGAAGCGGTCGTGCGTCACCAGGATCAGCGTGCCGGGCCAGCCGTCGAGCAGGTCCTCGACAATCACGAGCATATCGGTATCCAGGTCGTTGCCCGGCTCGTCCAGGATAAGCACGTTGGGCTCGTCCAGGATCGTCAGCAGCAGCGACAGACGACGGCGCTGGCCGCCCGAAAGGTCGCCGATGCGGCTCCAGAGCTGCTGCGTCGTAAAGCCCAGGCGCTCGCAAAGCTTCTCGGGGGAGGTCTCCTTGCCGTCGATGACGTAATACTTCTTATAGTTGCCGAGCACCTCGCGGATCGTGTCGCCCATAAAGGGCTCGAGCTCCTCGAGCTGCTGCGATAGCACGCCAAAACGTACCGTCTGGCCGATCTTCACGCGGCCGCGCAGGGGCGCGATCTTGCCCTGGATCACGTCGAGCAGCGTCGACTTGCCGGCGCCGTTCTCGCCCAAAAGACCATAGCGGTCGCCCGCGCCGATGAGCCAGGTCACGTCGGAAAGCACCTGCTTGGGTGCGCCATCGGTATCCGCATAGCCGGCGTCCACGTCGACCACGTCGATGACCTGCTTGCCCAGGCGGCTCACCGCCAGGCGTTTGAGCTCCAGCTCGTCGCGCACGGGCGGCACGTCGGCGATGAGTTCGCGGGCGGCCTCCACGCGAAACTTGGGCTTGGTGGAACGGGCCTGGGCGCCACGGCTCAGCCACGCGAGCTCCTTGCGCGCCATGTTGCGACGACGCTCCTCGGTAACCGCGGCCATGCGGTCGCGCTCCACGCGCTGCAGGATGTAGGCCGAGTAGCCGCCCTCGAAGGGATCGACCTGGCCGTCGTGGACCTCCCACATGCTGGTGCAGACCTCGTCCAAGAACCAGCGGTCGTGCGTGACCACGAGCATGGCGCCCTGGCCGCGCTGCCAGCGGGCCTTTAAGTGGCGCGCGAGCCAGTTGATGGTCCGCATGTCCAGGTGGTTGGTGGGCTCGTCGAGCATGAGCACGTCGTAGTCGCCGATTAGCAGGCGCGCGAGGTCCACGCGACGGCGTTGGCCGCCCGAAAGCTCGCCCACCGTGCCCTCCCAGGGCACATCGCTAATGAGGCCGGCGAGGATCTGGCGCGTACGGGGGCTCGACGCCCACTCGTACTCGGGCGTGTCGCCGACGACGGCATGGTGCACGGTGTCGGTATCGACGAGGTTGTCCTTTTGGCCGAGCAGACCGATCGTCGTGCCGCGGCGATGCGTCACGCGGCCATCATCGGGCTCCAGCGTGCCGGCAAGCACGCTCAGCAGCGTCGACTTGCCGTCGCCGTTTTTGCCGACGATGCCAATACGGTCGCCCTCGCCCACGCCGAGCGTCACGCTATCGAAAATATGCTTGGTGGGAAACTCTAGGCTGACGGAATCGCATCCCAAAAGAATCGCCATATGCCCTGCTCCTTCGTAGAAATTCAACGTTGTCCATGATAGCAGCGAGCCCCACCCCAAACCACCACGAAGGTGCCTGCCCCCTTTGTGGTGGTCGGTCTGGCAGCGACACAAAAAGGCGGGCCATCTCGCAAAAGAGATAACCCGCCCCTCCAATCAGTCCCGTGGCGACCGTGGCCGCCGCGGGCCTCAAGCATGTCCCGGACTAGGAGAACATGCCGGTGAGGTAATCATTCAGCCGCTGATCCTTGGGCCGTTGGAAAATCTCGTCAGTCTCGTCGTACTCGACCATATCGCCCATGTAGAAGAACGCCGTGCGGTTGGACACACGCGAAGCTTGCTCCATGTTGTGCGTCACGATGACGATAGCGCGGTCGGCCACAATCGAAGACATGAGGTCCTCGATCGCCAGCGTCGAGATGGGGTCGAGTGCCGAGCAGGGCTCGTCGAACAGAATCACGTCGGGGTTGAGCGCCAGCGTGCGTGCGATGCACAGGCGCTGTTGCTGTCCGCCCGAAAGCGCATAGGCGCTCTTATCGAGCTTGTCCTTGACCTCGTCCCACAGTGCCGCGCCGCGCAGGCTCTCCTCGACCATGCGGTCGAGCTCGTCGCGGTCGGTAATGCCGTGGCGCTTGGGCGCAAACGTGATGTTGTCGCGAATGGACTTGCGGAACGGGTTGGGCTGCTGGAACACCATGCCAATGGAACGGCGCAGCTCGTAGGTGTTTTCGGTCTTGGTGTTCACGTTGCGCCCGCGATAGTTGATCTCGCCCTCCACGCGGCAGCCGCGAATCTCGCGATTCATGAGGTTGAGGCTACGCAAGAAGGTCGACTTACCGCAGCCCGAAGGCCCGATGAGCGCCGTGATCTCGCCCTTGTGGAAGTCGAGCGACGTATTGTGCAGTGCATGGTGGTCGCCATAGTACACGTTGACGTCCTTAGTGGAGAGCACGACCTCGTCGCTCACGGCCTTGCCGCTCACGCGCACGCGCTTCTCGCTCTCCCCCACGCTCGACAGGAAGTCCCGGGTGTCGGACGATGCCGCTTCGGTTGCGGGCGTTGCTTTCATCTCGCTCATTCGGCCGTCATCTTCCTTGCCAGTTGCTTGCCCACGATACGGGCGACCACGTTAAACAGCAGCACGCAAATCATCAACAGCGCCGCGGTGCCCCAGACGATCTGCTGGGCCTCGGGGCTGCCCTCGCCATAGATCTTGTAAGTATGCACGGCGAGCGACTCACCGGGGCGGAACACGTTCCAGGCGCAGGTGGGGCTCGAAAGGTTAAAGCTCAAGAAGTTCAGCCGCACCGGCGAGCTCATGCCCGAGGTAAAGAGCAGTGCCGCGGCCTCGCCAAAGACGCGGCCGGCCGAAAGCACGATGCCGGTCACGATGGCGGGCATGGCCTCGGGGATCAGGATGTGCAGTGTGGCCTCCCAGCGAGTGAGGCCCATGGCCAGGCACGCATCGCGCTGGGCCTGCGGCACGTCCTCGAGCGCCTGCTGAATCACGCGCACCAGGATGGGGATGTTGAACATGGTGAGCGCGACGGCGCCGGAGATGATGGAGTACTTCCAGCCCAGCTGCACCGAGAATACCAGGAATCCGAACATGCCGACGACAATGGAAGGCAGCGAGGACAGCGTCTCGATGGCAGTGGAAGCGATGTCGCGGATGGGGCCGTCCGGCGCGTACTCAACCAAAAAGACCGCGCCGCCCAGGCTGATGGGCACCGAGATGATCAGAGTGATCAGCAGCAGATAGAACGAGTCGAACAGCTGATAGAGCACGCCGCCCTGGGTCCCGTTGGCGCGCGACGGCTGCGTGAGAAAGCCCGGCTGGAACAGTGTCGAGATGCCCTCGAACAGGATATAGGTCACCATGGAGACAACGATGAGCATGACGATGGCGACGATCGCCGTCAGCACGCCCGTGGCGATGCGGTCCTGCTTTTGGACGCGCCCGAACCTCGCCTCGTCGATATGGATGCGCGTACTAGCCACGAGCCTTCGCCCCCTTGCGGCCGATAAGGTGGATGATCAGGATGAAGATGAGGCTCATGCCCATCAGCAGCAGACCGAGCGCCCACAGAACATCATCCTGGGCCGAACCCTCGGCATAGACCGCCATAGACGTGGTAAGCGTGGTGGTGATGGTGGACGCCGGCGACAGCAGCGACGTCGGCATGGCCTCGATGCCGCCGATAACCATGCGCACGGCGAGCGTCTCGCCAAAGGCGCGGGTCATGCCCAGGATGACCGCAGTCATGAGCGACGGCATGGCGGACTTGAGCACCACGTGCCAGATGGTCTGCCAGCGAGTGTAGCCCAGCGCAAGCGAGCCCTGACGGTAGCTGTCGGGCACGGCGCGCAGGCCATCGACCGAAAGCGTGGTCATCGTCGGCAGGATCATGACGGCCAGCACGATGGCGCCGGGCAAGATGCCCAAGCCCGTACTCACGTGGAAAACGCTCTTCATAAGACCGACGACCACGTGAAAACCGATCAGGCCAAAGACGACCGAGGGAATGCCGGTCAAAAGCTCAATAAGCGGCTGGAAGATCTTGGAGCCAAACTTAGGCTGGATTTCGACCGCAAAAATGGCAGAGCCGATGGCGATGGGCAGCGCGATGAGCGTAGAGAGCACCATGACCGCAAACGAGGTGACGATCAGGGGCAGGGCGCCGGTATAGGGCAGGCCGTTTTCGGCTGTGTTGGCCAGGTCCCACTTGGTACCGGTGAAAAACTCGACGACCGAGACGCCGTCCTTAAGAAAAGCCGAGAGGCCCTTTTGGGCGACCATGAAGATAAGCGCAGCAACAACAAGCGTCACGAGCGCTACGCACGCGCCCGTGACGCCCAGGCCCACGTTCTCAAGGTCGCGCTTTGGCATCTGTTTTGCCATTGCAAACCTTTCCGGGGGCGATTACTTATTTAGCAGAAACCTTGCCGCTGGCGTCCTTGACGACCTTCATGGCCGAGACGGGGATAAAGCCCTGCTCCTCGACGAGCTTGCCCTGAACGTCCTCGGACAGCATAAAGTCCAGGAAGGCGGTAGTGGCCTCGTCGGCGTCCTTGGCGCAGTACATGTGCTCGGTAGCCCAAATCTTAAAGGAGTCGTCGGTGACGTTCTCGCTCTTGGGCTCGACGCCCTCGACCTTGATGGCGTTGAACTTGGAGTCGTCAAAGTGCGAGAAGTCGAGGTAAGAGATGGCGTTGTCGGTGCTGGCCATCTGGGTCTGGACATCGCCGGATTTGTCGAGCTCGGCGTCGCCCTTAAAGTCAACGGCCTCGTCGCCAAAGACGGCGGCCTCGAAGGTGGCGCGGGTACCGGAGCCGGCCTTGCGGTTGAGGACGACGATGGTGGCGTCGTCGCCGCCGACCTCGTTCCAGTTGGTAATCTGGCCGGAGAAGATGCCCTTGAGCTGCTCGAGGGACAGGTCGTCGACCTTGACGTTCTTGGAGACGACGGGGCCCATGCCCACGACGGCAACCTCGTGGTCGACGAGGTTCTTGACCTGGTCGGCCTCGAGCTTGGTCTCGGCGAAGACATCGGAGTTACCGATGGTGACGGTGCCGGCGGCCACAGCGGTCAGGCCCTTGCCCGAACCGTTGCCCGAACCGGAGATGGAGACGTCGGGGTTGGCGTCCATGAACTTCTCGGCAGCGGCCTCGACGAGAGCCTGGAACGAAGAGGCGCCGTCGTAGGTCACCTCGCCGGAGACGGACTCAGCAGCGGCAGCAGCGCTACCCTTGTCGGCGGCGTCGAATGCGCCGGAGCCGCCGCAACCAACGAGGCCGAGACCGACGATGCTGGCGAGACCACCAGCGAGGCCGAGGAACTGACGACGAGAATAAGCCTGATCGAGCATGATCTTCCTTTCATACATGCGAATCGCGGGCACCCTGCCCGCTTTGCTGTTTGGAAAGATACGGCCCCGATCGTGCGACAACCGCGCCAGCTGCGGTTTCTTACGGGTATTTGATAGACCCTTACCGCAAGCGCGGCATGTCCTTTACAAACGAATAACAATCCCCCACCCAAGCATGGTGCGTCTTTTACACCGAAGAATCGTTGGCCCAAACTAGCCGTTGGGGACAGTCATCGCCAGCGGTTGCCCCCTCGGTGCCGCCGCCCGTCACTTCCCATTGCGCCGCCTGGTCTTCCGCGCCCGTCGCTTGCTGCTGCGTCGCGTCCGCCTGCCCGCCATGTGAGTCCTCCTTCACGAGAACCGCCTTTCCGCTCTATCGGCAGACACAAAAGAAGCCCGCCTATCTGCTCGATACGATCAGATAGGCGGGCGCCACAAAGTCAGACGAGCAACAGAACTCCATTGCAGCCGCGCTCGAACAAATATGAGCCGTTGGTTTACGAGCGCCGAACTCTCGGAGCGTTCTTCAGTCATCATGGTAAGATTCCCATCGGAGGTAAAGATGGAGACCATGCAGCTTGACGACACAGAACTGAGGGAGACTGCGAAGCAGCTCTATGAGTCGTACTCGACCGTCTTCTCGGAGTCCAAGCTCGCCTCCATCCTCCAAGACGCTCTCGGCGACTTCGCCCCCGTGCTCGATTCCAAATACGCCGCACGGAAGACCATCAACAACTTGGTGATGGGTTACTACCCAAACGAAGCCACCATCAAGGCTAATTTCATCGACAAGGTGCTCTTCCCGCTAAACCCGGCAAACATCTCCATCTTCGAGCTGCCCATCGGCAACAGCCGCGTGGATATGTGCAAGGTCAATGGCCACAGTGCCGCCTACGAGATCAAGACCGACCTCGACACGTTCGACCGGCTCGAAGGCCAGCTGAGCGACTACTTCGACGTGTTCGAGACCGTCTACGTCGTGACGTCCGAGAAGCGCTGGCAGGAGCTCCCGAGCTACGTCCCCGATGCCTGCGGGATTTACTCCTACAGGCAAGACGCAAGGGACGGCTCTTACCACTTCAAGGCGCAGCGCAGGGCCATCAAGAGCACAGACTTGGACTCCGAGAAGCAGCTCATGGTCATGCCCAAGCGCGCCCTCTGCGAGACCTTCGGCATCAGCGGCAAGGGCATGTCAAAACCCGCCATTGTCCAGGAGTGCCTCGCCGAGAACGGCCAAGCCAAAATCAACCGCCTGTTCAAGGCCTACCTCAAGCAGCGTTATGGCGCCTACTGGGAGCACTTCTGCAAAGTGAAGCCGCAGGTTTTCGGCATCGACTACGAATGGTTCTACCGCAACAGGCTAGAGCCGGGGATTGTCTACTGAAACACCCTCGAAGATTCTGACAGCTGCTGTATATAGCGGATAAGCGTGTACTTAATCCACTCGGCGAAGGTGCTCTGCGCGCCTTGGGCGTATTTCTCTGCAACAATGCCAAGGGCAACGCAGTTTCCTTTGGGGTTGAGCGTGGCGTCGGCCAGAATATCAGGGATGATATCCTGGTAGCCGCTCGGGCCGCGATCATAGTCATCGTTCACGAAGGTTTTGAATTCGTTCCTGGAACCATCATAAAGAACGGCAAGGGCACGGCCTTTGTTGGTCCCTCCTTCTGGAAGTTTGTCACGGAGTCCACCATAATCACCGACACCTTGGAAGCCATAGTTTGCAAAGGTGTCAAGGTGTACATTATTGATGATGTTGGCGTAATCCCCATTGGGAAAATCTCTGCCAGTGGCGCTTCGCGCCCTTGGGGAGCAAAGCGCGATGAGCTGCGCAGGGAGATTGAGACGCCGAAGCTGCATACACTCTATTGGCTTCGAGCGAATCGGCTGTTCGTTGAAATCATACAGAAGGAAATCGTCCGCCCGCAGAACCTGTTTGACCGCACTTTCATAGCCCCCAAGGTCATCGATGCGAATCGCAATTTGCTGAGCCGGATTATCCGCCCTTAATTGGCCCGCAAGCGCCACAACCTCACCGGGCTTCAGCGCGTCAATGTCACGCTTAACCGTGATGACGGGAATCAAGTTTGGGTACGCAGCGATTCCAAGGACCTTGGTCTTGTATAGGCCGAGGTCTCTATTGAGCTGAATGACGAGGGGAATCTTATCAGGCTTATAACGGTACCTGTTAAGGTCGCACCTGAAGTAGTCGACCAATACGGGACGGTTGGGAAACAGCTGGACAACCTTCTCAAGCGTAACATCGTGCGGAGAGGACATGTCCTTTATTGCTCGGTGGATAATTCTCCCGCCCTTGCAGATCTTCTCTTCTCGAACGATTTCGCCGGTGAACGGGTCGATCTTATCGTCGTAGGTTAACTTCTCTTGAATGACCTCTACCAAGGGGATCATGTCGCTACGCAGCAGGCCTTTTTCCTGAAGAATCTTCATCGCTGCGAACTCGCTTTGCCGATTCTTTATGTCGATCACGTACACGGCTCCACCCCCTAGTTGAAGCGATCCTTCAAGTCGTTCAGTTCAGCAAACGGCACAAAGCCGTCATGCTGCAGGAAGGCAACGACGATGCCCGGAGGCGTCCCCTGAGAGGCCGCAAAGCCCTTCACGGCGGCGCTGGAAAAATCGCCCGCAGCCGCAAACGCCCGGTAGTCATCCTCGTCTACAAAGAACTTCCTCGCATACGCATTGGCACGTTCATCGTCCTCGTCAGAGCTCTTGAGCTTTGGGTCGTCAATGGAGATCTCTGCGCCCCTCTGGCCCAATCCATCGAGGAGGTGGCCAATCTCATGCGCAATTGCAAACCAAGCATCACCGTGAGTCTTGTAGCGTCCGCTGATGTAGATTGTCGGACGCCCGAGATAGTATGTGAGAGCGCCGCGAACCTTTGCGTTGGCGATAGCCGGCCTGTACACCAAGTAAACGCCAACTGAGTTGAGCAGCATGCGGCAGCTCTTCAGCGATGCCATAAAATCCGTGTTTGAAGCCACATCCTTCAGATAGGAAAGTGCATCAACGAAAGCATCCTTGGAGTACACCGGGGCGTTTTTGGTATCGTTCTGTTCCTCAATCTCTTCCTTGCAGAGCCCGAGCCACACCACAACCGCCTCAGAATCGCCGCCATCCTGCATGAATTCAATACCGTCAGGGACGGCGTTCCCGTAGCGCTCAAAGTCTGTGATGCCAAGAATCTTAAGCATCGCGGTAGCCTGCTCAACGAGGGACATACCACTCGCACGCCCAAAAGCTTCCTTGAAGTGGAACCTCTTGGCAATCTCCTTGAGGTCAAGTTCCTCCAAATGCGCCTCCTCGCGCTCGCGAGCAAGGTACTCCTGATACTTGACCTCGTAGTTGAGCCAAAAGCTCGCAGGAACGTCGGGCATGACCTTCTCGAGCTTCAGGGCCATGTCCTCGGTAAGCCTGGTCTTCCCGTTCAGAAGCTGGGAGAGATGGCGCTCGCTCACGCCGGTGCGCTTCGAAACTTCCTTTTGGGTCAGGCCGCGCGCGTCAAGGTACTCCTTGATAATCTCGCCGGGCGCGACAATGAAATCACTCATTGCTATCTTCTCCTCTCCTAGCTCAGTGGTAGTCCTGTATATCCACGATACAGACGCTCGTGATCGTCGTGAGGTCATCCGGATCGAACTCTCCGACAGGGCGGACGACCAGCCTCATGTTCTTGCTGAGGTCGATTCCCCAACAGCCCTCGAAGTTGCCGGACAGCTTGTGCCTGCGCGGCGGCGGCAGATGGGTAATCTCCGAAAGGTCATTCGCGACCCGCAGGTCAGAAAGACGATGAATGAGGTTCTTGGCGATCTTGCCGTAGTTCCTCGTTATCGACCTCTGGTCCTTCAGACTCTTCTCAAGCGACTTGCTCGCATACTCGATATCCATCGCCACCTCCTTTGGTAGAAGGATATTGCAATTGATCTCTCAGGTCAATATTGATTTATGAGGTCAATTTTGAGTTGTACTTCAAGCTATAGCAATGGGGGGCCTTGTATCTGAAGCGGCTACTGTGCAACAGAGTCTTTCAAATAACCCCGCATGAACTGCCCGATCTCTTCTCCAAAGACGCTCAAGCCGCCCGAGGCAATGAGTCCCGGATGCACCCTGACCCCATAAATATCCCAGCCATCATCCCTAACATGCTGGAATTCGGCAAAATGCCCGCCGCCAACAGGGCTTCCATACGGATATAAGAGAACGAGCCTTTGAATCCCAGTCGCTTCCATGAACGCTCGGCCTTCGTAGACATCTGAGTTTGAAATCGTGCCGACACTCGCGTCATGAGATTTGTACTTTGCGTCGACCAACAAAGCATGGCCATCGGGTGTCCGCAGGATATAGTCCGGCCTGACCTTCATGACCGCTGCATCCCTCCGAGCAAATGGATGCTTCTCTTGGAAGGCGACACGGCAATCTTTAAGGCCGGCGACCAAAGCTTGCCGCAGGAATTCTTCCCAAGCATCCGAGGTGCGTACGACAAAGCCCGGACTAAGCATTTCACCTTGGCTTATGTAGTCAATGCCATAGCCATCGAGGATATCAATGCAGAGGCTATACAGATCTTGCCAGCCCCTGAATCGTGAGGGCACACTCCGTGGCGGGGCGGCGTCGAGCCTCGATTGCCCACCAAGTTGAGTGGCTACTCTAATCAACCTGGACTTCAAATCAAAGTCCGTCACGCTATTAATGAGCAGCCTTGTCACTTCAACAATTACGGCGTTGTAGATGTTTTGCCTTGTGAACTCCGTAACGTCCTGCAGAAATCCATCCCTTTCCGGAAGGACAACGCTTTCCTCAAAGAGGTCGCCCTCAATTTCAAACTGCCGTATCTGCTTGCGGCGATAGGTGCGTATGGGCACATGGGAAACAGAGTCGAACATCGAGAGAAATACCATGGCGAGCGCATCGCTAATGCCCCTGTCCTTGCTTCGCGTCGTGCTTATCATCTGTCGCTCAGCCAAAAGCCCCCACTTCGTCCTGGCAAGGAGAAGCAAAAAGTCAGCGCGCCAAGCCTCGTTCCCGTCCATGAACTTGGGAACGACCTCTATCTCAAGTTGATCGCAGACCGGAAATATCCCGGCAACCCGCTCAAACGAGAACCTGTTACGCTCGATATGAAGCGAGCCATTAAGAGATAGACGTTTGCAGAGATAGGCATCTGCAGCCGAGAGGCAGCTCATCAGATCATAGGGTTCAATGCCCAGCCGAATGGCTAAACTGGGTATCGGCTCCTTGTAGGGCTTGTCCTCTATCAGAACAATTCGGGCCAAGGCTTACCTCACAAGCGAGAGCATCATTGTGTACACATTGCTCTCATCAATGTCGGCTTTTTCGATTGTGATGACTTGCCTTCCCGCAAAGGTGGAGCTCTTAAGCCCGAAGAAAGACTCCGCACCCGCATTGAGGACTTCGGCTATGGCCTCCTTGTCGTTGAAGAAAACCTCTTCGATGTGGGCGTCCACAACAGGCCAGCACTCGGCAATATAGCGAAGAGCGCCCGAGACGTCTCTAGGCAGCTCGCTTGAGGGAAGCTTCATGAACACGCCCTGCCCAAGCTGGTAATCCTCTCCTCGACCTAACCGAATTTTATAGTTGATGACGGTGAGGGCATGAGCGGCGAGTCCGTAAACGTCCGCCGCACTCGCAGGTTCATCTGGGAAATCGCCTCCCGGATCATCAATCCCAAAGTAAAGGCAAAGTCCGGCGATGTTCGGACAGATCTTGACCCTCTTCCATCTACGCATAAACGCAGCGTCCATGGGTTCCACGGAAGAATCGGCCTGATTCATGGCGGCAAGGATATATAGCCTGCTTGGGAGTTGATAGTCCTCAAGCTCGGCCTTGTCGTTGAGTATCTGAACGGTGACGGTCTTCCCAGCGATGATCCCACCATCGTCGTCTAAGCGCTTGTCGGCCTCGAAAGCTGAAATCATATCCCCGAAAATGCTGACGGCTGGGCCACGATTGATCTCATCAATGATGAGAAGCGCAGCAGAGTCAGACTGCTTTGCAAACTCTGATGCCTGCCAAAGCAATCCTTTGGAGACCTCAAACTTGACCGTGCTCGCGTCTGGGACGGGGACGATGCCGCGAACAAAATCCCTGTACCGAGTCCCTTGATGAAATGTCGTCCTAAATACCTTGCGGCTGCTACACCCTCCGCCGGGGAAAGCACCCTCGTCAGAGGCGCTCGCAATGGGAAAAGCGGCAGCTCCATAGGGGTCTACGGTGGTCTCTCCTCTCTCAAGGAAGAGATGTTCGGCCATATTAAGCAGAGTAGTCTTGCCGGTCGCAGGCGCCCCCGTCAAGAGAACATTCTTGTCATCGGCAAGCATCCTCAAAACCCTTTTGGCTTCCATCATGAGCTGTTCTTGCATTCTCTCACCTCACACCAAGTCAACTGAAAACACAACGGCATCGTTTCCGTGCTTCTCTTCTATCGCCTCATACATTGCCGCAGCGATAATCTTATTGCTTCTAGGATGGCTGATCTGCTTCTCAGTCAAGTACTGAGCTTGCGAGAGCCCACTAGACTTACGGATGAAAGCCATGAACAGCATGCCATCACCCTCGGCAATATCAGGAAGGTCAAGAAAGAAGTTAAGCTTATTGATTTGGGCAATCCTAACTTCTGTTGGCCTAGAGTTTGTCGGCTTAAACGCGTAACGAACGGTTTCTACGGTGCGCGTCTTGTCTGCTCCGAGGTGCTCGAACTCAGCGATTTTGTAGGGGGTATTCCTCTCGTGAACTATCTCGACAGGAAAGAACCTGTCGAGGCAAGGGGCAAACTCCAATCTGAAGCGCAGGTCACGTGCGCCACCACCCGTATTCGCGTTGTTGGACTCTGCTTTAATCTTCAATATATCCGCAGGGCGCATCTCGTGGCACAAGACCTCAACGACGCTCACATCAAACCTCCTTACCTTCCGCCCTTGTCAACTGACGCAAATGCTCGTTGGGCACATAGGGCAGAGCCCCATGTGCCCACGCCTCTCGTGCGCGTTCCAAGTATTCGCATTCGCCGCTTAAGTAGTGTCTGATCAAATCAAAGGTAGGTCTATGACCTCGAGAGAAAGCAGCGTTAACTCGATCGACAAGGGGGAAATCATTAACGATGAGTTCGAAGTCGCTGGGACCAAGTCCGTATGCGCGCAAAACAAGAGCATCTATCTCGCCTCGCAGGCACGCGCACTGCCAGTTCTCTTCATTGCTCCACCCGGCATCGCCGTCTTTTAGCTCGATCAGCTCTCTAACGGCGTCAACAATCTGAGAGCCCGTAGTGTCCTTCAGGTCAATGCGTGGAAACGGAAGGTTCTCTAAGATGAAGAAGTTTATGGTCGTAGTGATGTATCGTCTGACCAGCCAATCAAAAACAAAAGAGTTGGCTATCCCTAGCCAGAGGAAAGCAACATCCATGTCGTTAAAGAGAAGTGTCGGCACCTTGTTCCCGCAGACGCATTCAGCTGGAATAAGAGCAGCCTGCATTGCGCGTTCGTTGGTTTGTCCGGCTATGTCGCAATACCCGACGCGAGCTTTACTTGTCCTCTCGCGTAGAGACGAACTCGTATCGTCTTTAGAGACATAAAACTGAGGCTTAATCCTGCTGCTTCCGGGAGGGACGACCTTCCACTTGGCCGACCTGCCTTCTCCAGAAACGTATTGCTTGCACCCACAACGGTAGGGCGAGACCATGCGCCCCTCGATGAGCGGCATGAGCCCGCTACCCGGTTCAGCCTTCTTTTGAAAAAGAGAGCGGTCCAAAGTCATATCGAGCTCTCTCACGGGAGCAACGCTGGAGAATAGCTCATGTTCGGCCATGCGATCGCTTTGCCCCCAGGCTCGTCGAAGCAACGCGGCTTCTTCGGCCGTTCTCACCTCGGGAGCACCAAGCTCCCGAGACGAATCGCAAAAGAAGTCTCGTCCCAACTCAAGAGTAGAGACAGTACCCACGCCCACATCATCTGCGTCGCAATAGAGATATTCAATGCTGCGGCGTGAATTGCCTTCGTCGTTTCCAGCGAGCACCGCCAAAACGAACTTGAAGCGTGAGTCGATGGAAAAGAATTTGGCGCGGTTCATGAAGATGGAAATACCAACCCTGCCGAAGCTGTCGGCAATCATTTCACGAGCATCAGCAAGCCCCTTGGAGCGAATCAGGCCTGCAGGGAGGTAGAGCGCAATGGTTCCCCCTCGGCTGCAAAGCTCAACGCTTAGAGCTAGGAATGCTTGATACAAATCTATGCCACCCTTGAGGCCATACGCATTGGCGATGGACCGTGATTTGGCGCGGCTTTCATCGCGGTGCCCCTCATAACCTTCGGGCATTTTCTCTATAGACTCGCCATAGCGAGCGTCGACGCCCTGAGCTCGAGCAAATTCACTTCTCGAAGGCCTCACGCGTTCCCATGGGGGGTTGCCCACTACGAGCGCGAAGCCCTTTACCCCGAATGCCGCGAGTAAGCCCGCTCCCCGTTCAAGGCTGTCGGCGCATACAAAGTGAGAGATCAGGACGGAAAGGCAGGCCGAGTCGCACAGCAAGGAGGCCAGCGCGAGAATCGAGCCCCTAATAGCAAGCGGTTCCAGATCTACGCCAAACAAGGACGAGGAAACAAAGCTCGACGCATCCGCACCGGCTTGGCGCAGATAATCAGCGCAGGCCGCGAGAAGGATTGAGGAACCACAGGAGGGGTCAAGTATGGCGCCGCCAGAATATCCTGGCATGACGGCTTGAGCGAGATAAGCCGCAAGCCTAAAGTCGGTATAGACGGAGCCTTTTTTCTTCGTCTCCAGCTCGTCTAGATCAATTCGCGCAAGGGCAGAAAGCGCCACAGGGTAGGCTATGCCACATGCGTCGATCTCAACGCGCAGTTTGGATACAGTTTCATTCGCAGGCTCGAACGCAGGGGTATAGCCCGTAACGCGGAAGTAGTCTGTGATGCTGATTCCGGAATAACTGCAGGATACGTACTCAAGAAGCGTAAGTTTTGCCTCGGCATAGTTGTTGAGTCCAGAGGTAGCGTCAGCAATGACGGCACTGGCGGCGAGCAATCGCTTTTTCTCTGTCGTGTCCGGATGAGCCACAGCCTAAGTCCCTTTAATCCTTATCAATCTCAATCAGATATTCAGCGACCACCGCTCCAGTTTCAGCGGCGGTCTTGTTGGGCCTATACCTCCCAATCTCGCCAAGCTCATAAACATCAACTTTGCCGAGCTCCGACAGGCCATCAAGCAAATCATCGAGCGCCACATGCCCCTGCGAGCTGTACGAGAGGAAGATACGGCGTGAGTCCAGCCCGCCTACGCAGTCACAAAGCGCCCTGAGAGCCTTCGTCTTGTAGCAGAAAGGCGATGCCATGTGTTTCCACGGGCGAAGGCCGGCAACGCCCTCAACCTTCGGCTCATCATGATACGCGATGGTTTCGGGAATGTGATAGTAGGAGGCGTACTGTCGCTTAGTGTAGGGAGGGTCGAGGTAGACCGTATCGCCGGGAGATACTTTAAGTGAAAACACGTCACCAACCTGAACCCGATGCCCTATCGAAGAGGATAGAAGCTCGCGCGGCCTTACCGAAAAAGCGCCATACGACTGTTGAGTCCACCTCTTTAAGAAGCATCCATATGTACCAGCAATATTGGCAATGGAGTTCGAAGCCTCAATGACATCAGCAACGAGGAGCGTCTCCTCAACACCCCCAATGACGCCGGAATCCCGCCATTCGGCAATGAGATTACGGGCGCCATCAATTCGGCGGGCATTGTGTTCCGTAAAGTACCTTCTCTCGTGCGGACAAAAGGCAGCGGAAGCAGGACTGTAGGTTCGCCAGATATAGCCGTCGCTCGGAGCACAGGCGTTGAGTCTTTCGATAGCCGACTCATACGAACCGAGCTCCTTGAAATTAAGCTCAGAACCGCAAAGAAGTGAGGCCTCAGTAATCATAGCGGCTGAAAGCAGCGTATCGTTGCAATCAACGTTCCAACCGCGAAGGGCAGCGGTGCGCGCAACGACGCCGGTGCCACAGAAACCGTCGACAAAACGGCCTGAATAGCCGCTAGGCGACCCAACAATATCGAGAATCGCCTCAGCTAGGCGAGCTTTTGAACCAATGTACCGTATCGTCATCCTGCTCCAATCCACCGGTGTATTTTACTACCCAGCCCGGACAGCCGGAACACCCAAGTGAGTCCGAAGCCGATTAGAAGGGTGACTACTAGAGACTCGCCAGAGCGAAAAGCCAACGCCGCTCCTGCAATTCCGTCCCATCCTCGCCAGCGTTTAACCTTTTCAGCCGCCCCGCGGCCGGAGGCCGGCCAGGCTCGACGCTGCTCGTCGAGGGTTCGTCCGCGTCGTGGCCGCGTGCGCTCCAGACGCCTCCGCCGGCCCGGTCGCGCCCATGGCAGCGGCCCCACGCTACCCGTGACCCAAACGCGCCCTGTGCGACTATCAGCGACCCTCACGCCTTCGCGGCAATGCTCCCTCATGCGCCGCATGCCAAGCACAGCCAATCCACCTGCAGACGGCCCCACGCAAGCCGCTACGCGCCCGCAAGCTGCCCCGACCGGCATTCCACCCCGAAACGCCGCTGGAATCGGCTAGACTAGCCACATCGCTACTGGAACGGAGAAGCTACGTGGCCTACCTTGCATGCCCCTGCGGCAACAGCATCTCGAACTGCTGCAACGGCGACGAGATGGAGAACGGGTTCATTTCCTCCTCCAGCCTCAATCAGCACCACAGCGACACGACCTTCTTCTCGTTCGAGTCCACGCCCGGCGCGAGCACCAACATGTGGAAGTGCGACATATGCGACCGCATGATGGTGTTCGACGGTTGGAACGACCCGGTGACGCGCTGCATGCGCCGCATAGCGACCGACACCCCGCCCGAAGATCTCGCGGAGATGGCACACGCGGACGGCATCATCTACAACAATCTTCTATTCAACGAGGTCGATAGCCACTTCACCTACGCCCATGAGCACAAGGGAGCCCCCGAGTACGCCTTCTGGAGCGAAGACGTCGCGCACGAGAACCTGCCACCCCTCTCGTTCGAGATCATGCAGCACGAGGTCTTCAACCACGAGAACGGGCGCTTCCGCGACTGGTGGTACGCGAGCCTCTACGACGACTACCTCGTCTTCTACTCGCCGTACGACCCGGAGCGCAGGCAGCCGCCCGTCAAGGCGTGGAAACGCTACAAGCAAGTCTGGCCCAAGGAGGACGAGGCCGGGTAAGGCACGCCACCCGCGCGCAACTTCGCCGTCTCCTTGTCCTCCCCATACCAACGCATCCGGTACTCCCAGGCACCCATGAGCCCCGCCGCGATCTCGGCCATGTCCTGGCGCTTCTCGGCCTCGGTGTCCTGCACAATCGAGTCATCAAACTGCACCTGCACGCAGCCTTCGTCCGGAATGTCTTCGCCGAGCGCACGGGAACAGGCCAGAAGTGCCCGGCTCGTGTTGACGATCGCGCCCTGCAGCGCGTTCTCGTGCTTGCGCACGTTGCGCATGAGGGCCGAGTTGTCGGACGAGACCTCGGTCGCGGTCTTCACATAGCCCGAGTTGTCGAAGTCGAAGTAGCTGATGCCGAACCCGCAGAGGTCGCCCAGCACTTGGAGGGCCAATCGCAGAGCCTGAGCCTGTGAGTCGGTCCTGAGCGCCGAATCGAACTCTTGGATCGTGTCCTCGGTGCTCATCACCTTGCGGAAGACGGTGCAGTCGCCCCGTCCAAAGGGAATCGGCACGCGCCCGCCGTCGGAGCCCTTCCCTTGGTCGAACATGACGTCGGAGAGGAAGACGCGTATCTTGCCTGCGTCGATCTCGTTGATAAGGGCATCGAAGGCGGGCCCACCGACTGAATGGCGTCCACGGCGTCCGCGAACACGCTTTGGCCGCAAGGCGAACAGTCCACTCGGGTATTCGGCACGGCAGGCTTTACGATTCCGAAGGTCGGGAAGACAGACCCCGTGTCAACAAGGCCGGCCACCCTCCGGGACGTCGAGCGTCCTTCCCTCATGGTCAAAGCAAACCGTCTCTATGCGATAAGACCCGTCGTCACCCAAGAGGTGCATCTGGAGCTGGTCAACTGCAGCACCCTGCGGATACCCCCTCGTCACGAACGCGCACTCCGTCACGCCCGCAGCATCCCATGGAGACGAACCACCATGCGCGCGTCGTAGTGTCGAACCTTCGCAACCTTGCGTTCAAGGTCGAGTCACACGCTGAACGCGCCCGTTCCGAGCCCGAACGCTCGCATCACCGCCTCCTGGGCTCTGCTCGTGAAGCCGCATCCGGCAAAGCATCTGTCGAGAAACTCGGTCGCTCGCTGGTCGTCGCAAACCACCTGCGCCTTTTCGTCAAGGAGGAGAGAGCCCAACTCCCGGCACACCCGCATGGCAGGCATCATCGAGCGCCGGTGCACCTCGTACACCCGCCCAAAGGCATCGGTGTCTCGATAGTCGTAGAACGAGCCCACCGCCCTCATCCAGCCGTCCCATTCGGCGATGTACGGTTCCATGTCCTCCAAAGGAAGCCGGAAGCCATGCCCCTCCAAGTAATTCCTCACGTGTCCCGGCACCCAATGCTCCCGCGCGTCATCCACGCTCATGTAAGCCTCCTATGGTCGTTTAGCATTTGAAGGTGAAGAAAAGCCGCCGAGCAGCCCATCCCCACTGCTGCATAGGCCCCCTCCGTTTCCAATCTTTCGGAGTACATGTTGAGAAGGTCGAGAAGCCCACGGCATCCCACGCCAAGCAGGGCTCCGTTGAAGGCGAATGTTGAGAAACCCACGGCCATCACCCCCTGAGCACGTCGTCCATCACGGCGCACCTCACCGCGTCGATGCAGTGGTCGTTGCCGTCGGGTATCTCGTCGATCCAGCTGCCGTCGCTCTCCCTCATGTACTCCTTCAGGGTGAACTCCTCGTAGGCGAGCGGGCACCTCACCAGGTCTATCACGATCTCCCGGAGCCCCGCCAGTCACTCGTAGCTCAGCTTCCGCATCCGCGACTTTCTCGCCGGTCGCGCCTGAAGCCCGTACTCCCGCTGGTACACCGCCATCGGCTGCTTCCCGTCCGGCGTGTCGTCGCACCATATCAACTCGTTGTGAAGGTACGGCTCCTCACCCGTCTTATCGGAGAAGGCCAATGCGCCCACCATCATCTAGCCCGTCTCGGCGGGCGTCTTGCGGTTGGCGGAGAGCTCTTGGAAGAGGATCAGCCGCCGGGCACCCGGCTCCCAGCCGCACCTCACGAAGCGCCACGGGTCGGGGAACCACCCCCAGTCCACGCCATTGCGCGTCCTTTCGAATCCGCGCATCGCCCAAGCGCTCCTCCACGATGTTCCCGAACACCTCGCCGCCCGTCCCGGTCACCTCGCCCAGGTCATAGCACCCCAAGAGGCCGAGGCCCGGGCACGGGGCCGCGCCGGCCGTGTCGAGGCACGCCGCGAAGTGCAACCGCCGCCTGCAGGAGAGGCGCGAGGCGATGTCCGCGGCGGGCAAGAGGCCCTGCGTTGCGAACTGCGCGACGGCGCGGGAGATGGCCTGCCGGGCGTGGGCGATAGCGGGGATGGCCTCGTGACCTCCCCCCGCAGATAGGAGTCCGACCCCGGGGCGCGCCGCGCTCGAGGCCGTTGGGAGGCCACTCCAGTGCTTTTTATGGGCGGCGGGCAGCCGCCACGCCCGACAACAGACCGCGAAGTCGCCGGAGGCCCCAAGCCGCAGCAACGAGATGCGGTTCCGACCCGCGGATATTAGAGTGCCGAACGTGCGTCGAGCAGACACGCCCTCAAGCGGCGCCGCCACCGGGTGAAGATAGCCGGGCCCTGCCGTCCGCGGTAGCTCCGCGGACGGCAGGGCCATTTTGCCGCTTGACAATGTTCAACTAATATTAAAAGGAGCGCCCCAAGTGCCGTGTCCGTGCGACAAGAGCGTCCCTTTTGACTAGTCGTTTAAGAACGTCCCAATGATTAGACGACTACCTCTACAGTTCCAACTCGTTGAGCCTTAAGATCGCCACGATGTAAATCTTGAGTGCTTGCTTGAGCTGCTCCTCGTTGGCGCACTCGTTGGGGCCGTGCATCTGGCCGCCCCATGCGGGCAGCTCCAGGCCGGTCTCCTCGGGGCCAAACGATACGGCGCGGGCAAAGTTGCGCGCGTACGTGCCGCCGCCCATGGCAAAGGGCTCGGCATGCTTGCCCGTAAACTCGTTATAGGTATCGATAAGCGCCTTCACGGCCGGATCGTCGGCAGAGACCGAGAACGGCACCTTGGCACGACCCACGCGATACGTCACACCAAAGCGGCCCACGAGCGGCTCAAGCTGCTCGCGGATGGTATCGGCGCTGGTGCTATCGGGGAAGCGCACGTCGATGACCTGCTCGATATGGCCATCCGCCACACGGATGACGCCGGGGTTGCACGTGAGCGGGCCAAACGCCGCGCTCGTCGCATCGATACCCAGGCCGCGACCATAGGCGTCCGCATGCACAAAGGCCAGAAACTTGACAAACTCATGCTCGGCAGGCGTCAGCAGGCGCTCGTCGCGCGCACCAAACGCGTCCTCGGCCTCACGCAGATACGCCACGATGAGGCCGACGGCATTGATCGTTCCCTCGGGCATCGAGGCATGACCGCCAATGCCGTGGGCGAAAATCTGCGCATGCCCGTTATCGAGTGCGGTGATCTCCAGGCGGTCGGCATTCTCAGCGGGTGCCGGCAGCTCATCGGCGGCAATCGCAAGCTCGCAGATAGACTGCGACGGAATGGCGTTGCTCGCCTCGGCACCGCTCCAGGACACAATGCGCCCGCCGTCGATCTTGGGGCTCACAAACGTCGCCCCAAACTGGCCCTTCTCGGCATTACAGACCGGGAACTCGGCATCGGGCGTAAATAGAAAGTCGGGGTCTGCGTGGTTCTCCAGATAATGGTGAACGTCGGACATGCCCACTTCCTCATCGCAGCCCAGCAGCGCACGGAAGGTATAGCGCGGCACAATGCCGTGCTTGAGCAGGTAGGCGCCGGCATAGAGCGACAACACCGCCGGACCCTTGTCATCGATCACGCCACGGCCGAGCAGCCAGCCCTCGCGGCGCTCCATCGCAAACGGGTCGGTGTTCCAACCGGGGCCAGCGGGTACCACGTCCACATGGCAGATGGTCGCGAGCTGCTTATCGCCGCGGCCCGGAATATCGGCGATTCCCACAAAGCCCTCGTCGTCGCTCGTCTGGTAGCCGAGCTTTTGCGCGATGCCGAGCGCGCAATCGAGTGCGTCACGGACCGGGCGGCCAAACGGCGCGCCGGGCTCCGCATCAGCAGAAACTGCCACGGACGGATAACTCACCAGCTGCTCGATATCGGCGACGACATCCTCCCAGACCTCGTCGACATACTCGGCAACGCTCTGCTCCACCTGATTCATGGACGACCTCCTTAGCAATGAGCGGCGAGCGTGCCCGCCCCTCACATCACGTCATTAGATAGCGAAAAGTTTAGCAAGCTCGGCCACCGAGTGCACCACCGCATCGGCACCCGCCGCCTCGTGCTCGCCCGGCGCCGCCGCGCCCGAATAGATGCCGATGCACGGCACGCCCATCGCGTGCGCGCCCTCCACATCGTTAAAGCGATCGCCGATCATCACGGCCTCGTCCGCGGTCGCACCGAGCGCCGCCAGGGCATCGCGGACCGAATCTGCCTTGGTCTCGCGCCCCTGCGGCGGATTCATGCCGACCACGGCTTCGAACTGGCAAAGCCCCAGCTCACGCACCATGTCAATGCACTTTGCCTCCATGCGAGACGTCGCGACCGCCATGCGATGCCCCCGCGCGGCAAGGCTGTCGAGCAGCTCGGGGACTCCATCGAACACGGGGTACTCTTCCGGTCCCAGCTCATCAAAAAAGGCACGGTACTCGTCGGCCACCACAAGCGACTCCTCGCGCGAGAAGCCGTAAAAGTCGTGGAAGCTCTTCCACAGGGGCGGCCCGATCATGCGGCGCAGGTCACCCATCTGCGCCTCAGAAAACCCGCGCGCAGCCAGCGTTTTGCGCGTCGAGGTCATCACCGCCCGGCCCGTATCGGCCACCGTGCCATCGAAATCAAACAGCACGACCGGCCGCTCGCATAGCTGTAATGCCGCCATCGATATCCTTCTTCCCCAGTTGGCGATTTCCACACCGACACTTCAAACTGTTGACTATTCAACAATTAAAGCTGGCAATGTGGAACGACTCTACTATACTTGTCGCACTTTGCTCTCAGAAGGCGGCGCGCAAGCGCCCCAACGAAAGGTGCAATTATGTCTTTTGCCATCATAACCGACTCCACGTCGGACATCTCCCCCGCCCGCGCCCAAGAGCTCGGCATTTACGTGATTCCGCTGCATGTGATTATCGAGGGCGAGGACCTGCTCGACCAGGTGCAGATTACCGCCGAGGAATACGTCGTGCGCATGGCCGGCTCCGAGCAGCTGCCGCACACCTCGCAGCCGAGCGCCGGCGAGTTCAAGGCGCTCTTTGACCGCGTGCTCGCCGACGGCCACGACAGCGCCATCTTTATCTCGCTGTGCAGCGAGTGGTCCGCCTGCTATGCCAACGCCAGCCTGACGGCCGAAACGCACGAGCTCGACGTTCGCTGCATCGACTCGCGCACCGGCTCGGGTGCCGAGGGCCTGCTGGTGGAGTACGCACTGGCCATGCGCGAGGACGGCCGCAGTCTGGACGAGACCGAGGCGCAGATCCGCGCGACGCTGCCCGACGCCCACCTGCTGCTGATTCCCCGCACGCTCGAGAACCTCGTTAAGAACGGCCGCGCGCCCAAGCTCGCCGGCCAGCTCACGCAGATGCTCAACATTCGCCTGGCCGTTTCGCCGGAGTGGAAATCGGGCGAGATCAAGGCCGTCAAAAAGGGCCGCGGCGCCAAGCGCATCGTCGCCAACACCATGGCCGATTGCCTCGCATTTTTGTCCGAGCACCCGGGCTCCAGCGTGCGCGTGCTCACGACCGGCGCCGCCGAGGAGCAGGAGCTCGTCAACCAAGCGCTCGCGGGCCAAGACTACGTAGACGCCGGCACCGGCCCCATCGGCTGCACCATCGCCACCCACGTAGGCGTCGACGCCATCGCCATCAGCTACTGCCCCCGCTACCAACCCATCCACTAGGGGCACCTTTACCACTTGCGGTGGAATAGGGACTGTTTTTTGGCTTACCAGCCGCAAATCAATCCCTATTCCACCGCAACTTAGAAATCGGCAATCAGCCCTGCGGGCCCCGGAACAGTTCCTCATGCGAGCCCATTCTGACCAGTCGGATCACAGGATTAGTCTTATGCGGCAAGTACAGAACGACCACATCGACCAAGCCATCGGATAGATGGAAATCGATGTGGCCGTTGTAATTGCCGCCCGGGTTTGAAAGCTCGTGGGCACCATATTCCGCGGGAAGCGAGCCGTGAGCCGCAAGTTCTGCAACCGCCGCCTTAAACTCGGTTTTTAGCTGCGGATGGATGCGCATCGTCCGTTTGTAATCCGCCTTAAACTGAGCCTCGACTTTAATCTCAAACATCGCTAGTCCTCATCGAGGAATGATATAAGCTCATCAGCGTTATTGAATGACGGGCTGTCGTCTGGCAGAATCCCCAACTCATGAGCTTCAGCGATCACCATGGCGCGCCTCGTCGCCTCGTTGGGAACTTCGGATCGACCAACGATCTCAAAAGGAATCTTTCGCTGATTTACCAGCTGCCGAACAGCAAGGTTGAGATACGAATTGAGACTCAGACCAACCGTATCCAAGAACTCAGTCGCCTGTTCCTTGAGCCCCTCTTCGATGCGAACCGTCGTAGGCTTAACCGTTGCAGTAGACATACACGACCTCCTCGCTCTCGTCTTTTGCATCAGTATACCCAGTTTAGAAGGCAGACTGATGTTAAATAGCATCAGTCTGCCTTCTCATCACTACAACGACAGGCACGCTCGCCCTACATCAGCCCGCTCAGGGCGATATCGACGGCCTCGTTGAGGTCGTCGGTAATGTGCACCAACTCCGGATCGAGCGGGCTGATCATACCGGCGTCCATCACCGGACCGTTAAGCCAGTCGAATAGGCCCTGCCAGTACTCGGTGCCCACCAGCACGAGCGGCATGCGCTTGACCTTGTGCGTCTGCACCAGCGTGAGCACCTCGAACATTTCGTCGAGCGTACCAAAACCTCCGGGAAACACGATGGCGCCCGAGCTGTATTTGACGAACATGGTCTTGCGCACAAAGAAGTAACGGAAGTCCATGCCGAGGTTCACGTATTTATTGAGCCCATGCTCGTGCGGCAATTCAATGCCCAGGCCAACTGACTTGCCGTTGACACTCGCCGCTCCCCTGTTGGCCGCTTCCATGATGCCGGGGCCGCCACCGGTGATGACCGCCACGCCGCGCTGGGCGATTTTGCGGCCGACCGTGCGCGCCGCCTTATAGAGCGGATCGGTCTTGGGCATGCGGGCGCTGCCGAAGATGGTCACAGCGGGCCCAAGCTCGGCAAGTGCGCCAAAGCCATCGACAAACTCGGCCTGGATGCGCAGCACGCGCCACGGATCAGCATGCAGCCAGTCGGTCGACTCCTCGGGCGCCAGCAGGTTGGCGTAGGTGTTGTCCTTAGGAATCATGGGGCCGCGCATAACCACGGGACCGCGGCGGTACGTCTCGTCGTAGGCGGACTCGCCCTCGACATTCTCGTTCTCAATCATGGGTACTCCTATCGGGAAAAAGAAAAACGGGCGGGGTCGACGCCATGCGCCAAACACCCGCCCGAACATCAACTATTCGGTATGGTACCCACGATGCATCAAGCGCTTGCAAGGCATCGGTCAGCGGTCGCGGCTCTTAGTAATCCACCGCCGCAGGGCTGTTCATCCAGTCGCTCACAAACGCGCCGTAACGGCCCTCGATAATGGCCTGACGGGCACGCTGCATAAGGTTGAGCAGGTAGTAGATGTTGTGCATCGACAGCAGAATACCGCCGAGCATCTCCTTCTGCGTGACCATGTGACGGATGAGCGCACGGCTGTAGCCGCCCGTGCACACCGGGCAGGTGCAGGTGGGGTCGATAGGGCCGTCGTCGTGCGCAAAGCGCGCGTTGCGGAAGTTAAGGCGACCTTCACTGGAGAACGCCGTACCCATGCGGCCGGTGCGCGTCGGCAGCACGCAGTCGAACATGTCGATGCCCACGCCAACGCCGCGCACGAGCGTGGTAGGGTTGCCGACGCCCATGAGGTAGCGCGGCTTGTGCTTAGGCATGTACTCGGAAACCAGCGGTGCCAGCGTCTCGAACATGGTCTCGTGGTCTTCGCCCACCGAATAGCCGCCGATGCCGTAACCCGGGAAGTCGCCGCACTCCTCCAGATGGCGCAGCGAGCGCAGGCGCAGGTCCAGGTGCATGCCGCCTTGGACGATGCCAAAGAGCGCCTGGTCATCGCGGGTATGCGCCTTATAGCAGCGCTCGGCCCACATACTCGACAGCTCAACGGCGCGCTCGACGTAGGCGCGCGTGGCGGGATAGCCCGGGCACTGGTCGAGCTGCATGCAGATATCGGAGCCGAGCTTCATGGCGATTTCCATGTTGTCCTCGGGCGTCCAGAACACGTGGCGGCCGTCGTAGTCGTTGACGATAAAGCGCACGCCCTCGTCGGTGAGCTTGACGGCGTCGTTGTGGCTGAACACCTGGAAGCCGCCCGAATCGGTAAGAATGGGGCCGTGCCAGTTCATAAACTTGTGCAGGCCGCCCAGCTCGGCAATGGTGTCCTCGCCGGGACGCATGGACAGGTGATAGGTGTTGGCAAGCACGATCTGGGCGCCGAGCTGTTTGACGGTCTCGGTAGGAATACCCTTGACGTTTGCCTTGGTGCCCACGGGCATAAAGATTGGCGTCTCGATATCGCCGTGCGGGGTGTGCAGTACGCCGGCACGCGCGTGCGTCGTCGGGTCCTCGGCGATCAGGTCGAATTTAAAAAGGCTCTGGTCCATAAACTGGAACTCCTTGGTTGCGGTTCATACGCAAACCATTATACGGGCAACCCGCAAGGAGCACCGACTCGACAGAAACTAGTGCATTAGGATCAGGTTCCCGCGCTAGTCGTTGGGGACGTTCTTAAACGACTAGACGTTGGGGACAGCCTTCAGCGCCATCTTGCAAAGGAGTGTCCCAATCTGCCGGCACTTAGGGACTGTCCCCAACTGCCGACAACGCCGATGCTCTGGTAACGCCGATGCTCTGACAACATCAGCGAGCGGTCGCCAGGGCGAACAAATTGGCATGAAAAGAGGGCGGCATAGACCTTCTGGTCATGCCGCCCTCTTTGAATGACAAGTTATCGCTCTGGTGACCGCGCAGCGTCGGCCGGTCCGCCGTTCGGTAGAACGGCGGAACCCCTAAGGACGCTGGCCCATGCCACCCTCGAGGGTGACGGTCTCGCCGTTCATATACTTAAAGTCGGGACCGCAGAGCTGAACGACAACGCGGCCGATTTCCTTCTCGACGTCGCCGTAGTGACCCGCCGGCGGCATGTGGACGTTGGCCTTGAACGCCTCGGGATAGGCATCCTGGAAGTTCTCGAGCGCGGCGGTCCAAGCAAGCGGGCAAACGATATTGACGTTGATGCCGTCCTTGCCCCACTCGTTGGCAGCGACGCGGGTCAGACCGCGGATGCCCTCCTTGGCAGCGGCGTAGCTGCACTGGCCATAGTTGCCAAACAGGCCGGCGCCCGAAGCAAAGTTGACCACGGAGCCCTTGGTCTCCTTCAGGTGCGGGTAGGCCTTCTGCATGTACAGGTAGGTGGCATACAGACCGGAGTAAATGGCGAGGTTGAACTGGTCCATGGTGTGATCGGCGATCGTCACGCCCGAAGCGCTGGCCTGAGCATTGTTGACGACGGCGTCGATGCGGCCGAACTCCTCAATGGCCTTGTCGATGACGTTCTGGACGACGGCCTCGTTGTCCTGACCAGCCGAGACATCGGCCTGAACAGGCAGAACCTTGACGCCGTACTCGGCCTCGAGGGATTCCTTGGCAGCCTCGAGCTTGGCAACGTTGCGGCCGGTAATGACGAGGTTTGCGCCCTCCTTGGCAAAAGCGATATCGATACCGTAGCCGATGGAGCCAGCGGAGCCGTCCTTGAGCGTGGCCTTGCCGCCGCCGGTGACGATCACGGTCTTACCAGTGAAAAGTCCCATATAAAGTCCTTTCAAATCGCGACGGGCCTGCCCGTCGACTGCGCGCATCCAACTTCACGCGCCAAAAGCTGAAATGCAACTTTAGCGGGTTCAAGTGAAAAATAAAGCCCATGGCAGGCGAACGGCGCAACGTCTTTCGGCGAAGGGAATGTCAAGTACAAACTGGATAAAGTGGCCGAGTTTTTGCTATCGACGCGAGCCATCGAACACGTTTTGAAACTTTGCTGCAGCGCGCGGGATGTCGGCGCGAGACTTTATCATAGGGTGACAAACAACGATGAGGAGCACATGCCTATGACAGACGAGCTGGACCCCCAGACTCAACAGCATATTGATGATTCCGCAGACGTCACTGCAGATGCCGACGCTGTGACCTGCGATGATATTGACCTCGACGGCCCATTCTTGGACGAAAGCGCTACGGCGGAAACCCCTGGCGCCGAAGATGCAGACGAGCAAAACGACGATGCGCCCGCTCAGGACGACCGCCCCGTACAGGATGCTGCTCCGCAAGCTGCGGGCCCTATCGAGGTTTCTTCGGAAGAAGAGCTCGACGCCGTCATGGACTCCATGATGGATGCCGTCAAAGCGATGAAAGACGCCGTGGCCGACGCTGACGTTGACGCCGAGGAAGAGGAGGCCGCCGAGGCAGCCTCGACCTTCGTACCCGGCGAGACTCCGGTTGCCGACCAGGGCAGCACCATGCCCTCGTTTCTGCAGCTCGAGCATCCCACGATTGGCACCGATGCGGTCGACCCGCACGCAGCAGGCTTTTCTGTGATCGAAGGCGGTACCGGCAATATCGCCGTGCCGCAGACTGCCGATGCGGACGCTGCCGACACCGCTCGCCCGACCGCCCCGCACTCCTCCGCCGCGAGCCGCGATCTGGGGACCGCTGTCTCGAACACTGCGAACGCCGTGGGCACCTTTATCGCCCAGGGTGCCTCGGCCATGCGCGAGATGAACGCCGCGAAAAAGGCACTTGCCGATGCCCGCGCCCACCTGGCCGAACTTGAGCAGCGCATTGCCGATCAGGCCGAGGAACTCGAGACGCGCCAGGATATCGCAGGCCGCTACGACCAGATCGTCGCCGACCAGCGCCAGGCGATTGCCACGGCCCAAAAGACTGCAGCGGCCGCCGAGATTGATCGTGATGCCCACGCCTCCAAAGCGACAGAGCTCAAGGGTCAGCTCGAACAAATGAAGACAGAGGATGACGCGACTGAGCTCCGCCTGAAGGCCGCGCTCGACGCCGTGGAGGCCCGCGAGGCGAGCTCTCGCGAGACCGGCAACCGCCTCGTTCGACGTCTTGAGGATTCCAAGCGCATCCGCGACAAGGTGAAGGCCGAGCGAGACGCCGGCATTGCGGCCGCACAACAAACCGTCGACGCCACGCGCGCCCAGCTCGAGACGCTGCGCCATGAGTATGCCGAGCTGCAACGCAATCCCTCGGCAAATCCCGCCAACTATACGGTGCGCACCAGCGAGCTCTCGATGCAGATTTCCGACACGGCAGATGCCCTGCGTAAAGCCGAAGAAGATGTCCCGCGCATCACCGCCGACCTTGAGCACTCGCTTGCCGCAGCCGAGCAGGCCGTCGAGCAGGCTCAAGCCCCTATCGCCGACGCAAAACGCGCGCACCAAGCCGTGACGACCGAAGCCGATGCCGCGCGCGACGAGCTGCAGACGGCGAAGACAGCCGCCGCGACTCGTCAGCGCGAACTGCGCGAGAAGATCACTGCCGAGGACAAGGCACGCCGCGACCAGGAGCAGAGCATCGCCAACGCCCAAGCAGATGCCGCACATGCGCAGTCGATCATCGAACAGGCGACCGAAGTGCACGACCACCCAGAGATCACTGAGTCGCTTGCAGGATCCTTGGCCCGAGACAAAGCCGAACACGCCGAGACCGAGCGAGAAGTCGCCCAGCTCGAGGCCACCGAGGACGCGGTGCGCGAACGTACCCGCGACTCACGCATCAAATTCACCGGCGCCATCGTCTGCATCGTCGCCGCAATCCTGGCGATCATCCTAGCCTGGCTGTTCGCAAGCAAGTAGTCATTGGGGACGTTCTTAAACGACTAGTCAAACAAGAACGTCCCCAACGACTAGCCCAATGACGAGAGTGGATAATCTCCCACTTTGAGCCCCCAAGCAGGCCAAAAACGGGAGATTATCCACTCTCATTCTGCAGGCACTCATTTAAGTACGTCCCCAATGAGTACCTGCCGATGCTTTGGCGAAGTCAGCGAAAACGCCCCTAAGCGAGCAAGGTGACGTGAAAGAGGGGGGCATTGACCTTCTGGTCATGCCCGACGATTGAACGTCAGATTGCCGCTTAGGAGGGTTTGCAGCGTCGGCCGGTTACGGCGTTTGTAAAACGCCGTAACCTACAAAATGAGCATGGCGTCGCCAAAGCTGAAGAAGCGGTAGCGCTCCTCGATGGCGGCGGCATAGGCATCCATGATCTGGTCGCGGGTGGCAAGTGCGCTCACGAGCATCATGAGCGTGGAGCGCGGCACGTGGAAGTTAGTGATCAGTGCGTCGACCACGTGATAGGTCGAGCCAGGCATGAGGTAGAGCTGCGTTGTCGCGTTCTCGCGTACCACGATGTCACCGCGGCCAAGCGTGTCGGCCCCGTCCTCGCGGTCCTCAAAATAGCGCGCCGTCACGGCCGGATCGGACACCGGCGCGTCCGCGTCAAAAGCGCTCTCGAGCGAGCGCACGGCGGTGGTGCCGACGGCGATCACGCGGTGTCCCTCGGCCTTCGCCTTATGCACGGCGTCGACAACCTCCTGCGATACGTGGTAACGCTCGGTGTGCATGACGTGCTGCGTAGGGTCGTCCTCCTCCACCAAGCGGAAGGTATCAATGCCCACCTCGAGCTCGACGGCGGCAAACTTCGCACCCTTGGCCTCGATAGCGGCCATGAGCTCGGGGGTAAAGTGCAGACCCGCCGTGGGAGCGGCAGCCGAGTGCTCCTCCTTCATGGCGTAGACGGTCTGGTACTTCTCGGGATCGCCCTCGTAATCGGTAATGTAGGGCGGCAGCGGCACGTGGCCGGCAGCATGGATGGCCTCGTCGAGCGTGCGCGGGTCGCCGGCGGCATTGCAGCCGGCCGGCTCAAAACGCACCAGGCGGCCGCCGCGGCTATCGGTGACAAAGTCGACGACCTCGGCCGTCAGCACCACGGGAGCCCCCACGGGAGCATGGGCGCCACCGGCGCGATACTCAATCTGTGCACCGGGCTTCAGGCGCTTGCCCGGCTTGACCAGGCACTCCCAAACATGGCCCAGCGGGTCAATATCCTCGCGGCGCTTGAGCAGCAGCGTCTCGACCACGCCGCCCGAGCCGGCCTTGCGACCGATCAGGCGGGCCGGCATCACGCGCGTCTTGTTGATGACGAGCACATCGCCCGGCTCGATATAATCGATGATGTCGCGGAAGATGCGGTGCTCGACGGTGCCGCCGTGCTCCAGCGGCATTCCCGCCTGGGAGCCTTTGCGATCCACCACCAGCAGGCGGCAGGAGTCGCGCGGCTCGGCAGGCGCTTGGGCGATGAGCTCTTCGGGCAGGTTATAGTCAAAATCATCGGTACGCATAGACACGTCGGATACTCCTTATATAGCTAAAGTCCGCTCTACATCCTAGCAGGCTGACGTCCCAAATGAACTACTTTTTGGCGGCTTTGCGCTCGTCGCGGATGCGGGCGCGGTCCATGGCCGCCTCGACAGCCGAGAAGCGGCAACCACAGTAGTTCTGCCGATACATGCCAAGCTCGCGCGAACGACGCGTGGCCTCGGGATAATACGGGCGAAAATCGCGAATTACCGGAGTAAGACCGCGGGCGGCAGCTAGACGCTCCAACACATCATTGCAGGTTTCGAACAACTGATACGGCGAGACGGCGAGCGTCGTGCCCACAAACTCAAACCCACGCTCCTGGGCCACACGGCACGCCTCGGCCAAGCGCAGGGCATAGCACGCGCGACAGCGACGAGGCCGATCGGCGCCCAGCGGGGCCACGCCGGCCTCCCAGCGCTCGCGGTCCTCCCCCGCCTCGACAAGCTCGATGTCGCCATCGGCACACCACCGGCGCAGCTCGTCCAAACGCCGCTGCCATTCATCGTGAGGCTGAATATTGGGGTTGGTCCAGCAGATTGTGGGTTCAAACCCCTCCTCGCGCAGCAGACGGACCGGCTCAAGCGAGCACGGCGCACAGCAGGCGTGCAACAACAACGGCTTCATCAACATCTTCTCCCCCGCAATGCTTTTTTAATCCCCGTCCCAGAAAAATCATCCCAAAAAGACTACCTTGCGAAAAAGCGCACGCCAAAGGACGTGTCCTCGCAGGCGACAATGCGGCGGTCGCGCAAAATGGTCCGCACGTAATACCAGTCGCCCACACAGCCCGACAAATGCAAGCCGGCAGCCAGGTAGCACAGCAGCGGATAGCCCGAGAACGCAAACCCCAGGGCAAACGCCGCCGTCACAACAACCGTCGGCGCCAGGCAAACCGCCACGTACCGCCGGCGCGAATACACGACACCCTCGGCGCAGGCATAGATCATCGCCGTCTCGCGATTCGCCCCAAAGGTCACCTTCGCGCCCGCAGGCGCCAGCAGCTTAAAAAACACACCGTGCACCAGCTCGTGCACGGCAAATGACGCCGCCGAAACCGCAGCCAAGCCGACCAGCCAGCCCAAAACGGCCATCCAACCGCCCGCGTCAGCCGCATCCAGGTCCGCGGGCCCACCCAGCAGCATAAACACCGGCACCAGGCACACGGCAAATGCGCCAAGCACGGCCATCCCCCACACAAAGCAGGCGTGCAGAAAATCCTCGTCCTCAAACGCATGTATGTTGGAAATCTCATTCATAGCATCTTAGGATAGCGCCCCTGCCACGTACCCGTCCGCATGTGCGATAATGTCGAACGATATGCACGAATTGACCACCGCGTCGCCAGGCCTTGCGCCCGGCTGCGCTCTCACCATATGCGAAGGAGTCCCATGGCATCCAAATACTCCATGAACGACCGTCCCAGCTGGCCTCGCCGCGCCATCGTAACCGCCGGCGAGCCCTACGGCAACAAGGGCCTTCACTTTGGCCACGTTGGCGGCGTCTTTGTCCCGGCCGACTTCTTCGCCCGCTTCCTGCGCGACCGTCTGGGCCGCGAGAACGTCATCTTCACCTCGGGCACCGACTGCTATGGCTCGCCCATCATGGAGAGCTACCGCAAGCTCAAGGAGAACGAGGGCTACGACAAGTCCATTAACGAGTATGTCGAGTCCAATCACTCCCGCCAGGCCGCGACCCTCAACAACTACAACATCAGCTGCGATATCTACGGCGGCTCGGGCCTTGAGCCGGCGGCCCAGATCCACAACGAGGTTACCGCCGAGATTATCGAGCGCCTGCACGAGCAGGGCACCATCTCCAAGCGCTCCACGCTGCAGTTCTACGACGCCAAGGCCGGCACGTTCCTCAACGGCCGCCAGGTGATCGGCCGCTGCCCCATCCAGGGCTGCAAGTCCGAGAAGGCGTACGCCGACGAGTGCGACCTGGGTCACCAGTTTGAGCCCGAGGAGCTCATCGCGCCCAAGAGCCAGCTCACCGGCGAGGTGCCCGAGCTGCGCCCGGTCGACAACCTCTACTTTGACCTGCCGGCCTACCTCGACTTTATGAAGACCTACACCGCCAAGCTCGCCCAGAACCCGCAGGTTCGCTCCGTGGTCTCCAAGACCATGGAAGAGTGGCTGCTGCCGGCACAGCTCTATATTCAGAACAAGTTCCGCGAGGCCTTCGACGCCGTCGAGGATCAACTGCCCGAGCACACCGTGCTGGAGCCCGAGGGCAACAAGAGCAGCTTTACCGTCACCTTCCCCAGCTGGAAGGAGCGCGACGACGCCCACGCGGTGCTCGCCAACGGCGGCGTGCGCTTCCGCAGCGGCAAGGCGCTCGTACCCTTCCGCATCACCGGTAACATCGACTGGGGCGTTCCGGTGCCCGAGGTCGACGGCGTGACCGACGTCACCTGCTGGTGCTGGCCCGAGAGCCTGTGGGCGCCCATCAGCTATACGCGTACCGTGCTCGCGCGCGATGCCAAGGCAGCCGGCGTGACCGAGGGTGTCGCCGCCCAGGACGCCGCCCTCATGGGCGAGCCCGCTGCCGATTCCACGCAGGTACCCGCACCCACCTACCAGCACAGCTCGCTCGACTGGCGCGACTGGTGGTGCTCGGACGACGCGCAGATCTACCAGTTCATCGGTCAGGACAACATCTACTTCTACTGCATCGCGCAGACCGCCATGTGGGAGGCCCTGGGCTGGAACCTCACGCAGAGCACCGTCAGCGCCTGCTACCACCTGCTCTACATGGGTAAAAAGGCCAGCTCGTCCTCGCAGACGCCTCCCCCGCCGGCAGACGACCTGCTTAACCACTACACCTGCGAGCAGATGCGCGCGCATTGGCTGTCGCTCGGCCTGTCCGAGAAGCCGGTGAGCTTTAGCCCCAAGGCATATGACACGCGCGTGACCGGCAAGGACAAGGACGGCAACGAGGTGCGCGCCTGCGACGACAAGCGCGTCATCGATCCGGCCCTTAAGGAGAGCGCCCTTTTGACCGGCGTGTTCAACCGTCTGGCCCGCAGCTGCTTCTACGGCGTCGCCGTCAAGGAGGGCGACGAGAGCCCCTATCGCAACGGCTGCATTCCCGCCGGCGCCGCCTCTGCCGCCGTGGTCGAGGCTGCCGAGCAGGCCGTCCTTGCCTTTGAGCAGGCCATGTACAAGTTCGAGACGCACCGCGCGCTCGCCGTGTGCGACGACTACCTGCGCGCCGCCAACAAGCGCTGGAGCGATGCCTCCAAGGCCGCCAACAAGCTCGAGGGTGAGCCGGCCAACGCCGCCATGACGCAGGCCCTGGTCGACGCCTTCACCGAGCTGCGCGTGGCGACCGTGCTCATGCACGGCATCGTCCCGGCCGGCTGCGAGCTTATCTGCGAGTACTTCGACGTCGACCCGGTCGCCTTCTTTAGCTGGGACAACATCTTTGCCTCCACGGACGAGTTTATGAAGAACCTGGGCGAGAAGCCCGGCGAGCACCGCGTAAAGCCGCTGCCCCCGCGCTTCGACTTCTTTAGCAAGCACGAGAGCCAGTACTAAAGCACGCCGGCAGCAGCGTGCCCGGAAAGTAGTCAATTTGGGACGGGAAGGAAAGACGGATGTCCAAGCCGCGTCGTCGTAAGCAGAAAAAGCAGGTTAAGCCCGAGCTCAAGCTTAGGCAGTTTGCCGCTACCGAGCTTTCCGACCGGCTTGCCGCCCAACACTCCGCCGCCGACCTGCCGCGCTTTATGGTCGACACGGTTGCCGGTGCCTATACGCCTGCCGATGCCGAGCTCATGATCGAAGGCTTTGGCGCCGCAGCCGCGCGCCCGGTCACGCTGCGCGCCAACACGCTCAAGGCGACCGCCGAGGACATTGCCGCGGCACTCGACGCCGCCGGGATCGCCCACCGCTCCGTCGCGTGGTACTCGGATGCCTTCATCCTGCCCGACGCCCAGGTATCCGACCTGTGGGACCTCGACATCTACCGTGACGGCAAGATCTACCTGCAGAGCCTGTCGTCCATGATGCCGCCTTTGGTGCTGGGCGCCCAGGCCGGCGAGGACATCCTGGACATGTGCGCGGCCCCCGGCGGCAAGACGACGCAGATCGCCGCCCTCACCCAGGGACAGGCGCACCTCACCGCCTGTGAGATGAGCATTCCCCGCGCCGAAAAGCTCGAGGCAAACTTGGGCCGCCAGGGCGCCAAAAACGTGCCCGTCATGCGCATTGACGCACGCGAGCTCGACGAGTTCTTCCGCTTTGACCGTATCCTGCTCGACGCCCCCTGCACCGGCACGGGCACCGTCATCAGCGGCAACGAAAAGAGCCTGCGCGGCCTCACCGAACAGTTGCTCGTTAAGTGCGCCCGCTCGCAGCGCGCGCTTCTGGACCGCGCCATGGGGGCCCTCAAACCGGGCGGCACGCTCGTCTATTCGACCTGTTCGATCTTGCCGCAGGAAAACGAGGATGCCCTGCAAGAGGCCCTCGACAAGCACATGGACTGCGAGCTCATCCCCCTCGACGGCACGCCAAGCGAAAGCGAAGCGCGTCGCGCCCAGGGTGCCGGCGAGGATCCGCATATCGAGTGCAACGCCCTTACCGAAGCCATTGCCGAAGGCCACGTCTCGGCCATTGCCAACCGCATGCCCGGCACGCTGACCATTCCGCCCAGTCGCGACTTTGAGGGCTTCTATATCGCCCTGGTCCGAAAACGCAGCTAGCGCACGGATTCAAAACTCAACAAGCTATCGCCGTGCGCGCCTGTCCTGCTGGTCCTCATGCCGCGCAAGCGCTTCACGCTCCTTGCGCTCAGCCTTTTTGCCCTTAATGGCCGTGACCGCAAAGTAGATGACCGCGGCGGCAACGATTGCGCCCACGCATAGGCCAATCGAGCCCAACATTGCCGAGAATTCCATACCGCGTCACCTCTCTTTTGTATACGGGACATTCAAGATAGCACCTCGATTCCCGCCACCACAGCTCCTTCACGTTCGCCGGCCCTTCAGTCTAACGGATGGCGCAGCGGGGAAAAATCAACTCGTCAAACGATTTAGCACTCGCAACGCCGGTCGTACACTGCCGACCGCACAGCATAGAAACGGACCGCCATGGATTCTCTCAACGATTTGAACGAGCGCGTCGACGCCTTTGTCGGCACCAGCTCCTTCGAGACGCCTGCCGCGACGAACGACCAAGCCCCCATCGATGTTCCCGCCGAGGTTCACGAGGACATCGTCGCCTCGGTCGACTTCTCCGAGGTTGAGCTTGCAGACGAATTTACCGAGCCCCAGGTGGCCGTAACTCCCAACGGCCTTTTGCCCATGGAGCCGCTGCCCATCGACGGGCGTCTGCGCAAGGCAGCCCTCCGTATGCCCGATGAGATCGAGGAGGCCAGCGGCTTTACGCTCTTTGGCCGCCGCATCAAATCGCTCATCTACACCACCGACGTGGCGGTCATCCGCAACTCCAATGCCGACGCCGTGTTTGCCGTCTACCCCTTCACGCCGCAGCCCGCCATTACGCAAGCGTTGCTGACTGTTGCCGAGTGCCCGGTCTTTGTAGGCGTTGGCGGCGGCACCACCACCGGTAAGCGTTCCGTGCAGATGGCGGCCGTATCCGAGATGCAGGGCGCGGCGGGCTGCGTGGTCAACTCCCCCGCTACTGCCGAGATGGTCGAGCACATCACCAACATCGCCGACATCCCCGTCATCGCCACGGTCGTTCGCTGCGACGACGATGCTCACGCCAAGGTGCGCGCCGGAGCCAAGATTCTCAACATCGCCGCCGGCAAAAACACGCCCCAGGTCCTGCGCGAGCTGCGCGAGCACTATCCCAACCTGCCGCTCATCGCACCGGGCGGCAAGACGCCCGAGAGCATCCGTGAAACCATCGCCGCTGGCGCCAACGCCATCATCTGGACGCCGCCTTCGGCCCAGCAGCTTCAGACCGACATGATGCAGCGATACCGCAAGATGAAAGAAGACGCCACGCCCGTCATCTCGCGCGACGATGTGCCCATTATCGACCAGGTCGCCGCCGCCGAGGTTGGCCAGGTCGAGAACATGAATCCCGACGTGCCGATCCCCGACGAAGTCATCGAACGCGTCGCTTCGATCCACGATCATATCGAGGAGCGTCGCGCCAGCCGCGGACTCAAACCCTCGCTGCACGGCTTCTTCTTCCGCGGAAAGAAACGCTAGCCGCAGCAGCAAGGCCCGTCCCGCAAACATGAACTGCCTCCCATTTCTTGGACATGAGAAATGGGAGGCTTTCTTTATGCGCGTTGATTTGAGGGTGAAGCATGATGTCGAGACCAGGAAGGCGGCCATAGGGCTCTTCGAGCTCGGACACGGGTATAAATCTGCCGCGATTGCCCTTTCGCTTCCCGCGGAAGCCGTGAGAAGATGGCAGGAGATATACCGCGCATTCGGGAGCGAGGTGCTGCTGCGCATGGACGGAAAGCAGGGCAGGTACACATACGAGCAGAAGGTCGCCGCCGCCTCCGCCGTCGTCGACGGCGGCATGACGAAGACCGAGGCGATGGCGGCGTTCGGCATAATGTCGATGTCGCCGCTCAAGAAGTGGTGCGCGCTATACCGCGAGGGCGGCGCGGAGGCCCTGCGCCCGAGGCCCAAGGGCCGGCCGAGCGGTTCCAGGGCGAGGCCGCGGACCCGCGAGGAGGAGCTCGAGGAGCGGTGCCGTAGGCTCGAGGCCGAGGTGGCCTACCTAAAAAAATTACGCGCCCTGGTCGAGAGGGACGGGCTCTGACCAGGGCGAAGGCCGAAGCGGTCGTGGCCCTGCGCGCCGAGGGGCACGCGCTCGGGCACCTGCTCGCATGCGCCGAGCTCAAGCGGTCGACCTACTACTACGCCCTCGCGCACCCGCCGAGGCCCACGCGCGCCGAGCTCTGGGAGGCGGCCGCCGAGATCTTCTCGCGCACCGCCAACGGCTGCGGGCACCGGCAGATAGCGATGTGCCTCAGGGCGGAAGAGGGGGCCGTGATAGCCGACAAGACCGTGCTCAAGATGATGCGCGAGATGGGGATTCGCTGCGGCATCAGACGCGAGACGGCCTACCACAGGTACAACTCGTACAGGGGCGTCGTCGGCAGAACGTTCGAGAACGTGATCGCGAGGGATTTCGACGCCGGGGCCCCGTGGCGGAAGCTGGGGACGGACGTCACCGAGTTCAAGGTGGCTGGCGGTAAGGCCTACTGGGCCCCGACGCTGGACTTCTGCACCAAGGAGATCGTGGCGAGCGACATATCGACCACGCCCGACATGGCCCAGCAGGCGAGGATGCTCGACGAGCTGCTGTCCAAGATCCCCGAGGGCGTCGCCCCGACCATGCACTCGGACCGGGGCTGGCAGTACCAGCACGCCTCGTACACATCCAGGCTCGAGGCCGCCGGCATCGTCCAGAGCATGTCCAGGAAGGCGAACTGCATCGACAACGCCGCCACCGAGCAGCTCTTCGGCCACGTCAAGGACGAGTTCTACAGGGGCCGCGAGTGGAAGACGTTCGAGGATTTCAAACGCGACCTGGAGGAATACATAGTCCACTGGAACACGAGCCGGAGGCAGGTAAGATTGAAGGGCCTGACCCCGGAGGAGTACCGGAATCAGGCCCTTGCGGCCTAGTCGCTATTTAGGGCGTCCAAGATTTGGGGCGCAGTTCAACAACGGGACGGGCCTTTTTCTGTTATCGAATGTCGGGAGGGACAGGCGCAGCCGTTAAAACCGTCAGCCAGCCCACAAACGTTAGTCCACGCGCTTGTCGCCCATAAAGAAGACGGCCACCGTGCCAGGGCCGGTATGCGAGCCAATCAGAGCACCGATGCTATTGATCTCAATCTTACCTTTGAGCTGCGGAACCTGTTCCTCTATCAGTGCCGCAACGGCCTCGGCGTCCTCGCGGCACGCCGAGTGCGACATGATGCACTTGCCCGAATAATCCGCGCCGTCCTGCACATGCGCCATCACGGTCTTGGCCATCTCGGAGATCGCGCGCTTCTTGGTGCGAATCTTCTCGCGTGGCGCCAGCTCACCTTCGCAATCGACCGTCATAAGCGGGCAAATCTTGAGCGCCGTGCCGATGATCGCGCTCGCGGCCGAAATGCGACCGCCGCGCAGGTAACTCGACAAATCGGTCGAGAAGAACCAGTGGTGCAGGTTGAGTTTATGCTCCTCAATCCAAGCGGCCGTCTCGTCGAGCGAAGCGCCGCTATCGCGAACGTCGGCGGCACATTCCGCCAGCAGGCCAAAGCCCGAAGACGCCGCCAGCGAGTCGATGACGCGTACCTTGCCGCCCTGGGGATAGCGATCCGCAAGCATCTGCGCCGCAACGCAGGCCGATCCATACGTGCCCGAAATACCCGACGACAACGCCAGGTGCAGCACGTCTTTACCCTCGGCAACAAACGGCTCCCAAAACTCCTCGTACTCACCCACGCTCACCTGAGACGTCTTGGGCATGGCGCCCGCGGCAATCTGGGCAAAAAACTCGTCCGGCGCAATCGACTGATACAGATCGTCCGTATAGACAACATCGTCGATCTCGTAATGAAAACACACGACGGGGATATTGCGCGATTCAAAGAACTCGCGGGTTCGGTCGGCGGCGGATTCACAGGTCAGGACAAAATCACTCATATGAGGCTCCTTACTCATTACTGCGCAAATTATCGCACAGCAATCGTGAATACGGTACAAATGTCCACTATTTACCAAATTGAACCAAAGGTAGTGAACATCTTTACCGTTATCATCCCTATCGATCCCGGAGGTATGCGCCTGCAAAAACGACCCCGCGTCTCCATTCAACCGCCATATCTACCTCAACTAAATCGATTTACCAAACCGTTCGGCCAACAATTTGACCTCCCATCTCCAATCGAAACAAAAGCGGCGCATACTGATAAACGTTTGACGCTGTTTGTCAGTTTTACCAACCACATCGGAAGGTGCCTCATGGTCGCATTCGATCGCAATCCGCAAGACTTCAAGTATCTGCGCCTGCTGTCGAGACAGTTCCCCACCGAGCAATCCGCATTCACCGAAATCATCAACCTCTCAGCCATCCTCAACCTGCCCAAGGGCACCGAGCATTTTATGAGCGATGTGCATGGCGAATACGAAGCCTTTATGCACATCCTCAACAACTGCTCGGGTGTTGTGCGCGAGCATGTCGACGAGATCTTTGGCGACACGCTCTCCTTTGACGAAAAGGGCGAGCTGTGCACGCTCATCTACTATCCGCGCGAGAAGATCGATCTTGTCCGCAGCCGGCGCGAGGACTCGCCCACCTGGTACAAGACCATGCTCGACCAGCTCATTGTGGTTGCCCGCTCGCTTTCGAGCCGTTATACCCGCTCCAAGGTGCGTAAGGCCATCCCGCGCGATTACGCCTACATCATCGACGAGTTGCTGCACACGCATCCGGATGAGAACAACTACCGCGTGCGGTATCACGAGCGCATTATCGAATCCATTCTGGAGACCGCCAGCGCCGACGACTTTATCGAGTCGCTTGCTTCACTCATCAAGCGCCTCGCCGTCGACCACCTGCACTTGGTGGGCGACATCTTCGACCGTGGCGGCGGCGCGGCCAAAATTATGGACCGCCTGCTCACCTATCATTCGCTCGATATTCAGTGGGGTAACCACGATCTGCTGTGGATGGGCGCTGCGGCCGGTGAGCCCGCCTGCATCGCCACGGTGCTGCGCAACAACCTGCGCTACGACAATTACGAGATCCTCGAGAACGACTACGGCATCTCGCTGCGCGAGCTTGTCGCCTTCGCCGACGCCACCTATACCGCCGGCGAGTCCATCACCCCGCTGATCAAGGCCATCAACGTGCTGCTCTTTAAACTCGAGGGCCAGATTATCCAGCGTCACCCCGAGTTCGACATGACCGACCGCCTGCTGCTCGACAAGATCGACCACGACACCGGCACGGTCACGCTCGCCGACGGCAGCGTGTGGCCGCTCACGACCAACGATTTCCCCACCGTCGACCCGACGGACCCCTACACGCTCACGTCCCAGGAACAGCACATCATCGACAAGCTCGTGTCCGAGTTTATCACCGCCGATCATCTGCATCGCCATATCGATTTCCTCTACACCCACGGCTCGATGTACAAGGTCACCAACGGCAACCTGCTGTTCCATGGCTGCGTGCCGCTCAACGAAGACGGCACCTTTAGCAGCATGAACTGCCTGGGTACCTGGCACGCCGGTCGCGATTATCTCGATTTTTGCGACCGCATCGCCCGCCGCGCCTGGCGCGTGGGCGACCGCGACGCCCTCGACTGGATGTGGTACCTGTGGATCGGCTTTAACTCACCCGCGAGCGGACGCCTGGTGCGTACCTTTGAGCGCGCCTATATCGCCGATAAGAGCACGTGGGTCGAGCCGATGGACCCGTACTATACGCTCACCACGTCCTCGTCCGTTTGCGACGACATCATGCGCGAGTTCAACGTCGCCCCCATGGCCTGCTCGCCGACGGGGCACATCATCAACGGCCATACCCCGGTCAAAACTACCAAGGGCGAGCAGCCCATCCGCGCCAACGGTAAGCTGCTGGTCATCGATGGCGGCTTCTGCCGCGCCTACCATCCCAAGACGGGCATCGCCGGCTACACGCTTATCTCCAGTTCTCGCGGATGCCGCCTCAAGTCGCACCAGGCCTTTACCACGGTTGCCGAGGCGCTCACGCGCAACGTGGACATCGAGAGCGAGACCAACCGCTTTGACCAGGCCGACCGTCGCCGCATGGTGAGTGACACCGATACCGGCGCCAAGATCCGCAGCCAGATCCAGGACCTACGCCAACTGCTCGATGCATATAGAAACGGTGCTATCGAGGAGCGCGCCTAGCTCCACCCGCGGGGATTGGCTAAACTTGCTGAGTTTGTCATCCCCGCGGCGCTCCGGCGCCACTCTAAGGCAGGTACCATGCAAAAGCTCCTTGCGCAGATCATGAAGTTTGGCGTCGTCGGCGTCGTCGCCACCGTCATCGACTTTGGCATCATGAATCTGCTCCACTACGGTTTGGGCCTCAATATCCTGATCGCCAATACCAGCGGCTTTATCGTCTCGCTCATCTTTAACTACGTCGCGAGCATGAAGTACGTGTTTGCGCACAAGGAGGGCATGAGCCGCCACCGCGAGTTCATCATCTTTGTCGTGCTGTCCGTGATCGGCTTGGCGCTCAACGACGGCATCGTGCTGGCGCTCAACGCCGGCCTGGGGCTCGAGGCCAATATCGCCAAGATTTGCGCCACCGCGCTGGTCATGGTCTACAACTTTGTGACCCGAAAGATCTTCCTGGAGGGCGACGAGACCAAGTAGCTCGACCTCCTCGTTGCACTACGGGGCCCACGGACGATGCGCATCGAGTGCTGCGTTGTTCGTGGGCCCTGCTCGTTTGCGGGAAGATTTGCAACGTTTGCGGATTACCTCTTGAATATTTGGCGAGTTCGTATAGTTCTTGCCAAAGACCTTACGTTTCCTATGCAAAAGCTCTAAAGTATCTCGTTGCTCGATTCGTCAACGCATTGGATGTGATTACGTGCGCAAGGCACTGGCACAACCTCATACCAAGCAGTTCCTCAAGTTCGCTGTCGTGGGTCTTATCTCCTTTGGCATCGACTGGGGCATGCTCATTGCACTCGTCGAGCTGTTCCACCTCGACTTTTTGATGAGCACCACGATCTCGTTTATCACGTCCGTCGTGGTCAACTACTGGCTCAGCATGAAGTACGTGTTCGACCATCGCGAGGGCATGAGCCGCAAGCGCGAGTTTACGATCTTCACCATCCTGTCGGTGATTGGCCTGGGTCTCAACGATCTGTACATGTTTGTGGGCGTCACGTTTTTGAGCATCGGCTACCAGGCCATGAAGGCCATTGCCACGTTCCTGGTCACCTGGTACAACTACTTTAGCCGTCGCTTCTTCCTCGAGGGCGCGCAGTCGTAGTTTGTTCGACATTTGCTTAAAGGTATAACCGGTTGGAATTCTCGTTCCAACCGGTTTTTTGTTTACAGAGTCTGCCGAGGAAGGTGCACGAGGCGGGCTACGGCGTCCCGTTCGCATAAAGACGGGCGGCTCGGATGTTTGTCCGAACCGCCCGCATGGCGTGTTATGTCGAGGCATTTAGCCCGTTACGTAATACCAGACGACACTGTCGCCGTTGTGTAGGACGTAGTTGCTGCACGCCGTGTTGGGCGCCACACCGTTAACGGAATACATCCAGCCACTCGTACCGCCGTGTTCCTTCTCGGCCAAACCGCCAATGGCGGCGACATACGTGCCGTACGACGAGCCATGTGCATTCACGGAAAGGCCCAGGGCGCACAGGGCATCGTAGGCAGTTGCGCCCTCATTAAAGGTGAAGGTGCCACCAGAAGACACGGGATTGCCCACAGCGCTCGATGTGACCGCAACCGTCACCGTGACGTAACCAGGCTGCTGCGAGCCGCCCTGATTGCCCGCAGAGGCGTTGCCACCGTTGGATGCAGACCCACCGCCAGACACCGAGCCGCCGCCCGAAGAAGAGCCGTCAAAAGAACTCGATCCACCGGCGGATTCGGAGCCCTGTCCAGCAGACGCGTTGTTGGACGTCTTGCCGCCCTTGTCTTCGGACTTCTTCTCCTTCGAATCCTTTTTGGAGTCCTTATCCGAAGATTCGGAATCGTCCTTGGATTCCGATTCATCCGACTCCTTGGATTCAGAGTCCACGGCACCAGAAGACGAGGAACCCGCCTCTGTCTTGTGAGAGGCAGCAGAGCCAGAGTCGGCAACGCTCTTCCCCGCCACGGCCCGAGTGATCCAATCGATGGACCAAGCACCGCTGGAAGAAGGTTGGACAAAGCCTAGCGACACAACGATCAAAACGGTGCAGGCGGCTGTCAGAACGCCAACAAGTGCCTTGCGCCGAGGGGCGGACGCCGCCGAAGCGGCGCCCTTTTGCTTTACATCGTCAAGCTGGATGAACGACGAGTCGGGCTGCTTGGACTCGGCGTCCTGAGGCTTACTGGACACAGCCCTCACCTACCGGCGCTTGGTGAACACGAACACGCCGATGACGGCGAGACCGATCACGCCAGCCGCCACGCCAGCGATGGCGAGCGGATTGAAGCCAGACTGCTGCGAGGGAGCCGCAGCGGACTTCTTGGCAGTGGTCGCTGCAGACGAGCCCGTGTCGGACTTGCCGGACTTGTCATCCTTCTTGCCGGACTTCTTGTCCTTCTTGCCGGACTTATCGGATTTCTTCTTGGAATCCTTATCGTCCTTGGTCTCGGTCGTAGTCGTGGTAGACGACACCGGCTTCTTACCCGGAGCAACAGCACCGCCAGCCTGCTGGCCGTTTGTGCCGTTACCGGAGCCAGAACCAGCACCGGCATTACCCGAACCGCCGTTGCCGCCAGCGGAGCCAGAGCCACCGTTACCACCAGGGTTAACAGCATTCTTGATCCACTTGGCATACAGCGTCATATCAGCCGTCACCGCAACGCTAAAGTCATATGCCTCCGTACAGGCCTCGTCGGTATACCAACCAGCGAAGGTGTAGCCTTCGCGCGTCGGATCGGCAGGCTTGGCGATAGAGCCGTTGGCGGCCGTAGTCTGAAAATCGACCTTGGACCCCTCGCCAGCGCTAAACGAAACCTTAACGCCAGCATTCAGCTTAAACAGCGTGCCAGAGTCGTTAATGTAGTACAAGTTGCCCTGGGCATCACAAGCGATTGGCGAGTCACAGAAGTTGTAGTGGCCCGTTGCGCTAAACACACCAGAAGCCTCAGCGTCACCCAACTTGTAACGATATACGCCACCGCCTGAGGTGTAGTTAACGAAATCAGGGCTCTCGCCGTAGTTAACCGTGAAGTAGACATACGCGTCTTCGCCCTGGACACTTACGAGCGGAGCGCCCTTGATGCCGCCAGCAGGAAGCGCAGTGCCATCAGCAGACGAAACCAGCGTCTTGGCAAAGTTGTTGGCCGGATCAATAATCGCCAGCGCAGAGCCGCCAGCAACCTCGCCGCCAACAATCAGCTTGCCATCATACGTCGTCGTAGGCACGCATGCACATCCCGTAAGGCCAAGGTCGACCACACGCTCCTCGGTAATAAGCGAAGCGGCATCCGCATCGCGTGAGTCGCCATCAGAAATCGCCAAGACGTGCAGCTTGCCGTCGCGCGAGATTAGATAGGCATGGCTGTCGTCAGCCGAAAGCACACAGGTGGAGTTGACAACAGCACCAACCGAAACCTTTCCGAGCACATCGCCCGAAGACTTGCTGAGCATCTCGACGGTACCGGCACTGGTGGGAACCAAGACAAAGTCATCGCCCACCGTCGCGCCCGTCCAGTAATAACCCTCGTCGGCATTGACATGCTGCCAAGAAACAGCGCCGGTCAGGATGTTAATACGCGTCAGATGACCGTTATTGTACGTACCCTTTCCATAGTCGACATCAACGGTGCCGACATAGAGGTAATTGCCATCAATTGTCAGCTGAGAATTCGACTGAGCAGTCTCGCTCACGGAGTCGGTGACCCAAACCGTTGTGAGCGCGTCAGCCGTCAGAGCCTGGACCGCACCGCCGTCAAGCGGAACAATAACCAAACCGTTCGCATAAATCGGGCGCGAGGTGTAACCGACCGCAGTCTTAAGATTCGACTCGGCAAGGACCTTGCCCGACTTGGCGTCAATCTTTAGCAAACGCTTGTTGACGGCAAGATACACGTTGCCGTTCACGACAATAGGTTCACTCGCGTTGGGATACGCCGAACCAGAATACGCCTTCCAGTCGAACGTCCAAGAGCTCGCTAGCGCACCCGTAGGCGTCGAAACGTTCTCGACCGCCGCATTGGACTTGCCGTCCCAATCGGACTTCCAATCGGTCGGACGCGGGGCGCTCGGATTGACTACGACCTCGTCGGGATTAGGCACCGTATCGCCGGCAGCATAAGCCCAGACGATCTTGTCACGCGACTTGAGCACGTAGTCACTATCGAGCTGAGAACCGGGAACACCGTTAACAAAGTACGACCAAGCGCCGGCCAACTTAGTGCCGTCAAGCGGAGAGACAAGGCTGTGAACGCCCCAGAAGCCCAGCTGATCGTACATCTCGGACTTGATGCCCAAGGCATCAAAGTAGGCGGCAGTGGCGTCCTTGATCGTCGTGCCCCCAACAAACACCTGCTTCGAAGGATCGGTCCAGCGCTGTGCCTTATCGTCCTTCTTGCCGATGATCTCCATCGAGACAGAAACCTGACCGGGCATGGTGCCATCGGAACCATAGACCCAGGCAATCTCATCGCCGGCCTTGAGCGTGTAGTTGCCGGCGCCGACATTGGCCATCTTGCCGTTGACAAAGAACTGCCAGTATTTCCAGGTACTCTCGTTAACCTGCTCGGTCGAAAGCGTCACGTTCTTTTCGAACGGCGAGGTCAACGAATTGAGGAACCAACCGTACGAGCCCGTGCCAGTGTCGGCGCCAATACCGACCTGCTTAAAGACCTGCTCGGAAAGATCGGCGGCAGTTGCGCCCTCTTCCACCAGCGAGGTCGTAGGTTGCGCCCACGTCTGCTGAGCACCTGAAGCGTCCTGACCGACAACGGTACAGCTTACCGAAAGCTGGTCGGTGGGCGCAGCGTCACCGTACTTCGAGTAACACCAGACGACAGAGTCGCCCGCCTCGAGCTTGTAGTTGCCAGCGCCCACCGACGCAGCGACGCCGTTGATGAATAGTTGCCAATAGGCACCCGTAGCATGGTCGTATGCAAGGGTGCGATCGGCATCGAAAGGCGACGTAATGGAATTGAGCACCCAACCCCAAGAGCCGTTGGGGTCGTAGTCGGCCTTGAGGCCAGCCTGCTTAAAGAGCTCCTCGGAAAGATCGGCGGCAGTCGAGCCGTTCTTGAGCGTGTACTGCGAAGCGGCAGCCCACGTCTGCTGCTTGCCCTTGGCGTCGACGCCAATAACCGAGCACGTCGCTGTGACCTCGGGGCTGTTTTGACCACTCGTGCCCACGACCGTCAACGTTGCCGAGACATCCTGGTTGGCAAGCTTGGCATACGTGGCATTGTCGGGATAGCGCTCAGCATAGCGAGCGTACTTCTCACTCGTCAGGCGCGAGGAAACGACAACCTTCGTGTTGTACTGCGGCTGCGTGACCTTGAGATTCTCTGCGGAGACAATAGAGCTGTTGCTCGACTTAAACAGACGCCAATCCTGCCCGGACATCGCGTCATAGCCAGGCAGATCCTCCGGAACAATACCAAGGGACGTCGAATCGGTCGTCGTCTTGTTGTAGCTCCAGGCAAGGTTGCCGTCGGCATCGAGATACGCCTTCTGGAACGCGTGCATGTCCGCCGAAACGGCATTGGCGTCCTGGCCATTCAGAATGGCGGCAGCATAGCCGGCCTTCGCCTTTTCCATAAGAGAAAGCTCGGCATCGAGCTCGCCCTGGTCCTGCGGAGAAATCGCAAAGTCGAGGGTATTGCTTGCCGTGACCTCGGCGTTGGACTTATCGGTCACCGTAAGGGTGATCTTGGTCTTCGCTGCCTCTTTGCCAGGCAGTGGCTGATAGACCGTGCCCTTGTAGCCGTTGAACGTGATGTCATCGGTGCTGGCGGAGTACTCGACCTTGTAGTACTTGCCGTCGATATTAAGCGTGCTCGTGCGCGGCATCTGCAGATCGGCGGTCAGGCCATCCTTGTTAGCGACCGCGTCGGTGCCGGAGTACTTGATATTGTCGTAGGTAAAGGCCGCATCGACCTTCTCCTGCAGCGCCTTCTTGTCGGCGGCGACCTTCTCGGGATCACCCTTGACGGTCACGGTGAAGTCGTGCGTGCCCTTAACGTCAGACGGGCCACCGCTCACAAACGAAACGGTCGCGGTCAGCGTTACGGTGCGATCGCTCGAAAAGCGCGTCACCTTGCCGGTGTAGTCGTCCCAGCCATAACCGGACGGCCAAATGACATCGCCGTCGGAGCTCTTCCATTCAACCTCGAACTTGCTCTTGGAGCCTGCGCGGTACGGAAGCGTGAGATTCGACGTGACGGACTCGGCCGAATCGCCCGAAGCGTAGCCTATGGCAATTTGCTCGGCAGCATCGTCGAGCATCTGCTGAACGCGGGCTTCGTCCCAAGCAACCTGCACTGTCTTGCTGGGCTGATAGTATTCGGTTTCGTCGCCACGCGACAGCTCAAACACGACCTCGGCGCTACGCAGACCGTCGATGTTGTAACCGGTGTAGTCGTTGGGGTCAATGAAGAAGAAGGTCACATCGCCGTTGGTCTTATCCTGAGCGTCGGAGATACCGACCGTGGCTTTGTCATCCTCTGCATTAAAGGCAACGCCGCCCTCGGAGACCTTGACGTCAATATCGGTAAATCCCAGATCGGCAAGCTGCGCCTTCAGCGCGTCATTGACGTTGCCGCCCTTAGCGCTGTAATCAACGGCGATCTGTTTATTGGCATCGTTGAGCTTTTGGACTGCGGCCTCAAGAGAGCCTGCGGCGATCACGGGATTGGCAGAGACAAGCTCGACCGTCGAGCTGCCGCTCGTGGCGACAGCCTTCAGATACTTGCCCGCGGCAGAAGCCGAAACCGTTGCCGTGGCGCCCGACATGTCGGGCAGAAGTGTCCAGTCGGCCGCAGAGGCCTTCGCGTCGTCAGCCGCGTACCAGACAACAGTCGCTTGATCGGTGACGTCGATACCGTTGGTGGTCGAGCCGTCAGCGCGCTTAGCCTGCGCCGTCGCCTTCACGCTATCGCCCGAGACGAGATGGATCGAATCGCTATTGATCTGCGGCGTAGTGGTCACGCGCAGCAGGTTATACTCCCCCGCCGCGGTAACGCTATCGGAAGAAACCCACTCAACCGTGTTATCGAGAGCGCTCGCCGTAACTTTAATGCGCTTGCCAACAAGCGCGTCCGAAATGGTCAGGCTGCCATCGGTCGTATCGATGCCGTCGGTGAGCTCGGTCCAATCGGCATCGCCCTCGCCCTTGGCGTACCACGCCATGGTCAACTCGGCATCGTCGGGCACGTCCTTCGTCGAGCCCGACCAGCTGCCCGGAACCTGCACGCTCGGCGTGATCTTTGAGCCCACACTCAGCGTAACGTTCTTATCGGCAAGTTCGATGCCCGCCAGCTTGTACTGACCCTTGAGCGTCACGGGGCCGAGCGGGGCAACGGACTGCGTACCGTACGAGCTCTTCTTCTGCGTGCTGAAAACGGTATTTTCGCTCGTCACATTCACGCGCAGGTACTTGCCGGCATAGACGGCGTCAACGGTATAGGTAGCCTTGGTAGCACCGGGGATATCGGTGTAAGCGGAGTCGTAGCTCGAGCTGGTATTTGCATACTGCCACTGATAGGTCACATTGTCGGTACGTTCGATATAACTGTAGTTCGAGCCGTCCTTTTTGCGTACCTTGGTCTTGAGCGTATCGCCCACGTGCACGCCATTGGTGGCGGGAGAGCCCTCAAACTGTACGTCGTAAAGCTCAACTTGGCCAGCGACGGACACAGGACCCGCCGCATAGTACGGCTTCTGCTCGCCATAGCCGCCATTGGCCTTAGCCACGACGTAGTAGCCCTTAAGGGCGGCGGTCGCCGTCAAGGTGCTGCCGGTCTCGCCCTCGATAGGCGTGTTGCACGAGCTCGCGTATCTCGAGGTGCCCTTATACCACTGCCACGTGACATGCGAATCGGTGGTAACGTCGGTGGAACCCACCTTGGCGGTCGCCGTAATCGTGGAGCCAACCTCGACTTTGCCCGAAGTCGGGCTCATAGTCACGCTCGTGACATTAATTGAACCGGCGGCAGCAACGAGAGCACCCGTCGAGTTGGTCAAGCTCGAAGAGCCGATCTTCGAAGACACCTTGCACTTGAGGTACTTGCCGCCCAAAGCGTCGGTAAGCTCGAGGGTCTCACCCGTGGCGCCCGCAATGTCGGTATACGTGCCACTCTTGGTGTCAGAGCACTGCCACTGATAGTTGAGCTTGCTCGCGTCGACGAATGCGCCGTACGCGCCGCCCTTCTCCTTGGCGCGGGCCTTAGCGGTATCCCCCACCGCAAAGACACTCGTGTTGTCCTTGGTGTTGATGATGGACACGGCCGAAATCTCGACCGCACCGGCCTGTTTGACCTTGCTGGAAGTGGTCTTGCTCACCGTGTTGACGCCGGCAGTGGCCTCGACCTTAATGTACTTGCCCTCGAGGTCATCGGTTACCGTGAGGGAAGCGCCCGTCGCGCCCTCGATCTTGGTGAAGCCCGAGGACTGCGAGGTGGATGCGGACCACGTGTAGGTAACCTTGGCGTCGGAGCCCGCGGGGCTCGACCAATCCTTGTACGGAGTCGCCGTAAGGGTATCGCCTATGCTCGGCGTGTCGCTACTGAGCTTGACGCTGCTAAGCTCCATCTGCCCGGCGCCCAACACGGGACCGGGGATGAAGTTGGCATTGATGCCCGAGCCATCAGAGACGGACGGACCGTAGTAGTCCTTACCGTCCGCGGTCACCTTGCAGATGAAGTATTTGCCTTCCATCGCGGCGGTGACGGTGAGCGACTGCTCGTGGCCTACGACCTCGGTGTAGTCGGCGACATTGCTGCTGGCCCTGGTCGTGCCGGCGAGCCAGGTGTAAGTCCAGGTGCCAGGATTGGAGACGGAATAAGCCGAACTGTAGTAGTCGTCCTCATCCTTATCGTACATATTGGCCCAGAGCGTATCACCCGCATTGAGCGCGCCGGACTTCGTGGAATACGAGTAGTTCTCATCCTTGGTGTCCTGGATGCAGACCCTGGCCACGCTGGAAAGCGTCGTGGCAGAAGCGGCAGCGGCCTTCGGCTCGCCCTGCTCCGAAGCGACAGCAGGCATCGCGGTGGAACTGCCGGAATCAGCCGCATCACCTGCGGCGTCATCGCCCTTCGCGGCGCCCGAAGTCGTACCCTGACCGGCAGCAGCGTCACTGGTACCCGTGCCGTCCTCCACGGCAGCATCGTTCGCACCGGTATCGGCGGCAGCAGTGCCCTCATAGGCCGCCGCGCCCTCGCCGCCCGTCGCAGCCTGGGCCACGGCCTCGGCAATGCCCTCGGCGCCCTCGGCCCAAAGTTGCGCCGGCGTGGTGCCAAAAGCCATGGCAAAAGCCAGGAACGCCACCAGACCGCGCTTGGCTACGCCACGGGCAATCGCTCCATGGCGACGCCACGAGGCGCGCTGGCACTCGTCCTCAAACATATCCATTTGTCTCCTATTGTCTGAACTTGGAGCATTGCCCAGCGGCTGCCCCACGTCATCGCGCACATTGCGCTCGAGTACCCCCATCGGGGTCCCCCTTCCCTCCAGAGCCCAACGCGTACCGGCGGCATGCGCCGCGGCCGCGTACAAGATGGGAGGCGATCCGACTTAACCTTACCGACCCGGGCGCGCCGTCCGATCTGCGACGCGACTATCCCGGGCCAAGAGGAATTACGGTTACTGGTACAGCCGGGGACTTGCACCCCGATTCTCCCAAACGCGCAGGAAAACCACGCATTCGTGCGTCTCCGCACCACCATCTAGGCCATCGATTATTACTGTCAGTATGGTATCACGCAAAAGGGCCCCGCACACAGGCGAAGCCCAAGGTAAAAGCTATGGTTTGCGATAGAAAAGGGTGAGGATGGAATGCCGAGCAAAAGGATCCGTCTTCCTCTGATCCCGCGAAATCGTTACCGCTTGCCGCCGTGGCTGTTGCGCCAGATCTCGCGGCCCAGCATCAGCGCCAGCACCAGCGCGCTCACGTAGCCCATAAAGCCAATCACCGGGATACCAAACACAACCGGCTCGATGCGCGCGTAGTACACCACCGACGAACCGATAAACAGACCGGCGATCACAATTGCCATCGACATGCGGTCGATGATTCCACCCAGCTGCCGCAGCGCCTTATCGCTGCTCATGATCTGCGTGTTCACCTTAAGCTGGCCGCGCGTGAGCATACGCGACGCCAAGCCCAGATACTCGGCCGCCTCGAGCGAGCCTTTTGCCGCGCGATAGCTGCTCGCCGCAAAGTCGCGCCCCATTTCGCGGACGCGCGCATAGGCGCTCTTCTCGTTTTTGATGTGCGCTTGGATGATCTGGATCATGTTGACGTTGGGCATGTACTCGGTCAGCAGACCCTCGAGCGTCACCATGCCGCGGGCGAACATCGTCACCACGCTCGGCAGCTCAACGTCATTCTTACGCGCGAGGTTTAACAGCGAGGTCAAAAACTCGCCGATATCCAGGTCCTTAAGATCGAGTCCTGCAAAGTCGGCTACGATAAAGTCCAAATCGGACAAAAAGGCCGAATGGTCGAGCTCGGCCGAATCACCGCGCGTCACGGCAAAACGCATGAGCGAATCCTTGAGCTTGGGCACATCGCCCTCGGCCACGGCAAAGATCATATCCTTGACGATACCGCGGTCGTGGCTCGACATGCGCCCGACCATGCCCAGGTCAATAAAGTAGACAATGCCGTCCTTGAGGATGATGTTTCCCGCATGCGGGTCGGCATGGAAAAAGCCGTCGTCGAGCACCTGCGTCGAATAGTCCTCGACGATCGCCGAGCCGATCTTTTCCAGGTCATAGCCCTCGGCCACCAGGCGCTCGGGATCGGCAATGGAGATGCCGTCGATGTAGTCCATGACCACGACGTGTTCGGTGCAAAGGTCCAGGTAGGATTTGGGACACGAAACGCCATGCACGCTTTTGTGGAAGTCATAGAAATCGTTGAGATTTTTTGCCTCGGCCAAAAAGTTGGTCTCCTCGCGAAACGAGGTCCACAGCTCTTCGACCACGCCGTGTAAGTCAACAAACTGGTCGGTGTTGACGAACTTGGAAACGATGCGCACCACCGAACGGATGATGTCGATGTCCTGTGCCATGACCTGTTGCGCGCCGGGGCGCTGCACCTTAACGGCCACGTCCTCGCCCGTCACCAGGCGGGCACGGTGTACCTGCGCGAGCGACGCGCTTCCGAGCGGGTTGGGGTCGATCGCGTCGAACATCTGCCCCAGGCGCTGGCCGTACTCCTCTTCCAGACAGCGGAGCACTACCTCATACGGCACCGGGTCTACGTCGGAGCGCAGGCGGCGCAGCTCGTCGCAAAACCGCTGCGGCAAAATCTCGGACCGGTTGGCCAGGATCTGCCCCATCTTGACGAACATGGGGCCGAGCTCTTCGAGCAGACGACGCAGGCGCACCGGCGTGAGGTTATCCCATACGCGGTACTTTTTGATCAGGCGAACGATCTGCCCAATGCGTTCGCGGCGGCCTGCCGGCGTGAGCTGGTATTCCTCGTCCGGCGCCATCGCGTCGGGCTCTTCGGGAACCATATCGACAGCACGCGGCTTCTTGCGAGCGCCCGAGACGGCGGCATCGACCTCATCGACAACCGCCGCCTCGTCACCCAAGGGATCTAGATTGTTGTAATCGGTGGTGGAATCTGCCATCTGCGCTGCTACTCGGCCTCTTCGGTGTCCTCTGCATCGTCGGGCTCAACGGACTCGACGGGCACCGAAGTCACGTTGTCCTCGACCGAATCGACGATGTCGCGCACATGGGCCAAAAAGGCCGTGCGCTCGGGGGCGGTCATAACGCGGACGCGGGCCAGGATGAGCTCGTCGAGCACGCGCTGCGCCGCAGTCTCACCCTGCATGCCCAGACGCTCGGTCAGGTCGGAAATGGTGCCACCGGCCTGCTCGAACATGTCGGACACGCTGCGGGCGATATCGGGAGTGCCGGCGTCCTTGCGAACCTGCTCGCCTTTGGTATTGAGGTCGTCGAGGACCTTCTTGCCGCCCTCGACGGCAACGGCGGCGGCGCCGAAGCCCACGTTGATGGCACCGTTAACAAGCTGATCGAATTTCATAACCATGGTTGGCTCCAATCGTGAACAACTGCATTGGCCTTCTTGTACCCAAGATTGAGCGAACGACACAAAATCGTTTTGCCGCCAAGATAGAAATCGAGCGGGGCAAAGCCTTTGACGGCGTTTGCCCCGCTCGCTCGCTGCAAGGCCGTCTTTACCTTACGTTATCGTTCATCGCGAAGGAATTCTTCATGGCACAGCTCGTGGTGTAGAGCACCTTGCCCAACAGAGCATCGGTCTCCACGCGCACGAGCTCGGCAAAGGCCTCGTTGGCGCGGGCGAGCTCGGCAGGCACCTCAGTCTCGGGCAGTGCGGCTACGACAGCGTCAACGTCGTGAATCTGCTTGTGGCCCATGCCGCCGACCTTCTCCTGATAATCCTCGACCGCGCGACCACACTCGTGGAAGCGAACATCGGCCAAGGCACCGATCAGGCGATTTGCCCAATAGAAATTCTCCGACGTCACGCGGGCCTGCGTGTCGGCATAGTACTCGGGCATGGTCTCGACATTGGCGTACAGCGGCACGAGCGCGTTAAACGAGTTAGAGCCAAAGGCCATCCACTGTACGGCGCGATACGCCGGCTGTGCATAGGGGCGCAGTTGCAGCACGGCGAGCTGACCGTTGCGGTTGATGCCGATGGGACGATAGGCGCCGCGCGTGGCGGGCGTGCCCTTGCTGCCGTAGCAGTCGTACTCCGTACCCTGGTAGTGGCTCGAAAGCACGTACTTGATATCCTCGATGGTCACCTTGCGCTCGGGCACGCGGCTCCAGGGGATATCGTCGCTCTCGGGCGTGTAGTCGGCCTCGGGACCGTCCCACACATCGCTGGGGTTGAGGCAGCGCTGCATATACCAGGCGCGCGGCGTGTTGTAGACGTGGTCGCTGTCGCTGTGCGAGCCAAAGGCCTCGCGCGGGTTAAAGACCGCAGCGGGACCGTCGCCCTCGACGCCCAGCGTCAGGTCCAGATGCCACTCGGCCATCCAGGAGCGCAGGTCGGCGGAGCACATATGGTCGACCTGGGCGCCCTCGGCATCGTCCAGGTCAAAGCTATCGATACCCAGCTGGTTAGGCATGGTCACATAGGCGTCATCGGGCACGCGCTTGGCGATCCAGTGGTGGCCGCCGATGGTCTCGAGCCACCAGATCTCGTCCACGTCACTAAAGGCGATGCCGTTGTTCTCGTAGGTGCCGTAGCGCTCGAGCAGGTCACCCAGGATACGCACGCCATCGCGGGCAGACTTGGCGTACGGCAGCACCAGGGTCACCATATCCTCCTCGCCCAGGCCACCGGGCTGCGCCGGAACATAGCCGTCCTCGCCCTCGTTACCCTTGGCGGGCACGTAGTCCACGAGCGGATCGGCGCCGCGGACGCGCTCGTTGGTGGTAAGCGTCTCGGTTGCGGACATGCCAACGTTGAGCTCGTTGAAGCCGGCCTCGGCCCAAATGCCATGACCCGGGACAACGTCGGGGACGCTTGTATAACGCATGGGATTATCGGGCAGCTCAACGGTCAGGTGGCTCAAAACGCTCGTGTAGACACGCGGCTGCTCGTCGGGGTGCACAACACGCATGCGCTTGGGCTCAAACGCCCCGTTGGACGAGTCCTCGTTGCGGGCAACCAGCGTCGACCCGTCGTAGCTCGCGTTCTTACCAACCAAAATCGTTGTGCACGGCATGCGCATCCTCCTTGAGCGAAGAAATCAAACGGCAACAGTGTATCGCTTCGGCGCAAAAAGGGCGAAACAGCCGCCCCGGCAACCCCTGTGGTCAAAAACGACTATTTCGATGCGCGCTCCGCCGCCTCGATCACGTGCTTGGCGAGAATCGCGGTGGTCACAGCCCCCACGCCGCCCGGCACCGGAGTAATTGCGCCAGCGATCGGTTCCGCAGCATCAAAATCGACATCGCCGACCAGCTTGCCAGCGGCCTCGTCCCAATTAATGCCAACATCGATGATCGTCTGGCCCTCGCGAACCGCATCCACGTCAATCGTACGCGCGCGTCCAACGGCGGCAACCACAATGTCGGCAGCACGGCACTCGGCAGCAAGGTCGCGCGTATGCGTATGGCACGTCGTCACGGTCGCATTGCGCGCCGTAAGCATGGCGGCAACAGGACGCCCGATCACCAGCGAGCGCCCGACCACAGCAACCTTAGCTCCATCCAGCTCAACGCCGTAATGATCCAGCAAAGCAAGCACGGCTTCGGCTGTGCAGGGGGCAAAACCCTCGCCGCGCCCCGAAAGCGTGGTGAGCAGCGAAACCGGCGTCATGGAGTCAACGTCCTTGGCAGGATCGAGTGCCGCGGCAGCCGCATCCTCGTCAAGGCCGGCGGGCAGCGGGCGGAACATCAGGCAGCCATGAACAGACGAATCGGTATTGATGTCCTCGATGGCCGCCAACAGCTCGTCCTGCGAAACATCGGCGGGAAGCAAAACGCGGCGAGCCTCAATGCCAACCTTTTCGCAGCGCTTGAGCGCACCGCGCTCGTAGGATAGGTCGTCCTCGCGTTCACCCACGCGCACGATAGCCAGCGTCGGCACAACGCCGCGCTCGCGCAAAGCCACGCAGCGAGCAGCAAGTTCCTCAGTCAAAACGCGAGCAACGGGGGCACCCTTCAGCAGTTCAGCCATGGCTATCCCCTCTTCCTTGCGGCGTCGGCGGCGCGGCGCGCCAGCGCATCGGCGCGCGGCAACCACATGTCGAGCAACTCATCACACGCCGTCTCGAGCTCCTCAGCACGAGCGCGATCCTTCATAGACGTGGTGTTCGCAAAGAGCGTCAAGCTCGCGCCCTGCATAGCGGAACGGCAGAACACGGCGCCGCACGCCACATCGGACAGCAGCTGACGCGAACCCTTGTCGGCCATGTCCTCGAGCAGCGCCAGTGCACGCCCGCAGGCATCCATAATGCGATACGGCGGCATAGCGGCCACATGCAGCGCATCCTGAATCGCGGACGCTCGAGCCGGATCGTCGCGCGGAATACCGTACGCCGCGGACACCCGCCCATAGGCACGAACGTCCTCGGCAACCAACTCGACAAGCTCCTGGGCCAGCTCATCAGCATGGGCAAACGCACGCGTCAGGTCATCCGCACGATCAGCAAGCGCGGGATTGGTCGCACCGTAGCGGGCAACCATTCCGCACAGCGAGGCGCCCAGCGCGCCCACAAAGGCGCTCGCGCTGCCACCGCCGGGAACCGGCTCGCGTGCGGCAAGTGCCTCGGCAAACTCTCGACAGGTTTTATCCATCATCTCTTGGCTCATACGCACGCACCTTCAAGTCATATACATCGGTCAGGCGGCAACCGCCGACCAACCGCATCGAACACGTAATGGTGCTAAGTCTAGCCCATAAGCACATGGGCGTCAGCGCACCTGGCCATCGCGGATTTCTATGACGAACGATAGGCCATGCCAACGCAAACATGGGACACATGGCCCACGTTTCGAGACTCCCGGGCAGCGGCAACTGGGGCATACATATAGGTAAGGAGCCCCATGTTGGGGCAACGCTCATCACGGCACCGGACGACGAATGGAGGAATCACCGCACAGCAAACAAAGTCATCATGTGCACGCGCAACCGCCGCCCCAGCGATCCGCGGCACACGATGTCCCTGACAGACAAGGAGGACGCCACCATGAAGAAAAAGACCCTATCAATCCTTTCCCTTTGCATCGCCCTCTTTGCCGCATTTGCCCTTGTCGGCTGCGGCGGGAACGCATCGGGCGGGGGCAGCAGCGCATCCAAGAGCGAGGGCAAGGAAAAGGCCCCCGTCGCCAAGAAGACCGACTTTATCTGGTTTAAGGTCGAGATGCCCGAGGGCGTCGGCGTAAGCGACTCCGCCGGCAAGAATGCCGACAGGGTCCAGCTCACCTTCCCCGAAGACGAGAACGCCTCGGCCGATCGCTTTATCCCCGTTTGGAAAAAAGCGATGACAGCCGAGGAATCCCACGCCGACCAGGCAGAAAAGAAGGGGGATACGTTCCAGTGGAAGGATGGCGGGTCCGTCGAGTATAACGGCAGGACGTGGCTCGTCGGAACATACGAGGACAACAGCGGCATCTCAACCATGCTTTTTACCGACGTTGAGCCGGGAAGCGTCTACGTCCTCATCTCGAACTTCGACCAGCACAAGAAAGAAGCCGAGACGCTCCTCAACTCCATCGAGTTCCCCGATGACATGGCAGAGGCAGTTTCCGAGGCGCGCGAAGTCGAGATTTCGAGCATCGAGCTCAAGTAACGGGACACCCGCACGCGCCTACGCGCACCTGCGCACATGCGCCCCATTAAAGCAACGGGCACCCAACCCCGGGGAGGGCCGACAGGCATCGGCCCTCCCCTCTTTTGGACCCGCGCATATTGCCACTTGTCGGCGCAAATCCGGCCCTCAGAATGGGACACATGGCCCACCCTAGCGAGCCGTCCACGCGTACAGTAAAGGCAGGTAATCCATGGGCGGTTACAGATCGAGGAGGACACGACCATGAAAAAGAAGGCCTTTGCGATTCTCACACTCTGCATCAGTCTCCTTGCCGCGGTTGCCCTGGTGGGTTGCGGCGGAAGCGGCGGCGCTACCGGCAGTGGCGGTGGCGGCGGCGCAGAAAAGCCAGCCGTGGATATGAGGACCGACTTCATTTGGTTTAAGGTCGAGGTGCCCGAGGGCGTCGAGATCACCGACGTTGCCGGCGACACCGCCGACAGGGCCCAGTTTAAGTTCACCGAGAGCGAGCACGCCAGCGATCGCTTCATCCCTGTCTTCGACTCTGACAAGAACGCTGACGAGCTGTTCGACTACGAGGCAAAGTGGAAGGCCAACTCCGGATGGACCGAAAGCGACCCCGTTAAATACAACGGCAAGACCTGGCGCAGTGCTTACTTCACGCACTCGGGCGGCGTAACGACTGAGTACTTCACCGACGTTGAGGGCGGCAGCGTCTACGTGCGCATCGACAACGTCGAGGAGCACAAGGACGCCGTCGAAGCCATGATGAAGTCCCTGGAATTTGCCGATGACATCGCCAAGGCCAAGACTGAGGCCATGGACGTCAAGCTCGACGATATCGAGATCAAGCGCTAAGCGACTGGCGAGCGCAACGGGAAACACGGGCGCAGCGCTAACAAGCGGCGGTGCCCCAGCGCTTCGTACCCAGGGAGGGCCGGTAAACCGGCCCTCCCTTTCTTATGCCGGTAGCCGGCGAACGCGAGGGTGCCGGGCGGCAAAACCACCCCCAGCGCGGTAGCAGCACAAATAGGCAAGCATCCCAACACGTCCGCCCGCCGATTTATAGCGCCGCGCAGGCAATTAAGCCGACGCCTTTAAACATCTGGGCAGTATAGTGACCAAAACTATCGCATAACCGCACCCTGCGAATGGAGGAGTCATGGCCGAACATCATGCCATCAGTCGCCGAGCGTTTACGCTGGGCTTAGGTCTTGCGGCGTTGTCGCCGCTTGCAAGCCTGCCCGAAACCGCGGGATTGGGCCTTCCCATGCGCGCGGCATTTGCAGAAGACACGCCCACACCGGCGGCCACCCTCGACAAGTTCGTCATTCGCCTTCGCCCCGCGGGCTATTTTCGCACCGCGAGCGTCAACCAAGACGGCAACGTTCGCGGCAACGTCTGCCACCTGTTTAACGACGGCACGTCCAGCAAGCTCATCCTTGAGAACGTAACGACCAAGAATGACGATACAAACTGGTATGCTATCCGCACCTTGCTCAATTTCGAAGAGCATAAAAAGACGGGCTACAGCATTTGGTCGGTCGACGACGACTCTGACAAAGATGGAAAGGTCATCCACGTATGGGGCGGCGAGTATGACAACAAGCCCAGCCGCGCTTTTGCGTTCGAGCGTCAATCAAACGGAACCTATATCATCCGAGACCGCACGGTCGAGAAAGAAACCGAGAAAAAAGACATTAAGTACCTGGCAATAGAATCGAACGGCGAAGACCAGGACAACAATAAGATCTGCCATAAGAGTAAGAGCATTCCGTGGGAGCTCGAACTTATCGGTTACGACATGAAAAAGAACGATGCCACGGTTAGCAGCCTCGACTGGATCACGTACAGCAGCTACGTCGATGGGCCATGTTGGATGAAATACGTCGACGACAACAAGTTCCTCGACGAGCTGAGCATCCCGGGTACGCACGATTCGGGCACCTGCAGCGTGGACAACGACACTGAGCCCCAATCCTCGCAAGTAAAATGCCAGCAGGATTACATTCCCACGCAGTTGCTCGAAGGCATTCGCTATTTTGATATCCGGCTCGGAAAGGGCGACGACCCCGGTATCGACCACGGGGATTACTACCTGCTCAAAAAAGACGCGTACTTTATGCATCTTTCCGATGTCATAGGCTACTTCAAAACGTTTTTGAACGAAAACCCGACAGAAGCGCTCATCATGCTTGTATCACGAGGCAACGACGAGGCTACCGACGAAAGTGTTACGACGGCTTTCGCCAAGGTTTTGGACGACAACCCCAAACTGTTCTATACGTCGAGCCGAATCCCCACGCTACACGAGGTGCGCGGAAAGATCGTTCTGCTGCGTCGATTTAGGCTCGCCGGCAACAGTGTAAGCGGCCACACGTGGGGCCTCGACCTTACCGAATGGGATGACAAGATCAAGGCTCACTCCGACAGCGCCACTATGTGTCTCGTCCAAGACGCGCGGGGCTTTGAAGCCGCGGGGGAAACAGGCGACAAAGAGCCCTATTGCACCAAGGTATACGCCCAGGACAAGTACAAACTCACGGGAACCGACAAGCTCAGCTGGGTCGATAATGCGCTGAAGGAAACGACCGGGCGCACGCGCAACGAGGTAGATGTCGAGGACGATAACGGGGCCAAGGAGCAAGTCCTGGAGCGCTGCTGGTCTATCAACTACACCAGCTGCACGGGCTTGTCGCACGGAGGCAATCCTTTTACCTCGGCACGAGTAGTCAACGAGCATCTGTATAAGAGCCCGTACATCAACCCCAGCGGCACCGAGGATACAAAGTCAGATTACCTCAAGCACATTGGCATCATCGCATCCGACTTTGTTGATGCGGCGCTGGCCCGGAGCATCTACCAGCGCAATTACGATACGGAGCACAAGCAGACGGCTTCGTACTATCTCCCGTACTATCTCCCGACCCGCATGCGCATGACGTACGGCGACTCGCTGAGCGATGCCTCATTCCAGGATGGCAAGACCGTTGGCGAGGGTCATTTCCGCCTTGCCGACAGCAGCAACGCGCTCAACGCGACAGCTTCGGGCCATGCGTTTGCCATTGAATACGTGGATGTCGACGCCCTGGGCAACGAGACCGTTACGGGGCTGCAGGGCTCTGTGCCCATCGATATCGATCCACGCGCGCTGACGCCCCATTTTGAGGGACTCGAAGGCCTTAAGGCCGGCGAAGACGTGCGCGCCAAGATTGCGGCATCACTCGAGGGCAAGCTCGAAACCGATGCCTGCACGGCCCAGCTCGAGTTTGTGCACGACGCGAACGGCGCTCCGGGCACGGCAATGGCCGAGGGCGAAACATTTGCCGCAGGAACGTACTGGGTGCGCGTGAACGGTCTCTTGGGCGACGCGGCGCAGAACTACACGCTCGCCAGCGACGGAGCCGCAAGCTTTACCGTAGCGGCCTCGGGCAGTGCAGGCGGCACCGGCGCCGGCAACGGCAGCGGCACGGGTTCCAACGCAGGTAGCGCCGACAAGAACGGCAAGGGCAAAAGCTCGGCCGGAAAGCTTGCCGGCACAGGCGACGGCTCTGGCATCGCCGCCGGGCTCGCTGCCGCCGCCGTGGCGACGACAGTCGCCGGCGCAGCGATGCTTGCAAATGACCGCGAAAACGCTGGGGACGACAGCGAATAGGCAAGCCAGCCTTTTAGACACATCGACTCAATCGGGGGCGCAGAACACCGTTCTGTGCCCCCGATTTTTACCTTGGCCCGAACGCCGCTTTCGACTACATCACCATGTTCAGCGCGTTAACAAACTCCTGGGCCTTCGCACGACTGCTCAGGCTAAAGACACAAGCGGTCAACAGCCTGTTACGTAGGAAAACGTCGCGGCCCTTGATCCTGTTGACCCCAGTGATGTCCTTAAGGTAAACAATCTCGGTGTGCTTGCCACCAAACGTGCCCTTCTTGAGCACCTCAATACGGTTAGGGTAGATCTTGACGTCTTTAAACCTACCCGAACCTTTGTCCTGGAATAGCAGCGTGTTCTTGTCCATGCATGTCACTCCCGTGGGGTTCGCTAAAACGGCCTTTATGGTCACATTTTAACCACCGCAAGGCCCCCATGCGAAGGTGCCAGACAACGCAGCAATTCGTGTCCGCGCGAGGCTTTAAACTAAATGTAATAAAGATGCATTCCTCAAGAGGAAAGTCGGGCGATATTGATGGGTGAACTGGTAAACCGCGGGGAATCGACAATCGTGCCAGAAGTTTTTTACAAGCAGGTTTCCTCGATTCTCAACGCCGCTCGCAACAAGGCATATACCGCCGTTAACTTTGCGATGGTTGAGGCATATTGGGAGATCGGCAAGAGCATTGTTGATGAACAGGGCGGAGAGGAGCGCGCAGCATATGGAGAGGCATTGATTGCGGGCCTCTCCAGAAGGCTTACCGCGGATTTCGGAAGAGGCTTTGGCATCGCAAACCTTCGCAATATGCGTCAGTTCTTTCTTGCGTTTCCAATTCGCGACGCACTGCGTAGCGAATTGAGCTGGACTCATTACCGCAGGTTGATGCGCATTCCCGACCCTGATGCTCGCGCCTGGTACATGAACGAATGCGCCAATTCTCGCTGGAGCACGCGCCAGATCGAGCGCCAGATCAACACCATGTTCCGAGAGCGCCTACTTGCCAGCAAGGACAAGGAGGCCGTCACCCAGGAAATCCAAAAGCGCGCCCCGGCTCGTCGCCCCGAGGATATCATCCGCGACCCATATGTGCTGGAGTTTTTAGGTTTCTCGGACGATACTGCGTTTCGCGAGAGCGATCTAGAGCAGGCGCTCATCACGCATCTTCAGAAGTTCCTGCTGGAGCTTGGCCGTGGCTTCGCTTTCGAGGCGCGCCAAAAGCGCATCACCTTTGATGGGCGCCATTTCTATATTGACCTTGTGTTTTACAACTATCTGATGCGCTGTTTCGTGCTCATCGACCTTAAGACCGATGACCTTACGCATCAGGACCTGGGCCAGATGCAAATGTATGTGAACTACTACACGCGTGAGCTCATGAACGAAGGCGACAATCCGCCCATAGGCATCGTGCTCTGCGCGGACAAAAGCGATTCGATCGTCGAGTACACGCTGCCCGAAGACAACGACCAAGTGTTTGCCGCCAAATACCTGCCGTATCTTCCAAGCAAGGAAGAGCTGGCACGCGAGCTGAGTGCCGAGTACCGCGCCATCAACGAAGCGACTAATGGCGAAGTGCAAGGATAGCAGCACGTTGCGACCGATACCCCCGACGGCGCTCCACATCACCCGGGAAAAGAGGAGCTTTCCATGACACACAGACCGAAAACAACACTGCGCGACTGCATCTATGGGCTTGCCGTCGGTGACGCGCTGGGCGTTCCCTACGAGTTCAGACCTCGTGGCACGTTCGAATGCACCGACATGATCGGCTACGGCACGCACGAGCAGACCGCCGGCACCTGGAGCGACGACACATCTATGACGCTCGCCACCTGCGACTCCATCAGAGAGCTCGGCCGCATTGACACCGAGGACATGCGCGACAAATTCGTGAGCTGGATCGCCAACGACGAGTACACGATTGATGGCGTCTTCGACTACGGAGGAACGACCGCCCGCGCCCTTCGCTCCGGCAAGGGTGGCTCCGGCGAGCGCGACAACGGCAACGGCTCGCTCATGCGCATCGCACCCCTGGCGTTTGCCGATGCAACAGACAAAGAGATCCGTGAGGTCTCTGCAATCACCCACGCTCATAGAACATCGACCGAGTCATGTGTCAAGTTCATCGAACTGTTGAGGTCCGAGATGGACGGCGCGCTCCCCGAATGGACACTCTGTCTGAAAGATGCACCCGAGCACGAAATCAGGTCGGGTGGCTTCGTGCGCGACACGCTTAAGGCAGCCACTTGGTGCTTCGTCAACACTAACAGCTACGATGATTGTGTGCTTGCCGCCGTCAACCTGGGCGACGACACCGACACCACCGCAGCCGTCGCAGGCGCCCTCGCCGGCGCAGCATACGGCATGGACGCAATTCCGCAGAAATGGATCGACACCCTGCGCGGTAAAGAGTTGATTGAGAGCTGCTTGTTTTAGGGCGCCATTCAAGAAATAAGGTAGGAGGCATCATGGAGAGGAAGATCGCGAATATCGATGAGTTCCAAATGGGCGAAAACGAGACCCCGATACTCCCAACGGGACTGATGGAGGAAGAAAACCTTTACGTCCTTCCCGACGGGCGCTACCTCCCCTGCGGGGTCTACCGGACCGAAGATGGCGGCTCACTCATTTATGAGCCATCCGGGCTCAGCTTCTTCGGGCAGATGCTTGCTCAATTCAAAGAGAGCTAAAGGCTTGATTGCCCGTCAGATCGACACTGCTCCAAACCAGGGGGTGGATAGGATGTCTCCCACCGCGGCCTGTGAGGTAAAATCTTGACCGCCGCGGAATCCGCCTGCGGGCAACGCTCCGATCTCCGATTGGGGTGAAGCCTATGAACTTGTTTCTTGAAATCCTGCGCCTCTCGATGTATGTGACCGGCATTGCCCGGAACCTCTACTCGATCTGGCGGGAATATAAGCAGTAACGGATAGCGAAGGGAGTCATAGAAAAGGGTCGGTTGCAGCCGACCCTTTAAGACGATAGCACCTGCGTTGCCCGCGCTTCCAAAGTTGACCGACTGAGGAGCGGGTTCCGCGGCACATCCTGATTTTACCCAGTGGCAAGGCTCTTTTACAGCCGTTCCACCGTTTATTTACATCTGCCAATCAAGACGAGACTACTACGCACCTTTATTACACACGATATTTTCAGCCTGGTATAACCAAGTTCAATAATAGAATGCAAATCCAACCACCGTGTCTGATTACAAAAAGATTTTTGCCTTTTCTGCAGCAAACTCTTCCTCGGTAAGCACTCCACTATCACGCAGCGTTGCAAGCCTCTCAAGCCTTGCAACTACATCAATCACTATCCGCCAGCGTCTCAATAGTCTGTGAAACCTGCGGATACCGCTCAAGCTCCTTCGATAGGGCATCGACTATCTCGGCAATATTCTTTGCATTTTTGCCCCCGTTTAATACGTTTGCCCTGACCTTAGATGACGACTTGACAGTAACGCCAGATCCGCCTTCAACTGGAACAACCGAAATACTGATATTTTCGCCCCAAGACCAAAGGCTCATACCAATCTCGGCTGCAACTGTTCTTGTTGTGGGCGATGCACTATCAACTTTTACTTTAGGCAGCTTTTCCATAGCTGCCTTCAAGGCATTAAACGTGTCGTCAGGAGAATACGGTACCTGAAGCTGAAGCTGCTGATCCGCAAAACCCATAATCTGGCCTCCGCTTCTTACAAGATTAAGGCTATCGGCAATGGTAGCACGTTCCCAGCAGTCTTAAGTTCGTCTCATGACCTTGCGATGCAGCCCGACGCCCCGGCACCACTCCCCTACTTACCAAAAATCGCAGCGAACAATCCCTTGCGTTTGGGCTTTTCTTCTCGGTAGGAACCCTCAGCTGCCGCTGCAACCTGGCGCGGTTGCTCGCCGCCTCCACGGCGCACGATCTGGTACAGAAACGGCGACTTAACGTATTTGACCTCGATGGGCGTGGCGTGCACGGTGCTCTCGCCGGACAGATGCAGGCTCGGGTTGAGCGGTGCCACGATATGCGTCTCGCGCTTGTCGCTAAACACCACCGCGGCCGCGCGGCCCGTCTGGCCGTTCACGGCGATGCGCACCTGCTCGCCATCGCGGCTGTCCGTTGCCGGACGGTCGACAAAGTACACCGGCACCATCACCAGGCCATCCTTATGCTTGCGGGCCTTGCGCGCCCAGGTTCGGATGCTCTTTTTATTGAGCCCCAGCACCGCCTCGGCATCGTTGCCGGCAATGTCGAGCGCCAGCTTATCAATGACCACCTGGTCCTTGGTAGACGCATCGACGGAGACGACGCGGAAGTCACCTTCCTGCATGGCGGGATCGAACGGGCCGACCTTGGCAAAGTCCCATGGCTCCAAAATGCCCATAAGGCGAACATCCAGATAGTTTGCCCGCGGATACGCCCAGTCGAGCACCTCGTAGTACACCAGGGTTTCCTTGCTCAGGCCCTTGCCCGGGAAGCTCGCCATCATACGCAGGTCCGCCAGCGCCATGGGGAAATAGAAGAGCATCATGTCGTTTTGGATCGCGTCTTCCACGTCGTGCCCGGCAAAGGCATCCGGGTACTGGCGCACCAGCTGCAGCGCGTTGGCACGTGCCTGCTGCGGTGAGATTTCGCAGGGAATACCCTGCTCCGGCACATACTCCGCACCCACGCCCATGGTCAGACGTTTGCTAAACGTACCGGGCTTGAGCAGGTCGGCAATGCCGATCTTGTTGCCGCAGGACGGGCACTCAAACACACGCTGCGTTGACTCGCCCTCAAAGGACGCTCCGCAGAAGGGGCAAGGAATGCTCACATGCGTGGCCTCTTGGAACTCCTGCGCCGTGCCGCGATCCTCCCACAGCAGATGTTCCAGGACCGACTGGTTGCGCCAATGCGAATTGAAGAAATACCAGTCCGGGTCCTCCGGGCGCTCGAGTTGCGACACATGCGTGAGCTTGAGCAGTCCATCCACCACCGTCAACGGCGTATGGCGAATGCCCAAAGCGCTCTTGGGCTCTCCGGCGTCCGCCTGCCACGGAATGACCGCACCACAATAGGCGCACTCAAAGCTGCGCTTAGCCTGGTGCGAGTACATAGGGCCGCCGCAGTTTTGACATTTAATGGCAAACATCTCGTCCATGGAAACGTCCTCCTTTGCACAGGGGCTGTCGACGTTAAGTATGTCGAGCAAACAGGCACATGCCCATACCCATGTGGCCCAAAATGGACCACCCAGGCAGACGAGAAGGCTCGCTCGTTAGCACCGGCAGACCATTGCTGCATTTTCTGAGCATCGGTGCACAGCGCCTCCGCGCGAGCTACACTATCCCCTTAAACATGATTGTGAGGACGACCGCTATGCTATTTGTAAATCAGCTGGTACATACGCTTGTTCCCGGCAGCGAGGGCGAGCCGGTCGATACCTCCTGCCGCACCAACGCGGGCTTCGCCGCAAGCCTCATCTGCATTGGCCTCAACATCACCCTGTGCCTGGCCAAGGGCATCGCGGGCCTGCTCGCTGGCTCCGTCTCCCTCATCGCCGACGCTTTCAACAACCTCTCCGATGCCTCGAGCAACATCGTGAGCCTGCTCGGGTTCCGCCTCGCCAGCCGCCCGGCAGACGAAGGCCACCCCTATGGCCACGGCCGCTACGAGTACCTCGCCGGCTTGTTTGTCGCCGTCCTGGTTTGCGCCGTCGGCATCAACCTGATCCTCGAGTCGGTCACCAAGATCATCAAGCCTTCCCCCACCGCTTACACGCTCGTTTCCCTTGCGGCACTGGCTACATCCATGCTCGTTAAGCTCTGGATGGCCGCATTCAACCGCGCGCTGGGCAACCGTATCGATTCCGAAACACTCATTGCCACAGCACAGGACTCCAAAAACGACGTCATCACCTCGGGTTCGGTCTTGATGGCGGCGCTTATTTCGCAGACGACCGGCTTTGACCTCGATGGCTGGGCAGGCCTGGGTGTGGGCATCTTCATCTGCATCAGCGGCATGGGTCTAGTGCGCGACGCCATCAGCCCGTTGCTGGGACAAGCGCCCGACCCCAAGCTCGTTCAGGCAATCCGCGACAAGATCATGTCCTATCCGCAGGTCTTGGGCACACACGACCTGATGGTGCACGACTACGGCCCCGGTCGTCAGTTTGCCAGCGCCCACGTGGAGATGCCCGGCGAGGGCGACGCATTTGAGCACCACGAGATTTTGGACACCATCGAGCACGACATCAAGCGTCAGATGGGCATCGGCATCACGTTGCACTGTGACCCCATCGCCACCACCGGCGACGACCTGCGCGGCTGGGTCAAGCGCGGCATCATGCAGATCGATCCCGCGCTCTCCATCCACGACCTGCACGAGCACGACGGGTTCGTTTCGTTTGACCTTGTGCGTCCCGACGGCTTTGACATATCCGACGAGGAGCTGCTGGAGCTCGTCACGCGCATCGTGCACGAGCGCCGACCCAATGCCTCATGCGTCGTTACGTTTGACTCGGGCTTTAGCTCGCCCGACCGTCCGGCCGAGCAGCTGTAGCCCGCTTAACAGCTAGTTTCCCTGAGCGCCCGAGATGCCGTTTTGCAGAGCGTTCCAGGCATCCGTCGCCATGCCGCCCAAGTTCTGAGCGGTGTCGCCCAGGTTCTGGGCCGTGTCGCCCAGCTCTTGGGCCTTATCCCCAAGCTCCTGTGCCTTGTTGCTCAAGTCCTCCAGCGTATTGGAACTCGAGCTGTCGGTACCGCTTTGGCCGTCGGGCGAGTTGCCCGAGCTATTCTTGTGCGTGAGTTGAATTTCGAGGTTGCCGCTGTCGTTATAGTAAGCAGAAGTAACGACCCAGTTGGCATCGATGACGGGCGTTGAGCCATCATCAGTCAGGACCACGGCATTCGAAAGATTGGCGCCGCGCGACTTGAGAAGTTTCTTGGCGTTGGACCAGTACTGCCCCGGGATATCGCTCAGATCGACGGTGCTAGACGAGGCGGACTCGGTTTGCTCGGCAGCGGTATCGGCCGTTGAACTCCCTCGCTTGTTGAGCATGCCCGACACAATGGCAAACACAACCGACAGCGCAAAGAAGATCGCCAGCACGATGAGGATCTTCTTGATCACGCTCGACGAACGCGACGGCTTCTTCTCCTCGTCCTCGCCATATTGCGGAATCGACTTGGGGTACTCGCGATACGGCTCGCGCGACTCGTAGCGAGACTGCGCCGTGCGAGGCATATACGTCGTCTGCTGAGGCTGCGGAATGGGATTTTGCGGCAGGTCATCATAGGGATTCGGCGTCGAGGCGGCATAAGAATCCTGCGGCGCGTAATCAAACGGGTCCGGAGCTGCGTTGCCATAGGGGCCTTGCGAAGATGTAGCGTAAGAATCCTGCGCCGTGTCGCCATAGCCCATAACCCGGGTGGGCTCGGCAGAAGGCTGCGTCGCGGCGGGGTCGGTATAACCGAGGTTGGGAACAACGCGGGTCGCATCGGCGCTATCGCCAGCCTGCGCGGAACCGTAGCCGCCCATCACGGTTGTCTTGTCCTGATCCATGCAACGATTCCTTTCCGTCGCGCGTGAGCATCAAGTTATCCATGCATTCTACCCGCGCAAAAGCCTATGATGGGCAGAGCCCGTCGGTATCTACAAGACATGCGCGGGCCTAAGGATAAAAAAGCCCCGCCGGGCCTTGGGGGCACGGCGGGGCGGGCAGGCAGCTAGGGGCAACAGGCTTAGAACAGGCCGGTGATGTTGCCGTCGCTGTCGACGTCGATGTTCTCAGCCGCGGGGACCTTGGGCAAGCCCGGCATGGTCAGAACACTGCCAGTCAATGCGACCACAAAGTGGGCACCGGCGGAAACCTTGAGCTCGCGCACCGTGATGCGGTAGTTCTCGGGAGCGCCCAGGGCCTTGGCGTTGTCGCTAAAGCTGTACTGCGTCTTGGCCACGCACACCGGCAGGTTGCCAAAGCCGTTCTCGCGCAGCTCGGCGAGCTGGCGCTTGGCGGCCGGCGTAAAGTCGACGCCGTCGGCGCGGTAGACCTTGGTGGCAATGGCCTCAAGAGCGTCGGCCACATCGGCGCCGTCCTCATAGGCAAACTTGAGCTCGCTCGGCTGCTCAATCAGACGCATGACCTCATCGGCAAGCTCGAGCGCGCCCTCGCCGCCCTTGGCCCAAACCTCGGAAAGCTTAACGTTGACGCCGAGCTTCTGACACTCGGACTCGATGAGCGCAAGCTCGGCCTCGGTGTCCGTCGGGAAGCGGTTGATGGCGACTACGCAGGGCAGACCATAAACGTTCTGGATGTTGTCGACGTGACGCAGCAGGTTGGGCATGCCGGCCTTGAGTGCCTCGAGGTTCTCCTCGTTGAGGTCGGCCTTGGCGACGCCACCGTTGTACTTCAGCGCACGAGCGGTCGCGACGACCACGACGGCGCTGGGGCGAACGCCCGTCATGCGGCACTTGATGTCGAGGAACTTCTCGGCACCCAGATCGGCACCGAAGCCGGCCTCGGTAATGGCGACATCGCCAAAGCGCATCGCCATACGCGTGGCCATGATGGAGTTGCAGCCGTGGGCAATATTGGCGAAGGGACCGCCGTGGACAAACGCGGGCGTACCCTCGAGCGTCTGCACCAGATTGGGCTTGAGCGCATCCTTGAGCAGGGCCGCCATGGCACCCTGAGCCTTAAGGTCACGGGCGCGAACGGGCTCGCCGGCATAGCTGTAGCCGACAACAATCTCGCCCAGGCGCTCCTTGAGGTCATTGATGCTCGTGGACAGGCACAGGATTGCCATGACCTCGGAGGCAACGGTGATATCGAAGCCGTCCTCGCGCGGCACGCCCTGGGCCTTGCCGCCAATACCGTCGATGACATGGCGCAGCTGACGGTCGTTCATGTCGACGACGCGCTTCCAGGTGATGCGCTTAACATCGATACCGAGCTGGTTGCCCTGCTGAATATGGTTGTCGAGCATGGCGGCCAGCAGGTTGTTAGCGGCACCGATAGCGTGGAAGTCACCGGTAAAGTGCAGGTTGATGTCCTCCATGGGGATGACCTGCGCCCAGCCGCCGCCGGCGGCACCGCCCTTGACGCCAAAGACGGGACCGAGCGAAGGCTCACGCAGGGCCACAGCACTCTTGACGCCGCGACGGCGCAGGCCATCGGCCAGACCGATGGTCGTGGTGGTCTTACCCTCGCCCGCAGGCGTGGGGTTGATGGCGGTCACGAGGACGAGCTTGGCCTGGTGATCAGTTGGCTCATTAAGCAGAGAGTAGTCGACCTTAGCCTTGTCGAAGCCGTACGGAATCAGGTGCTTTACGTCGACACCGGCGTTCTTGGCCACCTCGGTAATGGGCAGCGGTGTGACGGAACGTGCGATTTCGATGTCAGTAGGCATGGGAGGTCCTTTCGTTACCGAATGAGAAAAAGACCAATTCAGCATAGCACGGGCGCGCAATAGTAAAACACCCGTAACCGATGAATGGCGATATGTTTATCCAATGCTCAGCGATAGCTTAACAGCCCGCCAAAACAAAGCGCCCTAAATGGTAGGTTCAATCCCCAAGTGCTCAAAGGTGCGAAGCGTTGCCTGGCGGCCCTGGGGCGTGCGAATCATCAAGCCGCACTGCAGCAGATAGGGCTCATAGACATCCTCGAGCGTTCCCGGGTCCTCGCCCACCGCGCTGGCAAGCGTTGTCAGGCCCACGGCACGTCCGGAGAACGTCTTAGCGAGTGTCTCCAAAATGCGAATATCCATCCAGTCCAGACCAAGCTCATCAATCTCGAAGAACTCGAGTGCCTGACGGCAAATGTCAAGCTCAATAGGACCGTTGCCGCGTACCTGCGCATAGTCGCGCACACGCTTGAGCAGACGGTTGGCCAAGCGCGGCGTGCCACGCGAACGTGAGCCGATCTCGAGCGCACTCAGATGATCGATCGTCACGCCCAGAATGGTTGCCGAGCGCGTCACGATCTGGGCGAGCTCCTCGACCGTGTAGTAGTCCAGGCGATACGAAATGCCAAAGCGGTCGCGCAGCGGGCCGGTCAGCATACCCGAGCGGGTCGTTGCCGCCACCAGCGTAAACTTAGGGATATCCAGGCGAATCGAACGTGCGGCCGGGCCTTTACCGATCACGATATCGAGCGCAAAGTCCTCCATCGCGGGGTACAGGACCTCCTCGACCGAACGGTTGAGGCGGTGGATCTCGTCAATAAACAGCACATCGCCCGGCTGCAAGTTAGTAAGGATGGCCGCCAGGTCGCCCGTACGCGCGATGGCGGGGCCACTCGTGGTCTTGATCTGAGCGCCCAGCTCGTTGGCGATAACGGTGGCCAGCGTGGTCTTGCCCAGACCCGGAGGGCCCGAAAAGATCACGTGGTCGAGCGTCTCGCCACGGCTCTGCGCCGCCTCGATCAGCACGCGAAGGCTCTGCTTGATATGCTCCTGACCGCAGTAGTCGTCCAGGCGCTGGGGACGCAGGGTACGGTCGACATCGAGGTCTTCGGACGTCAGCTCCGAGCCCACCATGCGCTCACCGTGCGCCATGGATGCCGCCGGCGAATTGCCGGGCGTCGCCCACAGGTCCTGAGAGTCATCGGCTTCCCACATCACGCATCCATTCCAAGTCGCTTAAGCGCCGCGCCGAGCAGATCCTCGACACGCATATCCTGCCCATCATACCCGCTCAGGGCAACCTCGGTCTCCTGCGGGCTAAAGCCCATGGAAAGGAGCGCCGCACGGGCGTCATCGATCGCCGAAGGAGCGGCGGCGGGCACGGGCATCGCAACCTGACCGGGGATCGCATCGACCGGCACAAAGCCCTTGTCCTTGGCAAAGGTGCTCTTGAGCTCCAAGATGAGGCGCTGGGCGGTCTTTTTGCCCACGCCGGGCACCTTGGCCATGCCCTTGTCGTCCTCGGCCATCACCAGGGAATACAGCTGTCCCACGGTATAGGTGGAGAGCACGGCAAGCGCCAGGCGCGGACCGACACCCGAGACGGACACGAGCCGATCGAACATCGTGCGCTCATCCTTTGAGGAAAAACCGAAAAGTGTCATGGCGTCCTCGCGCACCTGCATACGCGTGTAGAGGCGGACCTCGCCGCCGGGCGTCGGCAACGTGGCCGCAGTGCTGCCCGAGATGCCGAGTTCAAAGCCAACGCCCGACACGTCGACGACGGCCGAGCTCATCGTGGCCTCGACAAGCGTTCCATGGAGCTGGGAAATCATCAGTATCCGGTTCCTCTCTGTTGATAGAACTCGCCGCCGGTGAGGGCGCGGGTGCGGCTGAGGTTAACGTGGCAGATGGCGCAGGCCAGGGCATCGGCGGCATGGTCGGGATGCGGGTCGTGATCGAGCTGCGTGAGCGTACGAACCATATACGCGACCTGCCGTTTGTCCGCAGCGCCGGTGCCCACAACAGCCTGCTTAATCTGCATAGGCGTATACTCGCCAATCTCGAGCGCGCATTCCGAAAGCGCCACGAGCGCGGCGCCGCGGGCATGCGCCGTAGGGATGGCCGAGCGAACGTTGGCGCCAAAGTAAATGCTCTCGATAGCGGCGGTATCGGGTCGATAGCGCTCCACGACACCCTTGAGGTCGCGGGCGATATGCGACAGGCGCACCGCGAGCGGACTACCCGCGCTGGTCTCGATGCAGCCATAGGCACGGCAGCGAACCTCGCCACGCCGCTCCTCGATAATCCCCCAACCCGTATGAGCCAAACCGGGGTCAATGCCTAAAATAACCAAGCCAACCTCCCCTCGTCTTTTACCAAGCGCAAGGCAAGGCCCCGCGCACTACTCACGAACGTCTGTTCTAGAATAACACAACGGGGTCAAGATGCTTAGTTGAAGTATCGGGGTTGAGAGCGAATCCCATCCCCAGTTTAGTTCTGCGAGAAGAATGGGAACTGTCGGGGATCAACCGGCGGATGCGGCATCGGGCCACCCTGGTGCCCACCCTGCGGGCCACCCTGGCCGCCCATCATCTTATCGATGGCGTCCTGAACCTCGCCCTCGAACTTTTTCATTCCCTCGTGTAAACGACGCTGACCGTCTTCAGAGCGCAACTCCTCCATTTGTTCGGGCGAAATACCCAGTAGCTCGCCCAGCACGCCCATCATCTCGTTTCGCACGCGCTCACTAGTATCCTCGTCAGCAAAACGGCGCACCTCGGCGCGCGCCAGCGAATCGACCGTCATACGCTCCTTGCCGTTAAGCCCCAGGTCGGACCACGCGAGCATGTACGGCCAGGAGCGCTCGGCAAACGAACGGGACGAAACGATCGGCGCCGTCGGCAACATGCGGCGGGCAGCCTCACCCTGTCGAACGAGCATCAGCAGCAGCGAGCAGGCCTCAGGCTTGCCAGCGGCCATCGGGATGTCGTCGAAAGATCGATTGCGGTCCACGTGCGCCTCAAGCGCGCCATCGATCTCACCCGGCTCGACCCCGCCGAGCAGCTGTGCCGCGCGGTCGAGCATATCGACCGGACCGTCGAGCGTCGAGAGCGCCTGCGCCAGCACTCGCTCCATACAATCTTCCACCGCGTTGAGCGTCACGAGCTCTTGGGGCACCACGGCAGACGTGCGGTTGCGCACGCGCGCCACAAACTCAAGCGTCGACAGGTACACATCGCCAAAGGGCGCATAATCGCCCTGGTAGCCGCCGCAAAGCGCCGGCGCCGCCAGCGCGTACTCGGTTTTGGACAGCGGACTCAACGCCATCGCACCCAGCTCGAGCGCCGTATCCTCCAGCATGAGGCCCAGCGTGCGAGAGCGCAGGCGCTCGGCGTCGCCCGCCGACACATCGCGGTCGAGCACGCGCGCGGCATCCGGTGCATCGCGCTCGACGGTGCGAATGTGCAGACGCTCGGCGATGGCGCGGACGGCGGCACAGCGGGCAGCCTCGGCCTCTTCCTGCGCCGGCGTAAAGATACGGTTGCGCCCCAGCACCAGGCCAATCACATTACGCGGGCCCAGAGCGTCGACGGTCAGCGCCGCCAGCAGGGACGACGGCAAGTCGCCCTCGAGCGCCACCACAGCACGCGACGCACCGTGGGCTCGGGCGTTGTCGCGCACGGCGAGCACCAGCGCCTGCCACAGCCACTCCTCGGAACGGAACTCGGGCAGTTCGTGATCTTCCAGGGCATCGAGCATCACGCCGCGCTGAATCTCCTGAACCAGCAGGCTCTCCTCAAAACACGGCGCCTGGGCCACCACACGACCACAGTCGTCGAGCACAAACGAACCGCCGGTATACACCGACTCGTCATAAGCACCGACCGGCGCCATACAGGCAAACCACACGCTGCGCTTGGATGCGATCTTGCGGTAGGCGCCGCTGCGAACGGCGGCAATGGCGGCAGTCTCGCGGTCGGTCATGTCAAACGCATTGAATTGGAAATACGCAATGAGGTCAACACCGGTCGGCAACATCTCGAGTTCGCGGTCCAAGTCAAAAATCACGGCGATGCGCACGCCGTCCACGTCGAACACCGGCGGCGCCCAACGCGTGTCGTTGTTCTCGCCACGCTGCAGGGCAATGCTCGAACGCGCCGGCACCACATGACCGTCCTTGAGCATCATGTAGTCGAGCAGCGGCTGACCCTCAAACGAAACCGCCGCGGGCACGATGCAGATCATGTCAAGCTCCTGGATGCGCTCGGCGACACCAGTCAAGCCGGCAAGCATGTCGTGCTCAAAGTCGGCAGCGCCCACCAGGCCACCGGGCATGGCGCCCATAAAGAGCGGAGCCGGAACGCACAGCACGCGCGCCCCGCGCTCGTGGGCCAGACGAGCCTGGTCCTCGATGCGGCCGCAAATGCCCTCAATATCACCCAGGCGCATATCGATCTGTGCAAGCGCGAGCTTCATGGCTCAGCCCTTTCCGTCGTAAACCATCGAAATCGTAGTAAAAGCGCCGGCCGCATGATGCAGTCGGCGCTCGCATGTGCATATGCTAGCTATGATACCCCGAGCGGGGGCGCGCTCCTAGAACGTCGCGGACCACAGCCCGTGCAGGTTGCAGTAGGCATAGACGGTACCGGTCTTGGAACCGCCGGCAAAAAACGTCGCGGGCTTCATGCCGGGCTCAAGGTAATGGACCTCTAAGCGGCCCTCGGCCTCAAGGGCGATCCACTCAATATAGTGCTCGGGCAGGCTGGGGTGCTCGACCGAGCCAACGCGTGCGCGAATCACGTGACCGTCGCGCTCGGTCTCGACAACAGGCACGTGCTTCTCGTGCGCCGCGTCCTCAGTGTTTGCGGTCAGTTCCGTGCAACCGGCAGGGGTTGCAACGTCGTTGCCAAGGGCGGCAATGAGCTTACCGTCGGGGTCCTTAAAGAATTTCGCCATGATGTTCTCCTTTGCTGACGTGCCAATGTTCTTGATGGTTCTTATGCCCAAAGGCAGACAAACCATCCACGGCATTGCAAATGAACACATAACGGGCGGGGACGATGGGGCAGCGTGCGCTATCCGCCCTGGCGGCCCCACCCGAGCGGGTTAGCGCCCGTCGCCGCCCAGCAGCGCCAGAACATCTTCGCGGGTAAACAGCGCCGACGAGATGCCGTCGCCGCCGAGCACGCTGTTGACCAGGTCGCGCTTGGACTCCTGCATCTGCATAATGCGCTCCTCGATCGTGTCCTTGGCAATGAGCTTGTACACGGTCACGGTATGTTGCTGGCCAATACGGTGCGCGCGGTCGGTCGCCTGGTCCTGCGCTGCCACGTTCCACCACGGGTCGTAGTGGATGACCACGTCGGCCGCCGTCAGGTTAAGGCCCACGCCGCCCGCCTTGAGCGAAATCAAAAAGACCGGAACCTCGCCCGCTTGGAACTGCGCGACCATCTTGGCGCGGCTCTCCTTAGACGAAGCGCCCGTGAGCTTAAGGAAGGCGATGTCCTCCTTGGCCAAGCGCTTACCGATGATATCGAGCATACCCGTAAACTGGCTGAACAACAGGATGCGATGCCCGCCGTCGAGTGCGCCGTGCACGAGCTCCATACACGTATCGAGCTTGGCGCTCCCCGCCTTGTAATCCTCGTAGTGTAGACGCGGGTCGCAGCAGATCTGGCGCAGCTTGGTGAGCTCGGCGAGCACCTTGAGTTTGTCCTTCTTAAACTCCCCAGCCTCGCGGTGCTGCACCTGCTGGGCGATGCGGTCCTGGTTGGCCAGGTAGAGCTTGCGCTGCTCGCCGGTAAGCTGCGCCATGACGGTGTCTTCGATCTTCTCGGGCAGGTCGGCCACCACGTCTTCCTTAACACGGCGCAGCACAAACGGCGACACGAGCGCCTGCAGGCGAGCGGCGCTATCGCCCTCGGCATGCTCGACGGGGCTCTCAAAGCGCTTGGCAAACGACTCGCGCGTCCCCAAAAGGCCCGGCATCAAAAAGTCGAAGATGCTCCAGAGCTCGGACAGGCGGTTTTCGATGGGCGTGCCCGTCAGGGCAAAGCGCACGCCGGCAGGCAGGCGCTTGGCGGCGCGCGCCACCTGCGTGAGCGGATTTTTAATGTACTGTGCCTCATCGAGCACCACGCGGGCAAAATCCCGCTCGACGTACTCGTCGATATCGCGCCGCATAAGGTCATACGACGTCACGACCACGCTATGCTCGGCCACGCCGGCGATCTGCACGCGGCGTTGAGCCTTGGCGCCCACAATGGCGCACACATCGAGCGACGGGGCAAAGCGCTCCAGCTCGGCAGTCCAGTTGTACACGAGTGAGGCCGGGCATACCACGAGCGTGGGCTTGGTGTCCCCCGCCTCCACGCGCGCCAGAATATGCGCAATCATCTGGAGCGTTTTGCCCAGGCCCATGTCGTCGGCCAAGATGCCGCCAAGGCCCAGGTGTTCGAGCGAGCCGAGCCACTGGTATCCGTCGACCTGGTAGCCGCGCATCGTTGCCTTGAGCGATGCCGGCACCGTAAAGTCCATCTTGCCGAGCGTGTCCAGGCGCTCGACGGTACGGCGGAACGCAGCGTCGCGATCGGCCTCGAGCGCCGGCGTGCGTGCGAGCATGCTGTCGACGAACAGGGTGCTCGACGCGGGAAGCGACACGCCGTCGAGCAGGTCGACGGCATCGACACCCAGGTCCTCGGCAAGGCCAAACGCGGCGCGCGCCCCCTCGTCCAGGCGAATGATGTCGCCGGACGTAAGGCGCGCAAACGTTTGATGGCGCTTGTACGAATCGAGATAGACGGCAAGGTCCGCGGCCGAAAGCCCGCTCGCGCCCAGCTCGACATCGAGCAGATTGCTCTTAACGGTCGCACGAACCGAGAGCTTGGGCGCGGGGCGGACCGAGATCTGGCGCAGACGGTCGCTGAGCATGATCTCACCCAGTTCGGACAGGGCAGACAGGCCCTCGGTCAGCAGGCAGAACAAGCGGGCGTCATCGCGCTCCTCAAACGCCAGACCGCGCTCGTAGAAATCGAAGTACAGGGCCGCCGTATCCATAACGCGAAACTCCGCCACCTCGTCGCGGGGCGGCACACCGGGGCGCTGCTCTTCGAAGGGGCTGCCCGGAGCGCCCAGGCCAAAGAGATCCGCCGACCAGTCGCCGTAGGTAACCGTAATCTTGCAGGTCACGAGCCCATCGTCGACGCCGATTGCCATGGCAAAGCTCGGCTCGGGCGCCACGGTATCGAGCGCAGCGGGCGCGGTAAGGTCGGTATAGTCGCGCAAAATGGGCAGCGCCATACGGCAGAACTCCCCCACCTGCTCGGCGGCAATATGGGCGGGCGTGCGGCACGGCAGCAAGCGCGACAAAAAAGGTGCGGCATGCTGAGCAAATGCAGCGTCGGTACGGCGCGCGCGGCGCGTGTCAACCAAGTAGGCGGCATCGCCCGACGCAAAGCAGTACATATCGGCGGGCAGGCGCAGGTCATAGCTACCACCAGCCGCCGGCGCGATTTTGGCGGCAAGCAGCGGTGGGCGCTTAGCGGATGCCCCGTCCTCCCCTTGCGGAGACAGCTCAACCGCCACGTCGTAGGTGCGATGCGTCGTCACCCCCCGCGACCAGGCGGGCTCAAAGGAGATGGTCTGGCCGCGCAGCAGGTCCAGCACATATACGATGCTATGCTCGGACAGCGGCAACTGACGCTCGGCAACAAAACCGCTGCGGGCAAAGTCGTACGACGCCGAACGCGAGCTTGTGATGTCATCGAGATAGGCAACTGTCGTCGCAACAAGGTTGAGCAGCTTTGCCGATGTTTCGTCAAAGGCCTCAGGTGAATGGACAAACGTGAGCTTCTTGCCATAGGAGAACGTGCCGCCGCGCACGTAGGCATCGGCCATGCCGTCGATGTCCTTGACCACGTAGGACACCGATCCACAGCGAATGCGGAACTCGAGCGCCCAGCTAAAGCGGTCAGCGAACAGCGGATTGTAGTACGGCACCAACGAGGGCTCCAACGCCGCTTTGGGAGCGTCGGGATCAACGGCACCGGCAAGCTTGCGGCGCATGCTCGCCAGCTCATCCATGCGCGCGTCCGAAAGATCGGAAAGCGCCGCCACAAGGCTCGGGCTCGTGGGGACGGGCGCCGGGAAGGGAAAGTTGGGGTTGACGGCCGGCGCGGCGGACGCGGCGCGCGCGGGCTGTTTCGGCTGCGCCGTAAACGTGCGAACCGGCGTGCGCAAACCTTCGACGGGCTCGGCGCCGCTGGCATCCAAATACGCCAGCGCCGTGGCAATGGCGTGCTTACACATACCGGGATAGCGGTATGCGGCGGGGCAATCGCAGTCGTAGTCGATCACCTCGTGCTCGTCCATGTCGAGCGCCACGTGCGTCTTGTACAGGTCGCCACGCGAACCGCGCACCGAGCCCTCGACCGTCACGTTTTTGGAGAAGCGCGAGCCGCTGTCCTCGATCGACAGCACGGCGCCGTTGAGCATGAGCGAACGCCCCTTCATAAAGGTGCCGCTCAACGCCGCCTCTTTGCGAAGCGCCTGCACAAACGTCCCCTGCGCCATCACTTCCTCCAATCTCACCCGGGGTAGCTTAGATCACCGTCACGCGACCCTGGTTACCCACAATGGCCTTGGCCTCGGCCAGCAGCGGAATCGAGCGCGCGTTGACCTTGGCAGGCACCTCGGCGCGCAGCACGCGCCCGTCCACCTGCTCGATAAAGATCTCCACGCGGTCGCCGCCCGGGTTAGCGGTGAGCACCGTGGCAAGACGCGCCATATTGCCCTGGCTAAAGCGGCTGTTGGGCACCATGACCTCAAACACCTTGGGCTTGTTGTTCTCCTCGTTGAGCTCCAGCGGCACAATCTCCTGCGCGATGATCTGGTCACCGCGGTCCGAGCGCTCGAGCTTGCCCTTGATGCGCACAAAGGCGTCGGACAGCTGCGCGCCGGTCTCGGGATCGACCTCGCCGTACAGATACCCCTCGGCCTCCTTGTAGGTCTTGGGGAACACCACGACCGTGGCCTCGCCTTCCATGTCCTCGAGCTGCACGATGCCCATGGGGTCACCGTTTTTGGTCACGCGCTTGGACACGCTCGAGACCATGCCGGCCCACCACAGCGCCTTGCCCTCGGGAATCTCCTGGTTGATGGTGCCGCCCGTAGGATTCTGAACTTCGTAGCCGGTATCGATCTGCGAGAACGAGAAGTCGCGCGCCTTGGCTAGTGCATACTCAAACGGGCGCAGCGGGTGGTCCGAGACATAGATGCCCAGAACCTCCTTCTCCTGGCTCAGCTTAAGGTGGCGGTCCCACTCCTGGCCGTCCGGATCGGGCACGCTCACCTCAAAGCCCGAGCCCTCAACGTCGCCAAACATGTCGAAGAACGAGGTCTGGCCGCTCGCGCGGTCCTTCTGGCGCTTTATCGCGGCGTCGATGATGTTCTCGGGGTTGTTCTTGTCCACAAAGTGCATCATCTGACGACGCGGATACCCAGTGGAATCGAAGGCGCCTGCCTTGATCAGCGATTCGATTACGCGACGGTTGGCCTGGCTCGAGTCCACGCGCTCGACAAAGTCGTGCAGTGTCTTAAACGGACCGCCCGCCTCGCGCTCGGCGATAATCGCCTGCGCCACGCCGGTGCCCACGCCGCGGATGCCGGCCAGACCAAAGCGCACGCCCTCCTTGGTAGCCGTGAACTCGGTGCCGGACTCGTTGACATCTGGCGACAGCACGGGGATGCCGTCGTGACGGCACGCCGAGACGTAGTGCACGATCTTGTCGGTCTTGCCCGTATAGGACGTCAGAACGGCCGCCATGTACTCGTGCGGATAGTGCGCCTTGAGCCACGCCGTCTGCATAACCAGGATGGCGTAGCCGGCGGAGTGCGACTTGTTGAAGGCGTAGGATGCGAACTCGAGAACATCGTCCCAAATCTTCTGGGCGACCTCGCGCGTGTAGTTGTTCTTGATAGCGCCGTTCATCCAGTGGTCGTAGGTGGTCTCGTCCGAGCCATCCTCCCAGTGCAGCACCGTCGACGTGAGCAGCTTGATCTTTTTCTTAGCCACGGGCTTACGGATACGCGAGTCCGATTCGCCCTTGGAGAAGCCGCACATCTCGACGGAGATGAGCATAACCTGTTCCTGGTAGACCATGGTGCCGTAGGTTTCGCCCAGGATGTCGTCCAGGCGGTCGTCGTAGGAGACGGCCGGCTCCTTGCCGTTCATACGGTTGATGTAGGACGAAACCATGCCGGCGCCCAGCGGGCCCGGGCGGTACAGGGCGATCAATGCCACGACGTGCTTGTACTCGGTGGGCTTCATGTTCTTGATCGTGGCCGTCATGCCGGCGGACTCGACCTGGAAGACGCCGGCGGTATGGCCGGAGCCCATGAGCTTAAAGATCTCGGGGTCGTCAAAGGGGATCTCTTCCTCTTTGATGTCGATGCCGAAGTTCTTTTTGATGTTTGCCTTGGCCTTGGAGATAACCGTCAGCGTGCGCAGGCCCAAGAAGTCCATCTTGAGCAGGCCCATGTCGGCAACGGTATGACCTTCGTACTGGGTAATCTCGACGCCGCCCTTGGTGTCGAGCTTGGTGGGCACGTGCTCGTTGACGGGGTCGCGGCAGATCAGAACGGCGCACGCGTGCACACCCTCGCCACGGGTAAGGCCCTCAATCGAGAGCGCCGTGTCGATGATGCGGCGGGCGTCGTCGTCCTTTTTATAGGCCTCGGCAAAATCGGGGTTAAACAGATCCTCTTTGCCGGGTTGCTTTTCGAGCACCTGCTTGAGCTTGACCTTGGGGTCGCTCGAGACCATCTTGGACAGACGCTGGCCCATGTAGACCGGGTAGTCCAGGACGCGCGCAGCGTCGTTGATGGCCTGCTTGGCCTTAATGGTCGAGTAGGTGATGACGTGGGTGACCTTCTCGGGGCCGTAGAGCTGGCGAACGTGCTCCACGACCTCGAGGCGCCGCTCATCGTCGAAGTCCATATCGATATCGGGCATCTCGGTACGCTGCGGGGACAGGAACCTCTCGAACATCAGACCGTTCTCGAGCGGGTCGAACGCGGTGATGTTCATGGCGTAGGCGACGATAGCGCCGGCGGCCGAGCCACGGCCGGGGCCGACGCCGATGCCGTTGTCCTTGGCCCATTGCACGTACTCGGCAACAATCAAGAAGTAGGCGGCAAAGCCCTTGTCGCAGATGACTTTGTATTCGTACTCAAAGCGCTCTTTGATGTTGACGCCACCAATCTCGCGCGTGGCCCAGTCGTCGCCGTAGTGCTGGCGCAGGCCCTTCTCGCACTCGCGGCGGAACTGGCTCTCGTGCGTCTCGCCGGGATCGAGCAGCGGGAAGCGCGGCAGGATGATGGAGTCCCAGTCCAGCTCAACGTAGCACTTGTCGGCGATCTCGAGCGTGTTGTCGCAGGCCTCGGGGCAATACGGGAACATCGCCCGCATCTCCTCCTCGGTCTTCATGTAAAACTCCGAGCCAGTCATGCGCATGCGGTTAGGGTCGTCGACCTTGGCGTTCATGCCAATGCACATGATGACGTCCTGCACGGGCGCGTCCTCGCGGCGCAGGTAGTGGAAGTCGTTGGTGGCGATGACCTTGACGCCCACCTGCTTGGCGATATCGATGAGCGTACGGTCCATCTGCTCGTCGGTCAGACCATTGTCGGTAGTGATGCCGTGTTCCTGGATCTCGATGTAAAAGTCGCCGGGTTCGAAGGTATCGCGGAAGGTCTCGGCCCACTTGATGGCGCCCTCCATGTCACCGCGGTCGATGTATTTGGGGATGATGCCCGCGATGCAGGCGCTCGTGCAGATCATGCCCTTGGCGTGGCGGCGCAGGTTGTCGAGCGTCACGCGCGGCTTATAGTAAAAGCCCTGCACGGCGGCCTCGGAGACCGTCTGCATCAGGTTGACGTATCCCTCCTGGTCCTTGGCCAGAAGGATCATGTGGTAGAGCTCGGGCTTACGGTCGCGGGCAAGCGTCTCGTCCGGCGTAAAGTAGACCTCGCAGCCAAAGATGGGCTTGATGACCAGAGGCGGCTTGAGCTCGTCGATGTTGCCCTTCTCGTCCCACATGGCCATGTCCTTCACATACTGGGCATGCTCGCGCGGGCTGGACTCGGGATCGGGCTCCACCAGCTCGTCGCGGCGGTCCTTTTCCAAGAAGGCCTTGTCGTGGCTCCAGGTTTTGTACTCGGGCGTGTTGTGGTTGACGGCGTCGCAGGCCAGCGCCAGGTCGGGTACGCCATACATGTAGCCGTGGTCGGTAATGGCCACGGCGGGCATGCCCAGCTCAACGGCACGATTGACCATATCCTGGATACGGGTTGCGCCGTCGAGCATGGAGAAAACAGTGTGATTGTGCAGATGGACGAATGCCATGTGATGAGCTCCGATGCGGGTTCGTGTTCTGACTGATCGATTTTACCCCACGGCACGGACAGCGCCCGAACCTAGCCAAACCCACACGGGCAGTCTTTTTGGGACGTGTCTTTTTTAGCTGCTTTGACCTGATTGCTTCATTCGTCGCAAAGGGGCCGGACCGCGACCCCATGTCGCGGTCCGGCCCCTGAGGAAAGCTCAGCTCAGGTCCTCGCCGTTTGAGGCAATTACCTTGCGATACCACTCGAACGATCTTTTCTTGCTGCGCCGACGTGTGCCGTGTCCTTCGTCATCGAGGTCGACATAAATGAAACCGTAGCGCTTGCGCATCTGGCCCGTTGCGACCGAAACCAGATCGATCGGTCCCCAGCACGTGTAGCCCAGGAGGTCCACCCCGTCGATTTCGACGGCGTCCTTCATAGCCTGGATGTGCTCGCGCAGGTAATCGATACGGTATCCATCATCCACAAAGCCGTTCTGATCCGGCTCATCCGGGGCTCCGAGACCGTTCTCCACGATAAAGAGCGGCTTTTCGTACCGGTCGTATATGTCGTTCATGGTGATGCGCAGCCCTGCGGGATCGATGAATCTGCCCCATGGCTCCATCTTGAGGTAAGGGTTGGGGGCACTCTTGAGTAGATTGGAGTCGAACTGCCCCTCGGTGTTTGCCTGCGCCACGCGCGTCGAGTAGTAAGAGAAGCCCACGAAGTCCACCGGATTCTGCGCAAGGACCTCCTCATCGCCCTCCGCCCAAGGAATCGCGAACCCTTGACGCTCATACTCCGTGAGCATGTAGCACGGATAGTGGCCGCGCACCTGCACGTCGGTGAACATGTAGTGCTTGCGATTCTCGTCCTGAGCCGTTTTAACGTCGGCAGGGTTGCAGGTAGCAGGATAGAAAATACCCGCATTGAGCATGCAGCCGATTTGCGCACCAGGGATGATCTCATGGCAGGCGCGCACCGCGCAAGCACTCGCCACGAGCACGTGATGCACCGCGTTATGAACGGAGACGTAGCGGTCCTCCCCCTCATCAAACACGATGCCTGCCGCCATGAAGCACGCAGAGGTCATGATGTTGATCTCGTTGAACGTGAGCCAAGAGCGCACTTGATTGCGGTAACGTGCGAACACAGTGCGAGCGAAGCGCTCAAACATGCCCACGAGAGCGCGGTTGCGCCAACCGCCGTATGCCGTAACAAGATGCATGGGCACGTCATAGTGGTTGAGCGTCACCACCGGCTCGATGCCCTGTTCGAGGCAGGTGCGAAACACATCCTCATAGAACGCGAGGCCCTGCTCGTTGGGTTCGGAGTCATCCCCGTTGGGGAATATACGGCTCCATGCGATGGAGAGGCGCAGAGCCTTGAAGCCCATCTCGCCGAAGAGCGCGATGTCCTCGCGGTAATGATGATAGAAATCGATGGCCTGTTGGGCCGGGTAGTAATGGTCGGACAGCGGCTCGAGCGGAACGTCGTCACCCCTGATGACGGCGAGACGGTCCCGCCCGTACGGCAGAAGATCCGCGTTGGCGAGCCCCCGCCCGCCCTCGTCCCAGGCACCCTCACACTGGTTGGCGGAAAGCGCGCCGCCCCAGAGGAAATCAGAACGCAATGGCATGGGAGTCCTCCTTATCTTGCTTTTAGTGCGAACGGGCACCACCATGCAGCGGTGCCCGTCCGGGTTCATGGGGCCCCAGTTCCGAGAAGAGACTCGTTGCGCTAAGGCACCCTTCTAGATGCAGCGCTTAAGCCTCAAGGGCCTCCTCGGCTTCCTTCTCGCCCGATTCGCGATTGTCGAAGCCAAAGACCATGCAGAGGGCGAATGTCACCGCAAAGCCAATCGCGCAGCTGATGGCGCCCGGAATGATGTCCTGGCTGAACTTGATGACGTTCATCCACGGGAAGCCGACTCCCGAGAAGACGAAGATGCGCGCGTTGAGCAGACCGCATGCAAGGCCGCCGGCCGCGCCGCCGATCATCGACCAAGCGAGCGCCTTCTTATCGCGCAAGAGGATGCCGTAAATGATGGGCTCGGATACGCGGCCGAGCGCATAGGTAGCGAAGGTAGTCCAACCGAGCTGACGGTTAGCCTTGCCCTTTGCACGGATGCCGTAGGCGAGCGCGACCGCAAGCGTCACGTAAACAACCACCGTCGTACCCGGAGTGCACACGGCGTCATAGCCCACCTCAAGCCAGCCGGGCATCATAGCGGTGAGAATCGGCACATGCATGCCGGTAGCGATCACGAGGTTCCACGTCGCACCGACCACCAGACCGCACAGCGGACCGGCGTTCGCGCCGAGCCAGATGATGATATCGGCGATGATGCCCATAATGAAGGAGACGGCGGGGCCGAAGACGCAGAGTGCAAGCGGCAGCATGATGAGCATGGTCCCCACTGGAATCACGAGGATGCGCAGCATGTCAGGGCAATGCTTCTTGATAAGCCCCTCTACGTAGGACTGAATCCACACGATGAGGATGATGGGAAGCACCGACTGTGTGTAATTCACCAGCGTCATGGGGATGCCGTAGACGTCGAACGGAGCGCCCTCCTCGACGATAGCGAGCATGCTCGGATGAATCATAATAGCAGCCGTCATGAGCGCGAGCACAGGACTCGTCTGGAACTTCTTGGCCGCCGCATAGGCACCGAAGATCGGCAGGAAGTAATATGCCGCGTCTCCCACCAAGGTGAAGAGCCGGTACATGCTGCCCTCCGCGGCTAGAAGGCCCGCGCCTTCCGGACCAAGCAAAATGGTGAACATGCGGAAGATACCCGCGATGCAGAACACGGGCAGAATGGGAGCGATAGAGCCGCTCACCGCATCGAGAATCAGATTGCCGATGCGCTTCGGAGCGAACCGCTCCTTCCAGGGAAGCCTCTCTGCTGCGTCCAGATCTTCATCAATCGCCGTCTGGACTTCAAAGCCGCCTTCCCTGCATACCGCGTCGTAGACCTTGTCGACGGTCGGCCCGATTACGAGCTGCACCTGGCCGCCAGCGTGCACCACGCTAATCACTTCGGGAATCGCATTGAGCTTGGCGTCATCTGCAAGCCCCTCGTCCTTAAGAACGAGGCGCAGACGCGTCATGCAATGCGTCGCGCTTGAAACATTCGCCTTGCCGCCCACCTCTTCGATGATTCTTTGGGCGAGTTTTTGATAGTTAGTCATCATTCCTCCTTTTACGCCACGAATCGTCGTGGCACGAGATGGTTCTCGTACTTTCGGAGGTCATGCCCTGCCCTAACACAGGTTACAATCCTTCTGGCCTGGGTTGTCAGCGTCCGGCTGTGCCGGATTCCGCCTTCGTACAGATACGGTTGACATGGAGCATGAAGTAAAGCTTCTCCTCGTCGGTGAGCTCCGTATGCCATTCCCGCTTCATATAGGTACAGATGTGGTCGATGCATTGCGCAAGCTCGGGAAACTCCTCGCGCGAATTCGCATAAAGCGGCAAATTGGCGCTGCTGAGGCTATCGTTACCCTTGATACGCTTGAACAGATACTGCACGTGTGTCGCAAACCGTGAGAACTCAAAAGACTCCCGATCGATGATGGTACGGAAATCGTACTCGACGATATCAGTGACATCGTTGAGCAGGCGCTCAAACGATTGGGCGCGATCGCTTGCCACAGTAACCTCTGCCCCAGTCTTTGCATTGACCAAATTCATGGCGATGCTTGCCACCTCTTCGCGCGGCAGCTCGACGCCCAACTCCTGCCGCACGCGCGCGGTAATGTAGCGGCCGATTTTGTATTCCAGCGGATAAAGCTGCTGCACATCATAGGTAAGGGGCATATCAAAACGAATGCCCTTCCTCTGCCGCGCAATCGCAAAGGCGATATGGTCGGCCATGATGAGCACGGCGTTGGGACTGAGTTCGTAAGGCAGCTCGTTCTCTACAATATCCATGATCTTTGCCGTAAACAGCACCACATCGGCAGGAAGATCCTGCATGATACGCTGCCCCTCGGCATCGATGCTATAGAACGTGCGCTCGATATGGTCCATCGCGAGCTCCCGGGGGAAGTCACCACCGAAGCCGACACCCTTGCCGAGCGCCACGACCTCGCGACCGCGACTATCTCGACAAATCACGGCGTTATTGTTGAGCTTTCTGATCGCCAGCATATCGATGCACCTCCTCTCTTGATGATAGGGCACTCATTCGGAGCTGAACAAAAAGGGCATGACCTCGGCAGAAAGCAGCACCCTACTTGCCTACGGTCATGCCCTAAAGTGACACCCGAATATATGTGCAATTGAATAACGAACGGAATCCGGATGGCCATGCTCCCCAAAGGGATAACAACCTATCACATGTATTTATAGGCCCACCCGAGATGAACGTCAAGTGTAAATTTGCGTAATCCGCACCCTTGATTGGCAACTTCATCCGCGTAATCCGCACCCCCGACTGATTCTGAGTTGCGGTGAAATAGTTCCTGATGGAGCCAGCTGGGCCGTAAAACAGGAACTATTTCACCGCAAGTTATGGGGAGACTGGGCGTGCGGACGGCCCTGGTGAGCTAGAGGTTGTAGGTGACCACCTGGGACTCGGCGGGGTTGGAGGGATCGGACTGCTCCACGCGGACGAACTTGACCGTCACCGTCTTAAAGCCCGCCTTGTGCAGAACATCCGAATAGACGCGCGCCTGCAGGGCGTGCTTCTCGAACAGCTGGTCGGGTGTCTCATCCGGCGTGCCACCCGTCTTGTAGTCGATGGCCAGTGCGCGTGACGGATCGGCCGGGTCGGTCGCCAGTGCATCGATGGCGCCCTCGGCATATGCACCGTAGCGGGCAATGTCCTTGTCCTCGCAGCCCAGCGAAAAGAACGGCACCTCGGCGCGAACGCACGGCCAGGCAAGCAGCTCGGCACGGACCGCCGACTTGAGCCAGCGGTCCAGGGCAACGTCGAAGCGCTCGCGCTGCTCCGGCGTCAGGCGCCACAGACGCGCCAGCGCATCGGCACGCGCGGCGGGCAGCTCATCGGCACCCATCTCGATCAGCCACTGGCAGGCGGCATGGAACGCCGAGCCCAGCGCCATGGGGTTGCCGGCGGGCTCGACAGCAGCCACGTCCGCATCCGTCATCTCGGAACCATCCGACTCCGCATCATCGCCGGCCTCGTCCATGGGCACGTGTGCCTCGGCGGCACGGTCCTCGGACTCGGCATGCAGCGCCGCGGCAATTGACGAGTAGCTGTACGAATCGCGCGCCGGATACGGGCAGGTGCCCATGCGCACGCCCACCGCCTGGGGATACACGAGCTCAAACGCATCGGGCTCGGGGTCGGCAGGACCGGGAACGGCGGCGCGGGCATCCGCACCGGCACCCTCCGGCTCCGCATCGCCGCGGACAAGCCTGCCTTCGGCATCAAGCGAAGCATTGGCCTCAAACGACTGCTCGCCAAAAGCAAAGTCAGCCAGCGAGATGAGCTCGTAGTCGCCCGGCTGGGAGTTGTCGAACACCAAACGGTCGGCATCGAGCTGCGGCATGTCCAGGCCGTCCGTCGGCAGAATACGACGCAGCACGTCGTAGGTCAGATCGGTCTCGACATCGAAGGTCGGCGCGCACAGCTTGCCGCGGCTCACGCCGGCATCCATCGCCAGAATGACCAGCTCGCGCGCTCGCGTCATGGCGACATAAAGCAGACGAGCCCGCTCCTCGAGCGAAAGCTGCAGGTCGTCGTTGCGCAAGTGAGCAAATGCCTCGGCGGGAGAACCCGTCGCGCAGACATCCTCCATGAGCTCTGGCGGCAGCCACAGCGACGTGCCCTTGCCCTTAAACGCGTGCTCAAACTGCTTTTTGACGTCATCGCCCTTTACGAACGTGCCGTCCGCGAGTTTAACGCCGTCGAAGCGTGCAGGCAGTGCCACGACCTGCGCTCCGCCCTCGACGCGACCCATCTGTGCCGCACCGGACGATTTGCGCACGCCAAAGCACTCCGCAACCGCCACGACCGGATACTCCAGGCCCTTGGACGCATGCACGGTCATGATGCGTACCGCGCCGTCACCCTCCTCGTTGAGCGCGCCCGGGGCTTCCTTGCCCGCCAGGAAGCGGTCAAAGGCCAGCGCAATGGAGCGCGGCGAGTTACCGAACTCGGCCTCGGCCTCAACCACAGCATCGAGCGCCTTGAGCACGTTGGCGGCAATGGCCTTGCCCTCGGGACCACGCTGTGCCAGACGCACAAACCAGCCCGAAGCGTTGACCACGTCGCGCGCGATCGCCGCGAACGAATCGCGGCCCACACGACGAAGCGCATAGCATAGCACCTCGCGGGCGCGCGTCACGAGCGGCAGGCTCTGCAAGCCCGGCACATCGGAATCGCTCATGATGCCCGCGTCGATGTTGCGGCGCGAGGTCTCCCCCGTCTGGTCGTCCAGCTTGGTCGCCAGCGCCAGGAACTCCTGGGCGCCGAGCGCAAACATCGGCGAGGCCAGCAGCGGCATAAGGCCCTGCGCCGTATCGGCCGGATTGGCGAGCGCGCAGACTAGGGCGCGCACCGTCTGCACCTCGGCTGCCTGGGCAAAGACCGAGCCACCCGCGATCACGCAGTCGAGTCCTTGGTCGCGGAAAGCCTGGGCATAGACGTCGGCGTTGGTCATGCGGCCCAGCAGCAGCACCATGCCGCCCTGGGGCTGACCGGCATCGGCAAGCGCGCGGAACCGCTCTGCGATCGCGCGGGCCTTGGCCTGTGTGCGCTCCTGCGTACTGCCGCCGGCAACAAAGAGGGCCTGACGACGCGAGACGTCTGCCACCAGCGTGTCCTTGCGGCCGTCGCTCGCCTCAAGATCCAAAAAGCCCTGCATCAGGCCGCCGTCGTCGCCGTCGAAGACGCGAGCCACATAGCGTAGCACCTCGTCGTGGCTGCGGAAGTTGCGCACGAGCTTAACGAGCTCGCCAGCAGGGGCGTCGGCCGCGGCAGTCGCCTCGGGCGCGGCAGACGAGCCCACCTTGCGCTCCTGGCGACGGAACACCTCGACCTCCGCCCCGCGGAAGCGGTAGATCGACTGCTGTGCATCGCCTACGGTACACAACGCGCGCTCCCCCGCACCCGTCAGGTAACGGATCAGGTCGACCTGCATCTGATCGGTATCCTGGAACTCATCGATCATGACCATCTTAAAGCGACCCTCGTATGCCGCTCGGATGGCCGGGTAATCGCGCAGGGCCTCGTAGGCCATGCGCAGCAGATCGTTGTTGTCGAGGGCAGACTGGCCGGCCTTGAGCGCGCGGTACTCAGCCTCTACAGCACGGGCAAGCCCCACCAGTGCCTCGAGCGCGGGACCGCCGCAGGCCAGCACGATATTGATAAACGCATCGGCGGCCTCTGCCTTGAGTAGCTCCACCTGCTCCTTAGGGAATGCCTTGCTCGCGCGCGGCATGGTGCACGACATCATGAGTCGCGCCGCATCGGCCATGGTCTTGCCGCTCGCCTCGAACGCGTCGATGGCATCGAGCGCCGTCTGCGCTTTTTCGGTCGCGGCCTTGCTTGCGCCCAACGCCGATCGATAGGCATCGGCAAGGGCCGAGGTGTCGGCCTGGCCGCGCGCCACGCGCACGTCGTCCATACCGCCCGGCAGCTGGCTCGAGAGCTCCAGCAGGTCGCGCACCAGACCCTTGATGGTCGTGCCGGCGCCAAAGGGACCGCCCTCGCCCGTCATGGGATACCAGGCGTAGAGGGCCTTGAGCGATGCCGCGAGCTCGGGGGCGGCATCGGGCGCCGTCGCGCGGGCCAGCACATGCTCAACAGCCTGATCCATAAGCTCATCGGTATCGGTAAGCACCGTGAACTCGGGATCGATGCCCAGCTCCAACGCATGCGCGCGCAGGATGCGCGAACACATACCGTGAATGGTCGAGATCCAAGCGTCGTCGACGGTCAGGGCCTCCTCGTCCATACCCTCTTCGATAAGCGCGCGACGCACGCGGTCGCGAATCTCGGCCGCGGCATCTTTGGTAAAGGTAATGGCGAGCACCTGATCCAGATGCTCGACAAACGGACCGGATTCGGGCGAGAGCGCGTAGACGATGCGGCGCGTGAGGGTAAAGGTCTTGCCCGAACCGGCGCCCGCCGAGACAAACAGCGGACGGTCGAGCGTTTTGACGACTTGCAGTTGTTGCGGCATCAAAGTCGAAAGATCCATGGTCTACACGTCCCTCCTTACAAACGTTCCTTCGTGGTTATACGAGCAGCGCGCATGCGCGGCCTGAGCCGACGTCGGGTCGACGGCGGCAACGTCGCCTGCCTCGAGTTCGTGCAGGCGCTCGGCGATGCCGGCCTCCACGCGATCGAGCAGGGCGTCGAAGTCCATGCTGCCACCCTCGCCGGGAAAGCCCTTCTTAAGCCCCGGGATGCGGCCGTCACCACGCTCCTCCTCGAGCAGCTCGGCACTCGCGGCGCCGCGCAGCGCCGGTTTGCCGCCCTTGGTCGAAAAATAGAGCGCCGCACGGGCATCCAGATCCAGCGCCCGGCGCATGGCCTGCGCATAGATAAGCGTCTGGGTATGGGGCGGCAGCCACCGCGGGTCGTCGATGGCGGCCTCGCCCGATTCCTCGTCGCGCACCGTGGGGTCGGCGAGTTTAAACTCCTCAACGCCCGTGCGATGCTTGTAGTCGATTACCACGGCGCGATTCTCGGCATCCACATCCACGCGGTCGATGCGCCCGCCGAGCGGCCAACCGGCATACTCGACCTGGAGCTCGTTGAACGCAAACTCCAGGTAGCGCGGAGCAAAGGGGGTGAGCGCCTCGGACTCGTAGGCAAGCACGCCCTCCAGCTGCGGCAAGATCTCAGCCACCTGGCGCTCCTCCACTGGAGAGAGCGGCACCAGCGGGCCCTCGGTACCGCGCTTGCCCGCATGCTCGGCCAGGGTCTCGGCAAAGACCTCGCGCAACAGCCCCTGCGCGCGCGGCAGATTCATGGGCGTCACGCGCTCCATGCCCTCCTGCGGAAGACGTGCATGCAAGTGCTCCAGCACGTCATGGACAAAGTTGCCCTTCTCCATGTTGCCAAAGCCCGCATCGATGGACTGAGGTTTGACGCGATACGAGACGAACCAGCACAGCGGGCAGGTGGAATAGGCCTCGATCTGCGAGGCGGACGTCAGGCGCGGCACGAGCGGCGCGCCCTCGCCCTCGCCATCGCGACGGCGCAGGACCAAATACGGCACGGCCTCGGCACTCAGATGCTGAGGGGCTTCACAGGTCACGCGCTCGCGCTTGAGACCTTCGCCTGCCGCGGGATCGAAGTCCCTTACGATATCGCCCTCACCCACGCACTTCGCCTTGTCGGCGTCAGCGGCCTTAGCGTCACCAGTGGCCTTAGCATCGTCAGCGGCCTTAGCATCGTCAGCGGCCCTAGCATCGTCAGCGGCCTTGTCGGCGTCAGCGGCCTCGGCGTGCGCCCGCAGCTCGGTCCACACGGCAGCCGGATAGCACTCGCGCGCCTGGCGATCGTGCGTCACGCGGGCGAGCGCAACCGGACCACGCGACGCTTGCATCGCACGGCCAAAGCGCACGCGCAGCAGGGCCGCAGGCTCAAGCGTCACGCCCTCGCGACCAAGGCTCGCCGTCAGCGTAGCCAGCGGTCCCTCCTCGTGCGAGAGCGGATAGCTGTCCAGATCGACATCGGCAAACAGCACAGCATCGTAGCTGCCGGGGCGCAGAGCCGCCGCATCGGCAAGCGAAGCAAAACGAACCTGAGCACGTGGCGCACGGTCAACCTCGTAGGTCTCGTAATCGTAGGCGGTACTACGCTTGTCCACCTTGGTGCGAATGCCATCGAGCACGGGCACGATCGCGGCCTGCGACACGTCGAGCGCGCGGGCGCCATTCATAAGGATGCCGATGACGTGGCGCAGCAGGGCCACCTCCGCTTGGCGACGGGCTTGGCCATCCAAGCTGCCCAGCGAGCGATCGGGCAACGCCTCGGCAACGGCAAGCATGGCCTTGAGCGCCGTCACGGGCTTGTCACGCCACAGCGCCTGGAACACGTCCGAGACCACGCACAGCACGTTCTTAAACCAGTTCTCGTCGCTCGCCGCCTTGCGCGCGCCCCTCACCTGGCCTTGGACGCTCTGCAGCAGGCTCTTAACGCCCGCGGTAGTCTTGCTGCGCGAGAGACGCATATTCTTATCGAAGGTACGGGCATTGACGGCATCAGCGCCCGAAAGCGGACTGTAAATCCAGTCGGTAAGCTCCGGCGCGGGCCACCACTCAGTCTTAGAAGCTGCCCCTTCGTCGGCGGCCTTCATACGCTCGATCAGGTTGGCGAGCGCCGTGAACTGCCTGCCCGCAATGGATTGAGAAAACGCCGTGAACTCAACTGTCTCGGCAGCGATATGACGAGCCGCCAGACGAGAGGCGAGCTCACCGAACAGCTGGGGTGCCCGGGCAGAAACAACGAGCACGCGTACGGGGTCGGCGGGCGTTGCAGCAGCCTTATCGTCCTTGGACTCCTTGTGCGTTTTCGCCAACTTATCGATGGCGTCCGCATAAGCATGGGCACGGGCATGGGGGCCGGCGACCTCAATAAAGGCAGGCTGAGCAGCGGACTTGGAGGCAGTCTGGGGCGCGGCGGCGCCCTCCCCCAGCGGCGCGATCTCAAACAGCACACCGCGGACATCAAATGCCGCGGCAAGCTCCTCGCGCATCGCCGCTTGCTCGCGGGCAAGCAGCACGACAACCTCTCCCCCGTTGTTTGCCACGGCGGACAGCAGCTCGAGCAGGCTATACGTAAATGACGTGACGCCGCGCACGCAAACGGCGCGGGCGCACCCCGGCAGGTTGTCGGCCAAAGCGCCGGCCATAATGTCAGCCGCCTCGCAGGGCTCGACCATATCTCGACGGTCCAAACCGCGCGCATAGGCGCACAAAAGTTCAAACACGCGAGCCTCGGCGTCGCTTTTGGGCTTGGGCTTGCAAACGTTGTCGCAGCAACGCTCGGTGCCTGTCCCTGCCACGCCCGGCAACACGTCGCGGGCCATACGCGCAAGCATGCGTACCGTGCCTTGGCTGCGCGAGAGCGGCTGCAGAGCAGCGTCGTCGCGGCGGTCGATCATGTCCGAGAACAGCATCTGGCGCTGAAGGTTATCCACAAAGCTGCGGCCATCGCCCATAAGCTCCCACAGCGAGCGGAGCCACGATGTGGGCGTCTTGTAGTCGATGCCCAGCGAAGCCCCGGCTTCTGCCGCATCATGGCGGCACAGGTCGAGCTCGGCAAATGTTGGCGCCAACAGAACAGCGCGCCCGTGGCGGGCAACCAGGTCGGCCAGCAGCGCCGCCTCGGCATCGCTCAAATCCGTGCCGGCATTAGTGGTATAGATTCGAACAGGCATGGTCCTCCACTCAAACTGTTCGCAATATTCAACACATCTATCCTACCCGCCCGCACGGACAACCTGCCCCCAATGCACCAGATCCCCTCGATGATCCGTTTTCCTCCGTCCCCAAGGGATCAATTTCGACACATAAAAACCGCCCCCGAAGGGGCGGCTCCGGCTGATTCGTTTGTTGCCGTTGGCCTACTCGCCATCCTCCAGCTTGATGAGGATCTTACGATAGCCACCGTACTCGCCGTTGAGTGCCTTTGAAACGCGGCTCACCGTAGTGGACGAAGCGCCGGTGCGGGCCTGAACCTCAACATAAGGCTCGCCCTCATCCAGATAACGCGCAACCTGCAGACGTTGCGAAAGATCGCAGATCTCGCGCGGCGTGCAGATATCGGTCAAAAACGCCTGGATATCCTTCTCGTCATCCAAAAGACTAAATGCGTGGACCAGCTGCTTGACATCAGGCTTGTCAAACATGTTCTCGATATTCATCGATCACCGCCAAACCCGCCATAAGGCATCGAAGTTGATACTGACATCGGGCATCGTTCGCCCGTTCTATGCAATAGGGCAACGCCTGTGGCTTTTGCCCGTAGCAGTGTAGCACACCACCAAACTAAAGCGACAAGACTCTCTGCCAGCGGCGCGTTTTTCAGGACGAACGCCGTTTTGAAACCGAATGCGCACGTAAGCTCCACGAATATCTGAGACAATGGGCGCCCAAACAGGACCGTGCCCGCGCATCTATCCGAGTTGCAAAGGCATGCGCCTCTCACGCCTCTTTGCCACGTCTTGCGCAAGAAAGGATCTCCACCATGCGCTTTTTGCTCAACTGGCTTTTGACCTCAATCGCCATCGCGATTGCAACGTTTCTCGTCCCCGGCATTCAGCCCTTCGGCATGGCCGATGCCTGGGTCTGCTTTGCCTTCGTGGGACTGTTCCTCAACATCGTCGACTCGCTCGTCAAACCATTCCTGACGGTCATCTCACTGCCGCTCACTATTATCACGCTTGGTATTTTTCAGCTCGTAGTCAATAGTTTTATGCTCGAGCTGGCCAGCTACCTGTCGGTCAATCTGCTGGGAGCGGGTATCTCCATTGCCGGCTTTGGATCGGCCTTTATGGGCAGCATCCTGGTATCCATCATGCGCAGCATTCTCGACAGCATCGCCAGGAACTAAAGCGACCAGATACGGACCGCCACAACACGCCAAATCAGAACCACCCTTAAAAAGGGTGGTTTGCTCTTAGGGTATAACCCACGGGCCCCGGGCTCGCGTCTAAAGGCGCGGGCCCGGACTTCGTCCAGGCCTAGCGCATCTTGACCCGTGGCGCGCCGGTCGAACCGGCGGGATCACCCCCTCTTGAAGGGGTCCTCGTACTCCTTCACGCTCAGCTTGTCCAGCGCGATGTCGTGGGACTCCTGCTCCCTGATGTACTTGGCGATCGTCGCCTCGTTCAGGCCGACGGTGGACACGTAGTAGCCCTCCGCCCAGAACTTCCTGTTGCCGAACTTGTACTTGAGGTTGGCGTGCCTGTCGAATATCATCAGCGAGCTCTTCCCCTTCAGGTAGCCCATGACGCTCGCGACGCCGTACTTCGGCGGGATCGCCAGCAGCACGTGCACGTGGTCGGGCATCAGGTGCCCCTCGATTATCTCGATCCCCTTGTACTCGCACAGCTTCCTGAGGATCTCCCCTATGTCGCCCCTGATTTGGTTGCAGATCACTTTGCGCCTATACTTCGGCGTGAACACGATGTGGTACTTGCACATCCACTTCGCGTGGGAAAGGCTGTAGGCCTTCTGGGCCATGGCGACCACCCCTTCGACTCGAATTCTTGACGGCCTGAACAATCGTCAATATCGGTCGGAGGGGTGGCTTTGTAAAGCCGTTTGTCTCCACCCGCGTAGCGGGTGGTTCAAAGCTGGCCGCTGCGCGGCCAGCAGACTAAAGTCTTGAAACGAAGGCCGTCCATCGCAACGATGGGCGGCCATGTCATTTGTCAAGCCTCAGAGGGCAAGAAAATCTACCATTTCTGCCCCGTCCCCAAATGGCAGGTGGGGCTAGATGACGTAGTCGTAACCCTCGTTGGGGGCGACGAGCGCATCGAGCGTCACGCCATCGAGGTAGTCGTTGATGAGCTTGTCCAGGTTCTTCCACACGCCGAGTGTAGGACACTCGTCCGAACGCGAGCAGCCCTTGCAGTCGCCGTCCAGGCATGCGACCGGTGCCAGGCTGCCTTCGGTCAGGCGCAAGATCTCGCCCACCGTGTACTGCTCGGGCGGACGCGTGAGCACGTAGCCGCCGCCCTTGCCGCGCATGCCCGAGAGCATATTGGCGCGGACGAGCGTAGCCAAAATGTTCTCCAGATATTTCTCAGAAATCCCCTGACGCGCCGCGATCTCTTTGAGGGGAATGCGGCCTGCCGCCTGGTGCTCGGCCAGGTCAACCATAACGCGCAGGGCATATCTGCCCTTTGTGGAAACCAACATATATATTGCTGCCTTTCGGTCTTTTAATTCGTAGAAATTCTAGCCGAAAAATTGGTTTTGAAAATACCTATTCCCGTCAAGCTGGTTAATCGACTCGTAATAATCTTCTATTTCCTATTGCGTTACTAGGCTTTAGTGCCTACTATGCTTGCCAACAGCAAACGAACAACCTATAAGGTTTGTGGGTTTCGCTGTTACACACACCGTAAAACCACACGGTATCCAGTCATTTGAACACTTTGGAGGTTCACCATGAGCAATGTTTACACGTCCATCGATCAGCTTATCGGCCACACTCCGCTTCTGGAGTTCACTCACTTTGAGGCCGATGAAGACCTCAAGGCCCGCGTGCTCGTCAAGCTGGAATACTTCAACCCCGCCGGGTCCGTCAAAGACCGCGTCGCCAAGAACATGATCGACGAGGCCGAGAAGGCCGGCAAGCTCGTGCGCGGCGGCGACTACACCATCATCGAGCCCACGAGTGGCAACACCGGCGTCGGCATCGCCTCGGTGGCGGCGGCTCGCGGCTACAAGGTGATCATCACCATGCCCGAGACCATGTCCGTCGAGCGCCGCAAACTTATGCAGGCATACGGCGCACAGCTCGTGCTCACCGACGGCTCCAAGGGCATGAAGGGCGCCATCGCCAAGGCCGAGGAACTGCAGAAGGAGACACCCAACAGCATCATCGCCGGCCAGTTTGTAAACCCCGCCAACCCCGCCATTCACAAGGCCACGACCGGCCCCGAGATCTGGGACGACACCGACGGCAAGGTCGACATCTTCGTCGCCGGCGTTGGCACCGGTGGTACCGTGACCGGCGTGGGCGAGTTCCTCAAGGAGCAGAACCCCGAGATTCAGGTCGTCGCCGTCGAGCCCGCCACCTCCCCGGTGCTCTCCAAGGGCCAGGCCGGCCCGCACAAGATCCAGGGTATCGGTGCCGGCTTTGTGCCCGACGTACTCGACACCCAGATCTATGACGAGATCATCCCCGTCGAGAACGACGACGCCTTTACCACCGGCCGCGCCGTGGGCCACAAGGAGGGCGTGCTCGTGGGCATTTCGTCCGGCGCCGCCGTGTGGGCCGCACTGCAGCTGGCCAAGCGTCCCGAGAACGAGGGCAAGACCATCGTGGCGCTGCTCGCCGATACCGGTGAGCGCTACCTGTCCACGGCACTGTTCCAGGACTAAGGTCTGTCGCCCATAGGTTGAGCCCAGGGACGAGCCGGTCTCCTCTCTCCCGGCAGCCTGAGCCCATCCAATCAGGGTGTCCCACGAGACGTCCGAACTTGCTACAATGTCTGCGGCGCGGAACCAGCCTCCCGCGCCGCTTTTCTTTTTTGGCCACATGCCACCAAGGAGAACCTCCCCATGCACAACAAGCGCGTGCTCGTCGCCATGAGTGGCGGCGTCGATTCCAGCGTGACCGCGCATCTGCTCAAGCGCCAGGGCTACGAATGCGTCGGTGCCACCATGCGCCTCACCTGCCCCGCGCCCGATCCTGCAACGGGTATGAGCAAAGTCGACCGCGACATCGCCGATGCAAAGGCCGTCGCCGAGCACCTGGGGATACCCCACCACGTGCTCGACCTGCAGCAGACATTCGACCGCAACGTTATCGAGCGCTTTGTGACTGCCTATCAGAAGGGGCTGACGCCCAACCCGTGCATCATCTGCAACCGCCACATTAAGTTTGGCGCGCTGCTCGATGCGGCGCTGGACATGGGCTGCGACTACATCGCCACAGGTCACTACGCCAAAACGAGCCAGGCGTCCGACGGCACCTGGCAGCTGAACCGCGGCGAAGATCCCAAAAAGGACCAAAGCTACTTTTTGTATTCGCTCACGCAAGAGCGCCTGGCACGCACGATCTTTCCGCTGGCTGGGCTGGACAAAGAGCGCGACGTGCGCCGGATTGCCGCCGAGCAGGGCTTCATCAACGCCAAGAAGGCCGAAAGCGAGGATATCTGCTTTATCGCGGACGGCGACTACGCGGGCTATATCGAGCGCCGCTGCGGACATCCCGCTGCACCGGGCGACATTGTGTGGCGCGACGGCAGCGTGGTCGGACGCCATAACGGCGCGCTGCGCTATACCATCGGCCAGCGCAAGGGTCTGGGCGTCGCGATGGCGCATCCCGTGTACGTAACGGGCGTCGATGCCGCCAACAACATTGTGCATCTGGGCGAGGCCGAGGACCTGACGGCCACAGCGCTCACAGCCGACGACTGGATCTGGAGCGCCCCTGACGCACGCATGGAGGCGGAGCTCGACGCCGGCGGCATTCGCGTAAGTGCCAAGTACCGCTACCGTCAAAAGGACCAGGCAGCGACCCTTACACGTGGCGAAGATGGGCAAATGCTGCTAACTTTTGACGAGCCGCAACGAGCCATCGCCCCCGGCCAAGCCGTTGTAGTCTACCGCGGCGACATCGTCTTGGGCGGCGGCACCGTTACGGCAGCCATCAAGTAGCCGCGGGATTATCGCCGCACGTGTCGAAGCACTTCAACAGCAGCATTCACCTCGATAACGCGACGCTCCAGGCCGCGACGAATGGACTCGAGCCGGCCCTCCGCCGTGGCCCATTTGCTCTGCGAAAGAATCTCGATCGCCTCATCAACAAATCCGTCGAGTCGTGATGAATCGAACCAATCGAGCGAGTCCGCAAGCGCCAGCTGGACGGAAGGGTCGGGCCCAAACGGCTTAGCGGAAAACCCAAACTCCTCAGCTGCGAGCACTGCAGTTGGTACGTTGTACCACAGGCAGTTGCCGCTATCGAATAGCGGAGCAGGCCTTATCTCCAGGGTGTCGACATTGCGGATGATGCCGAAGTTTCGCCAATGGCGGTCGCTGTTGGCCAAAAGGGCATCGCAGACAATCATCTGCGACATAGACCTTCTCACAGCGGCCTCATCGACACCATGCTTGCCGAGGTAGCGACAGTATCGATCGTATGTCGAGCTTCCTCGCTGGCCGCCAAGGGCGTTCTTAACGTAAACAGCCGGAACATATTCCTCGCGGCCGTCAAGAAAATCCTCGCACAGGCACACGGGGCCATCGAACATGCGCTCAACCGTGTAAGGAACAAACTCCCCCTTGGGAAGCAAGCGACGATGCAGAGCCGTTGCAACCGCCTCGTTAAAGGGCCGTTGGTCGTCCATGCCGCACCCCTTGACCAGAACGCGAACACCGTTGCGAATCATCCACGATTTAGGAAGCTCGCCCTCGGATGTGTTGTCGGGATTTTTAAGACCGATGCCCTCCAGCCAACCCGAACGCCCCTCGGGCGCCGATCGCTCAAATTCGTTCTCAAAGTAATTGATGTTTTGCCATTTGAGTTCGGCGCAATCGGCCGGCCGCAGCCAATAACAATCCGAAAGTGATAGGCCCAGGCACCGAACCGGAACCTCGATGCCACTGGCAATTCCCAGTTCACGATAGCGCGAGACGAGTCCGGGGCGGACGTCAGGCACCGACCGATGGCCCCACCACACGTTGAGCTCCCGTTTATTCACCGTTGGAGAAGAGCTCGAGCACGTGCCAAACGGCATCCTCTGCGCATCAAGCACCTCGGCGATTTCGAAGGAAAACTCGCGCGTCGGATCAAACGAAACACGTGCAACCTCGTAATCGGCGGACATCAGCGTAAACTTGCGCCCCACATCGGCCGCAGGACGGCGTCCACGTTTGCGGACCTTTTGATAAGCAACCGCAGAATCATACTCAACCATCTTCCGTCCGCCCACAATATCGCACGCGAGCGTTCCCGATGCGGCAAGTTGAGATATGCGGGCTTTCGTAACGCCCAACAGGTGGGCAGCATCACCCATAGACAAGTACTCAGATGTATCCATATGCCGCATCACCTCGTTAAGTAATTTAAACGTTTAGTTAATAGATTACATACATCATAATACTAAACGACCCAAAGCGAAAAAAGGCCCGAGAAATCGGGCCTTAGCGATTGGTCAGCCGAGTCGCAAGCTGCTCCCCTAGCGCTGCACGTAGGCGCGGACGAGCTCGTAGGTGTTGCGCACGCCGTCCATGTGGCTGCGCTCGTAGTTGTGGCTCGCGTACACACCGGGGCCGATCAGGCCGTGACGGATGTCGTAGCCGGCAGACAGCGTGGCCTCAACGTCCGAGCCGTAATGCGGGTACACGTCGATGGCGTAATCAAGCTCGAGCTCGCGCGCGATGTTGGACAGCGTGGTCACCAGATCGTAATTGTAGGGGCCACCCGAATCCTTGGCGCAAATCGACACCATGCGCTCGGTGCAGCCCAGGTCGTCGCCCACGCAGCCCATGTCAACGCTGATCATCTCGCGCGTGTCGGCCGGCACGAAAGCGCCGCCGTGGCCGACCTCCTCGTACACGGTGAAGAGCAGCGACACCTTGCGCGAAAGCGACACCTCGCCGTCAGCAACGGCACGGGCCAGACCCAGCAGAATCGACGCCGACAGCTTGTCATCCAGGAAGCGGCTCTTAATGTAGCCGCTCTCCGTCACCGTGGTACGCGGATCCATAGCGATGATGTCGCCGGTCTGAATACCCAGCTCGAGCACATCGTCCTTGCTGTCGACGTTCTCGTCGAGCAGGATCTCCATGTTCTTCTCGATGGTCTTGACCGGCTCGTCGGCCACGTGCGCCGAAGGCTCGGTGTTGAGAACCACACCCGTGTACACATTGCCGTCACGCGTGTAGACGGTGCAGTTCTCGCCATCGGCCGTAGACCACTGGTGCCCACCAAGCGTCGTGGGACGCAGGCGGCCATTGTCCTTAATGGAGCGCACCATGGCGCCCAGGGTGTCGACATGGCTCGCCAACACAAGCGGCTCACCCTCGCCGCCAAGCTCGACCAGCACGTTGCCCTTATTGGAACGCTCGGGGCCAAAGCCCATATCGCGCAACGTTTCCATCAGGTAATCAGTCGCCGCACGGGTATAGCCCGTAGGCGAAGCAATCGAGGTAAGCGCCTTCAACTGGTCAGTAATATAGGAGAGCGTAGAATCCATCTTGGACACCAAAGTCACCCTTTCATATCGAATTAAACCCACAGCAACAATACCACCGCGAACCATCTTTTTACCTAGCGAGATGACCCATCGACCTCTTCCGAACAGCGCCCGCCACGACAACGAGCCGGCGGGCCCCGCCCGTTAGCCCCAGAATCTTTCCGCAGGACAGAAGGAGGCCCCGCCGCACGTAGTGCGCAGCGGGGCCTCCGACATGTCCGAGGACGATTCTGGGGCTAACGGGCGGGGCCCGCCGAACCAGGTTAAGCAGCCGGGCAGATCTTCTTGAAGAGCTCGATGACGTCGTCGAGCGTCGCCTCGCGCGGGTTACCCGGGAAGCAGGCGTCAGCCATGGCGTCCTTGGCCAGGATCTCGATCTCGTCAGCCTTCATGGCCTCGCAGACGTGCGGGATGTTCACGTCGGCGGAAAGCTGCTTGACGGCGGCGATAGCAGCGTCGGCAGCCTCGTCGGTGCTCATGCCCGTGGTGTCAACGCCCATGGCGACGGCGACCTTGGCCAGGCGCTCGGCACAAACCGGCTTGTTGAACTCCATGGCGATCGGCAGCAGCATGGCGCAGGCGACACCGTGCGGGGTATCGTAGTGAGCGGACAGGGTGTGAGCCATGGCGTGGTCGATACCCAGGCCGACATTGGAGAAGCCCATGCCGGCGACATACTGGCCAAGAGCCATGCCCTCGCGGCCGGAGCCGGGCTGACCGGACTTGGCCTCGGCAACGGAGTCGCGCAGGTTCTCGCTGATCAGCTTAATAGCCTCAAAGTGGAACATGTCGGAAAGCTCCCAAGCGCCCTTGGTGGTGTAGCCCTCGATGGCGTGGGTCAGAGCGTCCATGCCAGTAGAGGCGGTCAGGCCGGCGGGCATGGAAGCCATCATATCGGGGTCGACGACGGCGACCTCGGGGGCGTCGTTGGTGTCGACGCACACGAACTTGCGGACCTTCTCGGGGTCGGTGATGACGTAGTTGATGGTCACCTCAGCAGCGGTACCGGCGGTCGTCGGCACGGCGATGGTGAATACGGCGTGGTTCTTGGTGGGAGCAACGCCCTCGAGGCTGCGGACATCGGCAAACTCGGGGTTGTTGATGATGATGCCGATAGCCTTGGCGGTGTCCATGGAGGAACCGCCACCGATGGTCACGATAGCGTCAGCCTCGGCGGCCTTAAAGGCCTCGACGCCGTCCTTGACGTTCTGGATAGTGGGGTTGGGCTTGATCTCGGAGTAGAGGCTCCAAGCAATGCCGGCAGCGTCGAGCTCGTCGGTCACCTTGGCGGTAACGCCAAACTTGACCAGATCGGGGTCGGAGCAGACGAAGATCTTCTTGTAGCCGCGACGCTGGAGCTCGCCGGGGATCTCCTTGATGGCGCCGGAACCATGATAAGAAATGGTGTTGAGAACGAAACGATTAGCCATTGATAGCCTCCCATCGTGTGCGGGGCATCCATTACGCCCCGCGCTATAAGTCCCATCCTAACGCTTTTGAAACAAAAAACGCGTGAGAACGTCAAAGTTGTTAAAGCGTTTCAACAGATGATGAAAAATATTGCGGCAAAGGAACAGCCCCTTTGCCGCAATCGGTTACTTTCGGCAGCCCTCTTTCCAAGCCTCGGCTGCAACCTTCCAGCGTAAGCGCAAATCGCGCTCGCGGTCGATAAACATGATGGCAAACGCGATAAACAGCAGCAAGCTCGCCACGACGATGGCATGCAGGCCCATGCGCTCAATACACCAGTTGCCCAGCACGGCGCCAAACACAAAGGTAAAGATCACGCCAAAGTACAGCACGCCGTTTTCCAAAAAGCCGCGCTTGTGGGTGATGATGTAGTCGTCCACGTTTTGCAGCGCATTGCGCAGGTTACCGATGCACATGGTCGTGGCGATGCCGTGACCATGTATCTTGCGGAAGCTCTCGACCTGCATGCCGCAGGCAAACGAGGTGAGGCAGTTGGCGAGCAGGTTGTAACCGCCACCGGGGATAAAGCTCACGCCCAGCAAGATGACGGCTTCAAAGAACACCGTCACTTGGCGCCAGTGAATCACGCTGCCAAACCGCTCGTGAACCAGGTCGGCAAGCATAATGCCCACGGCAAACGACACCACAGGGAAGAAGTAGCGCCCCGCAAGTGCCCAGTTGCCCTCCGAGATGCTCACGCCCACGAGCAGGATGTTGCCTGTCTGCGCGTTGGCGAAAACATGGTCGCGCCCAATGTACGAATACACGTCCATAAAGCCACCGGCGAGCGCCAAGATGATGCCCAGCTCAATAGACTCCGATATCTGTTTGGCACGCTGCATCGTCGTGCATCCTCCTTGTTGACGACCCTCTCGTGCGTTGGCGGAAACATATCCGCCGTTCATACTGTAACCCATTGACAACATGGCGTGCGCACGAGACGGGTTCTCCAACGCGCAGATACACAGTCTGGAAACAAACAGCGGGCGCGGCGCCGGCACCCGCATCGACACGCCGATCCGCCAGCTCGTGTACTCCACCAGTCTTTTTAGCCCCGTCCCAAAAAGACTGGTTACAATTACGTGCAGCATACAAACACCGGGAGGGATCGTGGCAAAAAAGCCTCAGCACGCTCAGAACAACCAGCGCAGTCAGCAGGGCAAACAGGGCCAGCAGCAAAAGCGCGGCGGCAAGGCGCAGGGTGGGCACACCACGCATACCCCAGCAGCGCCCACGCGCCCCTGGCGTCCGGGCCGCGATAAGTTCCTCCCCGTCAGCCGCGCCGACATGGATGCGCGCGGCTGGGACCAGTGTGACTTTGTCTACATCTGCGGCGACGCCTACGTGGACCATCCCAGCTTTGGCATGGCCATCGTCAGCCGCGTCCTCGACGCGCACGGCTACAAGGTGGGCATCATCTGCCAACCCGACTGGACTGACCCCGCCAGCATCACGGTGCTCGGCGAGCCGCGTCTGGGCTTTCTCGTCAGTGCCGGCAACATGGATTCCATGGTCAACCACTATTCGGTGACCAAGCACCGCCGCCACACCGACGCCTATACCCCCGGTGGCGAGGAGGGGCACCGTCCCAACCGAGCCGTCACGGTCTACGGTAACCTCATCCGCCAGACGTTCAAGGACGCCCCCATCATCATCGGCGGCATCGAGGCAAGCCTGCGCCGCCTGGCCCACTACGACTACTGGCAGGACAAGCTCAAGCGCTCGGTACTGCTCGACTCGGGCGCCGACATTCTCATCTACGGCATGGGCGAGCACGCGATCGTCGAGATCGCCGACGCGCTCGACGCGGGACTGCCCGTCGATCAGATTACCTATATCAACGGTACCGTCTACCGCACGAGCTCGCTCGACGAGGTCTACGACTACGACCTGCTGCCCAGCTGGGACGATCTTGCCGCCGACAAGCTCAACTACGCGCGCAGCTTTAACGTGCAGCAGCAGAATATGGACCCCATCACCGGGCATCGCCTGGTAGAGCCCTACCCCAACAGCGTCTATGTGGTGCAAAACCCGCCGTCGGCGACACTCACCACCGACGAGATGGACGAGGTGGCCGAACTCCCCTACGCACGCGACTGGCATCCCGATTACGACGCGGCGGGCGGCGTGCCGGCCTTTGCCGAGATCAAGTTTTCAATTAGCTCCAACCGCGGCTGTTTTGGCGAGTGCTCGTTTTGCGCCCTCACCTTCCACCAGGGTCGCGTGCTACAGATGCGCAGCCACGACTCGATCATGCGCGAGGCCGAGCTGCTCACGCACGACCCCGAGTTTAAGGGATACATCAACGACGTGGGCGGACCGACGGCAAACTTTAGCCGTCCCGCCTGCGACAAGCAGCTCAAGCACGGCGTGTGCAAGAACAAGCGCTGCCTGTGGCCGAGTGTATGCAAGAACATGGTGGTCGACGAGAGCGGCTACACACAGCTGTTGCGCGACCTGCGCCAGCTGCCGGGCGTCAAAAAGGTCTTCGTGCGCAGCGGCATCCGCTTTGACTACACCATGGCCGATGCCTCGGACGAGTTTTTGCGCGAGCTGCTAGAGCACCATGTCTCGGGCCAGCTACGCGTGGCACCCGAGCACGTGAGCGACGCGGTGCTGTCCGTGATGGGCAAGCCGAGCCGCGCCGTCTACGATGCGTTTTGCCGCAAATTTGAACGCTTGAACCGCGAATACGGACTCAAGCAGTACGTAGTGCCGTATCTGATCTCGAGCCACCCCGGCTCAACCATGAAGGAAGCCGTGGACCTTGCCGAAGCCGTGCGAGACATGGGCTACATGCCCGAGCAGGTGCAAGACTTCTACCCCACGCCGTCCACCATGTCGACGTGCATGTACTACACCGGCGTGGATCCGCGCACCATGGAGCCGATCTATGTGGCGCGCGACCCGCACGAAAAGGCCATGCAGCGCGCGCTCATCCAGTATCGCAAGCCCGAGAACTACAAGCTGGTGCGCGAGGCGCTGGAGAAGGCCGGACGTCGTGACCTGATCGGCTACACCAAGCATTGCCTGATTCGCCCCGTGCCCCCGCGCCCGGGTGAGACATCTGCTGGCGGTGGGCATGGCACCGGCAAGAAGGGCGGCAAGCCGCATGGTGGCGGTGCCGGCAAGGGACCCAAGGGTAGCAAGGGCCACGGCGGCATGTCGCGTGCGCAAAACACCGCAGGCCGCAACCGCGCGGCCCAGGGGCGTCAGGGCGCCAACGGAGGCGGACGCCGCAATTAGTGCGGGAATGCGGTAGATGTGGTCGCAGCGCTCTGCTGGCACGCTTGGCGCAGTGAGCGCATTGCCTCAACGAGGATGACGCCGGCAATAGCGACCGTAATTGCCACGTCGAACGGCGTGTTCACAAACCAGAGCAACGTCATGAGATACGACCCGGCATTAAAGGCAAAATGCAGCAGGATCGTGTAGCGGAGCTTTCCGGTGGTCACGAGCACCCAGCCAAAGACCAGACCGGCGGCGCCGGCGTAGCAGCCCTGCACCCAATTCATATGCATAAAGCCAAAGATGGCCGCCTGCAGCACAATCGCCGCGGCGATGCCTCGCTTGTCCGGCGCCGCCCAGGGCACCATGGCGACGTCTTGCGCCCGCGCGCGACGCCGGAGCTTCCAGAGCGGACGGCACTGCGGGTTAAATGCTCGGAGCGAAAACTCAAAAATGATACCGCGCACCAGCAGTTCCTCGCAAAACGGAGCGCCGAGCACCGTGGTCAGGACGGCCAGATAGCTCGTGTCGCCCATGCCCGTCTCCTCGACAAGTTCGCTGTAATCGGCCGCCGCCTCGGGCAACAGCGACAACACAGCGTCGGTCACGTAGCCAACGACCACCTGCAGGGCAAGGCCGATTACGATAACGCAGGCGATGCGCTTCCATGCCTTGGCTGCTCCCCCGCCAAGCGGGCGCTCGCCCTGCCAGCGCGCCATAAACGAGCGCGGCCACAGATAACGCCACCACAGCAGCGCCATCAAAAACGACGCCATCTGCGCGGCAGCCTGAAGCAATTGAATATCGAGGTCGTCAATCGAAAAGCCCATGAACACCGACGCGACACCCAGAGCGGAAAACAAAACCACGCTCAGGGCAATATCTGCCGCGACAACGCCTAAACAAGCAAGTGTCCACACCAACGCGTTGAGCATGCCAGCCTCCTCAAGAACCGTTCCCTAGTTCTACCACAAACTGGCAAAACACTGATCCCTTGGGGACAGAGGAAAACGGATCATTGTTGGTGCAAAGGAGCCAGGTTACTTTGCGCAAAACGGCAATGCCCCGCCCACGCAATCACGTGGACGGGGCATTGCTCCAGGTATGCGGTCAGCGACCCTGTTGCTTTTACTTAAGCTCGGGCCAGAAGTCCTTGTTAGCCTCGATCATGTCGTCGAGAACCTCCTTGGCGACCTTCATCGACGGCACGGTCTTGTTGAGCGTAAAGGCCTTGAGCGCCTTCTCGTACGAACCCTCGATCGTAGCCTCGACCACGAGCTTCTCGGAGTTCAGCTGCTGCATCATAAGACCCTGCTGGAACAGCGGAATGTTGTCGCGGCTGATGACCTCGGGGCCGTTCTTGCCAATGTAGGCAGGCAGCTCGACCATGGCGTCATAGGGCATGTTGGGGATGGCGCCCTTGTTCTCGCAAATGACCAGGAAGCGCTGCTTGGTGTCGTTCTTCAGAGCGATGGCCAGGTCGGCAATCCAGTCGCCGTGGCTGCCCGCATAGAACGTGCTCTCGTCGATCTCGCCGGTCTTCTCGTAGTGATCGATACCGTCGAAGAGGTTCTTCTCGCGCGTCTCCTCAACCTCGTTAGCACGGGTGCGCTCGGGGTTGGAATGCTCGACGAACTCCTTCTGCTGCAGGTAGTAGTTCAGATACGTGTTGGGCAGGTACTCCGGGAAGCACTCCATGATCTCGTACTCGCCCTTCCAGACGTAGTACCAGCTGCCCTTGGTGTGACGGTTCTGCTCGGGGTGCTCGTCAGTGGCCTCCTCGGGCTTCTTTGCCATGAGCGAGCCCATACCCTTGAGGTAGGAATCGGGCAGCAGGATCTGGTGCTCCTTGATGTACTCGCGCAGCTGCGGGAGCACCTCCTCGCCCTTGTGGCGGATCGAGGTGAACCAACCAAAGTGGTTGAGGCCAAAGTAATCGTACTCGACATCCTTCTTGTCGATATCGAGCGCGGCGCAAACCACGTCGATGATCGCGATCGGCATGTCGCAGATGTTGATGATGCGAGCGTTGGGACGCAGCACACGGCAGCCCTCGGAGACGATGGCAGCAGGGTTGGAGTAGTTGAGAATCCAGTAATCCTTCTTGGCGTACTTCTCAACGTCATCGATCAGCTCGACCATGGGGAAGATGGTGCGCATGCCGTAGGCAAGGCCGCCGCAACCGCAAGTCTCCTGGCCCACGCAGCCGTGACGCAGCGGAATCTTCTCGTCCTGCTCGCGCATGGCGTAGCCGCCCACGCGCATCTGGGCAAACACGAAGCTCGCGTCGGTAAAAGCCGTCTTTTTGTCGGTGGTCACCGTGAGCTTGATGTCCAGGCCGAGGTCCTCGTGCAAAATCCAGTCCACGAGCACGCCGACCTTGCGCTGGCGCTCCTCGTTGATGTCGTACAGACGAATCTCGTCAACGTCGAGCTCGTCCTTGCGCAGGGCGATGGACTTGACGATGCCGGGGGTAAAGGTGGATCCGCCACCACACAGAGTAATGATCATTGTTTACTGCTCCTTCTCAATTGCGTTTTCGACCTTGTCGCGCATCTCGGCGACCTTCATGCCAAAGATGATCTGGATATTATTGCCGTTGCGGTTGATGCCGCTGTTGGGCACGTGGTTGATGAGGTCCTCATTGATGAGGTCCGGGTTCTTAACGTTCACGCGGAGACGCGTAAAGCAGTTCTCGAGCTCCTCGATGTTGTCCTTGCCGCCAAGACCTGCGACCAGGTCGGCAATACCTGCATCGACGCCCTCTGCGGGAGCCGCGGCAACGGCGCCCTGCTTCACCGCGACAGACGCGGCGGCCTCGCCCTCGGCAACGGACTCGGCGAGCTCGGACTCCTCCTCGCGGCCAGGCGTGTGGAGGTTGAGCTTCTTAATAAGGAAGGTGAAGAGGAAGAAGTACAGAGCGGCGTTTACGACTCCAAGCACCAGCATAACCGGCCAGTTGGTCTTGTCGACACCGAGGACCAGGTTGGAAACCACGATGTTGATGATGCCGCCTGCAGTCGAAGCGGGCACGGAGAGGACCTTGAGCAGAACCAGGAAAATACCGGAAAGAATCGAGTGAACGACAAAGAGCACAGGAGCGGCAAAGACAAAGAGGAAGTCCATGGGCTCGGTGACGCAGGAGAGCACGGCGGTGATGATCAGCGGGATGATAACTGCCTTGGTCTTATCCTTGTTCCCCTTGTAAGCGGTGAAGATAAAGGCGAGACCGATGCCGATGTAGGGCCACAGGTTGTTGAAGGTGTAGCTGTTGAAGTAGGTGCTATCGGAGAAGGGCTGGCCCGTCATTGCCATCTCGGCAACACGGATGGGGTAGGCGCCGGCGATAACCTGATCACCCAGCGTCAGGGTGCCGCCCACATCGGAGAACTGGAACGGGGTGTAGATGAGGTGGTGCAGACCGGTGGGAACGAGCAGCTTGTTGAGCATGCCGTAGATAAACAGACCGATGTTGCCCGACTCCTTAATGATGCCGGCAACGGAGGAGATGGCGCCCTGAACCGGAGGCCAAACGATGCAGAAGCCAGCGCCCATGATCCAGGAAATGATGATCATGATCAGGAACGGGAAGCGAACGCCCGAGAACATCGAAAGGGCAATGGGGAACTGCTTGTTCGAGTACTTGTTGAACACGGTACCGGTGATACAACCGAGAATGATGCCGCCGAACACGCCGGTATCGAGCACCTGAATGCCCATAACGGTGGCCTGGCCGGTTCCGGTAAGACCGAGCATGCCGCTCGCATCGGCAAGAGAGCCGGTGGCGTTGAGCACGATGTTGTTAGCCTGCAGGAACAGGAAGAACGACATCAGGGCAATCAGCGAAGCATGGCCCTTGTTCTTCTTTGCCATGGCGCCGGCGATACCCACGCAGAACAGAATCGAGAGGTTGTTGATGATAAACATCAGCGACTGGTAGACAACGGCGCCCACAAGCTGGAACGGACCGGAGCCCAGTACGGGGACCAAAGCGCAAATGGTCTTGTTGGTCAGAATGATGCCCACAATGAGCAGGATGCCGGCAACCGAGAGATACATCATCGGCTGGACGATCGACTTCGCGAACACCTCCAACGGCGCTTTGAAATTGAACTTCTTTTTTGCGGTCATAGCGGTACTCCCCTTCCTTTTCCGCAAATTAAGACAGATGTGCCCTGGACAAGACCGTGAGCCTTGCCTTATATCAATCGATGTGTGGGCACGTTATGCCTAGAGACCAGGTTCTCCAAGCAGGTTAACAATGTGATATGCGAGATAGCTCTTCTCGGCATCGGTAACGACAACGTTATAGGTAGACGACAAGTGGGCGGCTATGGCGTCCGCGCACGAGAATGCGCACGGATACGCCGTTTCATCGATTCGGAACAGCGCGTCGCCATTGATTTGCCCGGCCGTGGGGTCAAGCGCCCGCTGTGCGAAAAACTGCAGGTGGCGGACGAAACGCTCATAGGGCAACGAGGTGTCATCGAGGGTCGTAGCATAGCGCTTGGAAACAATCGCGAGCACGTCGCGAACAAGCTGGACCGAGACGATTAGACGGTCGGAGCGTTGCGGCATGGTGGCGTTGACGATATGCAGCGTAATGAAGCCCTGCTCTTCTTCGCTCATCTGGATGCCCATATACTCCTTGATAATCTGCAGCGCACGGCCCGCAAGTGCATACTCCTTGCGATAGAACTGCTGGATCTCGAGCAGCAACGGATTCTCACAGGAGACGCCCTTGCGCTCGCGCTCCAAAGCAAGGCTGATATGGTCTGCGAGAGCAATGAGAATCTTGTCGTTGATATCAACATTGAGCTCTCGACGGAGCATCTGAACAATATCCTCGGCAATCATGAGGTTGACGGTGGGGATGGACTCCAAAAGATGTGCCAAGCGGTCAATCGTACGCGAGTCCTGAGAAGTTCCCTTCTGCAACGCGTAGGTCTTTTCAATCGACGCCTCGTCGATGGCATCGCCGGCATGACGGCCAAAGCAGAGGCCTCGCCCGATGACGATGAGCTCGGAGCCATCGTCCGAAGTGACCATTGCGACGTTGTTGTTAAAAACTCGCTTGATAACCACGGTACCCACCACAAGAATTTACTCGGAAAGCCAGATGACAGGCTCTTTAACAGCAACAGGGCCGGAAGCATGCTCACGAAGAGTCGAGTTCTCCGAGCGCTCGCACACGATAACGAAGACCGTGGGATCGAAGCCGGCGGCGCGAACCGCGTCGAAATCGACCTCGACGAGGGGCTGGCCCGCGTCGACATGGTCACCCTGGGCAACAAGCGCATGGAAGCCCTTGCCCTCAAGCTTAACAGTGTCGATTCCGATATGCAGCATCACCTGAGCAGAGCTGTCGTCGGACATGATGCCCAGCGCGTGCTCAGTCGGAAACAGCGCCGCGACGGTGCCGGAAACAGGAGCGCACACCGTTCCCTCTTGGGGAACCACGGCAACGCCATCGCCCACGGCACGGCTGCTAAAAGCGGGGTCATTGGTATTTTCTAGATGAACAAGCTCGCCGGCAACGGGAGCGAGGATTTCGAACTCGGAAGCTGCAGTCTTCTGCTCATCCGAACCGCCCATCAGGCGAGAAAAGAAACCCATGGTGGCATGTCCCTTCATAAATATAGCCCAACCAAAATCAATCGAATGCGCCCCTTGAGACGCACGCGATCAAAGACTTTGGTTAGGCCCACGTCCAAGGGACTCGGTAACCTTCCGCATTTCTTTTCACTGAGGTTATTGTAGACAAGCCCAAAGCCGGAACAATCATTATGACCGGCGAACGGTATTTTTTCTCCGATGAACGGTATTTATGCGGCACTTAGGGACGTTCCTTTTCTGCCGGCACCCAGGGACACTCCTTGCTCTGGCCCCTTTGCACCAATCATGAGTTGCGGTGAAATAGGGGCTGAAAAGCCGCTCAAAAGGCCAAAACAGTCCGTATTCCACCGCAGCTTCAAAACGTTGGTGCATATGAACCTGTCCCCCTTGCACCAAAAAGGGCCCCGAGCAAAACATGCCCGGAGCCCTCTGGTCGCCTCGACTTACCGCGCGACACGTGTGTTACTTGCGCTTGCCGCCGCCGTCGCCGGGACGACGGGAGCTGCCGCCGCGCTTGCCGCCGCCGTCGCCGGGACGACGGGAGCTGCCGCCGCGCTTGCCGCCACGGCTGTTGCCATAGCTGCCACGGTTATCGCGACCGCCGGCGCGGCCGCCACGGGAGCCGGCCTGGTTGCCGCCGCGACCACCACGGTAGCCGCCGCGACGCTCTTCGCGGGTATCGTCGTAGTTGCGCCAGTCATCGCGACGATCGCGGCTGGCACGAGGGTCGCGACGATCGCGCGACTCATTCGAACGACCGGAGCCGCTGCGGCCACCGTTACCGCGGGCGCCTTCACGACGCTCAGTGCCGCGGCTACCGCGCTCACCACGGCCTTCGCCGCCACGGCGCTCATCACGGCCACCGCGCTCGCCATCGCGACCGGAGCGACGACGGTCGCCCGAGCCACGCTTACCGCCGCGCGAACCGCGACCCTCGTCCTCGCGCTCAACACGACGACGACCGCCACGGTCCTCGTCCTCGCGGCGACGGCGGTGTGCCTCGCCCTGGAACTGCTTGGCACGGCGCTCGGCACGGTTGCCGCGCGGGGCCTGCTCGACGGCAGCAGCACCGCCGCGCTCCTCGGCAGCCACCTCGCGGGCCACGCTCTCAACGGCCTCGTCCACGCGAGCCTGAACGCCCTCGCGCACGCGGGTCTTGCCGCCGCGCTTGGGACGGCTCGGACGCTCGCCGTCGCCGCGACGCTCGTCGCGACCGCGGTTGGAACGACCGGCCACATCGCCGTAGTCATCGCCGTTGCGCTTGCCGTCGCGACGTGCCTGCTCAAGCTTCTTCTTGCTCTTGGACTTGCCGCGCTTGGTCTTCTTCTTCACCTTGAAGGCCGCAGGGTCGCGCTCGGGGTCAACCGCGGGCGGATTGGGACCCACATGCAGGTCGCCGGCCTCGTAGATGTCGGCCGTCTTGTCCATGAGCTTCTCGATCTCGTAGAACTCATCGACATCCTGCTCGGTCACAAACGTGATGGCCCAGCCCAGCTCACCGGCGCGGCCCGTACGGCCAATACGGTGGATGTAGTCGGTCGGCTCGGCCGGCACGTCAAAGTTCACGACGTAGCGCACGTCGCTGATGTCGATACCGCGGGCGAGGACATCGGTTGCCACCAACACGTCGACGGTGCCGTCGCGGAAGGCAGAAAGCGCGCGCTCGCGCTGCGCCTGGCTGCGGTTGCCGTGAATCGCGGCGGCCTTGATGCCCTTGCGCTCCAGGCGACGGCAGCAGCTGTCGGCGCGGTGCTTGGTGCGCATAAAGACGATGGTGCGCTCCGGGCCCTCCTTCTTGAGGAACTCGGGCAGCAGGTTGTTCTTGGCCTCGATGGACACCGGGAACACAAACTGGTCGACGGTGTCGGCGGTCGACGTGGCGGGCGCGATCTCCACGCGGGCCGGGTCGCTCACCAGGTCGGTGATCTCGCCCACGGCCTCCTCGTCGAGCGTGGCCGAGAACAGCAGCGTCTGACGCTCGGCCGGGGTCTCGCGCACAATGCGGCGGACGGCGGGCAAAAAGCCCATGTCGAGCATACGGTCGGCCTCGTCGAGCACCAGCACCTTGACCTCGTCTAGGTGGCAGGCGCCCTGCTCGATCAGGTCGACCAGACGGCCCGGCGTGGCGACCAGGATGTCGCAGCCGTACTTGAGGGCCGCGGTCTGCGGCTTGTAGCTCACGCCGCCCACGACGGTCACGGCGACATGGCCGGTGACGTCGGCGATCTTGCTCGCAACCTCGTCGATCTGCTGGGCAAGCTCGCGCGTGGGGGTGATGACGAGCATCACGGGGCCGCGACCGTTGCCCTCGGGCTTTTTAGCACCGCGACGGCGGTTGCGGCCGCCACGCTCGCGCACGGGCTTGGGCGGAGCGATGTGCTCCAGGTTGTTCATGGTCGGCAGCAAAAAGGCGGCCGTCTTGCCGGTGCCGGTCTGAGCGGCGGCAAGCAGGTCGCGGCCCTCGAGCACCACGGGGATCGAGCCGGCCTGCACGGGCGTGGGCGCCGTGTAACCAAGGTTCTCGATGGCACGAAGCATCTCGTCCGAAAGGCCCAGCTCGTCGAAGGCGGGCAGGCTCTCGGTCGCGGACTCGACGGCCTGGGCGGCACTGGCCTCGTCGGCCGCATCAAAGGCAGCCTGGGTCATGGCCTCGCGGGCCTCGTCCAGAATCTCGGCGTCCGTGACGTCGGATACAGAATTACGCATATGTTGTTGTTCCTTATCTGCACGCGTTATGGGCACGGCATGCGGCCGCGCGAGCGTGCTTGGTAGTGCGCTAATACATACAAAAACAGGTGCGCACAGAGAGGACGTTGCTCAGCACGCTGGCGATCGCTTTGGCAGCCATATCACGCGCCGTCCAGACGCAGCGGCCCTAAGCGATGGAGCAGATTCGCCGCGGGTTAGTATACCCGTGCTTCGCATGCCCCCACGTAAACCACAGATGACAGGGCGGTCGGGGCCGAGCAGAGACTCCCCCGCCGGACAATGTCTCAATCTGCAACAGATACTCAGCAAAAACCGGCCTAACCGTTGCAGATTGAGATATACACAAATCTCGTAAAACAACATCTCAATCTATAATAGTTAGAGGTCATTTTCCCTGCTAGATGTTACAGATTGAGACGAAGGGCGGGGATGGTGCACCAACCCGGCAATCGACCCCCGCATCGGAATGTCTTACATTTCAACTTCTGCTGTACACCCCCAGGGGGTATGGGTGTATAGTATCAGCAGGTTAACAATTCAAACACCGAGCTACAGAAAGGAGAAGCCATGGCTCAAGAAAAGTTCGACGTGGGCGGCATGACGTGCGCCGCCTGCCAGGCACATGTGGACCGTGCCGTCAGTAAACTCGACGGCGTCCAAAACGTCGCGGTCAACCTGCTCGCCGGCTCCATGCTGGTCGACTATAACCCCACGCAGGTTACGACCGACGACATCTGCACCGCCGTCGACCGTGCGGGTTACTCGGCATCGCCCGTCAATGCGGGCACCGAAGCCGCCACAAGCGGCAGCGCGCAAGCCAGGTCCGGCGCCGCCCATATGGAGTCGCCGACCAAAAAGTTGGAGGCCGCCGCCTCTGCCATGCGCACCCGTCTCATCATCTCAATCATCTTTCTCATCCCACTGTTCTACATAGGCATGGGACATATGCTCGGCTGGCCGCTGCCCAGCATCTTCACCGACCACATCCACAGCATGACGCTCGCCCTCACCGAGCTTGTCCTGCTCATCCCCATCGTCTACGTCAACGACGCGTACTTTATCAACGGCTTCAAATCACTCGTGCACGGCGCGCCCACCATGGATGCTCTCATCGCCGTCGGAGCCACCGCATCGATCGCCTGGTCGCTCTATGCCATGTTTATCATGGCCGACCAGCTGGCCGCCGGGCAAGTCCACGATGCCATGACGACGGGCATGGACAACCTATATTTTGAGAGCGCTGGAACGATTCTGTCGCTCGTCACCGTGGGCAAATACCTCGAGACGCGCAGTAAGTCCAAGACCGGCGGCGCTATCGAGGCGCTCATCGATCTGGCGCCCAAGACCGCGACCGTCGTTGCCGACGATGGCACCGAAACCACCGTCGACGTCGACAGCATCCTTCCCGGCCAGGTCCTTCGCGTGCGCCCCGGAGAGTCCATCCCCGTCGATGGCGTGGTGCTCGAGGGCAGCTCGGCCGTGGACGAGAGCGCGCTCACCGGCGAGTCCATCCCCGTGGAAAAGACCGCCGGCGACACCGTCAACGCCGCCACCGTCAACCGCACTGGCTCGTTTACCTTCCGCGCCACACGCGTGGGCGCCGACACATCGCTTGCCAAGATCATCCAGCTCGTCGAGGACGCCAATGCCACCAAGGCGCCTATCGCCCGCCTGGCCGATAAGGTCGCCGGCGTGTTTGTGCCCGTGGTGTTTGTGATCTCGGCCGTGACTTTTGTGGCGTGGATGGCGCTCACCAGCAGCATCAACGAGGCGCTCACTTCCGCTGTCGCTGTGCTGGTGATCAGTTGTCCGTGTGCGCTCGGCCTGGCCACGCCCGTCGCCATTATGGTGGGCACCGGCAAGGGCGCCGAGATGGGCATCCTGTTTAAGAGCGCTGAGGCGCTGGAGAACCTGCGCAGCGTGGGCACCGTGGTGCTCGATAAGACGGGCACGGTCACCCGCGGCAAGCCGGCCGTGACCGACGTTGTGGTTGCTGCGCGCGCCGACGGCTCGCCCGCTATGAGTGAAAAGGCGTTACTGAAGCTCGCTGCCGCGCTGGAGCGCTCAAGCGAGCACCCGCTGGCCGAGGCGATTATGGCCGAGTGCGAGGCGCGCGGAATTGTCGCGCGCACGGTCGAGGACTTTGCCGCCGTGCCCGGGCGAGGCGTTACGGCTCGCGAAGGACAAAACGCCATCGCTGCCGGCAACGTGCGCCTGATGAACGAGCTGGGCGCGGAGGTGCCCGCCGGCGTTGCCGAGCAATTTGCCACCGAGGGCAAAACGCCGCTGTTCTTTGCCAAGAACGGCAAGCTTGTCGGTACCATCGCCGTGGCCGACGAGGTCAAAGAAACGAGCGCCGAGGCCATCGCCGCGCTGCGTTCGCTCGGCGTCGATGTGCGCATGCTCACCGGCGACAACCGCGTGACGGCCGAGGCCATCGCCCGCCGCGTGGGTCTCACCAGCGAACAGGTTATCGCCGACGTCCTGCCCGCCGACAAGGAGCGCCACGTGCGCGAACTGCAGGATGCGGGCGGCAAGGTCGCCATGGTGGGCGACGGCATCAACGACTCCCCCGCCCTGGCGCGCGCCGACGTGGGCCTTGCTATCGGCACCGGCGCCGACATCGCCAAGGAGGGCGCCGACGTGGTACTCATGCGCAGCGACCTCATGGACGTCGCCCGCGCCATCGAGCTGTCGCGCGCTACGATCCGCAACATCAAGCAGGACCTGTTCTGGGCGCTGTTCTACAACGGCATCGGCATTCCGCTAGCGGCGGGCGTGTTCTTCCCGCTCACCGGGTGGCAGCTCTCACCGATGTTTGGCGCCGCGGCCATGAGCCTGTCGAGCGTGTGCGTCGTGTCCAACGCTCTGCGCCTGCGAACCTTTAAGCCGAAAGTGGCAAAATAGGCTCACCATTACGTCCATTTAGAACGGGTTTTCCAGGTGCCCGAGATTGACCTGAAAGAGGAGCGACGCGTACTTTGGTACGCGAGCGACGGCTTGAAGGTCAAGGTCGGGTGCCTGGGAAAGCCGACACAACAGAGAGGAATACCCATGCGTTACACAATCAAGACTTCCGGCCTCATGTGCGGCCACTGCGACGCTACTGTCGAGACGGCACTGCTCAACGTTGCCGGCGTGACCGATGCCGATGCCGACCACGAGACCCAGACCGTCCAGGTGGAGTGCGCCGACACCGTGACCGCCGAGCAGCTCGCCGCCGCCGTCGAGGGCGCGGGCGAGAAGTTCCACGCCCTGTCCGTAACCGCCGCGTAGCAGCTACCAGAAGCATTCGACCCCATCGACCAGAAACGAGGACCCGCCATGATGGCAGACCATAAATCGGTGACCCGCATGCTCAAGACGGCACGCGGTCAGATCGACGGCATCCTGCGGATGGTCGAGGAGGACCGCTACTGCGTCGATATTTCCACGCAGCTCATGGCAACGCAGGCGCTCATTGCGCGCATCAACGCCGATGTGCTCAAGGCTCACATTGAGGGCTGCGTGACCTCGGCCATCGAATCGGGCGACGAGGAGCTCAAAGCTGCCAAGCTCGCCGAGATCGAACGCGTCGTCGACAAACTCGCCAAGTAATTGGTGCATTGGGGACAGACTGCTTTGCACCATCTTGGTGTATCGGGGATAGGTACGTTTGCACCACCTTGGTGCAGATTAACCTGTCCCCCTTGCTCTAAATCGGGTATAAAGGCGAGCAGCATATCGAACGAAAGGCAATTTGCATGAATGACTTTATGAAGGGTCGCAATGGTGCCGATGAACTCACCATCGTGATGGGTTTTGCCGGCATCGTCATCGCGATGATCGGATCGATAGCCCGCATCCAGTGGCTCAGCTGGATCGCCATCGCCGTGATCGTGATTGGCGTGCTGCGCGGCCTGTCCAAAAACATCGATGCGCGTCGCAAGGAAAACGCTGCCTTTGTCACCGCGACCGCGAACGTCCCCGGCTTGGGCAAGTTTGTCGCCAGCTTGGGCGGCGGCGCTGCGGCGGCCGGCACCTCGCGCGCGGCTGGAACGAGCAAGGAAGACTTTGAGCGCGCCAAGCGCACGGCCAAGAAGATGTGGAAGGGTCGCAAGACCACGGCATACCTCAAGTGCCCCAACTGCGGCCAGATGCTCTCCGTCCCCAAGGGCAAGGGCAAGATCCGCGTCACCTGCCCCAAGTGCCACGCTAAGATGGAAACCCGCTCCTAGCGCCCGCACGCGGGACAAATTAATCAGGTTTGTTTGTCCCAAATCTTAAGTATTTGTTCGATAAAAAAGCCGAGGCCTCGTGTTGAGACCTCGGCTTTTTGTATGCGGCAACGGAGCTGTCCCTTTGACTCGTCTACGCCACACCGTCGCGGGCCAGCTCCTCAGCCAGCGCTTCGGCAGGCATGGCCATAATCGCGTCGAGCTCGGCGTCCATCTCGGGAATACGCTTCACCTTGAGCTTGCGCACCAGATCGCCGCGACACATTACGTGTATCGGCTCACGCAGAGTGCACAGGTCATCGAGCGGATTCTTGCGCGTCACCAGGATATCGGCGGCTTTGCCGCACTCGATTGTGCCGGTCTCGCCGCCCAGCCCCAGCAGCTCGGCGTTGACTTGCGTAGCCGTATGCAGCGCGAAGGCGTTGCTCACGCCCACGTACTTGGCAAAATAGGCCACCTCACGCCACATGTCGTACTGCGTCACGAACGGGCAGCTCGAATCTGTGCCAAGGCCCACCTTAACGCCAGCTTCCAGCGCCGCACGAGCACTCTCGATAATGCCCGAGCACACGATGTCGCCGTTCTTCTTTTGCGTATCGGTCGAATGGGTCTTTTCCGGGTCGAGCAATACAAACGGCAGCGCCGGGCTGATCGTGCAGGTAACGCTGGGCGCACGTCCCTCGAGCTGCGTGCCCGCGGCGCCGCGGTACAGCTCCAGGATCTCGGGCGTCAACGGAGCGCCGTGCTCAATCGTGTCAACGCCGGCCTCAAGCGCGGCCTTCACACCTTCGGTACTCTCGACATGGGCCATAACCGGAAGACCCATATCGTGTGCCGCCTTGCACGCCGCTGCGGCAACCTCCACGGGCATACGCAGCACGCCCGGCTCGCCCACCTCGGTCGCGTCGAACACGCCGCCCGTTACGAATAGCTTAATGACGTCGGCACCGCGCGCATACAGGTCGCGCGCCTGCTCGACCGCCTCAGCGGGACCGTTGGCCACCTGGGCGAACAAGCCCGCACCATGGCCGCCCGGCACCGTGACGCCCGTTCCCGGCGCCACCAGGCGAGGACCTTGATACCTGCCGGCATCGATAGCATCGCGCACGGCAAGATCGGCAAACAGCGGGTCGCCCGCGCCGCGCACCGTGGTCACGCCGCTTGCCAGCTGCTGCTGTGCGCTGCCCTTAAGAATGTGGCGGACAATGGCACGGCCCACGGGATTATCGAGCTTCTTCATCAGCGCACCCGCATCGCCCGCCGAAACCGGCTTGCCAGAGCCGCACAGATGCACATGCATATTGATGAGGCCCGGCATGAGATACGCACCCGCCAGGTCGATGACCTCGGCACCTGCAGGCGCCTGCGCCACAGCGCTCGGCCCCATCCACGTGATGAGACCGCGCTCAACGGCCACGGCCATGTCGGGCTGCGGCTCCATATGTTCCGAACCATCCAGGACGGTCGCATTGATAAACAACGTGGAACGATCGGCAGACGCCATATCGAGCTCCTCCCTCACGATTAACTTGAACATTTGTCCATTATTATCCAGCGCGGCAAGGTTGCTGCGGACATATCGGCTAACGGGAGGAAGAAAAGGGCGTGAGGATGAACAGACCAGCGCAGCGATGCGTCGGTCGTTCCAGCAAAACGTCTTGATCTGTAACAGGTAGACCGTCTTTAACCTTCCAAATGTTACAGATCGAGATTTTTCGACATCGCGTCCAACCTTTGTCTCAATCTGTAACAGTTGGGTCGAATTTTGACCGTCAGATGTTACAGATCGAGATATTCTCCGGCCCCATCGTCAAACGTCTAAATCTGTAACAAGTAGACAGGTTTTCGGCCTCTAGACGTTACAGATTGAGATCTTTTAGCGGTAGCCAACCTTTTGTCTTGATCTGTAACAGTTACGAGGCCAAACGGCCCCTTGTTGTTACAGATCGAGACAAACTCGGCAGGAACAACCACATTCGCGTCAGTTGCACCCCTTAGCGCCCATACCACTGACGCTTCCATCCCTCAGCCAAATCGGCCCGCTGCGGAATACCTGCTAGCCTCATCTTTTCAACCAGCTTCCCCGGGTTCTTGAGTTCATCAAACGTGAACCGAAGCACCTTGTGCCCGAGCATTGTCAGATGAGATTCCCGCTGACGCTCTGCCACGAACGGGTCGACCGGCTCCCGACCCTCGCCGTTCTGCAAGGTATACTTCCCCTTTCCGTCGAGCTCGCCAATCACGCACGTCCCGTCCTCGAGCCTCCAGAAATAATCGACCCGAAACACCTGGCTCGAATCGAGCGGGTCGCGAAACTCCACCTGCAACTCCGGAACCGGAAAGCCGTATGCAATAAAGAACGCCCGAAAGCGAGACTCGCCGCCGTTCTCGGACAGCCCGTCCGCATGCGACGCAATCACCTGAGCTCTGCGATACCCTCGCCTGCCCTCGCAATCGACCTGGAGCCGTTCGCAGAGGTCGTCGCGCGATACGTCCCTTGCCCGCAATGCAGAATCGGCGATCGCCAACCCGTAGGAGAACGGCGCATGCAGCAGACAATCCTCCACCGTGCGCCAAAACGGCGTCACCCGCACGCCATCGACTTGTTCAAGTGCACCCGCCGCCTGCGGACGCAGCAGTCTACACCCCATACTCAATGCCACCGAACAACCCGTCTTGACCAAGTAACGCGGCCCGAGCAGATCATTCGGCACCTCCAGACCCCATATCAGCGCGGCATCATATCCCCAAAACGCCCAATCGGGGTGAAACTCGGCAAGCCCCTTGATGGTCCACCGCGCCCGCTCCGGCGGCGTCAACGCATCCCATTCATGCTGAAAACAGAAAAGGTGCGATTCGGGCTCCGCAATATCGTCTGTGCCCACATGGCGCCGCAGCCACATGAGCTCGGCATTGTCGTGCGTCACAAGCGGCACGCCTTGTTCAGCCGCCTCCGTGAGCCTGGCAAGCATCCTATTCCGCGCCAAGGTGTTACGTGTTGCATGCTTGTGTTTAAAAACGGTATTAGACACTTCTATCACCACCACATCGGAGAAATGGGCCATCGCTGCTGTTGCCGCCGCCGACAAACGTCTCGACCTGTAACAGTTACGGGCGCAAGCAGCCGCCAAACGTTACAGATCGAGACGTTCGCGCAGCATTGCACCTCTTTGTCTCAATCTGTAACAGAAAGACCGTCTTTGAGCCTCTAGATGTTACAGATCAAGATCTTTCGTCACCGCGTCCAACCTTTGTCTCAATCTGTAACAGTTAGACCGATTTTTGGCCCCTTCCCGTTACAGATCGAGATCTTTCGGCAGGCGCCAACCTTCCGTCTTGATCTGTAACAGTTAGATGGCCAAACGGCCCCTTGTTGTTACAGATCGAGACATTCAGTCGAGTCTGCACTGTTCATCTCGATCTGTAACAACTACGGGTCCAAACGGTCTCTAGACGTTACAGACCGAGACAAATAGACAGGCAGCGGCGCTGCGACAGCCCACCCCTACTCCCATTCCTGTTCGTAGATGTTGAGGGATTTTACGTAGCGCCCCTGGGCACCCATGATGTCGCGGACCAGTCTCAAAAAGAAGCTGATACATGAGGTATCGAAGCCATCTTCTAGGTCTTCCGGATGGACGGCACCAGGCCCGTCGACCGCCGTATCGCTCAGGCGCGCAATGTCGTAGAGGTAGAGCTGCCCCGCCGTCAGCCAAATACCATCAACGCACGCGAGGCGTACCGCAATCGCACCATCGCGCCAGTGCTCCTTTTGCACGATATGCGGATCGTAGACGTCAAAGCGACGGTCGGTGCGCGTGTCACGCAGCGCGACCATACCAGTCGCAGGATCCTTGTCCAAAATGCCAAAGCGCGAGAAATACTGCGTGTCGCGTACCTGCTCGAGCCGCCTGAGCGAAGCAGGCGAAAGCGACGCCGGCGGCTCGTCAACATACAGCTCAAGCAGTGTCTTGCCGTGGTAATAGGGACGCTCGAACAGCAGCCAATCGGTAAATGCCATGTTATAGGCCATGATTTCGCTTTGCGAGGGCTCCTCGCAATAGCTGAGCCATGGATCGACTATCACTTCGAACTGCGTACGCGCCGACTCCAAAAACTGAAACTTGCGCATCATCCAAAACTGGGCCATGTCGGCAATATCGTCGCCGACGGCCTCGGTCAGACGTCCCCGGTCCAAAATATGATCAGCCATGACATCCTCCTCAAACTGATGAACCTCAATTTGAGCTTAAGAGGAGGGCTGGTGGTCGCCGCCAGCGCGGGCGAAATGAGCATCGGGTTGCAAACCAGATACTGACCGAATACTTGACGGAACGCTTGACCGATACGTTATACCGAAACAAAACCCCAGTTAAACTTAGGCGAATAAACAGAGATTTTGAGCTTGCCAGCCGCAGCCATCACAAAAACAGCAAGGCGTCGCAAGCCTGCACGTCAGCAAATGAGCAGTCAGACGTTAAGGGTGTCCCCGACGACTAGACAAAAGAAGACCGTCCCCAATGACTAGTCGTTGGGGACGTTCTTGAATGGCTACCTTACAGCGCCAGCGCGTCGGCGACTTCGGCGGCGCAGTCCAGGGCATCGGCCATGGCACTCACCACGAGCGAGCTGCCGTTGCGGGCGTCACCGGCCACGTACACCGGTGCGGCATCCGCGCCGACACCGTCGACACGGGCCGCAAGGTGCGACCCCTCGGCAGCCATTACCGGCAGCGGACGACCAGCGGTGGCAACAGGCACGCTCACCGCATCGAACACGCTGTGCTCCGGACCCGTAAAGCCACAGGCGATGAGCACCAGCTGCGCCGGTACCTCGTGCTCGGAGCCCGCAATGCGCTCCGGCTTGCCGGCCGACCAGTCCAGATCGACCACGCGCAAACCCGCGGCCGCACCCTTCTTGTCCAGCAGCACCTCGAGGGTATCCACGCCCCAGGCACGCATCTCGCCACCCATCGCAGCGATAGCCTCCTGCTGGCCGTAGTCGGTCTTCTTAACGTTGGGCCACTGCGGCCAGGGGTTGCTCGCCGTACGCTTATCGGGCGCCGCCGGCAAGAACTCAAACTGGCGCACGCTGCGTGCACCCTGGCGCACCGCGGTACCCACGCAGTCGTTGCCGGTATCGCCGCCGCCAATGACCACAACGTCCAGGCCGCGCGCGTTCACCGCGGGCTCGCCGCCGTCGAGTACCGACACGGTCGAAGCCGTCAGATAGTCCACGGCATACACCACACCGGGAGCGTCAATGTTCGCAGCCGAAAGCCCGCGCGGGGCACGGGCACCAGCAGCCACCACGACAGCGTCAAAACCATCGAGCTTGGCTGCCACCGCAGGGTCCGTCACATCGGCGCTCAGCTCAAACACAATGCCCAACTCACGCATGAGCGCCACGCGACGCTCGACCACGGACTTCTCGAGCTTCATGTTGGGAATGCCGTACATAAGCAGACCGCCCGGGCGGTCGTCACGCTCAAACACCGTCACGCGCGCGCCGCGACGGGCGAGCTCCCATGCTGCCACCAGACCAGCAGGACCGGAGCCCACCACGGCAACCGTGGGTGCGCCCTCCCCCGCCGGCTCAAAGCGACGCGGACCGCCATTTGCCCACTCGTGGTCGCTGATTGCACGCTCGTTATCGTGGATCGTCGTGGGCTGGCCATCGACCGAACCCAGGTTGCACGCTGCCTCGCACAGTGCCGGGCACACGCGACTCGTGAACTCGGGCATGGGCGAGGTGAGCGACAGGCGCTCGGCAGCCTCGTCCCAGCGGCCGCGGTACACCAGCTCATTCCACTCGGGAATCAGGTTGTGCAGCGGGCAGCCGCTCGGGCGTGCCTTGCCAAAGCTCGCACCCATCTGGCAAAACGCCACGCCGCACATCATGCAGCGGCTCGCCTGGGCGCGACGTGCGTCGTCATCGAGCTCCACGTACAGCGGATCAAAATCATGGCTGCGCTCCTCCACAGGACGAAGCTCGTGGGTCACGCGATCGATATCAAGAAAAGCACCGGGCTTACCCATGGCACTTACGCCTCCTTCTTGGTCGAAGCAACAGAACCGGTAGCGGCCACGGGCGCAGCGCCAGCCGCACCGTCCGCGACATCAAAGCGAGCGACATCCGCAGCGCTCGCGCGACCGGTCACGATGTCAAACGCCAACTCCTCGGCCTGCGCATGCGTCTTGCCCACAGCCTCGGCCGCAGCGACAATCGCCAGCACGCGCTCGTACTCGGTCGGAATGACCTTCACAAAGTGCTTGCTCATCGAGTCGAAGCTGTAGAGCAGCTTAATGCCGCGCGGGCTCTGCGTCACGTCCACGTGCTCCTGGATGAGCGCGCGGATCTGCGCCAGTTCGTCGGCCGTCGGAGCCTTGAGCTCAACGCTCTCGTGGTTTACGCGGGCGTCGAGCGTGCCGTATTGGTCAAAGACATAGGCCACGCCGCCCGTCATGCCGGCGGCAAAATTCTGCCCGACCTCGCCCAGGATGAGTGCCAGGCCGCCCGTCATGTACTCACAGCCATGGTTGCCGCAGCCCTCGACCACCACGGTGGCACCGGAGTTGCGCACGCCAAAGCGCTGGCCGGCAAGACCGTTAATGAAGCCGCGGCCGCTTGTGGCACCAAAGAACGCAACGTTGCCAACGATGATGTTCTCGTCGAACTTGTAGGTCGCATGCGGGTTGGGGCGCACCGACACCTCGCCGCCCGAAAGGCCCTTGCCAAAGTAGTCGTTGGCGTCGCCGCACACGTTGAGCGTCACGCCGCGCGGCAGGAAGGCACCAAAGCTCTGACCGGCCGAACCATCGCAATCGATGGTGATGGAGCCGGCGGGCAGGCCCTCGGGATGCGCCTTGGTCACCGCGTTGCCCAAGATAGTGCCCACGCAGCGGTTGACGTTGGCGATATCGGCGCGGAAGCGAATCGGACGCAGGTGCGCACGGGCATCGGCCGTATAGGGCACAAACAACGTGGAGTCGAGCGTCTTGTCGAGCTCGCTGTCTGCGGCCATCTGCGGCAGGAAGTGGCGACCGTCGGCGCCCGGAATATGGGCACCGAACTCGCAGGTCGCGCTCGCCAGCACGGGCGACAGATCGAGCAGATTTGCTTTGCGGTTACCCGGGACCTCGATCTGGCGCAGGCACTCGGGATGGCCGACCATCTCGTCGACGGTGCGGAAGCCCAGGCTCGCCATGACCTCGCGCAGCTGCTCGGCAACAAAGAGCATAAAGTGCTCAACGTGCTCGGGCTTGCCGCGGAAGCCGCGACGCAGGCGGCAGTTTTGCGTAGCGATGCCGGCCGGGCAGGTGTCCTGCTGGCAGTCGCGCTGCATAAGGCAACCCATGGAGATGAGCGGCATGGTCGCAAAGCCAAACTCCTCGGCACCCAGCAGGCAGGCGACGGCGACATCGGTACCGTCCATGAGCTTGCCGTCAGCCTCGAGCACCACGCGTGAGCGCAGGCCGTTTTGCAGCAGCGTCTGCTGGGCCTCGGCAAGGCCAAGCTCCAGCGGCAGGCCCGCATGCCAGATAGAGTCGCGCGCAGCGGCACCCGAGCCGCCGTTGTGACCGCTGATCAAGATCTTGTCGGCAGCGCCCTTGGCCACACCGGTGGCGATGGTGCCGACGCCGGCCTCGCTGACCAGCTTGACCGAAACGCGCGCGCCGGGGTTGGCGTTCTTAAGGTCAAAGATCAGCTCTGCCAGGTCCTCGATGGAGTAGATGTCGTGGTGCGGCGGAGGCGAGATCAGGCCGATGCCGGGCGTGGACTGACGGACCTCGGCGATCCAGGGGTAAACCTTCTTGCCGGGGAGGTGTCCGCCCTCGCCGGGCTTGGCGCCCTGGGCCATCTTGATCTGAATCTCGAAGGCGCTGCACAGATAGCGGCTCGTCACGCCAAAGCGTGCGCTTGCCACCTGCTTGATGGCGGAGTTCTTGGAGTCGCCGTTAGCCAGCGGGGTCTCGCGACGCGGATCCTCGCCGCCCTCGCCCGAGTTGGAGCGTCCGTGCAGGCGGTTCATGGCGATGGCCATGCACTCGTGCGCCTCTTTGCTGATGGAGCCGTACGACATGGCTCCAGTGTTAAAGCGGCGGACGATGTTGAGCGCGGGCTCCACCTCGTCGAGCGCCACCGGAGTGCGGCCGCTGGCATCAAAGTCGAGCAAGTCGCGCAGGCGCACGGCACGGCCGGTGCGGTGCAGGCGGGCGCTGTACTCCTTAAAGGTGTCGTAGCTGTCCTCACGGCAGGCGGTCTGCAGCAGGTAGACAGTCTGCGGATCGATGAGGTGATCCTCGCCGCCGAGCGGGCGCCACTTGGTCAGACCCAGCGTGGGCAGTTGATCGGGAGCCGGGCTCTTAAGGATAGCGAGCGCGGCGTCGTAGCGCTCGTTTTGCTCACGCTCAACGTCCTCGACACCCATACCGCCCACACGGCTCACCGTGCCGGCGAAGTACGCGTTGACGAACTCCGGCGTAAAGCCCACGGCCTCGAAGATCTGCGCCGAATGGTAGCTCTGCACCGTGGAGATGCCCATCTTGGACATGATGGAGACGATGCCGGCGGTCGCAGCCTTGTTGTAGTTGGCGATGCCCTGCTCGGCCGTCACGTCCAGGTCGTCGCGCGCCGCCAGATCGCGGATGCACGCATGTGCGTTGTACGGATAGATGCCGCTCGCGGAGTAGCCCACCAGTGCCGCAAAGTCGTGCGGGGACACGGCGTCGCCGCACTCCACCACGATGTCGGCAAAGGTACGCACGCCGGCGCGGATCAGGTGGTTGTGCACGCAGCCCACGGCGAGCAGCGACGGCACGGGCACCTCGCCCGCAGCGGCACGATCGCTCAGCACCACGATGTTCACGCCGTCGCGGACCGCAGCCTCAACGTCCTCTGCAAGCTGCTTGAGTGCAGCCTGCAGCGCGCCCTCACCGGCATCGCGGCGGTACACGGAACGGAAACGGCAGGTCTTAAAGCCCACGCGGTCGATGGCGCAGATGCGGTCGAACTCCTCCTCGTTGAGCAACGGACGCTCCAAGCGAACCAGCTGGCAGGCCGTACGGGAGTCCTCGAGCAGGTTGCCGTGGTTGCCCAGGTAGAGCGTGGTCGAGGTGACCATATGCTCGCGAAGGGCATCGATGGGCGGGTTCGTGACCTGAGCGAACAGCTGATAGAAGTAGTCAAAGAACGAGCGCGTCTTCTTGGACAGGCAGGCCAGCGGCGCATCGATGCCCATCGAGGCGAGCGGGGCCTTCCCCTGCTGGGCCATGGGACGCACGACCTCGTCAACATCATCCCAGTGATACCCGAGCTTGGCCATGCGCACGGCGGCGGGTACCTCGGCGTCCTCGGCGGGCGTTGCCGCAACGGGCTCATCAAGCGCGTCAACGGTCAGCGTCTCCTCGGCAATCCAGTCGCGGTAGGGCTTTTCCTTGGCATAGCGGGCGCGCAGCTCGTCGTTGTAGATCACGCGGCCGCGAGCAAAGTCGACCTCGAGCATCTGGCCCGGTCCCAGACAGCCGCTCGTCAGGATGTTCTCGGGGCTTACCTCGATGGTGCCCACCTCGCTTGCCAGCATAAAGCGACCGTCGCGCGTCACATAGTAGCGGGCGGGACGCAGGCCGTTGCGGTCGAGGGCGGCACCCAGCGTGCGACCGTCGGTAAAGGCGATGGCGGCAGGGCCGTCCCAGGGCTCCATGAGCATGGACTGGTAGGCGTCGTAGGCGCGGCGTTCCTCGCTCAGATTGTCGTTGTGGTCCCACGGCTCGGGCAGCAGCATGGACGCGGCACGCGTGAGCGGGCGACCGTTCATGACCAAGAACTCGAGCACATTGTCCAGAATCGCGGAATCGGAGCCCTCGCGGTTGATGATGGGCATCACACGCTCAAGATCGTGCTGCAGCACGGGGCTGTACAGGTTGGGTTCGCGGGCGCGAATCCAGTTGACGTTGCCCTTGAGGGTGTTGATCTCGCCGTTGTGGATGATAAAGCGGTTGGGGTGCGCGCGCTCCCAGCTGGGCGTGGTGTTGGTGGAGTAGCGCGAGTGTACGAGCGCCACGGCCGTCTTGACGGCGGCGTCGTTGAGGTCAATGAAGAAGCGGCGCATCTGCGTGGCGACGAGCATGCCCTTGTACACGATAGTGCGCGAGCTCATGGAGCACACATAGAAGATCTTATCGCGCAGGGCAAACTCGGCGTCGGCCTTCTTTTCGATGGTGCGGCGGCACACGTACAGACGGCGCTCGAAGGCGTCGCCCGCCGGCGTGTCGTCCGGACGGCCCAGGAAGGCCTGCAGGATAGTGGGCATACAGGCGCGGGCCGTCTCGCCCAGGTCGTGCGGGTCGACCGGCACCTCGCGCCAAAAGAGCAGCGGCACGCCGGCCTCGGCGCAGCCCTCCTCAAACACGCGGCGGGCATCCTCTACGCCCTTGTCGTCCTGCGGGAAGAACAGCATGGCCACGCCATAGTCGCCCTCTGCCGGCAGAATCTGGCCGCACTTTTGAGCCTCTTTACGGAAAAAGTGATGCGGAACCTGGAACAGGATGCCAGCGCCGTCGCCGGTATTCTTCTCGAGTCCCGTGCCGCCGCGGTGCTCCAAGTTGACCAGAATGGACAGTGCGTCGTCCAGGATCTGGTGATGGCGCTCGCCGTTGATATCGGCAAGCGCGCCGATGCCACATGCATCGTGGTCGAATTCGGGGCGATAAAGGCCCTGCTGCTGAGCGGAATCTGCCTGCATCGCGATCCTCCCCTAGGTGTTTAGACAGTCAGTTGACTAGGCATACTAGGGGCATCGCCGGCCCATTGTGTTTCCCACCCGTTTCGAAACAATCGCGTAACGCACGCCCTACGAGTGGACACCGCCGAGCTCAAGGGCGACAGCAAGGACCCCAGGTTCGGCCTGTAAGCTCACCGCTTCAAACATCTCAATCTGTAACAGGAGGAACCGATTTTGGCGCCTAGATGTTACAGATTGAGATTTTCTGCAGGACGGTTTTGGTTTGTCTCGATCTGTAACACGAAGGGCCGGTTTTGGCGGTCAGCTGTTACAAATCGAGATTTTCCATAGGACCATTTCTTCCTGTCTCGATCTGTAACACCTAGGTCCAATTTCCATCCCTAGTTGTTACAGATCGAGACATTTCGGCAGCCCCCCTTTCACCATCCCATTCAAATACAGCAATTTTGTTAGTCTTGATTAACTTTTGAGCCTAAAACGGGTATCCTTTGCGGCGTCAAGCAAACGGCACGCAGGAGCGCACCATGATCAACCATCTCAAACATCATTTTGGCTCCCGACGCACCGGCGGTCACGGAGGCCTAGACATTGCGAGGCATATCGGCCCCGGATTGCTCGTGACCGTCGGCTTTATCGACCCGGGCAATTGGGCCTCCAATATGGCCGCCGGCTCGCAGTTTGGCTACGCGCTGCTGTGGATCGTCACGCTGTCCACGATCATGCTCATCGTGCTGCAGCACAACGCGGCGCACTTGGGCATCGCCACGGGCATGTGTCTTGCCGAGGCCACGACGCGCCACCTGCCCCGCCTCGTCGGGCGTGCGATACTCGGCAGCGCGTATCTAGCCACGGTCGCCACCGCCATGGCCGAAGTCCTGGGCGGTGCGATCGCGCTTCAAATGCTCTTTGGCCTGCCCGTACGCGCCGGCTGCATCATCGTGGCGGCGGCATCGATTGCCATGCTCATGACAAGCTCCTACAAACGCGCCGAACGCTGGATCATCGCCTTCGTGGGTGTGGTAGGACTCTCGTTTTTAGCAGAGCTCGCGCTAGTCAAAGTCGACTGGCCGCAAGCAACCGCAAGCTGGATCACGCCCAGTATGCCCACTGGCTCTGCCGCGATCATCGTGAGTGTCCTGGGTGCGGTCGTTATGCCACACAATCTCTTCCTGCACTCCGAGGTCATCCAATCCATGCACTTCGAAGGCCAAGGCGAGCAGGTTATCGAAGAACGTCTGCGCTACGAGCTCTTCGACACGCTCTTTTCGATGGGCGTGGGCTGGGCAATCAACTCGGCCATGGTCATCCTGGCCGCAACGACCTTCTTTGCGCACGGCATGGTCGTAGGCGACCTCGCCGTCGCAGCGGCCACGCTCTCCCCCATTCTGGGTCCGGCAAGCTCGACCATCTTTGCGGTGGCGCTGCTGTTTGCGGGCATATCGAGCAGTGTGACGGCGGGCATGGCAGCGGGCACCATCACCGCGGGCATGTTCGATGAGGAATACGACATCCACGACCGACATTCCTCAATCGGGGTGGCGACCTGTTTCGTCGGCGCAGTGGCGGCGTGCCTGGTCGTCCCGAATCCTTTTGAGGGTCTCATTTGGAGTCAGGCACTGCTGTCGCTTCAGCTGCCGATTACGGTCTTTGTGCTCATACGACTCACCAGCTCACGCCGCGTCATGGGCAAATACGCCAACTCGCGCCCGCTTAACGCGTTGCTCGTAGGGATCGGTACCATCGTGACGGCTCTCGATATCGTGTTGTTGACAGGGATGTAATGGGGCGGGGCACCTACCCAGGCAAACGTCTCGATCTGTAACATCTAGACACGCTTTTGATGTCTAGATGTTACAGATCGAGATCATTCCGAGGGACAGCTCCGTTTGTCTCAATCTGTAACACGTAGACCCCGTTTTCACTGCTAGATGTTACAGATTGAGATCTTCTGCCGGACGGTTTTGGTTTGTCTTGATCTGTAACAAGTGGGCCCAATTTCCACTTCTAGATGTTACGGATCGAGACATTTCTTCAGCTCCAACCTTTTGTCTCAATCTGTAACAGAAAGACCCGTTTTGAGCCGTTAGATGTTACAGATTGAGACAAAAGGTCGGCCGGACTCACGACAGACAGGATCGGCTAACAGCAGCCGTGATCCCTTGGGGACGGAGGAAAGGGTCCCGGCCGGAATATCCGACCGGGACCCTTGGACAGAGCTATGTTCGGCTTTCGCCGTGTGTCTGCGAGTTACTCCTCGACGAGCTCAAACTGATCGGGGCCGACGCCGCACACCGGGCACACGTAATCCTCGGGCAGCTCGGGCGTATCGACCTCAACCTCGTAACCACAAACGACGCAAACGAACTTATACGTCTTCTTCTCCTCAGCCATGATGTTCTCCTCTCGAACGTGACTGCTGGTGTACTTGCTTATTAGTATATATTCTCAATAATATTATGCAAGTAGTTTTACAGCATTTCTACCCTTGGTACGAAGACGCCTTGGGCGGCGTCTTGCCCTTCAGCACCTTGTGGTAGTAGTCATAGGTCAACGGAGTCTCGCCGCTCAGACGCTCGGCATCTTCGACCTCGCCAATAAAGAGCAGATGTGTGCCCACGTCAACAGTGTCGATCAAACGGCAGCTAAACAAGGCCGCCGCATGCTCGGGCACATAGGGCATGCCAAGGGCAGTCTCGCGGGTCTCGTACTTGGCAAATTTGTCATAGTCGCTGCTGGTACGGAATCCAAAGTTGCCAATGTAGAGCATATCGGCCGTCTGATCGATCACGGTCAGCGCAAAGGCCTTGGCAGACGAGATAACACCAGACGTGACATTTTCCTTGTTCACGGCAACCGAAATGCGCGGCGGCATGGACGTCACCTGCACCGCGGTGTTGATGACGCAGCCGGCACGCAGCCCGTCGGCCGCAGCACTCACCACATACAGGCCGCTCGGCATCGTAAAGAACGCAGTTTTGTCCATAACGATCACTCCCCTAACCCGGGTTGGTACCTTATGGATGTATGTACCCACAAAAAAGGCGGCGCCCATAACGGACGCCGCCTTTGAGACATATGTGTCAAAACAGTTAGCAAGATGAGACACCCGCAGTTGCGGTGAAATAGGGGCTGAATGGCCCCTCAAACAGGCAAAACAGTCCGTATTCCACCGCAACTTATACAGAGCGCCTAGCGGTTGCGCTCCTTTAGCGCGCGATCGATTTCGCGCTGAACGTCGCGTTTGGCCATGTCCTCGCGCTTGTCGTAAAGCTTCTTGCCGCGGCCTAGGCCCAGCAGCAGCTTGACGCGGCCGTCGGTATTAAAGTAGAGCTCCAACGGTACCAGCGCATAACCACGGTTGCGAAGTTTGCCGTCGAGAAAGTCAATCTCCTTGCGGTGCAGCAGCAGACGACGGCGGCGATCAGGGTCGCGGTTCCACACGCCACCATGGCTATAAGGGTGAATATGCAGGCCCACGAGCCAGCACTCGCCGCCACGAATCAGTGCAAAGGTGTCGGTGATCTGGCACGCGCGCTCGCGAATCGACTTGACCTCGGTGCCACTCAGCTCAATGCCGCACTCAAACGTCTCATCGATAAAGTACTCGTGGTGTGCCGAGCGATTCTTGGAGATGAGCTTGCGCTCGCGCTTACTGGGCATCGCCGGCCTCCTTGGCTCCATCGGCGTTTGAGCCCGCGGCGTCGCGCTTTGCCTTGCGCTCGGCATTGAGCTCGGCGTCGCTCTCGCGCACCAGTTTGATAATCGCCGCGCATGCCTCCTCGCCCACCAGGTCGCGGGCATGGACCGTCAGGCGCGTAGCCTCCTGCTTGTCGCCGTCGCTCGCAGCATCGGTCGCACACATGATCAGACAGATGGCAATCTCGGCCGAAGGCGAGGTCGGCACACCTTGCAGGGCCAGTTCACCCATCACGTGGTCGTCGCTCTCATCGGCGGCATCCGGATAGGTGGTATGGATCTTGTTGAGCAGGCGCGTCGTATGTGCATCGCCAGGGGCCAAGCGCAGTGCCAGACGCGCGCAACCCACGGCCGCCGAGATGTTCTCAGTCTCGGGCTCAAGGAAATACTGGCCCAAGTTGGCGTAAGCGCGGGCGGCGCACTTGCCATCGCTTGCACGCTCCAGCACCGAGAACGAAAGCGATGCCCACTCTTGCTTGTCCTCGAGTGCGCGGAACAGCTCGGCCAAGTCCAAGCGATAGTTGCAGTTCATGGGGTCCCAGCGCACGGCCTGCATCAAGGCGTTGCGAGCACTCACATAATCCTGCTGGCGAATGTAGGCATACGCCATGTCGGAATACAGGCGGTCAAACGGCACCTCGACCTGCACCAGCTCGCGCGGATCCTTTTCCACGCGGCGGTAGGCCAGACGCTCAAACTTGCTATCGAAGCTAAAGTACTGGCGGTTCTCCTCCGTCTTGCACTCGGCATCGATATACTCCTCGGCGAGCTCAACCAGACGCTCCAACAGCGGCGTCGCCGTGGCAAGGTCGCCCTGCGCCAGATAGTTCTCGGCATACGTGATGTCTTGCAAGCTGATGGGCAGATCCATGGCTACTCCTCGATCTGAGCGAAACACGGCAGACGCCGCATATACGGTCAATACACAAAACCCGGGTCTCTTGCGAGGCCCGGGCGTTCATTTGTGGGTAGCCCGTACCAGATTCGAACTGGTGATCTCCGCCTTGAGAGGGCGGCGTCCTAAACCGCTAGACGAACGGGCCATATGTAGCAAATGCAATGGCTGGGATGGAGGGAGTCGAACCCCCATTGACGGAACCAGAATCCGCTGTCCTGCCATTAGACGACATCCCAATGACTGCATCGCTGCGCTCGGCTGTGCCTTTGCGCAAGAAAGAAATATACGGGAAGTCCGGCCATGACGCAAGCCCCAATTTTGACTTTTTTGAAATTCAGTCAAATACTGCCAACACGTGAAGGACCTGTGAAGTCGACCGCTGCACACGAAGGGCAAAACGCCGCGAGCGGTAGCCGTCAACCGTTGGCAGATTCTACCGTGAAAACGATAGCACCAGGCAACACAATCGAAGTATCAATGATCACGTAGATATCGAGGCGCCATGGACGAAGAGCTTGATTACCTATGGGAGACCCTGGGCCTCGAGATCACTGCTGACCTTTGGCCCGAACGGGACAAAATCCATCCCACACTGCGCCCCGCCATCACGGTGATGCAGGCAAACTACCGCCGTGCATCCTTTTTGATCATGCGGATGTCATGGCACGCGGGACTCCCCGACCTTAAGCGAATCCAGGCAAGCCTCGTCGAGCTGTCCGGCATGCCGACCGTCATATCCGAGGCGCGCCTGGAGCAGCGCCAGCGCGAGCGACTGCAACAGCAGCGGATTCCCTTTATCTGCCCCGGCGTTCAGGCATATCTGCCCTTTATGGACGAGGAGTACTGGAGCGGCAAGCCCAACAAGCACGTAAAGGTCTACAATCCGCACGAATGGGCACAGCTCGAGGATTGAGCCGAGCGAGCCCGCCGATGGAAAACACGTCCCACCCTGAGCACTCAAAACGGGTCGCACTTTCCGCAGCCGCTACAGCAACGCCTCGGCCCAAGCCGATTCCCTAAAGCCGGGAATCGCAAAGTCGTCGCCCACCAGCAGCGGACGCTTGACCAGCATGCCGTCGGTCGCCAGCAGCTCGTAGCACTCCCGATCCGTCATGCCCGCATCCAGACGCGCCTTCAGGCCCAGCTCTCGATATTTCATGCCCGACGAATTAAAGAAGCGCCGCACCGGCAGCCCCGAACGAGCAATCCAGGTCGCAAGCTCATCAGCCGTGGGATTGTCCAAAACGATATCGCGGTCGATATACTCTACCCCATGTTCGTCCAGCCATGCCTTGGCCTTCTTACAGGTCGAGCACTTGGGATATTCAACAAACAGTACGGTCATGGGAATCCTCCGAATACAGATCGGCCAACGCAGGCACACGCCACACGAGGCGCCTTCGTATGATGGGCCAATTGTAGCCCACGGGTCACACGCTAAACGAACCGTACCCCGAATCCGCGTTTGACGAACGGCAGCAGTTCCATTGCCTCGGGCGTGATATGGCCCGCAACGTTCATGCGCTCGTCACCGGGAAGATCGACCCGCGCAATCTCAAGCTCGCCTTCGTAGCGCCCATAGCCGCTATTGCTCACAGCAATCGACCCCGTCTTTCGCGGCAGGCCGGCTCCGGCATCCGTCGGCACGGAATCAGGCTTAAGCGTCGTGCGTGACTCCTGAGATCTAAAGATGAGGACGCTCGAGTCGGGCCGGTCGTGATGAATCTGCCCGCGCACATAGGCATAACCGGGCTCAAGCTCGCATTGCAGATCCACGCATCCGGCGGAAACTTGGGCAAACTGCGCCCAACCTGCATCGGAAAGATCGGGGTCGCCGACCAAAACAATGTCGCAATCGGCGCCATGTGCGAGCTCAAGCATGTTGAGGGCAACCTTTGACGCGCGACCGCGTTGCACCTCAACCGTCGGCAATCCCTCGAATACCGGACCGCGAACGTTGGCATCGCCCGGCACAAAAGCCATGATTTCAAAGCCGAGCGCCGCAAGACGAAGATTCGTCCGAGCAACATCTTCAAGAGCTAAACCGGTATAAGGCTTGGGGTAAAAATTGTGGCAGGCGGCGAAACGAGTCACGTCGGCGCCGGCTTCTCGCCACGATGCGATTTCATCAGGACTCACCGTCGATGCATTGACCACAATGCGAAATACACCGGACAGCTCCGCGACCCGCTGGGCACTAAAGCCGTAATCCAGGCGCAGGTATTCCAGTCCCAGATCGCGCAAATCCTCCATGCGTTCAAGACCCAGCAAATCGCACGTGCGCGGCCCCACATCGGCAATGAGCGCAATACCGCGAGCGGAAAGCAGCGACAGCACCTGGCGAACCTTATCGGCATATGCCGCTCCCCCATCCTCGGGAATATGCAGCGAGGTAAACGCATAGCGCGCACCCGCCGCGGCGCCATGTTCAATCGTCCGCTCGATATCCTGCAGGGGACTGGAAAGATAGACAGAAATACCCGTTCTCACGCTTCGATTCTCCTTTAAAAAAGGCCGGCGGAGCAGTTAGCCCCGCCGGCACAACCATAGCATCAAGAGATCTGCGGCACGTCATGACGCTCGAATGACATAGCGCGCAGCATCAGGCTACTCGCCAAAGAACTCGTTGATCTTCTGCTCGTCGACGCCGAAGAACCACGTCAGGACAAAGCCGGCGGCATAGGCAAGCAGCATAGCGGCAACGTAGCCGAGCTGCTGGCCGGGAACGACAATCAGCAGGCCAAACAGACCGGAAACGCCCTGAGAAACCGTGCCGATGTGAAGCAGTGCCGCGAGCGCACCGCCAAATCCGGCACCCAGGCAGGCCGTCACAAACGGGCGGACAAGCGGCAGCGTAACGGCATACATCAGAGGCTCGCCAACGCCCAGGATGCCAACGGGAATGGACTCTGCGACATACTTCTTAAGCTTGGCGTTCTTGGTCTTAAAGTACAGCGCCAGACCGGCACCGACCTGGCCGCCGCCAGCCATCATAAGGATGGGCAGCAGGTAGTTGATGCCCTTGGTAGCGCCGTCGGGATCGTTGAGCATAGCGTGGATCGGCGTAAGTGCCTGATGCAGGCCAACGGACACCAGCGGCAAGAAGCCTGCCGACAGGATATAGCCGCCCAGAACGCCCAGCTTCTCAAAGATAAAGGTGAGGACGCTAAAGATCGCGGTCGTCAGCCAAGCGCCAACCGGCTGGATGACAAGCATCAAAGCAAAGGCGCCGATGATGAGCACCAGCAGCGGGGACAGGAACGTATCGAGCGCGTTGGGCATGACCTTGCGAATCTGACGCTCCATCCAGGCGAAAAATGCGCCAGCGATGAGAGCTGCGATCATGCCGCCCGCGGCGGGATTGTACTGTGTATTGGTGAGCGGCAGCAGAATAGCGGTGCTGGGATCGGCGGCGCCAGGCGCGAGCAGAGGCATAGCACTGTTAGCGATGCACATCATGCCGGCAATACCGCCCAACGCAGCGGAGCCACCAAACTCGCGCGCCGCGTTATAGCCCACCAAAATGGGCAGATAGGCAAAGAGGGCCCAGCCCATGGAGCGAATGCCCTGATACCACCACTCACCTGCAAGCGCACCGGCCGTCGAGACATTAATGACGTTGCAGATACCGTTGATAAGGCCAGCCGCAATAATGCCGGGAAGCAGGGCAACAAAGACATTGGAAATCTTCTTGAGGAAGGCCTGAACCGGCTTGGACTCGTACTTGGCCTTCTGCGCGGCCTTGTTTGTGGCCGCAGCGTCAACCACGCTCTCGTCGGCAACGCCTTTCGCAAGGCCGGTGAGCTTGGAGAATTCCTCGAGCACCTTATTCACCTTGCCCGGACCCAGCACGATCTGCATCGTGTCGTCCTCGACCAGGCCCATTACGCCATCGAGTGCCTTAATACCCTCCGTGTCGACGTTGCCCGTATCTTTGACGGTCACGCGCAGGCGCGTCATGCACGCCGCGTTTGCCAGCACGTTGTCTTTACCGCCCAAAAGGTCCAGCAGCTTTTGAGCCAGCTCTTTGTTCGTCATAACTCCTCCTTGTATTGGGTATCTCTTCTTGATGTCATATCTGCTCACGCCGTGCACCTATTGGGCATCGGCATTGCTCTTCTCATGGCCACTCACCGCAGCACGGACATGGCCGCGCGCCCGCTCAAGAGCCACCGCAGCCTGCTCGGCATCGCAGCCCAGCAGCACCGAGACAATAGCGGTTTTAACGTGGCCGCCGGCATCTGCAAGTGCCCGAACAGCGCGCTCGCGTGTGCAGCCGGTCGCTTCCATCACGATGTTTTGGCCGCGCACCACCAGCTTCTCGTTCGTCTGCTGCACATCGACCATCAAGTTTTGGTACACCTTGCCAATCTTGACCATGGCACCGGTCGAAATCATATTGAGAATGAGCTTTTGGACCGTTCCCGCCTTGAGCCTCGTTGAGCCGGTAAGCACCTCGGGGCCGGGCACGGGCTCTATGGCAAGATCTGCGTCCTCCCCGATCCTCGACCCCTGGTTGCAGGCGATAGCAATGGTCCTGCACCCGGTTGCCTTGGCGTACGCGAGGCCGCCCACCACATAGGGGGTACGACCGCTCGCCGCCAAACCAACGACGAGATCCTTGGAGGAGAGCCCATGTTCCCGCAGGTCACTCGCGCCAAGTTCCTCGCTATCCTCGGCACCTTCGACAGCCTTGATAAACGCCCTCTCGCCTCCGGCAATGAGTCCGACAATCAGATCGGGCGATACGCCAAACGTGGGTGGGCACTCCGACGCGTCGAGCACGCCCAAACGACCGCTCGTGCCCGCGCCCATATAAAAGACGCGTCCGCCGCGCTCGAGCGCCTCGGCAGCCCAGTCGATTGCCATGGCAACCTGGGGCAACACTTTCGTGACCGATTGGACGGCGCGAAGATCCTCATCGTTCATCGTCGTGACGATTTGCAGCGATGTCATCGTGTCGAGGTCCATTGACTTTTGATTTCGCTGTTCTGTCGTGAATTTTGTTAAATCGAGCATTTTGTTCACCTCATCTTTCCTGTTTCTCGATGTAGTTTTGCTTGATGACATGCGTCGCCCGTTCGTAATCGCTCGCAACGTAAGCAGCGTAGAGGGCATCGACAACCATAAGCTGGGCCATACGCGAGGCCATGGCACCGCTGCGGACCAAGGGCTCGCTTGCAGCAACGCCGAGCACGGCATCGGCCATGGTGGCAAGCTTGGACGATCCGTCTACTTTGGTCACGGCCACAACGGGACAGTTATGACGTTGAGCCTCGACGGTGCAGTCCAGCACTTCTTGCGTTAAGCCCGAGTAGCTAAAGGCGATTGCCATATCGCCCTCATGCATGTTCTTGGCACACAGGAGCTGATCATGCCAGTCGTCGTACAGATGGCACTCTTTGTCAACACGCATGAGCTTTTGCGCCAGATCGTGCGCGACCAAACGAGAGGCACCGATACCGAACAGATTGACCGCGCGTGCCCGCTTAAGATGGGCCGCGCATCGCTCCAAGACGGTGTAATCGAGCGTTCGCGCCGTCGCCTCGATTGTGCGCACGTTGCTTTTCATCACCTTCCCCACGATACGTTCGACGCTGTCGTCCATGGAGATGTCCTCGAGGGCAACGTCCTTTCTGTCACCCAAGAGCGCCAGTTCGGCAATCAGTTCGCGCTGGAACTCCTTGTAGCCCGCAAAACCCAAGCGCTTGCAAAAACGCAAAATGCTCGAGGGCGAGGAGAACGTGGCATCGGCAAGACCGCGGACGGACAGCCCGACCGCCTCATGCGGATGAGCACTCACGTATGCGATGACATTGCGTTCCGCCGGACTCGCGCTGAGCTCACGCTCGCGAAGCCTTAAAAGCAATCCGTTTGTCATCTCAAGCACCTCCGTTGAGAAGAATTAAAGACCAACGAACGATTCGTACCGGATATAAACAGCTTTTACGGTACATTGTGCCGCATCATGGCGCACAAAGGGCGGGCGTTCTACCGCTCGCCCCTCAAATCCGACCGCTCGGAAATACGCGCGACACAAAATGATTCATCGAGGTCGCATTGTTCGTAACAGGGTTGTTAACAGCGTCTCGCATGGGCACCAATGAGACAGGTTATGCGCTTATCCAAGCACACCGCCGCCGACGAGGCAAACAGCCCAACAAAGAAGAACTCTACGGTATGGGCGACACGACGGATGTTGGTGCCCATCCATATGCGAACGGGGGCAAGCGGGTCGGGATGGGCGGCGGTGGTCGCTGAGTCCGCATCCCCGGCTCCCCTACTCCGTCTCGCGCATCCAGCGATCGAAGGTCCCCACGCACACACCTAGGCGCTTTGCCGCCTGACTCCGGGTAATATTGCCCGCCTCATAGATATCGCGCACTCGTTCAAATTGCGGAGGGCACGGCTTGCGGGGTCGACCAAAACGCACGCCGCGCGCCCGCGCCGCCGCAATTCCCTCCGCCTGACGACGGTGGATGTTCTCTCGTTCCACCTGCGCCACATAGCTCAACAGCTGTAAAACGATATCGGCGATCAGCGTGCTGGTCACATCCGATCCGCCGCAATCTCTCGCACGCGTATCGAGCAACGGCATGTCCAGCACAACGATGGCCGCACCAAGCTTCTTGGTTATACGACGCCATTCCTCGAGTATCTCGCTGTAGTTTCGGCCCAGCCGATCGATGGAAAGCACCACCAACACGTCGCCGGAAGCCAAGGCATGAAGCAATTCCCGATACTGTGGGCGATCAAAGTCCTTACCGCTCGCACGGTCGGCAAAGACATTCGCCGGCTCCACGCCATAGGCGCTCAGCGCATCCAACTGGCGATTCAAATTTTGATCGCGCGAGCTCACTCGCGCATACCCATATACCGTTGCCACAACATCCCCGCTCTCTCGTAAACCTGCCAAATAGGGACAGGTTTGTTTTGGTAGGTCCTATCTCCCAAAAGCATATGAAGAAGCGGCCGAGCTCATGGCAGGGTAATCAAGAGACACGCAAAGAGGGCGGCCCCGAAAGACCGCCCTCTACGCTCTGCCGATACTCACTCCGTGCCGGTTAATGAATGAGCTTAAAGTCCAAATGTCCGCGAGTAGTGTTGACGCGCGAGACCTCGATAATCACGCGCTGCCCCAACTCAAAACGACGCCTCGTGTCGGCACCCGTCAACGTGAGCGCGTCCTCGTCAAACTCAAACCACTCGTTACCCAAACTCTTAATGGAAACCAGTCCCTCGACCTGCGTTAGATCAAGGCGCACAAATAGCCCCATGCTGCTGACCCATGAGACCGTTCCGGCATAGCGCTCGCCCAGGCGATCCTCGTAGTACTGCGCAATCTTGATTTTTTGCGTCGCATGGCTGGCAGCGTCGGCCGCACGCTCGGCATCGCTGCACGCGCGGCAGATTTGCGGCAGGATGCGCGGAAGCGACTCTCTGCCTTTTCCGATCAGCCTCGGCGTACGCACCAAGGCGTCTTTTCCACCCAGCTGCTCGTATGCCAGCTGCAGCTTGAGCACGCGATGCACCACCAGATCGGGGTAACGGCGAATGGGGCTCGTAAAGTGGCAGTAGCACGGCGCGGCGAGCGCAAAGTGACCCTCGTTGCGCGGCTTGTACAACGCTCGCTGCATGCTGCGCAGAAGAAGGGTGTTGACGAGCGGCGCGTTAGCCGTACCGGCAGCGGCGTCAACCGTCGCCTGCAACTCGTCGGGACTTCCCAGGGCAATGCCCGCCGCACGGCGATCATCGATGATGCCGAGCTGCGTCAGCGCCACAGCAGCACCGTGTAGGCTGTCGGGGCTGGGGTCATCATGCACACGATAGCACGCCTCGATATCGCGGTCGGCCAGCCACTCGGCCACGCACTCGTTAGCCAGCAGCATTGCCTCCTCGATAAGCGAGGTTGCGCAGGAACGCTCGCGTGCCACAATCTGCACAGGCACGCCGTCCTCATCCAGCAGCGCGCGAATCTCGGCCGTATCAAAGTCGACCGAACCGCGTGCGCGACGTATGCGACGCCGAAGCTCCGCGAGTTCGTTTGCGGCGACCAGGAAATCGGCCAGGTCAACGTTACAGCTGTGAGCAGTGTCCTCGCACGCAAGCCCGCGCTCAAGCGCTTTTTCGCGCGAGGCTTCGGCCACAGCGACATCCTCCGCAGCGCCCTCCAACACGGAATACTCAACTGCGCCGGCACGCACCAGCAGCGCCTCGGCACCGTCATAGTCCATACGCACACGCGAGCGAATCACACTGGGATAGGGATCATAATGACGCACACGGCCCTGCACGTCGAGCTCGATGTCGACGGTAAACGCCAGGCGATCCTCATCGGGACGAAGCGAGCACAGGTCATTAGACAGGCGCTCGGGCAGCATGGGAAGCACACGGTCGGCAAGGTAGACCGACGTCGTGCGATGGCGGGCCTCCAGGTCGATATGTCCGTCCCAGGCAACATAGTGCGAAACGTCAGCGATATGCACGCCCAGCTTATAGCCGCCCTCGAGCGTGCGCTCGAGCGAGATGGCATCGTCAAAGTCGCGCGCATCAACCGGGTCGATGGTGATGACAAAGCGATCGCGCAGGTCACGGCGAAGCGGGTCTTTAAGCGCTGCAGTCACATCGAGCGAAAGCGCCTCTGCCTCTGCCAGAGCCGCCTCGGGATAGCCGTCGGTATAGCCATAGCGCGCCATAACATATTGGACGCCCAGATCGGGCGCATCGTCGCCGCCAATGCGGCGATCGATCGTCACCGTGCCCGACTCCAAGCGCGTCGGGTAGGTCAGAATACGCGCGACGACGACATCGCCAGGGCGCACGCCCAGGCGCTCCGCCGAATTGTCCTCAGGCAAAATAAAGAAATCGGCTTTGAGACGCGAATCGAGCGGTTCGATCACACCAAGCGGGCCGGCCGTCTGATACGTACCCACCACGCTGATGGCGGCACGCTCGATGACGCCCTCGATCACGGCGCGACGATCCCCGCGCGGTCCCGCCTTGATGCTTACGGCCACGGTATCGCCGTCCATAATCTCACGCTTACCGCGACCCATGACCTTGTAATCGCCGTTGTCGGTCACGACATAAGCGCTGTGCTCATGGAGCTGAACGCGGCCAGTCATGCTCGGGCGACGCTCGCTGCGCACCGGCCCGCGTTTATTGCGTGCGCTACGCTTATGTTTGTTATTGCGCCCCATGGCGCCTCCTTACTATCGATAGCCGTTAACACCCCAAGAGTCTACCCAAATGATCCCTAGGGGACGGAGGAAAACGGATCATATAGATAGACCAGCGCCGCGATGATCCGTTTTCCTCCGTCCCCTAGGGATCAAAAAACGGGCCGTCCCAAAAGGAACGACCCGTTGGAAGGAACGAATTCCAAGCATACCTACACGCGCAGATAACGGCGCATGGCAATGGCAGAGCCAAAGAGGCCGATGATCACGCCGACAAGAATCAGTGCGGCGTAGGTCACCAGATAGTACTGCATCGGCAGCGTAAACGACATCCAGCCGACACTCTCTTGCAGGCGCGGAACCAGCAGGTTGCGCAGCAACTCCAAAACACCGATGGAAAGCAGCGAGCCCAGAATGGCCTGAAGCACGCCCTCGGTAATGAACGGCCCGCGAATGAAGCCGTTGCTGGCGCCCACCAGGCGCATAATCGCAATCTCGCGACGACGCGCCGTAATGGACAGGCGAATCGTGTTGTTGATAAAGATGAACGCGATAAAGGTCAGCAGACCGACGAGCACCACGGCGGCGATACGGATGTAGTTGGTCACCTGGAACAGGCGGCTCACTTCCTCCTGGCCATACAGCACGCTCGCGTTGACGTCGCCGTCGTCCGCGATCTTTTGGAAGTCGGCATTCTTCTTGAGCTTCTTGGCCGTGCTCTCGACCTGAGACGGATCGTCCATCTCAATCGCGAACGAGGCGGGAAGCGGATTCTGGCCGTCGAGCGCGCTCATGGTGGCGTCGGCGTTGCCCGACATCTTGCTCGTGTACTCGGCCAGCGCGTCGTCCTTATCCTTATAGGTCACGGACTTGACGTTGCTCCACGTCTTGAGCTCGGCCTCAAAGGCCTGAACGTCTGCCTGATCGGCGTCATCGCTAATAAAGGCATTGATGACAACCTGATCCTCGACGGTACCGATCACGGAGTTCAGCATCGCGGAACCCATAATGAACAGGCCGATGATAAACAGCGAAAGGAAGATCGTGATGACGGCGCCGAGCGAGGTGGTCCAGTTACGGAAGAAGTGGCTGATAGCCTCTTTGAGCGAATAGCCCACGTTAGTTGGTGCCATAGTTGCCGTAACCTCCCCTCTCCTGGTCGCGGATTACGTGGCCGCCCTCGAGGGCGATCACGCGACGGTGCATGCTATCGACCATCTCGCGGTCGTGCGTGGCGACGATCACGGTGGTGCCGGTACGGTTAATGCGCTCGAGCAGCTTCATAATACCCAACGAAATCGCGGGGTCGAGGTTGCCCGTGGGCTCGTCGCAGATAAGCAGCGGCGGACGGTTGACCATAGCGCGGGCAACGGCGACACGCTGCTGCTCGCCACCGGACAGCTGATCGGGCAGAGAGTCCATCTGATCGGCCAGACCGACCAGACGAAGCACCTCGGGCACCTGGCTGCGAATGACGCCCTTGGGCTTGCCAATGCACTGCAGGGCAAACGCCACGTTTTCGTAGGCGGTCTTCTGCGGCAGGAGCTTAAAGTCCTGGAACACGGCACCGATCTGGCGACGCAAGAACGGAACCTTGCGGTTCTTGATCTTCATGAGGTCCTGGCCGGCGACCAAAATGCGGCCGCTCGTCGGCTTGACGTCGCGGTTGAGCGTCGAAAGCAGCGTGGTCTTACCCGAGCCGGAGTGACCGACCAAGAAGACAAACTCGCCAGGATAGATCTCGATGTTGATGTCGTCGAGCGCGGGCTTGTTGGGCTGTGCCGGGTAGATCTTGGTGACGTGCTCCATGAGGATGACGGGCTCGACACCGGCCTGCTTGGCCATCTTCTTGCGGCTGGCCTGCGGATCGATGGGCGCAAACACCGACGTAAAGTCGGGGTTGTTGAGCGCATTGTCGAGGCTTGCGACCTCGGCGGCCTGATCGCTCTCGACTACAGGAGCCGCGGGCTGCGTAGGATCGGGAATACCGGCAAAAAGGCCGGACTGCGCAGGCTGTGGCGCCGGAGTCGCAGGAGCCATGGGATCGGGAATACCGGCCATGGCAGGCTGCGGCGCGACAGCGTCCGCCTGGGGCTGATCCACGCGAGCGGTCACCTTCTGCACGGGCTCAAAACCCGCAGCCTCGGAAAGCTCGACATCATTGGTGGGATTGTAGGCAAAGGGATCTGATGCCGGCTGTGCCTGATCTGCCGGCTGTGCGGGGATCGGGCTAAACAGCTGATCCTCTGAATCCGGGGTGGCGAAACGAGTGCCCGCGGCGCCTGGCTGCGTCTTGGGGGCGTCATCGCCCGCACCGGAGGTACGGAAGTGGTTACCCACTGGTGCTCCTTATCGTCGTGCGTTTAAACTACATGAGCGCTTTGTATTTTAGCAGCATTAGCTTTGCTGCACATAAGAAGCATGGCGGGGTTTTGGTCTCACCGGCCGCGCACAGGGTTACCTCCCAAATCGTCCTCGGACATGTCGGAGTCCCCGCTGTGCGCTTCGCGCTGCGGGGACTCCTCCGTCCTGCGGAAAGATTTGGGAGGTAACCCTGTGCGTGGCCTGCGGCTACTAAGGAGTCGCCGCGTTTCTATTAGGTGCAGCAAATGCATGCTTGGGAGGGTCTGAATTGCACTTTGTTGGGCTGGGCCCGTTTTCCGGAGGAAGCTCTTGCTTGAAATGGGCTTGATTTGATTGTTGCGCAACTTGGATTTGGATTGTCGATTTACAGTGGCCTCGATAGGAACGCCTATGGTTGTGGGGGCTAGTATGAATTGTCCTTATTGCGGAGCTGAGTTGCGCGATGGCGTGAGGTACTGCACAGCGTGCGGGGCTGCCGTCAATGGCATCTCTGCTGATTCTGAGCTTCGGGTAAAGCCTCGGAACCACGTTGCGGTCATCCTAGTCTGCATGCTGGTAATTGGCATTGTCGGCGGTAGCTGTATGGGCCTTTATCTGCGGCAGGTGTTGTCGCACTTCGTATCCGCCCATTCGGAGCACGCCATTGTGCTGGATGTCACGGCTGCGAGCTGGGACACCGATAACGGGGCATCGCGCGTTCCGATACACATTACGGGCAAGACCATCGACGGAATAACGGTCGACAGGATTGAGTTCGTCGCCTCCGATGGCTCTGGCATCAATCTCAAACAAGGTGTCTACACGCTCGAGGCAGCAGGTTCCCCTATCGCTGCGGACGGCACGATCTATCAAATTCCATGCACGAGTGCCACACTCGTCCTCGATGACGCCTTTGCCATGGGTGAAACGATCGATCTGGCCGAGCTTGCAGAACAGGATTCGATTCTCACCTTCTGCCCCATTGATGCCGCCGATGTAACCAATGACGAAATCTATGATGCCGCCCTACTCGCCATGACATACCGAGGCGGCGATGCCCCCGATGTCGCTGCACTGTGCCAAGCCGCAATCAATCGTCGCGACGGAGCCAGCACAAGCGGGAACGCCTTCGAAAGTTGCGGTGAAATACAGATTAATTGGGGGTGCGGACGATTTCTTGGACCGCGCCTAGGCGTATCCAAGCTTCCTGCGGTACTCCATCGGGCTCAGCCACCCGAGGGACTTCTTGATGCGCCCGTCCCGATAGTACACGAGGTAGGCCTCGAGCCTCCCCATGAACTCCTCGGCCGTCACGCCCTCCCAGTCCCTGTAGCGGAAGAACTCGTTCTTGAGGCGGCCGAAGAAGCCCTCGCAGGCCGAGTTGTCCGGGCTGCAGCCCTTCGCTGACATGCTCCTGACCAGGCCGTTCTCCTCGCAGATCCCGATCCACTCCGGCCAGCGGTAGTGGCCGCCCCGGTCCGAGTGGATTGTCGTGCGCGCGCCCGCCGGCCTCGCCGCGCAGGCCTTGAGCAGGCTCGAGTTCGCGAGGCGCTTGTCGGGGTGCAGCCCGATCGACCAGGCGACGGGCATCCCGTCGAAGCAGTCGATGACCGGGCTCAGGTAGACCTTCTCGCCGCCCGGGAGCCTGAACTCGGTGATGTCGGTGAGCCACAGCCGGTTGGGCTCGTCGGCGTGGAAATTCCTGTTCACGAGGTTCTCCGGCGCCTTGGAGACCTCGCCGGCGTAGGAGCTGTAGCCCCGGGCGCGCCTCCTGTTGTAGACGACCTCGAGGCCCTCCTCGCGCATCACGCGGGCCACGCGCTTCTCGCTGGCGCGGACGCCCTCGCGGCGCAGGCGCGCCCAGACGGTGCGGTACCCCCAGCACCCCGAGCCCTCGCGGAAGATGCGCACCACGCGGTCGCGTATGTCGGCGTCGCGGTCGCGCGGCGCGGCGACGCGGGGCCTCCAGTACTCATAGGAGCTCTTCGATATCCTCAAGAAACCTGTGATCGAGCGGAGGGGCAGGGCGGTCGCCCGCCTCAATCTCTCGCCGAGCTCGCACTTGCTCCTGTTCGAGATCGAAGCCGGGTCCCACCCTTCCGCTTTTAGGTCGGCCAACACCGCCCTGAGCAGCAGGTTCTCTATCTGGTCCTCGTTGAGTCCGGCGAGCGGGCCGGTCGCGGGCGGGGCGTAGATCGACTTGTCGGGGCCCAAGCTGGCCTCCTTCCGTGGCGGTTTCCTCGCCACGATTCTACAGCCCCCGCCGGTGTAGCTGCGCGGGAGGTGCCCCGTCGCCCACTTCTTGGCCGCGCTCACCGTGACCCCCGCGAACTCCGCGGCGGCGGTGGGCCCCATGCCGTCCTCCGTCGCCAGGAGGAAGAGCTCGACCTTCTCCCTGCTGTACATGCGAACCTCCAGTCCGGACCGCCCCGCGGTCCAACTTTCTGTCCGCACCCCCATTGAGCCTTTAGGCTGGCAAAACAGTCCTTATTTCACCGCAACAGAAACAGGGGCGCTCTCCAAGAGAGCGCCCCTGCCGGGTTTCCATAGTACTGGCGAAGCAGTCCTTGAGATCCGCCTTGCCTTATGCCAAGAACTCCTTGGTGGTCGCCACGATGTTGGCGGCGTCCAGGCCGTACCTGTGCAGGAGCTCGGCACCCGGACCGGACTCGCCGAACGTGTCGTTGACGCCGATCTTCTTGAGCGGCGTCGGGCACTGCTCGCACAGGACATCGGCAACGGCGCTGCCCAGGCCGCCGATCACGGAGTGCTCCTCGACGGTCACGACGCGACCGGTCTTGGTGGCGCTCTTGACGATCAGGTCAGCGTCGATGGGCTTAATGGTGTGCATGTTGATGACCTCGGCGTCGATACCCTCGGCAGCAAGCTGCTCGGCAGCCTCGAGGGCCTCGCCGACCATCAGGCCGCAGGCAATGATGGTAACGTCGGCGCCCTCGCGCATGATGATGCCGCGGCCCAGTTCAAACTTGTAGGTCTCGGGGTCATTAATGACCGGCGAGGCCAGACGGGCAAAGCGCATGTACACAGGGCCGTCGCACTCGTAGGCGGCGCGCGTCACGGCGCGGGCTTCTACGTCGTCAGCGGGAACGATCACGGTCATGCCGGGGATAACGCGCATAAGGGCGATATCCTCGCAGCACTGGTGCGTGGCGCCATCCTCGCCCACCGAGATACCGGCGTGTGTGGCACCGATCTTGACGTTGAGGTGCGGGTAACCGATGGAATTGCGGACCTGCTCAAAGGCGCGGCCGGCGGCAAACATGGCAAAGGTGCTCGCGAAGGCAACGCGGCCGGTGGTTGCGATACCGGCGGCAACACCCATCAGGTTGCTCTCGGCGATGCCCACATCGAAGAAACGATCGGGACAGGCGGCCTTAAACTTGCCGGTCTGCGTGGCGGCGGCCAGGTCGGCGTCGAGGACCACAAAGTCATCGTGCTCGTTGGCGAGCTCGACGAGGGCCTCGCCGTAGCTTACGCGCGTGGCGATTTTCTTGACGTCTGCCATCCTAGAGCTCCTCTCCGGCGGCCGTGAGCTCTGCCATGGCCTGCTCAAACTGTTCATCGTTGGGGGCCTTGCCGTGCCAACCAACCTGGTTCTCCATAAAGGAGACGCCCTTGCCCTTTGTGGTCTCGGCGATAATGGCGGTCGGCTGACCCTTGGTGGCGCGAGCCTCGGCAAAAGCGGCGCGAATCTGATCGAAGTCGTTGCCGTCGGCGAGCTCCACCACATGGAACTTAAAGGCGCGGAACTTGTCGGCGAGCGGCATGGGGTCGTTGACCTCCTCGACGGGGCCATCGATCTGCAGACCGTTGTGGTCGACGATCACGCAGAGGTTGTCGAGCTGCTGGTTGCCGGCAAACATGGCGGCCTCCCAGACCTGGCCTTCCTCGCTCTCACCATCGCCCAGCAGGGCGTACGTGCGGTAAGTATCGCCCCAGTGCTTAGCGGCAACGGCCATGCCCACGGCGGCGGAAATGCCCTGGCCGAGCGAGCCAGTGGACATGTCGACGCCCGGGGTGTCGTTCATGTTAGGGTGACCCTGCAGGTGGCTGCCGATATGGCGCAGCGTCTCGAGGTCCTCCTTGGGGAAGAACCCGCGCTCGGCGAGCACGGCGTACAGGCCCGGAGCGCAATGACCCTTAGAAAGCACAAAGCGGTCGCGATCGGCCTTGCGGGGATCGGCCGGGTCGACGTTCATTTCCTCAAAGTACAGATAGGTCATGATGTCGGCAGCGCCGAGCGAACCGCCCGGATGGCCGGACTTGGCAGCGTGCACGCCGGTGACGATGCCCTTCCTTACCTCGTTGGCAACCTTTTTGAGCTCTTCGTCGCTCATTGTGCCTTCCTTTCATCCTCATTAGGCAAAATGCGCACGGCGCCGAAGGTAATCCCAACACAGCCGCAATGCACGTACGTCATTCATTATGCTGGAAACTGATGGCTTTACCAGAGTTTTTATCATTATTTGAACAATTTAGCAGGCAGAACCGCTGATGAAACGGTTTATCAATGTGAACGTCTTTTGGATGCGGTGTCTACCTCTCGCCCCGGCACAAAAATGATCCGCAAACCGAAATTCAGCCTACGCGTTAATATCCTTGAATCCCTCACCGAAGGCTTCCGTAACGTCGGCGACCGTCACAATGGCGTGAGGATCGCGCTCGCGCACGATCGTTTTGAGGGTGTTGAGCTCTCGACGGCTAACGATCACCATGATCACAGGCTTCTCGACGCCCGAATACATACCAGTCGCCTTTAATTTGGTGCAGCCGCGTCCCAGACCATACATGATGTCGGCCGCGATATCGGGAAAATTCTCCGAGATGATGAGTACCATACGGCGCTTATTGCCGCCATCGACCACAGCATCGATCACATAACCGCTAATGACCATCGAAAGGCCTGCATACAGCGCGTTTTCGACCGAGAATACCGGGGCCGAGAGCGCGCACACGGCAACGTCGATCGCCATGACGGTCGAGCCCACCGGCAGCGAGGTGTTACGCGAGATGATTTGGCCAATCGTGTCCGAGCCGCCGGTGTTGGCGCCGGCGCGCAACACCATGCCGTAACCGATGCCCGTGATAATGCCGCCCCACATAGCGGGAAGCATCAGGTCTGCATGTGCCAGAGGCGCTACAAACGGGGCAAACAGATCGGTAAAGAAGCCCAGCAGCACAAAGCCCGTCGCCGTCTGCACTACATAGAACATGCCGCCCTCGCGCATAACGATCAGCAGCAGCAAGGCATTCATCACGATGGTCTGGATACCGACAGGAAGCGACACGCCTCGCGCCGCGCCGAGCGCCTGGATAATAGTCGCAAGGCCCGTAACGCCACCGGCGGCAAGACCGTTGGGGATCAAAAACAGGTCGGTCGCGATGGCGGCCAAGGCACACCCCAACATGATCTGGGGCAGATCGTGAAAGAAGTTCATCGAAAGAATGCGCTTGATGTCAAGACGATATGCCATGCTGCCTCCTTCAAAAAAGCGCACCCCATCGGATGCGCTTTGAACTTCTTCTTGTATTCGATTCTACCGATTCGCCCAACAAATACCACCCCTGTGCAGGGTATGTTCTGGATACAAAACCGCCTTGCTCGGAAGGCCTTGATCCATTCCCACATAAACCGAGCGGTTTAGGCAGACGGGGTCTCCGCGTCAGCGTTGCCGGTAGCCCAACGGTGATAGCCAATCACAAACGGATCCAGGTCGCCGTCGTCAAGAACGGCCTCGACGTTGCTGGTCTCCACGCCCGTGCGCAGGTCCTTAACCATCTGGTACGGGTAGAGCACGTAGCTGCGGATCTGGTTGCCAAAACCAATTGTGGTCTTGGGTCCGCGAATCTCATCCAGGGCCTCGGCGCGCTTTTCAAGCTCAATCTCGTACAGACGCGCCTTGAGAATCTGCATGCACGCGGCCTTGTTTTGAATCTGGCTGCGCTCGTTTTGACACGTGACCACGATACCGCTGGGGAAATGCGTTACGCGCACGGCGGAGTCGGTGGTGTTGACGCCCTGGCCGCCCGGGCCGCTTGCGTGGTATACGTCGACGCGAATGTCATCGGGGCTAATCTCGATATCGATATCGTCAGGCAGCACCGGAATGACCTCGACGCCGGCAAACGTGGTCTGGCGGCGCTTCTTGTCGTCGGTGGGGCTAATGCGCACCAGGCGATGAACTCCGGCCTCGGCACGAAGCATGCCGAAGGCATCCTTGCCTTCGACGGTAAAGGTCGCGCGATCGATGCCGATAACCTCGGCCGCGGGGCAATCGTTGATGGTGACCTTCCAACCGCGGCGCTGGCAGTACTTCATGTACATCTTAAAGAGCATGAAGGTCCAGTCCTGGGCCTCCAAACCACCCTGCCCGGGCTTGATGGTCACAATCGCGTCGCCATGGTCGAACTCCCCGGTAAACCAGCTCGCAAGCTCAAGCTCGTCGATGGCGCGGGATAGGCGCTCCGCCGTGGCGGCAGCCTCCTCACGCAGTGCGGCGGCATCGGGGTCATCGCCCATTTCCTCGGCAAGCTCCAGCGCGGCGCGAGCATCGGAAAGCTCACCGCGCGCCGTATCCACGGCGGCGATGTCCTCCTTAGCGCGAGCGATCTCCTCCATCGTGGCGCGAGCGGCATCGGCGTCGTCCCAAAAACCCGGGGCGACGCTTTTGGCCTCGAGCTCCGCCACACGGGTGCGCTTCTCGTCCAAATGGAGATATGACTCGACCTCACCGAGTCGGTCCGCAAACGCGTCCAACTCGGCGGGCGTTACCTCTAGAGCCTCGGCCATTAACGATTCCTGCCGTGGCAGTACTTAAACTTCTTACCGCTACCGCAAGGGCACAGGTCGTTGCGGCCCACGTTGACATAGGGGTCATCGCTCTCGGACTTGCGGTAGGTCGTCACCTTGCCACCGTTGTTAACGGCAGCCGGACCACCCTGGACGGCGGTGCGGGCCTGCACCTGAGCCTGCTTGCGCAGTACCGAATCGCTGTTGTCGCCATCGACCTCGGCGGGACCAGAGAAGCGCGCACCCTTAAGGGCGGGGTCCTCCTTGTGCTCCACAGCCTGCGGGGCAGCTTTGAGCTCAATGCGCAGAACAGTGCGCAGGTAATCCTCGTACATGGTATCGACGAGTATCTGGAACGCACCGTAGGCCTCGGTCTTGTACTCAACCAGCGGGTCGCGCTGGCCAAAGCCGCGCAGGCCGATACCGGTCTTGAGGTAGTCCATTTCCTGCAGGTAGTTCATCCAACGCGTATCGATGACGCGCAGCATGACCTGGGTATTGAGCTCACGCATCAGGTCCTCGCCCAGACGCTCGGCCTTCATGTTGTAGCACTTCTCAACATAAGCCAAGACATCGGCGGCCAGGGCCTCAAAGTCCTCGTCGGGGAACTGAGGGGTATCGATATGCCCGGTCAGCTCGACGACCCATTTGCGCAGACCCTCAAGATCGCGCTCGCCCTCGTGGCTGTCCTTGGTGCAGAACTCCTGCACACAGCGGTACACGGTATCGTGCATGACCTCGGTGATGTGGTCGGTCAGGTCCTTGCCGTCCAGAATCTTGTTGCGCTCGGCGTAGATGACCTGGCGCTGCTTGTTCATGACGTCGTCGTACTCAAGAACGCTCTTACGCATGGAGAAGTTGATGCTCTCGACCTTGTGCTGGGCATTCTCGACGGCCTTGGAAATGATCTTGTGCTGGATGGGCATGTCGTCGCCCATGTCGGCCGTGACCATCATCTTGGAGACGCGGTCCATCCTGTCGCCGCCGAACAGGCGCATGAGGTCATCCTCGAGTGACAGGTAAAACTGGGTCTCGCCCGGGTCGCCCTGACGGCCGGAACGGCCACGCAGCTGGTTGTCGATACGGCGGGACTCATGGCGCTCGGTGCCGATAACGGTCAGGCCGCCGGCGGCAAGCACGCGCTCGCGCTCGGCCTTGCAGGTCTCCTTGGCCTCGGCGTTAAACTGCTCGAGCTGCTCGGGCGTCACGTCCTCCATGGTCAGGCCCTCGTACTCCAGGCGTTCGCGCACCAGCTCGTCGGGGTTGCCGCCCAGCAGGATGTCGGTGCCACGACCGGCCATGTTGGTAGCGATGGTCACGGCGCCATAGCGACCAGCCTGGGCCACGATATGGGCCTCGCGCTCGTGGTGCTTGGCGTTGAGGACCTCGTGCGCGATACCGCGCTTAGTGAGGGCGGCGGACAGTTTCTCGGAGCTCTCGATGGAGACGGTGCCCACCAGGACCGGCTGGCCCTTGGCGTGACGACGCTCAACGTCGTCGGCAACGGCGTTGTACTTGGCCTGGATGGTGCGGTAGACCAGGTCCTCGTGGTCAACACGCTGCACGGGCTTGTTGGGGGGAATGACCTCGACGGGCAGCTTGTAGATCTCGCGGAACTCAGCGTCCTCGGTGAGCGCCGTACCGGTCATGCCGGAGAGCTTGTCATACAGGCGGAAGTAGTTCTGCAGGGTGATGGTGGCAAGGGTCTGGTTCTCCTCGCGCACGAGCACGCCCTCTTTGGCCTCGATGGCCTGGTGCAGGCCCTCGGAATAGCGGCGACCCTCCATGATACGACCGGTGAACTCGTCGACGATCTTGACCTCGCCGTTGGTGACCACGTACTGCTTGTCGCGGTGGAACATGTACTGGGCCTTCAGCGCCTGCTGCAGGTGGTTGACCAGCTGGCCGGAGAGATCGGCATAGATGTCATCGATACCCAGGCGGCGCTCGATCTTCTTAAGGCCGCGCTCGGTGGCGGCGATGGTGTGCTTGGCCTCGTCCATGACGTAGTCGCCCGTGGGCTCGACGTCCTCGGTGGCGGTGAGCATGTCGTGCGAGACGTCCTCGCCGCGCTCAAGGCCGCGCACGGCGCGCGCGAAGTCCTTGTAAGTGCTGGCGGACTTGGTGCCGGCGCCCGAGATGATGAGCGGCGTTCTGGCCTCGTCGATCAGGATGGAGTCAACCTCGTCGACGATGGCGTAGCTGTGGCCGCGCTGAACACGCTGCTCGGGGCGGGTAACCATGTTGTCGCGCAGATAATCGAAACCGAACTCGGAGTTGGTGCCGTACGTGACGTCGGCCTGGTAGGCTGGGCGCTTCAGCTCGAGCGGCATGTTGTTCTGCAGCAGACCGACGGTCATGCCCAGATACTTGTAGATGCGACCCATCCACTCGGAGTCGCGCTTGGCCAGGTAGTCGTTGACGGTGACGACGTGCACGCCCTTACCGGCGATAGCGTTGAGATAGCCGGCCAGCGTGGAGACGAGGGTCTTGCCTTCGCCGGTCTTCATCTCGGCAATGTGGCCCTCGTGCAGCGCCATGGCGCCGATGAGCTGTACATCAAAGTGACGCATGCCCATGGTGCGCTTGGAAGCTTCGCGCACGGTGGCAAAGGCCTCGGGGAGCATGTCGTCGAGCGACTCGCCGTTGGCGTAGCGCTCACGGAACTTATCAGTCTGGGCGCGGAGCTCCTCCTCGGTCATCTTCTCAAACTGGGGCTCAAGACCGTTGATCTTGTCGACGATCTTGTAGTAGCGCTTCAGGTCCTTATCGGACCCAAAGGACAGCAGCTTTGACATGAATCCCATGTGGTTTTCCTTTTTGGCCATCGCCCGCGGCATGAAACCTTGGACGAGTTAAACACAGATATTTGTACTTTAGCCAAACAAGGCGCCGCCTATGCGGTCGACACGCTCGACCACGTAATAACTACGACAGCCTGCCAAAAAGGGACTGGTTTATTTTGGCAGCTTTTATCTGGGAAAACGCTGCCTCTCTGCCATTTGGTGCAAATCAACCTGTCCCATTCGCACCAACCTGGTGCAATGGGAACGGGTTAGCTTGCATCAATAAAAAGAAAAGGGCCGCGCACCCAGATGGATGCGCGGCCCTTATGCCATGAATGCGAGTGTTTCCGCGGCGAGCTATTTACTCAGCAGCCTCGGTGGTCTCGGCCTCGGCAGCGGCCTCCTCGACGGGAGCCTCGGCGGCCTGCTTGGCAGCCTCCTCGGCAAACTTAGCGGCACGCTTAGCCTTCTCGGCAGCCTTAGCCTCAGCGGCGGCCTTGCGAGCGGCCTCGGCCTCAGCAGCCTTGGCGGCCTTGGCAGCCTTGGCCTCCTCGGCCTTCTTGAGCTGAGCGGCAGCGGCGCCACCGAACTTGTCGGCGAAGCGCTGGACGCGTCCACCGGTGTCGACGAACTTCTGCTGGCCGGTGTAGAACGGGTGGCACTCGTTGCAAAGCTCGACCTTCATCTCGGACACGGTAGCGTGCGTCTTGAAGGTGTTGCCGCAGGAGCACGTCACCGTGCACTCGACATACTGGGGATGGATACCCTGCTTCATGGTAGGACTCCTTATTGGTCAGGCGCTGGTTACCGATCAGCGCATAAGGCGTCTTGGTTTCCGACCAAGACAACAAACTCGGCTATGGTACCACGGCGCCGAGCGTCCCACAAAAGGTTCACGGTCTTTGCACCGGAGCGCACAGGCGAATGCGCCCGATCGCGGCGCCAACAGGAACCGCCTGAGCTGTCCAGGGTGCCAAAAATACACCCCGCGAGACAAGCATCCCATGTTGCAGACGTGTAACGCCGCAGCAAAGGTGCCCCTTTTTTGCGCCAGACAGGTACAATGATGAACACTGTACCGTAGCGGAGCGCCCCGCGCGCCGCAACCACGCGAAAGGGTTTCCCATGGCCGAGATCTCGTCCTCCCGCATCGTCATCACCGTCCTTGGCAAGAACCGCCCCGGCATCGTCGCCGGCGTCACCCGTGTCCTAGGCGAGGCCAACGTCGACATCCGCGACATCACGCAGTCCATTATCGAGGACATCTTCACCATGACCATGCTGGCCGACACCGCCGAGTCCAAGCTCGACTTCGCCGAGCTGCAGAAGGCCCTGGCCGAGGCCGGCGAGCTTTCGGGCGTCAACGTGTCCATCCAGCGCGAGGACGTCTTTAACTTTATGTACCGCCTGTAGCGAACAAGCCGCGTGGCGACGGCCCAAGGTGCGCCCAGGCGCAACGTCACCACATGGCCCGGAGAGGAGCGCGCATGGCCTACGACGCCAAGAAAATCTACTACCGCTTCGACGATCACCTGAGCCGCCTGGTTCTGGATTACGAGGCGAGCCGTCAGATTTCGCCCGAAAGCGAAAACCTCTACCACGGCCTGCCGACCGACCCTTATGACGAGGACCTGTTTGTCGAGCACAATGTCAAGCGCGGCCTGCGCAATGCAGACGGTTCGGGCGTGGTCGCGGGCCTCACTCGCATCTCGGATGTGCATGGCTACAACAAGGTCGACGGTAAGGTCGTGCCCGATCAGGGCAAACTCACGCTTCGTGGCTACAGCATCGAGGATCTGGTCAACAACGCCCAGGCCGAGAACCGCTACGGCTACGAAGAGGTCGCCTATCTGCTCATTACGGGCTCTCTGCCCACCAAGGAAGAGCTTGACGGTTTTTGCGGACGTCTGGGTGCTTTTAGGCACCTGAGCGACGAATACGTCCGCGAGTTCCCCATGACCACGGTGTCGTCGAGCATCATGAATGTGCTTCAGCGCGCCGTGCTGCTGCTCTACGCCTTCGACGCCGAGCCCGACGCCATTACACCCGAGCACGAAATCGATGTCGCCATCTCCATGCTCGCCCGTCTCCCCCGCATCGCCGCCTTCGCGCATATGGCCTCGGTCGCCAAGCGCCGCGGCTCCGAGGTTCATGTACCGCATCCCACACCCGGTCTCTCCACCGCCGAGACCATCCTGCAGGTGTTGCGCGGCGGCATGGCATTCACCCGCGACGAAGCCATGCTGCTCGACGTGATGCTCATGCTGCATGCCGAGCACGGCGGCGGCAACAACTCCACGTTTGCCTGCCGCGTACTATCCTCCTCGGCCACCGATCCGTATTCCGCCTACGCCGCGGCTATCGGCTCGCTCAAGGGCCCGCGCCACGGCGGCGCCAACGCCAAGGTCGTGTCCATGCACGAGGACATCCGCGCGCATGTCTCCAATTGGGAGGACGAGGACGAGGTCGCAGCCTACCTGGGCAAGATTCTCGACAAGCAGGCCTTCGACGGCACGGGTCTCATCTACGGCATGGGCCACGCCGTCTACACGCTCAGCGACCCGCGAGCCGAGGTTTGCCGCCACTACGCACGCACACTTGCCGCCAAGAAGGACCTGGGCGATGAGTTCGCGCTCATCGAGCGCATCGAGCGCCTGGCACCGCAGGTGATGCGCGACCACGGCATGACCAAGCCCATCTGCGCCAACATCGACCTGTACACAGGCTTTATCTACAAGATGCTCGGCGTACCCGAGACGCTTTTTACGCCGCTATTCGCCGTCGCCCGCATGGCCGGCTGGTCGGCACACCGCATGGAAGAGCTCTTCTGCGCGCACCGTATTATTCGCCCGGCTTATCGCCCGGTTATCGAGCCGCTTGAGTACAAGCCGCTCGCCGACCGCTAGGACGCGGACCGTTATAGAACTCGAGCGTGGCCAGGGAATCACCGCCCTCGGCCACGCTTTTTATGCCAGCAGAAAGGGCTGCATCAAATGATTGTGTTTTCCGATATGGATGGAACGCTGTTGACGAGCGATAAGCAGATGAGCGATGCCACCTGGGCGATGCTTAACGAACTCGCTCGACGCGGAATTGAATTTGTGCCCTGCACGGGGCGTCCGCTGTCGGGCATCTTTGAGCCCATCCTCGCCCATCCCGCCGTGCACTATGCCGTCTGCGCCAATGGCGCCAGCGTCTGGCAGCTCGACGACGATGTGCCCAACGATGCCTCGCGCGCCACGCGCATATTGAGCCGTCCGCTCGATCGCGGCATTGCCCATCGCGTCCATCGCATCGCCGCCGGCCACGATGTGACCTTCGATATCTTCGCGGATGGGCAGTGCTTCCTCCCCCGCTCGCTCTACACGCGCCTGGACGAATTCTGCGGCGGCGACCCCCACATCGCGGCTTCGCTCAAGCGCACACGAACACCGATCGACATGGATATCGACAGCAAGATCGACGAGGTCGAGACGCTCGAACGCATCGCCATGTACTGGCACGACCCGGCCGATCGCGACGCCATCGCGTCGGAGCTCGACACGCTCGGAGGCATTGAGGTCACGCGTTCGTACGCCATGAATATCGAGGTCATGGGCGAGGGCGCCACCAAGGGAACGGCCCTCACGTGGCTATGCGAGCACCTGGGCGAGCGTCTCGCCGACGCTTGGGCGTTCGGCGACAACATCAACGACATCCCCATGCTGCAGGCAGCGGGCCACGGCATGGCCATGATCAACGGCGAACCCGAGGACCGCGAGGCCGCCGACGCCATCACCGAATACGACAACGACCACGACGGCGTCGCCCGCACCATCATGGCCGCCCTCGCCTAGCAGCATCAACCCGGCAGGGTAGTTAATTTGGGGACACTCTTCGCGGGGCGCCGCAAGGACTGTCCCCATCTGCCGGATTAAGCGAGACTCTCCAGCACGCGACGGAGCTCCTGCTGAACGGCGTGGTCGCGGTTGCAGCCTACGACGCGATCGGCAACCGCTTTGAGCGCGGGGCGCGCGTTTTCCATCGCACAGCCCGTGCCGACAAAGCGAATGATCTCGTAGTCGTTCATCGAGTCGCCAAACGCCATGATCTCGTCGCGTCCAATGCCGTAATGCTCCGCAAGCTGTGCGATGCCCGAGGCCTTCGACACACCGGGCTGCATGGCATCGATCCACGCGTTGCCCGAAGGCGCAAAAGTAAAGAGCTGGCCAAGTTCGCGCTGTAGCACGTAGGCGCTGTCCATAACGACACCGTCATCGCAAAAGATACTCGCCTTGATGATATTTACGCTGGGATCGGGCAGCTCCCAAATACGCTCGGCATTGGGAAGGTCCTTATCGACCTCACGCACGAACTTGCACTCGTCATCGAGCAGGAAGGACTTGGTTCGGTCAAAAAGCGCAAGATGCAGATTGGGAAACGTCGCGACAGCCTGGGCGAGCCTTCGAATCGCCAGGTGCGAATACACCTCACGGTCTACCATTTTGCCGTCGGCGTAGACCTGGGCACCGTTAGCGGCGACAAAGTCCATCTTGTCGCGAACGGGCGCAAAGAACTCGCACAGGCGATCGTAGCGACGACCTGACGATGCGGCGAAATGCACGCCATGCTCGTGTAGCGCCAGAATCAGTTCGTAGGTCTCGGGAGGCACCTGGCTGTTTTCGTCAAGCAACGTGCCGTCCATATCGGATGCAATCAGTTTAAACATGGAAAAGCTCCCTTCGGGCTTGTTGGAATCGAACGTGTATCCAATTCCAACGTACCCAAAGGGAGCTCAGGTAAGACTCCGCGGGCGCAAACGTTACAAGGACCTGGCAAATAGCTCACGCGCGCCAGGGGTCCCACATTCGCAGCGCCAGGCAACACGTCAAAGAGTGTCGCAGGCGACTAGTCGTTTAAGAACGTCCCCGATGACTAGTCGGCGTAGGTGAAGGTCGTGACGTCGAACATGCCCTCGGGGCGGATGCGGAGCGTCGGGATAACCGGCAGGGGCAGGAAGATGATGCCCATGATGGGGTCGAGCGGCGGCTCAATACCCATAGCGCGTGCCTTGACCATAAAGTCGTCGTGCTGCGCGGCGACATCTTCGGCCGTGCCCTCGCTCATCAGGCCGCCGAGCGCCAGCGGAATGCGCGCCACGACCTCGCCGTTGCGCACCAGTACGTGACCACCCTGGCCCACAGCCTCAACAGCCGCCATCATATCGGCAGCGTTATCACCCACGACGCACACGTTGTGCGAGTCGTGGCCGATTGTGGAGGCAATGGCGCCACCGGTGATGGTAAGGCCACGCACCCAGCCGCGACCGATATGCTTGCCGACCAGGCCCAGGCCAGCGGGGCCATCGCCGTCGGCGCCCTCGGCCTGCAACGACACGCCGCGGCCATGGCGCTCAATCAGCATAATGCGACGCAGGCCCTCGGCGCTCTCCGGGCGAGCCATACCCGTGATGGCCTTACCCGGCACCACGTCAATCACGGCCTCGCCCGGCTTAAAGGCATAGTCGAACACGTCGAGCGAAAGCTTCGGCAGCTTAACGGAGGCGCGCAGCTCATCGGCAAGGGCTGCGACCTCGGCCATCTCGGGTGCAATCTCGCCCACAAAGGTACCGTCCTGCGCCACCAGAGCACCGGCGGCATATACGCGATGCGGAGCCGTGGCAAACGTCAGGTCATTGAGCACCAGCAGGTCGGCACGCTTGCCCGGGGCGATGGCGCCGCGGAGCTCGTGCGGGTCGCGGCAGCCGTGATCCAGGCCAAACGCCTCAGCCGTGGAAAGGGACGCCATGGAGATAGCGACCACCGGGTCGATACCGGCCTCAATCGCCACGCGGCAGGCGTTGTCGATCATGCCGGACGCAAGCGCATCGGAAGGAGCGCGGTCGTCGGTCGCAAAGCAGCAACGGCGGGCACGGGCAGGATTCTCCAGCAGCATCGGCGACAGGTTGGCCAGGTCATGGCTGCACGTACCCTCGCGCAGCATCACATACATGCCGCGAGACAGCTTGTCGAGTGCCTCCTCGGGAATCGTCGACTCATGGTCAGCGATAATACCTGCTGCGGCATAGGCGTTGAGGTCCTTGCCGGCAACGAGCGGCGCGTGACCGTCAACCTGCTTGGACGGCGTCTGGTTGGCAGCGTCGATTCGAGCGCAGGTCTCGGGATCGGCCATAAAGACGCCCGGCAGGTTCATCATCTCGCCCAGGCCAAAGACATCGCCCGGATGCTCGGCAAAAAACGCCTGCATGTCAGCGGCGGTAATCACAGCGCCTGCTTGCTCATCGGGCAGCGCGGGCACGCACGAGGGCATCATGTACTTGATGGAAATGGGCGCGCGACGGCCGTCCTCGATCATAAAGCGCAGGCCGTCCAGGCCGGAAACGTTGGCGATCTCGTGGCTGTCGGCAATGGCAGTGGTGGTACCGCGCGTCGCCGCCATGCGCGCATACTCGGCAGGGCGGATGTTCGAAGACTCGATATGCAAGTGTCCGTCAATAAAACCGGGGGCAAGATAGCGGCCCTGGCAATCGATGACCTCGGCAGCCTCATACGTACCGGCGGCATCGTCGCGACCATCGTAGAGCACACCGACGATCACGCCATCCTTGACGGCAACGCTACCGGGCGCCACGCGCTGGCCGTACACATCGACAATCTGTGCGTTGGCAAACAGCGTGTCAACGGGCACACGACCCTCGGCGGCCTCGATCACAGATCTCATGACCTCAACGGACATACATACTCCTTTAACCGTAGAAAAAAGCTGCGGAGCGGACAGGCCTTCACCGCAGCAAACCAATAGCCATTGTATGCCCAAAAGGAGGCCGCCGATAACACCCCTTCCGCTTAACGGCACTGCCAAATGATCCCTTGGGGACGGAGGAAAACGGATCACCGGGCCAAACCGACCCCCTCGGTGATCCGTTTTCCTCCGTCCCCAAGGGATCATCTAAAAAGGCCGCAGTCGGGAATCCCGGCTGCGGCCCTATTGCACATGTTAGGTTGACCTACTTGCTAGACCAACTTGAAGCCCTTGCGCTTGCCTACGGAGAGGGTGTCGCCCAGCTTGAGGGCGCTGGGGTCGATGTTGTAGCTCTTGGGAGCCACGGCCTTGCCATTGATCTTGACGCCGCCGCCGTCGATGTCGCGACGGGCCTGGCCGGCGCTGGCCGAAAGGCCCAGGTCCTTGAGCAGACCGGCGAGGTAGATCTGGCCCTCGTCGTTAACAGTCAGCTCAACATGCTTCTCGGGGAAGTCGGCGAGCTGGCCCTCCTTGAACACGCGGTCGAACTCGGCCTGAGCCTCGTCGCCGGCACCGGCGCCGTGGTAGGTGTCGCACAGGTCGCGGCCCAGAGCGCGCTTGAGCTCGTAGGGGTCGGCGGAACCGTCGGCCAGGGCGGCGTCGATCTTGTCGACCTCGGCCGGGGCGAGCGAACTGGCCAGACGATAGTACTTGCCAATCATCTCGTCGGGGATAGACATGGTCTTGCCGAACATATCCTTGGGAGCGTCGGTCAGGCCGATGTAGTTGCCATAGGACTTGGACATCTTGCGCACGCCATCGGTACCCTCGAGCAGCGGCATGGTGAGCGCGATCTGCGGCTCCATGCCCATCTTCTCCATGAGCTCACGGCCGGCAAGCAGGTTGAAGAGCTGGTCGGTGCCGCCCATCTCCACGTCGGCCTTGATCATGACCGAATCGTATGCCTGCATCACGGGGTACAGGAACTCGTGCAGGGCGATCGGCGTCTGGGACTGGTAGCGCTTGGTAAAGTCGTCGCGCTCGAGGATACGGGCGACGGTGAACTTGGAGCACACCTGCAGCAGACCAGCCAGATCCATCGACAAGATCCAGTCACCGTTGTGCACGATGGTGGTCTTCTCGGGATCCAGGATCTTCATGGCCTGGCTCACGTAGGTCTCGGCATTGGCCTCGATTTGCTCCTGCGAAAGCTGCGGACGGGTGGAATTCTTGCCCGAAGGGTCGCCAATCAACGCGGTACCGTTGCCGATGATGAGGGTGACGTTGTGGCCCAGGTCCTGGAACTGACGCATCTTGCGCAGCGGCACGGCGTGGCCCAGGTGCAGGTCGGGGCTGGTGGGATCGACGCCGAGCTTGATGTTGAGGGGCTCGCCCTTCTCAAGCTTCTTGCGAAGGTCGGCCTCGGGGACGATCTGCGCGACGCCCGAGGTGATGATACGCATTTGCTCGTCAACAGACAGCATTGGGTATCCTCCTTTTGCTATAGCACCCTCGCCGAAAACGGCGGTGCTGGAAGTCCATAAACTCTCTTATGATAACAAACTGACGCGACGCAGCATCTACGACAGGAAAATCCTCGTCCTGCCGCATGCGTCGATGGCAACTGGCAGACGCGTACCGTCACGCTCGACCAGATAGCGCACCTGCCGACGACGCAAGCAGTCGCGGCAACGGACCTGCCCCGTCGCATCGGTGGCGCAGACGCCCTCGGCGGTCAGCAGGCAGTGCTCGCACACCATAAGCTCGGGACAGTCGGCGTCGAACGGACCCAAGACGCCGGGTTCAGCAGCCAGCTCGGCAATACGCTCCCTGTCATTGCTGAGCAACTCGGCAGGCAAGTATACCCACCCCGCGCCAAGCCCGCGCAGCCAGGCAAGCGTGGCCCGATTGGCACAGAACACCGGCGCCGCCACGTCAAACGCCGTGCCCAGCTCGCGGGCCATCGCCACCTGCCCCAGGTTGCGGCAAACCACACGCCCGGCACGCTGCATAAGCGCCCGAGTCCGCTCGATATCGCCTGCGCGGCACACTTCGTCGAGCACCACCGTCGCATCGGACAGATCCCGCTCATCGCGCGGATCCACATCCATCAGTTCCCAGGCAAAGACCATACGAGCAAAATCCTCGCGCTTTGCCGGCTCCCCCGGCTCCGCCAACTCCGTCGGCACATCACCATCTGCCAGAACGCCCTCAAACGGCAACACCTCAACGGACCGCTCAACAGGCGCGACCGTATCTGCCTCGACCCGCATACGCTCCAACACCGCTGCCGTCTGCCCCAGCACGCCTGCGCTGCGAATCAGATAGACCTCGCAGCCCGCTTCCACCTTGCGCTTGCAATGGACAACGACGCGCTCTCCCGCAGCGGCATCCACGGGACAAGGCACCTGTGGCCAGCGCTTGGGCACATCGGGACGCGCGTCGGCACCCGGGTAAAATCGGATCTCGAGCGTATCGCCCGCCGCCACGGCGGCATCAAGCTCAACCGTCACCTCTTCGTGACCCACCGCCACCAAGTGGCCCACGCGCACGCCCTGGTTGATCGCGCGTTCAAAGCTCATGAGCTCGGCGCCCGAACGACCCCGCAGATACGCATCGGTAAAGCCGCGGTTGAACGACCTCCCCAGCTCGCGCTCAAGCGTCGGCACCGCATCGGCATCCCATGTGCCGGCGCGCAGCATATCGAGCGCCCGACGCCACACCCTCACCACGTTAAAGACGTAGTCGGGATTCTTCATGCGGCCCTCGATCTTGAGCGATGCCACGCCGGCGGCAACAAGCTCCGGCAGGCGCGCGATACCCAGATAGTCACGCGGACAAAGCAGGCGGTCCCCTTCGACAGCAACAACACTCTGCCCCGCCTCGTCCGCCAAGTCATAGGACAGACGGCACGGCTGTGTGCAGTCGCCGCGCATCGCCGACCGTCCGCGCCGCAGGGCCGAAAACTCACACGCGCCTGAATAACCAATGCAAATAGCACCGTGACAGAACACCTCTATGGGCACGCCAGTAGCGCAAAGCGTCCCAATCTCCGCCACGTTCAGCTCGCGCGCAGTCGTCACGCGCTCAACTCCCAACTCCTTGGCAGCCAACTGCACGGCGCCCTCGCTGTGAGCGCCCGCTTGGGTGGACAGGTGAATCTCGACCCCCGCAATCGCCGCACGAAGCGCACAGGCCAGCCCGGCATCGGCCACAATCAACGCATCGGCACCCAACGCGTGCGCATGCGCCCCCAACGCCACGGCGTCGGCAAGCTCATCATCGAACACGAACACGTTGAGCGTCACGTACACACGCACGCCATGGGCATGGGCCACGGCACAACCGCGCGCGAACTCATCATCGCTAAAGCCATGCGCGCTCACTCGAGCGTTGAATCCGTCCAGCCCCGCATAGATGGCATCGGCACCCGCCGCAATCGCCGCGAGCATCTGGTCGAGTCCGCCAGCAGGCGCCAGCAGCTCGGGCAGCGCCACTTCAGCCGCCGCCAGCTCGCTTTCGCATTGTCCACTCGGTTCCACCGGCCGAATCGCCATCGGTAAACTCCTTGCCAAGGTGTGCTTTCACTCTGAAAAATGCTGCCAACCAGCATACACGAGGCCCCGCGTGCCCCGATTGGTTTATCGTGTAATAACTTATGTCCATCCTGCCCGGCAGCATACCTGCCGCCTGGCACGACATACCTGGAGGTCAATATATGGGTCCTCGCCAACGACAGGGGCGCGGTCGCTCCAAGACGCATGCCCTTCCCATGATCTTGCTCTCGTTTTTGGGCTTTCTGCTTATCGCGGGCGTAGCGTTTGGCATCGGCATGATCGGCAACGTCAACCGCTGGCTGTCCGATCTGCCCGACTACACCGATGCCAACGCGTATCTGGTGAGCGAGCCCACCGACATCGTCGACTGCAACGGCAATACCATTGCGAGTTTCTACACGCAAAACCGCAAGTCCATCACCAAGGACCAAGTGTCCCCGTACGTGCTGCAGGGCACCGTTGACGTTGAGGACGAGCGCTTCTACGAGCACGGCGGCATCGACCTCTGGGGCATTGCACGCGCATCGGTGGCAACCCTCACCGGCGGCCACGAGGGCGCATCGACCATCACCCAGCAGCTGGTTCGCAACACCATCTTGCAGGAGGAACAATTCGACTCGACCATCGAGCGTAAGGTGCGCGAGGCCTATATCGCCATCAAGATGGAGGATATGTACTCCAAAGACGAGATCCTCATGATGTACCTCAACACCATCTACTACGGCCATGGAGCATATGGCATCGAGGCCGCCGCCGAGACCTATCTGTCCAAAACCGCCGCCGACCTCACCCTGAGCGAGGCCGCGCTGCTGATCGGCCTTCCCAACTCGCCCTCGCAGTACGACCCCACGGTTAATCCCGACTTGGCGCTGTCCCGCCGCAACAAGGTTCTGGACAACATGCTGCGTCTGGGCCACATCACGCAGGAAGAGCACGATGCCGCGCAGGCTGAGCCCATCACGCTTAACGTGACCGAGATTTCGGGCAGTGGCGTCGATGTGTACTCTCAGCCCTACTTTGTCGCCTACGTTAAGCAGCTGCTTGAGCAGGAGTTCTCCACCGACGTGCTCTTTAAGGGCGGTCTGACCGTCAAGACCACCATCGACCCCACCATGCAGCAGGTGGCCGAGGAGGCCGTGCGCTCGCAGCTCGACACGCTTTCGCTCGACGGACTGGACATGGGCATGGTCGTCGTTGACCCCAAGACCGGCTACATCAAGTGCATGGTGGGCGGCTACGACTACAACGCCGACGAGAATCACGTGAACCACGCTACGGCAAAGCGCCCCGTGGGCTCCACGTTTAAGGCCTTTACGCTGGCAACTGCCATCCAAAACGGTATGAACCCCAACGTCACCCTCAACTGCAACTCGCCGCTCAAGGCCAAGGGCACCACGACCGAGGTGCAAAACTACGGCAACCAGAGCTATGGCAACATCACGCTTAAACAGGCAACGGCATACTCATCCAACACCGGCTACATTCAGGTGGCCGAAGCCATCGGCAATGACAAGATCATGTCGCTCGTCAAAAAGCTTGGCATCGATCCCGCCAAGGACAATATCGAGGACGTTCCCGTCATGACGCTCGGCACCGGGTCCATCTCACCGCTCGAGATGGCATCTGCCTACGCAACGTTTGCCAACGGTGGCTACTACCGTCAGCCCATCGCCATTACCGAGATCGACTCGCGTACCGGCTCGGTTCTGTACCAGCACACTGACAATCCCACGCAGGTGCTCACCGAAGGCGAGGCTGCCGCGGTTACCGACGTTCTATCCGGCGTCATGCAGGGCAGCGGCACGGGTGCCGCCGGCGCGCTGAGCGTCAACCAGCCCTATGCCGGCAAGACGGGCACCACTGACAACACCACCAACCTGTGGTTCTGCGGCTTCACGCCGCAACTGGCATGCGCCCTGTGGACCGGTTATTCCGCAGGCGAGATTCCCATCCAAAAGTACGGTTCGGACCTGCTGGGCGACAGCACCAACCTGCCCGTCTTTAAGAAGTTCATGAACACCGTTCTTGCGGGCACCGAGCGCGAGGAATTCCCGACCGGAACGGCTCCCACGTACAAGAACAATAACGTCTGGAAGTTCTACGGCACAAACAACAAAAAGAAAGACGAGGAGGATAAAGACGAGGGAAAAGAAGAGGGAGAGACCACGACCACCACAACGACAACGACAACCACGACCACTGAAACCCCGGGCGGCAACACCACCGGCGATAGCGGCACGACAGGTGGCGACGGTGGCACGGGTGGCAATGGCGGCACGGGTGGCGACGGTGGCACGCCGACGCCTACCCCCGATCCTACGCCCACGCCCGAACCCTCTACGGGCCAGTAGGCGCAAAGCGGCATCTGACACCAAGGCGCCCGAGCAGCACGTACGCTGCTCGGGCGCTTCTTTATTTCGGCAGATGCCACATGATGCCACGACGGCCCCGGCTGCAGGACCGATAGAGCAACGGGTGCCGGCATGCAAAAGGGCGCTGACCTTCGTCAACGCCCTCGGCAATTACCTATAGCAACAATCGGCACAGCAGCAGTGCCACGCATCCCCTACTTGTGAGAGTTACTCAGCTTGTTGATGAGCGCCTCAAGGCGTTCGCCGTCCTCGGCCGTCTGCGCAATGACTAAGATCGTGTCGTTGCCGGCAAGCGAGCCAAGCACGTCGGGCAGCTCCGCGGCATCGACCGCTGCGGCAATACCAGAAGCCGTACCGGGCTGCGCCTTGATCATAACCAGATTATCGGTGCGCAGTACGCCGGTAACCAGCTCGGAAACCATGCGCTGCAGATGCAGGTCCTCGGCAAGGACATAGATGCCCTCGGGGAGCTTACGCAGTCCCATGTCCGCGATGTCGCGCGAAACGGTCGCCTGCGTGCAATCGAAACCCATGGCGCGAAGCTCGTCTACCAAAACGCGCTGCGTGCGTACGTCCTTATTGCGAACAATATCTCTGATGGCATCCTGGCGCCCATTGCGTTTTTTAGCCATACAAAACCTCACTCCAAAAGATGGCGGAGACAATCACTTAGTGATTGAATAGTTTAGCGCTATTTGAGGGTTTTAGTGAATAAGAACGCATTTCGAAACAATTCCATGCAATTTATTTCGAAAATCACGCTACTAGACAGTCCGGACGCCCGAACGATTGAAAAAGGCCGCCAGATGCGTATACAACGCACACCGCATGGGCTTGGCACTAGCTATCGAACCATAGAGCAGACCTAGGCCACGATGATTGCCTTTAAGAGCCGCAACCATCTGACGGGTACGCTGCGCTTCGAGCATATCATGCAAACGGGCCGAACGCTCTATTGAAGACACCCCATGGGGGCTCAAACACAAATTTTCGATGCAGGCGACCAGACCGGCGTAGTAATACCGCTGGCAGACCAGTTTCAACTGATTGCCACCGCCCGCGACGGCAAGCGAGTCGGCAAGCCTGTCGAGCGCCCCGATATCATCAGAAAGCCTGGCAAACATCGTGGGGTCAAACGTCTCCGTAATCGACGGCGCAACTGCATGAAAACGGGCACGGCCACATCCCGAAACGCGCTTTGCCTGCGAAAGCGCGAGCGTCAAAAAAGACACCGTTCGAAACGCATCGCCATGCGCAAGGCACGCCTCAAAAAGGGCGCGATCATACAGCACGCCAGAGGTCTGTCGGATTAAACCACAGGAAACCAATTGGGTCAGGCAAGCCGCCCGGTCCTCATCTTCAGAAACGGATGTCGCGTCCAAAACTCGGGAATGACGTTCGCGGTGAACATCGTAGCGATCGAGCGAAACAGAGGGAAACACGATGTCAGCAGAAGCGTCGCAGGAGCTTTCGACCATCTGCGAAAGGGACTGCGGCGCAAACCACTCATTGGCATTCATCGCAATGATCTGGGAGCCGCGCGAAGCCGCAAAGCCGGCACGCAGGCAGGCGCCAGGCACCGGGTCTTCAACATCAATCAAATCAATATGAATATCTCTGTCGGCAGCAACTTCGAGCGAATGGCGCACACCAGCTACCACGCCGCGGCAAACGACGACAATCTGCAAATCGTAGAGGTCTTGGTTCTGGACGCTCTCGAGAGCGCGCATCGCATAACTGGGCGAACCCTCAACAATCAGGATCACCGAAAGTCGCGGATGCGAACCACGTCGAACCAAGTTTTCCGTCCTCTCGACAGCTAGTAACAAACTGTCGTTCATGGTACACCCCGTCAATTAATGCGGGCGGTCGTCCGCCGCGATGCACGTCAAGAACAGATGTTGCACACGCCCCGCCCACAGGCGCCGCACACAAAGATCGCCGTCAGGCAGCCACTTCCCTAATCGAGCACCACAAGCTCGGTGGGGTCGTAGTCCACGCCCATAAAGGTAAGACCGCATGCGGGTGCCGTAGGACCAGCTGCGGTGCGATCGCAGGCGTCAATTACCTCGCGCATCCACTCGGGATCGCGGCGATGCATGCCGATCTCGACAAGGGTGCCCACAATGGTTCGCACCATCGAATGCAAAAACGCATTGCCCTCGATGGTAAACGTGAGGATGTCCTCGCCAAAGGCGACCTCATGGCCAAACTCGGCCCGCATTACGCAACGGTGCGTGGGCTTGCCCACGGCAGAGGCGACCTTGCAAAAGCTCTTAAAGTCCTGCTCGCCTAAAAGCGCAGGACAGGCGGCCGCCATCGCGTCGACGTCGAGGGGATAGCGATGCCACCACACGGCACCGCGTGACAGCACGGGTCGCGCATCACGGTCGGCAATGCGATAGGTGTAAGTGCGAGAGCGCGCGTCAAAACGTGCAGAAAAGCCCTTACGAGCCTTGTAGACCTCGTTTATGGCGATATCTTTGCCCAGGAGGGCATCCATAGCCCTCAGCCACCTACGGCGCGTCAAAGCGAGCTCAGCGTCCGTTACGGGCACGCTGATGTATTGGGCCACCGCATGAACGCCGGCATCGGTACGCCCCGCGCACGTAAGATCGATTGGGCGGCGCAGCAACGTCTCAATGGCACGGCGCAGCTCGCCCGCAACCGTCGTCAGGCCCGGCTGCTCCGCAAATCCGCTATAGGAGGAGCCATCGTAGGCCACGCGAAATACAAGGGTGGCGTCGAGCTCGGGGGTCGAATTGAAATCAGACGGCGCAGTCATGGGCGCTCCCAACAAACTAGCAACGGTATTGCGACAAAAAAAGAGGGGTACGCGAACGTACCCCTCGAATATAGCCTATGCAGACAGAATGTCTACTCAGCGGTCTCCTCAGCAGAAGCCTCCTCGACGGCCTCGACCTTCTTGGGAGCAGCGGCCTTCTTGGGGGCCGGAGCAGCCTTCTTGGCCTTAGGCGTGCAAGGCTCGGTGACGAGCTCCATGATAACGATAGGAGCGTTATCACCCTTACGGTTACCGAGCTTCATGATGCGGGTGTAACCGCCGTTGCGGTCCTGCCACATGCCCTGAGCAGCCTTGTCGAAGATCTCGGCAACGAGCTGCTTATCGCCGAGCTTGGCGATAGCCAGACGGCGAGAGTGCAGGTCGCCCTTCTTGGCCCAGGTGATGATCGGGTCGACGACCGAACGCAGCGCCTTAGCGCGGGTCTCGGTGGTCTTGATGCGGTCGTTCTCGAAGAGGGCCTTAGCAAGGCTCTTCTTCATGGCCTTGGTGTGGCTCGCATCGGTGCCGAGCTTCAGGCCCTTCTTAACGTTGTGACGCATGGTCTAGTTTCTCCTCAAATATGCGAAGCATTAAGCCTTCAGGCTCAGGCCCATGGACTCAAGCTTGTCCTTCACTTCCTCGATCGACTTAACACCGAAGTTACGGATGTTGAGCAGATCGTTCTCCGAGAACTCAACGAGCTGACGGACCGAGTGAATGCTGGCGCGCTTAAGGCAGTTGTAGGAACGGACGGAAAGGTCCAGATCCTCGATCTGCTTGTCCAGCTCGGCGTTGTCGTTGGTGACCTCGGGAGCGAAGATCGAAGCCTCCTCCTCGACCTCGGGGGTCTCGGCAAGGTTCATAAAGGCGGCCATATGCTGGTTGATGATATTGGCAGCCTGGACCACGGCGTCGCGCGGGGCGATGGAACCGTTGGTCTCGATCTCGAGGACAAGGCGGTCGTAGTCGGTATGCTGGCCGACACGGCAAGCCTCAACGAGCTTGGCGCAACGGGACACCGGCGAGTACAGCGAGTCGACGTTGATCACACCGATGGGATCGTTGTCGCGCTTGTTGGCCTCGCCAGAGACATAGCCGCGACCATAGCCGATGCGCATGCTCATGGTGAGATGGCCACCCTCGGTGAGCGTAGCAATGTGCTGCTCGGGGTTGACCAGCTCAAACTCGGACGGAATAAAGAAGTCCGCACCGGTGACCTCGCAGGGGCCGTCAACCGAGATGGTGGCGGTCGCCTCGTCGGTCGTGCCGAGAGCCCTGAAGACAAGACCCTTGACATTCAGGACGATGTCGGTGACATCCTCGACCATGTTAGGGATGGTCATGAACTCGTGCTGCGCACCATCGATCTGAATGGCCTCGACGGCGGCACCCTCGAGCGAGGACAGAAGAACACGACGAAGCGAGTTACCCAGCGTATCGCCGTAGCCACGCTCGAGCGGCTCGACGGAGACACGAGCAGAGGTCTCGTTGATCTCTTCGACCTGAACCTGAGGCCTAATGAATTCTGACATGTATTACCTCCAGCCTCAGCAGCCCGGATGGACTACTTAGAGTAGAGCTCGACGATGAGCTGCTCGTTGATATCACCGCTGATCTGCTCACGCGTCGGCAGAGCGAGCACGTTACCAGACAGCTTCTCGATATCGACCTCGAGCCAGCCAGGAACCTCAAAGCGCTCGGAGGAAATCAGGGCCTCCTTGATGGGGAGGAGGTCACGGAACTTCTCGCCGACAGCGACGACGTCGCCGGCCTTGACGCGGTAGGACGGGATGTCCACGCGCTTGCCGTTCACGGTGAAGTGACCGTGACGGACGGACTGACGAGCCTCTTTGCGGGTGCGGGCGAAGCCAAGACGGAAGACGACGTTGTCGAGGCGAGACTCAAGGATGATCATGAGGTTCTCACCGGTGACGCCGTTCATCTTACGGGCCTTGTTGAAGTAGCCGTGGAACTGCTTCTCCAGAACGCCATAGATGAACTTGACCTTCTGCTTCTCACGCAGCTGCATGCCGTACTCAGATTCCTTGCGACGGCGCTTGGGCTGACGGATAGATTCCTTCTTGCTGCTGTAACCGAGCTCAGCGGGATCGATCCCGAGCTGACGGCAGCGCTTAAGAACAGGAGTCCTGTCGATTGCCATATTGATACGATCCTTTCAGTTACACGCGGCGACGCTTCTTGGGGCGGCAGCCGTTGTGCGGAATGGGGGTCTTGTCCTGGATGCTCGAGACCTCGAGGCCAGCAGCCTGGAGGGAGCGGATGGCGGTCTCACGACCGGAGCCGGGTCCCTTGACGAAGACGGAAACCTTCTTCATACCGTGCTCCATGGCCTGCTTGGCAGCAGCCTCGGCAGCCATCTGGGCAGCGAACGGCGTGGACTTACGGGAGCCCTTGAAGCCCACCTGGCCAGCCGACTTCCAGGAAATGACGTTGCCCTGGGGATCGGTGATCGAAACGATCGTGTTGTTGAACGTAGAACGAATGTGAGCCTGGCCCACGGAAATGTTCTTACGGTCCGCGCGCTTCAGACGGGCAGCGCGAACGTTCTTCTTAGCAGTAGCCATCTATCTAGCGCTCCTTATTTCTTCTTCTTAGCACCGATCTGACGCTTCGGGCCCTTGCGGGTACGAGCGTTAGTGTGGGTGCGCTGGCCGCGGACCGGGAGGCCCTTGCGGTGACGAAGGCCGCGGTTGCAGCCGATGTCCATAAGGCGCTTGACGTTCTGGTTGCGCTCACGGCGGAGGTCGCCCTCAACCATGATCTGATTCTTATCGATATAATCGCGGATGGCGTTAACCTCATCCTCGGTGAGGTCCTTAACGCGCGTGTCCACGTTAACGTTGCACTCGACGCAGATCTTCGTCGCAGTGGTGCGGCCGATGCCGTAAATGTAGGTCAGACCGATCTCAACGCGCTTCTCACGCGGGAGGTCGACACCATTAATACGGGCCAACGTAGTCTCCTCTCTTAACCCTGACGCTGCTTATGACGGGGGTTCTCGCAAATGACGAGGACCTTGCCATGGCGCCTAATGATTTTGCACTTATCGCACATCTTCTTGACCGAAGGACGTACCTTCATCGTTCTTCCTTTCGGTAGCGCTCAAACTACTTCCCTACTATCTACTCGCCCAGCCGCAGGCGTTTAAAACTATGGCTGGTCTTCACACGCAAACCGACCGTAGGTTGAGCTAAGCCTGCAGTCGGAATAGAGCGTGTATGCGTGTCGCTATTTATAGCGATAGGTGATGCGACCGCGGGTCAGGTCGTACGGGGAAAGCTCCACGACAACCCTGTCACCGGGGAGAATGCGGATGTAATTCATTCGGATCTTGCCAGAAATGTTGCACAGAACCGAATGACCGTTCTCGAGCTCAACCTTAAACATGGCATTGGGCAGCGGCTCCTTTACCGTACCCTCGAGCTCAATTGCGTCTTCCTTCTTCACAAGCAATCATCTTTCTCTAGAAAACGACAGCGATTGAGTATTCTACAATACGCATGCACGTATCGTAATATCTTCGTAATGGCTCCACATCTACGTGGAACTTGTTACATTTCTCCGCCCTGCAGGGAGCACCAAGCACCCTGGGCATCCGTGGTAAGAATCACCGGGCCGTCATTGGTAATGGCGACGGTGTTCTCGTAGTGTGCGGCGGGCAGGTGGTCGTTGGTCGTTACGATCCAACCATCGGAGCCTGTGCTCACATGATTGGAACCCATCGTAACCATCGGTTCGATGGCGATGACCATACCAGCCTGAAGGCGAACGCCTCTCCCCTTCTTTCCATAATTTGGAACGTTGGGGTCCTCGTGCATCACGCGGCCAATACCATGCCCCACGTAATCGCGAAGCACGCCGTAACCGTGAGACTCGGCGAGAGACTGAACGGCATAGCCGACGTCCCCGATATGGTTACCGGGAACAGCTTGCTCGATGGCAGCCTTTAGGCAATCGCGCGTAACCTCGCACAGGGCCTTGGCCTCGGGCGTGGGAGTGCCGACGAAAAACGTCCAGGCGTTATCGCCAACCCAACCGTCAACGACAGCTCCCGTATCGATGGAGATGATATCGCCATCGCGCAGGATCATGTCGGGGTTGGGAATGCCGTGGACCACGGCATCGTTGATCGATGCGCAAATGGTCCCCGGGAACCCGCCGTAACCCTTAAAGGCAGGGGTGCCGCCATGCATGCGGATAATCTGCTCGGCAAGCTGATCGAGCTCGAAGGTCGACACGCCGGGGCGAACCATGGCTCCAACGTGGCGGAGCGCCATCTTAGATAGCGCTCCTGCCTTCTTCATCTGCTCAATTTGCGTTGCAGACTTAATCTTGATCATAGACCGAGAGCCTCTTTGACATCCCCGTACACGGTCTCGCGAGCCTGGTCACCGTTGACCGACTTGAGCAGACCCTGGCCACGATAGTAGTCGACGAGCGGGCTCGTGGACTTCTCGTAGACGTCGAGACGGTTCTTGATGGTCTCGGGCTTGTCGTCGTCGCGCTGATACATCTCGCCGCCGCACTTGGGGCAGGTAGTATCGGCAGCGGTGCCGGTGTAACCGCAGGCGCGGCAGGTACGACGCGAAGACAGACGATCGATGATGACCTCGGGGGCCACATCGACCAGAAGGGCGCAGTCGATCTCGCGACCCATGGCGGAGAGCTCGGAATCGAGCGTCACAGCCTGGGCGGTGTTGCGCGGGAAGCCGTCGAGGATGAAGCCCTGCTGGGCGTCATCGGCGGCAAGGCGCTCCTTGACAAGGTCGATCACGAGCTGGTCGGGAACGAGCTCGCCAGCGTCCATGTACTTCTTAGCCTGAATACCAAGCTCGGTGCCACCCTTAACGGCAGCACGCAGCAGGTCGCCCGTGGAAATGTGAGCGATGCCAAACTCGGCGACGAGCTCCTGTGCGACGGTGCCCTTGCCGGCACCCGGAGCTCCGAGCAATACGAGGTTCATGAGCAATCCTCCTCTAGCCTATTTAAAGAATCCATCGTAATCATACATCTTGATCTGGCCTTCGAGCTTATCGACCGTGTCGAGCACGACGCCGACCATGATGAGGATGGACGTGCCGCCAAATGCCTGGATCAGATGGTTACCCGTGAAGGAGAAGATGATCGAAGGCACGATGGCGATGAGCGCCAAAAAGACAGCGCTGGGAAGCGTGATCTTGTTGAGCGCGTTCTTGATGTAGGCCGCGGTAGCCCTACCCGGACGGACGCCCGGAATAAAGCCGCCCTGCTTCTTAAGGTTGTCGGCCGTGTCATCGGGGTTGAACACCATGGAGGTATAGAAGTACGCGAAGAACACGATGAGGACAACGTTAAGCACCCAGTTGAGCCAACCGGTCGAAAGCGCAGAGGCAACTGCCTGAATCCAGCCGATGCCGGGGAAGAACACGGCAATCTGGGCCGGGAAGTACAGCAGCGCCGAAGCGAAGATGATCGGCACGACACCCGCGGTGTTGACCTTGATGGGCAGGTAGGTGGTCTGGCCACCCATCATGCGACGGCCCACGACGCGCTTGGCGTAGGAGACCGGAATGCGGCGCTGGCCGCGCTCAAGGAAAACGATCAGCGGGATGACCAGCAGGATGATGGCGCAGATGATCACCATGGTGATGATGCCACCGGCATTGCCCTCGGTGCTGGAGAAGATCGCCTGCGGCAGACCGGCCATGATGTTCGCAAAGATGATCAGCGACATGCCATTGCCGATACCGCGCTGGGTGATGAGCTCACCAATCCACATGATCAGCATGGCGCCCGCGGTGAGCGTACCGACGATCATGAGGTCAAAGATGATCTCGGGAGCGCCGGCGCCAGTAAAGCTGATGCCGAAGCTCTTAAAGAGGAAGAGGTAACCCACGGAGTTGAGGATTGCCAGAGCCAGGGTGAGGTAACGCGAATACTGCGTAATCTTGGTCTGACCGACCTCGCCCTCGCGGGCAAGCTCATGCAGGGAAGGCACAACGGCCTGGAGCATCTGGAGGATGATCGAGCTGGTGATGTAAGGCATGATGCCCAGGGAGAACACCGAAACATAGCTCAACGCGCCACCAGAGAAAAGATTCAGGAGGGCCATAGCACCTGCGGCGACCGAATTGTTATCGGTCGAGAAAAGGCCCAGCATCCCCTGGAAGGGAATGCCGGGCACAGGAACGTGCGCACCAATGCGGTACACGACGAGCATAGCTATGGTAAAAAGAATCTTTTCGCGCAATTCTTTGATGCGGAAAGCATTCTTAAGACCATTTAGCACGGCAGCTCGACCTTTCCGCCGGCGGCCTCGATCTTGGCCTGCGCAGAAGCGCTGACCTTGTCGACCTTGACCGTGAACTTCTTGGTGAGCTCACCATTGCCGAGCACCTTGACGGGCTCGAACTCGCTCTTGGTGATGCGAGCGGCCTTAAGAGCGGCACCGTCGATCACAGCGCCGTCCTCGAACTTGCGCTCGAGACGCTCAACGTTAACGGCGGTGTACTCGATACGACGGGGGTTGCGGAAGCCCGGAAGCTTGGGCAGGCGCATAGCCAGCGGAGTCTGGCCACCCTCGAAGCCGGCACCCTTGGTGCCGCCAGAGCGGGAACCCTGGCCCTTCTGACCGCGGCCAGAAGTGGTGCCGTGACCCGAAGAATTGCCACGGCCGACGCGCTTGCGGTTCTTGGTGGAACCGGGCGCGGGAGTAAGATCGTGAAGCTGCATTTGCTACTCCTCTACAATCTCGACAAGGTGCTTGACCTTGAAGATCATGCCGCGGACGGACTCGTTGTCAGCAATCTCGCGAACCTCGCGGATCCTGTGGAGACCGAGGGCACGGACAGTACGGACCTGGTCCTGCTTGCAACCATTGGTGCTGCGGACCTGCTTGATCTTGATGGTGTCAGCCATGCTTAGTTCTCCTTACCGACGAACATCTCGGAGACCGTCAGGCCACGGCGAGCCGCGACGTCCTCAGGGCTGGAGAGCTCCTTGAGGCCCTCGACGGCAGCCTTGATGATGTTGAGGCCGTTGTCGGTACCGAGGGACTTGGACAGGACGTTCTTGATGCCAGCAAGCTCGAAGAGGGGACGCACAGCGCCGCCGGCGATAACGCCGGTACCCTCGACAGCGGGCTTGATGATGATGCGGCCGGCACCAAAGTGACCGAGAACCTCGTGCGGAATGGTGCCCTGCTCGGTCACCGGCACGTGGAACATGTTCTTCTTGGCATCGAGAGACGCCTTGGAGATGGCCATGGGCACCTCAGCGGACTTGCCCATGCCAACGCCGACGTTGCCCTTGCCGTCGCCAACGACGACGAGAGCGACGAGGCTCATGCGACGACCACCCTTGACGGTCTTCGACACGCGGTTGATGTAAACGACGCGCTCCTCGAACTCGGAGGCCTCGCGCTGCTGCTTCTGATTACGAGCCATGTGCTACATACCTCCTAGAACTCGAGACCGGCGGCACGAGCACCGTCGGCGAGGGCCTTGACGCGGCCATGGTAGATACGGCCACCACGATCGAAAGCGACCTTGGTGATGCCGGCCTCGATGGCACGCTTGCCAACGAGCTGACCGACCTTCTCCGCAGCCTCCTTGTTCGAGGTGTGGGTGCCCTTGAACTCGGCCTCGAGGGTCGAGGCAGAGACGAGCGTCAGGCTGGAGCCCTTGCTGTCGTCGATGATCTGGGCATAGATGTTGGCGTTAGTACGGGTCACGCGAAGACGCGGACGCTCGGCGGTACCCGAGACCTTGCCGCGAACACGACGCTGACGACGCTTGAGGCCTTCCAGCTTCGCCTTATGCTTGTTCATACGTAAACTCCTAAAAAGGTTGATCTTGCCAGCACCTAACGGGGTGCTGGTCTTATGCGAGTGAGTCGGTTACGACTACTTGGCGGCCTTACCCAGCTTGCGGCGGATGTGCTCGCCAACATAGTGGATACCCTTGCCCTTGTAAGGCTCGGGAGGACGATGGCCGCGGATCTCAGCGGCGATCTGACCGACCTGCTGCTTGTTGATACCCTTGACGTTCACGTGGGTGTTGTCGGGAACCTCGAAGGTGATGCCCTCGGGAGCCTCGACGATCACGGGGTGCGAGAAGCCCAGGGAGAACTCGAGGTTCTTGCCCTTCTGCTGCACGCGGTAACCGACGCCGGCGAGCTCGAGCTTCTTCTCGAAGCCCTCGGAAACGCCAACAACCATGTTGTGGATGAGAGCGCGGGTGAGGCCGTGGCGGGCACGGGTCTCACGCTCGTCGTCGGGACGGGAAACGGTGAGGACGTTGTCCTCGACGTTGATAGCGAGCTTCTCAAAGACATCCAGCTCGAGCTGGCCCTTGGGGCCCTTGACGACAACGTTGTTGCCGTTGACTGCCACTTCGACTCCGGCGGGAATCTGGACAGGCTTATTACCGATACGAGACACGGTGATCTCCTTTCCTTCTACCTACCGAGCGAATTACCAGACGTAAGCGATGATCTCGCCGCCGACGTTGTGCTTGCGAGCATCGCGGTCGGTCATAACGCCATGGCTGGTGGAAATAATGGCGGTACCAAGGCCACCGCGGACGCGGGGCATGTCGGCAACGCCGGTGTACTTACGCAGGCCCGGCTTGGAAATGCGGCGGATGCCGTTGATGACCTTAGCCTTCTTGGGACCATACTTAAGCGTGATGTGCAGAGTCTTCTGGGGAACGGTGTCCTCGACATCGTAGCCCTCGATGTAGCCCTCCTCGTGCAGAACACGAGCGATCTCGACGAGCTTCTTGCTGCTCGGCATGGAGACCGTGGCCTTGTTCACAGAGTTAGCGTTACGGATGCGCGTAAGCATATCTGCGATCGGGTCTGTAAGGTTCATACAGATTCTCCTTCGTTCTTGATGAACACGTGCTCTTGGTTCTTCACCGCCCTTAACGGCAAAGCCTAACTAGCGCGTTTTCCCTGTTCCAAACGGATGCTTGAAACGCTGGTAGTGACTTACCAGCTGGCCTTCTTAACGCCGGGAAGCTCGCCCTTGAGTGCAAGCTCACGGAAGCAGACACGGCACAGGCCGAACTTGCGGTACACAGAGTGCGGACGGCCGCAGCGCTGGCAGCGCGTGTACTCACGAGTAGAGAACTTCTGCTTGCGATTGCACTTGACGATCATCGATGTCTTAGCCACTTATATCCTCCTCACATAGAGTATTGTTCGCCCCAAGCGCCGCCCCCTTGTGGGAACGGCGCTTATAGGGCAGGTGAACCTATTTCTTGAACGGGAAACCGAAGGCGTCCAGAAGGGCCTTGGCCTCCTCATCGGTGTTGGCGGTGGTCACGAAAGTGATGTCCATACCACGCTGGTGATCGACGGAGTCGAAGTCGATCTCGGGGAAGATGAGCTGCTCGGTGACGCCCATGGAGAAGTTACCACGGCCGTCGAAGCTCTTGGCGGAGATGCCGCGGAAGTCGCGGATACGGGGGATCGCGACGGAGGTCAGACGATCGAAGAACTCCCACATACGGTCGCCACGCAGGGTAACCTTGCAGCCGATCGGCATACCAGCGCGCAGGCGGAAGGTAGCGATGGACTTGCGGGCACGGGTGATCATCGGCTGCTGGCCGGTGATGGCGCGCAGGTCGCGCACGGCACCGTCGATGGCCTTGGAATCGGTAGCGGCCTCGCCGACACCCATGTTCACGACGATCTTCTCAAACTTGGGGATCATCATGACGTTCTCGTACTGGAACTTTTCCTGAAGCTGGTGCTTGACCTCGTTGTTGTACTTGGTCTTCAGACGCGGCACATACTTCTCTTCTGCCATTGTTCACTCCTTCTTGGGGTTTTAAGCACGGGGCGTGGCCACGGTGGGTTGTCCTCGTGCCTCCTGGCTGCATCCGCGCCGCTCATGGCATTTCGCGGTTTGGACTCGACGCAGCAGGAGCCGACAAAACAATCGGTACTATACGCGCATCGGGAGCGTATTTCCAGAAAAACCTCGTCTGCCTGCACAACTCCACAACTCCCCCGCACAAATTGATCCCTTAGGGAGACTAGCGCTTGCGGGGGACGAGCTTGGTGCGGCGCAAGTGGATCATCTCGGCGGCGATGGAGATGGCGATCTCCTCGGGGTCCTCGGCCTGAATGGCAACGCCGATCGGAAGGTGCAGCCCGTCGATCTGTTCCTGCGTAAAGCCCTCCTGCTCCATGCGAGCCCGCACAAAGGCCGTCTTGCGGCGCGAACCCAGACAGCCCAGGTAAGCGGGCTTGGCGTGCATCGCCTGAATCACCACATCGATATCGGACTTGTGGCCCGCCGTGGCGACGACTACCAGATCGCGCGGACCGATGGGGCACAGCTCGCCCAGGTTCTTGTAATCGACCAGGCGACGATCGTAGACACCGGGTACCCATTCGGGCGTCAACGTGCCGGGACGGTCGTCGCAGGCCACGACGGCAAAGCCCGCCGCCGTGAGCACGCGCGCCGTCGCAGCGCCCACGTGTCCGCAGCCAAAGATGTAGGTTAGGCCCTCGGGGCAGAGCGTCTCGATGTGCGCGGGAGGAATCTCGGAGGCGGCATTGGTGCAGGTGACCTTACTCCCCTCTTCCGTCAGCGAAAGCCCAGGGCAACCCACAATGGTGCGGCGCGACTCCTCGCCATGGTATTCGGCAGCGTCGCTTTCGAGCGCTCTTGCGAAAAACGGCTCAAAGTCGATGACAAAGTCGCCGATGCGTCGATACGCCAAGACGTCGGCAATCTCCTGGAACAACGGTGCCTTGGTCGCGTCCAGGTGCAGATAGCACAGGCAGATAGCTCCGCCGCAGATCATGCCGGTATCGGAGTTCTCGCCGCCCATGGTGTAGCGGACCAGGCGCGACTGCCCCGCGGCCAGCAGTTCGAGGGCCTCGCCCAGCGCAAAGAGCTCGATTTTGCCGCCGCCGATAGTGCCCGCTTGGCTTCCGTCGGCAAAGACGGCCATCCAGGCGCCCACGCCGCGCGGCGACGACCCCGCCGTACCGGCCACGACCACGAGCTCGCACGTCTTACCAGCCTTCAGAGCGCCAAGCGCGGCATTCACCACATCGAGCTTTTCCATCGTCGCTTCCTATCCCCTAAAAACGTCGGTGAGCATGGCGAGCGCCTCGAGCACGCCGCCGCCGACCGATGTCGCCTTGTCCGAAATATAGTTGATGTAGCTGGCGTCACCGCGCGGGTCGACATCGGCGCACTTAAAACCCTCGGCGACCTGGACGCCATCTGCCAAAAGGCCGCGCAAGCAGCCGTCAATCGTCGTGAACATGGGCGTATCGCCCGCATACCCAACGCACTCGCCGGCACTCACGATGTCGCCGATCGCATGGTCGGACCTAAACACGCCGGCGGCAGGGCTGTGGATAACACGCTCCTCGCCGTATCCGGCGATGATACCCGGCACGCCCGTATTGGGCTGGGGTGAGCCCTGGGTAATCACGCGGCCGAGGAAATGACCGCGCATAGTCTCGACCACGGCATCGCAATCGACCGGTGCGGTAAAGCCCGGCCCTACCGCGATGACGGCAGGCGCCATATCGCGCGTGGTGCCCAAGTTGCGCTTGGCCAGAATCGCGTCGACCACGGCCGCGGGCTTAAGCTCGCCGAGCATCTGTGCCTGGGGGTCCACCACCACGGCGACATCCCCCGCCTCGGTAATCTCAAGCGCCTCGGCCGGCGTCTGTGCCAAGCGGGCGCGAATGCCCTCGACCTCAACCTCGCCCAAGCGAATGGCCTCGCAAAAACTGATCGTGCGACGGATGCACGTGGGGACCGCGATATCGGCCATGACGACCGACACGCCGGCGCGCACCAGACGAGCAGCCACACCCGTGGCGATATCGCCGGCGCCGCGAACATAAACGAGCATTCCCGGGGCACCTCCCTGTGCTACGGTTTATCAGAGCAAAAGCGGTTCTGCCGCTACGCTAATGATTATTTCTTATCACAGCATTATACGGCGGTGAACAGATGGAAACGATTAACGGGGGCCTTGCCTCGGCGCTCAAGATCGAGCCGGGCATTACCGCAATTATCGGCAGCGGTGGCAAGTCGACCCTGCTAAAGACGCTCGGCCTTGAGCTTATGCGCGCCGGCGGCCGCGTGCTCCTCTGCACCACCACGCATATGTTTCCCGTCGCCGGCGTGCCATGGGACGGGTCGAACCGTCGCCTGGACGCCGCGCCCTGGAAGCCAGGTGCCTTACACGCCCCAGGCTGCACCTGCGAGGCCTGCTCGGGGCTTGTGCGGGGAAGCATCTGCCAAGCTGGTGTCTTGGACCCCGAGACGGGCAAGCTCTCCTCCCCTGCCGAGGCGCTCGACCAGCTGGCGCAGCGCTTTGACTACGTCCTGGCCGAGGCAGACGGCAGCAAGCGGCTCCCGCTCAAGGCCCACGCCGCCTGGGAGCCGGTAATTCCCTCTGGCACAGCCGACATCGCCTGGATCGTCGGCGCTTCGGGGCTCGGCAAGCCCATCAACGAAGCCGTCCACCGCCCCGAGCTCTTTTGCGAGCGTTGCGGCTGCGAGCCCACCGACGTTGCCACGCCCGAGCGCGTCGCCCAAGTGCTCAATGCCGAGATGCAGGCGCTGGAACTCAACAATGCCCGCATCATGCTCAACCAAGTCGACACGCTTGCCGACCCAACGATGGCAGATCGCTTCGAGGCAGCTCTCGACCGCCCCGTCGTCGCCAGCAGCCTCAAGTAGCCGGCGCCACCCTGGCGTCCTTTCTGCTAGCGAGGCGCGTAGCAGGCCGCGATATGCTCCGAGACGCGGCGCTGGCCCTTGGCGGTGTCGACATCCCACAACTCGTAGGCACGTGCCTCGACCAACTGGACATCGGCGCGGCCGCGCAGCAGCGACGATCCGCCATCCTTGCCCTTAAGACCCATAAGGTCGGGAAAGAGACTCGCAGGGAACAGCACCGGCGAGGCGGGTTCACCGTTTAGGGCAAGACGCACGGGCGCAACGCCGCCGTTGGCCTTAAAAGCACCGGCGAGTGCTTCAAAGGAATCCGAACTCACGAGCGGCTGGTCGCCCGGCAAAAAGAGGCAGCCCTTCCAGCCGCGATCGGCTCCCCAGGTAAGACCGGCGCGCACACTCTCGCTCCTGAGCGCGCCATCGTGCAGCGCGCATGCGCAGCGCAGCTCACAGCAAATCTCGGCAACTTGGGGCCAGCGCGTCGTAACAACAACGTCAAATCCTTTGGGCACCGACTCAATCGTCCGCTGAATCAGCGGCTTTCCGCAGATATCGGCAAGCATCTTGTTAGAGCCAAACCGCTTGCCCTCGCCCGAAGCCATAATGACGCAACCAAGTTTCATGGTGATACCTCCCCTGAAGCCATCGTACCCATAACTCGCGCCACGGGTGCATAAAGATGGTGTCCTGGCCGTTGGCGGTCTTATAACGCAGCGGCACTTTCGTTATTTGCGACCATGTGGCATTTGTGGCACAGTGAGCCCAAACAAATTTTTAGGAAGGCACCCATGACCCCCGCACAGATTGAGTTTTACAAGCGTCTTGCACACAGTCTGGCGCTCCAATTTGGTCCCAACTGTGAAATCGTCGTCCACGATCTGGAGACCGAGGACATGGACCACTCTATCGTGGCGATTGAAAACGGCCACGTCAGCGGACGCAAACTGGGCGACGGTCCCAGCCACATCGTGCTCGAGTCCATGCACGAGGATGCCGCCGAGGTCCACGACCGCGCGCCGTACCTCACCAAGACCGCCGATGGCAAGCTGCTCAAATCGTCGACCATCTTCATTCGCGACGACGCTGGCAACCCCGTCGGCATTATGGGCATCAACTTTGACATCACGCTCATGAAGGCATTTGAGCGTTCGCTCGATGCGCTCACCGGCACGGGCGACAAGGGATACACCGAGCCCGATCCCATCACCAAAAACATCGGCGACCTGCTCGATGATCTGCTGCGCGAGTGCGAGCGGTACGTGGGCAAGCCTGCGGCCCTCATGACCAAGGACGAGCGCATTCGCGCTATCGGATACCTCGACCGCCGCGGCGCCTTCCTTATCTCCAAATCGAGCGAGCGCGCCTGCGAGTTCTTTGGCATCTCCAAGTACAGCTTCTACAGCTACCTCAACGAGGCCAAGGCAGAGGCTGACGACAAGTAAACGACCCGCCTGAACCATCCTCCCCTTAGTACGAGTTCTTGAATGCGCGAATCCGGGCATCGGTGACAAGGCAAGTTCCATATAATCGAAGGGCTAGACAGTTCGAAAGGATGGGACAAGATGAGGTCGAGCAACGCATCACGCAGCAGCCACGGAGGCACCGCGCCTACCGCCAGGCATGCGAAAAACGCGTTTGACGAGGGCGAAGACGATCTGTTTGCGTTGAGCCTCGACGACGTGATGAGCGACCGACCTTGGACCGCCGATGAACTCATGGGCGGCGGAGCTCGCCCGACAAGTGCAAAGCCCGCACCTTCCGCCACACCCGCACCGGCATCCGTGCCCGCGGACGACTTTGCCACCCGTCCCATCGTGCAGACGACGCGTAAAGCCGCCCCTGTGCCCCACCCCATCAGCGATCCATCCGAGACGGCGGCGTTTCTCGCTGCAGCGGCACAGCGTCATGCGCCCAGCAGCACACCCGCGGATGCCGCCCCGCAGCAGTCGGCATACACGGCTCCCGAGTACAACAAGACCGGCGTAAAGGACGCATCGGCATCGTCGTATACCCGTGGCACCGAGGAAGAGCCGCCGCACTTCTCCGAGTTTCCCCAAGCGGCAAAGGTTGTCTTTATCGCCATCATCATCGCTCTGCTCGGCGTGATCGCGTTTGAGGGATTCCAGCTGTTCCGCGGCCCCACTGCGTCCGAATCGGCAACGCAGCAAGCAGAGGATGACAACGACTACTTGGATATCAACACCCTCAAGGGCGACCCCAACAGCTAGGTTGGAACATAAGCTATGCCGCACCCCTGTTTACGTGCAGTTTTACACTTTTCCGTGATTTCCACGCGCTCATTTCGACACTTTTCCGTAATTTTGGCGGCTCGAATTTGACACTTTTCCGTACTTTCATACGGCTGATTTCGACACTTTTCCGGATGTTTGCCGAATAATTGCCGCGTAATCAAGCGCCGTCTGCACATCATTTCGCAGGCGGCGCTTGATTTTTGTCCGCGCGTGCTGATAGACTCCATCGTGCCCGCAAGGAGCGGGCGCGTTTTATCCAGAGTCGGGGTAGAGAGTTGGCTCCACGATCCCGACGCCAACCGACCAAGAGGCACGGTGGCCCTGCCAACATCGATGAAAGGAGTCCGTATGGACAATTTCTCCGAGCGCAGTGAGCGCAATTTCCACAACCTGGCAGCCAAGCCAAAACAAATACATCTTTTGGACGAGCCGAGCGGCTACGCCTCGGCCATGGTCAAGAACAGTCTCTCCCACCAGATGCGCTTTTCCGTGCAGGTACTCGAAGAAGAGCTTTGCGCCGCCGGCAATCCGCACGTGCTGCAGATCAAGCTGCTTGGAGACGATTCGCGCGAGCCGTCTAGCTGGAAGCTCTTCGCCGACGGCGTGTGCGTTACGGACGAATCCGGCGTCTTTGCCCGCGAGTGCTTCTGCGAGGGAGCCGAGGTATTCCTGGACCTGTGTCGCGACGCCGTCGAGGCCGCCGAGCTGCGCCAGTGGAGCCAGAGGGAGTATGAGCTGCTGAGTGCGGCGCGCGGGATTGCTATGGCGTAAGCGAGAGATCTCAGCAGTGTCACTAACGAGCAGAATCGATTTTTGCAATCAAGTCGTTCGCCCATGCCACGGCATCATCGACAGTCGGCAAAACGTTAAGTCCTTCCGCCTGGAAGAAATACAGTGAGTCCCAGCCCACTCCCCTCGAGATCATTGGAGGCCACTCCTGCTCCGCACGATACGCAAAGAGTCTGATACAGACCTCTCGAGTTTTTAGGTAATCAATTTCCCCGTTGGAAATTGCAATCTGGAGATCTATCAGATCATGGGCGCGCTCGCTGCCGGGGCTGCTCGCAGCATGAAGTTTTTGGGCAATCTGATGCTCGAGCCTCATGCACGGAACCGGCCCCGGTTCGGGAAACCCGAGACCTTTCAATATTGCCGCAGCTTCAGGCGAGGAAACCATATCGGGATCGTCGGCGTCACCGATTTCGTTATGACCGACCTCAAGCGGCAACGTCATCCACGATTTACCATTGTAGGCAATCTTGATTTCGAACGGACGCATGACGTAAGCAGTTGGAATTCCCTTCGGAGATGCGGGCTCCCTCGGAACAATGGCACCCGAGAATCCGTTCCAGCCTATAGTGAGCGAATCTTCAAGCTTCGTCATGTAATCGTTCAGTGAGGATGCCCTGGCGGTATCGAGGTCGCGCGAGAACCGCGTGACATCCTTCCCAAAGCGAATCTTCAGGGCATTTCCACCCTTTGCGGCTCCATCGGGTAGCATCTGCCCAACAACAACGGCCGCAATGAGCCTTTTAACACGGCCCGGTTCTTCGCCCAAATCAGTGCAGAGTCGGTCTATCGCTATGTCAAGGTTACGTCTGCTGGTTGGCTTCTTGACTTCCTTCACAACAGCTCCTTCATCAGTCTCTCATGCTCATTGGAGGTAATAAGGCCCTCGGCTTGAGCGTGCTTGGTTGCCTCGATGAGGCGTTCGGTCATAACGGACCCCTTACAAGCCTCAATCGCATCAGCAACGCATTGAGAAGGGATTCCTTCATAGAACGTCGTTTTCGCATTCTCTGGAGCGCACACTGTTTTTACCCAAGCCGGCAGTTTGCGGCGAATACGCTTTGGTGTTGCCACGGTCACGGCACGAGGATCAACAAGTGCAAGTGCGTGCATAGACAGCACTGATTCGCCCCACAGGAAACCCTCGTCACCAACAAGAGCCACTGCCTCCGCAAAGACGTCACGGGGCGTCGGAACCCATTGGGTGAGCTTGTACACCCCATGTCCTCGGCGCATCAATTTCCCAGTGGCACACCATCGGCTCAGTTCTCCGGTGGTTACGCCAATCTCGCGTGCCTGCGCAGCAGTCACGATGCCGTAGCCATCTGCCGCCAGTTCGAATATTTCATCAAAGTGTTTCATGTCAAAAGACTAACACTTTTGTATGTCTTTTGACATAGACATAGTCTTAATCAAGCATTAGAGATCTATTTAAATTCGTATAGCATTGCAATCGCCCTCTCTGAATTCGAAGTCCGCGCCGACAGCATGCGGAAGTAAAAAGTACCGGCAAGAACGATATCGAATGAAATCGCTCCCGCTGGCATATATCTTACCATATAAACGAACACGTGTTCGTTCTCTTCAATTATCGGTTTATCACAAGCCTACTTTAGCCGCTGCCCGCGCTAATCGTCTAGCCGATAGCTCTTCGCCGACAGCGCGTGCATCGCAAGCGGCTCGGGTGACTTTGCCCGCGAGTGCTTCTGCGAGGGAGCCGAGGTATTCCTGGATCTGTGCCTCGACGCCGTGCGCGCGGCCGAGCTGCACCAGTGGAGCCAGAGGGAGTACGAGCTGCAGAGCGCCGCGCGCGGGATTGCGGGGGTGCAGACAGGCGGATGAGCCATCGACGATTTTGAGCTGGCAAGGGCCGAGAATTTGATTCCCGGCCCTTGCCTAGCACTGCTTTATGAGATCGAGCACCGCGGGAATATCGTCAGCGCTACGGAGCGCAACATAGGTCGGCATACCCGGCCCAAATCCGCCCTGCGTGCGTTTGTCCTGGCACATGGCCTCCGGGTCAATCAGCTCGTCCACACTCTTTGCCAGACCGACGGCAATCCAACCACCGTTGCTGGTCCTGCCTTCTAACACGGCATGCAGTTTTCGCTTGCCCGACCTAAAGCCTACATAGTACTTGGCTATATAGGACTCCCACGAAGGGTTACCACTCAGAACAGACTCGCACACCTCATCGAAAAGCTTCTGGTTGAGTCCACCTTCGGCAAAAGTGGGGTGATTCTCCTGCAGGGTCCAAATAGGCGCCTCATCAGACTCCCCGCGAGAGGGGCGATACTTGTCGACGACATCTGCCGGAAGGTCGGGATATTTCCATATCTCACACGCCTCTTTCGCCAGATCGTCCGCGCGCTGCCTAATCTCTTCCTCGCCCCATTTTTCATGCGAGGCAATCGACTTGTTTAGGTAGAGCGGGCTGCATTTAAGTCCCACGTTCGGAAGATTGAGCTTGTCCGAGAACGACCGGTTTGAGTACTCCTGGTTGTAGCCCGTCAGCGTAAGGTTGCCCAGGTTGTTGCATAACCTGTCGTGGATGTCTTCCCAGTTCTCGCCAAGCGATTCCTTCCAGCCATGTTCACCGTCGATCGTCTGGGGCATGACGTGCTCGATTTGGTAATTGTCAGCCGAGATGGGCTCCTTCGGGTGGTGCCAGTTCTCCATGCGCTCCAAGTAATAGCGCTTTTTGGAGAAGCGGTTGTAGCAGTCACGCGTCTTGAACTCCTCGACAAAATGCTCGTCCGTCGGAAAGTACGCGGTCATACCACTGCTATGGATAAGGAGCATCGCCGTAACGTACTCCTCTATATCGTCCCGCTGCTCGAGGTTGCGATACATGCCGGCAAAGAAATTATTTAGGCCCGTGGTAAGCCTGCCGCAAACCGCCCGCCTGAACAGGAACGACTCGATAGTCTCGCAGATACGCAGAAACGCATCGTGGTTTAACATATTTCCCTCGTAAACCGAGTAAAGCAGCATCAAAAGAGGCCTGATCTGCTTCACATCAAGGCTTAGGATTCTGCCGAATACTTGGTGCAGGCCATCGTCTTTCTCCTCGCCAAGGAACAACCTGGCATATCTTTGCGCATATTCGCGGAGTTCCTTCAGCAGGCCCTCGGTATCCCCATCGTAGTCATCAGCGAAATAGCGTTTGAACTCGTAGTAGGCCTCGTTTTCCTTCGGCATCCTATTGGGAACCTTGAGCCACAGCCAGTACCAGATAAATGCATTGAACTCTTCCTCGCCGCCTTTTCCGAACAGGCGCTCGAGCGGATGCCAATAGCCCTCGTAAAGCTTGGTCTGCTCGTCGTTGGGAAGCGACATAAGAACGTAGTTACGAATGAGGTCAATGGGCGTGAGTGGCTTGCCCTTGGAGTTCATGGACTCAAATATGAGCTGGGCATTATCAACGCCAGCGGTGAGCTTAGTGTCGATGACCTGCACGCGGTTTAGCCCCGCCCAAAGCCTTGCAGGGTCGAATGATTTCCCGTGCATCTTTTCACGGAAGAACGCATGGTTCTCGACAATGCGATCCGATTTTTCATCTGGCACGGGAGACCCAGACACGATGGAAAACAGCGTCTCTTTATCGTCCTGCGAAAGCACCAGCTTGTAGCGCGCCAGACCGTTGTAGTCATCATCGTTAAAGAGGTAGTTCTTCCGCAGCGCTGAGATCTTGAGATCGCCAAGGAAGCCAGCCTTGTCGGGGTTGCTCTCCAAATAGTCAGCCAAGGCGGCGATCATCAACGAAAACGTCGTCATGCGCTGCTGTCCGTCAATCAGAAGCACGCGCGAAATACTCGTGGCAGAGCTCTCGGACTCGGGGATATAAAGCATTGACCCCACGAAGTGCGATACGTCATCACGGCCCGCTCGCATGACGTCGTCCCAAAGCACTTCGCACTCTTTTACACTCCACGAGTAAACTCGCTGGTACACGGGAATGACGAACTGCATCTTCGCCACGCCCATAAGGTCGAGTAGATTTGCCTCGGTTGCTTTCATTTGCGATTGCTCCCTCTTCTTGTTCTTATGACCTTAAATGAGTCTTCGACGGGCGGCGGACGCTAAAGATGGGCTTGCCGCCCGACTATAAATCAAGGCTCGCCAAAGAAAAAGATTGTCCTAAGGTGTTTCTTGGCACAACGTTGTCGGTGGCAACCTTAGCCTTACGACGCAAGAACGCTACCGATAGTCAAGCCTAGCCGCCTCGTCTCCCAACAACCGCTCAAAAATAATGCGAAGATCATCCTCGTCTAAATAACCGTCCTCAAGGTAGCCACCGTCGATGGCGTCGAGCATTATCTTCTCTTTCTCCTTTAGGCGCTCGTAAATCACCTTATCCAAGGAAAAGGGTATGCCATCGCTTTCAAAGATCGTGCGCATAAAGTAGTAGCGGGTCTTCTGATCATCGGGGAGTCCAAGACGATGAATGCGGTCCTTAGACTGCAAGAGATGTACGAGGTTATAGCTGTACTCAAAGTACACGGCGTCATGGCACACCGAATGCAGGGAGACAGACTCGGCAAGCGTCTGTGGATTGGTCACCAGCACCGTAAAGCGTCCGGCACGGAAGTCGTCCAATATCGCGCGTCGATCCTCTTGTGGCGTTCCGCCGTAAATCGCCCGAGCGTCGACTCCCTTTTCGGCAAGTCCGCGCCGCAAATTGCTAATGCTGCGCACAAACAGGCACCACACCACAACAGGGCGGCCCTGAGCAACAATACGTTCAATTAGCTGCTCGCACGCCAAGAGCTTTGAAGTCGGCCGAGCTCGATCAATGGACTCGTAAAATGTTTGCGAGAAGTCAACATAGTCGATATCGGAGAACTCCTCCCCAACCTGATCGAGCACATACTCCAAATCTTCTTGATCGATAGCCTGCTCGAGCATGGCAGGGTCGCTCTCAAGCTGCAGCGTACGGATGATACGCGAAAATGGGCTAGAGCATGCACTGGATAAGATATGCAGAAGCGAGTTTTCGTCAGCAGTCGCTTCGACTTCCACGATTTCGTCGGGCTCGGGCGCAGGAACACCAAGCTCGTTCTTATTTGTGCGGCAGAAGAAAGGCGCAAGGCTTTTGTTTAGCTGCTCAATCTCATCCGCCCCGGGAGACTTAAGTTCACCCGGCTCATAGCCAAAAAAGGTGTCGTAGTCCTCGGGATAGAGAATGTGCAGCAGGTTGTAAATATCCTGGTAGGTATTAGGTATGGGTGTGCCCGTAAGTGCAATCACGTACTTCGCGCCCTCATTTGCCTCAAGTGCCGAGGTCGCGCGCCTGCCCTTGATCGCCTTGATGCGATGAACCTCATCAAATACAACGAGTGTTTGGTTGGAAACGATGGGGTGCAGCTCCCTCACATAGCCAGCAAGGGCTTCGTAGTTGAACGTAAACAGATTGCACGAACCGCTGTCCAGCGAAAGCGCATTTCTGCGCCGCTCGGTCGACATTGCTGCTATATGCGGGTCTCCCAGCGAAAAACAGCGCAGGGGTAGTTTGTCTCCAAAGGATGCCACCCACTCCTTTTCCCATGCTTCAAAGCCGTTTTTTGGACAGACGACCACGATGCGCTTTGCAAGCCCCAAATGCCTTAAATATGCAAATACGCCGAGCACGGTTGCGGTCTTGCCCGCACCAGGCACCGAGAAATCGGCGGCGCGGCCGACGGCGGCCATAAAGAACGCATCGAGCATCTGCCGGTCGCGCAAGGGACGCACCATCGAGGCGTTCACTATGTCGCGGAACTCCCGGAAACGCGGCCCCAGCTGGGGGTCGTCGGCTATGCCCTGAGCAGTCTGGGCCTTAATGGCAAGACCCACTTCCGAGCGCTCTCGGATGTACGTCTCCGTAGCGCTTGCATACGCCTCGAAGCTCCGATCAACCGCAACCTCAACGCCATGCTCAGTGGCCTCCTGCACCGCCTCGAGCATCTCCTGGCACTCGCGCAAGCCCATGGCGCCATCGAGCAAAATGCAGTCGCCCTCGGTGCCCACCACAGCGCTTGCGGGATAGTAAAGCCAGGCGCGCCACACCGTCGAAGCCATGAAATCCGCAACGCTCTGCCCCTCGATACGCAAGAACATGCCTGGACGGGCATCGTCGTAGCCAACGATAATCCTAGGAGCGGTCATCGATTTCACCGATCAGCTCATCGGCCTTATTCCTCACGGCAACAAGGTTAGCGCGCACTTTCGAAAGTTCGATTGCATTCAGTACGTCGAGCATCTCGGGAAGGATCTTATTAAGATCGGAGAGGCACTCGGCAGACTTCTTAGCCGGAGTATCCATAAGCTTGGAGCGGCGCACAACCTCTCGAGCCCTATCGCCCGCACGCGAGAAGCTATCGACCAGATCTCGGTCCGCGCGAAGCTCACTCACCTTTTCGCGAGTAAGGGGACCGGGCCCCATCTTCTCGAGCAGCTCAGACATCGCCTGCTGCTCGGCGGCCTTAAAATCCGCCTCGGCAGGGGTGCCCGCCACGTTTCCAAAGTCTCTGACATAGCGAGTAATGTCGCCCTCGGGCTGCACGACCATATTCGAGAACATCGCGCGCTTAACAAATTGCTGGTCGCGCTTGTTGCCATACTTCTTCAGGACACGGCCGAATTCGCCCAAGGGGCCGTCGACCTTAAGGGCACGGGCGAGATGGTATTGCTCGGGAGCTTGACAGAACTCGAGAAACTCCTCCATGAACTGGGCGCGGTCGACGAGCTTCTTGACCTCGGCTTCGGTCATGCCTGTCGCGGTTCCGTACTCGGCCGGAGTGATCAGGTGGTTCTTAACCACGTCGCGGTACACGCCGACAAGACGATCGACGGGATCATAGGCGACCTTTTCCTCCTCGCCAATCTGAATGGCGAGCTCCAGCAGCTTGATGCGCTTGGGGTCGCTGCCGGTGGCATCGTCGATGACGGCTGCCTCGAACCAGCCGGCCTCGTTGTTTTGGCGCGCAAGGCGACGAATGCACGTCAGACGGCGGTTGCCGTCAATGACGCGGCCGTCGTTAAGCACGATGCCCGGCCTCAGCTGACCGCGGAGCGCAATGCTCTTCTCGGTCTTCTTAAGCGCCCCGGGGTTGCTCTCGACGATAAAGCCCTCGATGGCCCCGTTATACTCTTCGCGACCAAGCGCAAGCAGATCCGCATCCTGCGCGGCGTTGTACTCACTTACCCACGTTGCGATGCGATCGTTCTGGTCGTTGTAGAACAGCAGGTCGCACTTGATGCGGTAGATGTCGAAGTCGCGCGTCACGTTGTCGATGGAGTGCTTTTCTTTGCGTCCCGTCGGCAGAACGTTGCCGGTTGCGATTCCTTCCTCAAGCAAGCTCATTGCGTGCCTCCCTTTTCCATGCTTCCATGGATGAATAGTATGCGTCTTCAATGTCATCGTAGTAGACATCGGAATTATGAACGGTCGTCGTCAGGAGCGGCGCCGGACAGGCTATGCCAAAGTCGCTCGCAAGCAGACGCGGCAAATCGTCACGTTCGATTCCCTCATGGCGTGCAACAACCCACTCAATAAGATCAGTGGCAGAGAAGCGTCCCTCGCCGCCGACAACAAACACTTTAATGCCGGCAAGCGTGCAGCTCCGAAATAGCCCGGCCACGTCGAGCAGCCCTTCGTAAAAGTCATCGGGCATATCCAACCCGTACAACGGGTGCACAGTCGCGCCGCTCGCACGCAAGCTCGCTATTGTGAAGGGCTCTCCCTCGCGCGCATCAATACAAACCGTGGACGCATACGACTCAACGTCGGCCATACGCAGGCCCAACACGTCGTGCAGCCGCGTGAACGAAATGTAGCTGTCGTCTTCGTAGGCAAGCACGCGATGGTCCGAAAGCGCCTGGCGCAGCACGTAACGGAAGGCAGGATGTTGCCACACGGCATTCTCAAACCCGGTTTCGCCTTTCGCAAAGGACGGATGCGCCGCCAATAGCCGCGTGAAGTGGCCGTTCGGGGCGTCCCCTTCTTGGAAGAGCAGGCCGTGGTCCTCGTAGTAGCCCGCGGCATCGATACCGCGATCGAGCGTCTCGGGCTGCTCGCCGGGAAACTCGAAAGCAAAACGTCGGCGAACAAGACCCGCGTCACAAATCTGGTTGGCAAGCTCCCGAGCGAGGAAGCCCTCAAGGGTGAGCGCCTTGCATTCGACGTTGTCCCTCCCAGGCGCCTCCGAGCAAGAGACCGGCACGTCCGTCGGGCGCTCAATAGACTTGACACCAAGCCACTCCGAGACGCTCACGTCCGCAGGCTCGGCGAACAGGTCGAGCCATATCGCGGCGACACCGGCGCTAAAGCCATATTCGCGCTCGTAGGCCTTCGCCAGAACGTTTTTGGGTTCGCCCGCATGACGCTCGGCAAAGGCGCGCACCTGGCGACGGCGATCGACCACGCCGAATCCGACAGAAAGGTGGTCCCCCAGAGTGACGCCTTCGTCGGCATTCCAAAAGACTTGCTTCAGCTCGTCATAGAGCACGGCGGGCGTGGTGATCCCCGCGCGCCTTAGCTCATTGCGCGAGACGCGAAAGACCAGGCGGGCGCACAGTTCGGTATCCTCACGCCGCGCCACACTCACTGCCGCTCGCGCAGCCTCCGCACGCCCATCCCGTTGGCTGTCGACTACGTCTGCCACGCGCCTATGCCTCGCCCATCTTAGGCCCAAAGACGCGCTCGACGTAGGCGTCCAGCGTGCCCTCCTTGGCAAGCTGTGCAGAATCCGCGAGCTCGAAGTTCGAGTCGCATCCCTGGCCCACCTCGTCGTGGAAGCCCAGGATGAAGTGCGTGGCGATCTCGTAGATGATCTTGGTGGGCGCGATGCCGAACACCTGGTGCTCCAGGATATGGTCCAAACGCTCGCGGTCATCCGGGAAGGTAGCCTTCATGCCCTCGCTTCGGTACAGGCGCTTGATGATCTCGGTGATGTAGAGGCCCGACTTCATGTACAGGTCGGCGAAGGTGTGGCTCGGGTCGTCGAAGCAGCCCGGGTTCTCCTTCTCGAAGAGGTCCACCATCTGAACCACGACGTTGCGCGGCGTGAAGATCTGGTTGGTCTTCTGGGGCGGCACGTAGTCGAAGATGTCCTCCGTCTGGGACTCGTCGAAGTAGTTGGCCAGGCGCTCGCGCAGCTTGATGAACTCGCTCACGGAGTCGTTGAACACGACCTCGTCGAAAAGGTGCCCGACGAAGCGCTTTACCTCGCCGGTCTCGCCATCGGTGTAGTCGCCGCCGTCGCGCAAAAAGCGGAACTCATCAACGGTGATGCTCGTGACGTCCTGGAAGACGTCGGCGGGGATCACCGTGTCGAAGTTCGCGAGCGTCGTGCCCTCCTCACCGTATGCCATGAGGAACGACGGGATGGTACGTGAGAAGCCGCGCAAGTGGGCACGCACCTTGTCCTCGATGCCCTGCTTCTCTTCCTCCTTCTTCGTTGTCTCCACCTCGCGCACCACGGTCTCACCGGCGCTCTGCACGAGCTCCTCGCGGGAGTCCTCGAGCTTCTGGGTGAGCGCCTGGAACGCCTCGGCCTTCTGCTCGTCATGCCGTTGGTTCACCTCGGCGCGCTCGGTCTCGCTTGTCGCCGCCTTGAGCTCGTCCTTGCGCGACTGCTCGATGCGGCGCGCCTGAATCTGGTAGTCGCCGACCTGACGGTTGAGCTGGATGTCGGCGTCTGCCTGGACCTTGCGCTCGATCTGCTGTTGCTGGCGCGGTTTAAGCTCGCTGCCATAGCTCTCCTTGGCGGCCTGAACCAGCGGCGCGGTCACGCTCTGTTTGAAGGCCTCCTTGAGGTTCTCGAGCATCGCCCTGTCGTCGTCATCGGCTGCGTGCGCCTTCGCGATATCTTCGACCTGGCCCGAGAACTCAACGACGACATCGCCGTAGACCTTCGGCCCAAAGATGTCCGCTGCCTTGCCTACGACCTGCTCGTCGGGAATCTCCACATCGCCCTCGTCGTTGATGGAGAGCTCGTCGGCCGTGCCCTCGTCGATCTCGACCTTGTTCTTCTCGGCGTTCTGCGCCTTGCCCTGCTCGTAGGGATCGAAGCGCTGGATGATCTCCACGACCTCAGCTGGCGCGCGGAAGACGCTCGCGATGTTCTGGAACAGGAAGTTGCTCATGAAGCCGCGCTTGACCACCTCGCGGGCATGGATGCGTCTCGGCACGCTGAGCACCTGTTCGGCGTCGAGCTCGACCATCTGCCCCTCATCGTCCTCGCCATAGACGGGGAAGAAGTTCAGCAGCTGGCGGATATGGCGCTCGCGCGTCTCCACGTCGCCGCCGCCGCGCGCGGTCTCGCCGTACAGGTCGTTGGCGAACTGCTCGAAGATGGTGAGTGTGCGCGCCGGGTCGAAGTCGAAGACGTAGGCGTTCTCCTTGCGCGCGTAGTTGCCGCCGCCCAGGTCGAACAGGCACGGGTTCTGGCTGCGGAAGGCCGCCTGCATGTACAGTGCGGGGCTCGCCATGTTCGAGAGCATGAGCACGGCGGTCCACTCCGGCACGGTCACGCCCGTGGTGAGCTGGCCGACCGAAAGGGTGATGGTCCTGTCGTGGTCCTTGATCGCGCGGCGCACCTTGTCGAGCGACTTCTCGTTCTCGTCGTCGGCGTCGATCTTGCCGTCGCCAGCAGCGAGTACCACCTCGTAATCCTTGAAGACGGGGTGCGCCTGCAGTTTCTTGGCGAGGGCGCGGGCGGAGTCGACGCGGTTGAGCATCCAGAACGTATGGCGCAGCTCGTCGCGCAGCCCGGGTGTCGAGAACGGGAACTTCTCCTGCGTGGTGAGCGCGTCGAGGAACTTGTCCACGTCGGCGTCATGCACGAAGCCGCCGTTCTGCTTGGTCGAGAAGAACTCGTTGAGGTCGAAGGCGAACTCGGTCTGCTCGCCGTCGATCTCCATGCCGCCGCGGGCCTCCCGCTCGACGATGTCGCTCATCTGGTAAGTGAGCAGGTTGAGCTTGGGGAGGTTGGCATAGGGGTTCGGCTGCTCGGAGTCGGCCGGCCAGTCGCGCTTGGCCTGCTGCTCGTCAGCGTATGTCCAGTTGTAGATTGCGTCGTCGGCGAACTTCTCGTTGGCGATGGCCTTGAAAGGCGTGCCGGAGAGGTGCAGCGTGAAGCGGCGCTTGATGTGGTCGAACGCCACGTCGGTCTTGAAGGTGTCCACGCCCTCGTGTGCCTCGTCGATGATGAGCACGTCCCAGGTGAGGTCGGCCACCTCGTCGAGCTTCTGGTATACGCCGCCGAAGCGGATGGAGCCCTTGAGGTCCTGAAGGCTCACGAACTCGATGAACCCCTTGGGGCCTTCCGGGTCGTTGCGGATGGCGCGCAGGTACTCCTCGCGGCTGAGGCAGTAGGGCTTGCCAGCCAGGGCGTCCACGCCGCTGATGAAGCGGTAACCGCCCTCAATGCCCACGAACTTTACGTAGTCGTCGTACCAGGAATTGGCGATGGCGGGGCGGTTGGTGACGATGAGCACCTTCTGCGCGCCGATGCTGCGGCAGAGGTCGTACGCGGTGAGCGTCTTGCCGAAGCGCGGCTTGGCGTTCCACAGGAACTCGCCACCGCGCGCACCATCCTCGCCCCAATGGGCACGAGCATAGGCGCCCGTTTGTTCAACAGCATGCTCTTGCTCGGCGCGCAGGGTATAGGATGCCGCCCCGGGTGTGTCCAGCACGCCATCGGTGTCGCGGAAACGGTAGAACTGCTGGTGTGACTCATCGCCACTGATCTTGAACCATTCCTTTTTGGGCTCGCGCTCGATGCCCTGCTTTTCCAAATAGGCATGGAAGTCGGTGTCGCGGAAGGTGCCCGCGCGGTGCTCCCACGTGGCGTTGCCGCTCCACTCCAGATGCCACTGAACATCGGCGGTGTGCGTCGGTGACGCATAATTTCTTTCGCAAATTGACAACCGCATAGCGGAACACGGCCCGCGCCCCGTCATATGATTTCTAGCGACTAAACAACAAATCACCGACGAAGGGGGCACGGGCCGTGTCTGCGAACATCGTATCAGTCGACGAGGAGTCGCTGCGCAACGACATAAAGAATCTGGTGAGGAGGACCGTCGAAGAGACGCTCAACGCTCTGCTCGACGAGGAGGCGTCCGAGCTCGTCGGGGCCGAGCGCTACGAGAGGACGGCGGGCCGGGAGGCCTACCGCAGTGGCCACTACACGAGGAGGCTCGTCACAGGCGCCGGCGAGGTCGAGCTCAGCGTGCCGAAACTCCGTGGGGCGACCTTCCAGACGGCCGTCATCGAGCGCTACCGCAGGCGGGAGACCTCGGTCGAGGAGGCCATCGTCGAGATGTACCTGGCGGGCGTCTCCACCAGGAGGATCGAGGACGTCTCCGAGCTCCTGTGGGGAGCGCCGGTGTCCTCCGGCACCGTCTCCAACCTCAACGAGAGGGCCTTCGCGTCCATCGAGGCCTGGCGGCAGAGGCCTCTCGACGGCGGCTACCCCTACGTCTTCGTCGACGGCATCTATCTCAAGCGCAGCTGGGGAGGGTCCTACGAGAACGTGGCCGTGCTGGTCGCCATCGGCGTCAACTCCGCCGGCGACCGGGAGGTCATTGGCTGCTCCGAGGGGTACACCGAGTCCGCTGAGTCCTGGCGCGAGTTTTTCTCCTGGCTCAAGGCGCGCGGGCTCTCCGGCGTGCGGCTCGTCACCGGCGACAAGTGCGCGGGGATGCTCGGTGCGCTCGAGGAGGTGTTCCCCGGGGCCCGCTACCAGCGCTGCACGGTGCATTTCTACCGCAACGTGCTGGGAAAGGTTCCCGTGACCAGGCGGAAGGCCGTGGCGCGCATGCTGAAGGCGATCCACGCGCAGGAATCGCGCGAGGCATGCGGCAGGAAGGCCGGGGAGGTGGCGGACGAGTTGGAGTCGATGCGGCTCGGGGCGGCCGCGAGGACGGTGCGCGACGGGTTCGCCGAGACGCTTGCCTACACGGAATTCCCGCCGGAGCACTGGCGCCGGATCAGGACGAACAACGGGATCGAGCGCATCAACCGCGAGATCAGGAGGAGGACGAGGGTCGTCGGGACCTTCCCGGACGGCAACTCGGCCCTCATGCTGGTGACGGCGAGGCTGAAGTACATAGTAGAGCACGAGTGGGGCAAGAGGAGGTACTTGGATATGTCGAAGCTGGAGGAGATGGACGAGCTGAGGGGAAAGGCGGAGGGCTAGAACAGGACGGGGCCGAGGACGGCTAAATCAATTTGCGAAAGAATCTTGACGGTACCTGTGCGTCTGCTGCTTGATGCGCTCGCGCACGTCCTGCTCGGTGTAGCCGATTTTGGTCCAACCGTTATGGCGGGCGATCTCGGGCGTAGTGTAGGCGTAGATCTGCGGCACCGCGGGAGCGGTGGTCTCGATGATCTGGGAGATGTCGATGCTCGCCATGGCTAGTTCATCTCCTTCACATGGGATTCGATGAACTGAATCTCCTCGTCGTCGAGGCCGTACTTTGCATAGAGCTGGCGGTCGATGTCGGCAACGGGTTGCGACCAGTCGATGTCGGAAGCAGGAGTAAAGTCCTGAAGAGGGACAAATTTCCATTTCTCGGGAGGATTATCTTGAGTAATCTTCAGAATTCCAAGGAGAGCTCGAACAAATTTCGACTTGACATATTTCATGCAGTCCCGCGCCTCATCCTCAGTACTAAAGCTTCCTATTCCAAGGAATGATTGCGTGTACCCGATTAGGGGTTCCCCGATTAGGGGTTCCCCGATTAGGGGTGTCGACAGCACTTCACCTATCGCTCCGGAGCCATTTGCCTTTGGTAAAACAACTTTCCAAGCCTCTAAATTCCCGTTGTCTTCAACATAAGACGCCTTGATCCACTTATAAACCCTCTGGTTCGTTCCCGCCAAGCCGAGAATCTTGATTGAATCGCTGCCCGCCTGACATTCCGTAAATACCGGAAGTTTGTTAAATGAGCTTGTCACAATCCTTCGCTCGCGCCCACCACTGCTGATCTGTTCACGAGCTTCAGGGAAATCTGCATACAAGGCTTGAAGATCAAACCGATTTTACAAATAAATGATGTCCGTTAGACAGCCGCCTAACAAATGGGGACTAATTTTCTTTTGTAAACTGCGCAATTCGGAAAAGGCTGAAAAAACGCCAATTGGACCAAATTCTGCAGAAAAGTCTCGATAGGTAACTGCAACTCCGCCCTTAATGTCAGTGTTTGGGAAAACCGCGTCGCTCTTCTGCTGATAATCAGCGACTTTCAGGTGCGGATCATCAAGCATTTTGCGATTCCAGTCCTTTGGGGTCTTCCCTGCATTAAAGAGAAAGCGCGCCGGTGTAATAAGCTCGGTTCGCTCGGAAACCTTGTAGGCCTCGTCCATGAAATAGTTGTATATCGGCTTATCGCTCGTTCCTTCAACCGTCTCCTGGTAGGGCGGGTTACCGATTACCGCGAAGAACTTCTTTTCCATAGTTGTTGCCTTGCCTTTCAATACGGCGAACTCAAAGGGTTCGCCGTCCTGCCAGTCGTATATCACGCACAGGGGGACCGTTTCCTTCGGCTCCTCATCTTTGGTTTCACCGAGAAACGCACCATCGAACAAGGACGGCTGCGCCGGCTCTGTCTCCTCAACCGTTCCGAAAGTCGAAACCACATCCACATCCATCTTGTTAGTGGGCACAGCGTCGGTAAAGCCGTTCATTTGCCAGAAGTTCCAGGATACGATCCAGGCCGCCTGCTCAAGCTCATCTTGCTCGATATCCGATCCCCATCGGTCGCGGAGATGCTCGGCAAACGTCTCGAGCACGTTAATACGCGCAATGAGGAGATTGTCGCCCTGATACTCAAAGCCATACGACGCACGCAGCGCATCGAGGGCTCGGCGCACCCATTCCTTGCGAGTTTTGGTCTTCTCGGTCACCACGCGCAGTTTGCGATCGAGGAAGCCTACGCGCTCGGAAACAGGCAGCTCGCCTCCTGTAACAGCATCGTAGCGAGAGCACACGAAAGGCGCCTCGCCGCACGTGATTTCGAGCCGTGGTGCCTCAACATAGGCATGCCAACCGTGCCCCTTCGACTTGGGAAACGCGATCGGCTCGTTAGTGGATACCCATGTATTGGCGCCATCTTCCGCAACTGTCTCGGTGTTGAAGACGTCACGTCGGCCGAACCAGACCTCGTCCAGGTCATTATTCATCTGATTGCACAGCCATGCCGGCGAGAAAACCTCGGCACGGCTCTTGGTGCGCAGCGACTGCTGCTCAACGGCCTTCGCAATGCGCGGCCTGATGACATTAACGTTTGGGCCCGTGATTTTCTCGATGGTTATCTCGTCGTCGCCCATATAGCCGTCACCCAGAGCTTCGTACTCGTTGTCGGCCCAGATGATATTACGCCCTGTCGTGCGGTCGCATAGCAATGTCTCAAGGATAGATAGCGAGTAACGATGGGCGAAAGCTTCCATGAAACCCGAGCCCGGGAAACTGACCGCAGCGCATGTGGACCCCTCAGCGGTTACGGTTTCCGAATCGGCTTCCGTCATGTCGTGACACGTCCTTTTCTGGGCAGGCCCTTCACCGGCATACCCCTCATTAAAAAGAGGATTAACATCTAGATTGCATGCATTTTATCAAAGATGTCATTTTGAGCGTAGCTGGGTGGAGGCTAACCCTGATAGGTTTCCCTATGCCATGCGCCACGCAGTTGGAGCCTGCGCACAACGTCGAATGTACGCTGCCGCCGCAACTGTCGACGATATTTCATCGTCCGCCAACGCTGTCAAAACGACAATTGAATTGCCAGCCAACGGGCTCGTCAACGACAGTAAGAACTTCCAGGCTTGCTGCGACCGCTACAGATAGGCCGCAACATCCCAAGCAGTGATAATCCCGAGAACCTTCTCACTGGGCTTACCGCTATGCGTGATGAATACCATGCCAATGCGGTCAGCACGGCGCATCGCCACCGTGAACATCTCTGCAACCTCTGCGAGTGTTATCGTACGTGGCACGAACCTAAACGATTCAGAGGCATGAGCGTCCACTGGGAGCAGCTCGGCAAGCGAAGAGAATGTCGTCTCGTCGTCAATGCAGACAATCTCTTCACCGTATAGGTAGGAGAGCAGCGTGTTCTCGCTGAACACACCGCGGACGATGCCATCCTCCAGGATAGGTACATGGGTGTAGCATTTTTCCGCCATCTCGCGCAGGACGGGTCTCACGCAGTCCTCCGCAGTTGCCGAAAACACATTCTGCATGGACACGGCGTGGTCGATTGCCTTGGGAGGATTCTCGACCGCCGCAAGCGTATTGCGCAGGAGTGTCAGCATCGAGTCGCTCGGCTCGACGGCGTAATCGCCATCGACACTCTCCTGGTGCGAGAGCAGGTTGCGAACTTCCGCGCAATATTTGAGAGCCCCGGCAACGTTCTTGAATGCCCTGCCGGGGTTTCTGCCAAGCCAAGCTACAGGACCGTGTTTTTCCGGAACGTCATAATGCTCACGGATGCACCCCTCGAGCCTTCTATAGAGATCAAGGAACTCGCTCGCATTGTCACTTTTGCCCATACCGAAACCTCCCGCAAAAATAGCTTCGGGACGCATTCGCACAGCTAAACAAGCGCAATTATACGTGTGATATCAAGCGCCCTGCATTCGGTCTCGACAAGCGGCATCGAACGCAGGCTTACCGGCATGGGCACCCGTAGGAAAGCCCATACGGCTGACGTACCTCGACCGTCAATCGGCCTCGTACTACCGCTAATCCATCCCGTCCCAGCAGGTCACACAACGGTGAGATAATGCCCGCGACTATTAACGTAAGCAAGGAGCACGCTATGGCAGACAACGAGATCAAACCCTCGACGGACGGCAGTCGAGAGGAACTCGCTGCAAAACAGCTCGCATCCACCAAAATCCACCTCGCGCTCACCCAGGAGCGGGTGGACGTCTCCGGCGCCATCAAGCTACCGCTCGAGCGAATTCCCCAACTCGGCGTGGCGTTCGCCTCGCTCCCCTCGATGTTTCGCACCGTCACCAACACGGTGAGCGTGCCCACGCTGCTCCAGGCGACTGACAAATATGGCAACCCGCTCGATCCGACGAAACTCAACTCGTTCAAGGACGGCAGCGGTCTCACAGGGGGCTACCGCGACGCCGCCAAGGGCCTTGGGCAGGCGCGCTTCCACGTAGTCGAGGGCGACATCGCCACGAGCGTCACGCAGGTGCCTTACGATCCAACGTCGCTATTCATGGCAGCCGCAATCGCACAGATAAACCAAAAGCTCGACTCCATCCAGGAGTCCGTCGACGAAATGTTCGAGTACATGCGCCAGCGTGACAAGGCCGACATGCGCGGCAACCTCAAGACGCTCGCAGACATCCTCAACGGTTACGGCCTCAACTACGGCAACACCACCTACATGGCAAACGCCCATATGAAGGTGCTCGACATCAAGCAGTCGTCCGCGCAGGACATGGAACTCTTCCGCTCGCAGGCGCAGGCGGATCTGAAAAAGAAAGGGTTCATCGAGGTGCGAGACGGCTTGGGCAGACGCCTCGACAAGGTGCTCGACTACCTCAAAGACTGCCAGCTCGCCACCTACATCCACGCGTTCTCGCTGTTCCTCGAACCTATGCTCGCCCAGAACTTCGAGCCCGCAAAGCTCGCGGACGCCATCGCGAAGATTGAGGCCGATTCACTCGCCTACCGTGAGCTCTACACCGAGTGTTACGACGCCCTTGAGGCGGGAACTGCCGACACCGTCGATTCGGCGCTGCTGGGCGGCATCGCATCCGCTGGCAAGTTGCTAGGGCGTGCCATCGCAAAGACCCCCGTGGGCGACCATACACTCATCGACGAAGCGCTCGAGGGCGCAGGAGAGGACATCGGCAGGTTCAACGACAGGCAATCCGAGAAACTCCTCGAGAAGCTCCATCAGGCAAAGACGCCCGACGTTGCGCCGTTCAAGCAGAGCGTAAAGGAGATCGACACCCTCTACAACCGCCCCACGCAGATCGCCGTGGACGCCGAGAACGTCTACATCTTGCCTGCCAAGCAGCAGGAAGAGTAACGATACGCGACAGGCACGGGCGAGTGCAGACAGCTAACGCCCCTACCTCCCCTCCGCCTTCAGCTTCAGCAGCAGGTCTCCTAGCTCGGGGCACTTGCTGGAAAGGCGTGTCTGAGGTCGCTCGCCCATCCCCCACCGTTGGCGGACTTCCTGGGCGCGCGGACTCACGTGATAGTCCCCCTCCATCATCTGCTTGAGCAGCTTGGCGGTCACGCGCGCATCGGCAAGGGCGCTGTGGGCGTGGCCCGTCGACTCGTCGAACTCGATGCCAAACCACGTTGCCGCGTCACTCAAAGAAACGCGCCCGTGGCCGCCCACGTCCATGATCGAGGTGTAAAACGCCTGCAGGTCGGCCCAGTCCGTAGGAAATTCGGCAAGGTCGATGTGCTTTGCCTGGCACTCGGTCAAGAGCTGTCGACGATCCGCCCCGCTCCAGCAAACTATCTGGGCGGAGTAGCGACCGATCCAATCGCTGAGCCTTTTGATCACCACATAGAGCGGATCGGCCATCGCGGTGTCCACGGCCGATATCCCCGTAAGCTCGCGAACGGGAAACGCAACGCCTTCGGTAAATTCCGTCTGCACAAACTGCGAGAACTCGCCCATAACGTTGCCGTGGTAATCGAGCTTGACGGCGCCGATCTCGATAATCTCATTGCGCAGTCCACGGCGCTGGCGCTGCTTTGGCACCGGCGCAAACTCAAAGTCCAGCACGATCTGGCGCGCAAAGTTCGTCGTATCGATAGCCGAGATACACGGCGTCTTTTCAGCTGACACGGTCATGGCCTTTCTCCGTTGCCTGCCGCTTGCTACATAGGCGGCTACATTGCCGTAAGGATAGGCGCCCGCGCGGACATGAAAGCAGGGCGCAATGCCATACGCCGGGCACTCGCCATGCAGACGGCCCCAAGAAAGTCGCCCGCTCTATTCAATTGCATGAAAAAGTTTAGGCCCGGTGACTTGAATCAGCGGTCATCCCGGGCCCATCAGAGCTCGTAGAGCTCTTGGTTGCTTTGGTCTCGCTCTTCACGGCGCTTATCGAACTTTCCGAGGCACTCAAGCAGCGTTCGAAGCATAACAAGTCGCTGCCATTTAGGCACTGACCTCTTGACCAAGCAACGGCGCTGCCCAGCTCTCCAGAACTTGGGCTGCCGTCAACTTTATTCTATCCGCGAGCATCTGGTTTACCAAATGGATTTTCGGTAAAGGAAGCACGGCACGCCCGCAAAACCACTACGCACCAAGTGCCGCCATGGGGATCACCGCCACGCCGTCGTCGCGTGTGTAGGCAATGCTCCCCTTTCCAACCACGACCGCCAAAAACGCCGGTGCGGCATTCTGAGACGCGCTTTCCGCTTGAAGGGCGATCCGGAAAGCGCGATCCATTCCGAGCATTACATCAGAGCGCGCTTGGTTATCTCCGCTCGCACATCTCGGCAAACGAAATCAGCTTGGTATCTCCCCTGCTCGCCGCAGCTTCCTGACATCCTTGCGTAAAGCCACGCTTCGAGAAGATCACGTAGCTTTTATGCTGCCGCCTAAAGAGCTCGCTTCGGTACACGAGCTTTTGCAGCACGTCTTCGCCCGCCGGCTCATTGCGCCATTTGCTCTCCGCAAACAGTGCAGCGCCCTCGCCATCGTCAACAATCAAGTCGATTTCTTCCTGCGTATGCGTGCGATTATCCGTCCCCCACCAGCGCCCGACGCTCGCCGGAACCACATCGAGCTGGCCCGCCCGCGCAAGTTCGTACATGTATTGCCTGCATATAAGCTCAAAGACCGTACCCATGTAATCCGATATGCGCGGCTCAATGCGCTTATACGCCATCTCGGCCATGTCGTTTTGGATCAGTCCGATATTCTGCGGCACAAACTTGTACCAGAACCTAAACATCTGGTCGCTCAGCAGATACACGGCTCGCTTATTGCTCGTCTCGTTTAGGGGCAGCTCGCGCTCGACAATCCCAAGCGACGCCAGCTTATCCACATAGCTCTTTACGTTGCTCGCAGGGATTCCCGTAGAGCTCGCAATCTCCGAGATCTTCGAGCGCCCCTGAGCAATTGCTTGCACGATCGCATCATATTGCTCGGGATTGCGGCACTCTTGCAACAGCAGGTTACTCGGCTCCTCAAAGAGATAGCCCGTAGGAGTAAGAAAAAGACGCTTGACGTTGTCCTTAAGCGATACGGTAGGATCGACTTTCTCGATATATGCAGGAATGCCGCCCGTCATGCCATAGCAAACCGCAGCGTCTTCACGACCCATGCTCTGCCACAAGCCGAGGGTTGTCGTAAAATCGAGTGGCATGATCTTAAACTGGGCCGTGCGCCTACCGTATAGTGGGCTCTCGTAGCCCAGCACCTGCTCTTCCATGAACGAAAGCGACGACCCGCACAGGATAAGCATGAGCTTGGTCTCTTTGTACAGGTGATCGATCTTGTCTTGCAGCAACGAGCTGATCTCGGGATTCGATTGGGCGAGATAGGGATACTCGTCAATCACGACAATCAAACGTTCCGTGCGAGCCATGGTGGCCAATGCATCGAACGCCTCGTCAAAACTACGAAACGACACACCTGCAGCACCAACCGAACCCGCAAGTATCGCCTGGCTAAAGCCGTGCAGGTTTGCCTCCGCATTGGTACGACGAGCTTGAAAGTAAATAGCCTTCTTGCCTTGGATGAACTCTGTGATAAGGCGCGTTTTGCCCACACGACGACGGCCATAAATCACAGGCATCTCAAAGGAGTCCGTGCCATACAGTCGATTGAGCTCGGACATTTCCGCTGTTCTTCCGATAAACATAGGGCCATCCTCCTTTTACGTTATAGCTAGCTATATTATACCTTCCTATAATATAGCTAGCTATAACGTAATTCGACAAGCGGCACACGAAAAAGGGGCGGTTGAAGTGCGGCTCGGCACCGCATGACGTCGGCGGACGAGGCGATGCGTCCGCCGACGAATAGCACCGAATTGGCTACTTCTTGCTCTCGGGCAAGACCAGATCCACGGCAGCGTCCTTGGCAGCATCGATGTGCTGAGCCACGACCGGCGTCTGCGGAAGGATCAGGTTAAGGACAATGGCCATGATGGCGGTGGGGGTTACGGCATTGGAGCCGATGACGGTGGACACCCAGGTGGGCATACCCTCGCCGGCAAGGCAACCGCTGGCCATCCAGATACCCAGGCCAAAGACGACGGAGGTGCCGACGATGGTGGTGGTGCGCTGCGTGAGGCCCTCGCGGGTGAACATGCGCACGCCGTTCATGGTGATGGTGCCAAAGACGCCGACGGTCGCGCCGCCGATGACGGGCTGCGGGATAGCGGAAAGGACGGCAGAAAGCTGCGGGAACAGACCGGCGATGGCAAAGACGGCCGCGATGGTCACAAAAACCCACTTGTTGACGACCTTGTTGGAGCAGATGATGCCCACGTTCTGGCCAAGGGCGCTGGTGGGAAGACCGCCCAGCAGACCGCCGACCATAGATGTGATGCCCTGGGACACGATAGCGCCGGAGAGCTCGCGCTCGGTGGGCATACGGTCGATGGAGCCCAGGCAGGCGGCGGAGACGTCACCGATAACCTGGATGGCAACCATGGGGAACACGACGGCGAGGGTAATGCAGACCTCGGGATCAAACTCGAGCGCGTAGGGCATGAGCTTGGGAAGGGCGAAGACCTGAGCGGTGGCGACGCTGGAGAAATCGATCATGCCAAAGGGGATCGAAACGATCATGCCAACGATCATGCCAAAGAACACGGATCCCAGCTTGAGCGTACCCTTGCCAAAGTTGGCGAGCGCAAAGACCACGGCGAAGGTGATAAGAGCGACGCACCAGGCCTGCGGGGTGCCCCACAGCGGCGTGCCCATACCGCCGGCCATATACTTGACGGCCGTGGGATACAGCGAAACGCCGATGGAGAAGATGACCGTACCGGTCACGACGGGCGGGAACAGCCACTTAATCTTGCTGTAGGCCAGACCAAAGAGGGCCGCGACGGCACCGCCGACAATCTCGCCGCCCAGCAGCGCACCAAAGCTAAAGCCCGAGGCGCCCATGGCCTGCAGGGCCGGCAGGAACGCGAACGAGACGCCCATGACGATGGGTAGGCCGCCGCCGATGCGACGGAAGGGAGCGAAGGCCTGAAGGGCTGTGTCGAGTGCCGAAAGAATGAGCGCAACCTGAATGATGTCGGTGCTCTGCTGGCTATTAAAGCCGTAGACGCCCGCCATGATGACCGCCGGGGTAATGATGCCGGCAAACGATGCCAGCACGTGCTGAAGGGCACACGGGATCATTTCCTTAACGGGCGGCATGCCTTCACGAGTGAACAGGGCTTCAGTGCCGTTCGTAACCGTCTCCTGGGCCATTTGACCACCAATCCTAGAAGTAGTTGTTTTCGCATCTAGCGTCCTATTGTGACGCAGTGCGGGGCTGAGGTTATGCCTTCGGTGAATATCGTATTTAAGAATTTTCTCATTCTCAATAATAATTTTTTGTTATCAGAATATTCTTCAGCTAACATAGAGTGTTTCCGCAGGTAAGGAAAGTGTCCAGTCAAAATAACATCTAACTTTTCTTTTGGTCGACCGTTTACCGCCAAATTCCTACCGCTCGTCTATATTACGCAATGTACCTGCGAATATGCGGGTCAATAAACACCGTGTTACCATGAGAAAAAATTGTTATGCACATTTCCGATTTCACCCAAAGGAGTTGCCCATGAACGAGACCGTACGCCGCTTTTCGCCAATGGTCGATTTCCTGGAGCAGATACTTGGCAAGAACAGCGAGATCGTCCTGCATGATTTCTCGGATCCCGACCACGCCATAGTCGATATTCGCAACGGTATCGTGAGCGGTCGTAAGATTGGCGGCCCCGCTACCGATCTGGCACTCAAGATTATGCACGACCCTAAGTATCGCGACCTGCCGTTTATTACGGACAACGAAGGGCGCGGTGCCGGTGGCAAGACGTTGGAGTCCGCGACGTACTTTATCCGCGAGAACGGCGAGATCGTCGGCATGCTGTGCGTCAACACCGATCTTTCGGCCGTGCGCAACATCAATGCCATGGCCCAGCAGCTTATGGCCTGCTTCGACGCCGCGCCAGTCCGCACGGAGCCCTCCCCCATCGAAGTCGAGAGCCTTTCGGAGTCCACACAGGAGCTCATCGACCGCAGTATTTCCGAGTTGCTCGAAAGCCGCGGGCAGGATGTCGCCTCGCTCGGCCAGGCCGACCGCGTCGATGTTATCCGCCATCTCAACGGAAACGGCGTGTTTATGCTCAAGGGCGCCGTTGCCTGCGCCGCCGCCGCGCTTGGCATCTCTGAGCCCAGCGTCTACCGCTATCTACAAAAGGTCCGCAAGGAGGGCTAACCCACTGATCCCTTGGGGACGGAGGAAAACGGATCATTGTTGCCTGAGAGGCTGCTGAAGACTTTGTCCTGCTTAGGCTGCGGGCATCGCCCATCGCGACGGCGCCACTATACTTTTGAGTTTCTGAGCATTTTGAAAGGCAGGATATGACCGCAACCGCCAGTCGAACCACCAACCGCAGACCCGAGCTCTTGGCCCCCGCCGGAGGCCCGGAGCCCTTTGCCGCCGCACTCGCTGCCGGCGCCGATGCCATCTACTGCGGCATGGGCAGCTTCAACGCCCGCCGCAAGGCAACAAACTTTACCGACGAGGCCTTTGAGCAGGCCTGCCGCGCCGCACATCTAGCCGGGTCGCGCGTCTACGTCACGGTCAACATCGTCATCAAGGAATCCGAGATGAGCGACGCGCTGCAGCTCATCCATCGCTGCTCCACGCTGGGCGCCGATGCCTTCATTATCCAGGACTGGGGTTTGTTCTTTGAGGTCAAGCGCACCATGCCCGGCATCGAGACACACATCTCGACCCAGGCGAACATCCATGATGACCGCGGAACCATCTGGTGCCGCGAGCAGGGCGCCGACCGCGTGACCTTGTCGCGCGAGCTCTCCATTGACGAGATCGCCGCCATCCACGACGCCGCGCCCGACGTTGACCTCGAGGTCTTTAGCCACGGCGCCATCTGCTTTTGCTACTCGGGCCTGTGCCTGCTGTCGAGCTTTGCCATGGCGGGCCGCTCGGCCAACCGCGGCATGTGTGCTCAGCCCTGTCGTCTTCCTTACGAGCTGATCGACGAGAACGGCCGCTCGCTCTCCCCTGCCGGTCGTGAGCGCGCGCTATGCCCGCGCGATACCAATACATCGCAGCTCGTTCGTCGTCTGTATGACGCCGGCGCCGCATCGCTCAAGCTCGAGGGCCGCATGAAGGCCCCCGATTACGTGTATTCCATCGTCGACGTGTATCGTCATCAGATTGATGACATGCTGGCCGATGTTTCGACCTCTAAGGATGAGGATGCCGCCCGCCAGCGCCAGCTCAAGCGCTGCTTTAACCGCGACTTTACGCACGCCTATCAAGACGGTACCTCGGGTGACGAGATGATGAGCTACGAGCGCTCCAACAACCGCGGCCAGATTGTTGGCACGGTGCTCGGCAGCCGCCTGGCCAACCGCGATGTGCGCGGGCTCAAGCCTGACGACCGTCGTCGCCGCGCTGCCATCGCCCGCATTGAGCTGTTTGAGCCCGTAGGCAAGGGCGATCTGCTGGAGCTTCGCCACGACGATGAGTTCGACCAGTTCCTGACCACCATCGCCGCCGATGATGCCGCCGCCGGCGACACCATCGAGTGCCGCGTGCCTCGCAGCATGCCCGAGGGCTGCCGTGTGCGCGTGATTCGAAGCCAGCGCGCCATTGACGCTGCCGGCGCCGCGCTCAAGCGCGATGTGCTGCGTCGCCGCGCCGTAGACGTGTCCGTTGTGGCGCGTCTGGGCGAGCCGTTTACCGTGACACTCACCTGCTGCGACGACCCCACGCTCACCGCCACCGCTACCGGCTTTACCGTCGAGGCCGCCAAGACCCGCGCCGTCGAGGCGTCCGATCTGGTTGAGCATGTGGGCCGCATGGGCTCCTCGCCCTTTGAGGCTGCGAGCTTTGATGTGGCGCTCGATGAAGGCTGCGGCATGGGCTTTTCCGCCGTGCACAAGGTGCGTGCCGCCGCTTGCAAGACGCTGGAAGAGGCCATTCTGGCGCCGTATGACGAGCGTGCGAAAACGCTCGAACTACCGGCGATTGTCACCAGTGATTCCCGCCCCATGCCCGCACACTACCGCGATGAGCCGCAGATCTGCGCCACCGTCACCTCGCTCGAGGCCGCCAAGGCCGCTCGCGCCGAGGGTGCAACGCGCATCTACATGACCACCGACGCGCTCGATGCGGCCGGGCTCTCCCCTGCCGATGCGTTTGAGCAGGGCATTGTGCCCGTACTCGACGAGGTCTGCCGCGCCGTCGACCACGAGCGCGTCGATTCGTGGATACAGGCTGGAGCGACTGTCGCCGTCGGCAATATCTCCGAGCTTGCCCTGGCCACCCAGGTTGGCGCCACGGCCGAGATTCGCTCCTGCCTGCCCGTGCACAACACGCCCTGCATGGAGGCACTCGCCGAGCGCGGAGCCGGCGCGTTTTGGCTCTCGCCCGAGATCACGCTCGACGAGATTATCTCGCTTGGCACCTTCGCGCCCGCAGCCCTGGGCATCACCGTGTTCGGCTGCCCGCGCGTTATGACGAGCGAGCACTGCATCCTGCAGGTAGCCAACGGTTGTATCCACGATTGCGCCAACTGCCGCCTGCGCGCCCGCAAGCTGTCGCTCAAGAATATCGACGGCAAGGTCATGCCGGTGCGTACCGACGTCCACGGCCGCTCGCGCCTGTACGATGCCTACCCCATCGACCTCACGCCGCAGGTTCCGCAGCTGCTCGATGCCGGCGTGCGCCGTCTCATGGTCGACGGAACTCTGCTTGAGGCCGATGAAATTGGCCGTGCCGTCGCTCGTGTCCGCCGCGCCATTGAGGCAGCGCAGGCAGGCCGCAAGCCCGCTGCCCGCCTGCGCGGCGCCACCTCGGGCTGCATGTTTGTGGGAATTAGCTAACCGAAAGGCTTACACGTGAACGAAGAACCTCAAGTCCTCTACTGCGACGCCTGGCTCATGGCCATCGATAAGCCCGCCGGCATGATCGTCCACGGTGACGGCACCGGCGAGCGCACACTTACCGACTACGCCAGCGACCTGCTGCTGGCCATGGGCGACGGCTTTGCCGCGACCGACATGCAGCCGCTCAACCGCCTGGACCGCAACACCACCGGCGTGGTGCTGTTCTCGCTCGACAAGCAGACGCAACCCGCTTTTGACCAGATGGTGATCGACCACGCCTTCGAAAAGCACTATCTGGCGCTCGCCGAGGGCAAGATCGACTGGAACGAAAAGCTCATCGACAGGCCCATCGCCCGCGACCGCCACGATAGCCGTAAGATGCGCGTCGGTGCCAGCGGCAAGCCGTCTCAGACGCGCGTCAAGGTGCTCAAGCGCCTTAAGAGCCGCCGAGGCCTTCCCGCGCGTTCGTATATCGATGTCGAGTTGCTCACCGGCCGCAAGCATCAGATTCGCGTGCACCTGGCAAGCGAGCGTCATCCCCTGGTAGGCGACGACCTGTACGGAACGCCGCGCCCTTGCGGCCTGATGCTCCACGCCCACAGCGTGTCCTTCACGCATCCCGTAACCGGCGAGCACATCCACATCGAAGCCCCCTGCCCCTGGGAGCCTTAAACCACCACAATGGGGACAGTGAACTGCCTCCCATTTCTTGGACATCGGGAAATGGGAGGTTTTCCATGAGTATAGACCTCAGGGTGAAGCACGATCTGGAGTCCAGGAGGCGGGCCGTCGAGCTCTTCGACGCCGGCGTCGGCTGCAAGCCGGCGGCCGAGGCCCTGTCCGTCCCCCGCGAGACCGTGAGAGAATGGCAGTGGGTATACCGGGCGTTCGGAAGCGAGGCGCTGCTGTCCATGGGCGGGAAACAATCCAGGTACACATTCGAGCAGAGGGTCGCCGCGGCGTCGGCCGTGGTCGACGGCGGGATGGCGAAGACCGACGCCATGGCCGAGTTCGGGATCAGGTCGAAGTCCCCGCTGGAGCGCTGGTGCAGGCTCTACCGCGAGGGCGGCGCCGAGGCGCTGCGGCCCGGCCCGAAGGGCAGGCCGAGGGGGTCGAGGTCGAAACCCCGGGCCCGCACCCGCGAGCAGGAACTCGAGGAGCGCTGCCGCAGGCTCGAGGCCGAGGTCGCCTACCTAAAAAAATTGCGCGCCCTGGTCGAGCGGGACGGGCTCTGACCAGGGCGGCGGCCGAGGCGGTGAGGGCGCTGCGCGCGGAGGGGCACTCCCTGCGCCACCTACTGGAGTGCTCGGGGCTCAGGAGGTCGACCTACTACTACGCGCTGGCGCACCCGCGGAGGCCGACCAGGCCCGAGCTGCGCGACGCCGCGGCCGAGATATTCTCGCGCACCGCCAACGGCTGCGGGCACCGGCAGATAGCCATGTGCCTGCGCGCCGAGCTGGGCGCGGTCGTGGCCGACAAGACCGTGCTCAAGATGATGCGCGAGATGGGCATCCGGTGCGGGATACGCCGCCGGGGCTCCCGCCGCCGGTACAGCTCCTACAGGGGGCTCGTGGGGAGCACGTTCGAGAACGTCATCGCGAGGGACTTCGGCGCCGAGGGGCCGTGGCAGAAGCTCGGCACCGACGTCACCGAGTTCAAGGTGGCCGGCGCCAAGGCCTACTGGGCCCCGGTGCTCGACTTCTGCACGAAGGAGATCGTGGCGAGCGACATATCGACCTCGCCGGACCTCGCCCAGCAGCACAGGATGCTCGACCGGCTCCTCGAGGCCCTGCCCGACGGGGCGGCACCGACCATGCACTCGGACATGGGCTGGCAGTACCAGCACGAGTCCTACGCCTCCAGGCTGGAGGGGGCGGGCATCACCCAGAGCATGTCGCGCAAGGGGAACTGCATCGACAACGCCGCCACCGAGCAGCTCTTCGGCCACGTGAAGGACGAGTTCTACCGCGGCAGGGAGTGGGGCAGCTTCGAGGACTTCAAGCGCGACCTGGAGGAGTACATAGCCCATTGGAACACGCGGCGCAGGCAGGTAAGATTGAAGGGCCTGACGCCGGAGGAGTTCCGGAACCGGGCCCTTGCGGCGTAGTCGCTATTTATTCAGTCCAAGTTTCGGGGCGCAGTTCACAGGCACCTTCGTGGTGGTTTTGGCCCTAGCCTGCCCCTGCTTGCTAGACCGTGATGACATTGTCCATTGCCCGGTACTTGGCGGGGACCTCGCCCGCGGTAATAATCGTTGCGTCGCGGAAGTCCGCGAACTTGACGGGCGCCACCATGCCAAATTTACTGGCGTCCGAGATTACGAAGCGTTTGGCCGTATGGCGCATCGAGATACGCTTTACTTGCGCTTCCTCGATATCGGGCGCCGTGAAGCCCTGCTCGGCGGCAATGCCATTAGAACCCCAAAAGCCACAGTTGAAGTTGTAACGGTCTAGGGTTGCCAAAGCATCGGGGCCAACGAGCGCCTCGGTCTCGGGTTTGAGCTCGCCGCCCAGCACTACGGTGCGCATGCCGCGCAAAGCGAGGCGCTGAGCATGGAGCACGGAATCGGTCACATAGGTGACACCTTCAAGGTGTGGAAGATGCTCGATGAGCTTGAGCGTCGTCGAGCCCGAGTCGATGTATACAAAGCTCTCGGGCTCCACAAGCGCCGCCGCACGGGCGCAGATACGCTCCTTGTCGTCGTTATGGAGGTCGCTGCGCTCGTTGAGCGTTAGGTCACGCGTCACGTGCGCGCGCTCAAGACTCGTCGCTCCGCCGTGGACCTTGGCGATGCGGTGTGCGCGATCGAGCGTCTGCAGGTCGCGCCGAATGGTGGACGCCGTCACGCCCAAGGCCTCAGCAAGCTCTGGCACAGTAACCGAGCCAGCCTGCTGCACCATCGACACAATCGCATTGAGCCTATCTTCCGCTAGCATCGTTTACTCCTCCTCGGGGTACACGACTCCCCAGTCGGCGCGAAGCTTGGTCATAAGCTCCATAACATCAGAAGCATATTCCAGCAGCTCGCGCTTGGAGTCGTCGCCGGCAACGGCCTTCTCAAGATCGGCCATCTCATAGCAAAGGGCGTAAGCCTCGGTGCCCGCGTGGACCTCCTCGCGGTGGCCGTCCGCAGTCCACACGATGGTCGCGTGATCGGCACGCGGATACTCGTTGACCTCGATATAGCACTTGTCAAAGCTGATGACCGAGCGCTTGGGCTGCTTGGAGTGAAGCGTAAGGCTCACAACACCCAGCTGTTGCTCAGCATTACGGCAGACGATGCCGCCCGCAACGTCGACACCGGTCTCACAGGTGTTGCCCAGCGAAACGACCTCAGCGGGCTGGCTTGCCATAAAGAGGCGCATAACGGAAAGCGCATAGACGCCAATGTCGAGCATAGCGCCGCCGGCGAGGTTGCGGTTATAGAAGCGGTTGGTCAGATCGCCGTACTCCTTATAGCTGCCAAAGTTGAGTTGGGCGAGGTTCATGCGGCCAAACTCGCCGGCATCCATGCGGCGGCGCAGCTCTTGATACAGAGGCATGTGGAGCACCGTAGTGGCGTCCATAAGGACCACGTTATGCTCGTCGGCGATGGCACGGGCCTCGTCGAGCTCGGCAGAGTTGAGGGTAATGGCCTTTTCGCAGAGCACGTGCTTGCCAGCTGCCAGAGCGGCTCGCAGGTAGGTGATATGCGTGTTGTGCGGCGTGGTGATATAGACGGCGTCGATATCCGGATCGGCGTAGAGGTCCTCGACCGTCTCATAGACCTTCTCGATGCCATACTGCTCGGCAAAAGCTTGAGCCTTGGATAGCGTACGGTTTGCGACGCCCGCAAGCTTGCGGCCGGCAAGAGCTAGAGACTGGGCCATCTGGTTGGCGATAACGCCGCAACCGATCACAGCCCAGCGAAGCTCGGGAGCCGTAAAGATATCATCGGGGAATGGCTTGTTCTGGACCGAAGCGAACGCTGCCTTTGCGGCTGCCGCAGCGTCGAGCGGAGCCTGTTTGGAATCTGCCATATGTGCCTCCTGCGTCGTGAAAAGTCTTTCATTTCTGACAGCTCTATATTCGCACATATGCGCGTGTATGTGCGTGCTTCTGCGTGTATTACCGCTAAATGGTAAAAATTCAACAGCAGACGGTGCATATACAAGCATAGTCACGCAATCCTACGCACGTAACTACGCACGAATACACATCACCTGATCCCTTGGGGACGGAGGAAAACGAATCACCTTTTATTCGGAAAGCTGTGATGATCCGTTAGGGACGGAGGAAAACGGATCATTTGAGGCGTCGCGCCAGCCAGCAGTTGCCCTTTTAACCGTTGCCTCACCGAGTCCGCAACAACGCACAAGCTGACCGACTGTCACGCCAGCCTTTCGTGCGCGCAACCACTCATTTAAGTCTGTCCCCAATGACTGCCAAACAACGACCACTCATTTAAGCCTGTCCCCAATGAGTACCCAATGAGTAATGATCCGTTTTCCTCCGTCCCCAAGGGATCAAAAAAGGCCCGGGTGCCGTGGCATCCGGGCCTTTGCTAGCAACTTAACTGTTGCGGGCAGCTTAGAACTTGTGGCCGCACTTCTTGCAGACGCGCAGCTTGTTCTTGCCGTCCTTCTCGTGACCGACGCGGGTAACCTTACCGCACTCGGGGCAAACGAGATTGACGTTGGAGGCGTCGATGGGAGCCTCCTGCGAAACGATGCCGCCCTGCTGGTTGGCAGCGTTGGGCTTGACGGCCTTCTTGACGACCGAAACGCCCTCGACAACGACCTTGTTCTCGGCGGGGAGAGCACGCAGGACAACGCCCTGCTTGCCGCGATCCTTACCAGAGAGAACCTGGACCTTATCGCCCTTCTTGATATACATATATCTCCCCTAACTACAGGGTCTCGGGAGCGAGCGAGACGATCTTCATGTACTTCTTGTCACGAAGCTCGCGAGCGACGGGCCCGAAGATACGGGTGCCGACGGGCGAACCATCGTTGTTGATGACAACGCAGGCGTTCTCATCAAAGCGAATGTAGGAGCCATCCTTGCGGCGGATCTCCTTAACGGTGCGAACGACGACGCAACGGACAACGTCCTTCTTCTTGACGTTGGCGCCAGGGGTGGCCTCCTGGACAGCACCGATGAACACATCGCCGATGCCTGCATAACGACGCTTGGAACCGCCAAGCACCTTGATGCAGCGAATCTTGCGAGCGCCGGAGTTGTCGGCGACGTTCAGCATGGTTTGCATCTGAATCATGGTAGATGTTCCTCCGAACTAAGAACCGAAGAGAGGTGCGCAGCCTTTATACGGCTCGTGGTATGCAAGCCAGGCATACGCACATCTTCGGAAACGTACAAGTCGTAAGAGCGACTGCTTATTTAGCGCGCTCGACGACCTCGATGAGGCGCCAACGCTTCATCTTGGACATAGGACGGGTCTCCATAACGCGGACGGTGTCGCCCACGCCAGCCGTGCACTCCTCGTCGTGAGCGTGCAGCTTCTTGGAGCTGGTCATCATCTTGCCGTACTTGGGGTGACGCTTGCGCTCGGTGATGGTGACAACAATGGTCTTGGCACCGGAGACGGAGGTAACGACACCCGTACGGACCTTACGCGAGTTACGCGAATCAGTCATGTTCTCTCCTTAGGTCCTACTCGGCGACAGCGGACTTCTCCGCTGCGATCTCGCGGGCGCGCTGCTCCGTGAGGACGCGAGCGATGTCCTTCTTCACGGTGTTGACGCGAGCGGTGTTGTCCAGCTGGCTGGTGGCCATCTGGAAACGAAGGTTAAAGAGCTCGGCGCGCATTTCCTTCAGCTTCTCAACGAGCTGAGCGTCCGAGAGCTCACGAATCTCTGCGGGCTTCATTAGTTCTCCTCCTTGGCGGCGGCGGCGTCCTCAGCAGCCCACTTGGCCTCGAGAGCGGCCTCCTCAGCCATCTCCTTCTGGATGCGCTGCTCAGCGTTCTTGGCAGCAACAATCTTGGTCTTGATGGGGAGCTTGTGCTGCGCAAGACGCAGAGCCTCGCGAGCGACCTCCTCGGGAACACCCTTGACCTCGAACATGATGCGGCCGGGCTTGACGACGGCCACCCACTCCTCGGGGTTACCCTTACCAGAACCCATGCGAGTCTCGGCAGGCTTCTTGGTGATGGGCTTATCGGGGAAGATCGTGATGTAGACACGACCGCCACGCTTCATGTAGCGGGTCATGGCAATACGAGCGGCCTCGATCTGACGGTTGGTGATCCAATGGGCCTCGAGAGCCTGGATACCAAACTCGCCGAAATGCAGCTCGGTATTACCCTTGGCCTGGCCCTTCATGGAGCCACGCTGCACCTTGCGGTGAAGAATACGCTTAGGGGCAAGCACTACTGACCCCTCCTCTCGGAGTTACGACGACGAGGACGGGAAGAGCCCTCGAGTGCAGGGTTGGGAACAGGCTGGCCCGGGAGCTTCTCGCCCAGGTAGATCCAGACCTTCACGCCGCAAGCGCCCATGGTGGTGCTGGCGACAGCCGTGCCGTAGTCGATCTTGGCACGGAGGGTGTGCAGAGGCACGCGACCCTCACGGTACCACTCACGACGGCCCATCTCGGCACCGCCGAGACGACCGGAGCACTGGATACGGATGCCCTTGGCGCCGGCCTTGCGGGCGGACTGGACAGCCTTGCGCATAGCGCGACGGAAGGCAACGCGGCCCTCGAGCTGCTCAGCGATGGACTGAGCAACGAGGTTGGCGTCGAGCTCGGGGCGCTTGATCTCGACAACGTCGACGGAGAGCTGGCCCTTGGAGACGCCAGCAACCTTCTCGAGCTCGGTGCGGAGGGTATCGATCTCGGCACCCTTCTTACCGATGACAACGCCGGGGCGAGCGGTGAGGATGATGACCTTCACCTTGTCGCCAGCGCGCTCGATCTCGACGCGGGAGACAGCTGCGCGGGAAAGGCGCTTCTCGAGGTACTTGCGGATCTCGAGATCGTTACCGAGGGTCTTAGCGTAATCCTTCTCTGCGAACCAGCGGGAGCGCCAGTTCTCGGTGATGCCAAGACGGAAGCCGGTGGGGTAGACTTTCTGACCCATACAGCTTTACGCCTCCTTTCGAGGAGCAACGACGACGGTGATGTGGGAAGTACGCTTCAGAATGCGAGAAGCGGAACCCTTGGCGCGGGGACGGATGCGCTTAAGCGTCGGACCCTCGTCAACATAGGCAGCGGCGACAACCAGGTTGTCGGCACGCAGACCGTTGTTGTTCTCGGCGTTCGCAACGGCGGAACGGAGAACCTTCTCGACATCCACGGCGACGGCGCGGTCGCAGAAGTGGAGGATGTCGAAGGCCTGAGCGACAGGCTTGCGGCGGATCAGATCGACCACCAGGCGGGCCTTGCTGGGGGAAACACGCACGTACTTAGCGACGGCGCGAACCTCGGTGGCCTCAGTTTCAATAGACTTAGTTGCCATTTACGGTTAACCCCCTATTTGGCCTTGTGGCCACGGAACGTACGAGTCGGCGCGAACTCGCCGAGCTTGTGACCAACCATGGACTCGGTAACATACACGGGCACATGCTTGCGGCCGTCGTGGACGGCGATGGTGTGACCAACCATCTCGGGGAAGATGGTGGACGCGCGGGACCAGGTCTTCACGACGTCCTTCTTGCCAGCCTCGTTCATCGCGGTGATACGCGAGAGAAGGCGAGTCTCCACGAACGGGCCCTTTTTGAGACTTCTGCTCATAAGTGCTTTCTCCTAAAACTCGGTATCCGAAATTACTTCTTACGGCGACGAATGATGTGCTGGTTCGAGACCTTCTTCTTCTTGCGCGTACGAAGGCCCTTCGTCGGCTTACCCCAGGGGGTAACGGAGGGTCGACCAGAGGTGTGGTTCTTGCCCTCGCCACCGCCGTGCGGGTGGTCGACAGGGTTCATGACGGTACCGCGGACGGTCGGGCGCACGTTCAAGTGACGCTTACGGCCGGCCTTGCCGATGACGATGTTGGCGTGATCGGCGTTGCCGACCTCACCGACGGTGGCGCGGCAGGTAACGAGGATGCGGCGCATCTCGGAGGAAGGCATACGGACGATAGCGTACTTGCCCTCCTTACCCATCAGCTGGCAGGAGTTACCGGCGGAACGGGCGATAGCAGCGCCCTTGCCCGGCTGGAACTCGACGGCGTGGATGAGCGTACCGACGGGGATGTCGGCGAGGGGCAGAGCGTTGCCCGGCTTGATGTCGGCGTCAGAACCGGACATGATGGTCTGACCAACCTCGAGGCCCTTGGGAGCCAAGATGTAGCGCTTCTCACCGTCAGCGTAGTGCAGCAGAGCGATGCGAGCGGAACGGTTCGGATCGTACTCGATCGTGGCAACCTTGGCGGGCACGCCGTCCTTGTTGCGCTTGAAGTCAATCACGCGGTAACGACGCTTCACGCCGCCGCCCTGGTGGCGGGTGGTGATGCGGCCGTTGTTGTTACGACCGGCCTTCTTGGGCAGGGGCTCGAGAAGAGACTTCTCGGGCTTGGTGCAGGTGATCTCGGAGAAGTCGGAGATCGTCTGCCAACGCCTACCAGCGGAGGTCGGCTTAAGGTGCTTTACAGCCATTACAATCCCTTTCAATAGGAATCCGTTAGCCATCGCAGACAGGGATTCGAGGTTCTGCCTCGGGTGCGATGACACCGGACGTATACACGGCTCCGGGCGTGTCCATTTTATACGCCCAAAACCTTGAGCTCTCGCCTCCCCTATTTGGGAGGCATGAGCTCACTCAACAGCAGCGAGTCTTAGGCCTGGTTGCCAAAGACCTCGATGGTGTCGCCCTCGGCCAGCGTGACGATGGCCTTCTTCCAAGAACGGGTCTTGCCGGCGACATAGCGCACACGCTTGGTCTTGGGCTTGACCGTCAGGGTGTTCACGCGAACGACCTTGACGCCGAAGATCTCCTCGACAGCGTCCTTGATCTGATACTTGTTAGCATCCTTGGCGACCTCGAACGTGTACTTGTTCTGCTCCATGCCGGAGAAGGAACGCTCGGACACGATCGGACGGATGATGATCTCGTGGGCGGTCATTTATGCAAGCACCTCCCCGAAGTGAGCGGCGATGTCGGCGGGCATCAGCACAGCGTTGTTGTTGACGAGATCGTAGGTGTTGGCCTCGTCGGCGGTGATGATGAACGTCTTGGGAATGTTGCGGAACGACAGGTAGGCGTTGACGTCCTCATCGCGGACGATGATGGTCAGACGCTTGCCCTCAAGGCCGAGAGCCTTGAGCATGGCGACGGCAGCCTTGGTGGAAGGCTTCTCGAAGCCGTAGTCGTCGACGAGCACGAGCTCGCCATCGGCCAGCTTGGCGGACAGCGCGGAGCGCATAGCCAGCTTGACCTCCTTGTTGTTCATACGCTTAGCGTAGGAACGGGGCTTGGGGGCGAAGACAACGCCACCGTGACGCCACTGGGCAGCACGGATGGAACCCTGGCGGGCACGGCCGGTGCCCTTCTGACGCCAAGGCTTCTTGCCGCCACCGGAAACCTCAGAGCGGCCCTTAGCGGACTGGGTGCCCTGACGCCAAGAGGCCATCTGGCACTTGACGATGTGGTGCATAACGTGGATGTTCGGCTCGATGCCGTACACCTCAGCGGCGAGCTCGGCCTCGGCGACCTTCTTGCCCTCGCTGTTCTTTACTTCAAACTTTGCCATTTAAGTGTTCTCCTTGGTATGACGCTGGGCTAAATGGGCTGGGCCCTTAGGCCATACGGATGGCGACGAGACCATTCTTGGCACCCGGGACAGCGCCCTTGACCAAGATGAGGTTCTGCTCGGCATCGATGCGGACAACGGAAAGGTTCTTGACGGTAACGCGCTCGTTACCCATGTGACCGGCCATCTTGACGCCCTTGAGGACGCGCGCAGGATAGGCGCACTGACCGATAGAACCGGGGTGACGCTGGAAGTGAGAACCATGCGTCATAGGACCGCGGCGCTGACCCCAGCGCTTGATGCGACCCTGGAAGCCCTTACCCTTGGAGGTACCGATGACGTCGACCTTCTCGACATCAGCGAAATCAGCGACGGTGACGACCTCGCCGACCTTGTGCTCCTCGCCGTTCTCGACGCGGACCTCACGAAGGAAGCGGACAGGCTCGACGCCGGCCTTGGCGAAGTGACCAGCCATGGGCTTGTTCACGTTCTTGGCCTTGATGTCGCCGAAACCGATCTGGACGGCGTCATAGCCGTCGGTTGCCTGAGTTTTAACCTGCGAGACAGCGCAGGGGCCAGCCTGGATGACCGTGACGGGAACGACGTTGTCGTCCTCGTCCCAAACCTGGGTCATGCCAATCTTGCGGCCGAGAATCATGCTGATCAAGATATGATCCCAACTCTCGCGTGGTCTTGGGACAATGCGTACACCACCGAGCGTACGCCCCTAGAGGACCACTACTTACACGACGTGCTCCCCAGTCTTGTATTGCGTCCGGACTACCTGACAACCCTATTAAGCAGGCATTTTGTCCAGCCAGAATACTCCCCTGGTTACACACAGCTGTTTAGTATACACGGCTGCGGGCGTATCCATCGAGATTCATATTTCACTCACATTGTTTACGCAGGTAAAGTGCGTGGAGTCGCCTGGGCTTGGCAGAGGGGCGGCGAAATATATTAAGTTTGCTGCTCTACAGTCCTGCGCAAGACGGAAAGCACATTAAGTGCTTTCCTTTGCGTGCGGAACTCGCGACAAACTTAATATATTTCGCCGCCCCTCTGCCAAGCTCGGGAGACGACACGTTGATGTCTGCTTAACTCTGCTCGCTCAGCTAATTACTTTGTTGAGGGTCCACTATTTGCTGGAGGGTGAACTGGCATTGCATTGGCTCGCCTTCTGCTTGTGGCTTTGCCTCTTCAAAACCGAAGATCATGATGGCGCAGTTGGGGAGTTTTGCTGGGAGCTCGAAGCCCTCTGGAGCTGCAGCCTTGATGAATTGGCGGCTGGCGCTGCCGTGGCTTACTGCTAAGAGGGTTTCGATGCCCTCGGAGCCCATGATATTGGTGAGGGTGGCTACCATGCGTTCTTGTAACGCTTTGCTTCCCTCTCCTCCGAAGGGGACCAGGTCCTCGCCCGGATCCCAGACGTCGGTGGGCAGGGCGTCGTGGGGGCCTTCTTCGAAGGTGCCGTAGCAGCGCTCGATGATGCCTTCGCAGGACTCGACTGCTGCGTCCGGGCCGAGGAGCTCGGTTGCGACGAGGCCTGCCGTGGCCATGGCTCGGCCCAAAGGTGAGGAGACCACTTTGTCGGGGACGACGTTGTGGGCTTTGAGCCATGCGGCTGCCATTCCCGCTTGTTTGCGGCCCAGGTCGGTCAAAGGTGAATCGCAGCGGCCCTGGACCAGCTTTTTGACGTTGAACTCCGTCTGACCGTGGCGGAGTAGATACAGTTTCTTCATGCTCTCCCCTTCTGCATAACCTGCTTTGCCGGCACAGCCTTACTCGTGGGTATGCCCTACGTAGTCTTCGTCGATCGTAATCTTGGCAATCGACTTGGGATATTCCGATTCGACCCGTTGTGCCAGCGCGTGCTTTACGTCTTCGGCACTCATTTGCAGATCCGAGGGGCGCGCGCAGTCAAAGATCACGTTGGTGTGCGTAGGACCCGGCACACAGCGTAGGTCATGAATCGAGAGGCGGTTATCAATCTCCTGAGCCATGGCGTGAATGCGCAAGCGCATGCTCGCCACCTTGGGGTCATCGGTCACGATGGGATCGTAGTGAAGCGTGACGATCATGCCGTCTTCGACCCTAAACGACTGCTCGATGTTATCGAGCGTGTCGTGACTTTCCAGCGGGCTGACTTCGGCCGCCATCTCGGCGTGCGCACTTGCGAACTTTCTGCCTGGGCCGTAGTCGTGCACCATCAGGTCGTGGACGCCCAAAACGCCAGGATAGCTCATGATCTTGTCTCGAATGTGCTTGACCAGCTTAGGATCGGGCGCCTGGCCCAAAAGCGGGCTCACCGTATCTTGGATAAGCTCAAAGCCGCTCCAGCCAATATAGGCGCCAACGGCAAGGCCGACCCATGCGTCAAGATTGATGTGCGTCACCTGCGAAACAATTGCGCACGCTAACACGGCGCCCGTGGCAAGGACATCGTTCTTGGAATCCTGCGCGGTCGCATGCAGCGTCTCGGACTCAATGCGATCGCCGAGCTTTTGGTTGAGGGCCGCCATCCAGAGCTTTACGACCATCGAAAGCGCAAGGACCGCCACCAGGGCAAGCGAGAACTCGACAGGTTCGGGGTGGATGATGCGCTCAACCGAGGACTTCACCAGCTCAACGCCAATCAGCAGCACGAGCGCCGCCACGACCAGACCCGAGAGATACTCGTAGCGGCCATGTCCGTAAGGATGCTCGGGGTCGGCCGGCTTGCCCGCCAGCTTAAAGCCAAGCACGCTCACGATGTTCGAGCTGGCATCGGACAGGTTGTTCATGGCGTCCGCCACAATCGAAACCGATCCCGACAGCACGCCAATTGCACCCTTCGCAGCGCATAGTGCCACATTGGCGAGAATACACACCATGCCCGTCAACGTTCCCACGCGTGCACGGTCGCCCTGCGCACGACGAACAATCCACTCGACCATCTGCATCCGCCCCCACGGTACTACCTATATATCTATTGCTCAAACGGATTGTAGTGTAGCTACTTTGTCCCCCAGATACAAAAAGGCCGCAACCCACACGGGCCACGGCCTTGGAATGCGACATGCGGGACCGTCCCTTTGTCGCACAGGTTTATGCGCTTGCCTCGGCCACGCTCTTCGAGGTTTCGGGCAAATCGGCTCCGTCCCCCGTCACCTGCCCCTTCGCCGGCACCACGCCAAAGCAGTAGCTCAGCGCCGCAGACACCGCAAATGCTGCGCCGCCGGCAGCGCAGCACCACAGCAGATTCGAGATGCCGCCCGTGGCAAAGCCAATGACCATAAGAACATTCGTCATACCGATAGTATAAGCCGTAACGTGGCCTACGGCCGCAACAAGGCCTCCGACGGCGCCGCCAACGGCCATGCACGTCAGACACCTGCCATATTTAAAGCCGCATCCGTACAGCGCTGGCTCGCTTACGCCGCCAAGAATACCCGAGATTGAATAGCCCAGCATGAGCGCCTTCTCGTCCTTATCCGCAACGCGGAGCGACGCGCCAAAGGGCATACCCCAAACGGCGAACGTTGCCATCGTCGCGGCGATCAGGATGCACGAATCCGTTCCCACACTCATAAACTGCGCATAGGCGAGCGATAGGACAACGTTGCTGACACCCGCGATCTTAAGAAACTCCCAGCCCGCGGCAAGCCCCATGAGCGTGAGCAGCGACACGATGCCACCGGAATTGCCAAGCATAAACATAAGCTGTCCCAACAGCATGCCCAGATAGCTGCCTGCCGGCGCCGTAACACACAGCGACACCGGAACCATAACGAGCATGGTTGCAAACGGTACAAAAGAAAACGCCACAGCCTGAGGGATAGTGCGCTTAAAGAAACGCTCCACCTGCCATAGCACGGGCACCGAGATGAGAACCGGAATAACAGTCGTTGTGTAATCGTTGACCGGCGCGGGAAGCAGACCATACACGAAAGTCATCGCTGCCCCCGTCGTCGATGCGGCATCGACGAGCTTAAGCAGATCGGGCGCAATCAATACGCCGCCCAGCATCATGCCCAGCTGCTCCGAGCAACCGAGCTGGCGGGCGGCGGCCCAACCAAGATAAATGGGCAAAAAGTAGTAGCCGGCGTTATAGAGCCAACTGTAGAACAGGCGATAGATTTCGGAATCGGCAGACCACAGGCCCAGCATGCCTTCGCCCATAATGACGGCGGCGGTGCGGAACAACGCCGCGCAAACAATAAACGGCAGCGCCGACATCATGCTTTTGGACAGATAGTCCACCACGGCCATGGCGTTTGATGAAACCGTCGTTGTAAACGAGGTGTTAGAAACTTGTGACATGGAACGCCTTTCCCAATGTGACATGCGGGCTGTCCCTTTGTCACATCGTGCGGTACTGACCGATTGCGCGGTACTTTTCGTAGCGGAGGTTTGTGAGGGTCGCGTCGTCGAGCTGCCCAAGCGTATCGAAGGCATCAAATGCCGAGGACATGACGACACCGGCGATCTCCTCATGCGACAGGCCCCTATCGTCAACGATGCCGTCGATGATGCCGAGCGCCAACAGATCGGGGGCCGTGAGCTTAAGCGCCTCAGCGGCCTCATTCGCGCGCTCGGTATCCTTCCACAGGATCGACGCACAGGCCTCGGGGCTCACGACCGAATAGGCCGAGCTTGAGAGCATCAGGATGCGGTCGGCCACGGACAGCGCCAGCGCGCCACCAGAGCCGCCCTCGCCTGTCACCACCGAGACAATCGGCGTCTTAAGGCCGCTCATCTCCATGAGATTCTGGGCAATCGCCTCGCCCTGGCCGCGCTCCTCGGCACCGATGCCGCAAAACGCGCCCGAGGTATCGACCAGGCACAGAACCGGTCGACCAAACTTTTCGGCCTGGCGCATCAGACGACGCGCTTTGCGGTAACCCTCGGGATGCGCCATACCAAAGTTGCGGCGCATACGCTCTTTGGTCGTGGTGCCGCGCTCTATGGCGATGACCGTTACGGGGCGTCCGTCTTTCCAGCCAATGCCAGCCACCACGGCGGCGTCGTCGCCAAAGTAACGGTCGCCGTGCAGCTCCACAAATCCATCCAAGCCCAGCGAGATCATCTCACCCGCCGTGGCGCGATCTGCCGAGCGGGTCTGTTTGACAATCTCGAGCGCGGTTTTTGGTGCCGTCGAGCGCTTAAACAAGTGTCCCAGCTTTTTGCCGCGGCGGCCCGTATGCACGATCTCATGCGGTGCCCCCAGGCCGGGCGCGTGGCCTTCGTGCAGCGCCAACAGCTCGCCTACCGTGAGCGCAATCTCGCCACGTGGAACAACGGCATCGCAAAAGCCGTGCTCCAGCAAAAACTCGGAGCGCTGGAATCCCTTGGGCAGGCGCTTGTGCATGTTCTGCTCGATCACGCGTGGGCCGGCAAATGCCGTCAGGGCGTCGGGCTCGGCCAGGATAATGTCGCCCTCCATGGCAAAGCTCGCGGTTACGCCTCCGGTCGTGGGGTCGGTGAGCACCGTGATATACAGGCCGCCCGCCTCGCTGTGGCGCCTAACCGCCGCAGAAATCTTGGCCATCTGCATAAGCGATGTCACGCCCTCTTGCATGCGCGCACCGCCCGAAACGGTAAAGCCGACAACTGGCAATCCCAGCTCGGCCGCACGCTCAAATGCGCGACAGATCTTCTCGCCCACCACGGAACCCATCGAGCCCATCATAAAGTTGGCGTCCATAAAGAAGAGCGCCGTATCGCAACCGCAGATTTTGCCCCTGCCGCACACAACGGCATCGCGCTCGCCCGAACGCTCGCTTACGCTCTTGAGCTTGTCGGCATAGCCGGGAAACGAGAGGAAGTCCTCCGACGCCAGATTGGCATCCCATTCCTCAAACGTGCCCTCGTCGACCGTCATGCGCATGCGCGCGCGACCGCTCACGCGAAAGTGTTTGCCACAACGAGGGCAGACCTCGAGGTTGTCGTGCAGGCGCGTCTCATCAATCACACGGCGGCACTCCGGGCACTTGATAAACACGTGGCGCGCGGGAAACTCGGCGCACGACTCGGTCATCGGCCCCTCGAGGACGTTTACCGTCTTCGCTTTTCTATTCATCAGCATAGAGATGCCCCATCAGATCGGTGTGATACATGCCCGACAAGAACTCGTCGTTTGCCAGCACGTCGAGCTGAAGCTCGCTGTTTTCGCTCACGCCCTCGATCACGAGCTCGCCCAGGGCCGAGCGCATCTTGCGAATGGCGCCGTCACGCGTGGGCGCACACACGATGAGCTTGCCGAGCATGGAGTCGTAGAACGGTGGAACGTTCGCACCGGTAAACATGGCGGAATCCCAGCGCACGCGCGGACCACCCGGCACACGCAACGCGGTGACCGTTCCGCATGACGGCAGAAAGTCCGGCGTTTCGGCATTGATACGGCACTCCATGGCGTGGTTGCGGACCGGCATGTCCTCCTGCTCAAAGGGCAGAGTCTGGCCGGCTGCCACGCGCAGCTGCCACTTGACCAAGTCGGTATCGGTCACAAACTCCGTAACCGGATGCTCCACCTGCAGGCGCGTGTTCATTTCCATAAAGTAGAAATTGCCGTCGTCCGAATACAGGAACTCGATGGTACCGGCTCCTTCGTAGCCGACGGCGCGAGCCAGGTCACGCGCCGCCTTGTGCATGCGAGCACGAATGTCGTCGTGTCCGTCGAGACACGGTGCGGGGCTCTCCTCGATCAGCTTTTGATTGCGACGCTGAACCGAGCACTCGCGCTCGCCGAGCGAAAACACATGGCCCTGCTTATCGGCCATAATCTGTACCTCAACGTGGTGCGCCGGCGCGACGAACTTCTCCATGTAGCACTCGCCGTCGCCAAAGACAGCCTCGCCCTCGGCACGCGCCTCGATGAACGCCTTTGCCGCATCTTCCACGCGCTCGACCTTGCGAATACCGCGGCCGCCTCCACCCGCACGCGCCTTGATGAGCACGGGGCAGCCAATGCGCTCGGCCTCGGCCGTCGCCTCCTCGGGGCTTTTGAGCAAATCGCAGCCCGGCACGATGGGCACACCCGCCGCGGCAGCCGTTCGACGTGCGGCGTCCTTGTCGCCCATGCTGTCGATGACCTCGGCCGAGGGACCGACAAACGCTAGACCATACTTGTCGCAGTCGCGCACGAAGCTCGCCTTCTCGGAAAAGAAGCCATAGCCGGGATGGATCGCCTTTGCTCCCGACTTCACGGCACAGGTGAGCACAGCATCGTCGTTGAGGTAGCTCTCGGCAAGACGCGGGCCGCCGATGCAATACGCCTCGTCGGCAAGCTGCACGTGCAGCGCGTCCGCATCGGCCGTGGAATAAACGGCGACGGTCTTGATGCCCATATCGCGGCACGCGCGGATAACACGGACCGCGACTTCTCCGCGGTTGGCGATGAGCACTTTGTCGAACATGAAGACTTCCTTAACTTTCGTGCATGAGTGCAAAAGACATATCAGCGCGGCAGCAAACCTCACCGTTGACGCTCGCAGTACCCGTCGCAAAGCGGAACGGCCCGCGCGCACGCGTGATGGTGCACACCAGATCAACCGTGTCGCCCGGGCGCACCGGACGCTTAAAGCGCACCTTGTCCAGACTCGTGTAGAACGGCGTCGCGCCGCGCGCTTCCTCGTCGCCCATCAGCAGCACGCAGCAGTTCTGGGCGAGCATCTCGCACTGAATCACGCCGGGGACGACCGGGTTTCCCGGAAAATGCCCCTGCAAAAAGTACTCCTCGCCCGTAATCGTGATCTTGCCGTGGGCCTCGTCGCCCACCAGCTCGGCTTCGTCGAGCAAAAGCATCGGCTCGCGATGCGGCAACAGCTTCTTGAGCTCTTCTTTGTTCATGGATATCACCTATCCGATCCTCATGAGGCAGCTGCCAAACTCCACGAGGTCGCCGTCGGCCACGCAGATCTCGAGCACCTCGCCGTCTGCCTCGGCCGTCACCTCGTTGAGAACCTTCATGGCCTCGATGATGCAGAGGGTCTCGCCGGCCTTGACCTTAGAGCCCACGTGCACAAACGGCTCGTCGCCCGGCGCCGGGGCAGCATAGAAAACGCCGACCATGGGAGCGGTCACCTCGGTGCCCTTGGGCTCCGGTGCGGCGGCAGGTGTCTGCGCGGCGGGCTCCGGTGCGGCAGGCGCAACTGTGGGAGCTGCAACTGGAGCGGCCATAGCGCTCGGCATGGGCATGGGCACGGCAACCGGCTGTGCGGCGCTCGCGCGCTCGAGTTCGACCGCGGTGCCATCGGGCTCCTCAACGCGCACGCGCGTGAGGCCGCGGTCCTCCATCACATCGGCTATCTCGGCAAGTCTTTTGGAATCCATGCTCTAGCTCCTCGTATATCTACGCAGCGCGATGGCGGCGTTGTGCCCGCCAAAGCCTAGGTTGGTCGAAAGCGCCCAGGTAAGGTCGGCGCGAACCGCGCGATTGGGCGTGTAGTCAAGATCGCAGGCGGGATCGGGTGTGTGGTAGTTAATGGTCGGCGGCACCACGCCCTGCTCGAGCGCCATGGCGCAAGCCATGACCTCGATGGCACCCGTGGCGCCGATCATATGGCCGGTCATCGACTTGGTCGACGAGACATGTGCGGTGCGCGCCGCGTCCTCGCCGAGCGCACGCTTAATGCCCGCCGTCTCGGACGAATCGTTGAGCTTGGTCGATGTGCCGTGGGCGTTGATGTAGAGGCCCTCGGAAGGCTTGACGTCGCCCTCGGCCACTGCCATCGATATCGCACGGGCGATACCTGCCGCATCCGGGTCGGGACTCGTGATGTGGTAGGCGTCATCGGTGTTGCCGTAGCCCACGACCTCGGCGTAAATGTGCGCACCGCGGGCCCGTGCATGCTCCATGCCCTCGAGCACGAGCACGCAGGCGCCCTCGCCCATCACAAAGCCGTCGCGGTCTGCATCGAACGGGCGGCAGGCCGTCGCGGGATCGGGGTTGGTGGTCAATGCACGGCAGGACGTAAAGCCCGCAACAGCATCGGGGATAATGGCGGCCTCGGCGCCGCCCGCGAGGATCGCGTCGGCATAGCCGTGCTTGATGGCGCGGAACGCCTCGCCCACCGCATGGGCAGAAGTCGCGCAGGCGGTCACGACGGGCAGAGTCGGGCCCTTTGCCTTATGGCGAATCGCAATGTTGCCCGAAGCCATGTTGGGAATCATCATCGCAATCATGTAGGGCGATGCGCGACGAGGCCCGCGATCGGCAATCGTGTGGACGTTGTCGACAAGCGTCTGCATGCCGCCCACGCCCGAGCCCACATAGACACCCAGGCGATCGCGATCGACCGCGCCCTCAACATCGAGGCCCGCATCGTGCATGGCCTCGTCCGACGCTGCCAGGGCAAACTGAACGCAGGGGTCCAGGTGCTTGGCGTCACGCTTGCCAAAGTACTCGTTGCCGTCAAAGCCCTTGACCTCGGCCGCCACCTTGACGGCAAACGCATCGGTATCGAAGTGCGTGATCGGGCCGATGCCGCACGTGCCGGCACACATTGCCGCCCAGGTGGCAAGCGCGGTGTTGCCGAGCGGCGATACGGCACCGATGCCGGTGATTGCAACTCTCTGTTCCATCATGGTCTCCTCATCCAAGCCGTTGTGTGGCTCTGGTTTCTACATCGCCATTCCGCCGTCGACGCGTACGACCTCGCCCGTAATGTAGGCAGCCGCATCGCTCGCCAAAAAGCGCACCACGCCGGCCACTTCCTCGGGCTGCGCCATACGCTTTAGGGGAATCTGCTCCTCGGTTGCCGCGCGAACCTTCTCCGAGAGCTTTGCCGTCATATCCGTCTCGACAAACCCGGGGGCAACTGCGTTCACTCGTACGCCGCGGGGCGCAAGCTCACGCGCTACTGCCTTGGTCAGGCCAATCACGCCCGCCTTGGAGGCAGCGTAGTTGGCCTGCCCGGCATTGCCCATCAGGCCCACGACCGAGCTCATATTGACGATGCAGCCGCCACGCTGGCGCATAAAGGTCTTGGTGAGCGCGCGTGTTGTATTGAACGTGCCCTTGAGATTGACATCGAGCACGCGATCGAAGGCATCGTCGCCCATGCGCATAAGCAGCCCATCGCGAGTGATCCCGGCGTTATTGACGAGCGCCCAAATCGAACCAAAGTCGTTGAACACGGCCTCGATGCACGCATTGACGGCATCGGGGTCGGCCACATCGCATTGATACGCGCGAGCTGTGGCACCAGCGGCCTCGCAGGCTTCGCACGTCTCGCGCGCCGCATCGACGCTACCGGCATAGACGACGGCGATATCAAAGCCGTCCTCCGCCAGGCCAACCGCACAAGCGCGGCCGATACCACGCGAGCCGCCCGTGATCAGTGCCACACGACGCGAATCGTTGCGCTCGAGCGCGCCGTTGTTCAAGTTGCCCATGTCATTCCTTTCGGGTTACAGCCCTGTGGACTATGCGAGCTCGTCGGCAATAGCTGTGACCTGCTCGGCCGTCTCGCACGAATACACACGAACGTCGCTCAACGTACGCTTGATCAGGCCGGACAGCGTTTTGCCGGGGCCGACCTCAATAAATGTGTCGATGCCTTGATCCTGCAGAGCATGCAGCGTATCGACCCAGCGCACGGCATGGCTCACCTGATTGGCCAAGACATCCGATGCCGTCTGGGGGTCCGCCGGATAGGGCGCCGCTGTCATATTTGCCAAAACAGGAATGAGCAACGGGGACGGCGCGTGACCGGCCTCAATATATGCGGCAAGGCCACAGGTCGCCTCGGCCATATAGGGGCTATGAAATGCACCCGACACCGCGACCTTCATGGCGCGGCCGCCAGCCTCTTTTACTAGGACGTCGAGGGTCTGCAGCGCATCGGGCGCTCCGGCCACAACCGTCTGCTGGGGACTGTTGTAGTTGACCGGCCAGCAGTCCTCGCCGGCCTGCGCAGCCAGGTTCTCGACTTGCGCAGCATCAAGTTTGATGACGGCGCGCATGCCGCCAGGGTGACGCTCGGCCGCCGTGGCCATCAATGCCGCGCGCTCACACACGAGCTCAAAACCCGCTCGCGTATCGAATGCCCCCGCAAAGCTGAGTGCGGAGACCTCGCCCAGCGAAAATCCCGCACAGGCGGCAGGCACCACGCCGCGCTCGCGCAGGGCGACGGCGACAGCCAAGTCGTGCACGAACACGCAAGGCTGCGTGTTCTCGGTCTGCGAGAGCTCCTCCTTGGAGGCGCTCCGGCACCGCTCGCTCGTCCCCGGGCGCACCTCATCGGCAATGGCGAACACCTCGGCGGCCGCCGGCGATTTCTCGATCAAGTCGACGCCCATCGCGGGGTGCTGGGCACCCTGGCCGGCAAACAAAAACGCTACGCCACCCATGCACACGCACCCTTCAGGACGTGCTCGGCGCCATCGACCAGGTCGTCAACGATTTCGCGTGCGCTCTGGCGTTCGTTGACCATGCCGGCAATCTGTCCACACAAAAACGAACCCTCTTCGTAGTTGCCGTCCTTGGCGGCCTTACGCAGCGCACCGGTTCCCATAGTACCGAGCTCCTCGGCACTCGCGCCGGAACCCTCGCTCTTGGCATAGGCGTTGGTGAAGGGGCTCTTGAGGGCGCGCACTGGATGTCCCGTCGAGCGACCGGTCGCACGCGTCGAAGTGTCGTTGGCCTTCAGGACCATCTCTTTGTACTGCTCCGAGACGGTGCACTCGTCTGCGACCAGAAAGCGCGTACCCACTTGCACGCCTTCGGCGCCCAGCATAAAGGCGGCCGCCACGCCGCGGCCGTCGGCAATACCGCCGGCGGCCACGACGGGAATGTCGACCGCATCGACGACCTGCGGCACCAGTGCCATCGTCGAGGTCTCGCCAATATGGCCGCCCGATTCGGTACCCTCGGCAACAACCGCCGTGGCTCCACGACGTGCCACGAGGCGCGCCAGCGCCACCGAGGCAACGACCGGGATGACCTTGATGCCCGCCTCGTTCCACGCCTTCATGTACTTGGCGGGATTGCCGGCGCCCGTCACGACGACCGGCACTCGCTCGTCAATCACGACCTGTGCAACCTCGTCGGCGAACGGGCTCATGAGCATGACGTTGACGCCAAAGGGCTTATCCGTCCTGGCGCGCAGCTCGTGAATCTGGTCGCGCAGCCAGTTGGCGTCGGCGTTCATGGCCGCAATGATGCCTAAGCCACCCGCCTCGGACACTGCGGACGCCAGCGAGGCATCGGCAATCCAGGCCATACCGCCCTGGAACACGGGCTTTTCGATGCCGAGCAGATCGCAGAGAGGAGTCTTGAGCATCTCTACTTCTCCAATGCCGCCTCGACCGTATCGGCGAACTCGCCGACCGTCTTGGGGTTCTCCTCGGTATCGAGCTGGATGCCAAACTCGTCCTCGACGGCGACGAGGATCTCGACGGTGCCCAGGCTGTCGAGACCAATCTCCTCGAGCGTGGACTCGGGCTTCATCTCAACGTCGTCAAGACCAGCGGTCTCGCGGATAACGTCGCAAACGCGCTCGAAGGTCTTCTGATCTGCCATGGTAGTTCTCCTTTGGTTGTGCCCTAGGGCGTTTTTATTTCCTATGTGCGACTACTTCCAACGAAGCAGATAGCCACCTATATCCAGACCGGCGCCAAATCCAACCAAGGCGATCGTGTCGCCCGTGTGAAGTGCACCGGCGTTTGCCAGCCGGTCGAGGGCAAGCGGAATGCATGCGCTCGAAATGTTGCCGGTCTCGCGCAACGTGCGAACCACACGCTCGTCCGGCACGCCCAGACGCTTGACCGCCTGGCTCAGGATTCGTTCGTTAGCCTGATGGAATACAAAATGATCGATGTCTTCGACCAAAATGCTCGCATCGATCGCAAGCTTATGGACCGTGTCACAGATGGCGTTGACGCCGAACTTGAACACGCGGCGGCCATTCATGGACAGCACGCTCGCGCTATCTGCGGAAGCCTTAAACGGCGAGGTACCGACCAGACCGGGAACGCGCAACGTCTCGACGTCGGGCGCCGTCGAAAGCTCAACGGCAAGGGGGTTGTCTCCCCCAGCTTCAATCACTGCGGCGCCTGCCCCATCGCCAAATAGCACGCAGGTGGCACGGTCGGTCCACTCGAGCGCGCGCGTCATCTGCTCGGCAGCAACAACAAGCACGCGCTCGGCACGGCTGCGGGCGATATAGCCCTCGGCGACATCGAGCGCAAATACGAAGCCGGCACAAGCCGCCGAGACATCGAAGGCAGGGCACGTCGCGCCTAGTCGCTCAGCAACGGCACACGCCTCGGCGGGAACAAGGTGGTCACCCGTCGTCGTCGAGCAGACGATCAGATCCAGCTGGCTCGCGTCGATTCCGGACACCTGGAGTGCCCGCTCGCTCGCTGTTACGGCAAGGTCGTCAAGTGACTCGGTGGTGCAGACGTGGCGGCTCTTGATACCTGTGCGAGTAAAAATCCACTCATCCGAGGTATCGAGGAACTCAGACAGCTCGTCATTGGAAACACTGCGCTCAGGAAGTGCCGAACCTGTTCCAAGAATCGTGAAACCCATCACTAACCTCCTTTGAGTTGTTGACGTGTTTACATCGACCAAGAGAGGATAACGCATTTCAGTCTTTGTTGACGTGTTAACATTAAATTGTCCAAATGCGACAAAGGCTTCACATTGTGTCTATCTCTCGACACCATTGCGTCATTCACTTATTCAATAAGGAGGTAGCAGCCGCTATGGATGCCCAATTAACGATTGTCGATGTAACCGGATCGACCAATGATGACCTGCTCGAGGCAGGAAAACAGGGTGCGCCGCACGGCACAGGACTTGCCGCCCGCGCGCAAACGGCAGGACGCGGCCGGCGCGGCCACAAGTGGGATTCAACCGCCGGCAACCTATTGCTTTCGATTGTCCTGCGTCCATGCGTTAATCCCGCAAAGTACTCTGGTCTTGCCGCCGTCAGCGGCCTAGCGGTGCTCGAAGCACTCGAAAAGCAAGGCCTTGCAAGCGAAATAGCCCTCAAGTGGCCCAACGACCTGGTCGCGCGAGGACGCAAGCTCGGCGGCATTCTGGTCGAGGCCGCACGCGATAACGAAGGCAAACCTTTCGCCGTCTGCGGCATTGGTGTCAACGTAAACTACACGCCCCAAGAGGTGCCCGATGGCGGCCTGACGGCAATTGGCCTCTCGGACCTCAACGAGAGCGTTCCCGCCGTCGACATGCTCCTCGATGAGGTCTATCACGCAGTTATAGACGCTGTAGATAGCTGGGCAGAGCGCCTCAACGCCAAGGAAGAAGACGCCGGTCCGCTCGCGCCCGTCCACGACGAATATATCGCTCACCTCAATTGGATCGGGAAGCACGTTATCGCCCGCTCCCCCGCTGGAGACGAGCTGGCACAAGGCATATTTAGAACGGTCGACGATTGCGGCCGCGCATGCATTGAGACCGAGAGCGGCTTGTGCGTCTTCCACTTCGAAGAAGCATCCTTGCGCCCCCTGAGCGAATAGGGCGCCGCAGCCGCCGGCTCGGCAGACGAATTCGCTATCCCAAAATCTAAACTCAAAACAAAAGGGCCCCGCTACCGTAACGGCAGCGGGGCCCTTTAAGCTATGAGCGATATCGCTTAGAGCTTGATGTCGATGTCGACGCCAGCGGGGAGGTCGAGACGCATGAGCGAATCAACGGTGCCCGAGGTGGGGTCGAGGATGTCGATGAGGCGCTTGTGGGTGCGCATCTCGAACTGCTCACGGGAGTCCTTGTTCACGTGCGGCGAGCGGATAACCGTGTACAGGTTGCGCTCGGTGGGCAGGGGGACAGGACCGGAAACGCGAGCGCCGGTCTTCTGAGCGGTCTCGACGATGAGCTTCGCGGACTGATCGACGACCTCGTGATCATAGCCCTTGAGGCGAATGCGGATCTTCTGGGTAGCCAACTTAAACCTCCAAAGAGTGCGAGAGATGTTCTCGCGGATTACGTAACAGGGAGCTCGAACTTAGGCGTTCTTGCTCATGACCTCGTCCACAATGGACTTGGGCGCGGGCTCATAAGAGTCGAACTGCATCGTGTAGGATGCACGGCCCTGGGTCTGGGAGCGAAGGTCGGTAGCGTAACCGAACATCTCGCCCAGCGGCACCTTGGCACGGATGAGCTTGCTGTTCTTGCGATCCTCCATGCCCTCGATCTTGCCGCGGCGACCGGAGAGGTTGCCCATAACGTCGCCCATGTACTGCTCGGGGGTCTCGACCTCGACAGCCATGATCGGCTCGAGCAGCTGCGGATCAGACTTCTTGAGGGCGTCCTTGATAGCCATGGAACCGGCGATCTTGAAGGCGGCCTCGGAGGAGTCGACCTCGTGGTAAGAACCGTCGAACAGGGTGACCTTGACGTCGAGGACCGGGAAGCCGGCGATAACACCGGTGTTCAGGGCCTCCTGAATGCCCTTGTCGATGGACGGGATGTACTCCTTGGGCACGACGCCGCCGACGATAGCATTGACGAACTCGTAGCCGAAGCCCTCCTCCATCTTCTCGAGCTTGATGACGGCGTGGCCGTACTGACCGCGACCGCCGGACTGACGGACGAACTTGCCCTCAGCCTTCTCGACGTCGTGACCAGCGGTCTCGCGGTAGGCAACCTGGGGCTTACCAACGTTAGCGTCAACCTTGAACTCACGGAGCAGACGGTCGACGATGATCTCGAGGTGCAGCTCGCCCATGCCGGCGATGATGGTCTGGCCGGTCTCGTGGTTGGTGGACACTTGGAAAGTCGGGTCCTCCTCGGCGAGCTTGGTCAGAGCCAGGGACATCTTGTCCTGCTCGGCCTTGGTCTTGGGCTCGATGGCAACGTCGATAACGGGCTTAGCGAACTCGATCTTCTCGAGGACGATCTCCTTGCCCTCGGCGCACAGGGTGTCACCGGTGGTGGAGTTCTTGAAGCCGACGCAAGCGACGATGTCGCCGGCGGCAGCGTCGTCACGGTCGATACGCTCGGCGGCGTTCATCTCGAGAATGCGGCCGAGACGCTCGCGCTGACCGTTGGAAGCGTTGACCACGTAGGAGCCGGACTCGGCGCGGCCGGAGTAAACGCGGACATAGGTGAGCTTACCGACGAACGGATCGGTCATGATCTTGAAGACCAGGCCGGAGAAGGGCTCGTCGAAGGAAGGATGACGCTGGATCTCCTCGCCGGTGTCCGGATCGGTACCGGTGACGGCCTCAACGTCAAGCGGGCTGGGCAGGTAGTCGACGACAGCGTCGAGCAGCTCCTGAACGCCCTTGTTCTTGTAGGCGGAACCCACAAAGACGAGGTTGAGCTCGTTGGCCAGAACGCCCTTGCGCAGAGCAGCCTTGAGCTCCTCGACGGTGAAGTCCTCCTCCATGAGGATCTTCTCCATGAGCTCGTCGTCAAAGCTGGCAGCAGCGTCGAGGAGCTCCTCGCGCTTGGTGGCAGCGATGTCGGCAAACTCAGCCGGGATCTCGTCCATCGGCTCGGGGTAGGTCATGCCCTTGTCGTCGGCCTTGAAGTCCCATGCAGTCATGGTGACCAGGTCGATGACGCCCCAGAAGTTGTCCTCGGCGCCCATCGGGACCTGAGCGGCCACGGCGTTAGCGTCGAGACGATCCTTCATGGTCTCGATAGCGTTGAAGAAGTCAGCGCCCACGCGGTCATACTTGTTGATGAAGGCGATGCGGGGGACGTTGAAGGTAGAAGCCTGACGCCAAACGGTCTCAGACTGGGGCTGAACGCCGGCAACGGCGTCGAAGACGGCGACAGCGCCATCGAGGACGCGCAGGCAGCGCTCAACCTCGGCGGTGAAGTCAACGTGGCCCGGGGTGTCGATGATCTGGATGCGGTAGTCCTTACCGTCCTTGTTCCAGAAGCACGTGGTAGCAGCGGAGGTAATGGTTACGCCGCGCTCCTGCTCCTGAACCATCCAGTCCATGGTGGCAGCGCCCTCATGGACCTCACCGATCTTGTGGGTCTTACCGGTGTAGTAAAGAATACGCTCGGTCGTGGTGGTCTTACCAGCATCGATGTGGGCCATGATGCCGATGTTACGGGTATCGGAAAGCTTGTACTTAGGCTTAGCCATGTTAGTTCCTTACCTTAACTTACCAACGATAGTGAGAGAACGCGCGGTTGGCCTCGGCCATCTTGAAGACGTCCTCACGCTTCTTGACGGAAGCGCCCAGGCCGTTGGAAGCGTCGAGGATCTCGTTGGCGAGACGCTCGGCCATGGTCTTCTCCTTGCGAGCGCGGGAGAAGTTGACAATCCAGCGGATGCCCAGAGCGGTGGAACGACGGGAGTTGACCTCCATCGGGACCTGATAGGTAGCGCCACCGACACGCTTGGGCTTAACCTCGAGCGTGGGCTTGACGTTGTCCATAGCCTTCTTGAAGGTAGCGAGAGCGTCGCCACCCTCGGACTTCTCGGCAACGATCTCGAAAGCGGTGTAAACGATACGCTCAGCGGTGGCCTTCTTGCCGTCAAGAAGGACCTTGTTGATGAGCTGAGTCACCAGGCGGTTGTTGTAAACGGCGTCAGGCTGAACCTCACGACGATTAGCTGCTGCACGACGCGGCATGTGAAATCTCCTTAAGTGTCTACCGTGCGGCGCTCAAGACGGCACACGGCGAAAGTATCAAAACGTTATCTGGCTTATTTGGCCTTGGGGCGCTTAGCACCGTACTTGGAACGGGCCTGCATACGGTTCTGGACCGGAGCAGCGTCGTAGGCGCCACGGATGACGTGATAACGGACACCAGGGAGGTCACGGACACGACCGCCGCGGACGAGCACGATGGAGTGCTCCTGCAGGTTGTGGCCCTCACCCGGGATGTAAGCAGTAACTTCGATGCCGTTGACAAGGCGAACACGGGCAACCTTACGAAGAGCCGAGTTCGGCTTCTTGGGGCTCGTGGTGAAGACGCGGGTGCACACGCCGCGCTTCTGGGAGTTGTGCTGCAGAGCAGCGTTCTTGGACTTCTTGGGCACGGAACGACGGCCCTGGCGAACCAGCTGGTTAATAGTAGGCAAAGCGTACTCCTTCTCGAATGATTCCAGCTTTCTGTAAAGTGCAACGGCTTGAATCGAGGGGTCAGCATCCCCCTACGAAACACGCAGTTCGATAGGATACGTGGCGTTAGCTGTGCCGTCAACAGACCACGCCGCCGGGCGTATCCCAAAATTGGCACATTTCCGCAAAGCCTACACAAAAGGAATCCCCTCCTGTGCGCGCTGGCGGATCCCCGGTCCGGGCGGCCCGCTGTTTAAGTTTGCTGCTCTACAGTCCTGCGCAAGACGGAAAGCACATTAAGTGCTTTCCTTTGCGTGCGGAACTCGCGACAAACTTAAACAGCGGGCCGCCCGGACCGGGAATCCGACGCGCTCGTCGGGGCAACGTTACCTGCCAAAAAGGGACAGGTTTATTTTGGTCGGTTTTATCTGGGGAAACGTCGCGCTCCAACGGTGATCTGTTCTCACCTGTCGCATGGAAATCGGCGGCGCTTTCGGAAGTATGCGGCAAATTCTGGACCCGCCGAGCGCACCGGGGTTTTGCGATAATAAACCCGCAGGTAGAGCGCTTGAGCATATACGGTGTGGTCGACCCATCAAGATTTTGCCGCATACTTCAGGAATGCAGGCGAATATCGTGCGGTCTAACCGCCCATTTACCGCAAAGAAGGCCGCTTCCCCTAGTAGAAAGCGGCCCCAAATCTTACGAATAGACGATGGTAAAGGGTTCCGACGTTTCGGCGCCCCCTGTTGAAGTGCAGCGTGTGCCTTCGAGCGTTACTGAAACCACTTGGTCGACATCAATCAACTTCGTTGGCACCCAAATGTTCTCTCCGCTATTGCGTCCCATCGAAACATAGAAATTGTACGCCCCTGCGTCGTCATCTTCGATAATCTGCTCTGACCCATCCTTGTAGGTGACGGTCAGTTTATGATCAACTGCTTCATAGCCCAGATCATCGATGTGCGTCTGGATGGAAAACGGACTGATCTCGAGAGGCGAGTCATCGGAGCGGAGTTCTTTTGTATCGACGTACGCTCCGACGTTAAACTCTGGCGTCGATACCTCGATCACCTTCGCATCCTCACCTTTGCCCTCGGTCCAGGAGATATTCCAGGTGACCGCATGTCGTAAATCTCGATCGCGATTCCAAGATGCAAAGTACATCGTGCCGTTAATGACCGTGTCGCTTGATGTGTCTTTATCAATGGTGCAGCGTGTATCAGCCCATTCCTCGCCGAAGTTCATGCTGGGTGTACTGACGCCCCCTTCTTCTTCACCATAGAGAACAAGTTCGCCAAGCTCTGCCGCCGGCTTGTAGTAGTTAACGCCATTCGGATTGGACAATGTAAACGTCACAGCACCGCAACCGTTCTCGTCGATTGCCATCTCATGAATGTCGAGCGTATAGCCGTTGCCCTCGACGGACAGATTGACCTTCTGGACTGCACCCTCCAGGCTTTGGGGCGCGATACCATCACCAAACTCTCTGGTGTAGGTATATTTCGTCCCCGACGAGCCGCCATTTGTCCAGGTAACGGACTCTCCGTTGCCATGGTTTCCCCAGGCAGAGGCAAAATAACTGGAATTGACAACAGCGTAGGCGACCCCTCCGGTCGCCAGCACTCCGGCAAGGCATCCGATCACGGCAACATACAGAGGCTTCGCGTGACCCTTTCGGCGAAGCGGCTCACCAGCAGCGGCATAAAGAACACGGTCAGCAAGATCGCTATCGGCTTGGACGGACTCGAAGGCCTGCTTGATTTGGTTGGATTTCACGGTCGCCCTCCTCTAGGATGAACTTGAGTTTCGATCTGCCGCGAGCTAAACGCGTTCGAACGGTCGCGGCTGGCACATGCAATAACTCGGCAATCTCTGAAGTCGAGAAGCCCAGATAGTAATAGAGCACGATGGGGATACGGAATCGTTCTGGAAGCCGCATGACGTCCGACAGGACGGCCTTAGTCTCGTCCTGCGCCGCCAAGAGCGAATCGGTCAGATTCTCGATATCCTCCACGCGCCTCCATGGCTTTCGAAAGAGCGATTTGCATTCATTGATCGTGACCCGGATAAGCCAGCGGCGAAGATGCTCCCAACTTTCAAAGTTTCCATCGCCTTTGAGTAACTTCAGAAAGACGTCTTGAGCGACATCGTCGGCGTCAGCGCGATCGCGCAGGTACGTCAATGCGATTCGAAACACGACATCCCGGTGATCTTCGACCGCCTGTCTAAATGCTTGTTCTTCCATAATCACCTCCCGGTGACGTTATTGGTTCTCGATGAGGCCCTCACCTTAGATACGCTCTTGTCGGACTAAATGTTTCAAATTCAAGCAGGAAAAAACCTACCAAAATAAACCTGTCCCTTATTGGCAAGGGATCAACGGAACGCAACAGGTTGAGCATACGCAAGCGAGCGGCCCCCAGAGCGTACAAGGTGGCATGAAAAAGGCAGGGCATTGACCTTTTGGTCATGCCCTGCCTTTTGAATGACAGATTGTAGCTCTGGGGGCCGCGCAGCGACGGAGGTTGCCGCCGTTCGTTAGAACGGCGGAACTAGTTACTCCTCGTCGTTGTCCTTGGCCTCTTCGGCGTCGTCGGTGTCCACGAGCTGGTTGAGCAGCTCGTCGAGGGAAGCCATGTCCTCGTTGATGGCACCGTTGGCAGGAGCCTTCTTGTCGTCGATCGGGGCGCCCAGGAGCTCCTCGTCGGCGTCAGCGTGATGCGTCGGCGTGGCAGAGGTGCCCAGCAGAATGTCGTCCGGACCGTCGGGGCTAAAGACCATCTGCAGCAGCTGCGAGAGGTCTTCCTCGTCGGCAACGTCGTCGTTGTTCTCGAGGATGTAGAGCAGGTCGTGGGCCTCCAGGCCGTCACGGAGCTCCTCGATCGCCTTGGCACCGATGCCATCGATGCGCAGCAGATCCTCCTCGGACTTGCCAACCAGGTCGCCGACCGTCTCGATGCCGACCTCGCTGAACTTGTTGGTCCAGCGCTGCGACACGCCCAGGTCGTCGAACAGGTACAGGCGAGCCTTCTCAGCAGAGATGGTGTGGCCGTTGCGGGTGAACGAACCGTCAGCACCACCGAACTCGTCGTAGCCGGCCCAGTCGAGCTGCTGCGGGAGCTGCTCGTCCAGGTCCTTGAGCTCCACCGGAGCCCACTCGGGCAGCGACTTGGCGTTGGGCGAAGCCGGACCGTCGATGTCGACATAGCCGTCGGCCGTGCGATACGTCAGCTTGGCGTTGGCGTACGGCTTGAGACCAGTACCAGCCGGAATCTTCTTACCGACGATGACGTTGGACTTAAGGTCGAGCAGGTGGTCGACCTTGCCCTCGATGGCAGCCTCGGTAAGGACGCCGGCGGTGCGGATGAACGAAGCGCTCGACAGCCAAGAGTCGATGTTGGACGCGACCTTGAGCGTACCCAGGATGACGGGCTCGGCCACGGGAGCCTGACCGCCCAGACGGGCAACGCGCTCGACCTCGTCGGCGAACTCGTAGCGGTCGACATACTGACCAAGCAGGTACTTGGAGTCGCCGGGGTTGGTGATCTGAACGCGACGCAGCATCTGACGTGCGAGCACCTCGATGTGCTTGTCGTTCAGGTCGACGCCCTGGCTGGTGTAGACGTCCTTGACGCTCTCGACGAAGGTGTGCATCGTCGACTCGATGTCGGTCAGCTTGCGCAGGTTGCGGAAGTTGACGAAGCCCTTGGTGATCTGGTCGCCGGCGCGAACCTCGCAGCCGTCCTCGATCTCGGGCATAAAGCGCACCGATGCGGGGACGCGACGCTCGTCGAGGACACGGGTGTGATCCTCGGAGTCGGTGAGCGTCAGCACGTACTCGGACTTCTCGGGCTTAATCGAGAGGTGACCGGAGTACGGAGCCAGCTCGGCCTCGCGACCCAGAATCTTCTCGTTGACGTTGCCGACGATATCGAACATACGGCTGACCGTAGGCAGACCCTGCGTAATATCGTCGACGCCAGCGACGCCGCCGGAGTGAATGGTACGCATCGTAAGCTGCGTACCGGGCTCGCCGATGGACTGGGCGGCAATAATGCCGACCGCGGTACCGATGGCGACCGGACGACGGGTGGAAAGATCCCAGCCGTAGCACTTCTGGCACACGCCGTACTTGGAGCGGCAGGTGAGCAGCGCGCGGAGCTTGACCTTCTTGAGGCCGGCATCAACCATCTTCTGGATGTCGGCGACCTTCTCGATGTAGCCGTCCTGCTCAAAGAGCACGGTGCCATCGGGGGCCACGACGTCCTCAATGAAGCAACGGCCAACAAGGTCGGTGTTGAGGTCGGTGGTGCCGGGGATGATGAGGTTGTAGGTGACGCCCTCGTGCGTACCGCAGTCCTCCTCGCGGACAATGACGTCCTGGGCCACGTCGACCAGACGACGGGTCAGGTAACCAGAGTCCGAGGTGTGGGATGCGGTATCGACCAGGCCCTTACGGGCGCCGTAGGTCGAAATGAAGTACTCGAGCGGCAGCAGGCCCTCGCGGAAGTTCGCCTTAATGGGAAGGTCAATCGTCTCGCCGGACATGTCTGCCATCAGGCCACGCATGCCGCCGAGCTGACGCAGCTGGGTCTTAGAACCACGGGCGCCGGAGTCGGCCATCATGTACAGCGGGTTCTCCTCGTCGAACATGTCGAGCATGAGCGCTGCAACCTTATCGGTACAAGCGGTCCACTCGTTAACGACTTCGATGTGGCGCTCCGTCTCGTTGATGAAGCCCTCCTCGAAGTACTCGTTGATCTGGTCGACGTTGGCCTGAGCGCGGTCGAGCAGCTCCTGCTTCTCGGCAGGGATGAGAGCGTCCCACACCGAGATGGTGAGGCCGGCGCGGGTAGCGTAGTGGAAGCCGGAGTACTTGATGGCGTCGAGGATCGGGCCGACCTTGGCCTCGGGGTAACGATCGCAGCAGTCCGCAACCAGCTTGGCCACGTCGCCCTTGACCATCTTGTAGTTCATGAACTCGTAGTCTTCGGGCAGGCACTGGCGGTTGAAGATGATGCGGCCGATAGAGGTCTCGAAGCGCGCGGTCTTGTTGCCGGTGACGTCGTAGTCGACAAACTCGTTCTTGCCGTTCTTGACGCGGAAGATACGGGTGCCGTCCTCGTTGATGACATTGGCGTTCTCGGCGGACACGCGGACCTGGATCTTGGCCTGCATGTCGACCTCGGAGCGGCAGTCATAGGCGTGCAGCGCGTCGTCGAAGCTCGAGAACACGTGGTTCTCGCCCGGCAGACCCTCGCGAACCTGGGTGAGGTAGTACACACCGATGATCATGTCCTGCGAAGGGATGTTGACCGGCTTGCCGGATGCCGGCGAGCGCAGGTTGTTCGCAGAGAGCATGAGCACGCGGGCCTCGGCCTGAGCCTGGCTGGACAGCGGCACGTGGACAGACATCTGGTCGCCGTCGAAGTCGGCGTTGAAGGGCGAGCAGACCAGCGGATGCAGGTGGATAGCCTTGCCCTCGACCAGCACCGGCTCAAAGGCCTGGATGGACAGACGGTGCAGGGTCGGTGCACGGTTGAGCAGCACGACGCGGCCGTCGATGACCTCTTCGAGGATGTCCCACACAAAGGTGGCACCGCGGTCGATAGCGCGCTTGGCGCCCTTGATGTTCTCGACCTTGCCAAGCTCGACCAGGCGCTTCATGACGAAGGGCTTGAAGAGCTCCAGCGCCATGGTCTTGGGCAGACCGCACTGGTGCAGCAGCAGCTTGGGGTCGGTAACGATGACCGAACGGCCGGAGTAGTCGACACGCTTACCCAGCAGGTTCTGACGGAAACGACCCTGCTTGCCCTTGAGGGCCTCGGCGAGCGACTTGAGCGGGCGACCGCCACGGCCAGAGACCGGGCGACCACGACGGCCGTTGTCGAACAGGGCGTCCACGGACTCCTGGAGCATGCGCTTCTCGTTGTTCACGATGATCGCAGGGGCGTCCAGGTCGAGCAGGCGCTTGAGTCGGTTGTTACGGTTGATCACGCGACGATACAGGTCGTTGAGGTCGGATGCGGCGAAGCGGCCGCCGTCGAGCTGGACCATCGGGCGCAGATCGGGCGGAATGACCGGGATGACATCCAGGATCATGTTCGCGGGGCTGTTGCCGCCCTTCAGGAAGGCGTCAACGACCTCGAGGCGCTTGACGGCCTTCTCGCGCTTCTGCTTCTGGGAGTCCTCGTCGGCAATGATGGCCTTGAGCTTCTCGGCCTCGGAGGGGAGGTCGATGGCAGCGAGCAGGTCGCGGACGGCCTCGGCACCCATGCCACCCTTGAAGTACATGGAGTAGTAGCGGGTCATCTCGCGGAACAGCGGCTCATCGGAAATGAGGTCGCGCTCGCTGAGCTTCATGAAAGCGTTGAAGGCGTCCGTGCGGAGCTGCTTCTCGTCCTTGCACTCTTCCTCGATGTCGACGATGCCAGAGGCGATCTCCTCGGGGGTCAGCGGCTCCTCGTCGGAGAACTCGTCAAAGTTCTCGGGGTTGCCCTGCTCCTTGAGGGACTCGATCTGGCGGGCGCACTCGGCATCGATCTCTTCCAGATCGGCGGCGAGCTCCTCGCGCAGGTCGTCGGCGTCGGCCTCGCGGGCCTCATAGTCGACCTCGGTGATGATGTAGCTGGCAAAGTACAGAACCTTCTCGAGGTCCTTGGACTTGATGTCGAGCATACGGCTCATCGGGAAGCTCGTGGGGCTCTTGAAGTACCAGATGTGGGACACGGGAGCGGCGAGCTCGATGTGGCCCATGCGGTCGCGACGCACCTTGGCCGAGGTGACCTCGACGCCGCAGCGCTCGCAGACGATGCCCTTAAAGCGGATGCCCTTGTACTTGCCGCAGGAGCACTCCCAGTCCTTGGCGGGACCGAAGATCTTCTCGCAGAACAGGCCGTCCTTCTCGGGCTTGAGGGTACGGTAATTGATGGTCTCCGGCTTCTTGACCTCACCGTGCGACCAGGAACGGATCTGGTCGGCGGAGGCAAGGGAGATCTTTACCGAGTCAAAATCAGTAGCTTCGAAATCTGCCACAGTCAACTACTCCTTATCAGTGGTCGTGGCGGCGACAGCCTCGGGCGCCTCGGCGGTCTCGGCATCCTCGGCCTCGACGTCGGCGTCAACGCCGGCGAGCGCAGCCAGGTCGTCGAGGGCAGAGGTCTCCTCGGCGGTCACGGGGGCGGAGGCGTCCTCGTCGGCATCGTGCATGGGCTCGATGTCCAGTGCGAGCGAACGAATCTCCTTGACGAGAACCTTGAAGGACTCGGGGATACCCGGAACCGGGACGTTCTCGCCCTTGACGATGGACTCGTAGGTCTTGACACGGCCCACGGTATCGTCGGACTTGACGGTCAGGATCTCCTGCAGGACGTTGGAAGCACCGTATGCGTACAGTGCCCAAACTTCCATCTCGCCGAAGCGCTGGCCGCCGAACTGAGCCTTGCCGCCCAGAGGCTGCTGGGTAACCAGGCTGTAGGGGCCGGTCGAACGGGCGTGGATCTTGTCGTCGACCATGTGGCCGAGCTTAAGGATGTAGGACGTACCCACGGTAATGGGCTCGCGGAACTCCTCGCCGGTGCGGCCGTCAAACAGACGGGTCTTGCCGCGCTCGTCAAGCTGGGTGACGAACTCGGGGCGCATGTGATCGCCAAAGGCAGCGGTGGCCTTGTTGAGCATGTTCTTGTTGGCGCGACGGATGACCTCGGCGATCTCGTCCTCCTTGGCGCCGTCGAAGACGGGCGTCGCGGTGAAGAACGGACCGGGGACGTACTTGTCGGAGTCGGCCTGCTCGGTATCCCAACCGCACGCAGCAGCCCAGCCAAGGTGGCACTCGAGCAGCTGGCCGACGTTCATACGCGAAGGAACGCCCAGCGGGTTGAGGATAACGTCGATCGGGGTACCGTCAGCCATGTAGGGCATGTCCTCGACCGGCAAAACGTTACAAATAACACCCTTGTTGCCGTGGCGGCCGGCGATCTTATCGCCCTGCTGGATCTTACGGCGCTGGGCGACGTAGACGCGCACCTGCTCGTTGACGCCGGGGGCCAGGTCGTCGCCGTTCTCGCGGCTAAAGCGGACGACGTCGATGACGCGGCCGTAAGCGCCGTGAGGCATCTTAAGGGAGGTGTCGCGAACGTCGTGGGCCTTGGCACCGAAGATGGCGCGCAGCAGGCGCTCCTCGGCGGTCAGAGCGCTCTCGCCCTTAGGCGTGACCTTGCCGACCAGGATGTCGCCAGGGCCGACCTCAGCGCCGATGCGGATGATGCCGTCCTCGTCGAGGTTGGCAAGCATGTCCTCGGAGAGGTTCGGGATCTCGCGGGTGATCTCCTCGGGGCCGAGCTTGGTGTCGCGGGCGTCGATCTCGTGACGGGTGATGTTGATGGTCGTCAGCAGGTCCTCGGCCACCAGGCGCTCGGACACGACGATACCGTCCTCGTAGTTAAAGCCTTCCCACGGCATGTAGGCCACGGTGAGGTTCTGGCCCAGTGCGAGCTCGCCGTGATCGGTCGAAGGACCGTCGGCCAGAGGCTCGCCCTGCTCAACGGTGTCACCGACGCGAACGAGCGGACGGTGGTTGATGCAGGTGGACTGGTTGGAGCGCTGGTACTTGGCCAGATGATACTCATCCATGCCGCCGGCATGCTTGACGATGATCTTGGCGGCGTCGGCAAAGATGACCTCGCCGGCGTTCTTGGCCAGGGTGACCTCGCCGGAGTCCAGGGCGGCGCGACGCTCCATGCCGGTACCGACATAAGGAGCGGCGGGGTGAACCAGCGGCACGGCCTGACGCTGCATGTTGGCGCCCATCAGCGTACGCTTGGCGTCGTCGTGCTCAAGGAACGGGATCAGCGTGGCTGCGACGGAGAGCATCTGGCGCGGCGAGACGTCCATGTAGTCGACGTCCTCGACGGGCACGTCGGCGGGAGCGCCGAAGGAGCCGTCGAAGTCGCGGGTACGGGCGATCACGGTGTGCGGACGGACGATCTTGCCCTCGGCATCGGTCGTGATGAACTCGTTGGTCTTGGGATCGAGCGGCGTGTTGGCCGGCGCGATGACGTGCTTCTCTTCCTCGTCAGCGGTCATCCAGTCGATCTGATCGGTGGCAACGCCGTTCTCGACGCGACGGAACGGGGCCTCGATGAAGCCATACTCGTTGACGCGGGCGTAGAGGGCGAGCGAGCCGATCAGGCCGATGTTGGGGCCTTCGGGGGTCTCGATCGGGCACATGCGGCTGTAGTGCGAGTTGTGAACGTCGCGGACGGCCGTCGGCACGTTGGTGCGGCGGCTGGAGCCGGACTTGTGGCCGGCAAGACCACCAGGGCCGAGTGCGGACAGACGGCGCTTGTGGGTCAGACCGGTCAGGGGGTTCGCCTGGTCCATGAACTGAGAGAGCTGCGAGGAACCGAAGAACTCCTTGATGGAGGCCACGATCGGGCGAATGTTGATGAGCGACTGCGGGGTGATCTCGTCGATGTCCTGGGAGCTCATGCGCTCGCGGACGACGCGCTCCATACGGCTCATGCCGATACGGAACTGGTTGGCGACGAGCTCGCCGACGGTACGGATGCGGCGGTTGCCAAAGTGGTCGATGTCGTCGACCTTGAAGCCCTGCTCGCCGGCAGCGAGGGACAGGAGGTAGCGCAGCGTCGCGACGATATCCTCGTCGGTGAGCACCGTGACCTCTTCCTCGGTGGTGAGGTTTAGCTTCTTGTTGACCTTGTAACGACCGACGCGGGCCAGGTCGTAGCGCTGCGGGTTAAAGAGCAGGCCCTCGAGCAGGCTGCGGGAAGCGTCCACGGTGGGAGGCTCGCCCGGGCGCAGACGACGGTAGATCTCGATGAGGGCGTCCTCGCGGGTAAGGGCGGTATCGCGCTCCAGGGTGCGCTTGATCACATCGGAGTTACCGAGCAGCTCGATGATGTCATCGTTGGTGACGGCGATGCCAAGGGCGCGCAGGAACATCGTGGCGCTCTGCTTGCGCTTACGGTCGATGGAGACCATGAGCTGGTCGCGCTTGTCGACCTCAAACTCGAGCCAGGCACCGCGGGACGGGATGATCTGGGCCTTGTAGATCTGCTTGCCCGAATCCATCTCGGAGCTGTAGTACACGCCCGGGGAGCGGACGAGCTGCGAGACGACGATACGCTCGGTACCGTTGATGATGAAGGTGCCCTGATCGGTCATCATGGGGAAGTCGCCCATGAAGACGAGCTGCTCCTTGATCTCGCCGGTCTCCTTGTTGGTGAGACGGACGTCGGTCAGAAGCGGAGCCTGATAGGTCATGTCCTTCTCGCGGCACTCCTCGACGGTGTGCGCGGGGTCGCCGAACTGATGCTCGCCGAAGGTAACCTCGAGAACATGGTTCTGGCTCTGGATGGGGCTGGATTCCTTGAACGCCTCACGAAGGCCCTCGTCCTTAAAACGCTCAAAGGATTCCCTTTGAACAGAGATAAGGTTGGGGAGCTCCATGGCCTCCGGGATTTTCCCGAAGCTGACGCGCTTGCGCTCAGTGGCAGTGTATGCGTAGGTCACCAGGTTTTTCCTCCTTCACGGAAATGCTCGGTGGATTGGCGAGGCATAGCTTCGCCAGTTATCGCAACCTAATAGTTTATCAGGTACCGACCGTTGAGCAAGAAAAGCCTTGACGTGATTGAGTTTTTGGAGTAGCAAAGTTTTTCGACAGAAAACATGCAGGTAGATGGATGTGCATCGAACACCTGTTCATATATTTTCTGTGAACAGAGGGCTGGCAATCGCAGCTCTTATAAAAAAACGGGCGCGAACCGAAGTCCGCACCCGTAAATGTCGATGACCGAAGGCTTACTTGCGCATCAAGCCGCCGCGCTCGTCGATGGCGTCCCAGAAGGCGCTGGCAAAGCGAGGGTCGCTTGCGGCCATGAGGGCGTTGGTGGCCATCCAGCCAGACGGGGTACCAGTGTCGTAGCCCGAGAGCGGATCGATGACGACAGCGTACATGGCCTCGCGGTCGAGCGAACGTGCCATGGCGTCGGTCAGCTGAATCTCGCCGCCCTTACCGGCCTGCTGATCGGCCAGCAGGTCCATGACCAACGGGCTCAGCAGGTAGCGACCGACGATGTACAGGTTGGACGGAGCCGCCTCGGGAGCGGGCTTCTCGACCAGGCCGCCGATGCGCCAAACGGCACCGGGCTCGTCGTCGGCGGCATTCTCGAAGCCCTCGAGAGCGCCCACGCGATCGCCGGCGATAACGCCATAGCGGCTGACTTCCTCGGGAGCGCACGCGGCAACGGCGATAACAGAAGCGCCACCGTGCTCCTTGGAGACGGCAAGCATCTTGTCGCAGATGTCGCGGTTGGGCACAACGTAGTCGCCCAGAAGAACCAGGAAGTTCTCCCCCGCCACAGCGTCAGCGGCAGAGCGAATGGCGTGACCGAGGCCCTTGGGCTCGTACTGATAGCGGAAGTCGACCGGCATACCGCCCGCATGGGCGACGGCGTCGGCATAAGCATCCTTGCCGCGCTCGCGCAGCAGGTTCTCGAGCGAACGATCGGGCTGGAAGTAGCTCAGCAACTCGGGCTTGCCGGGAGAGGTGACGATAATAGCATCGTCGACCTCATCGGGGTCGAGCGCCTCCTCAACGACGTACTGGATGACCGGTTTGTCGAGCACCGGCAGCATCTCTTTGGGCGTGCACTTGGTGCCAGGCAGAAAACGCGTGCCAAGACCGGCGGCGGGGATGATTGCCTTCATGTTATTCAAGGATCCTTTCGCAGGCGCAGGATGCGCCCTGTGCGTGCGGCACGGCGGCCGCAGACCAAATTGCGATACTGAAGTATCTTACCGCCGGAGACATACGTCGCCGTAAGGCAAACGCAATTCTTCAGCAGGTCAACGCAAATTATTGCTCGAATGATGCAATTTTACGCCCCAGCGGTAACGGGATTGGCACGGCGAAGACAGCGGTGTTCTGCGTGCCGAGCAATGGGAATGAGGGGCCAAAACAAAAAAGACGGGGCTCGCAATGCGAACCCCGTCTGCAAAGAAATCTGGCGAGAAAGCCTGATTACTTGAGGGTGACAGCAGCGCCAGCAGCCTCGAGCTTCTCCTTGGCAGCCTCGGCGTCCTCCTTCTTGGCACCCTCGAGAACAGCCTTGGGAGCGCCCTCGACGACCTCCTTGGCCTCCTTCAGGCCAAGGTTGGTGAGCTCACGGACGGCCTTGATGACCTGGATCTTGTTGTCGCCGAAGCCCTCGAGCACGACGTCAAACTCGGTCTTCTCCTCGGCCTCAGCAGCGCCAGCAGCGGGAGCGGCGACAACGGCGGCAGGAGCAGCGGCGGAAACGCCGAAGGTGTCCTCGATAGCCTTAACGAGCTCGGAAGCCTCGAGAAGGGTCATTTCCTTAAGAGCATCGATGATCTCATCGGTGGTAAGCTTAGCCATTTCTAAGTCCTTTCGGTTTCCGTGCAGATGCACGGAGATCAGTTAAAACACGACGCGAATGCGTCAGGGGTGCGGCGTTGCCGCCGCGGGTGAAAACAGCGACTAGGCTGCCTTCTGCTCGGAGACCTGCTGGATCGAACGAGCGAGACCAGAGGAAACGCCGTTGACGCAGACAGCGATGTCGCGAGCGAAACCGGAGATGAGACCGGCGATCTGGCCGAGAAGCTGGTCCTTGGTGGGCAGCTCGGCGATAGCCTTAACATCATCAGCGGAAACGGCCTTGCCGTCGGAGATACCGCCCTTGATCTCAAGGACGCCCTTGGACTTAGCGGAGAAGTCCTTAAGGGTCTTAGCGGCCTCGACCGGCTCGGTCTCGTAGAACACATAAGCGACGGGGCCGGCGAGGATCTCGTCGAGCTCGGGCTGCTCCTGGTTCTTGAGAGCGATCTTGACCAGGTTGTTCTTGTAGACCTTCATCTCGGCGCCGCACTCGCGAAGCTGATGACGCAGCTCCTGAGCCTGCTTAACCGTCAGACCGTTGTAGTTGACGACGAACAGACCGGCGTTCTCGGCGATACGGGACTCGATCTCTGCAACCTTGTCGATTTTGTACTGCTGGGGCATGAATTACACCTCCTCGAATTCTTTCCGGGCACGGTCCGCCACAAGGACGTGACGGGGGCATGTCCAAAAAGAAAGCCCCCGCGCTGCATGAGCGACGGGGGCGAGAAGACATATCTACTCGACCACCTCGGCTGGCGGGATATCCCATTAAGCTCGCGGGCGATGCCCGTTTGCACCGGCTGTCTCTGGCAGCGGATTCGTGCGTGAACCGAAAGTATTATGGCGGGGACCCCGGCGGCGGTCAACGGGCGCGAGGATTCGTACACAAACCCTGCATACGCTCCGGCCGGGAGGGGCAGGGCGAGTTTTCCGCTCGGTCAAGTCCTGGGCTCGCACGAAGGCCACATTAAGTGGCCTTCGGCTCGTGCGGAATCTACGGAAAACTCGCCCTGCCCCTCCCGGCCGGAGCTACGTTGCCTTTGCTGCGAATCCTCGTGTCCGTTGAGCGACGCGCCCCACGCATAACCCTTATGTCGGTGGGCTGATGCGTTGCGTCCCGTTGGGCTATAAGGTTGAAACGAAGGTTGACAGGCGGTGGAGACCTTCGTCCAGATTTTTGTCGGAGACGCAGTAGCTTAAGCGGACGTGGCCTTCGGTGCCGAAGCAGTCGCCCGGGACTAGGGCTACGTTTGCTTCTTTGATGGCTTTGATGCAGAAATCTTCGCTTGTTAGGCCGAACTTTTTGATGATCGGGAAAGTGTAGAAGGCTCCTGCGGGCTCTACTACGTCGAGGTCCATGGCGTCTAAGGCTGCGAGCACGCGTTCGCGGCGGGCTCGGTAGACATTGAGCATGGGGGTTGGGTCGACGGTCAGGGCTCGGGCTGCGGCGCCCATCTCAAAGGAGACGGCGCTCGATACTAAGTATTGGTGGGCTTTTGCGATCTCGGCGATGACGGGGGCTGCGGCTGCGAGCCAGCCCAAGCGCCAGCCGGTCATGGCCCAGGGCTTGGAAAAGCTCTCGATGACCACCGTCTGCTCGCGTAGCTCCGGGTGGCGCTGGGCAAAGCGCTCGTAGCCATCCACATAGACCAGACGGTTGTATACGTCGTCGCAGACCACGTAGATGCCCGCCTGCTCTGCCACGTCTGCCACGGCGTCGAGCGATGCCGCGTCGAGGATGCAGCCCGTGGGATTGTTGGGCGAGCAGATGACGATGGCTTTGGTCGCCGGCGTCACGCAAGCACGAAGTGCGTCCTCGTCAATCTGAAACTGCGCAGGCTCCGTATCCAAAAAGACCGCTTTGGCGTGATTGGCCACGACGATGCTCTCGTACAGGCCAAAGGCAGGCGTGGGAATGATGACCTCGTCGCCGGGGTTGAGCATAGCCATAAATGTTGCCGACAGGGCCTCGGTCGCGCCGTCGGTCAGAATGACCTCATCGGCGGAAAACGCCAGGCCCGCGTCCCCCATGTAGGCAGACAGCGCCTCGCGCAGGGCGGGGCGACCGTTGTTGGGCGGATAGTGCGTGTCGCCGCGGTCCAACGAAGCGGTCACCTCGGCGCTAATCACATCGGGCGTGGGAAAATCGGGCTCGCCGAGCGCAAGCGCAATGCACCCCGGGTGCTGAGCGGCGAGCGCGTTAATCCGGCGGATGCCGGAGGGCTTGAGCGTGGCAAGCGAGGTATTCATGGGCAGGCGCATGGCGTTCCTTTCGTAAGGGTTGCACTAGGATAGCGCGGCGAGACGCCGCCGGACGGTGTAACCTAAACGGAAACCAACCGGAAAGGAGGCGGCATGGAGACGACCGCGCGCGGCGATGTACCAAAAACGTTGCGAACCATTGCGTATATCAGCATTCCCGATAGCGCCGATCTTGAGTTTTTGCTCTGGGACCTGCAGGATGCCATCGCCGCCTATGCGCAGCTTTCCGGCACCGCGCTCCCCCACCCGGTCGATTTGGAGGCGGATGATGCCGGTGCAGTCGATGGCATCGTGCTGGCCATTGAAGATGTGGCTGACGATGAGACGTTGACTGCTATCGAGCAGGCGCTTGAACGCTTTGGCGGTACGGGAACGCGCGTCTATACCGCGATTCGAGCCGCACAAGAGGGCGCTAAGCAGGCGCGCGGGACCGCCGTTCGTCTGCACAAGGCATGTGAGCGCCATGACCAATTGTGGTGTGGCGGCGTTGTCGTCTGTGCCGGCAGCGGTATTGCGGCGCTTCGCCACTCCCCGCGTATGGGCCTGTTGCGCCGGCCATTTTCCGAAGCGATGGACAAGCTCGTAGGCGCCGTTCGCATGGGCTGCTCCGTCGAGCATGCGCAGCGACTTGGCGGCGGCAATGCCGTCAACGTCAACGTCGACGGCATGGTTTGCGCCGAGCCAGCCGTGCCCGCGCCGATCTGGCGAGGCGTTCTGAAACGTCTGGGCGCCCATGCTCAATCAAATATCTAAATTAGAGAGCGGCCCAGCCAACGGCTTCGTGCCAGCACTCAACAAGGCGCTCCAGACGCCAAGCCGCGTTAGCGGGACTAGTTGACGGCAATACGACAGCGGCCAGACCCGTCCGCTCCTGTAGATAGCGCTTGTAGAGCCGACCAGCTGTACCACCGTTGCATATCACCTGCTCAATGGGAGCTGTGCCGGTAATGCGCTCGACATGCGCCGGAACGACGTTTTTGATGCTGGCGTCGCTTGAGCCCTTGATGTCACAGCTCTCGATCACGTCCCAAAGGGCCACACCGCCGTTGAGCAGCATGGAGCGCTTGGCGGCAATCGAGGCGTCGAGCGTCGCAGGCTCGCTGTCCGCCAAAAGGTCGCCCTCGTTGGGCGGCACGGGCACACCGAGGCACGCGGCCATCACGCGCCAAAAGCGGTTCTGGGGGTTGCCGTAATAAAAATCATTGGCGCGCGAAAGCACCGAGGGAAACGACCCCAGCACCAAAACGCGCGAGTGCTCGTCAAACACGGGTTCAAACCCATGCTCAATATGTTGATAGCCCTCGTCCGGCGCGGCCACGAGCTAGGCCCTCAGCAGATAGCGCACCCATAGGGCGCAAGCTCAAGGGTACCCGTCAGCTCGACCGTGGGCGCATCGTCGGCAAGCAGGTCGACGAAGGAGCCGTTGAGCTCGCCGGCGACAAAGGCATACGTCTCGTCCACAGCGTTCACCGCCACGAGCACCGTCGCGCCGTCACAGGCGCGCTCGAACAGCAGCTGCTTGTTCTGGATCACCACGTTGCGATAGGCACCGTAGTTGAGAGCACGGGCCGCCGCGTCGTCGGCCGAGCGCAGGTGCGTGAGCTGCGTGATGAACGCCGTCAGCTCGTTGGGCGCAGGCTCATCGAGCGCAGGGCGCAGCGCCCAGTCGCCATCGGGGCCGCCCTTTTCGCCGGCAATCCCCCACTCGCTGCCGTAGTAGACGCACGGAATGCCCGGCATTCCAAAGAGCATGCCGTAGGCGGGGCGCAGGCAGGACTTGTCCGTCAGGATGCTCGCCAGGCGCGGCACATCGTGGTTGTCGACAAACGACAGCAGGTGCTTGCCGCGGTAGATGCACCACGGATCGCCGCCAAACTGGCGGTGCAGCGAATGGGCGATCTCGAAAATGTTGACCGAGTTAAAGCTGGAGTACAGGCCCTTGTAGCACTCGTAGTTGGTGCAGGAGTCGAGCATCTCGTCGTTGACGATCTGGTTGTAGTCGCCGTGAAGCGTCTCACCAATCAGCACAAAGTCGGGCTTGAGCTCACGGGTAAAAGTATGCAGGCGGCGCATAAAGTCGCGGTCGAGCATATAGGCGACGTCCAGTCGCAGACCGTCGACGCCAAAGACCTCGACCCAGTGACGCACAGACTCAAGCAGGTAATCGGCCACAGCGGGGTTTTGCAGATTGAGCTTCACAAGCTCAAAATGGCCCTCCCAGCCCTCGTACCAAAAGCCGTCGCCATAGCACGAGTCGCCATCAAAGCTGATGTGGAACCAATCCTTGTAAGGCGAGTCCCACTTGTGCTCCTGCACATCGCGGAAGGCCCAAAAGCCACGACCGACGTGGTTGAAGACGGCGTCGAGCACCACGCGGATGCCGTGGGCATGCAGCGTGTCGCATACGGCGGCAAAGTCGGCATCCCCGCCCAAGCGACGGTCGATATGGCGCAGGCTGCGCGTGTCGTAACCGTGGCTATCAGATTCGAGCGGCGGGTTGATGAGCACAGCACCAACGCCGAGTTCCTGCAGGTAGTCGGCCCATTGGGCGATCTTCATGATGGGCGCATCGGGGTTTGGCGCGGCGTTGACAGCCTGGGCGAGCTCATCCTCGGCAACGGGCGCGGCGTTTTCGCGCGGAGCTCCGCAAAAGCCCAGCGGATAGATCTGATAGAACGTCGTCTCGTATGCCCACATAAGCAACCTCCCGGTAAGCTCAACACAACGACATCCATTGTATGCCCGGCAGGGTAGCTAATTTGGGACGGGGCTCTTTTAGCTGCCCCGGCCCCTTTCCAAGTTGCGGTGGAATACGGACTGTTTGCCGGGTTTATTGGACCCAGCAGTCCGTATTTCACCGCAACTGATAGGGGGATGTGGTTAGGCGACGGGCTTTGCGCGGCGTATGGCCGGGAATAGCACCGTGATAGCGAGGATGACGCCCACGACGGCGATTGCGCCACCTGCGCAGCCGATCCAGGCGATACCGGGACCCGAAACCACGGCTCCGCCAATCGCGGTACCCGTGCCGATACCGAGGTTGAACAGGCCCGAGAAGATCGACATGGCGACAGCCGACGAATCCGCCGGCGTGTACTTGATGAGCTCGGCCTGGAACGCCACATTGAAGGCCGTGGCGCAGCAGCCCCATAGCGCGCAGACGGCAAGCACCAACACGAGCGCCGAGGCTGCAGGAGCCATAAGCAGCAGAGCCGCCGGCACGCCGGAGAGCGTAATAGCCAAGAACGGGAAGCGATGCCCATCGAACAGGCGGCCAAACAGCCAGCTTCCGAGCAGACCAGAGCAGCCAAACGCCGTCAGCGTCATGGTGATGGCGCCCGCGTCGACGTGCGCGACCTGTGCCAGGAAGGGCTCGATATAGCTGTAGCTTGCGTAATAGCCAGTCGCCATAAAGACCGTGACCGCGTAGAGCGCGATCAGGAGCGGGTTCTTGAGCAGCTCGGGCAACTGTTTGACGGTAAAGCGCTCGCCCGCCGGCATGGCCGGGAACACGGTCGCCTGGTAGACGACCGCGATGGCCGAGAGGACCCCGACCACGGCAAACGTCATGCGCCAGCCCACGGCCAAGCCAATAGCGCGACCGAGGGGCAGACCAAAGATCTGCGCGATGGACGAGCCCGTAGCGATCATGCTGATGGCGAGCGCCCCGTGGCGAGTGTCGACCAGGCGCGAGGCCATAATCGAAGCGACCGACCAGAACACGGCATGTGCGCAAGCGACCACCAGGCGCGCACAGACCAGGATGGGATAAGTCGGCGCCACAGCGGACAGAAACTGGCCCAGCGAAAACACGGCCAGCACGCCCAGCAACATCCGCTTGAACTCAAAGCGCGAAGCGAACACCATGAGCGGCAGCGACAGCAGCATGACGCCCCAGGCATAGACCGAGATCATGATGCCGGCTTGGGACTCGGTGAGCGAGAACGACGCGGCGATGTCAGTCAAAAGACCGATGGGCATAAACTCCGACGTGTTGAACACGAAGGCGCAGCAGGTGAGTCCGATGAGCGGGAGCCACTGCTTGAGCGTGATGCCGTCTTGCCTTGCCTGAGTCATATATAACGTCTCCAATCGTTTTGAGCGGAGGCGATTATATAGCAACGGCCCCGCATCCGTCAGCAACAGATGCGGGGCCGAAAACAATTCGATACACAGAGGTTGCGCCGTCAATAAATAACTAAGCCAACCCCAGCAATATACCTGCCGAATGCACGACAAACGCCACGATCCAGGCGACCGTCACCTGAAACGCGAACACGGCAACGGCATAGCGCGCGCCCAGCTCACTCTTGACGGCGCCGATTGCCGCCACGCAAGGCGGGTACAGCAGCGTAAAGACCAAGAACACGTAGGCGGTGAACGGCGAAAACATGGTCGACAGTGCCGCGGGCGACGTTGCACCCAAAAGCACCGTGAGGGTCGAGATGACGCTCTCCTTGGCGATAAGTCCGGTGACGAGCGCCGTGGATGCACGCCAGTCGCCAAAGCCGAGCGGCGCCAGCGCCGGCGCGATAATGCTACCCAAACCGGCAAGTAGACTCTGCGACTGATCGGCGACCACATTAAAGCGAATGTCGAACGTTTGAAGGAACCAGATAACCACGGTAGCGGCAAAGATAATGGTAAAGGCCTTGGTAATAAAGTCCTTGGCCTTATCCCATGCCAGCATCACCGTCGTCTTGACGCTCGGCAGGCGGTAATTGGGGAGCTCCATGATAAACGGCACCGGGTCGCCCTTAAATGCCGTGCGGTTGAGCACCAAAGCCGCGATGCAACCAACCGCAATGCCAATCAGATAGAGCGAGACCATGGCGGGAACCGTCGCCTGTGGGAAAAACGCCCCGCACAGCAAGCCGTAAACCGGCAGCTTGGCCGAGCAGCTCATAAACGGCGTGAGCATGACGGTCATCTTGCGGTCGTGCTCGGATGGGAGCGTACGGGTCGACATGATAGCCGGCACGGTGCAGCCAAAACCGACGAGCATGGGCACAAAGCTGCGGCCCGACAGGCCAAAGCGACGCAATACCTTATCCATGACAAAGGCCACGCGCGCCATGTAGCCCGAGTCTTCCAGAATGGAGAGGAACAAGAAGAGCACGACGATAATCGGCAGGAAGGTCAGCACGCTGCCCACACCCGTAAGCACGCCGTTGACAGCCAGCGAGCGCACTACGTCGTTGGTGCCGAACGCCTTGAGACCCGCATCGGCCGAGGCGATGATGGCAGCGATGCCGTCCTCCATAAGCCCCTGCAACGCCGCGCCGATCACGCCAAACGTCAGCCAAAAGACGAGACCCATGATCACCAGGAACGCCGGAATGGCCGTGTAACGACCCGTCAGGATGCGGTCAATCTTGACGGAGCGCACGTGCTCGCGGCTCTCGTGCGGCTTGACGACGCAACGCCCGCACACGTCGCCGATAAAGCCGAAGCGCATGTCAGCCAGCGCAGATAGACGGTCGGTGCCGGCCTCGCCCTCCATTTGGCTAATGATGTGCTCGATGGCGTCGAGCTCGTTGCGGTCCAGGTGAAGCGCCTCGGTCACCAGCTCGTCGCCCTCAACCAGCTTGGTCGCCGCAAAACGCACGGGAATGTGCGCCGTCGCGGCATGGTCCTCGATAAGGTTGGCGATGCCGTGAATGCAGCGATGCAGCGCGCCGCCGTCCGGACCATCGGGCGCGCAGAAGTCCAGGCGACCGGGGCGCTCGCGGAACCGCGCCACGTGCAAGGCATGATCCACCAACTCGCCAATGCCCTCGTTGCGGGCAGCACTAATGGGAACAACAGGCACGCCCAGCAGGCTCTCGAGCAGGTTGACGTCCACGGCGCCGCCGTTGGCCGTCACCTCGTCCATCATGTTGAGCGCGATGACCATGGGTCGATCGAGCTCCACAAGCTGCAGCGTCAGGTACAGGTTACGCTCGATGTTGGTGGCGTCGATGATATCGATGATGGCGTCGGGGTGCTCGTCCAGGATAAACTGGCGGCTTACGATCTCCTCGCCCGTGTACGGCGACAGAGAATAAATGCCGGGCAGGTCGGTAACGCTTGCCTCGGGGTGGTTGCGGATGGTGCCATCTTTGCGGTCGACCGTCACGCCAGGAAAGTTACCGACATGCTGGTTGGAGCCCGTCAGCTGGTTGAACAGCGTGGTCTTGCCGCAGTTTTGGTTGCCGGCGAGGGCAAAATGCAGCGGTGCGCCCTCGGGCACGGCCGTCTTTGCCGCGCGGGGCGAATACGTCCCCTCGCCCAGGGCCGGATGCTCCGTCGTGCCGATTGCGGCGTTAGCGCGCGGACCCGTATCGGTGTCGTGAATGCCCACGAGCTCGATGCGAGCAGCATCGTCCTTGCGCAGCGTCAACTCGTAGCCACGCAGGCGAATCTCGAGCGGGTCGCCCATGGGGGCGTACTTCATCATGGTGACTTCGGTGCCCGGCGTTAGGCCCATGTCCAAAATATGCTGTCGGAGTGCCTGATCGTCCGATGCCACCGATGCGACAACGGCGTCCTTTCCAATCTCGAGTGTATCGAGTCTCACGTCCGCGTTCCTCCCCCGGCGCCCACAGGGCGTTGCATTTTGTTTATCTTGGCTAACCGTTTGCCATGGCTAACCATTTAACCACGCATGATAGCGCGAACACATAGTGACGTTCAATTAACAGATTGCCGCCCTGGCGGGCTCGCAGCGTCAAGTGGTTACGCGGTTTGGTAAAACGCCGTAACTAAAACCCGTGGCGCTCCAGGAAGCGGAAGGCTAGGCGAATCCAAGGACGGACAGCCGCCTGCTTGTCCTCGTTGTCGACCGCAGTGTTGGCGTTGCCGAGCGAAAGGCCGTGGCCGCCCTGGTCAAAGACGTGCATCTCGCATGCGACGCCCTCCTCGGCCATGCGCTGCGCAAACGGATAGACCTGCGCGATCGGCGCCGTCTTGTCATCGGACACGCCCCACACAAAGGTCGGCGGCATCTGGCGCGAAACATGTGTGGAGGGGCAGATATCGGCCAGGTGCTCGTCAGTTGCCTCGCCACCCGTCACCATCGACAGGTAGTCGTTGAGCAGATCGCGCCCCGTCTTGCCGCCCGTCTTGGGCACACGCAAGTCAATGCGCGGATCGCGCGTCTGCATGTCGCGCACATAGGCAAAGTCGAGCAGCGGATAGCCCAGCACCACGGCATCGGGACGAATGTCGTCCGGACGCGCCCCTGCCAGGCCCGCGAAGGGACCGGTCTTCCACTGTGTCGCCAGCGAGGCGCAGATCATACCGCCCGCAGAAAAGCCCACAACGCACACGCGCTTGGGATCGACATGCCACTCGTCGGCATTCGCACGAACCGTGGCGACCATCTTGGCAAGATCTGCCTGGGGGTGCGGAAAGCTCACGTCACCCGTGCCACTCGTCACATAGTTGAGCACAAAGGCCTGGTAACCGTGATCCAAAAACGCAAACGCCACGGGATCCTGTTCATGCGGGGCGATATGCGTAAACGCACCTCCGCCGCAGATAATCACGGCAGGGCGGCGGCCATTCGGTTTATCGGGCAGCGGCTCGGCACCCAAATACGTAAACGTCGCTGGATATTCCTCGGTCGGCTCCTCGCCCCACAGCGCGCGGTTCTCGACAATCATATGTGCTCCCTTCGCGCAAATTATGCGCCCTTGTTTTTCGTCTTCAAGCGTACCCCACTTGAGCCCGTGGCACAGAAACACTTCAGCAACAAGCTTCCCATCAACTGATATATCACATAATCCCAGCTCAGGACCATCGCTGAGCAGCGTAGAATAGGGGACGTTGACCAAGCCGCGAAACACATATGAAACGTTTCCGGCAAACCAAACGCGCGATATGCGCCTATTTAAGTTGGAGGCAACTATGGGTCTGCTCGATTCGCTTAAGTCCACCTTCACCTCGACGGGCGAGGCGTCCGTTCCGCCCGCAGCAAGCTTCGCCACCCGCGAAGGCGTCATCTATGCCCCCGTCAACGGCGTGCTCGTCAACCTGAACGAGGTTCCCGACGAGACGATCGCCTCGGGCATGCTTGGCCAGGGCTATGGCATCGAGCCCATTACCGGCACCATCTATGCGCCCGCCAACGGCCGCATCGGCGCTACCACCGTCACCAACCACTCCATTGGCATGATCACCGAGGACGGTCTTCGCGTATTCATCCATGTTGGCCTGGGCACCGTGGAAATGAACGGCAAGGGTTTTGCCCGCTTTGTCGAGATGGGCGATGTGGTCAAGGCAGGCCAGCCGCTCATCAGCTTCGACCGCGAGGCCATTAAGGCCGCTGGCCACGAGGACATCGTGACCGTCATCGTCTCCGAGCTCGATCGCCTTAAGAGCATCGACCATGTCGGCGAGTCTGGAACGCTTATCGGCGGCAACCCGCTCGTCAAGCTGGGCGACCCGCTGCTGGTAGCCAAGACCAAGTAGCCAGGCCCCGCGCCACACAGCCAAAAGGCACCACGCCAAGCGCCCGCGACCATTTGGCCGCGGGCGCTTTTCGTTTGAAAAACCATCCCGCCAATGCCTTATCTGTATAGCCCAAATGAGCCGAGCTGCTAGAATATCGAACTGTATGGATAACTATCATTCAACCGTTATGGGAGGATACGTGAACCGCACCAAAATCGCGCAGCTCTATGCTGATGCCGAGTCGCTCGGCGGCCAGACCGTCACCGTCGCCGGCTGGGTCAAGTCCATCCGCGACATGAAGAACTTTGGCTTTGTTACGCTCAACGACGGCAGCTGCTTCCGCGACCTGCAGGTCGTCATGAACCGCGAGGCACTCGACAACTACGACGAGATCGCCCATCAAAATGTCTCGGCCGCCCTCATCTGCACCGGCACCGTCAAGCTGACCCCCGATGCGCCCCAGCCTTTCGAGCTTTCTGCCACTTCCATCGAGGTCGAGGGCGTCAGCGCCCCGGATTACCCGCTGCAGAAGAAGCGTGCAACCGTCGAGTTCCTGCGCACCCAGCAGCACCTGCGCCCGCGCACCAACCTGTTCCGCGCCGTGTTCCGCATCCGCTCTGTCGCGGCTGCCGCCATCCACCGCTTCTTCCAGGAGCAGGGCTTTGTCTACGTCAACACCCCCATCATCACCACGAGTGACTGCGAGGGCGCCGGCGAGATGTTCCGCGTGACCACGCTCGACCCCAAAAATCCGCCCCTCACCGAGTCCGGCGAGGTCGACTGGAGCCAAGACTTCTTTGGCAAGCACGCGAGCCTCACCGTGTCCGGTCAGCTCAATGCCGAGAACTTTGCCATGGCCTTTGGCGACGTGTACACCTTTGGCCCCACCTTCCGCGCCGAGAACTCCAACACCACGCGCCATGCCGCCGAGTTTTGGATGATCGAGCCCGAGATGGCCTTTGCCGATCTGAACGACTACATGGATAACGCCGAGGCCATGCTCAAGTACGTCCTTAAGGACGTTATGGCCACCTGTCCCGACGAGCTCAACATGCTCAACAAGTTTGTGGACAAGGGCCTGATCGAGCGCCTGGACCATGTCGCCAACTCCGACTTTGCCCGCGTCACCTATACCGAGGCCGTCGAAATCCTGGAGCAGGCCGTCGCCGCCGGCCACCAGTTTGACTACCCCGTGAGCTGGGGCATCGACCTGCAAACCGAGCACGAGCGTTTCCTGACCGAGGAGCACTTTAAGCGCCCGACCTTCGTGACCGACTACCCGGCAGAGATCAAGGCCTTCTACATGCGCATGAACGACGACGGTAAGACCGTCGCCGCCGCCGACTGCCTGGTGCCGGGCATCGGCGAGATCATCGGTGGCTCCCAGCGCGAGGAGCGCCTGGATCTGCTCGAGGCCCGCATCAAGGACCTGGGCATGAATCCCGAGCAGTACAAGTACTACCTTGACCTGCGCCGCTACGGTTCCTGCAAGCACGCCGGCTACGGTCTGGGCTTCGAGCGCTTGGTGATGTACCTCACCGGCGTGGGCAACATCCGCGACGTCCTGCCGCACCCGCGCACCGTGGGCAACGCCGACTTCTAATCGTCTGACGCTAGCTCGCGTCGCCACACGCCAACGCTCATCGCACAAGCGTCTCTCGACATCGGTCGAGAGACGCTTTTTTCAACAGCATCCGTCAAGCTTTTGGCAAGTTTTTGGTCAGTTGAGCAGGGCTGTTGAAAACTCGACCCGCCGTTTGCCGACGACTACCGACCGCCCAGAGCGCCCTGCGCCCCTGGGAAAGCCCCGCGTCCTAGGCTCCATACCGTCGCCACCCAAAACGGAAAGGACGTGGGCACGATGACCGAAGCCGCTGTTGAAACCTACGACACCACGACGAGAGGCGCCGCCTCGATGGCAGCCTATCGCGCCGTTCGCATCCTGCAGCTCTTGGGCGAAAACACCGGCGAAGACAAGGCCATGCTTTCCGATGAGCTGATCCGGCGCCTCGCCCATCCCGACGACCCCGCCCGCATGCCCATCTCGGCGGCGCGGCGCAGCATCTACACCGCCATCTCCGCGCTTCGCCATGCCGGATACGAAATTGAGTACAAACGCGGCGTGGGGTATCGGCTCTTGACCCGTCCGCTCACCGACGAAGAGATCATCCGGCTCCACGGCATGGTCATGCGCAACCGCTCTACGCCCATTGCCATTCGAAAAAGCATGGCTCAGCACTTGGTCGCCATGGCGAGTGCCGACGTTCGCGGCTACCTCGATGCACCCGAGCCTGCTCCAAGCGCCGGTGGCAAATCCACCAAGGCCACGCGCACGCCCGTCAAGCGCATCGACACCTGCGAGCTCATCGAGCAGGCCATCGACCACGGAACCACGGTGAGTTTTGATATTTCGAGCGTCACGACACATGACAAGATCGAAGTGACGCGGATGACCGTTCGGCCCTTTGCCATCAAGCAGCGAGACGGCGTCTCGTATCTGCTGGGAACGGTCGTCGACGGACACGGCTCCGACGACACTCTACGCACCGTCGAGGTCGGCCGCATGAGAAACGTTAGCACGCGTCTGCTCGACGGCAAGAAACTGTTTGCTGCCCTGGACGAGGGGGAGCGGCCCGCGCCCGCCGCCTAAGTCTTGCCGTTGCCCGCCGAATCCCCCGCCGTCCATCCAGTTCAGTATTAAAAAACCCGACAGGTTGTTGAAAAAATGGACATCGGCGCTACTATAGACCCACTTGCACTTTGTTTGAGTGCAGTGTTTCCAGCCATTTCTATACTGGGGGTAACGATATGAAGGACATCACCATCAGTCGCAGGAGCCTTCTGGTCTCTGCTGGCCTGCTCGTGCTCGCTCCGCTCGCCGGATGCGGCGGCAACTCTGGTTCCGGCTCCGCAGCCGCCGGTTCCGACTACACCGTCGGCGTTCTGCAGCTCACCGAGCACTCCGCACTCGACGCCGCCAACGACGGCTTTGTCAAGGCCATCAAGAAGAGCGGCCTCAAGGTCAAGATCGACCAGAAGAACGCCCAGAACGACCAGTCCACGTGTAAGTCCATCGCCGACAAGTTCGTGGGTGATGGCGTCGACCTGATCTATGCCATCGCTACGCCCGCCGCGCAGGCCGCCGCTGGCGCCACCGCCGATATCCCCATCGTGGGCTGCGCCATCACCGACTACGCCGCCTCGGGCCTGGTCCAGGACAACGATAAGCCCGGCACCAACGTCACTGGCGCCTCCGACCTCACCCCGGTCGCCGAGCAGCTCGAGATGATGCAGAAGGTCCTGCCCGACGTTAAAAAGGTCGGCTTGCTCTACTGCACCGCCGAGTCCAACTCCGACGTCCAGATCAAGGCCGCCAAGAAAGAGCTCGACAAGCTGGACCTGGAGTACACCGACTTTACCGTCTCGAGCTCCAACGAGATCCAGTCCGTCGTCGAATCTGCCGTGGGCAAGGTCGACGCGCTGTACTCCCCCACTGACAACACCATCGCCGCGGGCGCCTCGCAGGTCGGCCAGATTTGCAAGGAAAACAAGCTTCCCTACGTGACCGGCGAGGAGGGTATGTGCATGGCTGGCGGCCTGTTCACCCTCTCCATCAACTACGAGGATCTGGGCTACGCCGCGGGCGAGATGGCCGTCAAGATCCTGAAGGGTGAGGCTAAGCCCGAGGACATGCCGATCAAACACCTCTCGAGCAAGGACCTGGTCGTCGTCAAGAACGACGAGATGGCCGAGGCTCTGGGTATCGACCTTTCCGCTCTGGACGCGTAGCGTCATGCGTGGCAATGCATCTAGAGCCCGCGCTCGTGCCATAGCCGCGTTATTCAATATCTGAGCCACAGGGGCGAACGCTAAAGACCGGCGTTCGCCCTGCTTGTTTCGGATGAGACAAAACATCCGTCCGCAACTCTTTTATGCAGTGTTACCGCTATTATGGAAAATCACGTGTCCACCCTATCCTAGGAGGTATGAAGCATGCTCATTGCATTGCAGGGCGCCATTTCGCAGGGCGTCCTCTGGGGCATTATGGTGCTCGGCGTGTTTATCACGTTCCGCCTGCTCGACATCCCCGATATGACCTGCGACGGCAGCTTTGCCCTCGGCGGCTGCGTTTGCGCCGTGCTCATCGTCAACAATAACGTCGACCCACTGCTCGCCGTACTGGCTGGCATGTGCGCCGGCGCCATCGCGGGCGCCGTCACGGGCATCTTGACCACCGTTTTTGAGATTCCCGCAATCCTCGCCGGAATCCTTACGCAGATCAGTCTGTGGTCCATCAACCTGCGCATCATGGGCAAATCCAACACGCCCATCCTTGCCAAGGGCACCATCTTCTCATCCGTCAGTCACATGACGGGCCTGCCGCAGTCCACCGTTGTCATTATCCTGGGCATTGTGCTGGCCGTGGCCATCGTCGCCATCCTGTACTGGTTCTTTGGCACCGAGATCGGCTCGGCGCTGCGTGCCACCGGCAACAACGAGTACATGATCCGCGCCCTGGGCGTCAACACCAACTCCACCAAGATGATCGCCCTCGTGCTCTCCAACGCCCTTATCGGCCTTTCGGGTGCGCTCATCTGCCAGAGCCAGAAGTACGCTGACATTGGCATGGGCACAGGCGCCATCGTTATCGGTCTTGCCGCCATCGTCATCGGCGAGGTGCTCGGCCGCCTGCTGCCCGGCGGTCTGACTCAGTTTAGCGTCCGTCTTGCCTCTGCCGTCTTTGGCTCCGTGGTGTACTTCCTCATTCGCGCCATCGTGCTGCAGCTGGGCATGGACGCCAACGACATGAAGCTGCTCTCCGCCGTGATCGTTGCCGTGGCCCTGTGCGTGCCCGTGGTTTGGGAGCGCTATAAGCTCCGCAGCTCCTACACGAAGGGGGATGAGGCAGATGCTTAAGCTCTCGCACGTCAAGAAGACCTTTAACAAGGGCACCGTCACCGAGAAGCGCGCACTCACCGGCGTCGACCTCACCCTGAATGACGGCGACTTTGTGACCGTGATCGGCGGCAACGGCGCCGGCAAGTCCACGCTGCTCAACATGATTGCCGGCGTGTATCCGCTCGATTCGGGCGTTATTGAGCTCGACGGCAACGATATCTCGCGTCTGAGCGAGTCTCAGCGCGCCAAGTACCTGGGCCGAGTGTTCCAGGACCCCATGCGCGGCACCGCAGCCGACATGCAAATTGCCGAGAACCTGGCCCTCGCCAAGCGCCGCGGCCAGCGTCGCGGTCTTTCGTGGGGCGTCACCAAGGCCGAAAAGGACGAGTACGTTGAGCTGCTCAAGCGCTTGGACCTCGGTCTGGACACGCGCCTCAACGCCAAGGTCGGCCTGCTCTCGGGCGGCCAGCGCCAGGCACTCACCCTGCTGATGGCCACACTCACCAAGCCGCGCCTGCTGCTGCTCGACGAGCACACCGCGGCCCTCGACCCCAAGACGGCTTCGAAGGTGCTCAACCTGACCGAGGAGATCGTCGACGAGAACCACCTGACCACGCTCATGGTCACGCACAACATGAACGACGCCATCCGTCTGGGCAATCGCCTAATCATGATGCACGAGGGTCACGTGATCTACGACGTGGCAGGCGACGAAAAGAAGTCGCTCACCGTGGCCGACCTGCTGCAGAAGTTCGAGGAGGTCTCGGGTGGCGAGCTCGCCAACGACCGCATGCTGCTGAGCTAACGATCTAGAAAACCACCACAAAGGGGACAGTGAACTGCGCCCCGAAACTTGGACTGAATAAATAGCGACTACGCCGCAAGGGCCCGGTTCCGGAACTCCTCCGGCGTCAGGCCCTTCAATCTTACCTGCCTGCGCCGCGTGTTCCAATGGGCTATGTACTCCTCCAGGTCGCGCTTGAAGTCCTCGAAGCTGCCCCACTCCCTGCCGCGGTAGAACTCGTCCTTCACGTGGCCGAAGAGCTGCTCGGTGGCGGCGTTGTCGATGCAGTTCCCCTTGCGCGACATGCTCTGGGTGATGCCCGCCCCCTCCAGCCTGGAGGCGTAGGACTCGTGCTGGTACTGCCAGCCCATGTCCGAGTGCATGGTCGGTGCCGCCCCGTCGGGCAGGGCCTCGAGGAGCCGGTCGAGCATCCTGTGCTGCTGGGCGAGGTCCGGCGAGGTCGATATGTCGCTCGCCACGATCTCCTTCGTGCAGAAGTCGAGCACCGGGGCCCAGTAGGCCTTGGCGCCGGCCACCTTGAACTCGGTGACGTCGGTGCCGAGCTTCTGCCACGGCCCCTCGGCGCCGAAGTCCCTCGCGATGACGTTCTCGAACGTGCTCCCCACGAGCCCCCTGTAGGAGCTGTACCGGCGGCGGGAGCCCCGGCGGCGTATCCCGCACCGGATGCCCATCTCGCGCATCATCTTGAGCACGGTCTTGTCGGCCACGACCGCGCCCAGCTCGGCGCGCAGGCACATGGCTATCTGCCGGTGCCCGCAGCCGTTGGCGGTGCGCGAGAATATCTCGGCCGCGGCGTCGCGCAGCTCGGGCCTGGTCGGCCTCCGCGGGTGCGCCAGCGCGTAGTAGTAGGTCGACCTCCTGAGCCCCGAGCACTCCAGTAGGTGGCGCAGGGAGTGCCCCTCCGCGCGCAGCGCCCTCACCGCCTCGGCCGCCGCCCTGGTCAGAGCCCGTCCCGCTCGACCAGGGCGCGCAATTTTTTTAGGTAGGCGACCTCGGCCTCGAGCCTGCGGCAGCGCTCCTCGAGTTCCTGCTCGCGGGTGCGGGCCCGGGGTTTCGACCTCGACCCCCTCGGCCTGCCCTTCGGGCCGGGCCGCAGCGCCTCGGCGCCGCCCTCGCGGTAGAGCCTGCACCAGCGCTCCAGCGGGGACTTCGACCTGATCCCGAACTCGGCCATGGCGTCGGTCTTCGCCATCCCGCCGTCGACCACGGCCGACGCCGCGGCGACCCTCTGCTCGAATGTGTACCTGGATTGTTTCCCGCCCATGGACAGCAGCGCCTCGCTTCCGAACGCCCGGTATACCCACTGCCATTCTCTCACGGTCTCGCGGGGGACGGACAGGGCCTCGGCCGCCGGCTTGCAGCCGACGCCGGCGTCGAAGAGCTCGACGGCCCGCCTCCTGGACTCCAGATCGTGCTTCACCCTGAGGTCTATACTCATGGAAAACCTCCCATTTCCCGATGTCCAAGAAATGGGAGGCAGTTCACAGGCACCTTTGTGGTGGTTTTTGTTAAAGAGTAAGGAGACAGCCATGAAAAGACTCCCCCGCCTTGCGTTAGCTGCCGCGTTGTTTGCCGGCGCGCTCACAGGCATCCCAAGCCTCGCTTTCGCGGGGAACCTGCCCGCCGCTATTGACGGCGCCGTAACCGTCATGCACACCAACGACATCCACGGCAGCTACAAGTACAGCTACAACGCAAGCAAGGGCACGGGCACCATTGGCTTTGACGGGCTGGCGGTTCTCTATAGCGCTCAAAGCAACGCCCCCGACTTTCTGCTCGATGCAGGCGACACCTTCCACGGGCAGTCCTTTGCCACCATGAGCGAGGGCAAGAGCATCGCCGAACTCATGAACACCTTCTACGCAAACGGCTACGACGCGACCACACCGGGCAACCATGACTGGAGCTACGGCGCGGACAAGCTTCGCACGATGGCCGGCAATGGTGCCACCAGTACACCTTTCGCCATGCTCTGCGCGAATGCAACGTCCTCGAACGGCGTATGGAGCTCGAGCATCACCAAGACGCTCAATCGCACTTGGAAGGACGGCGAGGGCAGCCCCACGTTTAACTACAAGATTAAGGTCGGCGTCGTCGGAGCCATGGATGAGTCGCTGGGCTCCTCGCTACGCGCGGACCTGGTCGCGGGCACGTCGTTCTCGGGTGCGGCGGACGCCATCAATGCCGAGGCCAAGCGACTGCGCGAGGATGAGGGCTGCAACGTTATCGTCTGCATCGCGCACACGCTCAACGCCAAGACCTTTGCCGCAAAGCTCGTTGGGGTCGATACACTGGTCGCGGGCCACGAGCACATCAACTTAGACGAAAACGTGACGGGGGCCGACGGCAAGCCGGTCCGCGTCGTCGAGGCAGGCAGCGCCTTTGCCGAGGTTGGTCTGCTTTCCATTCCCTATGAGTACGACACCAGGGGTACCGAAACCACCAACGACGACATGGTGACGGTCTCCGCAGGCGACAGCGACGAGAAGCTCTACACCGCCAAGGACGTCGACGACCTTTTGGCAGACCCTAACAACCAGAACATCCTTGGCGAGGTTCGCAACAACAAAATCAAGCCACTCGACGATGCCTTTGAAAGCGAATCGAACAAGGTGCTCGGCACATCCTCCACCAACTATTTCTACGGCGAGGACGCCGCGGGTACGCATGGCTGGGAGATGGTGCGCACCACCGATCTGCGTCCCAGTAAAGCGGGCGACGCCACCAAAGCCTAGACCATCGGGCATGTTATCTGCGGCTCCTATCTTGCCCTGACGGGAGCAGACCTCGCCATCGAAAACGCGGGCGGCATCCGCGGCGGCATCGCGGCGGGCGATGTGACCGCCGGCAACGTCGTCGCCATCTCGCCCTATGGCAACGCCGTGGAGACCTGGGGCATGACCGGCGCAAACTTCCTCGCAGCGCTTGAGCACTCACTGCAGATCAGCGACGATTGCAACGACAGCTACGAGCTTCAGCAAGCCTATGTGGCAGCCGGCCACACCGAGCAGGAGGCGCAAGACAAGTACAAGTGGCGCGATGACTCTGGCAGCGTTCTCTCCTTTGGCGGCATTAACGTGACGATTGATTGGACGCAGCCCGAAGGCAAGCGCATTGTGAGCGCCACGCTCACCAAGGATGGCAGCATGCTCGATCCCGCCAAGAACTACACCGTCGCCACCAACAACTACATCATTACCAACACGACCGACTTTCCCACTTTCGCAAATGCCGCCAAGCGCACCGAGTGGGGCACATGCGAGGCGGCGATCAGAGCGCTGATCGGGAAGAGCGACTGGGAGAACAAGATGGCCGGGCTCGCCGGCACCATCAGCTTCAGCTCCGCAGCCGTGGACCCCACGCCCAATCCGAATCCAACGCCTAAGCCCTCGCCCAAGCCCGGCACGACTACTACGACCACGAAAACCAGCGCCAAGAAGACAACCGGCAAGCTTGTCGCAACGGGAGACCGTACGCTGGCCGTGGTCGGCGCATGCCTCATCGGCGGCATCATCGTCATCATGCTCGGCATTATCTGGATGCGCCGCCGCTAAGCTACACCGCCGGGCCTTGCAGCCCCTCCGTGCAAACCTTATATCGAGCACAGAAGCCCGTCCGATGTGATCGGACGGGCTTTTTGGTGGGTATCATGGTTGAATGATCATTAGGAGGTTTTCCCTACATGGAATTGTTTGAGCCGATTCTTCATTTCTTTGAGCAACGGTGGGTCCACAACATCATCTGGGCCGTCATCTTGGCGATAGGCACCGCCGTCGCCGCCAAGGTCGCATCCAAGACTCTACGTCACCTACTCAACCGCGACGATAACCCGCTTCCGGCATCGAGTATCTTCATCAATATCGCGCGCGCCGTCATCTGGGTAATCGGCGGCAGCTTTATCCTCGACAACTGCTTTGGCATTAACGCAAACGCGCTCGTCGCCGCTCTTGGCGTCGGCGGCATCGCCATCTCGCTCGGCTTTCAGGACACGCTATCAAACCTTATCGGCGGCATGCAGGTGACCTTTATGGGCATTATCAAGCCCGGCGACAATATCGAGGTCGGCGGCGTGTCGGGCGTGGTCCAGGACATCACTTGGCGCCACACGACCATCGAAGATGCCTGCGGGCAGACCGTCATCGTCCCCAACTCCAACATTTCCAAGAACACACTCGTGCATTTGATGCCCTTTGGGCGCGTGGCCGTCCCCGTCGCGGTCAAAGACCCCTCCAAATGGGCATCGCTCGATGTGCTAGCAGACGAGCTCGTCAGCGCCACCAAAACGGCCGTCTCACCCATCTCAGGCTTTGACAAGGAACCCTACGTGCTCTTTAGCGAGATCGGCGACTTTGGCATTAAGGGCAAAATCATCTTTATCGTCAGCGACGACAGCACCACCTTTACGGCGGCCGACGCCTGCATCCGCGCCATCGCCCCCATCATCGCCTAAACCACCACAAAGGGGACAGTGAACTGCCTCCCATTTCTTGGACATCGGGAAATGGGAGGTTTTCCATGAGTATAGACCTCAGGGTGAAGCACGATCTGGAGTCCAGGAGGCGGGCCGTCGAGCTCTTCGACGCCGGCGTCGGCTGCAAGCCGGCGGCCGAGGCCCTGTCCGTCCCCCGCGAGACCGTGAGAGAATGGCAGTGGGTATACCGGGCGTTCGGAAGCGAGGCGCTGCTGTCCATGGGCGGGAAACAATCCAGGTACACATTCGAGCAGAGGGTCGCCGCGGCGTCGGCCGTGGTCGACGGCGGGATGGCGAAGACCGACGCCATGGCCGAGTTCGGGATCAGGTCGAAGTCCCCGCTGGAGCGCTGGTGCAGGCTCTACCGCGAGGGCGGCGCCGAGGCGCTGCGGCCCGGCCCGAAGGGCAGGCCGAGGGGGTCGAGGTCGAAACCCCGGGCCCGCACCCGCGAGCAGGAACTCGAGGAGCGCTGCCGCAGGCTCGAGGCCGAGGTCGCCTACCTAAAAAAATTGCGCGCCCTGGTCGAGCGGGACGGGCTCTGACCAGGGCGGCGGCCGAGGCGGTGAGGGCGCTGCGCGCGGAGGGGCACTCCCTGCGCCACCTACTGGAGTGCTCGGGGCTCAGGAGGTCGACCTACTACTACGCGCTGGCGCACCCGCGGAGGCCGACCAGGCCCGAGCTGCGCGACGCCGCGGCCGAGATATTCTCGCGCACCGCCAACGGCTGCGGGCACCGGCAGATAGCCATGTGCCTGCGCGCCGAGCTGGGCGCGGTCGTGGCCGACAAGACCGTGCTCAAGATGATGCGCGAGATGGGCATCCGGTGCGGGATACGCCGCCGGGGCTCCCGCCGCCGGTACAGCTCCTACAGGGGGCTCGTGGGGAGCACGTTCGAGAACGTCATCGCGAGGGACTTCGGCGCCGAGGGGCCGTGGCAGAAGCTCGGCACCGACGTCACCGAGTTCAAGGTGGCCGGCGCCAAGGCCTACTGGGCCCCGGTGCTCGACTTCTGCACGAAGGAGATCGTGGCGAGCGACATATCGACCTCGCCGGACCTCGCCCAGCAGCACAGGATGCTCGACCGGCTCCTCGAGGCCCTGCCCGACGGGGCGGCACCGACCATGCACTCGGACATGGGCTGGCAGTACCAGCACGAGTCCTACGCCTCCAGGCTGGAGGGGGCGGGCATCACCCAGAGCATGTCGCGCAAGGGGAACTGCATCGACAACGCCGCCACCGAGCAGCTCTTCGGCCACGTGAAGGACGAGTTCTACCGCGGCAGGGAGTGGGGCAGCTTCGAGGACTTCAAGCGCGACCTGGAGGAGTACATAGCCCATTGGAACACGCGGCGCAGGCAGGTAAGATTGAAGGGCCTGACGCCGGAGGAGTTCCGGAACCGGGCCCTTGCGGCGTAGTCGCTATTTATTCAGTCCAAGTTTCGGGGCGCAGTTCACTGTCCCCTTTGTGGTGGTTTTCATTCGTGATACCATGGTTCAAATAGTTGTTTAAACGACTAAGGGAGCAAAACTATGGAAGAGGCCTATCGTCAAGCACGCAAGCGCGGCGAGCAAGGACGTCGACGCGCCATTAGTCAAAGCGAGCATCCGTATCTCACGGACCTCGATAGCTTGGTTGCCCAGCTCCCCTTAGGCCAGCGAGAGAATGTCGGCCTGAGAGACATTCCACTCGAAATGGTCGTCGGTACGGTTAGCAAGGGCCGTCAGTCGGCCTTTTCATGCAACTTTATGCCCTTGCTGCCGTTTAGCACGGAGTTCGCCCGCAAGTGGTCCAACCTCTACGACATCCAGGTGACCGAGGGCTATCGCGATCCCGTCATCGTCACCGAGTTCATGCATCGGTTTTACGTCCAAGAGGGCAACAAGCGCGTCAGTGTCCTCAAATTCCTGGACGCCCCGACGGTTTCGGCCAAGGTCACCCGTCTCTACCCCGGCACATGGGATTCCGTCGAAAGCCGCCTGTACGGTGAGTTCTGCGCGTTTTGGCGCGTCTGCCCCCTATACGAGATCGAGTTCTCACGCGAAGGAAGCTACGAGACGCTCTCCAAGATGCTCGGTCAGGACCTTATCGAAAAATGGCCGCAGAAAAAGGTCGACTACCTGCGCCACACCTTCCTGCTCTTTAAGCGCGCCTACCTTCGCGCGGGCGGCGACCACCTGGACATTACGCCCGCCGACGCTATGCTCGTCTACCTCAATGTGTACAACCAGGACCGCCTGCTGGATACGCCGACGGATATCGTCGTAAACCGCCTGTGTAAGATTTGGCGTGAGCTGGTCATTGCCGGCAAAAATAACGAGGACAAGGTCGATCTTGTCGAAGCACCGAGCGTCGATGAGGAAGAGTCACCCGCCAAGTCCACCTCCGGCGTGCTCAACTTCTTTATGGGCAAGACCGTCTATTCGGCGGCCAATCCCCTGCGCATCGCCTTTATCCATGAGTTCCCCTGTGCGACGTCGAGCTGGGACAGCCTGCACGACCAAGGGCGTCAGTATCTCGATGAGCACTTTGGCGGTATCGTGCGCACCGAGGCGTTCGAGGACTGCCACGATCCGGACGTGTTCTACGCCGCCGTGGAAACGGCTGTCAAACATGGAGACAGCGTCATCTTCTCGACCTCGCACCGCCTGATGGAATACACGCTCAGGGCAGCCGTTGAGTATCCCCGGTTGCGGTTCCTCAACTGCTCTATCGGCCTTCCCCATCAAAGCGTGCGCTCGTATTTTGGAAAGATGTACGAGGCAAAATTTCTGCTGGGCGCCCTTGTGGCCAGCATGGCGGACAACCACCGCATCGGTTACCATGCGTCGGTCTTCGCCTCGGGCGCACTCAGCGAGATCAACGCCTTTGCGATTGGCGCCTCGCTGCTCGACCACCGCGCGCAAATTATCCTGACCTGGGGCGATGTGCCCGCCGGAGGCCTTGCCGACGCCATGCGCCGCGAAGGTGTAAGCGTCATGTCCGGCGCCGACATGTCAAAGCCGCTCGAAGACCCCACAGCCTACGGACTCCACCGCTTGGTCGATGGCAAGGTTGCCGGCATTGCCATGCCGGTATGGAACTGGGGCCGTTACTACGAGCTTATCGTGCGAAGCCTGCTGCATGGCACCTGGGATGAGACCAGTGACGACAGCCAGGTTCGCGCCGTCAACTACTGGTATGGCATGAGTTCGGGCGTTATCGATATTCGCTACGCTCCAGGCCTGCCCTATCAGACGCGCAAGCTCGTTCAGCTACTGCGCAATGGCATTGTCGAGGGCTCCATCAATCCATTTGGCGGCGAGCTCCATAGCCAAGACGGCGTGGTGCAGATCGAAGGCTTTCCCCCACTGCCGAGCACGCAAATCGTCGAGATGGACTGGCTGGCAGACAACGTGGTGGGCACCATTCCGCAGCCCGACGATGAGCCGAAGGTCCGCGCCCTATGAAAATCCTTGCCATAGCCGATACCGAAGAACGATGCCTTTGGGAGTGCTTTCGCAAAGAACGCTTTGAGGGTGTCGACCTGATTTTGTCCGCTGGCGATCTGGACCCGGACTATCTTGAGTTTTTGGTCACGGTCATCAACAAACCGCTCATCTACGTACGCGGCAATCACGATGACCGCTACGCACGTCATGCACCGGGCGGCTGTATCTGTGTCGAAGACACCGTGTACGTGTATCGCGGCGTCCGCATTGCGGGGCTTGGCGGCTCCATGCGCTACCGAGATGGCGCCAACATGTACACCGAGCGCGAGATGGCCAAGCGCATGCGCAAGCTGTCCCGCAAAGTGAGGATGGTCGGCGGCTGCGACATCTTGCTCACCCACGCGCCCGCCGCCGGCGCGGGCGATTTGGACGATCTACCACATCAAGGATTCGAATGCTTTAACACGGCGCTCGAGTCCTGGAACCCCGACTACATGGTGCACGGGCATGTGCACCAATGCTATGGTCGCGACTTTCAACGTGAGCGTCAGCATGCATGCGGGGCAACGATCATCAACGCCAGCGGCTATACGCAGTTTGAGCTCGACCAGACGCGTTACCCCATCCGTGGCTGGCAGGCAGCCTGGCTCAATTCGCAAACCATGCGCCGCGAGCTCAAGCGCCACGAGGCTATCGAGTCCTCAACCGCTAGAACACCCTGGTAACTACCTCAAAGGGGGCACTGTCCCCTTTGAGGTAGTTTTAACGCGATAGCAAGAAACCCGGTCCTGCACGAGACAGAACCGGGTTTCTTTAGCAATGCTTGCTTTGCTCAGGCAGTAACTAAAAGTTACTCAGCCAGGAAGTCGCGCTGGATAGCGGGATCAACCTTGATGCCAGGGCCCATGGTGGAAGACACGGAGATGGACTTAACGTACTTGCCCTTAGCAGAAGAGGGCTTGACGCGCAGGATCTCGGTGTACAGGGCAGCGTAGTTCTCGACGAGCTGCTGCTCGGAGAAGGACTTCTTGCCCAGGGGCACGTGGCAGATGCCGTAGCGGTCGGCGCGATACTCAACGCGGCCGGCCTTGAGCTCGGAGACCATCTTGGCGACGTCCATGGTCACGGTGCCGAGCTTAGGGTTCGGCATGAGGCCACGGGGACCAAGGATCTTACCGATGCGGCCAACCTTGGCCATCATGTTCGGCGTAGCGATAGCGGCGTCGAAGTTGATCTCGCCCTTCTGGATCTGGGCGACGAGCTCGTCGGAACCGATGATGTCGGCGCCGGCAGCCTCGGCCTCGCGGGCCTTCTCGCCCTCGGCGAAGACGGCAACACGAATGGTCTTGCCGGTGCCGTGGGGCAGGGAGATGGAGCCGCGGATGTTCTGGTCGGCCTTACGAGTATCGACGCCCAGACGGAAGTGGGCCTCGACGGTCTCGTCGAACTTGGCGGTGTCGAGCTCCTTGATGAGCTTGGCAGCCTGAAGGGGGGTGTAGAGCGTGGCGCGGTCGATCTTCTCGGCAGCGGCGTTATAGCTCTTACCATGCTTAGCCATGTGCATTACCTCCTGTGGTTAAACGGGCGCGTGCCCTCCCACATCGTATCGTGTGCCCTATTGCACACATTTAACGGGCGCCCCGGTTGGAGCACCCGTCGTTACCAAAAGAAATCGCTACTCAGCGATGGAGACGCCCATGGAACGGGCGGTACCGGCGATAATCTTCTTGGCGGCGTCAATGTCGTTGGCATTGAGGTCCGGCATCTTGATCTCGGCGATCTTGGTGAGCTGCTCCTGGGAGAGCTGACCAACCTTGTCGGCCTGGGGCTTAGCGGAACCAGACTTGAGGTTCAGCTCCTTCTTGATGAGGTGAGCCGCCGGCGGGGTCTTGGTGATGAAGGAGAAGGACTTATCCTCGAAGACAGTGATCTCAACGGGGATGATGTCGCCCTTCTTGTCCTGCGTCTCGGCGTTAAAGGCCTGGCAGAACTGCATGATGTTCACGCCAGCTGCGCCCAGGGCGGGGCCGACGGGAGGAGCGGGGTTAGCTGCACCAGCAGGAATCTGGAGCTTAATGACGTTGGCAACCTTCTTCTCAGCCATGGTCATTCCTTTCGAATCACGAGTGTGAAGTACTTGCTATATCGTAAGCACGCACGTGTTAGAAGCACTCCTGAGATGAGCAGTCACAGAAGAAGCACGCTCGCGCGAACGGACGAAAACTTAAGCGATGACAGCGACCTGGTTAAAGTCGAGCTCAACCGGCGTCTCGCGGCCAAAGATCATCAGCGTGACCTTGAGCTTGCCTGCCTCGGTGTTAACCTCGGAGACCTTGCCATCAAAGTCGGTAAGCGGACCATCGGTGACGCGGACGGACGTACCGACCTCAATATCAACCGACGTACGCTTGGGCGAATCGCCCTTACCGGGACGACGAGTCATCTTATTGTACTCGTCGCGGGAAAGCGGAGCGGGCTTGCCATTGCCGCCCAGGAAACCGGTGACACCGGGCGTGTTGCGAACACACGTCCACGCATCGTCATCCATCTCCATGCGAACGAGGACATAACCCGGGAAGATCTTGGAATCCTTGGTCTCGCGCTTGCCACCCTCTTTGATCTCGGTGACGCGCTCCATAGGAATCTCGATATCAAAGATACGGTCCTGCATGCCCATGGTCTCGATGCGATGCTCGAGATCGGACTTAACACGGTTCTCGTATCCAGAGTAAGTGTGAACGACGTACCAACGCTTAGACATGGTTTAGCCCCTCAATCCAGAGAACAGAGCAAGAGCCTCGCCAAAGCCAGCATCGAGCAGAGCGATGACGACGCCGACGACGATCAGAGAAGCGCAAACGACGACCGAGTAGTTCACGAGCTCCTTCTTATCGGGCCACGTGACACGCTTCATCTCGGACTTCACCGAAGCGAAATACTTCTTGGTGCGGGCGAAGAAACCAGGCTTCTCGTTCTTCTTGGACTTCGCAGCCTTCTCGTTCTTCTTGGCAACGGCCTTCTTGGCCTCAACCTTGGAGTTGGCGGCAGCGTTGTTGGCAGGTGCCGGCTGCTGAGCCTTCTTCTTGTTCTTCTTGTTGGCCATTTGGGTTACCTCCGCGCAATGCGCTTATACATGAGTAAACCGTAAGCCCCCAATTGGGAGCTTACGGAATAATGACTGGCACGCCAGGAAGGACTCGAACCCTCAACACTCGGTTTTGGAGACCGATGCTCTACCAATTGAACTACTGGCGTATGTGACTAGAGACTAGCGAGTCTCTTTGTGCAGCGTGTGGTGACGGCACCAGGGGCAATACTTCTTGATCTCCATACGATCAGGCATGTTCGACTTGTTCTTGGTGGTCGTATAGTTGCGGCGCTTGCACTCAGTGCACGCAAGAGTAACTAGAGTACGCATTTATCCTGAACCTTTCATTTCCGCCCCGTACGGGCACGAGTTGGTACTTTATCAGCTCTACGTAAGTGCTGTCAATGAAAACCTCGAATCAATTGGTTCTCGCTGGATCCATTCATATTTGGAACACATCAATGAAGCCAGCGAGATCTAATCGATCCCTCACGCTCGGCTTAAGAGCGAGCGAAGCGCAATCGTCAGGGAACAAGCCCCACGTAGAAAAGAACCCGGCACGCAAAAAGTGCCGGGTTCTCTAAGTCAGCTATATCAAAGAGCTAATTTACTCAATGATCGTGGAGACGATGCCCGAACCGACGGTGTGGCCACCCTCGCGGATAGCGAAGCGCAGGCCCTCCTCCATGGCGATCGGGTGAATGAGGTCGCCCTCGATGGTGATGTGGTCACCAGGCATAGCCATCTCGGTGCCCTCGGGGAGCTTGACCGTACCGGTAACGTCGGTGGTACGGAAGTAGAACTGAGGACGATAACCATCGAAGAACGGGGTGTGACGGCCGCCCTCCTCCTTGGTCAGAACGTAGATCTCGCCGGTGAACTTGGTGTGCGGGGTAACCGAACCGGGCTTGCAGAGAACCTGGCCACGCTCGATGTCCTCGCGCTTGATGCCGCGGAGCAGCAGACCGACGTTGTCGCCAGCCTCGCAGAAGTCCATGGACTTACGGAACATCTCGATACCGGTAACGACGGTGTTCTGGGTATCCTTGATGCCGACGATCTCGACGGGCTCGTTGAGCTTGAGCTCACCGCGCTCGACACGGCCGGTAGCAACGGTACCACGGCCGGAGATGGTCATAACGTCCTCAACGGCCATCAGGAACGGGAGGTCGTTGTTACGAGCAGGCGTCGGGATGTACTCGTCGACAGCCTTCATGAGCTCGCGAATGGCGTCCATCCACTTGGCGTCGCCCTCGAGAGCGCCCAGAGCGGAACCACGGATGACGGGGATGTCGTCGCCGGGGAAATCGTACTCGGAGAGGAGCTCACGGGTCTCCATCTCGACGAGGTCGATGAGCTCGTCATCGTCGACCATGTCGCACTTGTTCAGGAAGACGACGATGTAGGGAACGCCGACCTGACGGGCGAGCAGGATGTGCTCGCGAGTCTGAGCCATGGGGCCGTCGGTAGCGGCGATGACCAGGATAGCGCCGTCCATCTGAGCAGCGCCGGAGATCATGTTCTTGACGTAGTCAGCGTGGCCCGGGCAGTCAACGTGAGCGTAGTGACGGGCAGCAGTCTCGTACTCAACGTGGGAGACGGAGATCGTAATGCCGCGCTCGCGCTCCTCGGGAGCCTTGTCAATGTTCTCGAACGCAGTGAAGTCAGCCTTGCAGCCCTCGGTCTCAGAGAGAACCTTGGTGATGGCGGCGGTCAGCGTGGTCTTGCCGTGGTCGACGTGACCAATGGTGCCGATGTTAACATGCGGCTTAGTGCGCTCAAACTTCTCTTTGGCCATAAAGCCCTCCTCTTAACAGGTCGTCCCCGGACGGGACTTTGCCTTTATACCATAGTGGCCTCTCAACATACTATTGAGAAGCCACCGTGTTACCTATGGTAGCGGTGACTGGATTCGAACCAGTGACGCCACGGGTATGAACCGTGTGCTCTAACCAACTGAGCTACACCGCCGGATGGAGCCTGCAACCAGACTTGAACTGGTGACCTCTTCGTTACCAACGAAGTGCTCTACCGACTGAGCTATACAGGCACTTGACGGGTGGGAGCTATAGGATTCGAACCTATGTAGGCAGAGCCAACGGGTTTACAGCCCGTCCCCATTAACCACTCGGGCAAACTCCCAATCGTTCAAGTATCCGCAGGTCCTTTAGTCTTTTGGACCGCCGCCCCCGCGAACGAAAAAGATAATACGATGCAACCTTGGGGGCTGTCAATGAAAACCTCTAGATACACGGCTCCGGGCGTATCTATATTCCCGTGACCTGCGGTTTTGTTGAGTTTGGATATGAAGGACAGTGGATTTGGCTGCGCTGGTGACATTTCCCGAGGGAACACTTTGTCACGGTGGAGTACGTCTACGGCATCGACCTTCGATAACGACCCTCTTGCACTATTACATAGGTTGCGATCGGGTTTTTCCGGCACGAACGAGCGTGGATTTTCTCCCGTTTGAAATCGAGCGTGGATAATCTCCCTCTTTTAGCACGGCTTCGAATCCAAAGTGGCAGATTATCCACGCTCATTCACTAAGCGGGAGAACTAAAGAGCCGCAACTACTCGGGCCAGGCCAAAGTAGACCCATAGAGCGGCTCCCCCTTGGTGCAGGGGTAGCGACTCAAGTAACACGACGATAGCAAGTCGAAGAAATAAGTCATGGCGTATTTCGAATAAACGCCGAGTCGGTCAATTCCGTTTCCTGCATTACCAAGACGATATACACGGTCAAAAGACCTCGATTTGTCATCGTTGCTAAACGCAGTAACTAGAATCTTCCTGCCCGAACGGCACTCAAGATACTCACGCGCCTGTGACACAAATAGCCCGGAGACCGATACGAGAATTATCAATGACTGCGAAGCGTCTCCCATGTTTTTCAATTCCGCGACGTTAGCCCCAGCAACTATGCGAACTATCTTGCCCGCATAAAACATTTCCTGCTGAAATCGTACGAGATTGGCGCTCACATTATTGGTGCACCAGATTTCAACGTTTTTATGGCCATCAATTTCGTCGGCAAGGTGCTTAATAGCGATATCGGACACGCCGCTTTCGACCTCAGCGAACATCTCGATCATGCGAACGTCGAGCTCTGCCCTGTACTCCTCGTAGCCAAATTCCTCCTCTCGATGGCTTAAGTCGCTTGGAAAGACTGATTGAGTAAATGATTCTTTCAAATCGCTAAGAGACTGGTAGCCCAATCGATTGCAGAAACGACGAACAGCGGAACGGGTCACGAATGCATCGCGGGTTATTGCAGCAACATTGATTTCGCTCGAACGCCTAATGTGAGCGATGAGATATCGAGCGATGGCGGCATCGTTTGACCCAAACTCGCTGTTGATGATGGAGCTAATGCGATTGAGCACATCGAAGTCATTGATATTCACGTGATCCCTCTTTCCGCTCTCCTCGATATTATGGTTCATTTATTGAATCAAACAGCTTTGGTCGTTCTCCTATGATTCAAATCAGTTGACGTCATCTTAATCGTAATTCCGTCACACGTATCCACCGTGTTGAATGATGGAAAGGGGATTCATGGGCAACGTGAACAACATGCCGTTTCTCTGGGGTTCCGCCACGGCGTCTTATCAGTGCGAGGGTGCCTGGAACGAAGACGGCAAAGGCCTCGGCGAGTGGGATTTCTTTAACCACACAAGCAATAAGAACATCAACCATGTTGACGGTGATGTATCTTGCGACTTCTACCATCGCTATGAAGAAGATATCCGCATGATGAAAGAAGGCGGACAAAACACCTATCGCTTCTCTCTTTCATGGAGTCGAATCATCCCCACGGGTATCGGCGAAGTGAATGAAGAGGGTATCGATTTTTATAATCGAGTCATTGATGGTAGTGTCGAGAAAGTTGGTGTAGCGCCCGATCCGAAGCGAGTCGGCCCGGCGTCCAGGAACCTGGAATACGGTTGATATCCTATGCCGCCTCGATCCTGTCCGCAAGCTCGAGGCCGGATTCGATCATCTTCCTGGCCTCAGCCTCCAGCCGCGACCAGTCGACCGTCCCGTCGAGCCCGCGCGTGCGGCCCTCGTCGTAGAGCTCCCTCATCTTCGCCTCCGAGAAGTACCTGGATTCCTGCCATGTCTCGTCCTGCTCGCACATGACCGCGCCTGCCAGCCGCACCAGCGACGCCGCCGAGGGGAACGCCTGCACCACCCTCGACCTGCGCTTTATCTCGCGGTTCGTCCGCTCCTGGACGTTGTTGGTGCGCAGGCGCTTCCAGTGCGACGGCGGGAAGTCGAGGTATGCCAGGGCGTCCGGCTCGGCCTCCTCGAGGATCGCCGCCGCCCTCGGGCAGCACCCCTCCAGCATGTCGCACGCCACGTGGTACATGGCGGTCACGGTGGCGGCGTCGCGCCCGCGGAACACCTGCGAGACGATCCTGCCCACGCGGCGCCTGAGCTGCCAGGAGCCCGCCTCGCGCATGCAGTCGCGCATGAGGTGGACGGCGCAGCGCTGCCATGCCGCCCCCTGGAAGACCTCCGCCGCGGCCGCGACGAGGCCCGCGTGCGCGTCGGAGACGACGAGCTCCACGCCGGAGACGCCGCGGTCGCGGATCTTCCTGAGGAATGCCAGCCACGAGTCGTACGATTCCGTGTCCACCACGTCGACACCCAGCACGCGCCTCCAGCCGCCCGCGTCGCAGCCGATGGCCGTGACGACGGCCGTGGAGGCCACGCGGCCCCCGCGGCGGCACTTGACGTAGGTGGCGTCGAGCCAGACGTAGGGCACCGGCGAGCCGTCGAGGGGCCTCGCGCAGAGCTCCTCGATGTCGGCGTCAAGGCTCGACGCGATGGCGCTCACCTGGTCCTTGGAGAGCCTGGACACGCCCATCTTCTCGGCCACCCTCTGCACCTTGCGGGTGCTCGTTCCGGTGGCGTACATCTCGGCCACGGCGGCCACGAGGGCGCGGTCCGCGCGCTGGTAGCGCTCGATCACGTCGTCCGGGAAGAAGCTGCCGGTGCGGAGCTTCGGGATTCGCAGCGTCAGCGTGCCGACGCAGGTGGCGAGCGACCTCTCTCGGTAGCCGTTTCGGCTGTTCGACCCGCCGCCGCAAAGCTGGTCGGCCTCGGCGTCCATCACGGCGTTCACGACCTGCTCGGCGAGGCGCCTGAGCAGCTCCTGCATGTCGATGGCGCCGTCGTCGAACCGGGGCATGGCGAGCATGTCCGGCGTCGGGTCTGATAAGATTTCCATAGCGGTCTTCGTCCTTTCCTAGAACCTGTTGTTGTGGTGATTTCAGATTCTAGGACGAAGGCCGTTCTTCGTTAAACGGGCGCTGGGGCGTCACCCTTACACCAACATTTTCGACGCGATCTCATTGATTGCTGCCTCGAAAATGGCATAGAGCCCAACGTTACGCTGTTCCATTACGATCTGCCATTCACGCTTGCTTGCAAAGGCGGATGGCTGAACAACGACATGGCAGAGTGGTTCTGCAAATACGCCAAGATTTGCTTTGAGCGCTTTGGAGACCGCGTCAAAATCTGGGCTACCGTTAACGAGCCGCATTTCTACAGCTACTGCGTAAACATGTTGGGCAACTATCCCCCCAATCGATCGCTCGACGTTCAGTCGTACATGCAGTTTCAATACAACCTGATGCGCGCAAGCGCACTCGCAGTCCGAGCATATCGTCAAATGGGCTACGACGGCATCATCGGCGCCGTCCACGATGGCGGCGTTGTCGAACTCGACCCGGCAACCGAGCACCCTGATGACGTATTTCGATACGCAGACTTTTTCGCCAATCGCATGATTCTGGCACCAGCGCTTCAGGGTCAACTGCCGCCAGAAATGGACGAAATCCTTGAAAAACTTGGCGTCTCGCTCTATCGATCCCCAAATGACGTAGAAGAATTCAGAGACGGTAAAGTCGATTTTATTGGACTCAACGTGTATTGCCGAGAGTATGTAACCGACTGGCACGGTGGAGAGCTTGCCGTTTCGGCGAACAATAAGGGCGGTTCGAGCAAAAAAGTCGAAGGAAAATGCATTGCGCCCTTGTTTGAAAGCGCCCGCGACAGCAATGTTCCCCGCAATAAATGGGGCCGCGAAATACTCCCAAGTTGCATGTATTCAACCATCATGGATGTCCACGAGCGCTATGACGCGCCCCGCATCTTTATTACGGAAAACGGACATGGCGCCTATGAGCAACCAGACGCAGACGGAATGATCCACGATGATGACCGCATCGAGCTTCTGGGCCAGTTCATCGAGCACATGATGAGGGCTAAGCGCGACGGCGCGCGCGTTGAGGGCTACTACCTCTGGTCGACGATGGATCTGTATAGCTGGATCAACGGCTACGAAAAACGATACGGACTTGTCCACATCGACTTCGAGAACAATCTGGAGCGCACCCCCAAAAAGAGCTGGTATTGGTACCGAGACCTTATCTCGAAGTATCAGGAGCAGGAAGGTTAGGAGAAAGAGATGAAATATCAGGCAATGTCCGAAACAGTCCTAAAGGCTGTTGGCGGCAAAGAGAACATTACATCGGTAACTCATTGTGCGACGCGCCTTCGCATCGACGCACGAGACACCTCGATCATCGATCTCCAGCTCGCCAAATCGGCCGATCAGGCGCTCGGGGCAGTAGTCAGCGGTGGCCAGCTTCAGGTGATCATCGGCCCCAACGTCACCGAGGCTTACAACGACTTCCTCGACTTCGCGGGAATCGAAGTCGGCGGCGGCGCGGTTGCCGACGATGCCCAAACCGCCAAGGATCTTGCAGAGGGTATCGAAAGCGGCAACACTGCCATGAGCCTGGTTGAGAAATTCGGAAATGTCTCCGCACAGGTATTCATGCCCATCGTCCCGGCGCTCATCGTAGGCGGACTCATTCTTTCGATTAAGAATCTCCTGGTCAATTATTGTGGATTGAGCACCGATAGCGGAACTGCCCAGGTTCTGCTGGCGATCTTCAGTGCCTCATTTAGCTTCCTGCCCGTTTACCTAGGCTACCAGCTCGCCGCCGTCATGAAGATGCAGCCTATCATGGGCGCGCTGCTGGGCGCAATCATGATTAGCTCGTCTATTAGCGGTGCTGAGGGTCTCGACTTTCTTGGCATCCCCATCCCGACGAATGACTACTCGAGCACGGTGGTGCCAATCGTACTGGGCGTTGTGTTCATGTACTTTGTTGACCGCGGTCTTCAGAAAATCATCCCGGACGTTACCAAACTGTTCTTGAAGCCGCTACTCACCATGTTCATCGTCGTGCCTGTTGAGCTGATTATCCTCGGCCCCGCCGGCAGCATGATGGGCTACGCGCTGAGTGATGCCGTCACGTGGCTCATGGATAACGTGGCATTTATCGCTACTCCAATCCTTGCAGCCCTTAACCCCTATTTTGTCATGCTCGGTCTTGATAAGGCCTACATCGCAATCGAAGTTACGAGCTTGGCGCAGCTCGGTTGGGCACCCATTATCTTTGGATTCATCTCGAACCTCTGCATTGGTGGCACGAGCCTCGCCCTGGCAACTGCCATGAAGGGAAACAAAGAGAAGAGGGGTATGGTCACCACGGTTGCCGTCACCGCACTCTGTGGCGTAACCGAGCCCGCATTCTACGGTTGCCTCATCGAGCGTCCCCGCCTGCTTGTCGGCACGGCAATCGGCGCGCTCTGCGCTGGACTCCCTGCAGGCATCTTTGTTCTGAAAGAGTATGTTGCGGGAGCATGCCCCGGCCTTCTTTCGGCACTCATCTTTATCGCTCCCGATGGGTCCATGGGCAACTTCGTGCTGGCATGCGTTGTCGCCATCATCGCCATCGTCGTCTCCTTCATCGCTGCACGCGTGATCATCAAGAAGAACCCCAGCTATATTGAGTAGATGCCCGCTGTTTGCATTGGAGACATCCTCGGCAGACCATTAGCAAGAACCCAAGAAGGTCCTTAGGAGCTCGATTAATCCATTCGGATTCCTGAGGCACAAACGACCCCGATTCCACAATGGAATCGGGGTCGTCGTTTCTAAAGCCGTCGATAGACAATCGGTGTTTACCTTAGCTCCCTATCCAAGTTAATTATCCACGCTCGTTCTCCGGTCGGGAGATTTTTTCTCTCGCGCGTCCAGAAATCCACGCTCGAGCAGGACATCCAGGTCCGTACCCGCCCTTGTCTCGATCTGTAACGGCAAGAGGCCTATTCCGCTTCTACATGTTACAGATCAAGATATTCCTAAAACACCCTAAGTTTCATCTCAATCTGTAACAGTTAGATGCCAAATATCGGTCTTGGTGTTACAGATTTAGACAAACTGGAGGACGAGACAAACCAAAAACGGGATGGGCGCTAACCCGATGGCGCACCACCTAAATAGAAACGGGCCCTGTCCCACAAGGAACAAAGCCCGAAACTCTCATGGAGCCAGTGACAGGAATCGAACCTGCAACCCACTGATTACAAATCAGTTGCGCTACCGTTGCGCCACACTGGCACACTTGGCGCTTTCGCGCGAAGCCTGTTTAGAATAAAGGAATTGCGGGCGAGGCGCAACAGGCCCTTTGACCGACCACATCTCAAAACTATTCGTCAGAACGAATAGTTTTTATTACAATGAAGAAGATAAAACTATTCGTTCTGGCGAAGGGTTTCGCGATGTTGACCACGAAGGAAGCTGCAGAGCTACTCGACATCACCCCGCGCAGGGTGCAAGAGCTCATAAAAAACGGAGCACTTGAGGCACGCAAGGCTTCTGGTGTATGGCTCATCGACAAAGACAGCGTCAACGCACGACTCCGCTCCGTGACCAAAGCGGGGGGACGCCCCCGCCGAGGCCATGGAAAAAGCGAGATTACGTTTACCCTCATGAACCGCACGCACGAAGTGGCCCAGCTGGTCTACAGCAGATCACGGAAAGACTTCACCCACATCGGCGCCGACGTCGATCGTGCCCACGCCCCTATTGGAGTTTTTGCTCCCAGCAAACCTGTATCGCTCGACTCCTTCCGCATCTGGTGGCGCGGCCGCGGTATCCCGCTCGCACGCATTGGGCTAGCCTCCCTGCTTGCAGAAGCCGCAGTCGATGTTCCCGATGAACTCGTACAGCGAAATCTTGGCCTCTCCTTATCCGACCAGTATTGGATTAGGCCCGAAGACTCCGGTCTCGCGTGGGAAGATATCAATTTCTTCAATAATGCTTTTGATGACGTCTCGCTAACCATTGCACCCTTCGCCCCGGAGGGTAAGGCAGCTGCCGCAAAGCCCGATAACACGTCGGACGGCAATCTTAAAAAGTACTGGACATGCGAGGGCGGGCGCCGAATTCTGCATAAGGCAGGAGCACACCTGAACCAGGAACCTTATAACGAGCTGGTGGCGACCGCGCTCCACCGTCGCATCCTAAACGTCTGCGATTATGTGCCTTACTCGCTCGAGGGCACGGGCACTTCCGCCCTGAGCATATGCGATGTCTTCTTAACTGATGAAGAAGAGTATGTCCCTGCGTTCTATGTAAACCAGCATGCAAATGCAGACGAGCGACTAACCGATTACGAACGGTATGTAGCAAACTGCGAGGAGCTTGGAGCGACAGATATAAAAGGCGCCCTTGACCGCATGATTGTATGCGATGACATCATTGCCAACTATGATCGCCATTGGCGTAACTTTGGCCTTGTGCGAAACGTCAACACGCTAGCCTGCAGACCTGCCCCCATCTTCGATTCGGGATCATCGCTCTGGTGCAACGTTTCTCTAGAGGAGCTTAAGGCAGGAGAGCACAGTTTTACCAGCGCGCAGTTTCATTCAAGCCCCGTGAAACAAATGCTGCTTGTTGAGGATATGAGCTGGTTTGACGACGACAAGCTCGAGGGTTTCGTTGACGAGGCAATCGAAATCCTATCCAAAAACGACGCTCTTACAGCAAGACTGCCTTATCTAAAAGAGGCGCTAACATGGCGCCTCGAAAGAATGATCGACATCGCTGAATGGAGTTAGCGAGACAGCATCGCCCCGCCAACTCCCCTACCTCCCGCGCAGAGCCTTGAGCTTGGCCAGCGCCTCGGGGCTCAGGCGGCTACCCAGGGTCATCTTGATCTGCGGAGCTTCCTCTGCCTCGTGAACGTCGTTATCGATCTGCTTGATCTCGTCCACCAGCATGCGGCTCGAGATACGCGTGACACCCTTGCCCATGACGACGGCTTGAATTGTACCGTCACTCGATACCACGGAGCACGCGCGGCCCTCCTCACGTGCCTCGATGCAGAGCTTCTGCACCACGGTGTCGGCAGAGACGCCCGTCGGCGAAAACTCGATGCGCACGCCGCGGGCCGGCAGGTTGGGACGCTCGCTGGAGATATTGCCCGCACCGTCAAACACAATCACAGCCTCGTAGCGGCCCTGGGCAAACGCGGCGACATCGTTGATGAGGGCGGTGCGCGCCATATCGTGAACGTCGCTGGAATACGGATCGTCGGAATGGTCGTATACGAGCTTTTCGTAGCGCGGCGTGCAGTGGATCACGTTGTAACCGTCGACCACCAGCAGCTCGGGCTTGTTGGAGTGCACCGTCGAGACTGGGTCGGCGATAGCCTGTGCAAACGCATTGCCGCCCACGCCGTAGGTCGCGGCCGAGACAATCGGCTTGGCCGAGCCTTCGCCAAAGCGCTTGGCCTTGGCCTTGGCACGGTTCTTCTTGGACATGCGCTACTCCTCCCCCATGAGCTCGCCGGCATTGCGGCGCAGCCACTCAAAGCACAACGCCGTCGTTGCCTGGGCAACGTTGAGACTCTCGGTCATGCCGCGCTGGGGAAGCTTGGTCAAAAAGTCGCATTTCTCGAGCACCAGGCGCGAGATGCCGTCGCCCTCGGAACCCATGACGAGCGCCACGCGGCCCTCGAAGGGAGCATCCCAGCAGCTGCCCTCGGCGTGCTCGGAAGCACCGCCCACCCAAAAGCCGGCGGCCTTGAGGTCGTCAAGCGCTCGGGCAATGTTGGGAACCTGCGCGATGGGCAGGTGCATGACAGCACCGGCGGAAGTCTTATAGCTGCCGACGGTCACGCCGGCGGCGCGCTTATTGGCAATGATGACGCCCGCCGCGCCCACGACCTCGGCAGAGCGCACGATGGCACCAAAGTTGCCATCGTCGGTCACATGGTCGAGCACGACGACGAGCGCCGGGCCGTCACCCGCGCGGTCGAGGATATCGGCGACATCGGCATAGGGGAAGTTGCCGACCTCGAGCGCGATGCCCTGGTGAGCGCCATGGCTCGACAGCACATCGAGCTGTGCACGCGGCACATACTTAATGCGGACGCCCGCGGCGTTGAGGTCATCGACCAGACGCGACAGGGCGGCATCGCGCTCCCCGCCCTCGGCAATGAGCGCGCACTTGATGGGAAAACCAGTGCGCAGCGCCTCGGCGGCAGCACGACGGCCTTCGATAAACTCGCCCTTGGGAGCCTGGACAGCGTCGCGGTTGCGATCGCGCTGCGGACGTGCGGCCTGGGTACGATCGCGCTGACCCTTGGGAGCGGCAGCGCGGTCATTACGGCGAATCGGACGCGAGCCAGAAGCAGCCTGCTTGCCGCCACGAGACGCGCGCTTGCGATTGTCGGCCATAAAGCGACCTCCTAAATACAACTATCAAACGAAACAAATAGACCGACCGCCCGAGGTGCGTCAGATTGCCTTGAAAGAGGAGGGCATAGACCTTGAGGTCATGCCCGACGATTGAAAGGCAAGGTGCCGTGGCTCGGGCGGTCGGTACGGGTTTTCCAAGTGCCCAAGATTACCGTGAAAGAGGAGCGACGCGTACTTGAGTACGCGAGCGACGGTTTGAACGGCAAGGTCGGGCGCTTGGGAAACCCGCGGGGATTAGAGAGATTTGATACGGGTGCCGGCGGCGGTATCCTCGATCGTCAGCCCGAGGTCCTTGAGCTGGTCGCGGATGGCATCGGCCAGATCCCAGTTCTTGGCGGCGCGGGCCTCGGCGCGGGCCTCGAGAATCTTGGCAGCGGCCTCGTCCACGTCGTCACCAGTGTAGGCAACCAAACCGGCGGCAACGCCCAGCAGACCCAGCGGCAGCTCGGCCTTGGGCTCGGGAAGTTCAACGCCAAACGTATCGAGCAGCTCGACCAGCGTATCGGCGGCAGCAAGCGCGACGGCCTTGTCGGCAGCATCGCCCGCCTGCTCCAGATACTGATTGCACTCGGTGACAAAGCCAAAGACGGCACCCATGGCACCGGCGGTGTTAAAGTCGTCGTCCATGCACTCCTTAAAGGCGGCACGGGTCTCGGCGGCCTTGGCGGCAAACGCCTCGGCGGCAGCCTCATCGGCGTCGGCCGTCGCGTGGCTTGCAGCCCAGCGCAGGTTCTCGACCGTACCGGCGATACGCGTGAGCGAGTTCTCGGCACCCTCCAGGCGCTCCCAAGAAAAGTCGAGCGGCGAGCGATAGCTCGTCTGCAGCATCAGCAGGCGCAGGGCCGCGGCGGAATGCTGCTCGAGCACCTCGGCCAGCGTAAAGAAGTTACCGAGCGACTTGGACATCTTCTCGCCGTCTACCAGCAGCATGCCCGTGTGCATCCAGGTGTTGGAGAAGCCCTGGTGCCAGGCGCAGGTGGCCTGGGCGCACTCGTTCTCGTGATGCGGGAAGGCAAGGTCGGAGCCGCCGCCGTGGATGTCGATCGGAGTGCCCAGGTAGCGATGCACCATGGCGGCGCACTCGGTGTGCCAACCGGGACGGCCCTCGCCCCAGGGGCTCGGCCAGCTGGGTTCGCCGGGCTTGGCGGCCTTCCACAGGGCAAAGTCGAGCGGGTCGTTCTTGTCCTCGTTCTCCTCTATGCGTGCGCCCACCATAAGGTCGTCGATGTTGCGGCCCGAGACCTGACCATAGTTGGGATCGCTGCGCACGGCAAAGTACACATCGCCGTTATCGGCTGCGTAAGCGTGGCCCTGCTCGATAAGCGTCTTGATCATGGCGATCATGGGACCGATCTCTTTGGTGGCGCGGGGACGCACATCGGGATCGAGCACGTTGGCGGCGCGCATGACGCCGATGAACTTGTCGGAGAACTCTGTCGCGACCTCGGCAGCCGTACGGCCTTGCTCGTTGGCGCGCTTGATGATCTTGTCATCGACATCGGTGAGGTTCTGGGCGAACGTGACCTCGTAGCCGCTCGCGATGAGCCAACGGCGGATCACGTCAAAGCTGATGAACGTGCGGGCGTTGCCGATGTGGATGTTGTCGTAGACCGTGGGGCCGCACACGTACATGCGGACCTTGCCGGACTCGATAGGCTGGAACTCTTCCTTTTTATGGGTAGCGCTGTTGTAGATACGCATTCGTTACTCCTTAACGGTTTTTTGTAGCAGGCAGACGGCCCAGGCGCCAATTCCCTCGCCTTGGCCTTCCCAGCCGAGCTTTTCGGTCGTAGTGGCGGCGACGCCCACGTTTTCGACGTCAACGCCCAGGGCATGGGCGAGGTTGGCGCGCATGGCATCGCGGTGCGGGGTGATCTTGGGCTGCTGGCAGGCAATGGTGCAGTCGGCATCGACAAACTCAAAGCCCAGCTCGCGCGCATAGTCCATTACGCGGGCAAGCAGCACCATCGAGTCGGCACCTTCGTAGGCAGGATCGGTGTCGGGGAACAGTTTGCCGATGTCTCCCCCGCGGCAGGCGCCCAGAATGGCGTCGGCCAGCGCGTGTGCGAGCACATCGGCATCCGAGTGACCCAGCAAACCGCGCTCGTAGGGAATGTCAACCCCGCCGATGATACATCGACGCCCCTCCACCAAACGGTGGACGTCGTAGCCGTGGCCAATGCGCAGGTTACTGAACATGGGGAAGGTCCTCTCCCTCGGCCATGCGACCGAGTAGAATCGCGGTTACGGGACGCAGGTCCTCGGGCACCGTCACCTTAAGGTTGTCGCGTGGGCTCTGGACGCAGCGAACGCGTCCTCCCATGCGCTCGACCAGCGACGAATCGTCCGTGCCGATAAAGCCCTCGGCAATCGCTGCGGCATGGGCGCGCTTCATGGCGTCGACGCTAAAGATCTGCGGCGTCTGTGCAGCCCAATAGAGTTCGCGCGGCGGCGTCTCGACGATATTATCGCCATCGACGATTTTGAGCGTGTCGATTGCGGGCTGGCCGCACACGACACCGTCGAGGGCGCGGTCGCTCACGAGCACATCGATAGCGTGATCGATGGCCTCGGTAGTAATGAGCGGACGAGCGCCGTCGTGAATGGCGACATATTCGAAACCCGCCGGAACCGCATGCACGCCGGCACGGGTGGAATCCTGGCGGGTCTCGCCGGCATCAGCAAAACTGATGGGCGTGCCATAGTCAAACGGGTCGATGGCCAGGCGACGCATCTCGGCACGGCGCTCGGCAGGGCAAACCACGACGATGTGGCCGACCTTATCGCTACGGTCAAATGCGCGGATGGACCAGCTCATAAGCGGACGACCCGCTACATTGACGAGCTGCTTGCCACCGGGGTTACCAAAGCGCTGGCCGCTGCCACCGGCAACGACCACGGCGCATACGGGCGCCATTATGCGTTCCCCTGTTTGGTACCCTTCATGCGGTACAGGGAGTCCGCAAGAATGGCAGGGTTGTTAACGCCAAAGTCGCCCAAGCGCTCCGGGTCCTCGCTGATGTCGTCCATGAGTTCCTGCAGCGAGCCGTACTCGTCGACAATCTTCTCGGCCACGCCGTCGCGCACGACGGACACGCGCGAAAGCGTGCGCAGGCCCAGCGGCGTCATGACAGAGTCCTCGTCCAGGTCGTCGTAGCCCAAAACCGCCGCCACGTGCTGCGGGTCGGACAGGTCCTTAGGCGTCATACGGCTAAGCTCGGCGCGGATCTTCTCGGCATTGGCCTCGGAGGAGTCACTCGCGTAGTCGCGGATCATCAGGTCGTATTCGGTATCCATGCTGGAGCCGGCGAGCTGTTCGAGCTGCATCTGCACGAGCTTGCCCTGATTACCCAGCTTGACGATGCAATCCTTAAGCTCGGTCTTTGCCTGCTGCATGATCTCGAAGCTCGAGAAAATGCCGGTGATGTCGGCGAGCGTGACGTAGTCGTCGAGCTCGAGGGCCGTCAGGCGCAGCAGGGAGCGATCGAGCGACTGACGGGTGGTCTGGAGCGTGGCGACGAGCTGGTTGACCGAGCTCATGATGGTGGTGACGGGCTGGATCTCGTAGCTCTTGCCGTGAACGTACACGTTGACGACGGCACGACGGGCCGAGACCGAGATCACGATGGCATCCGTGAGCACCGACATGCGAGCGGCGGTGCGGTGACGCATGCCCGTCTCGCTCGTGGCAAGCGAGGGATCGGGATTGAGATGGAAGTTGGCACGCAGAATCTGGGTGAGGTCGCCGTCGATAACGATGGCGCCGTCCATCTTGGAAAGCTCGAACAGACGGTTCGAGGTAAACGAAATGTTGAGCGGGAAGCCGTCGTTACCGGCAGCGAGCACGTTTTCGGTGTCGCCGACGCAGATAAGGGCGCCCAGGTGACCGGCAATGATCATGTCGAGGGCGGTGCGGATCGGCTGGCCGGGGGCAGTCAGGCGAATAGCCTGTTCCATACGCTTTTGCAGCTCGTTCTTATCCAAGGCATCGCTCCCATCGTATACGCTCCATAAACGCTAAATAGTTTCTCACGGTTTGTCCCCGCAGCAGCCACGAAATCCGATGCTTACAGAATGAGCGAACACCGCTTAGGTAGCTCATTTGAGACGGGGTTCTTTTGACTGCTCGTGTGGTAGCATCGGGTCTCATATAAATGAGGGAGTAGTCGCGTAATCGGGCTCGCCCGCAGAGAGGGAGCCAGACTATGGGATTCGCAGAGCTCGTGTTGCTCGCCGTTGGCCTTTCGATGGACGCCTTTGCCGTTTCCATCTGCAAGGGTCTCGGCATGAAAAAAATCAACCTTAAAGTCGCCGTGGTGCTCGGCCTCTTCTTTGGCGGCTTCCAGGCCGGCATGCCCGTAATCGGATGGGCGCTCGGCAGTCAATTCATGGGCATCATCGGCCCCATCGACCATTGGATCGCCTTTGTCCTTTTGGCCTTCATCGGCGGCAAAATGCTGTGGGAGGCCTTTACCGAAGACGAGGGCGAGGGCGAGGGCGACAACAAGAATGCCGAGAAGATTGACCTGGTAGAATACCTGGTTCTCGCCATTGCCACCTCGATTGACGCCCTGGCCGTTGGCATCTCGTTTGCGGCGCTCTCGGTCGATATCGTTCCCGCTGTATCGCTTATCGGCGTCACAACGTTTATCTTCTCCGTCGCCGGCGTAGCGATCGGCCACACCTTTGGCGCGCGCTACGAAAAACCCGCCACCATCGTGGGTGGCGTCGTGCTCATCCTCATCGGGCTTAAGATCTTGCTTGAGCATCTGGGGATTTTGGCGCTGTAACACCAAGCACAATCACTCAAAACTCAACGCCAGCACAAGGCCTCATGCAGAGTTTTGCATAAGCCCTTTTCGTGCAGATTTTTGCATGTCATACTGATATGCAAAAGTCTGCACGTTAGGAGATTGCCGTGGATACCTTTCCCATCACCACGCCGCGCCAAGCTGGCATCTACGTGCGCCAGGCACGCGAGTCACAGGGAATCACCCGTGCGACCCTCGCTAAAAAAGCCGGTGTTTCGGAGCGTCTGCTCGCATCGCTCGAGCTAGGAGATGCCACCGGCATTCGACTCGACAAGTTGCTGACGATTTTCAATGCTCTTGGACTGGCACTCGCCGCTCAAGGGGATATCGGCGAAGCAAAAAACGAGCGACCAGTCGACGCCCCGCATGCCAATCCGCTGCCTCGCAGCATCCCCAGGCGCCATCACACTCAACGTCCTCATCATCGCAACCGTCGTAGTACCGCCATTCCGGCTCTTGCAGATGCCCCCTTTACATCCGCACTCTACGACGAGGTCTTCGCCGATTTCGCCATGTCCAATCTCGGAGTCTCGATTGCCGCAAACGCATCTAACCAAACCAAGCCCGAAGGGAAATAGCCAATGGCCAGAACATCACTTCGGACCTTTATTTGCGGCGTACCTGCGGGAACGCTCACGCAAGATGAGAACGGTCTTATCAGCTTTACCTACGATCATGACTATGACGGGCCAGCCCTATCGACCAACATACCCGTATCGAATCGCACATACGGACAACAGTTCATGAATCCGTACCTGTTTGGCCTTCTACCCGACAGCGAGGACCAACGAAAAGCGATTGCCACCGAATTCGACGTTAGGCCCAACAATCCCGTTGCGTTGCTCAGCCATATCGGACTCGACTGTCCGGGCGGAGTGCAGTTTTGTGCCGAAGAAGATGCCGACGCCGTCCTGCATCGCGCTGGCGAATACCGCCCTATAGACGACCACGAAATTGCTCTCCGTCTCAAGTCGATCAGAGATGACCGCGATGCATCGTGGATGGGCCTAGATGAAAGTTGGTCACTCGGAGGCAATCAGGGCAAGTTCGCTCTCGCGCTCATAGACGGTCGCTGGTGCGAATGTGTGGGCTCCTCGCCCACGACGCATATTTTCAAAAATGGCGTTATCGGATTTAAACTCGAGGCTCTCAATGAGTTTGTCTGCATGAAAAGCGCCCAGCGCGCCGGTATCGCAACGGCAAACGTCGAATATCGTATGTTTGAGGACGAACCTGCCCTCATTGTTGAGCGCTATGACCGCATGAAAGTCGAAGACGGAACGATCAGGCGCCTACATCAAGAAGACCTCTGTCAGGCACTTGGGGTGATGCCCGCCCAAAAGTACACGGCAGACGGCGGCCCGACCACCCGCGACATTCAAGAGCTCCTCGTAAATACGAGCCACCATCAACTTAACCTGTATCTGTTTACGCAAATACTGTTCTTCAACGCCATTATCGGCGCACCGGATGCGCATGCGAAAAACTATTCCCTGCTCCTTGGAAACGACGGCGCAGCCATGATGGCTCGAATGTACGATGTCGCATCGGGTTTGGCGTACGAGCGCATGCGCCGCCGGGCGCGCCTTGCCATGAGCATTGGCGGCGAAAATCGTGTGGGGCGCATCGGTCCAAGCGCTATCCGCCGATACCACGGTATGGGCGACCCCGCGCTGGAGACGGCGCTCGCCGATGCCGGGCTATCCGAGAAGTTTTGCTTTGCGACCATGATGGACCTCGCCTACAAGGTACCCATTTGCATGGAAGAGGTCATGGACGAATACGCCGACCTGCCCGGTATGGCGGACCTGCGCGAGCATATGCTCGGCCCCGTCCGCGAAAACTGTCAGCGAACCCTCGACCTCATCAGGGCGGATATGGGCTAGACGCCAATCAACTTCCCATTTCTTAAAAGAAGAGAGGGGGCACCCGTCGCAAAAGACCGGGTGTCCCCTCTCGTAATGTCATTTGCAATCCGCTAGCACGTGGCTCGGACTGCTGCTAGCGCAATCTTTACGCAGCGAGGCGCTTGAGGACGTCGATGAGCAACTCGTAGAAGCGCTCGGCAGAAGCGAGCTCCATGCTCTCGTCCGGGGTGTGGACATCGGAGAGCGTCGGGCCCACGGCGATGGCGTCCAGGCCGTGCAGGGCCTCGGCAAACAGGCCGCACTCAAGGCCGGCGTGAATGGACTCGATGCGCAGCTCGGAGCCAAAGAGCTCGCGATAGCTCTCGACAAAGACGTCGCGGACCGGCGAATGCTCGGCATAGCTCCAGCCGGGATACTCGAACTCGAACTTGGCGTCGAAGCCCAGGACATCGGCCAGCATCTGCAGGCGGTCCTTGAACTCGTTCTGCAGCGAGGTGATCGAGGAGCGCGGGGACAGCATGATCTTGACCTCGTCGTCAGAAGTGGCAACCACACCGATGTTGGAGGAAACCTCGACGGAGCCGTCGGTGGCGACGTTGCGGCGAATCACGCCGTTAGGGGCAAGACGCAGGGCGCGGATGAGGGCAAGCGCGGACTTCTGGTCCATGGCCTCGACCTCGGCGTCGTCGGCAATCTCGACGGTGCAGGTAAAGCCGGGGTCGAAGACCTCGAGCTCGGCAGCGACGTCGGCGATGATGCCCTTTGCGATCTGGGCCGCGGCCTCGGCGGCAGCGTGGTCGGCGTAGACCAGAACAGCCTTGCACTCACGGTTGATGGCGTTGTCCTTGGTGCCGCCGTTGAAGCTGACGATGGCGGGCTCGCCGGCAACCATCAGGCGGTCGATGATACGGGCCATGATGAGGTTGCCGTTGCCGCGCTCCAGGTTGATGTCGGAGCCGGAGTGACCGCCCAGCAGGCCGGAGATATCGAGCGTGAGGGTGCTACCGGTCTTGTGCTCGCGCGCGATCGGGCAGGTGTAGGTAACGACGACGCCGCCGGCGCAGCTGACGGTGGCAACGCCCTCTTCCTCGGAGTCAAGGTTGATCATGGTGCGGGCGCTAATCTGGGACTTGTCGAGCGTCTCGGCGCCGACCAGGCCAGTCTCCTCGTCGGTGGTGAATACGCACTCGAGGGCCGGATGGGCAATCGAATCGTCGTTGAGCACGGTAAGCATAAGCGCGACGGCGATACCGTTGTCGGCGCCCAGGGTGGTGCCGTTAGCGGTGAGGACGCCGTCCTTGACGACCAGGTCGATACCGTCGGTCGTAAAGTCGTGCTCAACGGAGCCCAATTTGTCGCACACCATATCGATGTGGCCCTGCAGCATCACGGTCGGGGCATTCTCGGCGCCGGCAGAAGCGGGCTTGCGAATGATGACATTGTAGACCTCGTCCTGGTACACATCGAGGCCGCGCTCCTTAGCAAACGCAACCAGGAAATCGCTGATGCCCTTCTCGTTGCCAGACCCACGGGGGATCGCGCTGACCTCCTCAAAGAAATGGAACAGCTGGGCGGGCTCGTAGCCGGTGATCTTGTAGTCCATGGTGCCTCCTTGGCGCAACTGGTTAGACAGTAAGACATGCGACTTGTATATTCCCAGACTTTGCGTGCATAAACCAGTCGAAAACGCCGAGCGCCCTCGCATCATCGGCTAACGGCGGGGAAACGCCACTTTATTAAGATAAAGCATGTTAGACGGGCCGTGCCGAAGGGACGTTGGACCCTTCAACCAACCTCAACGCTTGATCAACATTTATGCATACGCCATTGGTATGTTTAATGAGGTTTTTGTCCTCCGTCACGACGTAATCGACGTCGATGCGATTGGCAACGCCCAGCATCAGGTCATCCTCGAAGTCATTGTGATGATACTTGAACACAAAGGAGTCGAAGACCTCGTCTGCACCGACCGGCGCAATGAGGGCGAGCTCGCGCATCTGCCGAACGCATGCCCAGGCCGTTTCGTCCGCCGCCGCAATGGCGTTATCGCTCAGCGAACCATTCTTCCTTCGGCACTCCCTCTTAATCGCCGCCGAGACAAGATACGAGACATCTTTGACCGAAAGAGACGAGGCAAACAGGGCAATCTGCTCCGAGACATCGGCAATCTCGAATAGACGGGCGACATCCGCTGTCCGGTCCGACCTTACAGAAAAGTAATCCATCCATACGTTGGTGTCGATGAGCAACTTGAGAATGCCGTCTGCACTCATAGCTCCACCCACTCGGGATAGCGCTCCGCCATTGCTTCCTCATAGAGGTCATCGTAGTCACCCGAGAGGTCGGGAACAGGGATGCCGTATTTGAGGCACGCATCGCGCACGATGTGGCTGCCCTGCGTAACCCTTGATTCCACCGACGCAGTCGCTGGCACGTTAGAGCTCGGTACCGCGACCCCCGATCTCGAGGGCATGCATCCGTTGACGACCAGATATTCCCAAAGTGTCCGCACCGCTTGAGACGGCGTCATGCCGATATGCGCCAGCACGGCGTCCCCAGCCTCTTTGAGTTGGCGATCCATGCGCACATTCATCTGGACCGGCCGTGAGTCGAGTACCGATATAGGCATGCTAGCTCCTTCTGCTATACATATTTATATTTCGAGTATAGCACCATTTACTCATAAATAAGGGGCGCCCCGACAGGAGTGCCCCTTCGCAAAGCTATGTTAATCCCTACAGCGCGCCGGAACCAGCTTGCATCATGCCGCCGGGACCCGAGCTCACGCCGCCGCTCACGGGCGCGGCGTTGCCGGTGTGCGGTGCCGCCGGGGCGGTATCGCCACCGAGCGTGCCCGCCGGACGCGGTGCCGGGATCTCGCCCGTGCCGTGGCTAAAGACAAACTTGCCATCGGCCACGTCGCACAGGACGGTATCGCCCTCGCCCCACTCGCCAGCCAAAAGCTCCTCGGACAGCGGGTCCTCGATGAGCTTTTGGATGGCACGGCGCAGCGGACGCGCGCCATTGGTGAGATCAGTGCCCTCGGCCACGATCTTGTCGTAGGCCGCATCGGTGAGCTTGATGTTCATGCCGTTGGCAATCAGGCGCTGGCGCAGGTCGTCCACCAGCAGGTGAGCGATCTTGGTCAGGTTCTCACCCGAAAGCTTCTGGAACACCACGATGTCATCGATACGGTTGAGCAGCTCGGGGCGGAACAGGCGTTTGAGCTCGCCCATCGCACGGCCGCGGATCTCGCTCGAGGTAAGGCCCTGCTCGCCGGTGGTGCCGAAGCCAACGCTCGCATCCTGCGCAATCTCGCGGGCGCCCACGTTGGACGTCATGATGATCACGGTATTACGGAAGTCGACCGTCTTGCCCTGGCTATCGGTCAGGCGGCCCTCCTCCAGCACCTGCAGCAGAATGTTGAAGATATCGGGGTGCGCCTTCTCGATCTCGTCGAACAGCACGACCGAGTACGGGTGACGACGAACGGCCTTGGTGAGCTGACCGCCCTCGTCATGGCCAACGTAGCCCGGGGGGCTACCGATAAGCTTGGAGACCTCGAACTCGCTGCCGAACTCCGACATGTCGAAGCTGATGAGCGCGTCCTTGCTGCCAAAGAGGTACTCGGCGAGCGTCTTGGCGAGCTCGGTCTTGCCCGTGCCGGTGGGGCCCAGGAAGATAAAGCTGCCGCCGGGGCGACGCGGGTCCTTGAGCGGCGAGCGACTGCGGCGCACGGCCTTGGCAACGGCCTCGACGGCCTCGTCCTGGCCGATAATGCGGGTCTTGAGCACGCTTTCGGCCTGCAGCAGGCGACGGCTCTCGCTCTCGGTGAGCGAAGACACCGGCACGCCCGAGGTCACGGACACGATGTCGGCAATCTGGCTCACGTCAATAGTGAGCGGGCTCGCGTCGAGCTCGGCCGTCCAGGCAGCCTTGGCCTCGGCAAGCTCAATCTCGGCAGCCTTCTGCTGCTCAGTGATCTCGGCAGCCTTGTTCATGTCGTCGCTCTCGGTGGCCTCCTGTGCGGCAGCCTTGAGCTCCTCGACGCGATGCTCGGCCTCGCGAACCGGCTCGGGCGCGCGATTGGCGGCGATGCGGGCGCGGGCACCGGCCTCGTCGATGAGGTCGATGGCCTTATCGGGCAGGAAGCGGTCCTGAATGTAGCGGTTGGAGAGGTTCGCGGCGGCCTCGATAGCACCCTGTGTGTAACGCACATGGTGGTGCTCCTCGTAGCGCGGCTTGAGCGCGGTCAGGATCTTGACCGTGTCCTCGACGCTCGGCTCCTCGACATCGATGGTCTGGAAGCGACGCTCAAAGGCCGGATCCTTGGTGAGGTACTTGCGGAACTCCTCTGCCGTCGTGGCACCGATGATCTGGAAGGCGCCGCGCGCGAGCACGGGCTTGAGCATGGAGCTTGCATCGATGGAACCCTCGGCAGAACCGGCACCGATGATGGTGTGCATCTCGTCGATAAACAGGATGACGTCGTCGGCCTCGGTTGCCTCCTGTATCACGTTCTTGAGGCGCTCCTCAAACTCGCCGCGATACTTGGCGCCCGCGACAAGACCCGGCAGGTCGAGCGTCCAGATGTTCTGGTTCATAAGGTTCTCAGGCACGTTGCCGGCAGCGATCTGCTGCGCCAGGCCCTCGACGATGGCCGTCTTGCCCACACCGGGGTCACCCAAGATAAGCGGGTTGTTCTTGGTGCGGCGCGAAAGGATCTCCATCATGCGCTGGACTTCCTTTTCGCGACCGATCACGGGGTCGAGCTCGCCATCGCGTGCTTTCTGCGTAAGGTTGGTGGCGAACTGCTTGAGTGTATCGGTGCCGCCCCCCTTTTGCTGCGAGGCGTCCGAACCGCTAAAGAACGGCAGGCCCGCACCGGGACGCCCGGCACCGGCGCCGGCGAGCGGACGCTTCTTGTCCTGATCCTTGGCGGTAAGCTTCTCGATGGCTTTTTTTATGGAAGCGGACGACACACCCAGGCGCATGAGGATGTCCATGGCCATGCCGTTGCCCTCTTCGACGATACCGATGAGCAGGTGCTCGGTCGACACATAGGTCTGGTTGTTCTCGCGTGCCACGCGGAAAGAGCGCTCCATCACGCTGATGACGAGCGGCGTAAAGGCGAGCTTAGCGGCCTCGGTCTCCTCGCTGGGCTCGGGAACGGTAGTCTGGACCTCTTTGAGTGTGTCCATGATGTCGTCGTAGGCGATATCGAGCGAGCGCAGCGCCTCGGCGGCAATGCCCTCGTCCTCCTTGGCGAGCGCGAGCAGCAGATGCTCGGTACCCACCTTATTTGAATGAAGATCGAGCGCCTCTTGCTTGGCCATGGACATGACCTTGCGCGCGCGATCGGTAAAACGGTCTAACATGCTAGTTCCTCTTAGACGAGCTAGTTTTTCAAACGCAAAGCGCCACCCGTGGCGGCGCTTTGGTCTCTTTACCCATATGGAGTATATGTTAACCGTTGGAGCCTTTTCCGCATGCAGCTATACGACAACGTCTACAAAAAAGGAATCGCCGGGTGCGGCGGACGCTCTAGGTTAGAGGCTGTTGCCTAGCAGGCAGGCTCGGCTTCCATGCTCTCGGCAACGTCATTGAAGGCATCGGCAGCGGGAGCACCCGGCATGTGCACGAGCTCCATGTGTGGCTCGGCAAAGACCGTACCCATGGGGAAGGCGCGACGGAAGACAAAGCGAGCAACCGGACCAGCCACCAGCAGGTTCCAGGGCAGGGCCATGATAAAGTTGCGCGGAATGTTGACGAGCCACATCATCGGCAGGGCCTGCAAATTGGCAAGCGGGCCGCCGGGCAAATGGAACAGGCCTTCGCACGCGCCGTAGAGCGACATGATGATGACCATGGGAACGACCATGCAGGAGCTGACGGCAAGCGTCATGGCAAGCGGTGAGCTCTTACCCGGCGTGACCAGGAATTTAAAAGCGAAACCCTTGGCAAGGGGGCTGGCAACAAACCAGTCGCAGCACATAGCAAAAACGTAGGCAACGGGGAAGCCGAGCCACGCGGCGGCAACAACCTCGCCGTTGATGGCCCCATGCTGCAGGGCAACGTTGTAGATGCTCATCCAGAGCACCATGCAAAAGCACATGATAAAGGTGAACAGCAGGCTCTCTCGTTTGTTGATAGGCATAAAGGGCATGGTCCTTTCTGTGTTACGCCGCGGCACCACGCAACAAAAACGAGCGGGCGAGATGGAGCTGTTGGGACTTCATCTCGCCCGCCCGTGATACGTGCGTCTGCGACTACTTATGTGGTGGAACTACCCTAACACGAACGGCACGCGCTTCGTAAGCGTTGAGTTTATGAAGATGCAGGGCACCAATAATCCCCGACCCCATAAGTTGCGGTGGAATACGGACTGTTTTGACCCTTTAAACAGCAATTCAGTCCCTATTTCACCGCATCTCATTTGGGCAAAGCAACCTGTTCCCCTTGCACCAATTAGCTGGTGTGGCGCCAGCGAGGGTCGGTGAGCGTACGCGCCACACCCAGACCAACGGGCAAAAACGCCACGATGAGCACTGCACGCACAAACCAGCCGAGCATATTGACCGTGTCGAAGGTGCACATGTAATACATCGAGCGATACAGATACAAGCCCGGCACCATAATGACAATCGATGGCACCGTGAGGGCGATGCGTGGGTAGGTGAGCTTGATTTCGGCTAAGCTCGCGAGCAGTCCCGATACCAGCGCGCCGATAAACGCTGCTGCCTCGGGAGGCATGCCCGCGCTCAGGCCCAAGAAGGGAAGCAGCGTCGGCGCATCGACGAGCGTAAGGCGCAAGGTATTAGACACGGCGCCGATGAGCCCTGCCGCCGCCGCCATCTTTACCGGACTGTTGAACATAACCGAGAAGCCAAATACGCCGATAAAGCTCATCAGCATGCGCAAGAGCGTAAGAGCCAACGGTGAGAGACCAAGCGGGGCAAAGTCATCCGGCGCCAGTCCCACACACTCGGCAACCATCCAACCTACGAGGGTCGCCATCACGATAATTGACACAGCATACGAAAGACGCTCGATGCCGCTTCGCATGTCGAGCTTAGCGATGTCGAGGCCTGCCGTAATGAGGGGAAAACCGGGAATCACAAAGAGCATGGCGCCGATATAGCCTTCTTGGTGCGACATTGCCCCCGGTACGACCTGGCCAAGGCCGAGCAATGCCAGCAGATACGAAACGCAAGCGAGCGCAACGCCGATCGTCAGCGCGCTAAACTGGCCAAGGCCCTGCTTGAGAATATGGGAGCGAGCAAAGTTGCCGACACCAGCGCCTACGAATGCGCAGGCCATCTCGATAGGGCCGCCGCCGAGCAAAAAGACGAAGGCACCACAAGCACTGGCTGCCGCAAGGCCCTGTTGCCAGGGAGCGTAATCGGGCTTTGAGCTCTCAACGGTCTTGAGCATCTCGTGGTACTCGTGCACGGTAAACCGGCGTCCGTAAATCTCGATTTCCTTTAGGAAGCTCTCCATCATCCAAATGCGATGAGTATTGACCCCCGTTGTGGGTAGGCTGACGACCTCGTTAAAGCAGTGGCCATCTTCGATGCAGGTGCACTCAAACGACAGAAGACTCAGGTCGACGTGAATCGTGACGCCGAGTACGGCAGCAACACGATTCATGGTATCGCGCACGCGCCAGGCACCTGTTCCGCTTGCCAGCATGAGCATGCCGGTGCGGCAGATAATGGATGACTTATCGGTGAGCGGCGCATCGACGGCAAGTTCATCGCCTGCCGTCACGATCTGGTGCCAGTCAGTTTTCATATGGAGTGCGCCGGCACGGACGCCGTGGTGCAGGGGGATTCTCGAAAGCAGCGGGTCGGGACGCAAAGGCTGTGGGGGCTCCGCCGATTCGTCCTCAACCTCATCAGCCTCTTCATCGACCAGATCAAAGGAATCAAGCGGCGCTGGCTCGCGACGGTCGATCAGCTCCTCGTCCTCATCATCAAAGTAATTGAACTGATCGAGCATGTCCTCTTCGATTGCACGCTCGCTCGCGTCGTCCATATAGACACTCCCTTCCTACCGACTAACCCCCATCCTAAGCAGCAACGGCTAAAGGAAACATAAAAGAGACGACTGTCATGCGAGCCATGTGCGCAATAGCCGTTGAGTAGTCGTTTAAGAATGCCCCCAATGACTATTGACGGCCAAGGCAACGCCGATGCCTTGGCAACGACAGCGAAAGCCCGCCAGAGTGAGCAAGGTGCCTTACAAGGACTGTCCCCAAGTGCCGGCACAAGAGGAACGTCCCTAAGTGCCAACCATGGCAACGCCGCAGGTAGAGGACGGACAGCGAGCGACGTCCAGGGCGAACAAGTTGGCATGAAAAAGGCAAGGCATAGACCTTCTGGTCATGCCTTGCCTTTTGAATGACAAATTGTCGCCCTGGACGTCGCGCAGCGTCGGCTGGTCCGCCGTTCGGTAGAACGGCGGAACCAATTAGTACATCTTTGCGCCGGCGGGGATGGAAGCGTCGAGCTGGATCAGGTTGAGGCGCTCCTCGCCCTCCTCCTCGTGGATGGCGCTGATCAGCATACCGCAGCTGGGAATACCCATCATCTTGCGCGGGGGCAGATTGGTGATGGCGAGCAAGGTCTTGCCGACCAGGTCCTCGGGCTCATAGTAGCCATGGATGCCGGAGAGGATGGTGCGGTCGGTGCCGGTGCCGTCGTCGAGCGTAAAGTTCAGCAGCTTCTTGGACTTCTTGACGGCCTCGCATGCCTTGACCTTCACAGCGCGGAAATCGCTCTTGGAGAAGGTATCAAAGTCGACGAACTCCTCGAACAGCGGCTCAACGGCGATCTTGGAGTAATCGAGCGTGGGCTTGAGCGGCTTGACGAACGGGCTTGTGGCGTTGCCGGCCTCGGCAGCCTTGGCAGCGGCGGCACCGGACTGGAAACCCTTCTCGGGCTTCATGTGCGGGAACAGCAGGACGTCGCGAATGGAAGCCTGGTTGGTGAGCAGCATGACCACGCGGTCGATGCCGATGCCGATGCCGCCCGCGGGAGGCATACCGTACTCGAGGGCGCGCACGTAGTCCTCGTCGTACTCCATAGCCTCGTCGTCGCCGCCGGCCTTCTCGGCCATCTGGGCAGCAAAGCGCTCGGCCTGGTCGACCGGGTCATTGAGCTCGGAGAATGCGTTGGCGTACTCGTGGCCGGCGATGACCAGCTCAAAGCGGTGCGTCAGGCGCGGATCGTCCTCAAAACGCTTGGCAAGCGGGCTGACCTCGATGGGGTAATCGCATACGAAGGTCGGGTTGACGATGGTGTCCTCGCCCAGCCCATCGTAAATCTCGGCGATGATCTTGCCAGCAGTCCACTCGGGCTTAATCTCCAGGCCCTTCTCGCGTGCGGCGGCGGCAAGCTCCTCGACCGGCGTGTCGATGGTGACCTGCTTGCCGAGCACGTCCGAGACGATGTCGGTCATGGGACGGCTTGCCCACTCACCGGACAGATCGATGGTCTGGCCCTGATACTCGATGACCTCGGGATTGCCGATAGCCTTGTTGGCAGCCTTGATGACGCCCTGGGCGAGTGCCTTCATGCCCTCGAGGTCGGAGAAGGCACGATAGGCCTCCATCGTGGTGAACTCGGGGTTGTGGGTGAGGTCCATACCCTCGTTGCGGAAGATGCGGCCGATCTCGAAGACGCGCTCAAAGCCACCGACGATGCAGCGCTTGAGGTGCAGCTCGGTAGCAATGCGCAGGTAGCACTCCTGATCGAGCGCGTTGAAGTGCGTAATGAACGGCTTGGCCGTAGCGCCGCCCTGAATGGTCTGCAGGATGGGGGTCTCGACCTCCATGTAGCCGTCAGATTCCATGAAGCGGCGGAAGGTGGAGAGAATCTGCGAGCGCTTGCGGAAGGTCTCGCGAACATCGTCGTTGGCAATCAGGTCGACATAGCGTTGACGATAACGGGTCTCCTTATCGGAAAGACCGTGGAACTTCTCGGGCAACGGACGAACGGCCTTGGAGAGCAGGGTCGCGCTCTTGGGGGCGACGGAGAGCTGGCCGCGCTTGGTGCGCACGACCACGCCGGTCACGCCCAGGATGTCACCAAGGTCGAGAGCCTTGAGCGTATTCCAAGCTGCCTCGTCCATGTCGTTGATGCGGCAGAATAGCTGAATCTCGGCGGTAGCGTCGCGCACGACGATAAACATGATCTTGCCCTGGCCACGCTTGGCGACCACGCGGCCGCCGATCTTCACGACGTCCTCAGTATCCTCGCCATCGGCAAGATCGGCATATTTGGCCTCAATGTCGACGACATAGTCCTCGATCTCGGAGTGCTCGGGATAGGGGTTCTGGCCCGCCTCGAACAGGGCGGCGCGCTTTGCCAGACGCGTGGCGCGCTCGTCGTTGAGCGTCGAGGCCTGATCGGCGACGTTCTGGTTCTCTGCCATAAGTTAGCTCCTCAAACTAAAACGCTCCCCAGGATTCGGTCCCAGGGAGCGAAAACATACCTTTACGCGGGACCGTGGTCTAGCGTGCGATCTTGGCGATGGTGTAGACGCGGGTCTTGCCAGAAGGCGTAACGACCTCAACGGAGTCGCCCTCGCCGTGACCGATGATGGCGTGACCGACCGGAGACTCGTTAGAGATCTTGTGCTCGAGCGAGTTGGTCTCGGTGGTACCGACGAGCGTGACTTCCATGACCTCACCGTTGGGATCGATCAGAGAAACGGTGGAACCGATGGAGACGGTCAGATCGCCCGTGGTGGCAGCAACCTGAGCGTTGGCGAGGATGGCCTGAATCTCGGCAATGCGAGCAGCATTCTGGGCCTGCTTGTCCTTGGCGGCATCGTACTCGGAGTTCTCCGAAAGGTCGCCGAACGCGCGGGCTTCCTTGATGTCCTCGACGATCTCCTTGGCGTAATCGCCCTCACGCCAAGCGAGCTCCTCGACGAGCTTCTGGCGGCCCTCAGCGGTCAGTACGATCTGGCTTGCGTCCATACGGATATCTCCCCAACTATGATGTAACGATCAACTGTCAACAAAACGAAAAAGACCGGCTAGCCTGCGGGCAAGCCGGTCAGGTGCTCACCCCAAAGGGATGGGACTACTCTGCGTCCGCGTCGCTGTCCTCTGCCTGCTTCTTCTTGGCGGCAGCGAGCTTGGCCTCGAGCTCTGCGATCTCCTTGTCCTCCTCGGACTGCTCGACCACGACCTCCTCGGCCTGCTTGGTCTCGGCCTTATCGTCGCCCTCCATACCCTCGCGGATATTCTTGACGGTAGAGCCGAGGGACTTGCCGAGCTTCGGCAGGTTCTTGGGCCCGAAGATAATCAGGACAACGACGAGAATAATGATGAGCTCAGGAGCCCTCAGTCCAAACATGTAGACCTCCACAATACAGCGAGACAAGCTCGAATGAGTATACCGCGGGTATCGCGGTATCACAACAATAGCTAAAAAAAGGGACCGCAAGAAGCGGTCCCTCCTCATGCTCTGGTCGGGTTGACTGGATTTGAACCAGCGACCCCTGCGTCCCGAACGCAGTGCTCTACCAAACTGAGCCACAACCCGTTAGCTCGATTATAGTAACAAAGATTTTCGTCGCGTGCTAGAGAAATTTTTATTTCTTTGGCGCGTCGATTTGAACCGTGTTGGGAATAAGCTCAGTCGCGCAGGCCCACCAGCCATTTTGCTGGGCAGCCCCCGCAAGATGGGCTGCTGCAGCGACGGTATCGCAAATGGCAAACGAGCAAGCACCCGAACCACACACGTCCACGGCAATGGTTCCCTCCTGTGCGCGCAGCCAGTCGAGAACTGCCTGGATCCGCGGCTCCATCTGCGCGGATATGACGCCCAGATTGTTATGAACGAGCGCATATGCCGCCTCGGCATCGCCGGCGCGTAAGACAGAAGCAATCGCATCGGGTTTTTCCGCGGGCACCGGGTTCTCATCAAATCGTCGATACGCTTCAACCGTTGAAACGCTCGTCTCGTGCGGTTTGACCAATACGACAGGTGTCGCCGGAAGCACAGGATACTCAGTGGCCAGCACATCTCCCCCGCCGACGTAGAATGCGGGACTCGTGTGCAAAAAGAACGGCACGTCGGCGCCGATACCGCGAGCGATGTCATCGAGCGCGGGGTCGGCGCGGTCGATACCCCACAGCTCGGCCAAGGCAACGATGACCGCAGCGGCATCCGTCGAGGGGCCTCCCAGGCCGGCGCACAGCGGGATACGTTTTTCGATCGTCACGCACACGTTGGCATCGCGACCGTAATGCTCGGCCATAGCGATTGCCGCCCGATAAGCCGTATTTTTTTGCATGGGAAAATCGGATGCCGGAACCGTCTGGACGGTCAACGCCTGCGCCGGCGCGACCGTCACGGTATCGGCAAGACCGACGGCTGCCATCAGGGAATCGACCCTGTGATAGCCGCGGGCGTCGCGCTCGGTATGAACTCCCAGATAGAGGTTAATCTTTGCCGGCGCGGTAAGGATGAGGGACCGATCGGTCACCGTTAGTGCTCCTCGAGCTGGTTGCCGAGCGGGGTAAAGATATGCTCGCCGCTCTCGGGGTCGAACAGTTCGACCTGGCCGGTAAGAACATCGATATACTGGTAGGACTGACGCGATTTGCGGCCACGACGCTCGTCAACCTCGACGATAAAGACGGCGGGATGGACGCTCTTGATGGTGCCCATGCGCTCGATGACGCGGGTACGGCCCATGTTGGCCTTAACCTTGACGCGATCGCCCACCATATCGGTCAGCTTCTCGTGGATGTCGTCGACGTGATTGACTTCCATCTCTTCCATGAATAGGGCCTCCAGAGGGTGCAATTCAAAAAGGGGATAATGCCCCTAAGATAGACAAAACTCTAATACTATAGCACCCTGCTGCAGCCATACGCAAGCAGCTAAAAAGCCCCGTCCCAAATTGACTACTTACAGATTGTCTGTGTCCAGAACAATGGTGAACGGACCGTCGTTGACCAGGTCGACCTTCATATCGGCGCCAAAGATACCATGCGCCACATGCTCAACGTCCTGGGCGACGAGTGTCAGAAAGTACTCGTAAAGTTCGTTAGCGACATCGGGCGCGCCGGCATCCGTAAACGACGGACGGCGGCCGTGGCGGCAGTCGGCAAACAGCGTGAACTGCGACACCACGAGTACCTCGCCGTCGACATCGGCCAGCGCCAAGTTGGTCTTGCCATTCTCGTCCTCGTTGATACGCAGCCCGCGGAGCTTGCCCCACAGCTTGTCGGCTTCGGCGCGTGTGTCGCCGTGGCCCACGCCCAGCAACACCAGGTAGCCGCGTCCAATGCGGCCCACGCACTCGCCGTCGACTGTCACGCTGGCGTTGAGCACGCGCTGCACCACCGCACGCACGGTCTACTCCTCGCCCGTCAGCTTGGCGGACAGATGCTCGAGCGCATGGAAACGATGGCTGATGGCGTTCTTCTCGTCCGCCGTGAGCTCGGCCATGGTCTTGCCCGGCGTATCGACCGGCAGGAACAGCGGGTCGTAGCCAAAACCGTGTTCGCCGCGGCCCTCGTGCGCGATAACGCCTTCGCAGGCGCCCTCGCCATAGGTGACCAGGCCGTCCGTATCGATAAGCGCGACGACGCTCATAAAGCGCGCGGTACGGTCCTCGTCTGCCACGCCTTCCAGGTTAACGAGAAGCTTGGCGTTGTTGGCGGCATCGTCGCCATGCACGCCCGCATAGCGCGCGCTATACACGCCCGGCTCGCCGTCCAACGCATCGACGACCAAGCCGGAGTCGTCGGCGATGGCCATAAGGCCCGTCTCCTCGACCGCAGCCTGCGCCTTGATGATGGCGTTCTCCAAAAACGTCGTGCCGTTTTCCTCGGGGTCCTCAAAATCGCCCAGCTGGCCGAGCGCCACAAAGCGCACCTCGGGCATGACCTTGCCCAAAATGGCCTCGATCTCGGTGAGCTTATGGGCGTTGCCGGTTGCCACGACGATGGTCGCCGCCGGGTCGAGGGTGTCGATGTCAATCTTCTCAAGTGCCATAGCTGGTCTCCTTTGTCTCTATAGCAATGCCGAGTTGAGGACGACGAGGACTTCGGCCTCTCTCCCGTCTCAATCAACGGCAGTCTTATACTTCGACGTTTTCCCAGATAAAACCTGCCAAAATAAACCTGTCCCTTTTTGGCAGGTTAGGCGAGGGCTTGGCGCTGGAGCTCGATGAGCTCGGCAATGCCCTTGTCGCCCAGGTCGAGTAGGGCGTTGAGACGCTTACGGTCGAAGGGCGCCTGCTCGCCGGTACCCTGGAGTTCGATCATCTCGCCGGTGTCGGTGGCGACGAGGTTCATGTCGACCTCGGCGTGGCTGTCCTCGGAATAATCCAAGTCGAGCAGGGTGTTGCCGTCGACGACGCCCATGGAAATGGCGGCAACCTGGCCCGTGAGCGGGATGCGCTCGAGTTTGCCCGCCTCGACCCACATGGCAAGGGCGTCGTGCAGCGCCAACCAGGCGCCGGTAATGCTCGCCGTACGCGTGCCGCCATCGGCCTGGATCACATCGCAGTCGACGGTAACGGTGTACTCGCCGAGCGCCTTCATGTTGACGACGGTACGCAGGCTGCGGCCGATAAGCCGCTCGATCTCCATGGAGCGGCCCTTGCGGTTGGCATGCTCGCGCTTGCAGCGTTTACCGGTCGAGGCAGGCAGCATCGCATATTCCGCCGTTACCCAGCCGGCCTTGGCGCCCTTGCGCCAGCCCGGCACGCCCTCCTCGATGGTGGCTGCGCACAGTACGCGCGTGTCGCCGAACTCGGCCAGGCACGAGCCGTGGGCGTGCTTCATGACGCCGCGGGCAAGCTTAACGGGGCGCAGCTCGTTGGCGGCACGGCCGTTGGCGCGGTTGACCTGCATGTATTCCATGGAACTATCCTTTCGGCAAAAGATGCGGCAAAGACTCCGGCGACATTGCGCGCCTAACCGAGTTCATCGATATCGACATGCTCGATGCTTTTGAGCGGCTGGCCAAAGATAAAGCTGCCCGCCACCGCAAACTCGGCAATGTTGTCAGACGTAGTGGCAAAGCGATGCTGCGGCTCGGCGGTATCGCCCGCCAGCTGCTCACGGCGTGTGAGGATATCGGTCAGCTCGCGGGTGGTCTCCTCGGCGGAGCTCACCACGCGCACCCCGGGTCCCAGCGCATGGCGGATGGGACCCACCAGCAGCGGGAAGTGCGTACAGCCGAGTACCACGGTATCGATGCCACGATCGTGCAGCGGCTCGACTGTGGCGCCGACCAGCGCGCGAACGGCTGGCGTATCAAAAATATCCTCGTTCTCGAGCCACTGCTCCTGCAGATGCGCGCCCGAGGCGAGCTCGTGCTCGACGACCTCGACAAAGCTCGAAGCCGGGCAGCCATACACATCGACACCAGCATCCAAATCCTGGATGGCGCGCGTGTAGGCGCCCGAGCGAATGGTGAGGTTGGTGGCGAGCACGCCCACGCGACGCGTACGCGTGCTGTTGATGGCGGCGCGTGCGCCCGGGGCGATCACGCCGATCACGGGAACGTCGAGCACTTGCTGAGCCAGACGCAAGGCCGCGGCGGTCGCCGTGTTACAGGCGATGACCATGATCTTAACGTCGTGCCTCGATAGCCAGCGGCCCGCCTGCAGTGCAAACGAGCGAACCTCGTCCTCGGTGCGGGTGCCATAAGGGCAGCGCTTAGTGTCACCGAAATAGTAGACGGACTCGTGCGGAAGCGCCGTTGCGATCGCTCGCGCGACCGTCAAGCCGCCCAGGCCCGAGTCGAACACGCCGATCGGACGCGTGTCCCCGGCCAGATTATCGATATCGGACATTACCTCACCAGATTCTCTCTCGAAAAATACGACCATGCGTGATGCGTCGTGCTACGAACGGGCCGCGACCAACAGCTCGGCCGTTGCCGCCCAACCGTCGACAATCTTGCCGCGCGTTACATAGGCATTGTCGCAGGCGTCCAAGAACTCCGGGGCACCGGCGCTCGTCAGGCCGTTCTCGACCAGGCAGAACATGCCAACATGGTCGGCCATGTAGAAGTCGGACTCGGAGTCGCCGAGTGCAAGCGTCTCCTCGCGCTCGATCCCCAGGTGCTCGCAGAAGCGCGCAATGGCAACGCCCTTGTTGAGCCCCGCCGGATTGATGTTGAAGGCGCGACCGTCCTCGACGCGATTAAGCTCGAGCGTCGTCGGCTTGGACAGGTGCGTCAGATGGCCGTTGCAAGCCCAGACCAGACCGCAGCCGGCCTCGTCCAGGATGGCCTGGACCTCATCGTCGGGCACATCGCCGCGCATGCCGACGGTGACCTCACGGTACTTGTAGCCGGTCGACATGTCGTTGTGGTATTCGATCTTGTGCGGCCAGCGGGCAAGGATCTTCTCGCACACGCCGGTCTGCTCGATCACCTGGTGCGGCGTGAGACCGCAGGCGGGGTCGTAGGGCATGTCGCCCGTCAGGTACTCCCAGTCGTTGGCCTTGAGGTCGTACATGACCAGGCCGCCCATCTCGCCGATGTAGGAGTTGAGGCCGAGCACGCGGGCGTCCTCATGGATCATGGTGCGATTGCGACCCGAGGTGGGAACCACCTGGATGCCGGCACGGGCGAGCGCGACAACCGCCTCGACGAGCTTGGTCGAGGGATTGCCGTCGTTATCGCGCAGCACGCACGAGCCGGGGGCGAGCATCGTGGCGTCCAGATCGGTAAAGACATACTTGACCTTGGCAAGGCGCTCGCGCATCTCGCCCGAAAGCTCGGCAACGGTCGGCAGGATGTTGTGGGACATGGTCACTCCGTTTACATAGAAGGGGCTGGTCTAGGCGTCGTACGCCGCAAGGATGCGCTTGAGAATCGAACCGTCGCGCTCACAAGGCTCGGGTCCGTTCTTGCGCAGCATACACTCTTCCTCGCCCTTACCGGTCACGATGACCACGGCAGGACGGACAGTTTCGCGCACGGCAGTCTCGATAGCGGCAACGCGATCAGCCACGATTTGCCAGTTATCATTTCCCTGCGCTTGAACGTTGCGCGCGATCTCGGCGCAGATGTCCTCGACATCCTCGGGGCCGGGGTCATCCTCGGTAATCACGATTCGGTCGGCATACTTGCCAGCGGCGATGCCCATCGTGGTGCGTCGATCGACACCCTTACCGCCCGTAGCGCCAAATACAACCGCCAGCTCGCGCTCGGGATAGTTCTCGCGCAAGTCGCGCAGGAGTGTCTCGAGACTCATGCCGTTATGTGCAAAATCGACGATGCCCAGGATTTTGCCCGATACGGACGGATAGAGCTCCATACGACCGGGAACGAAGACGCCCTCAAAGCCATGGACGATACCCTCTTCGGAAATGCCCAGGGCCTCGGCGCAGGCAATAGCGGCAAGCGCGTTGGACACATTGAACTTAACCGGCGTGGGAATCACAATGTCACGCGTAAAACGGGGCGTGCGCACCGTTGCCACCACGCCGCAGTCGCCATTGCGAATCGCCAGCGCAAGCACGTCGGCACGCTCGTCGGTCAGGGAGAACGTCACCGTACGTTCGCAACGAGATGCCGCCTCGAGCACGCGATCGACCTTATCCATATCGAGATTGACCACGGCAAAACGGCTCTGCAAGAAGATTTTGAGCTTGCTGGCAAAGTAATCCTCGAGCGTCGGATGCTCAATCGGCGAAATGTGATCCTCGCCGATATTGGTAAAGGCGCCGACTTCAAAGTCAATCTTGCCCGTGCGCTCGTATTTGAGGCCCTGACTCGATGCCTCCATAACCAGCCACGGGGCACCCGCCTCCGCAGCATGTGCGATGCGAGACTGCAGCAGGAAGGATTCGGGGGTCGTCAGCTTGGAAGGGCCCGTCTCGATGCCGTCGTCGAACTCAATGCCCGTATTAAGAGCGGGTCGATGACAGCCCGTAAGCTTGGCCTCGTTGGCGAGGATGCCGCGCAGATAAAAGCTGCAGGTCGACTTGCCCTTGGTGCCTGTAAAGGCGCAGACCTTCACCTTACCCGACGGGTGCCCATAAAAGGCATCTGCCACCACGGCGAGCGTGCGACGAATATCGCTCACAATCACCGCGGGAAGATCAACATCGTAATCGACCTCGGAAACGTAGGCCACGGCGCCATCGGCGATTGCCGAAAGCAGGTACTCGCGCTTAAACGCACGGCCTTTGCAGACAAACAACGTGCCCGGACGCACCTGGCGCGAGTCATCAGTCGCAAACTCAATGCGCTGGTCGCACGAAGCGCTCGGTCTGGAAACAACAAGGTCATCTTCCTCGAGCAACTCTATATAGCGCATCAGAGTTAGCTTCTCTTGTGTCGGACTCGACATACAAAGACCTCTCTCGCTAAATTCAGCCTTAAAGGGCAGAAGACGTCCCGCGGCAGAAACGATGAAACATTCTGTATTATCAACCATCCTAATATGCCACCTGACCTTGCGCGCATCACAGCCTTCTAAAAAATTGCATGGACTGTGCCGTGGTCTAATAAATGGCAACAGTGTTCACCCCGTGTAAAACCAAGGAAATCTGGGTGCTGTTCTTTAACATAGCGTTCGCAACCACGTCCCGCCGCTTCGCCTGAAGATCGGGACGTGGTTTTTTCGGTTCGCTCGGCGCTTATGCCCTATCACGAAACAAAAGATTGGCATGATAGTAAAGATTATTTGACATCAGCTGCCGCAATCCTTGCGGCAGTACACCTGAGCCGTCAGCAGAAAGGATCTTGCATGTGCGGTTTTGTCGGTTTTACCGGTACAGATGAACAGAGTGAGCTGGTTCTCACGGCCATGATGAATCGCATCATCCACCGTGGTCCCGATATGGGCGGCCAGCATATCGTCGACAACGTTGCCCTTGGCTTCCGTCGTCTTTCGATTCTTGATCTTTCCGAAGCTGGAGCTCAGCCCATGTCGAGCGACGACGGCAAGGTCACGATTGTCTTCAACGGAGAGATCTACAACTTCCAGGAGCTTCGCGCCGAACTGGAGGCAGCCGGCTACGCCTTCCACTGCAACGCTGATACCGAAGTCCTGGTACACGGTTACGAGGAGTGGGGCGAGGACCTGGTCAACCGTCTGCGCGGCATGTACGCGTTCGTGATTCACGACCAGAACAAGAACAAACTCTTTGGTGCTCGTGACATCTTTGGTATCAAGCCGTTCTATTACTACCAGGCATCCGATGGCTCGCTGCTGTTTGGCTCCGAGATCAAGAGCTTCCTGGACCATCCCAAGTTTGAGAAGGCTGTCAACCACGACGCGCTGCGCCCCTACCTGACGCTGCAATTCCCTGCCACGGAGGAGACCTTCTTTAAGGGCGTGTTCAAGCTTGCCCCGGCCCATTGTTTTACGTATGACCTGACGACCAACACCATGGACATCAAGCGTTACTGGAGCTGTGACTTCACCGACGACAACTCCAAGACCTTCGAGGAGTACGTGGACGAGTGTGACAAGGTCGTGCACGAAAGCGTCGCTGCGCACCGAATCGCCGATGTTAAGGTGGGCTCGTTCCTTTCTGGCGGTGTCGATTCCAGCTACATTGCCGCCTGTCTCATGCCCGACACCACGTATTCTGTCGGCTTCGATTACAAAAACTTCAACGAGACCAACTACGCCGCCGAGCTTTCCGACAAGCTGGGCATCAAGAACGTGCGCAAGATGATTACCGCCGACGAGTTCTTTGATGCACTGCCCGATATCCAGTACCACATGGACGAGCCGCAATCGAACCTGTCCAGCGTGCCGCTGTACTATCTGGCGCAGATGGCTTCCAAGGAGGTCACCGTCGTCCTTTCGGGCGAGGGTGCCGACGAACTGTTTGCCGGCTATGAGTGGTACGAGGACACCCCCGAGATGCGCACCTTTAAGAAGCGCGTGCCGCTCGGCGTACGTCGCGCCCTGGGCTCACTCGTTCAGCATCTCCCCTACTTTAAGGGCCACAACTTCCTGACGAAATGCGCCGAGGTTCCCGAGCGCTGGTATGTGGGTCAGGCAAAGGTGTTCGATCCCTCCGAGGTCGACGAGGTGCTCAAGCCCACTTATGACACCGGCAAGAACGCCGCCGAGATGTGCGCCGAGTACTACAAGCAGGTTCCCAACTGCTGCGAGCTTTCCAAGAAACAGTATCTGGATATGAACATGTGGCTACCGGGCGACATTCTGCTCAAGGCCGACAAGATGTGCATGGCGCATTCTCTGGAGCTTCGCGTCCCGTTCCTGGACAAGAAGGTCATGGAGTTTGCCGAGCACATTCCCGCCAACTACCGTGTTAACGAAGAAGGCTGCAAGCTCGTTCTGCGCCACGCTGCCAACCGCACGCTGCCCGACGAGTGGGCAACGCGCAAGAAGGTGGGCTTCCCCGTACCGGTCAAGTTCTGGCTGCGCGAGCAAAAGTACTACGACTACGTAAAGGAATACTTCACCGCGCCGTGGGCTGCTGATTTCTTTGACACCGATGCGCTCATGAAACTGCTCGACGATCACTTTAAGGGTCGCGCGCTCAACCAGCGCAAGATCTATACCACGCTGACGTTCCTCATTTGGTACAAGCGCTTCTTTATCGACGAGGACAAGGGCGCTAAAGTCGCCGCTTAGTTTTCGTTATGAATTAGCGGTGAACCACGCAGGGTTTCCGCTATACTCAATCCCTGCGGGCGATTGGCGCAACGGTTAGCGCAGGTGCTTTACACGCACAAGGCTGGGGGTTCGAATCCCTCATCGCCCACCACTGATTTGATAGGCTCCCAGCGATGGGGGCCTTTCCTTTTTGGGCCCATCGCAGAGGGATTCGAACCCGCAAAGGTGCGGAGCTGAGGAAACGCGAAGCGTTTTCCAGCGCAGCACGCGAGGGCCGCAGGCCCGAAGCGGGGCGCGGGCGGCGAAGCCGCACGCGGACATCCCTCATCGCCCACCACTGAATTGGAAACGGTCCTCGCAAGGGGACCGTTTTTGTTTGCGCCCAGCGCATAGGATTCGAACCCGTCAACACGTCTGTCACAAAGGCCGTGGTCAAAAAATGGCAAAAATGAGTACTGTTACTAATTTTGTAGCAGCAATTTTTGGATATGACTGGATAAATCTAGCCTTGAATCAGCGATTTGAAGCCTTTGCTACTAGTTTTCCACTAACATAATTGAACATGTGTGGTCTAACTAACCCTAAATAGTCGGTTTCATATGAGATTCAACTGGTGACAGTACTCATATTTGGCATTTTTTGGCCAGAAGCTCTCCTGGCCATTGCAGATTTACGGCAAAAAGGGTTCCAGACCGTCCAAAGATGCATCAAATGACGCACCGACAATCTGGAACCCGTTCAAACTGGCTATGTTTTACTCTCGTTAGCCCAAAACGCCCGACAGGATCTCGGTTAGGCTGTCCACGTCGGCCTCTTCGCACACGAGCGGCGGAAGGAAGCGCAGCGTATGTGCGCCCGTAGCGTTGATCACGGCACCAGCCCCCAATGCACGGGCCACGACGTCGTGTGCATCACCCGCGGCATCGTCCAGATCGCAGCCGAGCATCAGGCCGCGACCACGCACCTCTACCACATGCGGAAGCTTAGCCAGCGCCCGCTCCATATAGGCGCCAACCTTGGCAGCATGCTCGGCATAATTGCCGCGCACAAGCACGGAGAGCGTCGCGGCACACGCCGCGATGGCCAAGCAGCTACCGCCAAAGGTCGAACCGTGATCGCCGGGCTTAAACACATCGGCGATCTCTTTCTTCGCCACCACGGCCCCCATGGGCACGCCGTCGGCGATGCCCTTGGCAAGGCTCATGATGTCGGGCTCCACGCCATAGGTCTGGAACGCAAACGGCTTCCCCGTGCGAAAGATTCCGCACTGGACCTCGTCGGCGATAAGCACGGCACCCACCTCGTGCGCCAAGTCACGCGCCGCAGCCATAAACTCCTCGGTCATGGGATGCACACCGCTCTCGCCCTGGATTGGCTCAAGCATCACGGCACAGATTTCGCTGCCCAGCTGCTTAAAGATTGCGCGCAGCTCATCTACATCGTTGGGTGTGCAGGCCACAAAGCCACCCGGCAGCGGGCGGAAACTGTCCTGCAGCCAATCCTGCATGGTGGCCGCAATAGTCTCGAGCGTACGACCGTGAAAGCCGCCACGCATGCACACGATGGTGTTGCCACCGTTGCCGGCACGCTTGGCGTACAGACGTGCGAGCTTCATCGAACCCTCGTTGGCCTCGGCACCGGAATTGGCAAAGAACGTCTCCCACACCTGCTCGCCCGCAGCCGGAACGCCAAGCGCTGCCGCCGTGGTCTCGTCGCCAGCGGCAATCGCGTCGGCAAGCACGCGAGCACCGTCCACATCATCGTTAGCGAGCTTGGACAGCAGCGCCGCGATCTGGCCGCGCTGCTCGATGTAGAAATAGTTGGAGACATGCAAGAGCTTCTTGGTCTGAGCCTCGAGCGCCGACAGCACTGCCGGGTTGCCGTGGCCCAGGCTGCACACGCCGATGCCGGCAAGAAAATCGAGGTATTCGCGACCATCGTCGCCGGTGAGCTTCATGCCGTGGCCTTCGACAAACTCGACCGACGAGCGGCCAAAGGTGTGCATGACGTAGTGAGATTCGAGCGATTGTTGAGCAGCAAGTGACATGGGATGCCTTTCGTTGAGCGCCGGACGGCGCAGACCTACGGGTGCAGGAATGGGGCGGCTGCGGGTCAGCTAGACCGTCTGGAGCTTCTCGACCTCGTCAAGGTTCTCGGTCAGACGCGCAGCAAACGTCGAAAGCGGATGCGGATGCGTATCGAACTCGTAAGCCGTCTCGGTGGAATGGATCACGGTGCCGACGCCGGCATCGGTCAGCAGCTCCAGCAGCAGCGAGTGCGGCGTAGTACCATTAATGATGTGGGCACGAAATACGCCGGCGGTAAGCGCATCGACAGCGGCGCGTAGCTTGGGAATCATGCCTTTTTCGACCTCGCCCCCATAGAGCATCTCATTAACCTCGTCGAGCGTCAGGTTGGAGATGAGCGAATCCTTGTCGCTAAAGTCCTTATACAGGCCATCGACATCGGTCAAAAAGATCGCCTTGTGCGCGTGGAGCGCCGCGGCAACAGCACCGGCAGCGGTGTCGGCGTTGATGTTGAAGAAACCGCCGTCCTCCCCCGCCGCGACGGTAGCGATGACGGGGATGTACTCACTATCGAGTAAGCGCTCGATATAGTCGGTGTTGACGTGCGTCACTTTGCCCACGCGACCGAGCTCGGGGTCTAGCGGCTCGGCGATAAGCGTGCCGGCATCGCTGCCCGACACGCCCACGGCCAGGTTGCCGTGCTGGTTAATGGCAGCAACCAGCTCCTGGTTGACCTTACCGCCCAGCACCTCGCGCACGATATCCATGGTCGCCGGCGTGGTCACGCGCTGGCCGTTCTTAAACTCGACGGGGATGTCGTAGTGGCTCAGCGCCTCGTTGATGGCCTTGCCGCCACCATGCACGATGACGGGGCGCATGCCGATGATCTTAAGGAGGACGATGTCGCTCATCACGTCGCGGCGCAGCTGCTCATCAACCATGGCGGCTCCGCCATATTTGATAACAACCGTCTTGCCGGTCAGGTTCTTAATCCACGGCAGCGCTTCGAACAGCAGCTGCGCGGTTGCTTCGTTGGATTCGCTCGAACGACAATCGCGTGCGAATTTCATAATCTGCCTCGTCTTTCGTATCGTTATCGCGCCGTGCTCCGCTGTCCGCAATCGCGGCAAGATGCGCAGCGTGTCTGGAATCTAGGAACGGTAGTCGCCGTTGATGGAGATGTACTCATGCGTGAGGTCGCAGGTCCACACGGTCGTTGCCGCGTTGCCTGCACCCAGGTCGGCCGAGATCACGATCTCGGGCGCCTCAAAACGTCGTAGAGCCTCGTCCTCGTCAAAGGGAACAGTCAGACCGTCGCGACAGACAGGCATGCCCATCATGTCGATGGAAACGTCTTCCTGATTAAACTTCACGCCGCACTTGCCAAGCGCCATAGCAACGCGGCCCCAGTTGCAGTCGTGGCCGGCGATGCAGGTCTTAACGAGCGGCGAGTTGGCAACGGCACGGGCGGCGATATCGGCCTCCTCGTCGTTTACGGCGCCGGTAACGTTGACCGTAACAAGCTTGGATGCGCCCTCACCATCGGCGGCGATATTGCGCGCCAGGCTCTCGCACACCTCGTGCACGGCAAATGTCAACTCGTCAAAGGCATCGGAGCCCTCGACGATAGGCTCGGCATCCGCGGCAGCGGCACCGGAGGCAAGCATGGTGCAGGTGTCGTTGGTCGAGGTGTCGGAATCGACCGTTACCTTGTTAAAGGTCTGCTTGACGGTCGAGAGCAGCAGGGCATGAAGTGCCGCAGGCTCGACGGGGGCATCGGTAGTGATAACTGCGATCATGGTGGCCATGTTGGGCATGATCATGCCCGAGCCCTTGCACATTCCGCCTACCGTATAGACATTGCCCGCATGACCCGCAGCCTCACTGACGTAGGACACGGCGTACTCCTTGGAGTGCGTGTCGGTCGTCATGATGGCGCGAGCGGCATCGGCGCCACCGTGGGCGGAGAGCGCCTCGTAGGCAGCAGGAATGGCGGTCTCAAACGTGTCGATCGGCAGAATCTGGCCAATCACGCCCGTGGAGGCGACTAGGATCTGCTGGGGTTCGCAGCCGATGACCTGCGATGCGATGCTGCACGTCTCGCGCGCGCATGCAAGGCCGGTCTCACCCGTGGCGGCGTTGGCATTGCCAGAGTTGACCGAAATGCCGGCGATGATACCGTACCCCTTGTCGGCACCGCCCAGGTTGGCACGGCTCACCTGCACGGGCGCCGCGCAAAAGCGATTGGTGGTAAACACGCCGGCACCGGCACAGGGTTTATCGGGCACGACGAGCGCGTAATCCAGACGCTCGGGGTTCTTGCGGAACCCAGCGTGGATGCCTGCAGCTTTAAAACCAGCCGCAGCCGTAACGCCACCCTCGACGGCGCGAATCTTGATATCAAACAGCTCGGTATCCATCGTCTTTATGACTCCTTATGTCAAACAAAAAAACGGACATCGGTTGGTGCGCCATGCCAGTCGTGATCATGAGACCAGCTTAAGAGTGGCGCCCCATTCGATGCCCGACTACCAAATCGTTAACAATCGAATGTGCTACACCGGGCACGCCACTGTAGGCAAGCCTCGTCGCTCGTCAAAGCCAAAGACGATATTGGCGCACTGGACTGCTTGGCCCGCAGCGCCCTTGCACAGATTGTCGATGGCGCCCGTCGCCATCAGCACGCCCGCGCGCTTGTTGAGCGCGAGGCCAATCTGGGCAGCGTTGGTGCCGACGACCGAAGCCGTCTTGGGCTGCTGGCCGGCATCGAGCACGCGCACAAAGGTGCGACCGGCGTAGAACTGCTTGTAATGGTCGACGACATCCTCAAGAGCCAGCGTGTCGAGAGCCTGCGGTGCGAGCGGCAGCGTCACCGTGGAGAGCAGACCGCGCTTGAGCGGTGCCAGGTGCGGGGTAAAGACGACGCGATCGGTCAGGCCAAGGATTTGCTCAATCTCGGGCGTGTGGCGATGCTTGCCCACGCCGTAGGCCTCCAAGTTCTCGTCGGCGCTGCAAAAATGGGTGCGGGCGTTGCAGGACTTACCGGCGCCCGTCACGCCGCTAATGGCATCGACAATCACGGGACCGTTCTCGGCCACCCAGCCCGCGCGCACGGCGGGCGCGGCGGCAAGGCTCGTTGCGGTGGGATAGCAACCGGCGCAGGCGACCAGCACGGGTTTGCCGTCGGCATGGTCGGATGCGGCGGTCTCCAAGTCCTGGCAGAACAGCTCGGGCAGACCGAAGGCACGGGTCTTGAGCAGCTCGGGGCTCGTATGCTCGGCGGCATACCAAGCCTCAAAAACGGACGCGTCGTTCAGACGGTAGTCGGCCGAAAGATCAAAGCAGGAGACGCCCGATGCAAGCAGCGCGGGCACCTGTGCCATGGCAGCCGTGTGCGGCACGGCCAAAAAGACCGCGTCGCAGTTCTTGAGCTCGGGGGCATCATGCGTCGTAAAGACAAGATCGCTTACGCCGGTGAAGCTCGGGTACACCGCAGACAACGGCTGGCCGGCATCGGCGTTGGACGTAATGGCAGCAAGTTCAAACTCGGGATGACCGAGGACGAGGCGAATGAGCTCGGCTCCGGCATATCCAGCCGCGCCGACGATTCCAACCTTCAAAGACATATCAGACTCCTTGTCTGCGATTTATGCACCGATGCGCATTTCGCAGCGGTCGTTATGAAGTGGGTTGAAACTTTAGCACCAAAAGATGCATGAATACGTAAATGGCTTGCATATTCATGCATTGAAACATTCCCGACACATTCGCTTGAAGGAATTGACAAATGGAGCGGGCCCCGTATTGACCGGCGCTCCCAACGGCGCCGGGCAATACGGGGCCCGCCCATGCGAAAACCAAGTTGTTAGGATGAGCCAGCTGGCTAGAGCTCGACCGGCACCCATTCGTCGTGATTGCAGATAAAAGCCTCGGGATCCTCGACGCTAAAGAAGACGAGCGTGGGGTCGTTAGGCCCCTCATAGTGCTCGCCCAGGTGCTCTAGATGCTTCCACCCGGCTTCGCGCATTTCGCCTAAAGCCCGGTCATCCAAGCCGGCACGCCCGCGCAAGATGAGCCAGCCATGGCCCGGCCACCAACTCGTGGCCTCGAAGCGTTGATTTTGCAGCAGCTCTTGCCACACGTCTTTGGTGCGCGCCGTTACAAACCACAGCTTGCCGTCCTGGATCTGCGCAAACGAAAACGGACGCACATGCGGCTGCCCGTCAACGCTCGTCGCCAAATACCATGCCGGCACCGACGTCAGATACTCCAACACTGTATTCAATCCGTCCATGTGTCCTCCTGACGCTCGCCATTTTGAGATGGGTAGTTAATTTGAGACGCGCTAGAGCTCCAGGCGCTCCTCGCTGCCGTCGATATCGCAGAAGCGGGCGGCGATGTTGCGCACCGAGAAAAACGCAAGGCGACCGTCATTGGCGCTCTCGTGGTCTTCGCCGATGCCCACCATGTGCTTAAAGCCGGCTTGGCGCACCCGGTCGCTCACGACCGCGTCGTCCTCGAGCGCGGCCTCGCCGGTCAGCACAATCCAACACTCCCCCGGTTTCCAACCCGAAACCTCAAGCTTGGGGTTCGTGCTGAGCTCGGCCCACACGTCCTTATCGCGCGAGGTGCAAAACCACAGCTTGCCATCATCGACCATGGCAAACGAGAACGGCCTCACGCGCGGCTGATGTCCGTCCGTCACGTCAATCGTGGCGAGATACCACGCCGGAATACGCCTAAGATACGAACAGGCGCGCTCGAGCTGCGCCGTGCGGTCGTTGTCGGTCATAGGAACCCCTTTCCTGCGCTCGAATCGCGCCTAAACAAGTTGAAGATTGATGACGATGACGCAGATGAGCAGCAGCATCGTCACCACCGCTGCCAGCGCATCGCCGCGGCCAAACACAAGCGTATGCAGGCGCGTTCGGCCCTGTTCGCCATGATAACAACGGGCATCCATGGCGGCAGACAGCGTTTCGGCATGACGGAACACCCCCGTGAACAGCGGAATCGCCACACTGCCGAGCATACGCACGCCGCCGAGCGGGCCTCCCGTCACGCGCGCACCGCGGCTCGCCTGCGCGTCCGCCGTCTGCTTTATCTCGGTGGCAAACTGCGGCATAAAGCGCAGCGCGATACCCATAATCATACCGAGCTCGTGTGCAGGAAGTCCCACACGCGCAAACGGCGCGAGCAGGCGCTCAAAGCCCGCGGTGAGGTCGAGCGTCGGTGTGGTGAGCGTAATGGCGCTCATGCCGGCCATCATCAAGGTCAGGCGGCACGCCATAAAGGCGGCGGAATGTAACGAGCCCTCGCTTATCTGCAAAAAGCCGAGCTGCCACAGAATGCGCCCGCTCTGGTCGGAAAACAGGTTGAGCACCGCGACCACCGCGACGATCGCCAGCAGCGGCGCCATCGATGACAGGACGCGACGAGCCGGCACCCGGGACACGGTATAGATCAGGACGACGAAGATTGCGACCGGGACCAGTCCGCGGAAGCTGTTGACCGTGAGCGTCGTGATCAGAAACACAAAGCCCAAGAGCAACTTGGTTCGCGGGTCCATGCGGTGGATTGCACTATCGCCGGGATAGTAGCTGCCAAACGAAAACGCCTCCATTAGCAGCCCTCCTCTCGCGCGACCGTCTTGGATTTAGCAATGTCCGCGACGTTAGAAGGACCGTCCGAGCGACCGATTAGCAGGTCCACCAACTCGTCTGCCAGCGACTCAACCGTATAGAGCCCGCCGCAACGCAGCGGCACGCCCGCTTCCGCAAGCGCCAGCGCCATGCGCTGGGCAGCGGGAACACCCAAGCCGATTGATTTAAGCTCATCCGCACGCGCAAAAACCTGAGCGGGCGTGCCCTCGGCAAACACCGAGCCCTCGTTCATCACGACAATACGGTCGCAGCAATTGGCAAGGTCATCCATGCTGTGTGAGACCATGACGACGGTCAGGCCCCCATGGTGAAGTCGATCGATGAGCTCCAGGAAATCGCTGCGCGCCGCCGGATCGAGCCCCGCCATGGGCTCATCGAGTACCAGGACCTCGGGCTCCATGGCAAGCACGCCGGCAAACGCCACGCGCCGCTGTTGGCCACCCGAAAGCTCAAAGGGGCTCTTGTCGCCCACCGTGGCCAGGTCGAGGCCCACGCGCGCGAGCGATGACTCAACGCGGCGGGCAACCTCGACCTGCGACAAACCAAGGTTATGCGGACCAAACGCCACGTCCTGTGCCACGGTCTCGGCAAACAGCTGACGCTCTGGATACTGAAACACCACGCCGACCTTTGCCTTAACCGCGGCGGCATCTTTCTTGTTTGCCAGGTCGAGCCCCAACGCGTAAACGGAACCCTCCTGGGGACGAATCAGGCCGTTGAGATGCTGAACCAGCGTCGACTTACCCGAACCGGTATGGCCCGCAAGGCCCAGGAACTCGCCACGGCGCACCGTTAGCGATACATCACGCAGTGCCCACGGACTGCTGGGGTCGTTGCCCCAAAGGGCTTGCTTGTTCGATTTGCCCGCAACAGCTGAGCGCTTGTGCCAGCGACGACGCTCGCGGGCGCTCAGCAAATAGCTATACGAAAGGTGCGAAATCTCGATGACGGGCTCCAGCGCGTCTGCGCTATCGATTGCAGAGGAGACGTTGTCGGGAATACGAGGATCGGATGCGAAAGGCCGCCCGGCGATGTCTGTCCTACTCCGCTCGGCATAAGCCTGCGCTATATCGGCGACCATATCCGCCTCGCGCACCTGTGCGCAAATGGGCACGCCCTTCGCGCGAAGCGCCCTGCCAAGACAGCACGATGCCGGCATATCCAGGTTCAGCCGCGCGAGTTCGTCCGCCTGCGTCAAGATCTCCTCGGGCGCACCGAGCATGGCAACGCGGCCCGCTTGGAAGACGGCAACGCGATCGGCCTCAGCGGCCTCTTCCATAAAGTGCGTAATCATCACGATGGTCATACCGCGTTCGTGCAGCGCGTGGCAGGCCTTCATAAGGCCCTTGCGCCCGCGCGGATCGAGCATCGAGGACGCCTCGTCCAATATGAGCACGCGCGGCTCCATGGCGAGAACGCCGGCAAGCGCCACACGCTGCTTTTGTCCGCCCGAAAGCGCATGGGTCTCGTGGCGCTCAAAGCCCACCAGGCCCACACCCTTCAGCGCCTCGCGTACACGCCGCGCAATTTGCGCCGACGGCACGCCAAGGTTTTCGGGACCAAACGCAACGTCATCTTCGACAAGCGTTGCCACCAGCTGGTCATCGGGATTCTGGAATACCATGCCCGCGGTCGAGCGAATGTCGTAGACCAGCTCGGGGTCGGACGCATCCATGCCGTTGATGCGTACCGTGCCCGCATCGGGCTGCAGCAGCGCATTCAGATGCTTGGCAAACGTCGACTTACCCGACCCATTGCCACCGAGGATGCAGAAAAACTCGCCGTCCTCGATGTTTAGATCGACGCCGTCGAGTGCCGGTGCGGCACCGTCATAGCTAAAGGAAACGCCCCGACACTCAATCATGCGCGGCCTTTGACCTGGTCCTTTTTAGGCGTGATGAGGTTGGAGACCGCCTTATACACCGCAAGCGTCAATACCGAGTTAAGCACGGTCTTGATAAGGTTGAACGGCAGCACGGCAGGAATCATAAGCGGGGCGATCACATCGACCGAGCCATACCAGAACCATACGCCAATGGTAAGGTTTGCGACCATAGACAACGCCGTAGCGGCAATAACGCCGAGCACCAGACCAATCACGGCACCCTTATAGGTATGCATCTTCTGGTAGACAATAGCCGCGGGCAGAATGTAGCCCAGCGTGGCAACCAAGTTCATAAGCGCACCGACCCAATCGCCCGTGGTAAGCGCATGGATAACGATCGCCATGGCGGCAACAGCGGTACCGGCACCGGGGCCATAGGCAAACCCGCACACCATCGCCGGCACCAGCGACGGATCGTAGGTCAAAAACGGCGCCGAAGGAAGGATAGGCAGCTGCACATACATAAACAGGGCGCCCAAGGCGCACATCAACGCCATGGTAACGAGCTGTTTGGTGCTCCACCTATTCGTGTTCTCAAAATGGATATGCTGCGACTGTTCAGACATAAGATCACCTGCCTCTTTCATCCGGACTCTAACCGTTGGTACTGGGATTTCACCAGTTCAGCCTGCATGCGAACCAACACACGCACGGGTCGCGGACTCATCGGCTCGACGCAGGTCCTCGCCTGCGCCACGGCACCCCTTTGGCACCGCCCGATTTACCGCCAGTGGGGAATTTCACCCCGCCCTGAAACAGCAATTGCAAGTGTAGCACGAGCAGGCTTTCGCGCAAGTATGCCAAGGGTAATTTATGATGAGGTTCAGTTGCCGTAACAACCACGTTCCCCACCCATCCCAAAGTAACGCGCCTTTCGCGCAAAGCGCGAAACAGCGAAAGGGACAAGTCACCGCAACAACCACATCCCCCACTCGCCCCAAAGTGGCGCGCCTTTCGCGGCAAAGCCGCGAAACAGCGACCGGGACACGTATTCCCAACAACCGAGTCCTCCGCCCACGCCGACCCCAAGGCCGTAAACGCAGGGGATCCGGGGGCGTGACGGGGTTTCTCTCCGGAACATTCCGCACTGATATTTTCTGTATTGAAGACGTCGATGATGCACCCGTATACCATTGACGTCGACACCATCAGATGCGGACCGCGCGGTGACCCCACATTCCGCTGGCGCCCACAGGGCTGCCCTCGTTTCCTGACATGTCCCGCGCGGGCCGCGGCGAGCCGAGACCGCCGCATGACCTAATAGGAGCATGGAGCGATACCGCGGGCCCGAACAACCGCATTCTATCGCGCCCCGTCAGTGTGCCGTCTGCCCGGTCCAGGCGAGCACGGAAAGAACGGAGCGAGACATGAGAACCGAATCGGCACCCGGCGCCCGCGGGCCGGTCTTCTGCGGGGTCGACACCCACGCCGACTCGCACTGGCTGTGCGTCCTGGACTGGAGGGGCCGCAAGGTCCTGTCCCGCCAGTTCCCCGCCGACGCGGCGGGCTACGAGGCGCTCGCCGGGGCGATCGCGGCGGCCGGGGAGCCGGCCTGCGTCGCGATGGAGGGGACGTCGTCCTACGGGGCGGGCCTCACCAGGCACCTCGCGTCGCTGGGGATGCTGGATTGGCTACACTGGTGTGGACAGTTCCGGGAGGGGCGCAGGAGACGGGAGGGCCGTATATGAGGGACCCCAGGCACCCGAGGCATTTCACCGACGAGTTCAAGAGGCAGATAGTCGACCTCTACAACGCCGGCAAGCCCAAGCGCGAGATCATGGACGAGTACGACCTCGGCAAGAGCACCGTGGAGAGGTGGATCAAGTCGATAAACGCGACCGGCTCGCCGCGCGCCGCGGACAACCGCACGCCCGAGCAGAACCGGATCCTGGAGCTCGAGCGCGAGAACCGCAGGCTCCGGATGGAGGTCGACGTCTTAAAACAAGCGGCGCTGATATACGCTCGAAAGTGAGGGCCATAGCGGCCAACGAGGGCCGCTACCCCATATCAGCGCAGTGCAGGCTCCTCGGCGTCGCGAGGTCGACGTACTACTCCATGCGCTCGCGGCCCGGCCGGCCCGCCGCGCCGGACCCCGCCGCGCCGGCCGTGGTCGCGGCCCACGCCGCCAGCAAGGGCCGGTACGGCTCGCGCAAGATAAAGGCGTCGCTCGAGCGGTCGGGCGTCACCGTCAGCCGGCGCCGGGTCTGCCGCATCATGAGGGAGAACGGCCTGGTCAGCGCATACGGCAGGAAGAGGTTCAAGGTGCACCCCGGGGCGGTCAACGAGGCCGACGTGCCGAACGTCGTCGCGCGCGGCTTCTGCGGCAGGGCGCCGCGCACCCATATATGCAGCGACCTGACCTACGTGCGCGTGGGGGCGTCGTGGAACTACGTCTGCCTGCTCGTCGACCTCTACAACAGGGAGATCGTCGGCCACTCCGCCGGGCCCAGGAAGGACGCCCGGCTGGTCAAGTCGGCGTTCGCGACGCTCTCCTTCCCGATCTCGGACATCGAGGTGTTCCACACGGACCGCGGCAGCGAGTTCGACAACGCCGAGATCGACCTGATGCTCGAGGCCTTCGGCATAGAGAGGTCGCTGTCGGCCAAGGGCTGCCCCTACGACAACGCCGTCGACGAGTCGACCAACAGGATACTGAAGGCCGAGCTCGTCCACCGCGAGACGTTCGGCACGACGCGCGAGCTCCGGGCCAAGCTCTCGGACTACGTGCACTGGTACAACAACTTCAGGATCCACTCGACGCTGGGCTACATGTCGCCGGTCGAGTTCAGGGAGGCGGGGCTGTCCCTCCCGGAATCGTCCAAATAGGTGTTGCCAATCCAATGCCGTGCGCGAGGCGCTCTCCCCGGCGAGGACGCAGAGGAGGCGCCCGGGGCAGGGAAAGTGCGACGAGGCGGACGCGGAGAGGGCCGCCCGCGCGGCGATGTCCGGCTCAAAGCTCGGGACCCCCAAGAGCCAGGACGGGTGGGTCGACGGGGTGCGCTGCATGCTCGCGGCGCGCTCCGGGGCGGTGAAGGCGCGGACCTCGGCGATAAACACCGCGAGGTCGCTGCTCACCACCGCGCCGGAGGGGCTCAGGTCGAGGTTCCGCGGCATGGGGGGGCCGAGGCTGATGGAGGAGCTCCCCTCCGTGCGCGCCGAGGGCGCGCTGGGCGCCGCGCTCGGCGCGCTGGCGGACCTGTGGGAGGCGGCGCGCGACGCGGCGCTCGACATGGAGCGCGCGATCGAGGCGTCCCTGGAGGAGAACTGCCCCGCGCTGCTGGCGATGTACGGGTGCGGGCCCGTGAGCGCGGCCAAGCTCGCGGTCGCGGCCGGGGACAACCCGGGCAGGCTGCGCTCCGAGGCGTCGTTCGCGGCGATATGCGGGGCCTGCCCCATCCCCGCCTCGAGCGGCAAGACCGTGAGGCACAGGCTCAACAGGGGCGGCGACCGGCAGGCGAACAGCGCGCTGCACGAGATCGCGAGGCAGAGGGTCATGCGCGACCCCGAGACCGCCGAGTACGCCGAGAGGGCCAGGGGGCGGGGGAAGAGCGACAGGGAGGTCATGAGGTGCCTCAAGCGCTACGTGGCCAGGGAGGCGTACCGGGCGCTGATGCACCCGCACGAGATCAGGAGGCCCGAGGACGCCTCGGAGCTCGTGGCGGCCAGGCGCGCGGCGAAGGTCAGCCAGGTGAGGGCGGCGTCCATATTGGGAACCAGCGAGAAGTACATCTCGATGCTGGAGAGGGGCCAAAGGGAGCTCAAGCCCATAAGGAGGGCCTACGAGGCATGGGTCGAGGCCGGACTTCCGCTCGATTGGGACAGGCGGGCCTTCGAGGCCGAGCGCAAAATGGATTCTAAAAAACACCTTGCCAAATAGGAGCCTCTTTGCATGTCCGAGGACGTTCCGGAGAGAAGCCCCGTCACGCCCCCGGATTCCCGGTGGGAGTTCTAGACCTTGTCGGCCTTAGTACATACCGCCGCCCTGCTGACCAGCGGTGGCAGCAGCGATAGCGTCCTCAAGCTGAGTGTTCTTGGGCACATCGGAGACGGTGGCCTCGGTGATGAGGATCAGGCTGGCGACAGAAGCAGCGTTCTGCAGGGTGACGCGGCTGACCTTGACGGGGTCGAGGACGCCCATCTCGATCATATCGCCCCACTCGCCGTTGGCAGAGTTGAGACCCTGGCCGGCGGGCAGCTCGGCAACCTTGTCGACCACGACGGCACCCTCAAAGCCAGCGTTCTTGGCGATGGTGGCGACCGGAGCGGTCAGAGCCTTCTTGACGATGTCGACGCCGATCTTCTCCTCGGGGTCGTCGATCTCGACAGCGTCGAGTGCAGGAGCAGCGTCCATGAAGGCGACGCCGCCGCCAGCGACAATGCCCTCCTCGACAGCAGCGCGGGTAGCCTGCAAGGCATCCTCGACGCGATGCTTGATCTCCTTAAGCTCGGACTCGGTAGCAGCGCCGACCTTGATGACGGCAACGCCACCGGAGAGCTTGGCCAGGCGCTCCTGGAGCTTCTCGCGGTCGAAGTCAGAGGTGGTGTTCTCCATCTCGCCCTTAATCTGAGCGATACGGGCGTCGATGGCCTCCTTGGAGCCAGCGCCGCCGACGACGACGGTGTTGTCCTTGGAGATGGTGACGGACTTAGCGGTACCGAGCATGTCGGCGGTGATGTCAGCGACCTTCACGCCCAGCTCGTCCAGGGCAGCCTGACCACCGGTGAGGACGGCGATGTCCTCGAGGATGCGCTTGCGGCGATCGCCGTAGCCCGGAGCCTTGACGGCGCAGACGTTGAGGGCGCCACGGATCTTGTTGAGGACCAGGGTAGGCAGAGCCTCGCCGTCGATGTCCTCAGCGATGATGAGCAGGCCACGGCCAGCGCGCTGGACAGCCTCGAGAACAGGCATGATGTCCTGGACGCTGGAGATCTTCTGGTCGGTGATGAGGATGTACGGATCCTTCATCACGGCCTCCATGCGGTCGTTATCCGTGACGAAGTAAGCGGAGACGTAGCCCTTGTCGAACTGCATGCCCTCGACGGTGTCGATGGTGATGTCGAACGTCTGGGAATCCTCGACGGTGATGACGCCGTCCTTGCCCACGACCTCCATGGCCTCGGCGATCTTCTCGCCGACCTCGGGGTCACCGGCAGAGATGGTACCGACGGAAGCGATCTGCTCCTTGGTCTCGACCGGCTTGGCCTGCTTCTTCATCTCGGCGACGGCGGCGTTGACGGCCTTGTCGATGCCGCGACGGATGGCCAGCGGGTTGGCGCCAGCGGCGACGTTGCGCAGGCCGTCGTTGACGATGGCCTGGGCGAGCAGGGTTGCGGTGGTGGTGCCGTCACCAACGGTGTCGTTGGTCTTGGTGGCGACCTCCTTCACCAGCTGAGCGCCCATGTTCTCGATGTTGTCCTCGAGCTCGATCTCCTTAGCGACGGAAACGCCGTCGTTGGTGATGGTCGGAGCACCGAACGTGCGCTGCAGCGCAACGTAGCGGCCCTTGGGGCCCATGGTGACGGTAACGGCGTCGGCCAGAGTGTTGACGCCCTTTGCGAGCTTAGCGCGGGCATCGGTGTTGAACGTAATGTTCTTTGCCATAGTGGGTAATCCTCCAATAGAAATGTGACTCGCGTCGCCGCTTCCGAGTCCTATGCGGCGAGCGCGCTCAAAGACGAATCAGAGATTCTGACGAGACTAGGCCTCGACGACAGCGTAGATGTCGTCGGCGCGCATGAGCAGATACTTCTCGCCGTCGACCTTGACCTCGTTGCCACCGAACTTACCGTAGATGACAACGTCGCCAACCTTGACGTCCATGGGGATGCGCTCACCCTTGTCGTTGACCTTGCCGGCGCCCACGGCAACGATGGTGCCGCGCTGCGGCTTCTCCTGAGCGTTGCTGGCGATATACAGACCAGAAGCGGTCTTCTGCTCGGCCTCGTCGGGCTTGACCAGGACGCGATCTGCAAGCGGCTTCAAAGACGACATGCTTGTTTCCTCCTTTGTGGGCCGCGCGGTCATGCCGCGCGGGTTAACCCTTTTTGTTTGCGTACGCGTTGAATGGTACCCACGAATGGCGGGTTATACAACACAGAGTCAAAAAATCTTATTTTTTGGCACTTAGATTTTCTGAATGCCGGGGGATAACTTAGCAGTGGCTCCCGTGTGGCTCCGGAGGGGCGGGGCATAAGGTTTCCTGCTCGGGCAGTCCTGCTCGCACGAAGGCCACATTAAGTGGCCTTCGGCTCGTGCGGAACTCGCGATAAACCTTATGCCCCGCCCCTCCGGAGCCACACGGGAGCCAGGTTAACTAATTCGGGCCCGGCATTCAGAAAAGTCAGTACAGCAAAATGGCGATGCGGATGGTGCGAACAAGAAAGGGGCACGTTGCTGAAACGCGCCCCTTGTGGGTGGGGTATGGGGCTAGCGCTCGTAGATTAAGTTACCTGCCAGGTAGGTGGCTTGGACTTTGGTGGCTTGGAGTTCTTGGGGGTCAATGGTAAGCGGGTTTTGGTCCAGGACTACCAGGTCGGCGTACTTGCCGGGCTCCAAGCTGCCGAGGTTTTGCTCGTCGCCCGCTGCATAGGCGCTGCCCAGGGTGTAGTTGCGCAGGGCTGTTGCCGCATCGATGCGCTCGCTCGGCAACCAGCCGCCCTCGGGCCAGTGGCTTTTGGGGTCCTGGCGCGTGATAGCCGTGTAGAGCACGTTCATGCTGGTAACGGGCGTGATAGGGCTGTCAGTACCGAAGGCTTGGCGAATGCCGCGCTGCTTATAGGTTGCGAACGGCCACATGATGCGGCTGCGCTCAAGGCCCAGATCGCGCTCCGGTCCACCCGGGTCGAGCGTAATGTGGCAGGGCTGGCTCGAGGCAACCACGTTGAGCTTGCGCAAGCGATCGATGTCCTCGGGCAGGAGGTTCTCCAGATGCTCGAGCGTGTTATGGCCGTGCTGGGGCAGCCCGTACAGGTCGGCGGCCTCCTCGAAGATATCCAGCGCGGCATGAATCGCACCGTCACCGATGACGTGGATGCGCACGGTGTGACCACGCTCCGCGGCCGCCAGAACCAATTTGCGCATGCGCTCAGCCGGGACCGTCAGACGGCCCTGGTCGCCCGGGAAGCGCGGATTGGTATAGGGCTCGGTGAGATATGCCGTGTGTTCGCTCGACACGCCGTCGAAGAACTGCTTAAAACCCGGCGCCGAAAGCAGCGCGTTGTTCGCGTAACGTACCTGGAGCTCTTCTAGACGCGACTGGTCATCCAGCAGCGTGGGGAACAGATGGGCACGAATGCCCAGCTTGCCGGCCGTCTGCAATTTGTCATAGACATCGTCGCGGATAAAGTCGCATCCCGGCATGGGCATGAGCGACATGTCGCAGATCGAGGTGATGCCCTGCTCGGCCATGCGCCTCATTTGATCGGCGTAAGCGCTTGCGGTGCGATCTTCGCCCAGCCACTCAAGGCAGCGCGGCAACAGCTGCATGGCAGCCGCTTCGTGAGCAATGCCCGTGAGCTCGCCGTTTGCGTCCTTGTCGTAGCTACCGCCCGCTGGCGGCTCGCTGTCGCGCGTGACGCCGAGCGCCTCGAGTGCACAGCTGTTGAGCCACAGCGTGTGGCCGTCGCCCGAGTACATAACGCAGGGACGATCGGGGAATGCCGCATCGAGCGACGCCTTGCTAGGATGCTCGGGCGGGTCCCAGCGGTAGTCGCGCCAGCCCTGCGTCACAACCCAAGCGTCGTCGGGCAGGTCCTGGGAAAACTCGAGCGCATGTTGCACCAGTGCCGCCTCGGACGTGCCCATATCCATGAGCATGTACGGCGAGGAGCCAACCGAGGTATGGAAGAAGTGCAGATGAGCGTCATGGAAACCGGGGCAGACAAACTGCTCGCCGTAATCGATAACCGGCGTGGCGGCGGGAGCGGCGGCAATCACGTCATCGGGCTTTCCGACTGCGACGATACGGTCGCCTGCGATGGCAATCGCCAGCTCGCGGGCGGTATCGATGCCGTCTTGCGCGGTAAAGACGTTCTTGGAGCGGATAATCCGATCGATATGCTGCATGGGCATCCCCATCTCTGGCAGGAAATTCAACACCCCCGAGTGTACTCCCCCACTCTTGTTACAAAACCCCAAGCGGCAAACGGCAACTTTACCAGCCCTAGCGGCAGGTGGCATACTGGAGAGAGCCTGTACGATTTTGCGATCAACCCAGCAAGGAGCAAATCGACCATGACGAAGACCAAGGCACAGCAGATTATGGCGGCGACCGAGGCTCGCGCGGCAGACGATGTCACCGCGGCCATCCGAGATATCGCCACCGAGTTTGAGCCCTACATCATCAAGCAGCGCCGCCACTTCCATAAGCACCCGGAGTTGAGCCTTGCCGAGGAGCGCACGACCTCCGACATCGCCAACCAGCTCGACGCCATGAATATCCCCTACGAGCGTCCCCTCAAGACGGGCCTGGTGGCGACCCTTCGCGGCACCGCGCCCGACGCCTATCGCGAGGACGGCACGCCGCGCCGCCGTATCCTACTGCGCGCCGACATCGACGCCCTGCCCGTTACCGAGCAGACCGGCGAGGAGTTTGCCAGCGTCAACGAGGGCTGCATGCACGCCTGCGGCCACGACTGCCACATCGCCATGATGCTCGGCACGCTGCAGATCCTGCGCCATATGACCGACGACATCCACGGCGAGGTCCGCATCGTCTTCCAGCCCAGCGAGGAAAACGGCCAGGGCGCCAAGCTCATGATCGGCACGGGCGTGCTCGACGGCGTCGATGGTGCCTACGCCGCGCATATCTGGAGCGAAGTCGACGCCGGCACCGTGAGCTGTGAGCCCGGCCCGCGCATGGCAAACACCGACTGGTTCCGCATCGATGTCCGCGGCACCTCGTGCCATGGCGCCATGCCCCAGCGCGGCCACGACGCCGTTATGGTGGCTGCCGAGATCGTCAACGCCCTGCAGACCATCGTCTCGCGCGAGATCAGCCCCTACGAGCCGGCTGTCATCACCGTCGGCGAGCTGCACGGCGGCACCGCGCGCAACGTTATCGCCGGCACGGCCTACCTCGCCGGCACGGTGCGCACCTATGGCGACAAGACGCACGAGGAAATGCCCGAGCTTATGCGCCGCATCGTGGAGCACACCGCGGCAGCCCTGGGCGCAGAGGCCGAACTTACCGACTACACCATCGCCAACTACAAGGTCGAAAACGACGTCGCCTCGAGCGAGCGTTGTCGTCAGGCCGTGGTCAAGTGCTTGGGCCCCGCGGGCGAAGGCCATTATCGCGGCACGCTTTCGGGCGAGGACTTCTCGGAGTACCTGCGCCGCGTGCCGGGCGTGCTCGCCTTTGTTGGCACGCGCAACCCCCAGATTGGCGCCACGTACGCCCAACATTCTTGCTTCTACAAGATTGACGAGACCGTGCTGGCAAAGGGCTCCATGGTGGCCGCCCAGTATGCTATCGACTTTTTGGCCGAGCCCACGCAAGAGGAGCTCGACGGCCCCACGATCGCCGCGGTTGCCGAGACCAACCCCGACTTGGCCGCCAAGCTGCGCTCTGCCAAGGCCACGGCCGCTGAGGCGCGCGACGCCATGCACGATGCTCGCACCGCCCGCCATGCTGCAATCAAGGGCATCCACGATGCGCGGGCTGCCGCTCGCCACGAGGAAAAGCGCGACGAGTAGCCGTCACGCCCATCCATAACAGCCTGGCTAAAGCAAAGCGGGGGCGGACGTTATCTCAACGTTCGCCCCCGCTTATGTGTCGACCGTTTTTCTAGCGCGTCCTCCGTCACGCCAGGTAAGAGCGAAGGATGGTGAGCCAGCGTGGGGGTTCGAGGTGGATGATATCGTCGGGAACTCCGGCGGGCGCATAGCCGCCAAAGAGCAGACCGGCATCTGCCGGATTGACGAGGCGCACGATCCATACGACGACGACCAGCACGCACAACACGGTGACCGCAATGTCGATACCACGCTTTAGCTTGCTCGATGCCACCTCCTCGCGCACGAACGCGAGCACAAACGCAATCGGCACCACCCAAAACAGCGGATGGTAGGCAAAGGCAGCCGCATAATCGAGGCGCAGCGCCGCCAGCCACGCCCTCGTCATGCCGCATCCCGGACAAGGAATGCCCGTCATCAATCGAAAAATGCAGCCAATGTCGAGCAGGTAGAGCGCGAGCCAGGCGACAAAGAGCGCGCCGGTGCAAAAAAGGGCGCGGCGAAGGAGCTCTGCCGTGCCCCTATGTCCCTGGAAGCTGTTCACGCCGCCCTTATTGTTAGGCACGAGCGCCAAGGCGGGTGTTGTAAGCCGTTGCCATGGCATTGGTATTATTGATGACGATGTTCATAGCGAAGATGGGACCAAGGCCGCACAGGAGCGCGCCGAAGATCTGCCACAGAAGAACGGTGGTGCCGTTTTCCTGGAACACCAGGCCGTAGCGAGGAGCGTTGGCCTGCAGGCGGTTGCCAATCTTGTAATACCAGTAGTACGCGTAGAAGCCGCAGGTCACAAACGATAGAAGGATGAATTCCGCCAGACCCGGCGTGTAATCGCCGTCATCCTGACACAACGTGTTGACGTCGCGTGCCAAGCAATACAGGAAGTAGAACGAATAGATACCGCAGGTCACAAGAGAGAGCAGCAGCCAGCCGATCAGGCTGCGGTCAGCCTTAATGGGGTCATAGCCCATCGGAGCGGATGCGGACTGTTGGGCGTATTGACCGGTGTACTGCTGCTGAGGCTGGGGCGCGGGCTGAATAGCCTGGGCCGGAGCGGGCTGGGGCTGCGGGGCCGCAGCGGCAGAAGCGGCACCAACGGCGGATCCGCAAACAGGGCAGAATTTGGCATCATCCGAAATGGGAGAACCACAAGTGGGACAGAACATGAGCCTCTCCTTTTCCTAAGGCGTCGCACGCCTTCAAACCTTACACGTCTACGTTCTCAACAATAGCCGCGACGTTGTTGCGCAACATTGACCAATTTCCGAGAAATTTTGCTGCAACCGTTTTCCCAGGCATTTTCTTGCTTTCGCAGTAGAAAAAGGCACCCCGGGCTCAGTTGCCCAGGGCGCCTCGACCGGCTATTCGGTTTGATTGTTTTCGGCAGCAGGATTATCGCCCGGCTCATCCGCCGGCGTGGCAACGGCATCCCAATCGGGCTCCGCAGGCGTCGCCTCGGACGCCGGTGCGGGGACAGGAGCAGGTGCCGGGGCAGGGGCAGGCGCGGGTGCCGGGGCAGGTGCAGGCGCGGGCGCCGGGGCAGGCGCAGCACCAGTGGCTGCCGTGGGATTGAATCCCGCAGGAGCAGGCTTCTTCTCACCCGGGAGCACAAAAGTCAAAACGTCGTCCTTGTCCTCATCGGCCCATTCGCTTGCATAACGTGCAGCCCAATAGCCAACGGCACGGTGCTTGAGCATCTTGCCAAAGACCGTAAGGAACACCGTGACGAATGCAATCAGCACCAGGAACAATACGAGCGTGACACCACCGGCGGTAACAATCGCCTCGATACCCGTGGGGCGATAGTAATAGCCGTACGCGCCAATTCCGGCGATGGCACCAAAGACAGCTGTCAAGATCCACGTAATGGCGTTGGAAACCAGGCCCGTCAAAAACTCGGGAAGGAACGAAGCACAGAACAGCTTGGTCTTGTTGTGCTTAAAGGCCGCCCAGACCTTATCGAGCGAAAACGTGCTCTCGACGCGCCCGGTCACCGCAAAGTGCATCACGGCAATGTCGGCGAACATCTTAAAGAAGACACCCAGAATCGCCGAGGCAATTAGCGCCAGGACAAGCAGGCCAAGCGAGCCAAACAGCGCAGCTTCGAGCGCATAAGAGCCGTAATACGAATACGAGCCTGCGGCGCCAATTACCGCGCCCTCCGCCAGCGAAAGCACTACACCGATAACGGGAATGGCAGCGATAACCTCGAGCACGACCGAAATAACGCTCGAAAAGACTCCGAGACCAAACGACGTGGAACGCATCAGCGGACGGTCCATGCCGTCATCGACCTTGAGCGACAGATCACGGCCCCACTCGATACCAAAGCCGGAACCGCACACACTCGCAATGCAAGCTGCCAAAAAGCCGATGGCAGCCGCAATGCCGCCAATAACGGGAATAAACAGCACGAGCACCGACACAACGCAAATCAGCGCCGGCAAAAACGCGATTTGGCATACACGCTGAAGCACGCCCGGAGTCTTAGTCATATCTTGGAACGCCTGAGCCACACAGCCCTTTGGCGCATTCGCCACGGGCGGTTGCGGAACAAACTGCTGGGGCTGAGGCTGTCCCTGGGGAGCGGGGCCAGCGGCACCGGCATTAGGAGCGCCACACACGCCGCAGAACTTGTCGTTATCGCCCATGGGGGCGCCACACTGCGAGCAGAACATAGAATCATCCCTTCGCATCTTGAACGAATCACTTGGATCGCAAACGTTGTCTTTAGCATCATTATTGCCCAATGTGGGGTCAAATACTCAAAGACGACCGATTTGCAAGGTACACGGCGCCAGCAGGCGGTTCGTTGAATACGTCCGCGCTAGTTCGTGCCGCGGAAACCCTTGCCGACGATCTCGGAGCTGTCGACAATCGTGATAAAGGCGCCCGGATCGACTTCGCGCGCATAGCGGCGTAGTTGCACGGCCTCGCGACGGCTCAGCACGCTCATGATCACCGTCACGCACTTGCCCGAAAAGGCACCGTAGCCGCGGCTGATAGTCGCCGTACGGTTGAGATGTTTGACGATAAACTCCTCAACTTTGCGCGGCTCGGAGCAAATGATCGTGCAGACTTTGCGCAGGTGAATGCTCTCGATGGCCTTGTCGACCACAAGCGTCTTGGCAAACAGGCCGAGCACGCAGTACAGACCGACGCGCGGACCGTACAAGAAGGCCGCGATGGTCACGATGCCGATATCGACCAGCAACAGCGCGCGGCCAATCTCGAGCGTGGTGCGTCGCTTGAGGATCATGGCGAGGATATCCGTGCCGCCCGTCGAGGCGCCGATATCAAAGACGATGGCGCTGCCGAGCGCCGGCAAGATGACAGCAAAGCACAGGTCGAGCCACATATCGCCTGTCATCGAGACATCGGTCGGGATAAAGAGCTCGAACAGCGAAACATAGGCAGACAGCGCAAACGAGGCGAAGACGCTCCACAGGATTGTCTTGCGCTCCAAAAAGATAAAGCCCAAAACGACGAGAACCGCGTTGATAATCCACATAAAGACGCCGACGGGCAGGGTCGGGAACAGCGTGGACAGAATAACCGACACGCCCGAGGTGCCGCCAAAAGCAAAGTGATTAGGGGTTTTAAACGCAACGATGGCAAAAGCCGTAAGAATCAGGCCCAGATTGAGCTCGGCGAAAAAGCGCGGGAAGCCTGGCTCCTGGCTACGCTTTTGGCCGGCACGCTCGCCGCGCTCGATATCGGTGCGATCAACCACGCGCTCCATCGGCACCACGGGAGGACGATGTACCTCCTCGGCAGCTCGCGATGCCGCCTCTGCCGCGGCAGCCTCAATCGCCCATGCCTGGCTTTCTGTTTCGTGCTCGTCAGCCATTACGGCAACCCCTCGTTAACAATTTGGAAACAATGCGCCCATTAGGGTAACGCGGAACACGACGATTGCAACCCCTAGTTAGACGAGCGGTATGCCTACATCGGGGACATACAAATAACGGCCGGCCGCACATACATCCGTGCGGCCGGCCGTTTGACGTTTTCGCAGATAAAACCTGCCAAAATAAACATCCCTTTTTGGTAGGTTACTCGTGCTGGTTGGTGCGGTGCTCGTACTCCTCGGGGGTGATGACATCCTCGATGCGCAGGTTGACGCCTGCCACCTCAAGGCCGGTCATCGCAGCCAGACGCTCGGTCACGCGCGCCTTAACGTCGTCGAAAATCGCGGGCGCGTAGGCGCCGTACTCGATAATGACGGAAATGTTGACGACCACGCGGTTGTCATCGGTGACCTCGACCGTCACGCCCTTGGTCAGATTCTCGGCACCGAACTGCTCCTGCACAAAGTGCATGAGGTTGCCCTTCATGCCCAGGACGTGCGGCACCTCGCGGGTGGCCATGGCGACGATCTTCTCGATCACACCGTTGGAATAGGTCAGCGAATCCTCAGACTCGTCTGTTTCCTCATCGTCCTCGTCCGCATCGTCGGCGGGTTCGGCCTCGACGAGCGCCTCGTCCTCGAGCGTTACGTCCTCGGCCTCGGCAGCGACGGTCTCGTCCGCCTCGAGCTCGGTATCGGCCACATCGACCTTCGTGTTAAAAGCCATGGTTCCTCCTTATGCCCACCGCACACGCGGCGGTCGAATACATGCTAGCGGCCGCTAAACAGACGACCGAAGAAGTTGACGATCCCGTTCTCGCCGTCTCGAATCTGGCCAATCACGGCGCCGATCAGCACAAAGAATGCGATGACGAGCGTATCCCACAGGCCGAGCGTGAGAACCAGCACAGCGAGCACAAAACCAGCGACGGCTCCGAGCGTGGTATTGGGATGACGGACGGCATAGCTCCAGATAGCCGCCCCCGTACCCTTGATGAGACCCATGGCCTCATCAAAATCGTCGGCGACCGCGTCATGCGACTCGGCACCCTCTACCTTGGAATCGACGACCTCGCCTGCCGGCGCGGCGCTCTGATCGATGGTCAGGCGCGGGGTGCGAACGGTCTTGTCTTGATTGGTATCACTCACCGGAAACCTCCACGGTCTGGACGGTAGTCTTGGACGGCAAAAAACGAACGCGTGCGGTCGTGCCCGGCGTGCCGAGCATGGTGTCGCAGGCCTCCTCGATACGTTGCTGCATCGCGGCTGCAAGGGAGGCCACATCCCGGTCGTCGAGCGCGATGGCGTCGACCTTAAAACGGACGCGCGATTCGTCGGAGCCCTGCACGCGTGCCTCGACATGCTCGACCATCACGCGGTCGTCGTGCTCTGCCGCAGTGCGAGCGCACGAGGAGAGGGCCGCGAGTGTGACCTCGATATTACGCTCCCCCGCCGGATGCACGCAGGACGGCTCGCGACGAGCAAACATCAGGCGGAAGAAACCCACGAGTACGCCGAGCGCCACGACACCGCCGCACGCCGTAACAACGATGCGAGGCAGCGGATCGCGCATCAGCAGCATAAAGCGATAGGTATATGGTCCCCAAAACTGGCAGACTAATGTGCCCAGCGCCACGACGGCGGCGGCAAGATACACGATCGCCAGGGCTCGTTTGAGCACGCGCATGCGGCGCTCCCTTCAAATCTCGATCCTCAGAATGCAAAACGATTCGCATCATTATAAAAGAGCCGGGTCCGGTGCCTCATGCACGCGGATCCGGCTCATCTATTCCACGAGGCTTGCATGCTCGCTTCATTATGCCCAGATATGCACGGCTCAATCCGTGCTGGCGCTACTCCTCCTCGAGGGCAGCGATGACCTCGTCGGTCATGTCCATGGTGCTGTAGACGTCCTGGACGTCGTCGAGCTCCTCAAGACGGTCGATGAGGCGCTGAACCTTCTTGGCGTCAGCACCGGAGACCTCGGTCGGGGTGGTCGGGACCATGGTGGTCTCGGAGCCCTTGACCTGGATGCCCTGCTCCTCGAGCGCCTTGGAGACAGCCATGACGTCGTTGGCAGCGGTCCAGACGATCCACTCCTCGCCGGCGTCCTCGTAGTCCTCGCCACCGGCCTCGGCGATGGCCATCATGAACTCATCCTCGTCACCGGCAGCACCGTTGGCGATCATGGTCTCCTTCTTGGCGTTCTCGTCCAGGACCTCCTTGGCAACGACGATCTGGCCCTTGCGCTCAAACTGGAAGGCGACGGAACCGGAGGTGCCCAGGTTGCCACCAGCGTGGGAGAAGGCGGAACGGACGTCGGCAGCAGTGCGGTTGCGGTTGTCGGTCAGGCAGTCGACGTAGACGGCGACACCGGCGGGACCGTAGCCCTCGTACACGATGTTCTCGTAGACGGCGGCATCGGCACCCGAACCAAAGGCCTTATCGATAGCGGACTTGATCTTGTCCTTAGGCATGGACTGAGCCTTGGCCTTAGCGACGGCAGCGGCAAGGCTGGCGTTGTTCTCGGGCAGCGGGTCGCCGCCGAGACGGGCAGCAACGGTGATGTTGCGGCTGAGCTTGGAGAAGAGGGCGGAACGCTTGGCGTCCTGCGCGCCCTTACGATGCTTGGTTGTGGCCCACTTAGAGTGTCCGGACATACGTGTCTCCTATCGGTTTCGACCTAAAGCCCAGCGTGGATGCTCGGGCAATATAAACAAACGTCGTTATGATATACCTACCGGCCTGCAAGATAAACCCCAAAATGAAGGCGTCGTGATGATGCAGCCCCTTGGCGCAAAGCAACCTGTCCCCGATATGCCAATCTTGGGCTAGGCCCAGAGGAGGTCGCTGCGGGTGATCGTGGCACCGATGGCGAAGGGCATGCATGCAATGACTGGGTACAGGTAGCGCATGTAGGTCGATCCGTTACATGGACCGATCAGGCACACGGCGAGCACACCCAGCAGCGGTATCCAGATGGCCAGCGCGCGCCACGAATGGCGACGCAACAGGTAGACCACCACGGCGATCATAATCCACACGTAAGTGGCCGAGCTCATGGTGAGCGAGATAAACGGGATGCGCTGCACCGCCACACGGTACAGATTGATCAGGTGGTCACACCAGCGCACCACGTTGCTGTCAACCGGATGGAAGTCGAAGTACTTGAGATTATCGGGGCGTGCCATAATCTCGGCACTGCGCGCCGTGCTGTAGACCCACGCATCGCGGGCACTCGGATAAAAGTAGCCGTAGTAGTTATTGATGAGCGCCGAGATATAGCACTCGGGATCCTTTTTGAACATCTGGGCCCACACCTCAAAATAGGCCTTGATGTCCTCCTGCGAGGCGTATTCGTTAAAGCAATTTTTGACGGCATCCGACTTATCCGGGTTGTAGCGGCGGCCCAGATTCTCGTACTTGAGCACACGGTCGATCACGGCGCGCTCTTCATCGGTCACCAAGCCGTCGCAAGGAGCCTCCACGATGGTGCCGTCTTCCTTAACCGTGGGGTTGACGCCCGAGTTGAGGCCGTCATGCTTTTGGACGAAACGAGCCGTCTGCTGGAACGGAATCGAAAGGATTTCGCGCTTGGAACCAGGCGTGATGTCGTGCGCCGGCATAAAGACCTTGGTGAAGTACATATTAGAGACAAGGCAGAGCGCGAGCACCGCGAGGACGCCAACCCAGCGGAAGCGCGGCGTGGCGCATGAGACCGCGGTGCCCGTCTGCTTAGCCGCACGACGAGCGACATGTACATCCCATGCGCAAAACGCCGCCGCGATTACGCATGCCGCCAGGGGAAACACCAGGCCGCCGTTGCGCAGAAACGTGGAGCCCATGGCGCCCAGAGCGAGCAGCAGCCAGTCGTGGCGCACAAAGAGCACGGGGGCTTTCTCGCCCGCTCGCTCGGCATTGGCATCACGACGGGGCAAGCCACATGCCACGAGCTTGACGGTCTGTACCAGCAGCACCAAAAACGCATCGGCAAAGAGCACGTCTTTGGTTAGCAACGCCGCGTAGTTAGAGAACATCGGCATAAACACAAAGAACAGCAAGATCACGCCGCGGACCGGCAGGCTCACGCCCAGTTTGCGCAGCGACGAAATGGAATAGGCCATGCAGGCAGCCGTGATGACAAATTGAGCGCAGGTATAGATGATGAGGCCCGCGTTAGCGCTGTTGAACAGCGAAAGCCCCAGCTGAACGCACGAGCCGATAATGGCCGTGTGCACTACGGGATGATGCCCGTTGAGCAGCACGCTGGGGTTGAGCAGGCGCAGGTAGTCGCTCGTGCCGTTGGGATAGTTGAACCACTGGCGAATCTGCGCGCCCGTATCTCCCATAAAAAGGCCAGGCAGCGAAGCGATGAGCGTGGGCGCCCAGGCGATCATAAGCACCAGGAAGGGCCCGGCAAAGGGATGGACCGAGAGCACGGCGTGAGCCACACGCCATACGCGGCCAAAGTGCGCCTCGGAAAACGGGATGCGTCGGGAGCTCAGCCAATCCAGACACTCAAAAGCCAGATAGAAGGCCACGATCGCTAGGAGCATCCAGCCCGCGCCGCCAATCCAGGCGCAGATGATGCGGGCCTTGTCGCCAAGAACAATCTCGGCCGAGTCGATGAGGTCATAGCTACGGCCGAACACCATGCAGATGGCGAAAAACAGCGACGGCAGAATGATCGATGGACGCCAGGTGTCGCCACGGCCAAAGAACACGTAGCGAAACGGCAGCGTGAGCAGGCAGGCAAGCGCAAGCAGCATGACCGCGTCGGTATGGCCGGCAAACGAGAGGAGTACCTCGTAGCACACGTACAGCATGCCCGAGGCTTTGGGGTCAATCGCCAAGACTGCGTTGCTCGACACCGGGGCGGGATCGATGGAAAACGCCGTGGTCGCCAACAGCGCGAGCAGAAATGCGATGAGCGTCTGCTTGGCGGGGTAGCGCTTAAACCAGACGATGCGGGCAGCGTCGCGCGCAGCCGTTGTGGAGAGGTCGGAATCCTTCACAGTCCAAAGAGCCTTTCTAGAAACCTGTCAAACTCGGCAAAACCACCATAAAGGTGCCTGTCCCCTTTGTGGTGGTCTTGGTTAGGCGTCGAGGTAGATGCGCTGGGGGCGATTGCAGTGTCGGGCAAAGATGACGAGCGCCAGGCCCGCAATAACGAGCGGAAGGCTCAGCAGCTGACCCATCGTGATGACGCCGCCCAGCAGATAGCCAAGCTGGGCGTCGGGCACGCGCACGAACTCGACGAGGAAGCGGACGATGCCGTATCCCATCACGAACACACCCATAAACGTACCCTGGGGCAGCAGCGGCTTTTTACGGCTGAGCACCTGAAGAATGCAGAAGAGCACGATGCCCTCAAGAAATGCCTCGTAGAGTTGGGAGGGGTGACGCGGCATATCGCCCGCAGTCCCGCCAAAGACCACACCCCAAGGCAGATCGGTCGGCTTGCCCCACAGCTCACCGTTGACAAAGTTGGCACAACGACCCAGGCACAAGGCCAGCGGCGCGCCTATGACGGCAAGGTCTGCCAAAGTCCATGCATCGAGCTTATACATGCGGCACACGATGATGCCGCCGATAATGCCGCCCACCAAACCGCCATGGAAGCTCATGCCGCCCTCGTTGGTGGCAAAGATTTCGAGCGGGTGCGCCCAGTAGTAGCCATCACCGTAAAAGACGACGTAGAACAGACGCGCACCGATAATGAGGCCAAAAACCACGCCGACCACGACACTCGTCAGGTCGTCAATCGTGATGTTAAAGCCCCAGCGACGCTGCGTGCGGTACATGACGACCGCCGTGAGCAGGGCGCCGACCACATAGGCCAGACCATACCAGTAAATCGTGATAGGCCCCGCCGAAATCGCGACGGGATCAAGCATATGGTAGAAGTCGTTGAGCATGTCGACCCTCCTACTCCCTACATACCAAATGCGGCCGCGGGCCTTGCGCTCGCAGCCGCATATTTGGGCGTAACGTCTATGCGGAGTATGCCGTCCGCAGCTTTCGCAGCTTAGAACGGCGCGTACTCGTCGTACAGGTCCTCGGCCTCGCCGGAGGCATTGACCTGCTCAACTCGTGTAACGCCGGGCACATGCTCCTTCAGGATGCGCTCAATACCCATGGACAGGGTCAGCGAGCTCATGGGGCAGCCGGCGCAAGCGCCCTGCAGCTCCAGTTTGACGACGCCCTCGTCGTCAACGCCCACATACTCCATATCGCCGCCGTCGGCCTGCAGGTTGGGGCGAATCTCTTCAAGAACCTTCTTAAGCAGCTCTTCGTTAACAGCCACAGGGGCTCCTTTCTCACAATTACGCGGGCGCGCCCGCGGACAGAAGCTATGTTACTACAGCCGTGTACCCGCTCACGAGCCGTCCATGCGCGCAGACGCGACTTTCACGAGTAGTCAATTTGGGACGGGGCTCTTTTGGCTGCCTTTTAATATGAGCAGGACATTGTCAAGAGGCAAAATCGGGCCTGGCCCCAACGATATGGGGTCAGGCCCTCTCCCTATATCAGCCCGTCCGCGGCGACCTCGGCGTGTCTTACCGACGCTCGTCTTTGCAGTTTAATATCCGCCCGCGGCGATCTCTCGCTGGGCAATCCGTTGCTACGGCTGAGGCTTCTACGTCGAACCGACAGTCTGTGCACGCGTGTGGCGCCCTGGGCGCTCGCAGAAAAGGGACCTGAGGTTCGCCTCAACGGCTTCGGATCGAACCGCTTCCGGGGTGATCGGCTTATGTGCGGGGGACCGCCCCCCCTACGCCTCCTCGGCCATGAGGCCGACCGCCCATACCCAGCAGGCGAGCTCGCGCGCCGTGGCCACGTTCGCCTTGTTGCCGTGGACCCCGCGCGCGAGCAGCGCCTCCCGCCTCTCGGCCAGCCTCCGCACGCCCTTGGCGGCATGCCTCCGGGCGCCCCGGTCCGAGGCCTGGTCCTTGGCGAGGTCCTTCGGCCGCCCCGAGCACGTCAGGTAGTGCCACGCGGCCTCGACCAGCGTCTTCCTCAGGTGCTTGTTGCCAGCCTTGGTGATCGCGCCCCTGCGGTCGCTCTCCCCGCTGGAGTGCTCGGAGGGCGTCAGGCCGACCCACGCCGCGAACGAGCGGGCATTCCTGAACCTCGAGAACTCGCCGGCCTCGAACACGAGGTCGGCGGCGGACGCGGTGTCTACGCCCTTGAGGCAGCGGAGGGAGTCGACCCTCCTCCTCCACCTGGGCTTGCGGGCCTCGGCCTCGACGAGCCCCTCGAGCCTCGCCTTCTCCTCCGCCGCCCGCCTGACCGCGTCGACGTAGTAGGCGAGCACGTCGTTGTCGGCCCTCTCCGCGAACCTTATCGACTCGATCCAGGACCAGTGTGCCCGGGTCCAGTTGCCCTTCCTGCGGCCGGTGGGCGTCCTCTCGTCGAAGGCGAGCCCGTGCCTGAGCAGGAACTTGGAGAGCCGCTGCTTCGAGCGCGAGAGGTCGTCCCTCGCGTCCTCGAGCGCCCTGGTCAGGTCGCGGGCGGCCTCGCACTCGTCGTCGGGGACCCACACCTCGACCACGTTGCCGACCGACAGCATGCGGGCGAGGAACTCGGCGTCGTTGCGGTCGTTCTTCCTGCGCCTGTCCGCGCTGGGCTTGATCATCTTCGAGACGGCGCCGACCACGCAGTCGACCCCCAGGCCGGAAAGCCTCTTCTGCAGGTCGAAGCCCGTGACCCCGGACTCGTACACGCACCTGGCCCTGGGGTCCACGGAGCGGACCCACTCCGCGACGGCGCCGGCGTCGTAGCCGAAGGTCGCGGCACGTACCTCCCCGGTCATGACGTCGAGGGAGACGGCCTTTATCGAGCGGGCGTGGACGTCGAGGCCGATGAAGGTGGTAGTATCGAGCATGGGAGCCCCTTCCATGAATGCGGCGTGGCCGCCACGGTTGGATTAGACACTCACCATTGTCGGCCTAATCCGCGGTCTTTCATGCAGCAGGGGCTCTCAATGTTTTTATGTCCTGCTCATATCGTCTGTTGCCAGCTGGCGTTGCCACGCGCTACTGCTGAGCCTGCCCCTCGGTGCCGATGTGAACATCGACGATAACCTGGCGGTAGCTAATGCCGCAGGAGTCGAGGATGCGGCGGCTGATGCGTCCGTCATCGGTGTCGGCGTACTTGTTGTCCAGGTAGACAACCTCGCCCACGCCCACCTGCGCCAAAATCTTGGCGCAGTCGTGGCACGGGAACAGCGTGACGTAGACCGTGGAACCCTCAAGATCTTTGAGCGAGCCACGGTAGTTGAGCACGGCGTTTGCCTCGGCATGCACCACGTAGTTGTGCTTGTCCTGCAACGGGTCGTCGCTCGTGCCCCACGGGAAAAAGTCGTCGTTGAGCGCCGAGGGCGTACCGTTGTAGCCCACCGAAAGGATGCGGTGGTTGGTGCTGGCGATGCACGCGCCCACCTGCGTGTTGGGGTCCTTACTGCGGCGCTGCGCGGCGATGGCCACGCTCATAAAGAACTCGTCCCAGCTAATGACGTCCAGGCGCTTGCCTGACGAAGTTTGATGAAGATCGTCCGACATGGCAGACACCTCCGTAATCGCAATAATTTGACCCATTGTAGCAGGTGAAAGGTGGGGCTGTTTCCTCTCCCACCGATGTCCTCGGCTTTATGCGCGACGAGGCTTTTGATTGATGCGGTAGAGCTCGGCGAGACCCCGCAGCGTCAGCGCGTCATCGACCGTCAGGCTATGGCCGACCAGCGCCGCAAGTGCCTCGGCATCGTCGCCGGTAATGACGATGGGTACATTGCCCTCCCCCGCGGCCTTGGTCGCGCGCATCTCGGCAAGCACCATGTCGAGCATGCCGTCGATGCGTGCCACCTCGCCCAGAACCACGCCCGAACGCATGGCCTCGCGCGTGTTGCGGCCGATTACATGTGTGGGTGCCGAGGGCTCGACCTGCGGCAGGCGTGCCGCAGCAGCCGAGAGCGAGCGGGCGCCGAGCGCCAGACCCGGCGCGATGACGCCGCCGACAAAGGTACCGCGCGCGTCGATGACCTCAATATTGGTCGTAGTGCCCAGGTCGATCACGATGCACGGAGAGCCGTAGACGGCACGGGCCGCCACGGCGTCGGCGATGCGGTCGGGACCGATCTCGGCCGGGTCATCGTAGTGCACAGGCATGCCGGTCTTAAGTCCCGGCCCCACGGTGAGCACGCGCCCCGTGCAGGTGCGGGAAAGCGCCGTCTTCCAAGGGCGCTCGAGCGCCGGGACTACACAGCTCAGCACGGCCGCGGCGGGTGCAAGCACCCCGGGCACACCTGCATCGGCGGCGAGCGCGCCCATGACCTGCACAAGTCGCATGCGCGCTTCGTCGGCCGTAATGCTCGACGGCGTCGTGATCTCGCATGTCGCAAGCGGACATTCCTGCGCCGCGGCCGAGTCCTCTGCAAACAGGCCAAAGCGAATGAACGTGTTGCCCACGTCGACCGTCAATATATATGCGCACCCATCAAGCATCGTCGGCGCTCCTTTCGTCTGCCCAGCAGTATATCGCCTACCTAAACCAGTCATCCCAAAATGACTAGCTTGCGGCTATACTGGTGCGCGGTCGTTTGCGAGCTCACACGGCGGCCCTTGGTAACCCGACTTCCCGCGCCGTATCCGTAACGGCGCTCCCGGGGGAAGCGGATATACGCAAAGGAGTTTTATATGAGCAATCCCTCGAACCGCGCTTCGATGCGCGGGCAACTCACGCTGCGCGGCGTCGTCATCGGCGTCCTTGGCTGCGTGATCATCACGGCAAGCTCGGCCTACACGGCCCTCAAGATGGGTGCACTCCCCTGGCCGATTATTTTCGCTGCCGTCATCTCGCTGTTCTTCCTGAAGCTCATGGGTGACGCCAGCCTCAACGAGGCCAACGTCACCCACACCATCATGTCCGCGGGCGCCATGGTCGCCGGCGGCCTGGCGTTTACCATCCCGGGCGCCTGGATGCTGGGCTATGCCGACCAGATCAGCTGGCTCGACATGTTTATCGTGGCACTCGCCGGCACCATCTTGGGCCTGCTGGCAACGGCGCTCATCCACCGCCACTTTATCGTGGACGCCGCGCTGGAGTTTCCCACCGGCAATGCCGCAGCTCAGACACTGCGCGCCACCGAGGCCGGCGGCAAGACCGGCAAGCAGCTCTTTGGCTCTATGGCCATCGCAGGCATCTACAGCGTGCTTCGCGACGCTCTGGGCGTGGTGCCCAGCATGCTATGCACGCTCAACATCCCCGGCGTGACCTTTGGCATCTACAACTCGCCCATGCTGCTCTCCGTCGGCTTCCTCGTGGGATTCGCCCCCGTCGCCTTCTGGTTTGCCGGTGCCCTGCTGGGCAACTTTGGCATCATCGTGGGCGGCACCGCTGCCGGTCTGTTCGACGTTGTGACTGCGCAGGGCATCGTCAAGTCCCTGGGCATGGGCCTCATGATGGGCTTTGGCGTCGCCGTCGTCCTCAAGGACATCCTGCCGCAGGTCGCCGGCATCGTCCGCGGTCTTGCCGCCGACAGCTCCACCGACACCGACGAGCAGTCGCTCATCTCGGGCTCCCTCAAGCTCGACGCCGGTATCATCGGCCTGGGCGCTGCCGCCATCGCCGTGATCATCGCCATCGTGCTTGACCTTGGCCCCGTTCCGGCCGTCATCGTCACGCTGTTCACCTTTGTCACCACCATCATGAGCGCGCAGAGCTGCGGCCAGACGGGCATCGACCCCATGGAGATCTTTGGCCTCATCGTCATGCTCATCGTTGCCGCCTTCGCGCAGCTCGCTCAGGTCAAGCTGTTCTTTATCGCCGGCATCGTGGCCGTAGCGTGCGGCCTTGCGGGCGACGTCATGAACGACTTTAAGGCTGGCGCCGTGCTGGGCACCAACCCGCGTGCGCAGTGGATCGGCCAAGCCATTGGCGGCATCGTGGGCGCCCTGGTCGCCGCAGCCGTCATGGTCGCGCTCGTCACCGCCTATGGCCCGGACGCCTTTGGCCCCGACAAGAGCTTTGTTGCCGCGCAGGCAAGCGTTGTCGCTACCATGGTCTCGGGCATCCCGAGCGCGCCGTGGTTCGTTGGCGGCTTTATCGCCGGCATCGTCATGTACTGGCTCGGCATTCCGGCCATGATGATCGGCCTGGGCGTGTACCTGCCGTTCTACATGTCACTCACGGCATTCCTGGGCTCCTGCGTCAAGCTCGCCTACGACAAGTGGTCCGCCCACCGCGACGCCACCGCTGGTCTTTCTGACGAGGAAAAGGCCGCCAAGGACGCCGCCTTCCAGGAACAGGGCTTGGTCGTTGCCAGCGGCCTGCTCGGCGGCGAGTCCATCGTCGGCGTTATCCTGGCGTTTGTCTCTGTTGGTCTGAGCCTGCTGGGGTAGGCCGAACAACAACGCACCAGCGCAGAGCGCGGGGTCGGAATCAAACCGGCCCCGCGCTTTTTTGTCTATTTGACTCTTATGATCCTCACGGCGTTTTAGCCATGTCGATTGTCCTGACTTCCAGGTCAAACAAACCTTGTCTGACACCTCGCCTAACGCGGTGTAGAGTAAAGACGACAGACGCAAGAAGCGGCTCAGAAGCTAAACGAGGTAAGCATGGAACTCGACAAACAACAGATCAAGCGGCTGCGCGAGCGTCATCATCGTCGTCACGGTATACGCCCTGCACACAGCGAGGCCATGGAGAATGCCACCCGTTTCCTTAAGCAGGCGTTCAACATACGCGAGGGACGCGCGCCCTATCACGTGATTCGCAAGCGCTTTGTAAACGGGGCGCGACTGACTGGCTCACACTTATGCATCCTGATCATTGCCATGTTGATCGCGAGCATCGGCCTCGATATCGACTCGGACATTGCCATCGTGGGCGCCATGCTCATCTGTCCGCTCATGGGCTCGGTCCTTGCCATGGCATACGGCATCGCCACGCTCGACCGCGAGATTGCCGTCGAGGCAATTGCCGGCCTCGCGCTGCAGATGGTCTTTTGTCTAATCACGTCCACGCTGTACTTTAAGCTCTCGCCCCTTGGCACCACCACGGCCGCCATCATCGACAACTCGACACCGACTGTGTGGGACCTTGCCGTCGCGCTCGCGGGCGGCTTTGCGGGCGGACTGGGCAACTCGCGCGACCAGGAACCCGCCACGCTCATCGCCGGCGTGGCCGTGGCGACCGCGCTCATGCCGCCCCTGTGCGCGGCGGGCTATGGCATCGCCATCGCAAGCGGGTCGCTGTTTCTTTCAGCCCTCTACGAGTTTGGCATCAACGTGGTCTTTATCGCACTGGCTGCCGAAGCCGTGCTGCTTCTTTTGCGCGTGCCGCTCAAGCGCGACCTCAACGGCGACGGCATTGTGACCGCCGAGGAAAACGCCGAGGTCGATGAGCTGTCACACAAGGTGCGCCGCCGCATCATCGTGGGCACGGTGATCTTTGCCATCCCCTGCATCGTTATGACCGCGGGATCCATTGGCTCGGCGCAGGCCGGCGTGCAGGACGGCTATGGCGTCACCGAAACCACGCGCGAGCTTGCCGCGGTGCTGCCGGGCTTTAAGGATTACACCGTTGCCGTCGAGACCTCGGCCACCGAAGGCGAGGAGGAGGGCCTTGTCGAGCGCGAGGTTGTCGCCCATGTGACGACAAGCGAAGCGCTTGGGGCACACGACCGCCGTGTAGCCCGCAAGCTCATCGACCTCAATGTGCCCGAGCTCGATCGCGTGGAGTTTGATGTGCAGTAATACGCGACGTGAGATGGATGCGCGCAGCCGCGAGTCACGACATGGCGCAGACGTGACGCGGGCCACGAGCAAATAGCGGGACGCGGTCCATGGCCGCGCCCCGCTCGCTGATTTATTGCCGTGAATCAGCTGTCCGCATCGACATCGCCAGACTCCACTGTAAACGCCGGACCGGTACTCACCAGATAAAAACGGGTCACCCTGGTATCTCTAAATAGGTAGAGCAAGCCCTGATCGCGTCGGCGCGAAATATACGCCACGTGGACCGTACCGAATTCTTCGCCGTTTTCCTTCTTTAATATCAGGATGTTGGGGTCATCCGTACGCTTAAACTGCCCGTCTGTGCAGATTCCGTCTTGGTCGACCAGCTGCCATCGACAGTTGTCCTCCTCAAGAAAAGCCAGGGTTTCCCGACTTGTTTCGTCATCCCGATAGTAACCGTCAATGGCAAAGCCTTCGGAAGCACATTCCTGCATATAGGATGTTTCTCGACTTATAGCGAACTGCCCTATAGCGCCCAGAAGCACTGCCAGGCAAACCACTGCAACGGTTATCGAGACAAAACGGCGGCTCATGTCAGCCAGCCCGATACTTGTTTAACGGAGCACGAAACATACTTGGTACCTCCGATATCATGGCGAATGTCACCTACGGCCTGTCGGCAATCATATGTTTCCAACATCAAACCATATGACTACAACTCGTTGGAGATAGATTCCATAAACGGACAATGATATACGGCGAACGGCTACACTTATCAATAAACCCAGAGTTATGGAGGCCGTTTTTCGTACTGCAAGATCGCAGTTTTCGGAAGTGCGGTGAAAAATCGAGTTCTGCCGACCAGACCGACTTTTTTAGCAACAAAACCGCAGGTCACAAGAGTTCAAAAGAGCAGTGTGCTCGAAGGTTCGGAGTTTTCCCCGCACTTCCGAAATCCGAGTCCACGAAAGGCGTCGGCAAGGCCATTTACGCAACATGTATCCAGTAAAAAAGGGCCGCAGCCGGTACGGCTACCACCCTTCCGTCTCATATCTAGCCCGAAGCAGGTCGGCTACTTCTTAATACCGCGTCACAGACGCTTTGCGACCGATGCCACGGCCTCCTCGCTAACCGAATCGCAGGCAGGCGAAGGGCTGCGTGCAGATGATGTTGGACGCACCGCGATCGATCAGGTCGAGTATCTCGGCCGTGAGCAGCCAGACCTCGCCCATGTTATTACATACCGAAAGCACCGTGCGGGCCTTGTCGGCCATGGCGCCAACACCTGAAGATTTTGTCCGCAACTCAAAGAGCTAGGAGGTTGATAAAATCCAGAAACATCATGGCTAAAAGAGACGGGCACACTGTCCCTGTTTTTCGCACGAGCAGCGCAAAAATAAGGCCCAGACAAAGATAGCCCCCCATCATTGCAATGATGTAATTTGTGGGTGCCCCGATTAAACACTGTTGAGTCACGAGAAGCAATGCCCATAGAATCGACTGTACAAATGCCCTTATGCAAAACGGCCGAACTATTCCGACGATTGTGTATTCAAATAAAAATACGTACCTAAATAACAGCTCATGCAAAACTGAAACCGAACAGACCAATACCCATCTGGATATTGATTTTCCACCTATATCGAGCATGGCGGCCATAATAATAAATACGATGAAAATGAACTGCCATCCCAAAAGAATCCCACGCTGCTTGGTCTTATCACGGGAAACAGCGCCCCGAGTTGCAAAAAGATAGACTACCAACGCACAAAAGAGCGCCCCTGTAGAGCACAGCCAAGCGGGAGATCCTTTTGCAATAACCCAAATGGCCCACGGCACGCTAGCAACCATCGTACCCAGTAGATAACGTGCCCCCAGGCGCATTATTTCAGTCGCTTTTCCCAAGCTCTACCACCTCATCACTAGCTGCTATTAGGTCCATATCGTGTGTAATAACAATGACAATCTTGTGCTTGCGCAGTTCCTTCACAGCATTTATCAGAGCTTCTTTATGAGCAATATCAAGTGATGCTGTTGGCTCATCGAATAAATAGACGTCTGCCTTCTTTTCCAAGACCCGCCTAATTTCCAATTGTTTCAGTTCCCCAGGAGACATTCCCCCGCACCTCTTCTTTTCGATAGAAGGAAAATTTCTATCGCTAAGAAAATCCTTTACTGATATCGGGGTTTGTTCGGCAAACGAAACTAGATTCCGCCTAAGGTGCTCGCAGTTGATTTCTTCTTGGGCCTTACCGTTGTAGGAAATAGCCCCACCGTAACCCGAATTGAAACAACCCATTAATAAGTACGCAAGGCTCGTTTTGCCCGAGCCATTAATCCCCACAAGAGCATAGAGCTTTCCTTTGTCAAACCTGAGATTCAAGTTATTGTAGAGACACTTTTCATTTAATGTAAAACCAAAATTATGCAGTTCGATGTAATCGATCTCCAAGAGCTCCTCTCCAGCAACAGCCAAAGGCAATTTAGAGGCATTCAGACGAGATATCGATGAGAAGCAGTCTTGTACGCTACTACCTATACCGTAGATTGACCTCACGGCAGATAGCATTAAAGCCATGTAGCTCGAAACGGCAACAAGTTGGCCTACACTCATGCTTCCATGCATTACATAGAAAGCCGAAATCAAAAGAATAGTCACCTGGGACGCAGCCGCAGCAAAGGAATCCGTTGCCTGAAATCTCGAAACGACACTTTGATAGGCGACTCCGGCGTGCAGCAAAGACGAAAAAAAGCTATCTATGGATTTCAATGCTCTTTCGAATAGCACATTAACATACAAAAATCTCTGATGCGCAAGTACGGACTCCACTTTTCCGAAATACAGGGACTGCTCCTCCTTAAAGGTCAGACCTGAAACAAAAAGCGGTTTTCTGAATAAAGCATATGCAATTGCATACAAGATGCAAAATGTCACGGAAACCCAAAAGAGCGCTACGGAGCATCCATAGAGAAAAATAAAACTGATACCTAGCTGGACAACCGCAAGAAGTACCGTCTGGAGCACCGACAATCCGAAGGAAGCCACAGTATTGGCATCTGAACAAATTTGTTGAGTTTTTTCAGCTGACTCCTGCTCAAAATATAACTCAAAAGGCATCCGAACGAGCTCATCGATTTTACTTCGAACAATCGAGTATGCAGCCACGGTCGTTATCCGCATTGAAAGAAGGGTGCTTAAATAACTGACAACAATATCGATTAGTGCCGCAAAACCAATTAGAGCGCTGCTAATCATGATAGTATCGTAAGATGTTTTTTTAGATATATTGTCAACCAGAGCGCTCGTAAGCAGCGGGGATACAGAAGCCATCATTCCAGATATTATTAAGCACAACGCGAAGACTATAACCAGAAGCAATTGGGAAGAAAACCCAAGTCTGAAATATGGCAGACAATCGAAGAGCGCCGTTGAGTCCGCATCACTTCTTATGCTTGAAATCATAGGCCGCCCTCATTACTTTTATACAGTTCTTTCTTGCAGATACGCAGCTTGTCTTATTTTCATACAGCCTGGTGAAGGGACAGCCACCCATGCACATAGGAAGAAGCGAGCAGTTAAGACATTCTGAATCTGAACAAAAGTCGTAAGCATTCCAGGTACCGTCAAGATTCTTTCGCAAATTGATTTAGCCGTCCTCGGCCCCGTCCTGTTCTAGCCCTCCGCCTTTCCCCTCAGCTCGTCCATCTCCTCCAGCTTCGACATATCCAAGTACCTCCTCTTGCCCCACTCGTGCTCTACTATGTACTTCAGCCTCGCCGTCACCAGCATGAGGGCCGAGTTGCCGTCCGGGAAGGTCCCGACGACCCTCGTCCTCCTCCTGATCTCGCGGTTGATGCGCTCGATCCCGTTGTTCGTCCTGATCCGGCGCCAGTGCTCCGGCGGGAATTCCGTGTAGGCAAGCGTCTCGGCGAACCCGTCGCGCACCGTCCTCGCGGCCGCCCCGAGCCGCATCGACTCCAACTCGTCCGCCACCTCCCCGGCCTTCCTGCCGCATGCCTCGCGCGATTCCTGCGCGTGGATCGCCTTCAGCATGCGCGCCACGGCCTTCCGCCTGGTCACGGGAACCTTTCCCAGCACGTTGCGGTAGAAATGCACCGTGCAGCGCTGGTAGCGGGCCCCGGGGAACACCTCCTCGAGCGCACCGAGCATCCCCGCGCACTTGTCGCCGGTGACGAGCCGCACGCCGGAGAGCCCGCGCGCCTTGAGCCAGGAGAAAAACTCGCGCCAGGACTCAGCGGACTCGGTGTACCCCTCGGAGCAGCCAATGACCTCCCGGTCGCCGGCGGAGTTGACGCCGATGGCGACCAGCACGGCCACGTTCTCGTAGGACCCTCCCCAGCTGCGCTTGAGATAGATGCCGTCGACGAAGACGTAGGGGTAGCCGCCGTCGAGAGGCCTCTGCCGCCAGGCCTCGATGGACGCGAAGGCCCTCTCGTTGAGGTTGGAGACGGTGCCGGAGGACACCGGCGCTCCCCACAGGAGCTCGGAGACGTCCTCGATCCTCCTGGTGGAGACGCCCGCCAGGTACATCTCGACGATGGCCTCCTCGACCGAGGTCTCCCGCCTGCGGTAGCGCTCGATGACGGCCGTCTGGAAGGTCGCCCCACGGAGTTTCGGCACGCTGAGCTCGACCTCGCCGGCGCCTGTGACGAGCCTCCTCGTGTAGTGGCCACTGCGGTAGGCCTCCCGGCCCGCCGTCCTCTCGTAGCGCTCGGCCCCGACGAGCTCGGACGCCTCCTCGTCGAGCAGAGCGTTGAGCGTCTCTTCGACGGTCCTCCTCACCAGATTCTTTATGTCGTTGCGCAGCGACTCCTCGTCGACTGATACGATGTTCGCAGACACGGCCCGTGCCCCCTTCGTCGGTGATTTGTTGTTTAGTCGCTAGAAATCATATGACGGGGCGCGGGCCGTGTTCCGCTATGCGGTTGTCAATTTGCGAAAGAAATTATGCGTCACCGCATTCCATTTGGAAACTTCGAATGCGTTACTCGCTACGCTTTCAAAGATGCTGCCATAACTTCTGTCGGAATATCCTATTTCATTCCAGCATTTATATAAGGAACCATCTGGTCCAATAACTTCTGAATATTTATTGACGGCTCCGCATATGGTCGGATTAAAGCCTGGAAGAAACGGATCCATGTACCCCGTCATTTTGTAGCGAGACAAACAGGATGCTTCAATCGAGGCAAATTCGTCCTCTGAATAGCACGGAGAGTTAGCGCATGCCCCATTTATATCATCTACTGCCGCTAAATACAGTTTTACTCTATTACGAAGACCTTTTTGATCAAGCGAATCAATCAAGCGATCAATCTGATCACCGTTCGTCGGATCAACATTAACTCTTAAGATGACATTGAAGTACGCACTAGCTCTTTTTACGTTATCGATAATACGGTTGAACGTATCACCGCCAGAAGGAAGACATCTTCGTTGATTGTGTATTTCAGGCGGACCATCGACAGTCACCTGAACGTGCGTGACCCCATTTTTTGCAAGCAACTCCGCCGTTTTCCCATCTAAGAAATAACCGTTGGTCACCATGCTGGCGTTAAATAAGATTTCATCACTTCGGATTCCGCGCGTAATCTTCTCCACCGTCTCAATCGCCAATAAAGGCTCGCCGCCATACCAGGCAATCTGCAAACTTTCTGCCTGATTGTCTAAAGCCATGCCATTGATATGCTTTATTACCTGATCGACGCACTGGTCGCTCATTGAACCATAACGCTTGCCGTCCTCATAACAATACGGACACCTGAAATTACAATTCAATGTCGGAGCTATCGTAAATGAAAGTGATTTTGATTGCATGCGACAGGCCGATGATATCTCTTTTAAATGTTCGATTTCATCAAGTCCGTCGGAAACCAACAACCCCGCGTCCATCAAATTGTCGACAATTTCCGAAGGGCCATTAGCCCCATTCGCAAATAGTGCCTTCTCGTATTCCGCATCCAACGCAACAATTGCGCCGGAGTAAGAGTTATATACCAGCGTAGGCTGATTGCCTTTATCGATTACATTAAAGCGAGACTGTTTCATTTCTACTCCGTTGCATATTTCAATATTTCAACCTGCCATTAGGAGTAATTCCAGCCACAAAATTTGGTAATGCAGATCCTCAGGCCACACGGTCCTCCCCCTGAATAACTCCAACAAATATGCGCTGCACAGGACACAAACGTAGAAATATCTCGAGACGAAGCAGGCATCTGAGTATTCACTGGCTTTTGAATATATTCCATCGAAGCTCCTAGCTAACGTGTATACCGCAATGTTGAAATGCGCGGCAATTCCCGCCCGTGTACACGGCACACATCCCCCAGGGATTACAGCGCCCCTGACATTTTGCGCCCTGACAAGGACACCAACTTGATAGCAAAGCAATATCGTTAGGTGTTTGAGTTGGCTGTATCCAATCCACAATGGCTCCTTTCTCGTTTTAGGCCTAGTTATACTTTGGTCAAAAAGTCAAAAGCTGTTTGATAACTTTTTGTACTAGATGAAACAATTTGTTTGCCTTGTTTAACATTTTTTAATTTACACTTAGCCTGATTAAAAATTCAACCTAAGGAAATTCTGGTGAATGTTGTTCAGCTGCAGTATTTCATAAAGGTATTTGATTGTCAGAATTACTCGGATGCAGCAACTATATTAAGCGTTTCGCCGCAAGCTGTTTCAAAAGGCATTCGAGCATTGGAATCTGAACTTGGTCTGAAGCTGTTCGAAAAAAGAGGCAGTATTCTACATCTAACAAACTATGGAGAGGAAATCCTTCCTATAGCATTAGATGCACTAGCTTCAATTGAGGGAATTCAAGCGTATGCGCAAATCACGCGTGAAAAGATAAAAATAACCCAGACACATTTGACACACGTTGCAGTCGGACTACCACCAATACTCACAAGCTGGTTCAACCAGCCCGCACTAAACCGGCTCTCGAAAAAGTACAACGGTGGTAAATTTGCTGTTTCCAGATACGACGACGGCGGAACGTGCTTATCCCTTCTACTTGACGGACAAATCGACATTGCGATTGTCGCTGGGCAAGTAGACACCAATCTTTTTGAATCGCATTTTTTATTGAACGCCGAAGTCAACCTCCTCGTTGAAAGCAATCACCCATTAGCTAGTCACGCAGCAGCGAATCTAAACGCGGTGGCTCAATATCCAATTGCAAACACCTGTGACATTCGATATTGTCGAAAAAGAATAGACTCAGCATTTAACCATCTGGGCCTTTTCCCCCGCTACGAGAGTATTAACTTAGCAGACGGGGGTGCGGACAGAAAGTTGGACCGCGGGGCGGTCCGGACTGGAGGTTCGCATGTACAGCAGGGAGAAGGTCGAGCTCTTCCTCCTGGCGACGGAGGACGGCATGGGGCCCACCGCCGCCGCGGAGTTCGCGGGGGTCACGGTGAGCGCGGCCAAGAAGTGGGCGACGGGGCACCTCCCGCGCAGCTACACCGGCGGGGGCTGTAGAATCGTGGCGAGGAAACCGCCACGGAAGGAGGCCAGCTTGGGCCCCGACAAGTCGATCTACGCCCCGCCCGCGACCGGCCCGCTCGCCGGACTCAACGAGGACCAGATAGAGAACCTGCTGCTCAGGGCGGTGTTGGCCGACCTAAAAGCGGAAGGGTGGGACCCGGCTTCGATCTCGAACAGGAGCAAGTGCGAGCTCGGCGAGAGATTGAGGCGGGCGACCGCCCTGCCCCTCCGCTCGATCACAGGTTTCTTGAGGATATCGAAGAGCTCCTATGAGTACTGGAGGCCCCGCGTCGCCGCGCCGCGCGACCGCGACGCCGACATACGCGACCGCGTGGTGCGCATCTTCCGCGAGGGCTCGGGGTGCTGGGGGTACCGCACCGTCTGGGCGCGCCTGCGCCGCGAGGGCGTCCGCGCCAGCGAGAAGCGCGTGGCCCGCGTGATGCGCGAGGAGGGCCTCGAGGTCGTCTACAACAGGAGGCGCGCCCGGGGCTACAGCTCCTACGCCGGCGAGGTCTCCAAGGCGCCGGAGAACCTCGTGAACAGGAATTTCCACGCCGACGAGCCCAACCGGCTGTGGCTCACCGACATCACCGAGTTCAGGCTCCCGGGCGGCGAGAAGGTCTACCTGAGCCCGGTCATCGACTGCTTCGACGGGATGCCCGTCGCCTGGTCGATCGGGCTGCACCCCGACAAGCGCCTCGCGAACTCGAGCCTGCTCAAGGCCTGCGCGGCGAGGCCGGCGGGCGCGCGCACGACAATCCACTCGGACCGGGGCGGCCACTACCGCTGGCCGGAGTGGATCGGGATCTGCGAGGAGAACGGCCTGGTCAGGAGCATGTCAGCGAAGGGCTGCAGCCCGGACAACTCGGCCTGCGAGGGCTTCTTCGGCCGCCTCAAGAACGAGTTCTTCCGCTACAGGGACTGGGAGGGCGTGACGGCCGAGGAGTTCATGGGGAGGCTCGAGGCCTACCTCGTGTACTATCGGGACGGGCGCATCAAGAAGTCCCTCGGGTGGCTGAGCCCGATGGAGTACCGCAGGAAGCTTGGATACGCCTAGGCGCGGTCCAAGAAATCGTCCGCACCCCCGACCAGCACAATTTGTCCGATTTTCTCATTCGTAAGCATGGGGTTATTTTGACCATAGCCTCGCAAACGTCTCAAATCAGGATAGGCTATCCAGCAAAAATCGTTTGCCTAAGCAAACAAGATAGATTATCAATCCCTTTTTACTGCGCTTCAAATTCAAACGATGTCCAAGCGCAAACTCATCACGCGATAAGCTGCATTCAACTTGAGGCACGCCAGCTATCCCGCTGTTTAAAAAGCGCTGAAGAAGGAGACCTTTCCGGCTGAACATGGCGGGCGTACTAATTCTATGCAAAACAGCATCGCATTCCGCCAGAACGGAAGCGTGGGCCAGCCCCGAGTTTTTTGTAGTATTCCGAGAGAAAACAACAAGGGCCGGCAGACTCTTGGCAAATCAGTGGCCCACTCACCACCCACAAAACTGTGCCCCACTTCCGAAATCCGAGTCCACGAAAGGCGTCGGCAAGGCCATTTACGCAACATATATCCAGTAAAAAAGGGTGGTAGCCGGTACGGCTACCACCCTTTTGTCTTACATCCGGCTCGAAGTAGGCCAACTACTTCTTAATACCGCGCCCCAGACGCTCGGCGACCGACGCCACGGCCTCCTCGCTGGCCGGCCCGCAGCTCACGCAGCCATCGTGGGCACGCATCTGGCCGGTGACCTCGTCCATCGCGAGCGGCGCCACCTTCTCGAGCTTAAAGCCCTTACCGGCGCGCATGTTCTCCTTGGCCACGCTGATCATGAGCTTAATACGGTTGAGCTGGTTGACCTCGGACGCGCCGGGGTCGTAGTCCACCGCGACGATATTGCTCTCGGGGTGCTGACGGCGCAGCTCCTTGATCACGGCCTTGCCCACCACGTGATTGGGCAGGCACGCGAAGGGCTGCGTGCAGATGATGTTGGGCGCGCCGTGATCAATCAGGTCGAGCATCTCGGCCGTGAGCAACCAGCCCTCGCCCATGTTGTTGCACACCGAAAGCACCGTGCGGGCCTTGTCCGCCATGGTGCCGATGCGCTCGGGTGCCTCAAAGCGGCGGGACTTTTCGAGCATCTCCTCCACCGGTGTGCGCATCCAGTCCACGAGCTTGATGAGCGCCTGCATACCCGCACGCGTTGTAGCAGAGCTACCCAGCTCGTCCTTTTGCAGCTCGGCGTTGCTCATGGAGTACAGGAAGAAGTCGAGCAGGCCCGGCACCACGGCCTCGCAGCCCTCGCGCTCGATGACATCGACCACGTGGTTGTTGGCCGTGGGATGGAACTTGACCAAGATCTCGCCGACCACGCCCACGCGCGGCTTAGTACCCTCGCCCACGAGCGGCATGGTATCGAACGCACGGATGGCCTCGCGGCACAGCTTGGTGTAGTTGTGGCGGTTGAACTTGGGCGCCAGCTTGCGGGCGCGCGCCATGTACTCCTCGTAGAGCGCGTTGGCGGCACCGGGCGTGGCCTCGTACGGGCGGCAGCGATAGAGCATCTGCATCATCACGTCGCCAAAGAGTACCGCGTAGACTGCCTGCTTAAGCAGCGCCGGCGTAATCTTGAAGCCGGGGTTGTCCTCGCCGAGCGCCACAGCCGAAAGCGAGATTACCGGGATCTCGGGGTGACCGCTCTCGCGCAGGGCCTTGCGGATGAGCGCGATGTAGTTGGTGGCACGGCAGCCGCCGCCGGTCTGGCTGATGACCACGGCCGTCTTGGACAGGTCGTACCGACCGCTCTCGATGGCCTCCATGATCTGGCCCGTCACCAGGATCGACGGGTAGCAAATGTCATTGTTCACGTAGCGCAGGCCGGCCTCGACGGCGTCGTGATCGGTCGAGGGCAGCAACTCCAAGTTGTAGCCAGCACCACGGAACACCTCTTTGACCAGGTCAAAGTGGATCGGCGCCATCTGCGGGCACAGGATGGTGTAGCCCTCGTCGCGCATCTGCTCGGTAAAGGGCACCTTGGGCCATGCAGTCGAGGCGCTCACACGCTGCGCTTCGAACGTGTACTTGCGGCTCGCGAACGCAGGAGCATCCGTGGAGGGCGCCACCGGCGCGGCGTCGCCCTGCTCGTAGGCCTCGCCCGCGGCCGTGGCCTCGGCCAGGCGCTCGGCCTCCTGGTCCTTAAGCGCGGCCATGAGCGAGCGGATGCGGATGCGCGCGGCACCCAGGTTGGATACCTCGTCGATCTTGAGCACGGTGTAGATCTTGCCGCTGGCTTCCAGAATCTCCTGCACCTGATCGGTGGTCAGGGCATCGAGGCCGCAGCCGAAAGAGTTGAGCTGGATCAGGTCCAGATCGTTGCGCATCGTCACAAAACGGGCGACGGCGTACAGGCGGCTGTGGTACATCCACTGGTCGACGACGCGGATGGGGCGCTCGGGCTTCACGAGATGCGCGAGAGAATCCTCGGTAAAGACCGCAAAGCCAAAGCTCGAGATAAGCTCGGGCAGGGCGTGGTTGATCTCGGGGTCGTTATGGTAGGGACGGCCGGCGAGCACGATGCCGTGACCGCCGTGGTCCTCGACCCACTTAAGAGCCTCCTCGCCCATGGTCTGGATGTCCTCGTGGAAACGCGCATCGGCCTCAAAGGCAGCGTTGACGGCGGCATCGACCTCGGAGCGCGTGATCTTGGGTCCACGCACGCGACCGCGACCGGCTTGCGCATCGGCCACGCGGTCGACGGCGAGCACCTGATACAGACGGCGCTTGAGCTCGGTCTTATCGTGATAGGGAACAAACGGGTACAGGAACTCGATGTTCTGTTCGCGGATCTCGTCGATATTGAGCGCCAACGCGGTGGGGTAACTCATGACGATGGGGCAGTTGTAGCAGTTACCGGCGGTCGGGTCCTCCTTGCGCTCCCAGCGCACGCACGGCATCCAGATAAAGTCGACGTCACGGTCGATGAGGTTCATCACATGGCCGTGGCTCATCTTGGCCGGATAGCACACGCTCTCGGACGGCATGGACTCGATGCCCGCCTGGTAGGTCTTCTTGCTCGACTGGTCGGACAGCTGCACGCTAAAGCCCAGGCGCGTAAAGAACGCGTGCCAGAAGGGGTAGTTCTCGTACATGTTGAGTGCGCGCGGGATGCCGACGGTACCACGCGGGGCCTCGTCGGGGCTCAGTACCTCGCGGTCAAAGAGCAGCTCGTTTTTCTTTTTGAAGAGGTTGGGTGCCTCGGTCTTCTGCTTTTTGTGGCCGGCGCCCTTCTCGCAGCGGTTGCCGGTGATAAAGCGCCTGCCGCCGCCAAAGTCGTTGACGGTGAGCTGGCAGTTGTTAGAGCAACGGCCGCAGCGGACGTGCTTTTGCGTCACAGTGAGGTGCGCGATGTCCTCGGCCGAAAGGATGGTCGAGGTGCCGTCGGCGCCGGCGCGATCGCGGGCGAGCAGGGCCGCACCGTAGGCGCCCATGCAGCCGGCGATGTCGGGACGCACGGCATGCACGCCGGTGAGCTGCTCAAACGCACGCAACGTGGCATCGGACATAAAGGTGCCGCCCTGAACGATCACCTGGCTGCCGATCTCCTTGGGGTCGCGCAGCTTAATGACCTTGAACAGGGCATTCTTGATGACGGAATAGGACAGGCCGGCCGCAATGTCGCCCACCGTGGCGCCTTCCTTTTGCGCCTGCTTGACGCGCGAGTTCATAAAGACCGTGCAGCGGCTACCCAGGTCGACGGGGGCCTTGGCATGGATGGCGGCATTGGCGAACGCGCGCACGTCCATGTTCATAGAAACGGCGAAGCTCTCGATAAAGCTACCGCAGCCCGACGAGCAGGCCTCGTTGAGCATGATGTGCTCGATGACGCCGTCCTTGACGCGCAGGCACTTCATGTCCTGGCCGCCAATGTCCAGAATAAACTCGACGCCGGGCAGGAACGCCTTGGCACCGCGCAGGTGCGCGACGGTCTCGATCTCGCCGGAATCGGCCTTGAGGGCCTCGATGAGCAGCGCCTCACCGTAGCCCGTGGTGGTCACGTGGCCGATGGTGCAGCCCGCGGGGATGTGGTTGTAGAAATCGGCCATGATGACCTTGGCCGTGCCCAGGATGTCACCGTTGTTGTTGCCGTACCAGGTGTGCAACAGCTGGCCGTCCTCGCCCACGAGCGCGGCCTTCATGGTGGTGGAGCCGGCGTCGATACCGATGAACACGCGGCCGGTGTAGCCGTCGAGCTTGCCCTTGGGGACGACCTCGGTGTCGTGGCGAGTCTTGAACTCGGCAAAATCCTCGTCGGTGGCAAAGAGCGGATCCAGACGCTCGACCTCGGCACCCTGTGTGTCACCCAAGGCATCGATAGCCTCGATAAGCTGCGGGAACGTGCTGAGCTTGTTGGACTCGTGCGCCATGGCGGCGCCGCTCGCCACAAACAGGTGAGCGTTTTGGGGCACGATACGGTGTTCCTCGTCTAGGTTGAGCGTGAGGTAGAAGCGGTGGCGCAGCTCGGAGAGATACTGCAGCGGGCCGCCCAAGAAGGCGACGTTGCCGCGGATGGGACGGCCGCACGCCAGGCCCGAGATGGTCTGGGTCACGACAGCCTGAAAGATGGAGGCGGCCACGTCCTCGGGGCGGGCGCCCTCGTTGAGCAGCGGCTGCACGTCGGTCTTGGCAAAGACGCCGCAACGGCTGGCGATGGGATAGATGGTGGTGGCGTTGGCCGCGAGCTCGTTGAGGCCGCTCGCGTCGGTGTGCAGCAGGGTTGCCATCTGGTCGATGAAGGCGCCCGTACCGCCGGCGCAGGTGCCGTTCATGCGCTGCTCGATGCCGTTGTCAAAGTAGATGATCTTGGCGTCCTCGCCGCCCAGCTCGATGGCAACATCGGTGGCCGGGATGAGGGTCTCGACGGCACGCTTGCTGGCGATGACCTCCTGGACAAACTCCAGGCCGAGCCACTGAGATAGCAGCAGACCGCCCGAGCCGGTGATGGCGCAGGTCATCTGGGCCGTCGGCAGCACGGTCGCAGCGCCCTCGAACAGGTCGCGGGCGCAAGCGCGGACGTCGGTGTGGTGGCGCTGGTACTTGGCGTAGACAATCTGGTTGTCGTCGTTGAGCACAGCGAGCTTAACGGTGGTGGAGCCCACGTCGATGCCCAGGTGCAGGTTGCCGCGGGCGGCCTCGGGGTTGAAGATCGCGCCTTCGGGGGCCTGGGCGGCGGCTACGGGCTCAGCGGCGGTGGCGGGCTCGCTGACGACGGACGTCTCCCCTGCCACGTTCTTGGCATCGGCAACTGCCTCGGCAACTTTCTCGGCAGCCGCGGTCGCAGCCTTCTGCGCAGCGTCCACCACGGCGGGCGCGGCCTCGCGTGCGGCAGCGACCACACGGTCCTTGATGCCCTCGACGAGTTTGCTCATTGTCTCTCCTCTTAGTTGTTGGACTCGACGGTTGCGGCGGTGTCGACCGCATCCTCGAGCTGCAAGTTCAATAGCTTCATGCCGTATTCCGGCACGTTGATATCGATGGGTTGGCCATACAGGTCACCGGGGCGCACAAAAGCGAGCACCGTCATAATGCGCGCCATGGCCTCAGGCGATTCGGTGAGCCCACGCTCAAACCAGCGCTGAATCATGCCGACCTCGGCACTCACGACGTAGGTAACGTAGTAGTCAAAGAACGTGCCCAGCGCCAGGCCCAAAATGCCCGTCTGCGCACGCGGCACTACGGCCTCACGCGCGGTGTCGATAATCCTTTTAATGAAGGCCTGGTCGCCGCCCGGACCCAGCAGCGCGCCGATTAAGTCGCGGTTGGCTGCAAGATAACGCAGCAGCTCAACCGAACCGGGCGCCGGCTCGAGCTCATCGATGTTGTGATAGAGATCGGGCAACTGAGCTGCGGTGATGAGCTCAATGCGCTCACGGATCTCGGCCAGCAAGCCGTCCTCGATTTGATTGATAAAGTCAGGGATATCGCGGTAGTGCGAATAGAACGTGCGGCGCGTAAGGCCAGCGCGCTCGGTGAGCGACGCGACATTAATGCGCGAAAGGTCGCCGCTTTCGGCAAGCTCGCTGGCGAGTGCCTGGCGAAGGGCACGCTGCGAGCGAAGGGACCGGCGATCGCATTTCTCGAGCTGGGACAAGCGTCCTCCTTGTTACTCAGCCTGTGCGCTATTGCACAGTGCGAGTATTATTGCACACCGTGTGTATCAACACGTAAAGGCAATATTTGGGATGTGACGAGGGGGCAGTCCCTTTGTCACAACCCGCCTGGCTTTTGGAGCGGCATTACCGATTGTCCAAAATGTCATTCGTGGGTAGAATAGTGTCGACGGCAGCCCAAGTTGTAGCTGGCTGGGCAGCGCCGTTGTTTGCATTAGGGGGTCAACGCCTTAGCGGCGGCGACCCCTTCTGTTGCGCTTCGAACGCTGCTTGAGTGCCTCGGAAAGGCCGGCAAGCGCCGTGAAGAACGAGACCAAAGCGGTCAGAAGTCTCACGAAATCAATCAAATCGGTCATGGGCATCACCTCCCATCAAATGGAGGGCGCTGCCCGGCACATGGAACTGCCGTCAACGACACCGATTCTATCAAAGCGCAGTTAGATATGCGAATGTTTGTTCGCATTTCAGAAGATCGGAGCTCGGGTATGTCGAAGGAACAGTTCCTTTGCCATACCCGAGCTTGTCGCCGAACTGCCACCTACATTTTTCGAGTTATTCGGCCACGCTACTGGTTCTGTATAAATGCACCGCCGGGATTATCTGAGGGTTTTTGTCCTCATTTGAGCGTATACATGCCCATTTGCGCACTTACGTCACCGAATCAAACACCATTAGAGGCATGAATGTTCCCGAGAGGGCGTCTTTAGCCATTTAACGACCTCCGAAAGGCCGAATAACTCGAAATATGTTGGTGGCGAAAGCGTAACAGTCCTATACGCCAAAAGCCGGTATCTCCCATGTGACAAAGGGACAATCCCTTTGTCACATTATTCGATGACGGTGCGGGAGTTTTGCTTGCGCATGGTGGCGAGCATGTGTTTGGGGACGGCGTGGACCATGCAACTGCCGATAGTTGCGCTCGCGGCGGCCTTAGCTGCATTGCTGCCGTTTTTGGTCGCGTAGCTGTGGCGGAAACGCCTCAGCATAGCAATGTCGTTGCCGCCGTCGCCGTAGACAGCGACCTCGTCCTCGGCAATACCGTAGTAGCCCGCCAGCCAGGCCACACCCTCGCCCTTGTTGCACGCCACGTCCGTGATCTCGAACATCACCGGATCGAACGGCGCGTTGACCACGCGGTCCGATCGCTCGGCAAGATACGACTTAAGGTCACGCTCCAGCTCGGGCGAGGTCACGCGACAATTGATCTTGCATACATCGTGACGCAAGATATCGCCGATCGACTGGTCGAAATACTGTTCCTCGTGATAGCCGCCACGCGCACGCATGCCGCGCATCACAATACGCTTGATGGGGCTGTCCTTTTTAAAGCCCGCCTGATGCATCTCGAACGATCCACTCGAAAACATGCCATCGGGCGTGGAGCAGTCAAAGCAAATGTCCGGGAACGCCTTGAGCAGCTCCTCGGTAACCTGCGGGTCGATGGTCCAGGTCTTGAGCACCTCGCCATGCCTGTCGCGCACGATGGACCCATTGGAGCAGCAGGCGTCAAGCGCCAGGCCCGTAAAGCCATGCTCGCCGATCGGCAACGTCGAGCGTCCAGTCGCGGGAACCACATGCAGGCCAGCCTCAGTCAGCTCGCGAATGGCGCGGCGGATAGTCCTATCTGCCTCGTGCAGGGCGTTAAGCAGCGTTCCGTCTAAGTCACTCGCGAACATCTTGATCATGGGCATGCCTCTCCTTCGCCTGCACGTTATTTTAGACGAAAGAGAGGCATGCCCATGCAAGAGTGTTCCAACGCGCCAGGACATTCGCTTCCGCAAAGCAACGGTGCCCCAGCGCGTTAAGACAATCGCCACATGCGACTTTTCAGCCGATAAAACAGCGCCGTCGTCAACGTCAGCACCGCCAACATGCCTGCGAATACAATCGCCGGTGTCCATCGATCATATGCGAGCCCGTAAACCAATTGGCCAATAGGCGTTGCACAGGAAAGGACCATGTAAACGACCGAAAGCACTTTTCCGCAGAGCTCAGTCGGCGCTGCCCGCTGAACAAACGCGGTAATTTCAACCGACGCAATGCTTGCCCACACCATGACCCATGCCGAACCAACCGCAAACACGGTGAACACGCATACATCTACGCCGAACAGCAGCGTAACAATAATCGGCGCGACTCCAAAACAGATCATCGCAACATATCGACATATGCCATTGAAAGAAAAACGATGCGGCCAAATGCCGACCAAGCCACTGCCGGCAAGACCACCCAAGCCCATAGCCACCTCAACTATCCCAACGCAGGACGATTGCATGCCGAGATGCTTTGTAACAATAATGGGAGCGCCAATCGTTAGCCCAACCAACGCAAAGTTCAAAACAGCCGCAAGCAAAATCACAGCGACCAATGATGCATTTTGCAACAGATACCGAATCGACTCCCAAAAATCGTTTCGGCATGTCGTACGAGTCGCGCCGTCTCCCATCGTTTCAGATGAGGCATTTTGTTTGAGTGCGACCCCAAACAAGAGAGCTGAAATCGCAAACGACACCGACGCGGTTGCGCAAAGAGCATCAATGCCAAAGCACCCATAGACTGCCGTCCCGACCACAGGGCCCAAGATATTGCTCACCATGGTCATCTGCGAAACCAATGCAGTGGCCCGCTCAACCTTCTCTTCACCCGCCATGCGCACTGTCTCAATTTGGAGCATTGGCTTTAGCAGCGATTGAACGCCATATTGAACACAAAGTATCGCTACTACGACGACCGCAAGAGGCAATGAGTGCTTCATGGGGATAGACAGCAGTGATGCAGTCATCAGAGCAATGCCGAGGGCCATGAGGACCTCGCGATGTCTTCCCCTATCCGCCAAGATTCCGCCAGCCGGAGTCGCGAGCACACCTGGTATGAACGCCGTCGCCACGACAGTGCCATATAACGTTGACGATCCGCTGCAATCGAACAAATATAGCGGATACGCAAAGCACAGCGCCGACAGCATCGAATACGTGCACAGCTGCGCAACAAGAAAGCCAAAAATCCTGATAGATCGCACTGTTTTTTGCGTCAACGAGACGCTACTCCTCCGCATTCCAGCCATAAGCCCACCCCCTATACATACCACTAGTATGTATTTAATGACTTGAAAAGGGCAGCCGAAGCTGCCCTCTCAAATCAATTACATACCGTCAGTATCTATATTACCACCCGGCACGGTCCCATACGTCCCAAATCCGTGCCGTTGTCTGGAGCACTTCCTCGCCCAAATCGAGTCCCACCGCAGAGGCCATCTGCGCCAAACATTGAGCGCGAGCGAGCATTCGATCCTTGGGTTCAAGCGGACGGAACAGCGGCAGCAGCCAAAGATTCGCCAACAACGATACGGCCTCAGCCGCTTCGCGCGGGCATTCGCACGCAATGGAGCCGTCGGCGATGCCCTCCTCGATCACTGGCAAGAGACAGCCATCGGCCGACTCGTTAAACGAGCCCTGGTACTGCATCGCCAGAAGACGCGAGCTTTTTACCGGATCTGCTGCAGGACGCATACGTGCCCATAGCTCAATTTGTGGAACTACGGACTCGGGCGCGTACAGTCGCTTGAGCTTTTGGGCTCCGGTCATATTACCGACGCCAAGCATCGAGCGGCGGTGCTCAACAATCGGAGTCATCGCCCGATCAAATGCGGCGTTAAAAATCTCTTCTTTGCTCTTGAAGTGATGATAGACAGCGCCCTTGGTCATGCCATCGAGACGGTCAACGATATCTTGAATGCTCGTCCCCTCATAACCCTGTGCGCAGAATAGCTCCAGTGCCGCGTCGAGAATCTTCGCGACCGTCTCCTCGGGATATTTATTGCGACCCATAATCCGCCCATCCGCAACGCAAGTCTTGTGCCTCATTGCAGCATTTTAACGTTGCGGATGGTAGGCGGTCGATTCTACACCGCGGCGGGGCCGTGTTCGCCGGTGCGAATGCGGATAACCTCCTCGACCGGCTCGACCCAAATCTTGCCGTCTCTAACGGCACCGGTGCGAGCAGCGTTGCAGATGATCTCAACGATACCGTCGACATGCTCGTCGGCGCAGATGAGGGTGAACTGCACCTTAGGAATCGTGTTGACGAGTAGCTCGTTACCGCGCACGTATTCTTTCCAGCCATGTTGAGCGCCGCAGCCCTGTACCTGGTTGATAGTCATGCCACGAACATCGGCAGCAAACAGCGCATCTTTAAGAACCTCAAGCTTCTCAGCACGAACGATCGCCGTAATTTTCTTCATAGTGAATTCCTCTCAATAATCAACGTATCCCTTTACATGAGACGCGGGTTTCCCAGGTGCCGTAAACCAACCTCAGAGATCAAAAAAGTTCAACTGACTGGTCTTAGCAGGTTTCCCAAGTGCCGCAGATTGCCGTGAAAGAGGAGCGAAGCGTACTTAAGTACGTGAGCGACGATTGAACGGCAAGGTGCGGTGCTTGGGGAAGCTGCTAATCGAGTCCGGAGAATGAGGGGTATGCGCTCTCGCCGTGCTGACTCGCATCCAAGCCCAGCGCCTCGTCGGCCTCGTCCACGCGCAGGCTGCCGTGGAACAGCGCCTTGACCACCGCGGCGATCACCAAGTCGAGCACCAACACAATGGCGACCGTCACCACAATGCCCAAGATCTGCGAGATGAGCAGCGACACATCGCCCGTGTAGAACAGGCCGCCCTTACCGGTCCACGAAAGCTCCGGCACGCAGAACAGACCCGTGAGCACGCCGCCCAAAACGCCGCCGATGCCGTGGCAACCAAACGCGTCGAGCGCATCGTCGTAGCCGAACTTGGTCTTAAGATGGCTGATAGCCAAGTAGCAGACGGGCGAGACGATCAGGCCCATGACCAGCGCCGCCCACGGCTCGACAAAGCCCGCGCCCGGCGTGACCACCACGAGGCCCGCGACCAGACCGGTGCTGGCGCCCACCAGCGTGGGGCGACCGGTGCGCACGCGCTCGACGACAAGCCACGAGACCATACCCGCCGCGCTGGCCGTCACGGTGTTAAGGATGGCAAGCGCCGCCACGGCGTCGGCCTTAAACTCGCTACCGCCGTTAAAGCCAAACCAGCCAAACCAAAGCAGGCCGGCGCCGAGCGCCACAAACGGCACGTTATGCGGGCGAAAGCTCACCATGCCAAAACCGCGACGGCGGCCGAGCATTAAGCAGAGGATCAGGCCGGTAAGACCAGACGAAATGTGCACCACGTCGCCGCCGGCAAAGTCGAGCGCGCCGATGATGTCACCGATAAAGGAGCCCTCGCCGCCCCAGACCATGTGGGCGAGCGGCGCATAGACCACGAGCAGCCAAATGCCCAGGAAAGCCGTCATGGCGCCAAACTTAACGCGGCCGGCCAGGCTGCCCGTGACGATGGCGGCGGTGATCATGGCAAACGCCATCCGGAAGGCGATGTTGATGATCTGGGGGTAGACGGCGCCGTCCGCGGCGTTGCCCTCGGCCGCCTGCAGCACCTGGTTGAGCACCGGCAGGCACAGAAGCTGGTCAAGGCCTCCAGTAAACGGACTCGAGCCGTCGCCGCCGTAGGCCAGCGACCAGCCGGCAACAATCCACAGCACACCAACCAGACCAATGGCGCCAAAGCACATAAGCATGGTGTTGATGACATTTTTGCGCCTGGACAGGCCGCCATAGAAAAACGCCAGACCCGGTGTCATTAAAAACACGAGCATGGTGCAGATGAGCATAAACGTTGTCGATCCCGTATCGTACATTCGCTCCCCCTTGATCGCATAAACGTTGTCGGCGCCCATAATGCGGCCGAGGGGCAACTGGTGTAGACCAGATACAGCGTTGTTAAACGCGGCGTTGTCGAATGGAAATGCTGCCGCAATCTTGGAAACGGCGCAGCAACGGACGCGAAACCAATGGGAAATACGCGAGCAAGGGGCCGCAAGCACACCCGTCCCGGCTAGCGCCGAAACAGCTCGTGAGCGCGGTCGCGGAGATTAGTTGCTCGAATGACACCTTCGTAGCGATTGATGCGCAGACGCGGGAAGGCATTGAAAAAGCGCAGGTCGCGACGGCTGAGCGACACGCTCGGCACCGGACGGCTCATGCGCTTGCCGGCAAGGCGACGACTGAGCGACGGACGCGGCATGCTCGGCGCGGCATCGGCCACGCGGCGGGCAGCGAGTGCCAGGCCGCGAGCACCATCCGCGATAAACGTCGGCATCGAAGCCTTCTCGCGCAGAGCATCGAGCGCGGCGTCACCCAGCTCGGCCAGCCACGCGTTAACGGCACGGCTACGGATGTGCGTCTGTGCCACCGAGTCAATCGTAGAATCGGGAATACGTTCGAGCATTGAATCCGAGGCATCGGCAAGCGACTCATTGATGCGGTCGGCAAGGTCGGCGCGCACACGCTCAAGCTGATCGGACAGGCGACGCCAGCTCGCCAACGAGCACACCGCGTCGACCATCATCGCGACCGCGACGACAAAGGCAGCCAAGCGCACCATCAAAACCGGTAGATGGGCAAGCAGGCCCAGCACCGCCGGCTCCACCACGCGGCAAATGCACAAGGCACCCAAGCCAAACGCGCAGGCCCAGTACAGACAGATGCGTCCGTGCAAGTTAAACGGCAGGTGCGAGTAATCCCAAAAGCGAGCGCCCGTTGTTTTTTCCAACAGCACGCCTACGCTGTACTCAATCACGCTGCATACGAGCGCTGCAGCGACAAACTGGCTCGAGGCATCCGGAATCCCGCGCAACAGCAGCCAGCAAGCAATGCCGCCCGCGCCATAGATGGGGCAGCACGGCCCCAGCAAAAAGCCACTGTTGGCAAATCGTCCGTGATTGAGCATGGCGCATACTGTCGACTCCCATGCCCAACCGCAAAACCCGTAAAAGGCAAACGAGAGCACCAGTGCCGAGAGTGGGCAGGCGTCGCGCCGCCAAACGCCATATCAATCGCGGTCCCCACCGTCTACCCTCTCCTCTTTTCGCTCGAATCTTTGCTCGAGCCGTCACTCGAGCCCTCGTTCAAATCGTTCGCGCCGCCTTTGCGCGACAGACGGTCGGCGACCGTCTCGCGCAGCGCGCACCACTTATCGGCCAGGCACACAATCCATGCCTCACGACACGTCGGCGGCACCGGTACCAGCGGAAACATATGGCGCGCGATGATGTTCCGTTCGCGCGACGTCAGCTCAAAATCTTCCTCCGCACGCGCCAGGGCAAAAAACGGGTGGCGAAAGCCATGCAGCCGATGGCTTGGGTCGGGATCGTGCCAGTCATAGAGAAAGTAATCGTGCAGCAGGGCCCCGCGCAGCAGCGAGGCGCGGTCGACCGAAATACCAACACGGTCAAGACGCTCGGCAAAGGACAGGCTCGCCCGCGCGACCGAAGTCACATGTGCATAGACCGTCACGCCACCATGCTGGATAAACTCGCGCGTCAAGTCCAAGCGACCCGCCTGGGCCAGCTGACGGGCAGCAAAGTCGACCTCGTGCGCGATTATCTCGGCACGAATGGCATCGGACATGCTGCCTCCTTCCAGCGGCTCACGGCGGCAAGCCACGGCCTGCACTCATTGAATAAAATCATCATCGAATTTACCAGTATGGCATCGGACAAAACGTTTTGCCCCACCAGTTGGCGAATTACCGCGCCGCCGTCACATATCAAACGCCAAAATGTGCGAGACTGTCTTGTGCAATTGTGCCGGCCGAGGGAGTGCCGGCGCACGATTCGCATGGAGTAACCCACAACGATGCTGCTTACGCAAACGACAACGCCCGAGGACGTCAAGGCTCTCGATCGCGCCGAGCTTCCGCTGCTCTGCGGCGAGATCCGCCACGCCATCCTCGAAAGCTCCGCCGCCGTCGGCGGGCACGTTGCCCCCAACCTGGGCGTCGTTGAGCTTACGGTTGCGCTCCATCGCGTGTTTAACTCCCCCATCGACAAGATTGTCTTTGATGTTTCGCACCAGACCTACGCCCACAAGGCGCTGACTGGGCGCGCGTACACTTATATCGACCCGGCACGCTACGGCGAGGCCTCTGGTTTTGCCAATCCTGACGAGTCCGAGCACGACCTGTTCGCCATGGGCCACACCTCCACGTCGGTGAGCCTGGGCTGCGGCTTGGCGCACGCTCGTGACCTGGCGGGCGATGCGTACAACGTCATCACCATCATTGGCGACGGTTCGCTTTCGGGCGGTCTGGCGTTTGAGGGCTTTAACAATGCCGCCGAGCTCGACAGCAACCTGATCATCATCGTCAACGATAACGACCAGTCCATCGCCGAAAACCACGGTGGCCTGTATCGCAATCTGGCCGAGCTACGCGCCAGCAACGGCACCTGTGAGCGCAACGTTTTCCGCGCGATGGGGCTCGACTACTGCTATCTGGACACCGGCAACGATGTGTTGGCCCTGGTCGACACGCTGCAGGAGCTGCGCGATATCGATCATCCCATCGTGCTGCACGTCTCCACCGCAAAGGGCAAGGGCTTTGAGCCAGCCCAGAGCGACCCCGAGCGCTGGCATCATGTGGGTCCGTTTGACATGGCGACTGGGCGCAAGCTCTGCCCGGGCCATCCGAGCGAGCCTGCGCCGCGCACCTATGCCGACATTACGGGCGAGGCGCTCAGCGCCGCCATCGAGCACGATCCGCAGGTCGTGGGCATCACGGCCGCCACGCCCTACATCATGGGCTTTACACCCGAGCTTCGCGCCGCCGCCGGCAAACAGTTCGTCGATGTGGGCATTGCCGAGGAGCACGCCGTGACCTTTGCCACCGCGCTTGCGCGCTCGGGTGCCAAGCCAGTCTTTGGTGTGTACGGCACGTTTTTGCAGCGCGCCTACGACGAGCTGTGGCACGACCTGTGCCTCAACGATGTCCCCGCAACCATCCTGGTGTTTGGCGCATCGATCTTTGGCACCACATCCGAGACGCATCTTTCGTTCTTTGATATTTCTATGCTGGGCGCTCTCCCCAATATGCGTTACCTGGCGCCTTCCTGCATGGAGGAATACCTATCCATGCTGAGCTGGTCGCTCGACCACCGCGAGCATCCCGTGGCGATTCGCGTGCCGGGCATTGGCTTGGTAAGCCGCCCCGATCTTGCGCCTGCCGAGGACGCCGATTACGGCGCCGTTCGTTACAACGTGGTGTGCCAGGGTCGCGACGTGGCCGTGCTCGCGCTTGGCGATTTCTTTGAGCTGGGCGAGCGCGTGGCAAACCGTCTGACTGCCGAGTACGGCATCGAGGCCACGCTCGTCAACCCGCGCTATGCAACCGAGCTCGACCGCGAGCTCCTCGACAGCCTTGCCGCCAAGCATCGCGTTGTCGTCACCCTCGAAGACGGCATCTTGGACGGCGGCTGGGGCGAGCGCGTCGCGTGCTACTTGGCCTGCACGCCCGTGCGCACGCGCACCTTTGGCATCGCCAAGGGCTTCCCCGACCGCTACGACCCCAACGAGTTGCTCGCTCAGAACGGCATGACGGCCGAGAACATGGCCGCCGAAGCCGTTAGGCTACTTAACGAGTAAAAAACCTCCGCAAGGGAAGCACCCCTGCGGAGGTTTTTATTTTCGCGGCGCGATTATCTCAATCTGTAACAGAAAGGGAGCTTTTGTCCGCCTAACTGTTACAGATCGAGACATTCGAATCCCCCTAAGGAGATGATCTCGATCTGTAACAGTTACTCGGCAAAAATGGCTGCAGATGTTACAGATCGAGACAAAACAGCAAGGCATGCCGCTGCATCGGCCAGAACCACCACAAAGGTGCCTGTCCCTTTTTGGTAGGTTGAATAACCCATAAGGTAAGTATGTTTCTGAGTTATTTCGTGTTGACCCATTTGAGCGCGATAGGGTATAACTCTACTCAACCGCTAGGGATTTTATTGAGAAAGGTGTTCTACCATGAGCAAGAACCTCTCCCAGCAGGTCGTTCTCGACCGCCGCGGCTTCGTCGCCGCCACCTTCGCAACCGTCGCCGGCCTTGGTCTTGCCGGCTGCTCCGACACCAGCGCCGAGGCCGACAAGGGTTCCGCCGCCGGCTCTTCCAAGAGCTCCGAAGATGCCGAGGCTTCCACCACGCTCGACGCTAAGGCATTCGACAAGCTCGTCGACAACGGCCCCAAGGCCGATGACGATGCCATCGCCGCCAGCACCTGGGCCACGGCCGTCAAGGACGCCGGTGTCTTTAAGATCGGTGGCGTTCAGACCTCCACGCTCTTCTCCCTCCTCAACGAGAAAGACGGTCAGACCCGCGGCTTCGACGCCGGTATCGCACAGCTTCTGTCCAACTACATTCTGGGCGAGAACAAGGTCGAGATCACCCAGGTGACCTCGGACACGCGCGAGTCCGTCCTGCAGAACGGCCAGGTCGACGCCGTCTTTGCCACCTACACCATCACTGACGATCGCAAGAAGCTCGTCTCCTTTGCCGGTCCCTACTACTACACCCAGCAGGCCATCCTGGTGCTCGCCGACAACGACGACATCAAGAGCGTCGACGACCTGGCCGACAAGAACGTCGCCGTCCAGTCCGGCTCCAACGGCCCTGCCATCCTGGAGGAGCTCGCTCCCAAGGCCAGCCAGCAGGAGTTCAAGACCGACGAGGAGGCCCGCCAGGCACTCCAGCAGGGTCGCGTTGACGCCTACGTCATCGACAACAACATGCAGCAGAGCGCCCTAGTCCGCGAGCCCGGTAAGTATAAGATCGCCGGCAAGCCCTTCGGCAGCAAGGAGCCCTATGGCATCGGCCTGCCGCTCGATTCCGACGGCGTCGCCTTCGTTAACGACTTCCTTAAGAAGATTGAGGACGACGGCACCTGGACCGAGCTGTGGCAGATCTGCATCGGTGACCGCACGGGTGACACCAATGTTCCCGAGCTGCCCGAGATCGGCGCCTAGGCAACGCGCCTAGTAACGGCCGCAACGAAACCATACGGAAACGCACGGTGCGCTTTATTGCGCTAAACTGTTTCTTCACTGAGTTGTCGGGGCTTCCGTACACACGGGAGCCCCTTTCCTTATCGGCGGGAGGTCCGCATGAGTCTCTCCGAGCTCTGGTCGCTCTATGGCCAGAACTACATTGACGCGCTGCTAGCAACCTGGGGCATGACGCTTGAGTCGTTTGCCATCGCCATGGTGCTGGCCGTCGCCGTCACCGTGATGCGCGTGTCGCCGCTCAAGCCGCTGCGCGTCTTTGGCGACCTGTATGTCCAGGTCTTCCGTAACATCCCCGGCATCGCGCTGCTCATTATCGTCGTCTACGCGCTGCCGCCGCTCAAGGTCGTCCTGCCCTACCGCACCTGCGTCATCGTCGCCACAGTGCTCTTGGGTTCTGCCTTTGGCTCCGAGAACTTTATGAGCGGCATCAACACCGTCGGTGTCGGCCAGGTGGAAGCCGCCCGCTCGCTGGGCATGAGCTTCAGCCGTATCCTCGCCAAGATCGTGATTCCGCAGGCGCTGCGCTCGAGCGTGCTGCCCATGACCAACCTCTTTATCGCCGTCATGCTCACCACCGCGCTCGGCAGTCAGGTGCCGCTTAAACCGCAGGAGCTCACCGGCGTGGTGAGCTACATCAACACGCGCTCGCTCGGCGGCGTCGCCGCGTTCTTTATCTCGGCGCTCGGCTACCTGGGCACGGCCTTTGTGGTGAGCCACATTGGCAACTATATCGATAAGAAGGTGAGGATCCTCCGATGAGCAAGCACTCCACCTCCGCGCTCACCATGCGCGATGCGCTCTACGAGGCTCCCGGCCCCAAGATGCGCGCCAAGATTCGCGTCGGCACCGCCATCTCACTTGTTGCCGTGGCCGCGCTCATCGCTCTGGTACTGCAGCGCTTTTATGTGACCGGCCAGCTTTCGGTCCATTACTGGTACTTCTTTACGCACCTCACCACCTGGAAGTTCCTGCTTGCCGGTTTTGAGGGCACGGTAAAGGTCGCGCTCACCGCCGGCGCCATCGCGCTGGTGCTGGGCTTAGCCCTTATGCTCGGCCGCACCAGCGACATCAAGCCGCTGCAGCTGGTCTGCCGCGTGCTCACCGATTTCTTCCGTGGCGTGCCGAGCCTGCTGTTCATCTACTTCTTCTTTTTGGTGCTGCCTCAGTACAAGATTTCACTGCCGTCGTTTTGGATGCTCACGCTTCCCGTCGCGCTCGCTGCAGCCGGCGTACTTGCCGAGATCTTCCGCGCAGGCGTCAACGCCGTGCCGCGTGGTCAGGTCGAGGCAGCCCAGGCGCTCGGTCTCTCCAAGGCCAAAATCACCTTTAAAATCGTATTGCCCCAGGCGATTCGGTTTATCATTCCGTCGTTGATTTCGCAGCTCGTGGTCGTAGTCAAAGACACCACCGTCGCCTATGTGGTGAGCTACCCCGACCTCATGCAAAATGCCCGCGTGCTCATCACCAACTACGACGCGCTCGTATCGGTCTATCTGGTGATCGCGGTCATCTACATCCTCATCAACGTCGCGATCAACAAGGCCGCTGTCTACGTTTCGCACAAGACCGGCGCGACCATCATCCGCTAACGCTTTACCATTTCGAGTCATAAGGAGCCGAGCACCATGGCACAGAGCACCTCTTCCACCGGCAATCAGCCGCTGATCGAGCTCAGGCACGTCGATAAGCACTACGGCGACCTGCACGTTCTCAACGACATCAATCTCTCGGTCGACCGCGGCGAAGTCGTCGTGGTGATCGGCCCCTCGGGCTCGGGCAAGTCGACCATGTGCCGCACCATCAATCGCCTGGAAACCATCGACTCGGGCGAGATCCTCATCGAGGGCGAGCCCTTGCCGCAGGAAGGCAAAGACCTTGCCCGCATGCGTGCCGAGCTGGGCATGGTGTTCCAACAGTTCAACCTGTTTGCACATATGACGGTACTGCAGAACGTCATGCTGGGACCGGTCGATGTGCTGGGCGTGTCCAAGGAGGAGGCTCGTGAGCGCGCCATGGACCTGCTGAGCCGCGTGGGCGTGGCCGAGCAGGCCGACAAGGTACCCGCACAGCTTTCGGGCGGCCAGCAGCAGCGCGTGGCCATCGCCCGTTCTCTTGCCATGCAGCCCAAGGCCATGCTCTTCGATGAGCCCACGAGTGCCCTTGACCCCGAGATGATCAATGAGGTGCTCGAGGTCATGGTGCGCTTGGCGCAGCAGGGCATGACGATGATCGTGATTACGCACGAGATGAACTTTGCCCGCCGCGTGGCCGACCGTGTCGTGTTTATGGCCGATGGCCAGATTGTGGAAACCGGCACGCCCGACGGGTTCTTCGACCACCCCCAGACCAAGCGCGCCCAGGACTTCCTCAACTCCATTAAGGGCCACTAGCCCAATTGCCACGCGGGCAAATTCATCAGTAACGTTTGTCCCGCGCCACCCCTGTGCCATGTCCACCCGGATTCGAAAGCCGCACCCATGATCGGAACCCGCACCTCATCGTCCTACACTCCGCACGTCGACGTCGATCCCGCTGACCGCCCGCTTATCCTGGTAGCACCACGCTGGGAAGAAGCGAAGCCCTATTTGAGCGAGACGCTCTCCCCCAACGAGGAGATTGCGAGCGTATTTGTCGACGCCATTCTTGCCGCCGGCGGTCTGCCGCTGCAGATGTCCATCACCGAGGACATTGAGGTCATCCGTCATTACGTCGATATCGCCGACGGCATCGCCATTCCCGGCGGCCCCGATGTCAATCCCAAACGTTGGGGCGATGATCGACCCTACGACCCCACCCTCTGCTGCGAGATCCGCGATAGTTTTGAGTTTAAGCTGGTCAGCGAGGTGCTCCGTGCCAAAAAGCCGCTCTTTACCACCTGCCGCGGCACGCAACTGCTCAACGTCGCCACCGGCGGCACCCTGTGCATGGACGTGCCGAGCCTGGGTGCGCGCGAGGGTCGCACGCAGTGGCGCCACACCCACGTGCTCAACGATCCCGTGCACCCCGTCGAGGTCGTGCCGGGCTCGCTGCTGGAACGCGCGGTTGGCGGGCACAGGCTGATCCAGACCAACTCCGCACACCACTGTTGCGTCGATCGTCTGGGTAAGAGCACGCGCTTGGTCGCCAAGGCAACCGACGGCGTTCCCGAGTGCATCGAGGTCGAAGGCCAGCCATTCTGCTTGGGCGTGCAATGGCACCCTGAGTACACGTGGAAGACGCTCGAAACCGACTTTAACCTGTGGAAGTCGTTTGTCGAGGCGGCGGCAAAGGTAAAGCAGGCCCGCTAGTTCGCGAACCGCATAACAGATAAGGGCGCCCCGCCGGCCACATGGTCCGACGGGGCGCCCTTTTGCCTATACGCGACAGGCGCGCAGCCCAAGGCTCGCAAGCTCTTATTCGGCCGTCTCGCGCAGGGCCGACATCGTAGCCGCATATTGCTGCTGCAGCGCATGCATCCCCTCGCGAGCGCCGTCAACGGCATCGGCGCCGCGCAGCGCCTCGGTCACCACGACCGCCGGCTCGTACAGATTATCGAATCCCAGGTTCTGGCTCACGCCCTTGAGCGTGTGCGCTGCCATAAACGCACCTTCGGCGTCTCCCGCCGCCATGGCGGCCTCCAGCTTGTCCATGCTCTCGTCATCCAAAAACTTGAGGGCAAAGCGGGCGAGCATTTCCTCGCCCATCAGCCGAGCGCACGCGTCATCATAATTGGCGCCGATCTTCTCATACGCCTCACGCATGGAAATCATGGATTAAAAACTCCTTTGGTCAAACTAAATCGTGGGAAACGCGACAACGTCGGCGGGGCGTGCCAACGTCTCGGCAATTTGGTCTTGCACCTCAAGCAGACAATCGAGCAGCAGCGGGTTAAAGGTGCCGCACTTACCGTCCAGGATCATCTGAATTGCCTCCTTGTGCGGGATAGCGTCCTTGTACACGCGCACGCTCGTCAGAGCATCGTACACGTCGGCCACCGAAACCACCTGTGCGGCAATGGGAATTTCGTCGCCCTTAAGGCCATCGGGATAACCCTTGCCGTCCCAGCGCTCGTGATGCCAACGCGCAATCTGGTACGCATATTCCATAAGCGCATTGCCGGCGTGATGGCTACCCAGCTCAAGCAGCATGTCGGCGCCGATCGTGGTATGCGTCTTCATAATCTCGAACTCCTCGGACGTAAGGCGCCCGGGTTTGTTGAGAATCGCATCGTCAATCGACATCTTGCCGATATCGTGCAGCGCCGAAGCCAGGGCAATCGTGGAGCGCTCCTCATTGTCAAGGGAAATGGTGTCGCTACGCTGGACCAGACAGCCAAGCAGCAGCTCGGTCAGCTTTTCGATGTTCGTAACGTGCCTGCCGCTCTCGCCGTTGCGAAGCTCCATGACGCCAGCCATGATGTCGATGAGCATGCGACTGTTCTTGACACGCTCGTTGTACTGCTGGGACAGCAGGCTCGTCAGACGGCGCTGTTTGGCGTATAGGCGGATGGTGTTGCTTACACGGCGGCGCACGACACGGGAGTCAAACGGGCGGTTGATATAGTCCGAGGCGCCCAGCTCGTACGCGCGCAGAACCATATCATCGGAATCTTCGCTCGAAATCATGATGACAGGCAGATTGTCACTAACCGATCGGCGCGACAGACCGGCCAGCACCTCAAAGCCGCTTATGCCCGGCATGACAATATCCAGCAGCACGAGCGACAACTCATCACCATAGCGGTCGACCATGTCGAGCGCCGTACGACCGTTGTCGGCCTCGAGGATGCAATACTCGTCCTTGAGCATCTCGCTGAGAATGACTCGGTTCATCTCGGAGTCATCGACAATAAGTACCAAAGGCTTTTCGCTTTGGAAGGCCTCGATGGAATCGGCATCGGTCACGACCGTACCGGCTTTTGCCTTAGCGCGGCTCAGTAACTGGACAGCGCGGCCAACGCCCTCATCGACCGTCTCGCCATGAATGCGAACGCCACCAACACATGCCGTCAAGCTCACGTACTCATGGCCCGGAATAATCGTGGAACGAACGGCATCGGACACCTGATGCAGGCGACGGGTGAAGTCATCGGAGGGAATATTGGGCATGACAACCACAAACTTGTCGCAGCCATAGCGCACAAGCTCGTCAGTCGAACGGATTCCGCTGCGCATGGCTGTCGCCACGGCACCGAGCGCAAGGTCGCCGGCATGACGGCCACACGTATCGTTGAAGACCTTAAAATCATCAAGGTCGATCATCGCAACGCCGGCATTCATGCGGGCGCTACGGAGCTTTTCCTCGTAATATCGGCGATTGTGCACGCTCGTCAGCACGTCGGTGTAGACAAGGTCCTCTTTTGCAGCCTCTTGCCCATCGATCGGACGCACCATCAGCAGGACATGAGGCTCGCCCTCGACCTTCAGAGGGCGCAGATGGGCGCGGTACTCAACGCCATCGTTGAGCAGTTGCTCCGACACCTCATCGGAATCTGTCAAGGCCTCAAGACTTGCCTGGCGCAAACAAGGGCAGCGATCACCGGCGAGCAGGCAGTTAGGCTCGCTCTTAATCTGATCGGCCGACAGCAAACGTACCACGGGGTAGGTCTTCGCGACACGGGCGACCTCGGTGGCAGCCTCCTCGTCGGTTAGATTGACCTCGTGATTATTGAGCATATGGGGCCCTTTCGATAGCTTCGCATGGTAGCGGTGGGTTCCAAATGTTACAAGGGTAACACCTTGCCGATGCAGGTAAGCACGTGAATGCTGTTACATTTTTATGAGTTGGCAGACGGCGCGATTGAAGCCGCAGACGTGAGGTTTTAAGCATATTTGTTAACAAGGCCGAAACGTTTGCGGGTGAAGTCTGCTTTGGCTATTGCGGGTGTTAGAGCCCCAGGATGCCAAGGACAGTCTGGGCAGCCGCTCCCGGGCGATCGCGCAGGCCGTTGTGCGCGCCGGGAACCATTACGAGTGGACAGTCCAAAAGCTCAGCCGCCACCCTTGTGCCCGCCTCGCGAGGCGTGCCAATCGAGAGCTCGCCCAGGAGCACGGCGGCCACCGTTTTCGACGCACGAACGCTATCCCAATCGGGAACGCAGGTCATAGTAATCCCGTATTCGTTTGCCATGAAGCTGCGGCCGTTGCGCAGGGCATGCTTGGCTTCTGCCTCGGTTAACTTGGGGGCCTCAGGGTCCGAATCGCCGATGGCGCCCAGGAAGGCCCGTAATGCCCTGGAGACCTTTCCCGCGGCGATCATCTCGAGCAAAACCGGGGCCGCGCCCAGACCGGCACCCTCATCCGTCACGGCGGGTTCATGCAGAATCGCACGCGAGATTATGGCGGGGTTTGCACGGAGAAGCTCCAGGGCCACCAACGTACCGGCACTGTGCGCGAGCACGTTTGCCGGAGTGCCAATATGCTCGATAACGGCCTGCAGGTCCGCGGCCTGGACGGCGAGGTCGTAGCGTCCGTCTGCAGCGTCGCCGCTCTCGCCGCAACCGCGGCGGTCGTAGGCAATGACGCGATAGTCACAGGCGAGCTCGCGGGCGATGGCGTCAAAAAAGACGCCGTCGACGCAGGCGCCGTGCACGCACACCAAGGCGGGTGTATCGGACGATACATCCGGGCCGGCATACTCGCGGCAGGCAATCGCGGTGCCCGCATTCTCGACTGTAAAATCCATACTGTATTCCCATCGTCTACACCACCAGGCCGTGCCGGGGTGCGACTTGGCCAGATGGCGTCATTTTGTGCGTACATGAATGCGCTTACTGTACCCGACTCGCACCCCTTCATGACAGGGTTTCGAAAACTCACCCGATTGCAAGGTTTCTGCCTAAACAACAGCATCCAAACCCGCGACCCATATGAAGGCCGATGCTATGCTTAAGCTCAACTGTCCCAAGGAGCATATGCCTATGTCTACGTTTTTAAATGCCAGCCCCATCTTTGGGCCCGTCCGCAGCCGTCGCCTGGGCCTTTCGCTCGGTGTCAACATGATGCCGGCGAGCGGCAAAATCTGCACGTTCGACTGCATTTACTGCGAAAACGGCCTCAACGCCGAGCGCCCCTGCCACGAGTCGTATAACACGGCTGCCGTGGTGCTCGACGCACTCGAGGCCAAGCTGCACGAGATGGCAGCCGAGGGTGAGCTGCCCGACGTAATCACGTTTGCCGGCAACGGCGAACCCACCGCCGCGCCGGAGTTTCCGCAGGCCATCGCCGGTGCCGTCGCGCTTCGCGACCAGCTGGCCCCAAACACCAAGATTGCCGTGCTTTCCAACGGCACGCGCGCCGACCGTCCCCAGGTGCACGATGCGCTCATGATGGTCGACGACAACATCCTCAAGCTCGATACGGTCGATCCGGCATTTATCCAGCTGCTCGACCAGCCCGTTGGCCCCTACAATGTAGAGCACCAGATAGAGACGTTCGCAAACTTTAACGGTCATGTCATTATCCAGACGATGTTTTTGAGCGGCGAGTACCGGGGCAAGTCTCTCGATAACACCGGCGAGGAGTACGTCGGCCCTTGGCTCGCGGCGCTCGAGCGCATTCGCCCGCAGGAGGCGACCATTTACACGGTGGCGCGCGAGACACCGGTCGTCGGCCTTGCCAAAGCGGCGCCCGAGGTGCTCGACAAGATTGCCGCGCGCGTGCGCGCCCTCGGCATCCCCTGCCAGGTGAGCTACTAGCAAAACCACGCAGCAGCCAGTGCCCGCCATCCCGCTCCATCAGTTGCGGTGATATAGTTCCTATTTATGCTGTTAAACCGCTTAAATCGGAACTATATCACCGCAACTTTTATGAACGCGTGGGTGGGCTATACTAGCTGCGAATGAAAGGAAGTTAGCCATGTTTGACAAAGGACCCGTGCCCGGCCGCAACGACGCCTGCTGGTGCGGCAGCGGCAAAAAATATAAGAAATGCCATAGCGCCTTCGACGAGCGCCTCGAGCGCTTGTGGGAAGAGGGCTGGGAGGTTCTGCCCCGCACGCTCTACAAGACGCCCGCCGATATCGAGGGCATCAAGCGCTCGGCCGCCATCAACGTGGGCGTGCTCGATTACGTAGGCGAGCACATCGCCGCTGGCATGACCACCAACCAGATCGACCAGATGATCTACGACTACACCGTCGAGCACGGTGGCACGCCGGCCGATCTCAACTACGAGGGCTATCCCAAGAGCGTGTGTACCTCGATCAACGACGTCGTCTGCCACGGCATCCCCTGCGATACGGACGTGCTGCACGAGGGCGACATCATCAACGTGGACTGCTCCACGATTTTGGACGGCTACTTTAGTGATTCGAGCCGCATGTTCTGCATCGGCGAGGTCTCTGCCGAGCGCCAGCGCCTGGTCGACGTCACCCGCGCCAGCGTGGAGGCGGGTCTGGCAGCCGTCAAGCCATGGCTGCCGTTGTCCGTTATGGCCGAGGCCGTGCAAAAGACGGTCGAGGACGCCGGCTTTAGCGTGGTGCGCGAGTACGGCGGACACGGCATTGGCAAGGAGTTCCACGAGGACCCGTTTGTGGGCTTTACCACCGAGGCACCCGATGTGGACACTATCATGGCCCCGGGCATGGTCTTTACCATCGAGCCCATGGTCAACGCCGGAGCGCCCGACATCAAGATCAGCAAGGGTGACGGTTGGTGCGTGCGCACCAAGGACGGCAGCGATTCGGCCCAGTGCGAGGTACAGCTCGTGGTGACCGAGGACGGCTACGAGCTGCTGAGTTGGTAGCTGTAGATGCGCCGGATGCTGACGGGCACGCTCGTCTTGCATCCGGCGTTTTTTTGAGCGTTTTGCCTGATAAAACCTGCCAAAATAAACCTGTCCCTTTTTGGCAGGTCGAGCGGAGAGGACTGCTTGTGAACATCCTGGTTTTGCTGCCCGTCAATGACCGCCATCGCGCAATTCTTGAGTCGAGTGCTCCGGGCGAGGACTTTATCTATACGAGCGCCGACGCCATCACACGTGAGCAGGTCGCCAACGCCGACGTGATCTTGGGCAACATAGACCCTGCCCTGCTTACCGCGTGCGAGCACCTCCAGCTGCTGCAACTGCAGACCGCCGGCTATGACGACTACCTTGCCGCCGGCACCGTGCCGGCTGAAGCCAAGCTGTCTTGCTCAATCGGCGCCTACGGTCAGGCCGTGAGCGAGCATATGTTTGCCATGGTCCTTTCCATGATGAAGCGCCTGCCCGGGTATCACGATTTGCAGCGCGAGCATCGCTGGGAGGATTTGGGGCCGGTTACCTCGCTCAAAAACGCCAACGTGCTGGTGCTGGGCGCGGGCGATATCGGCGGCCACTTTGCCACGCTCTGCCGCAACATGGGCGCGCACGTCCGCGGCATCAAGCGCCATCCGCTCGTCTACCCCATTGTGTTTGAGGATATGGATGGCATGGACGCCCTACCTGAGCGCCTGGCCGAGGCCGACATCGTCGCATCCTTTATGCCCAGCACGCCCGAGACCCGCGGCCTGGCGAACGCCGAGTTCTTCGCCGCGATGAAGCCGGGCGCCTTCTTTGCCAACGGCGGCCGAGGCGATCTTGTGGTTGCCGACGATTTGGTTGCCGCTCTGGAGTCGGGACATCTCGCCGGCGCCGCGGTCGACGTCACCGACCCCGAGCCGCTGCCCGCCACGAGCCCGCTGTGGGATGCACCCAACATGCTCATCACGCCGCACGTCTCCGGTTGGTTCCACTTGGCAGCCACGCTCAACAATGTAGTCGACATCGCCGCGGAGAATCTGCGTCACCTGCAGGCAGACGAGACGCTTCGCTGCCGGATCGAACATTAGGTTGTTCCGGCGTTTTGCCAAACGCCGGAACCCCTCGACGCTGCGAGCCCCATGGGTTCCGCCGTTCTAACGAACGGCGGACCGGTCGACGCTGCGAGCCCGCCGTTTGGCCAATCTGCCGTTCAATTTCAAAGGCGCGACCAGAAGGTCAGCGCCTTTTCATTTCACGGCACCTTGGCTCAAACGGCAGGCTCTCGCTGACTTTTGCTCAACCTGTGGGGTCTTCAAATTGTTAGAGCGTTGCTAAGTAATTCTTTGCGTCTTCTACGCTCATTGCTGCGACAGGCGCGTGTGAACAGAGTTTGACATCGTTGGTGACCAGTAAATCTGCTTGGGAGCGCATCGCTGCCGCAATGATTAAATCGTCTTCGTAATCGCTATGGAGATTACGCTGCTTGCTCGCCATCCATATGTCACTCAGGTCGCAGGGTACCGGCGTGGCAAGTTGCGACAACACGTCGAGGCAATCCCATGCAAGTGATGTCGCCGCCACGGCGGCATCTTGGGATAGTGAGCCATGCTCGCGCCGATACCATGCCTTATGTTCGCTTGAAATCAAATAGAACAGATCTTTGGACGATGTCGCCGCATACAGCAAATCCACCTGCGCCGTGCATGCATCGCGTAAAAACTCAATCGCCACCGAACGACCACGTCGTGAGGGAATGAAGTAATCGAGCCACACGTTGGTGTCAACCAAGATACGCCTTGGAGCCTCACTCATAGAGCCAGCTCATCTCCTCGCCATAGCGATCCGCATAGGCATTCCGTTTGAGCTCTTCGTCGTCCGATGGCTGAGCCCTGACCATATCGATTCCCGACTCACGGCAAGCGGCAGCGAACAGCTTCGACCCCTGATCCATGAGCTCGAGCTTACGTTTGGCGGCCTTTTCGCGCTCGCGCTGTTCCGCCCGGGCACGACTGGGCAGCAGGATATCCTCGAGCGCGCCGGGCCGATCAGCCAGAGATGCCGCAAGTTGCCAGAGCGCACGCACCGCTTGGCTCGGCGTCATACCGGCCCTGGAGAGAGCGGCGTCCCCACTCCTTTTAAGATCGGCATCGAGACGCACGTTGATCTGAGCGGCTGTTGTGGTCATGACCCCTCCTTAATACTTCAAAACTATCATAAAACTCTATGGTAGATACGTAAAGCATGTATAGCATTTATAAGCATTAGCCGTACTCTGTACACAAAAAGCCGCCGAGGCACACTGCACCTCGGCGGCCACATATCACAGATCTAGCTCGGTTTCACCCTTTGCATTCGCCCAGATAAAACCTGCCGAAATCAACATCCCTCTTTGGCAGGTTTTAGAGCTCCGCGCTTTCGGCTCCGTTGATATGGAGGTCGCGCTCGTAGAAGGCGGTGAGGGCGCGGATGGCGTACATCACGTCGCGTACGCCGCCGGTCTCGTAGCTTGAGTGCATGGCCAGCTGCGGCAGGCCCACGTCCACGGCATGCATGCTCGCCTGCATATTGGACAGGTTGCCGAGTGTGGAGCCTCCGGCCATATCGCTCTTGTTGGCGAAGGCCTGTGTGGGTACGTCGGCGTCATCACAGATGGCCTGGAACACCGCGCGGCTAAAGGCATCGGTGCAGTAGTGCTGGTTGGCGGCCTCCTTGATGACGATGCCGCCGTTGAGCACAACCTGGTTGCGGGCATCGCACTTCTCGGCGTGGTTGGGATGCACGGCATGCGCGTTGTCGCAGCTCACAAGCATCGAGGCGGCAAGTGCGCGATGGTACGACTCGTCGTCAAAGCCCAGCGATCCGTTGATGCGGCGCAGCGCGTCGGCCAAGAACGTCGACATGGCGCCCTGCTTGGTCTCGGAGCCAACCTCCTCGTTATCAAAGCAGCAGAAGACCGAGATGTCATGCGCATTCTCGGCACCCAAAAATGCCTGCAGCGAGGTATAGGCGCAGGCCAGGTCGTCAAGCTTGGGCGTCGAGATAAACTCGTCGGCCCAGCCCCAAATGCGCGCATCCTGACGATTGACCAGGAACAGATCGCGACCTAGGATCTGCTCGGGTTCAACGTCCAGTTCGTCAGCGATCAGTGCGTCAAAATCTCCCTGTTTAAGCTCGCCGGCGCTGATGAGCGGGCACAGGTCGACGGCTCGGTTGGGAGCAAAGCCCTCGTTAACGCCGCGGTTCATGTGGATGGCAAGGCTCGGAATGATAGCGACCTCGCGCTCGGTAGCAAGCAGGCGGCTCTCGATACGGTCGCCCTCGCGTACCAGCACGCGGCCCGCGAGCGCCAGCGGGCGGTCGAACCAGGTATAGTCGATCATGCCGCCGTAGGCCTCGGTGTTCAGGCGCAGCGTCTCGCCCGCGCCGTCGAGTTCGGGCACGGCCTTGACCTTAAACGTCGGCGAATCGCTGTGCGACGCCGTGAGCTGAAAATGATAGTCACCGGCGACGCCGTCCTCGCCCCACGTCGCGGCCAGGTCCTCGCCTACCTTAAAGGCAACAACGCTCGAGGTGTTGCGCTGCGTGTAATAACGCCCGCCCGGTTCGATGTCCCACGCCGCATTCTCGGGCAGGTAGGTAAAGCCCGCCTCGTCGAGCTCGGCCATAATGGTCGCCGCCGTATGGAACATGCTGGGGCATGCCTCGATAAAGTCGATAAGGTCGTTGGCGGCCTCGATATCATCGGCCGTCACATGCGCGCGCTCGGGCGTTTCCTGATCCGTCATGCTCTCCCCTTTCGCTGGGTTGATGATCCCCTCCAGCATACCCCGCCACGCCAGCGCCGCACTCTTCATTCCGTGCTTAATTCCGCGCCGCTCACCAAGTTGAGCCATCATGCCCGCGCTCCTTTTGCGACAATTGCGCTAACAGGACGAGAGGAGTCGTCATGAAGCCACGTAACATTGCCATCACCTGCGGTGTCGCGGGAGTCGCCGTCGGCCTTGCCGCTGCCACCGGTATCGTTTATCACAAGCAAATCAAATCCGCCGCGTCGCTCAAACGCTTGACCGGCTACGCGGATGGCTATGACCTGTACGCAATCGACATCACCTACGACTACGATCTCGATCGCATCATCGCCGCTGGCGTGCGCGACGACCAGGCCTACATCGATGCCGTGGTGGCGCAGGTGCTGCCCGGTGTGCCGGCACATGTCCAGGCGCCCCAGTTTGCCTGCAGTGCTTTTGTCGCCGTAGATGCCGAAGGCCGCGTGCGCACCGGTCGCAATTACGACTTTAAGGACGACACCTCGGCGCTGCTGGTGCGCAATCACCCACGCGGCGGCTATGCTTCCATCGGGCTTGCCGCCCTTAACAACCTGGGCGATAACACTCCGCTTGACTCCGTCGCCGGACGCGCCGCGGCACTCATGGGCCCGTTTGCCCAGCTCGACGGTGTTAACGAATGCGGCGTGTCCATTGCCGTACTCACCCTGGATTCCAAGCCCTGTGACCAGGACACACAACGGCCCGTCATCAACACCTCTCTCGTCATCCGTCTGGTGCTCGACCGTGCCGCCACCACGCAAGAAGCTGTCGACCTGCTTTTCGCCTACGACATGCACGCCATGGCAGGACGCGATTACCACTTCTTTATCAACGACGCCGCCGGTGACGCGCGCGTAGTAGAATGGGACCCGCGCGATCCGGACCGCGCTTTCAAAGCGACTCCTGTACGCCAGGTTACGAACTTCTACGCCTGCTATGACGACGAAGTGCTGCCCAACCAAAAGAATGGCGAGCTGGGCCATGGTAAAGAGCGCGCCGTCGCAATCGCCGATGTTCTTGACGCCCATGTCGGTGCCCAGGACGAAACGATTGTCTGGGAAGCCCTGCGTGCCGCAGCGCAAGAACCCAATCCGGAAGACATCACCAGCAATACGCAATGGTCGGTCGTCTTTGACAATACCGAACCCGCCGCCGCTATTACGCTGCGCCGCCACTGGGGCGACGTCGACGCCTTCGCACTGTAAGGAGCCAGGCCCGTCAACCTTACGCCCGCCTGACGTTGTTTACATTTCCATACGCTTGAGCTAACACGTTTTACCCCCGCGTCAACAGTGTGCGGGGGTAAACTTATGCGCATGTTATAACTTGCCCGGAAGGATTCATCATGCTTAGGATCGGTCTTCTTACCAGTGGCGGCGACTGCCAGGCGCTCAACGCCACTATGCGCGGCATCGTCAAAACGCTTATGACAAATAGCGAAGAACCTATCGAGATCTATGGTTTTGAGGACGGCTACCAGGGCCTTATCTACAGCAGATTCCGCGTCATGACGCCCGCCGATTTTAGCGGCATCCTCACCCGCGGCGGCACCATCCTGGGCACGAGCCGCACGCCGTTCAAGCGCTTGGACATTCCCGAAGCCGATGGCGTCGAGAAGGTGCCCGCGATGGTCCACACCTATCACAAGCTGCAGCTCGACTGCCTGTTTATGCTGGGCGGCAACGGATCCACCAAGACCGCCAACCGCCTGCGCGAAGAGGGCCTCAACGTTATCGCCCTACCCAAAACCATCGATAACGACACCTGGGGCACCGAGTTGACGTTTGGCTTTACGAGCGCCATCGACGTCGCTACCAAGTGCATCGACGACATCCACACCACCGCGTCGAGTCACGGGCGCGTGTTCGTTATCGAGATCATGGGCCACAAGGTTGGCTGGATCCCGCTGTATGCCGGCGTCGCGGGCGGCGCAGATGTCATCTTGATTCCCGAGATTCCCTACGACATGGATAACGTCATCAAGACCATTGAGCATCGCATGGAGACCGGCAGCCGCTTTACCATCGTGGCCGTCGCCGAGGGCGCCATCTCCAAAGAGGACGCGGCACTGTCCAAGAAGGAGTACAAGAAGAAGCTCGCCGAGCGCACGAGCCCGTCAATCGTGTACGACATCGCCAAGGAGATCGAAGCCAAGACCGGTCGCGAGACCCGCGTCGCCATCCCCGGTCACACGCAGCGCGGTGGCCAGCCCGACGCTCAGGACCGCATCTTTGCGACCCAGTGCGGCGTCGAGGCCGCGCTTGGCTGCCTGCGTGGCGAGTTTGGCTACATGATTGCCCTGCGCGACGGCAAAATGTGCCACATGCCGCTCGAGGATGTCGCCGGCAAGCTCAAGTTTGTCGACCCCCAGAGTGATCTGGTGCGCGAGGCCAAGGCGCTGGGCATCAGCTTCGGCGACGAATAGCCTCGGCTGGAACCGCCCCCATCGGAGCCCCCAGGGCTTACCTCCCAAATCGTCCTCGGACATGTCAGGACCCCGCCGTGCGCTTCGCGCGGCGGGGTCCTTCCGTCCTGCGGAAAGATTTGGGAGGTAAGCCCTGGGGCCTCCTGCGGTAACTAGGGAGGCCGAGGCTATTCGTCTTCTTGCTGCGGATGCCTGACCTGAAATTCAGTTGCGGTGAAATAGTTCCTGCTTAGTCCGCAAATGGCTGAATTTAGGAACTACTCCACCGCAATTTACTGAGTGGGAGCTCTTGGCTGCTACTTGCATTGACATTTGTCCTAAAATGGCTGGTCGTTAGGGGTTGCTACCGGTAGTTGCGGTAGGGTTTGAGCAGATTCTAACTAGAAATGGTGGTCGCTACCGGTTGTTCTCGGCATACTCGGCTCATTCGATTCGACCATCAAACGAAAGGAACCACCATGGATCTTGCGATGGCACAGCGCCTCGTCGATCGCCGTAAAGCTGCCGGGCTTTCTCAGGAGGCGCTTGCTGCCCAGCTGGGCGTAAGCCGCCAGGCTGTTAGTAAATGGGAGCGCAGCGAGTCCTCACCCGATACCGATAACCTCATTGCGCTCGCCGCGCTGTATGGCGTGTCGTTGGACAAGCTGCTATATGGGGAGGCGGCCAACGATGCCGACGGCCCGGAGGACGGTAGTGCCGACACCGAGACGGCGGATGTGGCTGACGAGGCTGAGGATTCTGCCGAGCACGCCGATTGCGGTGACAAACCACTTGTCGATATTTCCCTCGCGCGCGGTATCCACGTCATTGATCCCAATAAAGGCGAGGAAGTCCATGTTGGTTGGAGCGGCATCCATGTGACCAACGAGCGCAAGGGCGAAGAGGTGCATGTGGGGCCGGGCGGCGTGCATATCGATACGCTTGAGGACGATGGACATAGCGTGCGTACCAATGACGACGGCACCGTCACCATCGACGGCGAGACGTTTTCCAGCTGGAAGGAAGCACACGACAAGCTCGACCATCATGGCAAGCATTTCCACACCAAGGTCGGACGTGCATGGAACAAATTCCCCTTCCCCGCACTTGTCACTCTCGCCTATCTGGTGCTCGGCATTGTCTACGGCACATGGGGCATGGGGCTTTTCCTCGTCTTTTTGGTTCCCGTCTACTACGCGATTGGTGACTTTATCGATCGACGCCATTTGTCAAAGCTCACTGAATGCGTCTATCCAGCAGCCGCCATCGCTTGGTTCCTCTACATGTGGCTCTGTTTGGGACAGCCCCATCCTGCATGGATCATCCTCATCACGATTCCCATCGTAAAGGCGCTCATGCGCTGGTGTCGCAAACAATGGAAGTGCCGCAAACAGGCCTAAACCGCCCCAACCAGCCAGCGCCACTCATCCGACACCGCCCGCCCCTTCCAAGTTGCGGTGATATAGGGACTGTTTTGAGGCTCCAAAGCGTCAAACAGTCCCTATATCACCGCAACTTACAAACAACTGGGCCAGTTCCGGCACGGAGATTAGCATTGAGCTGACCACGCGCCAAGAAAAGGGCCTATTTACCACGTTTAACTCGAGAGAGCCGACCATACCTGCCTTTTTTGAAAATCGACAGGCCTTCTACCTGCGGTTTTATTTTTCGTTTCCCCGGCATGATTGAGAGTATCCAATTAAACGTAGTAGATAGGCCCGTTTTGTGGCATACGACCCATTCAAGCCCAATCTCGAAGGCTAAAGAGAGCCTCTCATCCACGCCTGCGAGCGAAAACCAAATAGAATGAAAGGCAAATGGAAAGCCCGTTTGACGAGCGGAGGACATATGCGCGACGTAGCCGAAAGCGACTGGAAGCTGTTTAAGAAAATGCTTCCTCAATGGCAAGAACGTTATATGGAAAAGCTCATCGGCCAGTACGTTGAGATGCTGAACGGCGACAGCGAAGCGTCCAGTAGATTTTGGGCACTAGAAGAGCACCTCAATAGAGACAAGCTGTCCTCAGGCGTAATTGCAAACGACATTCGCCGCAGCACAATGCACCGCGAGATAGCCAATTTGCTTATCGACAGCGTGATCACCCTTGACGACCTTGACGGTTTTACCGAGGACATTAAGAGCTATGCGCAACACTGGATTGGCCAGTAAGAGCACTGAACGACAGACATCCCCAGCAAAACGGGGCAAACGCCGGATCGCCCGTAGGTGTCCGGCGTTTGCCCAGATAAAACCTGCCAAAATAAACCTGTCCCTTTTTGGCAGGTTACTCGGCGCTCTTGAGGGCGCCGACCATGTCGATCTTGTTGAGGGTACGATTGGTAGCGAGGTTGACGATAAACGTAAAGCCAAAGGAAAGCACCACGGCGAGCACGTAGCTTAGCGGCTCGACCTCGACGTCAAAGTACAGCGACGGCATCTGCAGGATGTACGTAAAGCTCTCGGCAAGCGCACCGCCCAGTGGAACGCCCAGCGCGGCACCAATCGCCGTCAAAACCAGCGTCTCCTTGTTAACGTAGTGGTGTACCTCGCCGCGACGGAAACCCAACACCTTGATGGTCGCCAGCTCACGTTCGCGCTCGGAGATGTTGGTGTTGGACAGCGTAAACACCACCACAAACGATAGGCACGCCGCCATAAAGGTCACGAGCACCACGACCGAATTGATAATCGTAAAGTTCGCCTCATAGTTTTCCCAATGCTCGGCCGTACTCGAAATCGTAAGCCAACCGTCACTCTTAAGATTCTTGCTAAACGCAATCTGGTCGGCCGACGAGCCCTTAAGCAGCGCAAAGATGCCGTTAAGGCGCGCGCTTCGACCGAACGTGCGCTCATAGGTGCCCTGCGTCATGTAAAGCGTGTTGCCCAGATAGTTAAGCGAAATGTCGCTGACTTTGACCTTGGCAACATTGAGCGACGAATCCTGGACGTGTGCCGTATCGCCCGGCTGAATCCCCAGCACCAGCTGTGAGCTCTTGCTTAAATACACGTCTCCGTCACGCAAAGACAGCGGCTCTTTGGACTCATCCTCCAGGCGCACGTAGTCGTCCAGGTCGTTCGCGCGGTCATCGGGCACCACGATCAGCTGCACGGTCTCGCTCTTGCCGCCAAAGGTAAAGGTGACGTTGTCGGTCATAATCGGCAGCGCCGAAGTCACGGTCACGTTGGAATCCTTGGCTGCGCTGCGCTCATCCAGCGCTGCGCACGTCCGCGAAAAATCGTCGGGATTGGCAACCGCCAACAAGTCATAGCGCGTGATATGCCCGTACTGCTTGGGCGAAAGCGCCACCGACGTATCGCGGATGCCCATCCCGCAGATCACGAGCGCCGTGCATCCCGCGATGCCAAAAATGGTCATAAAGGCACGCTTTTTGTAGCGGAACAGATTGCGCGCGGCCACCTTGTTTAAGAAGCCCATACGGCGCCAGATAAATCCGATACGCTCGAGCAGAATGCGTGAGCCGGCACGCGGCGCCTTGGGACGCATGAGCGAAGCCGGCGTCTCGGCCATCTCGTGGCGGCAGGCGATAATCGTGGCGCCCACCACGCCCACGGCAAACAGCGCCACCGAGACGATTGAGGACACGATGTCGTACGAAAGCAACATCTGGGGCAGCGAGTACATGTCATCGAACACCGTAAACAGGAACAGCGGCAGGCCCACAAATCCGATGATGTTGCCGAGCACGCCGCCGATCAGACATGCCCACAGCGCATAGTCCACGTATTTGGACAGGATGCGCTCGCGTGAATAGCCAAGCGCCTTGTACAGGCCAATAAGCGTGCGCTCCTCCTCGACCATGCGCGTGGCGGTGGTAAGACTGATGAGCACAGCAACGACAAAGAAGATAAATGGGAAAACCGTGGCGATGGCCTCGATCGAAGAACTGTCGCTCTCGACGCTCGAGTAGCTTGCGATGTTACCGCGGTCCTGAATGTACCAGGTGCATTCGCCCAGATCGGAAAGCTCGGCGCGGGCATCGGCAAAATGCTGGTCGGCGGCGGCGCGGCGCTGGTCCAACTCGGCCTGAGCCTGGACGCGCTCCTCGCTGCCCTCGGCCATACGGTTGATGTTATCCTGCTCGATCCCAAAGAGCATGGCGGCCTGACGCTCGGCCGTATCCAAGCTTGTCGGCGTGTCAACCGTCAACTCCTGGACGCGCGCCTTCTCACGCTCCTCGCGGATCTTCTCGATGTTGCCTTTGACCTCGTTGATCTTTGTCGTGTAGGCATCTGAATAGGAGTTAAGACTCTTGGCTCCCTCGACGATCACGTGGACTGCGGAGTAGGAAGAAGATGTCGCGGCATCCTCGCTCACATAGAACTTATAGTCCGCAGCCGAAGCAGCGCGAAAGGCGTTGACTGTCGAGTCGGAGCTCACGTCGGTAGGATCGAGGACCTCGGCCGTAATGGTGTAATCGCCCGCGGCAAACTGATCCTTGGCACTTTGGTTGGACGAGCTCGCGTCATTGGCGGCAAAACTCACCGTATCGCCGAGCTTTTTGCCCGAAGCCTTCAGGAACTTCGAAGTCACCGCGACCTCATCGGCGCTCTCGGGCAAATCGCCGTTCACGAGCACTGGCTGATCGATGTTCTCCTTGGAGAGACTTTGCACGACCACGCGCTCGCGCGTTGTGCCCACGGCGGTGTAGGCGGTCTCGGTGTAGATGCCCTCGGCCGTCTCGACGCCGTCGACCTCTTGGATAGCCGCAAGATCGTCACGCGTAAGGCCATAGGTCGACTGCACGTTAATGTCATAGACATTCTGCTGGTCAAAATAGGCGTCGACCGAATCGCACAAATCCTCGCAGCCCGCCTTAAGGCCGCACATCACGCTCACGCCAAGCGCAGTGATGACCACGATAGATAGGAAGCGCTTAAGACTGCCCCGAATCGTGCGGTAGATGCCACGGCGAAAAACCGTCGGCACCATATCGTTTGAGCTTTGAGCGGTACGGTAGGTCGCGAACTCCCGGTCGCGGCCCGCGTGCTCCGTATCGTGGTTTTGGCTGTTTTGGCAATCTTGGTCCATGGGCGCTACCACTCGATCGTCTCGATAGGCACGGGATTTTGCTGGACCGTCTCGCTCTCCACGCGACCGTTCTTAAAGCGAATCAAGCGATCGGCCATGGGCGCCAGCGCGGAGTTGTGGGTGATGATAATGACCGTGATGCCTTGCTTGCGGCAGGTATCCTGCAGCAACTGCAAGATCTGCTTGCCGGTTTTGTAGTCGAGCGCACCCGTGGGCTCGTCGCACAGAAGCAGCTTGGGATTCTTGGCCAGCGCGCGGGCGATGGACACGCGCTGCTGCTCGCCGCCCGAAAGCTGCGCGGGGAAGTTGGCAAGGCGCTCGCCCAGGCCAACCTGGCAAAGCGTTTGCTCGGCATCGAGCGAATCGGGGCAGATTTGCGCCGCGAGCTCGACGTTTTCGAGCGCCGTCAAGTTGGGAACCAAATTGTAGAACTGGAAGACAAAGCCGACGTCGGCGCGGCGGTATTCCACGAGCTGCGCCTCGTTGGCAGAGCTCACGTCGCGCCCGTCCACCGTCACGGTGCCGGAGGTCGCCGTATCCATGCCGCCCAGAATGTTGAGCGCCGTGGTCTTGCCGGCACCCGAAGCACCCAGAATGATGGCGAGCTCGCCGCGCTCGACCGTAAAGCTCGCGCCGTCGAGCGCATGAATGCGGGCGTCGCCCTCGCCGTATGCTTTGATGACGTCTTTGAATTCGATATAGGCCATCGATTAATTCCCATCTGGTCGGATAACTCTTTAGTATTACCCATTTCCCACCGACCAAAAAGGGACAGGTTTATTTTGGCAGGTTTTAGAAGCGGACGATGAAGGTAATCTGGTTGCTGTGGCCGCAGACAGAAGCACTCCCGCCATGGGCCTCGGCGATGGCTCGCACCACAGATAGGCCCACGCCCGAGCCGCCCGTCTTGGAGTTACGCGAGACATCTGCGCGGTAGAAGCGGTCAAACAGCCGGTCCAGGTCACCCTCGGGCAGCTCATCAACAGCATTCGATACGACAAGCTCGGCCGAGCCTTTGCCCGCACCGCGCGAGTCTGCGCGCAGGCTTAGCTCAATCACGCTGCCCTCGCTTGCGTAGCGTGTGGCGTTGTCCAGCAGCAACTCAACCACCTGCGCTACCGCCGCAGCATCGGCATGGGCCCGCACGCCACTCGCAATCGACGTCGACAGACGCTTGCCGCGCGAAACCGCCACCGACTCAAACGGCGCCGCCGCCTTGTCCACGGCCTCCGAAAGATCGATCGATGTCATGGTAAAGCCGGCCGAACCCTCGTCCATACGCGCCAGGAACACCAGACGCTCCGTCAGCGCCGTCAGCCGCGCGACCTGCTCGTGAATGCTCTGCGTCCATTCGCTCTCGCCGCTCTCGATTTCCTGCACCTCGTTGGCGGCGTCGATCACAGCTAGCGGCGTCTTGATCTCGTGGCTTGCATCGGTAATAAAGCGCTTTTGCTTGCTGTAGCTCTCGACCATCGGCCGAATCACCGCACCCGAGGCGCCCGCCACAATTGCCAGCACTGCCAACCAGCCAATGCAACTGATTGCCACGCTCGCGCTCAAAAACGAATGAAAGCTTGCAAGCTCACGCGAGCAGTCCACGAACACATAGGTGGTCTCACCGTCTTGAACGTCAGTCGTATAGCGATAATTGCCAGAAAAACCCGAGACCCAACCCTTGGAATGCAACTTTGCGGCAATACTGGCGGCGCGCTTGGCACCCACCGCGGCAATGCGGGCCGTGTTGACATCGGCAACCTGTCCGGCGGCAATCGTCACCGTAAAGTAGCGCGTGTCAAAGGGAGCTTCCGCCGTCATGCCTTCAAAACGCCCGTCGCGAACAGCCGCCCGGTTACCAGTAGCAACCTTGCCGGCAACCGCATCCTGGCCGGGATCGGCTTTAGGCTCGTTCCCCCAATCGATACCGTCCTTGCCCGCCAGGATATAGTCCAGGCGAGCGTCGGCCATCTTGCAGACATGCGAATAATTGACGATGTTGATGCCGGCGATGATGAGCGTGAGCACCACGGTCACGGCGCCCATGGCAACCAGGATGAACTTGCGACGCAGGCGGCGGCCCAATGCGTCAGCAGAATTTGCCCGCCCCGTACTACTCGAGGCGGCGTGAAACCGCTCCGTCATGCGTTTACACCACGTGCGCACGCTCACGCCTGCTCGCCTTCCTCGACAACCTCAAGCGAATATCCCTGGTTGCGCGACGCGCGGATGGCCACATTGGCACCCAGCGCCGCCAGCTTTTTGCGCAGGTACGAGATGTAGACCCACACCACGTTGGCGCCTTCGGGCGCGTCCTCACCCCAAACCTCGAGCATCAGACGCTCGGTGGGCATGCGCGTGCCAGCGTTGCGCATAAAGAGTTCCATAAGCTGAAACTCGCGATTGGCTAGGTGTTCCTCGCCCAAGGGACCCACAAGCGTGCAAGCCGCCGTATCGAGGCGCACGTTGCCCACACTGAGCGTCGTGGCATCGATCGCAGTCGCGGCGCGCGTCATGGCGCGAATGCGCGCGAGCAGCTCCTTGGCGGCAAACGGCTTGGTCAGATAGTCATTGGCGCCGGCGTCCAGGCCCTCAATCTTATCGGACACCTCGCTTTTGGCCGTGAGCATGATGATGGGCAGTCGCTTACCGGCGGCGCGTGTGCGCTTGAGCACCTCAATGCCATCCATGCCGGGCACCATGATGTCCAGGATTGCGGCGTCATAGTCGTTGGCGAGCAGATATTCGAGCGCCGTCAGACCGTCGAGGGCGGCATCGACCTCGTAGTCGCTATGTTGAAGAATCGCGGTAAGGGCACGGGAGAGGCCGGGTTCGTCCTCGGCAAGCATCAGCTTCATAGTTGTTCCTTTGGCGCACGGCTATACAGGTTTCGATACCGCCGATGATAGCGCACCGCCAGCCGTCTTAGCGCAGCCTTAGCTGCTCAACCTGCACGTTTTCAAATACGCAGGATATGGCTTAACCAAACTTAAGGCTCAGATGCCGAGCGCTTGGACGCATGCCGGTCGCGAAAAGACGGCGACTCGTTCTTTCACGGCGTCTTGGCTATGCAAAGTGTCCTGACGTTACTCCTCGTACGCACCCTCGAGCCGCAGCAGCCACTCCTTGCGGTCAAGGCCGCCGGCATATCCGTTGAGCGATCCGTCGGCCGCCACCACGCGATGGCACGGCACGATAATCGAAATGGGATTACGTGCGACCGCAGCCCCCACCGCACGAGGAGACACAACGGGCGCCTCGTTTCCCGGTACACGATGTCGAGCCGCAACACGCCGGGCGATCTCGCCATACGTGGCAACCTCGCCACGCGGAATGGAAAGCAGCTCAAACCAAACCTCGCGCTGAAACGCCGTGCCGATCATATGTAACGGCGGCGTAAACCGAGGTTCCTGCCCTGCAAAATAAGCATTCAGCCAAGCCCAGGAACGTTCAAGCACCGAAGAGGCTACACCATTTGCGGGACTCACCGACGACATGCCGCCAGCACCAGAAACCGCATCGGCACCTTCAACGTACTCCGCATCTTCTTTGAGAAGCGTGGAGCCAAAGTGCTCCTGCCCCTCAAACCAAAGCCCCGTCAGACCGCGGCCATCAGCGGCAAGCAAGATTTCGCCCAAAGGCGAAGCAAACGTCGTCGTGACCACCAGCGGCTCCTTTCAAAACTCCGCTCCATAATACCGCGAATTGTGCAGACAACTCCCGCAGATGCGTCCGGACAGACTCGATTGTCCAAGAGAGGGCGTTTTCCCTCTCAACATCGGCCGATACCGAGTCGCAACGCCCAAAACGATGTCCGGCAAAAACGAAGGTGAATGGTTTTCCGAGAAGTGGACGAGTAAAACTAGGGCCCCGAAGCATCCGCATTTTTTAATTGCAAAACAGCAGGATTCATGCGATAAAACCGCAGGAAATGGCGGCCAAAATATGCCGATGCTTCAAGGGTCCAAAATAGGTCGTTCACTTCCCGGAAAACCATTCACCTTCGATTCGCATCAACCCCTAAGCCCTCACAAGCAACAAACACAGGCGCGCCAAAGTTACCGCCTCAACCCCAAAGTTCCCGCAGGCAGCAGGCGCAACAGCGCCGCAGCTGCCGGCGGCGCTCCACAGTCCCAAAAGGCGGCAGGCGCGAAGCGCCGGGGTCGCCGCCGGGACTAGGGCCCGCAACAGCCACGTGCCCCCACATCAGCCCAGCGGCCCCAACCGACAACGACCCCATCGCAGATCGCTTGCAGCAGCGTCGCCGCAGGCGGGGGCTGGGCTTAGTTTTCAGAACACTCCGCAGACCAGTGTGGCGCCTTGTCCGCAGCTCCGAAGGAGCAGGACAAGGCGCCACACATGGTCGAGGACGTTCTGAAAACTAAGCCCGGCCCCCGCCGGACAGGTCACACTACTCGCAGAGCAGCTTAGCGATCTGGACGGCGTTGGTTGCCGCGCCCTTACGGATTTGGTCGCCGCAGCACCAGAAGGTGATGCCACGCGCGGCCTCGGGGTTCGAGATGTCGCGGCGCACGCGACCGACCCAAATCAAATCCTGGTCGGACGTATCCATCGGCATGGGGAAGCGATCGTGCGCATCCTCGGCGCTCATGTCGTCAACCAGCTTCACGCCCGGAGCGGCAGCCAGCGCAGCACGGGCCTCGTCAACCGTAATGTCGCGCTCAAACTCAAGCGTAATGCTCTCGGAGTGCGAGCGCAGCACGGGCACGCGCACGCAGGTGCAGTTCACGCGCAGCTCGGGCAGGTGCATGATCTTGCGGCCCTCGTTTTGCAGCTTCATCTCCTCGGAGGTAAAGCCCTCCTCCTTGACGCCGCCAATCTGCGGAATCAGGTTGCTCGCCAGCTGGGCGGCAAATGCGCGCGGCTCGGGAATCTCCTCGCCGCGGCCCAGGGCGGCCAGCTGAGCCTCGAGCTCGGCCATACCGGGAGCGCCGGCACCCGAAGCCGCCTGATACGTGGAGACGATCATGCGCTTCACGCCGGCGAGCTGATGCAGCGGCCAGGTGGGAACCAGGCCGATGATGGTCGCGCAGTTGGGATTGGCGATAAGGCCGTGATGCCACTTGATGTCGTCGGCATTGATCTCGGGCACGACCAGCGGCACCTCAGGATCCATGCGGAAGGCGTGGCTGTTGTCGACCACGACGGCGCCGCGCTTGACGGCCTCGGGCAGTAGCTCCTTCGCGATGTCGTCGCCGGCGGCTCCAAGCACAATGTCACAGCCCTCAAAGGCCTCGGGACAAGCCTCTTCGATCACGATCTGCTCGCCGCGGAACTCGACGGTCTTGCCCGCAGAACGCGCGCTCGCCAGCAGCTTGAGCTTGCCAACCGGGAACTCCTGCTCGTTTAGGCACTCGAGCATCTGGGTGCCCACGGCTCCCGTCGCGCCCAAAATAGCAACCGTGTACTGTTTCATGCTTCCCCCTTTAAAGGTTATGGCTTTTGCCCGCACGCCGAGCAGGCCGATTATTGTTGCCAGTGTATACAAGAACGAGGCGGGCACGAAACCCGCCCCGTCGAAACGAAACCGAAACGAAACGCCCCGCCGTAGATTTTTGAGACATGACCCAAAAAATCTACCGAGCAGTCGCTACTTTTTGAGCGCAGCCAGGGTGGGATCGACCGGCGTGGGAGCCTCCAAGTCGGAGACCTTCACAATGCCGTTCTCGTCGGAGAAGGCACGGTAAATGGTCTGAATCGCCAGGTCGAAGTCTTTCTCCTCAACACCGATAATGATGTTGATCTCGTCGCAGCTCTGCGAAATCATGCGCACGCTCACGCCGGCCTGGCCAAGCATGCCAAACAGGTGGCCCGAGATACCCGCGCGGCCGCGCAGGTTACGACCGACGGTAGCGATGAGCGCCAAGCCCTCGACAACCTCGATCTCGAGCGGCTCGACCTCCTGTTGAATGTCGCCCACGAGCGAGTACAGCGAATCGTGAACGTCCTGCTCCTGCACCACAGCGCCAAAACGGTCGACACCGGTGGGCATGTGCTCGACGGAAACGTCATAGCGTTCGAACACCGAAAGCGCGCGGCGCATAAAGCCGACACGGGGCTTGGTGCGGTCGCGGGCCACATTGATGGCGACAAAGCCGCGTTTGCCGGTCACGCCGGTAATGATGGGCTCCGCCTCGCCCTCGTCAGCCGTCTCGCTAATGATGGTGCCGGGGTCCTGCGGCGCATTGGTGTTCTTGATGACCAGCGGAATGCCTGCCTCGCGCACGGGGAACACGGCCTCCTCGTGCAGGACGCTTGCGCCCATGTACGAAAGCTCGCGCAGCTCCTCGTAGGTAACGCGCGCAATGGGCTGAGCCTCGGGAACAATACGCGGATCGGCAGAATAGAAGCCCGAAACGTCGGTCCAGTTCTCGTACAGATCGGCGCCAAGGCACTTGGCCAGAATCGAGCCCGAAATATCGCCACCGCCTCGATCGAGCAGCTTGATCTGGCCCTCACGCGTCGCGCCGTAGAAACCGGGCATAACAAAGCCACCCTGCTGGCCGTACTCCTGCACCAGCTCGGAGGTGCGATTCATGCTGAGCGTACCATCGTGATGGAACGCCACAACCGTCGCGGCGTCCAGGAACGGCAGGCCCAGGTACTCGGACATCAGGCGAGCGGTGAAGTACTCGCCGCGGCTCACAAGCTCCTCGGTGGAGTAGCCGCCCGAGCGGGCGCGCTCGGCAAAGGCTGCGAACTCCTCGCGGATGGGATAGGTGAGCTCCAGCTCGTCAGCGATATCAAAATAGCGCTGACCGATGTCCTCGAGCAGCTCCTCGCACGACACGTGATACTTAACGTGCGCGTTAACCAGGTAGAGCAGGTCGGTCACCTTGGTGTCGCCCTTAAAGCGGCGACCGCAGGCGGAAACCACCACAAAACGGCGGGCAGGGTCGGCATCGACGATGGCCTTGATCTTCTTGAAGTGTTCGGCGTCGGCGACCGACGAGCCGCCAAACTTGGCAATTTTTATCATGGCGTGGAGGTTACCTTTCTAAAAGCCTCTGCAAACCTGTTTTGCGCGCTCTGATACCATGGTTTCACCGATTGGGACCAAGGTATCCGAGGAGCACTGTTATATGGGAACTTATCATAGTACACGAGGACGCACTTTATCATGCTCAAGTAAGGTGGCAATCCGTACCGGCATCGCTCCCGACGGGGGTTTGTTTGTCTCGGACGAGCTTGGCACCCAGCAGGTCGATATCAGCTCGCTTGCTGATAAATCGTACTTTGAAATCGCTCAAAATGTGTTGGGAATGTTACTGAACGATTACACGGACGAAGAAATTTCGGCGTGTGTCGACGAGGCATACCGCGGCACGTTCGCGAGTGAAGAGGTCACGCCTCTCGTCAAGCTCGACGCAGCACCGGGCACCGACGCCCCTCAGACCTATGTGATGGAGCTCTTTGGCGGCCCCACGAGCGCCTTCAAGGACGTCGCCCTGCAGATGCTCCCCCGCCTCATGGCCCGCACCTCCGCCCAGGACGGCGGCGCCGAGCGCATCATGATCGTCACCGCCACGTCGGGCGACACGGGCAAGGCAGCACTCGCCGGCTTTGCCGACGCCCCGGGCACGGGCATCACCGTCTTTTATCCCGAGGGCAAAGTCAGCCGCGTACAGAATCTGCAGATGTCCACTCAGGAGGGCGATAACGTCGCCGTCTGCGGCATCCGCGGCAACTTCGACGACGCCCAGAGTGCCGTCAAGCGCATCTTTGCCGATAAGGAGCTTGCCGAGCGTCTGGAGGCTTCCGGCACGGTGCTTTCGAGCGCCAACTCCATCAACGTCGGCCGTCTGGTACCGCAGGTCGTCTACTACTTTGCCGCCTATGCGCAGCTGCTGCGCGCCGGCGCTATCGAGGCTGGCGACGCCGTGGAGTTCTGCGTACCGACCGGCAACTTTGGCGATATCCTGGCCGGCTACTACGCCAAGCGCATGGGTCTGCCCGTCGCCAAGCTCGTCGTGGCCAGCGACAAGAACAACGTGCTTGCCGACTTCCTGACCACCGGCGTCTACGACCGCAACCGTCCGTTCTTCACGACCATCTCGCCGTCGATGGACATCCTCATCAGCTCTAACCTGGAGCGTATGCTGTACTTCCTGTCCGATGGCGACTGCGAGCTTGTTGCCGGCCTTATGGAGCAGCTGGCACAGACTGGTCGCTACGAGGTTCCCGCCGACCTGCTGGCAAAGATTCAGAACGTCTTTGGCTGCGGCTGGGCCAGCGAGGACGAGGTCCGCGCTGCCATCAGGAGCTGCTGGGACGCGAACGGCTACGTGATCGACCCGCACACCGCTTGCGGCTATCACGTCTTCGAAAAGGTCGCCCCCGCCGAGGGCGCCAAGGCCCGCGTGCTGCTTTCGACCGCCAGCCCCTACAAGTTCCCGCGCGCCTGCTGCGACGCCCTAGGCCTCGACGTTCCCGAGGACGACTTTGAGGCCATGCGCGTGCTCGAGCAGGCAACCAACACGGTTGCCCCGGTCCAGCTCGCCGAGCTCGAGTCCAAGCCCGTCCGCTTCGAAGACGTCTGCGACGTAGCCGACATGGCCAACTACGTAGAGCAGGCTGCAAAAAAGATGGCTACCAACTAAACCCTTACTAGGCGCCGGCGAAAGCCGGCGCACCTTCTTTTATCAGATACTCACCGGGATAATGACGAGCTGACATGCGGGTCTGCCTGTTTAGTTCGTCGCGAGTTCCGCACGAGCCGGAAAGCACTTAATGTGCTTTCCGAGCGAGCCAGGACTGCCCGAGCAGCGAACTAAACAGGCAGACCGCCCAGGAGATTCCCATGATCAAAATCACCGTCCCCGCCACCAGCGCGAACCTAGGCATTGGCTACGACACCCTCGGCATGGCCGTCAGCCTCTACTCGCACTTCACCTTCGAGCGCGCCGACAAGCTCACCATCACGGGCTGCCCCGAGGAATTCCAAAACGAGAACAACCTGGTCTACGTTAGCTTTGTCGATGCACTGGCCGCATGGGGCGAGCCGGCCTTCCCCGTCGCCATCGACATTCAGACTGACGTTCCCGTCGCCCGCGGCCTGGGCTCCAGCTCCACCTGTGTCGTCGCCGGCATTATGGCCGCCGCCGCGCTGACAGGCCACACCGTCGACCGTGCCGAGCTCGTCCGCATTGCCACCGAGGTCGAGGGCCATCCTGATAACGTCGCCCCCGCTATCCTGGGCGGCGCCGTCTGCTCCTTTACGCCGACCGATTCGCTCCCCCAGTGCCTGCGCTACGAGGTGAGCGATCGCCTGCGTTTTATTACCGTGATTCCTCCCTACGAGGTGCATACGAGCGAGGCGCGCAAGGTCGTGCCGCAGGAGGTTCCGCTCTCCACCGCCGTATGGCAGATGGGCCGCATCGCCGGCATGACGCGCGGTCTTGAGTCCGGCAACCTCGACCTGATTGCCGCCGCCAATGACGACCGCATCCAGGAACCCTATCGTCGCCGTCTGATTCCCGACTACAACGCCGTGCGCGACACCTGCCTTAACGGCGGCGCCAAGACCATCTGGATCAGCGGATCGGGCTCGACCCTTATGGCTGTAACCGACGACACCATCGTGGCAAAGTTCCTACAGGTCAAGCTGCGCGAGCAGTTCCCTAAGTGTGATACGCATATTCTGACGTGCGACACCGATGGCGCTCAAATCGAGTACCTGTAGCGCCCTGCCTCATTGCTCTCACCGGCCCCCTTGGGGCTTCCCCTGAAAACGTCCTCGATCATGAATTGCCCCGTCGTGCGCTTCGCGCGACGGGGCAATTCGATCTGCGGATTGTTTTCAGGGGAAGCCCCAAGGGGGCCTGCGCAGCCTCGAAAGGATAATCGCATTCGCTGATTTAATCTTGTGCTCCAACGGAGCCACGGACGAGAGGCCTTCGCACTGCGGAATAATTTTGAGGGGAACACCCCGACCATCCCTGCGTTTACCTTGCTGAGGATGTCTACAGGGACCCACGCTTTGAAGGGGCGCCGGGCAGATAGGGGCTTTTTAAGTTACATAATAAACTGTTTATCTATGCTACTATTTAACTAGGCATCGCAGTATGGAGGTGGTCAAAGTGTTACGCACACTCAAAGCTTCGTTTTTCCTCTCGATACTTTTGATATTACCGATATGTTTCTCGTTTAGCCCTTCGACTGCTTATGCTGCAGAAAGCGATGCTGTCGCAATTTCTGGCGCAACCCAAGATTTTGATTTAACGAAAGGTCCCGAACAGTCTCATCAAATCAAGCTTAAGGATGGGACCGTTGCAGTAATAGGAATTAAAAAAACCAATGAGCCCAGCCTGATATGGGACAGTTACTACAACAACGCATCTGGAACTTGGACTATCTATTACAACAGTCCTTTTATTTATCGCGAATTCAAGATCAAGATAGCGAACTCGCTCATTACCAGCGCTTGGGGACAAAACTATACGACTATCGGCTGTACGGTAACTAACGAGTCCTTTATATGGAACTCGAAACAGGCGACATATCGACTCAACTATGAATCGATGGGGATGACGTCCGGTATCGCCGTGTTGCAAGCGACCATGGAAGGCAGCACGCTCCACACCTATGCAAACTAGACTCACATCAATTGAGGAAGTTCAATGATCCCAATTCCTGCACGCTCAGACATTATGATCGCTCTCGTTTGGATTCTCATCGGAGTGTTTATTTGGCGTATCTGCAAATGGGTTAAAAACAAGAAATAGTTGATAAAAGGGGGTGCGGACGATTTCTTGGACCGCGCCTAGGCGTATCCAAGCTTCCTGCGGTACTCCATCGGGCTCAGCCACCCGAGGGACTTCTTGATGCGCCCGTCCCGATAGTACACGAGGTAGGCCTCGAGCCTCCCCATGAACTCCTCGGCCGTCACGCCCTCCCAGTCCCTGTAGCGGAAGAACTCGTTCTTGAGGCGGCCGAAGAAGCCCTCGCAGGCCGAGTTGTCCGGGCTGCAGCCCTTCGCTGACATGCTCCTGACCAGGCCGTTCTCCTCGCAGATCCCGATCCACTCCGGCCAGCGGTAGTGGCCGCCCCGGTCCGAGTGGATTGTCGTGCGCGCGCCCGCCGGCCTCGCCGCGCAGGCCTTGAGCAGGCTCGAGTTCGCGAGGCGCTTGTCGGGGTGCAGCCCGATCGACCAGGCGACGGGCATCCCGTCGAAGCAGTCGATGACCGGGCTCAGGTAGACCTTCTCGCCGCCCGGGAGCCTGAACTCGGTGATGTCGGTGAGCCACAGCCGGTTGGGCTCGTCGGCGTGGAAATTCCTGTTCACGAGGTTCTCCGGCGCCTTGGAGACCTCGCCGGCGTAGGAGCTGTAGCCCCGGGCGCGCCTCCTGTTGTAGACGACCTCGAGGCCCTCCTCGCGCATCACGCGGGCCACGCGCTTCTCGCTGGCGCGGACGCCCTCGCGGCGCAGGCGCGCCCAGACGGTGCGGTACCCCCAGCACCCCGAGCCCTCGCGGAAGATGCGCACCACGCGGTCGCGTATGTCGGCGTCGCGGTCGCGCGGCGCGGCGACGCGGGGCCTCCAGTACTCATAGGAGCTCTTCGATATCCTCAAGAAACCTGTGATCGAGCGGAGGGGCAGGGCGGTCGCCCGCCTCAATCTCTCGCCGAGCTCGCACTTGCTCCTGTTCGAGATCGAAGCCGGGTCCCACCCTTCCGCTTTTAGGTCGGCCAACACCGCCCTGAGCAGCAGGTTCTCTATCTGGTCCTCGTTGAGTCCGGCGAGCGGGCCGGTCGCGGGCGGGGCGTAGATCGACTTGTCGGGGCCCAAGCTGGCCTCCTTCCGTGGCGGTTTCCTCGCCACGATTCTACAGCCCCCGCCGGTGTAGCTGCGCGGGAGGTGCCCCGTCGCCCACTTCTTGGCCGCGCTCACCGTGACCCCCGCGAACTCCGCGGCGGCGGTGGGCCCCATGCCGTCCTCCGTCGCCAGGAGGAAGAGCTCGACCTTCTCCCTGCTGTACATGCGAACCTCCAGTCCGGACCGCCCCGCGGTCCAACTTTCTGTCCGCACCCCCAAACGTATATGCCATTTATGCGATGCTTGGGGCCGTTAAATCGGCCCCTATTTCTATAGCTTTTCAAGCAGCAGTCACCCATTTGGAAGTCGCAATGCCATTCATACGATTTCGGCCCTTTAAGCCGCTTTCTATTGGTAGGGACTCTTGCTGGTAAGGATTGCTTACTAGATACAAACCTCGGCAATAAATTGGGTTAGGCTGCGCTGGTTTCTTTGTATTCGAAGACTGGTTCTAGGAGGTCTTCGATGTTGCAGTGAAGGGCTTTTGCTATGGCTCTTACGCTTGTTACCGAAGCTTCATTGATGTTTCTCTGGCGCTGCTCGTACATTTGGATTGAGCGGAGTGACACACCCGATTCGTATGCTAGGTCTTGTTGGGTTTTCTTAAGCTTCTTTCTTGCTAACGCAAGTTTGGTTTGCCTGGACGCTTTTTTCGCCATATCGCAGACGAGGCGAGCCACGCGCTCCTCCGAGGCTTCGTGCCAGGGATAGTACAGACTGCGCAGTGCGTCAAACGGAACGACATGCAGCAGGTCTTCGAAAGACTCCCCTAAACGCCACTGCAGATATGCCAGTATCCAGCCTGTCCAATACTCTGGCGTCTTCTCAAAACGATAGGTGCGATCCGGTATTGATCCGCTCTGATAGCCCGACCTTTCGGCGATAAGCGCGAATAGCTCAACGCCCGATTTTCCCGATACAACCCATGCGTTTCCACGCTCAAACTCGCGGGCAATCCCGCTCAGGCAAAAGAGTTCAGCAACTTCAGATCCTTCTGCTCCATAGTCATTGACGGCATAGTCAAAGCAGTCGCCGAGGTTGTTCATTGCGTCCTCAAGGTAATAGACGGGATATGTTCTACTCGGTCCACAATCCGTCAACTCTTGGATCATTTAAATCAACCCTCCCTGCCATTAAATCCCTAATGTCGATACCTTCGGAATCGAACCCGTTGACCGTATCCAAGTATTTGCGTCGAGCATTCTGCTCACGTTCAAAACGCTTGGAATAAAACTCAGACCCCGAAGCCTGCTTCCAATCGCAGAATCTAATCACCGAAAATGCGCGCTCGCTCATAAGAGCATATTGGATACCCAAATCACCCAAGCGCATGATACGTTGCAGCTGTCTGAGCGATATCATGCCGCTGACAAACTGTCTTGCAAACGAAAAATAGGAGTCGTCAGCACGATAGCCCCGAATAACGTCATATGAAGAAATATCAATCAGACAGTTATCAAGTAGAAATCGTAGCCCTTCACGCGCCAATGGCGTCGAAACATTGAACTCTCTGTTGTTCGCCAGAATTGCAAGCCAATTGAGGATTGAAAACTCCCCAGACTCCAAATTCAAGACCGTAAGGCCATCTAAATCAAGCTCATATCGATTGGCAACGCCATCAGACTCGGTCCGGCATGCCCATTCCATCGCCATTTCCTCATGTGGCGTGCAATAAAACCCGCGCCCATAGTCATTGAATTGTCTGCATTTATCCAACGACGGATGCTCGACAACAACCTCCGACCCGTGCCAAAGCTCCATATCGACCTCCAAACAAAAATATCACCCCAGTGATAGTGTACCAACAACTATCACTGGGGTGATATAGATAGATGCAAACTATTGTCTGCCAAGAGCCCCTACTAGAGGCAAGCCTCAGCGATGCGCTTTTTGAGTTCGTCGATGCCGGTACCGGTTTGGGAGCTTGTGATGATTACGTTTTCGGCCGGGACGTTGAGCTGCTTTTTGATGGCTGCTGCCTGGCGGGCCTGCTGGGTGCGGCTGAGCTTGTCGGCCTTGGTGAGGCAGACGATAAAGTTGAACTCGTTGCCCTGCAGGTAGTCGATCATGTCATGGTCGAGCTTACTGGGATCGTGGCGAATGTCCACCAGCGATACAACCAGGTTAAAGCTGCGCTCGGAGTCGAAGAAGTCGCCGATAAGTTCTGCCCAGCGGTCACGCTCGGCCTTGGAACGGCGAGCGAAACCATAGCCCGGCAGGTCGACGAAGTGCACGTCGTCGGCCTCGAAGAAATTGATATTGCTCGTTTTGCCCGGCGTGCTCGAAACCTTGACGAGGTTCTTGCGGCCGAAGAGCTTGTTCATGATGGAGGACTTGCCCACGTTGGAGCGGCCCACAAAGCTCACCTCGGGACAGGTGGACTCGGGGATCTGCGAAACCTTGCCATAGCTGGCGACGAACTTGGCAAGCTGGTAGTTAATGGAATCGGCCATGGACACTCCTTGGTCGTAGATTTTTACAAAACGGGCGCGCTATTACGCGGCGGCGATACGACGAACGATGTCAAGCGTGATGCCGCTCGCGGTACGAGCGTACTCATCCAGATCGAACTCGCGCTCACAAAACGCGTCATATGCCTCGTCACAATTATCGCTGATAGCGCGCAGCACCAGGCAATCGACACCATTCTTGGCCGCGATGTGCGCAATTGCCGCGCCCTCCATCTCGACGCAATCGGCATGCGTGGCCTCAATCGCAGCGTTACGCATGGCGTCACCCGTAACAAAGCGGTCACCCGTGGCGATAGTGCCACACAGGAACTGCTTGGGGTCCTTCTTCGCAGAAGTCTCATCCGCCGAGGCATCCACAAATCCATGCTCGGCAAGCACGGCGGCGGCAACATCAGCCAACGCCGGCGTCGAGACAAACTCCTCGAGCCCCGGCGCGGACTCGGCGATGAGTGCCGTATCGGTATCCAGATAGCGCAGGCACTTGCCTATAACCACGTCGTTAATATGCAGTTTAGGGTTTAGGCCTCCCGCGATACCTGAAAACACAACGGCCTGCGGGGCGTATTTGCTGATGAGATGCTGCGTTGCGGCAGCGGCGTTCACGGTACCCATGCCAGCGGTCGTGGCGACCACCGTCAGACCGTCAAGCTCGCCGCTCACAACGGTCAAGCCCGCCTCCTGCGCCTCATGTGCGCCACTCAGCTCTTCTTTAATCTGCGCAACCTCTTTTTCGAGTGCGCCTATGATCGCGATGGTTGCCATGCCATCCCCCAAATCCGTGCAAATTGCTTATCCACGGTATGGTACCAGCATTTTGGCTCTTTCACTTTTTACGAAGTCGCTAGGCCAACGAGGACCGCACATCATAGAGCGCCTTTGCAATCGCGGCCACGGCCTCACTCGATTGGTCGCTCCACGGCATCGACGTCATGATGCTCATAACATAGCTATGGCCGTCGACGTCGATCAGTCCGGCATCACATGTCGAATAGCAACCGTCCTCGCTGATCCAGCCTGCCTTGTTGCGCACCGAGACCTGATCGTCCGCAATGCCATCGCGAATAAACGAGCGCGATGTTGATGCCAGAAGGCCCGACAACCACCGTGAAGTCTCGGTATCCGTGCTCAGATACTCGCTCATCTCACGCCATAACCTAGCAGAAGTGCGCGGGCAATAGGTGGGAAAATCACTCATCGGATCGAGCGCGGTATCGTAATCGATGCCAAGACCGACAATCCAATCCTCGTAGCCATCTTGATCAAACGCCGCGCGTAACGCAATAAACGAATCGTTATCCGAATTAACGACCGCGGCCTCGATTAGGTCGCGCACCGTCTGCCAGCCCATGTTATAGCCACCATAGGTGCCAAGGGAATCATCGAGTGAAAACTGACCCGTCTCGACCAGGGATTCGCAGATGTACAACGCATAGAGTGCCTTGTAGCTACTCGCACCGTACACCTCGGCGTCCGCGTTATACGTCACGCCCTTGCCGCTCGACAAATCGTAAAACACCACGCCCACATCGCCCAATTCCTGGGCCTGATCAAGGGCATCTTGGAGCGCGGCGAGGCTCCCATCCTCCAGGGCGGGGATCTGATCATCAACCAATGAGAAGGTCTGCACGGTATCGCCTGAGGGAATATCGTTAAAGTCCGCCTTCGAAAGCCTCGTCTTAAGGCTCGCTGTCGACAGGGTTTGACTTGCGGTGGCTTTAGATTCAGAGACCTTTTTGTTTTGCATCTGTACCGTTGACGCATCTGAGTGTGCCATTCGCTCCGACGCGTAGGTTTTGGCGGTAATTCCGAGGATAATAACCGTCAACGTTAGCATCCCAATGGCGACAATCTTCGTTACGCGGACGCGAACGTCAGCGAGGCCACGCGAAGGCGTGCCCTTCGTCTCATATCTGCTGCCATGCTGCGGCACATACTCGTCCCGCGATGCGTTGTTTCGCACGTGGTCTCCTGACTGCTACCGTTTATATACGAGCAGCATAATACCGAGCAGGCATTTCTTTCCAAAGATATTCAGCGGCGTTTAAGGTGTCTTTAAAGAAACCACAAGCGTATTTATCCAAATGGCGCGACTCTGTTGCGCATCTCTGTCCAAAACGCAGTTGCGGTGAAATAGTTCCTGTTTGGGCGGCATAAGCCGAAAAACAAGAACTATTCCACCGCAACTTGACGGGGCTCTTTAGCAATCAACTAGGTGCCCGGGGCACTCATTTAAGTCTGTCCCCAATGAGTGCCCTTGGGGGCGAAAATGGATCGCTAGCCGATGGCGTTTTTGAGTTCCGCGCGGCGCTTTTTCATGCCCATCATGACGGCGTTGCGCAGCTCGGGCATGCGCGCGGTATCCATCTGTGGAACGCCCTCGAGCTTATAGGGAATCCCCAGCTGCTCATACTTGACGACACCCATCGTGTGATACGGCAGCATTTCCAGGCCCACCACGTTATGCCATGGGGCAATCAGACGACCGAGTGCCTCGCACTCCTCAACCGTATCAGTAATACCCGGCACCACCACGTGACGAATAACAACCTTGATCTTGCGACGCGCAAGCTCATCACCAAACGCCAGGATGCGCGCGGGATCGCAACCGGTCAGCTTTTTATGCTCGACGGGATCGGCGTGTTTAATGTCGAGCAGCACCATATCGGTCTCGTTGAGTACGGCATCGAACTTCTCGGGATGCGCGGGATCGAACGCATAGCCGCAGCTATCCAAGCAGGTATGCACGCGACCATCGGGGTTGTTGTGCATTGCGCGGAACAGGTCGGCCAAAAACTCAGGCTGCAGGAGCGGCTCGCCGCCGGATACCGTAATACCGCCGCTGCGGTAAAACTCATGGTTGCTCTGGAACTCGTCCATCAGGTGCTCGACGGTCACCATGGTGCCGCCGTTAACCGACCAGGTGTCGGGGTTGTGGCAATACGCACAGCGCATGGGACAGCCCTGAACAAACACCACAAAGCGGATGCCGGGTCCATCGACCGTTCCCATCGTCTCAATCGAATGCACGCGGCCCAGGGCAAACGCAGAGTCCTCGGGACGAGCGTCCACACCCTCGAGCGTCATCTCAGCCATTCCCGCTACCTTGCCTCTCATTGGTTTTAGCTACATAAATGCCAGAGTCATTCTAGCCCATATGCATGATGGCGAAACGGTTTAGCGGTCAATTGGGCTGTTCTATTTGGCCCCACGCAAGAGCGGCGGGAAGGTTGTCGCAACCCGCCCGCCGCCGATGCAATAGAAATCGATAGACGCCAGGTCTTACTCTTTAAGCGTGAGCACCGCACCGAAGGCGGTCGGGCCGCAATGGCTCGAGATGACGCCGCCGACCCGAGTCCAGGTAATATCCTTAAAGCCCAGGTCGTGCGCATAGACTTCCATGTCGTCGCGCAGCTCCTCGGAAAGGCCTACCGAATACGCCAGGCCAATGTGCGAGTAGTCAATCTCGCCCTTCGCAACCATGTGGTCAATAAAGGCACGGGCGCATTTGAGCATAGAGCCGCGAAACTTCTTGGTTGCCACGAACTTGCCGCCCGTCACCTCAATGCAGGGCTTAATCTTGAACAGGTGGGCGCCAAGGAATGCCACGTTGGACAGACGACCGCCCGCCTTAAGGAAGGCTAGGTCGGTAGGAACAAAGCCCAACAGCACGCGATCCATCACCGAATTGGTGAAGGCGAAAATTTCGTCGACGGTGGCATCGGGGTGAGCCTCGATGTATTTGGCGGTCTCGACGGCAACAAGCGACTGGCCCACCGAGACAAAACGCGTATCCATGGAGAATACGTAGTCGCGGCCCTTAGCCGCAATCTTGGAGGACTGATGCGAGCAAGTTGTGACTTCGGAGTACGCAAGATGCAGAATGGTCGCATCGGGCTGCTCGGCATGGATACGGTCATACACGTGAGCAAAATCCGCAGGCGCGCAGCCACTCGTCTTAGGCATAACACCGAGCTCGTTGCAGCGCGAGTAAATCTCGAGCGGATCGATTGAACCATCTTCAACGGTCTCGTCACCAATCGTGACATGCATGGGCACGCGCACGATGCCGTAGCGTTCGCAAAGCTCCGGCGTCACATCCGACCCAGACTCAACCACGATTACGTACTTGCCCATTATTATCACGACCCATCTCGACATTGGCTTTTCAATACATGGCACGCGCCGCCGCACTGTTGCACAACAGCATCCAAGCACCAAAGAGACGCCGCCCCTTGCACACAACAAAGGACAGCGTCTCCCTGGAAAACTCCGTGCTTATTTAGGATTCTACACGGTTTGCAACAATGTGTTACTTACTCCGCAAACGGTAGCTATACACGATAAACGGTAGTTCGCTGCGGCAACTGCGACACATTCCGCCCGGCAAGTCAAATCGTGCTCCACGCACGGTTAATGCGCGAGGCGGTAGAAATCCATCGATGCCGCACCCTCGGCGTGCAGCTCCATCGCCGGAACCGCCGGCGAATAGGTACGGCTCGTAAGTGCCGCCTCGCCGCCATTTGCAAAAATCTCGACCATCGTAGTGTCCGAAAGCACGCGCAGGTCGCGAAGCTCGCTGAGCTCGATCGACCTTTGGTCGCGCCCATAGCCTTCGTCACCCATGTCGAGGGTAAGCATCCCGTCCGCATAACGTACAAAGACACCCTTGCGGATTTCGAGCTCGACCATCTTGGCGCCCTCGCAGGAAACCACAAGATCAAACAGGCGGCCCGGCTCCTCAACGGTTTCACCGCCTGTCGCGCGAACGCAGCCGCCGCGCATCCTCTCAATCTCGTACGCCGGCTGCTGGCAGAGCTTACCATCGCGTATGCTCAGCTCTCGCGGCACCGTCAACGCGCACTGCCACCCGCGCGCCACCGTCGGGTTTTCTGCCGTCGCGTCGGGGCAACCCGACCATCCGATCATCAAACGCCGGCCTGCAGCATCCTCAAAGGACTGCGGAGCATAGAAATCAAAACCGGCATCGACCATCGGAGGCATGCCCTGCCTGACGATTTTAAAGCTCGGCGCCTCCCAATCGGCCTCGATGGAGAACCACACGCACTGATGTGGATTGCGGTAACGCCAACCATCGGCAGGCACACCCTGCGGACAGCAAACGAGAATAAGCTCACCATCGAGCTCAAACAGATCGGGGCACTCCCACATAAAGCCAAGCTTCTCGCCCAGCTCAATGCGCGTCGCATAGCTCCAGACCTCTAGATCGCGCGAGGTATAGACAAGCACGCAGCCGCGATCGTCTTTCGTACGAGCGCCCAGAACCATGTAGTAGATACCGTCGTGTTCAAGGATCTTGGGGTCGCGCACATGCGTACCGATATCGTCGGGGTAATCGACTGGTCCAACAGCCATGCGCTTCTCGCCCAATTCGTCGGGGTTCTCGGCAACCATATGAATCTGGTTTTGCTCACGGCCCGTCAACACGTAGTCGTAATCATCGCGGTCAAAATGCTTGACGTTGCCGGTATAGAAGTAGTGAATCTTGCCATCACGTACAAAGGCAGAACCAGAATACGCTCCGCTCGAATCCAAATCGGAATCGGGGAACAGCACGGGGCCGTGATTCTCGTACGTCACAAAATCCTTTGTCGTCAGATGGTTCCAAAGCACTGGACCGCCATGCGCAGCATCGAACGGATCGTATTGATGATAGATGTGATACGTATCACCAATCTGAACCAAACCGTTGGGGTCGTTGAGCCAGCCAAGCTCAGGCTCCACATGGAACAGGAGCCTATCGGGGTCAGACGCGATGCGACCCGCCGTCTCATCCTGTCCGGCACGCCACTGCTCATAGTCCGCGCGTGTCACCTTATTGTTTTGATTAAACATCGCCATTGACCTTCTCGTCTATAGGGAAGGACGCCCGACTCACACGAGCCGAACGCCCTTCCTCAAATGGACTTATCCGCACATTACACTGAATGGCTCAACTAGAAGCTGACATCGAAGCCTGCGCCAGCGCCCTCTTCATCGGTGGTTGGAACGCCCTTTGCCTTGTTGTAGGCAAAGATCAAGACGATCGGCACGATAAAGGCGATGAGATTGCCAGCCACATACCACACGAGAGTCTCGGGCGTAACGATGAGCAGGCCAAGCACACCGGTCAGACCCTGACCGATAGCGCGCACCTCAAAGAACTTCACGAAGGCACCGCCGCAGCCTGCACCGATGCATGCGCAGATGAACGGAATGATCGAATAGCGCATGTTTGCAGCAAAGATAGCGGGCTCGGAGATTCCGACCAGCGTCGGGATAAAGGACGACATGCAGATGTTGCGCTCTTTGGAGTGCTTCTTGTGAATGAGGTACATACCGATGGCGCCGCCGCCCTGGGCGATGATGGAAACCGACCAGATGGCCTGGATGTAGTTGAAGCCGGTCGTGGCAACGAGGTTGGCCTCGATACCCTGGATGAACTGATGCGTACCGGTAACGACGAGCGGCTGCAGGAACGCGGCGAAGACAAAGGCACCAAAGACGCCCATCCTGTTGTACAGGATATCGATTACGCCGGCGAGGACGTCACCGATCAGGTTGCCGAGCGGGCCGAACACGGTGAACAGGGCGACGTTAGCAAGAATCAGGGTAACGGTCGGGACGAAAACGAACGAAACGACCTCGGGGATGTACTTCTGGGCAATCTTCTCGACCTTGGCCATAAACCAGGCAGTCAGGATTGCGGGGAACACACCGCCCTGGAAAGCAACCATGGGAATGGATAGCGGACCAAAGTTCCAGTACTCAGCACCCGTCGGGTCCATAACGAACGTGTTGCGGTTCATAAGGCTCGGGTGAACCATGACGATACCGACGAGGATGCCCAGGATCGGGTTACCGCCAAAACGCTTGACCGCGCTGTACATAACCAGGACAGGCAGGTAGTCGAACGTGGTGGCGATAATGGCAAAGAAGCTTGCGAGGTTCTTGAGGAACTCGCTGTGATCGGCGAGGCTGCCTTCCATGCCAAAGAGGCCGTTGGCAACGATCAGCGACTTAAGGCCGATGATGATTGCAGCGCCGACGAAGGCAGGAATGATGGGGATAAAGATATCCGAGAATACCTTGAGGACCGAGAAGAACTTGCCCTTCTTGTCCGCCTCGGCGCCCTTGACCTCGGAAGCACTGATCTCCTTAACGCCCGTCAGAGCCATAAACTCATCGTAAACCTTGTTGACGGTACCGGTACCGAAGATGATCATGAGCTGGCCGCTGTTGTACAGCACGCCCTTGACGCCATCGATGTTCTCGAGCTCGGCCTTGTTGTATTTGCTCGTATCCTTGAGCACCAGACGCAGACGGGTCACGCAATGCGTGGCGCCCTCGATGTTCTCCAGTCCGCCGACGTTGTCGACGACTTGCTGGGACACTGCCTTGTAGTCCATGTTCCTCTCCATTCCTTTTCTAAATCATAAAACGGTTCGTTGCCGCTACAGAGACGCGATCGTTGCGTTTGCGCACTTGAGCGCACCGTCGGTGACGGTAAGCGCCACACCCTGGCCCTGCTTGTTGCAGAAGCGAGCGTTGAGCGCAACATCATCGACAAAGATGGTCGCGATGTCGTCGTCGACGACCAGACGCACATGGTGAGTGCCCTCGCCCTTAAAGAACAACGGACGCTCGAGGCCCATGCTGTTGACCTGGAACCACGGATACTGGGGGGCCGCCGTAAACTCGAGTTTGCCCTCACGCAGGTTGGCGCGGAACTCATAGGCAAGACCGGACTCGGCGTCCTCGGCAAGCTTCACCGAGAAGCCGGCAGCGTCACCGGCGAGCTCGATGTCGGCGTCGAGCATATAGGTAGAACCGGCATCCGCGGCGAGCACCTGCTCGACCTTGCCCGACTCGCACGAAAGCTCAAAGGCCTCGACTGCCTTAGCCTCGCCAAAGGCGCCAAGCATGCTGTCGGGAAGCTTGGTGCCGAGCGTTCCGTCGGCACGCTGAACGATCTCGAGAGGCATAAAAGTGCCACCCCACAGGTAAGAGCTGGGGTCGCCGCCCTCGTCGCGCGTAGGAACCCAACCAAAGAGAACGCGGCGCTCGCCGTCAAATGCGGTACGTGCAGCATAGTACGCGCGGCCATCGAAGGAATCGTCAGCGGGGGTGATCCAAGGACCGTTGATAGAGCGAGACATGCGGTAACGGGTCTTGTTGCCATCACTGTACTCAGAGAACACCAGATACCACCAGTCGCCCATCTTAAAGAGATCAGGCATCTCGAACATGGTGTACAGGCCCGGATTCCACCAGTCGCCCTGGAACTCCCAGGTATCCAGGTCCTTGGAGGTGAACTTGACCAGACGACCGGTCATCAGACGCTTGTCCTCGCCCACACGCGTGCCGAGGATGAGCATGTACTCTTCGTTCTCCTCATCCCAAAGAACAAAGGGATCGCGCCAGTTGCGGTCATCGTAACCCTCCTGGGGCGGAAGCAGCGTCTCGGCGATGTTCTTCTCCCACTTGACGGCGTCGTCACTCGTTGCGTGAAGAAGAACCTGCTTCATCAAGCGTGCGCGGACCTTATCGCGATTGCAACCAGTGTAGAGCGCATGGTACTTGTCGCCCACCTTAAACACCGTGCCGGCATAAACGTACTGGTCGACTTCCTCGTCGCCGCCACGCTCAAGGCTCTCACCAAAGTCCTTGTAGTTGACGAAATCCTTGGTCGTCGCGAGTGCCCAGCCAAACGGCTCTCCGAAAGGTCCGGGGTTACGCGTGTCACGCTGATGATAGAGATAGAACGTGCCGTCCTCGCCGTACGGCATGATGTCGCCTACCCAAATTCCCTCAGGCTGGTAATAAACCTTGTGCATCCGAGACTTCCTTTCCCACGAGATACTAACTCGGTACAACTGCAAGATATGTCAATCGTTTTCATATGTCAAACGTTTTCACATCAATACGTCTTTTCGCAGTTCCAGTCGTCGGCAAACGGTTGACATATGCCGATGAACGGTCATCAGAGGCGTTCGAGGGATTCTTTTGGCTCGGAATGAACTAGGCGGTTTTGCCCTCGATAAGTTCGACGGGAAGCTTGATATTCGATTCGGGCTTTTCACCGTTAACAAGAGCGATGATGGATTGCGCCGCGAGCTCTCCGATGCGATCGATATCTTGACGTACGGTTGTTAAGTCAGGCATAAACGTCATAGTGCGGCGGGCGCCATCCGCGCCCACGACCTTAATATCATCCGGAGCGCTCAAGCCGCGCTGCTTCATAACGTTGAGGCAGATGGCCGCCATCGTGTCGTCTCCCGCAAAGATGCCGTCAATATCGGGGTTCTCATCGAGGATCTTCGCAACGACCGCACTCTTTTCGTCGTCGGACTTAACGAACTCGACCTCACGGACAAGCGCGGGCAAACCGGCCTGCTCCACAACATCGTAGTAGGCATCGGTACGCTTATTGGCAGGCATACGCATGCGGCTATTGTTGCGCAGGCACAAGATACGCGAACACCCGTCATCGATCAGGCGACGCGTGGCAAGTTCGCCGATGCTATAGCTGTCGCTCGCAATCTGAACAGAGGCCTCGCCAAGGTCGCAGTCGATACCAACCAGGCTCAAGCCCATCTCGGCATACGCCTCGGCACCGATATTGAGGGAGTTGACGATGACGCCGTCGACCATATTGCGGCGGAGCATGTCAATATAGGAACGCTCAAGATCAGGTCGATTGGCGCTGTTGCACAGCAACATCTTAAAGCCGTTTTCCGCCAACGTGCGCTCGACCGCCTGCACAACCTGAGCATGGAACGGGCTGCTCACAAAGGGAACGATCATGCCGATAAGGTTCAGGCGACCGTTGAGCATGGCACGGGCGATATCGTTGGGCGTATAGTTGATGCGCTCCATCGCGGCATGGACCTTATCGCGGGTTTCTTGGCTAATATAGCCGCGATTATTAAGCACGCGAGATACCGTAGTGGGCGAAACCCCCGCCACCGCTGCAACTTCCTTGATGCCAGGCTTAGCAGAATCCTTAGAACGAGCGCCATCGCGAGCCATAGCACCCTCCCCCATCAACATGTCATACGTTTACATACGAACAAAGCATACCCCAACAACAGCGGGAAGACGGTAACAGTACAAGTAAGTAAACGACTCATCCAAATAATTAGGAGAGTTTCGCCTAAAGGGTGACTACACAGGACCCCCGCCGGGGCTGTTTGGGCTACCTCCCAAAACATTCCGCAGGACGCAAAGAGGCTCGCCGCACGAAGTGCGCAGCGAGCCTCTTTGCATGTCCGAGGACGTTTTGGGAGGTAGCCCAAACAGCCCCGGCGATCCTGCGGGAGTTGAGCCCCTTTAGAACTTGTCGTGGAAGGTACGCGCAATGACCTCGTCCTGCTGCTCCTTGGTGAGCGTGTGGAAGTTCACGGCATAGCCGGAAACGCGGATGGTCAGCTGCGGGTACTTCTCGGGGTGAGCCTGAGCGTCGAGCAGCGTCTCACGGTTGAAGACGTTGATGTTCAGGTGGTGGCCACCCTTCTCGGCGTAAGCGTCGAGCATGTGGACCAGGTTATCGGCCTGGGTCTCGGAAACTTCAGAAACCTTCATAATGTGTCTCCTTCGATTAATAGGCGCCGGCCGAAACCGGCGCACTAATCAGTAATCGTTATTGTTAGTATAGCACTAACAATAGTTACTCGCCCAGCTGATCAAGGTCGATATCGCCAAAGAACACCTGGTCCTCCTTGCCGAGCGCACTCGGGATGATGGAGAAGGTGTTGGAGATGCCGTCCTGAGCATCGCGGAACGGGAGCTTGGAAACCGAAGACAGCGAAGCGATGGCGCCGTGGCTATCGCGCTTGTGCATGGGGTTAGCACCCGGGGCGAACGGCTGGCCAGCCTTGCGGCCGTCGGGCGTGGAGCCGGTCTTCTTACCGTACACGACGTTGGAGGTAATGGTCAGAACCGAGGTCGTGGGCACGGAGTTGCGGTAGGTGTCGTTCATGCGGATGTACTCCATGAACTGGTGCACAACGTCGTGAGCAATCTGGTCGACGCGGTCGTCGTCGTTACCGTACTTGGGGAACTCGCCCTCGGTCTCGAAGTCGACGATGATGCCGTTCTCGTCACGGACGGGGTGAACCTTGGCGTACTTGATGGCGGACAGGGAGTCAGCCACGACGGAAAGGCCAGCGATGCCCGTAGCGAACCAGCGGTGCACGTGCTTGTCGTGCAGAGCCATCTGGATGCGCTCGTAGCAATACTTGTCGTGCATGTAGTGAATGATGTTCAGCGAGTTGACGTACACGCCAGCGAGCCACTTCATCATGTCGTTGTACTTGGCCACAACGTCGTCGTAATCGAGCGTATCGCCCTCGACGGCGCGATACTTGGGGCCGACCTGCTTCTTGGAGACCTCGTCAACACCGCCGTTGAGTGCGTAGAGCAGGCACTTGGCAAGGTTGGCGCGGGCGCCGAAGAACTGCATCTCCTTGCCGATGCGCATGGAGGACACGCAGCAGGCAATGCCGTAGTCGTCGCCGTGATAGACGCGCATGAGGTCGTCGTTCTCGTACTGGATCGAGGAGCTGGCGACGGAAGTCTTGGCGCAGAACTTCTTGAAGTTCTCGGGCAGACGGGTCGACCACAGAACGGTCATGTTGGGCTCGGGGCTGGTACCCATGTTCTCGAGCGTGTGCAGGTAGCGGTAGCTCATCTTGGTAACGAGCGTACGGCCGTCAACACCCATGCCGCCGATGGACTCGGTGACCCACTGCGGGTCGCCGGTGAACAGGGCCTGGTACTCGGGAGTACGGGCGAACTTGACCATGCGGAGCTTCATGATGAAGTGATCCACGAACTCCTGGATCTGCTCCTCGGTGAAGGTACCGTTGGCAAGGTCGCGCTCAGCATAGATGTCGATGAACGTAGAGGTACGGCCGATGGACATAGCGGCGCCGTTCTGCTCCTTGACGGCAGCAAGGTAGGCGAAGTACATCCACTGGATGGCCTCCTGCGTGTTGGTAGCAGGGTTGGAAATGTCGAAACCATAGGTCTCGGCCATCATCTTGAGCTCGCCGAGGGCGCGGATCTGCTCCTGCAGCTCCTCACGGTCGCGGATGTTGTCGGCGGTCATGACCGTCGGGGTGGAAGCCTTCTGGGCCTCCTTGTCCTTAATCAGGTAGTCGACACCGTACAGGGCGACACGACGGTAGTCGCCGATGATGCGGCCGCGGCCATAGCCATCGGGCAGACCGGTGATGATGTGAGCCGAGCGGCAAGCACGCATCTCGGGGGTGTAAACATCGAAGACGCCGGCGTTGTGGGTCTTGCGCTCGAAGGTGTAGCGCTCGACAACGTTCTCGTCGACCTTGTAGCCGTGCTGGCTGGCGGCCTGGCAAGCGATGCGGATACCGCCGTTGACGTGCAGAGCGCGCTTGAGCGGCTTGTCGGTCTGGAGGCCGACGATGGTCTCCTTCTCGCGGTGGGCGTTATCGATGTAGCCAGCGGGGTGGCTCACGATACCCGTGACGGTCTTGGTGTCCATATCGAGGACACCGCCCTGCTCGCGCTCCTTAAGCAGCAGGTCGAGAACCTCGCCCCACAGCTCCTTGGTACGCTCGGTCGGACCTACGAGGAACGACTCGTCGCCCTCGTAAGGGGTGTAGTTCTTCTGGATGAAGTCTCGGACGTCAACCTCTCCCGTCCAAATGCCTTCCTTGAAGCCTTCCCATGCCTCCTGCATTGTGTAACCACGCTCCTAGTTACGTGTAATGCGGCGCTCTCTCACACCGCTGCTTATTGAATTCTTGAATTTTCGGCTTGCACTACCGGCTTCTTCCGTTCTTCACCACATGTTGGTGCAGGGAAAAACGTTTGTCCACCTTGGAACTGCAACCCAAAACCCAAGATTTCACCCGTTTGAGAAGGATAACATAGCGACCCTCTCCATCTGGGCTGTTATATGTTTCTTTTTTTATATCATAAGGGCGTTTTTTACAAACCCGCAGGAAATGCGAGCGTAAACAACTACCGTTCACCGATTTGTTTGGTATTTTTCCTTGCCTTTGTACGACGTTCGCTCTAGCTGTTATGCCAGCTTTAGCAGAGTAAAGTGCCTCTGAGTAGGCTTTGGGACATGCCTTACGATCTACCCCTTACTTTGCTGATACCGACGGTGTACGGAGGTCGCCTAAAGGTTGTTTTCTAGGCATGACCCAAAATCTACCGTATAGGGTGCGCGTGCAAGGGTATCATCTTTCACCGAAAATAGTTTCTAGTGTTAGGGGTTTTCGGTGGAAGATACCGATTTCCATGAGCTTGGACGTCAGCTCCTTACTGAGTTTGGCGGCATTCACCAGCGCGTTTCGCGCTTTGTGGACAAAGCTCTCAGCGGCGAGATGGCCGTCATGCGCGCCCTCATGCTCGCTGGCGGTTCGCTCACGCCGAGCGAACTCGCCGATCGTGCCTGGGTCTCGAGCGCCCGCATCGCCAATATCTTGCGCGCCCTCGAGGCCAAGGGTTGGATTGAGCGCGAGCACTCAAAGACCGACCGTCGTCGCGTACACGTCATAGTGACCGACAAGGGATTCCAGGATCTCGAAATCAAACGCCGGGAATTCGAGGAGCGCACCGCGGCTTTCCTCGAGCAGCTCGGCGAAACAGATACCCAAGAGATGGTGCGCCTTCTTAGACGTGCCAACGAAATTATCGACCGCAATCAAGAAAGGAGAGATGCCGAGTGAGGATTCTCAAGCTCTTTAAAAAGCATGTCCTGGCACTGTTCGCAGCTATCGTACTTATCGTAATCAGCTGCAACGCCGATCTGGCACTGCCTACCTACATGAGCGATATCGTCGACGTGGGCGTGCAGCAAGGCGGCATCGCCTCGCCCGTGCCCGACACCATTCGCGCCGAATCGCTCGACGACCTCGAACTCTTTATGAGCGCCAAAGACGCCAAGACGGTAGAGGCTGCGTTTGGCAAGGCTGACAAAAACGGCATTCGAACGTACATGGGCACCGAGGAAGAGCGTGCCGATGGAGGCAAAATTACCGACATTATGAGCCTGCCCGAGACCGTCGTCCTTTCGCTCAACCAGGGCATCGACGCCGACTCCATGGGAGACATGACCGGCACGTCCAGCGAGAAAGACAGCGACGCCGCTCAGGCCATGCCCACGCCCGAGCAAATGGCAGCGATGACGCCCGAGCAGCTCGCCGAGATGCAGCAGAAGGCCGCAGCGGCGCAGAATATGCAAAAGCAGATCGACGCCGACGGCGGTAAGATCACCATGAAGGGTCTGCGTCTAGGCGTTGAAGGCGGCCTAATCGACCAGGGCAAGCTCGTCGAGGGCGCCAACGATATGGCGGACAAAATGGGCTCCATGTCGGGCTCCATCGTGACCCAACGCGCCGTGAGCTATGTGCAGGACGAGTACAAGGCACAGGGCATCGACCCCGCCGACGTGCAGAACGCCTACCTGGGCCGCATGGCGACCACGATGTTTGGGCTGTGTCTGGTGTCGCTGGTCGCCACCATCCTGACCGGTGCCGTTGCTTCGCGCACTGCCTGCTCCATCGCCCGCGACCTGCGCCGCGAGACCTTCAACAAGGTTATGCACTTCTCGCCGGCCGAGGTGGGCAAGTTTAGCCAGGCCTCGCTCATCACCCGCTGCACCAATGACATTCAGCAGATCCAGATGGCCGCAACCCTGTTTATCCGCATGTGTCTGATGGCCCCCGTCATGGGCATCGTCGCCGTCATGCGCGTCCTGGCCAACCATACCGGCCTGGAGTGGACCATCGCCGTTGCCATCATCGCGGTCTCGGCCGTCGTCGGCGTGCTCATGGGCCTCACCATGCCCAAGTTCAAAAAGATGCAAAGTTACGTGGACCGCGTGAACCTTACCGCCCGCGAGCTGCTCGACGGCCTTATGCCTATCCGCTCGTTCAACCGCGAGGAGCATGAGCTCGAGCGTTTTGACAAGGCTTCGCTCGACCTGATGACCACGCAGCTCTACACCAACCGAGCCATGAGCTTTATGATGCCGCTCATGATGCTCGTCATGAACTGCGTCACTGTGCTTATCGTCTGGTTTGGCGCGCAGGGCGTGTCCGACGGCGTGATGCAGGTCGGCAACATGATGGCGTTCATCTCCTACACCATGCAGATCGTCATGGCGTTTATGATCCTCACCATGGTTTCGGTCATCCTGCCCCGCGCCGAGGTCGCAGCCGAGCGCGTGGAAGAGGTCATCACCTGTCCCACGAGCATCAACGACCCTGTCTCACCCAAATTGCCTGCTGCCAGCGCGCCGCGCGGTGAGCTCACCTTCCGTGACGTGAGCTTCCAGTATCCCGATGCCCGCGCCGACGTCATTAGCGGCGTAAACTTCACCACGCACGCCGGCCAGATGCTCGGCATCATTGGTTCCACGGGCTCGGGCAAGTCCACGCTTGTACAGTTGATTCCGCGCCTGTACGACGTCACGGGCGGCAGCATTTCGCTCGACGGCATCGACGTGCGCGACATGACCCTCTCTGAGCTGCGCCGCCGCATCGGTTATATTCCGCAGCAGGGTCGTCTGTTCTCGGGTACCGTCGAGAGCAACCTCAAGTTTGCCGGCGACATGGTGAGTGACGAGGATATGCGCCAGGCAGCACACGTCGCCCAGGCGGAGGACTTTATCGCCGAGCGCGAGGACGGATACGACTCCCCCATTAGCCAGGGCGGCTCCAATGTCTCGGGCGGTCAGCGCCAGCGTCTGGCCATCGCCCGCGCGTTGGCCAAAAAGCCCGAGGTCGTGGTGTTCGATGATTCGTTTAGCGCCCTCGACTACAAGACCGACGCGCGCCTGCGCGAAGAGCTGGCCAAAAACGTCACCGACGCCGCGCTCGTGGTCGTGGCCCAGCGCATCGCGACCATCATGCACGCCGACCAGATCATCGTGCTCGACGACGGCCACGTGGTGGGCACCGGTACGCACGAGGAGCTGCTGCGCAGCTGCCCGGCGTACCTGGAGATCGCACAGTCGCAGCTTTCCGCCGAGGAGCTGGGGCTTACCCAAGAAGAAATTGCAGCCGTCACGGAAGGAGGCGAGCGCTAATGGCAGACGAGACCAAGACCCAAATTCCCAAGCCCACCCGTCAGCGTGGACCCATGGGCCGCATGGGTGGCATGCGCCGTGGCGAAAAGGCCAAGGACTTTAAGGGCACCATGAGGCAGCTGCTCGGCTATATCGGCCAGCACAAGATTGCCGTGTTTGCCGCCGTCGCCTTTGCCGTGTGCTCGGTCATCTTTAACATTGTGGGGCCCAAGGTGCTCGGCCAGGTTACGACCAAGCTGTTCGAAGGCCTGGTCGCCAAGGTCAACGGCACCGGCGACGTTGACTTTGACTGGATCGCCAAGACGCTCGGCTTTTTGCTCTGCCTGTATCTGGCGAGCTCTGTCTGCAGCCTGGTCCAGGGCTGGCTCATGACCGGCGTCACGCAAAAGATCTGCTACCGCATGCGCAAGGAAATCGCCGCCAAGATTGCCGTCGTGCCGATGAGCTACTTCAACGGTCACAGCAAGGGCGATGTGCTCAGCCGCATCACCAACGACGTCGATACACTCGGCCAGTCGCTCAACCAGAGCGTGACGCAGCTTATTACGTCCGTCACGCAGATTATCGGCGTGCTCGTCATGATGCTGTCGATCAGCCTGCCGCTCACCGGCGTCACCGTGCTCACGCTGCCGGCAGCCGCAATTATCTTGATGGTGATGATTCACTTCTCGCAGCCGTACTTCCGCGAGCAGCAGCAGGTCCTGGGCGCCGTCAACGGCATTATCGAGGAAGACTTTGCCGGCCAGAATGTCATTCAGGTGTTCGACCGCGCCGAGGCCTCGATCGAGGAGTTCGACCGTCAAAACGACCGCCTCTTTATTAGTGGCTGGCGCTCGCAGTTCCTGTCGGGCCTGATGATGCCGCTTATGAGCCTGGTGGGCAACATGGGCTACGTGGGCGTCGTCGTGGTGGGCGCACAGCTCGCGCTGACCGGCAATGCCACGCCCGGCGACATCCAGAGCTTTATCCAGTACGTTCGCAACTTTACGCAACCCGTGCAGCAGCTGGGCAACGTGAGCAACACGATGCAGTCGATGGCCGCTGCCACCGAGCGCGTCTTTGAGTTCCTGGCCGCGCCCGAGGAGGAGCAGAAGGCCGACGCGCAGATTCCCGAGAAGCGCCCCGGTCACGTGGAGTTCGACCACGTCAAGTTTGGCTACACGCCCGACAAGACCATCATCCACGACTTTAGCTGCGAGGCGCAGCCCGGCCAGACCATCGCCATCGTCGGTCCCACCGGCGCCGGCAAGACCACGCTCATCAAGCTGCTGCAGCGCTTCTACGATGTGGACGACGGTTCGCTGCGTGTCGAGGGCGTTGACGTGCGCGACTGGGACCGCGCGGCGCTGCGCGGCGAGTTTGCCATGGTGCTGCAGGATACCTGGCTGTTTAACGGCACCATCCGCGAAAACATCCGCTACGGACGCCCCGATGCGAGCGATGCCGAAGTCGAGGCCGCCGCACGCGCCGCACGCTGCGACCACTTTATCCATACGCTCGCCGGCGGTTACGACTTTATGATCAACGAGGAGGGCACCAACCTGTCGCAGGGTCAGCGCCAGCTCGTGACCATCGCCCGTGCCATTTTGGCCGACCGTCCGGCGCTGATTTTGGACGAGGCGACCTCCAACGTTGACACTCGTACCGAGGAGCTTATTCAGCGTGCCATGGATGCGCTAATGCAGGGCCGCACGAGCTTTGTCATCGCGCACCGCCTGTCCACGATCCGCAACGCCGACGTGATCCTGGTGATCCGCGACGGCGACATCGTCGAAAAGGGCACGCACGACGAGCTGCTCGCCCAGGGCGGCTTCTACGCCGACCTGTACAACTCGCAGTTCGACGAGGCGGCGTAAAACCGGCGGCAAACAACCGCAATACCCAAAAACGGGGGCGCAGAATGAACTGTGCCCCCGTTTTTTGTTCTGCGGCCCTCGAACCGCCTCCCCCGGGACCTGATTAACGGCCTCCCTCAAGGCCCCGTGGACAAAAAATGGCAAATATGAGTACTGTCACCTTTTTAGTAACAGCCAAAACTGCCCCAAACGACCTCTTTGCGGCCTAGATATGCCTTCAAATTGATCAAAATGCCCGGTAGCATGCTTCTGTATGCCAACGTTAATGAACATATTTACTGTTGTGTCTATTATCTTGTAAGATCGATATGATACTATGCTAGCAACAGTACTCATATTTGCCGTTTTTTGTCCACAGGGCATGCCGCAGAAGATCCAACTTGCGCCAGCGTGCCGTACGCTGGCCCTCCCCTTCCGGCAAGCGCCGACATTTCCCCAGATAAAACCGACCAAAATAAACCTGTCCCTTTTCGGCAGGTTTCGCTTGCACTTTAGCGTGCGACAGCGGATAATGCCGAGCATTCGAGAATTCGCCAATTGTTGCCATTAATTGATAAAGGAGGCCCCATATGGCCATGGAATTCAAGCGCAGGTTGCCGATCCCCATGGGGATCCGCGAGGAAATGCCGCTTTCCGCCGAGCTTACCGTCAAAAAGCAGGCATTCGACGCCGAGGTCGCCAAGGTCTTTACCGGCGAGGACGCACGCAAGGTGCTCATCATCGGCCCGTGCTCTGCCGACCGCGAGGACTCAGTGCTTGAGTACATGAACCGACTGGCCAAGGTCGCCGAAGAGGTCAAGGACAAACTCATCATCATTCCGCGCGTCTACACCAACAAGCCGCGCACCAAGGGCACTGGCTACAAAGGCCTGCTGCACAACCCCGACCCCGAGGCGCCCGATGACCTGCTCGAAGGCGTCAAGGCCATCCGTCACATGCACCTGCGCGTCATCGAGGAGACCGGTTTCTTTACCGCCGACGAGATGCTCTACCCGTCCAACTACCAGTACCTCGTCGACCTGCTGAGCTACGTTGCCGTGGGCGCGCGCTCGGTCGAAAACCAGGAGCATCGCCTGGTGTCGAGCGGCATTTCGGTGCCCGTCGGCATGAAAAACCCCACCGCCGGTTCCACCACCGTCATGCTTAACTCCATCTATGCCGCCCAGGCACATCAAAGCTTCATCTTCCGCAACTGGGAGGTTGAGTGCGACGGCAACCCGCTCGCACACGCCGTTATGCGTGGCTACATCGGTCTCGACGGTCGTACCTACCCCAATTACCACTACGAACACCTGGAGCGCCTGGCCGAGCGCTATACCGAGCATGCCGGCTACGCCAACCCGGCGGCGGTCATCGACTGCAACCACGACAACTCGGGCAAGCGCCCACTGGAGCAGTATCGTATTTGCAAGGAGGTGCTCGACAGCTGCCGCCGCAACGAGTCCATCTCCAAGCTGGTCAAGGGCTTTATGATCGAATCCTACCTGGAGGACGGCAATCAGCCAGTCGACGGCGGCGTCTTTGGCAAGTCGATCACCGACCCGTGTCTGGGCTGGGAAAAGACCGACTACCTCATCCACGAGATCGCGGAACGTATTTAGAGTTACGGCGTTTACCAAACGCCGTAACGGCTCGACGCTGCAAACCCGCCAGAACGGCAATCTGCCTTTCAACTTCGGCGGCATGATCAAAAGATCAATACTGCCTCGTTTCAAGGCACCTTGCTCGCTCTGGCGGGTTTTCGCTGACGTTTTTTCGACCTGCATTGTTGCCAAGGTTGGCACCAATGACTAATGCGGTAACTAGCTACGTCGGTCCGCTTGACCGGCTGGGTTTTCGAGGTGCCCCAGGTCGCCGCGAAAGAGGAGCGAAACGTACTTTGGTACGCGAGCGACGGTTTGAGCGGCGAGATGGGGTGCCTCGGGAAGACAGACAGTTACGCCGAGGGCTCCTGCTGCGTGATGCAGTGGATGTTGCCGCCGCCGAAGACGACCTGCTCGGACTGAACGCCGACGCACTTGTAGACGCCTTCGCCCCAGACCTCGTCGTAGATCTTCTGGAGCGTGTCAACGGCCAGCTGGTCGTTCTCGTCGCCGTACTGCGGGACGATAACGCCGTGGTTGGTGACCAGGTAGTTCATGTAAGAGGCGATCAGCGGCTCGTCGGGGACGCGCGGCTCGGCATTCTCGTCGGCGTCGATGGTGTCGCAGGAAGCCTGGTCCATGAACAGCGGGTTCACGGGCATGCAGAGCTTGTAGACCTTCATCTTGCGGCCCTTGGCGTCAACGGCGTTGGAGAGGGTCTCGTAGGCAGCGTGGCACTGCTCGTAGAACGGATACTCGGGATCGTCGGTCCAGATGCAGGCCATGACGCCCGGGGCGATGAACGTGGCGACGTCATCGATGTGGCCGTTGGTCTCCTCGGGGTCGATGCCCTCCTTGACCCAGATGACCTTCTCGACACCCAGGTAATCCTTGAGGTGCTCGTCCATGTAGGCGCGAAGCTCCTCGCTCCAGGGCTCAAACTTCTTCTTGAACTTGGGCCAGATGGACTCGGGATCCTCTTCCTCCTCGAGCACCGCAGAGCAGGTGCGGCCCGGGGAAAGCAGGCACTGGTCGGTCACGACAAGGGTGCCCTCGCCGTCGACGGTGATGGAGCCGCCCTCGAGGATCATGTCGTCGGGACGATAGCGGCGGCAGCCGGAGAGCTCGGTCATCTTGAGGGCGATCTGCTCGTCCTTGTCCCACGGGAAATAGAGGCCGTCGACGAGACCGCCGTAGGCGTTGAAGTGCCAGTGGTTGGCGCGCTTCTCGCCCTTGCCGTTGATGACGTAGGTGGCGGCGGTGTCGCGGAACCAAGCGTCGTCGGTGGTCATCTCGATAACGGTGACGTTCTCGTCGTTCTCAAAGACGGCCTTGCAGTTGGCATAGTCGACCTGGTTGGCGCACATATAGACCGGGGTGAACTCGGCGATGGCGCGGGCGATGGCGGCATACTGCTTCTGGGCCGGCTTGGCGCCGTGGGCCCAGGTGTCGGTGCGGTGGGGCCAGCCCATCCACACGCGATCCTGCGGGGCGAACTCGGCGGGCATAAAGAAGCCGTCGGCCTTGGGGGTGGACTCGGACTCGGTGATCGTACGCATAAGATTTCCTCCAAATCGAACGATCGCTTGCTGCGGGCGGGTTACCCGCAGCCTAAAACCAAGAGATGGTAGGCGCCCGTTCCCCGGCAAAGGTCGGGGCGCCCGGTGCCGGTTTTCACGGAATCGCACCGGCAAGCGACGACGCAACCAAGTGCGCGGAGACAAAACGCACAAAGGATACGGAAGAGAGATTGGGGCGGGCGGTGGTTACCGGAGCAATCGCTCGCACCCGCCTCAGGGAGTGGTTAGCAAACCTGTCGCTTGGGCATGCCTCCGAAGAGGCCAGAGTGCCCGGAGTCGGGAGCGACAAGCCCGACGAAGCGTACTTTGGTACGCGAGGAGGGTCGGAGTCCCAGAACCGGGTGCTCTAGTTCTCCTCGGCCTCGGCAGCCTCCTCAGCGAGACGCTGAGCTGCCAGCTCGGGAGTGAGACCCTTGTACTCGGTCTCGCGGCCCTTGGCGCTGACGACGCGGACGACCTCGCCGACGAGCACGAGCACGATGAAGATGACGATCATCGGGACCTTGTCGCCAATATCGGCGGCGGAGAACGGTACCAGCGTTGCGACGACGGCCAGGACCAGCTCGATGCAGGGGATGGCCAGCATGACCTTCATCATGGCGCCCTTGAACGGGAACGTGAAGATGCGCTCGCGGTCGGGGTCGTTCTTGCGAAGGTTGAGGAACGCCGGGAACATCGGGATGTAGGTCAGCAGCAGGAAGACGACGGAGGTGCCGAAGAGCATCCAGAAGACACCGTTGGAGATGGCGTCGATGGGAACCAGCTGCAGGCACAGCACCAGGGAGGCAACGATGGCGTTGACCAGGTTGGCGCCGTTGGGCATATCGTCATCCGAGATCATCGAGGCGAAGACCTTGGGCATGTTGCCGTGCTCGGCAGCGTAGCGAGCGACGGAGTTAACGCCGAAGGACCAGGCGGCCATGTTGGCGAACAGGGTGATCAGGAAGGCGATGCAGATGACTTTAAAGATCATGGAGTCGCCCACCATGGTCTGGACTGCGACGATCATGCCGTAGTCGGGGTCGATGGAATCGGCCGGCACCGCAGCGCCGATGCCAAAGCCAGCGAACAGGTAGATCACGGCGATGGACAGGCCACCGACGATGATGGCCTTAGGGATATCGCGAGCGGGATCGGCCATGTCATTGGTCATGGTGCAGATGACCTCGAAGCCCATGAAGTTAAAGATGATGATGGACAGGTAGCCGAGAGCGTTGGTGTTGGTGAGCTCGGGCAGGAAGGTGGCGGCGGACATGTCGTTCGCAAAACCGTTCTCCATGGCATACCAAATGCCCAGAGCGCCGACGATAACGGCAACGGCGACCTTGATGATGGCGCCACCGTTAAGGACCCACTCGGAGTCAGCCGCCTTGGAGCGGCCCATGAGATACACGATCCACACGAAGGCAAGCTCGATACCCATCTTGGCGATCAGATTGAACTCGACGCCAAAGACCATGCCCAGAATATCGGGGAACATGGTGGCCAGCGAGGCGATCCACAGCGGGTAGTTAACCCAGTAGTAGTACGAAATGCGGGCGCCCCATTTGTCGCCCAGGCCATCGCGCACCCAGTCGTAAATGCCGCCCTCGCCGTCATAGGTGGTGCCGAGCTCGGCGACAACCATGCCGTAAGGGAGCAGGAAGGTCAGGATCAGGAAGATCCACCAGAAGAACTGCTGGTTGCCAATGGCAGCAGCAGGAGCGGCGGCCTCGCAAACGAAGACGACGCAGATGATGGTCGAAATGACCGTCAAGAAGGAAAGCTTTTTCTTTCCGTCGCTCATGATGAGCTCCTTCGCTCAGTCTTGGACAGATCCGAGACCCCAAGGACTAAGGCAATTGCTTGGGCCTCGGTGAGCGGGCGACAGGAGACGAGCATCCGCCGCCCGCAAACGTGCGTTTAGCAGCCTTGAGGCTTAGAGCTGCTCGAGAGCCTCGAGAGCGGCGTGGAGCTCGGCCTTGGCGGAGTACTCGACGCACTCGTCGTTGAGCGGGGTGCGCTTGCCCAGAGCGGCAAGGAGAGCACGGATGGAGTGCTTGCGGTTCTCGGCCTCGACCCAGCACAGGGAGCGCTCGGGATCGTCCATGACCTCGTCGACGACCTCCTCGTTGCGGGTGGCCGGCAGGCAGTGCATGAACTTGGAGTTGGGGCCGGCGAAGTTCATCATGTCCATGGTGACCTGATACTTGGGATAGAACACGTCCATGTAGTTCTCGCCCGAGACCTCCTCGTCGTACAGGCCATACCACACGTCGGTGTAGATGAAGTCGGCGCCCTTGATGCACTCGATGTCGTCGGAGATGACGATGGAGCCACCGGAGACCTTGCAGTTCTCCTCGGCGATGGCCATCATCTGTTTGCCGAACTCGGCGCGCTCCTCGACGGTGCCGACGTGCAGGCCGCCGTCGGGGATCTGGTGGCCCTTAGGTCCAAACTGGACAAACTTCATGCCGACCTTGGAGGCGATGAACATGAGGGAGACGCAGACCTGGGTGGCGTCGCCGATGAAGGCCAGAGTGCAGTCCTCGATCTTCTTGCCCTCGGGGAGGTTCTCGAGCATGGTCATGAGGTCGCCCATCTCCTGCGTGGGATGGTTGAACTCGGACATGCCGTTGATGACGGGCACAGCGGAGCCCTCGGCGAGGCCGACGACGTCCTTGTGACGGTCAACACGGGCCATCATGATGTCGAGCAGGGAGCCCATGACGCGAGCGGTGTCGCCCAGGGACTCGTGACCGCCGAGCTGGATGGTGCCAGGGCCATAGAACTGAGCATGGCCGCCAAGGTCGGTCATAGCGGTCTCGAAGGAAAGACGAGTGCGGGTGGAGACCTGCTGGAAGATCATGCCAAGGCTCTTGTTGCGGAGCAGGTGCGGATAATAACCGTCAACCTTGATGGCCTTCTTCATTGCCAGGCCAAGATCCTCGATAGCCAGGATCTGCTCTTTGGTGAACTCGTTGGTGTCGATGAAATCCTTAGGCAGTGCCATGTCGATTTCCTTTCCGTCGGTCTTGCCGACTATTACTATGAGGCGCTCGAACATCACGCCTCGTGTTGACAAGACCATCATTCACCCGTATGCAATTTTTACCTAGTTTATTCGGGATTAAAGACCGTTCACGGAGTTACACCCTCTCTAATCCAATATAAACCCGCAGGTCAAGAGTTTACAGGGGATTTACTATCTAGAACCGCGAACGGTATACAGCTATCCTGTATCTTGGCGCCTAATCTGCAATGGAACGAAGGGTTGAGACGTCTATACCCCACAGGATATACAGGATTCGGCCATAGATTAAATGAGATGGGACGGTGACAGATGAACACTCTGATGTTCTTCTATACCCTAGCAATACTCGTAATCTGTATTGTGACGGCAGTGCTTTCGCTTGCCGCCTATGCCTCGTCTCGTCGACGCTTCTTTATCTATGGCAGCGGCGTATTTATCTGCTATGCCATCGAGATGACTGAGATCTTCTTTTTTGAATACACATTGCAAAACCAGAGTTTTCCGGCCAGCGACTATTACTCAATTACCATGCCTGTAATGCGGACCCTTGTGGCGACCGCTTCGCAGGCTTTTATTTGGCTGATTGCCATGGACCTGCTCGACAAACATTCTAAAAAGCAGTTCGCTATCCCCGTCTTGACGTTTTTGCTGTGCGAGTCGCTGATCATCGTCGCTGTCCCCTCCGGCCCCATGCATCAGTGGCTCTACTACACGATGCGTCAGGTATTCCTTGTCTTTGTGGGACTGTATATCTTTTGGACGGCTCATAAGAGTACAAAAGTTGAGCTGAAGGCACGCGTTAACAACCAACGAAAGCACCTGATTATCGGCGCTATTCTGGTCGGTTGCATCGTTGCCGAGGACTTCTACATCATTCTGATTGTCCCCATGAGTCTGGCGCCCTCTTGGCTGCAGCTGTATCTATCCGAGCGCAACTTCAGCGAGAACTTCTTTGCGTGCTACTTTGCGATTCTGCTGATTATCTACTCCTACCACGTGCTTTCAATCCGAATGCAGGAGGCGCCCGAGGAAAAGAACGTCAGCGATCTTGACCGGCATATCGAAGAGCAGATGCCCTTCTATCGCAACGCTTACAAGCTCTCCAACCGCGAGACCGAAGTCATGCGCTTGGTTGTGCTGGGCAAGTCGAACCAAGAGATCGCTGACGAGCTATTCCTTGCCGTGGGCACCGTCAAGACCCACATCCACAACATCCTGGTCAAAACCGAGCAGCAAAACCGCACCACGCTCATCCTGCATTTTTGGAAGCGATAACCTGCTAAAAAGGGACATGCTAAAAAGGGACAGGTTTATTTTGGCAGGTTTTATCTGGGCAAACGCCAACCGCCGCAAGGGAGCTGCTTTCCCTCGCGGCGGTTTTCTGGCTCACGCTTTCTTTCGTCTCAATCTGTAACATATGGAGACCAAATCGCCGTCTTACTGTTACAGATCGAGACGAGTTACAGAACGCGCGTCGAATAATCTCAATCTGTAACAGGTAGAAGCGTTTTTGCCAGTCAGATGTTACAGATTGAGATAAACGAAGGAGCGGTAGCGTTAAACAAGTCCGCCACAAAGTTATTCGGAGAGATCCGATCCTAGAGTTGTCTACCAGGTACGATATGTGCACTGATATTTTGTCTCAAACCCGGGCATCCCGTTGCCGCGTGGGCTTAACGCTGCACCCGTATAGAGAATCGTTTGCCCCGTACGAGAATACGAAGTTTTGAAAGACAGCCTCTTGTATGTCTGGTCGAAACAATCAACATTCTCGCTCGGGTGGTTCGCAGTGGAGAACGACTTGTAAGTGTCCAAGACGTCCGCTGTCACAAGACGACAAGGCGCGACAGAACCTGCATCTGGTTTCGCCGTCGCACAAACGGGAATTGTGACCATCGACAGGGTAAGCATAAAACATGCGAACATTGCCTTCACAAAGTTCTTCGTTACATGGCGTTTCATGGTTATCTTCCTTTCCTAGTTTTACTGTCGTTCGTCTCGAAAAGCTGCGCGTATACATTAGCGATCCACTTCGAATCACCTCCCATTTCTCTGGTAACGACACGCGAGTCATCCCCTGAAAGCAATACGGAGGCATCGCAGAGCGATTCGAGGTTTCCGATAAGATGAGAAGAGATAATGACATGTGCTCCTCTACCCGCTTCATCTCTAAGAGCATTCGAAACAATCGCAACGTGTCTCACATCAAGTGCATTCATGGGCTCATCCAAAAGGACGACTTCGCAATAGGACATATACGCCATCGCGACATTAAGTAATTGTCTATTTCCATCAGACAGCCTAGATACGGGCGTATTCTTCAACCCAGTCAAGTCAAAGCGATCAAGCACTTGGTCCAAAGTGCGAGGTGAATGCCAAATTCTCCTGCATCGGTCGAGATGAAAAGCGACGGTCATGTATGGAATCAATAGCGACGGCCTATTCGGAACCAAAAAGAATACCTTTCTCATTTCCTCACGGTCGACGCATACTTTTGCATGAAAACAGAGAGAACCTGACACGCGCGCTGATGGCCCAGCATCTCCCCAAAGAGTATTCAGTAGCGTAGTCTTGCCATGTCCATTTGGCGCGACAAGACCCCATATCTGGCCGGCGGGCATATCAAACTGCAATCCCTTTACCAGCTGGTTTTTTCCAACCGTCAACGCATCCAGCGACAGAGAGAGCAAGCTTTTCTCGCCCAAACTATCCGGGCGAATATGGTTCCAGGCCCAGCGATTCTTGCTTTTTAGACACGAAAACGAAATGACCCCCAACGCGCAAACAGCAAATGCGCCCATCACGGCAAAGAGGCAGTGCGATGCACTGGCTTCAGGAACGAGAGATACCTCCGCTCCATTGGCGTAAGATGCGCCGCCGAGCGCAAACGAAGAGGCAGAATAGCTCGACACCATATACGGCAGCAACGCATGCCATGGAGCATCTTTGCTCGCATAAAACGGAAGCTGGCTTATGCCCCCCACAAGAGCGATCACTATGGACGAAATGGCCCTGTTTCTGCTTCCGGCGTACACGCACACGCCCAAGCAAGCAAACATCATCGACAGCACAGCTTCAAAGACGGCAAATAGCCCTAGCTGAACTAACACAGTTCTTTCGACTACGTCACCATACTGAATGAATACGACTGGGTACTCTGTCTGACCTACACCGTTAAACACCGTTGCCAATACAAAACAGGGAGCCAACGCCAGAACCAAAACCAGCATCGATGCAATACCAGAGACGAGAACGCGGCATGCATTCATCTCTAACTTTGACAACAACGCTCGATCGTTGAACCGCTTTCCGTCCCCCTCAAGCGACATATAGAGGACGAGGACCGGGACCAAAAGCCACGCTATTGCAGGAACAGCGCCGCAATAATATGCGAGAAGAATCATCCCGGGCATTTTTGTTGTTGAGTCGTACGATTCCGGATGGGCCAGCATCGATATGACTCGGGGAAGACGTTCTTGGGCTTCAAGCGATAACTCCGAATCAACACCATTCAAATAACCGAGTCGGTATTCCTTGAGCAATAGATTGTCGTAATCGGCAATCGCATCGTAATACTCTCTGGAGTCCGCCTTGCTTTCAAGCGCCCGATCAAGGCACGCCCTTTCGTCGGCAATGATGCTGTTGAGCTCCTGTGGGGCAGTGTCATAAACGCCGTCAGAGACTTGAGAGACCAAAAGGGCTCTCTGGTCTTCGATGGAAGCTCTACCATATAGATAATCTGCTCCCGTTGGAACGGATAGAAATACCGGGATGCAGAATACGAGCGCGAGCAGCGCCGTCAGCAACATAATTCCCCGGTTGCGCGCAAGAACTTCTAAATAAAGCCGTACATATGTGAGGCAATCACAGGTCTTCACAGCAAGCACCTCCGGTTCGCAACACACGAGTCGTCGGACCCGTTGTCCGGAAGTGTCGCCTTCATCGTCAGAACTGTCTGTAGACGCGTAGGATGGATTTACAATCTTATTTGTCTACAGGCTTCTACCTGCTATTTTCTATAACATCTGCCATAAGACTAAAAACCCTATCTCTAAGTTCACGCTCCGAGTGAACTCCAAGCAAGGCATAGCTCTTGCTCTTGGCCTCTTTGACGGTTCCCCGAGCAACGTTAAGATGCGCGCAAATCTCGGTGGTTCTATTGCCATCAAAAACGCATGTCATGATATCGGCATAAAGCGGCGTGAAACCAAGCCTCAAGAAGGCCTCACGCACGGTATCGCGTCGATCACCCACCCGAACCGTATCTTTCGAACGCAAGAATAGCAGCGAATTAGCCATAAGGATAAGTACGACAAGGAACGCAGTCACGCGTAAGACAGGCATAAGGCCGCCAACGGCCTCACTGCTCCCAACGGACTCAAAGAAAATGTACAGTCGACTTACCACATCGTGAACCCAGAACGCTGCTCCAGCACCCACAGACACCGAAGAAAGGGTGAGTTCAGGCGAAAGGCACAAGTGCATTTCAGACATCCACCGTATAGCCGCACGGCAACACAGGGCCACAAGCACTATAGCTATCGATAGGATTATCGCATCATGCTCAAAGCCGAAGCATACGAGGATTTCCTCGATGCCCATTCCAGACGCGTACATAAACAGGAAGCAGGCGAAGACTATCCTGCAGCTCCGATTGGACGATAAGGGCCTCAGTGATTCTGAACGGTGATCATGGCCTTTTGTTGCGTCGAAATGCCACGTATCCTTTGACAAAAGAAGTCCAGCCGTCGCCTCTGAAATGCTTTTATATCCGGTTTTAGTCAAGGCCCGCGACAAATAGGTACGGGCGGTAGACGGGGAAATATCCAAGGCAGAAGCAATCTCCTCGTACGTTTTTCCCTCTATCCTCATAGAGAAAACCGCGGACTCCCTTTGAGAAAAACCCAAAGTCGCAGGGATATCGGCAACTGCAGAGCGTTTTCCTCCTAATTTGGCATCCGCAGAAAAAGCGCTCGTTAAGTCGGGTAAGGCTCGCATTATGGCCCTGACAAGGACGCTGCCCAAGACAGTCACCAGAAGCAGTACGATCTCTTGATGCCCACCAAAGCTCAGGAGCACAGCTCCGATGTTTATATTGCGCGAAAACAAACAATCCAAATCAAGAACAACGGCAGCATTACCAAACGCAAGAGGTTCGACGAGCGAAGCAGCAACCCCCATCTCGGCGTTAACGGAAAGGGAAGAACCGATGGACTCCATCAACGGGGCGAGAAGAAACTGAAGGCCAACAAGCAAAGCAATCAAGAGTACAACGGGGCTGTAAAGGGCGAGCTCAGGATACCCATGGAGAACAGGGCCATCGACTACATGTTTCCCCGTTGATCCCGCACGCATGTTTGCGAATTCACCGCCAAGCGCCCAAGAACAGCAAGCGACAAGCAAGGGGGCTAGCAACAACAAAATGAACGCGAGCGCCGAAACCACACCATGAAATTGATGAAACACATTAAGAGATACCGTGAACATCGCGAGAAGTGCAATATCTACGAGCATAAGTCCAAAAAGCCGTTTGGAAATACCCGGTCTCACGGGGCGAGAGATGAGACCCACACAGAAGCCCGAAAGCAGATGCAGACCGATAAGAACGGTGCCAGAAAGGCCCGCATAAATACTTGGCGCCATACAATACAGACCAGCCGCCCCTATAAACAACATAATTGAATGCCAGAGGAACGAGCGCTTCACGTTTTGTAGATTAGCCGCCTCGATTGCCATAAATTCAAAGCTCCTAGATAGCATTTTGGCTATTTTAACATCGTCCCCAGCGTTAAAAAACTGTTACCCGAATTAATCAATATGCCCCTCCGCTAAAAGGCACCACGCTCATCCTCCACTTCTGAAAGCGCTAACCTGCCAAAAAGGGACAGGTTTATTTTGGTAGGTTTTATCTGGGCAAACGTCCAAACCGCCGTAAGGGAGTTGCCTTCCCTCGCGGCGGTTTTCTAGCAGAAAAACCAAGTGAGTAGGCTTTTTTCAGGAAGCCAAGCACGCCCCAGAACATCACTGCCCTGACCTGCGGTTTTATTGAGCATTTGTCGCGATGTGCTCGGCAGGTTCAAAAAAGTCTACTCACTTGTATCTGAGACGCACCAGGTAGGCAAAAACCACCGCGAAAGGGCCCCTGGTCCCTTCGCGGCGGTCATACGCCTCTGATTTTGTGACGATTTTGCCCGCTTGTTACTCGCTGTAGCGGGTGGCGATGGCAGCTTGTACCATGCCGGTGCTCATGAGGTAGGTCACCAGGAAGTAGCCGCCATAAGCTGCCAGGAAGATTGCACAGGTGAGGCCAACGGTGCCGCCGATGCTCATATTTCCGAAAATACTCACCAGCTCGATGATCACCTTAAGTGCCACAAAGGAGTGCGCCAGGCCCACTGCCAGCGGGAACAGGAAGAATACCGCCTGCTGTGCCATCACCGAATGGCGAATCTGGCGGTCGTCGCAGCCAATCTGTGCCAGCACACGATAGCTGCGGCTGCCGTCGGCCACGTTGGAGAGTTGCTGGATCGACAGAATCGCCGCGCATGCAACGACCAATACAAAGCCGATGTAGATGGCTAGGTAGCTAATAAGACCGTTCATTTGCGCTGCTTGCGTGTACATCTCGGAGCGTGTGATGAAGGTTCCCCACGACCCCGACTCCTTGCCGTCAACGAGCAGATTGTCGAGCACAGTGTATTTAATGCTCTCGTCTGCCTCGGTCGTATCCATCCCCTGTTTGTAGTTAACGAGCAGGCTACTGGAATACGGCTGCAGATTAAGTTGGGACAGCAGCTCGTCGGCAACGACGACGGTACCCGGATTACTGCCCATCGCCGAGTTGGCGATGGCCGCCGTATCTTCGTCCGACTTATCGGTTGCGGGCTTGAGTGTATGCCCGCCCAAGGTAAGGGCATGGCCGCCAGCCATATACTTGGTGTACAGGTCGACCAGCTCGCCGCCCATATCACACGTGAGCAGATACTGGTCGTGACCGATATGCACCGGCTCCTCGCCCATCATCTGGCGCAGCTTGTTGTACTGACTTGCCGGCGTCACAAACAGACCCATCGCATCGGCATTGCTACCCCCGAACGCCTTGGGAAGCTTTTCGCCCATGATCTTGCACATCTCACTTGGGGTCACCGAAGGATCCGAACCGCCAAACGGGTAACTCAGATACGAACCGATCTGTACATGCTCGCCGGCAACATCGGCGATATTGACCTTCTTGCCGGTCTCGTCGTTGTTGTCCGCCGACTTGCCCTTAATACCGTCTGCAACGTTATCGTGATCGATACGATCGCCGTGCCATGCGGAGTACAAATCGACCGTACTATCGGCCAGCACCATTCGATCGGCCTCAGACGGATTGAAAGACTCTTTGTAGAAATCGAGTGTATCGGGCGTGTAATAGACATACGTCTGCGACATGTCGGCCGGATTATAGCGCTCCAGATTCTCGTTCATCACATTGGCAATCGACATACCGCACGTCACCGAGGTGATGGCCAAAAACAGGAGCATCGCGATGACGCCCATCGAAAAACACACCGTGTTGACCTTGGCCGCAAGCTGGCGCACGGTAAACATGTTGAGGCCGCGCCAATACACGCCGCGCAGGCTCTGCAGCAGCTTGATGAGCATGCCCGAGAGTCCCCAGAACAGGGCAAAGGTGCCCACGGTAACCATAGCGGTCGTAATGCCAAACTGGTTCATGGCATCTTGCAGCTTGCTGTCCGTCGCGGTTAGCGGGAACCCATCACGTAGCAGACGGTAATAGGCCACGCCCACCAGCAACACGCCCACGGTAAAGATGGCAATCGCGATCCAGGGGTTGCGTGTCTTGATGCTCTCGTTGCGACGCTCGGCACCCATAAGCTCGATGAGTTTGGTACGACGCACGGCGCGAAGGTTCAGCAGTAGCGTGAGCACAAACATAACGAGCATGCAAGCAAGGGTCAGGTTGAACGCATGCACCGAGAAAAAGAAGTGGAAATTGGCGATCTGTGTCTTAAAAAGCGAGGCCGTAAAGAACGTCATGAGCTGGGAGAGTCCCACGCCCAGCACAATGCCGGCGACAAAGGCCACGACCGAAACGATCACCGTCTCGAGCGCCATAATCGTGGCGACGCGCCCGCGCCCCATGCCGAGCACCTGGTACAGGCCAAACTCCTTCTTGCGGCGTTTCATGATGAAGTTATTGGCATACACCATCAAAAAGGCCATGACACCGGCCAAAAAGTACGTCAGGTTGCCGAGCATGCTGCCCATAACCTGCGCCAAGCCCTCTTCATCGATGCCGGCGATGTCGACCTGCATCGAGATGGTGTTAAAGGCATAGAAGACCGTGACGCCCAAGGTGAGCGTCAGCAAGTAGACAAGGTAATCGCGGCCGGCGCGGCGGACGTTGCCCCAAGCGAGTTTACAGAGCATCGGAGCCCTCACCGCCCATCATGGCAACGACCTCCATAATGCGGTCGAAGAACTCTCGTCGGTCGGTGTCGCCGCGGCGCAGCTCGGTGAAAATCTTGCCGTCGCGGATAAACAGCACACGGCTCGTGTAGCTGGCGGCAAAGCTGTCGTGCGTGACCATGAGCACGGTGGCGCGCAGACGGCGATTGAGCGCCTCCAGGCTCTCGAGCAGCAGGCGGGCGCTCTTGGAATCGAGGGCGCCAGTGGGCTCGTCGGCCATGATCATAGTTGGGTCGGTGACGAGTGCGCGAGCCGCGGCAACGCGCTGTTGCTGACCGCCGGACATCTGATAGGGGTATTTGTCGAGCACCTGGCTAATGGACAGGCGCGCAGCCACGTCCTGCACGCGGGTCGAGATTTCTGCCGAGTTTGTGCGGGCGATGGTGAGCGGCAGGGCGATGTTCTCGCGTGCCGTGAGCGTATCGAGCAGGTTGGAGTCCTGGAAGATAAAGCCGAGCTCCTCGCGGCGGAACTGCGAAAGCTTGGCCTGCTTCATGCGCGTCACATCCTGGCCGTTGATGCGGATGGTGCCACTCGTGGCGGCATCGATGGTCGACACGCAGTTGAGCAACGTCGACTTGCCCGAGCCCGAAGCGCCCATGATGCCGACGAATTCACCGCGGTTGACGGTAAAGTTGACGTCGTTGAGCGCGCGGGTCACGTTGCCCAGCGCTCCATATACCTTTTCGAGATGCGCGACCTCCAGTACCCGGGTCGCCATTTGGGTGGTTTGCATACCGAGTCCTTTCTTGCGATTAGTCTACGGCATCTATAGTCGCAAGGAGCCGAGTCGGCTACCATCGATATGGCTTACGCTTGCCTTACCGTTGTGTAAGGCACGGGTAGCTAGCCTGCCACGTCTTGATATTGAGAGAGGACTCCTGTTGAAGACTGTTCATGTTGCCGTTGGGATCATCCGCAAGGAAGGATCTGACGAGCTGCTTGCCGTGCAGCGCGGCTATGGCGACATGCAGGGACTTTGGGAGTTCCCCGGTGGCAAGCTCATGCGCGGCGAGACGCCCGAGGACGCCGTACGCCGCGAGCTCATGGAAGAGCTGCAGGTCAAAGTCACCAACCTGCGTGATTTCTATACCGTTGAGTACGACTACCCCGATTTCCATCTCTCCATGGAGTGCTACTACTGCTCGCTGGCCAAAGAGTCTGGCGAGCCCCAGAAGCATGACCGTCAGCTTGATATCCGCTGGATTCCGCGCACCTCGCTTGCCACCGTTGAGTGGATGCCCGCCGACAAAGGGCTTATCGATGCTCTGATTGAGTTGAAGGAAGATCGGCTTGAGGCCAACGGCACTGCCAACAACGCCGAGGCCACCGCGACCGACGAGCCCGCCACCAAACCCAAGCGCGCACCTAAGCGCCGCAGCAAGAAGCGTCCCAAGCCCGGCCTGCTCGACGGCATCGATACCTCGGACCTCTCCGCTGACGAGCGCGAACTGGTCCGCCGTCGCGCCGCCATCAAAAAGTCCATGAAGGGCAACAAGCGTGCGAACACCAAACCCGAGCTGCTCGTTCGCCAGCGCCTGCGGGCAGCGGGCCTTACGGGTTATCGCTTGGAATGGAAGGTTCCCGGTAAGCCCGACATCGCCTTTCCCGGGCGCAAGATCGCCATCTTCGTCAACGGCTGCTTTTGGCACCGCTGCCCCAAGTGCAACCCTAGCCAGCCCAAGCGCAATGTTGAATTTTGGGAGGCAAAGTTTCGCCGCAACGTCGAGCGCGACCGCGCTGCCATCGACGCGCTTACCCAAATGGGCTGGACGCCCATCACCGTCTGGGAATGTGAGCTCAAGAAAGACCGCATCGATACCACCATGGAAAAGGTCATCGAGCAGGTGCGCGCCGCAGAGCCGCAGCGCTAGGAACGAGCCATCCACACGCCCCACACAGGCGAGCCACATCCGCGCCACAAACCTTAGAAAGCCCTTAAGCTCAAAACCTTTCAAGAGTGTTACTCGATACCTCTGACCTGCGGTTTCATGGTTACATCAAACCCGATTAAGCCTTTCTTTAGCGCTTTCTTATCTGCACTCGCGGCATAATACTGCCAGCGCACGGGACCTAGCAGCACACCCCGTGCGCAATCTTTTGGTGGACATCGAGGAGGCCGCATAAGCATGCATTCTTCCAATGACGCAGCACAGCAGCCATCCCTAAATCATGCAAACCTTTTCTCCTTCCCCCCGACACAGAGAAACGGCCTCCTCGACTCCCCCACCACAAAAGCCAAACGCTCAACCGACCAGAGCCACAACTTGCGAGCATCGTTCGAAAGGCTCCAAGCATCCCTAGACAAGGCGTTCCCCGAACAGGCAAGAGCAATCTAAGCCCATCGCGCTTTATACTGATGCCATGCGAAACATGGATCACATAGAATTGCACCGCGGAGGACGCGAAGAAGCGTTTCCCGAGACCGCCGAAGACTGGCCCTATATTGCCGAACGCGCAGAATTCGCTCGCTATCCGGGCAATTCCGTCCCCTGGCACTGGCATTCCGAAGTTGAGCTTTTCTACATGGAGCAGGGAGCGATTGACTATCGAACGCGCGCGGCTCATGAGCACGTACGCTTTGAGGAAGGGTCCGCCGGCTTTATCAACGGCGGCGTTTTGCACAGCACGCTGCAATCACCCAATTCGGCGCCAGCCATTCAAATGCTGCATATCTTTCAGCCGTCGATGCTCGGCGATCCCGCGGGACGTCTCCAAAAGCGCTACATCAACCCATTGCTTCAATGTCGAGGCGTCGATGTGCTCAAATGGTCGCCCACCAACCCCGACGATATGCCCTTTATCGATTTGCTAAAGAGTTCCTTTAACCACGACCTTCAACGGCCGCAGAACGAGATGGCGCTTCGGAATAGCTTGTCAGAGCTCTGGATTCAGATTTACGCCAAGGCCGAACCGCTCTTTTCCTCCGACAACGCCTCTTGGATGACCAACCGCGACGTACAGTTCAAGGCAATCCTGGACTATATCCGCGCAAACTATGCAGCCGCTATAGATGTGCCCCAGATGGCATCTGCAGCCGGCGTAAGCGAAAGAGAGTGTTACCGCATTATCGAAGCTTGCGCAGGAACGACCCCGGCGGCATATCTGCGCGCATACCGCGTAAACCGTGCTTGCGAACTTTTGGCACACACCACGCGAACGGTCCAGACAGTCGCGCGCCAATGCGGCTTTGCGACAGCAAGCCATCTTGGCCAGGTATTTAAAGAACAAATGGGATGCACTCCCTCGAGCTATCGAGCAGCGAGGCAGAATCTCGATAGCACCAGGCAGAAATCCCGCTAGCCTTTCTTCTGTCACCGCATCAAACTTGCAGGCAAACAACAGAGAGGAGCAATCATATGAAGCACTTTGACCATATCGTATTTGACGTTGATGGGACATTGGCAGATACAGAAGAAAGCGTTCTATCATCGCTTGTCCAGATTGTCCAAGAAGAGACCGGCAAAACGCCCCCCCGACACGAGCTTGAATTTGCCCTCGGCATACCCGGCAAGGATGCCCTTGAGAAACTTGGAATCTACTCGCAGGCAACGTTGGATCGCTGGTGCCAAGTTGCCGCCAGCTTTAAAAGCACCATCAGCGTGTTTCCAGGTTTGCTTGAAGTCATCGCAACACTCGCCGATAGCGGCTGCAAACTTGGCATCGTCTCCTCACGTGCGCGCGACGAATACGCAGAAGAAATTGCACCCCTTGGCTTCGATAAGTATTTTGAGCACATCATCCTTGTCGAAGACACAACCGAACATAAACCCGCACCCGCTCCCATGCTCGAATATCTCCGGCGTACGGGCGCGAATCCTGGCAACGTCGTCTACGTTGGCGACACCGTCTACGACGAACAATGCGCAACTTCAGCAGGGGTCAGTTTTGCCAGAGCAGCATGGGGATCACACCAAGATATCCCAAACGCCACCTACAACCTCAAAACCCCCAACGACCTACTAACCCTAACAACCAAATAACCCACGCGTCCCACCCTTTCAGCCCCAACGCCACGAGGGCGATTGAGCAGGGCCGTCCGGAAACGGAAAAGGGCCTATCTCTCAGAACATTCCGCAGGACGGAGGAAGCCCCGCAGCGCGTAGCGCGCGGCGGGGCTTCCGACATGTCCGAGGACGTTCTGAGAGATAGGCCCTTTTCCGTTTCCGGACGGCCCGGTGGGATCAGAGTACCCTTGCTGTTACTCTGCTTTGCCCACAGAGTTGAGGTTGGTCATGCGGATCTTAACCAGCTCGGTGATCTCGCGCATACCCTCCTTGGCCGGCTTCTTGGGATCGAAGCAGGCGGGGTTCTCGGCCATGTAGGCCATGAAGCCCTTGGTGTAGGCCTGACGCAGCTCGGTGGCGTAGTTGACCTTGCAGATGCCGTTCTTCACGGCCTCGGCAACCTGTTCATCGGGCACACCGGAGGTACCGTGCAGAACCAGCGGCACGTCGACGGCGTCGCGGATGGCCTTGACCACGGACTGCTCGATGTGCGGATCGCTCGTGTACACGCCGTGGCTGGTGCCAACGCCAATGGCCAGCGAGGTGCAGCCGGTGCGCTCGACGAACTCCTTGGCCTCGGCAGGATCGGTGTAGGGGCTCTCGCCCTCAACCGCGGGACCGTCGTCCTCCTTGCCGCCAACCTTGCCGAGCTCGGCCTCGACGGGCACGCCCATGGCGCGGCCAGCATCGGCGACGGACTTGGTCAGGGCAATGTTGTCCTCGAAGGACTCGTGCGAGCCGTCGATCATGACAGAGGTGTAGCCCGTGCGGAAAGCCTGCATGCAGCGGTCATAGCCATCGCCGTGATCGAGGTGCAGAGCGACGGGCACGGAAGCGCGCTCGGCGGCAGCCTTGACCATGCCGTAGAAGTAGTCCAGACCAGCGGTCTTGATGGTGCCCGGGGTGGTCTGCATGATGACGGGGGACTTGGTCTCCTCGGCAGCAGCCAGAACGGCCATAACAAACTCGAGGTTCTCGACGTTGAACGCGCCGACGGCGTAGTGGCCGGCCTGAGCGTCCTTGAGCATCTTTTCGGTGGTAACAAGTGCCATGAGCGTTTGCTCCTCTCCCTCGCCCGCATCTGGACATCGGGCGTAGTTGTTCACAAGGCGTTTTACCTTGCGTTTTGCTGCCCCCATTGTATGAAAATCGTTCGTGTTACATGCATGAGATATCGCCGGCACGCAGGTCAAGACGCTCGTTTTTGAAAAGCAAACGGAAGGGATTCGGACCAAATTCCTCTATCCGACACTGAAGTTTTCACGCGAATTGTCTTTCTTTTATAGAAAAGATAAGTAATCGAAAGGTGTTTTCTTACTCAAAAAGAAAATGAACGAAAATGGACTCAACACAATTCCTGCAAATTTAAGTTGAGGATGGAGCAGCTATGGCCCATGTAACAACCCGAGCCTTCGCCGATGAGCGTCGTGCCGCCATCATGGAGATGCTTGAGCATAACGCCTCGGTGCAGGTAGCAGAAATCGCCCAGACCTTTGGCGTGTCCTCCGTCACCGCCCGCGCCGACCTAGACGCGCTCGCCGAGTCCGGCAAGCTGCGCCGCACACATGGCGGCGCTGTGTCGCTCCACAAACGCCTAACCGTCTCCACGCAGGATCGCCGCATCAATGTCAACGTCGCCGCCAAGCAGGCCATCGCGCAAAGCGCCATCGAGCTCGTCAGTGACGGCGACACGTTGCTCGTCGACTCGGGCACCACGGCGCTCGAGTTCGTCCGGCTCCTCGATCAGCGCGACGGTATCACCGTCATCACGGCCGACATTACCATTGCCGATTACATCGACGAGAGCATGCCCTCAGTCGATGTCGTCATGCCGGGCGGGGCGCTGCGCAAAGGCCATCGTTATCTGTACGGACCGCTCACTATGCAGGCGCTCCAAATGGTCCACGCCGATCTTGCCGTCATGTGCCCTGGCGCTTTTGTTCCCGGCTGCGGCTTTACGACCGACTTTCCGCAGATGGCCGAGACCAAAACGGCTATGATCGCCGCGGCCCATCAAAGCGTCGCCCTCATGGACGCCAGCAAGGTCAACGGACGCGGCATGTACCGTTTCGCCGAACTTACCGATGTCGACACCATCGTGATGGACCGTGACCCCGACGGCGCCGTCGCCACCTCAATCGCCGAGGCCACCGACGCCGGCGCCCCAACCCTCATCATCGCCACCGCCTAAAACCAAAAACCACCACAAAGGTGCCTGAGTCCCCTTTGTGGCGGTTTGAACGGCACGGCGGTTCGCTCCGCCAGTTTGTCTCAATCTGTAACAACTAGACCCCTAAAAGTCAGTTAACTGTTACAGATCGAGATAATTCCGCTCGACCCCCGCCCTTAATCTAAACCTGTAACAGATAGAGTCGATTTAGCCGCCCAGATGTTACAGATTGAGACAGTTGGACGCGAAACGGTCTTGGCAGAAGTGGCCCTCTAGCAAAGAGACGCTACATATCGACCGAAGCCCGGCAGCGCAAACTCGAAACGTCCCTGTAAGGGTTCTTCAATCACCCCTGCCTCAATTAGACGTTTTTTATACGTCGAGATCGAACCGGAACTTTTCTTAAGCCGCGCAGCCAATTCTTGCCTGGTCGTCGTCCCCTCCGGATTCATTGCACGAAGAAAATCCAAGTCCCCCTGTGAAAGTTCCGCTGCAGTCGAGGCAAAAACGCGCGATTCGAGCTCCTCTTGCGCAAGCTTCGCGCCGCGTTCGACGTCTTCAAGGGAAACCTCAGCCGCCTGGCGCGAAGCGTTCCACGCCCGATATCCCACCAACTGGAACATAAATGGAAAACCATCAATTGCCTCGGCAGCACGGTCGACCGCCTCATCGGAAATCGATTTGCCACCGTCTTCAATCGTCAGCCGGAACGCTTCTTTTACCTCAGTCGGCGAAATAGATCCCAGCGAATGCTGGGCAGCGCGACGAAGAAACGATGTCGATTTTCCCGTCAGCAACGCCAGCACGCGAAACGGCAGCCCCGCCATAAGCAAAGCTACCTTTTTGTTCTCGCTCACAAAATGTTGGTAGGTGGTAACGAGCTCCGTCATTTGAGCAAACGATGCATCAACTTCGTCAACGGCGATAAGTACCCCGGTGCCAGTCGCTTCAAGCTGAGCAAACAGAGCGTTCATCTTAGTACGCCAGTTGGCGCCCTCAAATTCAATATCAACGTTTTCCCAGCTCATACTTCCTATGGAGGCAATCCCAACACTGTTCACACGCCTAGAAGCGGGCTTTTCGATCAGATGGGCGGCCGATTCGTTGAGGCGCTGCAGAATGTCTTCGAGCATCCCGTCCGAAGCCGTCACATTCGCCGTAATCCAGCCTTCTTGCTGGGCGCGGTATGACAGATATGCCAAAAGGGCCGTTTTGCCCGTCCCGCGCGCGCCGTAGAAAATCGAGCATAGGTTGGGGTCGGAATCGGCGCTTTCAAACGCCAGCACCATATCATCAATGATTTGCTCACGGCCGGCCATGTATGCCGGTACACGTCCAAACATCGGCGTGAACGGATTTGCCTGCCTGTACGCTGTCGCCGCCGCCATAAAACCTCCTTTGAACTCACGTAATTCCATTATGCCCTACAGCCCTTGATTTCTTTGAGCATCTTTGAGTTTTTTGAGCACCTTTGAGTTTCTTGAGCATTCTTGAGTTCTTTGAACAAAAACCACCACAAAGGTGCCTGTGAACTGCCTCCCATTTCTTGGACATCGGGAAATGGGAGGTTTTCCATGAGTATAGACCTCAGGGTGAAGCACGATCTGGAGTCCAGGAGGCGGGCCGTCGAGCTCTTCGACGCCGGCGTCGGCTGCAAGCCGGCGGCCGAGGCCCTGTCCGTCCCCCGCGAGACCGTGAGAGAATGGCAGTGGGTATACCGGGCGTTCGGAAGCGAGGCGCTGCTGTCCATGGGCGGGAAACAATCCAGGTACACATTCGAGCAGAGGGTCGCCGCGGCGTCGGCCGTGGTCGACGGCGGGATGGCGAAGACCGACGCCATGGCCGAGTTCGGGATCAGGTCGAAGTCCCCGCTGGAGCGCTGGTGCAGGCTCTACCGCGAGGGCGGCGCCGAGGCGCTGCGGCCCGGCCCGAAGGGCAGGCCGAGGGGGTCGAGGTCGAAACCCCGGGCCCGCACCCGCGAGCAGGAACTCGAGGAGCGCTGCCGCAGGCTCGAGGCCGAGGTCGCCTACCTAAAAAAATTGCGCGCCCTGGTCGAGCGGGACGGGCTCTGACCAGGGCGGCGGCCGAGGCGGTGAGGGCGCTGCGCGCGGAGGGGCACTCCCTGCGCCACCTACTGGAGTGCTCGGGGCTCAGGAGGTCGACCTACTACTACGCGCTGGCGCACCCGCGGAGGCCGACCAGGCCCGAGCTGCGCGACGCCGCGGCCGAGATATTCTCGCGCACCGCCAACGGCTGCGGGCACCGGCAGATAGCCATGTGCCTGCGCGCCGAGCTGGGCGCGGTCGTGGCCGACAAGACCGTGCTCAAGATGATGCGCGAGATGGGCATCCGGTGCGGGATACGCCGCCGGGGCTCCCGCCGCCGGTACAGCTCCTACAGGGGGCTCGTGGGGAGCACGTTCGAGAACGTCATCGCGAGGGACTTCGGCGCCGAGGGGCCGTGGCAGAAGCTCGGCACCGACGTCACCGAGTTCAAGGTGGCCGGCGCCAAGGCCTACTGGGCCCCGGTGCTCGACTTCTGCACGAAGGAGATCGTGGCGAGCGACATATCGACCTCGCCGGACCTCGCCCAGCAGCACAGGATGCTCGACCGGCTCCTCGAGGCCCTGCCCGACGGGGCGGCACCGACCATGCACTCGGACATGGGCTGGCAGTACCAGCACGAGTCCTACGCCTCCAGGCTGGAGGGGGCGGGCATCACCCAGAGCATGTCGCGCAAGGGGAACTGCATCGACAACGCCGCCACCGAGCAGCTCTTCGGCCACGTGAAGGACGAGTTCTACCGCGGCAGGGAGTGGGGCAGCTTCGAGGACTTCAAGCGCGACCTGGAGGAGTACATAGCCCATTGGAACACGCGGCGCAGGCAGGTAAGATTGAAGGGCCTGACGCCGGAGGAGTTCCGGAACCGGGCCCTTGCGGCGTAGTCGCTATTTATTCAGTCCAAGTTTCGGGGCGCAGTTCACTGTCCCCTTTGTGGTGGTTGTGATGGTTGAGCGTCAAAAGTGAACGTGTCGCTACTTGGAGAGCTCGTCGGCGAGGGCCTCGATCTGGGCGCGCGAGGCGTCGTTGAGCGAGCCCAGCACAGTCACCTTGTTCTGCGTCAGGGTGATGTCCTTCATGCCCTCGAGCTCCTTGGTCATAACCTTGGCAGCTGCGGGCGCCCAGGAACCGGACTCGACAAGTGCCACGGTGCGGTTCTGGTAGGCATGCTCGACGAGCGTGTGGATAAAGGTGCTCATGCACGGGAAGATCTCGCCCTGATAGGTAATGGAGGCGAGCACCAGACGGTCGTAGCGGAACGCATCCTCAACGGCCTCGGCCATGTCGTCGCGAGCCAGGTCAAAGACGGAGACCTTCTGACCGCGAGCCTCGAGCGCAGATGCGAGCTCCTCGACGGCAGCCTTCAGATGGCCATACACGCTCGCATAGGCGATCGTGATGCCCTCGTCCTCGGGCTGGTAGCTCGACCAGGTGTTATAGGTGTCGAGGTAGTAGCCCAGGTTCTCGGTCAGCACGGGGCCGTGGAGCGGGCAGATGATCTGGATGTCCAGGTCGGCAGCCTTTTTGAGCACGGCCTGCACGAACTTGCCGAACTTACCGACGATGCCAAAGTAGTAGCGGCGAGCCTCGCAAGCCCAGCCCTCGGGATCCTCGATGTCGTTAGCACCGAACTTGCCAAAGCCGTCGGCACTAAAGAGCACCTTGTCGGTGGACTCGTAGGAGAAGAGCACCTCGGGCCAGTGAACATTGGGGGCACCGACAAAGGTTAGGCTGTGGCCGCCCAGGTCGAGCACGTCGCCATCTTTGACGACCATCTTGCGCTCGGGGAAGTCGGTTCCAAAGTAGTTGACCATCATGCGGAAGGCGCCCATGCTTGCCACGATCTGCGCCTGGGGATAGCGCTCCATAAAGGCAGCGATGCCGGCGGAGTGATCGGGCTCCATGTGATGAACGACCAGGTAGTCGGGCGTACGGCCATCGAGCACGGCCTCGAGGTTGCCGAGCCATTCGTCGACAAAGCCAGCGTCGACCGAATCGGCGACGGCGATTTTGTCGCCCAAAATAACATAGCTGTTGTATGCCATGCCGTTCTCGGACACGTCGTACTGGCCCTCGAACAGGTCAATGTCGTGATCGTCGACACCGATGTAGCGGATATCCTTGGTGATCTCCATCAGGCAAAGCCTCCTAGATAGACAAAAGAACCCGTCTATCATAACACTCGGCTGCATAGCCATGGCTATCCGCCAGCATCCTTATCGATTGTTATTGAGGCGGAATATACCGCCGTTGACCTGCACAAACTATGCGCGCAGTATCGCCGTGCTATGTCGAATAATGAGCTGGCCGGGAATACGGATGGCAACGGTTTTGCCCGCCGTACCCGCCTCGGGAACCGCATGCTCGAATACCTCGCGTCCACGCTGATGTAGATCGAATCGCACGGTCGTCAGCTCGTTGTGTGCTACAAAATCATCGAGCGAATCGTCGACGCCCACCACACTTACGTCCTCGGGCACGCGCAGACCACTATCACGCAGCGCGGCAATCGCGCCATTTGCCATCTGATCGTTTGCCGCGTAAATCGCCGTCATGGTGCGATCGCGCTCGGCCAGGTACCTGCCGGCCTCGTAGCCGCTGTTGGCAGACCAGTCGCCCTCGAGCGGCTCTGCCGGCTCAATGTGTTTACGCTCGAGCGCATCCTGCCAACCGGCGCGGCGAAATTGTTCGTCGACCGAGAACGACGGGCCGCCAATATAGCGAATCTGCTCGTGCCCCAGCTCAAACAGGTGATCCATAAGCAACAGCGAGCAGCCGTAATGGTCGGAATCGACCGTGGTCACCCGCGGGTGCGCATACATGGTAACGATGACCGTGCCAATGCCCGGCAGTGGATCAAACGTCTCAAAATCGGGCGCCATGCGACTCATGCCGATGATGATGCCGTCCACGGGCAGCGCGGCCATACGACGCGTGGCCTCGGCAAGCGAAAACTCCTCGGTCTTGGACATCTCGACCAGCGTGATGGCGCAATTATGCTCGCGAGCAGCGCTGGCGATGCCGTCGATCATTGAGAGGTTGCCAAACTTGGTGACATCGTTGATGCACAGGCCGACCGAATGGTAACGGCCGTCGCGCAGCGAGCGACCGGCATAACTCGGACGAAAGCCGAGCTCTTGCATAGCGGCCTGCACGCGCTGGCGCGTCTGCTCGTTAACGTTGGGCAAGCCGTTGGCGACGCGCGAAACCGTCTGCTGCGAAACGCCAGCAGCGCGGGCGACGTCGGCCATGGAGACCGGACGCGAACTGGTATCGTTGGACGGGCGCCTTGCCACAGGATCACCTTCACCCTTGCGAGATCTGAATAGCGTACATGCCGGCCCGGGCAGAAATGCACCCCGCGCCGAGGCCCGCTATCGTCGGACGCATGTTAACGTACTCTACTTTTTCTATCTGCATCTCTTCTGCTTTATAAGTCCATACGGCAATACCGTTCACGGCTGAATTTCTACCGATTACCAGATTCTCAAAAAGTGATAAGCGTTGTGTTATGAGTACGTTAACATAGCCCGTAACGTGCGGCATCGTAGATACTGAGTTTACGCCGCTTCAGATTGTTAACGTACTCACTACGACGCAAAGCTCGTCAGTATGCGCCAAGGAAAGGACCCTCATGACCGCCCCCGACGAAAAGACACTCGCAACGCTCACCAAGCTGTTTGAGGAGGAGTTTGGCCCCATCGGCGACCGCCAGGTGCTCTACGTGCACGCGCCCGGGCGTTCCGAGATCAGCGGAAACCACACCGACCACGAGGGTGGCCACGTTATCGCCGGCTCGCTCGATGTCGCCGTTGACGGCATTGCCGTGGCGACCGACACCAACAAGATTCGCGTCGCCGACGAGGGCTATCCTACGTTTGAGATTACGCTCGACACGCTAGACGTTCAGGAGTCCGAGAAGGGCACGTCCGCAAGCCTCGTGCGCGGTATGGCCCACGAGGTCGCAGCGCTTGGTGTTGAGCCCCAGGGCTTCGACTTCGCCTTCACCTGCTCCGTCCCCTCGGGTGGCGGCCTTTCCAGCTCTGCCGCCGTCGAGGCCGCGTACGGTCGTGCCATGGAGACACTCTGGGGCGCGCCCGCCATTGAACCCGTCACGCTCGCCCAGATGAGCCAGCGCACCGAGAACAACTACTACGGCAAGCCCTGCGGCCTTATGGACCAAGCCGCCGTGTGCCTGGGCGGCCTCGCCTACATGGACTTTGAGGACCAGGCTCAGCCTAAGACCCAGAAGCTCGAGCTCAACTTTGAGGATCACGGCTATGCGCTCGTGCTCGTTAAGGTTGGCGCCGACCATGTGGCGGCTACCGATGACTACGCCGCCGTTCCGCGCGAGATGCAGGACGTCGCCGCCGAGTTTGGCAAGGCACGCCTGTGCGAGGTCAACGTTGCCGACTTTGACGCCAAGCTCCCCGAGCTGCGCGCCAAGCTGGGCGACCGCGCCTGCCTGCGCGCCGTTCACTACTGGTACGAGAACGGCCTGGTCGACAAGCGCTGGGCAGCCCTGAACGCTGGCGACATTGACCAGTTCCTGGTCCTGACGCGCGAGTCCGGCGCCAGCTCTGCCATGTACCTGCAGAATGTTGTTGCCAAGCTGGGTTCCGAGCAGCCTTCCATGTATGCCCTGGCGCTGGCCGAGCACGTGCTCGACGGCCGCGGCGCCGTCCGTATCCACGGTGGCGGCTTTGGTGGCACCATCCAGGCCTTCGTGCCGCTCGATCTGGTCGACACCTTCATTGCCAAGATGAACGGCTGGCTGGGCGAGGGCTCTGCCCGTCACTACGCCATCTCTGACAAGGGGGCTTACGCGGCATGGCTGTAATGACTGACGTGCGAGAGGCCGCGCAGAACCTGATCGAGTACGCCATCCACCGATCGATGATCGGCCAGGACGACCGGATCTGGGCATACAACACCATTTTGGAGTGCATCGGCGCCACGGGTCCCGCACTCGATATGGCCTGGGCGCTCCAGGTTGAGAAACTCTCGCTCTTGCACCCCAATACCCTGCCCGACTTTGATCTTGAAGGCACGCTTGCCGCGCTTTCCGAGGCCGCCGTTACCAACGGTGCCGCCGAGGACACGGCGTCAGGCCGCGACCGCATCGCCATGCGCATCATGGGTGCGATCATGCCGAGGCCTTCGGTTGTAAACGAGGAGTTCAACGGACGTATGGGCGTCAACGAGCCCCGCGCCGCAACCGACTGGTTCTATGGCCTGTGCTGCGACGCCGGCTACGTGCGCCGTGCCGCCATCGCGCGCAACATCAAATGGAGCACCCCCACCAACTGGGGCGATCTTGAGATCACCATCAACCTCTCCAAGCCTGAGAAGGACCCACGCGATATCGCCGCGGCTGGTGCCGCAAAGAACACGGGCGAGAAGTATCCCGCCTGCCAGCTCTGCATCGAAAACGAGGGCTATCCCGGACGCTCCGCCGCAGCCGACGGCGGCGCTCACCCCGCTCGCCAGAACCTGCGCATTATCCCCATCCAGCTCAACGGCGAGCGCTGGGGCTTCCAGTACAGCCCGTACGCGTACTTTAACGAGCATTGCATTGCCATGAGCTCCGAGCATCGTCCGATGCACGTCGACCGCAAGGGCCTGACCTGCCTGTTCGACTTTGTGGACCTGTTCCCGCATTACTTCATCGGCTCCAACGCCGACCTGCCTATCGTGGGCGGCTCGATTCTGTCGCACGACCACTTCCAGGGCGGCGCGCACGAGTTCCCCATGATGCATGCCGCCGAGGTCTCGCAGTTTAGCGTGCCCGGTTTTGACCAGGTCACCGGCACTGTGCTGCAGTGGCCGCTCTCGGTGCTGCGCCTGCGCTCGCATGACCGCGCTCAGCTGCTCGACGCTGCCGAGAAGATTATCCTCGCCTGGCGCGAGTGGACCGACGAGTCTGCGGGCGTTATCGCGCACACGGCCGACGGCGTAGCGCACAACACCGTGACGCCCGTCATCCGCCGCGTCGACTCCCGCGGCAACGCCGGCGGCGAGATTTACGAGGCCTACCTGGCGCTTCGCTGCAATATCACGACCGACGAGCATCCGCTGGGCGTTTTCCACCCGCATGCCGAGTATCACCACATTAAGAAGGAGAATATCGGCCTGATCGAGGTTATGGGCCTGGCTATTCTTCCGCCGCGCCTGGTTCCCGAGCTCGGCGCTGTCCGCGAGCACCTGCTGGCAGCCAAAGCCGATACCAGCTACGACCTTGCCAGTGCGCTCGAGGGCGACGACCTTTGCCGCAGCCATGCCGCGTGGGCCGAGGACGTCTATGCCCGCCGCGCCGACGAGCTTACGGCGGAGAACGCCATCGACATCCTGCACGAGGAGGTCGGCGTGGTGTTTGGCCACGTGCTCGACAACGCCGGCGTCTTTAAATGGGACGAGGCCGGCCGCGCCGCCCAGCAGCGCTTTATCGACTCACTGTAATGATCCCTTAGGGACGGAGGAAAACGGATCATTTCCGCCCACACGACAACGGCGCCCGCCGGCAACATCGCCGACGGGCGCCGTTTTTGAGTGTAGCCATTGGGGACGTTCTTAAACGACCAGTCATTAAAGAGCGTCCCCAATGACTACGTCGATGTTTTGGCAACGACAGCGAAAACCCGCCAGAGCGAGCAAGGTGCCTTGAAACAAGGCGGCATTGACCTTCTGGTCATGCCGCCGCAGTTGAAAGGCAGATTGCCGCTCTGGCGGGCTTGCAGCGTCGGCTGGTTGCGCGGTTTGGTAAAACCGCGTAACTCTACAGTTCAGTCACGACAACGTTGTTGAAGATTTCATCCCAGCGATCCATGACCAGGTGGCCGGTCTTGGGATCCATGGCGTTGAGCTTACCGCAGGTATTGGCGGTCTTGAGCACCGTGACGTCGTCGGCGCCGGCAGCGATGGCATGCGCAAAGCCGGCAATGGTCGAGTCGCCTGAACCCGTCGCGTTCACGGCGGCAATCGCGGGCGTCTTGGCGCGGAACGCGCGACCTTCATGGAAGCCCACCGAACCGGCAGCGCCCATCGAAACGACAACCCAGGGGATACCGGCAAAACGGTCATCGGCGGCAAGCGCCTCGCGCAGGGCATCGACATCATCGGTCGTAAAGGACGTACCCAGTAGGCCGTTAATCTCGGTCAGGTTGGGCTTTACGAGCTCGGGCTTAGCGTCGGACTCCAGCGCGGCCTCCAGCGATGCACCCGAGGTGTCGAGCAGCACCTTGGCGCCCGCCTCCTCGGCGATCTTGACAAGCTCGGCATAGTAGCCGGCATCGACGCCACGCGGCAGCGAGCCCGAAAGCGTCACGACGTCCGCCTTCGCCGCGAGCTCGGCGAACTTGGCCGTAAAGGCCTCGAGCTCGGCCGGGGCGATCTGCGGGCCGCTCTCCAGCAGCTCGGTCTGATTACCCTCGTGCAGAATATTCAGGCAAATGCGCGTCTCACCGGCGATGGGCACAAAGTCGTTCTTGACGCCGTCGGCATCCATAAGCTCGGCCATATAGGCACCCATGTGGCCGCCAAGCAGACCAGTCGCGAGCACGTCGTCTCCCAGTTGCAGCAGCACACGGCTCACGTTGAGGCCCTTGCCACCAGCGGTCTTTTCGGGCGTGACGCGGTTAACGTCGTCAATGACCAGCTTGTCGAGCTGATAGCGCGTATCAATCGACGGGTTCATGGTAACGGTCAGAATCATATTGAACTCCTGTTCCGGGGCGGCACGACCCGCCCCAAACATACGATAGCTCTTTAAAGGATCTCGATCTCAAAACCGCGAATGACGGTCTCCCCCGGCTTGGCAACCAGGCAGCCACGCTTGTGCTCCAGAATATCGTCCTCATCGGAGCAGGTAGACAGGCCGCCCCACGGTTCCACGGCCACAAAGTCGCCCTCGGGCTTGCTCCACACAATCAGGTGTGGCATATCGGGGAACGTCAGGCGCACGCCCTTGTCCTCGGTTTTCTTGGTCAGCGTAACCACGCGGCTCTCGAGCACGTCAAAGATGGTCTCCGCGAAGTCGAAGAGTTCGTGGGTCAGCGGCAGGTTCTGGTCGATCATAGGGTTCTTGCTGCGATGCTCAACATCAATCAAGCCCGTCGAGGGAACGGCAGTACAGAGCTCGGCGGCCTCACGCTGCTCAAAACGGAGCTCGTAATCGTCATAGGACTCGCCCTCGTCGAGCGGGCACTTAAAGCCGGGGTGACCACCCACAAAGAATGGCATATCCTCGGTGCCCTCATTGGCCACCTCGTACGACACGGCCACCTTTTCCGAATCGATCGTGTAGCGAGCAACGATCTTAAACGGATACGGGTACTGCTCAAGCAACTCGGCATGGTCGGCAGAGCTTAGGCTCAGCGCAACCATGTTGTCGCTCTGCTCCTCGAGCTTCCACTCCTGCTTGCGGGCAAAGCCGTGGCGGGCAAGCTTGACCTCGCGGCCACCCATGGTCATCGCGCAGCCATCACGAAGGCCGCCGCAAATCGGAAAGCAAATGGGTGCCTGGCCCGACCAGACCGAAGGATCGCCCTGCCACAGGTACTCGCGACCGTTCGCTTTAATCGAAGTGAACGATCCGCCAGCCGTGCTCAGTGCCACACGAATAGAACCGTTATCAAGAACAAACTCCATAGGAGCCTTCCCTTTCGTACGCCAGCCCGCCGAGTCAGTGGGGCTGATAGAAAACCGGCCCGCGCCCCCTCACAGAAACGCGAGCCGTCAATTGAAAAGCTACAGAATGCCTGGTGCCGCCAAAACGAAGCACACAAGCTCAGCAAGCAAACGTGTTATCGGAGCAGCTAGCCGTACCAGAACGCTTCGCAACAACAGCGGTAACCCCACAGGTCACTCAGACATCAGCGAGAAGCCAGCTGGCGAGGCAAGGTGCCGTGAAGCGAGACGGCATTGACCTTCTGGTCATGCCGTCGAAGCTGAGCGGCAGATTGCCCGCCAGATGGCTTCGCAGCGTCAACCGGTCCGGCGTTTGTTAAAACGCCGGAACCCCTTAGTCGTGGTATTCGCCGCGGTCCCACTTCTCGAGGAACTCGTCAAAGAAGTGCGGGTCGGCCTGAGCCTCGGCGTCGGCCTTGTTGCAGGCATCGATCTTGGCGATCAGAGCATCGTGCTCGGGAGTCTTCTCGTAGGGCTCCTCCAGGAAGGCAAGCATGATGTCGGCCATCAGGAACTCGCCGGTAATCTTGCCGCCAAAGCCCACGATGTTGGCGTTGAGCTCGCGACGGGCATACAGGGCAGAGGTCATGTCGCGGACCAGGGCGCAGCGGGCGCCGGGAACCTTGTTGACGGCGTTGGTGATGCCGATGCCGGTGCCGCACAGGGCCACGCCAAAGTCGGCCTTACCGCTGGCAACAGCCTCGCCCACGGCCTTACCGTAGATGGGATAGTGCGTACGGGTGTGGCTGTAGGTGCCACAGTCGAGCACCTTGTAGCCAGCCTGCTCCAGGCGGTCGGCCAGATAGATCTTCTCGTCCGTAACGATATGGTCGCAACCGATTGCGATGGTCTTCTTCATCAGAACGTCCTTTCGTCTGAATTCACAAGTTGAGGTAGAAGTTCGAGTTCTCGGTGGCTCTCGTTAGGCCATCTTGTTGAGCATGTCGACACGGATCTGGTGACGGCCGCCGGCGTACTGGGCGCGCAGGAACTCGCGGGCGATCTTCTTGGCGACCTCGGTGCCCACAACGCCCGGGCCCATGGTGACCATGCGCGAACCGTTGTGCTCGCGGGTCATGTAAGCGGAACGCTCGTCGGAAATGTTGGCGACGACCATGCCCTTGATCTTGACGGCGGCCATATAGGAGCCGACGCCGTACTTATCGAATGCGAAGCCCTGGGAATCCTTGTGCTCCAGCAGGTCCTTGGCAACGGCGGTCGCGGAATCGACAAAGTCCACGGCAGGGGTCTCGGAATAGTCGACGACCTCGTGACCGTCGGCGATGAGCATCTCCTTGATGGACTCCTTCATCGACATACCGTCGGCATCGGAAGCGATTACAACCCTCATGACATCCTCCTTGAGAGATACGCAGGTGCGTAGTTTCTGTTTGGAAGTGTTGAATCGCGTTCAGGTCCGGGCATCTGAATGTGCGGTTCTTCACTGTTCATGTTTATTTGAACACGTTCGAACAGTAACTGCAACAACTATTTGTTTATCTTTGTTCTTTTTTGAATAAATACCATTCACGGATGATTGCTGACCGTTTGGGTCTAGCGCGGACGTAGCGACCATGTGTTCAACAAACAAAAGGGCGGCCGAGAACATGTCTCGGCCGCCCTTCTTACGGTTGATCTTCCAAAGATCGCGTTGCCGCCTACTCAGACTGCCCGCTCTTCTTGGCATGTTTGGACGGAGCACTCAAGAAACGACCCATCAGATAGTTCGCGGGACCGGAGACATCGATCCCCAGCAGCACGTGTCCTAGCCATAGGAACGCCACGAGCACCAGTAGAGGAATCACACACGAGGTCACGATCATCACAATGACGCCTTCGATGAGGTCGGTCACCTGCTGCACGATCTTGTCGGTCATCTGCTTGGCACCGCTGGTCACCGACGTGACCAGGCTCGAGGCCCCGTCAGTCAACTGCTCGAGCACGTTTTTGGACTCCGTGGCCTCGGCCTTTTTCTTGCTTGCTTTGGAGTTATCGCTGTCTGCCGCACTCGCAGCGTCCGCTGCCTTTTGCTCAGCTTGCTCAATACTTACGCGATACGTTTCATCGACCTTCTGCGACACCCATACGCTCGCGGGCACAAGCGCCATGCCGATCACGGCAACTACCAGCACGCGTGTCGCCACACGGCGCAGGACAGCGCTCGTGCTCCAGCGCCCGTGAATGCCGAGCGACACCGCAAAGAGCACCAACGCAAACGGGATTAAGATGCCCAAGCCAACCGACCACAAAATGGTTAGCAGGTATTTCTCGAGGTAGAGCACGGCAAGCACGATACCAAGGTTGCCTGAAAGCTGCGCGAGCTGCTCGGCAACCGGCGTTCCCGTATCACCCGGCAGCGCGGTAATGCCCGCAGACAGCGCCACGCACGAGGTCGTGAGCGCCAGTACGTTACCCTTCTTTTGGTCGATGACCTCGATGGTGGAGTCCCAAGTCTTGGTATCGGCGAAATGCGGACGAGCTACAAAGCCCGACAGCAGCGCCAGTACCACGAGCGCAACGATAAAGCCAATCTGCAGCTTTTTGTTTGCGCACACGACATCGGACAGACTGGGCTGCAGCTCGGTTACCGTCGTGTGCTCGGTTATCTGGACAGGACGCCCATGAGCCATCTCGTGCGCGTCTCTTTTTTGTATTGACCCGTTATCCGGCATTTGGATACCTCCTCAGTCCGGGGCTTAATGCGAAAGGAAGTATACCCACCGAGCAAAAAACGAACGGGAAGACGAACAGAGCGCACCAAGACTGTCCCCAATGACTATCTCCGGATGAGTTGCGGTGGAATAGGGATTGTTTTGCGCCCGTCGGCCCCTATTCAGTCCCTATTTCACCGCAACTTGGAGGAGGACAGAAAAAGCCCTGTCGCGAGTCTGCGGCAGAGCTTTTGGAAGGGGACTTGGTTGTGCGGACTCGTTAGGCGAGCTTGGCCTCGAGCTCGGCGATGCGCTTGTAGGCATCGATGGTAAAGCGGGTCTGCTTCTCCAGGATCATAGTGGTCATGAGAGTGTCCTGAGCGTGAGCCATGATGAAGGTCATCTCCATCTCGCCACCGCCGGCCTCCTGCGAAAGCAGCTTGGTCTGCGTGTCGTGGGCACCGATGAGCGCATCGCTGGCATCCTTGTGCAGCTGCTCGGCCTTCTCAAAATCACCCTCGCGAGCAGCATCGAGCGCTGCAAGCAGATCGGTCTGGGCGTCACCTGCGTATGCGACGATCTCGAATCCAACCATCGAGATTTCTTCTTTGGTTGCCATATTGCGTTCCTTTCACATATGAACCAATGGAGAGCATCGCGTCCGGGCATACGCGCTGCGTTCTGTATGGCAGAAACATTAACATTCAAACAAAAAAGAACAACGCAAAACATAATTTCAAGCTATGAACGGTCAATTTTCACCCGTGAACGGTTTCCAAACCATTTCAAACAATATCAAACATGATTAACGGAAACCCAAACAGGACCGCGCCCTAGCGCAAATCGCGCACCGTATCGCCCTCTACGAGCACGCCGGGGATCAGCATGTGCTCCACGCCAGACGCACCCCCCTCGGCACCGGCGATCTTATCGACTGCCCACATGCCGACACGCCTGTTGTCAAAGCGCACGGTGGTCAGGCGACGGTCGGGCACGATATCGCCCAGGCTGTCATCAACACCCACCACGCTCACGTCCTGGGGCACGCACTTCCCGCGCGACTCGAGCCCACGGATGCAGCCATATGCCATGGCATCGTTGGAGGCATAAATGGCCGTGCAGGTCGGATCATCCGCAAGCGCCTGGCCGGCAGCATATCCACTCTGCGCCGTCCAGTCGCCACGCACGAGCTGCGGGGGCTCAATGCCATGCGCACGCAATGTCTCACGCCAGCCTTCCTCGCGCCGCATGCCCGAAAGCGAGCGCTCGGGACACGAGATAAAGTGCACAGTCTTGTGTCCCTGCCCCAGCAAATACTCGACCACCTGGCGCGAACAATCGAACTGGTCGTTATCGACCGTTGAACAGAGCGGGTGCTCCAACATCGTAACGAGCACCGTCTGCATGCCGGACAGCGGCTCGAAGGTTCCAAAGTCCGCCGGCATGCGGTTCATAATCACAACCATGCCATCCACCGGCAGTGCGCTCATGCGCGACGATGCGCTCTCGAGGGTATACGGATGCCCGTCTACTTTAGTGAGGGTGATGGCATAGCCATGTTTGTCGGCCGCTGCGGCAAAGCCCTCCATACGGTCGAGATTGCCGGTACCGGTAATGTTGAACATGGCGACGCCGACGGTCTTAAACTTGCCACGGCGCAACGATCGACCGGCAAAATTGGGGCGATACCCCAGCTCGCGCATGGCGGCACGCACGCGTTCCTTGGTCTCGGGGCGCACGCTGGGCGAATCGTGCACCGTACGCGAGACTGTCTGCTCCGAGACGCCCGCGAGGCGCGCTACGTCTTTGACGGATACCGATTTTTTAACAGCGGCCATAGGTCGATCTTTCTATGTCAACGATGCCATTGGTGGCACCTTGCGCAGTCAAATGAAACGTCTTCAAGTATATCCAACGCCTCCCCCACCATACGCTCACCACCCAAAACCTACCGTTCACCGACATTTTTGCTTCCCCGAACGGCTTTTGTCTACCAAATGTTAACGTTGCCATTGTGCAAACACAGAGCCACCGGGCGGCTCAAACGTTTACGCGTAAGGAATCGACGGTTCGCAGGCACAGGAACCACCGGTTCGCGTCTTTTTTTGTGTCGCAAAATGGCAACGTCAACATTTTGGCAACCGGACGCCAAAAGCTACCATCGTTGCTAACCCACCGACTCTTAGGAGCATTGCATGGAGCAACTCATCGCCATCATCGAAAAGGGCCAGCCCTTTTTCAACGCGATCGCCCGCAACAAGTACCTCAAGGCGATCCGCGACGGCTTTATCTCCGTCATCCCCATCATCATCTTCTCGTCCATCTTCTGCCTGGTAGCCTCGGTCCCCAACATCTGGGGTTTCTACTGGCCCGATGACATCAACAACGCCCTGTGGAAGTGCTACAACTACTCCATGGGCATCCTGGCCATCGCCTGCGCCGCCACCACGGCCAAGCACTTCGCCGACGCTCAGAACCGCGATCTGCCCAAGAACAACCAGATCAACTTCATCTCGTGCATGTGCGCGGCCATCATCGGCTTCTTGCTCCTTTCGAGCGACACCATCGCCACGGACGCTGCCAGCGGTTTCAACACCACCTACCTTGGTTCCAAGGGCCTGCTGACCGCTTTCATCGCTGCGTTTGTGACCGGCATCATCTACAAGTTCTTCATTAAGCGCAACATCACCGTCAAGATGCCCGAGCAGGTTCCGCCCAACATCTCGCAGACCTTTAAGGACATCATCCCCTTCTCCGTCTGCATCACCGTCTTTTGGGTTTTTGACATCGTCTTCCGCGCTGCTTTTGGCTTCTGCTTTGCCCAGGGTGTCATCCAGGTGTTCCAGCCCCTGTTCACCGCTGCCGATGGCTACATCGGCCTCGCTGTGATCTACGGCGCCATGAGCCTCTTCTGGTTCGTGGGCGTCCACGGCCCCTCGATCGTCGAGCCCGCCATCGCCACCGCTCTCGTTGCCAACATGACCGACAACCTGGCTGCGTTCCAGGCCGGCCAGCACGCTTCCGCTGTCCTGACCCAGGGTGCCCAGTACTTCGTCGTCTGCATGGGCGGCACCGGCGCCACGCTCGTCCTGGTCTTTATGTTCTGCTTCCTGGCCAAGTCTCAGGAGATGCGCGCCGTCGGTAAGGCCGCCATCGTCCCCGTCTGCTTTGCCGTCAACGAGCCGCTGCTGTTCGCCGCACCCATCGTGCTCAACCCCGTCTTCTTTGTCCCGTTTGTCTTTGCCCCGATCGCCAACATCTGGATCCTCAAGATCTTTATCGACTTCTTGGGCATGAACGGCTTTATGTACACCCTGCCTTGGACCGTCCCCGGCCCCATCGGCACCATCATGGGCCTGGGCTTCCAGCCGCTCGCCTTTGTGATGCTCGCCATCATCCTGGTCGTCGACTTTGCCCTGTACTATCCGTTCTTCCGTGCCTATGACGCCCAGAAGTGCGCCGAGGAGGCCGAGATCTCCCAGGAGGAGCTCGCCGCCAAGAACGCCGAGAAAGCCGCCAAGCTCAACGATGCCTTCCAGGGCAAGGCTGACGCCAAGAGCGTTGCCGCCGGCGCTGCTGCCGAGGCCGTGAAGGCCGACTCCCCCGCCGCTTCCGCAGCACCCGCTGCCGAGACAACGACCGCCAGCGACCTCAACGGCAAGCGCGTGCTCGTGCTCTGCCAGGGCGGCGGAACCTCGGGCCTGCTCGCCAACGCGCTGGCCAAGGCCGCCAAGGAGCGCGGCATTAACCTCGAGACCGCTGCCGAGGCCTATGGCAACCACGTGGACATGCTCCCCGACTTTGACCTGGTCGTCCTGGCCCCGCAGGCCGCAAGCTACCTGGCCGACCTGCAGAAGGACTGTGAGCGCGTGGGCAACAAGTGCGTCGCCTGCCGTGGCAAGCAGTACATCGAGCTCTCCCAGAACGGCGACAAGTCTCTCGCCTTCGTGAGCGAGCAGCTGTCGAAGTAAGTAACGCTTAGGGCCAGCCGACTATCCAAGACCGGCTGGTCCTTCGATTTAAACGATTGGATCATCATGTCCGTTAACCCCGCCAGCGTCACCAACCCGCCCGCGCAGTTCCCCGAGGACTTTGTCTTTGGCGGCGCCACTGCTGCCTACCAGGTAGAGGGCGAGACCCGCACCCACGGTAAGGGCAAGGTCGCCTGGGACGACTTCTTGGAGGCACAGGGCCGCTTCTCTCCCGATCCCGCCTCCGACTTCTACAACCAGTACCCCGTCGATCTGGAGCTGTGCGAGGAGTTTGGCATCAACGGTATTCGCCTCTCCATCGCCTGGAGCCGCATCTTCCCCGAGGGCACCGGCAAGGTGAACCCCGAGGGCGTGCAGTTCTACCACGACCTCTTTGCCGAGTGCCACAAGCACCACGTTGAGCCGTTTGTCACGCTGCATCACTTTGACACGCCGCTGCCCCTCTTTGAGAAGGGCGACTTCCTCAATCGCGAGACCATCGACGCCTTTGTGGACTTTGCCACCTTCTGCTTTAAGGAATACGCTGACCAGGTGACCTATTGGTTCACCTTTAACGAGATCTGGGCTGACGCCTCCAACACCTACATTGAGGGTACCTTCCCCGGCGGCGTCAAAGCTCATCTGGCCGAGGCCTTCCAGTGCGAGCACAACATGATGCTCGCCCACGCCAAGGCAGTGCTGGCCTTCCACAACGGTGGTTTTAAGGGCAAGATCGGCGTCATTCAGTCGCTGGAGTTTAAGTACCCGCTCAACGAGAACGACCCCGCCGACATCAAGGCCGCCAACAACGAGCATGTGCTGCAAAACCAGTTCCTGCTCGACGCCACCTTCCGCGGCGACTATGCCCCCGACACCCTCGAGTGCGCCAACCGCCTGGCTGCCGTCTCCGGCGGCACCATCGAGATCCTGGACAAGGACCTCGAGATTATGCGCGAGGCCGCGCTCTACAACGACTACCTGGGTGTCAACAACTACCAGTGCCGTTTCCTCAAGGCCTACGACGGCGAGAACGACCTGCACCACAACGGCACGGGCGAGAAGGGTACCGGCCGCTGGCGCGTCAAGGGCATTGGCGAGCACGTGAACAAGCCCGGCATCCCCACCACCGACTGGGACTGGATCATCTATCCCGAGGGCCTGTTCGATCTGCTCGTCTACATTAAGCAGCGCTACCCCAACTATAAGCAGATTTTCATTACCGAAAACGGCATGGGCTACAAGGACCCCTACAAGGACGGTTTTGTGGACGACCAGCCGCGCATCGACTACATCGAGCAGCACCTGCGCTGGCTGCTTAAGGCCATGGAGGTGGGCGTCAACGTGGGCGGCTACTTCCTGTGGAGCCTGCAGGATCAGTTCTCCTGGACCAACGGCTACAACAAGCGCTATGGCTTCTTCTACGTAGACTTTGAGACCCAAAAGCGCACGCCCAAGGCGAGCGCCTACTGGTACAAGCACGTGGCGCAGACCCGTCGTCTGGACTAGTGGCTTGCGACTAGCGAGATGCCCCGCTCACACAACCTGCCCCCGGCCTTTTTGTGCAGGTCGGAAGCCGTTTGTCTCGATCTGTAACATCCAGCCGAGTTTTTCGGTACTAACTGTTACAGATTGAGACGAACAGGATTGCTCTTTCCGAAGAATCTAAATCTGTAACACGTAGCCCGCTTTTGACCGTCTACCTGTTACAAATCGAGACAGACGGAGTAGGACCTAACCCCGTATGTCCCTAACAGTCGAGCGTTCGACCAGCGTGCTCGGCACATGAATCGCCTCGATAGACGAGCTCTCTCCAATCGCCGCCTCAAACGCAAGCTTACCGACACCGCGCAAATCAAATCGCAGCGTCGTCAGCCGATTGTGAGGAACAAGTCCCTCGAGTGCGTCGTCGATACCAACCACGCTCACGTCGTCGGGCACGGACAGGCCCGCGTTCTCGAGCGCGGCGATAACGCCCAGCGCCATCTGGTCATTTGCCGCAAGCACGGCAGTCGGCGTCTGCGACCCGCCGGCAAGCACCTCGGCCGCAATCCGCTCGCCCATGGCGTACCCACTGTCCGCACTCCAATCGCCACGCAGCATCGGAGCGGCATCGACATGAGCACGACCCAGCGTATCGCGCCAACCGGCCTCACGAAAACGCGAGGAAATCGAGTTTTCCGGACCCGCCACAAACCGCATATTCGAGTGACCATGTTCCAGCAGATAATTGGTCAACAGCTCGCACGAACCATACTGGTCGGAGTCGATCGTCGTGCAGCGCGGATGCGCATACATGGACAGGATGACCGTTCGCACTCCCGGCTGGGGAACAAACTCCTCAAAATCGGGAGCCATGCGGTTCATGTTGAGAATCATGCCGTCGACGGGTCGCTCGACCATGCGGCGCGAGGCATCGGCAAGTGCATAGGGCTTGTCGCCGCCCATCTCGATCATAGTAACGGCAAAATCATGCTCGCGCGCCGCTTGCATGATACCCTCGAGCGTCGCCAGGTTACCGACACGTGTGATGTTGTACATGCACAGGCCAATAGAACGATACGACCCGCCGCGCAACGCCGCTCCAGCAAAACTGGGACGAAAGCCCAGCTCTTCCATGGCGGCCAGCACACGCTTGCGCGTCTTTTCCGTCACGTTGGGCATACCGTTGACCACGCGAGACACAGTCTGGCGGCTCACGCCAGCGAGCGCCGCAACCTCTGCCGCGCTCGCCGAACGACCATTCCTTGTCTGCTGATCCATGCCTTCCACGCTAACCTGCTTCCCAACTATTCCCCGCGCCCATGGCGCATCGTACATACATTGATAACGTGCTCATGATACCCGAGCCATATACCACAACATGAAAACTTCTGTCAATCAAAACCGCTTACCGAACAAATACAACCGTTCGCAGCTGTTTGAAGTTGTTTTGTTTCTATACATCCCAGCCGGATGTTAACGTGCTCATTGTCAAATATTCACGTGCTCATTTTGGTTCTAATCATTTTAAGATAGTGTTTATCGGGCTTTTTCACCGCTGAACGCTAACCAGGGAGCCTCCTGAGCGCAAACGCACAATATCGAACAGCGAGACGAGAGGATGTATGCATATGTCTTTGCTAAACCGCGTACAGCAGCTGCCGAAGGGCTTTGTTTGGGGCGCCGCAACCGCCGCGTACCAAACGGAAGGTTCCACGAAGGTGGCAGGCAAGGGTAAGACCATGTGGGACGATTACCTTGTCGCCCAGGGTCGCTTTTTGCCCGACCCGGCCAGTGATTTCTACAACCGCTACGAGGAGGATATCCGCCTTTCTGCCGAGCATGGACTCAACGCCATTCGTGTGTCCATCGCCTGGACCCGCATCTTCCCCAACGGCGACGATGCCGAACCCCTCGCCGAGGGCGTTAAGCACTACCACGAGCTGTTCGCCTGCTGCAAAAAGTATGGCGTCGAGCCCTATGTGTCCCTGCATCACTTTGACTCCCCCGCCGCCCTGTTCAACCAGGGCGACTGGCTCAACCGCAAGACCGTCGACGCCTATGTGCGCTATGCCGAGTTCTGCTTCCGCGAGTTCCGCGAGGTCAAGAATTGGTTCACCATCAACGAGCTCATCAGCCTCTCGCACTCCCAATACATCCAAGGCAACTTCCCGCCCAACCATCACTTTGATGTGACGAGCGGCATCCAGAGCCAGCACAACGAGCTCGTTGCCCACGCCCGCGCCGTCAACCTGTATAAGGATCTTGACGAGACCGAGCACCTGGGCGGACGCATTGGCATGGTCAACGTCCTGACGCCGGCATATCCTGCCACCGACTCGCCCGCCGACCAGCACGCCGCCGACCTGTACAACGCCTTCTACACCGACTTCATCATGGACGGCGCCTTCCTGGGTCACTACTCCGCGCGCACCCTCTCACTCATCAACGAGATTCTGCGTGCCAACAACGCCACACTTACGGTTGAGGACAGCGACATGGAGGAGCTCGCCAAGGCGGCGCCCCGCAACGATATGTTCGGCCTCAACTACTATCAGTCGGCGTTTATCGCCGCCTACGATGGCGAGTCCACCAACAGCTTTAACGGCACCGGAGACAAGGGCACCTCGTGCTTTAAGTTTAAGGGCGTCGGGCAGCAGGTCGATATGCCGGGTATCCCCACCACCGACTGGGATTGGCTCATCTACCCGCAAGGCCTCTACGACACGCTCAAGCACATCAGCGCCACCTATCCCAACCTCCCCGTCATCTATATCACCGAAAACGGCCTGGGCCACAAGGACCCCGAGCCCGACGCAAACGGCATCGTCGCCGATCCCGAGCGCATCGACTTTGTCGACCAGCACATGGAGAAGGTGCTCCAGGCGCGCGCCGAGGGCGTCGACGTCCAGGGCTACTTTATCTGGAGCCTGCAGGACCAGTTCTCGTGGGCCAATGGCTATAACAAGCGCTACGGCCTGTTCTACATCGACTTCGACACGCAAAAACGCTACATCAAGCAGTCGGCACTCTGGTACAAGGAGCTCGCCGACACTATGGCGGACGCGCAGTAGCGCATCGCCTCGCTTTCCCCCGAGAAGGGAGCGGCCCTATGCGATACAAACCCAGCCGCTCCCCTCTCTCCCCCTGGGACCGACCCTGAACTGCGCCCCAAATCTTGGACGCCCTAAATAGCGACTAGGCCGCAAGGGCCTGATTCCGGTACTCCTCCGGGGTCAGGCCCTTCAATCTTACCTGCCTCCGGCTCGTGTTCCAGTGGACTATGTATTCCTCCAGGTCGCGTTTGAAATCCTCGAACGTCTTCCACTCGCGGCCCCTGTAGAACTCGTCCTTGACGTGGCCGAAGAGCTGCTCGGTGGCGGCATTGTCGATGCAGTTCGCCTTCCTGGACATGCTCTGGACGATGCCGGCGGCCTCGAGCCTGGATGTGTACGAGGCGTGCTGGTACTGCCAGCCCCGGTCCGAGTGCATGGTCGGGGCGACGCCCTCGGGGATCTTGGACAGCAGCTCGTCGAGCATCCTCGCCTGCTGGGCCATGTCGGGCGTGGTCGATATGTCGCTCGCCACGATCTCCTTGGTGCAGAAGTCCAGCGTCGGGGCCCAGTAGGCCTTACCGCCAGCCACCTTGAACTCGGTGACGTCCGTCCCCAGCTTCCGCCACGGGGCCCCGGCGTCGAAATCCCTCGCGATCACGTTCTCGAACGTTCTGCCGACGACGCCCCTGTACGAGTTGTACCTGTGGTAGGCCGTCTCGCGTCTGATGCCGCAGCGAATCCCCATCTCGCGCATCATCTTGAGCACGGTCTTGTCGGCTATCACGGCCCCCTCTTCCGCCCTGAGGCACATCGCTATCTGCCGGTGCCCGCAGCCGTTGGCGGTGCGCGAGAAGATCTCGGCGGCCGCCTCCCAGAGCTCGGCGCGCGTGGGCCTCGGCGGGTGCGCGAGGGCGTAGTAGTAGGTCGACCGCTTGAGCTCGGCGCATGCGAGCAGGTGCCCGAGCGCGTGCCCCTCGGCGCGCAGGGCCACGACCGCTTCGGCCTTCGCCCTGGTCAGAGCCCGTCCCTCTCGACCAGGGCGCGTAATTTTTTTAGGTAGGCCACCTCGGCCTCGAGCCTACGGCACCGCTCCTCGAGCTCCTCCTCGCGGGTCCGCGGCCTCGCCCTGGAACCGCTCGGCCGGCCCTTGGGCCTCGGGCGCAGGGCCTCCGCGCCGCCCTCGCGGTATAGCGCGCACCACTTCTTGAGCGGCGACATCGACATTATGCCGAACGCCGCCATCGCCTCGGTCTTCGTCATGCCGCCGTCGACGACGGCGGAGGCGGCGGCGACCTTCTGCTCGTATGTGTACCTGCCCTGCTTTCCGTCCATGCGCAGCAGCACCTCGCTCCCGAATGCGCGGTATATCTCCTGCCATCTTCTCACGGCTTCCGCGGGAAGCGAAAGGGCAATCGCGGCAGATTTATACCCGTGTCCGAGCTCGAAGAGCCCTATGGCCGCCTTCCTGGTCTCGACATCATGCTTCACCCTCAAATCAACGCGCATAAAGAAAGCCTCCCATTTCTCATGTCCAAGAAATGGGAGGCAGTTCACCCCGCCTGCACCCGGGCTTTTAGCAAGCGGGAGACCATATAGGTTTTCAACGTCCATGCCATTAAGATTTCATGCAAAGAGGAGCGTGAACTATGGAATCGATCGTTAAGTTCTTGGAGAAAGGTCAGCCGTACTTCGACAAGGTCTCTAAGAACATCTACCTTCAGGCCATTAAAGACGGCTTTTTGGCAGCAATGCCCATCATCCTGTCTTCTTCTGTCTTCCTGCTTATTTCGACCCTGCCGGCCGTTGTCGCCACGGTCGGCGGCTTTACGCTGCCCGACTGGTGGAACGTCGACGTCGTGAACTTCTGCAACAAGGTTTACAACTTCACGATGGGCGTCGTGGGCATCATGGTCGCCGGCACCACCGCAAGCGCGCTGACCGGCTCCAAGAACCGCCGCATGCCTGCCGGCAAGGCCATCAACGCCACGAGCACCATGGTCGCCGCCATGTGCGCTATGCTCATCTTGGCCGTTACCCAGACGAGTGCCAAGATCGACGGCGCCGATGTCTCGGTGTTCTTTACCGACAACATGGGCACCAAGGGCCTGCTGAGCTCCTTTGTCGCCGCATTTGCCACGGTCAACATCTATGCCTTCTGCATTAAGCGAGACATCACCATCAAGCTGCCCAAAGAAGTCCCCGGCGCCATCGCCCAGAACTTCCGCGACATCTTCGCCTTCAGCTTCTCCATCCTGTTTGTCGCCGTCATCGACGTTATCTGCCGCACCTGCTTGGCCGTCCCGTTTGCCAACGTCATCTCCACGCTGGTGAGCCCGCTGTTCGCCGCTGCCGATTCCTACGCCGGCCTCGCCCTCATCTGGTTCATGATCCCGCTGTTCTGGTTCATGGGCATCCACGGCCCCTCGGTCGTTAAGCCTGCCCTCAACGCCGCGCTGTTTGGCAACATCACCACCAACCTCGCCACGCTGCAGGCCGGCGGTCACCCCGCCCTCGCCCTGACCGAGAACTTCGGTAACTACATCGGCGAACTCGGCGGCACCGGCGCCACGTTCATTGTCCCGATCATCTTCCTGCTCTTTATGCGCTCCAAGCAGCTCAAGGCCGTCGGCAAAGCCTCTGTCGTACCCGTGATGTTCGCCGTCAACGAGCCGCTGCTGTTCGCCGCGCCCATCATCCTCAACCCGTACTTCCTGATCCCGTTCCTGTTTGCCCCCGTGGCCAACGTCCTCATTGGTAAGTTCTTCATCGACTTTTTGGGCATGAACGGCTTTATCTATGCCATGCCGTGGGCACTCCCCGGACCGATCGGCACCTTCATCGACACCAACTTCCAGCCGATCTCTCTGGTCCTGGTTGTCGTCCTGCTGGTCGTTGACTTCTTGATCTACTACCCGTTCTGCAAGGCCTACGACAACGTCCTGTGCAAGCAGGAGGCCGAGACCCTGGCCGAAGAAGAGGCCGAGGAGACCAAGGCCGTCAAGACCGCTGCCGCCCCCGCCGTTGAGGCTCCTGTTGTCGAGACCGCTTCTGCCACCGAGGCCTCCGCAGCTCCGTCCGCCCTTAAGGGCAAGGATCTGAGGGTTCTGGTTCTGTGCGCTGGCGCCGGCACCTCTGCACTGCTCGCCAACGCGCTTAAGGAAGGCGCCGACGAGCTGGGCATCGACATTACCGCCAACGCCGGTGCCTACGGCAGCCACTACGCCATCATGGACCAGTACAACGTCATCGTCCTGGCTCCGCAGGTTCGCACCTATTACAACGAGATGAAGGCCGACACCGACCGCCTGGGCATCACGCTGCTGTCGCCCAAGGGCAAACAGTACATCGACCTCACTAAGGATCCCAAGGGTGCCGTCGCCTGGATCGAGGAAAACCTCAAGGCATAAGACGCTGACGCCGCCTGCCGCTCGCAGACAAAAAATGGCCCATGCATCGATGCGTGATGCGCGGGCCATTTTGTTTAGACCGCACCCGCCCTCCTGTTCATCTCAATCTGTAACATCTAGCCGAGTTTTTGGATCCTAGCTGTTACAGATCGAGACAAACAGAACGCCCGAGCAGAAATATCTCAATCTGTAATATTTAGCTGAGTTTTTCGGTCCTAACTGTTACAGATTGAGACGAACGGGCCGAAAAACCCTACGCCCGCAGGTCCTTTACGCTGGAACGCTCGACCAGCACGCCCGAGACGAGCGTACGGCTTCTGGAGCTCGGGGCTTCCAGACCGGCGACGACTTCGTTAAGCGCACGGACGCCCAGCTCGCGGTGGCGAAACTTCACCGACGTCAGAATCGAGTTGGGAATCGTCTTGTAGAGCTCATCGTCGAAGCCGATCACGGACACGTCGTCGGGCACACTGAGCCCTTTGTCACGTAGAGCCATCATCACGCCGTTTGCCATGCAGTCGTTAGCAGCGAGGACCGCCGTACAATCGGGTTTATCGGCAAGCACAAGGCCCGCAGCATAGCCACTATCCGCATTCCAATCGCCTTGCAGAGGCTCGGGCGGCTCAATGCCACGCGTCTCGAGTGCCGCACGCCAACCTTTCATACGACACTGGCTCGACAGCGCCTTTTTCTTACCAGAGACGAAGTATACGTTCTTGTGCCCACGATTTAAGAAGTACTCGCACGCCATGCGCGCACCACCCTCTTGATCGTCACTAACGGTAGAGCAGGCAGGATGCTCCATCGGCGTGATAATCACCGTCTTGAGGTCTTTCGGCGCCTCAAAGGTATCAAAGTCATCGACCATCTGGCGCAGATTGAAGATCATGCCGTCGACGGGAAGCTGCGACATCCTACGCGCCGCTTCGGCAAGGGTCATCTTCTCCCCCGCCCGCTTTTTGATCATCGTGAGCGCAAAGCCGCGTTCTTCGGCGGCATCGGCGATACCGTCAATCATGTCCACGGCACCGCCTGACAAGTGGAACAGCACCACGCCGATACACCCGTAACGGCCCAACTTGAGCGAACGCGCGGCAAAGTTGGCTCGAAACCCGAGCGCCTCCATGGCCGAATGGACCTTATCGCGTGTCGACTCTCGCACGCTATCGGGCTCGTTGATCACACGCGACACCGTCTTGAGAGAAACGCCGGCGGCAACTGCCACATCATTCATTGAGACACTTTTCTTATCCATCGTTGCCACTACTTCTCCAGTCGGTTTTGCATCGCTTGTTTTTTTGCGTTCTAGCATACACTACCTGCCCGACTGACAAATCAACCGTTTACCGGACAATATCGACCGCTCACCCGTATATCCTTGTTGCTCTTCCAAAAATGTCTTACATTGTCATTAACGAAATGACAACGTTGTCATTTCGCAATGCCTTCCTTAAGCAGGAAGGTTTCCGGGCAGTCCTGACCATCCATCGACGACCAGTTCCATCCACATGCATCGCGCATCGAACAGCAAAGGAGCTCTATGGACGCCATCGTAAAGATGCTCGAAAAGCATCAACCGTTCTTTGAGAAAATCTCGAGGAACATCTACCTCCAGGCCATTAAGGACGGATTCCTTGGGTGCATGCCCATCGTCCTCACTTCTTCGATCTTCCTACTGATTGCCACCCTTCCTGGCGTAGTTGGCATCACGCTGCCCCAGCCGCTCATCGACTGGTGCAACAAGCTGTACAACTTCACCATGGGCGTCATGGGCATCATGGTTGCCGGCACCACTGCCAAGAACTTTACGGCTTCCATGAACCGTCGCATGCCTGCCGGCAAAGTGCTCAACGACGGCTCCACCATGGTTGCCGCCCAGTGCAGCATGCTTTTGCTCGCTGTTACGCAGTTCACCACCAAGTTCAACGGCTCCGAACTTTCGGTCTTCGATTGCACCAGCATGGGTACGCGCGGTCTGTTCTCGGCCTATATCGCCGCGTTCATTACCGTTTGGGTCTATAAGTTCTGCGTCTCGCGCGATCTGACCATTAAGCTGCCCAAGGAGGTCCCAGGCGCCATCGCTCAGAACTTCCGCGACATTATTCCCTTTGGCGGCGCCGTCATCATCTGCGGCATCATCGATGTCGTCGTGCGCAACCTCATGGGCGTTCCGTTCTCCGAGCTGCTTATCAAACTGCTCTCCCCGCTCTTTACCGCTGCAGAAACCTATCCTGGCCTTATCCTTATCCAGGCAGCCACCGCGTTCTTCTGGTTCATCGGCGTCCACGGCCCCTCGATCGTCCAGCCGGGCATCGACCCCATCCGTCTTGCCAATCAGGCCGAGAACCTGCAGGTTCTGCTGGCCGGTGGTCACCCCGCCCACTCCCTCACCTTTAACATGTCGCTCGTGGGTGAGTTCGGCGGCACCGGCGCCACGTTCATCGTGCCGCTTCTGCTGATTCTCTTTATGAAGTCCAAGCAGCTCAAGGCCGTCGGTAAGGCCTCGATTGTTCCTGTTGCCTTTGCTGTCAACGAGCCGCTGCTCTTTGGCGCGCCGATGATCCTTAACCCCTACATGCTCGTCCCCTTTGTTGCCGCCGGTTGCGTCAACGTGAGTGTTGCCAAGTTCTTTATCGATAACGTGGGCATGAACGGCTTCTCCTTCGTGGTGCCTTGGGCTACCCCTGCCCCCATCGGCATCTTCATCACCACGAACTTCCAGCTTATCGCCCTGGTATTTGTCGCGATTATCATCTTGCTGGACGCCATCATCTACCTTCCGTTCTTGAAGGCATACGATAAGCTGCTCTGCGACCAGGAGGCCGAGCGCGCCGCCGAGCTGGGTCTCGAGTCCGATGGTGCCGCCGCCATCGCCGCCAACGCCCCTGCGCCCGCTGTCGAGCAGGCTACCGCTTCCGTCGAGACGACCGCTGCCGCCGCCGACAGCAAGCCTGTCGCCGATCAGCCCGAGCCCGCTGCCGATGCATCCGCCAAGAAGGATGTCGATGGCCTGAAGGTCCTCGTCCTGTGCGCCGGCGCCGGCACCTCTGCCATGCTCGCCAACGCCATCAAGGAAGGTGCCGCACAGACCGGAGAGAACATCGCTTCCTCCGCAGGCGCCTATGGCCAGCACACTGCCATCATGGATCAGTACGACGTCATCGTGCTCGCCCCGCAGGTTCGTAGCTACTACAACGACATGAAGGCCGACACCGATCGCCTGGGCATTAAGCTGCTCGCTCCCCGCGGTAAGGAATATATCGACCTTACCCGCGACCCCGCTGGCGCCATCAAGTGGCTCCGCGAGAACCTCGACTAGCTCCTCCCTCTGTTGATGCCCGAATCCCCAGTTCGGGCACCTCTCCCTATTCCTATCCCACAGAAAGGATGACTCATGACCAACCCCATGCAGTTCCCCGACGGCTTTGTGTTTGGCGGCGCCACCGCCGCTTACCAGGTTGAGGGCGAGACCCGTACGCACGGCAAGGGCAAAGTGCCCTGGGACGATTTCCTGGCAGCTCAGGGTCGCTTCTCCCCCGATCCCGCAAGCGATTTCTACAACAAGTACCCGGTCGATATCGACTTGTGCCAGCGCTTCGGCATCAACGGTATTCGCGTCTCCATCGCTTGGAGCCGTATCTTCCCCAACGGCACCGGTGAGATTAACCCCGAGGGCGTCGCTTTCTATCACGAGCTTTTCGCCGCCTGCAACAAAGCTGGCGTTATCCCCTATGTCACGCTCGATCACTTCGATACGCCCGAGGCCTTCTACCAGGACGGCGGCGAGGGCTTCCTGACGCGCACGACCATCGACGCCTTTGTCGAGTACGCCAAGTTCTGCTTTGCCGAGTTCACCGAAGTCAAGCACTGGTTCACCTTTAACGAGATTCCCGCGACCGCCGAGGGCAGCTTTATCGTCGGCAACTGGCCGCACGGCGAGAAGTACCGCCTGGACAAGGCCTTCCAGCTCATGCACAACATGATGGTGGCCCACGCCAAGGCTGTCGTCGCTTTCCATGAGGGCGGCTTTGAGGGCGAGATCGGCATTGTCCAGAACCTGGAGCCCAAATATCCCCTCGACCCCAACAACGCCGCCGACTGCGAGGCAGCTCGCATGGCCGACGTCATCAACAACCGCTGGGTACTCGACGCCACCTTCCGCGGCCACTATGCAGCCGATACCATGGAGGCTGCGACCAAGCTGGCCCATATCGCCGGCGGCGAGCTCGACGTCCGCAACGAGGACATCGCCGCACTGACCGCCGCGCTCCCCTACAACGATTGCCTGGGCGTCAACACCTACAAGTGCCAGTTCCTGCGTGCCGCCGAGGGCGAAAACGACATCAACCACAATGGCACCGGCGACAAGGGCTCCTCTCGCTGGTTCCTCAAGGGCGTGGGCGAGTCATGCGTGCGCGAAGGCGTACCCACCACCGATTGGGACTGGATCATCTATCCCGAGGGCCTGTACGACCTGCTGCTCCGCATTAAGAACGATTACCCCAACTACAAGAAGATCTACATCACTGAGAACGGCATGGGCTATAAGGACGACTTTGAGGACGGCTTTATCGACGACGCCCCTCGCATCGACTACATGCGTCAGCATCTCGCGTGGATCCTCAAGGCAATCGACGGCGGCGTGAACGTCGACGGCTACTTTGTGTGGTCGCTGCAGGATCAGTTCTCCTGGACCAACGGCTATAACAAGCGCTATGGCCTGTTCTACATCGACTTTGAGACCCAGAAGCGCTATCCCAAGGCGAGCGCGTACTGGTACAAGAACGTCGCGGAGACCGGCCTGCTCATGGCCTAACTTCAGCCGCGTATCCCCTGTCGGCCGCATGCGAATCCCTCCACGGGTTCGCATGCGGCCTTTTTGTTTTTGGTGAGCCCGTGCGGGCCGTTTATCTCGATCTGTAACATCTAGCCGAGTATTTCGGCCCCAGCTGTTACAAATCGAGACAAACAGAACGCCCGAGCAGAAATATCTAAATCTGTAACACGTAGCCCACTTTCGACCGTCTACCTGTTACAGATCAAGACAATAAGATAGTCAAATCCGAACTTTCCAAGCAGTTATGAACCATGGTTTCTAGTTTTCGGTATCACGAACATACTTTCGGTATCATTTGATACCGAAATGATACCGAAACTATATCCGGTCCCGCTGGAGGACTTCGTACGCTACCCAACCAAGTTGCAGGTTCACGAACTCCATCGATCTTCCGAGCGCCCGCGAATTCCTATTTGCGCGTCAAATCGCATCTCGTTGACACGTAAAATGACGCGCAAAGTTTTACATGTCATATTTTTTGACGCGCAAAATGGCGTTTTAACTTTTATGTGTCATTCTGCGCGTCAACGTGAAGCGATAACCCCTGCGCCGGCAGGGGCAGAAGTATCGTCTACTGCGCTAGTTAGCAAATAACCTGCGTGTGCTCCTCGATGGCGGCACGATCTTCGGCGGTAATACCCGGCTCGCACACCACGGCGTCCAAATTGTCCAGGCGGCAGAAGGTGTAGAAGTCGCGCTTGCCGATCTTGCTGGAGTCGGCGATCAGATAGCGCGAGTCGGCCTTGCTAAAGGCGAGCTGCTGGATGCGGCCCTCTTCCATATTGGATGTAGACACGTCGCCGTCCAGAATGCCGTTGGCACCGATAAACGCCGCGTCGATGCCCAGCGCACGCAGGGTATCCTCGGCCGTTGGTCCCACAAAAGCGGCGGTGCGGCGACGGTACATGCCGCCCACCAGGCACAGGTCGCAGTCTTCGCGCGCCTCGAGCAGGTTAAACACCGAAAGCGAATTGGTCACAATGCGCAGGCGAAACGCCGGCAGCATCGAGGCCATCTGCTCAACCGTGGTGCCCGTGCCCAAAAAGATGGTCGAGCCTTCCTCGATAAGTTCCACAGAACGGCGCGCAATCTGCAACTTTTCCTCGGCATGCTTCGTGCGCTTTTCGCTGTGCGAATACTCATGGCGCAGCATAGCGTGTGGACGGACCTGCGCACTGCGGGCTCCGCCGTGCACGCGCTCGATCTCGCCCAGGCTCGCAAGCTCCTCAAGGTCACGGCGGATCGTCATATCCGAGACACCTAACGCATCCGAAATCTCCTTGACCGAGACCGTTCCCTGTTCCTCGAGCAGCTGCCGAACCTTATCCTGTCGCTCCGCTTTAATCACGATGAGTCCTCGCTGTTCCACGCTCACGTCAATTCAAACAATAACGAACAAATTGTATCAGACTCGCGCGCGTCAGAAATGAACGCCCGCACAGCTCCAATCATCACTTTTTTGAGAAAAATACCCCCTGCTTTAGTGGGGTGTAGTGATAATCTCGCCTGTTCGCGCTACAGTTTGTCCGAAATATCTCGATGTTAGGAACCAAATGATCACTTCCGAGCTTTTCGGCACCGCGCCGTGCGGTACCCCCGTTCATCGTTACACCCTCAACGGGCCCGAGATCTGCGTTCGCATTATGGACTATGGCGCCACCGTGTTGGGCATCGACGTGCCCGACATCCCCGGCAACGTGCGCGATGTGGTGCTGGGCTTCGATAAGCTCGAGGATTACTTTGACAACCCCGCTTGCTTTGGCGCGACCATCGGCCCCGTGGCCAACCGCACCGCGGGCGCCACGATCACCATCGACGGCACGGACTGGCATATGCCCGCCAACGAGGGCGTCAACAACCTGCACAGCGATCTTGAGCATGGTCTGCACAAGCGCGTATGGGATGTTGAACTCGACGAGGCCCACAATGCCGTGCGCATGACCACCTCGCTTAAGGATGGCGAGCTTGGCCTGCCCGGCAACCGAACCTTTACGGCCGTGTTTACCGTTACACGCACCGGCGTCTTTCGCATCGAGTATGGCTGCGAGAGCGACCGCGCCACCTACGTGTCCATGACCAACCACACGTACTTTAACCTTGCCGGCCATAACGCCGGCATGGACTGCGAGCACTTCTTTGTTGCCAACGCTGCCAACTACCTGCCCATCAACGAGCAGAACATCCCCACCGGCGAGATCGCTCCGGTTGAGGGCACGCCGTTTGATTTCCGTGAGCTGCGCCCCGTCGCGCCCGGCATGGAAGCCGACGACCCGCAGATTAAGCAGGCACGCGGCTACGACCACTGCCTGTGCATCGATGGCTATCAGTACGGCCGCAACCTGCGTCGCGCCCTGCATGTCGAGGAGATGTGGACCGGCCGCGAGCTGGACTACTACACCACCGCCCCGGGCGTGCAGCTCTACACTGGCAATTGGCTGGGCGACGAGCACGCCAAGGACGATGCCAACTATAGCTGGGGCGCCGGCTTTGCCCTCGAGGCAGAGATGTACCCCGACACGCCGCACCAGCCGCTGTTCCCGCAGGGCATTGTGGGCCCGGGTCACCCATACAGCAATGTGATCGAATACCACTTTATGAGGCACTAGGCCCACAACGCGACATATTGCACAGCAACGCCCGCCGGCACCACCGCCGACGGGCGCTTTGCTACCTAGTCATTGGGACGTTCTTAAATGACTAGTTGGATGGGGTCGGGATTGGAGCTGGGGAGATAGCGGATTTCTAGCTCTATGCCGAGTTCTTGCAGCTCTTTGAAGGCGGCGATGTCCATATCGTCTACGGCAACGGCAGGCGTTGCAGAGCGTTTGCCCTCCCCTGCCTGCATATGGCCAATGCTGATCTTGGTTATTGGCACACCGCCCTTAACCAGCGCGAGCGCATCGGCGGGTGAGGCCACCATAATCATAATCAACTGGCGCGGCGTTGCGGTATGAATGATGTCGACGGTCCTTTGCACCGAGAAAAACCGTGTCCAAACGCCTTCTGGCGCCGCCACTCTCATGGGTGCCCATTGACCCGAATCAGCCGCAATCTCGTCGTTGACGATCAGGACGAGGTTGGAACCCACAACCTCGTTCCACAGTTCAACGTCTTGCCCGTAAATAAACCGGTCATCGATACGTGTAAGAAGGATCCTGGGTTGAGCCATGGCAGCCCCATTCTGTTTGAGACCCGTAAGAGCAAGATATCACGTCTCCAATATTAGTGCATTTAAAGTGAGAAAAGCCGTCAGAACACTTGCGCGGATTTGCGATGTCCCGTATCATAGACAGCCGTTGACGCCTCAGTTGCGTCACCACATGGCCGCCAGCGTAGCTCAGTTGGTAGAGCACCGCTCTCGTAAAGCGGGGGTCACCGGTTCGAGCCCGGTCGCTGGCTCCATTGCACAAGACAGCCGCCTTCGGGCGGCTTTTTTGTTGCCGATTTCTGGTGAACATCCGCCAGCCCAAGCACAACGCCGCCGGCAACTCCCCACTCAACAACAAGCCCCGCCAACCGCAATCCCAAAAGGAACCGCGATCAGCGGGGCCCAAGCGCGCTCCCCCAAGGGATAACGCTCGTAACACGGACAGCTCAGCCGAGCAGCTCGCTACTCCTCCCAGTAAGCATCTGCAAGCAGCTTAAAGCAGATCTTCTTGACCGGCTGCGCCCCATCGCCCGGGAACTCGAGCGTGGGCATGTGAGGCTCGCCGGCAACGAACAGCGCGAACTTGTCGTCGGCAAGATCGCCGGCGATCGAGGCGTCGGAATCGACCAGATCGTAGTCGTCCTTCTCGTCAAACTCCTGGACCAGCGTCAAGCTGCCCGTGGCGACCTTAAAGGCCTCGCGACCCTCGACGTCGATCTGCAGGTCGTGATAGCGCTGATGCGTCTCATAGTGAGCCTCGGCCTCCGGACGCGTCGTGGGGGCCATGACGTTCGCAAAGACCTTGTCGCCCAGAATCGGATGGCTGCCGACCTCGAGCTGCGCCGGGTCGTTCTCCTCGAGCCAATCGATCAGCACGTCGAGGCCCTTGAGCATTCCGCGGTACTCCTCGATATCGCCCAATGCACCGTAAATCATCTAAATCCCCTCTCGGATCGTTTCTTTGGCGGCTACTCGGTAAACGCGTTACCGACGCTGTTGCCACCCACATACGTCTCGACCAGGGTAAGGTCGGGATTGAACACGACAAAGTCGACGTCGCGACCGGGCATAATGCTGCCACATTTATCGTCGACATGAGCTAGCAACCGATGCCGGGACCGCAGCACAAGCTCCTACAGCTCGGTCACGACAACGCCGTTGTAAACCTCGTCCCAACGATCCATAACCAAGTGGCCAGTCATGGGATCCATGGCATTGAGCTTGCCGCAGGTGTTGGCGGTACGCAGCACCGTCTCGTCGTCGGCTCCGGCAGCAATCGCATGTGCGAAGCCGGCAATGGTCGAATCGCCAGAGCCCGTAGCGTTAACGGCGGGGATATCGGGGGTCTTGGCGCGGAACGCACGGCCGTTATGGAAACCAACGGAGCCGGCAGCGCCCATGGATACGACGACCCAGGGGATATCGGAGAAGCGGGCGTCAGAGGCGAGCGCGGAACGGAGCTCGTCCACATCGTCGGTGGTAAAGCTCGTGCCCAGAAGGCCGTTAATTTCAGTCAGGTTAGGCTTAACCAGCTCAGGCTTGACCTCGGACTTGAGCGCAGCCTCGAGCGAGGCGCCCGAGGTATCGAGCAGCACCTTGGCGCCGGCGTTCTCTGCAATGCCCGTGATCTTGGCGTAGTAGTCCGCCTCGACGCCGCAGGGCAGCGAACCCGAGATGGTAACGACATCGGCCTTGCTCGCAAGCTCGGCGAACTTGGCGGTAAAGGCATCGAGCTCCTCGGGGGCAATCGTCGGGCCGCTCTCGAGCAGCTCAGTCTGGTTGCCGGCGTGGAGGATGTTGAGGCAAATGCGAGTCTCGCCCTTGATGGGCACAAAGTCGTTGTTAATACCGTTGGCGTCCATGAGCTCAGCCATGTAGGCGCCCATGTGGCCACCGAGCAGACCGGTCGCCACAACGTCGTCGCCCAGCTGACCCAGCACACGGGCCACGTTGAGGCCCTTGCCGCCAGCGGTCTTTTCGGGCGTCACACGGTTGACGTCGTCGATAACGAGCTCATCGAGCTGATAGCGCGTATCGACAGACGGGTTCATCGTAACGGTGAGGATCATTTTTAGCTCCTTATCTCGCAGGCTCCTTGTGCCTCGCGATACGAGTCGACAAAACGGAATTACAGAATCTCAATCGTGAACGAGCGAACGACGGTCTCCTTGGGCTTGGCGACAAGGCAGCCGCGCTTATGCTCAAGCACGTCGTCCTCATCGGAGCAGGTCGAAAGGCCGCCCCAAGGCTCAACCGCCACAAAATCGCCCTCGGGCTTGCTCCACACAATGAGATATGGGAAGCCCTCAAAGCTCAGGTGGACGCCCTTGTCCTCGCCCTTTTTGGAAAGCGTGACCTGACGGCTCTCGAGCACGTCAAAGATGGTCTCCGCAAAATCGAAGAGCTCATGCGACAGAGGCAGTGTCTTTCCCACCATGGGGTTCTTGGAGCGATTGGTCACGTCAATCAAGCCAGTCGAGGGGACGGCAGTGCAAAGTTCCGCAGCCTCGTCCTTCTCAAAGCGCAACTCGTAGTCCGTATAGGCCTCGCCCTCATCGAGCGGACACCTAAAGCCGGGATGACCGCCGATAAAGAACGGCATGTCCTCGGTTCCCTCGTTGGTCACCTCATAGGAGACGCGAACGGCATCCCCCTCAAGCGTATAACGAGCGACAAGCTTAAACGGGTACGGATAATCGCTCAGCAGCGCGGCGTTATCCTCCGAAGCCAGGCACATCGCCAGCTCGTTCTCGCTCTGGCTCAGCAGCTTCCACTCTTGCTTGCGCGCAAACCCGTGGCGAGCAAGCTTTACATGATGCCCGGCAAACGTCATGGCGTTGTTGTCACGCAAGCCTCCGCAAATCGGGAAGCAAATCGGCGCCTGGCCGGACCACACGGCGGGATCGCCCTGCCACAAATACTCGCGACCGTCGGCCTCAATCGAGGTAAACGAGCCGCCGGCCGTGGACACCTTAATAGAAATCGAATCGTTGGAGAGAGCGTATTCCATTGCCCATCCTTTCGAACAACTGCTTTTGCTCGCAAGTACCTGTCTCGGCCCTGACCAAAGGACAAACTCGCACGTTCATCGATGCGTCCGGTATCCCAGCCATGCAACGGAGTACCATACAGACATTGAAGCAATTACAGCTGAAAGGCCTTCTTATTCGAACCATCATCCTCTACGCCTCGCGCCATCACGGCAATACGAAAAAGCTCGTGGACGCCATTGTCGAGGCGCACCCCGAAATCGATACCCTCAACGTCAAGGCGCTTGGTAAAAACGAGTACCCCGACCTGCACGAATACCATCTGATCGGCGTCGCCACGGGCATTTATTACTCCGAGATCGACAAGGATATGGCACGCGTGCTCACGAACGTGCTACAGCCGCAGGACAAGGTGTTTGGCCTTATGACCTACGGTGGCAAAAACAAGTGGTACAGCAAGGATATCGATGGTATCTGCCGCATGAGGCAGGCCATCTTTATGGGCGTCTACGGCTGCCCCGGCTTTGATACGTGGGGCCGTTTAAACTCACCGGCGGTGTCCAAAAGGGGCACCCGACCGCTGAGGAAATTAAGGGCGCCATCGACTTCTTCGACAAGATCGAAGACGAGTATGGCGACATCATCGTCGAAGAGTACGCCAAGCGCGAGAAGCGTCTAGCCTACGAAAAGGAGCATCCTGCGGGAGGTCTTGTGGCCGGCGTCAAGCGCACGGCAAAGAAGATCGCTAACAAGCTGTAATTGTGAAGGTACTTTTGAGCGTTTAACCCATACGGCGGGTCCGAGCAGATTCGGGCCCGCCGTTTTTTCTATCGTTACTCGGTAAAGGCGTTGCCGACGCTCTGACCGCCAACATACGTCTCGACGAGGGTGAGCTCATGGTCGAACACGACAAAGTCGGCGTCGCGACCCGGCATGATGCTGCCGCACTTATCCTCGATGTGCGCAGAGCGAGCCGGCACCTCGGTTGCCATGCGAATGGCGATATCGGCGCTGGCGATGCCCCAGTCGACGATGTTCTTGACGCCCTGGGCAAGCGTGAGCACCGAGCCGGCAATGCTCTTGCCGTCGGCGAGCCAGCACAGGTTGTCCTTCATGATGACGTCCATGCCACCACTGGTGTAGCTGCCCTCGGGCATGCCGCCGCAACCCAGGCAGTCGGTAATGAGCACCGTGTGCTGCCAGCCCTTGGCCTGCAGCAGCGCCTTGATGGCAGCAGGGTTAACGTGCTTGCCGTCACAGATGATCTCGGCGTAGGTCTCGGGCGTGGACATGGCAGCGCCCACGACACCGGGCTCACGGTGATGCAGCCCGCGCTGGCCGTTATAGGTATGCGTAAAGCAGCTGGCACCGGCGTTGATGGCAGCGATGCACTCATCGTAGGTGGCGTCGGAGTGACCGATGCTGGTCACCACACCCTTGGCGTTCAGAGCAGCCGCATAAGCAGCGGCACCGTCGCGCTCGGCCGCCATGGCGCTCTTGACGATGCGACCACCCGCAGCCTCCTGCCACTGATCAAAGATCTCCTCGGAGGGATCGATAAGATAAGCGGGGTTCTGCGCGCCCACGTGCTTCATGGTAAAGAAGGGGCCCTCCAGGTAGATGCCCTGAATGCGAGCACCGCAGAAGTCGGGGCCGCGACCCTCGTCCGCCTGAGCGATGGCGGCGCAGGCGTCCTTGATCTGCTCGACGCCATCGGTGAACGTCGTGGGCAGCCAGCTGGTGGTACCGCGACGGGCGAGCTCGGTCGAGCTGATATCGATGCCCTCGGGATCATTATCGGTAGTCGAGTGGTTGTAGAAGCCATGGATGTGAGTATCGACCATACCCGGTGCGATCCACGACCCCGTGTAGTCCTTAATCTCGCAAGAGGGCTCGTCGGCCTGCCAGGCGCCAAAGACGCCATCCTCGACCATAAGATAGCCGCCCAGTTGCGGACCTGCCGGCAAGAAGAACTTGTCAGCCTTAATTGCGTACGTGCTCATATGCACTCCTCGCTTTAAAGCAGTTGACTGTGGTGATGCTATACCCAGCTCAGGTAAAACAAAAAGCGCCCGCCCGCCGTTATGAGCGGACGGGCGCCCTTACAGAGGGACGCGATTAAGCGGTGAAGGGGTGAATCGTCACGCCCTTGACCACGCGGTTGACCGTGCCGGTGGGGCTCGGCGTATCGGGCGTGTTGCCCACGCGCACGGAGTTGAGCAGGCTGATGGCCTGGGCAAACATCACGAACGGCAGAGCGAGGTAGCCCTCGGGAAGCGCTTCGTAGCCCTTAAAGGTGAAGGACTCACCCTCATAGACGGTAGCACCTTCCTGCTGAACGGCGACGGTGTGCTGAGCGATCTCGTCGCCGCCGATCTCGTTGAGGATGTCGATATCGTACTGACGGGTATAGGCGTCGTTATTGACGAACACGAAGACGAGCGTCTTATCGTCGACGAAGGACTTGGGTCCGTGACGATAACCCATAGAGGTGTCGTAGGAAGTAGCGACCAGACCGTGAGCGAGCTCGAGGATCTTGAGCTGGCTCTCCTGGGCAAGACCACCGAAGGAGCCAGAACCCAGGTAGGTCACGCGGTTGAAGTCGCCAGCCAGGTAATCGGCGACCTCGGACTCGCGAGCGATAACCTCCTCGCCCATCTTGGCGATGGTCTCGACCCACTCGGCCTTCTGCTCGTCAGAGGCAGTGTCGAAAATAAGGGTGGAGAGCAGGGTCATGCAGGAATAAGAACCGGTCATGGCGAAGCCCTTGTCGTTGGCGCGCGGAATAAGCAGCGTCAGCGCGTTGGGATCATCGGCAGACTCGACGGCGAGCTTGCCCTCGGGAGCGCAGGTGATGTTGAGGAACTTGACGTTGTGGACGAGCTCCTTGGCAACGGCAACGGCGGCAAGGCTCTCGGGGCTGTTGCCAGAGCGGGCAAAGGAAACCACGAGCGTGGGATCCTCGGCGCGCAGGAAGTCGCGCGGGGCGCTCACGATGTCGGTCGTGGCGATGGGCTTAAAGTCGTAGAGATCAGTGTTGCCAGCGTGACGCAGGTACGGGGCGCAGGTATCGCCAACGTAGTCGGACGTACCGGCACCGGTGAAGACAACGGACAGACGACCCTCACCCATAGCGCGAGCCTCGGCCAGGAAGGCCTCGATGGCCTCCTTGTTCTCGCGATAGATGTTGAGCGTATCACGCCAAAGCTCGGGCTGCTGAGCAATCTCGGCCGTGGTGATCTGGGCGCCGAGCTCGGTGAGCTCCTCGACACTCTTCTCGAACATTTCTAATACCTCTTTCTTTACTAAATTTTCTGATATACAAAGACTCAACCTGAAAAGTCAAATCGAGTAGTAGTCATAGACTGTTTTTCTTTCGTTAGCACTCGTATCCGATCACACAGTATCTCGATAGTGAGAGATTCTGTACTTGAACTTGTCCGCGCGAGCCACCGAAAGCGTGAACTCGACAACATCATTTTGGGTGTTGTGAGTAGTTCGGACTATGTCCAGAACTGGCGCACCCTCACTAATACCTAGAAGCCGAGCGTCATATGGACGTGCTATACCCGCAGAGAACTCCTCATCCGCTACTCGAATTTTCTGCTGATAATCCTGCTCAATGACATCGTAAAGGGGCTTTTGTTCGAGTAGAGGACGCTTGAGTGAAATAAAGAGCCTTGCTGGAAGATAGCTACGCTCAACCATCATAGGTATACCATCTGCCATTCGTAAACGTTTGAGTTTTAATATCTTTTCACCCAAATGAATCCCCATTTGCATCGAGAGCATTTTATCTGCTTCCATTTCACAGAACTCTAAGATGGTTGTTTCTGGCAGCCGGCCCATCGCTTTCATCTGTTCAGTAAAACTGTACGATTGGGTAAGATTTGTTGCATGAGCTAGTCGATCGGCAACAAACGTACCGCGACCTTGTTTTCGCACAATCCGACCAAGATACTCAAGTTCCTGAATTGCAAGCCGGACAGTCGACCGCGAAAGCCCGAAACGTTCGGCAAGCTCACGTTCGGACGGAATCAAATCACCTGGCTGATATTCATGATCAATTTTTTCGATCAGAATATCTACGAGCTGGTCATATAGCGGTTGTCTGTGCCTCGTGCACGTCATGATATTCTCCACGTAATGAGCAATTGACCAATACTTCAGCCTTCAGGTAACGCACCAACATGTCCAATAAATGGGCTAATAGCGACACTACATCTCATCGTCTTCGTCAATGTCAGCACTCTCGAGTTTCTTGAGATCGACTCCCTCACGACCAACGACCCGTGCGCGTTCGGCAAGTTCATCAAGCGTTGGGTCTCCAAACGCACGCGTCATAACGAGCTCCACCAACATAGGTAGATTTGTTCCGGTGACAACGGTCACGTTATCGAGCTCAGTCGTCATTGGGATAGCTTGATTGAACGGAGTACCGCCAAGCAAATCAACAAACACCAATACGCCATCACAAGCTTGACGCATCTTGGCAATGCAGGTTCGCAAATCATCACCAAAAGTAACCGCCTCCGAGCCCGCAAAAGGAACTACCTCAAAATTAGGCTGTTCGCCGGCGACCATATCCACAGCGCTTTTCAAACCAGGTGCAAACTGACCGTGACCAGTTAGTACAAATCCAATCATTCTATCTACCTTTCTACCGTTCGCTTTCTCTAGCCATAGAACCCCTCAAAAGGGCTCTTACGACCACTGCATCATTAAAGTTTAGTGAGTATTTTGTTTTATCGTGGGAGGTCTGTGAGCGTCTCTAAGCTGCTTTTCAAGGTTGCGATATCTACGTGCTTCGCTCTTGTTCCCGCTACTCTCATATTGATATGAGAGCAGCAGATAGAGCTTTCCGCGTAACCCAAGGTCGTTCGTATCTAGCATGGCTTCCATCTCATCGATCTTATCATGCCGACGGCGAAAGACTATGTCGTAGGTCAATTGACTGTCCGCCAAAATACCCTTCGACACGACGGGACGCATCTCTTCCAACATGGACGCCGCCCGCTTGCGGTCACCCGTCTTGATATAGAAATTAAAGGCGCGAACCGCAAGCTGTCGACGTTGCTTATCGCTGCACGACATCTCCAGCAAGTGGTCAAGCATTCGATCTGCATATGCGTCCATATCAGCAGCTTCGTAGATCGTGAAACGCAGGTAATACTGCTTATACGTAGACATTACTATACGCGCAAGTTTGCGATCGAGCAGGTCTATGCAATCTTGGTATAAGCCCAAGTTAAACAATACCTGCAATTTCATATCGAAGTATTTTTTCGCTCCTTCGGTCACAGCGAAATAAGCCACGACAACACAAATGAACAGGACAATCCAAAATGGCATTGCACTATATTCCCTTCAAGGCAGCCTTAATGAATTAATCGAACACGATGACTGCATAACCGCCTATGAACAGCGGTGTCCGACAAAACAAAAGAGGCGCACACTCCAGGGGATATGGCGATAAAGTCGCCTTGGAGGTGTGCGCCACATCTTAATTGAGGATCAAATGTCGCGACAATATGGGGTACTTAGCCCTTGCAAATGATACCGAATGCACCCAAGGCAATGGACAGAACCAAGACGATAAAGATAGCCTTCGTCGAGGTCATGCCCTTCTTACCAAGGAGCCAGTATACGAAGCCGACGAGCGCGGCAGGAACCAGCTTGGGGCAAATCATATTGCAGATATTCTGCAAGTCAACGGTAACGCCACCGATAACAGGCTTCGCTGCAATGACGATACCGACATTGGTTGCGACCAGGGCACCGACCATAAAGACACCCATTACGGAGGCCGCGTCGGTCAACGCGTTCAGGCGGTCGCTCATGGTGGTGACGAGCTTCATACCCTGCTCATAGGCCATGTGGGTCTGCTTGCAGCGGAACCAGTCAACAAGGATGTTAACGGCGACCCAGATGAAGATACCCAAGGGGTTGCCGTTCATGGCCATATTGGCAGCCAGGGCGCCAAAAATGGTCGGGAGCAGCGAACCGAAGATGGAATCGCCGATGGAAGCCAGCGGTCCCATGAGACCAGTCTTGAGACCGGCAACAGCCTCGAGGCCCTCAATGCCCTCCTCTTCCTCAATCGCCAAATCGATACCGGTGATGATCGTGTTGAGGAAGTTTGAGGTGTTGAAGAACGGTGCGCACTGGGCGCGGCAGGCTTCTTTTAGCTCCGGCGTGCCGTCACCGTACAGCTTGCGCAGCGTGGGCAGGATAATCCAGAGATAACCAGAGTGTTGCATGCGCTCGTAGTTCCAACCATCCTGGAAACCAAGCAGGTTACGACGGTTGATCTGCGCAAGGTCGTCCTTGGTAATCTTGTAGCCAGTGGTGCCATTGGCGAGTTTCTCATTAGAGCTCATCGTCGTCTCCCTCCGCAGCGCCAGCAGCAGCGACGGGACGCTGGTTGTTCTTGTAGTACAGCAAAGACAGAGCAAAGCCAATAATAGCGATCGCCAGCATCGACATGTTATTGAACATACCGACCATATCCACGGCGCCCTTACCAAGCGCACCGTTCACAGCGACGATGTTGGCGTTGAGGTTCATGATGCTCGTGAAGGCCGTACCAAACAGGGCGGCGACTACAAAGCCGAGCAGCAGGTAGGCGACGTGCTTTTTGACCGGCAGGTAACGGAGCAGGATGGCGAAGCCAACGGCGGGCAAGGCACCGCCAGCAACAGACAGACCGTCACCCAGCCACTTCAAGTCGCCGTTAAGGGCGGTGGTGATGCCCTCGACCAAGCCCTGGCCAAATGCGAGAGCCAGGAAGACCGGAATCATGCGGGACAACATCCAGGAAACGGCACCGAGCAAGTAGTGTACGTTGTAGGCGCCCCAGTTCATCTTCTCGATATCGGCATCGCACATGTGACCGAAGAACGTGTTGGCGAAACGACCGGCGATATCGGTGTAAACGAGAATGGCAGCGACAGGTACGCCGATAGCGGCAAGAGCCGTCTCGGGATTCATGCCCGCGCCCACGGCAAAGGCCGTGGCGACCAGAGTGCCGGAGTTGGCATCGATACGAGAGGCGCCGCCAAAGGTACCAACGCCCAGGACGGTGAGCTGCATGCTGCCGCCGATAAACAGGCCAGTCTGTAGGTCACCCATAATCAAACCGGTAATCATACCAGAGAAGACGGCTGAGCCGGCACAGGTGTACCAGTTCAGCTCATCCAGAATCTGATAACCCGCATACAGGGTTAACAGAAGAATCTGCCACCAAGCAATCATGGTTAACTCCTTATTTAAGGTGTAACAGTTTCTACAATACCAATACGCTTATATAAACCGTGCATCCCCCTTCACGGCCTAGCGTTAATTCGACTAGAGCGTGAGAGCCTCTGGGTTATCCTGCGGCGTCAGCTGAATGACAATAGGAAGATTATCGGCCTTGAGTTTGGCAAATGCGTCAAGGTCCCCCTGGTCGCAACTAATGTTGCGATTCAGCTTCTTGACCGGCTCCATTGTCGTCATATTACCGACGATGAGCTGCTCAAGCTTAACACCTTGTTCCAAAAGTCGAACGTAGACCTCAGGCTTTTTCGCAACAATGAAGAGACGTTGCGCATCATATTTGCCAGCAGTGATGTTGGCAGCGGCCTTGTCGACAGGAAGCACGGACAACTTCACAGTTGCCGGGCAAGCCATGCGAAGAACCTGCTTTTGGGTAGCATCTTGCGATACCTCGTCGTCAACTACCATGAAGCGGCTTACCTGACGGGCGTTAGACCAGAGGTTTGCCACCTGTCCGTGAATCAAGCGAAAGTCGATTCGTGCGCCTACAATCATTTCTACTCAACTCCTTCTTGTTCAAGTGTACGGATAACGGGCTCAGAGCGAAGGGAGATTTTCGCATCATACACGCCCTCTGTTTCGAACATAACGAGTTCATTGGTACCAGGGTGTAATAAACCGTGCGGAACATAGAGCGTCATGATGGGACCCTTATCCCAAAAACGTCCGACATTCGTTCCGTTTACGAATGCCACACCCTTTCCAAAACCCGTAGTGTCGATAAAGGTATCAGCCGGCTCAGATATATCAAACTTTGCGCGATAAAAGGAAGGTTGCCCCTCTACCCAGCCGGCGGAATAATCAAGATTATCGATGTTATCGAGTGGCAGACAACGCATCTCCCAACCGGTAACAAAGTGAAGATCAACGCAAACTCCTGTCCTAATGCCCTTATGCTGCGTATCAGCGAGCAATTTGTGACCATAATTGACGCGACCCATATCCTCGGTCAGAACATCCAGGCGGTTGTGTTCACAGGGAAGAACGCAGTGAATATCTTCCCCGATGTGCTCCTGATACTGCGTCGCCACCTTGTCACCGTTCACAAACACCTGAGCGCGGTCGCGGGCGTCAATAACCCGAATACGCTCTTCATCTGCACGGTCACGCTCGACAGTCGTGGTATATAACGTATATCCATACGACTGACCCATCTCTTCCATGGGCATAGGATATTGGGCTTCAATCGGCTCCGAAAGAATATCGAGCACATTAAAGAGACTTACGCGCTCACTCACCGAAATATCGGGCATGGAAAACGCCTTTTTTGTTAACGGCTTGCTTTGCGCGATATCGGGATACAGCTCGTGAACTGTCCTTTGAATTGCGAAGTATTTCTCGGTCGGGTTGCCCTGTTCGTCCAATGGAGCATCGTAGTCATATGATGTCACCTGGTGCAGGTCATGCGTATGGCGTGCAGAACATCCGTTCATAAATCCAAAGTTGGTGCCTCCATGAAACATGTAGAGGTTTAAAGATCCTCCAAGCTCGAGCACCTCGCGAACGCAAGAGGCAAGATCTTCGGGATCGCGTCTGATGACGTTCTCCCCATAGCGATTGAACCAGCCGTCCCACAACTCCATGCACATAAGAGGCCATTGTTTTCCATGCTCCTTGTGAAAAGCAGAAAGAGCCTCAAAGTTCTCCTTTGCATGAGAACCAAAGTTGCCGGTGCACAACACATCATCGTCAATGAGCGTACCGGCACGAAGGCACCCACGCCACGGGCCATCGGAAGTACAAAGGGGCACGGAAACCCCACGCTCGACCATAAGGCGACGAATCGCGCGAAGATAGTCCTTATCCTCGCAATATGATCCATACTCGTTTTCAACCTGCATCATGATGATATTTCCGCCCTTGTCAATCTGACGCGAGACGAGTATCGGCATGAGATGGTCGTAGTACTGCGCAACGTGAGCAAGAAATTTGGGGTCGCTGCTACGCGGCCTCATATCATGTTCGCGCAGCAGCCATGCTGGCATGCCGCCAAATTCCCATTCTGCACAAATAAACGGAGAGGGCCGAACAATTGCATACAGACCGAGCGATGCTGCCTCATCAAGAAATGCCGCCAAATCAATTGAACCAGAAAAATCGAAGACGCCAGGCTTTGGCTCATGAAGATTCCACGGTACATACGTTTCGACCGTATTAAACCCAAGAGCCTTAAGGTTATAGAGCGAGTGGTGCCAGTCGCTCGGATGAACACGCATATAGTGAATCGCCCCCGACAAGATGGTAAACGGCTCATCATCGAGTAGGAATTGATTGGTGATCTTAAACGAATGCATGCTACTCCCGATCTTCGTGCTCTACGACGCCGACGCCGGTTCCTCGGCCCTCAGCTAAACACCTTGCCTATTATGGACGCATTAACGCAATTATGTAGACAGAATCTGAAGTGGTCCGTAAACGGTAGCGAAATGACGATGAACGGCTTTAATATAGAAAATTAAACCACCTGTTAGACCACTATTTAATTATAGATTCCTAACGATTCAATATCTGAAAGGTGGTATGTACCACCTATCCACTATTTCCTACTAGTTACGTTATGTTTAATCGCATTTCTTCAAATGCTTATCTACTTTGTTGTTGCCGATTTGAGTGCGCGTGCGCCAACCCAAGCATCGTCACGGCTTCAGTTCCCCTATTCATAAACATAAAACCCCGCCAAACGTGATTCCCCTAGGGAAAACACGCTTGGCGGGGTCGTGGCGTGATTTCCCTAGGGAAATCACGCCATCAGGCGAACAGCTCAGCCGAGCAGCTCGCTACTCCTCCCAGTAAGCATCTGCAAGCAGCTTAAAGCAGATCTTCTTGACCGGCTGCGCCCCATCGCCCGGGAACTCGAGCGTGGGCATGTGAGGCTCGCCGGCAACGAACAGCGCGAACTTGTCGTCGGCAAGATCGCCGGCGATCGAGGCGTCGGAATCGACCAGATCGTAGTCGTCCTTCTCGTCAAACTCCTGGACCAGCGTCAAGCTGCCCGTGGCGACCTTAAAGGCCTCGCGACCCTCGACGTCGATCTGCAGGTCGTGATAGCGCTGATGCGTCTCATAGTGAGCCTCGGCCTCCGGACGCGTCGTGGGGGCCATGACGTTCGCAAAGACCTTGTCGCCCAGAATCGGATGGCTGCCGACCTCGAGCTGCGCCGGGTCGTTCTCCTCGAGCCAATCGATCAGCACGTCGAGGCCCTTGAGCATTCCGCGGTACTCCTCGATATCGCCCAATGCACCGTAAATCATCTAAATCCCCTCTCGGATCGTTTCTTTGGCGGCTACTCGGTAAACGCGTTACCGACGCTGTTGCCACCCACATACGTCTCGACCAGGGTAAGGTCGGGATTGAACACGACAAAGTCGGCGTCGCGACCGGGCATAATGCTGCCACATTTATCCTCAACGTGAGCAGAGCGCGCGGGTACCTCGGTCGCCATGCGAATTGCGATATCGGCGCTCGCAAGACCCCAGTCGACGATGTTCTTTACGCCCTGCGCGAGCGTGAGCACTGAGCCGGCGATAGCAGAGCCATCGGCGAGCCAGCAAAGGTTGTCCTTCATAATGACGTCCATGCCGCCGCTGGTGTACTTGCCCTCGGGCATGCCTCCGCAACCCAGGCAATCGGTGATCAGCACCGTGTGCTGCCAGCCCTTGGCTTGCAGCAGCGCCTTGATGGCAGCAGGGTTCACGTGTTTGCCGTCGCAAATGATCTCGGCATAGGTGTTGGGCGTGGCCATAGCGGCCCCGACGACACCGGGCTCACGGTGATGGAGGCCGCGCTGGCCGTTATAGGTATGCGTAAAGCAGCTGGCGCCAGCATTGATAGCAGAAACACACTCATCATAGGTGGCATCGGAGTGGCCGATGCAAGTCACGACGCCCTTTGCGCTCAGAGTCGCGGCGTAGGCGGCGGCACCATCGCGCTCGGCCGCCATGGCGCTCTTGACGATACGACCGCCGGCGGCCTCCTGCCACTCGTCAAAAACTGCCTCGGATGGGTCGATCAGATAAGCAGGGTTCTGGGCGCCCACATGCTTCATGGTAAAGAACGGACCCTCCAGGTAGATACCCTGAATACGAGCACCGCAGAACTCAGGTCCGCGCTCTTCGTCCGCCTGTGCTATGGCAGCGCAGGCCTCTTTGATCTGCTCCACGCCGTCGGTAAAGGTCGTAGGCAGCCAGCTGGTGGTACCACGACGAGCGAGCTCGGTCGCGCTGATGTTGATACCCTCGGCATCGTTATCGGTCGTGGCATGGTTATAGAAGCCATGAATGTGGGTGTCCACCATGCCCGGCGCAATCCATGTACCCGAATAATCTTTGATCTCGCAAGCGGGCTCATCGGCCTGCCAAGCGCCAAAGACGCCATCTTCGACCATGAGGTAGCCGCCCAGCTGCGGCCCCGCCGGCAAAAAGAACTTGTCGGCCTTGATAGCATACGTGCTCATCTATGCTCCCGTACCCGCAGTGCGTTTTAGGGCGGATCAAAAACCACTGCATTGTTATTTCGAGCGATTGTTCGTTGCCTTCTACCGCTTGGCACATTTTGCACCCGCCGCAAAACACGCCAAGCCGTTTATACCCAATAACTCTAGACTGCGCGGTTGTGGTAGACCTTGTACTTAAACTGGTCGGCGCGCGCAACCGAACGCGTATACTCGATAACCTCGTTGTTCATGTCATATGTGGTACGAATCAAATCCAGGACCGGTGCGCCTTCGGCAATCTCGAGCAGACGAGCGTCAGAATGGCGGGCAATACTCGCGTAGAATTCCTCCTCTGCCACGCGAACTTTCTCGTGAAAGTCCTGCTCGATCATGTCGTACAGCGATTTGTTCTCGATCATGGGACGCTTAAGCGCAAAGAACTTGCGACTCGGCAGATATGTACACTCAATCATCAGCGGCACACCATCGGCAATACGCAGGCGCTTGATCTTGTACAGACGCTCGCCAAGACGCGCGTTCATCTCTATGGCAATATTCTTGTCTGCCTCGACCGCGGTAAACTCAAGAATCGTCGTCTTGGGCACACGGCCGATCGCCTTCATCTGCTCGGTAAAGCTATAGATTTGCGAGAGGTTTGCCGTTTGCAGAGAGCGGTCGCACACCATGGTTCCACGGCCGCGCTGACGAACCACCAAGCCTAAGCGTTCAAGCTCCTGCAGGGCAAGGCGAACCGTAGTACGCGAGAGTCCGTAGCGTTCCGACAGGTCACGCTCGGACGGCAAATAGTCGCCGGGCCGAAGTTCGTGATCGATTTTATCGGTCAGCAAATCGACGAGCTGATCGTACAGAGGTTGTTTGCGCGCTCCCATTGCCATAATGATACCTGCCGGATAAATGACTCGAAATTGGTTGTAACCAGACACCACGTACTATAGCAGTTTTATTGGAATAACAGCAGTTCAACCAGCATATTTCAATATTGTTTGCCGGTTGATAGCCCACGCACTGTAATACCAATTACAACGCTACATCAGGTATCGAGGTAGCAAAAAGGGCCGCCCCCGCGGAGCGGGACGACCCTTTGCAAGACAGATACGTCTTTAAAGCTTAGAGAAGCTTCTTGAGCTCCTCGGCAACAGCTTGGACCTGCGTGCCGATGATGACCTGGGTAGCACCCTTGTCCATCTTCATGACACCCAGAGCTCCAGCCTTCTTGCAGGCAGCCTCGTCGACCAGATCGGAATCGCCGAGCTCGAAGCGAAGGCGAGTAGCGCAGCAGTCAACGGTCTTGACGTTCTCCTTGCAACCGACGGCAGCAAGAACAGCGGCGGCCAGAGCGGCGAACCCGTCGTCGCCAGCAGCGGCGGAAGCGAAGGTCTCCTCGACATCGTCATCCTCGCGACCAGGAGTCATAAGGTTGAACTTGGTGATGGCGAAGCGGAACACGAGGTAGAAGACCACGAAGGCAGCGATGCCCAGCGGGATGATCATCCAGGTGTTGGCAGCAGCCGGGAGGCTAGAGGAGAACAGGAGGTCGGTAGCACCAGCGGAGAAGCAGAAGCCAGCACGGAAACCAACATAGTCTTTTATTACCAAACTAATTCTTAGCAATTTCCATTCGATTTCGTCTCAAAGTTGGTTACTACCAGATGAACTGTGGTACCACATTGTTACTACCAATTTAGCCGGGATCGTTTTCACTTTACATGAATAAAGTCTCTAATAAATTGCATACTACCCCTCTCCTTTCCCTCCTTCCCTCCAACGCAAAAAGCCCCTTAGAACGATGTCCGTTCTAAGGGGCTTCATCAGATATTTCGGCTTCGTACTCGAAAGCTCAAGCAAACCTTACGCAAACAGGCCGTAGATGCTGATGTTGGCCTTGGCGTAGAGGCCGTTAGCATACTCGGTCCACTTGGAGCTGGCGCTCGAAGCCCGCGAGGAATACTGCTGGTAGGCGGTGTAATAGGCGGTCATGGCCTGCTTATAGGTAGCGCTATCGGCCGTAAAGGCATCGTCAGCGAAGGCCTTGGCATAGGTGCTATCGGCGTCCTTCCAAGTGCCCTTCTCGCTATCCCACTCGTCGCCGGCAAGGTTGATGATGTAGTCGGCGTAGTCCTTGCTCGCGGTCTCCTCGTTGCCGTCAGCAGGCTCGGTCGGGGCGGTCGGCATGCTTGCGGAGCTATCGCCCACCTTCTTCTTGTAGAGCTTCTGCAGCGTCGCGGACTGGCGGACGATCTGCTTGGCCTGATCCTTGGACACGCCATACTGCGTGGCCATGGTCTTGTAGTCGGAGGTGCCGATGGAATCCTCGGCGTACTGCTTCATTTCCTTGGAAGAGACGGTAATGCCCTCGTCCTCGGCAGCGTCCAGCAGAATCTGGTTGCGCACGTAGGACAGGATAACGTCGGCAGACGGAGCGGTGTAGTTGCCGTCATCGTCCTTGACGGTGTCGAGGCTGTACTGGCTCTCGATGGCCTCACGCGCGGTGATGTCGCTCTTCTTGCCGTTGTAGCTATAGCTTGCCACGGTCGAATCGAGCTGGTCCTCGGTGAGGGTCGCCGAGCCGACGCCTTTGCCGCCAAAACCACCGTTGCCGATAAAGAAGCCGACCACGGCAGCAATCACGACGGCGACCACAAAGGCGGCAATCATCGTCTTCTTGTGCTTGCAAGCGTGGTCGTCCACGTCGGAGTCGTCGTCCTCGTCCTGTTCCTCGGGCATCAGATTCTCGTCAGCGGCATCCGCGGCAATCTGAGCCTCCAGTCGGGCGTCCTCCTCCTTGGCCGTCGTACCGGCGGCAATGTGCTCGGCAGACGTACCGGCGACTAGATCGATCTTCTCGTTCTCGTCACCGTCGGGGCCTTCGCCGCGCTCGATGATCTGGATGCCGTCGATCTCGTCCTTCTCGTCCTTCTTTTGAATCAGACCCATATCAGCTACTCCTTGTTAGGAAACATAGTCCTCAATAGAATACGCCCGACAGAGCGCCGGGCGTATTGATTCTTAGGTTATACGCAAACACTTAAGTACTATTTAGGCGTTTGCAGTGTGCATACCTTAGGCCAGGTGCGCGATAACGGCATCGGCAAAGGTCTGCGTGCCCACAGCGCCCTCGACGGAGCCGGTCTGGGCACGACGCACGTCACCGGTAACCTGCTCGCCCTCGTCGAGCGTGGCAGATACGGCGGCACGAATGCGATTGGCAGCGTCGTTCTCGCCCAGGTGATCGAGCATCATCGCAGCAGAGAGGATCTCGGCCGTGGGGTTGGCGATATCCTTGCCCGCGATATCGGGCGCGGAGCCGTGCGTTGCCTCGAAGATGGCGCAGTCGGCACCGATGTTGGAGCCGGGAGCCATGCCCAGACCGCCCACCAGGCCGGCGCACAGGTCGCTCACGATGTCGCCGTACAGGTTGGGCAGCACCAGGACATCGAAGTCGTTGGGGTTCTGGACCAGGCCCATGCAGGTGGCGTCGACAATCTTGTCGTTGAACTCGATATCGGGATAGTTGGCGGCCACCTCGCGCGCCACGCGCAGGAAAAGGCCGTCGGTCGCCTTCATGATGTTGGCCTTGTGCACGGCCGTCACCTTTTTGCGGCCGCAGCGGCGGGCATACTCAAAGGCATACTCCACAATACGGCGGCTCTTGGCGATAGAGATGGGCTTGATCGAGATCGCGGAATCCGCGGCGAAGGCCTTCTGACCCGAGCGCTCGACGAGCTGCGAGAGTTCCTCGACCTCGGCAGCGCCCTCATCGAACTCGATGCCGGCGTAGAGGTCTTCAGTGTTCTCGCGCACGATGACCAGGTCGACGTCGCGGAAGCGCGAGCCGTCGCCCGGCTGCGACAGGCAGGGGCGCACGCAGGCGTACAGGTCGAAGTGCTTGCGCAGGGCCACGTTAACGCTGCGGAAACCCGTGCCGACCGGTGTGGTGATGGGACCCTTGATGGCAACCTTGGTCTCGGCGACCGCATCGAGCACGTGCTGGGGCAGCGGCGTGCCAAACTCGTCCATGACGCCGGCGCCGGCCTCCTGGACGTTCCAGTTGATCTGGACACCGGTGGCCTCGACCACGCGGCGCATGGCCTGCGTAATCTCGGGACCGATACCGTCACCGGGAATCAGGACTACATCGTGCGCCATAATCTGTTACTCCTCGTCTTCGGCGTCGTCAGATTTTTTAACGCTAGCACGCTTCTTCTTTTTGGAGAGATCCAGGCCAAAACGTTTAACAAGCATTTCGCAAATCTCACTCGAACGGGCCTTGAGATAGCTGCCCTTGCCGTTCTCGGCGTCGAACTTAAGGCGCAGCGCGAGCTTCTCGGCAACCTCGACGTCGATCTCGCCCTGGCAAAACTCGTACAGGCAACCGAGCATGTCGCGATACTCGAGGTCGCCGTGGTAGCACTGGATGGCCTCGTCCAGGATGGGCCAAGCCTCGCGCGAACGCTCGACGCTCGTGGCACCCCACACGCACAGCAGGCGGAAGGCGGCATAGCGCAGCGTGGAGGAGATCTCGTCGAACAGCGCGGTCTCGGCGCCCTCAAAGGCATCGCCCAGCTGCTCGGGGCAGGTGGTAGCGAGCGCCGTCAGGGCATCGAGGGCCTCCCAGCGGGTCTGCGCCTCGGGGCGGTCGAGCGCCTCGATCAGCGCGGGCACGCAGGGCACGACGCGCTGCGGATCGCGCTCGGCAAGCAGGTGAAGCACGCGGGCGGCAAACTGGCGGATGCGGCGCGTGGGGCAGCCGAGCTCCTTGACCAGACGGTCGACGGCGTTCTCGTTCTCCTCTGCCAGCTGAAGCTGTGCCAGCTCCTCGTCGGTGAGCTGTTCATCTTTGTTTTCTGCCATAGTTACCTCTTCTTACTATTTCTTAGCGTGCTTGCCAGCACCCTTGCTGTCATCGGTGACCGAGATGAGCTGTCGGTCGGCCGCGCCATTGCGACGCGCACGGCGACGTTCCTCAGCGTCGCCCGCGTCGGCGGCGGCGCGATGAGCCTTGTTGACGTTAAAGACCTCGTCGTGCTTGCGCCACGGACCGACGGACTCGCCAAAGCTCATCTTAAGACCGGCGATAAAGCCGCCGAGCCAGCCGATCGGCGCAAACTGCACCAGCGGGAACAGCGAGAACACCCAGGTCAGTAGGACGACTGCCACCGCTCCTGCAAAGTTGGCAATCCAGTAGTCGCGCTTGGTGATCACGCGCTTTTCGCAGGCCCACTGGCCGCACAAAAAGCCAATGTAGATCGCAAAGAGAAAGAGCACCAGCGCTAACACCACGAACGTCCAGCTCATGGGTGCTACTCCCCGTGATAGTGGCCGCAGCAGCACTCGTGGCCGTCGTCATGGCCGTGACCGCCGCAGCACTCGTGGTCCTCGCCGTGATGGTGACCGCAACCGCACTCATGGTCGTCGCCGTGCTCGCCGCAACCGCAGCCGTCCTCGTGAGCGCCATGCTCCTCAGGACGATACTGCGACCAGTCCAGACCGGCGGCGATGGCGTCGGCCTCCTCCTTATAGAGGACCGTGATGGCCTGGGTGCCCAGCTTGGCACCACCGATGGCGTCGAGCATGTCGTAGAGCGTAAAGGCCACGTCGGCACCGGGCAGCGCAAGCTCGCGATCGTCGGCATAGGCGAGCGCCAAGCGCAGGTCCTTGATGAAGTGCTCGACCATAAAGCCGGGCTTGTAGTCGCCGTCGAGCGCCTTGGGAGCCAGGCTCTCCATGGCGCCGGACTTGCCGGTACCGCCCAGGATCATCTGGCGGGTCTTCTCCAGGTCAAGGCCGCTCAGCTCGGCAAATGCCATGGCGTCTGCCATGCCGACCATGCAGGCTCCCAGCGACACCTGGTTGGCGAGCTTGGCAGCCTGGCCCTTGCCGGCGCCGTCGAAGCAGCAGATGTTGGCCGCAAAGGTGGCAAGGATGTCGCGGACCGGCGCGATGTCGTTCTCGGTGGCGCCCACGATAGCCGTGAGCGTGCCGGCGATAGCTCCCGACTCACCGCCGGTGACGGGGCAGTCAAACGCCATGCGGCCGGAAACCTGGGCGGCCTCGGCAATGTCGCGCGCCAGCTCGGGCGAGCTCGTGGTATGGTCGATCAGGACCGCGCCGGGCTTAGTGCACGCGAGCAGACCGTCGCCCGCCAGGTAGAGCTCCTCGACCTCGGAGGGATAACCCACCATGGTAAAGATGACGTCGGCGTTAGCCGCAGCATCGGCCGGCGTATCGGCCCAGACGGCACCGCGCTCAACGAGCGCTGCAGCCTTGGACTTGGTGCGGTTGTTGACCGTGACGGGATAGCCGGCATCCAGGATGTGGCCGGCGATGGGGGCACCCATGATTCCGGTGCCGATAAATGCGACGGAGAGCTTGTTTGTCATGAAACCTTTCCTTTTGGGTTGGGTGTTGTTACCAGGTTGAATACTCGGTGCCAGCGTTTGGGCTGCGAGTTGGGGTCGATTACGGCCGCAGCGCCTGCCTACTGACCGCGCACGCGGCGGGCGATGCGGTCGGAAAGCGACGCCTTGTCGGCGCGGTTCTTACCCCAAAACGCGCAGGCCACCATGCCGGGGCCCACATGCGAGCCAATGGTGGGACCCACGGAGCTTCGAATGATCGTGACGTCGGCGCAGCCCTCCTCCTTGCGGATGGCGGTTTCGAGCCAGTCGCCGTCCTTCTCGGCATCGGCCGTCATGATGGCGATGGGCATGGTGCGATCGGGCACGTAGTTCTCGCGGAACGACTTGAGGATGGACTTGAGTGCCTTCTTGCGGCCGCGGTTGACGCCGATCAGCGACAGCGAGCCGGCCAGGTCGTAGGAGAGCTCGGGCTTGACGTCGAGCTTTGCCGTGAGCTGTGCCGCCGCGGGCGGAATGCGGCCGCCGGCGGCCAGTGCGTCGAAGCTCTCGAGCGTAAAGTAGCCGTGCACGTAGGTTTTTGCCTCGTTTGCCCAATCGACCAGTTGCTTGGCGGTCAGTCCCGCCGAACGCTGGCGCACGGCCTCGAGCGCCAAGAGCGCGCCGGTCGCGCAGGGCAGAGCGTTGTCGACCACGTAGAGCTCAAAGTTGGGATACTCGGCGCGCACGGCATCTGCCGCCTGGCACGCGGAGTTGTAGCTCGACGACAGCGCCGAGGTAAAGCACAGGTAGACCGTGGGCGTGCCCTCTTTGGCACACTCGGTAAAAAACTCGATATAGCGACCGAGCGACACAGCCGAGGTGGACACGCGGGCACCGGCGCGCATGCGGTCGTAGAACTCCTTAGGACTCATGCTCGACCAGATGTCATCCGTGCGCTCCTCGCCATCGATAATGAAGGGGAAACCCAGGATATCGACATCGAGGTTCGCGGCGACCTCGGGGCTAAAGTCGCAGCAGGTATCGACGACGATGCGGCAACGGTTCGAATGACCGGCGGATGCAGCCTTGTCCATCAAAGCGACTCCTTACGCAAAAAGGCGGCCACTCGCATGGGATGGCCGCCAACCGTTAACTCATGCAAGTTAACGTATTTTACTCGTCAAGTGTTTCGATGCGGGGCTTGATGATGCCATATCCACCATTCTTACGGTGATACACCACATTGATGAGACCGGTCGTCGCGTTCTCGAACACGTAGAAGTCGTGGCCCAGCAGATCTGTCTGCACCAGCGCCTGCTCCTCAGTCATCGGGGTGACATCGATGACCTTCTCGCGGACGAGCAGGTCGTCCTCCTCCTCGGGCAGCAGCAGGTCGGCCAGATCCTCGACGCGCTCGACCGGTGCGACATCCGCTGCGCTGGCACCGCCCTGGCGGTTGTCCACGACCTTGGTCTTGAACTTGCGCAGCTGACGGGTAACCTTATCGGCGGAGAGGTCGATGGCGGCGTACATATCTGCACCGTGCTCGGCAACGCGGATCACCGAACCGCGGGCACGAACCGTAACCTCGACGATTGCCGGGTTGGGGTTCGAGGGGTTCTTCTCATAGCGAAGTACAACGTCGACCGTCATGGGCTCGATATCGAAAACCTTGAGCGCCTCGCCGATCTTCTCATCCACATGCGCACGCAGAGCATCGGTTACCGTCGTCTTGCGTCCAGAAACCTTGATATCCATACGTGGCTCCAATCTGCCTCGGGGACTTACTGTACTGGCTATGTACCCATTGCCGTGCATTTAATCACGCGGATTCCCAAAGACCCGAATAACGATTGCTTGATACCGCATACCGAAGTCTCGCACTTTTCTGTGGCAAAGTGCGCTATGAGAGAGCGACGGTGAGCTTGGTTTTGCACCTAAAAAACGTCTTTGACCTGCTGGTTTTATGGAAACGAAAAGGCCGGGCTCCCCTGTTGGGAGAACCCGGCAATGCGTGTTGAAACCATGAAGAGGCGTCTCTCCTTGCGCATAGGAGACTCCACCCCTAGCAATAACTAGCTATTGAGCTTGTTAATGTCGTCGTCGGTGATAGTGCCCTCCTGGCTGGACGTTTTATCCTCGGAGGTTGCACCCTCGCTGCTCGAATCGGAGGATGCGGACTCGCTGGATCCGGTGTCAGTCGACTGCACGTCGGCGCCCGAGACCGTCTTGGTGGTGAGGTCATAGGGCATCGTGCCGTACCAGACGGAGTGGACCGCCTCGAGCGTGCCATCGACCGTGATACCGTCGAGGGCATCGCTCACGGCACGGCATAGCTCATCGTTGGCCGCGAGGCCCGCGACGCCGAGCGTCGAGGGCGTCTCGAGCGCGCCGACGTAAGAGACCTGGCTCATCAGGCGCGCAAGGTAGCCGCCGGCCGTGGAGTCGCAAATCACGTAGTCGATCTCGCCGGACTCGAGCGCCTCAAAGCACTCGTTGATGTTGGAGAAGGTCTTTTGGTTGGCCGTGATGCTCTGCTTGGCGAGCGCTTCCTGCGAGGCCGAAGAGGTCTGAACGCCCAGGGTAGCGGTGTTAAGCGTTTCGGTGGAAACGCTCAGCGACTCGCCGTCGCTCGTCTTTCCGAACACTGCCGCAGCGTCGTACAGGCAAGTACCAAGCGTGCTGATGTCACCATCCGTGGAATTGATGTCGCCAATGAAGATGTCGGCCTTTTTGTCGCCAAGCGCGGAATCGGCAGAAGACGCATCGACGAAGGCAACCTTAAGGCCCATACGGCTTGCAAGGGCACGAGCGGCATCGACCGCATAGCCCGTGAGGTTTCCGTCGGCGTCCTGCATGGCCTGCGGGGCATCAGACGTATCGAGGGCGACCGTCAGGGTTCCCGGCGTGACCAGGGCATCGTCCGACACCGCCGGCGTGACAACCTCGTGCTCGATCTGGTCGATCGTGGGCGTCGTGAACGTGGACAGTGGGTTGAACGCGCATCCGCTCAGACCCAAAACGGCAATGACCGCCGCGGTCCCAGCACCTAACCGAGCCGCGTGCACCAAGCTGCCCCTCACCATGTCCACTACCCTGCCTTCTGTGTCGTATACAATCCGTGCGTTGCGCGGAATAACTGGTTGTTCCCACCAGCTGACCTGGTATTTGACCCCACACTTGCGCACCGGGGTGTTTGCTCGGGAGGCCGCAGCCACCTTCACGACTGACCCGCTCGCCCGCGAGGCGGTATTGCCCCAAAGAAAGTAGAACGGACGGTGCGGCTTACATCTAGGACGCGCCATGATCGCGCCGCGCGCACGCGGTCGCTTACGTGGATCCCTTTGACCGCGTCTGTCTTGGACTAGGATGGACATTTCGTCCGTCCGCAACCACAGCCTGGCAGGAACGTAGCGCATTATAGCTAAGTTCAAGCTAAAGTTTAAGGTTAGGGACGTCATTCGCATCGCGAGTACAGATTTCGCAGGTCGGAGTGGGCTATTCGTGCCCCTATGAAGCCCGGAGCTCCCCTGTGGGGAGCTCCGGGGCGCCCTTCTTAGGGTGCCGTGGCCAAATAATGGCAAATATGAGTACTGTCACCAATTTAGTAACAGGTAATTTTGGCCTCTCGGACAGGTTTTGCGCTCAGTGTCGCCAACCTGATACTTAGTTATTCTGCATTTGTTTATTATCTTCTTACTTTACGCCACCTCCGAGTCTTAAATTCCCTGATTTTGCTGTTACTGATTTAGTGACAGTACTCATATTTGCCATTTTTTGGCCAGGGTATATGATTAACCCCCTATTTTCGTCGCGAATTAGACCGGCTTAAGCCCAAAACACGCCCGCAGCGTGTTAAGCAACGCCTCTTGCTTCTTCCTGCGGGCATCGACACGATTCCGGTACCGCTTTCGCATACGCTGGTGCATGCGCCATGCGAGCGCTTCCATCGCTTCCATGTCGCAGAGCATTTCGTTGTTGACCGTCGCGACCTCGATTCCCATAGTAATCAAGCCCGTGTTGCGTTTTTCATCATGGATACGTCCCTTCCGGGAGGAATGGCCCAGCTCACCGTTGTATTCCAGGTCAAACCGGGCTGTTTCCTGATACGCATCGCAAATTGCATGCGGCATCCCTGAGATTGCCTGCGCGCGGTCATCGAACTCGATCTTGTAGTCGGTCTTAAAAGGACCGCAGGCAAACCCACCATAGGAAAACGGAAGCGAAAACAGAGCGAGCATGATGCACTCCATGGGCGAGCGCAGGTTTTCTGACAGGTAGGGGCACAGGCGCAGCAGCTGTTTAGCGGCACTCCCCTTGCATGCGGCAAGGTAATCTGCCAGGCGATCGGGCGTCAGCACCGGCTCGACTTCAAAGTAGCCCACATCTGGCGGTTGATCCTTATCCTTTGCAAGCCTGTTCACGGTGGGTGAGCTGTAGGGAGGCAGATACTTCCCGCGATCGCTCAGTGAAATCTTGGAACACAGTTCCTGGGCCAGGGCAAACGCCTGGATACAGCCGACCTCGCGGGCGACGGCAACACAAAGGGCCTCGGGAGATAGGCTGTACACCCCCGGTTCTACCTCTAGAATCGAGCCGGCAGGCAACCCGAAACACACGGACCAGCCCACGCCAGGCATGCGGCGGCGCTGCGCCGCAGATCCCACCAGCAAGCACAGATCTTCTTGCACCTCGCCGCTTTTGGCTCCAATTCGCACCAGGTCGGGAAGATAGATATCCTCGGTCGAAGGCGATGACGTACACAGCACGCGGCGCTCCTCATCGGGCTCAAGGTCCTTCCAGCCGATGTAGCCCATCTGCCGGCGCTCGGCTCGAATCATACGCAGCGCCGAGGCGCCCGTCAGGATCACGGAAGCCGCTAGCTGCTCTTTTGTCGGCTTGTTGCATTGCCTGATTGTTACCGCCACATGAATCACCCCTACCAAACGCGTGCGAGAGCGAGGCCATCAACGGCCGCGGCACCGGCGCGCTTGAGTTCCGCCGAAGCTGCCGCCATCGTCGCACCCGTGGTGATAACGTCGTCGATAAGCAGCAGGCGGCGGCCCCGCACGTCCTCAACGGTCTCGTACATGCCTCGGGCGCGTTCACGGCGTTCTTCACGGCCGAGTTCACGCTGGTCGCCATGGCCGTACTTAACGAGGGCATCGAGCAACGGAACACCCGCCAGCTCGCAAAATGGGCGCGCGATGGCCTCCATATGATCGAAGCCGCGTCGCCGAAACGCCGCCGCAGTCGCGGGCACAAACACCACTGCATCGGCGCCGGACAACACGCCGCCGTAGCGTTCGGGCGCCGCGACCTGGGCATGTAAGGCGGTGTCGTATAGCAGCTCTGCCAGATACGGCGCCAGGCGTCGCTCGCCCGCGTCTTTGTACGCTTTAATGATCCGCGGCAGCGGATGCGTGTAAACGGCACATGCGAGGCACCGGTCGAGCGCTTCGGCCATCGCCGAAGACGTACCCTCGACCGAGCACTCGGTGCACAGCAAGTCTCCAAACGGGGCGCCGCATCGAGTGCAGCTATGCCGCGGGTCGATGAGTGCAAGCGCCGCCAAGCAGTCTTGGCAAATTAGCGCGCCGGAGCGCTCGCAGCCGGCGCATCGCGTAGGCGACAACGCCTCAAGCGCCTCGTGCGCCGCCAGCTCGGCAAACGGTAGCAATTCGTCCGCAAACGGCAGGATGCCGGCACCTTGCAGGCATCCCAACACATTCAAATGTCTCTTCACGACACAACCCTCCCTACGTTCGGTCGCAGGGAGGGTTGTTGATTCAGCGCTATGGTACCCCGACGCGTTTGGGGTCAGGCAGGTTAAATCCGCTCGCGGGCGTTATTCGCCGGTAGGCGGTTGTGGTGCAGACGAAGACGGGGTCGAGCCCTCGCCACCATCTTGACGCGGCTTGCGGGAACGACGACGGCGACGGCGCTTCTGGCCCTGGTCGGCCGAACCCTCGCCACCACGATCTTCGCGCGACTCGCGTTCGTCGCGAGCAGCGCCGCGCGCGGCCTTGGCAGCCGCCCCTCCGCCATCTCCAGGGCGCCGACGTGTGACCTTGACCTCGCCATCCGAGACCTGATCGGCCACGGAGGGCACCGAGGGCTTTTGCTGCGTGCCCGAGGAATGGCGGCGACGCGGACGCGGGGCGCGCTCGTCATCGTTGCGCTGCTTGCTACCCTTGTCGGCAGGCGTATCGGAACCCGAACCACCCTTGGGGGCGGCACCGGCTTCGCGAGCGGCTGCGGCGCGGAAGGCGTCCTCGCGCTCCTCGCTCGACAAATGGCGGCGGCGACGGCGCGTGGGATTCATACCACCGCCGCGGTTTTGCTGCTGGGGCTGCTGAGCCTCGCGCTCGCGGGAGAAGTTCTTGCCTGCGGGAGCGGCCTCGCCGGCATCGCCCGCACCCGAGCGCTTGCGGCGGCGACGTCCACCGGCAGCCTCCTCAGCCTCGGGTGCCTCGGCCTTACCACGGCCCTTTCCGCGGCCACGGCCCTCGCCCTGCCCCTGACCGGCGCGAGCATCGGAATCGGCATCGCGACGACGGCGCTTGGGCATCGACGTGCCAGCAAGACGGTCGGCGCTCGACAGGCCATCGCCCACGTCGACGCCGTTCTCGCGATCGAGTTCCATGAGCGCCAGGCGCATCTCGGGCGACTCGATGCGCTCGAGCACGTCACGCGTCACGCAATCGGGGCGGCAGTTGCAGCCCTGCTCGGCGGCCTTCTTTTTGCAGCCCTCCGAGCAGGTCATATCGGCCAGGTTGACCTTAAAGACCTTGCCGTTCTCCAGGCGCAGCACCAGCTGCTCACGCGGCGTGTCATATTCCTGAATACGCGCCTTGCCGAGCGGCGTATCGATGAGCGTCTTCTTTTTGGGCGCACGGCTCTTAAAGTCCTTGTACGCTTCGAACTCATAGCGCAGGCAGCACATCAGGCGGCCGCAAACGCCGCTGATCTTGGAGGAATTGAGCGGCAGGTCCTGCTCTTTTGCCATGCGAATCGAGACGGGCTCAAACTGTCCGCCAAAGCGCGTGCAACAGAGCTCCTGGCCGCACTGGGCATAGCCGCCCACCAGGCGAGTCTCGTCGCGCACGCCGATCTGGCGCATGTCGACGCGAATGTGCAGCGTCGAGGACAGATCCTTGACGAGCTGGCGAAAATCGACGCGCTCCTCGGCCGCAAAGTAGAACACGGCCTTCTCGCCGCCAAACAGGTACTCGACGCCGACCGGCTTCATCTCGAGGTCGAGTTCTTTGACCAGACGGCGGAAATCGACCATGGCCTCGTCGCCCTGGATGGCAAGATCGTCGGCAAGCTGCAGGTCAATGTCGCTCGCCACGCGCAGCACGGGCTTGAGCGGCTGACCGATCTCGTCTTGCGGCACCTCGAAGGGATCGGCCGTAACCAAGCCGATCTCGGTTCCGCGCTCGGTGGAGCAAATGGCATAATCGGCCTCGAGGATATCCAGGTCCTGCGGGTCAAACCACAGGTCGCGCGAGGCGTAGGTAAACTTAACGGGTACGACTAACGGCATTTCAGTGCCTTCCTGATATCGAACAGCATGACCTCGATGGCCAGCTGGGGAGTAACGTTTCTGGCGATGTTGCGCTCGGCGGTCGCGACCGCCTCGAGCGCCTGGGTGGCACCCGCAACATTGGTCGCGGCGGCAAGCCGACCGATCGTGTCGCGCACATCCTCGTTCACCACGTCGGCTGCCTCGTCCTGAAGTGTCAGCAGCACGTCGCGCATGAGCGTCCGCGCGCTCGCCAGCGCTTCCATGATACCCGAACGCTCGCGCGCGTTGAGTTCGCGCTTGTTGCGGTCCTCAAGCTGCTTCAATGCTCCACGCGACAGGTAGTCGGCGTTTTGCTCGAGTACCTTTTCCTGCGTGGACTTGACCTCGGCGAGCGGCGCCTTAACGGCGACGATGAGCGACTTGGCGCGACTGAGCACGTCGGCCTCGTCGGCGGCAATGAGTGAGTCGATGGCACGGACCATCTGACGGCGGGCGTCTTGGCGCTCGGCGCTCTTAAGAAACTCGATGCCGCGTGTGGGGCTTCCCGCCACGGCGACCGCCATGCGGCAACGCGCAGGGTCCTGACCGGTGGCGCGGCTCACGGCCTGCGCGGCGACGGCGGGCGATACCAGCCGAAACGGCACGCACTGGCAACGACTCACGATAGTGGGCAGCATCACGTCGGCCGAGGTACCCAACAGGATGAACATGACGCCCTCGGGCGGCTCCTCGAGCGTTTTGAGCAGCGCGTTGGCGGTATTGGCGCGCAGCTGCTCGGCACGGTCGATGATGTAGACCTTTGCCTTGGCGCGGATGGGCGCCAGCGGCACGTCATCGAGCAGCTCGCGGGTCTGGGCAATGAGGTAACCCGTGGCGCTCTCGGGCGTGTAATAGTGCACGTCGGGGTGCGTATGGCGGGCGACGCGCACGCAGCTGTCGCATGCGCCGCAGCCGTCCTGCTCGCACAGGAAGGCTTGGGCGAGCGCCCACGCGGCGTCGAGCTTGCCGGCGCCGGGAGCGCCCAAAAACAGGTAGGCGTGCGATGCGCGGCCGCTAGCAACGGCGTTGGTCAAAAAATCGCGCACGCGCTGTTGGGTGTCGAGCTTGGCCAGCAGGCTTGTCTGAGCGGGGGCCATGTTACTCGGCCTCCTTGGCAAGCGCGGCGGCGACGGCATCTTGCGGAATGTCGAGGCCGTGCGCACGAACCAGCTCGACCGTCTTCTCGAAGACTTCCTCGATGGGCGCGGTGGCGTCGATGAGTTTTACGCGGTTTGGCTCCTCGGCAGCAATGCTGCAAAATCCCTGGTAGACGCGCTCCTGGAATGCCATGCCCTTGGCCTCCATGCGATCTGCCGCACCGCGGGCGGCCATACGCAGCGCCGCCTGCTCGGGCGTAATGTGGTAGACGAGTGTGAGCGCCGGGTGCGTCCCCGCGACGGCCAGATTGTTGGCATCGCGCACCATCTGGCGATCGAGGCCATCGGCAAACGCCTGGTAGCAGGTCGTGGAATCGTAGAAGCGGTCGCACAGGACCACCTTGCCGGCCGCGAGGGCGGGGGCTATGACCTCGTGCACCAGCTGGGCACGAGCGGCCTCGTACAGCAACAGCTCGCAGGTGTCGCCCATCGCCGTGTTGGCGGGGTCGAGCAGCAGGGCACGAATCTTTTCGCTGATGACGGTACCGCCCGGCTCGCGCAGGCTCACCACCTGGTAGCCGGCAAGATCGAGCGCACGGGCAAGCAGGCGCGCCTGCGTAGACTTGCCGGCGCCATCGACGCCCTCGAGCGTGATAAAGCTATGTTGAGCGGGCTCAAAAGCCATGGGCGCAGCCCCTTCCTACAAGGCGCGTAAATGCAGATATATCAACCAAGCCATGATACCCCAGGGGCAGGCGCGCCCCCAATGGCTAAAGGTGCCTTTCCAAAGTTGCGGTGAAATAGGGACTGATTGAAGCTCTGAGACCGCCAAACGGGGGTGCGGACAGAAAGTTGGACCGCGGGGCGGTCCGGACTGGAGGTTCGCATGTACAGCAGGGAGAAGGTCGAGCTCTTCCTCCTGGCGACGGAGGACGGCATGGGGCCCACCGCCGCCGCGGAGTTCGCGGGGGTCACGGTGAGCGCGGCCAAGAAGTGGGCGACGGGGCACCTCCCGCGCAGCTACACCGGCGGGGGCTGTAGAATCGTGGCGAGGAAACCGCCACGGAAGGAGGCCAGCTTGGGCCCCGACAAGTCGATCTACGCCCCGCCCGCGACCGGCCCGCTCGCCGGACTCAACGAGGACCAGATAGAGAACCTGCTGCTCAGGGCGGTGTTGGCCGACCTAAAAGCGGAAGGGTGGGACCCGGCTTCGATCTCGAACAGGAGCAAGTGCGAGCTCGGCGAGAGATTGAGGCGGGCGACCGCCCTGCCCCTCCGCTCGATCACAGGTTTCTTGAGGATATCGAAGAGCTCCTATGAGTACTGGAGGCCCCGCGTCGCCGCGCCGCGCGACCGCGACGCCGACATACGCGACCGCGTGGTGCGCATCTTCCGCGAGGGCTCGGGGTGCTGGGGGTACCGCACCGTCTGGGCGCGCCTGCGCCGCGAGGGCGTCCGCGCCAGCGAGAAGCGCGTGGCCCGCGTGATGCGCGAGGAGGGCCTCGAGGTCGTCTACAACAGGAGGCGCGCCCGGGGCTACAGCTCCTACGCCGGCGAGGTCTCCAAGGCGCCGGAGAACCTCGTGAACAGGAATTTCCACGCCGACGAGCCCAACCGGCTGTGGCTCACCGACATCACCGAGTTCAGGCTCCCGGGCGGCGAGAAGGTCTACCTGAGCCCGGTCATCGACTGCTTCGACGGGATGCCCGTCGCCTGGTCGATCGGGCTGCACCCCGACAAGCGCCTCGCGAACTCGAGCCTGCTCAAGGCCTGCGCGGCGAGGCCGGCGGGCGCGCGCACGACAATCCACTCGGACCGGGGCGGCCACTACCGCTGGCCGGAGTGGATCGGGATCTGCGAGGAGAACGGCCTGGTCAGGAGCATGTCAGCGAAGGGCTGCAGCCCGGACAACTCGGCCTGCGAGGGCTTCTTCGGCCGCCTCAAGAACGAGTTCTTCCGCTACAGGGACTGGGAGGGCGTGACGGCCGAGGAGTTCATGGGGAGGCTCGAGGCCTACCTCGTGTACTATCGGGACGGGCGCATCAAGAAGTCCCTCGGGTGGCTGAGCCCGATGGAGTACCGCAGGAAGCTTGGATACGCCTAGGCGCGGTCCAAGAAATCGTCCGCACCCCCAACAGTCCCTATTTCACCGCAACTTATGATGGGGACTTTTGGACGCTGGGTATAATCGTCGTATTAATTTGAAATGTGGCGAAAGGAGTGGCAATGTCTCGGTATTGCGCCTCGTGCGGCAAGCTTCTTGCAGATGATGCCAAGTTCTGCACCTCGTGCGGTGCACCCGTTGAGCAGACAACCGCAAGCAATGGCCAACCCGCGTTTGAGAAGACCGGCTCCCTCGATACGCCGCAAGCTAAGCCGGACGACCCCCTCGCCTATCGCCCCGACCCCGCCGCCGGCCCTGCAGCGGTCGAAACGACGCAGCGCATACCCGTCGCGGACACCCCGCCCCAACAGCAACCGGCGTCTACATACGCGTCTGGTTCACCGCAGGCCCCCGCCGCCAAAAAGAGCAGCACCAAGGCGCTTATCGCCGTTATCGTTGTGCTGCTGGCAATCATCATCGCCTTGGTCATCTTTTTTGTGATCAAGCCGTTCGACAACTCCGCTACGCAGACGACTGCCGAGGTAGCTAAGCTGCACCATGACGTCGACGACGATGATCTAAAGCCTCTCGGCAATCCCAACAGCCTGTACGACGATGATGACGATGACGACGAGGATGGCGGCGAAGCAAGCCTCTCCGAACAGAACCTCTACCGTCGCCTGAGTGAATACTACGACCTGCTGGAAGATCTCGATAGCCAGGTCCGTGCCTGCGCAGAGACGTTTAATGGCAGCTATCTGGAAGAGGATCGTACCACCCGTCAAAATCTCGCTGACGTCGCCGAGCGCACGGAGGACACCATCGAGCAGTATTACGACATTGTCGAGGACCTGGACGTCCCCACAAGCTCTAAGAACTACAGCTCGTGGAAGGACATCATTGCTCTGTACGACGACCTGGATCACCGCATCGATGCGATCTGCGATGCCTGGGAGATCAGCTTAAAGTACGCAAAGCCCGCGGACCATAAGAACGAGATCGTGGCGCCGCTGTCGCGCGACAACGTGGCGGGCACCAATGACAATAAGTACCGCCTAGACTTTGAGGAGCGCTATCCCGGCGCCAAACCCGTCGAAGTGAACTAACGCCTTGTCGTTTCCGAGCCGGCAGTTAGGGACGTTCCTAAACTGCCGGCAGAAAAAGGAATGTCCCTAACTGCCGGTCAAAAAACGAGCGAGGATCATGGGACCCTCGCTCGTTTTTTGGGCAATGTTTCGACTGCGCCGTTACTTGTCGGCGGCTGCTTTCTTGGCAGTCGACTTCTTCGCGGTCGTCTTCTTGGCGGCAGTGGCTTTCTTAGCCGTCGTCTTCTTCGCAGTCGAGGTCTTCTTCGCCGTGCTCGCCTTGGTCGCAGTCTTGCGGCCGCGGGCGGGCTTCTTCTCCTTGGTCGGGCAGTCCATGTTGACGCAGATACGCCACGGACCGCGCGCCGTGTTGACCACCACGATGGGAGCGCCGCACTCGGGACAGGTCTCGCCCGTCGCCTCGAGCTTGCCACGCGCCGGCAGCGGATAGCTCACGCCGCAGTCGTCATAGTTGGTGCAGCGGATAAAGCGCTTGCCGCTCTTCTCGCTCTTGTGTGCGATCAGGTCGCCATGGCGTCCTGCCTCGGCGCACACCTTGCACTCGCCCACCTTAAGGTCAGGCTCGTAGTTGGTGGGGCATGTGGGGTTCACGCAAATCTCGAAAGCCTTTTGGCGGAACGGCTGGCACTTAATGCGCGGCGCACCGCATTCGGGGCACACAGCAGCCTCGCCCTCGAGCGGGCTCACCTTGACGCCGCTCGGCACCGGATAGGTCACGTCGCAGTCGGGCCAGCCCATGCAGCCGATAAAGCTGCCGCGGGTCTTGGCGCTCGTCTTCATAACCAAGTCCTTGCCGCACTTGGGGCAGGCGCCCACGCGCGCATCGGCCGTGACGGCGTCGCTGATAGCATCGCCCAGTTCCTGCGTATGCTTGAGCAGCTCGTCGAGCACACCGGCCAGCAGCGCGCGCGAGTGCGTCACGACATGCTCTTCGGTGTCCTCGCCGCGCTCCACGCGGGTCATATCGCCATCGAGCTCGCTGGTCATATCGGGGCTCGTGATGCGCGGGGCAAACTGCGACAGTGCATCGATGATGGCGATGCCCAGCTTGCTCGGCTCCACGGGATCGTTTTTGAGATAGCGCACGGCGTACAGGCGCTCGATGATGCTCGCGCGCGTGGACTTGGTGCCCAGGCCGCGCTTTTCCATCTCCTGCACGAGCTTGCCCTGGCTGTAGCGTGCGGGCGGCTCGGTCTGCTTGGCCTCGAGCTTAATGTCGAACACGTCGACCGTATCGCCCTGCTCCAGCGGCGGCATCTGCTCGTCGCGCTTGAGTCCATACGGATACGCCTCGCGGAAACCCGGGGTCACGAGCACATCGCCCGAGGCCACGAACGGCTCACCATTGACGTCGAGCTCGAGCTTGGTGTTCTCGATGGTCGCGGGACCCATGAGCGTTGCCAGGAAGCGACGGGCGATGAGGTCGTAGAGCTTGCGCTGGCCACCGTCGAGCGCGGACGGATCGCCCTCGCCCGTGGGATAGATAGGCGGGTGGTCGGTGGTTTCGACTTTGCCGCGCGTGGGCTTCATGGGGCCGGCGAGCACCTTTTTGCACACGGGCGCCAGCGCCGGGTTGATCTTTGCAAGGTCGCTCACCACGGCGCCCAGATCGAGCGTCGCAGGGTACACGGTATTATCGACACGCGGGTAGCTGATGAGGCCCGCCATGTAGAGGGACTCGGCGATGCGCATCGTACGCGCAGGCGAGATGCCCTCGGCCGCGGCGGCAGCCTGCAGCGAGGTGGTCGCAAACGGCGTGGGCGGCTGCTGCTTACGCGAGCGCTTGGTCACCGCGGCAACGGTCGCCGTCGTAGCGCCGTCAACGTGGCCGTACGCCGTCTCGGCAGCATCCTTGTCGGTAAAACGCGCCGTCTTGTGCGCGATCTTAAAGCGGTCGTCCTCGGCAGCGCCCTGCGCGGCGCCCATGCCACGGATCTGCCAATAGTCTTCGGGCACAAACGCCATGCGCTCGCGCTCGCGCTCGACCACCAGGGCGAGCGTCGGCGTCTGCACGCGGCCGGCGGAACGCACGTTGCCAAAGCCGCCAAACTTGGCGAGCGTCAGGTAGCGCGTGAGCACCGCGCCCCAAATGAGGTCGATGTGCTGACGGCTCTCGCCGGCGTCGGCCAAGTTCTGGTCGAGCGAGACGAGATTATCAAAGGCCTGCGTGATCTCGGCCTTGGTAAACGAAGAATACTGGGCGCGGGCGACCGGCAGGTCGGGCGCAACCTCGCGCACCTTGTTGAGGGCGTCCGAACCGATCAGCTCGCCCTCGCGATCGAAGTCCGTGGCGATGATGACACTGTCGGACTTCTTAGCCAGGTTCTTGAGCGAGCGAATGAGTTCCTTCTCGGCCGGCAGTTTAATGACCGGTGCCCACGTGAGGTAGGGCAGGCTCTCGAGCTTCCAGCCCTTAATGGAGATACCGTCGGCAAGGAACGGCTTGCGCTTGGTGTCGTAGGGCGGACGGGCCAGGCCATCGGGTATGTCGGCCGGCAGCATCTCGCCGTCCTCGGTGACCGAATACCAGCCCAGCTTTTTATCGAACAGCACGCTGTCGCAAAAATCGGGCGCTAGGATGTGACCGGCAAGGCCGATGGTCACGCACTCCTCGCCCTTCCACTCAAAACGGTAGATGGCGGTGTTGTACACCTTGTCCTTTTTGGGCTTACCCGTGGTCAGCCGCTCGGCAATCTGACGCGCGGCGTCGTTTTTCTCGGCGATGATGAGCTTCAAAAGAGGCTCCTATCTCGTATCTCTGCGGCTACGCCCGCCCGTATGGCGGCCGACTTACGCCCTTGCTTGCTCAATCTGCCCGATGAGCCAATCGCACCAGGCATCCATGCCCTCGCCCTTGCGCGCGCTCACGGCAAACCGCGGCGCCTGCGGATTGAGGTCATCGAGTGTCTTAGTATACCTATCCATGTCAAAATCGAAAGCCGGGGCCACATCGACCTTGTTGAGCAGCTGTGCGCCGGCGTGCTGGAAGATGCCCGGGTACTTGATGGGCTTGTCGTCGCCCTCGGGCACCGAGAGGATCATGATAGACAGGTTCTCGCCCAGGTCAAAGTCGACTGGGCAGACCAGGTTGCCCACGTTTTCGATAAAGATGACGTCGATGTTTTCCAGACCCACAGCCTGGTCGAAGGCGTCAACGGCCTCCATGATCATGTTGCCCTCGAGGTGGCACAGGCCGCCCGTGTTGATTTGGATGGCGGGCATGCCGGCTTCCTTCATGGTGATGGCGTCGACGTCCGAGGCGATATCGCCCTCGATGACGGCGCAGCGCAAGCCGGCCTTGTCGCGCAGGCGCTCGTTGGTGCCCAGAATCGTAGTGGTCTTGCCCGAGCCAGGGCTCGACAGCACATTGATCACATAGGTGCCTGTCTCATTAAATCGCTGACGCAGCTGATCTGCCAGGCGCTCGTTGCGCGACAGGATCGGCGACGCGATATCAATCGTTTTCTCGGCCATACTTAGCGCTCCTTACTTTAGCCCCTTTGTACCCTGTCCCCAGGTGGCTGGCGGGTTAATCGTCGGGGGTCTCGATTTCGATACTGGCGATGTCGAGCTCGCGGCCGTGCAGCAGACGCACGTTGGCGCCGCCACACTGGGGACAGCGGCAATGGAAGCGGTCGTGCTCAAAGACCTCGCCGCAGTCCAGGCACTCGCTTTGTGGATGGACTTCCTCCACAGCAAGCTCGCAGCCGCGCGTGAGCGGGTCCTCGTCGCGAAACGTCTCCCAGGCAAAGCCGAGCGCCTCGCGCACGACCTCGGTCATATCCCCGATACGCAGCGTCACCAAAACGGCGCGCGAGGCCCCCGCCCCACGCGCCGCGCGAATCACTGTATCGAGTATGCCGTTGACAATGCCAACCTCGTGCATACCGTTTTACTCCTCGTCGTCCTCGTCGTCCGAGAACAGGTCCAGACGGCTCACGAACAGGCCCTCTTTGCCCTCGCGCGCGGTAATGACCACGCGGGCGATAGCGAGCGAGATCTCGTAGAGCGAAAGCAGAGCACCGTACATAAGGCCCAGGGTGACGGGCGAGCCGTCGGGCGTGATCACGGCCGAACCCACGAGCAGGCCAACGTATACATAACGCCAGGCACCGCGGAAAGCAGCGTAGGACACGATGTGGAAGACGGACAGGTAGAAGATGATGAGCGGCAGCTCAAACGCCACGCCAAAGCCGATCATAAAGAGCAGCTCCATGTTGACGTAGTTCTCCAGATCGGGCAGTGCCGTAGCGACGGCCGAGGTCTCGCCGATGAGCCACTCAAAGCCCGCAGGAATGATGATGAAGTAGCAGAAGATGGCACCCAGGAAGAACAGCACCGTCGAGGCGAGCACCGTGGGCACGACCCACTTGCGCTCGTTGGGTCGAAGCGCCGGCAGGAAAAACGCCAGAATCTGCCAGATGATCATGGGCGTGCACATGACCACGGCCATCTTGATGGCCAGCGAGAAGCGCAAGCCAAAGCCGCCGAGCGTGGTAGTGATGTAGAACTTACCGTCCGGCACAAAGGAGCGGATGGGATCTTCCAGGATGTCGAGCACAACAGGCGTGGCGAAATACAGCACGATAGCGGCGGCAAACACCGACACGACCACGATGGTCAGGCGGCGACGGAGTTCTCCCAGGTGATCGAAGAGCGGCATACGCGCAGGTCCGATAGGCATTACTCATCGCCTCCCTTCGAGGCGTCGGCGGCGGCAGCGTCGTCCTCGGCCTCGAGCTCGCGAGCGAGCTGGTCGACGACGGCCTTGCGCTTGCGGGGACGACGGGCGTAGAGATCGGCCGTCGTGGGCTCTGCCGGCTCGGGCTCGGGCTCCGGCTCTGCAGCAGGTTCGGGATCGACGGTGGCAGCGGCAGGCTCGGCCTTGGCGGGCTCGGCCTCATCAGCAGCGCCTTCGCCCTCGGTGGCACCCTCGCTTGCGGCCTTCTCGGCGGCAAGGCGGGCACGGCGCTCGGCAAAGGTCTCCTTCTTTGCGGGCGCAGCCGTCTCGACGGCATCCTCGTCCGCATCGGAATCATCATCGACGGCAGCCTTCTTGGGCTTGACCGGGGCCGACGCGGCCTCGCTTACCGGGTCGATGATCTCGGACTGAACAACGGCCGTCATCTTTTCCTGCGTCTCGCGGAACTGACGGATGGCACGGCCGATCGTACGGCCCATCTGCGGGAGCTTATCCGGGCCAAACAGCAAAAAGCCGAAGACCACGATGATCGCGAGCTCACCCTCTCCAATACCAAACACACATACCTCCAAGGCTCGATGTGAGTCGAGCCCGCACCGCGCCATTCGGCCGGAACTCGTCTATTCATTCGGTCAAGTATAGCGCCCGGACGCCAAAACGTCCGAGCGCATCACAAACATATGCCAAACGGCATGCCCTTTTGGGGGCAAAGATTATGCAGCGGTGATCGAAATCTCCTGGTCGACACCCAACAGCTGAACCACGCGCATCACCGGGGGCTGCACATTGGTGCAGCTAAAGCGCTTGCCGTGGTCGACCGCGTGGTGCGCGGCGCCCACGAGCACGCCAATGCCCGTCGAGTCGATGTAGCTCACCTGGGCAAAATCGAGCTCAACGGCCTCAGTGGGCTGCTCGAGCGCCAGGTCGATGGCATTGCGCAGGCTATCGGCGTTAGAGATATCGATCTCGCCGGTTACCTTAATGGTGTAGGTCTCCGGCGTGGGGTTGGTGGAAATACCCAAATCCATGTATACGCTCCTTTACGTATCGAAAGTGCGGATAGTACTAAGCGCGGACTTGCGGGGCCCTACGCGTTAGGCGCGCTCGGCACGCGCAAGCTCGGCAGCGACAAGCTTAACGGCCAGCACCAGCACATCGAGCGCGGCCTCCAGGTCCTCGACCGTGGGATAGCTCGGCGCGATGCGGATGTTGGTGTCGCGCGGGTCCTTGCCATAAGGCCAGGTGGCACCAGCCGGCGTGAGCTTGACGCCCAGGTCGGCGCAAAGCGCGGCGACCTTCTGGGCCGAGCCCTCGGGACCATCGAAGCTTACAAAGTAGCCGCCGCGGGGGTGCGTCCAGGTGGCACAGCCCGTATCGCCCAGGCCCTCGGTGAGCTTGCGCTCAACGGCCTCAAAGCGCGGACGCAGGAACTCGGCATGCTTTTTCATGTGCTCCTTGACCGCCTCGATGGTGGGAAGGAAACGCACGTGACGCAGCTGGTTGAGCTTGTCGGCGCTGATGAGGCCGGCCTTCAGGCGCTTGGAGAACTCCGCGATAACCGCGGGGCTCGCACCGATAAAGCCGATGCCGGCGCCCGGGAAGGTGATCTTGGACGTCGAGGCAAAGGCCACCACGCGGTCCTCGGTGCCCGCCGCGCGAGCGAGGTCAAAGATGTTTGCGAGCTCGTCGGTCTCGTCGTACAGGTCGTGCACGCAGTAGGCGTTGTCCCAGAAGATGCGGAAATCGGGCGCGGCCGTGGGCATCTCGACCAGGCGACGCACGGTGTCCTCGCTAAAGGTGATGCCCGTGGGGTTGGAATACTTGGGCACGCACCAGATGCCCTTGATGGAGTCGTCGGCGGCAACCAGACGCTCGACCTCGTCCATGTCGGGGCCGTTGTCGGTCATCGCGACGGGGACATTCTCGATACCCAGGTCGGCGGTGATGCCAAAGTGACGGTCGTAGCCGGGAACAGGGCACAGGAACTTGACTTTCTTGCCGTCGTGCGCGGCCTCGTAAGCCTCCCAGGGCTCGCTGCCGCACGAACCGCAGCGCCAAAACATGCCGGCGATATCGTGCTCGATCAGAAGGCTCGACGAACCCAGTACGAGCGTCTGCTCGGCAGGGCAACCCAGGAACTCCCCCGCCAGCTTGCGCGCAGAGGGAATGCCCTCAAAGCAACCGTAGTTTGAGCAGTCGACGTTGCCGTCGTGCAGATCGGCATCGGCATTGAGGATATCGAGCATGGGTCGAGAGATGTCCACCTGGGAGGGCGACGGCTTGCCGCGGGCCATGTCGAGCGCCAGGCCCTTGGCCTTGACCTCGGCGACCTCGGCTTTGAGCGCCTCGATGGCGGCATCGAGTTCGGTGGTTTCCATCTTCTGGTAGATCGTCTGCATGGGTGCGACCTTTCGCGAAGCGGGACGTTGCAGTTCGTCTAAGTATAGACCGCCACCGCCGCAACGGCATGAAGCCGTGATAGATTAAGTTCATCGCAATGATTTACGAATCGCCGCGCATGCCGGCGTGGGGCGCCCAAGGAGGCACTATGGAGTACGGATCGTTTCAGGCCGAGGAATTCGGCGACCTGCAGCGCCTGGTCGACGGGCTGTTTTACGACCGCCACGCCATCGACCGCCTGGATCTCATCGTGCAGGCCGAAATCTTGGACCTGGCGCCCGATCTCATGGAAATCGTCAACCTGCTACCGCCCGGCTATTACGACCGCCAGTCACTTTGCGACCAGCTCAACTCCGCCTTGGCCGCCCACGGCTGGGGCGCCGTCTACGGAACGGTGGAATAAGCCTAGTCATTTAAGAACGTCCCCATTGACTAAAACGCCGCTTGTGATGGTGTCCACAGGCGGCGTTTTCAAACTTGTATATGCTTTTACTTGTCTTTGGGCGCGGGGTGTTTGCAGACCACGCTCATGTAGATCATACCGAGCACGGCAGCGGTGACCGAACCGGCAAGGATGGCGGCCTTGGCAGCCAGAACCTCAAACTGGGCCGTCGGGAAGGCAAGGCCGCTGATGAGGATCGACATGGTGAAGCCGATGCCGCCCAGAATGCCCACACCGGCAATCATGTGCCAGTTAACGTTATGCGGCAGCTCGCAGACCCTAAACTTAACCAGGGCAAACGTCATGCCAAAGATGCCGATCGGCTTGCCCAGCAGCATGCCAAAGTACACGCCGAGCGTCACCGGGTCGGTGAGCAGCGTGCTCATGTCCACGCCCACTAGGCGAACCTGTGCGTTCACGAACGCAAAGATCGGCAGAATCACAAAGTTGACCGGCGTGGAGATCAGACGCTCCATGCGGATGAGCGGCGGGGTCACGCGGTGCATGACGCGCTCGACCCTGGTGGTCGAGACGGTAAAGTCATGCTGGCCCAAGATGTGCGCCTCGTCGTCGTAGCGGTCATCGAGCAGCGGCAGGCACTCGCCCAACCAATCGGTGAGGCTATCGAGCTTGACGCCGCACTTGGCCGGAATGGTAAAGGCCAGGATGACGCCGGCGAGCGTGGCATGTACACCGCTCTTGAACATGCAGAACCACAACAGCAGGCCCAGTACCGAATACGGGGCGAGGCGGTAATGCTGCGTCTTGTTGAGCCACACGAGCGCGCAGGTCACCAGCGCAGCGGCGCCCAACCAAAACGGATTGGGGCTCTGACCGTAGAAGATGGCGATGGCGGCGATGGAGATGAGGTCATCGGCGATGGCGAGCGTCGAGAAGAACACGCGCACGCCGTTGGGCACGCGGTTGCCCAAAAGCGACAGCACGCCCAGCGCAAAGGCAATATCGGTTGCCATGGGGATGGCCCAACCGTTGCGGGCGCCGGCATGGTTAAAGATCAGGTAGATGCAGGCGGGAACGACGACGCCACCCACGGCCGCCAGCATGGGAAGCATGGCCTGACGCGGATTCTTGAGCTCGCCGACCGTCATCTCGTACTTAAGCTCAATACCCACCAACAAAAAGAAAATCGCCATGAGAAAGTCGTTGACGAAAAGCTCAACGGTGAGACCGGCCGTAAGGTTGCCCAGACCCACATACAGCGGGGTCTCCAAAAAGTGATGGATGGCCTCGTAGGCATCGGTATTGGCGCAAATGACGGCGGCGATGGCGGCGAAGACCATGACGGCGGCGGAAATCGTGCCGTTCTCGGCGATGCGCTCCCAGATGTCGTGACGCTCAAAACGCTTGCGCTCACGGACGTTGAACAGCTGCTCGGGTGCTGCCATGGGCGGCTCCTTTCACGGGAAGGCTCCCGTCTTAAAAAAGCACGGCCCGCCCAAGTGGCGGCGCCGCGCTCTAACGTATTACGCTTGCATCTAGCCTACCCTGCACGACAAGCACGCAGGCGTGGCCGAAAAGCGGAACCACAGGTTGAACATTATTTGCCCAACGGCACGGGCACGCCTGTCCAAGAGACGACGCGGCGCCATGCACAAAAAACGACCGGAGCGCGGGGCGTCCGCGATCCGGTCGTGGCGTTTAGTGAACTAAACCTAGCAGGCGGCCATGATGGGGGCAGCGACCTGCTTCTTACGGGAGAGGACGCCCGGCATCCAGACGCCGTCGTGCTCGTCGGCAATGCCCAGGCCCTTCTGAGCGGCCTCGGTCTCGCCCTCGAGCAGGACCTGCGAGCCCTCCTCCATGATGTCGGTGATGCACAGGACAATGCCGTCAGCGCCCTTCTCGGCAGCGTAGGCGCGCATGGCCTCGCGAATCTCGTCGATCATGCCGAGTGCGCGGGTCTTGTCGACAGTCTCGTACTGGCCGATGAGCAGCTTCTTGCCGGCGGGCTCGAACATCTTGATGTCGTTGCCGACCATCTCGGCAGCGGTAAAGGAGCCGGACGGACGGGTGAGGAAGACCTCCATGCCAAACTTGACCGGGTCGACGCCCACCTGCTCGCCGAGCTTGGCGGCGACGGCGCGGTCGACATCGGTGGTGGTGGGGCTCTTGAGCATGAGCGTGTCGGTCATCATGGCCGAGAGCAGCAGCTTAGCCTGGACGTCGGAAAGCTCAACGCCGAGCACGCCGGCGAGCTTGGTGACGATGGTGCAGCTGGAGCCCCAGGGCAGGCAGATGTAGTGCAGCGGGCCGGCGGTCTCGAAGTCGCCGATGCGGTGATGATCGACGACGCCAAAGACCGTGGCGTCCTTAAGGCCGGCGACGGACTGGGCAGACTCGTTGTGGTCGGTGAGGACGACGAGCTGACCGGCCTCGACGGACTCGATCACGCGGGGCTCGGCGATGCCGGCGTCGGCGAGCAGCTTGGCGGACTCGGCCGGAAGCTGACCAAGGGCGCAGGCCTCGTAGGTGTTGCCGGCATACTCAACCTGGTTGAGCAGCTGGGACAGGACGACGGCGCTCATGATGGCGTCGTTATCGGGGTTCTGGTGACCAAAGACAAGAACGTTTGCCATGGATATCCTCCACTTGATATGTGTACTTGGACGTAGCTATGGTAGCACGCCGATGCCGAGCCTTCGCAGACGGAAGGGTCACGGCATATTTTGGGGCAGGCATGGGGGCCAAGACTGTCCCTTTTGCACCGTGTTGGTGCAAAGTAACCTGACCCCCTTGCACCAGCTATTTACCGGCGGCGCGCAGGGCTACGTAGGCGGCACCGATGATGCCGGCGTCGTTTCCGAGCGAAGCGACCTTAATGGGCGTCTCGCGCGAGGCAGAGAGCGCGTACTGCTCAAAGTGCTCGCGAACCTTGTCGAGATAAACATCGGCCGAAGCGGACGCGCCGCCACCGATCAGGAACATCTCGGGGTCGACCACGTTGGCGATAAGCGCCAGGGCGCGGCCAAGGTAGTCGGCCATGGTGTCGGCTGCGGCCAGCGCGAGCTTGTCGCCCTCGCGGCAGGCCTGGAACACGTCCTTGGAATCGGAGGGGCCGGTGAGCTCAATGGGCTCGACGCCCGCCTTCTTGCACTCGGCAAGGTAGTTGCTCACCACGCCGGTGGCGCTGGAATACTGCTCCAGATGGCCATGGCCGCCACAGCCGCAGGTGCGCTCCTCGGCCGGGTTCAGGCACATGTGGCCAATCTCGCCGCCGGCGCCCACAACGCCCGATACCACGTCGCCGTTAACGATAACGCCGCCGCCCACGCCGGTACCGATGGTGACCATCACCACGTTCTGCACGCCCTTGGCAGAACCGAGCCAGGCCTCGCCCATGGCAGCGGCGTTGGCATCGTTCTCATACTTAACGACCGCATCGGGGCAGTGCTTCTGAATGGCGACCCTCAGCTCGGGCAGGTTAATGGCAATGTTGGCCTTGACCTTGGCATCGCCCGACGCCGGGATGGGACACGGAACGGCCAGGCCAATGCCCGCCACAAAGGCACGCGGAATCTGTGCCTTGGCGACCACCTGGTCGATAGCCTCGGTCACCGCGGCAAAGCCCGCGGCGTCAACGATAGGAGGCGTGGGCACGCTGGCCTTGGCAAGCAGGTTGCCGTCCTCGTCGAACAGGCCCTCCTTAACCGAAGTGCCGCCGACGTCGATGCCGATGTAGTACTGCTTAGGTTCCATGGGAGCCCACCTTTCTCGTTTAAACATTGCCTGTATGGTACCGCTCTCAAGGCAAAAACCTACCAAAAAGGGACAGGTTTGTTTTGGCAGGTTTTATCTGGGGTAACGCAATTGGCTGCCCAACAGGCCGCGCAAGACCATCCCCAAAAATAAAGGCGCCGGGAGGCGGAGGCTCCCGGCGCCCGTCAAAGGGACTATGTTGTCTGTTGGACCGCACGGTCCGTCGCGGCGATAACGCCGACTAGGCCTGAAGTGCCTGCAGCTGCTTGTGAACCTCGATGAGCTCCGTCGCCATGACGCGCATGGTCTCGGTGCCGGCCATCTGGTCCTCGGCATGCAGCAAAATCAACGGGGCCTCGCCGTTACGTTCGCCGTTGGCCTCCTTCTTCAGAAGCCCCATGTGAACATCGTGGCCACCGTTATAGGCCTCGTCGCCCTGCTTGATAAGCTCCTCGGCGGCGTCAAAATCGCCCTCCTTGGCCTTTTGCACGGCATTGATGTACATGCTCTTGGCGGTACCGACGTAGCTGATGATCTCAAAGCAGGTCATCTGCAGTTCGTTCATATCCTCCATGCAGAGCACCTAGCCCATCACGCTGACGCAGTGGTCGATGATGCCGGCAGCGTTCATGCGGCCGTAGTCGACCATGTTGATGACCTCGACCGGAAAACGACCGGCGGCCTCCTTCTCAAAATCGCCCTTGGTGTAGCCGATCTGCGGACCAAGCAGCAACATGTCGCACTCGTCCAGGTGATCGTGGGCCTCGTTCATGGGACGAGCCTCGACCTCAATATCCAGACCACGGTTTGCAACCTCGGCCTGCATCTTCTGGACCAGCAGGCTCGTGGACATACCGGCATTGCAGCAGAGCATGATCTTCTTCATGGTTTCCTCCTTATAACTGCGCGGCGCGCAGACGACAACTGGTTTTATTCCTTGCGGCTATTGTGCCCACCCCCCTGCATCTTTACACAAGGGAGAGAGCTGCGGGCACCGGCGCCGCGTACCGGCGCCCGCAAAGGTGAAAGGGACGAACGTTAGGCGTTCTACTCGGCGAGAGCCTCCTGCTTGGCGATTGCCTTCTCGGAAATCTTCATAAAGGGCAGGTAGACGGCCATGCCAATGACAATCTCGAGAGCCTGCCACACGCCGGCGCGCCAGTCAAAGCCCGTAGCGAGCAGGGCATTGATGACGGGAGGCATGGTCCAGGGCACCTGGGCGATGCAGGGGCTGATGATGCCTGCGCAGGTAAGGCCATAGGTGATGCCGATGAACAGATCGGGAAGAAGGACGAACGGGATCATGAGCGGCAGGTTGTACACGATGGGGTAACCGTAGATAACCGGCTCGTTGATGTTGAACAGACCAGGCAGGATAGCCATCTTGGAAACGGTCTCGGAAGCCTTGTTCTTGGAGAACAGGAGCGTGTCGAGCAGAAGCATGAGGGTGCAGCCCGAGCCGCCGATGAGGGCGAAGCTGTTAACGATCTGCATGTTCATGTAGTGATCGGGCTGGATGGTGCCACCGGCGGCAAAGGTAGCCATGTTGTCGACGATGAGCATGGTCAGGATCGGCTCGACGGTAGCGCCAGAGATGGTGGACTGGTGAATACCGACGCAGAACAGCAGGTTAGCAAGGGTGTAGATGAGGATAACAGCCCACGGACCGGCGTTCATGATGCTCTTGAGCGGGTTGGAGATGCACGTGGAGATGATGGTGCACAGATCGGTGCCGGCGCACACGGCGAGCAGGGCTGCGGCAAGAGCGAAGATCGCGAGGTTGAGCAGCATCGGGATCATGACGTTGAAGGAGTTGGAGACCGCGGGAGGCACGCCCTCGCCCAGCTTAACCTTGAGCTTCTCGACGCCAGAAATCTTGATGAAGAGCGAGACGGAAAGCAGGGCGATGATAATAGCCGAGAACAGACCGTTGGTGCCGGTGTTGGCAGTCGAAAGGGCGCCCGTGACCTCGGCGGAGGTGATCTTGTCGGTGAGCAGCGGGCTCGTGGCGGCAAGCGAGGCGGTGATCTGCTGCGGCATCATGATGACGAAAGCAGAGATAGCGACGACCACGCAAGCGAGCGGGTTATCGAAACGCTTGTTCTTAGCGAGGCTGTAGCCAATCAATCCGGCCAAGATAATGGCAGAGACGTTGAGGGTGCCCAGCGTAATTGCCGAACCCCACGTCTGAAGGTTGGCAAGGCCCGCCGCATCGAGCGGGAACAGAGGGAACACGACGTTGTTAATAAGAACCGCGATACCCGCAAGGATATAGAGCGGCGTGATGGTCGCGAAGGCGTCACGCAGGGAACGCAGGTGAACCTGGTTTCCCACCTTCGCAGAGACCTCGGCAAACTTGTCGAGGAAGCTCTTTCCGTTGTCACTGGCCATGATTGCTCCTAACTTTCAAATCCGGCCTTTTCCTATGCGCACGGTGGTCTGTCGCCCTCTGCCACCAGATGTGCCATGTGTTGCGCGCAGCGGCGCGCGGTCTGGGCGTTCGCCCGTTCGCTAATCAACCACGTGAGTCGTGGCGACCTGCTTGAGCCAAGCTGCCGACTTCTTAAGGCGGCGCTTGTAGCCGTCCATAAGGTCGACCTCGACAAAACCGTAACGGTTCTTAAAGGCATTCGCCCAAGACCAGTTATCGATGACGGCCCAATAATGGTATCCACGGCACTTGGCGCCCTCGGCAATTGCCTTGGCAACCCACTCCAGGTGCTGGCGTACAAAGTCGACGCGGTAGTCATCCTGGATGGTTCCTTCGGCGTCTCGGTTCTTGTATTCGTCCATGATGCCGATGCCGTTCTCGGAAACGAACCACTCAAGATCGGGGTAGTTCTTAGCGCAGTCCATGCCAAAGTCGTAGAGGCCCTGCGGGTAGATCTCCCAGCCGCGGCTCTCGTTCATAACGGCGTCGGGCCACACGTACTCGTCGGCAAAGTGCGGCAGACCGTACTGGTCGATCTTGCTCGCCGGCGCCTGAACGCGCGTGGGGTGGTAGTAGTTGCAACCGAGCCAGTCGACAACACCCTGCTTAAGAATCTCTTGGTCGCCGGCACGGAACGGAAGCTTAACGCCGCCCTCGGCCAGGCTGTCGAGCACGTCGGCGGGAAGCTCGCCCTTGGTAATGAGGTCGAGCCACCAGCGGTTGTTGATGCCGCTGGTCATACGCACGGCCTCGAGGTCCGCCTCGCTGGGGTTCTCCTTGGTGTAGACCGGGGTAAAGCAGTTGATCATGCCGATCTTGGCATCGGCGCGAATAGCGCCCTCGTCATAGGCGCGACGATAGTTGGCCACGGCCAGCGCGTGCGCCAGCGAGATGTGATACTGCACGGTGCGGGCGCGGTTGAAGTCGTGGAGCTGCGGGAACCACACGCCCTCCTGATAGCGCTGCTCGGGCTCGACGATGGGCTCGTTAAAGGTGAACCAGTACTTAATCTCCTGGCCAAACTCGTGGAAGGCGACGTCGGCGTAATGTGCGTAAGCCTCGACAACCTCACGGCTCTCCCAGCCGCCACGGTTAAAGAGGTAGGTGGGCATGTCAAAGTGGTACAAGTTGACAAACGGCTCCAAGCCGGCTTCGCGAGAGGCGCGGAACAACTCGTGATACCACGCGGCACCTTCCTCGTTGAGGTTGCCGTCGGCATCGAGCAGACGGCTCCACTGGATGGAAGTGCGATAGGTATCCAGACCCAAGTCCTTCAAAATGCGAAGGTCTTCCTGGTACTTGGCCATAAAGTCATTGCCGGCGTAAGAGCCAACGCGGTTGTAGAACGAACCCAGATCCTGGATGGACCAGGTGTCCCACAGGTTCTCGAGCTTGCCGCCCTGGTTCCACTGACCCTCAGTCTGCGGGCCGGACATAGCAGCGCCAAAGAAGAAGTCGTTGGGCAGCTGATACTGTGCCATCAAAGTCCTCGCTTTCGTGTTCTAGAGCTTCCGGTTGGAGACGGGTTTGCTTTGGCAGGTTATCCGGCGCGGGCGCGCACCGGCCATACCGATATCCAACCCGCCAAAACAAAACCGTCCCCAAACGGTCGATCCTGTTGTGCGGAAGGATTCCGTTCGTTGCTTAAACTATAGCGTTCTAATTTTAAAAGTAAAGCGTCTTTTTCTTTTTTCTTTCTCGAACTTCTTAGATAAAAGTAATATGGATGCCCTGTTGAGGGTTATACTTACTTTTTGTATTCATATATGTCGGAAAGGAGGTTCCATGATTCCCAAATACGAGGCGATAGCTGCAGATATTCGTCGAAGTATCGAGGATGGCGCTCTTAAACCGGGCGACAAGCTTCCCACCGTCGTTGAGTTCTGTGAGCTCTATAGCGTTTCCAAAATCACTGTCAAACGAGCTATCGAGCAAATCACCGAGGAAGGTCTAATTACCAGCCGTCGTGGATCGGGTACCTACGTTAAGGACACGGCGGGGCTTCCCGGCCAGGCGTTTTTCCAGGGCAAAAACGACCGTGCCCAGGGTTTTTCGTATGAGCACCGCGGGGAGAAGGTGACCTCGGTGGTCTACGATTTCTCGATTGTTAATCCACCAGCGGACATCGCAGCCCAGCTGGGAATTGCCGAGGATGACTTTGCCTATCACATCGTGCGCGTGCGTCAGGCCGATGAGAAGCCCATCGTTATCGAGTACACCTACATGCCGCTCGAGCTGATTCCGGGCCTTAAAAAGAAGGACCTGTACGGATCGGTCTACCATTTCATCCGCGAGCAATGCGGGCTGAAAATTTCGAGCTTCCACCGTACCATTCGCGCCGTGGCAGCAACCAAGGAAGAAGCTGAGCGCCTGGACACCAAACCTGGCTCTCCCCTGCTCGAGCTCAAGCAGATTGGCTTTTTGGACAGCGGCGCCGCCTTTGAGTATTCGGTCTCGCGCAACGTTGGCGACCGCTTTGAGTTGCACAACGTAACGTTGGCATAGGTTTTTGCAGTCATGCGGGCGCTCGTTTTGAACAGTTTTACGCAGCGCCCGCGCAACACAATGAGGTATGAATATGTCCGATTTGATTAAACTGACGCCGATCTTCCACGAGAAGATCTGGGGCGGTCGCCAGCTCGAAACCGCATTTGGCTACGACATTCCCGATGGCCCCATCGGTGAGTGCTGGGCCATCTCGGCCCACCCCAACGGCGACTGCCAGATTGCGGAGGGCCCGTATGCCGGCCACACGCTGTCGTGGCTGTGGGCCGAGCATCGCGAGCTCTTTGGCAACTGCGAGGGCAAGGAGTTCCCGCTGCTCATTAAGATTCTGGACGCCAAGGACGACCTTTCGATCCAGATTCATCCCAACGACGAGTACGCTGCCGAGCACGAGAACGGTAGCCTGGGCAAAACCGAGTGTTGGTATGTGCTGGACTGCGAGCCCGACGCCACGATCATCGTCGGCCAGCGTGCCAAGGACCGCGCCGAGGCCGCACAAATGATCGAGGAAGGACGTTGGGACGACATGCTCAACGTGTTGCCGATTCACAAGGGCGACTTTTTCCAGATTGATTCCGGTACCGTGCACGCCATCAAGACCGGCACGCTCATTTTGGAGACGCAGCAGTCGAGCGACGTGACGTATCGTCTGTACGACTACGACCGTCCCGGCACTGACGGCAACCTGCGCCCGCTGCACATTGAGCAGAGCCTCGACTGCATCGACTTTGATGCTCAGGCTCCGACCGACGGCACGGTGACCGCGCCCGAGGTGGACGGCGTGACCGAGCTCGAGTCCAACCCCTGCTACACCGTCGATCGCGTGCGCGTCAACGGCAGCAAGACCCTCGACCAGCGCTGGCCCTTCATGTGCCTGTCGGTCATCGACGGCGAAGGCACCGTCTGCGGCGACCCCGTCCACAAGGGAAGCCACCTGCTGGCCCCGAGCACCGTCAGCTCCATCGACCTCGAAGGCAAGATGGAACTGATCATCAGCCACCTGTAGGCCACCGGTCCCCAAGCGCTCGCCGGGACGGGGCGCGGGGTTTGGTCGCCTGCTCGGACAGTCCTGCTCGCACGGAGAGCACATTAAGTGCTCTCCGGCTCGTGCGGAACTCGCGATCGACCAAACCCCGCGTCCCGTCCCGGCGAGCCTCTGGCTAGTTACGACAATCAAAAAGAAACAAGGGGCTCCCCCGCTCATCAAACGGGAGAGCCCCTCACCATACATAACGAATCAAGGTGCCTATAGGTAGACCTTTTCGAGAAACGATAATGTGTCCTGAAGACGCGCTCTCTCTTTACGATCGGTCTGCCGATTTACATAAGAAGAAAAGTCCGCAAAGAAGTCTCCGGCGTCAGCCCTCATTTGCTCTATTAGCTCCAAGCGAGCCGAAGGCGGCAACAAACCCGCAAGTCGAACAATATCCGAGCGATGCTTTCGTCGATCTTTATCGTTGCAATGGCGCCCTTCTTCATAGCTCCTATTGATATCAATGTGTGCACGCATCTTGAGGGGAATGATATGGAGCGCATCGAGCAACGTAATGCCCTCTACGTTCGTTGCGTTGTCGCGAATAAATTCGTAGTAGCCATCGTCGAGAATAATTGCCGAAAGACTTGATACGGCCCCGTCAAAGGAAAGAGGTGCCACTTCGCTCGTTTCATCTTCGAGCACAAAATCAGGATGTCGGGCGAATAGCTCAATTTGGCCGGGATAGTCTAGGACTTGCCTTGATCCTTCGGGCAAACAGAACCGATAGTAAGTGCACTTTCCATCGCCGACCTTCCCAGTCTCATATCCGACAGCTTTGATAAATGCCCACAATGCAGTGGCGAATTCAACGCCTTCCCCATCAACAATTACGACGATATCCAAGTCTTCAGTAGCTCTAAACGAATCGCCCTCATTGTCAAATAGAACGCTGCAGGCCCCTCCACCAATAAGGACGTAACCGCCTTTACAGCCGCTCATGGCATCGGCAAATCGCTCTATTCCCCTCACTTTTGACATATCGTCCTCCTGAGCTGTTCGACCGCGTCGAGCAGACGATCTTCTTTGTAATCTGCTTTTGCGCAAGCAACGTATAAGGAAAACGGGTCGACACACTGCAAACCCGTCGCGTCAAAACTAATATCGGACGGCGCGTCCACGGGATACGACCAGACCTCAATCACAACTGCCGCCGGTTCGTACCACTGAGCCTCCAGCCATCTGTCGCCCATATGCTCTTTCAAGGCCTCTAGCTGATATTTTTCGAGAGCAATGGTTGGAGCAGAGTCTTCATGGGCAAGGTCGGACATATAGCTAAGGGCAGACACACCGGAAAGCAGCGCATCAACGGCACGTAGCTCTGTTCTCTCGATAACCTTCTTGAGCCGGATTCGCTCTAAAACTGGCGTGCGAAGATAGTCCTCAAACCCATCTAGCAACGTCTCGGTCGACAGCCCGGCGTCGCACAATATACGCTTTTTGCCGTCCCGCATAATCAACCCAGGAGCTATAGCGGCGATTTCCGAAAGATAGCCGCTGACGCTTGCCGCGCTTTTGCCACACAGACGCGCTAGGTCGCCGGCGGAGCAGTCAACCCATCGTCCCGCAATGAGATTTAGGACGATTCGTTGAGATTGGGGCGAAAGCGGAGCAGCGGGAGAAGCACCCAGCACCTCATCGGAAATAACGGCTCCGATAAACGGCAGGAACGCATTTCGCTCATCTCGGATATATGCGATTCCCTCCGAAGAAAGCGCGCGCATAAAACCTAAATCCATAGCATCCCAGCAAATTACCACCGGGTGAACATCTAACTTGCGCACCGCACTGACGAGATTTCGCGCCGAAATGACACTGGGCGGTTCCTTTGGTTCCGCAACAATAAAACGGCCCTGTTTAGACATGCCGAGCCGTGCCAAGCGAAGCGAATACCGCTCAAGATACATGCGAGGAATCTGCATCTCAACTGGCTCCGGGTCGATAGCGAGCTCTAAAGAGAAGAGTCTTTTTGGGAGGCAGTTTATCAGCATGTACAATCACCGTTTTCATTTCGGTTACATTTTAGCGTCTATCTGAAATTATACTGAATCGTATAAAATCATCAATCATCAAAGCCAAGCGCACCATTCAAAACGCAACAAGGGGCTCCCCCGTTCTTTAACGGGGGAGCCCCTTGCCATGTCTAAGTATTCAGCCCACCCGGCCCTCCAGACCAAAAAGCGAACGGGCAAAGCGACGTTCGCAAGCAACGTTATCTAAGGACCTGGGCGGGCGTATGGGGCAACATCGATCGCGAGTTCCGCACGAGCCGGAGAGCACTTAATGTGCTCTCCGTGCGAGCAGGACTGCCCGAGCAGGCGATGTTGCCCCATACGCCCGCCCAGGTCCGCCGGGATTATGACAGCTTGACGATCGGAGCGAATCCCTTCATGAGCTTTTTGGTCTGGCCGGTCTTTTCGAACTGGACCTCGATCATGTCTCCGGCGACCGAGATCACGGTACCCGTGCCAAAGGTCTTATGGCTCACGGTATCGCCCGCGGCAAAGTCCTGCGATGCGCTGGCGCGATCGACCTTGCGCTCCACCGTCGGGGACACCTTGGACGACGGCTTTTTGGCTCGCGGCGCGCCCGAGCCAAAGGTCGAGGCAACACGGCCGGCGTCGGGCGAGACCCCACGATGGCGCTCGGTCCCGTAGCTGCTGCCGCCAAAGAAATCGTCAAAGCTCGATCCACCGCGCGAACCGGAACCGCCGGTCGAGCGCGTATGCGAGCCAAACACCTTGCCGCCATACATATCCGAACCCATGCCCGAGCCAAAGGTGCCGTGACGGTCGCCGCGCTTCTCCCAGCCCGTGCCTTCAAAACCGGCAGAACCGATACCGCTAAACTCGATATCCTCAAACGGAATCTCATTGAGGAAGCGCGAGCGCGGGTTGGCAGAGGTCGAGCCGTAGGTGCGACGCGTGGCCGCATAGGTCAGGAACAGGCGCTTGCGGGCGCGCGTGATGGCGACGTAGGCCAGGCGACGCTCCTCCTCAAGCTTACCCGGGTCATCGCTGCCGCCAAAGTCGTGCACGTGCGGGAAGATGCCCTCCTCCATGCCGGCCACGAACACCGCCGGGAACTCCAGGCCCTTGGCGGAGTGGATGGTCATCATGGTGATGGCATGCGTCTCGCCGGCCAGGGAATCCAAGTCGGAGCGCAGGGCCAGCCACTCCATGAGTGCCGGCAGCGCCTTACAGGTGAGCGGACCGTAGGTGCGCTCAATCTCGTCGGCATGCACGGCACCCGCCGGCATCTCCGTCGGCGCGGCATACGCGTTGCCCGCGATGGCAGCAGCCAGGGCATCCTGCGGAGACAGCGCCGGAGCAGCCAGACTATCGAGCGGATTGGAGCCCGCGGCATCGCGCGCGCCGACGAGTGCCTCAAACGAGGATGCCGGGGCAGATGGCCCCGGTTCGGGCGCAGGCGCGCTCACCACGACGGGCTCGGGCTCGGCGCCGGCAGGCACGTCGGCAACACCGGCTGCGCGCAGCTCTTCCAAGCTCTCGAGCGTACCCTCGATGTCCTCGTGCGTCTCCTCAAATTCGGCAGCGACGCCCAGGAATTCCTGGATGTTCTCGGCGCGGCTCTCGGACTCCATGGTGCCCTCGGCGCGGAAAGCCTGCAGTAGGCCCGTCTTATCGACAATCATCTCGACAACGTCCTTGAGCTCGCCGTCCATGCGGCGACCCTCGCGCACCAGCGACACAAAGCTCGACAGGCCGTTGCGCACCTTGGCGCTAAACATGCCGGTTTCGGCACACGCGATCTCGCAAGCCTGGAAGAACGAGCAGCGGTTGTCGCGCGCCAGCTGCTCGATCTTTTGGATCGAGGTGGAACCGATGCCGCGGCGCGGTGTGTTGATGACGCGCTTGACGCTCATCTCGTCGGCCGGGTTCACGATCATCTTAAGGTAGGCCATGACGTCGCGGATCTCGGCACGGTCGAAGAATCGCGTGCCGCCCACGATCTTGTAGGGCACGCCCGCGCGCAGGAACATATCTTCGAGGATACGCGACTGGGCGTTGGTGCGATAGAACACGGCGATGTCGTCGTAGCTCGTGCCTTTGGCATGCAGTTTCTCGATCTCGCCGGCAATCCAGCGACCCTCGTCGCGTTCGTCGCTCGCCTGGAAGGCCTGGATCTTCTCGCCATCGCCCTCGGCCGTAAACAGGCGCTTGTCCTTGCGCTGCGAGTTGTGACGCACCACGGCGTTGGCGGCGCTCAGGATATGACCCGTGGAGCGGTAGTTCTGCTCCAGCTTGACGGTCTTGCAGTTTTTAAAGTCCTTCTCAAAGTCCAGGATGTTGGTGATGTCGGCGCCACGCCAGCTGTAAATGGACTGGTCATCGTCGCCCACGACCATGAGGTTTTGGTACTTAGCGGCCAGCAGGTTGGCGATTTCGTACTGGACGTGGTTGGTGTCCTGATACTCGTCGACGCTAATGTAGCGGAAGCGCTCTTGGTACCTATCGAGCACCTCGGGACGGGTGCGCAGCAGCTCGAGCGCGCGCACGAGCAGGTCGTCAAAGTCCATCGCATTGGCGGCGCGCAGGCGGCGCTCCAGCTCTAGGTAGACCTGCGCGGCCTTTTTGTCGTTGGGGCTATCGGCGCTCTTGAGCATGTCCTCGGGGCCGATCATGGCGTTTTTGGCCGAGCTAATCTTGCTGCGGATCATGTTGATGGGGAACTGCTTTTGCTCGATGCCGAGCGCCTGCATAATGTCGCGCACCATGCGCTTTGAGTCATCGTCATCGTAGATGGTGAACTGGCCGGTGTAGCCCAACAGGTCGGCGTCCTCGCGCAGCATGCGCACGCACATAGCATGGAAGGTGCACACCCACATGCCACGGGTGCCGCTGGGAATGAGTGCCGCCAGACGCTCGCGCATCTCTGCCGCGGCCTTGTTGGTAAACGTAATGGCAAGAACCTGCCAAGGCTTAACACCCAGGTCGCCGAGCATATGTGCGATGCGGAAGGTCAAGACGCGGGTCTTGCCCGAGCCGGCGCCGGCGAGCACCAGCAACGGGCCCTCGGTGGACAGGACCGCCTCGCGCTGGGCGGGATTAAGGCTGTCGATGTCGACGAGCGGTTTGGCGGGCTTGGGCGCCGGCGCGGGAGCGTCGTAGATGTCGAGCGGAACGAGCTCGGGCTCCGGCGCAGCGGGGGCGGTGTATGCATCGAGCGGCACGGGTTCCGGCGCGGGCGGTACGGGTACCGCGGCGTTCTTTTCCCAGGGCAGGGGCTGGGTCATGGGCGACTCCTCATCTGACGGACGGCGCGCCTGCGGGCGGCGCCATAGTTTGAGCCGTACCAGTATACCGAGCCGCGCGGACACCGACGCAAATCACACCACGACTCCGTGCGCCACCGTCAGGCCCGCCCCAGCGGATTTGGTGCATTGGGGTCAGGTTGCTTTGCACCAATCTATTGACAATCACGGAACCGCCGATGTCATGGCCACGGTAGCGAGCGGCGGCCAGAGCGAACAAATTGGCATGAAAAGGGGGCGGCATAGACCTTTTGGTCATGCCACCCCCTTTGAATGACAAGTTGTCGCTCTGGTCGCCGCGCAGCGTCAACCAAGTTACAGGCCGAGCATAGGCTCCAGGACAAAGAAGTACGCGAGCACCACGATGCCCAGGATGATGCGGTAGACGCCGAAGCACTTGAAGTCGTGACGGCGCACGAAGCCCATAAGCCACTTGATGGCAATGAGCGACACCACAAAGGCGACGACGCAGCCCACGCCCAGGATGGCGATTTCGTTGGTGCCGAACGTGCCGCCCTTAATAAAGTACTTGACCAGCTTGAGCGCACTCGCGCCAAACATGACGGGAATGGCCAGGAAGAACGTAAACTTGGACGCCACCGAACGCGTGCAGCCCAAAAGCAGGCCGCCGATGATCGTGGAGCCGGAGCGCGATGTGCCCGGAATCAGCGAAAGCACCTGGAAGCAACCGATACCCAGCGCGGTCTTCCAGCTCAGATCCTCGAGCGTAGTGATGGAGCCAAAGTCCAAGCTATCGTCATCGTCTGCGGCGGCAGTCGCAGCGGGCGCGGCAAAATGCGCACCGGCGGGACGTCCGCCCGCCACCACAGCACGCGAACCAAACGAACCGGCAAGAGCAGCCTGGTCGCGCTTGTTCGCGCGCCAGTTCTCGATCACGATAAACAGCACGCCGTACACGATGAGCGCCAACGCCACGACGGGAGCATTGTAGAAATGCTCCTCCATCCAGTCGTTAAGCGGCAGACCGATCGCCGCGGCGGGAATGCAGCCGAGCACAATCTTGCCCCATAGCACCCAGGTGTCGCGACGGCCCTCCTTGCCCTTGCTGGGAGAAAACGGGTTGAGGTCGTAGAAGAACAAAACGCAGACGGCCAAAATGGCGCCAAGCTGAATCACGACCAGGAACATATTCCAGAACGTCTCGCTCACGTTCATCTTGACGAACTCGTCCACCAAGATCATGTGACCGGTCGACGAAACAGGCAGCCATTCGGTGATGCCCTCGACCAGGCCCATGAAGGCAGATTTTAGAAGCTCGATGATATCCAAAGGGACCCCCTCGTTAGACACCCGCCGATATTGTTCTGCGGACGGTGCGGGCGATGTCCCATTATCAACCGTTGGCGGCGCGCCTGCGCCTACCCTTACCAAAAAACTCGCCCGTTCACAGAATTGCGAGCGGTCAAACCCAAATCCTTGGGTATAACTGCAACAAGATAAAGTGTCCGGCGGCCACGCATCCGCGCCCGCCCGACGCACGAGCCCCGCGCCCGTGCGATAGACCAAGGAGGAAACCATGAACGAGGGCTATACCAAGGTATTTGTTTCGCTCGACGGTACTGAGCAGCAGGATTTTGTGCTCGCACGCGCCATCAAGGTCGCCGCGAACAACGGCGCCAAGCTGATTATCGGCCACGTTATCGATTCCACGGCACTCGAGAGCGCTGGTTCCTATCCGGTCGATCTGGTCAACGGACTGGAGGAGGCATTTAAGAACTCCATCGCCAAGCAGCTCGAAGAGGCCAAGGCCAATCCCGATATTCCCGAGGTCGAGGTCATGATTCGCGCCGGCCGTATTCGCGAGACGCTCAAAGACGAGATGCTCGACGTGGTGAAGCCCGACCTGGTGCTCTGCGGCGCACGCGGCCTGTCCTCGATCAAGTATGCGCTCCTGGGTTCGATTTCGACGTTCCTGCTGCGCAATACGGACTGCGACATCTTGGTCGTGAAGTAGCAAACGTACGCCTAACGCATCGCGGAGCGCAAGCCCACGTGCCCAAGTCTTCCAAGAGCGGGACCACCATTACGGTGGCCCCGCTTTGCTTTAGGCTGAGAATTGCTCCAGAACCCTCATTCTCTCAACGGAATCCGTCTGAATTTTCAGAGCGACCCGACCCAAATCTCCGGTTGCAGAGGCAAGTTCTGCAAGCTGGGCAGACACCTCTTCAGCCACTTCCGCCGCGATGTTCTTGATCATCTTGAGTGGCAGATGCAAATCTTGAGACATGAATTCGAAATCTTCAGGAGTCACCCCATCGATCACCCGGTGATCCCCAATATCAATCCCAAGATTATGGTCGTATCCCATTATCGTCGTGCAAACAATATCGTATGCAGGGGCCAACCTCTTTTCCCGCCAACTCGGACTATAAAGAAACGAATGGTTCTTGAGATGCGAGTCGCAATTCCCCAACGCATAATCGACCATTACCTGACGAGCGAACATTTGAGTATCAGCAATTACGTTAGACGATTGCTCTCTTATCAATCGGCCGCAAAGAGCCATATAGCAGCTATCGGGACGTGTCTCGTATTTCATATACGAAGGCCAGCCAACCGCTTGGCAAAAATCCTCCTGATGCAGCCTCAGAGGCACATCGAATCCGCTCATCGACGGCGGCTCATTGCTCCAGATTCTGTCATAACGCTCGGAAAAGAACGCACCAGGAATCGTATCCGAAGCTTCTGAACGGGCAATTTCAAGCCCAGCAGCAGACGCTGCCGTCATGCAAATTAATTCGTTGAACGGCAAATCCGGATGTTTAGTTGAAGCAATCTTGACTATGTGAGTCGAGGGGGCAGAGCCGAGCGGCAGCATCCAATCCCCCGACCCGGCCTTTTTTGCATCTTTACCGCGCGGTAAAAACCAACCGGTTTTAGACTGAGCGCCCGCCAACGACAGCCTCGAATCCTGCATATCATTTGCAATCTCAAACACTTCCGCCTTAGAAAGTGCCTCAAAATCCTCGTCTTGCAGAGGACGATAGCCCGGATCGTAGCTCGATTTCTCATCGCCGAGAAACCTCAAGGCACCAACGCACTCATCGCCCAAACGCTCGAGCATCGATAAATAGTCTGACTGGGGGATTTGAAAACGCATCGACAGCTCATGCCGAACCGGGCCCTCGGGAAGCATGCCCGAAAAGAAGGCCGAAAACTCATTGCTGGCATATGGCTCATGTCGCAAGGGAAGAGAAGCTGAGAGTGCGGCAGCATCGTCGCGTTCAAGATATCCCTCATCATATGCAAACGTCTCGTTTACGGGGTCGGCCCTCTCAAATTCTCCGACCAGCTCAAACGTTCCCCGATACTCACGATAAACCTTTAATGCCATGAGCCGTCGCCCCTCTCCCTCAGGATCAAATCGACCCCCAAGCTGTTAGCGATTTGAAGGGTTTGGCGAAGATTGGCACCCGCCTTTCCACGCTCAAGCTCGCTCACAAAGCGCAAACTGCACTGGTTGAAATCAGCCACATCGCGTTGGGTATAACCGAGCTTCTTCCGGCGCTCACGCAAATATGCACCGAGTTCAGCTGGGTCAAAAATCGTTCGCTCATTCCAGTCTTGCATGCTAATCCCCTATGATTATCCCAAACGGGATAATCATAGCACATCATGATGGAATTATCCCGTTTGGGATAATTGTCTTAACGTGAATGACGCTCCGGGACGTTACACCGCGACGACTACTCAAAGTATTGAAACTTGTTGGTCGAGAAGGCAAACGTGACGACAAAGCCTTTGCCGGGCTCGGATGCCGCGGTGACGTCAATGCCCATCTTGGAGCAGAGGCGCGCCACCAGGTAGAGGCCGATGCCCGTTGCGCGCTTGGTGGTGCGGCCGTTGTCGCCGGTAAAGCCCTTCTCGAACACGCGCGGCAGGTCTGCCGCGCTCACGCCGCAGCCGTTGTCCGCAACGGCAAGCTCGATGCGCTCGCTCGCCAGGCCCTCGTCCAGCAACGCGCCCGAAAACACGATCTTTGCGCCGTCCTCGCGCGCATATTTAATGCTGTTCTGAATGAGCTGGCCCAGAATAAACTCGAGCCACTTCTCGTCGGTAAAGACCTCAAAGTCGAGGTTCTCGCACACCGGGGCCACGTGCGCCGCGATGAGCTCGCGCGCGTTGGCCTTAATCGCGCCCGTCACCAAGGTCTTGAGATCCCAGCGGCGAATCAGGTAGTCGCGCTCCACGACTTCCGAACGCGCGTAGTACAGCGCCTGGTCGATATAGCGCTCCACGCGAGCCAACTCACGGCCCAGGTCATCCACACGAGACAGGTCGTCTTCGCTGCCATCCAGGTTTTCCAAAATTAGATGAGCCGCCGCCAGGGGCAGTTTGGCCTCGTGGACCCAGCTCTCGATATAGTCGCGATAGTCATCGGTCTGACGCCGGCCTTCGGCAACCTCGTCGCAAGCGGCTTTGCCCACCCGGCGCAAGACCTCGTACTCGAGCTCGCCCTCGGCATAGGTCGGGCATTGCACCATCTCCTGCACCCATGCGGGGCTCTCGAGCTCCTCGGCCGCGCGCTCCAGCTGACGCAGAAAACGGCGGCGACGCGCGTACTCGACCACGATGCCGAGCATACCAAAGATAAAGGAAACGCCGACCGCCACGACCACAATAGAAACGGGTGCACCGGCGACCGTCAGCACAAAGCAGCTCAGCAGCACGCCGCACGTCCACACGGCGACGGGAAGCAGCGCATCTTTAAAGAATTTGCCAAACGACATAGCCGGCCCCTAGACCGAATAGCCTTGGCCGCGATGCGTCGTCAAATACCCCTTGATGCCGATTTTTTCGAGCGTGGTACGCAGGCGGTTGATGTTGACGGTGAGCGTATTGTCGTCCACGAAGGCGTCGGAGTCCCACAGGTCCTGCATGATGGCCGAGCGCGAAACAATCTTGCCCGCGCGGCTCAGAAGCAGTGAGAGGATACGCAGTTCGTTTTTGGTGAGCTCGGTGCTAGTGCCGGTTTGCGTGTTGGTGACCATTGAGCGGGCGAGGTCGAGCTCCAGCCCCTTGTGGACAAGTGTGCTGCGCTCGCCTGCCGCCGCGGTGCGACGCAGCAGGGCATTGATGCGGGCCACGAGCACGCGCGCGCTGTAGGGCTTGGGAACAAAGTCATCTGCGCCGAGCGTCATGGCCATGACCTCGTCGATCTCGGTCGTGCGCGACGTGAGAACGATGATGGGGACCTCGGATTCGCGACGGACCTCATGGCAGATGTGCTGGCCGTCTTTGACGGGGAGCGTGAGGTCGAGCAGCACCAGGTCGGGCGCGGCGGCGAGAATATCGCGCGAGACGTGCTCAAACGATTCGCAGACCTCGACCTCAAAACCGGCACGGGCAAGGATATCGACAAGCTCACGACGAATGGGCTCGTCGTCCTCAACGACATAAATCAGCGCCATGGATTTCGCTCCCCTCTTGGTTGTCTTGCCACCATTATGGCTGCGAAACTGCAGGTGCGCACCGCGCGCGGTGCCAAGGTGACAGAACTGTTCGCGAGCGGGGGCGTTTTGTCCGCCTCGCACTCGCAGCGGCGGCGGGGACCAAAATGATTCTTTAATCCCCGTCCCAGAAAAATCATTTAGCGGCGGGCACGGAGCTTTTCGTAGCCTTCGGCGAAGAAGGCAACCGTGGCGGCGTCGGCCTCGGCGGCGTTCGTCTCGGTCGCGGGGACCACGCCGTGCTCGTCGCTCACTAGGAACAGCGCGCCCTTGAGCTGCGCGGGAATGTCTACGCGCGTGACCGGGATTCCCTTGGTCTGGGCCAGCTGCTCGATGAGCGTCGCCGTGCCGCACAGGCACTCGTCCGCCGGCGCCACAAAGGCAAGCTCGCCATTGTTGACGGCGGCGAGCAGCTCGGGCGCCACGCCGGTCTCGTCGGCCTCGGAGCGGGCCTCGGCGGAACGGGCACGCAGCGCCTTGGCCGACGTATCGGCGAGCGGCTCGTACTCCCCCACCGTCATGGCGGCGTTGCCATTGATGTCGATCACCAGCATGAGCACGCCGTCGCGTGCGGTGTAATCGCCCTCGGCAAGCGACCACTCAACGTGCTGTTTGGCCCAGCTGAGCATGTTATGGGTGAGTGGCTCGCCCTGCACCAGGCGCTCAGACAGCGCGCGGATGTGACGGTTGAGCATGGGTACCTTTTTGTTGGACATGCGCCAACGGCAGACAAGCGCGGGCTTGTCGAGCGTAAACTTCTCGACCGCCTCCTGATTGGCGCAAAAGTCCTCGTACGCACGCTGATCCTCGGCATTGCCAAACAGCTCGGCATCATCAATCTGGGGCATGGTCATACCTTTCGTGTTAGTCATTCCGTCCTCTTATACCAAAAAGACGGCCCTCCAAACGGAGCGACCGTCTTTTGCAGAGATTATTTTGTTCCGGGGCGAAACTTAGTGCCTAAAGTGGCGGGCGCCGGTAAAGACCATCGCGATGCCATGCTCGTTGCAGGCCTGGACGCTCTCGTCGTCGCGCTTGGAGCCGCCGGGCTGGATGATGCAGGTCACGCCGTGCGCGGCAAGCACGTCGACGTTGTCGCGGAACGGGAAGAACGCGTCGCTTGCACAGGCAAAGCCGCCCTTCTCCACGCCCTCGCGCTCGCAGAAGTCCTCGGCGCGCTCGCAGGCAAGCAGTGCAGAGTCAACGCGGTTGGGCTGACCCGGGCCCATGCCAATGCCGGCCTTACCCTTGGAGACCAGGATGGCGTTGGACTTGACGCCCTTGCAGACCTTCCAGGCAAACTCGAGCTCGGCCATCTCGGCGTCGGTGGGCTTGCGGTCGGTGGGGAACGTAAAGGTCGCAGGATCCTCGGTCACGTGGTCGACCTCCTGCACCAGCATGCCGCCGTCGACGGAGCGCAGCTCCACCTGGGCGCCGTGGTCCACGCCGCCGGTGGCCAGCACGCGCAGGTTGGGGCGCTTGGCCATGCGCTCGAGCGCCTCGGCAGTGTAGCTCGGAGCGATGATAACCTCGACGAACTGCTTGTTCTGATCGGCAAAGTGCTCAACCAGCTCATAGGGAACCTCGCGGTTGCAGGCGATGATGCCGCCGAAGGCGCTCTTGGGATCGCAGGCGAAGGCGCGGTCGTAGGCGGCCGTGATGTCCTCGGCCACGGCGGAGCCGCAGGGGTTCTGATGCTTGAGGATCACGCAGGCCGGCTCGTCGAACTCGCGGACCAGGTTCCAAGCGGCGTCGGCATCCAGATAGTTGTTGTAGCTGAGCGGCTTGCCCTGGATCTGCTCGGAGCCCACGAGCGGGAACTGCGAGCTCGCGGTATTCTCGCAGCCCTCGGCAAAGCGGTAGACCGTAGCCTTTTGCTGAGGATTCTCACCATAGCGCAGGTCGTCGACCTTCTCCAGCGAAATCTCGAGCTTGGCAGAGGTGTCCGCCACGTCGCTTGCCTGGGCGGCAAGCCAACGGGAGATAGCCGTGTCGTAGGCGGCGGTGGTCTGGTAGACCTTCACCTGCAGGCGACGACGGGTGGAAAGCGTGGTGCAGCCACCGGTCTCGCGCATCTCGGCCAGGACGGCATCATAGTCGGCCGGGTCGGAGATGACGGTAACGCTCGCGGCGTTCTTGGCGGCAGAGCGCAACATGGAGGGGCCACCGATGTCGATGTGCTCGATGGCATCCGCAAAGGTGACCTCGGGGTTGGCGACGGTCTTCTCGAACTCGTACAGGTTGACGACGACCAGGTCGATCAGCTTAATGCCGTGCTGGGCGACCTCCTGCATGTGCTGCTCGGAATCGCGGCGGGCCAGCAGCGCGCCGTGAACCTTGGGGTGTAGGGTCTTAACGCGGCCGTCCATCATCTCGGGATAGCCCGTGAACTCCTCGATGGGGGTTACGGGAACGCCCGCGTCCTCGATGGCACGAGCCGTGCCGCCCGTAGAGATGATCTCGACGCCAAAGTCATCAACCAGCGTCCGTGCGAAATCGACGACACCCGTCTTATCGGTAACCGAGATCAACGCGCGTGCGATCTTCACATCAGATCCCATGCAGTCCTCCTGTCTGGTACGCCGCCGTGCTCTGTGAGTCGGTGATACGTCGATCTGCAGCGCTCGCGCAGCGGCATTGAAAATACTGATTCAATGTAGCGCATCGAGCGCGACGTTGCATCCCGCAACGCACGGCTGTGCAGAAAAAGTTTGCGAGCGGGGGGATGGGCACGGCACCGGGCACGGTGAGTTCATGGAACACAGGGGCACCATAATTAGATGCCAATAGCGTGGTAGAACTGTGCTCGATATGCATCCGCAAAAGAAAGAGGCACCATGGTCTCGCGGGTTCTCTACCGACCGTTTGATACCGAAGACTTCGACGCCATCGCGCTGATTCTGCAGCAGCTTTGGCATAACAATTCGGATAACGATGAGTACAACCGCCTTGAGGCCGCGTGCGACCTCGCCTACTGCCTTTCATCCTCGACGTTTTCGCAGGTTGCAGTGATTGACGGCGAGGCGCGTGGCATTGCGCTCGCGCGCGCGGGACAGAGTTCCGGCGCCACCGTCAAGGAACATTGGATGGACACCGAACGCGCTCTGCTATCGCAAATGCGCGAGCTGGAGCCTGATGCCTGCGCCGAGTATCTCTCGTTTGTGCGTGCAACCATCCGAACCAACAACCGCCTGCTCGAGAGCAGCCCGTTGCCGCACGACAACGAAGTCACGCTGCTCGCCGTCGATCCCGATGTCCACGGCCTGGGTGTAGGCTCAGTGTTGCTCGATGCCGCGGTCTCGTACCTGTCCTCGCGCGGGGCGACAAGGGCGCACCTGTACACCGACTCCAACTGCTCGTGGAAGTTCTACGAGTTGCACGGCTTTAAGCGCACGGCCACGCACCGCGCCAACCGCGAAGAGCGTCGTCACGACATGCCGCGCGAAAGCTTTCTCTACGAACTCGACCTAACAGCCTAGCCCAAGCAGCCACACCTAGTCATTTAAGAACGTCCCCAATGACTGATCCCCAACAACTAGTCATTTAAGTCTGTCCCCAATGAGTGGCCTAGGGGGTTTGTAGATAGCCGTGGTCAAAATACATCAAATATGAGTACTGTTACCTTTTTAGTAGCAGCGATTCGGGGCATTTTTGATGCTTATAGGCATGACGACCAGCTGCACGAGCTGACGTAACTCCCCAAATGTTCAATAAAATGGGCTCCTAACGAGGAGTACTCTCATTAGGAGCCCATTATTATGTGCAAACATATGTGACCAACGCAGCAACAGTACTCATATTTGGTATTTTTTGTCCACTGCCCCTTGTGCGAAGGTCCTCAGCGGAAAGTTTGACCCGTTTCGATGCACAAAAATGGGATGAATCTTCCCTGGCAACCGCCCAGAAAGATCCACCCCAAAGCAAGCGCTCGCTAGAACGTTCCGCCGCCGCCTCCGCCGACGCCGCCACCGCCGCCACCGGAAAAGCCGCCGCCGCTGCCGCCGCTCGAACTATCGGAACTCGAAGCCAGCTCGCGGATGGTCTCGTGGTACACATCGTTGAACGAATCGAGCGGGGACTCGTTGCCGTAGTGATGGTAATACCACCAGTAGCAGGGGTAGTTGTCGTAGAAATCGTCGCTGTTGCGCAGGTCCGCAGGCACGGCCTCGGCCAGCTGTCGCAGCACTTCTTTCGAAACGCCCAGGGCAACGCCCATCACCAGCAGTTTGTTCCACAAGATCAGGTCGCTGGGGACGGCCTCCTTCAGACGCGTAAAGTCCTCGAGCCAATGCTTGAGCGCCTTGCAGCGAGCCGCCACCTCGGCGCCCTCCGGCGTGTAGCGGCGGAAGGTGCAGCTCAGGACAAAGCCCACGATCGTGACGGGGATCGAGATCATAGCGGCACCGACGTTGGCGTCCGCAAAGTCGGTATAGATCAGAGAGCCCAGAATGCCAAAGACGATGATGATGCCGAGAACCAAGCCGGCAACCAGGGCGATGGTGCCGTCCGAGGCGATAAGCTCGCGCGTCTCCAGCTTGCCCTTAACCGTGCTTTGATAGTCCTCGAGCTTGTTGCCAACAGATTCAGTACGCTCGCTGGCATACTCCTCCAGCTCGCTAAACGTGCGTGAACGGACGCCGTCTTTATCGGGCTTAACGCCGGCGAAGAAGACCTTGAGCACATCGCGATCGATGCCGTCCTTCTTGGCAGCCTTCCAGGCCTCGTCGGTCACTGTGATGCGATACGTCTGCTCCTCTTTTTCGCGACGGAGCAGACCCTTCTTCTTGGTCTCGGTCGCTTCTTCCAGCTTGATCACGCGGTCGTCGGTAAGCTTCATAAGCGTGGCGATATATGCCTGATCGGGCACCTCGTTCCAGCTCATGAGGGCCGAAAGCACGGCGGGATGGTCGGCCGAAGGCACATCGCGGAAATATTCGTCCTGGAAAAGCGGCTTGGGCTTGCGGCGGCGCAGCTTGAGCACAACGATTGTGCCGGTAAAGGCCACCGCCGCGACAACACTTAGCACGGCAAGCGCATTGGCAATCATGCGAGCGTGAGCGCGGCGAGCGTTGGCCTCGTCGGCCCATTCCTTCTCTTCGCTCAGAATCGTCGACATGCGCTTTTCGCCCGAGACGGCAAGCTGCGGCACCCAGTCGCTGGGGAAGGCGATGCGTGCCTCGGCGAATTCGCCCTCATGCACGCAGGGAATGGTATAGGTGACCATGGGCTCGTCCGCATCGAGCGACACGTCGCCCGTCAGCGGGCCGTGGCCCCATGCGCGGAAGTTATCGCCCTTGACGGCAGCCGTCCCGGCAGCGGCATTTGCAAAGTAGACTTCCATCTCGACGTCATCGGAGTCCGCAGACCAGCCGTCACCCACAAATTTCCAGTAGAGCTCGGCGGTATCGGCCCAGTTCATAACCGCACCGGTCATGGAATAACTCACGTAGTAGATTGCGCTGTCGCCGCTCTCGTGAGGGCTGAACACCTTAATCTTTACGCCGTCGTCGGACTGCTCCACCGTGTAAACGCCGTCGTCGCCTTTATTTGCGCTGTCGACCTTGTTAAACGCAGTGTCGTCTTCCTCGACGCTCAGCACATTGACGACCACCGAGCCGCCTTGCTGGTTAGAGCCTGTATTGATATCCCAATACACGCCGTTAATGTCATCGTCGAAATCGAACTGGCGTCCCTCGACAACGGTCAGCGAGCCATCGGCCTCAACCGTGGCACCGATATAGGTTTGGCTCATGGAGTAGCCGTCGGCGTGCGCGACGGCAGGCAGCAGCAACAACGCAAGCGCGACGAGTGCGCAGACGGAAGCGAACCGCGCAAACAGGCGGCGCTGCCGACAGGGCTGGGCAACGGGGGCGTTCATAGGCACATCCTTTGTCTGTGGTACCAGTAGCGTCATTGTCCCACGTTTGCGAGTTCATGTGACGAACATCTAGGTCAGCGGAGCGTCAAAACGGGACAAAAGTCACGCCCGCCGCCGGCACCTGGGGACGTTCCTTATCTGCCAGCAATCTGGGACACTCCTTGGCATAGCCCGCTCCGGCAATAGATACCACTTCATAGCTCCATCACAGGTGTAGCGGCTTTGTGTGGGCGCGGCATGCGCTGATTGAGCCGCCAGTTGAGGGGCATAAAGCAGTTGAGCGAAAACGGTTTGCCCCTTTGCCGTCCGCTTGAGGATCATGTCCCCCTTTTCCGCGGAAACCCCGGCAGTTGCGAAGAGCTGCCGGGGTTTCTGTCGTTTGAGGGCTAGATTGATTGACGACGATTAAGGCGCCGAGCCGGTGGTCCGGCACGCGCAACGTGTGGCCTCAGCAACTTGCAGGCCACGGCAGCGTCTCCCCCACCACGCCCCGCGCTATACTCGTCCGCATGGACATCAACGCACGCAACATAGCAACAACCGCCGCCGACGCGCCAACGACGCCGGCCGCTCCCGCGCCCGTCGTGGGGCGCTTCGCCCCGTCGCCCTCGGGCCGTATGCACCTGGGCAACGTGTTCAGCTGCCTGTGCGCATGGCTTTCGGCCCGCAGCCAGGGCGGCAGCATCGTGTTACGCATTGAGGACCTGGACGATCGCTGCAAGCGCCCGGAACTTGCCGCCCAATTGATTGACGACCTGGCCTGGCTGGGGCTGGAGTGGGACGAAGGCCCCTACTACCAGCACGACCGCCTAGACCTGTACGAGAGCGCCTTGCGCCGGCTGAAAGACGCCGGCCTCACCTATCCCTGCTTTTGCACACGCGCCGAGCTCCACGCCGCGAGTGCACCGCACGCGAGCGACGGCACGCCCATCTACCGTGGCGCCTGCCGAAGTCTTTCGGCCGAGGAGGTGGCCCGCCGCAGCGCCCTGCGCGCCCCGGCCACACGTCTGCGCGTGCCCACCGTCGACGACCTCGCAGACGACGTGATCGAATTTGTGGATCGCACGTACGGCGCCCAATGCGAAGCACTCGCCACCGAGTGCGGCGACTTTTTGGTGCGCCGCAGCGACGGCGTGTTTGCCTATCAGCTAGCCGTGGTGGTCGACGACGCTGCCATGGGCGTCACCGAGGTCGTGCGCGGATGCGATCTGCTGGGGTCCACGCCGCGCCAGATCTATCTGCAGCACCTGTTGGGACTGCCCACGCCGCACTACGCACATATTCCGCTGCTCATGGCACCGGACGGCCGCCGCCTTTCCAAACGAGACCGCGATCTGGACCTGGGCGAACTCCGCGCCCGCTTTGGCATGCCCGAAGCGCTGCTGGGCTGGCTCGCCGGGCAAACGGGCATCGCGCCGGACACCACGCCGCGCTCTGCCGAGCGGCTGGTCGAGCACTTTAGCTGGGACGTCATCCGCGCGCACCGCGAGAACATCACCGTAATGGCCGAGTAGTCAAACGCCCTGCCCCCTTCACTACCCCCCCGACGAGTGCGTAATTCTGTATCTTGTTATGTACGGAATAGTTCCGTACAATGATGCAAAGGAGGTTTTACCATGCCAACGATTGAGAAACAGCGCCGTATGGATCTAAGGCTGACCGAGCGTCAACGCCTTACTTACGAGCGCGCCGCGGCCTTGCGCGGGCAAACTCTCACCCAATGGGCCACGGCTCACCTTGACGAGAGCTCCGCACGTGACATCGCCGAGGCGTCAACAACCTATCTTTCTCCTGATGGTTTTGATGCATTTTGCGAAATGCTCGACTCACCCATGCCCCAAGCCGCAAAAGCGTTGCTCGACCGTAAAGCGATTTGGGAATGAGCACGTTTACCAAGCCCGTTCAACTCCCCGTTGGTCAAGGCATCGAGGCTTTCCACTGCGGTAATACCCTTGTAGACGGATGGGCTAAAAACAGATCAGCCTCGGCGCGAAGAAGAGGGTCGGCGGTTATATACGCATCGTATTACGACGGCGCAGTCGCCGGGTTCTATACGCTATGTACGCACTCCGTAGCTCGCGAAAATGTTGACGGAGGATGGTTCGTTCGGAACTCCCCCTCCCAAGTTCCCGCAGTGTTGCTTGGAATGATGGGGGTTGATGAGAAATTCAAGGGGCTTGGTCTGGGAGCATCGTTGCTCAAAGATGCCATCGAAAACGCCTTGAAAATTTCTGCCCTAGCGGGAGCGCGAGCTTTGGTTGTCGATCCAGTAGATGATGAGGCGGCAGCGTTCTATGCGCATTTCGGCTTTGCAGCCCTACCCGGCACCAACCGAATGGCGTTGAAACTCTAGACCGCCAGCAGCATCTCCTCCAGCTCCCAGTATGCCTTAAGTTACCCTACAGATAATGACTATTGCCAAAATGTAGGGTAACTCTACCCAAGGCATCATACGAAGAGCTCGCTATGCCTGCCCCTACGCAACGTCCCAGGGCTGGAGCTCGCCGCCCAGGCGAACGATGCAGTCGTAGAGCACGGTATGGCGCTCGGCCGGGTTGGCATCCCGATGGAAATGCCCGTAATACCAGCACTTGTAATCCAAGCGGTCTTCCAGCTCATCGAAAAATGCCGTAAGCCGATCAACGGCGGGGTAATTCCAGCCGGGTGCCGGATAAAGCGTGGGCGAAAGCATGCGCGTAGAGCAGGTGTGGGTGACCACGTAGTCGACCTTCCAACCCACGCTGTCGAGCTTTGCCCGCGCCTCCTCAAAGTTGCGCTCGTCCGGCAGTTCCTGCGGCCACCAGCTGGAATAGGGAATGCGGTATTCTTTGTCCACGCTCGTGGCGCCGCCCATGGTAAAGATCGTTGAGCCGTCGAGCTCAAAAACCTCGCCGCGCGTCAGGCGCCGTATGGGGGAGGTATCCGACAGACGCTGCGTCAGCCCACCGTGCCACAGCTCCATGGGACGCTCCGCCCAGTGATCGAAACGCTCGTGGTTGCCGTCGACGAACAGCACGGTATAGGGGCGCGACTCCAGCCAAGCGATGTCGGCACATTCCTCGGCAGAGAAATCCCAGGGAAAGCCAAAGTCGCCCGCGATAATCAGATAGTCGTCGCTCGTCAGGCTATCCCCAAGCTCCCAATCGCGCAGCTTTTGCATGTCGAGGCCGCCGTGAATATCGCCCGTCACATAGACCGTCATCGGATTACCACTTCCCTCTTATATGTTTCGAGATCGTGCTCAATCTGCTCGTCACCCGTGGCGTTGACCCACCACGGCCATTTAACGCAACACACCGGCTCGTCTACCTGTGCAAACCGCGACCTGAGCTCTTCCAGGCTCACGGGGGCGTAGCTGTTAGCATCCACGCCCACGTCATAGCGCAGCAGCCCCTGCCTGAGGTTGAACTTGTTGTACGCGCCGCCGCAACTGTGGATATGCCCGTGCAAATGCCAGCTGCCGTGCGACATGCCCTGCCAGTCAGCCATAGGATAGTGGCTCAGCACGATTTTTTGGCGGTCGATCTTGAGCACGCAAATGGGCGGCTCAACGATAAAAGCATCCGCTACCGCAGACTGCGTCCAGTCTTTATCGTGATTGCCGGGCAGCAGATGAACGCGCTTGCATGTAATGCTTTTGCGCAGCTCATAGGCGTCTTGGACCGTCATCTTAAAGCTGAAGTCGCCCAAGATGTAGAGCTCGTCATCCGCAGCAACCTTGCTGTTAATGTTGGCGACCATGGCGTCGTTCATCTGCGCAACAGCCGACCAAGGCCTATCGCTAAGCCGTAGCATGTTCTCGTGTCCAAAATGAGTATCGCTGGTAAACCAGATCACGGGGACCTCCTGTTGCTGCGGGGCATCCATCCCTTAGGGCTTACCCTTCATTTTTCCATCCAAACGGGTCAAGCACCCAAAAAATCAGATCGAGCACGCCGCCGGTTATCATGGCGCCGGCAAGGGCCATGCAAACGTGCAGAGAGCTGACACTTCGGAGCACGTCGAACGGCCCCAGAACAGCCAGCAGCGCGACCGCTGCGCCGGCAAGGCACAACGCGAGGCACGGCCCCGCGTCCTTGACGCATTTCTTTGCGAGATGCTTGGTGTTGTCACTCATCAAAATCGAACTCCTTAGAGGGTCGTTGTTCAGGTACATGCCGCCGCGGCAGAGCAGGGCGGCAGGGCAAGTGTCACATGTCGTGCGGACACGTGTGCAAGCTCATGCCAAACTGCCAACCCCAATCGTCATACATCTAAAATACGAACGATCGATCTGTTATCCTGGCGCCAACATAGTCTTTCGAAAGGTTTGCCGGGATGACTACGCAGCGACAGATTGATATTGAATTCGACTCGCTTACACGCGAGAACGATTCACCCAAGCTCATCGCCAACTCGAAGGCGACAGGCGGAACACTACTATCCGTTATCAAGGAGCAGCTCTCAGCCTGCGGCTCTTTTGACTTTTGCGTAGCGTTTGTTGCAGACGGCGGCCTTCAAATCCTGGTCGAGACGTTCCAGGAGCTCAAGCAGCGTGGCATTAAGGGCAGGCTGCTCACGTCCACCTATCTCAACTTCAACTCACCCGATGTCTTTCGCAAGCTCCTGGAATACGACAACATGGAAGTTCGCGTATTCCAGGGTAATTTGCATGCCAAGGGATACATTTTTGATAAGGGCGAAACCAGCACGGTCATCGTCGGCAGCTCGAACATGACGCAGACCGCCCTCACCTGTAATAAAGAATGGAACGTGCTGTACCAGACTGTCGAGAACAGCCGCCTACTCGGCGAACTGAGGGGCGAGTTCAATTCGTTGTGGAACGACACCTCAACCGTTTTGCTTTCCCAAGACTGGATTGAGAACTATGCCGCATATCGATCGGCACGTCCGTCAAAGCCCAAATCGAAACCGACGTTCCAGGCGGCCGTTAGCCCAACCACGAACGACCTCGAAGAAATCAAGCCCAATAAAATGCAGCAGCGCGCCCTTGAGGCGCTCGGTGTAATCCACCGCAAGGGCGAGACCCGCGCCCTGTTGGTCTCGGCAACCGGCACCGGCAAGACCTTCCTTTCGGCGTTCGACGTGCTCGCAACTAAACCCCGGCGCGTCCTCTTTCTTGCGCACCGCCGGCGCATTATCGACGCCTCCCGTGCAAGCTACGAACGCCTCTTAGGTAGTAACTATACGTTCGACACCTATCAAACTGGCAAGAATATAAGCAATGCTACCTGCGTGTTTGCCATGTGTTCTTCGGTCGCCAAACATCTGAGCGATTTCCGTCCCGATGAGTTCGACTACATCGTCATCGACGAGGCCCACCGCACGGGATCCCAGGGTTACCAATCCATCATGTCGCACTTTACGCCTCGGTTTTATCTGGGCATGACCGCTACACCCAATCGCACCGACGGCTATGACGTCTTTGCCCTTTTCAATCACGTCATCGCGTTCCAGATCACGCTGCAGGACGCTTTGGCCGAGGAGATGCTAGCCCCCTTCCATTATTTTGGCATTCACGATCTGGAGATTGACGATGAGACAATCGAAGATACCGCCCTGTTCGGGCGCTTGACGTCCGATGAGCGCGTGCGTCACATCACCGAGAAAATCGAAGAGTATAGCGTCACCAAAAGCAACCGCAGGGGCTTAATTTTCTGCAATCGAAACGCCGAGGCCGAAGAACTGTCGCGCAAATTCAACGCTCTCGGATATCGAACGGCTGCAATTAGCGGTCAAGATTCCGATGAGGTCCGCGATGCCGCGATCAGCCGACTTGAAGCCGGCGAGCTCGAGTACATTTTCTCGGTCGATATCATGAACGAAGGCGTCGACATCCCCTCGCTCAATCAGATCATCATGCTTCGACGCACCGACTCCGCAATCATCTTTATTCAACAGCTCGGACGAGGTTTGCGCCTGAATGATGGCAAGGAATACGCACTGGTGCTCGACTTTATTGGCAACTACCAGAGCAACTTCTTGGTGCCCATCGCGCTTTCGGGTGACAAGACGTATAACAAAGACCGCCTGCGCCGTCTTGTCCAAGAGGGCGATTCGGCGATCCCCGGATGCTCGACCGTGAGCTTCGATCGTATTTCCGAGGCACGCATTTACAAGGCCATCGACGGCGGCGATTTCACCTCCGTCAGATTTTTGAAAAACGAATATCTCGACTTGCGCCAAAAACTCGGCAAGATTCCCTCGCTGCTCGAATTTGATCGCAACGGCTCCATCGATCCGCTGCTCATCTTCAAGAATAGTCGCCTGGGGTCCTACCACGCATTTCTTTCCAAATACGAGCCGGACTATACGGTTCAATTTACCTCTGATCAGACCAAGATTCTCAAATTTATTTCTCAAAAACTTGCCGCGGGCAAGCGATTCGAAGACCTCTATTTGCTTCAAACGCTCGTCGAAGCCGGACACGAGGGCTACTGGCATATGCGCGAGGCTGCGCTTAGGAACTACCGCGCACAGCTTAAGGACAGCGCCGTTAGGTCGGCAATCGCAGTCCTTAAGGGCGACTTTGCCACTCCTAAGGATTTCGTTTCCCTGCTTATTGACGATGGAACCGGACCTCGTCTGACCGAAGCGTTCGCGACCGCCCTGCGCAACGCAGAGTTCAAACGTCAGATTCTCGAGGTGCTGGATTTTGGTATTGAGCGCAACCGACTCGACTATGCCGAGACGTACGAAAACACAAATTTCGTTCTCAACGCCAAGTACACGTACGAGGAGGTTTGCCGTCTGATGAACTGGCAAAAGAACATCAACGGCCAAAACCTTGGCGGATACTTCTACGATGAGAAGACCAATACATTCCCCGTGTTTATTAACTATGACAAGGCTCCCGACATTAGTGAGTCAATTCAGTATGAAGACCGCTTTGTTTCGCCGAGCAAGCTCATCGCAATCTCGAAGGGCAACCGCACGCTCAACTCCCCCGAGATTTTGCGACTGCAGGCATGGCCGGGAAACGGCCTGAAGACGTATTTGTTTATGCGAAAGAACAAGGACGATAAGGGTGGTAAGGAGTTCTATTTCTTAGGCGAAATGCATCCGACCGGCAAGTTCGAAGCCATTAAAACTAAGAGCGGCGACAACGCCGTCGAAATCGAATATGAGCTCAATGCGCCCGTGCGTCAGGACATTTACGAGTTTATGCTCAGCGATTTGAGCGAGGCCGAGTAATAACAAAAAAGGAGCGAGTCGCCATATGGCACCCGCTCCTTCTGTCTACTTAAGCCCGAGCTTCTTTTCGAGCTCATCGACAACCTTAACGTCCGCCGGAAGCCAATCGACATCCCACAGGTTATTGGTATCAAGCCATTTCATATCCTCATGAGCGTGCTCTTTGAACTCCCCGGAAAGGATGTTAGCCAGGTAGCACTGCATCGACAGGTGGAACGTCTCATAATCGTGTTCGACCGTGCAAAGATAGGCGAGGTTACCGATTGTGACCTCGAGCTCTTCTTGAATCTCGCGCACGATTGCCTGCTCGCCGGTCTCGCCCGATTCGAGCTTTCCGCCCGGAAACTCCCAGCCGTCTTTAAACTCGCCATAGCCGCGCTGACAACTCAGGATTTTCCCGTCCTTCTGAATAATCGCTGCTGCAACATTGATTGACTTCATAACTAGTTATCACCTCTCCAGTTGAGCCCAACCAGTATAGGTGATCGACCGCCCGCCATGTCCCAGTCGCCTCAAAACCACCTGCTCGACCAACCCATAACGCCGTTTTGCACCGGCACCCCATCCCCCGCTATCGAGGTCTAATACTTTTCCGCGAAGTGAACGTCTGTTTTTGGACCCCTGAAGCATCCACATTTTTCGTCGGCAAAATCGCAGGATTCCAGTATCGAAACCGCAGGAAACGATGTCCTTAAAGTGTCGATGCTTCGGGGGTCCGTTTTAGCTCGTTCACTTCTCGGAAAAGTATTAGACCTCTTCGGCAGCAGCCCAAAAGGTGAGTCGTTTCTCCCCCGCGCAACCCAATAGACACATTCCGCTCCTCCCTCACACCACCCAAAGGTGACGCATAATTTCTTTCGCAAATTGACAACCGCATAGCGGAACACGGCCCGCGCCCCGTCATATGATTTCTAGCGACTAAACAACAAATCACCGACGAAGGGGGCACGGGCCGTGTCTGCGAACATCGTATCAGTCGACGAGGAGTCGCTGCGCAACGACATAAAGAATCTGGTGAGGAGGACCGTCGAAGAGACGCTCAACGCTCTGCTCGACGAGGAGGCGTCCGAGCTCGTCGGGGCCGAGCGCTACGAGAGGACGGCGGGCCGGGAGGCCTACCGCAGTGGCCACTACACGAGGAGGCTCGTCACAGGCGCCGGCGAGGTCGAGCTCAGCGTGCCGAAACTCCGTGGGGCGACCTTCCAGACGGCCGTCATCGAGCGCTACCGCAGGCGGGAGACCTCGGTCGAGGAGGCCATCGTCGAGATGTACCTGGCGGGCGTCTCCACCAGGAGGATCGAGGACGTCTCCGAGCTCCTGTGGGGAGCGCCGGTGTCCTCCGGCACCGTCTCCAACCTCAACGAGAGGGCCTTCGCGTCCATCGAGGCCTGGCGGCAGAGGCCTCTCGACGGCGGCTACCCCTACGTCTTCGTCGACGGCATCTATCTCAAGCGCAGCTGGGGAGGGTCCTACGAGAACGTGGCCGTGCTGGTCGCCATCGGCGTCAACTCCGCCGGCGACCGGGAGGTCATTGGCTGCTCCGAGGGGTACACCGAGTCCGCTGAGTCCTGGCGCGAGTTTTTCTCCTGGCTCAAGGCGCGCGGGCTCTCCGGCGTGCGGCTCGTCACCGGCGACAAGTGCGCGGGGATGCTCGGTGCGCTCGAGGAGGTGTTCCCCGGGGCCCGCTACCAGCGCTGCACGGTGCATTTCTACCGCAACGTGCTGGGAAAGGTTCCCGTGACCAGGCGGAAGGCCGTGGCGCGCATGCTGAAGGCGATCCACGCGCAGGAATCGCGCGAGGCATGCGGCAGGAAGGCCGGGGAGGTGGCGGACGAGTTGGAGTCGATGCGGCTCGGGGCGGCCGCGAGGACGGTGCGCGACGGGTTCGCCGAGACGCTTGCCTACACGGAATTCCCGCCGGAGCACTGGCGCCGGATCAGGACGAACAACGGGATCGAGCGCATCAACCGCGAGATCAGGAGGAGGACGAGGGTCGTCGGGACCTTCCCGGACGGCAACTCGGCCCTCATGCTGGTGACGGCGAGGCTGAAGTACATAGTAGAGCACGAGTGGGGCAAGAGGAGGTACTTGGATATGTCGAAGCTGGAGGAGATGGACGAGCTGAGGGGAAAGGCGGAGGGCTAGAACAGGACGGGGCCGAGGACGGCTAAATCAATTTGCGAAAGAATCTTGACGGTACCCACCCAAAAACTCATCCAACATTAATCTTGGCTCAAGAATCGCTTAATCTATAACCTGCACTATAGAGTTCGACCAAGGGCGGCGCCGCGCAGCGCAGGCCGCCGAACGCAACGCTCGCGCCCGGGCAGATCGTCCGGCGTCGCGCCCATCGAACGAAAGGACAGGTCATGAACGACCTCGAAAAAGTTGAAACCATCCGCACCAAGTGCAACGTGAGCTACACCGATGCCAAGGCCGCGCTCGACGCCGCTGACGGCAACGTTCTGGATGCCATTATTTGGCTCGAGTCGCAGGGCAAGACCCAGACCACGTCGGCGCACGCCGCCACCGAGTCCGCGCCGGCCGATGAGCCCTCGGCCGAGATGGTCGCCGCGCAGGCCGCCTATGAAAAGTCGAGCGAAAAGACCGACTTCTCCAAGAAGATGGACAGCGTGTGGGAGTACCTCAAAAAGCTCTTCCGCCTGAGCCTGGACACCAAGTTTATCGCCACGCGCCGCGATGCGATCATCCTCAACATCCCCATCCTGATTCCCATCGTCGCGCTGTTTGCCTGGGGCGCCACGATTTGGCTGATGCTGCTTGGCCTGTTCTTTGGCATGCGCTACCGCATCGATAGCGACGGCGACGTGCCCGGCAGCATCAACAACCTGATGGACAGCGCTGCCAATGCCGCGGACGACATCAAGCAAAATCTGAACGACGACAAGTAATCGCAGACGGGGGCACGCATGGCACGGATTCTGATCGTAGAGGACGAGGAGAAAATCGCCCGCTTTGTGACGCTCGAGCTGGAACACGAGGGCTACCAGGTGGAGCACGCCGCCGACGGCCGCACCGCCGTGGACCTGGCACTGGAGCGCGACTACGATCTGATTCTGCTCGATGTGCTGTTGCCGCAACTCAACGGCATGGAGGTCCTGCGGCGTGTCCGCAAGCACAAGGACGTGCCGGTGATCATGGTCACCGCGCGCGATGCCGTGATGGATAAGGTTGCCGGGCTCGATGCCGGCGCCGACGATTACCTGACCAAGCCGTTTGCGATCGAGGAGCTGTTCGCACGGATCCGCGTGGCGCTGAAGCGCTCGGAGGCCGCGCGGACGGCTTCGGGCGTTGGCGGCGCCGGCGCCAGGGCTGGCGTAGCAAGCGGCACGGCTGCCGGTATCGCCACAATGTCCCCGGCAACCGACACGGCCCAGACCGCTGCCTCTCCCTCCCCCGCCACGCTCGCCGTGGGCTCGGTCGCGCTCGACCCAGACCGCCGCGAAGTCACGGTCGACGGCTCGCCCATCGTGCTGACTGCCCGCGAGTTCGACGTTCTCGCCCTGCTTATGGCGCATGCCGGCACCGTGCTCACGCGCGAGCGCATCGCGCACGAAGCGCTGGGCTACGAATACGTGGGCGACACCAACAACGTCGACGTGCACATTGCGCACCTGCGCGCCAAGATCGAAGACGCCGGCAGCGCCCGCATCATCCAGACCGTGCGCGGGGTGGGCTATGTCTGCCGCGCGTAACACCGAGGCCAAGCGCGTCACCTCCATCGCCCGCGCCATCAACTGGGGCTATATGTGGCGCCGCTTGATGAGCTACGTCTGGCTCGATCTGCTGCTGATGGTGATTGCGGCGGCGATCCTCGTCTATGGATACAACCAGACGCTGCCCGACAGCGCGTTTACCGCAGGCTGGATTCCCGGCGCCACCGTTCACGGCATGTCGCTGACGCCCGCGCGCGGCTGGGACCTGACAACGCTCACCTATACCGTCGAGCTTGCGCGCACCAGCAAGACCTTCCCCCTCGCGCAGGTCCTCGTCACGCTATGGCCTCTCTACCTTGTCGTTGTGGGTTGGCAGGTCATCAGCGTGCTCAACATGCTCGGCGGCGCGAGGCGCGTGCGCCGCACCATGGCGCCGCTCAACGACCTGGCCTTGCGCGTGGACGAGCTCGGCCGTATGCAGCTCTCCGGCGGCAAGATGGAAACGCTGGAGCAGGCCATCGAGCGCGCAAGCGTCGACTCGCCGAGCGTCACCACCGGCGACGCCGACCTGGCAAGCATCGAGGTCGCGCTCAACCGCCTGCTGCGCCAGATGCAAGAGGCCAAGCTGCAGCAGATGCGCTTTGTCAACGATGCAAGCCACGAGCTGCGCACGCCCATAGCGGTGATTCAGGGCTACGTAAACATGCTCGACCGCTGGGGCAAAGACGACCCGGACGTGCTGGCGGAATCCATCGCGTCCCTCAAGGCCGAAAGCGAGCACATGCAGGAGCTCGTGGAGCAGCTGCTGTTTTTGGCACGCGGCGATGCCGGCCGCACCGTGCTGCGGCGCGCGAATACTAACCTGGCTGCACTGGTCGGCGAGGTATGCGAGGAATCACAGATGATCGACGCCGCGCACACGTATCGGCTGGCTTTTGACGCTGCATTTGCCAACGACCCGTGCTGCGACGCGCCTGTCGACGTGGCGCTCGTGAAGCAGGCTCTGCGCGTGATCGTGCAAAATGCCGCCAAGTACTCGGATGCGGGCACGCCCATCACGTTTGGCGTAGCGCCGGATGCGGGCGCGGGCACGATCGACATAAGCGTTGAGGACGAGGGCATCGGCATGAACCAGGAATCTGCAGCTCACGCTTTTGAACGGTTCTATCGCGCCGACAACGCACGCGATGCCGGCGCGCAGGGCTCGGGTCTGGGGCTTGCCATTGCCAAGTGGATCGTCGATAGCCATGGCGGTGTCATTGGCGTGACCTCAGTCGAGGGCGTCGGCAGCCGCTTTACGATTCGCCTGCCGCGGTAGGGATGCCCCTCGGCATAAATAAAGGGATAGGGCCACGCGGCTCTATCCCTTTTTGCTAGCTATAGCAGCTTGTGCGCTACTCGCGGCACAGGTGCACGGCGAAGCCGGCGAACTCGCGCTTAAAGTACACGAGCTTGGTGCCGCCGTCGGGCAGCAGCACGCGCGACTCCTCGTTGACCTCGAGCCCGCGCTCGGCAAACCACTTCTCGGCCGCATCGATGTCGTTGACGGCAAAGCCGATGTGGCCCTTAGCGCCACGACCGTTCTGCTTCATGACCTCGACCAGCGAATCGTTGAAGTACGAAACCGGGGTCTCGATGACGGGCAGGCCCATCATCGTCGAGAACAGCTCCGCGATCTCCAGGGCGTCTGCCAGGTCGGTGGCGTTAATGCCCACATGGGCAACGCGCATGCCAAAGAGCTCGACCGGGTTGGCGTTCTGCTCACTCATACAGGCAGCGCCTACTGAGCCATAACGTCGAGGACGGCCTTCTCGGCAGCGACGCGGTTCATGCCGGTCATGAAGGGCACGCCGCTCACGTACGGGCAGGTGAGGCCCTCGGGGGCAACGGTGGTGGCGATCAGCAGGTCAGCGCCCTCGTCGCAGTAATCCTTGGCCTCGGAGATGGCGCACTGCACGATCTCATACTTGCCGGCATAACCGTTGGCGTCGAGCAGGGTGGCGACCTTCTGGGCAACGAGCGTGGAAGTAGCAGCGCCAGCACCGCAAGCCAAAACGATCTTCTTCATAGGTAATGTCTCCCTTCATGGTTTACTTTAGGTAAGTGTACCGCAGCGAGCGATGGCACTCAGCCTCGATGAGCTTTTATGCCAGTTTGCTTGCGCGCTGCGTATAATACATCCAGTACGTGTTGTCATACCGCTCGCTTTATGAGCGACTAAGGACCCTAATATGCCCGATTCCCGCACACTCTGGACCGCCGTCGTTATCATCTGCATCGCCGTGTCGGTGTTCTTTAGCGTCAAAAAACGCACCACGTTTAAGCGCCTGCAGCAGCTCATGGCCGCCAAGCAGTGGGACGAGTTCGATCGTTTGCTCGACGGCAAACTCACCAGCATGCTGTACCCGCGCTACAACCGCGACTACCTGCGCCTGAACTCCTATCTGCTGCGCGAGGACCACGAGCGCGCCAGCGAGATGTTCGACCTGCTGCTGGGACTCAACCTGCCCAAGATGCAGCGCGTCGACCTGGTCATTAAGGCCTTTAACTACTACGTTGGCCAGGAGGACCGCAAAAAGTCCAAGGAGCTCCTGCACGAGATCAAGGGCTTTGAGGGCGGTCAGGCCGAGGCAGTCGCGCACGAGTGCCAGCTGATGTACGACACGATGATCCTCAAGCGCCACAACGACATTCCCGAGCTGGAGCGCATGCTCGAGGAGGCCGGCGACGATAAGGTTAAGAGTTGCCGCTTGGAGTACCTGTTGGCCCTGCAGTACAAGAACAAGGGCGACGAGGCCAAGTTTGCCGAGTACTTGGAAAAGTCGGGCCGGCACTCGATGGCTGTCAACGCGTAGCGAACGGCTTGTGCTAGACTTCTAGTTTCACGGGGGCGTGGCGGAATTGGCATACGCAGGAGACTTAAAATCTCTCGCCGCAAGGATTGTGGGTTCGAGTCCCACCGCCCCTACCACGTATTGTTTACGAGCCCGTGTCCCCCAGGGATGCGGGCTCGTTTCTTTTGGACGCCGGTGGGGCTCTAAGCTGCGGTGGAATAGATCCTGTTTATACCGTTTACCAGCTTATTTAGGAACTATTTCACCGCAGCTTATTTAGAGGGTGCTGAGAGCGGGGGTCCAGGCGATGGTGGGGGTCGCACCGTCGAGAACCTCGTTGATGGTGGCGGCCATGCCGGCGAGTAGGCTGTTCTCGCTTACAGTGAGCGTCTTGTAGCCGCCGGCTCGCATGAGCTCGTGGATCACCACGGCGCCCGCCAAGATCACGCCCGCGCGTTTGGGCTGTACACCCGGTAGAGCGGCGATGCCGTCCGCATCCAACACAGACATGCGCTCGATAGCGACCGAAACCTGATTCAGCGAAAGCTCGCGCAGGTGCACAAAGCTCGAATCGTACGGTTCCAGCTTATGAACGAGCGCCACGAGCGTGGTGACGGTGCCGCCCACGGCGACCAGGCGTTCGGCGCGCTCAAAGTCGCTGGGCAGGCCTTCAAAATAGGCGGCGAACTGCTCACCTGCCCACGCGGCAGCGGCAGCAAGCTCGCCGTCCGCAGGCGGCAGCGCCGAGAAGAACCGCTCCGTCACGCGGCGACAACCGATGTCCAGCGAACGCGTGCCCTCCAGCGCAAAGACCCCACGCTCCGGCGCATAGACGCCCGTCGCGAGCTCCGTGGATCCGCCGCCCGAATCGGCAACAATGATGCGCTCGCCAGCAAAGTCGTGCGCCACGCCAAAAAACGTCAGGCGTGCCTCGACCTCGCCCGGAATCACCTGTGGCTCAAGCCCCAGATCGCGCAGGCCGTCCAGCAGCAGCGCGGCATTGGACGCATCGCGCGCGGCGCTCGTGCATGTGGTGCAGATGCACGCGGCCCCAAAGGCACGCGCCTCGTCCACAAACATGCGGCATGCGGCGAGCACGCGCTCAACGGCCGCCTCGCAAAAGCGGCCCGTCGCGTCCACGCCCTCGCCCAAGTCGGTGATCTCGGTATGCTTGGACGATTCCACGATCGCCCCGGCCTCGACCTGCGCTAACACCAGTCGCGACGACACTGTTCCCAGGTCGATCGCGGCTACCTTATAGCGTTTGCAATCTGCCATTGCAGGCTCCCCTCCGGGCGCTATTTGCCGTTGGACACGACCGCCTGGCCCTCGACACCGTTAAACCCAAACAGCATGTCGAGCGCCTGGATGTACCACGGCGCGTCCTTACCGACGTCTTCGATTTCCTTGGCAACTTCGCTGGCCTTCTTGGCGTTCGACGACTTCCTGCTCGAAGACGAATCCGAATCGTCGTCCAGGCCCTGCACTTCAATTCTCTTCTCGCCGGGCATCACCAGGCCCAAGTCCTCGGATGCCGCGTCCTTGATACCCTCCTCCGAGAGCAGCTTGTCGACGCTTTTCTGCAGCTCGTCGTTGTACTGCTGGCGAATCTCGACCTGCTTGGCCAAGATATCGCTCGAGCGTTTGGCAACGTAGAGGTCGCGCATGGGAAAGTACAGGCTCACGAGCACCAGGGCGACGACAATACCGATAAACAGCCCTCGCTGAGGACCGTGGGTAAAGTCGTAAATTGCCTTGACCGCTGCGTTGTCGTTGGCGTAGTGCATAAAGTCCGAGCCGGAAAGACGGCTTGAGGGACGGCGCGGCTTGTCGGACGCCTGGGTCGAAGGGCGCGACGCATGCTTGGAACGCGATGGGCGCACCGGACTATCCGAGGAACTATTTGGCTGAGCATTGGGATGCGAAGTCGCCGGCGAGCTATACCTGGAGCGATCAGCACCAGCATAACCAGACCCGCCAAGCTGTGCGGTACGCGCACGACGAGGCGACGGCTCACGCGAACCGGCGGAATAGTACCTGTTGTCGTAAATCTGATCCATGTGCGCCTTGTGCGGTTGAGGTTTGTTTGCGCTAAGTCCTTTAGTTATAGCACGAGCGCCCGCACCACCTTCGTCAGCCTTTGCTCGACATAAAAAAGGCGCTGAGCCGTATGGCCCAGCGCCCATAGTTCTTTGCGGCATCCAGCCAAGGCGGGGAGGAACCGAGTCAGCCTCCCCCTCGCCAAATTCGCCCGTTTAGCGAATGTTGTAGAACGCGGCCTTACCGGCGTAGCGCGCGCTGCCCTCGAGCTCGTCCTCGATGCGGATGAGCTGGTTGTACTTGGCAATACGGTCGCTGCGGCACGGGGCGCCCGACTTGATCTGGCCGGCGTTAACACCCACGACCAGGTCGGCGATCGTGGAGTCCTCGGTCTCGCCGGAACGGTGACTCACGATGCAAGCGTAGCCGGCCTCCTTGGCAGTCTCGATAGCCTCGAGCGACTCGGTGAGCGTGCCAATCTGGTTGACCTTGACCAGGATCGCATTGGCGGCGCCCAGCTCGATGCCCTTCTTGAGGCGCTCGGTGTTGGTGACGAATAGGTCGTCGCCCACCAGCTGCACTTTGTTACCAATGCGGCGGGTAAGCTCGACCCAACCGTCCCAGTCTTCCTCGGCCATGCCGTCCTCGATGGAGATGATGGGATAGGTGTCGACAAGCTTCTCCCAGTAATCGACCATCTGGGCGCTCGTGTACTCTACGCCCTCGCCCTTGAGCTCGTACATACCGGTCTCGGCGTTGTAGAACTCGGTCGAGGCCGGATCCATGGCGTACATGAAGTCGACGCCGGGCTTAAAGCCGGCCTTCTCCACGGCCTTGGTGATGTACTCGAACGGTTCGGCGTTGGTCTTGAGGTTGGGCGCAAAGCCGCCCTCGTCGCCCACGCCGCCGCCCAGGCCTGCCTCGTGCAGCACGCCCTTGAGGGTGTGGTAGACCTCGGCGCACCAACGCAGGCCCTCGGTAAAGCTCGGAGCGCCCACCGGCATGATCATGAACTCCTGGAAGTCAACGTTATTGTCGGCATGCACGCCGCCGTTGAGGATGTTCATCATGGGCGTGGGCAGCAGGTGGGCGTTAACGCCGCCCAGGTACTGGTACAGCGAAAGGCCCGCCGACTCGGCAGCGGCGCGGGCGACGGCCAGCGACACGCCCAAGATGGCGTTAGCGCCGAGCTTGGTCTTGTTGGGAGTACCGTCCGCGGCGATCAGCGCGGCATCGACGGCGCGCTGGTCGAAGGCATCGAGGCCCACGACGGCATCGGCGCACTCGTTGTTGACGTGCTCGACGGCCTGCGAGACGCCCTTGCCCAGGTAGCGACCCTTGTCGCCATCGCGCAGCTCGCATGCCTCAAAGGCGCCGGTCGAAGCGCCCGAAGGCACCATCGCGCGACCGAAGCTGCCGTCCTCGAGCACGACCTCGACCTCGACGGTGGGGTTACCGCGGCTGTCGAGCACCTCGCGACCGTAGACGTCCAAAATGTCACTCATGTTGTCTCCCTCTCACTTGGAAACGTAGTTGATGCAAGCGACTGGCCGACTGTGCACCATCGGTGCGCCTCCGTAAGTTAGCCATGTCGCACTTTTTGCATTATGCCCTAAGTTAGCCAAGGGATACATATGAATTGGAGAAATCATTCTTTGGGGCGCTTGTTTTTGCACCGAGCATTCCTCTCTAGAGGTCGCCCCCCCCCATTAAATTCTTCTATCGGCATACCGTCTTTACCCGGCTTGCGAATGAAAGAGCCAATAATGTGCTTTTACATCGTGCAAAGTTCTGGATATCGTGCAATTCTAAGGGTCTGAAGTTCTGGATATCGTGCATAATCAGGTTATAAAAGTTCTGGATATCGTGTACGAGGTAGCCATGCTTAAACGAAAAGCCTATGACAAACTACTAAAATGGAAGCATGAAAGCGCTGGTAAAACAGCACTTCTTATTGAAGGAGCCCGCCGCGTCGGCAAGAGCACGCTTGCCCGCACGTTTGGAGAAACCGAATACAAGTCCTGCCTTGTCATTGATTTCTTTCAAGCACCTGCCGAAGTTAAGCAATATTTTGAGGACTATCGCACTGACTTCGACTCGCTCTTCCTCTATCTCTCGGTTTTCTATAACGTCAAACTCTATGAACACGAGACGCTTATCGTCTTTGACGAGGTCCAGATGTACCCGCAAGCACGCGGACTCATCAAGTATCTCGTTGCAGACGGACGTTACGACTACATCGAAACTGGATCCCTACTCAGCATCAAGCAGAACATTAAAGATATCGTCATCCCATCCGAGGAAGAATCTCTGGAACTTGAGCCCCTCGACTTTGAGGAGTTTCTTTGGGGCATGGACGAAAAGGGGCTGGCCGATCTCATTCGCATGAGTTTTAACAAGATGAAGCCGCTCCCCGATGCCCTACATCGCAGAGCGCTCTCCCTTATGCGCGAATACATGCTCGTAGGCGGCATGCCTGAGCCGGTATCCATCTATGTTGAACAGCGCGCTTTTGCGCCCGTCGACGCTTCGAAGCGCCGAATCGTCCAGCTCTATCGCAACGATATCTCTCGTTTTGCAACCGGTTACGAATTCAAAGTCGTCTCCGTACTCGATGGCATCCCGGGTCAGCTCTCTAGGCACGAAAAACGATTCAAGCTTTCCTCACTTGATAAAAACGCACGCATGCGCACCTACGAAGAAGCCTTCTTTTGGCTGGCAGACGCGCGAATTGCCAATATCTGCTATGCCGCAAGCGAACCGAGCGTGGGCCTTTCACTCAGCATGGAGCAAACGGCCCTCAAGTGCTACATGGCAGACACCGGCCTGCTTGTAACGCTTGCCTTCTCTGACAACAACGATACCGATGAAGACGTTTACAGGGCCGTGCTTCGCGGCGACATCGGATTGAACGAAGGAATGCTTACCGAAAACTACGTTGCCCAATCTCTAAAGGCCAATGGACACAGGCTCTTCTTTTATTCCCAAAGCGGAAAGAAGGAGGGAGAGGAGCGCATGGAAATCGACTTCCTCGTTACCCGACCCTATGTCAATGCCGCCGGAAAGCCGCGCATCAGCCCCATCGAAGTTAAGTCGCCACGCAGATACGGAACCATCTCCCTCGACCGATTCCGCGCGCGCTTTAACAAGAAGATTGGGATGGCTTACGTGTTGCACCCTAAACAACTCGAGTGGGATGCCGAAGCACAGCTGGCACATCTTCCGTTGTATATGGCTTTTTGCTTGTAGAGACCTCTCTACGAATGGATGCCGTGAGAGACGCAGGCCTCACTCGCTTGCTTTTGCTTGGTCCCACAGGTCGTTGAGTTGAGCGGTTGAGCAGGCGGCGAGGTCATCGCCCGCCTCGTGCACGGCGGCCTCCATCGCAGCCCAGCGACGGCGGAACTTGGCCGTGCTAGCGCGCAGGGCGCTCTCGGCGTCGATACCCTCTTTGCGTGCAACGTTGACTAGGGCAAAAAGCAGATCGCCAAACTCCATCTCGCGCTCGGGCGAGCCGGGCTTCTCGGCCTCAAACTCGGCACGCTCCTCTGCTACCTCGTCCCACACATCCTGGACCGTCTCCCACTCAAAGCCCACGGCAGCCGCCTTGCGCGACACCTTCTGAGCCTGCATCAGCGCCGGCAGATGCGTGGGCACACCGTCGAGTAGGCCCTCGGGCGCAGCCTCGCCCGCCGCCACGGCCTTGTCCTTGGCGGCCTTCTCGGCAAGCTTGACCTCGTCCCAAATCTTGAGCACCTCGTCGGAGCTCTCGGCGTCCGCATCGCCAAACACGTGTGGGTGGCGGCGAATGAGCTTGGCGTCGATATCGCGCGCCACATCGGCCAGCGTAAACTCACCGGCATCCGCCGCGATCTGCGCATGCAACACTACCTGCATGAGCACGTCGCCCAGCTCCTCGCGCAGGTGTGCCGCATCATCGGCCTCGATGCAGTCGAGCGCCTCGTAGGCCTCCTCGATCATGTTCTTGCCAATGCTGCGGTGCGTCTGCTCGCGATCCCACGGGCAGCCATCGGGCTGACGCAGACGCCAGATAGTCTGCACCAGATGCTGCAGCTCAGCCGACGCGTCGACCAGCGTGGACAGGTCGCGCGAACCCTCGGCATTTTGCTGAGCCATGTGCTGCGCCATGGTTATTCCTCCTCCAGGACCACGTGACGGAACGCGCCGCCCTCGTAGATGCCGTAGCTGTGCGTACCGTCCTTGGGAATGCTCACGCTGCCGGGATTGAAGAGCCACAGGCCCGGGTGCGCGGCGCTTGCCTCGTTAACCTTGATGTGCGTATGGCCGTAGACGAGCGCGGAGCCCTCGGGCAGCGCGGGCGCGTGGTCGACGCTGTTGTGCATGCCGGCGCCAAAGACGTGGCCGTGCGTCAGGAACAGCTCACGGCCGGTCTCGTCAAACAGCGTGGCGTAGTCGGCCATGACCGGGAAATCGAGTACCATCTGGTCGACCTCGGCGTCACAGTTGCCGCGCACCGCGATGATGCGGTCGGCCAGGGCATTGAGCAGCGGAATCACACGCTTGGGAGCGTAATCGCGCGGCAGGTCGTTACGCGGACCGTGATAGAGCAGGTCGCCCAGCAGGACGATGCGGTCGGGCTGCTCGGACTCGATGGCGGAGCAGAGGCGCTCGGTCCAATATGCCGAGCCGTGAATGTCAGAGGCGATGAGGTATTTCATGAGGGATCCTTTCGGGATGGAGTTGACGGAGCCGGTCGCGGCGCGCCGCACGATCTTGTTATTCAAATCGCAGTGCCGCGCTCTGGGCCGCCTGCATCACGCGCTGGAGCGGCACGTCGTGCTCACGGGCAAGACGGGCGCAATCCTCGTACTCGGGCGCCGCACGCTCACTGCCGTCGGGCAGGGTGGCTACTTTGACGGCAACCTCGCCCCAAGGCGTCGTTACGCGCTCAAAGCGGCGTGGCAGGCAAACGCGCTCCATGACCTGGCGGCGGATGGCATTGGTCGTGGTTTCCAAAAAGATAATCGTCTGCAGGCGCTCGATATCCTCGTGGGTACAGATTACCTGCAACTGCCAGCCGGGACGGCCCTTCTTGCAATAGAGGGGCAGCCAGTGCGCCTCGCGCGCGCCGGCCTCGCGCAGGCGGTCGGCGGCGTAGGCGAGCACCTCGGGCGACGCGTCGTCGATATCGCATTCCAGCTTGACGATGGTCTCTGGCGCATCGGTCTCGCGGGACAGCGGGGATTTGCTATCGCGTGGCATACGGTCCGGCTCCTTTCCGCGCGGCTCGTTTTGTTCACCCAAACGCTAGCACATCGCGGGCGGCGTGGATGTGGCGGAGCGCGATGAGCGCGATTTTCCTTGTCCGCAAGAAACCGACACCCCACCGCTTCAGCCAAATATGCGCATCAGCCTCCAAACATGTCATTTTTTGCAGCTTTTGGAGGCTGATGTGCATGTTTTGGAGCAAGGCCGATGCTGCGTGGCGACCCTCGCACGCGACCCACCTTTCCAGTCGATTTCGGCCCCCAGCGCGTTCGTCGCATCAAGGGCCGCGCCGCGCAAGGACTTGGACGACTACTATCCCGCGACCGGGCTGCTGCGTTGCTTTGCCCATGCCGAGGTGCCGATTACCTTTGGTTCGGATGCGCACCGAGCCTGCGATATTTGCTGGAGCATCCGCGAGGCCCAGGCCCACGTCTACGACTGCGGTTATCGAACCTTCGACATCCCTCACGCCACCGGTGAATGGGAACTCACACCCCTCGCCTAGCCATCCCTTCATAAGTTGCGGTGAAATAGGGATTGTTTGAGGTGCAGTTAGTCATTCACACTTAAAACCGTTTGACCAAAAAAGAATACCGCTGACCGAAATGGAAAGATGGTAACAACGAAATAGATTAGTCGCACTCGTTTTTAAGAACCGTTTGTTCCAGCCCGCCCTGTTTGCAAACACCCCAACTATCATGAAATCCGTAAACAGAGGCGACATCAACACCTGACGCCGGCAAGTATGCGAGTGTCGTCTCTGCCTAAGGGGCAAGCCCCCGAGATTAGTTAGGAGAGGGGAAGAGATGGATAAAGTCAAAACGGCCTTCCAGAACTTTGGCCGCGTTATCGTCGACCCTATTTTGTACCTTTCGGTAACGGGCATCATTTTGGCCATCGCCACGGTATGCTCGCTCGGCAGCGGAGTTGTCGCAGATCTGGGCACGCTGCTCTCCGCGGCAACCAACTCCGCGGTGATCGGCAACCTGCCGGTGATTTTCGCAGTCGGCCTAACGGCAGGCTTCGCAAAGAAGCAAAAATCCAACGCGGCAGTGTTTGGACTTATTAGTTACCTCATGTTCCTGTATGTCAACAACGCCTACCTGACGCTCACCGATCAGCTGGCAAAAGCTGGCGCGATGGGTCTGTATGGCACTGGCCAGGCAACGGTACTGGGGCTTCAAGTTACCGATGTCAACGTCTTCGGCGGCGTACTCATCGGATGCTTCTGCGGTTGGCTCTATAACAAACTGATCGACGTTAAGGTATCGGAGTATATCCGGATTTACGGCGGACCCCGCCTGGCCCTTCTGGCGATGGTTCCTCTGAGCATTGTCTTCGGCATCGGAGCGACTATCGTGTGGCCCCCTATCGCCAACGCCATCAGCAACGCTTCTTCATTCATCGCAGCCTCGGGTGGTCTGGGCGTTTTCATTTACGGCTTCCTGAACCGCGTCCTCGTACCTCTCGGCATGCACCACTTTATGTGGATGCCGTTTGACTACTCCGCGATTGGCGGCACGGCGGTCGTCGCCGGCCAGAGTGTTTCCGGCGCAGCAAACATCTTCTATGCCGAGCTTCCCCATATCGCCGACGGATCCCTCACCACAGTCGACCCCTCTGTCCGCTTTGCCATGTTCGGCTTTGGCAAGGAATTCGTAACCCTCGGCACCGTGCTCGCAATGATTGCGACTTCCCGTCCGGAGAATCGAAAAGCTGTCGCAGCCATGCTGGTGCCCATTTACATCACCGCCATGCTCTCCGGCATCACTGAGCCGCTCGACTTCATGATCCTGTTCGCGTCTCCGATTCTCTGGGTTGCCTACAGCCTGTTCTACGGACTGGGCGAGATGCTCCTGTTTGTCCTGGGAGTCCGCTTGCTTAACATGTACGGTGGCATCGAGCTGCTCACGCTCGGCCTGCCTTTGCCAATGGGCGTCACCAAGTTCCCGATTTACATCGTCTTGGGCATCGTGTTTGCCGCCGTTTCGTTCATCGTTCTGGCGATGGTGATCAAGAAACTCAACCTCATGACGCCCGGCCGTTCCGCAGAGTGGTCTGCAGAGGTCTCTGGCGATGCCAACGCTCTCGAGTCTTCCGGAACGCCGGAAGTCGACGCAAAACAGCAGGAGATGGTGCAGAACATCATCAACGGCCTTGGCGGCAAGGACAATATCAACACCATGGGCTGCTGCATGACTCGTCTCCGTGTCGAAGTCAAAGATCCCGACAAGGTCAACGAAGAGACCATCAAGAAGGCTATCAACAAGGGCCTGTTTAAGAACGGCACCAATGTCCAAATTGTCGTGGGAACCAACGTGCACTCCGTCTACGACCTGCTGCGTCCCATCCTTAATCTGGAAGATTAACAGTCGCTTAAGCGATAAGCGATAAGCGATAAGCGATAAGCGAGGAGACCTCATGTTGACCAAAACGTTTCATTCAATCCGAGGCATGTTCGAACGCCTGCTCAACATGTACAAAGAAAAGTCGACAAGGGGTCTTCTCGTACTTATGGCTGCATTCGCATGTGGTTTTATCTGGCCGCTCCTGGGTCTACTCGCTGCGGTTTGGACCCGGCGTTCAGGAAGGCACGCGGACGCAGGCAGCATTGCAGGCATGGCGGCGGTCATCAACATCGCTACCTACTTCGTGCAGATAGTAACCAAGATTGTCTGCAGCTCAATTTGATTTGAAAGGCATGAACAACATGAACGGATACAAGATTGTCATCTGCGGCGGCGGTAGCACCTATACCGCCGGTATCGTCAAAGACCTGATTGATCAAAAGGACGAACTGGGGATTCGTGAGCTTTGGCTCTATGACATCGACGAGGAGCGCCAAGACACGGTCGCCGTGGTGGTTAAAGCGGTTATCGATGACCTTGCTCCCGAGATCCCCTTGCATGTAACCGTCGACCCCAAAGAGGCGTTTACAGATGCGAACTTTGTTATGGCGCAGATGCGCGTGGGCGGGCTCAAGATGCGTATCCAGGATGAACAGATCAGCCTGCGCCATGGCGTAGTCGGTCAAGAGACCTGCGGAGCAGGTGGCATGGCCTATGGCATGAGGACCATCTTCCCCATGTGCGAGCTTGTCGATTTCTGCGAGGAGTACGCCTGCAAGGACTACTGGATCGTCAACTACTCCAACCCTGCTGCCATCGTAGCCAAGGCGATGCACAAGCTGCGTCCAAACGCTCGCATTCTCGACATCTGCGATATGCCGGTTGAGATTGAAGCCCGCATGGCGGAGATTTTGGGGTGCGAACTCAACGACATTGAAGTCGACTACTTTGGCCTCAATCACTTTGGGTGGTATACCAGCGTACGCTGCAAGGGCGTCGACGTTACGGACAAGCTCAAAGAGCATGTGCGTAAATTCGGCTACATTTCCGAGGCAAGCCTCAATGACGCCTTGGTAAAGGACCCAGACTGGGCCCACACCTTCAAGAATGCGGCAACGATTTCCACGCTATTCCAGGATTACCTCCCCAACACCTATTACCAGTATTACCTGTTGCCCGATGCCTGCGTGGAGTACATGGACATCAATAACACGCGTGGCATGCAGGTCGTAAACGGCCGCGAAAAGCGTATCTTCGACGCATCTGCGGCGCTTAAGCGCGGTGAAAAGGTCGATCTCACGCAGTTCTATGTAGGCGTCCACGGCAGGTTCATTGTCGATGTCGTCAAGTCCCTGGCGAAGGATTTGCGCCATCGCCAGCTGGTAATTGTGCCCAATAATGGCGCAATCGAGAATCTCTCGGACGACGCGACCGTCGAGATTCCGGCGTACATCACCGATCGAGGAGCCGAACCGGTCCGCGTCGGGAAGATTCCCCGCTTCTACAAGGGCCTTATCGAACAGCAGGATGCCTGCGAGGGCCTTGTAGTCGAGGCCGTTATCGAGGGCTCCTACCAGAAGGCACTCGAGGCCTTCACCCTTAATCGCACGATCCCCTCAGCGCGCGTGGCTAAGGAAGTCTTGGACGACATGATCGAGGCGAACAAGGGCTATTGGCCTGAGCTGAAGTAAAGAAGCCATCCAAATAGCAAAAGCACAAAAGGTGACCTCGAGGCAAAATGCTTTGGGGTCACCTTTTGTATGACTAAATCTCCGCAAAACTCGTAAAGATGAACGAATCGGCCTCGTGTTTTACACGATAGTTCTCTTGATAATCCTGATTGAATATAAGCGAATAAATTACCTGAAGCGTATACGTGAGCGAGATCATGGAAGAGTAATTGGCAACCTTTCCAATCACGCGCTCTGATTTTGGAATGAGCAAGACAGTGTCGCATTGCCTGGCGAGCGCCGAATCAGAAAAAGCCGTGATTAAACACGGCTTGATTCCGCGCTCGGAAAGAGCGGCGGCGTATTTGGAATAATCATAGTGAATGCCGCTGTAGCTTAAGAATAAAAACAGGTCGCCGGGCCTACCGTTCTTAACGTGCAGCGTCTGCAGGCCCCCGTCGTCTGCCATGGTAACATGACGGTCGAGCTTGAGAAGATTGTTGCGAAAGATACATCCCGCCAGATAGCTTTCCCCTTTAGCAAAGATGTAAATTCGCGGGGCGCTAAGAACTGCCTTGGCGATTATGCTCAATTTGGCGCTATCGAGCTCGATTTTCGTTTGATCTATGACGCCCTTCAAGAGATTTGCAAGGTTGCCCTCGATGGCCTCAATTGAATCGGTACTGCCAAAAGGACGATTGTGATCGACAGTGGCAGCCAGAAGATAGTCTCCGCTTATCTCCTGGATGAGCTGCATGATCAACTCTCGATAGCCGCTTAGGCCCAATTTCTTACAAAAGCGGATGATAGTCGCGTTCGAGGTGTAAGTCTCCTGTGCGAGCTTTGCCATAGTGAGGGTCTTAAGGTCGCCGGTATGATTGAGCAGATAGGTAGCAATGGCTCGGTCGGTTTCATTAAAAGACGCGCTGTTACGCAGGCTGTCAAGAATCATGGTCGCTCCGATCGCTTTAGTTTGCCACTTAATTATGTCATTATCAAAACGACGGGCAGCTCTTCATGCGCTGACTCATGTCCTGCAATCTCTCTTCTGATATTCCGCATGCTTCGGCAACATTATTTGTGCGGAGCGCATCGCTCAAGTCGCAGCGAACAGATACGAAGAAGTTCGATTGCCAGAATTCATTGCCCGCCTTGAGACGCGGAGACGGCCTCCGAGCAAGCTACATGCGGACTTGAGACAGCATAGCGCTCGCTCGTCGGCATCCTACGGCCCGTATCCCCCACTCCCCTGTTTCCGTGTTGAGAGCAGTAGACGGGGTTCCAAGGGGACTCGTCCCTTTTGCGCGCAGGGTCCGGGGGTGGCGTGGTCCATCCCCGGGAAACGGCACGGGCGGGCGCTCAAGGCCGTCGCGAGGAAGCGGCTCAGGGCGATATACGCCGTGATGCGCGACCGGATGCCCTACCGGGAGTAGCCCCGACGGTTGACAAAACTATAAGAAGACATTGCATAAAAATGAATCAGCCCCCGCATATCGAAACGGTCGAGAGGGCCTGCTCCGGGCGGGTTGCCCTGCTCCGGGAAGTTCGCGAAGCCCACTTCCCGGAGCAGGGCACCCCGCCCGGAGCAGGCCCCAGCGCGAGGCCGTCCCGCATGCCTACCCGCACAGCGTGGTTACGAGCGGGATAGTCAGAATGGAGCAGACGATCGACAAAAACGTGCACTGCATCATGGGGCGTGCATCCTTACCGTATTGAAGGCAGTACAGCGTACCGTTGCTACCCACCGGCATTGCCATCTCGAGCACAAGCGTCGTGATAAACATGGGCGTCATGCCTGGCCACAAGCGCGCGACGGCAAGACATGCCACCGGCACGACAACCAGGCGAAATGCCACGACGACATAGGCACGCCAGTTGGTGAGCATCTCGAGCGGACGATACTTGGCGATAGACGACCCCATGAGCAACAATGCCGCCGGAGTGGTCATGGTGCCAACGATAGAAATCGAGTCGCCCAACACGCCCCAATCGGTCCATCCGGTTAGTACGATCCCAAGCACAACAACACTTGCAATGAGACCGGGACGCTTACAGCAGGCGGCAATATTGCGTATCTGCTTTTTGAGGCCACCATTCATTCCGCTAAATAACATGATGCCGACGGTAAACATAAGCACGTTTAGGGGGATAAGCGCAATCGATGCATACAACAGCGCTTGTTTTCCCAGCACCGCCGAAATAACCGGAAAACCGATAAACCCGGCATTACCGAAAAGCACGGCGAAGCGATACGAGCATTCCGTCCCTTTGGGAACGCGAAGAGCAGCGGTGACAGCAAACGCGATGACGATCGCCACCATATACATCGCAAAGGACAGACCCATGAGCGAAAACGTATCGGCAATGCTCGGAAGCTTCACATCATCGCCCAGCGCTGACGAAAGCACCAAGCACGGCAGCGCCACCTGCAGCAGCAGATGCGATAGCTCGCGCTCGAACTCCGCTTTCATAAACCCCAGCTTGGCGATACACCACCCCAACAAAATGGGCAACGAAACCGTCAACATCTGAAGCGCCACACTCGTAAAGCTCATGCATCTCCCTTATCTATTCCGCGAGGGCCGGGGCGCCTGCTTTGTTTTGAGAAGTGGGCTTCGCGAACTTCTCAAAACAAAGCAGGCGCCCCGGCCCCGGCAATGTATCACTGGCCGACCAAAGAAAGATATACAGCCCCCAAGGCAGTATCAGCAAGCTCCCCATTGCATAAAAAACTATCAGCTCCGCATATCGAAACAGTCGAGAGGGCCGCCTCCGGGCGGGTGCCTCCCTCTGAGAAGTTCGCGAAGCCCACTTCTCAGAGGGAGGCACCCGCCCGGAGGCGGCCCCAGCGCGAGACCGTTCCGGATGCTATTCGTTGTCGCCAGCGGTCATCTGCGTTGCGGAGAGCGCGCCGTCGGCAGCAGTTGCGGCTACGGCGTCGGGCCAGACCCAGTCGGTAAAGGCCGGGTGATCGAAACCTTCGTCGCACGCGAACTCAAAGGCCTCAGTGCGGAAAGCCTCCCACTCATCAATCTGCTCGGCAAACTTATCAGCGTCGACCATGCGCAGCACGTCGGCGGCCAGGGCCCAGCGGTCCATGTTGTTCAGGCGCAGCATGTCGAACGGCGTGGTCGTGGAGCCCTTCTCCTCGTAGCCGTGGACGCGGAAGGCATCGTGGCCGGGGCGGTTCCAGATCAGACGGCGGATCGTGCCGGCATAGGCGTGAAATGCAAAGAGCACGGGCTTCTCGCCGCGGCCAAACAGCTCAGCCCAGCGCTCATCGCTGATGGCTTGGTCGTTCTCGCAGACGTTCTGGATCTTGAGCAGGTCGACCACGTTGACGAACCACACCTTAATGCCCAGCTCGCGCAGCATGTCGGTTGCAGCCAGAGCCTCGAGCGTCGGTACGTCACCGCACGTGGCGACCACGACGTCGGCCTCTGCGAGCGAATCGGCAGTCGATGCCCACTCCCAGGTCGCTACGCCCTCGGCGAGCTCGGACCTGGCCTCGTCGACCGTCTGGAAGGTGGGGGCGGGCTGCTTGCCACAGAAGATGGCGTTGACGCAGTCGGTGGACTGGTAGACGCGCTCGGCAACGGCAAGCGCCATGTTGGCGTCGGCCGGATAGTAGGCATTCACGATATGCGTGTCGTTGGCCTTGTTGAGCAGCAGGTCGATAAAGCCGGGGTCCTGGTGCGAGAAGCCGTTGTGGTCCTGACGCCAGACATGGCTCGACAGCAAAATGTTGAGACCGCTAATGGGGGCACGCCACGGAATCTCGCGCTTGGTGGCCTCGAGCCATTTGCAGTGCTGGTTGACCATGGAATCGACCACGTGGACAAAGCTCTCGTAGGAGCTCCACACACCCGAGCGGCCGGTGAGCACGTATGCCTCGAGGAAGCCCTCGCACTGGTGCTCGGACAGCTGCTCGACAACCTTACCGGAACCGGCCAGCAGCTCGTCGTTGGCATCGTCCTCGTAGAAGCCGGCATCCCACTGCTTCTTGGTCACCTTGTAGGCAGCCTGCAGGCGGTTGGACGCAGTCTCGTCGGGACCGAAAATGCGGAAATCGTCCATGTTCTTGGCCAGAACGTCGGCAGTGTACTCGCCAAAGACGCGGGCGGCCTCGGTGGAGCCCCAGCCGTGGCCCTTGCTTGCAACGGGAATCTCGTGGGCATGAATATCGGGGAGTTCGAGCTCGCGGCGCACCTTGCCGCCGTTCGCATTGGGGTTGGCGCCGATGCGCAGCTCGCCGGTCGGCATAAAGGCCGTTACCTCGGGGCGCACCTGGCCCTCGGGCGTAAAGAGTTCCTCGGGCTTGTAGGAGCGCAGCCACTCGCGCAGCACGCGGAAGTGCTCGTGGGTGTCCTTGGCACTCGCCAGCGGCACCTGATGGGCGCGCCAGGAGCCCTCGGTCTTCTTGCCATCGATCTGCTTGGGGCAGGTCCAACCCTTGGGCGTACGGAACACAATCATGGGGTAGGCCGGACGGACCACGGTCTCACCCGCGGCGGCCTGGGCCTGCGCGGTGGCCTTGATGTCGCAGATCTCATCGAAGACCTGCTCGAACAGCGCGGCAAAACGCGCGTGAATGCTTGCGTGGCTCTCGTCGTCAAAGCCGGCGACAAAGAAGTGCGGCTTATAGCCCATTCCCTCAAAGAACTTGGTGAGCTCTTCGTCGGACACGCGGGCAAGGATGGTGGGGTTGGCGATCTTGTAGCCGTTGAGGTGCAGGATCGGCAGGACGATACCGTCGGTTGCCGGGTTCACGAGCTTGTTGGACTGCCAAGAAGTCGCAAGCGGACCGGTCTCGGACTCGCCGTCGCCCACCACGGCCACGGCCAGCAGGCTCGGGTTGTCCATGACGGCACCGTAGGCGTGGCTGAGCGTGTAGCCGAGCTCGCCGCCCTCGTGGATGGAGCCAGGCGTCTCGGGCGCAAAGTGGCTCGGGATGCCACCGGGGTAGGAGAACTGGCGGAAGAACTTCTGCAGGCCGGCCTCGTCATTGGTGATGTCGGGGCGGATCTCACGGTAGGTGCCATCGAGCAGCGACTGGGCGGTGCCGGCGGGGCCACCGTGGCCCGGGCCCATCAAGAAAATGGCGTTCTGGTTGTGGTCGGCAATAAGGCGGTTGACGTGGCCGAACAGGAAGTTGATGCCGGGCGTGGTGCCCCAGTGACCGACCAGGCGGTGCTTAACGTCCGGGCGACCAAAGTCGCGCACCTCACCGGTTTTCTCGTCGACAAAGTCGCTGCGCATCAACGGGTTAGAGCGAAGGTAGATCTGACCGACGGACAGATAGTTCGATGCGCGCCAATACAGGTCAACGCCCTCGAGCTCGGAAGCCGGCACCTCGTGGCCCAGCTTTTGCCACGGCGTCCCCAGTGTTTTAGCCATTGTATTTGTCCCTTCTATTTGTCCCTTCGCTGTGCGGTCGCCCTCCGATACGGCAACCTTTCGTTGGGACTAGTATATTTGCTAAAACGTTTTATCATGGTGAAAAAACGTTTTATCACCCTTATCAATCGCATCGATCTACAAAACGCGACATTCACCTGCGGCATTGTCTGTCACAGGTACTCCACATTCAGTCTCTGCAAATTGATAAACGTGTTTAGTTGTGTTTAGTAAGCTCGAGCACGCTGCCCTTAACGATAAGCGCCGGCTCCAGGACAACCTCTTCGGCACGCCTACCGCCCCTACCGGCAAGACGCTTGGACATGCAGCCAAAAGCATGCTCCGCGAGGACACCAGGATCCTGCTCAATCGCGGTCAGCGCCGGCTCAAAGAGAACGTCGGCCGCCGAGTTGTCATAGCTTACGACCGAGATATCGCCCGGAATGCTCTTCCCCATCTCGTGCAGGCGCTTGAGCAAACCGAGGGCAATGTTGTCCGAGCTTGCGAACACGGCGGTGGCGTCAGTTGCGAGCACCGCCTCCGACGCCTCGTATGCGCTCGGAATGTAGTACTCGCTCTCAAACTCCAAACGTGCGTCGATCGGCAGGCCAACCTCGCGCAGCGCACGCTCGTAGCCGGCAAGACGTTTACGACCCGTATTGGAACGGCGAGCATTAACCAAGCAGGCAATGCGACGGTGACCCTGCTCGATCAGATAGCGGGTAGCCATGTAGCCACCCATCTCGTGGTCGAACATCACCTTGTCGCACTCGAGCCCCTCAATGGCACGGTCGACCATCACGGCAGGGATGGGTAGATGGCTGACCTCTTCGCGCAAAGAGCGGTCGTCGGAAAACTCGTCGCCTACAACGAGGAAGACGCCGTCGACGCCGCGCGTCACCAGCTGACGCAGCAGCTCAAGATCGTCGTCGGCACTTCCGCCCGAGCTGGTAATAAAGAGCGCGTAGCCGTCCTCGCGGCAGCGCTTTTCCAAACTGCCGGCGAGTGAGGCGAAAAAGCGGCTCTCGATATTGGGAACGATAAGGCCCAGCGTACGCGACTCGCGCATGACCAGGCTACGAGCAATCTGGTTAGGAACATAGTGGTTGCGCGCCGCGACCTCCTTGATGAGCTTGCGGTTTTCTTCCGAGATGCGACAGGGCCGATTATTGAGAACAAGCGAGACCGACGAGGGGGAAAGCCCCACCTCCTGGGCGATCTGCTTGAGGGTGACTTTGTTGGCCATCTCGCTCCTTCCAGGTTTACGCGCAATCTCTTGAAAGTATAGCGACTGCCCCTCTACCTCGGTGATAAACACTTTACCAATCCGGTGGACGGCTGTTTTATCGCCGCCAGCGCACCAAATCCGTCCGGGTGGGGTATATTGCAATCGATTGATGACAACGACCACCAAAAGGCGGATATTCGTATGCACGAGAACGACTTTTTTAACGAGGACCTGCTGTGCGCGCTTGCTGGCGTTGCCGGCGAGGACAACGTGCTGATGAGCGAGCCCATGCGCGAGCACACCACGTTTAAGATCGGCGGCCCGGCTGACGTCTTTGTCACGCCCGATACCGAGCAGGGACTCGTCGCCACACTCGATACCTGCTATCGCTGCGATCTGCCACTCACCATCGTGGGCAACGGCTCCGACCTGCTTGTCGGCGACAAGGGCATCCGCGGCGTCGTCGTGGCGCTGGGCGAGGGCCTCTCCGACATCACCGTCGACGGCACGCACGTCACGGCGGCAGCCGGCGCCTTGCTTTCCGATGTCGCCGCTGCGGCAGCCGAGGCCGGTCTCACCGGCATGGAGCCCATCTCGGGCATCCCCGGATCGGTCGGCGGCGCCTGCTACATGAACGCCGGCGCCTACGGTGCCTGCATGGCCGATGTGCTGGGGACTGTGCGCGTCTACAAGCCCGCCCGCATGCTCGACGACGGCACCCGCGGCAGCGGCAGCATCATCGAGTTCGATGTCGACGAGCTCAACCTGGGTTATCGCAAGAGCCGCATTGCCGACGACGGCTTCGTCGTGCTTTCGGCCACTTTCAATCTCGCCCCGGGCAACGCCGCGATGATCAAGGCTGACATGGACGACTACCGTCAGCGTCGCGAAGACAAGCAGCCGCTCGATATGCCGAGTGCCGGCTCCACTTTCAAACGCCCCGAGGGCTACTTTGCCGGCAAGCTCATCATGGATGCCGGCCTGCGTGGGCATGCTGTCGGCGGCGCGCAGGTGAGCGAAAAGCACTGCGGCTTCATCGTCAACGCCAACCACGCCACCGCCGCCGACGTCGACGAACTCATCCGCGATATCCAAGCCAAAGTCAAAGACCAATTCGGAGTAGACCTAGAACCCGAAGTCCACCGAGTCGGCGAATTCTTATAGCCCGCTCGCCATAACCCACCTTAATCAATAACGGGACAAGTGATTTAGCTCACTTGTCCCGTTATCTTTTAATTGCGAAGAGCATCGGCCATCCGCAAGATTGAAATCATCGAACGATACGTGAGCTCCATCTTTTCGCCCGCAAGCAGTCGTTTCGAGCTAATCTCATCTAGCCCCACAAGCCGAGAAAACAGCGAGCCGCTCATCGTGCCCTCGTCAATTGACTCCTTTATGGTCTTCAAAACGTCCGTATCATGAAGCGACGCCGAGCTGTAGGGGGCAACACGAGCGGAACTCTCAATTAACGACGAGACAAAAGGATGGAGATGCTTTGGACATAATCCATCAAACACCACATCCCCATTGTCATCCGAGCCGACTAGTCGCCAACTATAACGATCGACCCAGTCGTCTCCGTCATATATGGTGTCCATGAGCAACCTCCGGCTAAAGGGAGAAACCTATTTGAGCATCGGGGCGCAAGACCGCAATCCATATCGGGCCCGCAGCAGTTCCAACCCAACGCTCCACTCGACAGTTGTATATTGCGACTATTTTAGATCTACATGATCAGTTCGAGTTCGCAACAAGGCGATTATTACAGCTAGGTTATATTTCATTTTCCACTTTGATGAGCCGTCGGCTCCAAATTCCAAAACCGAAGTCCACGGAGTCGATAATTTTATTTAAAAAGAAGGCCCCGAAAGGGGCCTTCGCTATCTTTATATCAGACAACCAGTCCGGTGTGTCGCGCTTTGAACCCGGAAGGTCCGGGACTGCGGGCGAGGCATAAGGTTGGTCGCGAGTTCCGCACGCAAAGAAGGCCACTTAATGTGGCCTTCGTCTTGCGCAGGACTGTAGAGCAGGCAACCTTATGCCTCGCCCGCAGTCCCGGACCAACCAGCTTCAAGCCGCAGTTACGACAGCGCAATACCGCCGAGCCAGCCCCAGCGCACGCCAGAGCCAGTGCCGTAGAACCCAATGAACGAGTCAAGCGACCTCGACGTGATGGCGCCCTCGTTACTCATAACGATGCCGCCGCCAACGTAGATGCCCACGTGGCCATAGATCAGGCCCGGTATGCCGGTACCGCTATGCGATGAGTCGGCAACAATCATGCCCACCTGCAGCGCCGAGCGGTCGGAGCTATAGCACCAGGCGTTAAACATATCGCACGCGTTACCGCCAAAGTAGCCAACGCCGGCGTTACGGAAGACATTGGTAACCCACGCCGCGCACCAGTTCTGACCCGGCGAAGGCGTGGAGTAGCACGCGTTGACGACGGCCTGCTGCTTGCCCGAGCCGGCATTCTGCTGCGGAGTTCCGGGCGCATACGATCCACCACCCGAGCTCGAACCACCCGAGTAGGAATTGTTCTTGTTCGCGGCGGCCGCGGCAGCAGCGGCGGCCTTCTTGGCAGCCTCCTCGGCCTGGGCGGCAGCAAGAATCTCTGAATCGCGCTGAGCCATGAGCTCCTTGACGTCGTCGGAAAGACCGCTCAGCACGGTCTGGACCTCTTGCTGCTTGGCCTGCATATCCTGCATCTGGGCAGTCTGCTGGTCCTTGAGCTTCTCTAAGTCGGCCTTCTGCGACTCAAGCTCGGTCTTTTGCGCATCGAGCTCTTCCTGGATGGTCTGAATGTCCTCGATGGCGTCGCGGTCGCTCTTGTTGATCTTCTCAACATAGTGCGCATTGGCGACGAGCTCCTCAAACGAACCCGAGGCGAGCAGCAGCGACAGGACGTTGGTGCCGCCCGACTTATAGCTGGCGGAAACGCGATCGGAAAGATCGTCGCGCTTCTTTTTGAGCTCGGCCTTCTTTTCGTCAATCTGCGCCTGCGTGCTGTCAATCTGGCCCTGTACGCCCTCGATATCGTTGAGGGTCTGGGCGTTCTTGTTGGCCAGCGCCGCGTATTCATTTGCGATGCTGTCGAGCTGGGCCCGGACCTCGTCAAGCTGAGTCTGGGCCGCATTGAGCTTGTCGGTGGTTTCCTTGGTGGCCTCCGCAGCATGGGCGCGAGCGGGCAAACCAAAAAGAACGGCTACAGAAGCTGCGCCGAACAGGGCCTTGAGGGCAGTGCGACGCGAAAGCTCCTGGGAAAGGATGGAATCGCTGTTTGGTGACATATCTACTCCATTACATGTTTATTTATATGTCGCTCAACTCATACATATTAGCGTACATCCGGCGCATCCCAACGATTTCCACGAACGGCAGCAAACCGTGTGGTCGGCGGCTCATATGCAAACGTCAAAGTCAAGGTTACGCCCACGCCAAACATTTCCATGAGTACGTTAGCATGTTCATCTGCTTTTCCTGCCCTGCACGTTTTGGGTGCCCCTGCCTGCGCTATACTCCCCTGAAGAAGTGTTCCTGATTCGATAGGAGACTACATGTCCAAAGCACTCGACCCCAAAGACACCTGCGTCCTCGTTACCGGTGGCGCCGGCTTTATCGGCTCGCACACCGTCGTTCAGCTGCTCGAGGGTGGCTACCAGGTCGTCATCGTCGATGATCTCTCCAACTCCAGCGCCGTCGCCGTCGACCGCGTCAAGACCATCGTGGGCGACGAGGCCGCCAAGAACCTCACCTTCTACGAGGCCAACGTGCTCGACCGCGAGGCCATGAACAAGATCTTCGACACCCATCAGATCGACCGCGTCATCCACTTCGCCGGCTTTAAGGCCGTCGGCGAGTCGGTGAGCAAGCCCGTCGAGTACTATCACAACAACATCGAGAACACCCTGGTGCTCGTCGACGTCATGCGCAACCATGGCTGCAAGTCCATCATCTTCTCGAGCTCCTCGACCGTCTACGGCGATCCGGACAACCCGCCCGTCACCGAGGAAGACCCCAAGAAGCCCGCAACCAACCCCTATGGCTGGACCAAGTGGATGATTGAGCAGATCCTTATGGACGTTCACACCGCAGACCCCGAGTGGGACGTTGTGCTGCTCCGCTACTTCAATCCCATCGGCGCCCATCCGTCGGGCCTAATCGGCGAGGACCCCAAGGGTATCCCCAACAACCTGGTGCCCTATGTCGCGCAGGTTGCCGTGGGTAAGCTCGAGGCCGTTCAGGTCTTTGGCAATGACTACCCCACCCCCGACGGTACCGGCGTGCGCGACTATATCCACGTTTGTGACCTGGCCTCGGGCCACGTTGCCGCCCTCAACTGGATGAACGGCAAGACCGGCGTCGAGATCTTTAACCTGGGCACCGGCACCGGCACCTCGGTGCTCGAGGTCGTCGCCGCCTTCTCCAAGGCCTGCGGCAAGGAGCTGCCCTACGTGATTCGCGAGCGCCGTGCCGGCGATATCGCCGCCAACTGGTGCGATGCCTCCAAGGCCGAGCGCATGATGGGCTGGAAGGCCCAGTACGACATCGCGGACATGTGCCGCGATAGCTGGAACTGGCAGAGCCACAACCCCAACGGCTTCGCCGACGCCGAGTAGCAAAAACCTACATACCGTTCTTGCCCCGATCTCACGTTGTGAGGTCGGGGCTTTTTCATAGCATGTAGCCATTCGCCGAAAATCGACCAGCTTTTTTATCTTGCCTGTACATGTTTAAACAACATGTTTTACAATAGGCGTGTCGAATCAGAACATCGGAGGCGGACTGCACACCCATCGGCAGACCGACCCCACAACAAGAAGGTTGGTGAGCGCATTCATGGAGCGTGCAAGCGGCGTCCTCATGCCCGTCTCATCTCTGCCCGGACCATACGGAATCGGCGGCTTTGGCTGGAATGCCTACGACTTCGTCGATTTTCTCGCCTCGTGCAAACAACATTACTGGCAGATTCTGCCCCTTACGACGACCAGCTATGGCGATTCGCCCTATCAGTCGTTCTCGGCCCGCGCAGGCAACCCCAACTTTATCGACTTTGCCGAGCTTATCGAGGCAGGGTATCTGGAGCAGCGCGATATCGATGGCGTGTATCTGGGATCCGACCCCAGCAATGTCGACTACGGCGCCATCTTTGGCGGTCGCCGTCAGATTCTCGACCGCGCCGCTGAGCGCTTTGCTGCCAACAAGCCGGCCGATTTTGATGACTTTATCCAGGCCAACGAGGACTGGCTCATCCCCTACTGTGAGTTCATGACCGTCAAAGAGGAGTGCGGTCTCAAGGCGTTTTGGGAGTGGCCCGCGGAGCTCCGCCGCCGCGGCGAGGCTTCCGCCAAGGTCTGCGCCGACCATCCGGCGCGTATGCTCTACCACCAGATGACGCAGTACTTCTTCGATCGCCAGTGGAGCCGCCTCAAGGCCTATGCCAATGAGCGCGACATCCTGATCATCGGGGATTTGCCCATCTATGTCTCGCGTGACTCCGTCGAGATGTGGGCGACACCTGAGCTCTTTAAGATCGACGCCGCCGGCAATCCCGTGAGCGTCGCCGGCACGCCGCCCGACCAGTTCTCGGCCACCGGCCAGTACTGGGGCAATCCCATCTACGACTGGGACGCCATGGAGTCCGACGGCTTTTCCTGGTGGGAAGGCCGCATTCGCGCCGCCCTCGACATGTACGACGTCATCCGCCTGGATCACTTCCGCGGTTTCGAGGCATTTTGGGAGGTGCCGTTCTCCTCGCCCGATTCGTCCTACGGTTCGTGGACGCAGGGGCCCGGCCTCAAGTTCTTCAAGACGCTCGCGGAAAAGCTCGGCACGCTGCCCATCATCGCCGAGGACCTGGGCTTCCTCACCCCCGGCGTCATCGATATGCGCGACAACTCGGGCTTCCCCGGCATGAAGATCCTGCAGTTTGCCTTTGAGGGCGCCAACTCGTACTACCTGCCGCACAACTACATTGCCAACACCGTCGCCTACGTGGGCACCCACGACAACGAGACGGCACGCGGCTGGTTTGAAGGAACGGCTACCCCGCGTCAACGCGAGCAGGCAGCCCTGTACACCCATCAGCAGGCCGGCGAGTCCATGGCCGACGCACTCAATCGCACCATCGCCGCCAGCGTGAGCGACACGTGCATCTACACCATGCAGGACCTGCTCAACTTGGGCAACGAGGCGCGCATCAACACCCCTGCCACGTTGGGCGGCAACTGGACCTGGCGCATGCTCGACGGCGCCATCACCCGCGAGCTCGAGCACAAACTCACCGACTGGACCGAGACCTACTTCCGCATCCCGTCGGAAGCCGAAATCGAGCTTCCTCAATAGGAGCTACCGCGCCCGACCCCACCCCACCTTGCGGACGCGACCGCTTTTCCCGCGCGAGGCCACCCCAATCCCCTCGCGCGGGCTTCTTTTGAATTTCTGACATGTCGTCAACTCACCACAGGAGGAAACATGCCCCGTATCGATCTTGCGGATCTTGCCGAGCAATCCTTTGGAACTTCGCTCGAGCAACTCGATGACCGCCGCATTTACAAACTGCTGGTCAAGCTCGTACAGGAGCGCTCCGCCGCCTGCCCGCTCAACAATGGCAAGAAAAAGCTCTATTACATTTCCGCCGAATTTTTGATCGGCAAGCTGCTCATCAACAACATGATCGACCTCGGCATCTACGACAAGGTTAAGGACCAGCTCACCGCCGCAGGCCACGACCTCAACAAGATCGAGGAGTTCGAGGTCGAGCCCTCGCTCGGCAACGGCGGCCTGGGCCGTCTGGCCGCGTGCTTCCTGGATTCCATTGCCACGCTGGGCCTTACCGGTGACGGCGTGGGCCTCAACTATCACTACGGCCTGTTCCGCCAGCGCTTTGCCGACAACCAGCAAAAGGCCGTCCCCGACGAGTGGCTTGGCGAGCAGGACATCCTAGTCGACGATGACCGCTCCTACACCGTCGAGTTTGGCGATTTTGCCGTCACCTCCAAGCTCGTCAACATCGATGTGCCCGGTTACGGCCAGCCCACCAAGAACCGCCTGCGCCTGTTCGACCTGGCGAGCGTCGACGACGGCCTGGTCCCCGGCAGCTCCATCGACTTCGACAAGACCGAAATCGCCAAGAACCTCACCTTGTTCCTCTACCCCGACGATTCCGACGAGCAGGGCCGCCTACTTCGCATCTATCAGGAGTACTTCATGGTGAGCAACGCCGCCCAGCTCCTGATCGACGAGGCCGTCGATCGCGGCAGCAACCTGCACGATCTGGCCGACTACGCCGTGGTCCAAATTAACGACACGCACCCCACCATGGTCATCCCCGAGCTCATTCGCTTGCTCACCACCGAGCATGGCATCGAGTTTGACGAGGCCGTGACCATCGTACGCTCCATGGTCGCCTACACTAACCACACGATTCTTGCCGAGGCGCTCGAGAAGTGGCCGCTCGCCAGCCTGCAGAAGGTCTCCCCTGCCATCGCCGACATTATCGTCAAGCTCGATGAGATCGCGAAGGCCGAGCACGATGACCCGCGTGTCGCCATCATCGACGAATACGACACCGTCCACATGGCCCACATGGACATTCACTTTGGCTTCTCCATCAATGGCGTCGCCGCACTCCACACCAAGATTCTGGAGGACACCGAGCTTCACCCGTTCTACGAGATCTATCCCGAGAAGTTCTCCAACAAGACCAACGGCATCACCTTCCGCCGCTGGATCCATGGCGCCAACCCCGCGCTCGCCAGCCTGCTCGACGATGTGATCGGCACCGATTGGCGCAGCACCGGCGACCTGAGCAAGCTCGCCGAATTCGCCAACGACAAGGAAGTTCTTGAGCGCCTGGCCGCCACCAAGGCCGAGGCCAAGACCATCATGCGCCAGTTCATGGCGCTCGAGCAGGGTGTGACCATTCCCTCCAACGCCATCATCGATGTTCAGGTCAAGCGTATCCACGAGTACAAGCGCCAGCAGATGCTCGCGCTCTACATCATCTGGAAGTATCTCGACATCAAGAACGGCAATAAACCCGAGCACCCCGTCACCATCATCTTTGGCGGCAAGGCGGCACCTGCCTACACCATCGCCCAGGACATCATCCATTTGATCCTGACACTGTCGCAGTGGATTGCAAATGATCCCGATGTGGCCCCCTACCTGCAGGTTGTTATGATCGAGAACTACAACGTCACTGCTGCTGAGCGCGTGATCCCCGCCGCCGACATCTCCGAGCAGATCAGCCTGGCCTCCAAGGAGGCGAGCGGCACCTCCAACATGAAATTCATGCTCAACGGCGCCTTGACCCTGTGCACGCTTGACGGCGCCAACGTGGAGATTGCCGAGCTCGTGGGCGACGAGAACATCTACACCTTTGGTGCCTCTTCCAAGCAGGTCGAGCAGCTCTACGCCGACGGCAGCTATAACGCCGGCGCACTCTACCGCAAACCCGGTATCAAGCTGCTGGTGGACTTTATCACCAACCCCGCCTTTATGGCGACCGGCAACGCCGAGCGTCTACAGCGCCTGCACGACGACATCAAGGGCAAGGACTGGTTTATGGCCCTGCTCGACATTGAGGAGTACATCCAGACCAAGGAGCGCGTGCTGGCAGACTACGAGGACCAGGACGCCTGGATGCGCAAGGCGCTCATCAACATCGCCAACGCCGGCACCTTCTCGTCCGACCGCACCATCTCCCAGTACAACGACGAAATTTGGCACCTGAGCTAATTTCGTTTCCTTTACCCATCCTCTTGAAAGCGGAGTCGCGGCAACGCGGCTCCGCTTTTTGTGCCGATACGCCGACCTGCGGCCTGCTTTGATCAAACAATCTCTGTCTGTAACACCTAGCCGGCAAAACTGGGTCTACCTGTTACAGAATGAGACAGACGGGCAAGGCGGCTAAAACAATCTCGATCTGTAACAGGTAACTGCCGAAATCAGTTCTTCGTGTTACAGATCGAGATGAAAGGACAGGCAGCTCGACGCTGTCTTGATCTGTAACATCTGGGCCCAATTTGGCCCTCCTCCTGTTACAGATCAAGACAAACTGACAGATGAACGGCCCCAACACAAAGAAAGGCTCCCCCTCTCGCCCAGTGGACGGGAAGGGAGCCTTATATGTGACCACGGCAAAAGGATGGCAAAGCCGCAGTCGCCCAAAGGGATGGCCTGGGTGCACCGGGCCTAGATAAGGTTCTTGCCAGACACCTTATCGAAGAGATGGGTCGCGTTCTTCTCGAACTTGAACCAAATGGGGTCGCCCGCCTTGAGCGCACCCTTGGCCTCGAGGTCGACAACGGGAATGATCAGGACGAACTGACCATCGGGAGCGGTCACGTGGACGTGCTCGGTCGAACCCATGAGCTCGGTCACCTCGACGGTGCCCTGGAGCGCACCCTCCTCGCCCTTGTCGGCAAGCAGGATCTGCTCGGGGCGCACGCCGGCCGTGATCTCCTTCACGTCGCCGCCGTCCCAGTTGAGGGCGAGCTGAGCGCAGGTCTCGGGGGCGAGCGCCACGTTCATATCCTCGGTCTTGACGGTAAAGCCGTTGCCCGAGCGCACCAGCTGGGCATCGAAGAAGTTCATCTGCGGCACGCCGATAAAGCCGGCGACGAAGATGTTCGCGGGATGGTTGAAGACCTCCTGCGGGGTGGCGATCTGCTGGACGACGCCGTCCTTCATGACCACGATACGGTCACCAAGGGTCATAGCCTCGGTCTGGTCGTGGGTGACGTAGATGAACGTGCCCTTGATCTCGTGGCGCAGCTTGATGAGCTCGGCACGCATCTGGTTACGCAGCTTGGCGTCCAGGTTGGACAGCGGCTCGTCCATCAGGAAGACTTTAGGATCACGCACGATGGCACGGCCGATAGCAACACGCTGGCGCTGGCCACCCGAAAGCGCCTTAGGCTTACGGTCGAGGTACTCGGTAATACCCAAAATCTCGGCAGCGGAGCGAACCTTGCGGTCAATCTCGTCCTTGGGGACCTTCTTGAGCTCAAGCGTAAACGCCATGTTCTCGTACACCGTCATATTGGGGTACAGAGCATAGCTCTGGAACACCATGGCAATGTCGCGGTCCTTGGGTGCCACGTCGTTGACGCGCTTGCCGTCGATGAGCACGTCGCCTGAGGTAATGTCCTCCAGGCCAGCAACCATGCGCATCGTCGTGGACTTACCGCAGCCAGACGGGCCAACGAGGACGATGAACTCCTGGTCGTGAACGGTGAGGTTGAAGTCCTCAACAGCGAGCACGCCATCCTCGGTAACCTTGAGGTTGTGCTTCTTCTCCTCGGTCTTCTTCTTTTTGCCAAAGAAGCCCTTCTTTTTGGACTCGGTGTTGGGATACACCTTCTGAACATGTTTGAGAACGATCTCGGCCATGTCTTTACCTTTCGATGTGCGGCGCCGCGCTGAGGGGCGCCGCAGAAACTTGCAAAACAGTTACGGCATCAGCCCTTGACGGCACCTGCCACCACGCCGTCGATGATGTACTTCTGGCAGAGGATGTACATGATGACGATGGGGATAACGACCATCATGATGCAGGCCATCATGGGGCCGAGCTCGACGTGGCCATAGCCGCCGCGGAAGTACTGGATCAAGATAGGAATGGTCTTGTACTTGGTGGAGTCGAGGGTGAGGTAGGGCAGCAGGTAGTCGTTCCAGACCCACATGGTCTCGAGAATGCCGACCGAAAGATAGGTGGGCTTCATGATGGGAAGGACGATTTTAAAGAACACCTGGACCGGGTTGCAGCCATCAATCATGGCCGCCTCTTCGATCTCGAGCGGGATGTTCTTTACAAAGCCGGCGAACATAAAGACCGCCAGGCCCGCGCCAAAGCCCAGATAGATAAAGCAGATGTTGAACGGCGTGTTAAAGCCAATGCGGTCCGCCAAATTGGACAGCGTGAACATGAGCATCTGGAACGGTACGACCATCGAGAACACGAACAGGTAATAGAAGAAGTTCGAGATCTTGCTGTTGACGCGAACCACGTACCAAGCGCACATGGAGCAGCACACCAAGATCAGCACGACCGACGTGACCGTGATGATGAGCGAGTACATAAACGCCGAGGCAAAGCCTTGCTCGTTAAGAGCGTGCACGTAGTTTGCGAGACCGTTGAACGTCTCGGGCGTGAGCAAATCGAATGCCGTGGTGGTGCTGATTGCAGTTCCCTTTTTAAAGGAATTGAGCGCAATCATGAACACGGGGTAGATCCACGCGAGCGACAGGATCGTAAAGAAAATCGAGAGCGCGCGGTTGATAACCTTATCGCGTTTCATTACTGCTGCACCTCCTTGGACCTCGTGGCCTTAAGCTGAATCATGGAGATGGCTACGACCAGGATGCAGAAGATAACCGCCTTGGCCTGACCGATGCCCTGCCATGCGATACCGGCACGCGAATAGAACGTGTTGTAGATGTTCAGGGCGAGCATCTCGGTGGAGTGCGCAGGGGCGCCGCCGGTAAGGGCGAGGTTCTGGTCGAACAGCTTAAAGCCGTTGGTGATGGACAGGAACAGGCAGATGGTAATCGTCGGCATCAGATTGGGGATCTTAACCTTCCAGAACGTCTGCCATGCCGTGGCACCGTCAACCTTGGCGGCCTCGATGTAGTCGGACGGAATGGACTGCAGACCGGCGATGTAGATGATCATCATGTAGCCGACCTGCTGCCACAGGGTCAGGATGATAAGGCCCCAGAAGCCAGCAGCAGAGTTAAGGGCGATGAGCTGGGCGCCGATGTTGGAGAGCAGGCAGTTGATCAAGATCTGCCAGATGTAGCCCAGCACGATGCCGCCGATCAGGTTAGGCATAAAGAAGATCGTACGGAAGATGTTGGTGCCTTTGAGCGCCTTGCGGGTGAGCGCCTGCGCAATTGCCAGGGCGATCACGTTGATGAGCACCGTCGACAGGAAGGCAAACGCCACGGTAAAGAAGAACGACGTGGCAAACTGCGGATCGGACAGCGCGCGCACGTAGTTCGCGATACCGACAAAGTGCGCGTTGTTAATGGTAATAAACTGGCAGAACGAGAGATAGAAGCCCTGGATAAAAGGGATCACGAACCCGATCATAAACGCCAGGCACGTGGGCAGCATAAAGAGCGGCCACCAGCGCTTGAGTGCTTTGCCCATAGAAGGGTCCTTTCAATATGCAGGGGGCGGGCAAACCTACGTCTGCCCGCCCCCTGTCGCTAATCAGATAGCTTGGGCAGCAACTGCTTACTCGGAAGCAGCCTTCTCGGTCTTCCAGCCATCGACGAAGGCGTTCTTGACGCCGTCCCACTTGGTGTTGTCGGCAGCATAAGCAATGAGAGCCTGCTTGAGGTTCTTCTTCCACTCCTCAGAGGGGATGTAGACGAAGTCCCAAGCGACGGTCTTCTTGCCGTCCTTGGCCATGGCAACGGCCTGCTGCGAGAAGACGTTGGTGGTTTCCTTGGCGCTCTTGAACGGGGCGGTCAGACCCATCTTGTCAGCGATGATGCTGGTGGCGGTGTCAGAAGTGACGCACCAATACATGAAGTCCTCGGTGGCCTTCTGAGCATCCTCGGAAGCCTGGGAGCTCACGCACCAGTAGTTCTCGCCGCCGGAGCACAGGCCCTGGTTCTCCTCGCCGTCAACGCCGATGTAGATCGGCAGCATGCCGAGCTGGTCGTCGGTCATACCGGCCTTGGTGAGGTCAGCGTAGGCCCAAGAGCCGTTCTGATAGAAGACGGCCTTGCCGGTTGCGAACTCGTTGGTGGCGTCGTCGCCGGTCTTGGAGGCAAGCTGCGAAGGATCGCAGGTGGAGTCGGTGATATACAGGTCGAAGATCTGCTTAAAGTTGTCGAGATACTCGCCCTTGATCTCGTCGTCCTCCTGGTTGTGCTCCTTCTCGAACTCGTAGTAGAGCGGCAGGTTGGCGAGGTGGGTGGTGTAGCGCCAGCTGGAAGAGTCATCCATACCGGCGGAAGTGAAGGCACCGTCAACGCCGAGCTCGTCCTTGCGGGCCTGGATGTCGTCAGCGCAAGCCTTCAGCTTGTCGAAGGAGTTGATGTCCTCGGCCTTGTAGCCAGCCTTCTCGAGCAGCTGCTTGTTGTAGATGATGCCGTAGCTCTCCTGGACCCAGTCGATACCCAGATCCTTGCCATCGGACTGCAGAGCCAGGGAGTCGTCAATGAGCTCACCGCGGAGCTTGGTATCGGACAGATCGGCGCAGTAATCCTTCCAGTTCTTAAGACCGGTGGGGCCGTTGACCTGGAACAGGGTCGGAGCGGAGCTCTTGGACATCTCGGACTTGAGCTTCTCCTCGTAGGTGTTGGAGGCGGCGGTCACGATCTTGACCTCGACGCCCTTCTCCTTCTTATAGGCCTTGGCGATCTCCTTCCACTCCTTGTCGACCTCGGGCTTGAATTGGAGGAAGTAGACCTCGGCAGCGTCACCAGAAGCAGAGGAGCCGGAGCCGGCGGAGCCACCGCAGCCCACGAGACCCAGACCAAGAACCGCAGCCGCGGAACCAGCAAAGCCCAGGAACTGCCTTCTGCTCATTTCGTTCTTCATTACAATCCACCCTTTCACACCGTGGCGGCACCCTTTGCCGCCGCCTTCGGAGATTGGCTCGGGGACATTGCCCCTTTTGCTGATTTGTACAATACGCTATTTGGCTAGTTGTTTGAACAAGTATTACTAGAGCGGTAGAAAAACTTCGGTGAACGGTAATTTCAACTTGATACTTGACAAGTTTTGTATAAACAATTATTTGTTACCGAATGCAGAGAAAACGCCCGGTCAAGCCGATGCATCGTCGGTTTGACCGGGCGTTTTCGCTTTGAGGGCATGAGTCTCGTCAGGCTGCGAGCTAGCCGGCTATCGCTTGGAGTTGACGCGGTAGTGGAAGATCTCGGGATGCGTGCGGGCATGCGTGACCTCAAACAAGATGCCGTCCGAGGTGTACGACTGGCTCTCCATGACGGCAACACAGTTGTATTTGCCAAGGTCAAGATAGCTGCAGTCCTCATCGTTGGCGAGCTCGACGCTCACTGTACGGCGACTCGCCATCACCTTGACGCCGCGTTTATGCTCCAGATAGTCGTAAATTGACTTTGCGGCGATCTCGGGCGTCAGGCCCTTGGCGATCGACTCCAAAAAGTAACCATGGTCTACTTGGCGTGCATTGCCGTTAAGGCTTCGGACACGCACGACGCGAATCAACTCCTCGCCCACCTTAAAGCCCAGGCGACGAGAGAGTTGCTCAGTGCAAATCAAATGTTCAAAAGACTTGACCTCGGTCGATGCGACGGCATTGTTGCGCTTTGCAAATTCGCCAAACGACTCGACTTCCTCGAGTGCGCCCAGCATGTCGGTTTCGCCCTTGAGCCAAATAACGCGCACGCCCTTGCCGTGTATGGGCTGCACAAACATCTCGTCTGCCAGCATGCTCAAAGCGCGGCGGACGGTATTGCGCGTGCAGCCAAATTCCGCGGTCAGCTCGGCTTCGGTTGGCAGCATCTCCTGAAACGCATAGGTCCCGTTAATGATGCGCGAACGGATCTCGCGGTAGATTCCTTCGTAAATCGCTTTTGGCATGACTTCACCTCTAATGAATATGTATGGCTAGGCACGATAGCATTTCTTAAAGTTGTTTAAACCGATTATCGGCAAAGCGACAAGATTTAACCGTTGACGGTTTCTGTCGCACCCAAACCGGTTTCGCTCAAAACTGCCGGTACGACAATCGTCTGGTCCTCTACAATGAATCCATTGTTTAAACGTTTCACCACGCGCAACGCGCCTCGATATTCGGGAGGCAGAACATGCTGCAAAAAATCCAACGCTTTGGCGGGGCAATGTTCGCGCCCGCCATGTTGTTTTCCATATCGGGTCTTATGGTCGGCGTCTCCGCCCTCGCAACGTCTGCGGATATCGTCGGCGACCTCGCCGTATACGGAACCCCTTGGTACGTTTTTTGGACTATCATCCAGCGCGGCTCGTGGACGGTCTTTAAACGACTTCCGCTCCTTTTTGCCGTAGCGCTGCCCATCGGCCTTGCCCAAAAGCAACCGGCACGTTGTTGCCTCGAGGCGCTCGTGGCCTATTTTGCCTATTGCTTCTTTTTGAGCGAGATCATCAAGCTGAGCGGAGACAACCTTGGACTTAAGTACCCGTCGTCTTTGACCCCCGCCAGCGGCATTACCATCATCGACGGCATCAAGACCCTCGACACCGGCATTATCGGCCCGCTAGCGGTATCGGCAACCGTCGTCGCCATCCATGAACGCTTCTACGATGCCAAGGTTCCCGATTGGCTCGGCACCTTCTCGGGTTCCTCGCTGGTCTACCTCATCAGCTTTTTTGCCGTGTTCGCCCTTGCCGTCGTTTCGGCCGCCATCGTGCCTTCCGTATACGCAGTGACTGAGACGCTGCGCCATGCATTTGCGGGCGTCGGCCCCTTCGGCGTGGGCATCTTTGTCTTTTTAGAACGAGCATTCGAGCCCATGGGGCTGCACCACCTGCTCTACATGCCGATCTACTACGACAACCTGGTCATTAACGACGGCATCTACGCCACGTGGACCAATTTGTTGCCCATCCTCTCCCACAGCACGCGCCCCCTTAATGAGCTTGCGCCGTGGGCCGGTTTCACCGCCACCGGCTGGGTCAAGCTCTTTGGCCTTCCCGCCATCGCGGCTGCGTTCTACTCCACCGCAAAGCCCGAGCGCCGCGCTGGCCTCAAGGTCATCCTGGTTCCCGCCATTGTTGCCTCAGTGGTCTGCGGCGTCACCGAACCGCTCGAATTTCTCTTTATGTTCACCCACCCCGGGCTCTTTTTGCTCTACGCCGTCCTCTCGTCTTGCCTCGCCATGGCTATGAACTTCTTTGGCGTCGTCGGCATCTTCTCGGGTGGCTTTATGGAAATGGCTGCCTTCAACTTTATCCCGCTCATGCGGACACATGCCGGTTCCTATCTTTTGGCGCTCGGAATCGGACTCATCTTTAGCGCCATCTTCTTTCTGAGTTTTCGAGGTCTTATTCTGACCTTTGACCTTAAAACCCCAGGACGCGAGGACCATATCGCCAGCAACACTGCGCTCTCGCGCTTGACGGGAGACGACGTTGACGAAAGGCGCTCATCCGAAAACAGCGCTTCCGGCGGCCAGGCATCACAAGATCATCTGCTCGCCGAGCAGGTTGTGATGCTTCTGGGCGGCGTCTCCAACATTGTGGGCGCAACCAACTGCGCCACGCGCCTGCGCGTCGAAGTCGTGGACCCTTCCATCGTCGCGGACAACGCGACCTTCGTCGCAGCGGGTGCCAAGGGCCTCATCATTACGGGCAAGACCGCCCAGGTGATCATCGGCATCTCCGTTCCCCGCGTTAAAGAGCATTTTGACCAGATCATGGGCCTCGAGCCGGGATTTGTGCCCACCACCTCGGCCTCCCCTGCCGCCAGCCCAACCCACAAGCACGGCGATATCTGCTTCTTCGACATTGACGGCACGCTCGCGTGGCAAGACCCCAGGCTCGCCCAAGACCTTCCCGAAGACGAGCGGGACCTCTCCCCCTATCCCAACGAGGCGGTTTCGCAGGCAATCCGCGAGTTTGTCGCCAACGGCAACATGGCCTTTATCTGCACGGGACGCACCCTGAGCTGCATCCATCCTAAGCTGCTCGAGCTGCCGTGGACGGGCGTCGTGTGTCTCGCGGGCGGTTACGCCGAACTCGAGGGGCGCATTGTGCGAAATGCAGCCATAAACCCTGGTCTGCTACAGCGCCTTGCCCCCTATCTCGAGCAATCGGGTGAGGTCATTCGCTTTGAGGGCATCGATCGCGTGGTGCGCATGAGTGCAGATGCCCCCGAGACGTACGGATACGCACGCACCGTGGGCGACGCCGTCACGCAACTTGAGCACTACAACGCCTATAAAATTCTTATGTCCACACCACTTGCCAACCGCATCGCCCAAGATGAAGAGCTTGGACCTCTGCTCTGCCTCAACGAGCTCGAGCTCGAGGTCACAGAAATCTCGCCGCGCGAGTGCACCAAACGGGCCGGAATCAAGGCTGTGCTTGACGCCCTGGGACCAGACCACGGCACCGTATATGGCATTGGCGACGCGAGCAACGACATCGCCCTCATGGAGGCGGTCGATGTTGGCATCGCCATGGGCAACGCGCCGGACTTCCTCAAGGAAAAGGCCGACTACGTAACCGACAGCTTCGACCACGACGGTGTCGTCACCGCGCTCGAACACTTTGGGCTTATCTAGCCGAGCCCCTTGCCGCGTTTGCGACCGCAAGACTCAATCGTCTTCAACCGCCGCGCTCGACGCCCCAATGTGGCAATATGTTGTCTGCATAATGCAACGGTGCAACCTAAGAAAGAATGCGAGAACCCGTGTCCAGTCCGTTTACCAGCTTTTTAGCCCAGCACTTTGACCAGATTAACGACTATCTGGCCACGTTCTTTGACGGACAGGCAACTTCCGCCGATATCGAGCGTTACCTGTATACCCCGCTCTCGGCATTTACGGCCAATGCCGGCAAGCGCCACCGCCCGCTCATCTGCATGCTCGCCGCCACCGCGGTAGGCGGCAGCTTTGAGAGCGCCCGCAGCGCGGCGGCAGCTATAGAGCACTTTCAATCGGGAGCGCTTATCCATGACGACATCGCCGACAACGGCCAACTGCGTCGCGGCAAGCCCTGCATGCACCTTACCGAGGGCACGGGACTTGCCATCAACTGCGGCGATCTGGCGCTCACCATGGTCACCAAGACGGTTCTCGACGACCCCACGCTCGAGGCAGACGTGAAACTCCGCGTGCTCCACGAGCTCACCGAGATGATCGTCCGCACCATTGAGGGCCAGGCACTCGACTTGGGCTGGGTCCGCGATGGGCGCTTTGACATCTCGGTCGACGATTATCTGGACATGGCGACGCACAAGACCGCGTACTACAGCGGAGCCACGCCACTTGCCGCCGGAGCCATTATCGGCGGCGGCAGCGAGGAGCAGATTGAGGCGCTGCGCGCCTTTGGCCTGTACACGGGCCTTGCCTTCCAGATCCAAGATGATCTGCTCAACTTGATCGGCACCAAAGAGGCCGCCAACAAGGACTTCCGCACCGACATCACCGAGGGCAAGCGCACGCTTGTCGCCGTACACGCCCTCTCTGATGAACGCCACCACGACGAGATCGAGGCGATTCTTTCCTCGGGCACCGATGATCCCGCGCAGCTCGCACGCGCCGTGGAGATCTTCCAGGAGACCGGCTCCATCGATTACGCCCACACTTACGCGCTCGACCTGACCGCCAAGGCCAAAGCGGCCATCGAGAACGTTGAGCTTGATCAGCACGCACGCGAGTTGTTCCTCTCCATGGCAGATTTCTTTGTGGAGCGACTCAACTAGCGTGGGTTATAAAACCTGTCAGCAGCGTATTTGGGTACAACTTGCTACACTGTTGAGTGCATGTTTATGCATCTCTTTGCGTCGTCTATCCGACAGGCGCTCAAATAGTACGAATGATACGCCGAAAGGGGTTCGTTCATGGAACCTATTACAACGGGCATGCGGGGAGCAGCCGTCGAGGACGTCCAGTCCCGCCTTCTGCAGCTCGGCTATACAATCGATGACACCGAGGTCTCCGACAAGCGCTTTGGCACCACCACCGAGCAGGCTGTTGGCACCTTTAGGCTCGACAGTGGTCTTGCCGCCGGTCACGCCGTTGACATTCCCTGCTGGAGTGCCCTGGTCGACGCCTCGTATAAACTGGGCGATCGTACGCTCTATCTGCGTATGCCCAATTTCCATGGTGCCGACGTTCAGGCCCTGCAGAGGGCGCTCAACGTTTTGGGCTTTGCCTGCGGTGAGGACGACGGCTATTTTGGCCCGCACACCGAGGCCGCTCTGCAGCAGTTCCAAGAAAATGTCGGCCTGTTTGCCGATGGCATGGCGTTCCAGGATACCTACGCCTATATCAACCGCCTGCATCACGTGTGGGAGGGCAAGCCCTCGGTTACCGAGGCCGAGTCGCGCATCGGTTTTGCCCGCGCCGCCAACGTGCTCGAGCGCTTCCAGATTGCCGTCATCGGTGAGGACCCCATCGCACGCAGCGTTGCATCGCGCATGTGGAACATCGCCACGGCGACGACCGACAGCAGCGGCATGATGCTTTGCGATTCCGAGGTTCCGACCGACGTGGATCTGGTGCTCGAGATCGCAAGCGATGAGCTGCCCGCAGATGCTGCGCCGCGCGCCACGATCGCCCTTGCCGAGTGTCACAACCTTGCACAGCGCATCCGCACCGCCAATGTCGCCGCGCAGCAAAAGCCCGCGCGCATCCGCATTGAGCTCACGGGCATGACGCGCTACAACGGAACCTTCACCGCAAGTGATGCGCAGACACTCGCCGTACGCCTGCTCGATGGCGTTTGCGATGCCCTCGCAGATTAGGTAAACTAAACGGGTTGCTTTTGGGCAACACCACATATTGGGACGTAGTTCAACGGTAGAACTCCGGTTTTTGGTGCCGGCTGTTGGGGGTTCGAATCCCTCCGTCCCAGCCAAGGTAACTGAGCGCCCTGGGCTTTCATCAGCCCGGGGCGCTTTCTTGTGGGCAAGCGGAGGGATTCGAACCCGCAAGGCAACACAACTTCTCGTCCAGCACGGGAAAATCTACCTTCAAAAGACAGGCGCCCCAGGCCCATTAGGACCAAGAGCGCCTTGCATCAAGAAATATCAGCCCAGTTCCGAAAAGCGAGCCGCATGCAACAACCAAGTAACCACAAGCCCCGGGAGAGCGGGGCACCGGCTTAGGTTTATCGCGAGTTCCGTACGAACAGGAGACCACGTGACCTCGATGTTTTGGACGTGACAGCGAGAGGGGTCCTGGTATGGCAAGGTGACGTGAAACAAGGCGGCGCTGACCTTCTGGTCGCGCCGCCGAAGTTGAACGTCAGATTGCCGTGCCAGGGCCCCTCGCAGCGTCGAGAAGACCGCCGTTCGGTAGAACGGCGGAATTTAGCTGTTCAGCATGCGGTCGAAGCTTCCCGAGTCGCCATCCCGATAGTCGGCGGTCATCAGGATCTCCTGCGGAATACGCCCGCCTTCGCGCAGCACGTTGCGGAATTGCACGCGCGTGACCATGGGCAGGTCCTTGATCGTGGCGGCCAGATTCTGCGGCACGCCCTGGTTGGCAGCCGCGGGCTCGCACGCGCCGCCGGCCTTCACGCGACGCTTATGCTCGGCAAGCATAGCGCGATACATGCCAGCATGCAGACGAATCTCAACGACGTTGGCATTGCGGGCCTGCTCGACGATACGCGCGCCCTCTCGATCGATGTCGCCCACGTAGTAGATATAGGTAAAGCGGTAGCCGATCTCAGCCAGATAATCATCCAGTGCATGAGAGACACTCGCCTTGCACCCGCCGCCAAAGATCACGCCGCCCACCTTAGCGCCAAAGAGCTTGGCATGTTTACGTCCGCGCAGGAGCTTGACGATCTCGTCATAGGTATCCAGGTTCTCGACCATAATGAACGGCTTGTCGGCGCCCAGCGTAAAGAAGCCCGTAAAGTGCACCGGACGGTTGGGGGCGACCTTGATCGCCTGCATGCTGATGCCTTTTTCGGTCATACGCCTGATCAGGCGCTCGCCATGCTTGCCGTCAAAAGCCTTTTCGTCATTGAAGATCTGGTAGGCGCGCTGGCGGCGCGAGGCAACCGGAGTATCAGCACCGCGGTTTTGCTCGACCCAAGCCTGGATGATCGCAATTTCCTCGGCAATCTTGCGATTGGACATCTCGTTGTGCTGAGCGCGCTGTGGAGCCTTCTTGCCGTCCTTGCCCTCGACCTTAACGATCTGGGTCTGCTGTTCCTTAATTTTGGAGAGCGCCGTGGGCGTGGGGACGACCTTGAGCAGCTGCCTGCCCAGAACGCGGGCCAGGGCAAACGCCGAAACCTCGCCATGGGTAGTCGACTCAGCCTGCTGGGCAGCCGTATCTGCTGCGGCAGACTCGGGCTTCTTCTGAGACTTGCGCTTAGAATCACCTTGGACATTGCGCTCGCGTTTCGAAGTAGACGTCTGCTTCTGCGAACGCTCGGGCTTGCCCTCCTTCGCCGGCTGACGCTTGGGCTGCCCCATCGGAGCATCCACCTTCGCATCTTCGTCGCGCGGCGCTACATTCTCGGCGGTATCCTGAGCGTTAGAACTGCGGCCGCCACGATGACGACGACGGCGAGGCTTGCTCGAAGTACCCTCCCCCGTCTGTTCAGCCGCAGGTTGCTGGCCCTGAGTCTCCGTATCGGAAGCAGCCTGCTCATCAACAGGCTTCTGTTCACGGACTTCCGGCTCGGCAGGCTCCACGGCCTTCTCGGCCCGCGCCTCCGGAACCTGATTGACCTTCTCCTGACGCTTTACAGGGTACGCGCGACCTGCGAAGCCGCGACCGGGACGACACGAGCCTGAGGCCTTCTTGGCCGGCTTCTCGGAATCGTCCGCAACCTCGGCAGCCTCTTCGGCATCGCGCACAGCGTCCTGCTGCGCAGCCTTAAAGTGAGCACCGCGGCGACGCTTGGGCTCTTGGGCCTCCACAGGCTTTTGCTCCTTCGCGGGCTTCTGCGACTCGGCAGCAACCTCAGCCTCAACAGCCTCGGTATCAAGCTCATCCTTTTGAGCAACGGCGCGACGGAAGCGCTCCTGCTGAGCACGGCGTTGCGCATCGCGCTTGCCACCCCCGCCAAAGCCGCCGCGACCCGCCTTGGCGGTAAAAGCGCGAACGACGTTTTCATCGAGCAGCTCGTCAGTATCGATATGCTCACGCGGGGCAACTTCTTCCGCAGCAGGCACCTCAACGGAACCCTCGACAGGCTGCTCCTGGGCATCATGAATCTCGGCATTGATGGTATAGAACGCCGGACGGCCGTTAATGCCGCTGCCCTCGATCTTGGTCACAATCTTTGCCGCGATAAGCTCGTCGCGCATCGCCTTGGTATCGCACTCCTTATCCACGGAGCGGAAGATTTGCGCCAGCGCGCTCGACTTGATCTTGAGCGCCTTGCGGCAGAGCAGGTCGTAGGCAACCAGCTTGGCCCGCTCGGCAGAAAGCGACGTTTGTCCGCTCAGACGCTCAGCCAGAGCATCGACATTTTGTTGGTTATCGGAATATACCGTCTTGGCCACGGGGCCCCTTTCATATGCACACATATACGTCTATATGGTACAACGCGTGAGCCTATACACGCAAAACATCTGCGAGGACGCCCTTGCATCACCCGTTCTCGCAAGAAAAAGACCGAGTCCGCATTGTTGCGGACCCGGTCTTTCCGAGTCATAGAGATGGAGGATTCAATCCGTCCGATCGGCTAGGCCTTGGCGGCCTCAGCGTCGGCAGGAGCCTCAGCAGCAGCGGCGCGACCATACTCGGCCTTGCCCATCTCGGACCACTCGGGCTCCTCGTCGGGCATGGAGCCGGCCTCCTTGCCGAAGAACTCCTTGAGGCAGTTGACGGCAACGATGAGGCCCAGGACCATCAGCAGGACGGCGAAGACGAGCTGCAGGCCCTTGGTGGCGGCGACGGAGACGGCAGCCGTGGTAGCGGTGGCCGGGATGGTACCGAAGAAGCCGTAAGCCTGGACAGCGGTCATGCTGCCCATGGCGCTCTGGACCAGCGAGGTGAAGGTGCAGCAGAGCAGGAAGGCGACGGGCACGTAGAGCATCCAGCCCTTGCGGCCGGTGCACTTGCAGAACACGGCGAGGGTGATCATGGTCATACCGCCGAGCAGCTGGTTGGAAGCACCAAAGAGCGGCCAGATGTTGGCATAGCCACCAAAAGCAAGGGCGAGACCAGGAAGCAGGGTGACAACCGTGGCGAACCAGGGGTTGCCGAGGACCTTCATGTAGCCGGCCTTGGACTCGATGGCCAGGGCGTCGTTGGTCTGGGCAAAGAACTCGGAGAACGAGGTGCGGGCGATGCGGGCGACGGCATCGAGCGAGGTCAGGGCCAGAGCGGAAACGTTCATGGTCATGAAGACGGTAGCAAGCGTGCCGTCAACACCGAAGGCCTGCATACCGCGGGAGATGCCAGCGGCGAAGATCTGGAACGGGGTGGAAGCGACACCGGCGTTGAGGGCGCCGGTACCGGCGGTGTTCATGTCGGAGAACATGATGCCGGCAACGATGATGGCAAGGATGCCAACGAAGGACTCGACGACCATAGCGCCGTAACCGACCTTGACGGCGTCCTGCTCCTTCTCAACCTGCTTGGAGGAGGTACCGGAAGAAACGAGGCTGTGGAAACCGGAGAGAGCGCCGCAAGCAACGGAGACAAACAGGACCGGGAACATCATGCCGGAGGCACCAGAGAAGCCGGTGAAGACCGGAGCGGTCATCGTAGCCTGACCGTGGACACCCAGGACAACGATGCCAAGGACAGCGCAGGCGATCATGACGATCATCATGATGGAAGTGAGGTAGTCACGCGGGGTCTTGAGCATCTGGATGGGCATAGCGCCAGCGAAGACCAGGTAGACCATGACGACGGCGAACCACTGGAACTTATCCAGGTAGACCGGGAACTGCATACCGACGGCGAACATGAGTACCATGAGGACCACGCCGGTGACGAACTCGGCAGCGCCGGTGAGGTTGAACTTCTTCTGGGCCCAACCAAAGGCGATAGCGACGAAGGTGAACAGGATGGAGATGGTACCAGCGCAGCCGGCGGCATAGGACTTGGTGAAGTCGATGGCACCGGTAGCAGCACCAGAAGCGTCAACGGCCGGGGTGAACATGAACGTCTTGCAGACCATGTCGGTGAAAGCGGCGATGACGATGATGCAGAACAGCCAGCAGAACAGCAGGAACAGGCGACGGCCGGTCTTGCCGATGTACTTCTCGATGAGCTGAGCGAGCGACTTGCCGTTGTTCTTCATCGAAGCGTACAGGGCACCAAAGTCGTGGACGGCGCCAAAGAAGATGCCGCCGACGAGGACCCAGAGCACGACGGGCAGCCAGCCAAAGGCCATGGCGACGATCGTACCCGTGACAGGGCCGGCACCGCAGATCGAGCTGAACTGGTGCGAGAACGCGGTGAAGGCGGAGACGGGCGAGAAGCTGTTGCCGTCCTTCATGCGCTTGGCCGGCGTGAGGGCCTCTTTGTCAATGCCCCACTTGTTGGCCAGCCATCGGCCATAGCCCAGATAGCCGCAGGCGAGCACCGCCGCGGCCACAACCATGAGCAAAACTCCGTTCATTACATTTCCTCCTCTAAAAAGAACTACTCAGACATAAAAAATGAGGGCCGTCGGTTGCGCTCGACGGCCCTCATCTTCATCAGCCGCCCGTTATCGTACGGGCTAGCTGTATGTGCTAACCCGCATCAGATAATTACTACGCTGATAATGTTTAGCTGATGCGTGAACATGTCTGAGAAATCCTCTTCAATCATGATGTGAACGATCCGTGCGTGTTCACATCCCCCAGTGGTTGAAAAGGAGTATGAAACTTTAGTTACCTAAAGTCAACGCAAATATGTAATGAATTTTCAACTTTTTTGAATTTCTCGGTATAAAACGCCACTGACCTCGGACTTTACCCCACGACAGTTTTTGCTTGAGAGATGCTCCTCGGGGGCGGGGCGGGCGCCTGCCGCCATATATGAACTTTCCTGCTCGGACAGTCCTGCTCACGACGGAGGCCACATTAAGTGGCCTCCTGTTCGTGCGGAACTCGCGATAAAGTTCATATATGGCGGCAGGCGCCCGCCCCGCCCCCGAGGAATTCCCATCCCAAATCTCAACTCTGTTATCATAATCACGATAATATCCTGATAGCTCAGGAGGTAGCTGTGAATATTAGGCCAGTCTCAGATCTTAGAAATCACTACCCGGACGTTGAACGCGAAGTCGAACAAGAGGGTCCGGTTTTTCTAACTAAAAACGGGCGGGGCTCTATGGTCGTCATGAGCTTTGAGCAGTACAAGTCGCTGAGCAATACAATCGAGAGCGCCCTTGATGCCGCCGATCGTCAGGCTGCCAGCATGCAACTTCGCTATACACACGACGATGTCTTTGGCTCTGTCAGAAAAATGCTCAACGGCGGTCTCAATGAACAGGCCCTATAAGCTCCGCTATCTTCCCCTATTTTGGGAGGACCTCAGCCAAGCAGCGTCATATATCGCCTTTGATCTCAATAACCCCGCTGCAGCAAATAGGCTTGTCAACAATGTTGAAGCAGGCATACTCGAGCATCTCAAGAGTCCAACCATGTCGCCAACATACCCTTCGACAAGAAGGCGATTGCACCCGTATTACCGCTTCTACGTTGGTAACTACATGGTTTTTTATGTCGTCATCGACGACGTTATGGAAGTCCGCCGACTGCTATATAAGAGCCGAGATATTGAGTCGATTATCAGGTAGGTTTCTTTCAGCTAAAGAACGCCGGAAATTCGACGCTGGATTGTTAACCTTGCTGGGCGTTGTCGACGCCAAACCAGCTCAGAAGCTATATCGATACAGAAAGGTCCCCGACCGGAGGGGCCGGATATAAGGTTTATCGCGAGTTCCGCACGCAAAGAAGGCCACTTAATGTGGCCTTCGTCTTGCGCAGGACTGTAGAGCGGGAAACCTTATATCCGGCCCCTCCGGTCGGGGACCGCGCCTTTGCGACTACAGCGTCATGTTCGGATCGGCGTCGACATCGAACGGCGAGATTTCTCCTCGGTCGAATTTACGGCGGGCGACCTCCGCGATCATGGCAGCGTTGTCGGTGCATGCCGAAAGAGGCGGCACCGTCACGCGGATGCCCTGGCGCCCGAGCTTCTTGATCATCATCTCGCGCAGATGCGGATTAGCCGAGACGCCGCCGCCGATGCAGTATTCCTTGCATCCGGTGGCATGCAGCGCGTTCTTGGCCTTCTTGTACTGAACGTCAAAGACCGCGGCCTCAAACGAAGCAGCCAGGTCGGGCAGATGAATCGTACGCCCGGCTTTGGTCTCCTGCTCAATGTAGAGCGTCACGGCCGTCTTAAGGCCCGAAAGCGAGAATCGATAGTCTCCCCTACTATTAAGCGCACGGGGGAAGTCAATCGCGCGGGGATTGCCCGTCTCGGCCAGTTTGGAAATGATGGGGCCGCCGGGATAGCCCAGGCCCAGCGCCTTAGCCACCTTGTCGAAGGCCTCACCCACGGCATCGTCGAGCGTCTCGCCGAGCACCTCGTAGTCGCCCCACGCCTTGACGTGAACAAGCATGGTATGACCGCCCGAGACGAGCGTGAAGATAAACGGCGGCTTGAGATCGGGCTGCGCCAGCAGGTTGGCAAACAGATGGCCCTCAAGGTGATTGACGCACACGAGCGGCTTGCCGGCAGCGTAGGCAAAGCCCTTGGCGAAGGCGACGCCCACCACCAGAGCGCCCACCAGGCCCGGACCCTGTGTCACGCCAACAGCGGCGAGTTCGCTCGGCGCGATGGCTCCGCCCTCAAGACCAAGCGATGCCGCGGCATCCTCGAGCGCCGCGTCCACGACGCTCACGATAACCTCAACGTGCTTGCGCGAAGCGATCTCGGGCACTACGCCGCCAAAACGGGCATGAAAATCGATCTGCGTCGAAACCTGATTGGCCAGCATATTACCGTTCGCATCGATAATCGCCACAGCTGTCTCATCGCACGAGCTCTCGATGGCAAGCACCAGGCGACGGCGCTCAATTTCGGCGCGCTCCTCAACGGTGCGCTCGGGTGCAGGTAGCGGCCATACACGCTGCTCAGCCGCCGTCGGCTCGGGCGAAGCATTGTCGACCGGGAGCACCAAGGGCAGCGGCGCCGTCATGACGATGGCGTCTTTGCCAACACCGTAGTAACCACGGCGGCGGCCCGCCTCGGTAAAGCCCAGGGAAGCATAGAGCGCAATAGCGCCCTCGTTGCCATCCTCAACCTCGAGCGAGGCGGTCGTGCAGCCGAGCATCTGGGCATCGTAGCTCACGTGCGACAGCAGCTTGCGAGCAATACCCTCGCGGCGATGCTTCGGGTCGACGGCAACATCCAGAATCTGCACGTCACCGTCTACGACCATGCCACCGGCAAGCCCCAGCAGCTGACCGTCGTCGTGCGCCACCCACCAGCTGCGCGGCGCCGCAACATCCTCGCCCAGCTCGGACAGGAACATGCCCGGCGTCCACGCCTCGTGCCCGGCGTCTTCAAAGCAGGCGGCCTCCAGCGCACTCGCGCCCTCGGCGTCCGCCGCACCCATGGGGCGAAATTGCAGATGGCGACCGGCGAGCTCATCGGCGACGCCCGTAATTTCGCTCTGCGCGCTCTCGGCTAGACCGAGGCGTTTGCGCTCGTTTTCCTCGGCATCAGAAAGGCGCGTATAGATCGGTAGGACGCGGGCCGGATCGCCGTCACCCGCGGCATGCGCAAGGAGGAGGCCCTCGCCCGAAGGCCACCACAAGCCGCGCTCTACGCAGCGAGCGGCCTCATCCTCGCCCAGCAGTTTGCCATAACGCACGAGACCGTCACCAGTCAGCTGAACCTGATCCCAGTCCGCGGTCTGGCGCCACTCATCAAGCGCCACGGCGGCCTTGACCACGCGCTCGCGCTCAAGCAGACGCTCGGGGCCCTCATCCCCCAGCACATAGAGCGCCGGGTACACCTCGCCGCGCATGGCATCGGCAAGAACACCAAGCTTGCCGCGCACGCCGGCCTTCCATGCCGTCCAGGCGCAAGCATCGAGCGTCGACACGCCCAGCAACGGCACATTGGCACCGTGCGCCAGACCCTTTGCGGTGGAGATGCCGATACGCACGCCCGTAAACGAGCCGGGACCGCGACCGACCACATAACAGCCGACATCGCTGCGATCCAGGCCGGCCTGCTTCAGTAGGTCATCAACAGTATTCACGAGCTCCACGTTGGCATGGCGGCGACACAGATGGTCCCCACTTACCAGCTTTGCCTCGCCTGTCTGCACGTCAATCCAGCTTGCCGCGCAGGCAAGCATGTCGGTCGATGTGTCGAGCGCCACCACCAGCGCGTTGTCGTTATGCAAGCTCATCTTGTACAGCCTTATCTATCAAATGGGAAAGCTCAATCGCGCGCTCGCCGTGTGCCTCGAGCGTTATCGTTCGCACGTCGCTGTCGTCCTCATCGCGCTTAAGCGTCACCGAAAGATACTCATCTGTCAGTTCATCCTGAAACTGCTCGCCCCATTCCAGCAGGCAAACACCCTCATAGCCCAGCACGTCAAAAATGCCCGTATCCTCAAGCTCGTAGGCATGCTCCAGGCGGTACAGATCAAAATGGAACAGCGGAATACGCCCTTGGTCATGAACGGCCATGAGTGCGAACGTAGGGCTTGTGACCATATGCTCATCGCCCAGAGCGCGCGAAACGCCCTTGGTAAAGTGGGTTTTGCCCACCCCGAGGCCGCCGGTCAAGATCAGCACATCGCCATCTTCTAGACACGGTGCGACCAGCTCGCCAAAATGCTCCGTATCGGCAGTACGGGCCGTTCTATAGGTACCTACCCCCAGGCGCTCTAGGGACATATACGCTCCTTATTATTATTCCGAGGCGGTCTCCGGCGCGGGGTGCCGCTCCAGATAGTCGCCCAGCATCTTAAAGTCTTCCTCCAGCAACTCCTGCCACGCCGGATTGCGCAGCGCCGCCGCAGGATGAAACGTCGGCATCACCACAAAGTGGCCCATCTGATGGAACCTGCCGCGCAGCTTGGTAATGCCGATCTCGGTCTTGAGCACAAAGTGCGTTGCGGGGTTACCGAGCGTCACGATGATATCGGGCCAGATGCTTCGAATCTGCTCGCGCAAAAACGGTGAGCAAGCCAGCACTTCCTCGGGACGCGGATTGCGGTTTCCCGGCGGGCGGCACTTAAGCACGTTGGCGATATAGACGTCCTCGCGCTTAAGACCTGCCAGGGACAAAATGCCGTTGAGGTCTTCACCCGCCGCCCCCACAAAAGGTTCGCCCTGCAAATCCTCGTTGCGACCCGGTGCTTCACCAATAAACATGACGCGAGCGTGGGGGTTTCCCACGCCAAACACGATGTTATGGCGCGACTGATAGAGCTGGCAGAGATGGCAGTCGCCTAAAACAGCCTCAATCTCCTCGAGTGCGACCTCACGTGGCGCCTGATGGGTATGGCCGGGAATGTGCATGACGCCCATAGCGGCTCCTACACGTAGACCTTGTCGAGACGCATGCCAAAGCCGCAGGCGACCTCGTAGTTAATCGTTCCGCGCAGTCGGGCCATCTCGTCCATAGTGATCTCGGCATCGCCATCGCGGCCGACAATAATCATCTCGTCACCATACTCGGCCTCGGGAATCTCGTGTGCCGGGTTGGACTGAATGGCGACCATAAACTGATCCATGCAGATATTGCCAACCTGACGCACGCGCTCGCCGCGATACAGCACATCCATACGATTGGAAAGCGTACGCGATAGGCCGTCGGCATAACCGATCGGCAGCGTGCAGATCTGAACGCGCGTACGCGGTACGCGGTAGGTAAAACCGTAGCCCACGCCCTCGCCCATCGCAGGGTGCGCCACGCGCGTCACGCGCGCATGAACGCTCATAACGGGATCGAGCTGCATCACACGGCTACTCAGCTCGCACGGCTGCATGCCATACAAGCCAACGCCGGCGCGAATCATATCAAAATGCATCGAGGGGTCGAGCATCGAGGACGGCGTGTTGGCGCAATGCACGATACCGCACTCAAAACCCGCATCCTTAATGGCCTGAACGGCCTCGGTAAAGCGCTGGCACTGCAGCTTGTAGTCCCAGCCCGAAGGTTCATCGGCCGTGGCGAAGTGCGTAAATACGCCGTCGCACTGAATACCGCGATGGAAATCAATACCGCGGACAAAGTCGAGCACCTGCGTGTAATGTACGCCGATGCGGTTCATGCCCGTCTCGATGGCGAGATGATACTTGCCCACCTTGCCCGCCGCGACGGCACATTCGCCATACGCAAGAGCAAAGTCGGACGTATAGACCGAGGGCATGATATCGAACTCGAGCAACGTCGGAATGGCCTCGATAGGCGGCTCGCTTAGGATAAGGACGGGTTTCGTAATCCCGCCCTGTCGGAGCTCAACGCCCTCGTTAACCGTCGCCACGGCAAACATGTCGGCGCCGGCCGAATACATAATCTTGGCGCACTCAACAGCTCCATGACCATAAGCGTCGGCTTTAACCACGCAGCACAGGCGCTGACGCGGATTCAGCAAATTCTTATAGGCCCTCGTGTTGCGGCGAAGCGCCCCGCGGTCGATCTCGACCCAGGACCAACGCGTCAAATCGGCTTTATTCATAATTAGTCATCCGACCCTTCGTCCGTGATTCCCAGATCATCGAGCGCATCCTTTGCCGCCAACTCCATGGCGGGACCGATCAAGTCGATAAGATCGGTCGCGATAACGCTCTTCTCGCCAAACTCCGTCGCCGCGGCAAAACCGGCATAGCTATGAAGCGCGACGGCATACGAGTACAGCAGCTCCCAGCGGTCCATCTCATCGCGCATGGTGGCTAGCGTGCCGGCCAGAATACCCGCAAGGACGTCACCCGAGCCAGCGGTCGCCAACGACGCCGGGCCAGAGAGCGGCAGCAGCACGCGCTCAACACCGCAAATGGCCGTCGTCGGGCCCTTAGCGATAACAACGAGGTTATCGGAACCGGCGGCCCAGACAACCTTTTGCGCGGCGGCAATCGCGGTTCCAAGGTCATTGACCTCATCACCGGCGACGAGACGCGAAAGCTCACGATAATGCGGCGTCATAACGAGCGGCTGCTCACGACGATACATCTCGGGATTACTGTCGATGCCATCGATTGCAATCTTGGCAAGGCAGTTGAGAGCATCGGCATCCAAGATAAGCGGTACGTCGAGCTCAAGCAGACCCGAAACCACCTGCATGGCACCGGCAGATGTCGTCATGCCGGGACCACACAGCACGCAGCTATATTTCTTGGCAATCTCACATACCGTCATGCGCGCAGCGGCACCAAAAGAACCGCGGGAATCAGATGGAATAGCAAAGACCGGAATCGAGGGGAGCGCCATGCGGATAAGGTTGGCACACGCATCCGGAGTCGCGACTGCCACATAGCCGGCGCCTGCGCGGGCAGCGGACTTGGCAGCCATAATGGCCGCACCAGGATACTGCGCCGATCCGGCAACAATGAGCACCGAGCCGCGCGAGTACTTATCGATATTCGTAGGCAGCGGAGCAAAATAGTCCACAAGGTCACCGGGTTCCACGATCTCGGCAGCATGGTCGACATCGTCAATAACCTCATCAAGGCGGTCATACAGACCGCCGCAGACCAGATCGCCTGCATATTCGGGACCGTCAGCGCTGTATAAGCCGATCTTGGGAGCAATCATCGTCACCGTACGCTCGGCACGAATGCAGTCGTCATCCACCACACCCGTCTCGGCATTCAGGCCCGAAGGAACATCGATGGAGACAACGCGATCGGCATTTTCATTGACCGTGGGGATCCAGATTGAAAACGGCGCACGAAGATCACCATGAAAACCGGTACCAAAAATGGCATCGACTACAACATCAGCCTTATCAATCAGCACCTCCAGCTCATCACGAGAGGGGCCGACACACACATGCACGTCGCGACCAGCAGTACGACGGGCGACATGACGAGCGAGAGCGGCAGGGATCTCATCCGGCTCAACCGGAGAGACGATATCTACATCAACGCCCTTATGCGTCAGAATGTCAGCGGCAACCCAGCCATCTCCGCCATTGTTGCCAAAACCGACCAATACAAGAACGCGATCGGGGTTGAGCTTTAAAATCTCGTTGGCAGCAAATTCGCCCGCCAACTCCATGAGTTCGGCCTTCGAGGTACCCTCACGCTCGATAATATCTTCGAGGCGAACGACTTCCTCGGTACTCAAAACCGGTTTCATCTATGCTCCTAGCGCATCTTGCGGATCATCATCCAGATGTTCCGACAAAGCAGATTGTTGCAGCTGTTCGAGCTCGTCTAAGACAGAACGAGCCTCTTTAAATGTCTGAGCAACGCGCTCCTTCGTGCTCACCTTTTCTTCCTTGGGTTTAGGTCGAGCATCCTCGGTGATCGCAATGGCATTAGCAACAGCCAAGTCACCCGTCAGAGTAATAGAAAGAGCGACCTCGACAACGCCCAATTCCTGGGCGATTTCGAGAGCACGGCCCGAAAGCAGCGCTTTTGGCTTGCCGAGCTTATCGCGCGTTACGGAAACGTCTTTACGGCCAACGCCCTGGCTAAAACCCGTACCAAGCGCCTTAAGTACCGCCTCGCGAGAAGCAAAACGGCTGGCATAATGCGCGGCAGGACGAGACGAGGCATCGCAATACGAACGCTCTTCATCGGTAAACACGCGCCGAGCAAACGCGGGCGTCTTCTCAAGGATTGAATTCATTCGGGAAATCTCGACGATATCAACGCCGATTCCGGCTTCGGCCATAATCACCTCCATGCTGCACAGACTATGACATTGTAGCCCGTTCGCAGAAGATGCAACAAACGAGGGGCAAAAACACAGCGACAGTGGAGTGATGGCCCTATAAGCGCAAAAAAGGGGGAGGCCGCGAGGCCTCCCCCTTCTACATTCCCAATGGCGGCTCGGTGCCGTCCACCGGTCAGCGGCGCCCTGGCCTCCCACGGGCTGACCCCGCAGTACTCTCGGCGCGATGGGGCTTAGCTTCCGGGTTCGGAACGGGACCGGGCGTGCCCCCCATGCTCTGGCCGCTGACCGGTGGGCGGCGCCCACCGTTCTCGGTGTCCGGTGTCTCTTCACGTGCCCTGGGGGCCGCATGGCGTATAGGAAAGATCGACTCGGGGGCATCCTCGTGCCCGGACCGCGCATGAGCGCTGGGTCCCGCGGGCCGCGAGGTGCGGTTCCGGAAGAGCTCGGGCGATTAGTGCGGCTCGGCTGAGGCTGTCGCCAGCCTTGCACCTGCCGTCTATCGACCAGGTAGTCTACCTGGGCCCTTACCGGAAGGAGAACTAATCCCTGGAACGGCTTCCCGCTTAGATGCCTTCAGCGGTTATCCGCGCCGCACGCGGCTACCCGGCCGTGCCGTTGGTCGACAACCGGTTCACCGGAGGTGCGTCCACCCCGGTCCTCTCGTACTGGGGGCAGCCTCCATCGATTCTCCTGCGCCCACGGAGGATAGGGACCGAACTGTCTCACGACGTTCTGAACCCAGCTCGCGTACCGCTTTAAACGGCGAACAGCCGTACCCTTGGGACCTGCTCCAGCCCCAGGATGCGATGAGCCGACATCGAGGTGCCAAACCTTGCCGTCGATGTGGACTCTTGGGCAAGATCAGCCTGTTATCCCCGGAGTACCTTTTATCCGTTGAGCGACGGCCCACCCACTCGGGGCCGCCGGATCACTAGAGCCTGCTTTCGCACCTGCTCGGCTTGTGGGCCTCGCAGTCAAGCCCGCTTGTACTCTTGCATTCAAAAGGACGGTTGCCGACCGTCCCGAGCGGACCTTCGCGCGCCTCCGTTACCCTTTAGGAGGCGACCGCCCCAGTCAAACTGCCCGCCTGGCACGGTCCCCGAGCCGGTTGACGGCCTCGGGTTAGGACGCCGGTCGCGCGAGGGCAGTATTCCAAGGGCGGCTCCCCGGGGGCTGGCGCCTCCGGATCTGTGCCTCCTGCCTATCCTCTACACGCGGGACCAGCGGCCAATGCCAAGCTGCAGTGAAGGTTCACGGGGTCTTTCCGTCCTTCCGCGGGTAAGTCGCATCTTCACGACCAGTGCAATTTCACCGGGTCCATGGTCGAGACAGCGCCCAAGTCGTTGCGCCTTTCGTGCAGGTCGGAACTTACCCGACAAGGAATTTCGCTACCTTAGGACCGTTATAGTTACGGCCGCCGTTTACCGGGGCTTGGCTTCGGGGCTTCGCCTTGCGGCTAACCCCTCCGCGTGACCTTCCGGCACCGGGCAGGCGTCAGACCCTATACGTCGCCTTGCGGCTTCTGCAGAGTCCTGTGTTTTTGGTAAACAGTCGCTTGGGCCTCTCCACTGCGGCCCGCCTCCGCTCCCCGGGCGAGCCGGTTCACGTACGCGCGGGCACCCCTTCTCCCGAAGTTACGGGGCCATTGTGCCGAGTTCCTTGACCATGGTTGACCCGATCGCCTCGGTATGTTCTACCCACCCACCTGTGTCGGTTTGCGGTACGGGCGCGCACGCGCCTGCCTAGGGGTTTTTCTAGGGACCTCGGGCTCACTCGCTTCGCTTAAGTGCTTCGTCCGGAGCCTCGCCCTCGATGCGGACCGGATTTCCCTGGTCCGCGGGCCGCGCTCCATCACGGGGACGTCCAGAACCCCGCCGAGCCACCCCCATCCGTCGCCCCGTCGGTCGTAGCGCCGCGTGCGCGGTGCAGGAATGTCTGCCTGCTGCGCGTCGGCTACGCCTCCCGGCCTCGCCTTAGCCCCCGACTGACCCTGGGAGGATTAGCCTTGCCCAGGAAACCTCGGGTTCACGGCGGACGAGTTACTCTCTCGTCTCTCGCTACTCATGCCAGCATTCTCACTCCCATGCGCTCCACCGTCGGTCGCCCTCCGGCTTCTCCGCCCATGGGAAGCTCCCCTACCGATTCTAATGAATAAAATCCCGCCGCTTCGGTGTCCAGCTTAGCCCCGTGTATTGTCGGCGCATGTCCACTCGACCAGTGAGCTGTTACGCACTCTTTGAATGCATGGCTGCTTCTAAGCCAACATCCTGGTTGTCTGGGCGGACGCACATCCTTTGCCACTCGGCTGGAACTTGGGGACCTTAGCGGGCGGTCCGGGCTGTTTCCCTCTCGAGCACACAGCTTAGCCCACATGCTCTGACTGCCGCGCTCTGGGCCGCCGGCATTCGGAGTTCGGTTGGATTCGGTAGGCGGCGAAGCCCCCTCGTCCATCCGGTGCTCTACCTCCGGCGGTGAACGCGCGACGCTAGCCCTAAAGCTATTTCGGGGAGAACGAGATATCTCCGGGTTTGATTGGCCTTTCACCCCTATCCGCAGGTCATCGCCGCCGTTTTCAACCGACGTGCGTTCGGCCCTCCACGGGGTCTTACCCCCGCTTCAGCCTGCCCACGGATAGCTCACCCGGCTTCGCGTCCGCGGCGCGGGACTCAAGTCGCCCTGTTAAGGCTCGCTTTCGCTCCGGCTCCCTTTCGGTTAACCTCGCCCCGCGCCAGCGACTCGCTGGCTCATTCTACAAAAGGCACGCCGTCACACCTTAAAAGGTGCTCCGACTGCTCGTGGGCGCACGGTTTCAGGTACTGTTTCACTCCCCTCCCGGGGTGCTTTTCACCTTTCCCTCACGGTACTGGTGCGCTATCGGTCACAGGGTAGTACTCAGGCTTGGATGGTGGTCCACCCAGGTTCGGACCGGGTTTCACGTGCCCGGCCCTACTCAGGGACCGCGTCGCGCCGTCCGGTCTGGGTTCGCGTACGGGGCTGTCACCCGCTGCGGCCGGCCCTCCCATGCCGTTCCGCTCCCCAGCCGGACCTGCGCCCGGGGGCGGCAGCCCCCGGATGCGCGGCCCTGCAACCCCGCCGGCGGAACCCCTGCCGGGTACGCCCGCTCGACGGTTTGGCCATCGGTCCCCTTTCGCTCGCCGCTACTCGGGGAGTCTCGAGATTGATTTCCTCTCCTCCGGGTACTTAGATGTTTCAGTTCCCCGGGTTGTCCTCCCCACCCTTATGAGTTCGGGGTGGGGATATCCACACTGCTGTGGATGGGTTCGCCCATTCGGAGACCCCCGGGTCGAAGGATGTGTGCTCCTCGCCGGGGATTATCGCAGCTTGCCGCGTCCTTCATCGGCTCCCTGTGCCAAGGCATCCGCCGTGCGCCCGTGGTATCTTGCGGGACCGCATCGGGCCCGCGGGATATCCACGTGTCGCTAACTAATCTAGTTAATCGATATCATGAATAGCGCTCGTATGTCGCAATTCGGGTATCTCATACCGCGGCACAGTCTGTTTCACTGTGCTCGCGATCAGATGCTCCTCACTCATTATTAAGTGAATTCTTCTTGTTTGGATCGGATGAATGATTGCTATCATTCTCTGTTTTAATCGCAGAAAAGAATCGAGTCTGGAAGAGAAACTCTTCCATCTCTCTCCTATCGCTATGCGGCTCTCAAGGTACGCGGGTGCGACCCCGGGGACCGGGTGCTGCGGGGACGTACCGGGAAGACATCTGCCGGACGGGCTCCTGCCCTCTATTCGAGTTAAAGTTTGTCTCTCTAAGAATGTGTCTCCCTAGAAAGGAGGTGATCCAGCCGCACCTTCCGGTACGGCTACCTTGTTACGACTTCACCCCCCTCACCCTCCACACCTTCGGCGCCTCCCCCCTCTCGGTTGGGCCGGCGACTTCGGGTGCAGACGACTCGGGTGGTGTGACGGGCGGTGTGTACAAGGCCCGGGAACGCATTCACCGCGGCATGCTGATCCGCGATTACTAGCAACTCCGACTTCATGGGGGCGGGTTGCAGCCCCCAATCCGAACTGGGGCCGGCTTTCCGGGATCCGCTCCCCCTCGCGGGGTGGCATCCCTCTGTACCGGCCATTGTAGCACGTGTGCAGCCCAGGGCATAAGGGGCATGATGACTTGACGTCGTCCCCGCCCTCCTCCGCCTTGACGGCGGCGGTCCCGCGTGGGTTCCCGGCATCACCCGATGGCAACACGCGGCGGGGGTTGCGCTCGTTGCGGGACTTAACCCAACATCTCACGACACGAGCTGACGACAGCCATGCACCACCTGTATGGGCTCCTCTCGGCCACGGGGTCTCCCCCGCTTCACCCATATGTCAAGCCCTGGTAAGGTTCTTCGCGTTGCTTCGAATTAAGCCACATGCTCCGCTGCTTGTGCGGGCCCCCGTCAATTCCTTTGAGTTTTAGCCTTGCGGCCGTACTCCCCAGGCGGGACGCTTAATGCGTTGGCTGCGGCACGGGGGGATCGTCCCCCCACACCTAGCGTCCATCGTTTACGGCTGGGACTACCAGGGTATCTAATCCTGTTCGCTCCCCCAGCTTTCGCGCCTCAGCGTCGGTCTCGGCCCAGAGGGCCGCCTTCGCCACCGGTGTTCCACCCGATATCTGCGCATTCCACCGCTACACCGGGTGTTCCACCCTCCCCTACCGGACCCAAGCCGCGGAGGTTCCGGGGGCTTCGGGGGGTTGAGCCCCCCGCTTCGACCCCCGGCCTGCCGGGCCGCCTACGCGCGCTTTACGCCCAATGAATCCGGATAACGCTCGCCCCCTACGTATTACCGCGGCTGCTGGCACGTAGTTAGCCGGGGCTTCTTCTGCAGGTACAGTCTTGACTCTTCCCTGCTGAAAGCGGTTTACGACCCGAAGGCCTCCGTCCCGCACGCGGCGTCGCTGCGTCAGGGTTCCCCCCATTGCGCAAGATTCCCCACTGCTGCCTCCCGTAGGAGTCTGGGCCGTGTCTCAGTCCCAATCTGGCCGGTCGGTCTCTCAACCCGGCTACCCGTTGTCGGCACGGTGGGCCGTCACCCCGCCGTCTACCTGATGGGCCGCGGAGCCATCCCCTCCCGTCGGGGCTTTAGCCGGGGTGCCATGCGGCACCCCGGGGTATCCGGTATTACCCGTCCTTTCGGGCGGCTATCCCGGGGGAGGGGGCAGGTTCTCCACGTGTTACTCAGCCGTTCGCCACTCGCTTCTGCCCGAAGGCAGGTGCCGTTCGACTTGCATGTGTTAGGCGCGCCGCCAGCGTTCATCCTGAGCCAGGATCGAACTCTCCGTCCAAAATGTTTGGGCTTCGAGCCCGTCCGGTCCTCACAACTATTAGCTGATCGGTTCCGTTCGATTCATATGGTTTTAGTATAGGAAAAGGAATTTCTCGGGGCCGCCTCTCGGCGGCCTTGCGAAAAACAAATCCAAGTTAGACCATTTCAAATGGTTCGATGTCTGCCCGGATGCGACACTGAAGTAAGTGTCCATCCTCGCAGTATCCGGTTCTCAAGGTGCACGCCCCGCGGCTGATCCGGTCCCACCGGGCCGCGCGGCAAGGAGATATATTGCCAGACCGGAGGGGCCCCGGGGGCGGGAATCTGGGCGCACACATTTCCTACACAACCAAGAATCATCCGCCTTTAAATCCAAAAAGGAGGGGACCTCGTATCCGAGATCCCCTCCTCCGCCTATCTATGGAAATAGGATTTCAAACCCTTAGGCCAACAGCTTGCGACCAGATTCCTCGATGGAATCAAGCGCCGCATCCGCCTCAGCTGCATCCGCGCCCTTAGCGAAGATGTACAGCTTGATCTTAGGCTCGGTACCAGACGGACGGACAATGCCCTTGTTGCCGCCCTCGAGATCGAACTCGATGACGTTTGCCTTGGGCAGGCCGTTCACGCAGGTGTTGTAGTCCACAACAGCCTCGATCTTGGACCCTGCGAGCTCCGCAGGCGGATTCTCGCGCAGACCGGCCATGATGCCCGCCATCTTTGCAGCACCCTCAGCACCCGGATAGCTCAGCGAAATCGTCTTGTTGTGATAGTAGCCATACTTCTCGTAAAGCTCGTGCATCGCGTCGGCGAGGTTCTTACCCTGCAGCTTGTAATACTGAGCCATCTGGCAAATCAGCAGCGAAGTGCTCACCGCGTCCTTGTCGCGTACGTGATCACCGGCCAGATAGCCGTAGCTCTCCTCGAAACCGAAGATAAAGCGATCGACTTCACCAGTATCGGAAAGCGAGGTAATGATGTCACCGATGTACTTGAAGCCCGTCAGGCAGCGACGGAGCTCAAAGCCATACTCCTCGGCCAGAGCATCGACCATGGCGGAAGAAACAATGGTAGTGACCGCGACCTTCTTTGTGAGATCCTCGCCGCGAGCGGCACGGGTCTTGCAAATATAGTCGAGCAGCAGGACGCCCATCTCGTTACCGGTCAACAGCAGGTAGTCATCACCATTCTTGACAGCAACGCCAACACGGTCGGCGTCGGGATCGGTCGCAAGCAGCAGATCGGGGTGAACCTGCTCGCAGAGATCGATGCCCTTCTGCATAGCCTGACGGATCTCGGGGTTAGGATACGGGCAGGTCGGGAAATCGCCGTTAGGCTCCTTCTGCTCGGGAACAACCGTGACATCGGTGATGCCAGCGCGCTCAAGAACCGTGGTAACGGGGATAAGGCCCGTACCGTTGAGCGGCGTGTAGACAAGCTTAAGCGGAGCGCCGGCAATTTCCTCGGCAGAAAGGTTCGTCACGCCGCGAGCGAGGACGGCCTCGTAATAACGCTCGAGACAGGAGTCGTCAATCCACTTGACAAGGCCCTGCTCAACAGCCTCATCGAAGTCCATAGACTTCACGCCGGTAAACGCATCGGTCTCGGCGATAGCCTTAGAAATTGCATCGGCGGCCTCACTGGTGATCTGGCAGCCGTCGGGGCCATAGGCCTTATAGCCGTTATAAGGCGCCGGATTATGGCTAGCGGTCATGCAAATACCACCGGAGCACTTAAGGTCGCGGACGGCCCAGGAAAGCGTCGGCACGGGAGAAATCTTAGGATACACGAGAGCAGTCACGCCGTTTGCTGCAAGAATGGCAGCCGTCGTCTTAACGAACAGCTCACCTTTATTGCGGCTATCGCGAGCGATGGCGACCGTCGGATGCTCGAAGGTCGCATTGAGGTAGTCAGCGAATCCCTGGGTCGCACGACCGACCGTATAGATATTCATACGGTTAGTGCCCGCACCGATAGTGCCGCGAAGGCCAGCAGTACCGAAGGCGAGATCCTGGAAGAAAGCGTCGGTGATGGCGTCCTCATCACCCTGCTCCTTCATCGTGTTAAGCTCAGCGAGGAGCTCCTCGTCCTTGACATTGGCAATCCAAGTATCAAGCAGCTCATGAACATCTGCCATGTGAGTCCTTCCGTCACAATCAATAAAACGACCCGTGTAAAACAGGACAAGCGCAGCAGTGCGCTAAAGCAAATATTAGTCCATTGAGAACAGAGAACCGACAAAAGAACGGTGAACGTCTATATTCAGCGGTGGATGATTAAATTGATTTAATTGCAAAAAGAATGTTGCCTATAAACGCAAAAAAGGGGGAGGCCGCGAGGCCTCCCCCTTCTACATTCCCAATGGCGGCTCGGTGCCGTCCACCGGTCAGCGGCGCCCTGGCCTCCCACGGGCTGACCCCGCAGTACTCTCGGCGCGATGGGGCTTAGCTTCCGGGTTCGGAACGGGACCGGGCGTGCCCCCCATGCTCTGGCCGCTGACCGGTGGGCGGCGCCCACCGTTCTCGGTGTCCGGTGTCTCTTCACGTGCCCTGGGGGCCGCATGGCGTATAGGAAAGATCGACTCGGGGGCATCCTCGTGCCCGGACCGCGCATGAGCGCTGGGTCCCGCGGGCCGCGAGGTGCGGTTCCGGAAGAGCTCGGGCGATTAGTGCGGCTCGGCTGAGGCTGTCGCCAGCCTTGCACCTGCCGTCTATCGACCAGGTAGTCTACCTGGGCCCTTACCGGAAGGAGAACTAATCCCTGGAACGGCTTCCCGCTTAGATGCCTTCAGCGGTTATCCGCGCCGCACGCGGCTACCCGGCCGTGCCGTTGGTCGACAACCGGTTCACCGGAGGTGCGTCCACCCCGGTCCTCTCGTACTGGGGGCAGCCTCCATCGATTCTCCTGCGCCCACGGAGGATAGGGACCGAACTGTCTCACGACGTTCTGAACCCAGCTCGCGTACCGCTTTAAACGGCGAACAGCCGTACCCTTGGGACCTGCTCCAGCCCCAGGATGCGATGAGCCGACATCGAGGTGCCAAACCTTGCCGTCGATGTGGACTCTTGGGCAAGATCAGCCTGTTATCCCCGGAGTACCTTTTATCCGTTGAGCGACGGCCCACCCACTCGGGGCCGCCGGATCACTAGAGCCTGCTTTCGCACCTGCTCGGCTTGTGGGCCTCGCAGTCAAGCCCGCTTGTACTCTTGCATTCAAAAGGACGGTTGCCGACCGTCCCGAGCGGACCTTCGCGCGCCTCCGTTACCCTTTAGGAGGCGACCGCCCCAGTCAAACTGCCCGCCTGGCACGGTCCCCGAGCCGGTTGACGGCCTCGGGTTAGGACGCCGGTCGCGCGAGGGCAGTATTCCAAGGGCGGCTCCCCGGGGGCTGGCGCCTCCGGATCTGTGCCTCCTGCCTATCCTCTACACGCGGGACCAGCGGCCAATGCCAAGCTGCAGTGAAGGTTCACGGGGTCTTTCCGTCCTTCCGCGGGTAAGTCGCATCTTCACGACCAGTGCAATTTCACCGGGTCCATGGTCGAGACAGCGCCCAAGTCGTTGCGCCTTTCGTGCAGGTCGGAACTTACCCGACAAGGAATTTCGCTACCTTAGGACCGTTATAGTTACGGCCGCCGTTTACCGGGGCTTGGCTTCGGGGCTTCGCCTTGCGGCTAACCCCTCCGCGTGACCTTCCGGCACCGGGCAGGCGTCAGACCCTATACGTCGCCTTGCGGCTTCTGCAGAGTCCTGTGTTTTTGGTAAACAGTCGCTTGGGCCTCTCCACTGCGGCCCGCCTCCGCTCCCCGGGCGAGCCGGTTCACGTACGCGCGGGCACCCCTTCTCCCGAAGTTACGGGGCCATTGTGCCGAGTTCCTTGACCATGGTTGACCCGATCGCCTCGGTATGTTCTACCCACCCACCTGTGTCGGTTTGCGGTACGGGCGCGCACGCGCCTGCCTAGGGGTTTTTCTAGGGACCTCGGGCTCACTCGCTTCGCTTAAGTGCTTCGTCCGGAGCCTCGCCCTCGATGCGGACCGGATTTCCCTGGTCCGCGGGCCGCGCTCCATCACGGGGACGTCCAGAACCCCGCCGAGCCACCCCCATCCGTCGCCCCGTCGGTCGTAGCGCCGCGTGCGCGGTGCAGGAATGTCTGCCTGCTGCGCGTCGGCTACGCCTCCCGGCCTCGCCTTAGCCCCCGACTGACCCTGGGAGGATTAGCCTTGCCCAGGAAACCTCGGGTTCACGGCGGACGAGTTACTCTCTCGTCTCTCGCTACTCATGCCAGCATTCTCACTCCCATGCGCTCCACCGTCGGTCGCCCTCCGGCTTCTCCGCCCATGGGAAGCTCCCCTACCGATTCTAATGAATAAAATCCCGCCGCTTCGGTGTCCAGCTTAGCCCCGTGTATTGTCGGCGCATGTCCACTCGACCAGTGAGCTGTTACGCACTCTTTGAATGCATGGCTGCTTCTAAGCCAACATCCTGGTTGTCTGGGCGGACGCACATCCTTTGCCACTCGGCTGGAACTTGGGGACCTTAGCGGGCGGTCCGGGCTGTTTCCCTCTCGAGCACACAGCTTAGCCCACATGCTCTGACTGCCGCGCTCTGGGCCGCCGGCATTCGGAGTTCGGTTGGATTCGGTAGGCGGCGAAGCCCCCTCGTCCATCCGGTGCTCTACCTCCGGCGGTGAACGCGCGACGCTAGCCCTAAAGCTATTTCGGGGAGAACGAGATATCTCCGGGTTTGATTGGCCTTTCACCCCTATCCGCAGGTCATCGCCGCCGTTTTCAACCGACGTGCGTTCGGCCCTCCACGGGGTCTTACCCCCGCTTCAGCCTGCCCACGGATAGCTCACCCGGCTTCGCGTCCGCGGCGCGGGACTCAAGTCGCCCTGTTAAGGCTCGCTTTCGCTCCGGCTCCCTTTCGGTTAACCTCGCCCCGCGCCAGCGACTCGCTGGCTCATTCTACAAAAGGCACGCCGTCACACCTTAAAAGGTGCTCCGACTGCTCGTGGGCGCACGGTTTCAGGTACTGTTTCACTCCCCTCCCGGGGTGCTTTTCACCTTTCCCTCACGGTACTGGTGCGCTATCGGTCACAGGGTAGTACTCAGGCTTGGATGGTGGTCCACCCAGGTTCGGACCGGGTTTCACGTGCCCGGCCCTACTCAGGGACCGCGTCGCGCCGTCCGGTCTGGGTTCGCGTACGGGGCTGTCACCCGCTGCGGCCGGCCCTCCCATGCCGTTCCGCTCCCCAGCCGGACCTGCGCCCGGGGGCGGCAGCCCCCGGATGCGCGGCCCTGCAACCCCGCCGGCGGAACCCCTGCCGGGTACGCCCGCTCGACGGTTTGGCCATCGGTCCCCTTTCGCTCGCCGCTACTCGGGGAGTCTCGAGATTGATTTCCTCTCCTCCGGGTACTTAGATGTTTCAGTTCCCCGGGTTGTCCTCCCCACCCTTATGAGTTCGGGGTGGGGATATCCACACTGCTGTGGATGGGTTCGCCCATTCGGAGACCCCCGGGTCGAAGGATGTGTGCTCCTCGCCGGGGATTATCGCAGCTTGCCGCGTCCTTCATCGGCTCCCTGTGCCAAGGCATCCGCCGTGCGCCCGTGGTATCTTGCGGGACCGCATCGGGCCCGCGGGATATCCACGTGTCGCTAACTAATCTAGTTAATCGATATCATGAATAGCGCTCGTATGTCGCAATTCGGGTATCTCATACCGCGGCACAGTCTGTTTCACTGTGCTCGCGATCAGATGCTCCTCACTCATTATTAAGTGAATTCTTCTTGTTTGGATCGGATGAATGATTGCTATCATTCTCTGTTTTAATCGCAGAAAAGAATCGAGTCTGGAAGATTGGATCTTCCATCTCTCTCCTATCGCTATGCGGCTCTCAAGGTACGCGGGTGCGACCCCGGGGACCGGGTGCTGCGGGGACGTACCGGGAAGACATCTGCCGGACGGGCTCCTGCCCTCTATTCGAGTTAAAGTTTGTCTCTCTAAGAATGTGTCTCCCTAGAAAGGAGGTGATCCAGCCGCACCTTCCGGTACGGCTACCTTGTTACGACTTCACCCCCCTCACCCTCCACACCTTCGGCGCCTCCCCCCTCTCGGTTGGGCCGGCGACTTCGGGTGCAGACGACTCGGGTGGTGTGACGGGCGGTGTGTACAAGGCCCGGGAACGCATTCACCGCGGCATGCTGATCCGCGATTACTAGCAACTCCGACTTCATGGGGGCGGGTTGCAGCCCCCAATCCGAACTGGGGCCGGCTTTCCGGGATCCGCTCCCCCTCGCGGGGTGGCATCCCTCTGTACCGGCCATTGTAGCACGTGTGCAGCCCAGGGCATAAGGGGCATGATGACTTGACGTCGTCCCCGCCCTCCTCCGCCTTGACGGCGGCGGTCCCGCGTGGGTTCCCGGCATCACCCGATGGCAACACGCGGCGGGGGTTGCGCTCGTTGCGGGACTTAACCCAACATCTCACGACACGAGCTGACGACAGCCATGCACCACCTGTATGGGCTCCTCTCGGCCACGGGGTCTCCCCCGCTTCACCCATATGTCAAGCCCTGGTAAGGTTCTTCGCGTTGCTTCGAATTAAGCCACATGCTCCGCTGCTTGTGCGGGCCCCCGTCAATTCCTTTGAGTTTTAGCCTTGCGGCCGTACTCCCCAGGCGGGACGCTTAATGCGTTGGCTGCGGCACGGGGGGATCGTCCCCCCACACCTAGCGTCCATCGTTTACGGCTGGGACTACCAGGGTATCTAATCCTGTTCGCTCCCCCAGCTTTCGCGCCTCAGCGTCGGTCTCGGCCCAGAGGGCCGCCTTCGCCACCGGTGTTCCACCCGATATCTGCGCATTCCACCGCTACACCGGGTGTTCCACCCTCCCCTACCGGACCCAAGCCGCGGAGGTTCCGGGGGCTTCGGGGGGTTGAGCCCCCCGCTTCGACCCCCGGCCTGCCGGGCCGCCTACGCGCGCTTTACGCCCAATGAATCCGGATAACGCTCGCCCCCTACGTATTACCGCGGCTGCTGGCACGTAGTTAGCCGGGGCTTCTTCTGCAGGTACAGTCTTGACTCTTCCCTGCTGAAAGCGGTTTACGACCCGAAGGCCTCCGTCCCGCACGCGGCGTCGCTGCGTCAGGGTTCCCCCCATTGCGCAAGATTCCCCACTGCTGCCTCCCGTAGGAGTCTGGGCCGTGTCTCAGTCCCAATCTGGCCGGTCGGTCTCTCAACCCGGCTACCCGTTGTCGGCACGGTGGGCCGTCACCCCGCCGTCTACCTGATGGGCCGCGGAGCCATCCCCTCCCGTCGGGGCTTTAGCCGGGGTGCCATGCGGCACCCCGGGGTATCCGGTATTACCCGTCCTTTCGGGCGGCTATCCCGGGGGAGGGGGCAGGTTCTCCACGTGTTACTCAGCCGTTCGCCACTCGCTTCTGCCCGAAGGCAGGTGCCGTTCGACTTGCATGTGTTAGGCGCGCCGCCAGCGTTCATCCTGAGCCAGGATCGAACTCTCCGTCCAAAATGTTTGGGCTTCGAGCCCGTCCGGTCCTCACAACTATTAGCTGATCGGTTCCGTTCGATTCATATGGTTTTAGTATAGGAAAAGGAATTTCTCGGGGCCGCCTCTCGGCGGCCTTGCGAAAAACAAATCCAAGTTAGACCATTTCAAATGGTTCGATGTCTGCCCGGATGCGACACTGAAGTAAGTGTCCATCCTCGCAGTATCCGGTTCTCAAGGTGCACGCCCCGCGGCTGATCCGGTCCCACCGGGCCGCGCGGCAAGGAGATATATTGCCAGACCGGAGTGGCCCCGGGGGCGGGAATCTGGGCGCACACATTTCCTACACAACTATGCCTCTGACTGACGTTTGCCAGTCGTTTGCTACCGCTCGCCGAGCACATCTTTATATAGAGAGGCCCCTTGGCTACAGCCGATATGCACCCCTGGCCAAAGCGCAGCCGGCATCCAGCAGCTCATCACGCTCCTCCACCGAAAAGCCCTCGGCGTACACGCGCACCACCGGTTCGGTCCCGCTGGGACGGATCAGCAGCCAGGTGTCATCTTCAAATGCCAGACGCAAGCCATCCATATGACTTACGCTCTGCGGTACCTTGCCGCATATCGACTTGGGATTCACTCCGGGAAGCAGCGTGCGCAACGTCTCGGCATCCTCGGCCTCAAGGCGCAAATCTCGACGTCCGTAACTCGTCTTGCCAAAGCTCGCCTCGAGCTGATCGATAAGCACGCCCAAGGGCGCGCCGGTCTTGGCCATGAGCTCGCACAAAATCAGGCAGGCAAGGATGCCGTCGCGCTCGGGCATGTGCGCGGCGATACCGATACCACCGGCCTCTTCACCGCCCACGAGAACGCCGCCCTTCTTCATCTCGGCGGCTATATATTTAAAACCGACGGGCTTGATGACCACGCGGCAGCCGAGCGCCTCGGCAATGCGACGCACAAGCGTGGAGCATGAAAGGTTGACGACGACGCGTCCCTTCAGATCGCGATACTGGACCAAATCGCCCAAAACGAGCGCCATGATCTGATGTGGATGTATATATCTGCCGCGCTCATCAACCGCGCCGATACGATCGGCGTCGCCATCAGTCACCAGACCGGCGCACGCCCCGTCTTCGACAACTGCGCGCTCACAAGCATCCACCCACGGCTCGACCGGGTCGGGGCAGATATCTCCCCTATCGGTCGTCTCGTCGGCGTGAATCTCGTGGACTTCGACGCCAATCTCTCGAAGCAAGTCGGCAAGATATCCCTGCGCAGCTCCGCCCATGGGGTCAACCACCACACGCATATGCGCGGCGCGAATGGCATCCGCGTCGACAAACGATGCCACCGCTCGCATATAGTCGGGAATGATATCTGCCGTGCGGTATTGCCCCTCAAGCCCCAGCGGCTCGGCGGCCATCGTCTCCTCGAGCTCTTCGATGACATCCTGGTTGGCCGTCGAGCCATCACCCATCCGCAGCTTGAGGCATAGATAGCCCTGCGGATGATGTGAGCCCGTCACCATAAGCGCGCCGCATGCCTCGCCGTCATACGCAGCCGCCCACGTAAGAGCGGGAGTCGGCACCGGTCGAGACACGAGCACGGCATCGAGCCCGTGGGCGGCAATCACGCCCGCCGCGAGCTCGGCGAACTCGCGCGCTTGCGGCCGAGTATCAAATCCTACATATACCGTTTTACCGGGATTCGTCTTTTGCCATAGCCTGCCGATAGCATCAGTGACACGAGCGACGTTGTTGATAGTAAAGTCTCCGTCGACGCGAGCTCGCCAACCGTCAGTTCCAAAGTGAATTATCGCGCACACGCGCAGACACCTCGCAGTGTTTGGATCATGGTACGCATGAGGTATACCCGCAACGGGCATCCGGCAAGCCGCCGGCACGCTCGTTCACCGTTTAGGCAAAAGCGTCGAGGTGCGCACCGCCAACAAAAAACCGCCCCAGCGGGGGCGGTGATTCGATACTCCCATTTTCGGGTTCTATATATTGAGCGCATCTGCCATAGCGGCTGTCGTAACCGCCGTGGTTCCGCAGCAGCTGCCTACCATTGCGGCGCCCGCCCGCTTCCACTCGACGCATGCGCGAGCGAAGGCTTCGGGGTCCTCATGCCACACGGGACCATCCTGTGTCTGAACCGGATTTCCCGCATTGGGACGCACCGTGACGGGAGTAGTCGCCGATGCAACCATCCTGGGCACCGCCGCGTTCGCGGCCGCAAGCGAACAGCAATTAACACCAACCGAGTTTGCGCCGTGTTTTTCGGCGTACAAAACGGCTGCCTCGATGTTGAGGCCATCGCCCAACAGGTCGCCTTTATCGTCAACGACAAAACTCACCAGGACAGGCATACCGTCGGCGGCATCTCGGGCGCCGGCAAGCATGGGCTGCAAATTACGGATAGACGTCACCGTCTCGATCAGCAGACCGTCAACACCAGCATTGAGCAAGGCGTGCGCTTGTTCGCGCGCAATGCCTCGGATTTCACGATACTCGGCAGAGTCCTCGGCAAACCACTCAATACAAATCGGGCCCATCGAGCCCAGCAGCAGCTGTGGGTGCGCCTGGCGAGCATCGTCGACGGCCCCGCGATTGACCTCCGCCACGGACGGCGCAATCTGGTCGTGCTTGAGGGCATAGCTTGATGCCTGAAAGGTGTTGGTAATGAGCACCTGCGCGCCGGCGGCGACATACAAGCGATGGATACGAGAAACGGTCTGCGGCTCTGCCAGATTCCAAAACGCCGGTGGAATGTCGGCGGCATCGTACTCACTCAACAGAACACTGCCCATGGGGCCCTGCGCCAACAAGGTCTCGCTCGACAAGCGGCGCGTAAGTTCCTCGGCACCAAAGCGGTTGTAATAACTCGTATCCATATATATCCCGCTATTCCTCGACGCTGATTCCCTGCTTTTCGAGATAGGCGAGCCAGCGGTTCATCGTGTCCTCGGATAGAGCATGCTCCATCATGCAGGCCTCGGAATCGGCTCGCTCAAATTCGACACCGAGCTCCTGAACCAAAAACGTGCGGACCAGACGATGGCGATACCAGATAGCCGAGCCGACCTCGCGCCCACGGTCAGTCAGGATAACTTTGCCGTAGTGAGACTGTTCGACAAGTTCAGATGCCTTGAGAGCCGAAACCGCCTTGTTGACCGATGCCTTCGAGACGCCAAGGCGCTGTGCGATATCGACCGACCGCACGCCGCCGGTCTCCCCATCTTCGCTTTCGATGCGAACCATGCACTCCAAGTAGTCTTCGTTCGCCACCGTTAGGTGTAGCTCGCGCGAGCTATTTGTCGTATCCATGAACATCCGTCCCTTCTGCACTCAATGGCTGATTCTACCCCATCCAAGCGTCGCGGTATGCCGCGGCATACCGTGCTAGAGTTCTTGTTGCACACGACGACCAAGATTGGAGCGATCTTTATGGAAAACACCACCACGGACCCCGACGTCCTCGAGCGTTTTTTGCGCTATGTCCAGATCAACACGCAGTCCGAGGATGCCAACTGCGACCAGGTGCCGTCGAGCACCGTACAGTTCGACCTTGCCAACGTGCTTGCCGAAGAACTGCGCGAGCTGGGTGCAACCGATGCCCATGTAACCGAAAACGCCTATGTCTGCGCGCACATTCCCGCTAGCGCCGGTTCCGAGAATAAGCCCGCCCTGGGCCTGATCGCGCACCTCGATACCACCGAGGTCGCGCCGGGCGCCGGCGTAGCGCCGCACATCGTGCACTACGATGGCGGCGATCTGGTTTGCGGCATCGTCGACGGCAAGCCCGTGTCCATGAGCACCGCCAAACTTCCTGCCCTCAACAACCTGGTGGGTGAGGACCTTGTCTGCACCGACGGAACTACGCTGCTGGGCGCCGACGACAAGGCGGGTGTCGCCGAAATCATGGCGCTTGTCGCACGCATCGCGCAGGATCCCTCCCTGCCCCATCCCGCGCTCGGCATTTGCTTCTGCCCGGACGAGGAAATCGGTCACGGTGCCGAGCTGTTGGATATCGAGGCCTTCGGCTGCAAGTACGCTTACACGGTCGACGGCGGTCCGGTTGGCGAGCTTGAGTGGGAGTGCTTCAACGCCGCCGAGGCAACCGTTCGCTTTGAGGGCCAGTCCATTCACCCCGGCGACGCCAAGGGGCGCATGGTCAACGCGGGCAACCTGTTCTGCGACTTCAACGCCCTGCTCCCCTACGAGCAGCGCCCGGAATACACCGAGGGCTACGAGGGCTTCTATCACCTTGAGGGCGTCTCGGCAACGGTCGACCATGCCACGGCGCGCTATATCGTCCGTGATCACGATGCCGCCAAGTTCCAGCAGAAACTCGAGCTGATGAATGCCGCCGCCGCACTGCTCAACCAGCGACTGGGCGAGGAGCGCGTAACGGTCGAGATTAAGCAGCAGTATCGAAATATGGCCGAGATCGTTCGTGACTATCCCGAGCTTATTGATGTTGCCAAGGAAGCCTACCTTGCCTGCGGCGTTGAGCCCCAAGTACTGCCGATTCGCGGCGGCACCGACGGCGCACAGCTGTCGTTCCGCGGCCTGCCCTGCCCCAACCTCTCGACAGGCGGCTACTGTTACCACGGCGTCAACGAGTTTGTCCCGGTCAGCTCGCTCGTCAAGATGACCGACGTCCTGCAGGAGCTCGTCGCCCGTTTCGCATAAGACTGGCTGCATGAGCCCAAGAGACGAATCGCCCCGTCCTCAACCGAGAACGGGGCGTTTTTTGGTGCAAGAAAAGTAGTCGGCATCGCAGGTTGAGCCAACGTCAGCGAGCGACGTCCAGAGCGAACAAGTTGGCATGAAAAAGGCAGGGCATTGACCTTCTGGTCATGCCCTGCCTTTTGAATGACAAATTGTCGCCTTGGGCGGCGCGCAGCGTCGAGCCGTTACGCGGGCTGGTAAGCCCGCGTAACCCTAGTAGTTGGCTTCGTAGCCGTTGCCGTCACCGGTGGGCTCTTCGTAGTAATCGGAGCCGTCGCTCGAATCGTCGGAATCGTCCGAGCCACCCGACGAGGTCGCGGTGCCATATGCGTAGTCCTCGGACGTATTGTTGTTGAGGTCACCGATCGTGGAGCTGGAGCCGTCTGAAAGGCCCATGGTGTTGGGGCCCTTGGGATCCTCACCGGCGTCGACGCAGGCCATCATTTCCTTAAGCTCGTCTTCGTAGACAAAGACATAGCTCACGCCGTCGATCATAGTGCTGTCGTCAGCATACGAAGGCAGGTTGGCCGAGTAGATGCCCTCGACATCCATGCCGCGCATGGCATTAACCGTGGAGACGATATCCTGAACGCTCATATCGGTTACGAGCATATCGGACAGCGAATTAACCAGGCCAAAGATCTTCGTGGCATCGAAGTTATTGAGAATCTGGTTGGCAAGGGCGCCAAGCACCTGACGCTGATGGCGCATGCGCGTGTAATCGCCGTCGGCATAGGTGTAGCGGCAGCGGGCATAGGTAAGGGCAGTAGCGCCGTCCATATGCTGCTGACCAGCGGTAATCTTAATATCCAGGTGCTCGGGATCGTCGACGTCGTCGGTCGCGTTGATGTCGATACCGCCAACCGAATCAATAAGCGACTGCATGCCGTCAAAGCTGACCTCGGCATAGTGAGAAATCTGCACGCCGCACAGCTCGTTGACCGCCTGGACCATGGCCTCGGCGCCGCCAACGGTGTGGCAGGCGTTGATCTTCATGGTCTCGCCCTTGTACACGACCTTGGTGTCGCGCGGAACGGAAATGAGCGTCGCCTGCTTTTGCGTGGGGTCGATGCGTGCCAGGATAATCGAGTCGGCACGATACGTATCCTCGCCCGGACGACCGTCGGTACCAAGAAGCAACACGTAGAACGGATCTTTTGCCTCATTGGTATCGACCAGAATCTGGCGCAGGTTGTTGGTAATGACATTGGAGTCGCCAAGCTTGCCCATGATAGTGGCAAACCACAGACCCGCAGCAGTCGTGGCGCTCAGCAGCACGCCGAGTACGGCGATGAGAGCTACGCGGCGAACCGTGCGGCCGCGACGGCGCTGACGGGCGCGCTCGGAATAGCGTGCGACATTGTCGCGGCTGTAGATCTTGGCCTGCGCACCAGTCGAGGGTCTTCGGGTGTTATCCGCTAGGGGTTTCTTGTTAAACATAGGCAACCTGCATTAGTAGATGACGGGATCGGGAACGGTGGCATGTTCGACATGCGCGCCAAGCGCCTGCAGCTTTTCGACAAACTGCTCGTAGCCACGTTTGATGTGATGGATGGCCGAGACCTCGGTAACGCCATCGGCGATAAGACCGGCAACCACAAGCGCCGCGCCGCCACGCAGGTCGGGTGAGGTGACCTGTGCGCCCGAGAAGCCCTTGACGCCGTGAATCATGGCGTGATGGCTCTCGATACGAATATCGGCACCCATACGCACGAGCTCGGAGGCGAACATGAAGCGGTTCTCGAAGATGTTCTCGGTAATTACGGAGCTTCCGTCGGCAAGGGCCGAAAGCACCATGATCTGCGCCTGCATGTCGGTCGGGAAACCCGGGAACGGAAGCGTCTGGATATCGACCGGCCTGATGCGCTCGACGCGATTGACGTGGACGCCGCTCTCGATACGCTCGCACTCGATGCCCATAAGTTCCATCTTTTTGAGCACCATTCCCAGGTGGATGGGGCAGAAGCCCGTAACATCGACGCCGCGCTCATCGGCCATGAGGGCGCCGGCGACGATAAAGGTGCCGGCCTCGATGCGGTCACCCACCACGCAATGGGTAACGGGATGCAGCTCCTCCACGCCCTCGATGGTCACGACGGGCGTGCCTGCGCCGACGATCTTGGCACCCATCTCGTTGAGCATGTTGGCAAGGTCGACGATCTCGGGCTCGCGGGCAGCGTTGTCGATAACCGTGGTGCCCTGTGCGCGCACGGCAGCCATGATGAGGTTCTCGGTGGCGCCCACGCTCGCGAATTCGAGCGTGACGGTGGTGCCGTGCAGACCCTGGGGAGCACTGGCGTTGATGTAGCCGTGGGCGGTGTCGAACTCGACGCCCAGAGCCTCGAGACCCAGGATATGCATATCGATCTTGCGAGCACCCAGGTTGCAGCCGCCCGGCATGGCGATCTTGGCGCGATGGAAGCGACCCAGCAGGGGACCCATCACAGCCGTGGAGGCGCGCATCTTGGCGACGAGCTCGTAGGGAGCCTCCCAAGAATCGACCTGGGAGGTATCGATCTCGAGCGTGTGCTCGTCGAGAACATCGATCGTAGCGCCCATACCCTTGAGCACCTTGCCCATCACGTGGACATCGGAAATATCGGGCACGTTCTGCAGCGTCGTCTTGCCCGGCGCCAGAAGCGTTGCCGCCATGAGTTTGAGCGCGGAGTTCTTGGCACCCGAGACGGGCACGGAGCCTCCGATGGCGTGGCCACCCTCAACGCGGATAATATCCAAGGTCTACCCTTTCAAAAAGCATGCCCGGGGTGGCTGGGCCATCCCGGGCATGATGTGTTCGCAAATGGTCGAACGCTAAATCGTTTGACTATTGGGCAAGCTTGAGCTTACACCATGCGATTTCATTATAGAGGTAGGCGCGGCGTGCATCATCCTCCGACAAATTACCCAGCTTCTCTTCAAAACCTTGAATATCAGCTTTAACCTTGTCGGCATCGACGGTCGCCAAATCGCAAGCGCGCTCGGCGAGAACGGTCACGACATCGTCCGCAACCTGGGCATAGCCGCCGGCCACGGCAAACGTGTGGTCGACAGTGCCCATGGCCTTATCGGAAACGCGAACGTAACCGCGGTCGATCGTGCAGATTTCGCTGGAGTGAGCAGGCAGAACGCCAAACTCGCCATCCGTAGACGGAATCGACACAAACGCAGCGTCACCCTCATAGGCGAGGCTCACGGGGCACACGATGCGGATACGCATAACCTACTTCTCCCCCATCTTGCGGGCGCGCTCGCGCACGTCCTCAATCGTGGAGGCATAGCGGAAAGCCTGCTCGGGCAGGTCATCGGCCTTGCCGTCGACAATCTCGGCGAAGGAGCGGACGGTATCCTCGACACGGACGTAGACGCCGGGGTTGCCGGTGAACTTCTCGGCAACGTGGAAGGACTGCGAGAGGAACTGCTGGATCTTACGGGCACGGTTGACCGTAAGGCGCTGCTCCTCGGACAGCTCGTCCATACCCAGAATGGCGATGATGTCCTGAAGGTCGGAGTACTCCTGCAGGAGCTCCTGGACCTTGACGGCGACACGGTAGTGCTCCTCGCCGACGATCGAGGGATCGAGGGCGTCGGAAGAAGACGCGAGCGGGTCGATGGCCGGGAACAGGCCGAGCGACGAAATGCTACGCGAAAGAACCGTGGTAGCGTCGAGGTGGGTGAACGTCGTGGCAGGCGCCGGGTCGGTCAGGTCGTCTGCGGGGACGTAGACGGCCTGGACGGAGGTAATGGAGCCCGTCTTGGTCGAGGTAATGCGCTCCTGGAGGTCGCCCATCTCGGTAGCCAGCGTGGGCTGGTAACCGACGGCGGACGGCATACGGCCCAGAAGTGCGGAAACCTCGGAACCGGCCTGGGAGAAGCGGAAAATGTTATCAATGAACAGCAGAACGTCCTGGCCACGATCGCGGAAGTACTCAGCGGTGGTAAGGCCGGCCAGACCGATGCGCAGACGCGCTCCAGGCGGCTCGTTCATCTGACCGTAGACCAAGCAGGTCTTGTCGATAACGCCAGACTCGCTCATCTCGAGATAAAGGTCGGTACCCTCACGGGTACGCTCGCCGACGCCGGTGAACACCGAAGTGCCGCCATGCTCCTGGGCGAGGTTGTTGATGAGCTCCTGAATCAGAACGGTCTTGCCGACGCCGGCGCCGCCGAACAGGCCTGTCTTGCCGCCACGGATGTAGGGCTCAAGCAGGTCGACGGCCTTGATGCCGGTCTCGAAGATCTCGGTCTTGGTGGTGAGCTCGTCAAAACGAGGTGCCGCATGGTGGATGGGATAGAACTCCTCCACCTCGGGCATAGGCTTGCCGTCGACGGGCTTGCCCATGACGTTCCAAATGCGGCCGAGTGTCTTGGGGCCAACGGGCATCTTCATGGGCTCACCGGTATCGGTGGCAATGAGACCACGCTGCAGACCGTCGGTCGAGGACATGGCGACCGTGCGGACGACGCCGCCCGGAAGCTGGCTCTCAACCTCGAGGATCGTGCTCAGGTGACCGATCGGGGTCTCGGCCTCGACCGTGAGCGCGTTGTAGATCGGGGGCACCGCACCGTCAAACTTGACGTCGACGACAGGGCCGATGATACGCACGATGCGACCATCACCGGCAGTCGTCTTCTTGGTGGCTTCCTCGACCGCAAGCTTTACGGTGTTATTAGCCATTACTGTTCCTCCAATGCTGAGGCTCCGCCGACGATCTCGTTAATCTCGGTCGTGATCGAAGCCTGGCGCACGCGACTATACGTGCGGGTAAGGGTCGAGATGATCGCGGTGGCGTTTTCCGTCGCGGAGTGCATGGCCTTGCGGCGTGCACCCTGCTCGGCAGCCGCCGAATCGATCAGGGCCTGGTAGATGACCGTCAGGATATACGACGGTACAAGCTTGCCGAGAACATGCTCGGGAGAGGGCACGAACTCGAACGTGGACGAGATGCGCTTAGGGGCGTCGGTCTCGTTCTTACGCGGACCGTGGGCCATAGCGATCATCTCGGGATCGAGCGGCAGCAAGTGCTCGACGCGAAGCTCCTGATCCACGCGGTTCTTGGCGTGGTGGTAGACAAGCTCGACGCGGTCAAGCTCGCCGGCACGATACGCATCGCAGATATGAGAGGAAATCATGCGAGCCTGATTAAAATCGGGCTCGGAGGAATTGCCCTCAAAGTGCATGACGACGTTTGCGCGGTCGCGGAAATACGTGACCGGCTTACGTCCACACGCAATGATCTCGCACTCGATGCCATCGTTCGCCCAAGAAGCGGCGAGCTTTTCGGCCGTGCGCTCCACCGTCGTATTGAAACCGCCGGCAAGGCCGCGGTCCGAGGCAATAACGACAATCAGGCCATGCTTGACGCTCTCATGCTTCTGTAGCATGGGATCGGTGCCCGAGCAGGAGGCGTCGCCGGCGACCGTCAACATGACGTCGGTCAGCGCCTCCTTATAGGGCTCGGCCTGCTTGGAGCGATCGAGGGCACGACGGATCTTGGCCGTAGAGACCATCTCCATCGTGCGCGTGATCTGCTTGGTCGTGGTAACCGAGGAGATTCGCTTCTTAATGTCGCGAAGGTTGGCCATAGGGCTTAGTTCTCCTCTGATCCAGTCGTATCGGCATGGTGCTTGGCCATGAACTGCTGCTTGAAGTCACCGATAACGCGCAGAAGCTCAGCCTTGGTGTCATCGTCGATCTTCTTGGCGCGAACCTTATCGAGCAGCGAGCCAAAGCCGTTGTCCAGGTACTCGATAAGCTCAGCGCGGAAAGGCAGCACGTCGGCGATCTCCAGGTCGTCCAGGAAGCCCTCGTTGCCTGCGAACAGCGTAACGATCTGCTCGCCAACCTCAAACGGCTTGTAGCGCGGCTGCTTAAGGAGCTCGGTCATGCGAGCGCCGTGGGTAAGCTGCTTCTGCGTAGCCTCGTCGAGGTCGGAGCCGAACTGCGTAAAGCCGGCGAGCTCCTGGTACGAAGCGAGGTCCAGACGGAGGTTGCCGGCGACCTGCTTCATGGCCTTGGTCTGAGCGTCGCCACCGACGCGGGACACGGAGATGCCCACGTCGACTGCCGGGCGCTGACCCTGGAAGAAGAGCTCGGACTGCAGGTAGATCTGACCATCGGTAATGGAAATGACGTTGGTCGGAATGTAGGCCGAGACGTCGCCGTCCTGGGTCTCGATGATCGGCAGGGCCGTCATGGAGCCGTAACCGTTCTTCTTGGACATCTTGACGGCACGCTCGAGCAGACGAGAGTGCAGGTAGAAGATGTCGCCAGGATAGGCCTCGCGTCCGGGCGGACGATGCAGCGTCAACGACATCTGACGGTAGGCCACGGCCTGCTTGGACAGGTCGTCGTAGATGACGAGCACGTGGCCGCCGGGGTTGGTCTCGCTGGCGGGCTTACCGTCCTCGCCGTTGTACATGAAGAACTCGCCGATAGCGGCACCGGCCATAGGCGCGATGTACTGCATAGGGGCGGAATCGGCAGCGGTTGCCGAAACGATGATGGTGTAGTCGAGCGCACCGTGCTGGGCGAGGGTCTCACGGATGTTGGCAACCGTGGAAGCCTTCTGGCCGATGGCGACATAGATGCAGACCATGCCCTTGCCGCGCTGATTGAGGATAGCGTCGATGGCAATGGCGGTCTTACCGGTCTTACGGTCGCCGATGATGAGCTCACGCTGACCACGGCCGATAGGCACCATGGAGTCGATGGCCAACAGACCGGTCTGAACCGGCTCGCACACCGGGGTACGGTCGATGACGCCGGGGGCCTTAAACTCGATAGGACGACGGTGCGTGGCGACAATGTCACCCAAACCGTCGATAGGCTGGCCGAGCGGATTGACGACGCGGCCGAGCATGGCACGGCTCACGGGGATATCCATAATGCGGCCAGTGGTGCGGCACTCGTCGCCTTCCTTGATGGAGTCGACGGCACCAAACAGAACGGCGCCGACCTCGTCACGGTCAAGGTTCTGGGCAAGGCCGAAGACGGTCTCACCGGTATCGGAGCTCTTGAACTCCAGAAGCTCGCCTGCCATGGCGCTCTTGAGGCCGGTGACGCGCGCGATGCCGTCGCCTACCTCGTCGACCGTTGAAACCTCATGCGTATCGACCGTCGCGGAGAGGCTCGTGAGCTGCTCCTGCAGTTTCTTGGCGATATCCTGGGCATTGAGGGTTTCGGACATTAGGCTTCACCTCCGTACGAATTAGCAGAGTTTGCGAGGGTCTCCTGCGCAATGCGCAGCTGCGTCTTGACGGAAATGTCACGACGCTCGCCGCGGGCCTCGAGCACCAGGCCGCCCACGATAGACGGGTCGACCTGCTCGATAAGGAATACCTTGCGACCGAAGTCCTGCTCGCATTTCTTAGTGATGGTTTGACGCAGCTCGTCGTCGAGCGGGATCGCCGTGGTGACGGTCACGCCCACTACATCCTCGTCTTCCTCGGCAACATACTTAAAGGCAGCTGCCACCTTGGGAAGAAGGTCGAGCTGGTCGCGCTTGGACATGGTGTCGAGCACGGCGATGATCTCGGGGCTGGCGGAAGCCAGGCGCTCAATCATCTCGAGGTCCTCGAACACATGGTTCTCGGCCTTAGCGGCTTCCAGAAGGGAGCGCGCGTAAGTCTCGAGCACCTTGTCCTGATAGCGGCTAGTCGGCATTCAGGCTACCTGCTTCCTGGATGTAGCGCTCGATGAGCTTCTTCTGCCCGGCCTCGTCCTCGAGTGCCTCGCCCACGATCTTGGTGGCGACGGCAACGGACAGGTCGGCGATGGAGCTCGCGGCACCGGCGTAGATGGACTTGCGCTCGTCCTCGACGGTCGTATGGGCCTTGGCGATGATCTCCTCGGCCTCCTTGTGAGCAGCCTCGATGATACGGGCGCGCTCGGACTCGGCGTCCTTACGGGCCTCGAGAACGATGTCGGCAGCCTGACGACGGGCGTCGGTGACGATCGAGTCGGACTCAGCGCGCTTGGCGATAGCCTCCTGCTTGGTCTTCTCGGCCTCGTCGAGGCTCTCCTCGATCTTCTTGCCGCGCTCCTCCATGGTTTTCATGATGCCCGGCAGGGCGACCTTGGCCAGCACGATCCAGATAATCAGGAAGGCGATAAGCGCCGGGATGAACTCCGCCATCTTAGGGATGAGGATGTCCGCACCGGCAGCGCCGTCCTCGGCGAACGCGGAAACCGGCATGAGCAGCGCGGCCGCGGACGCGGAGAGTGCGATCGCGCTCTTCTGGGATGAAAGATTCATACTTGACGCTCCGTGCTATTTAACGATCAGCGCGACAACGAAGCCGATCAGAGCCAGAGCCTCGCCGAAGGCGGAGCCCATGATGAAGACGGTGAACACGCGGCCCTGGACCTCAGGCTGACGGGCCATAGCACCCGTAGCACCCAGAGCAGACAGGCCGATAGCAAGACCAGCGCCGATAACACCGAGACCGTAACCGATAACTCCCACGATTCCTCCTTTGTCGTGCGTGTCTTATTTCACGCAGGATAACCTTATTTATAACTGCCGGGCTCCATGGGTACGGGCACCGGCGGTTTAACGAATTGCCTTACCTTTAAGGCGCGAACGGAAGACTACTCCTCCTCCGCGACCTCCTCTGCCTCGGAGACATACACGGCGGTAAGGACCGTGAAGACGTAAGCCTGGATGGCGCCGACCACAAGCTCAATCGCATAGATCAGGATGAGGATGGCAAGCCAGGCCAGCGAAGGCAGGGCGCCGACGGCGTGGGCCGCGGAAACCTGCTGAAGCAGCGGCTGCATGAACATGCTCGCCATGATGGCGAACGAGCCCATGACCACGTGTCCTGCGAACATGTTGCAGAACAGACGGACGGCGAGCGTGATGAGGCGCAGGAAGGTCGAGAAAAGCTCGACGACCCACACAAGCACGTTCATCGGGAAGCTCACGCCCTGCGGGGCGAGGCTCTTGATGTAGCCGATCACGCCGTGAGCCTTGCATCCGTAGTAGATGAAGTACACGAAGGCGAAGATGGCGAGCGCGGCGGTGGAGCCGATTGCGCCGGTGCCGGGCTTCATTCCCGGGATCAGGCCGATCATGTTATTGATCAGGATGAACAGGAAAAGCGAGCACAGGAACGGGAAGTGCTTCTTCCAGTTCTCACCCACGACGCCCTTGCCGATATCGTTCTCGACGTACTCGATGATGTACTCGAAACCGTTGACGAAGAAGCCCTTGGGAACCAGGGTCTGCTTCTTCTTGAACACGGCCAGGACGATCAGGAGCACGATCGTGGAGACGATCAGCCAGAACGAGTACTGCGTGATGCCGCAGCTCAGATCGCCCACGACGGGGGTGGAGCTGAACTCGCTGACCAGATGATTAATCTCATCAGGCAGCTTTTCAAAAATTTCCACGACTTACCTTTCGACCTCATGAGGATCTCGCAGCGCCTTGGCGACGCGAACCGTGCAGGCGGCCATAAAGACCACGAAGCCGATCGCCTCGCCCAGGAGGAACATGCGAAATGCCTCTCCGAACAACGCAAACACAACCAAGGTAAAGACGAGCAGGGCGATTGCCGAGACCGCCAGACTCACCATGCCCTTGAGCATGTCCGCATTCTGCTTATCGTCAAGAACCGGCTTGAGCGTAAAAACAAAGGGAAGGAAGGCAATTGCGCCCGCGATGGCGCCTGCAACGATAGCGAGCAGATCGGCTACCTGAAACACTGGCGTCCTCACTTTCCTCTTTTAACGCTTCCCAGAACAGTTCCCGCCAAACATTGGTGACTATTGTACGAGCCAATCGCTAAAGTACAACCGAAAAAGCATCGGTTAATACGCAGCTGTACGTTTTCTTAAGACCTTCTTTATCCCGTAGCTACGGTAACGCGTTTTTCCGTACCCTGCGGGGCGAAACGTCCGTTAACAGGGGTGAGCGCGGTCGCCTTTTATTTGTCCGCGCGCACCGTTTCTTCGTATTTTCAACGTTAGCCGGTTTGGCCCAGAGACTACAGCGTGCCGTAGATGCGGTCGCCGGCATCGCCCAGGCCGGGGACGATGTAGGCGGCCTCGTTGAGGTGGTCGTCAATGGCGCAGGTATAGATATGCACGTCGGGGTCTTTCTCGGTCAGCGACTTGAGGCCCTCGGGGGCCGCGACGATGCACAGCATGCGAATGTCCTTGACACCGCGCTCGCGCAGATAGCCGATAGCCATCTCGGCAGAACCGCCCGTGGCGAGCATGGGATCGACGACCAGGCAGATACGTTGGTCGATATCCCTGGGCATCTTGCAGTAATACTCATGCGGCTCGTGGGTGACCTCGTCGCGCTCCATGCCAATGTGGCCCACGCGGGCAGAGGGCACCAGGTCGAGGATGCCGTCGACCATGCCATGGCCCGCGCGCAGAATGGGGACGATGGCGAGCTTCTTGCCGGCAAGCTGCTTAAACGTGGCAGTGGTGATGGGAGTCTCGACTTCGACATCCTCCATGGGCAGGTCGCGCATGGCCTCGTAGCCGTCAAAAAGCGCGAGCTCGCGTACGAGTTGGCGGAACTGGTTGGTGCCGGTCGACTTATCGCGCAGGATCGACAACTTGTGCTGGACGAGCGGATGGTCGACAAGCGTCACGCGGGACGCATCGTAGGTAACGGTCATGGGTTGATGCCCCTTTCGTTGCGGCCGCAAAACGACCTTGCTGACATGACGCACAGCGATGTTGCCGCCGCCCGCCATGCATAAGTTTAGCGGTTTGTTGTATCGAACGCTCCGTCACAACCCTACTGAGTGGTGCTGAGCGAACGCCTGACCGCATCGTGCCAACCGTCCAGGTTGCGCTCGCGACGCTCAACGGACATATGGGGATGGAACGTCTTGACGATCTGGGCGTTTTGCTCCAGCTCCTCCAGATCCTCCCAATACCCAACCGCAAGACCCGCCAAGTACGCGGCACCGATTGCCGTGGTCTCCACCGTCTCGCATTGCAGTACAGGGATATCCAGCAAGTCTGCCTGGAACTGCATGATGAACTCGTTGCGCGAGGCACCGCCATCGACGGACAGGCGCTCAATCGAAAGACCCACATCCTGCTCCATGGCACGCAGCACGTCATAGCTCTGATAGGCCATGGACTCGCAAGCGGCGCGCACGATGGTCGCTCGAGTCGAAGCTCCAGTCAGACCGCATACGATGCCGCGGGCGTGCGCGTCCCACCAAGGTGCACCCAAGCCCGCAAAAGCGGGGACAAAGTAGCATCCCTCGTTATCGCCGATCGAAGAGGCGAGCTGTGCCGATTCGGATACGTTGGAGATAACGCCCATGTTGTCGCGCAGCCAGTTCATCGTTGAGCCGGCGGCAAAAATAGAGCCCTCGAGCGCATAGCTGACCTTGCCGTCCGCAGCGATACCGATGGTGGAGACCAGGCCATTCTTGGATTCGACGATCTCGTCGCCGGTATTCATGAGCATAAAGCAGCCCGTGCCATAGGTGTTTTTGGTCTGGCCGGGATGGAAGCAGCAGTGACCGAACAGCGACGCCTGCTGGTCGCCCGCCACACCCATGATGGGCGGCATGTTGGTCATGATGTCGCTCGCTACGCGGCCGTAGTCACCGGCGCTCCAACGGACCTCGGGCATCATGGCACGCGGGATGTCGAAGAGAGCCAGCAGGTCATCGTCCCAGTCCAGCGTATGAATATTGAAAAGCGCCGTGCGGCTGGCGTTGGTGTAGTCGGTGGCGAAGGTTTGGCCGCCGGTGAGGTTATAGATGAGCCAGGTATCGATGGTGCCAAACATGAGGTCGCCCGCTGCCGCGCTCTCGCGCGCGCCGTCGACGTTGTCGAGAATCCACTGCACCTTGGAGGCCGAGAAATACGGGTCGAGCGTAAGGCCGGTGCGGGAACGCACCAGCTCCTCGCGGCCCTGCTCGGCCAGTTTATCGATTGTCGAGGCGGTGCGGCGGCACTGCCACACGATGGCGTTGTAGATAGGCTGGCCACTCACGCGGTCCCACACCACCGTGGTCTCGCGCTGGTTGGAGATACCGATGGCGGCGATGCGATCGGAATGGATGCCGCTCTTAAACTGGACCTCCATCATCACGCCGATCTGGCTGGCAAGCACCTCCGTGGGATCCTGCTCCACCCAGCCGGGGCGCGGGAAGCTGGTTTTGACGCTACGACGTGCCTGGGCGACAATGCAGCCGTACTCGTCGACGATGGTCGCGAGCACCGAGGTGGTGCCGCAGTCGAGCGCCATGATGTAGGAACCGCCAAAGTTAAACGAGGCATCTTCCATGCCCAGGCTGCCCAGATTCAACGACATCGCTTACACCTTTCTATTGCATCGGGTCGGACAGGACCCGCTCGATCTCTGATGCGGGAAGTGCGCCTTGGCGCAGGATCTGAAGCTCGCCATGCTTAAACGTCACGATGGTCGAAGCGTCGCGGCACGGGGTCTCGCCCGCGTCGACGGCCAGATCAACCCCCTCCAGAATACGGTCCTCAACGTCGGCAAAGCTTGCCGGCGCGGGCGCGCCGTGCGTATTGGCGCTGGTGCAGGCAAGAGGGCTGCCGCAGGCGCGGATGAGCGCTTGCACCACGGGCGAGGCCGAAGCGCGAAGTGCCACCGTGTCGTCGGCGGCGCGCATAAAGGTCGGCACGCAGGGGGCCGCCTTGACCACGATAGTCAGGGCACCCGGCCAGCATCGTCGGGCGAGCACGCGGGCCTCATGAGGGATATCCACGCCATAGCGATCGAGTGCCTCGGCATCATCAACCAGCCAGGCAACCGTTTGCGTGAGCTCGCGCTGCTTGAGGGTAAAGATACGACGATAGCCGGTACCGAGTGCGGGGACCGCGGCGCCGTTGACGGTGACCTGCGGATCGCGCGGCCACGGCAGAGGTTCACTTGTATCTTGTGGAACGGCATCCGAGAAGGCGTTGACTGCCACGGCGACACCGTAGACCGTCTCGGTTGGAATAAGCGCCAGGCCACCGCGACCGAGTAGCTCGGCCGTACGCTCGACGGCGAGCCGATGCGGCTCACGCGCTCCCTCGAATACCCGATAGACCGTCTGCATGTGTATGCCAGCCCCTTACGCTCTGGTGAAAGTTTGTTTACTGTGGGGCATTCTCGCACGAAACGTTCAACCTATTTGCCCAGAGCGCATGTTGGTTTGGTGAGCGGCTCTAGTAGTCGGTGAAAGTGAGGGGGTTATTGGACTGCGACGAACTTCTTTGGCCTGCCGGCGTGGCGTTCTTGGGCGGCGTAGCGCTCGATGCTGTCTATCGTTATCATCCGACGGCCGTCGACGAGTTCAACATCGAGCTTTCCGGCTTTGACCAGCGCGGTAATCCGCGGAGCGGAAACTTTGAGGTCCAGCGCTGCGTCTTTAAATGTTCGGCACGCCGCTTCCCGAGCGTCCTCGTGGTCGATTTCGACTGAAAGGGTCACGACCTCGGCCAAGCGTTCGTACCCTGCCGGAGTCAAACCGTTGTTGAGGTCGTCGGCCAAAAACGCCATCAGTGCCTCGGTGGCATGGGCAATCGCTTCTTCGCGCGTATCGCCATCGGCAAAGGCGCCGGGAATCTGCGGGAAGCTAGCGCAGTAACCGTCGTCTTCTTTTATGAGAACGCAGTCATAGGTAAATCGCTGCCTCATTTTGCCTCCAACTACCATCCAGCTTGGCGACGAATACTTGCCCACGTGCCCTTCTTTGGTCGATCACCACCAGAACCGTTCACGGTGACAACGCGGTCACCAGAAACATACTTAGCATGACTACCGACTTGCGCGACCTTCACGAATCCATCGTGCTTGAGTAGGGCAATGATTTCCCGAAAGGTAGGAGGTTGCATGGGCCGACCTCTTTCAGCCGTCCTAATTATAAACTACTTTATAATTTTTGCTAACCAGTTAATAAATATTACTGGCGCTGTTTGGGCTCGGTGACGATGGCTCGAACGATACGGGGACGATCGGTGAGGTCGCGGACGATGCGCACGTCCGAGAGACCCGCCTGGCGGCAGAGCTCGGCGGCGGCGTCGAGGGCGCCCTCGTAGAGCTCGCAGGCAAACAGGCCGCCGGCGCGCAGCATATAGGGCGCCGCATTGAGCAGGCGGCGGAAGATATCAAGGCCGTCGGCACCGCCCTCGAGCGCCAAATCGGGCTCGAAGTCCTTGACCTCGTGCGGTAGCGAGCGCATGACGTCAGTCGGAATGTAGGGCGGGTTGGAGACGAGCACGTCGAAGGTGCCCCATTCCTCGCGGGGGATAGAGCTCACCAGGTTTGTGAGGCTGAAGGCGACCTCATCGGACGTAAGCCCGAGCGCGTCGCGGTTTTTGGTGGCCAGGTCGATGGCACGCGGTTCGATATCGGTAGCGGTGCAGGTGACATGCCCACGGCGCTCCCAGGCAAGGGAAAGCGAGATGCAGCCCGTGCCGCAGCCGACCTCGAGAACGCGGGCAGTGCGGGGCTCGACCGGAGCGGGCGCGGCGGCATCCTCCGTCAGAGACGCCTCGTGGTCGGCGCCTTCGATGGCGATGCCGTATTCGTCGAGCTCGGGCTCAGCGGCCTCCTCGGCCTCGGTCTCTGCTGCCTGCGCGGCGGCTTCCTCGGCCTCGCGATCGGCCAGTTCCTCGGCATAGGCGCGGCTGCCCAGTACATCGCTACCCAACGCCGCCTCGTCGGCAGCTGTGAGGTTGGCGGCACGGCGCTCGGCCGTCGCTCGCTCGTCGGCCAATGCGGCTTCGGCCTTGCGCGCTTGCTCGACTTCATCGTTCCAGGGCAGCTCAACGCGCTGACGGGCGGCAGCCTCGGGACTCAGCACCTCGGCATCCAGATAATTGAGGACTTCCTCGACGAGCATCTCGGTCTCGGGACGCGGAATGAGTACGCCGGGGGCACACGCGACGTCGATCATGCGGAACTGCGTGCTGCCGGTGATGTACTGCAGCGGCTCGCCCTTGGCGCGGCGGACGACCGCCGCGTGCATGGTCTCGAGCTGCGCCGCATCGAGCGTCTCGTCCATACGCATATATAAGTCGATGCGCGCCAGACCCGTGGCTGCGCACAGCAGCCATTCGGCAGAAAGACGGGGATGCTCCTCACCGCGCTCGGCCAGGTACTCCTTGGTCCACTCGAGACAACGCTTGATGGTCCAGATCTCGTTTGCCATGGGGTCCTCCCCTCTTAAGCGCCAGGCGGCGCGCGAATGTCGGAGCAGATTGTACGCGAGGCCAGCGCTTGGCAAGAGACGATTGAAGGCGATTATCGAGAATCAGCCCAGAATTTTTCACCGGGCTCGCTCAAAGTGTTCATTCGCCGACGTCTAGATTTGCATTCGTCAAGCTTTTGGCAAGGTTGCCCCAAAACTAACCAATATCTAACCAAACGCTTGCCACATCACTTGACGCGCAACGCGTCAAAAATCACCCCGCGACTTCTTGGACGATTTTTCAAGCAATATTTTCAATTGCAGATGCATACCGTTAATTGCTTTCAGCAGGTAGACAGCTTGAAGTCTATCAAAGACGATTGAATAACGTCTCAAAGCAATAAGCCCAACCTAGTCGTTTAAGAACGTCCCCAATGACCACCTCTAAGGCGCCGCAGGTTGAGCATAAGTCAGCGAAAACGCCCCTAAGCGAGCAAGGTGACGTGAAAGAGGAGGGAAGCGTACTTCGGTACGCGACCGACGATTGAACGTCAGATTGCCGCTTAGGGGCGTTTGCAGCGTCGAGCCGTTACGCGGTTTGGTAAAACCGCGTAACCTAAACCGCCTGCGCCAGCTTCTCGGCTCGCTCGGCGGCGGCGAGCGCCTCGATCACGGTGCCGAGCTGGTCGCCCAGAAGAACGCCGTTGTAGGTGGAGTTGAAGCCGATGCGGTGATCGGTCACGCGGTCCTGGGGCTGGTTGTAGGTACGGATCTTCTCGGAACGGTTGCCGTGGCCAATCTGGCTCTGGCGCTCGGCACCAAGCTCTGCCTGCTGCTTCTCGAGCTCCATCTCGTACAGACGGGCGCGCAGCATCTGCATGCAGACCTCGCGGTTCTGGATCTGGGAGCGCTGCTCCTGCGACTGCACCACGGTGTTGGTGGGCAGGTGGGTGATACGCACGGCGGAGTAGGTGGTGTTAACGCACTGACCGCCAGGGCCCGAAGCGCAGTAAGTATCGATGCGCAGGTCGGACTGGTTGATCTGGACGTCAATCTCCTCGGCCTCGGGAAGCACGGCGACGGTTGCCGTGGAGGTCTGGATGCGGCCCTGGGACTCGGTCTTGGGAACGCGCTGGACGCGGTGCACGCCGGACTCGAACTTCATGACGGAGTAGACGCGGTCGCCCTCGACCTTGAACTCGATGGACTTAAAGCCGCCGGCCTCGCTGGGGCTGGAATCGAGCACGGTGGTCTTCCAGCCGCGCGACTCGCAGAAGCGCTGGTACATCTTGTACAGGTCGCCGGCGAAGATGGCCGCCTCGTCGCCACCGGCGGCGGAGCGGATCTCGACGATGGTGTTCTTGTCGTCGTTGGGGTCGCTCGGGATGAGCATGTACTTAATGTCTTCCTCGAGCTGGGGAAGCTTGGCCTCGTTTTCGGAGATGTCCATCTGGAGCATCTCCTTCTCATCGGCATCGGTGGTATCGTGGAGCATTTCCTTGGCAGCCTCGATGTCATCGAGCGCGCCGATGTACTCGCGCGAGGCAGCGATGAGGTCGGACTGGTGCGCGTACTCCTTGTTGAGACGCGTGAACTCCTTAATATCGGAGGCGACGGCCGGGTCGGAGAGCTTCTTCTCGAGCTCCTCGTAGGCCTTGATGATCTTTTCGAGCTTGTCGCGCATGGCAGGACTCCTTTATATGCGTGAAGGTGAAAATCGGCAGAATTGATGGGGCGCATGGCGCCACTGCGGGGGTAAGCCCAGCTAGAACATGTCGATCCTCAGATACATGCGTATCCCTTCGCGTATGGGGTACATAGTTGCGGTCTAACCCATACATGATAGCGTGCGCAGGCAAACCTGCATATAACCCGCACGGAATGAGTGGACGTAGCCGTTGGGGACGCTCCTTAACGACTAGTCGTTTAAGAACGCCCAACGGCTAACAAAGGGACTGTCGCTTTGTCACATTCTAGAGCGTTTGAAGCAGAGCGATGAAAAAGCGGATACCCTGGAGGTAGGCGCGGCGGGTGATGCGCTCGTTGGTGCCGTGGACGCCGCGATCGCACTCGTCGTCATCAACCACAAAGGCCGAGAAGCGAATGCACTCAGGGCAAATGCGCTGGTAGTTGGCAGCGTCGGTCGCACCGATCACGGTCGAGGGCACAATTGCCACTGGCTCGAATGATCCATTTTCCTCCGTCCCCTTTGGATCACGGAAATAGCGGGCGGCGATGGAGCGAACCGCCTCGAGGCCGGGGCCACCGATGCGCAGGGACGGCGAGGGTTCGGAGCTGCCGGGGCCTAGCTCCACTTCGACACGACCGGCAAGGTCCGCCCCGGCAACCGCCTCACGGCAGCGCGCCACAACGTCGGCCACGCTCGTGCCCTCGAGCATGCGGAAGTTGATGTTGGCCCACATATCCTGCGGCATTACGTTGGCGCCGGTGCTGCCACCCTCGATCTGCGTAGGTGCGCAGGTGGTCGTCACCAGCGGATAGAGCTTCTTGCTGGCGAGGCAATCGCGGACAATGGCGCCCCCGTTGGCGGCAATTTCATCCGCCGTGTAGAGCCCCAGCTCGACGAGCTGGGCGGCAAGCAAGTCGGTCACGCGCGTCGGCCACTCGATATCGCAGATTGCGGTGATGGCACGGCTGAGCACCTCGAGCGACGTGCCGCCGTAGGGGTTAGAAGAATGTCCACCCTCACTCTTCGTCTTGAGCACGATATCGGCATAGCCCTTCTCCGCGAGGTCGGCGTGCATGAGCCAACCCTCGCCCGCGCTGTACTCGGCATCCGAAACGATGCGGTAGTCGCCCTCGTCGATCAGGAACTCGAGCTCAACACCGCGCTCCTCGAGCGCGCGGCCGATGGCGCCTGCACCGTACTGCGTTGTCTCCTCGTCCTGGCCAAAGGCCAGGAACAGCGTGCGCTCGTGCTGCCAACCGTGCGCCAGCGCATACTCGACAGCCTCGAGAATGCCTGCGACCTGGTCCTTCATGTCGATCGCTCCACGGCCCCAGATGTAGGTGTCGTCCACGTGCCCGCTAAAGGGGGCGTGCGTCCAGTCGGCCTCGGTACCCGGCACCACGGGGACCACGTCCATGTGGCCCATGAGCATAACGGGCTTGAGGGCAGGGTCGGAACCGCTAAGTGTCACCAATAGCGAATGGTCGATAAGCTCGACCTCGCCCGCCGCGAACACGCGCGGCCACGCCTGCTGCATATAGGCGCGCAGGTCGTCGAACGGCTGCCAGTCCACCGCCTCGGCATCCATGCTCGAGATGGTCGGAAACGACAGCACGCGCCCCAGGCGCTCGCACGCGCCAGTTTCATCCAAATCGGCAAAATCGTCCTCATGCGCAAAGAAGCGCCAAACCTCGGCCATGACATCCTTTCGATTGTGACGACAAAGGCCGCCCCACGGGAGCGGCCCTGCAACGCAAGAGTTTGCGGTCGGTTATTTGTCCTCGAGATAACGCGAGAGGAACTCGCGGGTGCGCTGGTGCTTGGGGTTGCCGAAGAGCTCGGCCGGCGCGGCGTCCTCGAGCACCACGCCCTTGTCCATAAAGACCACGCGGTCGGACACGGTTCGGGCAAAGGCCATCTCGTGCGTGACGACAACCATGGTCATGCCGTCGGCAGCGAGCTTGCGCATGACCTCGAGCACCTCTCCCACGATCTCGGGGTCGAGCGCGGAGGTCGGCTCGTCGAACAGCATGATCTGCGGATTCATGCACAGGGCACGAGCGATGGCCACGCGCTGTTTTTGACCACCGGACAGGCGGCCCACGGCGGCGTGCGCGAACTTTTCGAGTCCCACGCTCGTCAGATGCTCCATCGCGACCTTCTCGGCCTCGGCCTTGCTCATCTTTTTGAGCGTGACGGGCGCGAGCGTGCAGTTGTCGAGCACATCCATGTTGTTGAACAGGTTAAAGCCCTGGAACACCATGCCGATGTCCTCGCGGAGTTTATTGATATTGCAGCGCTCGGCCGTAAGGTCCTGGCCGTGGAACCAGATGTGGCCCGCGTCCGGGGTCTCGAGCAGGTTGAGGCAACGCAGGAAGGTCGACTTGCCCGAGCCCGAGGCGCCGATAATGGTGACGACCTCGCCTGATTTGACGGACAGGTCGATGCCTTTGAGTACCTCGAGCGAGCCGAAGCTCTTGCGCAGGCCCTCGACGCGGATGAGCGGCTCATTGGTCTGTGCGGCGGCCGCAACGCCGGTAGTGGCGGTATCTGCCATGATGATTCTCCTCGTCTTAAGCCTAGTTAGAGCTGGGCAGCGTGGCAGGGGCCTCGGCGCCGAGCTTTTTGCCAAAGGCTTCGAGCAGGCGGCTCGCCACGAGCGTCAGGATCAGGTAGACCACGAGCGCCACGCAGTAGACCTCCATCTGGCGGTAGTACACGCCGGCGACGGTGGTGGTGGCGTACATGAGGTCGAACACGCCGATGACCGAGAGCACCGACGAGTCCTTGATGTTGATGATGAGCTCGTTGGTGAGCGCCGGAATCGCGTTTTTAATGCCCTGGGGGAACACGACTTTGCGCATGGCTTGCCACTGCGAAAGACCCAGCGAGCGCGCTGCCTCGGCCTGGCCGGGGTCGATGGACTCGATGCCGCCGCGCAGGACCTCCATCATGTAGGCGGTGGAGTTGAGCGAGATGGTGACGAGGCCGGCGGTGAAGGTACTCCAGATCTGGTTGGCCTGGGCGGTCTCGAAGCCCATGCCGCGCAAAACGGTGAAACCCGCGTAATAGATGAGCAGACCCTGGACCATCATGGGCGTGCCGCGCACGATGGTGGAGTAGATGGTCGCAAAGCCGCGGCCAATGCTCTTAAAGAAGCGCACCAGGTCGTTGTCCACGCGATCGAAGGTCTGAATACGCAGGAACACAAAGAGCAACGCCAGGAAGAATGCGATGACGGTGCCGAAGGTGGCAAGCGCGATGGTGATCTCGATACCGCGGATAAAGAAGTCCCCGCTCTTGTAGGTCATGTAGACCAGGCTCGACAAAAAGTCGCTGGGGTTGGAGTCCGAGACGATGCTCACCTGTACCAGGTCGATAAACGACATGACGCAGCGGTCCACGAAAAAGATCGCCGCGATGGCAACCACGACATAGCTGCCCAAGCGTGCGCCACGACGGAAGCGCTCGGATGCGAACGGCGACGTTTCGCGATAGTCATTCCAGTGCATGAGTTTGGTGACGAGCGCCGCCGCCGACACGACGAGCCAGGCCCAAAGGATTGCCCAAAGGCAATCCTGGAAGATACCGGTGGGCGCCAAGAAGCTCAGCGGCGTGGGGTTGCGCTGGCTAAACGCCAGGCCAAGCGCCGCGATGACACTCGTGCCCAGGTACACATAACGGTGGTCGGCCTTGATAAAGGAGGCCAGACGATTGATGGTTTTCATGCTGCCTCCCTATGCCGGCTGGCGGTCGAGGCACGCGTCCCACATTTGGTCGCGTTCCTCTTGGCTAATGCCCTTGAGTGTCTTGTCGATGAGTTTAAGCAGTTTGTCCGAGCCCTTGCGACAGCCGACGTTTGCCGCGACCTCCTGCTTAAAGCCCTCGCCCTCGGCAAAATGAATAGGGACGATACCCGGGTTTTGGGCCATATAGCCCTTCTCGTTCTCGGTGTTGTAAGTCACGGCGTCGCACGTGCCCTGCAGCAGATTCGAGAACACCGTGGGGACGGAGTCGACCGGGTTCTTGTGCACAACGCCCGGAATCTCGTCGATGACGGTGTCGAGCATGGTGTCCTTTTGGCCGAGTACCGTGGCACCGCTAAAGTCGCTGAGCTTGGTGGCGTTTTGGTAGGGGGAACCCTCTTTTACGAACAGGCCAAAGTAGCCAATAAAGTACGGGTCGGAGAAGCCGACCGACTCCTCGCGCTCGGGCGTGGCGCTCATACCGGCGATGATGAGGTCGATCTGGCCGTTGTTGAGCGAATCGATGAGGCCCGAGAAGCTCTGCTTGACGGCAACGGGCTCGCCACCGAGGGCCTTGCAGACGATCTTGGCGATCTGCACGTCGTAGCCATCGGCATAGGCGCCCTGCACGTTGTCGATGGGGATAGTGTACTCACTGGCTTCGGAAACCTGCCAGTTGTACGGGGCGTAGGCCGCCTCCATGCCAATGCGGATCTTGTCCTTGCCGATCACGGAATCGGACAGGTCGTCGCGACCGCCGCCCGTCGTGGGCTGAACCACCTTGAGCGTGGACGGACGCTGACAGCCGGCGAGCGCGCCGGCGACGACGGAAGCGCTCGCAGCGAGAGCGCTACCCAAGAAGATGCGACGGCTGCACACCGGCTGTGGATGCGCGTCGCGCTGATGGGGAGAATGCATAATCTGCCTTCCCTGTTGAATCGTATGCTGACGACTTAACAGGATATACGCCAGCGACCAGCAGTGCAGCACAAGCTCGAAAAATTAATAGACACATGGTAGTCATTGGGGACGTCGATGTTTTGGCAATGCCGGCGAGCGACGTCCAGAGCGAACAAGTGGCATGAAAAAGACAAGGCATGACCAGAAGGTCTATGCCTTGCCTTTTGAATGACAAATTATCGCTCTGGACGGCACGCAGCATCGACCGAGCGGCGGAACCTCTAGAGCAAGGTGACGCTAAAGCTGCGTTTATCGGTAGCGCCGGGAGCCAAGTTGATGGTGTTGACCTTGTGCTCAAAGACATCGTCCTCGGTGTCCATGGTGGTGTGACCGGTCCAGGGCTCGAGCGCCACAAACGGAGCGTCGTTGGCGGCAGACCACACGCCGATGTACTTAAAGCCCTCAAAGTCGATCTTGACGCCGTGGCCCGACTTGCGGCCGCGCAGCGTGAGCGTGGAGCCCGGGGTATCGGTGAACATGATGGCGTCGTTATCGAAGCTGCGGTGCGTGATGGGCAGCACGTCCGAGTTATCGGGGGCCTTGTAGCTACCCTCGAACGTCATAAGGCCATCGGGCGTGATGACGGGGGCCTCGTTAGTCCAAGCCTCGGTAAACGCCAGCTCGTAATCCTCGAACGCCTCGTCCTCGGCGCCGGGGGCGGGCACGTTAAACGCAGGGTGGCCACCCACCGAGAACGGCAGGTCTACGTCGCCGGTGTTAGTGACGGCAAAGGTCTGCGTGAGCGTGGCATCGCCGGTCAGGGCATAGGTCATGTTGAGCTTAAAGTGGAAGGGAAAGGCCTTGAGCGACTCGGGCGTATCGGTGATCTCGTAGGTTACCGAGGAGCCGTCCTCCGATACCTCGACCAATTTGTGCTCGACAATGCGTGCGATGCCGTGGCGCGCCATCTCGCAGGTGCCGGCGGCAGACGTCGCCGTGTTGTTGCGCAGCGATCCCACGATAGGGAACAGGATGGGCGCGTGCTTGCCCCAAAAGGCCGGGTCGCCCTGCCACAGATACTCATTGCCGTTGAGGGCAAGGCTCGTGAGCTGGGCGCCCATGGAATCGATGGCCGCGGTGAGGCCGCCGCGCTTGATGGTAGTGACGGTGGACATGCTACTTCCTCCAAAAGTAAACAACAGTGTCGAGGGTTATTGTCCCACTCTTGGCAGCAGGGCTGAGCGGCAGGCGCAGTTATTGAGCAATAGCATAAAGGTCAAACCCACCCTGCGGCGCGCTATCGACCGTATCGGGTGCTTGCGAATTAAAACTCACCGGGACCATGCGCTTTGAGGCGCGGTAACGCGTGCCGTCGGTGGCGACGGGCGGCTCATCGACCGTGAGCTCGTAGTCGCCGGGCTTGAGCTCGATACCGTCACCTTCGGAATTGACGTATTGGTACTCGTCGATTGCTTGTCCCCTGAGCGTGCGGCCCACGATATGGACGAGCATTTGGCTGTCGCCGCGCGCGGTATCCCACGTCGCGCCGTCCTTAACCTCGACCGACACATGCACCGAGCGCGTGCGGCTGAGCGATTGCTCGACGGACATCTCGACCTTGGCGGCGTCTTGGCGCTGCCGCTCGACATGACCCCAGATGCTGCCGATTGCCGAGCAGGCGATAACGCCGGCCATGAAGGCGATGAGGATGGGGCCAAGCGGCGAGCGACGTCCCGCATCCTCCTCGCGAGACAGATTGGGGCGATGCGTGGGTGCGGGCGCTTGGGCACCCTGCGAGGGCACGTCGAGAATGCTGAAAGATGCTGTACTGCCGGGGTCGATGGTGTGGCGCGGCTGCGGGGTCTTGGCCGGCGAGATGGACATGTCCGCCGGCTCATCGAGTGTGGCCGTGGCATCGGCCTTAGCCTCGTCGGCCTCGGCCTGGGCCCAGGCCTGTTCAAAGGTCAGGGGCTCGACGGGGTCGGAGGCGGCATCAGGCTCGACAGCGGCATCGTCGCCGGTCTCGTCCTCGTCGCTCGACACGTCACGCGGCGCGGGCTCGTCCCACTCCTCGTCCGGAGCCTCGCCCTCGCTATACCACCATTCAAAGTTATCGATATCCATACGGGGCGCCCCTTAGGCCTCGCAAATAAACACTTGCTAACCTTATACCCCCAGACGGCACTGGAGCTCGCATGGAATGTGATAAAAGGACCGCTCCTTTGTCACATCTGGAGGGCGACGGGGATTTGGATGCAGCAGAAGTCCTCTTGATGGGACTCATCGTAGCTCGTGGTGTCCAAGTAGCAAAAGTCAAAGGCATTGCCGATGGGCTGGAGCGCGTGCCTGTCCATGCAGGTCACGATGGTACGAATGCCCTCGGGCTCGTACGGCATACCCCAGCGACTCATGCACAGGTACGTGCCCTCGGGCAGCACCTCGACGCCAATCTCTGCCAGATCGGCAGGATCGCTCGGTAGCATTTCCTCGGCTCCGCGCGGCAGCACGGCAAAGGAGCCGGCACCGGCGATGGGGTCGCCGGAATGCAGCGCCTCGCGACGCAGCATGGCGCCCCAACCGCGCATGGGGCGTGTGCCCGTGAGCGCACGCATGTGCAGAATCGCCCGCATGAGCGTGGGGTGCAGCATCGAGCGGCCACGCTCGATATCGCCCGGGAACTCCTCAAAGACCACGTAGCGGCGCTCGAATTGCTTGAGCTCCGGTTTGCCCTCGCGCTCGCGCCAATAGACCGCCTCGTCGTAAAAACTCAGCCGCTCCTGCACGCTCGCACGCTCGGCTTTGAGCCCGGCAATCTGCTCGTCGAGCGCCTGCACCCGCGAGCGCAGGTGGTCGGTCATCTCTCCAATGTCGAACGTCGAGGTCAGGCGATCGATCTCGTCGAGCTCCAGTCCCAAGTCGCGCAGCATGCAGATCAGACGCATGAGCGGGATCTGCGTGGGCGAATAGAAACGGTAGCCTTTTTCGTTAACCACAGCGGGTTTAAACAGACCGATCTTGTCGTAGTAGATGAGCGTTTGGCGCGAAACATTAAACAAGCTCGCCATCTCGCTAATCGCATACATACCCGTCTGCATAGGTTCTCCCGACACACCCTTTGACACGAAAAGCCCGCCGCCCACAGGGGCAGCGGGCTCAAACACTACTCGTATCCTACCCTAAAGATGCCTATGACCAGCGCTTATAGTTGGCGCACGACACGCCGACGGCCTCGAGTGCCTTGGCGGCGATGTGATGCACCGCCTCATCGAGCGTGACGGGGCCGTTGTAAAACGTGAGCATGGGCGGCATGAGCATGACGCCCGGCACGCGCGCCAGGCGTGCCATGTTGTCGACATGAATCGCACTGAAGGGCGTCTCGCGCACCATAAGCACCAGGCGGCGCTGCTCTTTCATCTGCACATCGGCCGCACGCAGCAACAGGTTTTCGCTGTAGCCGCTCGCGATGCCGGCGAGCGTCTTCATGGAGCAGGGAGCCACGATCATGCCGTCGACCGGATAGGTGCCGCTTGCGATGGCAGCGCCAATGTTCTTGTTGTCGTAGACCACATCGGCATAGCACGCAAACTCGTCGAGCGTCATGCCGAGCTCCTGCTCGATGGTGATCTCTCCCCCGCGCGTGACGACAAGCGCCGACTCAGCGCCGGCCTGGCGCAGGCATTTGAGGCATTCAAGGCCCAGTGCCGCACCGCTGGCGCCAGACACGCCAACGACAATGCGACGGGGACGAACAGAAGACTCAGGCATGACAACTCCTTAACTACTTGGTAGGGCTACTTACTAGAAGGCGAGCTCGGCGGCCCACTTGTCCTTGTCGATCTCCATGAACTGCGAGCGGATGAAGTTCTTCTTGAGGTTAAACGGAACCGTGCAGTCGAAGATGGCCTTGCAGGCGATACCGTGCTCGCGGATCGAAGGATCGAACGCGGGGTCGTTGGACGGATCGAGCACGTGGCAGTGGCAACCGGGGATGGTGATGAGGTCCACGTCGGCCTGGAAGCGCGTGGTCATGGCCCACATCACGTCGCTCATATCGAAGATGTCGACATCCTCGTCGACAAGGATGACGTGCTTGAGCTCGGAGAACGCCGAGAAGGCGAGCATGGCGGCGTTGCGCTGACGGCCCTCGTCATTTTTGCTCGACTTCTTGAACTGCATGATGGCAACGAACTTGCCGCCACCGCAGGGAGCGGCGTGAACGTTGAGCAGGCGGCCCGGGATAGCGGTCTCGACCATCTTGTAGATGGAGGCCTCGGTGGGGATACCGGCCATGGACACGTGCTCGTGCGAAGGGCCGATGCAGCTCTCCATAATGGGGTTGACGCGCGTGGTGACGGCGGTGATCTTGATCACCGGGCAGACCTTGGCGCCACCGGTGTAGCCGGGGAACTCGGGCATGGCGTAGCCGTGGCCGTTGACATCCTCGTTGATGGTCTCGTCGTGCATGAGGTAGCCCTCGAGCACGTACTCGGCATTGGCAATGCACTTCTGCGGAACGGTGACGCAGTCGGCAAGCTCGACGGCGCGGCCGCGCAGGGCGCCGGCGATCTGCAGCTCGTTGAAGCCGAGCGGCGTGGTGGGAGCCTCGAAGCCGCAGCACATGTACACGGCGGGGTCCAGGCCGATGGAGATGGAGATGGGCATATCCTCGCCGCGCTGGCAGTACTCGTCAAAGAACGCACCCAGGTGACGGCTGCCCGGGGTGATCCACATGGCGAGCTTGTCCTTGTCGACGCAGGAGAAGCGGTGGATGGTTACGTCGGACTGGGTGCCATCGGGGCTCGTGCCATAGGCGAGGCCCATGGTGATGTAGGGGCCGCCGTCAACGGGCGTGTTGGTGGGAGCGGGAACGATCTTGCGCAGGTCAAAGCCCTCGTCGGTCGCCTTGTACACGACCTCCTGGCAGTCGACGTGCTTGCCCTCGGCGATCTGCTCGGGGGCGATCAGGTTCTCGAAGCGCTTGCCGATCTCGAGGCCCAGGTGCTCCTCGTCCAGGTCGAGCAGGGCGGCAACGCGCTTGCGGCTGGCAAGCATACCGATGCAGACCTTGGCGTCGTCAAAGCCCTTGACGTTGTTGAAGACCATCGCCGGACCCTCTTTGGTCGGGCGCATGACGGTGCCGCCAGCACCGACGTGACGGTAGACGCCCGAGACCTCGGCATCGGGATCGACCTGGGTGTCGGTCTCGAGCAGCTGGCCCGGCATCTCACGCAAAAAGTCGAGCGCGGAACGCAGGTCGTGGATCTGGGAAGCATCGGTAGTGGACATGGCGTACTCCTTTCGGGAGAGTGTCCGGCGACGGGGTGCCGCCGGACGGGGTAACGTAATGGGGCCGCGGCGCTCACAAATGGAGCGCTCGACCACTCGAAGTTCAAGCGCTTGGCTGCTTACAGCCGGGGCGCTCGACCGCTTACATCAGGCCAAAGAGGTGGAACCAGGCGGCCTCGACCAGCACGACGACAAAGACGACCGCGGTGAGGGGGATGCCCATGCGCATAGCCTCTTTGGAGGTGTAGCCGCCGGCGTCCTTGCCTTCGCCGATAAGGATCGGCAGGTTATGGAACGGCAGGATGTAGTGGATGTTGATGGACGTGAAGACGATGAGCGCCACGGCGAGTGGGCTCACGCTGGAGCCGGCGGCAAAGCTGATAAATGCCGGCACGCACACGCCGAGCACGGCCATGACCGAGCCCATGAACATGTGGATGATCATGGAAAGCGCGGCGACGAGCAGGGCGAACAGGAAGATGTTCTCAGGCACGGAGCTGGGGAGCACGACGTCGGCGATCCAGGCGTTCATGCCGGTGGCACCGCCCACGGAGCCCACGGCCATGGCGGCCGTCAGGAACATGAGGGACTTGATGTCGACAGCGTTCCAGCTGGCGGGAGTGAGGACTTCGCCGATGATGGGCATGGCGAGAGCAACGCCAATGGCCAGGGTGACCCAGCCGATATAGTCGCCCGAGACGGTGAGCCACAGCGCGATGGCGATGACAAGCCACACGATGGTGCGGATCTCCTTGACGGAGAGCTTGCCGAGCGCGGCCTGCTTGGCCACGATCTGCTCGCGATCGTAGACGAGCTCCTTGCTGGGCTTAAAGAGGAAAAGGCCCAGGAACAGGGTGCACAGCAGCGCAACCAGCATAGGCACGCTCATGTACAGGAACCAGTCGACGAAGGACGGGCTCATGCCGCCGGCCTCGGCACTGTACTGCGCAACGAGCGGGTTAAGCGTGGAGTCGCCCGTCAGGAAGAACATGGAACCCGGGGCGGCAGCGGCAAACACGAGGAAGCCGAGCTTGCCCTTGTCGTCGTCACCGTAGCCGGCGGACTCGGCAATGACCGAGACGACGGCGAGGATGAGGAAGGCGCGGGGGAACGGATGCGGGATCAGCAGCGACAGCACAAAGGTGAGCGCGAAGATCGAGATGATGAGCGACTTGGCGTCGCGCACGAACTTGAGCATGAACGCGTAGGCGATGCGCTCGCCCAGGCCCGACTCCTTGACCGCGCTGGCGATGAGGTAGGCGCCGATAACGAGCCACATGGTGGCCTTGGTCCAGGAGCTAAACGTGGAGGCGACCGTCGCCGAGACGCTCGCGGCGCCTGTGTCGTCCACGCACACCTTAAACAGAACGAGCAGCGCGCAGTAGAGCAGGCCCACAAAGCCCGGCTGTGCCACGCCACATGCCCAGAACACCACCGTGGCGAGCGTCAGTGCCAGACAGGTCTGACCGCCGACCGTGAGCTCGACCGTCGAGCTCAGCTCCGCCAAAGGAAGAAACTTCACCAGCAAAAAGACAACGATACCCAGCACAAAGCCAATTTCGCGCTTGGTGATCTTAAACGCCTTCTTTTCCGCTTCCATCTCCCCACCTTTCTTGTTGGGGGCGCTCCGGATTCGCAGCCACGTTGCCGCTTAAAAAGGGGCGCCCGTTATCGGACACCCCTTACGTTGCGCTGTGTTGCGGCAATACAGTCAAGCGGATTTTTTGGATGAGAAGCGATTCCCTAAACAAAAACCGTCACAACATTCGACGCTTTTCCTCGTTTTCGAGATTTTCGCCGAATGTTGTGACGGTTTGGATGTGACAAAGGGACTGTCTTTTTTACATAGCGAGGACCGTGCGAATGAATGGGTCGCCGAGGGCCTCACGGAGCCAGGGGGCCAGCTGCTCGGGGTGACCCTGCAGGTAGCCTTTGAGCTCGGACGGAGCAACGCGACGCACCTCCGAGATCTCCTCTTGGTTGATATGCAGCTCGCCCGGCTCAACATGGGCAAGGTAGACCTCGCACCATTCGCACTCGCAGCGGCCGTCGCCGTGGTCCTCGCGGTACACCACGTGTCCGAGGTGCTTGAGCTGATCGGGCTCACGCGTAATGCCGAGCTCTTCGTTGATGCGGCGCGCCGTGGCGGCCGCGACGTCTTCCCCGGGGAGCGGATGGCCGGCGCAGCTATCGGCCAGCACCCCGCCCCACAGGCGCTTGAGCGGACTGCGGCGACAGAGCAGCAGGCGCGCGTCTTCGCCCCGGCCCTCGACCAAAAGCGTCAGAAATGCCTGATGCAGGATGCCCTCACCAGCATGGGCCTCGATGCGGTCGACGGGGCCAAGCGCCTCGCCGGTCGCAGCATCGACCGCCACGACCTCGGCGCCCGCACCGCCCTCATCCCAGCCGGCGCGCAGAATGCGGGCTGCGGCTTCCTCGAGCGCGGCGATGAGCTCCTTGGTGGTGTCGAGCACGCGCTGCAGGTCGTCACCGCTCGCTTGTTCAACATGAAAACCCGTGCTTGCAACTACCGGCACGCCAAAGCGCGTGGCCAGCGCCGCCGCGATATCGTGCGCCGGGATCTCGTCTCGATGGCACGGAACGGCCAGGATGCTCACCGTTGCCGTACGGCCGGGCTCGGGGCGCGGAATGGCCTGCGCCGTGGCGCCCAGGTGCGCAAACTCCGGCGAGCAGGCGTACACCGCCATGCCTCGCGGCGTCACCGTCAGCTGGGCCTCGAGCGCAAACTTGCCCTCGCCCACTGCAACCTTTGTCGTGTGCATACCCATGGGATCTCCTGCCGCCCGCGATGTACCTGAGACCATCTTCGCCTGTATTGCGACTATACAGGCAAGCCCTCCATGTGACAAAGGGACTGCCCCTTTGTCACATTCTGTTAGAGTTGCAGGGATTGAATCCCGCTTATTCATGCGACATTGGAGTGACAACCTTGACCGCCGCAACCACGCCTAAAAGTAAGCCAACCGCCGCCGCGCTCTCCCCCGCGCGCACCAAGCTCTGCCTGGCGCTGCTCGTGCTGTTGGGATTCTCGCTCGGCTGCTCCGAGTTCGTGGTCATCGGCATCGAAAGCGACTTGGCAACGGAACTCGGCATATCACTTGCCACTGCGGGCCAGCTCATCAGCGTGTTTGCGCTCGTCTACGCTATCGCGACGCCGGTGCTCGCGCTCAGCACGGGGCGATTCCGCCGCTACCAGCTGCTCGTGTGCTATAGCGTCGTCTTTGTGCTCGGCAACCTGGTCATGGCGTTGGCGCCCAACTTCCAGGTGCTGTTTATCTCGCGTATCATCCTGGGCTCCGTCTCGGGCGCGCTGCTCGCCGTGGGTGTGACGTACATCCCCGAGCTGCTGTCCCCGCAGCAAACTTCGCTTGCCATCTCGGTGGTATATGGTGCGTTTTCCGTGGCAATGGTCTTTGTCACTTCGATCGGCAAGTTTGTGGCCGACACGCTCGACTGGCATGTGGCCATGTACGGCACGCTGGCCTTTGCCGTTCTGATCTGCGCCGCACTCGTGGCGTTTATGCCGCGTTCCGGTCAGACCGATGAGCCCGCCACCTTCCGCGAGCAAGCGGGGCTGCTACGCGAGCCGAGCATCATCACCGGCATGCTCATCTTTTTGTTTGGCGTGGGGTCGGTCTACGTTTTCTACGGCTACGTGACGCCTTATCTTGAGCAGGTACTGGGCATGGGCACCGTTCAGGCGAGCACCACGCTTATGGCCTACGGCGTGTTCTGCCTGATCTCGAACATCTTGGGCGGGTGGATTGACGCGCGCTTTGGCATGAAGGCGCTGGTTGTGACGTTTGTGCTGCAAGCTGCGGCGTTACTCGGGCTGTTTGCTGTGGACGGCACCATGCCGCTCGCGCTGGTCTTTGTCTTTAGCTTGGCGCTGCTCATGTACCTGTTCTCGGTCTCGTGCATCACACACTTTATGGACGTGGCACGCAGCCGCCATCCCAAGTCGATGGTGCTTGCAAGTTCGGTTGAGCCCATGGCGTTTAACGTCGGCATCTCGTTTGGCACCGCAGTGGGCGGAGCCGTGGTAAGCAGCATTGGCATTGCGTACGTGGGCGCAGTGGGCGCCGCGTTCTCGCTTGTGGCCTGGGCCCTCACACTGGTGACGATTAAGCTGGCTCGCTGGGAGCGCCGTCGTCAATCAGCACGGCCCTCAATACGGGCATAGGGGCAAACATAGCCCAAGGTGGCGAGTAACCGGTGAAAACCGCCCAATATGAGTATGTTTATCCGCCTGGAAGCTTCAGCAGTGCAATTTCGTGTATTTGAGATACACGCTTTTCTATTATTTCGTGTATTTCAAGTACATGAAATCGTACTAAACTATGTATCTGAAGTACACGAAATTGGAAAGGCGGCCCCATGCGCAGATCAATCGAGTCCGTTATCGAATCATGGGCGACAAAGGACGCCTCACGCCCCCTCCTCATCCGTGGTGCGCGACGCGTAGGCAAAACGTACGCTGCCGAGGAAATCGGCAGGCGAATCGCCGGCGATGCGTTTGTCAAACTCGACTTTCAGACCGATCTTGAGCTGATCGCTCCGCTGTTCGATTGTCCCACCGACGACGTTGACACCATCGTGGCGCGGATTTCAGACTATAAACGCGCCCCCATTCGCAAAGAAACCACCTTCATCCTGTTTGACGAGGTGCAGCTCTGCGAACGGGCGCTCAACTCGCTTCGCTTTTTTTCGGGTTCGGGCTGGCGCATATGCGCGACCGGCAGTCAGCTCGGCGTCGCCACGCGCAAACGTAAGCTGCCTTTTCCCAGCGGCGTTCGTCAAGAGACCATGCATCCTATGTCGTTCGAGGAGTTTCTCTGGGCGCTCGATGAGGAGCAGATGGCCGATGCCATTCGTACCCACGCCGGCACGCTCGAGACCTACGCCGCGCACCAAGCCGCGCTCAGCCTGTTTCATCGATACCAGATCGTGGGCGGCATGCCCGCCGCCGTCAACGCATATCGCAAGACGTTATCCATCGAGGATGCGCGCGTCGAGCAGCGCGAAATCAACGAGACCTATACCGCCGATATGACCGACCCCGAAAACGGGATCAGCGGCGTGGCGGCACGCAAGGTCTGGCGCTCCATTCCGTCCCAGCTGCTGAGATCGTCCACAAAAAAATTCAAGTACTCCGAGGTCGAACGCGGAGGCCGTCGCGCCAAGCTTATCGAGCCGCTCGACTGGCTCGAAGGCGCCGGTATCATATCGGTCAACAACCTGACCGAAGGCATCGAGCCTCCCCTCGTTCCCTTCGACGACGAAGATGGAAGTTTCTTTAAGGTCTATCTTCTCGATACCGGCCTCATGTTCTACAAACTCGGCATCAACCCGAGGCTCTGGCTCGACCTCAAAGAAGATTCCGCCATAGCGCTATCTTCCGACTTCCGAGGCGCCCTGGCGGAAAACTCGGTCATGCAAGCATTTTCGGGTAACAGCTTGCAGACGTATTACTGGGTGCCGCCGTCGTCTTGGAAGACGACCGGCGAGCTCGATTTTCTACTTCAGACCGACCGTATGGAAATCGTGCCCGTCGAGGTAAAGTCCGCACGCAACGTGCGCGCGAGAACCCTCGGGTCGTTCATGGACAAAGCCCGATCGCCATATGCCTACATTTTGTCCGAGAACAATTTTTTCCGCAGCGAAACCGATGACGGGCGCGAGCTACGCCACCTCCCCTTGTACGCAGCGGGCTTTATTGGAGCAAACTGCCTCAAGAGCAGTCTGTAAGCCCTGCACGACCGCCTAGAAAGGAAACCGCTCATGCAACGCATACTGTTTATCTGCCATGGCAACATCTGTCGCTCGACGATGGCTGAGTCGGTGTTTACCGAGCTGGTGCGGCGCGCCGGGCGCGCGGGCGAGTTTGTCATTGACTCCGCTGCGACCTCGACCGAGGAGATCGGCAACCCGCCACACCACGGTACCGTTGCCAAGCTGCGCGAGGTCGGGATTCCCGTCGTCGCACATCGTGCACGTCAGGTGCGTCGCGCGGAGTATGGCGACTGGGACCACATTGTCTATATGGACGACGAGAACGCGCGTGGCCTGCGTCGCATCTTTGGCGACGACCCCGACGGCAAGATTGCGCGCATGCTCGATTGGACCGAGCGCCCCGGCGACGTGGCCGACCCCTGGTACACCGGCAATTTCGATGCCACCTACCGCGACGTACTCGACGGCTGCACCGCTATGCTCGAGCAGCTGTAGGCAATCGAGGTCGCGGGCCACGCCTTTGTCACATCCGGGACTAGCCCTAGACCGGCTTGACCTCCAGCTTTATCCCCTCGGCGCAGGAGTCGCCCAAAACATCCGAAAGGGCCCAGGTCGCATATAGCGGCAAATAGAGAACCGCTCCGTTGCGCTCAACGTTGCCTCTCGAGAAAACAATCCCGAGCCTTACGCCATATTCAGCCGTATCAAGCACATGACCGAGCGCAGCGTGCGCGTGGTAATAGGAGCCCGATTTAACCTCGATCGGAACAGCCGTCCCATCCGGTCCATCGACCACAAAGTCCACTTCACCGCGCTTTTTTGTCTGATAGTAGTAAAGCTGGCGATTTTGGGCAGCCAGCTGCTGGGCCACCACGTTTTCGTAAATGCCGCCCAGATTGGGCTCCTTGCTATCAAGATACGCCGCTTGGGCGACTCCGACGGGGTAGCGCGCCATCAACATGCCCGTATCCGATTGATATAGCTTGAACTGCGATGGCCGTGCCGTCTTGAGCAAGGGCGATTTTGGCTCGGTTACGATATCGGCTTTGAGAGCAACGCCGGCATCGACAAGCCATACAAAATCTCGCTGATACTTCTCGTAGTGAGCCTTGGGGTCAATGGAATTGAGCACGAAGCGCTTGTTTTCGCCCTCGAGCATAATAGGGAGCTGATCGTAAATGCTCTGCACCTGAAGGGCTCGCCCGCTTGCATACTTGGAGATATCCCGCCGGTACTGTTCGTTGAGCTCTGACTGTAGCTGACGAACAGAGGCAAGGTCGCCCTGCGTGTCAAGGAAACGCTGCACGACCTCCGGCATTCCGCCGACAACGGTATAGGTCCTGAAGTTTGCCATCATCGCGTCATGAATGTAATCAGGAACGGGCCTCTCGCTGATACACGCGTCACGTATCGTTTGGCGAGCCCCCTCGCTCACCCCGGTTGCCCAGCAAAACTCCTCAAAATCGAGCGGGAACATCCTAAGCTCGTGGACATACCCCACGGGATAGGACCTGACGCCCTTGAACTGAGTCCCGAGCATTGACCCCGAAAACGCCCAGCGGCACCTCCCGTCCTCAACAAGGAACTTTGCCATCGTCATGATGTCGGGGGCCTCTTGGACCTCATCGATAAACACGAGCGTTTTGCCTGGCGCAATCGACTTTCCCGAAAGAAGCGTCACCCTGCTGATGAAATCATCGGCATTCCGCGCCTCGAGAAGAGCATCTTTTGCCTGGCGGTTTTCCATGAGGTTAAGCTCGATGTAGGTTGCATGGTTGGCTTTGCCAAATGCGCGAATCGAATAGCTTTTGCCAATCTGGCGAGAACCCGTAATGAACAAGGCCTTTTGCTCGGAAGACTTCAGCCAACGCTCCAGCTCTGCCGCTATTTTCCTGCGCAGCATAGGCTCTCCCCTCGGTGTCATCGAATGAAATGCAAAGTTTTATATGCTTGATTATCGATGAAACGCAGAATTTTTAGAACCTAAAATCGGATGAAATGCAGAGATTTGAAATTATAAGCAAAAGGAGGGGCATCACCGGCGAATGTGTCAAAGGGGCTGCCCCTTTGTCACATTGCGCTCGACTACTCGTCAACGATCTCGGCAAGCCAGACGTTCAGCGTATCGACCTCGGGGCAGCAGAACTTTGCCGTACCAGGCTCGTTGCCAGGCACGGTTCCGCCATAGCGCAGGATATCGATATAGAGAAAGCCCACATGGCAAGCCATGGCGCACATCTTGCCGCGATCGCGGTCGAAGTCAAAAACGTCGCCCGGCTTGTGACCATGGTGGCAACGGCACGTTCCCAGCTGGTCCACGCAGCTCACGCGGATACGCGGACGCTTGCCACGCGGCGCGCCGAGCGGCTTGCTCTCGCCTGCAGGCTTGATGCCGCCCTCGCCAGCGTTACTCATGGTCGATCACGTCCAAGCAGGCCTCGATGGGAAGGCCGGCCGACTTGTCCTCTTGGTCGGCATTGCGCTCGATAAGCTCAGCCACCACACGCATGGCATCGGACGTCGCGCGCTGCAGACTCCAACCTGCCATAACGCGGCCGACGAGCACCGCCGAGAACGTGTCGCCCGTGCCCGGGAAATACACCGGAATGAGCTCAAAGGGAATCGTGAAGTACTCCCCCGCTACATGGTCGTAACCGATAACCGCGTTCGTGCCATTGACCACGGCGCTCGTAATGACCACCGACTTGGCACCCAGGGCACGCACGGCGTCCACAAGAACGCGGCCCTCATCGGGCGTGATTTGCTCGGCAATGGGCGTATCGGTGAGCAGACACGCCTCGGTGTAGTTGGGCACCGCATAGTCGGCGCACTCGAGCAGGCTGCGCATGAGACCGATCGTGGACTCGGGCACGCCTGCATAGAGCTTGCCGTTGTCGCCCATGATGGGGTCGACGAACACCTTGGTGCCCTTTTGCGCGCGACGGTGGCAGAAGTCCGAAATAATGCGCGTCTCTTCCTCGGTCACGATAAAGCCGGTCGAGATGGCGTCGAACTCAAAGCCGAGCTCTTCCCAGATGGCAAGACTCTGACGCACGTACTCCGTGGTGTCGTGGATGTAGAACTTGGGATAGTTGAGCGTATCGGACACAAGTGCCGTCGGCAGATTGTGGATACGGTAACCCATGTGCGACAGCACCGGCAGCATGGCGGAAAGCGCGACTTTGCCGTAACCGCACATATCGTTGATCAGCAGCAGCTGAGTGTTCTTCATGAGGGTCTCCCTTGTTTCGGGTGCGGCGCGGCAGCACCACAGTGCGACTAAGTGTAGCGCAGGAGGCATCGTGAGCGGTCGCTAGGGTCGCGAAGAGCGCATTGTTGCGGATAGGTTTCGGAAATGGGGACTGTTTGCTCCATAACGGCCTAGTTGATACTACTCATATAGTGCCATTTCAAAACTATGCCTATTTACTACGTTTAACCGCCCACCTCCAACCACAACAAATTTCGCTCCGACAAAACCGCAGGTAGATAGCTTGCGCTTTTTCAGAAACAGCTGTTGTGGTCGGGGATGCCGGATTCATCGTAGTAATTAGGCATAGTTTTTGGCGAGGCCGCTTCGAAAGGCGTCATCGCAGCCCAAAGTAATCCCTTTTCCTCCGTCCCCAAGGGATCACATGCACCGAAGCGGACCGTGGCGGAATCACATGTTGAGGACGGACAGCGAAAACGCTCCTAAGCGAGCAAGGTGGCGTGAAAGAAGAGGGCATAGGCCTTGTGGCCATGCCCGATGATTGAACGCCAGATTGCCGCTTAGGAGCGTTTGCAGCGTCGAGCGGTTACGGCGTTTGGCAAAACGCCGTAACTATAAGTTTGGTACCTTGACATTGATTTCTTATGCTCCTAGATTAGTTAGGCACAAAACAATTCCACTACCTAACTAAAGAAAGGAGCGAAGCTTAGATATGTGTGTTGAACCACTCGTCCTTCCACATGAGCCCGGCGGTGACCCGTCGCAACCGGTAGACATACCCGAAGCGGTCAGCGCCGAAGACAAACTCGCCAAGCGCATCCTGAGCGGCCTGGGCTTTTGCGGCCATTACATGCACTTTCATGGCGGAGGCGTATCCGGCAAGGCGCCCATCATCTGCCTGCTAGCCAAGCAACCCGGCGGTGAGATGTCGCAGCAGGAACTCGGCATGCACTTTGACCTCAAACCGGGGTCGCTTTCCGAAATCCTGTCCAAGCTCGAGCTCAACGGCCTCATCGAGCGCAGCCGTAACCCCAAGGATCGACGGCAGCTCACCATTCGCCTGACCGAAACCGGCCGGGAAAACGCCCGCATCGACCAGGCAGCCCGCATCCGCTTTAGAGAACGGGCCTTTAGCGCGCTCACCCACGACGAGCGCGAGGACCTCGCCGAAATGCTCGATAAAATCCGCGTAACCTGGGAGGAACTGGATGATTAAAACCCTCATGGGCAGCATCCGCGACTATATGAAAGTCACCGTTGCTACGCCGTTGCTTGTGCTTGGCGAGGTGCTCTGCGAGATGCTGATTCCATTTATCACTGCCAACCTGATCGACGCCATCAAAGACGGCGCCACCGTAGCCGAGATGCTTCCCACCGCAGGCTTTTTGGTGCTCATCGCGCTGACGTCGCTTGCTTTTGGTGCCGCTGCCGGCGTCACCTGCAGCCATGCGAGCTGCGGGTTCGCCAAGAACCTGCGTCACGACCTGTTCTACAAGATCCAGACGTTCAGCTTTGCCAACATCGATGAGTTCTCGAGCTCCTCGCTCGTCACGCGCCTGACCACCGATATCAACAACGTGCAGCAGGCCTTTATGATGATCATCCGTATCGCCGTGCGCGCGCCGCTGGTATTGATCTTCGCCTTTACCATGGCGTTTATCATGGGCGGCAGCGTCGCCATGGTCTACCTGGTCATCATTCCGCTGCTGGGCTTTGGACTGTTCTTTATCATCTTTAAGGTGCGCCCCATCTTCTCGCGCGTGTTCCACAAGTACGATGCCCTTAACGAGTCCGTCGAGGAAAACGTCACCGGTATGCGCGTGGTCAAGAGCTATGTGCGCGAAGACTTTGAGAAGGAGAAGTTCGCGACCGCCGCGCGCGACGTCCAGATGGACTTCACCCGCGCCGAGAAGCTGCTCGCCTTTAACAACCCCATGATGAACATCTGCGTCAACGGCGCGTTTGTCGTCATCATCTACCTGGGCTCCAAGCTCATCATCACGAGCCAGGGCACGCTGTTCGACGTGGGCCAGCTCTCCTCGACCTTTACCTATGGTTTCCAGATTCTCATGAGCCTGATGCAGCTGTCGATGATCTTTGTCATGGTGACCATGGCCGACGAATCGGCACACCGCATTGCCGAGGTGCTGGCCGCCGAGCCCACGATCGCCGATCCCGCCGAGCCCGTGCTCGAGGTTGCCGACGGTTCCATCGACTTTGACCACGTGAGCTTTAAGTATTCCAAGCATGCGAAGCGCCAGGCGCTCGACGATATCGACCTGCACATTACGAGCGGCGAGACCATCGGCATCATCGGCGGCACCGGTTCGGCCAAGTCCACGCTCGTTAACCTCATCGCCCGCCTGTACGACACCACCGAAGGCGCTGTGCGCGTGGGCGGCGTGGACGTGCGCGACTACGACCTGGACGCACTGCGCCACCAGGTCGCCATGGTGCTGCAGAAAAACGTGCTGTTTAGCGGCACCATCGCCGAGAACCTGCGCTGGGGCGACCCGAACGCCACCGACGAGGAAGTCCGCGAGGCGGCACATCTGGCCTGCGCCGATGAGTTTGTCGACGGCTTCCCCAAGGGCTACGACACCTGGATCGAACAGGGCGGCTCTAATGTTTCGGGCGGTCAGAAGCAGCGCCTGTGCATTGCACGCGCCCTGCTGCGTCGCCCCAAGATCTTGATCCTGGACGACTCCACCAGCGCCGTCGACACCAAGACCGACGCCAAGATTCGCGCAGGGTTGGCAAGCTATCTGCCCAACACGACCAAGCTCATCATCGCCCAGCGCATCAGCTCCGTGCAGGACGCAGACCGCATCATCGTCATGGAGGGCGGCCGCATCGCGCAGATCGGTAACCACGACGAGCTGCTTAAGACGAGCGAGATCTACCGCGAGACTTTTACCTCGCAAAACAAGATGTCTGCCGAGGGCGAAGGGGCCGTCGAGGCCGACACCGAGGCATCCGTAACGCAAGCTCAGACCCAGGAAGGAGGCGAGGCACATGAGTAAGGCAACGACCGCTGAGCGCGCGCTCAACCGCAAGGGTGGCACCATGTCGCGCCTCATCAAGACGCTCTTTGGCTTCTACCCCGTGCTTTTGCCCCTCGTCGTCGTCGGCGTGGTACTCTGCGCCATCATCAACTCCATCGGCGCGACCTTCCTTCAGAGCGCTCTGCAGATTATTAGCGAATCGTGGCAGTCGGGCGACTGGACGACCGCGCAGCCCAAGATTCTGAAGCTTGTGACCACCCTCGCCTGCATCTACGGCGTCGGCATCCTGTCCTCGCTGTTCTGGAACCGCGCCATGGCCATCGTCACGCAGGGCTCGCTCGAGAAGCTGCGCGAGAAGATGTTCAACCGCATGCAGGACCTGCCGATTCGCTACTTCGACACGCATCAGCGCGGCGACATCATGAGCCACTACACCAACGACATCGACACGCTGCGCCAGATGATCAGCCAGTCGCTGCCCAACCTGCTCATGACGACCATCGTCATCGTCACGGTGTTCTTTATCATGCTGTACTACAGCGTGTGGATGTGCCTGGTCATTGTGGCCGGCGTCGCCTTTATGACCTTTATGACCAAGCTGCTCGGCTCCAACTCCGCGCGCTTCTTTATTGCGCAGCAGACCGAACTTGGCGTGGTCGAGGGCCATATCGAGGAAGTCATGAACGGCCAGAAGGTCGTCAAGGCATTCTGCCACGAGTCTGCCGCCGAAGCCGATTTTGACGAGCGCAACGAAAAGCTCTTCGAGGTCTCGCAGAAGGCCAACATGTACGCCAACATCCTCATGCCCATCCTTATGAACCTGGGTAACCTGCTCTATGTGCTGGTCGCACTGGCCGGCGGCATTTTCCTGGCGCTGGGCGTGCCTAACCTGAGCATCTCGGGCATGGCGTTGTCCATCGCCGTCGTGGTGCCGTTCCTCAACATGACCAAGCAGTTCTGCGGACAGATCGGCCAGATCTCGCAGCAGATCAACGCCGTGGTCATGGGCCTCGCCGGCGCCGACCGTATCTTTGAGCTCATCGACGAGAAGCCCGAGGCCGATGAAGGCTACGTGACGCTTGTCAACGCGCAGGTGAACCCCGATACCTGGGAGTTCGAGGAGGCCGACCACCACACCGGCATGTGGGCATGGAAACACCCGCACCGCGCAAACGGCGAGATCGAGTACGTACCGCTGCGCGGCGACCTGGTCATGGACAACGTCGACTTTGGCTACACGCCCGACCACGAGGTGCTGCACGGCGTGTCCGTGTTTGCCAAGCCGGGCCAGAAGGTCGCGTTTGTCGGCGCCACCGGTGCCGGTAAGACGACCATCACCAACCTCATCAACCGCTTCTATGACATCGCCGACGGCAAGATCCGCTACGACGGCATCAACGTCAACAAGATCCGCAAGGCCGATCTGCGCCGCTCGCTGGGCGTCGTACTGCAGGACGTGAACCTGTTCACCGGCACCGTGATGGATAACATCCGCTACGGCAACCTGGACGCTACCGACGAGGAGTGCATCGCGGCGGCCAAGCTCGCGGGCGCCGACGACTTTGTCACCCGCCTGCCCGACGGCTACGACACCATGCTCACCGGCAACGGCGCGCAGCTGTCGCAGGGCCAGCGCCAGCTAATTTCAATCGCACGCGCTGCCGTCGCCGATCCGCCGGCAATGATTCTGGACGAGGCTACGAGCTCCATCGACACCCGCACCGAAGCCATCGTGCAGGCGGGCATGGACAAGCTCATGGAAGGCCGCACGACGTTTGTCATCGCGCACCGCCTGTCCACCGTGCGCAACTCCGACGCGATCATCTGTCTGGACCACGGCCGCATCATCGAGCGCGGCAACCACGACGAGCTGATCGCTAAGCGCGGGTACTACTACCAGCTGTATACCGGTGCGTTTGAGCTCGAGTAGAACTGGTTACTGACGGAGGGTGCCCCGGGGGCGGCGGGGTAATTCCTCCGTGCTCAAACATTCTCGCTGCGCTGCGAAACTGTGCGCGGAGGAAACACCCCGCCACCCTCGGGGCACCCTCCTACGCGCAATCAGCCCGTCGTTTAGAACGGAATAAAAGTTGGTGAGGCCCTGGCCGTTTGGCCAGGGCCTCGTTTTGTAGCCGTCCTCTGTTGCAGGCTTACCGGCCATCGCGTTGCGGCCCGGCTGCCTCGGTCGTCTTTATGCGGTTCTTGTCGATGTACATGTTTTTGTCGGCTTGTGAAAAGAGCTCGCGCATCGTGGGCGGTTCATCAAAATCGCTGGAAAGCGCATAGCCCACCGCATAGCTGATAGGCATGTCGGGGTGAGCCTCGGAATACTCGTTCACGTTCGCACGGACCCGAGCGAGACGGGACTCCACGGCAGCTCGATCGGCATCCCACAGCACCGCGATAAACTCATCGCCGCCGTCGCGGCCCACAAAGCAGGCCTCGGACGCCACGCGCCCCAGCTGCTGGGCAAAAGAACGGATGTATTCGTCACCCTTCTCGTGGCCAAAGCGGTTATTGACCGTATGCAGATTATTTAGATCGAATACACACAGCGCAACGGGCGCTTCAGCGGAAACGGGATGCTCCTGGCCCAAGATTTCCTCGCACTTGTTCTTGTTGGGCAGTCCCGTAGCTTCGTCGAGATAAACTTTGCTCTGCAGCTCGCGATTGAGTGCGGCAGTGCGCACCGCGCGAACAAGTTCGACCGCAAAGGTCGTCACCAAGCCCACGATGTCGATGATCACCAAGCTCTCGAGATAGTTGAGCGCCGACGCCTTCTCCTGAGAGTAGTCCTCTGCGAGTCGCGTAGCATCGTCGCAAATGCCAAAGAACTCCTCGCTCATGGCGATGATGTCGGTGTTCTCGTAGCCGACTTCGCGCACATGGATGATCTCGGCGCAAAGCTCATCATAATAGTTTGCAAGCTCGGTCATCTTTGCCTGATACTCGTCGTCGTCGAGACGGACGAGGTTAAGGTCATCACTTCCGTAACGCAAGCCGTTAATGTATGAATCAACGGCTCTGAGCAGGTCATCTCGAGGCTGGCCTGCATCCTCGAGCTTAACGATTCGCTGCGTGGTGCCGCGCACCAGACCGGCGTAGTTGACCACGCGCGCCGTGCCCTGGATATCGGAGACGAGCAGCATAACATTGATAAAGAAGAAGATGAGAACTGCCGTGAGCACCATCATGAGCAGGCGCACCGCCTGGCTGGCTTTCTTGGCGACAGAAGGATTCACAAGTTCACTCCTCAAATGACAAAAGTGCAGGTAGCACACAGTGTGCTGAAATTCACGTGAGGTCAACTCTACCAGATGATTTTTCTAGGACGGGGATTAAAGAATCATCGACACGATAGCTATTTGAGAAGTTGGACCATGGCGTTGACGAATTTTTGTACTTGGAGGGTGGGCTCGAGCGGGTAGTGCAAAAAGACCGGCACCTCTCGCCCGCACAGGAACGGTACGCCCACAAAGGCCGGGTGCACGCCCGACCATGCGCCGCAGGTGAGCACCGCGTCGCCCTTTTCCTCCGCCTCGTTAAAGAGCGCAAAGTCAAAGCTGTCCACGTCGATCACGTCCACGCCGCCGTCGGCCAAAAGGTCGATGCGTAGGCTGTCCATGGCGTCGTTGCCGTGGCGCAGTACGCGCAGACGCATACCCTCCAGGTCGGCGACCGTAATGCGACTCTTGCGCGCCAGCGGGCTTGTGCGCGGCAGGTCGATATAAAACGGCACGTTGACAATGCGGAGCTTTTGGCAGGCATCACCCCAGCGTGGGGTAGAAAAACTCGACTGCACCACATCGACCTCGCGGCCCAAGCTGCGCATGACGGATTCGCGCTCGTCATAGAGGTCGCTCACCGGCACGATTTCAAATCGCAACGACGGTTCCAGATCGTGGATGCCCGACCACATCGACAGCGTTTGGCGCCCTGGGCACATCATCGACACGCCCAGGCGCACAGCACCGCCATCGCCCGCGGCGCGTCGAGCACGACGCAACGCATCCTCGGACTGGCGCATGATCGAGCGCGCGTCGTCCACCAGCAGCGCGCCGGCCGGCGTCACCTTGACGCCCGAGTGCGAGCGTTCGAACAGCGTGATGCCAAACTCGGCCTCGAAGCCCGACACCTGCTTGACGAGCGCCGGGGTCGACACGCGCAATTATGCCGCCGCACGCGAGAAGCTTCCCAGCTCTGCGGCGGCCGATATGGCCTCAAGTCGTCGATCGTACACGTCAATCTCCTGTTTTCGCGCCCGTGGCCACATGACGCCACAGGGGGTCGTTTTCGCAGGTTACGCGCTCAATTGAGCATAAACTGCATCGCGCAGTGTAAACCTATGGTTAACGCCATTCTAACAAATATGCAATTCATCTGCGCAAATACAAAGCATACGATAACCAGCGAAAACCACGTGGGTCGGTTAATGGGAACGGCCCACAGGGAGGCACAAGAAGGGAAGTTCCTATGAGCAACTGGCTTAAGCTCGAGGGCGATGTCTGCGCTGTGACCGGCGCGCTCGGCGGTATGGGCGTCGAGATTTGCCGCGAGTTCGCCCGCAACGGCGCCAACGTCGTCCTGCTCGACCTGGACGAGGAGAAGGTCAAGGCCGCGGCCGCCGACCTCGCCGCCGAGTTTGGCATCCACGCCGAGGGCTACAAGATGAACGCCACCGACGAGGCCGAGGTTCAGGCCGCCGTCGATGCCACCATCGCCGACTTCGGCCGCGTCGACGTTCTCGTCAACACTGCCGGCATCCTGCGCTTCGCAGCCATGGAGGACCTGCCGCTGAGCGACTGGAACGAGGTCCTCAACGTCAACCTTACCGGCTACTTCATCACCTCGCAGCGCTTTGGTCGCGAGATGATCAAGGCCGGCCAGGGTCGCCTGGTGCACATCTCGACCGTTGCCAGCCACTCCCCCGAGACGTTCTCGGGCGTGTACAGCTCCACCAAGGCAGGCGTCAACATGATGTCCAAGATGCTGGCTGCCGAGTGGGGCCCCTACGGCGTGCGCTCCAACTGCGTCGAGCCCTGCTTCGTTAAGACCCCCATGTCGGCAAGCTTTTACGCCGACCCCGAGGTCGAAAAGAGCCGCAGCCGTCTGATCGCCACGCGCCGCATCGGCGAGGTTAGCGATATCGCCAACGCCGTCATGTTCCTGGCGTCCACGCGCTCGGACTTTACCACCGGCGACGCCATCAAGGTCGACGGCGGCTTCTCCAACATGATGGGCGACCTCACCGCCAAGCCCGGCGGCCGTCGCGCCTATGCCGACAACTACCTTAAGAACAAGGGTGTCGAGCTCTGGTCCGATGAGTCCGGCGTCGCAAAGCCGACTGACCAGTAAACCAACCTGACAGGGAGGCCCCGCGGACACGCCCGCTCCTCCCCCGTATCGATTAGAAAGAGTCCAATGGCTTCCACCAACTCCAACAAGGGTCGCGCCGTCGTGCTTTCCGCCGCGTGCGTCACCATGTTCTTCATCAGCTCCATCGCGCTGTATTCCGTCGTGAGCAAGAACCTGCTCGCCGCCTACCCCGAGTGGTCCAGCGCCCTTACCTGGGCCTTCCCGGTCTTTCAGACCATCATGGCCGTGACGGGCATCTTCGCCGGCCGTATCTCCGACAAGATCGGCCCGCGCAACGTCGTGATCGCCGCCGCCGTGTGCTACGGCGTGGGCTGGTTCATGTCCGGCACCGTCACCGAGCCGTGGCAGTTCTACCTGTGGTTCTCGCTCGTCGCCGCCGTCGGCAACGGTCTGGGCTACAACCCGGCGCTCACCACCGGCCAAAAGTGGTTCATCGACAAGAAGGGTCTCGCCTCCGGCATCACCCTGGCCGCTTCGACCGCCGGCCCCGCCGTGCTGTCCCCGGTGCTCGCCTCGCTGCTCATCCCGAGCTTGGGCATCTTTGGCGCCCTTAAGGCGCTCGGCGTCATCTTCTTTGTGACGATTGCCGCCTCCGCCCTGTTCCTGAAGGCCCCCGAGGCCGGCTGGCTGCCCGAGGGCTTCGAGGCCCCTAAGGGCGGCGCACATGCCGGTACCTTCGGTGACCTCACCCCAGGCGAGATGGTCAAGACCCCGCGCTTCTGGGTCCTCATCGTCACCTTCGCCTTTGCTGCCACTGCAGGCACCCTGCTCGTGGGCAAGGTTGCCTCCATCGCCGCCGTCCAGCTCTTCGCCGACCCCACGAGCGCCGCGGCCGTCGCCCTCGGCGGTGTGGTGGTCTCCGTCAACACCTGCGCCAACCTGGTTGGCCGTCTGTCCTTTGGCCAGATCATCGACAAGCTCGGCGCCTACAAGTCGCTGCTCATCAGCCTTGTCGTCACCATCGTCGCCCTCGTTATCATGTCGATGAGCTTTACGCAGAGCATGTTCTTTGTGGCGCTCGCCCTGCTCGGCTTTAGCTTTGGCGCCCTGCTCGTCATCTACCCGCCGCTCACCGGTGGCGCCTTTGGCACCAGCAACATCGGCGTCAACTACGGCATCATGTTTTTGGGTTACGCCGCTTCCACCTGGATCAGCCAGCCCATCACCGCCGTGCTGTATCACGCCGAGGCTGGCAGTGCCGCCTACCAGCAGTCCTTCTACGGCGCCATCGTGATCGCCGCCATCGCCGTCGTGCTCACCGTCTACATGATGGTCTCCGACAGCAAGAAGAAGTCCGCCTAGTTTTACCGATGCGACAAAGGGACAGCCCCTTTGTCGCATTCCACCGGTCACCAGTATTAAGGAGTCGAAATGTCTGAGCTCAACCCCGTCCGCATTGCCGTTATCGGCGCCGGCGCCATGGGCCGCAACCACATCCGCTTTGTCACCGAGGAGCCCGAGGCCGAGCTCGTCGCCATCGCCGACGCCTTTGAGGGCGCCCGCGCCACGGCCGAGGCCGCCGGCGTGCCGTTCTATACCGATCCCGCCCAGATGATGGACGAGGTCAAGCCCGAGGCCGTCATTATCGCCACCCCCAACGACCTGCACCTGGGCGTTGCTCGCGAGGCCATCAAGCGTAACATCGTGCCGCTGGTCGAAAAGCCGATCTCCAACGACCTTGAGGATGCCCAGGCCTTCGCCGCCGAGGCCGAGACCGCCGGCGTGCCCGTGCTCGTGGGTCAGCACCGTCGCCACAACCCCTTCGTTAACAAGGCTAAGGAGATCATCGAGTCCGGCGAGCTGGGCAAGCTCACCGTGTCGAGCTTCCACTACATGATCTATAAGAATGACGAGTACTTCGATGTCGAGTGGCGCCGCAAGAAGGGTGCCGGCCCGATCCTGGTCAACCTGGTGCACGACGTCGACCTGCTCCGTTACCTGCTGGGCGAGCCCGTTGCCGTCCAGGGCATGCAGTCCAGCGCCGCCCGCGGTTTTGAGACCGAGGACTCCGCCGTGGTCAACGTCCGTTTTGCCGATGGCGCGCTCGCAAGCATGACCATCTCCGACGCCACCGCCAGCCCCTGGAACTGGGAGGCAACCGCTCGCGAGAATCCGCAGTATCGCCCCTTCGACGCCGACGCCTACTTTATTGGCGGTACCTTGGGCGCCTTGTCGCTGCCCCGCCTGCATCAGTTCTCCTACGACGGCGCCTCCAACTGGCACAAACCGCTGCAGATGGAGATCCCGGCCGTCGACCCGGCGCTGCCGCACAAGATGCAGCTCAAGCACTTTGTGAAGGTTGTCCGCCGCGAGGTCGAGCCCGTCGTGACCCCCGCCGATAACGTCAAGACGCTCACGCTTCTCAACGCCATCAAGGAGGCCGCCGAGACCGGCCAGCTCGTCGAGCTGTAATGCCTTAGGGCAGACCGCGGCAGAAGCCCCATGCCGAGCCCCTCGGTCCGCCACCAATAAGCCCCTCTTCTTTGCCCCGCGAGCAGCCTCCTGCCCGCGGGGCATTTTGCTACCTTGCCGACGATTTTTCTGGGGCGGGGGCTATTTTGTACCTCGGCTTGATTCGTTTGCCACGAAATGCGCCTATCTACTACGTTTAACCGATCACCCTCAACCATGCCAAATTTCGCGAAGAAAAAACCGCAGGTAGACGGGTTGCGTATTTTCGGAAAACCGGGAGATGGTCGGCCCATACGGGTTAAACGTAGTAGATAGGCCGTTTTCGTGGTGCGGCCCCAAAACAGTCTTTTAGGACGGGTGGTATCCTTGGTAGCTCTGTGCTGCAAACGCACCTTAAACGCAAGGAGTCCCATGGATCTTATCGCCCAGCTCGCCCGCGAGCTCAACCTTAAGGCCGCCAATGTCGAGGCGGCCGTCAAGCTCATCGACGAGGGCAACACCATCCCCTTTATCTCGCGCTACCGCAAGGAAGCCACGGGCGGCATGGATGACGTCGCCCTGCGCGCACTCGACGAGCGTCTTTCCTACCTGCGCAATCTTGAGCAGCGCAAAGAGGATGTCATCCTGCTCATCGACGCCCAGGGCAAGCTCACGCCCGAGCTCGAGCAACAGATTCGCGAGGCCACGCAGCTCCAGCGCGTCGAGGACCTCTACAAGCCCTACCGCAAAAAGCGCATGACCCGCGCGCAGAAGGCCCGCGAAGCCGGCCTGGAGCCGCTTGCTAACATGATCATCATGCAGGCATCCGCCAAGGGCAGCGCGCTCGACGCCGCCGCGGCATACGTCAACGAGGAAGCCGGCTTCGACACGCCCGAGAAGGCGCTAGCCGGCGCAGCGGACATCGTGGCTGAGACGGTAGCCGAGGACCCCGAGAACGTCGCCGACCTGCGCGCCTTTACGCAAAACACCGCCGATATCGTCGTCGAGGCCACCGATCCCACCGAGAAGACTCCCTACGAGCCGTACTATAGCTATGACGAGCCACTGCGCCGTATACCCAACCACCGCGTGCTGGCTATCGACCGCGGTGAGCGCGAGGGCAAGCTCCGCGTGCGCGTAAACGTCGACGGCGCTGCCGCCACGGCACGCCTTGGAAGCCGTTGGCCCCGCCGTCAGGGCGTGTTTGCTCCCATCTTCGATGCCGCCATCGCCGACGGCTACAAGCGCCTCATGGCCCCCTCGCTGGAGCGCGAGGCCCGCGCCAAACTCACCGTTCGCGCCCAGACCGAGGCCATCAACGTCTTTGCCAAGAATCTCGAGGGCCTGCTCTCGGCACGCCCCGTGCGAGGCGCCCGCGTGCTCGCGCTCGACCCGGGCTACCGCACTGGCTGCAAGGTCGCCGTCATGGACGAGACCGGCAAGCTACTCGACCACGGCGTGGTCTACCCCACCAAACCGCGCCACGACGTCGCCGGCACTAAGCGCGAGCTCGCCCGCCTCGTCAAGAAGGACGACGTCAACACCATCGTCATCGGCAACGGCACCGCCAGCCGTGAGACCGAGGAAGTCGTCTCGGAGTTCATCGCCGAGCAGGCGCCTGGGCTGCGATACACCATCGTCAACGAGGCCGGCGCGTCGGTGTACTCCGCCTCCGAGCTCGCCAGCCAGGAATACCCCGGCCTGGACGTCACCGTGCGTGGCGCCATGAGCCTGGGCCGTCGCCTGCAAGACCCGCTGGCAGAGCTCGTCAAGATTCCGCCTCAGTCCATCGGCGTTGGCCAGTACCAGCACGACCTTGACCAGGCCGAGCTTTCACGCACCCTGGGCCACGTGGTGGAGGACGTCGTCAACCGCGTGGGCGTCGACGTCAACACCGCGAGTGCGAGCCTGCTGGGCTACGTGTCGGGTATCACGCCGAGCGTGGCCAAGAATATCGTGGCCTACCGCGAGGAAAACGGCGCCTTTACCGATCGCCGCCAGCTCAAGAAGGTCCCCAAGTTGGGGCCCAAGGCATATCTCAACGCCGCGGGTTTCCTGCGCATCAGCGGCGGTAAGAACCCGCTCGACGCGACAAGCGTCCACCCTGAGAGCTACGAGGTGGCCACAACCGTCCTGGAGCGCGCAGGCGTTAAAGCCAGCGAGCTCAGCCGCGGCGGCGTGCCCGACATTGAGCGCCGTCTGGGCAGCATCTCGGCGCTGGCAAGCGACCTGGACTGCGGAACCCTCACGCTCATCGACATTGTCAACGAGCTCAAGAAGCCCGGTCGCGACCCGCGCGACGACGCGCCCGAGGTGGTCTTTAGCCGCTCAGCGCTTTCCATCGACGACCTGGAACCCGGCATGGAGCTCAAAGGCACGGTGCGCAACGTTGTGGACTTTGGCGCCTTCGTCGACGTGGGCGTGCACCAGGACGGCCTCGTGCACATCTCCAAGCTGGCCAACCGCTTTGTCAAGCACCCGAGCGACGTGGTGCGCGTCGGCGATACGGTCAAGGTTTGGGTCGAGAAGGTTGATCGCGACCGCAAAAAGATCTCCCTCACCATGGTGCAGGGGAAGTAAACCGCCAAAGCAAGGGTCCCCCCTCACGCGACGTGCAAAATCGCGAGTATTCTGCAAATTCCACCGTTCCGGATGCCCCTCAGAGACGAAAAAGCAAAAAACAGCCACCGTTTTAGCGTCGTCAGAGCCAAAACGGGGGCTGTTCCGTGCTTCACCCAACTGGTAACAGCCTTTACCTTGCTGAATACTCTCAATTTTGCACGGCGCAGGCAGGGGTACCTTTGCCCACGGCAGGATATGGAAGCCTATCGCCAACCTACTGGCAAGCTCGTGTCGGCAGCCCCGGCCTTCCCTTTCCCTAGCGCGACCCTCGCAAAGCGCGTGAGCGATAGGGAAAGGGAAGGCCGGGGCGAACAGCCCACGGCGCAGCCAGTGTTCGCCCTACGGCAGAATATGGAAGCCCAAAGCGGCGATATCCTTGGCAAAACCGCGCACGGTATCGAGCGAGACCTCGTACGGGTCACGGCCGATGTTCTTACGCTTGGCCAGGATGCTGTTTGGCACCGTGATAATCTGGCAACCGCATCCTTCCGCCTGGTAAATGTTGATGAGCTCGCGTGTGGACGCCCACAAGACCTCACAGCTGGGCTTTGCGGCGGCCTTCTTGACCGACTCCGTCATAAACGGAATGGGATCGACGCCGGTATCGGCGATGCGGCCGGCAAAAAGCGAGATGATAGACGGTGTCTCGGCGTCAACGGCCTCGACCATCTCATCGACCTGCTTAGGCGTAAAGATAGTGGTGACGTTGACCTTGATGCCGTCGGCCGAAAGCTTGTGGACCAGCTCGGCGGTGGACTCGCCCTTGGTGGTCACGCACGGGATCTTGACGTAGACGTTCTCGGCCCAGGTAGCGATCTCGCGAGCCTCAACTTCCATGGTCTCGACGTCGTCGGCAAAGACCTCAAACGAGACGGAAACGTCGGTGATGTGGGCCAGGACCTCCTTGGCAAACGCGCGGTAATCCGTCACGCCGCCCTTCTTCATAAGGGACGGGTTGGTCGTGAAACCCTGAACGTTGCCGTTCTCGTACATGTCGAGCATGCCCTCGAGGTTTGCACCGTCAGCGAACACCTTGATTGCCATCTGCCTGATTCCTTTCGCTTGCACATGGGCGTTGCACTGCTAAACACTTTACCTACGTTTATCAAGGCGTGAGCTGCGGGTTTTTATCTTCTCGGCGAACGGTATAAACACCTCAGTGTTTGGATTGATAAATCGATTGAGCATGCAAAAGCAAAGAGTCGCAGTTTGAGCAAACGTCAGAACGCGGGATTCATTAGATGAGGCCGAAATGCTGCATCGCTGTGACGGTGCCGTCGTGTTCGACATCGTCGGTCACGTAGTCGGCGACCGCCTTGACCTCGGGCATGGCGTTGCCCATGGCGACAGCCGTCTCGACCGCAGCGAGCATGCCCAGGTCGTTGCCCGAATCGCCAAAGCCAAAAGTGCGCGCATTTCCCTCGCGGCCCAGATACGCCAGCGCTCGCACCACGCCCACGCCCTTGTCAATACCCTTGGGACTCAGCTCGCGGTTCTGACCACCGGTGTTGCACAGCTCAAAGTTGCGATTGATAAAGCCGTCATCGTTGGCTACACGAGCCAAACTGGGCACATTGAGGCATACCTTGCCCACGCGCAAGCTGCCGTCGATGCGCATCTCCTCGGCGCTGTGCACCACAGAGGTACCGATTAAAGACGAGCGCTCAACGCCCACAGGCTCCAGCGCAAAGGTCGCAGCATTGGACTCGAAAAAAACCTCGATGCCGGCATCCACAACGCGATGCGCAAGCTCCTCAACAATGTCTTCGTCAAAGCAGTCCTCATGCACCACGCGGCCCTCGACCTCGAGCGTCGCCCCCGCCATGGCAACGATACCCGCCGGGTTCAGCGCGCGCAGGCCATCGGCAATCAGCCACAAGGGGCGACCCGTGCAGATAAATGCCCGGTGACCCGCATTGCGCAGGCGACCAAATGCATCGATAACGGACTTCGACGGATGGACTGCATTGAAGTCCTTATCGGTCATATCGTCGGGATCGAACGACGTCAGCGTGCCGTCCACGTCAAAAAAGAGCACAGCGGGTTCGGGACACGCATCAATCATATGGGTTCCTTTCGAGGATAAGGGCAAACGAAGCATCCATCATATAATGGAGCGACGCAACCAGAGAGGTCACCCATGGAATTTTACGCAAGCTGCCCCGAGGGCTTTGAGTCCGCACTCGCCGATGAGCTTAAACGCCTCGGGCTTTCGCATGTTCGCCGGCTGAGGGGCCGCGCCACGTTTGAGGGCGAGCTCGAAGAAGGCTACCGCGCCTGTCTGCGGTCGCGCCTGGCGAGCCGCGTGTTCGTGGTACTCGGGCGCTTTGAGGCGCAGGATGCCGACGAGCTGTACGATGGCGTTTACGACATCGCCTGGGAGAGCATCGTCCGCCCCGGCGCCACCATCGCCATTACCGCCCGCGGCGTGACCGAGCAGCTGCGCAACACGCGCTTCTCGGCCCTGCGCGCCAAGGACGCATTGTGCGACCGCCTGGCCGAGACCACGGGCCGTCGCGCCGACGTCGATGCCGCCGACCCCGATGTTCACCTACTGCTTTCGTTGCGCCAGCGCCGCGCGAGCATAAGCCTAGACCTTTCGGGCGACCCGCTGTTCAAGCGCCTGCCGCCCGCGGCGACCCGTGCCGGCGAGGGCGCGCACGTGCTGCGCCCCGACTACGCCGCTCTGGTGCTGGCGCAGGTCGGCTGGACCGCACTGTGCGAGCGCGAGCTGACGGCCGATGATTACGAGAATGAAGCCCTGCCCACGCTGATCGATGCCTCGTGCGCCGGCGGCGGTCTGCTGCTGGAGGCCGTGAATATTCTGACCGACCGCGCCCCGGGCGCCGCACGCGAGCGCTGGGGCTTTGAGGGCTGGCAGCTGCACGACGCCGCCCTGTGGGAGCAGCTGCGTGCCGAAGCGCACGAGCGCGAGACGACGGCACGCGAGCGCCAGGCGCGCATCGTTGCCGTGGATGTTGACCCCGCCGCCCGCAAGACTGCCGAGCGCATGGTTAAGTGCGCCGGCTACAAGCGTTTCGTCGACTTCTGCGCTGCCAAACCAGCCACCGTGCTGGACCATGTGGGTGCCGTCGCCGGCGCCGCCGTAGTCGCAGACACCACCGAGACCCCGCTTTCGCTCATGCACGACGCCATGACGCTGATCGGCGAGCTGCGCCGCGCGCCCGAGCTTACCGCCGCGCCGGTCGCCGCGCTCACCCGCGATGGACTTATGGCCCGCGCGCTCCATGCCGAGCCTGCGCGCTCCATCGCCGTCATGCCCAATAACGAGGAGGCGGCTCTTGAGGTTTGGCCCTCGCTCGACCACGCCGCCGCGGCATCCGAAGCTGCGACCAGCGCAAACGCCGAGAAACAGACCACGGACGCCGTGGACGAAGCCGCCAACACCCCCATGCCCGAACCTGCCGCCACGCTCGACCTGGGCGACGGCAAGCCGCTGCCCGTGCTCATCCCGGAGTCCGAGCAGTTCGCCAACCGCCTGCGCAAGAATGCCCGTCTGCGCCGCAAGTGGGCCAAGCGCGAGGGCGTGAGCTGCTACCGCGTCTACGATGCCGACCTGCCCGATTACTCCGCCGCCATCGACCTGTACGAGGGCTGCCCGCAGACGCCGGGCCGCTGGCTCGTCATCGCCGAATACGCCGCGCCAAAGACCATCGACCCCGCACTGGCCCAGGCCCGCATGCTCGACATTCTGGCCATCGCACCGCGCATCCTAGATGTTCCCGCCGAGCATGTGCACGCCAAGGCCCGCATGCGTTCGCGCGGCGGCTCGCAGTACGGCAAGCAGGGCGCCGGCAAGGGCGCATCGGGCGAGCGCGCCAACATCGCGCGCCGTCGCCTGCCGCTCATCGAAGAGGGCGGACTCACCTTTGCCGTCAACTTTGACGACTACCTGGATGTTGGCATCTTCCTGGACCACCGCGTCACCCGCAGCCTGGTGCGCGAGCACGCCAAACAGGCGCGCCGCTTCCTCAATCTGTTCGCCTACACCGGCACCGCCACCTGCTATGCGGCAGACGGCGGCGTCGAGGAGACCGTGACGGTCGACCTTTCCAACACCTACCTGGACTGGGCCGAGCGCAACATGCGACAGAACGGCTTTGTGGGCCCGCAGCATCACTTTGTGCGCGACGACGTGCTTGCCTGGATTCGCGACCAGCGCCAGACGCGCAACCGCTGGGACCTGATCTTTGTCGACCCGCCCACGTTTTCGAACTCGTCCAAGATGGGCCGTCGCACCTGGGATGTCCAGCGCGACCATGTGGAGCTTTTAGCCGGCGTATCTCGCCTGCTCGCACAGGGCGGACATGCCATCTTTAGCTGCAACCTGCGCGGCTTCCGCCCCGAGACGCGCAAGCTCGCACGCGCGGGCGTCGTGCTGGAGGACATTACGGCGCAGACCATCCCCGAGGATTTCGCACGCAACCAGAAGGTGCACCATTGCTATATCGTGCGCCGCCTGCCCATCGAGGACGCCATGGCCGAGGTCGGCTTTAGCGCCGAGGAGATTGCCGAGCGAACCGAGGAGCTGCGCAACCCCGAAACCCGCAAGCCTCGCGCAACGGCGCCCGCGCACGCGCAGGCCGGCGACCGAGGGCCGCGCGGCGACGGCAAGCCCGTCTGTGCAGGTAAGCCCAAAAAGAAGAAGTTCTACGCCAGCAAGCCCAAGGGCAAGTAAACAAAGTTGCGGTGGAATAGTTCCTAAAAAGCCTGGTAAAAGCCCAAACAGGAACTATTTCACCGCAACTTATAGTGGGATGGCGGATGCCAGCCTATCCCTGGGTGACCAATCGGTAACCGATACCCACATGCGTTTGGATATAGCGCGGATGCGCGGGGTCGGACTCGATCTTCTTGCGCAGCGTGCCCATAAAGACACGCAAGCTCGCCAGATCGCTCTTAGTTGCCGTGCCCCAAATCTCGTGCAGGATAAACTGGTGCGTCAGCACCTTGTCGGCGTTATGCGCCAGCAGGCACAGGAGCTTGTACTCGATCGGCGTCAGATGCAGCTCCTCGCCATCCATCGTGGCGATGCCGGCATCAAAATCGATATGCAGCTCACCGGTATCGAACGAGCCCTCGGAGGCAACGCTACCCGTTTGCGCATACGAAAGACGCCTAAGCGTCGTGCGAATGCGCGCGAGCAGTTCCTCGACCGAAAACGGCTTGGTCAGATAGTCGTCGGCGCCGGCATCGAGTGCGCGAATCTTGTCCGCATCCTCGCTGCGTGCCGAGACCACAATGATCGGCATGCCCGACCATGCGCGCACCGACTCCACCACCTTGACGCCGTCCATATCGGGCAGGCCCAGATCGAGCAGCACAATGCTCGGCGCCTGCGACGAGGCGGCGGCGATGGCGGCATGGGCGGTCTCCACGGCCATATGGCGCAAGCCGTGCGCCTCGAGCGCGGCAACGATAAGGTTGCGAACAGCTGGGTCGTCCTCAACGACCAAGATGAGCGGTTTTACGGCAGAGTTCGACACAGCGCTACTCCTTATCAAACGAAACGTCGGCGGCGGGAAGCTCAATCGTAAAGACCGAACCGTGCGGGTCCGCCGCGGCAACCTCTATGCTACCGCCATGCGCCAACGCAATGGAACGGCAGAGCGAAAGACCCAGGCCCACGCTGCGGTGGCTGTCGGCCAGACCATGGTTGGCGGTATAGAACGACTCAAAGATCCGCTCGCGATCCTCGGGTGCGATACCCGGACCATCATCGGCCACCGAGCACGCCACGCGACCATCGTCGACGCTAATCGAGATCACGATATGCGAGCCTGTGGGCGTATAGGTGATGGCGTTGTTCACCAGATTGACCACCAGCTGCACCATCAGGCGCGCATCGACGTTGACGAGCGCCGGCTCATCGCACGCCACCACCTTAAGGTCGTGCTCGCGCACGGCAGGGTTCACGTGGCGCAGCGCCTCCTCGACGATATCGTCCATGAGCTCGAGCGTGGTCGACAGGCGCATACCGCCGCCCTCGAGCTTGGTGATGGCGAGCAGGTTCTCGACGGTGGCGTTGAGCCATTGCGCATCCGAGCGAATGGACAGAAGCATGCCGCGGCGCGTCTGGCTATCGAGCACGGCGGTGCCGGTCGAGCCCTGGTCGAGCAGCACATCGGCATTGCCCGAAATACTGGTGAGCGGCGTGCGCAGGTCGTGCGAGATGGAGCGCAGCAGGTTGGCGCGCAGCTGCTCGTTTTTGGCGAGCACCGCCGCCTCCTCGCGGGCCTCCATGGCGCGGGCGCGATCGAGTGCCAGCTCGCCTTCGCTCACGATGGCATCGGCAAGTGTCCGCTCCTCGTGCGTCAGCACGTCGGGCTCGGCAACGATAGCCAGCACGCCCACCACCGAGGCGGGGTCGCCCGAGCGCACGAAGCCGTCACCTGTGCGGACCGTCAGGTAGATGCCATAAAACGCCGAGCCGCCATAGGTGGCATCGAGCGGCGTTCCCACATAGGCGGACGCCGAGAGCCGCGGCGGCATCTGCGGCGCCAGTTCGTGCACCGGCGCGGCATCGCCCACGGCCGTGTATGTCGCACGCGGCAGCAGGTCATCATCGTCGGCGTCGGCGCTGTACCACACGACCGGACAGCCCGAAAGACGCGCCAGCTGCGTTGCCATGGCATGGATAATTTGCTGCTGGTCGGCGCACCGCTGCAGCATGCGGTTAGTCTCGAGCACCATATGCGTGCGACGGTCGCTGGCGGCAGCCTGCGCCAAGGCGCGGCGCAGGGCCAACGCAATCGAGCTCGACACAAGCGAGACCACGAACATGATGAAGAACATGCCGGGATAGACGCGGTCGATAAGCGACAGCGAGTAGCGCGGGTCGACAAACAAGAAGTTGTAGAGCGCCACGGCGGCAGCCGAGCTCAGCAAGCAATACAGGCGACTCCAGGTAAAGAATGCGCACAGCTGAACGGCGAACACATAGACGATCATGATGCTCGGCGCGAGACCCGGATGGTCGAGCAGCGCGCCCACAATCGTCGCTGCGACCAGCAGCCCCGCCGATACGCAGGCGTCATACAGAGGAGTGCGGCGCGTCAGCGTTGTGCGCCGCCACCAAAAGTTATCGGCAATATCGCCGTCCGCACGGACGTCCATAGACACCGTACCCCTCCCTCAAAAACAAAAACCACCACAAAGGGGACAGTGAACTGCCTCCCATTTCTTGGACATCGGGAAATGGGAGGTTTTCCATGAGTATAGACCTCAGGGTGAAGCACGATCTGGAGTCCAGGAGGCGGGCCGTCGAGCTCTTCGACGCCGGCGTCGGCTGCAAGCCGGCGGCCGAGGCCCTGTCCGTCCCCCGCGAGACCGTGAGAGAATGGCAGTGGGTATACCGGGCGTTCGGAAGCGAGGCGCTGCTGTCCATGGGCGGGAAACAATCCAGGTACACATTCGAGCAGAGGGTCGCCGCGGCGTCGGCCGTGGTCGACGGCGGGATGGCGAAGACCGACGCCATGGCCGAGTTCGGGATCAGGTCGAAGTCCCCGCTGGAGCGCTGGTGCAGGCTCTACCGCGAGGGCGGCGCCGAGGCGCTGCGGCCCGGCCCGAAGGGCAGGCCGAGGGGGTCGAGGTCGAAACCCCGGGCCCGCACCCGCGAGCAGGAACTCGAGGAGCGCTGCCGCAGGCTCGAGGCCGAGGTCGCCTACCTAAAAAAATTGCGCGCCCTGGTCGAGCGGGACGGGCTCTGACCAGGGCGGCGGCCGAGGCGGTGAGGGCGCTGCGCGCGGAGGGGCACTCCCTGCGCCACCTACTGGAGTGCTCGGGGCTCAGGAGGTCGACCTACTACTACGCGCTGGCGCACCCGCGGAGGCCGACCAGGCCCGAGCTGCGCGACGCCGCGGCCGAGATATTCTCGCGCACCGCCAACGGCTGCGGGCACCGGCAGATAGCCATGTGCCTGCGCGCCGAGCTGGGCGCGGTCGTGGCCGACAAGACCGTGCTCAAGATGATGCGCGAGATGGGCATCCGGTGCGGGATACGCCGCCGGGGCTCCCGCCGCCGGTACAGCTCCTACAGGGGGCTCGTGGGGAGCACGTTCGAGAACGTCATCGCGAGGGACTTCGGCGCCGAGGGGCCGTGGCAGAAGCTCGGCACCGACGTCACCGAGTTCAAGGTGGCCGGCGCCAAGGCCTACTGGGCCCCGGTGCTCGACTTCTGCACGAAGGAGATCGTGGCGAGCGACATATCGACCTCGCCGGACCTCGCCCAGCAGCACAGGATGCTCGACCGGCTCCTCGAGGCCCTGCCCGACGGGGCGGCACCGACCATGCACTCGGACATGGGCTGGCAGTACCAGCACGAGTCCTACGCCTCCAGGCTGGAGGGGGCGGGCATCACCCAGAGCATGTCGCGCAAGGGGAACTGCATCGACAACGCCGCCACCGAGCAGCTCTTCGGCCACGTGAAGGACGAGTTCTCCGCGGCAGGGAGTGGGGCAGCTTCGAGGACTTCAAGCGCGACCTGGAGGAGTACATAGCCCATTGGAACACGCGGCGCAGGCAGGTAAGATTGAAGGGCCTGACGCCGGAGGAGTTCCGGAACCGGGCCCTTGCGGCGTAGTCGCTATTTATTCAGTCCAAGTTTCGGGGCGCAGTTCACAGGCACCTTTGTGGTGGTTTTCCCTCGTGGTGGTTCTAAGTGTAAAGCCTTCTACGACCGGCAGTCGCTAGACAAACAGCACGTGCGCGAGCAGGGCACACACGCACACCGCTCCAAATACCAGTGCCACGATCGAAATTACGCGATCGGCCATGTCCATGTTGGCCCGATTCGTAAAGAACCGATCTTCGGCAGCGTCGACACGCGCCTCACGCATCATTTCGACCACCGCCTCACGGCCATCGAGCGCCTTTGTATCCATGTTTACCTCCCCGGCCTCATGCTTATCCATCAAAAACCAACTCCGTGTAGCCGCCGACGTCTACGGCCGCTCGTTGGGAGCCAGGCGCTGCATCTTGTTCACGGCCTTGAACTTGGTGAACAGCGGCACGTACTCAAAGCTCACGTTGGAGTTCTCCAGGCCGTACCAGCGTGCAGGCGTGCCGGCGGCGCGGCGAATGATGTACTTGAGCGTGATGGCCGTACGCTCGCTGGGCTCCACATCGCTTTCGGGCGCCAGAAGCTTACGGATCAGGACGAACTTGAACGTACCGATGTTACCCGGATCCTTGTAGACCGAGTAGTCATGCGTCTGCGGCGGCAGCTCGCCGGTGGCAGCCAGGTCCTGAACAACCTGACGCAGGTAGGCATTGACGCGCTGGTTGATCTTGTAGCCCAGGTACAGATGCACGCGGAACACGTAGTCGGTGCCGAACGTCTCGACCGAATAGGCAAAGGTGTGCGGTTCGTCCATGGTCTCGACATTCACAAACCACCAGGCGCGGGCGCGCTTGGGATGCTTGTCCAAGATCGAATAGACGATATCGCGGTCGATGTAGTCGGTATGGGCGTCCTTGGTCAGGTACACGACGTTGTCGCTCATGCGCTCGTAACGGTCGTCGTCACGCAGGCGCTTGAGCTGCGGCAGGTAGCTGCGCAGCGGCAGCAGCGTAAACTGGCGCTGCTCGACCGCCGTGCCGTTGTACCAGCACACCATAATGCCCATGATGAGTGCAGCCATGAGGATGGTGAAGTAGCCGCCGTGGAAGAACTTGGTGAGCGAGCTTACGAAGAAGAAGCCTTCGAGCAAAAGGAAGAAGGCAGCGAAGATCCACGGAGTAACCTTGAGCTTGCGCTCCTCGTGCAGGTAGAAGAAGAGCAGCAGCGTGGTGCACATCATAGTCAGCGTAATGGCAAGGCCGTAGGCGGCTTCCATATGCGCCGAGTTCTGGAACAGCAGCACCACGATGACGCAGCCGACAAGCATGACGTTGTTGACCATGGGGATGTAGAGCTGGCCCTTGGTCTCGGCAGGGTAGAAGACCTGCATGTGCGGCATAAGGTCCAGGCGGCTGGCCTCGGACACCAGCGAGAATGCGCCGGTGATGAGCGCCTGCGAGGCGATGATGGCCGCGATGGTGGAAAGGCCGACGGCAAACGGGCGCAGGCCCGGGGCGAGCATCTGGTAGAACGGATTGAGGTCGGCAATGCCCATGAGCTCGGGGTTGGCAGCGTTGTTCATAAGCCAAGCACCCTGGCCCATATAGGAAAGCAGCAAGCAGCACTTAACGAACGGCCAGGTGGCGTAGATGTTGCCGCGGCCGACGTGGCCCATGTCGGAGTAGAGCGCCTCGGCACCGGTGGTGGCGAGGAAGCAGCTGCCCAGAATCATGATGCCCGCGTGGTTGTTGGGGCTTAGCAAAAAGGCGATGCCGCGCACCGGGTTGAGGCACAGCAGCACGGCGGGGTGTTGGAAGACAAAGAACAGACCCGTACCGCCCAGGAACAGAAACCACAGCGTCATGATGGGGCCAAAGGCGTGACCGATCTTGGCCGTACCGATGCGCTGTACCAAGAAGAGCGCGATGATGATGGCGAGCGTAATGGCGACGACGCGGCCCTGGTCATCGCCCAGCACGGCATGGACCGCCGGGATGGTGCGCAGGCCCTCGATGGCCGTGGTAACGGTAACGGCCGGCGTCAGGATGCCGTCGGCGAGCAGCGCGGCGCCACCCAGCATGGCGGGGATGATAAGCCACTTGCCGCAGCGCTTGACCAGGCTGTACAGGGCAAAGATGCCGCCCTCACCATGGTTATCGGCGCGCAGCGAGATGAGCACATACTTGATGGTGGTCAGCAGCGTGACCGTCCACACGACAAGGGAGAGCGCGCCAAGCACGAACTCCTCCGTCACACTTCCGATGCCGCCGTTGCCGGCAACGAGCGCCTTGGTTACATACATAGGGCTGGTGCCGATATCGCCGTACACCACGCCCAGCGTGACGAGCATCGCCGAGATGCTCACAGGAATCGCAGCGTGCGAGGCTGCCTCCTTGGCCTTTTGTTCCATAAGCCGGTTTCCTCCCAACTTTAACGTTCGAAGGGATTATAGGTAATCGGCCCATGTTTTAATGCACTGTTTTCCCAGCTAGATAAAGATTTATACAGTCTTTAGGCTACCGCGGCGATATGGAATGTGACAAAGGGACCGTCCCCTTGTCACATTCGTCATTTTCCGAGCCAGTTTTTGAACCACCACTCCATGGAGCGGCTCATCTCGGCCATAAAGGGACTAGTGTGTTTGCGGGTGTAGATATCCACCACGCGCTCGCCCACCTCGCGGGCATGCGGACGGAACATCGCGTCCATCTCGGCCACCTGCGCATCCATGGTCGCGGCATCGGCGCGGCGATAGCGCTCCTCGTGCACCAGGTTCACCACGGGATGCGCGATCGCCGGGCGCTCCTTACGGGGCGTGCCGATGATGAGCATCGACAGCGGCATGGTATAGGGCGGCAGATCGAGCAGCTCGGCAACTTCCTCGGCGTTCTCCACGATGTCGCCAATGTAGCAGCTCCCCAGGCCCAGGGCCTCGGCGGCAACCACGGCGTTTTGCGCAGCGATCACGGCGTCCTGGGCCGCGATGGCAAAGTCGCCCAAACCCGGCGCGCGGCGGGGCGCCTTGCCCGTGCGCTCGACAAACTCGGGCTCAAAGCAGCCCACGTGCTCAAACAGATCGATCCACTTGGCATAATCGACCACAAATATTAGTGCCCAGGGCGCCTTGGCGATCATGGGCTGGTGGTCGCACAGGTCGGCCAGACGGTCCAGCGTAGCCTGCTCGCGAATGCTTACGATGGAATACATCATCATGGCGCCCGCCGACGGCGCGCGACTCGCCGCATGCAGGATCGCCGCACGCTGCTCGTCGGTCACCGCCACGGGGCGGTCGTCGTCATCACGCGCAAAGGCACGCGTAGACGAGCGATGCTCCAAGATGTCCAGCACCACGTTGCCCGTAGTCTCGACCGGATAGCCGTGCGTATCCACAGCCTTGGTGCAAACCTGCTCGCTCATAGCCTCATCCCTGCCATTTCTTTAAGAAGCCTTTACGTTTCCGTGTAATTCCCGTCCATTATCGCGCAGGTCGCCACTACATTGCGCCACACCGCCACACGTGCGCGTTAATATGGCTGGTTGTTGTGCGCAGCCACCAATTGCAGCGCATATCTTGGTAACAATCGGGTAAACCCCCGCTTTCGTAGGTTTTAAGTTTGTGAGGAGTCTCAGCATGTTCGCTGCCGCCATCTCGCTCGTCGGTCTTGCGGCGACCGTCTACCTTGTTTTGCGCGAGGCCAAGGCCATTCGCGCTCAGTCGGGCACCGTTGCCAAAAGCGCTCTTGGGTGGAGCGTCGCCTTCGGCCTGTTCCAGCTCTTTTTGACCATTTGGAGCGCCATTGGCCTCGTCGCGCAAAACGAGCCGCTCGCCTTCGTAATGCTCATCCTGACCAACGCCATCCTCACCGGCTGCGCTTGGGCCAGCATCGCCCGCGACCGCATCGCCCCGCGCGTCTTTGCGTTCGCCGGGCCCGACGCCCCCGCCCCCACCGGCAAGCTCGCCCGCCTGCGCGGCGCCTTTGTGGGCAAACCGCTCGTCGCCGCCGTCTTGTGCCTGCTGCTCGCCGGCGTCTTTGCGCTGCTGGGCATGGAGGTCTCGTCCAACCACGACTTTACCTGGGTCTACCCCCTGTGCATCCTGCTCGAGTGGGCCATCATCACCACGCTCATGGTCGGCCTGTTCTTCCTGTTCCAGCGCCACGGCGCAGCTCCCGCGGTCCTGGCCTTTGCCCTCTTTGTCCTGGGCATTGCCGAGTTCTTCGTCATCACGTTTAAATCCATGCCCATCCAGCCGGGCGACCTTTCGGCCATCTCCACCGCCGCCGCGGTCGCCGGCACCGGCTACACCTTCTCGATCTCACTGTTCTGCGTGCTGTCCATGGGCTTTACCGCCATCGCCATGCTGCTATGCGAGTACGCCGGCCTGGTGGCACCGCACCGTCAGAAGGGCGCCGCCAACGCCAAGCGCATGCTGCTCACCAACCTGCTCGTCGCCGTGCTGTGCCTGGGCGGCGTGACCGCGCACGTCACGCTTATCGACTACTACAACACCCTCGGCATCACCGTCTACACCTGGCGCCCGCTCGAGAGCTACTGGCGCGAGGGCTACCTGCCCGCTTTCATTAGCGCAGCGCAGTCCATCAAGCCGCCCAAACCCGCCGACTACTCCGTCGACGATGCCAAGGCCACGCTCAAAAAGTACGCCAAGGCCTACGACAAGTCCGACGCGGCCAAGAGCGACGAGCGCGCCGCCGCAAAGGAGCAGTTCGACAGCGAGAAGCCCACGGTCATCGCCATCATGAACGAGACCTTCTCGGATCTGTCGATCTACCAGAATATGCGCGCCGGCTACGAGGGCCCGCAGTACTTTAAGAACCTGCCCAACTGCCTCAGCCGCGGTAAGCTCTACGTGAGCGCCTACGGCGGCGGCACCGCCAATACCGAGTTTGAGTTTATGACCGGCAACTCCATGGCCAACCTGGGCTCGGGCGTGTACCCCTACACCATCTACAACATGGAAACGACCGGGAACCTGGCAGAGCAATTCAAATCGCTCGGCTATTCCACCACGGCCATGCACCCCAACCACGCGACCAACTGGAACCGCGAGAACGTCTACAAGGACTTTGGCTTTGACCAGTTCCTGTCTATCAACGATTTCCAGGGCGCCGACACCCTGCGCGGTATGGTGACCGACCAGGCTACCTACGACAAGATTCTTGAGCTGCTCGACCAGAACGCCGATCCGCAGTTTATCTTCGACGTGACCATGCAGAACCACTCGGGCTACGATACGGGTCTACTGCCGGCAGATAAGCAGATGCACCTGAACATCGACACGACCGACCTGGACGCCAAGACTGTCGAGGACGGCACGTTGTCCGATGTCGACGAGTACGTCTCGTGCATTGAGCAGTCCGACCAGGCGCTGCGCTACTTCCTCAACGCCCTGAACAAACTCGATCGCAAGGTGGTCGTGGTGTTCTGGGGCGACCATCAGCCGTTCTTCCCGTCCAAGTTCAACGACAAGTGGTTTACCGACGAGGATGACGCCACCCACCAGGAGCGCTTGTGGCAGACCGACTACATCATTTGGGCCAACTACGACGTTGCCGGCTGCGACCAGACAAGCGAGGTCGACGACCTGTCCACCAACTATCTGTCCACGCAGCTTATGCAGCTGATCGGCGCACCGCTGACCGACTACCAGAAGGCGCATATGACGCTGCGCGAGTCGCTGCTCGCTATCAACTCCGTGGGCTACGAGGACGCCAGCCTGCGCTGGGCGCTCTCCTCCAACGTCACCGGTGACGACGCCGCCGCAGCAGCCGCCACCAAGGCACGCGAGGATTACGCCAAGATGCAATACTACGAGATGTTCCGCGACGGCAAGAACGTCTATACGGAGCACTTCCAGACCGAGGCCAACGAGACCGACCCCAACCTGGCGCCGGGCACGACCAAGATCAAATAGCGACTAGCTGCGAGTTCATAACTGAAACGCCTGTCCGGGCGGAGGCATATAAGGTTCCCTGCTCGGACAGTCCTGCGCAAGACGGAGGCCACATTAAGTGGCCTCCTTTGCGTGCGGAACTCGCGATGAACCTTTCCCGTGCTACCGCCTGCCGCCGCCCCTCACCTGCTGCGGGTTGAGTGGGCTGATGAGGGAGCGCGCTTGCCTCCTAGCTGAAGCGTGGCCTGTCATGTGCATCGCGGAAACTGCATCCCAGAATTCACGTCTGGAGTGGGACGCGGTTTCCGCTTGTGACACCGATGGGAAACCGCATCCCACTTCGATCACAAATTCCGGGTCGCATTTTCCACCAGAGCCCTCAACCGGAAACCGTGTCCCATTTCTCGACCGAATACCGGGATGGACTTTCCAAAACCCCGCCCATCCGGAAAGCCCGTCCCACTCTGAACGCATCGGGGCATGGAACTATCAGCTTATTAGGCCTTCCATCAATAAAGGGGCGCCCTCCCGGGCGTTGCGTTTAGAAGATGGACCTAGCGCTTATCCCTCCGGGACAAAAACCGCGCAGCCATGAAAGCGATAATCGCTAGCGTTAGCAGCATCAAAAGCCATGCGAGCGTGCTGTCGCCGGTTGCCGCCAGGCAAAACAGACCGGGGCTCTTACTGTCAGCAGGTTGTACGGGAATCTTCTCGCCATCGTCCTCGGCGGTGATTTCCCAGCGGATGGTCTTGCCTGCGTCGGCAAGCTCGTTGCCCACCGACGTCGGGACACTTAGTTGCAAATTGAGCACCGTGCTGCCATCGCTCGTAAACGTTGCGACCTGCGTGGGGTAAGCAAACACACTGCCCGGCGTTCCCGTCTGAAGCCAACCGGCAGACGCATCGCCCGCCGACGCCGTTAAGGTGATGGGCGACAGGAGGTGTGCCGTCTCGTGATCGACAACGGCCCGCACAAACACGCGTACCTGGGACTTTACACCCGTGGCACGAACCTCAATCTGTTGCTCGCGCACATCGCCGGGCATTAGATCTTTAAAGGCGGGAAACAGGTCGGGCTCCCCCGAGGCGCCCGTCTCCCCCGAGACCGTCAGCTGACGCGCATTTCCGTCATAGACAATCGCGGGAGTATCAGCAAATGCACGGGCAGGAACGGCGATCGCGACCATGCAGAAAATGACCGCGACCATGCAACGCAAGGAGTGCGCAACACCTTTGCGAATTGGGAACGCCATACTTACGCACCTCCATGCGGCGGCACCAGCACGCCATTCTTGACCGTGCAACCCCATGCATCGTGCACGGCCTCATCGGGCGTCGCCTGGACCGCCTGAGTGGAGATATCCACGACAAGATCGCGACCTTCGGTTGTCTTGAGCTCGGTTACTCTATTAATGAGCATGCCGGTTTCATCGCCGGGAGCAACGGGCGACGTCCAGTAATAGAACCCGTCGCTCGACTTAACCCAGCTAGAAGCCGAGTTCGCGCCCGAGGCATCAGCCACGCTCCACATAATCTCGTAGTTCGAGCCAGCTTGCGGCTCATCCCACAGGCGAGCGCCGCTCGTCGCATCTTGCCAGTAGATATCCACTGCAGCACGAATATAGGCGGGCGCAGTACCCGTGTTCTTCGCCTTGACATCGCTTTTCACTTTGCCGTTGAGCGTTTCCTGAACCGATGGCGTCACCGATCCGATGCCGAACTGGTTGACCAGCACGCCCGTAACCGAAAGCCAGGCCAGCGTGCCTGCCGTACCGGCCAGGAGGATAACCCCCACCAGCAAGGCGATGATGCGCTTGCGCTTGGACATGCTAATCCTCCTTCTTTGCTACGTTGCCGTTGCTCCAAACGTTATGGGCACGATCGCTGCCGTCGATCCATTTGTCGTTCACACGCGTGTTCGTGCAGGTGAACGTGGCATCGTTCGCGCTCGATGCAGCGGAGATAGTCGCCTGCGCCTTATCGCCCGGCTGCTTGCCAGGGACGCCGATTTGGCTGCTGTAGCGCCATGCCCACGCTGAGTCCTCCTCGACGGTGTAGATACCCGCCGGGACCGCAAGCTCGATAGCGCCGGAGTACCAGGCGGAACCGTCCTTCAGCTGCGCATCCGATGACACCGTTACCTCAACCGTACGCTCATCCAAGGCGTTGCCGTCCATGTCGGCCCGGGAAACCTTGAAGCGGAACGTCTTGCCCTTCGCCCAGCTATCCTGGGTTTGCTTGACGATCTTGAGCGTATGCGTAGCGGCGAAATCGAACACCGCATTTCCATCGCCCTGAGTGTCGTCGCCCGTGAGCTTGTAGTCCAAACGGTTCGTCAGCTCAAACGAGCCCTCGCCCGAACCCGAGCTGTAAAGCGATACATACTTCCCGTTGACAGGCGTAGGAGTCTGGCCAGAAAGGCCATAGCCAACGCGGTCAACGTGCACCGTCAGTTGCGTGCCCACGAATGGCTTTGCAAAGCAAGCCTTGAACGGCGCCTTATCGCTCTTGTCGTCCACCGTGTTCGCGTCATTTGGATTAAACAGCAACTTGAGCTGACCGGTCACATTCTTAGGGCTCGCAGCGTCCGACGTGTCGTTAGCGACGACCTTATACGTCACCGGGTACAAATCCATGTTGGTCTTAACCGGATTACCCTTGAAGTCGCTCCACGCTACAGCTTTGTCGCCATTAACCCACTGCCACTCCAAGAATAGCTCCTTCAAGCTGCTATCCGCTCGCTCGCCCAGGGACACGTTGATTGCGGAGTAGGCTCCATCATCGATGGCCACTTCCTTTGACTCCGTGACGGGTTCACCCTTTTCGTTATAGACTGGGTTGCCGCTCTCGTCCATTTTGGGAACATCGACCGTGTAGACAAAGCCAGGCTTGCCGTCCTGTGCACGCTCGTCGCCCGAGTCAACCGTCGCCGTAAAGAGGATCGACCCATCGACACCGTGATAGCGCACCTTATACGGCGCAATCTTGTACACCGCAGTATACGTCTCGCCCTTAAAGGGTTCACTACCCTCGAGGAGATACTTATCGTCTTCGGTCATCAGAGTGTATTTACTATCGGATTCATAGTCACGCGACCAGCCGACAAAGTCGTACTTGGTGCCATCCTTGCCGACAACCTCAGCTGTAGCTCTTACTTCCAGCGATATTTGATCGCCCGAGTCGGTGCGCGAAAGAGAACGCACGGAATCGGGGTTATCCAGATTGTTATCGATATTCGATTGGACCTTTACCGCGCTCGCACGGTAGACCGGGTACAGCTCCATGGGGGCGTTGACCACCGTGTTTTTATTCACCATGGAAACGCCGTCCGACCAAACGATATAACCGCTGCCAGTTACCGGCTTAACTTCCGTCCAGCCCACGAAGGTATTGTATGCACCCGTTGCAGCATCGATATCGCCGACGTTATACGTAGGCAGTGGCATGCCGCCCTTAAGACTGCCGAGCGTATCGTCCTCCTGCGCGAGTTTGCCATCGATATCGGTATCGTTCAGGTGATACACCACCGCGATGGGCGTGTAGTAGGCCACAAACGTATAGGGCTTGCCGGGCTCCACGGGATAGGTATACGAGTTATTGCCGTCAGATTCGAGCTCCTTAACCTCACCGTTCGGGAGTTCGATTTCGACCTTATTCAGCTTGTATAACTCGCCGCCGGACTTGTATACCGTCGTTTCGATATCAGGAATCACCGTTGCCGTGGCAGGATTGGTGTCCGCATTGAGAGTGGGAGTGATGTCACACTTAGGGACATTTACCTCGGAAGTACCCTCAAAACCGGCGCGATGCAGATTCGTTGTGTAGTTGACGTCGTACTTTACGTACACGGGATACGCATCCTGACACCGCGTGACCACGGACTCTTTTGTCGCTAGATACGGCTTGGCCTTGTCCGGATCAGACGTAGTAAAGGAATCGCCCTTGACATCGTAGATATAGTCCCAGACGGCAGAGTCTTTCTGGACCTCGGCGGTCGAAATCCAGCCCAGGAACTTATAACCCGGCACCGCCATCTCGGCATCAGTCGGCGAAGACTCAAGGGTCAAGGGGCTTTCGTAAGAACCAGTTGGCTCATCCTGCGGGTCCCCTGTTGCCTCAACCGAAGTGTTCACGTGCGGGTAGTAATACGTGTACGTAGGGTCTGATCCATTCACCTTATTTTGCAGCAGGTTGCTTTCGTAACGACGCGTAGCGGCCTTCAGGATTGTGTTGTCCTTGTTGTAGAAGTTAACATCCGTGGTAATCATCGCGCGAACGTAATACTTCGTATTGAGATACAGCATCGTGCTTTCGATGGGATTATTCACATACGTCCAGCAGCTATTGCCGCGCTCAAGCGTCCAGAAATTCAAATGATACCGATCGCTTACCGGAGAAATCGAAACGTTCAGCGAAACGGAAGTCCATTCATCGCTCAACGTCGCGGCGCCTGGAAAATCGGTATCGGCAAATAGGTCTTTCTTGGTATCAGAGCCTGTATCGTTTTTAACATTATGTGAATAAGCATTGAAGGGCCCTACGACAAGGGTCTCTGACGAATAGCGCGAATCGCATTTTTTGTCGTACCTATCCCTTATACCGTGGTCAACATGCTCCGGACCCCAGTGAACGACGTTTTCACGCACGAAGGTACTACCGACGTTTTCCTCAAAGGGCGTTTGATACCGATTCCAAACGGAACAAAGTTTCGTGCTTTCCGTAAACTCTTGGTTGGTATAAGCCCGGACGTAATAATCCACGCGGTACTCAAAGCGCGCCGTATAGGTATGCTGGACGGTCAGATCGACGCTGGCGGGAAGCTTATAGCTGGGGTCGCGGCTTACGCGGACCTCAACCGTGGACCCATCGGCGGCCTGCTTGTTTTCATACCAACCCAGGAAGCGGTAGCCGTCGGGCAGCGCACCGCCCTCAGATAAAGGCTTGTTGTCCACGCCCCACACCTGCACCGTGTACACACCGGTGCCGTCCTCGGCAGTCTCAACCTTAACGACAGTTTTGCCCACACCGTCGCGCCGAGTCTTATCGTCGGTTGCGTCCCGCTCGTGGCCTTCGAACTCCGTCATGATGTTCGACACATAGTCGCTGTACACCGGATAAAAATCGGTAGGGCCAAGCACAGTGATCTCGGTGCCGGCAGGATAGAACGCACCGGCGTTTTTTAGCTCGGCAAGCCCAGGCGAGGTAATGGCCGCATAGGCGCCGTTCATCCCAGCCTCGTCGCTCGGCTGCGTCGTCCAGCCGATAAAGGTGGCGCTAGCAGACAGAGTACCGCGGTCCGCAGGGGCAGCCGGCGTTAAACCGACACCATAACGGTACCAATCCGTCGACTTGTCGTGCGCAGCACCGGTTTTCCAATCAAGCGTCTCGCCCTTAACGTTATAGAACAGCACCTGCGCCTCGTACGAAGCGATAAACAGGTCGTTGCCCTTAAAACCGTCGACCCCCTTGGCATTATCGGCGGTATAGGTCGACGTATGCTCGTGCGCCTCACTCTTCTTGACCTGTTTGCCGGCAGTCACGGCATCGGCATCGGTCTTGCCGTCAAACCAGCTGTTATCGGCCTCGATGTGGTTCACGTTGACCTTGGGCTCGCGGAACCAGCCCATAAAGCGGTATCCACCGTTCGCCTCGGTCAGGCCTTCAGGCTTTGCGGAGGTTTCTTGCTTAAACGTTACCGACGTATCGCCCTGGGCCAGGCCCTGAGCCGTTCCCGCTAGCACAGCGCTCACGGCAAAGGTGTAGGGGTCCGAGGTCGCCTGATCAATACCAAGCTTGGTTGCCTCGATGGTCGCGGTGCCCGCACCGGGAAAATCAGTCGTCGCCTTGACGCTCTGTCCATGCACGGGAATATTCAGCTTGTAGTCCATCGCCCACTCATTGGCGTGCGTGCCACCCAGAGCTTCGTCGTTAGCAGTCGAGCGCATGGTGCCGGCACAAAAATCGTAGTCGTGCTCTTCCCACAGCTCACGCATGATATAACGCTCATCGTCCCACGGACCATAGCCATCGCCCTTGGTGGTGCCGTCGCCGCCAAACGAGGGGATTTTCTTTTTGGCAGGGTTGCCCTGGCTATTGCCTTTCATGCTCACGCTCGGCTTAAAGTAGCACTCGGTAACCGTAGCATCGTCCTTGTTGGCGCGCGCGCCAATACCGCCCAGGTTCACATCGTTTTGAATGATGGGGATTACGGCGATGGGGTTGTACTGACGCGAACTCAAATCGCCCGCAAAATGGCTGCGAACAAGCTCGTTGCCCTCTTCGGTCAAAATACGGCCCGCCAGGCCGCCCGTCCACGCGCGTGTCACGGCGACGACGCCCACATATGACGCGGCATAGCTGTAGCACTGCGCCGTCGAGAAGCAGTCGATAATCTTGGCCCCGCCCGCCATGCAGCCCACAAAACCCGAGGCGTACACGTTGTTACCGCCCAGGGCGCCAATGGCCACGTCGTACTTATTGGTGACGTCGGTCATGCCCTTCTCGGCAATCGAGCCGTCGTCCTTACGCGTCGGCGTCACGCGACAGTACTCGACAGTCGAGTTCTTAACGTAGCCGGCAAACGCCGCCATATACAGACCCTCACCGCCGAGCGCCTGCACGCCCGAGGTCGTATTGTTGACGGCACGGCCGCCACGGACCTCGCAGTTGTAGAGGGTGCAGCCGTCGAGCTCGCCGGCGATGAGACCGCCCTCAAAGCCTGCGTTGGTAATGAGGTTGAGAGCATTGTTGGCGCAGGTCACGTGCAGCGTGCTCTCCATGACCATAACGTTTTCGAAGCGCGTATTGACGGCCTTGCCCACGATAATGCCGCCGCGGAAGTCCGCCCACACGTTGGCATCCTTGACCAGGAAGTTTTTGATGGTGGCACCGTTGGTCTCGGCAAAAAATCCCGTATCGCGCTCGGGGTCAAAAGCGTCTTTATCGTAGTTCAGGCCCCCAACGGTGTGGTTTTGACCATCGAACACGCCCTTAAACGGATGCTCCTTATTGCCAAACGACAGATGCTTAACGGTGTTTGCAACGATGGCTTTCATGTCGTCGCTGTCGAGCTCAATGTCGTTATCGAGATAAACGTGCCACTGCGACGTGTCGCGCAGACGCGAAAGTGCCACGCACGATATAAAGTCAGCCTCGTTTGTGATATGGAATTCCGTTTTGCCCTCGGGCACATCCTCGGCACGTGCTGCCATCGGCAGCGCCATAACGCAGCAAAAGGCAATCGCCGCGACGGCAATCAGCCTGCTCAGCACACCTCGGTTCCTGTTCTTGATCTTCATAGGCTAGTTCGCCTCCGGCCAACCCACGACGTCGAGTACGTCGAGGACGGTATCGCTTTCCTGCTGGTTTTTGGCCTGCACGGCCTGAACATCGATATCGAGCCTGAATGAGCCGCCGCGTGCGGCATCGTGGTAGTCGCCCACAAAGCGCAGCGAGTCCATGAGGCTCTCCGTCATGGCGCCGGGGTCGAGCGTGCCGCCACGCCCGGCCAATCCGCGGTAGTAGTACCACCCATCGCCGTCATCGATCCACGGGGACCCCTCGCCCGCGTTCACGTTAAAGGCAACGTTGCCCGAGGCGTCCGCACTCGAACCGTCGGGTGCCACCGATGTCATACGCAGACGAGCGCGAACGTACTCAGGCTGCGCGCCGGCGTTCTCCACGCGCACAATGCGGCTGATGTCAGAGCCCCCGGCCTTGGTGTCGGGATAGTCCCCGTGCTCGTTGGCCTCAAACGGAATCTCCTCGCCCCGCTCGTTTAGGGTGTATTCGCAGACTCGTACTTTCACGCTGCCAAACGATAGGACGTTGTTCGCCGGAACCATATCAACGGTAAAAGCCAGCGTGCCGCACAGGCACGCCAGGGCCAACAGCGCCATCGCGGCAAGCGCCAAGGTGCGTTTCTGATTGTCGGAAAGATTGTTGAGCATTGCGTTCGCCAATCGTCAATAAAGGGGGACCGAGATCCCGGCCCGAATATAGGGGTGGGAGCGGACCGGGATCTCGGTGGGGAGGGATTAAGCCTGAGTCTTAGCCCATTCCTTGGCCTGCGCGATGGCGTTCTGGGCACCACCCTGGTCAGCGCCGAAGATGTAGCAGGAGACCGTCATAGCAGGATTATCAACGACATCCGCGCTGTTCATCGCAGCCGGGATATGCACGGTACCGAACAGCTCACCGGTGTAAGCAGCCTTGCCGTCAGCGGGGGTAAGCGCTGCAGGAGTGCCGGTTCCGCCAGCGGTATACATGAACAGACCGCTCACGTACTGGCCTTCGTTACCGTTGGTCTTCACCTGGTCAGCAGCAACCGGCTCCCAGCCATTTTTAAGATTGAAGTACGGGGTCTTGGCAAGCGCGCCTTCACCGTCCTTCACGATGGCGTTCTTCACGTAGATGAACACATAGGACTTATCAGAGTCCTTACCGATACCGACGTTGGGGTTCTTATTGATGTCGGTGTTGGGAATCATCTTGGAGTCCTTCACCCACTTGGTCTCAAACAGATAACCATCCACTGAGGGGTCCGTGGGATCAGTGCCGGGCTTGTCCGGATGATCGGGGTCGGGCTTCACTTCGGGCTTGCCGATGCTGCCAACCGTGAACTCATTCGTCACCTGATCGGTTGCCTGCAGCCATGCCCAGGTGCCTACGCCGGCAGCCAGTACCAGCAGCAGCAGGGCGGCAACGATGCCGTAGCGCTTTTTCTTCTTGTTTTCCATCGTCCTCTTCCTTTCGAAAATCGACTTCCCCGGCAACGGCCCTTGCCGCCGCCGACACCTCTCCCTGCTGCTATGAACGCCGCTCTCTCACATGCGCGCGGGTATGCTTGCCCGCAGGCTCGTCGGGAACCATCCGATCGAGCACTATCGACGCCGCGACCAGCAGCGCCAGAACGGCCACCACAACAAGCAAACCGGGCATCGTCGTGCAATATGCGTTAACGAAGCCCAGGTAAGGGACACAAAAAGAAACGACGCCGATCACGCGTGAAAAAGGCGTCTGCTCGGCGTCGTGCATGATGCTTCCGTCTACATTTTTGTTCGCAATTCCCTGCGTGCCGATCATCTGAGCCACAGGGTCGATCTCGTACACCTGGTGGGTCACTACGGCGCCGTCCGATCGGTAAAAAGTTGCATTGTCGCCCACGGCAATATCCGATGGCTCAACCTGGCGAACAAACACCATGGAGCCAACGGGAAGCTCGGGCTCCATAGAGCCCGAAAGCACAGCAAAGGACATGTATCCAAATGCGCGAGGAACAAAAGAAACAACGGCAATGGCCATGACGAGCGCGAGCGCCAAGCTGCTCAGAAGTGCAATAAATCGTTTGAGTCCGCGCGCCGCCATAATGATTAATTCATCCCCATCGAGGCCTTATTCGACCCATCCAAAGGTCAGCAAGTTTCAACAGGAACCGCAAGGCGATTGAAAAGTGAGTCCGAAATAAGCCAATTTGGAATCTCTTCTTATTAAGAAAACATAGTGATGTCCTACAGTTTTATCAATATCTCATCGCCTAATGCTACTAATTTTGGCGTAAGCGGTCATTTATCCCCAAAATGACCTGCTTTATCCAATACCTGTGATCGACCCGCTACTCAATTCCTCAATAGGAGGTCCGATATTTTGCGCAACCAAAAGAATCGTACCCCCCCCCACATTAAAATTAACTGCCGGATGTACCATTTGTTTTTAACCCCCCTATCTGAGTTTCATGGCTGCCCCATCTAGTTCGCAGCCCATAACCCGCTGGAAACCGTGTCCTAGAATTCGCTTGCGAGGTGGGATGTGGTTTCCGCTTGCGGCCCCGTTGGGAAGCCACATCCCACTTCGGCCGCAAATTCCGGGTCGCGCTTTCCGCTAGACCCCTCAACCGGAAACCACATCCCATTCCAAAGGCAAATTCCGGGACACGGCTTCCGCAACCCCGCCCATCCGGAAAGCCCATCCCACTCTGGATACATTTGGGTATGGAATTATCAGCCACCTGCTAGGCCTAAGTTCTGCAACGTGGCGCCCGCCCGGCGGCGTCTTACTACATGAATCCCATCGAATGGTGCGTAAAGAAGCCCGGGTACGTTTTGTAGCCGTACTCCATCTGCCTATACATCCAGCTGATACAGGAGATCGTATCTTCCAAAACCGACTCATCGTCCGGATGATGGAAAATGTCGCCCCAGACGCTTGCCACGGCGCACCCCCGTGTTAAGAAAAAAGCCTCGAGAATTTCGAGGCTTTCACGTTTGTATTATTTCGAGCGCGCGACGGCGATTATCTACTCGCCCAGCACGGCCTTCTTGGCGGCTGCGGCCATGTTGTCCAGGTCCTCCTTGGTGGGATGGTCCTTTGCGGCAACCCAGTTGTCGAGCAGCATCTTAAAGCGAGCATTGTCGGGATCTTGCTCGAGCATTGCCTCGTAGCGCTGCTTGACTGCGGGACCCATCTTGCCCTGGCACATCGCCCAGCCCGCAAGCTCGGCATCCTCGGCCAAATTGGACGAAACGCGATCGATAATCTGCTTAAAGTAGTCCTTGCTCGCGCCGAAGCCGCAGGTGCCAAACAAAAAGACGCGCTTGCCGTGCAAGGCGGAGAGCAACGCCGCCACCGAGGGCGTGCAGGCACCCTTGTCGCACCAAAAACCGACAAGCACCGTATCGGCAGCGCAGGCACCCTCTGCCTCGTGCGCGACCTGCTCCGGATCTGCATCATCGCTCAGCGCGGCGGCATGGATAAACTCGACGCCTGCAGCCTGCAAGGCGCGCTTGATCGCGCCCGAAACCATCCTGGTATTACCGCTCTTGCTGTTGACCACCATAGAGCATGTCATAGTCACGTTGCCTCGTTTCCCCCGAAACTCGAGCCATTAATGCAATTTGTTAGATGAATATCTTAGTACTAACGTGACAGATGTAAACCACCGTCTGTCGATTGATTAATTTGCCCCACGGGCTTGCTCACTGGGCGAATTGGCTGCGGTAGAGTTCGGCGTAGAAGCCACCTGCCGCTAGCAGCTCGTCGTGCGTGCCGCGCTCGATAATCTCGCCGTCGCGCATCACCAGAATGCAGTCGGCGTTGCGGATGGTGCTCAGGCGGTGCGCCACGACAAAGCTTGTGCGACCTGCCATAAGCTCGTCGAATGCCGCCTGGACCTGCAGCTCGGTGCGGGTATCGATGCTCGAGGTCGCCTCGTCCAGCAGCAAGATCGCCGGGTCGGTGAGCATGACGCGAGCGATGCACAGCAGCTGTTTTTGGCCCTGGCTAAACGTGCCGCCGTCCTCGCCGATGACCGTATCGTAGCCGTCGGGCAGCTGCACGATAAACTTGTGCGCATGAGCGCGCTTGGCGGCCTCGACAATCTGCTCGCGCGTGGCATCGGGGCAACCGTAGGCAATGTTTTCGGCCACCGTGCCCTCGAACAGCCACGTATCCTGCAGCACCATGCCAAAGGCGTGGCGCAGGCTCGCCCGTGTGTAGTCACGCGAGGAGCGGCCATCGACCATGATGCGTCCGGCATCGATATCGTAAAAACGCAGCAGCAGGTTGATGAGCGTCGTCTTGCCGCAACCCGTGGGACCGACCAGGGCAAAGCGCATGCCGGGTTTGGCGTCAATGCAAATGTCCTGCAGCAGCTTGCGGTCGGGCACATAGCTAAAGTCCACATGCTCAAACGAAACCTCGCCCTGCGGGATGGTGAGCTCAATGGCATCCACAGCGTCGGGCTCCTGCTCGCGAGCGTCGAGCAGCGCAAACATCCGTCGCGCCGAGGCATATGCCGTCTGGATCTGCGTGATGACGTTCGTGACCTCGTTGAACGGCTTGGTGTACTGGTTGGCGTAGGACAGGAAGATCTGCACGCCGCCTACCGTAAGCGCCGCCGGCACGCCTGTGATCACGCCCACGCAGCCGATCACGGCGACCACAGCATAGATGATGTTGTTGATAAAGCGCGTACCGGGGTTAGAGAGCGAGCCCATAAACTGCGCGCGCTCGCCCGCGGTGTAGAGCTCGGCGTTGAGCGCGTCGAAGCGCTGTTGAGCGTGCGGGCCGTAGGCAAAGGCGTCCACGAGCTTTTGCTCACCCACATACTCCTCGATATGACCGCCCAGTTGACCCTGAATACGCTGCTGGGCCGTAAAGCTTTTATTGGAAAGCTTGGCAATGGCGCCGGCTGCAAAAATGGAAAGCGGCGTGACGAGCACCACCACGAGCGTCATGGTCAGGTTAATGGAGAGCATAAATGCGAGCGTGCCAACGATGGTGATAACGCCGGTGAAAAGCTGGGTAAAGCCCTGCAGCAGACCGTCGCCGACCTGATCGACGTCGTTGACCACGCGGCTCATGAGGTCGCCGTGGGCATGGCCGTCGATAAAGCTGAGCGGCATGCGGCTGAGCTTGTCGCTCGCCTCCATGCGCATGTCGCGCACCGTCTCATAGGACAGGCGGTTGACGCAATAGCCCTGCAGCCACTGGAAGGCCGCGGCACCTACGACGACAATCGCGAGCTTGGTAACGAGCGGCAGCAGCGCGTCGAAGTCCACTCGACCCGCCGCGACGATGAGGTCGATGCCCTCGCCGATGAGAATAGGTGTGTAGAGCTGCAAAATCACGGAGATGGCGGCGCTCACAAACGACGCCGTAAACGAAATACGGTGCGGACGGACGTAGCCCATCAGGCGGCGGGTCACCGCGCCCACGGGATAGCGCTCGGGATCGCCGGGCTGGCGCGGACCGTCTCCCAGGTCGTTGAGGCTATCGTTGCCGGACACGTTGGCCGTCATCGTGGCGACCGAACCGGAAGAAGTGTACGGATTCATTTAGCAGCCCTCCTTTGCGCGGGCGGATGCGGAGGCGATCTGGGCGCCTGGGGCTGACGTGGGCGCCGCACTCCTCTGCTGGCCCTCGAGTTCCTCGCGGCGCAGCTGCGACTGGCAAATCTCGCGATAGAGCTGGCAGCTTGCGTACAGCTCGTCGTGCGTACCCAGGCCCGCGACCGAGCCGTGGTCGAGCACGCAGATCATGTCGGCATCGCGCACGGTCGAGACGCGCTGACTCACGATCACCGTGGTCAGCGGGAGCCCGCCCGCGGCGGCACCGCGTACGCTGCGCTCGCGAATGGCATGGCGAAGCGCCGCATCGGTCTTAAAGTCGAGCGCCGAGGCGGAGTCATCCATGATCAGAATCTGCGGCGAGCCCACCAGGGCGCGCGCGACGGTCAGGCGCTGGCGCTGACCGCCGCTAAAGTTCTTGCCGCCCGCCTCAACCGGAGCGTCAAGCCCCTGCGGCTTGTTGCGCACGAACTCGCTGGCCTGCGCTATATCGAGCGCCGCCCACAGCTCCTCATCGGTCGCCGACTCATCGCGCCAGGTTAGGTTGCTGCGGATCGTGCCGCTCACGAGCGACGCGCGCTGCGGTACGGTCGCGACCACATGGCGCAGCTGATCGAGCGGCCAGGCGCGCACGTCGGCACCCATTACGCTCACGCTGCCGATGCCCGTGTCGTACAGGCGCGGGATGAGCGAGACGAGCGTCGACTTACCGCTGCCCGTGCCGCCGATAATGCCGAGCGTTTTGCCCAGCGGGAGTTCCAGGGTTACGTCATTGACGGCGTTGGCGGCGCCCGCGCCAAAGGAGAAGCTCGCATGGCTCAAGCTCAGCGCGGGAACTGGAGCGACATTGCCCGGCTCGGGCAGTGCGACCGGCTCGTTGTCCTCGTCGGTGATGCTCGGCTCGCAATTGAGCACCTCGTTGATACGCGACGCGCTGGCGCTCGCCTTGGTAAAGACCACGACCAGGTTGGCGACATACACGATGGAGGTCAGGGTCTGCGTCATGTAGTTGACGAACGCCATGACCTGACCCTGCGTGAGCTCGCCCACGTTGACCTGGATGCCACCCACCCACAGGATGGCACACACGCCCAGGTTCATCACCAAAAACGTGACGGGATTAAGGATCGACGAGAGCTTGCCCACCGCGATGGCAGTATTGGCCTGATCGTCGGCCGCTTGGGCAAAACGCTCACGCTCGTGACCCTCGCGCACAAACGCCCGGACCACGCGGGCGCCCGAAAGGCCCTCGCGGCAAATGAGCGCGATGCGGTCGAGCTTTGCCTGCAGCTGCTTGTAGTACGGAATGCAGCGCGCCATGACAAACCAGAACACCAGGCCGATGGCGGGCGTGCAAATCAAAAAGATCATGCCGAGCTTAAGGTCGATGGCAAGGGCCGCGCACATGGATCCCACTGCTAGGAAGGGCCAACGGATGAGCATACGCACACCGAGCGCCACAGCGAGCTGCACCTGGTTGACATCGTTGGTAATGCGCGTGATGAGCGACGGCGTGCCAAAGCGATCGAGCTCGGCATAGCTCAGCTTATTGATGTGCTCGTAGAGCGCGCCGCGAATGTCGGTGCCCATGCCCTGCGAGGTCAGCGCCGCCATCTTTTGGCAGACGAGCGTAAACGAGATGCCGATCACGGCCATAGCGGCAAGTACCATGCCGTAGTGGATAACGGCGCTCACGTCGTGCGAGCCAATGCCCTTATCGATCATCTGGGCAATCACCAGCGGCGTAAGCAGGTCAAAAATCACTTCGATCAACTTGCACGCCGGGCCAATCACCATATATCGGCGAAACTTGCCACCAAAACGCCTGAGCAGCTCAATCATGTATAGGCGCTCCCTATCATCATTTCAATTCAATCTGATTCATGATAGTACGGCGAGCCCTGGAAATGCGTAAGCAACTCGTTACAGAAGAGTCTTGAGTGGTGATAAAAACCGTCGCTGTTTTGGCAAAGCCGGCGAGCAGCACAAAACAAGGGATTAAGTCTTCCGATAATGCGCCTCTACGGGTGATTTTTGGACGACGGGGCCCGGCCGGTGACGAGGCATTTGGTAGTCGAGCGATCCCGCAGGCGCAGCCGAGGACCAGTGAGACACCAAATACCTCGTCGCCGGCCGGGCCATGTCGCGGCACCAAAAAGCGCCCGCGCACTCGATGGATTCGGATGCCCGACAGAGGCTCCTTATGGCTGCTTCCTTCCGGACCTGACCAGATTCGGAACATGTCGTCATCCGAACCCATCGAACGCGCTAGGCGCTCGATATATCTTACCCGCTCCCGCCCGATGGGGCAAGATGGCTAATTTGGAACGGGGCTTTTTTGACTACTCGGGCAATCAGATCGACAAGTAGTCAAATAAGGCCCATCCCAATTAGACTGGTCTGACGCCGTGCCACGAAAGGGGCCTATCTACTACGTTTAAGCCGAGGGGGTCAACCATAGCCGGCTTTTTCGAAAATCGACAAGCCGTCTACCTGCGGTTTTATTTTCGCATATTCCGGGATGGTCGAGGGTGCTCGGCTAAACGCAGTAGATGGCCGCATTTCGTGGCAAGCGGTCCAGCTCGAGACCCAAGGCAGTCAGCCTCGGATAGCCATTCTCGAAGTTGCGGTGGAATACGGACTGAATTGGCACCTTAAAGGCAAAAACACTCCGTATTTCACCGCAACTTATCGAGGGGATGGGTTTTAGAGGCGGGCGAGGTCGTAGGATTGAGCGGCTGCTTCACCGGCGCAGATGAGGTTGGTTATGGCTTCCTGGGAATCGAGCGCCAGCTCAAGGCCCATGGGTCTGCGACAGACTGGCAAAACCAGGTCGATGCCCTGCCCATACACCGCATCCAGGTTGTCAGCACGACCGCCCACGACAGCGGCTACCGACTTGCCATATCGCTTGGCGCGACGCGCCACGCCCACCGGTGCCTTACCGGCGGCGGATTGCTCGTCCATATTGCCCTCGCCTGTAATGACCAGGTCGACATCACGCACGCGCTCATCAAACCCCACGAGATCGAGCACCGTCTCAACGCCCGAACGCAACTCCGCCCCGAGCGCCAGCAGCGCGGCACCCAGGCCGCCAGCAGCACCGGCACCGGGCACGCCGAGCACCGAGCCAAATGTCCGTGCACCCTCGGGCACGCGCAACAACCCCTGAGCCCGCGCCCCGGTAATCGCTGCATCGAGCAGGCGGCCGTAGCCGACCATCCAGCTGTCGTACCTGCTCAGCACCTCGGCATCACCCGTCGGCAGACCCTTCTGCCCGCCAAACACCGCCAGTGCGCCTCGACGCCCCACGAGCGGATTCTCGACATCGGAAAGCACGATGATACGCGCGCCATTCAGCGCCCGAAGCGCCGGTGCCAAATCGATACTCGTCACGTGTTCAAGGCCCGCGAGACCGGGGGCGATATTGCAGCCACACTCATCGACAAGGTGGGCGCCCAGCGCCTGCAGCATGCCGGCGCCACCGTCGTTGGTGGCACTGCCGCCCAGACCAATATAGATAGTCTTTGCACCCGCGCGAAGCGCACGAAGCATCAGTTCGCCCACGCCATAGGTTGTGGCCGCCAACGCCGCCGACTCCGTGCAAGGTGAATACCCAATACCCGCCGCCTCGGCCATCTCGATGACCGCGGACTCGTGCTCGCCGTCCACCAGCATCCGGGCAGACACGCGGTCGCCCAAGGGACCTGCAACCTCGCAGGTTGAAAGCTCGCCACCGCGTGCGGCGATGGCGTCGAGCGTTCCCTCGCCACCATCTGCCAGCGGCAAAGCGCCCAGCTCGGCATCGGGCCACACACGGCGCACGCCTTCGGCAACGGCCTCCTCCGCCTGCGCACTCGACACGCTGCCCTTGAAGGAGTCGATCGCCAGCAGCACACGGCGGGGCCGCCGCTGCACGGGGCCAAAGTCGACCGTCTCGTCGGTGAGATCTCCAACACCCGCGAGCGCCTCGGCGTGAGACGCATGCGCCTCAAGGTTCAAACCGCAACCGACGCCGTCGACACCGCGCAGGCCAGCAAAATAGCTGCTCAGCACTTCACGGCACTCGCCTGCCAGCACGCCGGCGGTCACATTAAACCGATGGTTCAGGCGCGAATCGGCATTGAGGTCGTACAGCGAACCCAGCGCGCCCGCCTTGGCATCGGTCGCGCCATACGCGCAACGCCCCACGCGCGCGTTAACCATAAGCCCCGCGCACATACAGCAGGGCTCGAGCGTCACGTAGACCGTGCAATCGGAAAGGCGCCAGCGTCCAAGCGTCTGAGCGGCGGCACACAGGGCCAAAAATTCGGCATGCGCCGAAGGATCCTGGTCGAGCTCGCGGCGATTATGCGCCCTCGCGACAATCTCGCCCGCGCGCACTACCACGGCACCAATCGGTACCTCGCCCACCGCAGCGGCGGCGCGCGCCTCCGCCAGCGCCTCGCGCATGAACTTCTCGTCGATTTCGGTGATCGTCATCGTTCGCCTTCCCTGTTGCAAATTCAAAACGATGCTATCATTACGACTTACGGAGAGATGGCAGAGCGGTTGAATGCGGCGGTCTTGAAAACCGTTGAGCGCGAGAGCGTTCCGGGGGTTCGAATCCCCCTCTCTCCGCCACCTTAGTGATTCACCGGCGTCATGGTGCGCTCAAACAGCGCATCGACCACGTCGGCTATCTCGGGTCGACGCTCAAGATCGTGACCCGACTCCCACCAATTTGTGAACAGTCGAATAATGCCACCGGCGATAAACTCCGATGTCGTCTCGAGCGAAACGGGCGCCAGGGCATCTTCGGCAAGCGAGCTCATCACACGCTCGCGGATGGAACGCGCAATGCGGTCGCAAATCATGCCGGTCAGCATGCCCGACATGCTGCTGGCCAAAAGGTTATCCATGAGCTGCTCATGCGCCAGAATCATATTCATGGCATCGTCAAAGACCTCATGGCGAAGCGCCCGTACGTCATCAAGCGGCTCCGCGTCCGCTGCATCGGTCCGGTTTTGCGGCAAGCCCGTCATAAGCTCATCGATATAGAAGGCAAAGTAATCGTTTTTATCGCGAAAATGCTTATAGAACGTCGTGCGGCGAATCAGGGCCCGGTCGCAAAGCATGGCAACCGTCAAATCCTCAAACCGATGCTCTTCCAAGAGCTCGGTAAAAGCATCGAACAGGGCACGATAGGTTTTCTTGATGCGAAGGTCCATCCATATCGCCATCCTCAAGGTGTAGACAGCATTCCTTAATTTGTCGCATATCTTACACCTGTACCACCCGTTCCATATTGGCGGCCCCTCCTTGGCGGAAACATAACGCTTACCGGAAAGTTCGGTATCGCCAAAGGTTGCGGGTATACTAGTAGCGTTACACCAACGGCAGCCGGCGCAAAACGCCGCTGCCATTCGAAACGGAGACATCATGCTTCCCGTCATCATCGGTATCGTTGTTGTCGTTGTGATCGCCAGCGCCATCGCCGGCATCTACAACAACATGGTCACCAAGCGCAATCGCATCGATAATGCCTGGCAGAACATCGACACGCAGCTGCAGCGCCGCAACGACCTGATCCCTAACCTGGTCGAGACCGTCAAGGGCTACGCCAAGCACGAGCAGGACACGCTCGCCGCCGTAGTCAACGCGCGCAACGCCGCCGTGAGCGCCACCACCCCCGAGGCCAAGATGGAAGCGGACAACGTGCTGACCGGTGCGCTGCGCCAGCTCTTTGCCGTCGCCGAGGCCTACCCCGACCTTAAGGCAAATACCAACTTTACGCAGCTCCAGTCCACGCTCGAGGACACCGAGAACAAGGTGAGCTACGCGCGCCAGAGCTACAACGATTGCGTGCTCAGCTACAACAACGCCATCCAGACGTTCCCGGCTGTTATCTTTGCCGGCATCTTCCAGTTTAAGGAGCGCCAGGGCTTCGAGGCCGCCGAGGCCGCCCGCCAGGCACCAACCGTCAAGTTCTAGTGAGCCGTTGACGCATCCACAACCGTTTTTGCATAAACCGCCCCGTCGAATGCATACTTCGACGGGGCGGTTTCCTTTGTCGCGAAGGTCCCCCTCAAGGCGCCGTGCATTTTTGTGAGTATTCAGCATGCCCGACAGCTTCGAGCGCCACGATAAATGCCAAAGACCGCGAATATTCCTGCAAATCAAACGCTATCAGCCCATAGCCCCGCCCATCATTCGTAGAAAACATCGATAAATCCCGATTTTTCGCCCGAGGTCGGTATGCAAGGGCCTTCGATTGCAGAATACTCGCAAAAATGCACGTCGCCACCACCCCCCACATGGCTCGAAGCAAAACAAAAGCGCGGCCAAAAGGCCGCGTACCATCTTTAATTCAGATCTATATTGCCCGTAACGGCAGTACCGAGGTAACGCAGTCCCGAGGGCAACCTACCTTTCCGGCGCACTCCGCAGGACGAAAGAACCTCCGCCGCACGAAGTGCGCAGCGGAGGTTCTTTCATGTCCGAGGACGCGCCGGAAAGGTAGGTTGCCCTCGGGCCGGACATACAAGGCAGCTTATGCGACGGTGTAAACCCAGTTGTGCTTATCCTCGACAGCACCGGACTGAATACCAGTCAGGGTCTCGCGAAGCTTCTTCATCACGGGGCCGATCTCGGTGCAGCCAGCCGGGAAGGTCACGGTCTCATCGGCACCGTAGACCTTGTTGTCGATCTCGCCCACCGGGGAGATGACGGCAGCGGTGCCGCACAGGCCGCATTCCACAAAGGTGCCGGCCTTGACCTCGGCCCACTCGACGGGACGCTGGTCGACGGTCATGCCCAAATCCTCGGCAACCTGAACGAGCGAGCGACGGGTGATGGAGGGCAGGATGGAGTCGGTGTGCGACTGAGGAACGACGAGGGTGCCGTTCTCCTTCACGAACAGAACGTTCGCGCCACCGGTCTCCTCGACATAGGTGCGGGACTCGGAGTCGAGATACAGGTTCTCGGCATAACCCTCGCGATGGGCCTCCATCGTGGGCTTGAGGGACATGGCGTAGTTCAGGCCGGCCTTGATATTGCCGGTGCCGTGCGGTGCGGCGCGGTCGTACTCGGAAACGCGCAGCTTGACGGGCTTGAGGCCGCCCTTAAAGTACGGACCGACCGGGGTCACGAGAATGCGGAACGTGTACTCAGGAGCGGGAGCCACGCCGATCACGTCACCGGAGCCGATCATAAACGGACGCACGTACAGGGTCGCACCAGAACCGAAGGGCGGAACCCAAGCGGCGTTGGCAGAAACGACCTGCTTGACGGCCTCAACAAACTTATCCTTGGGGAACGGGGGCATCTCGAGGCGCTGGGCAGAGTTATACATGCGCTCGGCGTTCATGTCGGGACGGAAGCAGACGATGCTGCCGTCCTCGGCGGTGTAGGCCTTCAGGCCCTCAAAGACCTCCTGGCAGTAATGGAAGATGCCACCGCACTCGGAGACATGCAGGGTGTGGTCGGTGGTCAGGCCGCCCTCGTCCCACTCGCCATCCTTCCAATGAGCCTCGTAGCTGTAATCGGTCTTCATGTAGCCAAAGCCGAGGCTACCCCAATCGATATCCTTCTTCTCGACAGTCATATGTCGCTCCTTACATACACAGTTGCATACTCGCGAACTCGCACGCAAGGACCGAGGCCGACCGCGTCGCAACGTCGCACGCCCGGAGCGTAGAGCCGGACGGGACACGCGAACGGCATCAAAGCCAATGGCACGTCGATTCGCATGCACGAGATTGTACTCCGCACGCGCGTCGGATAAAACGTTTTTCTTTAACTAACTAAAGTATTTTCATTTGACCGAAACTAAAGAGGCCCGCCACCGTAAACGGTGACGGGCCTCAACGACACGATTTGTGCGCCGGCTCGAGCTATGCGTTCTTTTTGCCCAGCTTAGCCTTAACCAAGCCGACCACGGTCGGGATGATCGACACGGCGACAATGCCGATAATCAGCAGCTCAAAGTGCTCCTGCACAAAGGGAATGCCGCCAAAGAAGTAGCCCAGCAGCGTAAAGACCGTCGACCAGGTAATGCCGCCCAGCACGTTAAAGATAACGAAGTTGCGCCAATGCATGCCGCCCATGCCGGCGATAAAAGGCACAAAGGTGCGGATGAACGGGAAGAAGCGGCCGAGGAAGATGGCCAGATGGCCCCACTTATCCAGGAAATCCTCGGACTTTTTGATGCGCTCGGGCGTCATGGCCTTTACCTTGCCCGAGGCGATGATCTTGCGGCCAAAGAAGTGGCCGATCATAAAGTTGCACTGATCGCCCAGGATGGCTGCGGCCCATGCGGTGGCCAGAAGCGCCACGATGTTAAAGCCGCCGTTGTGGGCAAAGAAGCCCGAGGCAAACAGCAGCGAGTCGCCGGGAAGGAACGGGAAGAACACCACGCCTGTCTCAATGAAGATGATCAGGAACACGCAGCCGTAGGCCATAAGCGGGCCGGCGGCGATCCAGCTGGCGATCGCAGCGCGCGGATCCTTAAGCAGCTCGGCAATGAAATTGATGAAACCCATGAAGTAAAACCTCTCAGTTGTGGGCGCGGATACGTCCAAGTTGACCAGTATACGGTTGCGGCGCGAGCACGGGCCAAACCCCTCAAAAGTCTTACTTCATTACCAGCAAGTTTGCATAACTGACACCTGTCGCGCAAAGCCGCCAAGATTGTTCTTCCTAATCCCTAGCGAATCGCTATACTTTATTGAATCGCATTGCCATGGCGCTAAGGGAGGGCGGCCGGTGAGCTTTATCAATACCATTCGCGAGGACATCAAGACCGTCCAGGCGCAGGACCCCGCCGCACAAAGCGGTCTGGTCATCTTCCTTTCCTATCCTGGCCTGCACGCCAAGTGGAACCACGTGCCCGAGCACTGGCTCTGGGAGCACGGTCATCGCTCGCTCGCCCGTGTGCTCTCGCAAATCACCCGCCACATCACCGGCGTCGAGATTCATCCCGCCGCACAAATCGGCAAGCATTTCTTTATCGACCACGCCATGGGCGTCGTCATCGGCGAAACCACCGTCGTGGGCGACAACTGCGTGCTCTACCAGGGCGTTACGCTCGGCGGCACCGGCAACGAGACCGGCAAGCGCCACCCCACCCTGGGCAACAACGTCACCGTGGGCACGGGCGCCAAGGTGCTCGGCAACATTCGCATCGGCAACAACGTCAAGATCGGCGGCAACTCGGTCGTCGTCAAGGACGTGCCCGACAACTGCACCGTCGTGGGTGTGCCTGGGCGCATCATCAAGCGCAACGGCTGCCGCGTGTTCGAGGAGAGCTTCGACGCCAAGCAGCATCGCGAGTACATGCCCGACGATGCCGCCGAGCAGAGCGCCCTCAACCGTCAGGGCATCACCGAAAACGCCCGTCGCGTCAAGGAACTCGAGCAAGAGGTGGCCGAGCTCAAAGCCCTCGTCGCCAAGCTCGTGGACGAGCGCTAAGGCCGCGGGCAGCCGCCACAGCATGAACGCCAACACAAAAGGCGCGCTGGGGAATCCGCCCCCGGCGCGCCTTCTTTTCGATGTGGCATGCGGGACTGCCCCTTTGTCACCTTATGCGAACTGGCTTAGGTAGAGGTCGGCGTAAGCGCCCTCGGCAGCCAGCAGCTCCTTGTGCGTACCCTGCTCGATGATATTGCCGTGGTCCATGACCAGGATGAGGTCGGCATCGACGATCGTCGACAGACGGTGCGCGATCACAAAGCTCGTGCGCCCGCGCATGAGCGCGTCCATAGCACGGCCGATGGCGAGCTCGGTGCGCGTGTCCACACTCGACGTCGCCTCGTCCAGGATGAGGATCGCCGGGTTGTTGAGCAGCACACGCGCGATGGTCAGCAGCTGACGTTGGCCCTGGCTGATGCTCTCGGCATCGTTAGCCACACGCGTGTCGTAACCCTGCGGCATAGTGCGCACAAAGAAGTCGACCTGAGCGGCACGTGCGGCCGCGACAATCTCCTCGCGCGTCGCCTCGGGACAGCCATAGGCGATGTTCTCGGCAATGGTGCCATCGAACAGCCAGGCGTCCTGCAACACCATGCCAAACTGCTGGCGCAGCTCGCCGCGGTCCATGCGGCTCGTGTCCACACCGTCGAGGGTAATGCGGCCACCGTCGATCTCGTAGAAGCGCATGAGCAGATTGATGAGCGTGGTCTTACCCGCACCCGTGGTTCCCACCACCGCGATCTTTTGGCCCGGCTCGGCGGTAAACGACACGTCGCGCATGAGCGGCTTGTCGGGCGCATAGCCAAAACGCACGTGTTCAAAGGCAATACGGCCCTCCACCTTGCCCGGCAGCTTGGCGGCGGCCGCCGGCAACGGATCGGCTTCCATCTCGGGCTCATCGAGCAGGTCGAACACGCGCTCCGCACTCGCCAGCGCGCTCTGCAGCGAGTTGAAAGTGAATGACAGCTGCGTCATGGGCTCGGATGCCTCGTAGATAAACTGGAAGAACGCCTGGAACACGCCGACGGTCATGTGGCCAGCAACCAGCATGCTGCAGCCCACCAGCGCAATCACGATCTGCGCCAGGCGGCCGATAAAGCGCACCGCGGGGCCGACGGCGTTAATCATGAAGTCGGCCTTGGTGCTCACGCGCGCCAGCTCCTTCGAAGCCTCGTGCACCTCGGCAGAACTCTGGCGCTCACGGTTGAACGCACGAATCACCAGACGGCCCGAGTAGCCTTCCTCGACCGCGCTCGTAATCTTGGACACCCACTCCTGGCGCTCGCCCGTCACATCGTGCGTGCGGCGCGAAACGACCTTCGTCACCAGCAGCGAAAGCGCCGTAAAGAACAAAAAGACAAGCGTGAGCGGCACGCTAAACACGAACATCACGCTCACGGCGCCCACCACGGTACCGATCGACACCAGAAGCTGCAGCAAGCCGCGCTGCATGCTCTCAGACATCTTGTCTAAGTCGTTGGTCGCACGGCTAACGACCTCGCCGGGACGATGCGCATCAAAGAAGGCAAGCGGCAGACGGTTGAGCTTTTGAGCGATGCGGTTACGCAGGTGCAGGTTAAGGCGTTCGGCCACGCTCGACATCAAAAAGCTCTGGAGCGCGTAGAACGAGGCAGCGGCCGTCCAGATCATAAAGTAGATGAAGATGGTCCTGCCGCAGTTCTCCCAGGTGATGTTGAAGGTGGTGTCGTTGGCAAACGCCACCTGAATGTGGCCCCACAGCTCATCGATCACGCGGGCGCTATATGCCGGCGCAGCGGTGTTAAAGATGGCATAGAACACGATGCTCGCGAACACGATATAGAAGCGCCAATGGTCACCGGCAGCCTCGCTCCACAGGCGGCGCACCGTCGCCCAGGTGTCGCGGGGTTTCTCGTCCTCGTCCTCGTCGTCCACATCGCGCATGCGCTCTGCCTCAGCGCGGGCGCGCTCGTCCTCGGCGCGTTCGTTTTCCTCGTAGAGCGCTTGGCGGCGAGCCTCGCGCTCGGCTGCAGCCTTGGCGGCCTCGTCCAGCTCGGGTGCTACGGCAGCCGTTTCCTCAACCAGTCCCGCGGCAACGGCGTCATCAACGCTGGCCTGCTTCCTGAGCTCCTCGGTCATGCTACTCACCTCCCTTCATCTGCGATTCCGCGATGGCGCGGTACACCTCGCAGGTTTCCATAAGCTCGCCATGCGTGCCCAAGCCCACAACCTCGCCGTCCTTGAGCACGACGATCTGGTCGGCGTGCAAGATCGTCGAGATGCGCTGGGCGATGATGAGCACCGCGGCATCGCGCGTCTCGTCCTGCAGCGCATGGCGCAGTGCCGCATCGGTCTTAAAGTCCAGGGCCGAAAAACTGTCATCGAAGATATACAGATCGGCATGCTTCATGAGCGCACGGGCGATTGCCAAACGCTGGCGCTGACCGCCCGAAAAGTTCGTGCCGCCCTGGGATACCGGCGTATCGAGCCCCTGCGGCTGATCGAGCACAAAGGTGCTCTGGGCAACCTGGAGCGCATGAAGCATGTCGGCCTCAGTTGCGTCTTCATTGCCAAAGCGCAGATTGCTTGCCACGGTGCCCGAGAACAGCCATGCCTTTTGCGGCACATAGGCAATGCGCCCGCGTATCTCGCCTTGCGAAAGCTCGCGCAGGTCGACACCGTCTAGGCGAATGGCGCCCTTGGTGGCATCGTGGAAGCGCAGCAGGAGCTTGGCCACCGTCGATTTGCCCGAGCCCGTCGAGCCGACGATCGCGGTCGTCTGACCGCGGCGACAGGTAAAGCTCAGATTGCACAGCGTGTCCTCGTCGGCGTCGTCAAAACGAAACGACATATGATCGAACACGGCGACCGCGTCGGCTCCGTCTGCGGACTCAGGCGCCCCGTTGCCCAGCGTAGCCTTGCCGTCCACGATGCTCGGCTCGATTTCGAGCACCTGCTGCGCACGGTTGAGGCACGCCGCGGCGCGCGGAAGCGTCAGAATCACCATCTGCGCCATCATCACAAAGAAAAGAATCAGGATCGCGTATTCCAACACGGCCGAAATGCTGCCGATTTGCATGGCGTGGACGCCCACGCGGTTGCCGCCCACCCACAGCACCGCCACCTCGGCGATGTTCATCAAAAAGAAGCTGGAGCTGTCGAGGCCCACAAACAGGTGGTTGACCTTGATGGCGTTGGCCGCGTAATCGCTAAACACCTCGTCCAGGCGCTGCTCCTCGTGGCGCTCCTTGTTAAATGCGCGGATGACGCGCACGCCCACGATGTTCTCGCGCAGCACCACGTTCATGCGGTCGATAAAGCTCTGCAGGCGCATAAAAATCGGCGCGGCGTTAGCCACCGTAAAGACCGCCGCCACCAGCACGATCGCAACCACCACGCCCAGCAGCGTGCCCATGGCGGGATCGATGAACCAAGCAAAAATGATGCCTGCCACGGCCAAGAATGGCACCGGCAACACCAGCTGAATCGTCTGAAGGACAGCTTGCTGAATCACGTTGATGTCGTTGAGCGAGCGTGTGATCATCGAACCCGTGCCAAAGCGCTCAAAGTCGCTGGCGGACAGCTCGAGCGACTTGTCGTACACGGCATTGCGGATATCGCAGGCCACGTTGGCGGCCAGGCGGGCCGAAAGATAGCAGCCCAGCACCGCGCCGCCGCTGGCCATGCCGGTCGCGATGAGCATGTACAGACCGTTGCGCAAGATGTAATCGACGTCGCCCGTCGTGATGCCCGTGTTGACCATGTTCGCCAACATCGTGGGCACGAGCAGCGTACCGACGTTGTCGATTAGCAGCACCAGCAGCGTCATCGCGATCAGACCGCGGTACGGCCTCATAAACCTCATTAAGAGTCGCATGTCTCCCCCTCGCCCTTATCGTCAGCCTCGTTCTCGGCGGCAACTTGCCGTTTAAATGTCTCGCACTCTTCGTTAAGAACATGGGAAAACTTACCGACCAAACGCATGATCTCGCGCTGTTCCCACGGCTCGAGCGCCTCGAATGCCCGTTGCTCGGCCTTTTGCGCCGGCAACGCGTAGCGCTTGGCAAACTGCACGCCTTCTTCGGTCAGTCGCACAACCTTGTTCTTACGACTGCCCTCGGCAAACTCCAACGTCGCGAGCCCTCGCGCCCTAAGCGTCTTGATCGCCGAATTGATGGTCTGTTTGCTGTAGAACCATTCGCTTGTCAGACGACTCACGGCGATGCTGCCGTCCGTCGTGCTGGTGTCGACGAGCATCCAATAGGCGCAATCCGAAAGACCGCAGGCGCGCGAGAACTCCGAATAGATATGGTCGAGTCCATTGAGCATCCGGTCGAAATCGACCAGCGTAACCGCACTATTCATCTATCCCACCATTCGATTGTCCGAGTTTTGACTAATTAGGGTTTCAGGTTAGTCCGAGTTTTGACTATCGTCAAGGGTGGACGTGCAAGACGTGCGACCCATAACAACATATCGACAAAAAAGACCGCCGGCGCGGGGGCGGCGCCGGCGGATGCGAGAGAATATCGATTGTTGGCCGTTACGCAGCGACGGCCTCGTAGACCGTGGCGCCCGAGAAGCTGTCGTGCAGGCTCTTGCCACAGATCCACGGCAGTTCGACAACCTCGCAGACCGTGTTGACCAGCTCGGAGCAGTCAGTAAAGTGGCCCTTATCGTTGAGGGCCTCGCAATCCTGAACACGCCAATAGCCATCGGTGTGCGTGATGTAGTACTCGTGATCGTTGATCGACACGAAAGCGCGCGTCTTGGAACGCAGCAGCTTCAGAAATCCTTCGAAGTCGGTCTCGACGACATCTCCAGCCTGGAACATGATGTTACCTCCTGGCCCGGCGCCACCATGGCGCGTTGATAAACATTGGTACTTCTTTAGTAAAACCTTTATCAGAGCTTATGCGCGCATCATTTAGGCAAGTGGTAAAAAACCGCAGGGTAGACGGGATAAAACGTTTAACCATCTCATCAGCTTCTCACATTCTTGCCGCAGTTTTATGCAAGCCGACTTTTCCGATTGGCGGCCATTGCTGTTTGGAGCCCTTCGCGCGATTACGGCTACGGCACGACGGGTAAGAACGGAGCATCTGCAACGTCATCGCTAGGAGAACCCATGGAGACCATCGAAGCGCTCATCCATCGCCGTAGCTGCCGCAACTACAGCGATCGCCCCGTCGAGGCAGAAAAGCTCGCACGCATTATCGAGGCAGGCCAGTACGCGCCGAGCGGCATGGGACGTCAGCCGGTCACGTTCGTCGCCGTCACCGACCCCGCAACCGTCGAGCGTCTCTCGCAGCTCAACGCCCAAGTTATGGGCAGCGATGGCGATCCCTTCTACGGGGCCAAGACTGTTGTGGTAGTGCTCGTCGACCGCAGCGTGCCCACGCACCTGGAAGACGGTTCGCTTGCCATGGGCAACCTGCTCAATGCTGCCTATGCGCTGGGTGTTGATTCGTGCTGGATTCATCGCGCCCACGAGGTTTTCGATTCGCCCGAGGGCCTGGAGCTGCTGGTCAGCTGGGGCCTGTCCGCCGACGGCAGCCTGCGCGGTGTCGGTAACTGCATTCTTGGCTACGCCGAGGACACGCTACCCGAGGCAAAGCCCCGCCGCGACAACGTGGTATATGTGAAGTAGTACAGGAGCGTCAGCAGGGGTAGCTAATTTGGGACGGGGCTATTTTAGCTACCCCACTCGTAAACTTATATTGACGTCGCCGTTGTCGTCGTTTCGTTCGTTTGAGTCGTTTCGGCTTCGCTGCCTTGTTCGTCCTCGTCCTTTTGAGCATCTGCAATAGTGGTGGCCGCCGCAACGATACCGCGCTGGGGCGCGACGCCCGTCTGGGTCTGAGCGCCCTCGACAACTTCTGTACCTGCATGCGCGAGCTCGGGCGATTTAAACACTGCGTCCAAGTTGGCGCCACCGCCGGCGTAGCCAAGCGCAGCGAGTGCGATGACGATCACTGCAACGACGACCGCGATCGGAACATAACGGTGCCAACCAGCCGGATTGAGTCCGCTGCGGCGAGCCGCCCCGCGGCTAATATAACCGAGCGTTCCGTCGTGCTTGAGCTTTGAGCCCACCACGCGTTTGCGGCCCCACAGTGAGGACTCTGTCTGCATTGCCAAGCGGGCGCTTGCCGAAGGATAGCCGTATTTAGTGCGCTTGAACGAGCCATCAAACCCCGAGGCGTGTTTACCCCACGTCACCGATGTCGTGCGTCGGTTGACCGGCGCGGCACTCCGCCTTCTGCAGCTCGGTTTTGAAGTCTCAGCCATATGCCCTCGCACGCCGTAACCAAATCGAAACAATAACGCTTTGGACTGTAGCACACGCGTCGCGCGCGGTCACGGGCGCCTCGCTCAACGGTCATCGTCCTTCAGCAAGCGCCACAGCGTTGTACGGCTTATGCCCAGCACCTCCGCCGCACGGGTTCGGTTGCCGTGGAGGTGGCCTACAACCAGATGCGCGACATCTCGCTCGGTATCGGCCAGCGGTCGCAGGATATACAGGTCACTTTCGAGCGTCGGGGCGCCAAAGGTTGCGGTCTTAATCACGTCCTCTTGGGCGAGCACTTCCTCCGCCACAGCGCGGTCCACCGTGCCCGCCCCCACCAATATATACAGTCGTTCCGAGACCTCGCGGAGCTGCAGATAATTGCGCGGCCAGTGGTAAGCATCGAGCGTCTTCGTCGCCGCGGCAGACAGTGTGGGCGCTGCCGTCCCAAATGCGTCAGCGAGATATTCCAAATAGCGCGCAACCTTCGTCGACGCGGCTCCCTGCTCGGCAATTGCCGGCGCCACGCTCACCGCACAGGCGAAACGCTCGGTCACAAAGGCGGCTTGATCACTTTCGCCGCCGCCCGGCATGTCATTCGCTGTCAGCACCACATGGCAGCGCGTCGCCAACGCGGTGTCGGTCATCGTGGAGACCAGCTCGCGGAGGCGCTGGGGGACAACCGCGTTCCAGCCCTCAATGCAAAGGGTCAGCCCCGTTTGGAACAACGGCGATTCGGCGCTTTTGAGCACATGGCGCCAACCGCGCTCGGTGAGCTCATCGAGCGCAACGGAAACAAAGGGCTGATCGGCAAAAGGACCGTCCAGATAGAGGCGCTTGGCGATCTCGACCTGACCCGCTCCCAGCTCGCCCTCGAGCATAAGGGGCACACCGCGCGCGTAGCTCTCGGCAACCGGCGCAGCCACCGAGGCCGCCCCCTCAACGATGCCGTACGCGCTCGATTCGTAGCGGGCCTCAACTTCGTCGGCGTTGAGCCACTCGATGCCCGCATGCGCCGCGGCACCGCGCACCTCGCGGACCACGACGACCCAAAGCCCCCCGCCCTCTTTGTCGGTGGGGCGAACGGTCAGGCTCAGGCGCGTACCCTCACGCCCCATAACCAGACGCGCGCCGTCTCCTATACGGTCGAGGCGCTCAGCGACAAAAGTCGCCACACCCCGCTCAAGCGCCGCGTCATTCATGGTCGAGATCGCGACGTCCCCACGCGCATCGATTGCCAATGCCGATGCCCCGGCAGCAGCCAGGGCATCGGTCAAGATGTTCAGCTTGGCATCGCTATCCATGATTTGCCCCTGTCTGCAGCGACGTGCAACCGCCGGCGATCGCACGACCGAGTGTTTCAAAATTGAACGATATTGCTCACCAAACACTATAGGGCAGAAAGCGCCGTCCTGCGAGTATAGGTGTTGCCCCGCATCGCCATCCTGGCGGGGCGATAAGAGCTCTTCGGGACTTATAAACCTGCGGACAAGCCATACCCGCAAGAGCTCCTATCGCTCCACCGCAGGCATGCGCTCACCAGCACGCAGCACGCAAATCAGCTACTTCTCTACCAGATTCCCAGCACGTGCTGCATTCCCAAACTCATGCATGCAATGCCAATCCAGCAGCAAAAGCCCAACGCGATGGGTTTGCCGCCCTTTTTGACCAGCTCGACGATATCGGTATTAAAGCCAATAGCCGCCATGGCCATCACGATAAAGAACTTCGACAGCTCCTTGATGGGCGCCGTAATGGACGCAGGAAGCTGAAGCACCGTGGTGATCACGCTCGCCAGCACAAAGAACAACACAAACATGGGAAACGCACGTTTAAGCGAGAACGTGCTTTTGGCGTCGCCGCCGGCCTTGCGCGCCAGATGCATCTGCCAGCATGCGAGAGCCAATGTAATGGGAATAATGGCCAGCGTCCTGGTGAGCTTAACCACTGTGGCGCTTTCGAGCACATTGGCGCCGGGATGCATGCTATCCCAGGCGCTCGCCGCAGCCGTTACCGACGAGGTGTCGTTGATGGCGGTGCCGGCAAACAGGCCAAAGCCCTCGTTGGTCAGCCCGAGCATGCCGCCGAGCGTCGGAAACACGAGTGCCGCGATAACGTTAAACAGGAAGATGACCGAAATGGCTTGGGCAATCTCGCGATCGTCGGCATCGATGACGGGCGCGGTCGCAGCGATGGCCGAACCGCCGCAAATCGACGAGCCCACACCCACAAGCGTCGCAATCTTGCCCGGCACGTTCATAACGCGGCAGAGCACGACGGCGATGACAAGCGAGGTCGAGATCGTCGCCACGATAATCGGCAGCGACTGGGCGCCCTTGGACAGAATCTGGGAGAGGTTCATGCCAAAGCCAAGCAGGATAACCGCGTACTGCAAGACTTTTTTAGACGTATAGGTGACACCGGCGGCGAGCTGTTCGCGACGATTCTTGGGAAAGACGAGCGCCAGGACCATGCCAAAGAGAATGGCAAATACCGGACCGCCGACCACCTCAATTTGTTTGCCGAGCAACGTCGCGGGAATGGCGATGATCAGGCAGAACAAGACGCCTTTCCAGCGCTCGCGTACGATATTCGCCAGTTGCATATGAGATTCCTTCTTTCTATTTCACGTTTGCGACGGCTTATGATACGGCAATGTTGAGCACAGCCCTGCGCAAATACAGACTAAGATGCCGCAATAGTTCTCGGGCAACAGCCGAATTACCCACCGCGGAGAGCTGGTTCGCGGCATAATAAACAACTGACATATGAGTTTGATAGAACAGTTGCGAGGCGCTATGGAAGAATCGATGCACGTCGGCGAGCAGGAAACGAGCCTACAGGACCAGTCCTACCACACCATTCGACGCAAAATCGTCTACCTGGACTACAAGCCGGGCGAAAAGCTAGGCGTCAAGCAGCTTTGCGACGACCTGGATATGGGGCGCACCCCTGTGCGCGAGGCACTGGTGCGTCTGGCGCAAGAGAGCCTGGTGCGCACCGTGCCCCAAAGCGGCACCTATGTCTCGCCCATCAACCTCACCTTTGCCGAGAGCGCCTGCTACATTCGCGAACACCTGGAAAAACAGGTGATTGTGGAGTGCTGCGCCCGTGCCACCTCGGCAGGCATCGAGCAGCTCGACCGAGCCATCGCGCTGCAGGAAAAGGCCATGGCCGAAGAGGATCGCATCGGATTCTTTTTAAGCGACAACCTCATGCACCGCATGATCTTTAGCATCGCGTGCCGCAGCACCGTGTGGTCGTGGCTCGAGGCGACCAATGCCGACCTGGAGCGCTTCCGCTGGCTGCGCGCCGCCACGCAGAGGCTCGACAATCAGGAGATTGTTAACGAGCACAAGCAAATCCGCCGCGCCATCGCCGGCCGCGACCCCATCGAGGCGAGCTTTTTGGTCAGCAAGCACCTGCATATGATGTTCCGCAACCAGACCGAGGTCCTGGACCAATATCCCAAGTATTTCGAGACCAGCAAGCTCCGCTAACCTGCCAAAAAGGGACAGGTTTATTTCGGCAGGTTTTATCTGGGCAAATGCAACAAGGCCCGACTCCGCCACAACGGAGCCGGGCCTTGTTGTTGGCGCGTTTCGACAACAGAGCACTCGATGTCAGTCGTCAACAGTGAGCGAGCCGCATTTGCGCCAAGGTGACGTGAAATGAGAGGGCGCTGACCTTCTGGTCGCGCCCTCGAAATTGAACGTCAGATTGGCGTGAATGCGGCTCGCGCAGCGTCGACCGGTCCGCCGTTCGGCAGAACGGCGGAACAACAATTACTCGACAGTAACGCTTTTCGCCAGGTTACGAGGCTGGTCAACGTCGCAACCGCGCAGGATGGCCACCTCGCGGGCGAGCAGCTGCAGCGGAACGCTCGCCGTGATGGGGCTGAACACGTCACGGACGGACGGCACGCGAATGATGCAGTCGGCAATCTTGTTGATTTCCTCGTCGCCCTCGGTAGCAACGACGATGACCTTGGCGCCGCGAGCCTTGCACTCCATGAGGTTCGACACCGTCTTATCGTATGTTGCGCTCTTGGTTGCCACCGCGATGACAGGGAAACCCGGATCGATCAGCGCGATGGGGCCGTGCTTCATCTCGCCGGCGGCATATGCCTCGGCATGCAGGTAGCTGACCTCCTTGAGCTTAAGCGCGCCCTCATAAGAAATGGCGGCGCCCATGCCGCGACCCACAAACAGCGCGGACTGCGCGTCCTTGCACACAAGCGCGGCCTCGTGCACGGCCTCGGTCTGCGTATCCAGGATCCACTGGATCTGCTCGGCCGTATCGGAAAGCTCGCGGAACAGCATGCGCGTCTGCTTGGTGGTCAAGCGGTACTTGACCTGCGCCAGCAGCAAGGCCAAAAGCGTGAGGCTCACGACCTGACCGATGAAGCTCTTAGTCGAGGCGACTGCAATCTCCTTGTTGGCCTTGGTGTAGATGACGCCGTCGCTTTCGCGCGCCACCGGGCTGCCCACCACGTTGGTGATGCCAAAGACCTTGGCGCCCTTGATGCGCGCATCGCGAATGGCGGCAAGGGTGTCGGCCGTCTCGCCCGATTGGGACACGGCCACGACGAGCGTCGTCGGCGTGATGATGGGGTTGCGGTAGCGGAACTCGCTAGCCGCCTCAACCTCGGTAGGAATACGAGCCCAGCCCTCAATAAGGTTCTTGGCGATGAGTCCGGCGTGGTAGCTGGTGCCGCAGGCAATCACATATACGCGGTCGATATCGTTGAGTTCCTCGAGCGAAAGGCCCAACTCGTCGATATCGAGCTCACCGGCAGGGGTCATGCGGCCCACCAGCGTGTCGCGCACCACGCGCGGCTGCTCGTGAATCTCCTTGAGCATAAAGTCGGGATAACCGCCCTTTTCGGCCATGTCCAGGTCCCAGTCGATATGGGTGATCTTGGGCTCAATCACATTGCCGGCCTCGTCGGTATACTCGACGCCTGCGGGCGTGAGCTTGGCAAACTGACCATCTTCGAGCACCACGACATCGCGGGTGGCATCGATAAGCGCGATCACATCGGAGGCAACGTAGGAGCCGGTCTCGCCCACGCCGACCACAATCGGGGAGTCCTTGCGGGCAACGGCGATCACGCCAGGTTCGTCGGCGCACACGGCGGCCAGGCCATAGGCGCCCACCACGTGGGTGCAGGCCTCGCGCACGGAAGCCATCAGGTCGCGCGTCTCGGCATAGGCCTCTTCGATCAAGTGCGCGAAAACTTCGGTATCGGTCTCGCTCTTAAAGTGATGGCCGCGGCCCTCCAGCTCTTCGCGCAGCTCGGCGAAGTTCTCGATGATGCCGTTGTGGACGATGGCGATGCGACCATCGCAGCTGGTGTGGGGATGGGCGTTGACAACGGAAGGCTTGCCGTGAGTGGCCCAGCGGGTATGGCCGATACCGCAGGTAGCGTCGCTGTCGATATTGGAAAGCTCGCTCTCCAGGCCCGCAACCTTACCCACGCGGCGGATGACGTCGAGGTGAGCCGCGGCGCCCTCGCCCACCTCGAGCGCGACGCCCGAGGAGTCATAACCGCGATATTCCATACGCTTAAGGCCCGTGACCAGAATGTTCTTTGCAATATCAGAGCCGGTGTAGCCGACAATTCCGCACATAGGATAAATCCCTTCGCTCGCGTGACTGCAAAACGCCCACGCACGACGGGCGCTGAGACGTATAACGTCCGAGTATTGTACTCACACAAACGCAAGCTGATATACCAGAAGTGGTATCTTAAACTGGATACCACTCGATGCACACACCCTACCACCACAACGGTAACAGGCACCTTTGCTGTGGTTGGCACTCCCCTAGGGACGCAGGCGGCGTTCGAGCCGATTGCCCAGGGCCGTGAGTGCCATAACAATGACGTAGTAGACCACGGCCACCACTAAAAACGGTTCAAAGGCTCGATAGGTGAGCGCCTGCACGCTCTGGGCGGCGCGCATCATATCCATCAGGCCGATGGTTGCCACCAGCGAGGAGCTCTTGAGGACCGTGATCACTTCGTTGACCAGAGCAGGGGCAATCGAGCGCATCGCCTGCGGAACGATGATCTTGCGCATCATGGGAACATAGCGAAGCCCGATGGCCCGAGCGGCATCGTACTGCCCCCGGTCAACGCCCTCGATACCACCGCGCACCGTCTCGGACACCGTCGCTGAGCCGTTGAGCCCCAGCGTAATGGCACCGGCGGCAAACATCGAAATTTTGAAGCCCGTGAGCTGCGGCGTCGCAAAGTACGCCAAAAAAAGCAACACGATGAGCGGCACGCCGCGAAAGATAGAGGTGTAGAAGTTGAGCACCGCACGCAATGGGCGACAGGGCAAAACCTTGAGCACGGCAATGAGAAAGCCCAGGACGAGTGCTAGGGCCAGCGCGGCGGCCGTCACCTGACAGGTCACGACCAGGCCGCTCATAAACATCGGTATATATGGTTCTAGCAGTTCAAACTTCATCAGCATGCCCTTGGCGCGCGCCTCACCGGCTCGCTATTTTCCGGCAACCGTCGACGTACCGGAAGCGGAATAGTCGCCGTTCCACATGAAGTCGGCGCCCACATACTGCTTGATGCAGTCATCGATGGTGCCGTCCTCGAGCATCTCGCCGATGCATTCGTCAAGCGCCGCGACAAATCCGGCACCCTTCTTGGCCATCAGGCGGTACACGCCCACGTGATCGCTCGTCTCGGAGCGATCGAGCAGGCCCAGCACCAGGCCCTCATTCGCATCGCGCATGGACTGGCCCTCGGCGCCGTCACACAGGTAGGCATCGATGCGCCCGGCGAGCACCTCTTGCAGGCACTGGTCGCCACCGTCGTACGTGTGAATATCAGCATCGGGCATGACCTTGGCGATGAACTTGTTCTGCACGGTACCGGTGGTGCAGGCGATAGACTTGCCGACGAGGTCCTCAACGCGCTTGACGGGATCGCCGCCGAGCGTGAGAACGCCCACAAGCGGCTGATAGTAGCCGCGCGTGAAGTCGTAGGTCTGCTCGCGCTCTTCGTTGGAGCTCATCGCCATGGTAAAGGCCTTGTCATCGCTCTGCACCGATGCAAGCGTGGCGGCAAAGTCCTGCGGCTCAAAGTCGTAAGAAAAGCCCAGGCGCGAGACCATCTCGTCGGCAATGGCGATATCCAGGCCGACAACCTTCTGCTTGCCGTCCGACTGCGTCTCCAGATAGCGATAGGGCGCAAAGGCATCGTCGCCCACAAAGGTGAGCTTGGCGCCCTTGATATCGTCGCCCGCAACCGCGGCAGAACCGGCGGCAGAGCCCTTGTCAGCGCCACTGCCAGCGCAACCGCTCGCCGCAACCATTGCAGCACCGGCGATCAAACCCAGGAAATCACGACGAGAAACAGCGCGAGTCATACCAAAGCCTTTCAATCTACGATCAAAACGGCTTCTATTGTAGACACTCCACTGTTTAACGCGCAGCCCAGCCGCGCCAAAACCACCACAAAGGGGGACAGGCACCTTTGTGTGGTCTGGACTCCGGTGTTTGCCCAGATAAAACCTGCCAAAATAAACCTGCCCCTAATTGGTGGGTTTTGACACCCTGGGAACGGGCGATGCTACAATCTGACTCGTACTTGAAACGCATCAAAGGGGCCGCTATGGCAAAGGTAAAAATCAGCGACGTCGCGCGCGAGGCAGGAGTCTCGCTGGGCACGGTATCCAACGCGCTCAACCACCCCGAAAAGCTGCGCCCCGAGACCCTCAAGCTCATCAACGAGACCATCAATCGCCTTGGCTACCTGCCCAACCAAAGCGCTCGTCAGCTCGCGGGCGGCGCCACCAAGTCCTTTGGCCTGGTCCTCCCCCGTCTCGACCATGGCTTCTCGCTCCAAATTGCCAGCGGCGCCCATAACGAGGCGCGCAAGCACGGTTACGACCTGCTCATCGCCAACGCCGATAACGACGACATTCTCGAGGACCATTACCTGCGCTATTTTATGGGCACGCAGATGTCCGGCGTCATGGTGCAGCCCATGGCGTCCCCCGATTGGCACGCCGCTATGACCAAGACGCCCGTGCCGATCGTCCATCTGGACATCCATTGTTCCGAACCCGGTTACTACGTGGCCGCCGACAACGAGGCACAGGGGCGCATTATCGCCGAGCTCGCCATCGCCCGCGGCGCACGCCATATCACCGTCGTGGGCAGAGCGGCATTTATGCAGCTCACCCTGCGCGTACTTGGTATTCACAAGGCCCTCACCCTGCATCCCGATATCAAGATCGAAGTCATCGACGCCGGCGAATGGAATACCGCTGCCGACGGCTACAGCATCGGCGCTCAGATTGCCGAGCGCTCTACCGGCGAGCGCCCCGATTTTGTCATCGGCCTGACCGACGTATTGGCCTCGGGCGTTATCTCGGCGTTGACCGACAAAGGCATCACCGTCCCCGAGCAGGTTCGCGTGGCCGGCTGCGACGGCAACCCGCTTGCATGGAGCGGGTCGGTCCCCCTCACCACGGTGGCACCGCCGGGTTACGAAATTGGCCGTAAGGGCGTACAGCTCCTCATTGAGCAAATCGAGAACAAGGCGCCGGCAAAAACCAAGCACATCCGCATTGGTTCCGCAGCGCGAACCGTTACTGCGGTCACAGCCGCCGAGGACATCAACCGTCAGGAACTCGTGCGGCCGTTCCTCTTGGAGCGCGCCAGTACCCAGGCGAGCGGCCAAGCCGAAGCCACCGCCATCAACCTAGGCGCGTATCTTTAGCACGTCGGCCAGTATGCCAAAACGCCGCTCAAGCAAAAGAGGCCCGACCATTGCCGGACCTCTTTTGCTTGAGCGCAAAGACGGCCAATTGCTCGTTTCAGCTCCGCAATTGTCTAGCGCACGGCCTTGACCGCCGCCGTCAGATCGAACAACGTATCGAGCACGGCCTCGCAGCCATCCACCACGTCCTGCGGCAGCGGCACGATATCGGGAACGGCAAAGACATGGCAGCCGGCCGTGATGCCCGAGACGCAGCCGTTGCGCGAATCCTCGACCACGGCACATTCCTCGGGAGCGAAGCCCGCGCGCTCGCAGGCAAGCAGGTACATCTCAGGGTTGGGCTTGCCGTGCACGACGTCCTCGCCACAGGTCACCGTTTCAAACTTGTCAAAGAGGCCGACCATCTTAAGGTTGCGCTCCGCCGTAACGTGGCGCGACGACGTCGCAAGGCCCACGTGATAGCCCGCAGCCAGCAGCTCGTCTAGACACTCGGCGGCGCCGGCCTTAAGCTCCAGTTCGGTCTTGACTATCTCGTCGCGAATCTCCTTGTGGCGGACATAGATCGCCTCGGCGGTTTCGCGACTACCGTAATGTTCATCAAGGATGTCCATGACATCGGGCAGCGTGCGGCCGATAAACTGATGGATCAGAGCATCATCAATCGCGATCCCCAGCTCGGCAGCGCCCGCCTTCCATGCCTTGATGCCTAAACGCTCGGTATCGACCAGCGTTCCGTCCATGTCAAAAATAACAGCCTTGATCATATCGGCCCCCTCACCGGATTGCATTACTGCCACTCTACCGCACTTTACAAACTTGTATATAACGTATATAGCATATTGCACTTTCGTTACATAAGCGGAAGTCTTATGACAGGCAGCTCGGTAGGATTATAGTTTTCGACCGAGTACTCAATGGTAAGGATCGTTTCATGCTTTCAGACACTACTGCACCTGCAGAGGAGCTTCAGGACAAACTCGCGACGCTCGAGCAGTTGCTTTTGGCATACGGACGCGTCGCCATCGGCTTTTCCGGTGGCGTCGATAGCAGCTTTTTGGCCGCGGTCTGCGCCCGCATTATGCCTGCCAGCACGCTTCTCGTTCACCTCACCACGCCGCTCATCGGCACGCCCGAACAAACCTCGTTTGAGCGATCCGTTGACGGACAAACCAATGAGGAGCCGCATTTTAAGCTCCCCGTGCTCAATCTTTCGGTCGATCAGCTGCAGCTCCCCCAAGTAGCCTGCAACGACGCCAATCGCTGCTACCACTGCAAGCAGGCCGGCTTTACCGCCATCGTCAACCACGCCAAGTCGCTGGGCTTTTCCACCGTCATCGATGGCAGCAATGCAAGCGATCGCGGTGACTACCGCCCCGGCATGCGCGCGGCAGAAGAGCTCGGCGTACGCTCCCCTCTCATGGAGGTCGGCTTTACCAAGAACGAAGAGCGCGAGCTGTTGCGTGCATGGGGCTATCCCGTTTGGAGCCTGCCGGCGGGAGCCTGTCTTGCCACGCGCGTCCCCACGGGCGAGGAGCTTACGCGCGAGAAGGTCGATTTGATCCGCGCCTGCGAGGATTACCTACACGATCTTGGTCTGGCGCAGGTTCGCGCGCGCTTGGTCGGCGGCTGCATGCATATCGAAGCCGCTCCCGCAGATGTCACTAAGATTGCCGCCCTCGGCACCGCCGTCGACGACGAGGGCAAGACCCCGCTGCCCGCCACCATCGAGTCCGCATTGCACGAGCTGGGCTGCGACCACGTCTCCCCCGAGGTCACCCCCTACATCCACGGCAACATGAATCTTTAGGTTACGCCGTTTTACAAACGGCGTAACTGCTCGGCGCTGCGCAGGCTCCGGGCACGGCAATCTGACGTTCAACTTCACGGGCGCGACCAAAAGGTCAGCGCCCGCTTGTTTCACGTCACCTTACCGCACCCGGAGCTCGCTCGCTCGCATATGCTCAACCTGACTGCGTTAACTGACCTGCCAAAAAGGAACAGGCTTATTTTGGCAGGTTTTATCTGGGGTAATATCGCAAGACAATCGCCCCTCTAGCACCCATCCAACTTCGAGAGACACTAGAGGGGCGACCCGGCTGCATCTACTTCTTCCGATATCGGCGATTGCGGCTCGTCGATGAACCCATTACCTCAATGAGTCCTTTATCAGCCATTTTTGGCAGATGGTAACGGACAGACGAAATTCTGACCCCCGATGCAACCGCAATTTCTCGCGCTGTCATATCCACTTCGGCGCTGAGAGCCTCCAGGATCCTATCCGCCGTCGAAGCTGACGATTCTCTGTTCATATCGATAATTTCAAACGTGTCTTTGCCGCATTTTGACAGGACATGTTTATCCACAAGGTCCCCGCAGATCAGGCGAATGTCATCCGAATCCCACTTCAGGGCCTCTCGTATTTTTTGAACATCGCATACGCACCCATGCTCCCGCATAAACATGAGCAGTGTTTCCTCGCGATCCGTCAGCTCGGTGCCCACATGGCTCTGAATCCACGTGCGGTTTTCAGCAAGCTCCGCCCCGTGCCGGGAAAGCAGCACTGTAAACGAATCGGCCTTAACGATAAATTTCGGCCTGCCAAGCGAACGAGACTCCATCTCGCGAATCATAGCCGGGATACCAGATCCCTGGCTTTCCGCAACAGCCCCCTCGGCATGCTCTAACGGCGTCGCCCCCATTAGGCTCATGAGCTTTGGGTTTCGGCAGCGCGATTCCCCGTCTGCAAGATTGTCCACCGTCTTTCCGCCCCAAAGCCCGCCAGGGTTTTTGATCTCTATTCTGTCTGGATAGATATCGACACTCACGGCCTGCCCCACAAACATGGGTGAATATTCTCGATGGATGCAGGCATTTGCCAAGGCCTCGCGCAAAACCTCCTGGGGAACTTCCCAATCATCCCTTCTGCCAGCGCCTTGCACTATCGCCGCTTTGCGCAAGTTTCGTCCAATCGCGGCAAGGGCATCTTCGATGCAAGCCGGAATCGGGCCATCGCACAACTGGCGGTCAATAAACCGGGGTTGCCCGGGTGCAGATTTTTCCACATCGGAATGAACGGCGACATCGATCATCAGTTTGGGATAGAACTGCTGGGGGTATATTCCCGCCGACAGAAGCCCTGCGAGCTTCACGGCACCATCCTTTGTAGTGATATTGAGTCTGGCCAGCTGCTTTTCCAGCGTATCGGCCCCGCGCAAAACGCGCGGGGTCTGCAGCCGGCGGTTTGAGATAATAGACCGCACGACGTCTGGGTCCAAATCCTCGACTGTTGCCTCCGAAACCACCGTATCGTCTGCATCGCTCGGAAGCAACGCACTCTGCAGCTCATATAGCTCAGCGGGCGACATCTTGATATCTTTATCATCCACGCGTTTGTAGCTACCGTTCTGCACGCCGCGTGCGCTGATATAGCAAGGCTTCGCTTTAAGCTCAAGTTCAAAAATGCGCACCAGAAGCACCTGGAGCCCGTCGACTTCGCCTCGATCGAGCTCATACCGCGGCGCATGGGTCACCACCGCCGCTGAGCCTCCGTCTCCGATACCCGAAACAAACTGATCGCGCACCCTGTCGATAGCAAAGTTGGCCGAAGGAACAAATCCTTCGGCTTCGTTCAGACCCAAAATAATGAGCCCACCCGCAGTGTTCGCAAAAGCGCTCACTGTCTCCCATACGTCTGCACTCAATTTATTCGTGCAGGCTTTAACTTCTACCGATGCGTCATCAGTCCCCCGTCTGCGAAGGCGCTCAACGATAAGGCCAAGAGGTTCATCCAGCAGCATTGGCATTCCGTCTCTCTAAAACGATAGATTTATCTCTCTAAAGTATAGTATATCTCTCTAACTTTAGAGAGATGAGCACCTTATTTTAGAGAGAAATTTAGAAAGATGTATCGAATTCACTGCTAGATTGCCTAATGTTATCTCTTTAACTGGCTTTCTCTTTAGAGAGACATTTAGAGAGATGAGCGCGACCTCTCTAATGAATGGGATACCGCTGCCGACGGTTACAGCATCGGCGCCCAGATCGCCACGCCCGTCAGCGCCCGGGCACGCAGCTACACCGGAGCCACCGTCATCGCCCTCGGCGCATGTCTTTAGCGCACGGCCTTGACCGCCGCCGCCAGATCGAACAACATGTCGAGCACGGCCTCGCAGCCATCCACCACATCTTGCGGCAGCGGCACGATATCGGGCACAGCAAAGACATGGCAGCCGGCCGTGATGCCCGAAACGCAGCCGTTGCGCGAATCCTCGACCACGGCACACTCCTCGGGAGCAAAGCCCGCACGCTCGCAGGCGAGCAGGTAGATCTCGGGGTCGGGCTTGCCACATGCGACATCCTCGCCGAAGGTCACCGTTTCAAACTTGTCAAAGAGGCCGACCGTTTTAAGGTTGCGCTCGGCCGCAACGCGGCGCGACGACGTCGCAAGGCCCACGTGATAGCCCGCAGCCAGCAGCTCGTCGAGGCACTCGGCGGCGCCGGCCTTAAGCTCCAGGTCGGTCTTGGCCATCTCGCTGTGCAGCTCAATGTTGCGGGCAAAAATCGCGTCGGCGGTTTCGCCCTTGCCGTAATGCGCCTCAAGGATGTCCTTAACATCGGCATTCGAACGGCCGATAAACTGATGGATTAACGCATCATCAATCGCAATCCCCAGCTCGGCCGCACCCACCTTCCATGCCCTCATGTCCAAACGTTCGGTATCGACCAGCGTTCCATCCATGTCAAAAATAACAGCCTAGATCATATCGACCCCTTCATCGGCTCGCGTTACCGCAAATCTACTGCACGTTACAAACTTGTATATAACGTATATATCATATTGTACTTTCGTTACATAGACAGAAGCCTTATGACGTAACCTGCCAAAAAGGGACAGGTTTATTTTGGCAGGTTTTATCTGGGGAAACGCCGAATAGCCCCACATACACGACCACCGCAGCTCCATATGAGGCAAATGAATCAGTAACGTCTATCCCAAATCTTGAGTATTTGTTCGATAGAACGGCCCCTGCCGGCACCTGCTAGACTGGTAGATTCCCGACCATCTAGCCAGGAGCCGCAATGTCGCGCAAGTCCGCCTACAAGCAAGCACTTTCCATCGGCACCGCCGTGGTACTGGGGTTTGCGTTGTTTACGGGATCGCTCGACGGAGCTCCCAAGTTGCTGTCGCCGCAAAGCGATGAACAGGCGGCAGCTCTGGCCGAGAAGCAAAACGAGAGTCCCAGCCGTACCGACGACGAGGCAGACCTGGTTGCCCGGCTCGAATCGGGAACAGCGAGCTCCTCGGACTCTCAAAATAGCCAAGACTCTGACGATGGCTCCGATTCCGCCGCAGCCGACACCGGTGACGACGCCTCCGCGGACAGTGCCGCCACCCCCATCGACGAGGTCGAAAACCCCGACCTCAACCGCGCCCGCGGTGTTTATCTCAGCAGCATTCCCGACTACGCCGGCAACCCCTATGTCGCCCTTCGCGCCGACAGCACGCACCCGTTGGGCACGCCGTCGTTCACGCTCGATGAATACGATCGTGCCACCGAAGAGGGCTGCTTTAAGAAATTCTCCAAGCTCGACAGCCTGGGCCGCACTCGCAAGGCGCTCGCTTGCGTAGGCCCCGAGTCGCTCGGACAGGGAAAGCGCGGCGATATCTCGCGTATCCATCCTGCCGGTTGGCAGCAGCAGCGCTACGACTTTATTCCAGGCCAAAGCCTCTACAACCGCTGCCACCTCATCGCCTGGTCGCTCTGCGGCGAAAACGCCAATCGCAAGAATCTCCTCACCGGCACGCGTTATCTCAACGAAACGGGCATGCTGCCGTTTGAAGAGCAGGTTCTTAACTACATCCGCGACACGGGCAACCATGTGCTCTACCGCGTCACGCCCATGTACAACGAAGAGGAACTCGTCTGTCGTGGCGTACGCCTTGAGGCGCAATCGATCGAGGACCACGGCAAGACCCTGTGCTTCCACGTGTACTGCTACAACCTGCAGCCGCACGTGCAGATCGACTACGCCACCGGCCGCAATCAGGCCTCGGGAGACTAGGGCTGACAAAAGCTGCCCCAAAACCTAAAATGATTCGTTTTCCTCCGTCCCCCAGGGATCAAAAAGGGCCGCCCCGGATTGCCCAGAGCGGCCCTTTCATCGGCATGTATGTTACAGGCAACGACACGCGCTACTTGGCGCGGCCCTCCTCATAGCGCTCGACCAGCTTGGCCTGAACGTCATAAGGCACCTGCTCATAGCCCGCGGACTTCATGGTAAAGTCGCCCGTGCCGCGCGTGATAGAGCGCAGACGCGTCGAGTAATCCGTCAGCTCGGCGAGAGGCGCCTGGGCAATGACCACGGTGTCGCCGCGCTCATCGGTCTCCATGCCCGTCACGCGACCGCGCGATGCCGAGATGTCGCCCATCACGGCGCCGGCATAGCTCTCGGGGATGGTCACCGTGATTTCCTCGATGGGCTCCAGCACCACCGGATCGGCATCAGCGCATGCCTTGCGCAGGCCAATACGAGCCGCCGCGCGGAACGCCATCTCGTTGGAGTCGACGCTGTGATACGAGCCATCGTACACAGCCACGCGAATGCCCGTGAGCGGGTAGCCAGCGATGATACCGTCCTTCATAGTCTCCTGAACGCCCTTGTCCACGGCAGGGATCAGCGAGCGCGGAATGCGGCCGCCCACGACCTCGTCCACAAACTCATAGCCGTCGCTCGTACCGTCGGGCCCAATGAGCGGCTCAACGCGCAGCCAGCAGTCGCCATACTGACCGGCACCACCGGTCTGCTTCTTGTGTCGGCCCTGTGCGCTCGCCGTGCGGCGGATGGTCTCGCGATACGGAATGCGGATCGGCACGCTCTTGGCCGCGACCTTGGTGCGGTCCTCCAGACGATTGAGCAGAACCGAAACCTGCGCCTCGCCCACCGCCGAGATGATGGTCTGGCCGGTCTCCTCGTCGCGGTCGATGCTCATGGTCGGATCGGCCTTACAAGCCTTCTCGATAAACGTGTAGAGCTTCTCTTCGTCGCCGCGATTCTCGGCCTCGATGGCGATGCGGTACTGCGAGTTGGGGAACTTAAACGCCGCAGCCTCGACCTTGCCGGTAATCGAGAGCGTATCGCCCGTCTCGGCCGCTAGTTTGGGCGCCACGATGATATCGCCGGCATACGCGTGTCCGACCTCGGTCATGTCGCGGCCGCACATCACATACAGGTGAGCCAGACGCTCGCCCTTGCGTGTGCGCGCATTGACCAGCTCAAGGCCCGGCTCAAGCGTACCCGTCAGCACCTTGATAAAGCTGATGCGACCTTGCTGCGGATCGGCCAGAGTCTTAAACACAAACGCCACCGGTCGGTCGTCGTCACTCGAGATCTTGAGCGAATCGCCGTCGATGAGCGGCATCTCGCCGTAGTCCGTCGGCGCCGGGAAGTACGTGGCGATGTCGTCCATCAGCGAGTTGACGCCCTGCTCCTTAATGCAATCGCCCGCAAAGACCGGCACAAAGATGCGCTCGGCGATCGCCTTCGACAGCAGGCCTTCGAGCTCCTCCTGCGTCAGCGTCTCCTCGCCTTCCAGGTATTTCATCATCAGCTCGTCGTCGGCCTCGGCCACCAGCTCGCACAGATGGTCATGGGCCTCCTCGGCCTGGGCACGATACTCCTCGGGAATCTCCGACTCAACGGCTTCGGCGCCGTTGCAATGGCGCGCCTTCATGCGCACCAGGTCGATGATGCCGTCAAAGTCCTCGCCCTCGCCCCAGGGAAGGGTCACGGCGCCCAGGCGCGTACCAAAGCGCTCCTGCAACAGGTCCATCGTGGTCGCAAAGCTGGCCTCGGAGCGCGACAGGCGGTTTACGAACACCGCACGCGCCAGACGCAGGTCTTCGGCGGCATACCAGAGCTTAACCGTCGTAGGCTGCGGGCCGGCCTCGGCGTCGACCACAAACAGAGCCGTCTCGCAGACGCTCATCGCGGCATAGGCGTCGCCGATAAAATCGGGATAGCACGGGGCATCGAGCACGTTGATGCGCGCGCCCTTCCAGTCGATCGGCGCAATGGTCGTCGAGATGGAAAATGCACGCTTGACCTCTTCGGGGTCATAGTCGAGCGTGGGCTTGGTGCCGTCGTGGCCGCCCAGACGGGCGGTCTTGCCAGAAAGGTGGAGCATGGCCTCGGCGAGTGAAGTCTTGCCCACCCCGCCTTGGCCTACGAGCACCACGTTCCTTACGTTACCGGTCTTGGGAGCACCCATGATGACCTCCTTGCAGGGCCGCGCGCAAGGCGCGACGCCAACGGGGAGGGTTCGCGGTCGGTGCCGTCCCGGGAGCAGCATGGTCGGCAGCCGAGCCGACTCACCCTCCAAATGTCCTATGCCACCACCCTACCCTCACGGGCGACTGTCCATGCATACCTTTCGGCGCACGTATGAATACAGGCGGCGAGAGGAGGAGACAAGCTTGTGAGGCGATTATTGAACCCCGTCGACGCAAACAAAAAGCCGCCACAGACCGTAAGACCTGCGGCGACTTCACCTCAATTTAATAGTTGAGTAAATAACTGAGCCTACCCCTCGATACGGCTCAAGAACTCACGGGTACGTTGCTCACGCGGATGATCGATAACCTGCTCGGCAGGACCCTCCTCGACAATGCGACCGCCGTCCATAAAGACCACGCGGTCGGCAACGTCGCGCGCAAACTGCATCGCATGGGTCACGATCACCATCGTCATATTCTGCGCGGCAAGGTCTTTAATGACACGCAGCACCTCGGCCGTTAGCTCGGGATCGAGCGCCGAGGTCGGCTCGTCAAAGAACAAGATCTCCGGGTCGAGCGCCAAGGCGCGGGCGATACTCACACGCTGTTGCTGACCGCCCGAAAGCTCACATGGCACCTTGTTCTCGTTGCCCGTAAGCCCCATCTGCGCGATCAGCTCACGCGCACGTGCTTCGGCCTGCTCGCGCGGGCGCTTGAGCACGCGAATCGGAGCATCGGTGATGTTTTTCATCACCGTATAGTGCGGAAACAGATTGTAGTTCTGAAACACCAGGCCAAATCGCGAGCGCGCCCGCTTGGGCACGTCGCCTTTCGCATATATCGCACCCGACCCCGCGTCCGTCGCAACGGCAAGGTCGCCAAACGAAAGCGAGCCACCGTCGAGTGTCTCGAGCAGTGTGGCGCAGCGCAGAAGCGTGGACTTACCGCCGCCTGAAGGCCCGATAATCGCCACGACCTCGCCGCGCTTGACCTCGAGCGAGATATCCTTGAGCACCTCATTGCCGCCAAACGCCTTGCGCGCGTTCGATATATTCATTACCGAATTAGTCATGGTAGTAATCCAATTTTTTCTCGGCGGCGCCCAGCAGCATCTCGACGACGAAGTTAAAGACCCAGTAAATCAGCGCCGCGATCGCAAACGGCACCATGCTCACCTGCGAGGCGACCAGCGCCTTGGCCGTCGAGAACATCTCACCCACGCCAATGGCAAACGCCAGCGACGTGTCCTTGACCAGCGTGATGATCTCGTTGCCCATCGCCGGCAGAATACGCTTGGCGACCTGCGGCATCACGATATACAGAAACGTCTGCACGCGCGAATAGCCCAGCACCTCGGCAGCCTCGTATTGACCGCGCGGAATGGACTGCAAGCCCGAGCGATAGATCTCGGCAAAGTAACCGGCGTAGTTGATGATGAACGCCACGACGCACGCCGTCCACTTGGAATCGGGCGTGAGCGAAATGCCAAACACGTAGTACGGGGCAAAGTAGATGGCAAACATCTGCAGCATGAGCGGCGTACCGCGCATTACCGAAATGTAGATGCGCGCAATCCAGCGGAGTGGCGCAATTTTGCTCATGCGCATAAACGCTACGGGGATTCCCAGCGGAATCGACCCCAGCAGCGTCAGCACAAACAACTGCAAACTGACCAAGAAGCCCTGGCCAAGCATCTGCATCATGACCTGAATAGACAACCTAAGCTCTCTTTCGCGACAACAGAACAGCAAACCCAATGCTAAAGCGGGTTTTCCAGGTGCTCGAGTTTGCCGTGAAAGAGGAGCGCCGCGTACTAAATGTACGCAAGCGACGGCTTGAACGGCAAAATCGGGTGCCTGGGAAAGCCGCTATTTGAGCACCCAGTTGTCGAAGGATAGACCATAGCTTGAATACTTATCGCACAGGTCCTTAACCGTGCCGTCCTCGTAGAGCGCCTTGAGCGACTCGGTCACGGCGTCGGCCGACTTGGCGTCGCCCTTCTTAAAGCCGACGGCGTAGTGCTCGCTGGACAGCGGCTCATCAAGCTGCGTATAAGCATCGGGCTTGGCGGCAAGCTGATACTGGGCAATCGAAAGGTCGCAAGCCACGGCATCGACCGCGCCGCTCTCGAGCTGCATAAACGCCGTGTTGTACTCACCGATGGTATCGAGCGTGGCAAACGTCGCGGCCAGATCCTTCTGGTCGCCCTCGAGCACATCCTGTGCGGCGGAATCGGTCTGAGTGATCACGGTCTTGCCAGCGAGATCGTCCCAGCTCTTGATACCCGCGTCCTTCTTGACCACGAGCACTTGCTCGTTGAGCATGTACGGCTCGGAGAACGTGTAATCGTCCTCGCGGCCCTCCATGGTAAAGCCGTTCCAGATGCAGTTGATGGCACCCGAGTTGAGCAGCGTGTCCTTGGCATCCCAATCGATGGCCTCGTATTTGACCTCCCAGCCCTGCTTATCGGCAACAGCCTTGGCCAGATCGAGATCAAAGCCGGTGTACTCACCATCGTCGCCCACAAAGCCGTACGGAGGGTAGGACTTGTCAAAGCCCACCACGAGCTTCTTGGACTCCGCAGCGCCCTTCACATCCTTGGCCGCGGCAGAGCCAGCAGCGGAGCCCTTGCCGGCACCACCGCCGCAGCCGACAAGACCAAGGCCAAGCACCGTAGCGAGCGAGCCGGCTAGACCAACAAACTGACGACGAGACATATCGGTATTCATGGTATTCCCCCTTGGTGGCACTTTAGTTAAGTAAAGTGAGTCATGTAACGTTCAGAATCATACACTTTAGCGTGATAGAGCACAAGGCGAGTTTGCCCGCCGCGTGAGGGGTGTGGGGGGTTAAGTTTCCTGCTCTACAGTCCTGCTCACGACGGAGGCCACATTAAGTGGCCTCCTGTTCGTGCGGAACTCGCGATAAACTTAACCCCCCACACCCCTCACGCGGCGGGCAACCGTCGTTGGGCTTATCACTGACACGAATAAACCGCTTGCATATCGTCTGCTGGCTTGGCACGGTACAATACTTGCAGCTTAAATTCATGAATTAGTGGAGTTATTGATGGCAGAATCTCGTGCGGAGCGTAGGGCTCGTCGTGCTTTGGTGGAAGCGGCTGAGGGGTCAAAGGAGGAGAAATCTTCTACGAAATCCAAGTCTTCTAAAGCCGCAAAAAGCAAATCGACCAAGGGCAAGGCCAAGGCTAAGCGTCCCGGATCTCGTCGGAGCGAGGACAAGGCATCTCAGACTCGCTCCAAGCGCTCACATAAAGATCCGGTTTCGTCTGCGCGTAAGGCCGTGGACCCCAAGTCTCCCTGTTCCATCATAAAAGCCTGCGGTGGGTGCACGGCGCTCAATCGTCCTTATAAGAAGCAGCTCGCCGCCAAGCAGACTGCTATGGAGGAACTTTTTGCCTCGCTTTGCGAGCGTGAGGGCATTGCTGTCGACCCCATTCGTGGTATGGGTGTCACCTTGGGCGACCCGGGAAAGTATCCTGCGCCGCGTGGTTTTCGTCATAAGGCTGCCACCCCCTTTGCTCCCGGCAAGGAGGGCGCTGTCCGCTGCGGCTTTTTTGAGCGCGGCACGCACAAGATCGTTGCCGTTCCCGAATGCCCCGTCGAGGCACCGGGGGCCCGCCAGATTCTCAACGGCATCGCGCATGAGGCCGAGCGTCTGCACATTCCCGCCTTTAACGAGGATAAGCATCTGGGCCTACTTCGCTACGCCGTCGTTCGCTGTGGCTGGCGTACCGGCCAGATTATGGTCACCCTCGTGACCGCCCAGCGCGATCTGCCGCATGCCCAGGAGTTCTTTGAGGCCGTCGCCGCGCTCGATCCGCATATCGTCACCGTTGCCCAAAACATCAACGGACGCCCCGGCAACGCCATTCTAGGCGAGGAGACCCGCATCGTGCATGGCGCTGAGTGCATGCGCGACCAGCTGCTCGGCTGCGAGTTCGACATCTCCCCCACCGCGTTCTACCAGACCAACCCGCAGCAGACCGAGCTGCTCTACCGACTCGCTATCGAAGGCATGGACCTGCGCCGGGGCGACGTGCTTATGGATGCCTACTGCGGCAGCGGCACCATCGGCCTTTGCGCCGCAAAGGATGGCCAGGACAAGGGCGTCGGCATCATGCTGCTCGGTGTGGAGCGAAACCCCGCGGGCGTTGCCGACGCACGCCGCAATGCCGAGCTCAACGGTCTCACCCGCAGCGCTTGGTTTATGGCCGACGACGCCACCGACTACATCCTCGATGCCGCCGACAACAACGAACGCGTCGACGTCCTTTCCATCGACCCGCCGCGCGCCGGCTCCACCCCCGAGTTCCTCGAGGCCGCCTGCGCGCTCAAGCCGCGCCGCATCACCTATATCAGCTGCAACCCCGTGACCCAAGAGCGCGACCTGCACCAACTCCTCGACGGAGGCTATCGCCTGCTCAAGATCACACCGGTCGACATGTTCCCCCATACCGACCACACCGAAACCGTAGCGGTCCTCGAGCGCCGCTAACCCACCCCGGTAGATTTTGGGACAAGAAAGGGGGCGGCCCGTCTGGATCGCCCCCTTTCGTTGGGTATATGAGCCCGTTACATGCTCTTGCGCAGGTCACAGACGCCGGCTGCAGCCATCTCGCGCAGCAGCGTCTCGCGGTCGCGCGTCACGATCAGGTCCAGTGGGAAGTGAATCTCGTCGAGCATCTTGCGCGCCTGGTCGAGCTTGCCAATCGCCATACCAATGTGCGCGTCGGTCGAAACGCCAATCCCCACGCCCAGCTCGGCGCAGCGCTCGGCAATCTTGCGGCACACGCTCCAATGCTCGGTATCGGTACCATGCTCAAGACTATGGTTGTTGATCTCAATAATCTTGTGCTTGGCTTTGGCCGCCAATAACACCTCATCGATATCAAACGGAACGCCCGAGCGACCCGTGTGACCCAGCATGAACACCTTGGGGTGCTCCAGGGCATTGATATACATCTCGGTCACCTGGGCAAGCGTCGCACCTTCGGCAATCTGCGGATTATGCACGCTTGCCACCAAATAATCCAAATTGCGCGTAACCAAATCGAACAGCGAATGCGGGCGGCTGTACGAATCGCCGGCGATATTGAGCGTGACAGGAGTGTCCTCGCCAAACAGGCTTCCGTCCAGTGAAACGATATCGGCCTCGGCACCACGCAGCACCAGCACGCCGCTCCAAATGCGCGGCCAGATATTCTGGTTGATAAAGAACTGATAACTGCGCAGGTCATTAGGGCAAGCCGTAACCATAGAGCTCAGATGGTCGGCAGATCCGAGCACCTGCAGACCACGCTCTGCCGCCCAGTACACATTCTCCTCAATGGTCGAATATGCATGCGCAGAGAACATCGTATGGGTATGAATGTCACAAGAAAGCAGGTAGGGCATCGGGTCTCCTTATCTGGCATGGCCGTCGCTTATATTCATTGTACGCATAGCCTTCGATAGTCGTAAAACCACTCCATCCCAACGACACAACGTCCATGACAACGGGGTCCGGCTTAACACCAAACCCCGTTTCACGTAAAACAATGTAGGCAGAGCGCTTTACTTTTAACGATACTCGTCCGCCAACTGTTTCCAAGCGGGTAGCGAATTGATGATCGTTTCGTAACTCACGCAATAGCCCAGGCGGAACCAGCCCGGCATACCAAAGCTGTCCGAGGGAACCGCAAGCAACTCATGCTTCTTTGCGCGCTCGCAAAACGCATTCGCATCGGGCTCGAGTGCCTTCACCCACAGGTAGAAAGCACCGTCCGGCTCAACATAGGTATAGCCGTAGTCCGCCAAGGCGTCGGTAAGCGCCGTGCGGTTGCGAGCATAGGCCTCGATATCGCTCGGCTCATCGATGCAATCGATAATCACGCGCTGGAAGAGCGCCGGTGCACATACAAAACCCAGCGTACGGGCAGCACCCGCAACGGCCGGCATCAGACGCGCAGCCTGCAGATTGGTGTTGGGAACCAAGATCCAGCCAACGCGCTCACCCGGCAGCGACAGCGACTTAGAATACGAGTAGCACACCACGGTGTTCTCGTAGATCGAGGGCACCCAAGGCACCTCGGCACCGTACACGATCTCGCGGTACGGCTCATCCGAGATGAGCATAATCGGATTCTCGGGATCACGCCGAGCGTTGGCCTCGCGCAGAACATTGGCCAGTCGCGTCAGCGTGTCGCGCGTATATACGGCACCGGTCGGGTTGTTGGGCGAGTCGATGATGACGGCCGCCGTCTTTTCGCTGATCGCCCTGAGCACGTTGTCCACGCTCAGCTGGAACGTGTCTTCATCGGCGAGCGCCTCGACACACGTGCAGCCGGCCTTCTCAATCCACACGCGATACTCCGGGAAGTACGGGGCGATAACAACAACCTCATCGCCCGGGTTCGTAACGGCGTTGAGCGTGCAGGTGAGCGAAGCCGCGGCACCCACCGTCATAAAGACGTCCTTGCCCTCATAGCTCGTGCCAAAGCGACGGTTGAGCGATTCGGCGACGGCCGCTCGACATTGCGGCAGACCCGGTGCGGGGGTATAGCCGTGCAGCTGGTCGCTCGGCAGCCCCAAGGCCTTCCTAATGGACTCAGCCACAGCAGCGGGCGCCGGAACACTCGGGTTGCCCAGCGAAAAATCGAATACGTTTTCCGCGCCGATCTGTGCCTTGCGCTCAAGACCATAGCTAAAGATCTCACGGATGATGGAGCTTTCCGCACCGCGAGCATACATAGTTTCGTTGATCATCTGTTCCCCTTTCGCATAGGCGCTATTGTACGCTTTAGCTGAGCAAAGTGCCGCAGCAATGTTAATTGGGGACAGACTTAAATGCGTGAAAACGCTCATTTAAGTCTGTCCCCAATCAACAGATGGCCCCATATCGCTAAAAAAAAGCCTCCGCAGGTTTCCCCGCGGAGGCTTTCGCCACAAAGACTATTTGTCGTCGTCGACGTCGGCATCGGCGTTGACAGCACGGCCATCGCCGGCATCATCGGATGTCACTTCGGCATCCTCCTGCATGGCCGCCTGCGCAAAGGCCGCGGCATCAGCCGCCAGCTCCTCCTCGCTCATGCGAGGCGCGCGCTTCTTGGTCGGCATGCCGGCCGCCTTGGCATTGCGCTCCTCCTTAGCCGCCAGGATATCGCCCTCGCGCTCAAGGTAGGCATCCCACTCGTTGTCGAGCAGGGCATTCACGGCGTCGCCTTCGACGGTCTCGCGCTCAAGCAGCACCTTCGCCATCAGATCGAGCTGATCGCGACGGGCATCCAAAATCTCGACCGCACGGCGATGGGCTTCGCGCATGATGCGCTGAACCTCGATATCGATGCGGCGCGCCGTCTCCTCGGAGTAATCCTGGTGATCGGCGTAATCGCGACCAAGGAACACCTGATGCTGTGCCTCGCCAAACACTTGCGTGCCCAGCTCCTCGCTCATGCCCAGACGCGTAACCATCTCGCGTGCCATCTTGGTCGCGCGTTCCAGGTCGTTGCTCGCGCCCGACGTGATGTCATCGCACATGAGCTCCTCGGCAACGCGGCCGCCCAAGAACACGGCAAGCTCGTCGAGCATCTCGTTCTTGGTCTTGAGGAAGTGATCCTCCTGCGGAAGCTGCAACGTGTAGCCCAGAGCCTGGCCGCGGCTGACGATCGAAATCTTATGAACCGGATCGGAGTGCTCCAAGATGTGACCCACCAAAGCGTGACCGCTCTCATGATAGGCAATCGTGGTGCGCTCGGCCTCGGTCATCACGCGACCCTTGCGTTGCGGTCCGGCAATCACGCGCTCCATCGACTCCTCGACCTCGTCCATCGAGATCACGGAACGATGGCGGCGAGCGGCCAGCAGCGCAGATTCGTTGAGCAGGTTTGCCAGATCGGCACCGGTAAAGCCAACGGTCATCTGGGCGAGCTTCTCAAACTTAACGTCCTCGTCCATCGGCTTATTCTTGGCATGTACGCGCAAGATCTGCTCGCGACCCTTTACGTCCGGACGGTCGACCGTGACCTGGCGGTCAAAACGACCGGGGCGTAGCAATGCCGGGTCCAGAATATCGGGACGGTTGGTTGCGGCGATCAGGATGACCGACTCGCTTTCCTCAAAACCGTCCATCTCGACCAGCAGCTGGTTGAGCGTCTGCTCGCGCTCGTCGTGGCCGCCGCCCAGACCGGCTCCGCGCTGACGTCCCACGACATCGATCTCGTCGATAAAGATAATCGAGGGAGCCTGGGACTTGGCCTCCTTAAAGAGGTCGCGCACGCGGCTGGCGCCGACGCCCACGAACATCTCGACAAAGTCGGAACCCGAGATGCTAAAGAACGGCACGCCCGCCTCGCCGGCAACGGCCTTGGCCAGCAGCGTCTTACCGGTACCCGGAGGGCCCACCAACAAAACGCCGCGCGGAATCTTGGCACCCAGTTTGCGATAGCGGTCCGGATCGCTCAGGAAGTCGCGAATCTCCTCGAGCTCCTCGACGGCCTCGTCCACGCCGGCAACGTCCTCGAACTTGACCTTGGGACGTGTGGCCTCGTTGGTCTTGGCATTGGTCTTGCCAAACTGCATGTTCCTGTTATTGGCGCCCATCATCTGGCGCATAAAGTAGAACATGATGGCGATCAGGGCAATCGTCGGCAGCACGCTCATCGCCAGGTCGCCCCAAAAATCGGGGTCATTGGTGTTGACGATATACTTGGTGTCGGGGTGCTCCGCCATGAGCTCGGCAAGCGAATCGGAGCCGACATAGGTCGAGGAGAAGCTCTTGAGCTCACTCGTGTCGCCCTTGTCCTTTTTCGTCTTCCAGTAATGACCCGCCACGCTTCCGTCTTGAACCGTATAGGTCAAATCTTCGACGCGATCCTGCTTAATGGCGCTGACCATCTCGCTCGTCGCGAGCTTAACGGTATTGCTGGAGCTGGCAAAGCCGGAGCCCATATTAAAGAAGGCATAGCCCAGAAGTGCGCAAGCCAAAAGAAAATACAGCCAGCCCGTACGCGTGGGCTTCTTGCCTCCGGGCATCCCCGGAATCTTTGGGTCCCGGGGAGCCTGGGAATTGTTGTCGTTACGGTCGTCGGGCATCTTACGAATAAACCTCCGGTTTCAAAATGCCCAGATACGGAAGGTTGCGATAGCGCTCGGCATAGTCGAGGCCGTAGCCCACCACAAAGGCATCGGGGCAATGGGTTCCAACATACTTGGGCGTGATGGCCGAGGCCCGGTTCTCAACGTCCTTCCACAGGAAGGCAGCGACCTCCAGCGAAGCGGGCTTGCGACTCTCGAGGTTCTTCATCAGGTACTTGAGGGTCAGGCCCGAGTCCAGAATGTCCTCGACGATCAGCACGTCGCGACCACGGATGTCGATATCCAGGTCCTTAATGATACGCACGATGCCCGAAGACTTCACACCGTCGCCATAGCTCGAAACAGCCATGAAATCGATGTTGGTCGGCAGCTCGATCTTGCGCATCAGGTCGCCCATAAAGACAACAGCGCCGCGCAGAACCGCGATCAGCACCAGATCCTTACCCGCGTAGTCGCGCGTAATCTCCTCGCCCAGGCGAGAAACGATACCGTCGATATCCTCCTGCGTAAACAGAACCTTCTCGATATCCGGATGTTGAGAAGCCATGACAACCCTTTCTTGTGCTTAATCGCCCACACACCGCCGTATGGACGCGAACTACACATTCTAGCAGCGCACGGGGTATATTTTCCAGCCCGCGCACCATCAGCGCGGGAATACCGTCAACGCCGCACAGAAAAGCTGGTGCGAGGGGCTAATCCGCGTCAACCACGCGAAGCAGATAGGCCACACGAGTCGCCGCCGTGCATTTAAAACGCTCGTCCGCGCGAACTCCGGCGACCCACACCACGGCGCCTCCCGGCGCCGTCCTCACCACGGGCACGCCGGCGCGCTCGGAAACGGGAATACGAGCCTCGCCTAGTAAGTCGGATACTTTCTTGCTTCGGCCACTCATCCCTAACGGGCACATCACGTCTCCCGGTGCGGGACCGTCCACCCACAGGCGCGCCAATCGCGCCTCGGCAGGGATCTCGCCACGTGAGCCCGCCAGGATCCGCTCACTATCGCTGTCGGCAAAACCCAGGGCAGCCGCGTCTACCAAAGCCGTCACTTCCCCGGCAGCCGCAAGCTCACGGGCGCGGCGCACGATATCGCATCCCGGCTCAACGGCCATCGGCTCTGCGACCAGCATGCGTCCCCCGCCCAACGGCAAACGACCGGGTATGGTAACCCAGTCCGCGACCAGACCCTCGCGAGCCTCCGGTGCCTTAAACGCCAGCATGCCAAACTCGACGCGCGCGTCAATTCCCGCCGGAAGCGTGACCGAACCCGTGCCCTCGGCAACGCAGGAAAGGACTCGCTCCACATGTCGCATCTCTGGACGAGCGTCCGGATCGATGCGTTTGATCGCCAGTCGCACGATGCGCCGCGCGATTACCACCTCGGCCGCAGCAAGGCGTCTGGCATCGAGCACTAGCGCACCCGCCGCCTCCTTGCGCAGGCAGCTTCGAAACGCCTGTGCCGACAGCTGGGACAGAAACGCATCTTCGTCACCAAGGATCTCGCAGGCGGCGCCAATCGTCTTGCACACGCTCGCATTACGCTGTGCCACCACTGGCATTACCCGATGGCGCACGTAGTTTCGCAGATACGAGATATCCTCATTGCTCTCGTCCTCACGCCACGGCTGACCATGTACCTGTAGATAGCCCACGAGCTCGCCATGAGTTAGGTCGAGCAAGGGGCGCACCACGATATTCCTCCGGCGAGGAATGCTCGATAGGCCAGCGGGCCCTGAACCCTTAATCGCGTTCATCAAAAACGTTTCCGCGCGATCCGAAGACGTGTGCGCGGTGCAGATACGAGCCGCCGTTCGCGGTGCCCCCGTCTGGGCGCAGAGCTCGCGAACATACCTCCGCGCCGCGGCATAGCGCACCTCGCGGGCCGCGGCCTCAATATTGCCCGACTCCCCATCAAAATAAGCGTGCTCCACGCACAGCGGTAAACCATATTTCGCGCAGAGCTCACGCACAAAGGCCTCGTCGCCATCGGACGCCTTGCCGCGCAGATGATGGTTTACATGCAGCACATGCAGGCGCTCGCGAGCAATGGGGGCAACACCGCGTCCGTCTTGGATATCCAGCTTTGATGTGCACGCCATAAGAAGCAGTGCCGTCGAGTCCGCGCCGCCTGATACCATGAGCACGACAGGAGCAGCCTGCTGCCTCGTCCGGGTCTCATCGACTGCCCCAGGCACGGCATGGTGTCCATAATGCTGAGATACCGTAGGCATTTGCTTCCTCCCCTATTCGTCCGCACCCATTGTATCCTTTGGAATCTTATGTCTCGTCTGCACCTTCATATCCTCGGCAGTGGCTCTAAAGGCAACTGCGCACTCATCGAGGGCCCGCAAGGGCTCATTATGGTCGATGGCGGACTGTCCCGTCGTGAGACACTCAAGCGCATGGCAGAGCTCGGCCTTTCGGCAGACGACGTGTCCGCCCTTGTGGTCACCCATGAGCACAGCGACCACATTAAGGGGCTTGAGGTTTGGTGTAAGCATTGGAATGGCCCGGTCTTTTCCAGCAGAGGCACGCTCACATCAAAAGAAAGCCTCGCACATCTGCCTGTTGAGGAATTCGACCCAGGCGACACCCTCTCTATTGCCGGAGTCCACATTCAGACGTATTCGACATCCCACGACGTCGTCAATCCCGTCGGCTACCGGTTTGACGCTCAGGGTGATTCGATTGGCTTTGCAACCGACACCGGCGCGTTGTCGAAGCATGCCATCGATACGCTCAAGGACTGTCGCATTCTCGCACTCGAAAGCAACCACGACGTGGCCATGCTGCGTCAAGGCGACTATCCTCGCTTTCTTCAGGAACGTATCCTGTCTGTAAAAGGACATCTCTCCAACGATCAGGCCGCCGATGCCGCACGCGCGTTGGTAACCGATCGCACCGAGCAACTTATCGCGACGCACATTAGCCAAGACAACAATCGCCCAAGCCTGACCGTCAAAAGCTACGCAAGCTCCCTCGGCGCAACACTCGACAACGAACTTGGCAGCGCCGCCACCCGCGTTGAGGGGCTGCATAAACTCACAATACGTCCCGCCGGGCAATATCGGCCCATGACCATACAGTAAACAGCAAAGGGGGCTGGGAATCACTTCCCAGCCCCCTTAACGTAGGCACCGATTTTAAAAGCCGATAGCCTTAATCGATGGAAATCTTCGTAACGTTCTTCTTCTCGACAATCTTAGGAACCGTAACGGTAAGGATGCCGTCAGCGTACTTTGCAGAAAGGCCCTCGCTCGAAGCATCCTTCAGGTACACGCCGCGCGTCGCGCTGTACGAGCTGAACTCCTTCTGCAGGAAGTTCTTACCCTCGTTCTCCTCGTCTTCCTCGACATTCACGCTAATGGACAGACGGCCCTCGTTAAGCTCGACATCGATATCGTCCTTGGCGACGCCGGTCAGATAAGCCTTGACCTCATAGCCATCGCCCTTATCCTCAACGTCAACGGGGAACGCCTTAGAGGCAATCGAGCTGTTCGCTAGGTCGCTCATATCATCAAAGAGATCAAACAACGAGCTAGCAGAGGGACGAACACCAAAGACCGAACGATAAGGAACCATGCTTGCCATGACTACCACTCCTTTAAGGGACTGCCGAGCCATCTTCCAGGTGGCAGGGACTTCGTTTGACGCTCTAATATATGCCCAACGATTACGTATATATACATTTTGCTATAAAGTTTTTTAAGTCTCTTTCTATAAGCATATCTAAGTCTGGTTGACTAAGGTTTTAACGAGGTTAAGGTTATTTGAACAGAGCCCTGAATACCAAATACGCGCCTGTCAAAACGAAGCAGGGGGCTTACAATGAGCGCATACTCGTTGTTAATAACAACCTAAGGGCATCATGGACGATCAGACCTCCGACAATTCGTTTGAGCCGCTGCAGAACGATAGTTCTGCCTACTCACAGCCCATACGCTACCATCGTCCCCATATTTCCCAAGAGCCCATTAACGATGCAGAGCCTGAGTATGTAACTCGCAATCGATATCAAACCCTAGAAGAATCTCATTCAGCGCGTAGACACATGGGTGTCGCCTCGAGCGATCCGGTGTATCTAAAAGATGCCCCCTTATCCAAAAACAGCGCATGCAGCCAGGAGCAGACACAAACACCCACAAAGCAACATCGTAGAGGGCCCCGTCCCAAGCAAACTCTAACGCATTCCGCCCGCTATCTCGAGACGCCTAAGCAGGGGAAATCGATATTTACATCGTCAAACAGACGGCGCAGACAGCACCGTCTCCAAATTGCGCTCTTGATCATTGCCATCGTGGCAATCGCGCTGGTCATTCATTTTGTTTTCTTCAAATAGAAAAGGCTATTAGGCCATAGAGGCGTTTAGCTCATATCGACCAAACGCAAAAAAGGGGGAGGCCGCCAGGCCTCCCCCTTCTACATTCCCAATGGCGGCTCGGTGCCGTCCACCGGTCAGCGGCGCCCTGGCCTCCCACGGGCTGACCCCGCAGTACTCTCGGCGCGATGGGGCTTAGCTTCCGGGTTCGGAACGGGACCGGGCGTGCCCCCCATGCTCTGGCCGCTGACCGGTGGGCGGCGCCCACCGTTCTCGGTGATCCGGTATCGCGTACACGTGCCCTGGGGGCCGCATGGCGTATAGGAAAGATGACTCGGGGGCATCCTCGTGCCCGGACCGCGCATGAGCGCTTGTCCCGCGGGCCGCGAGGTGCGGTTCCGGAAGAGCTCGGGCGATTAGTGCGGCTCGGCTGAGGCTGTCGCCAGCCTTGCACCTGCCGTCTATCGACCAGGTAGTCTACCTGGGCCCTTACCGGAAGGAGAACTAATCCCTGGAACGGCTTCCCGCTTAGATGCCTTCAGCGGTTATCCGCGCCGCACGCGGCTACCCGGCCGTGCCGTTGGTCGACAACCGGTTCACCGGAGGTGCGTCCACCCCGGTCCTCTCGTACTGGGGGCAGCCTCCATCGATTCTCCTGCGCCCACGGAGGATAGGGACCGAACTGTCTCACGACGTTCTGAACCCAGCTCGCGTACCGCTTTAAACGGCGAACAGCCGTACCCTTGGGACCTGCTCCAGCCCCAGGATGCGATGAGCCGACATCGAGGTGCCAAACCTTGCCGTCGATGTGGACTCTTGGGCAAGATCAGCCTGTTATCCCCGGAGTACCTTTTATCCGTTGAGCGACGGCCCACCCACTCGGGGCCGCCGGATCACTAGAGCCTGCTTTCGCACCTGCTCGGCTTGTGGGCCTCGCAGTCAAGCCCGCTTGTACTCTTGCATTCAAAAGGACGGTTGCCGACCGTCCCGAGCGGACCTTCGCGCGCCTCCGTTACCCTTTAGGAGGCGACCGCCCCAGTCAAACTGCCCGCCTGGCACGGTCCCCGAGCCGGTTGACGGCCTCGGGTTAGGACGCCGGTCGCGCGAGGGCAGTATTCCAAGGGCGGCTCCCCGGGGGCTGGCGCCTCCGGATCTGTGCCTCCTGCCTATCCTCTACACGCGGGACCAGCGGCCAATGCCAAGCTGCAGTGAAGGTTCACGGGGTCTTTCCGTCCTTCCGCGGGTAAGTCGCATCTTCACGACCAGTGCAATTTCACCGGGTCCATGGTCGAGACAGCGCCCAAGTCGTTGCGCCTTTCGTGCAGGTCGGAACTTACCCGACAAGGAATTTCGCTACCTTAGGACCGTTATAGTTACGGCCGCCGTTTACCGGGGCTTGGCTTCGGGGCTTCGCCTTGCGGCTAACCCCTCCGCGTGACCTTCCGGCACCGGGCAGGCGTCAGACCCTATACGTCGCCTTGCGGCTTCTGCAGAGTCCTGTGTTTTTGGTAAACAGTCGCTTGGGCCTCTCCACTGCGGCCCGCCTCCGCTCCCCGGGCGAGCCGGTTCACGTACGCGCGGGCACCCCTTCTCCCGAAGTTACGGGGCCATTGTGCCGAGTTCCTTGACCATGGTTGACCCGATCGCCTCGGTATGTTCTACCCACCCACCTGTGTCGGTTTGCGGTACGGGCGCGCACGCGCCTGCCTAGGGGTTTTTCTAGGGACCTCGGGCTCACTCGCTTCGCTTAAGTGCTTCGTCCGGAGCCTCGCCCTCGATGCGGACCGGATTTCCCTGGTCCGCGGGCCGCGCTCCATCACGGGGACGTCCAGAACCCCGCCGAGCCACCCCCATCCGTCGCCCCGTCGGTCGTAGCGCCGCGTGCGCGGTGCAGGAATGTCTGCCTGCTGCGCGTCGGCTACGCCTCCCGGCCTCGCCTTAGCCCCCGACTGACCCTGGGAGGATTAGCCTTGCCCAGGAAACCTCGGGTTCACGGCGGACGAGTTACTCTCTCGTCTCTCGCTACTCATGCCAGCATTCTCACTCCCATGCGCTCCACCGTCGGTCGCCCTCCGGCTTCTCCGCCCATGGGAAGCTCCCCTACCGATTCTAATGAATAAAATCCCGCCGCTTCGGTGTCCAGCTTAGCCCCGTGTATTGTCGGCGCATGTCCACTCGACCAGTGAGCTGTTACGCACTCTTTGAATGCATGGCTGCTTCTAAGCCAACATCCTGGTTGTCTGGGCGGACGCACATCCTTTGCCACTCGGCTGGAACTTGGGGACCTTAGCGGGCGGTCCGGGCTGTTTCCCTCTCGAGCACACAGCTTAGCCCACATGCTCTGACTGCCGCGCTCTGGGCCGCCGGCATTCGGAGTTCGGTTGGATTCGGTAGGCGGCGAAGCCCCCTCGTCCATCCGGTGCTCTACCTCCGGCGGTGAACGCGCGACGCTAGCCCTAAAGCTATTTCGGGGAGAACGAGATATCTCCGGGTTTGATTGGCCTTTCACCCCTATCCGCAGGTCATCGCCGCCGTTTTCAACCGACGTGCGTTCGGCCCTCCACGGGGTCTTACCCCCGCTTCAGCCTGCCCACGGATAGCTCACCCGGCTTCGCGTCCGCGGCGCGGGACTCAAGTCGCCCTGTTAAGGCTCGCTTTCGCTCCGGCTCCCTTTCGGTTAACCTCGCCCCGCGCCAGCGACTCGCTGGCTCATTCTACAAAAGGCACGCCGTCACACCTTAAAAGGTGCTCCGACTGCTCGTGGGCGCACGGTTTCAGGTACTGTTTCACTCCCCTCCCGGGGTGCTTTTCACCTTTCCCTCACGGTACTGGTGCGCTATCGGTCACAGGGTAGTACTCAGGCTTGGATGGTGGTCCACCCAGGTTCGGACCGGGTTTCACGTGCCCGGCCCTACTCAGGGACCGCGTCGCGCCGTCCGGTCTGGGTTCGCGTACGGGGCTGTCACCCGCTGCGGCCGGCCCTCCCATGCCGTTCCGCTCCCCAGCCGGACCTGCGCCCGGGGGCGGCAGCCCCCGGATGCGCGGCCCTGCAACCCCGCCGGCGGAACCCCTGCCGGGTACGCCCGCTCGACGGTTTGGCCATCGGTCCCCTTTCGCTCGCCGCTACTCGGGGAGTCTCGAGATTGATTTCCTCTCCTCCGGGTACTTAGATGTTTCAGTTCCCCGGGTTGTCCTCCCCACCCTTATGAGTTCGGGGTGGGGATATCCACACTGCTGTGGATGGGTTCGCCCATTCGGAGACCCCCGGGTCGAAGGATGTGTGCTCCTCGCCGGGGATTATCGCAGCTTGCCGCGTCCTTCATCGGCTCCCTGTGCCAAGGCATCCGCCGTGCGCCCGTGGTATCTTGCGGGACCGCATCGGGCCCGCGGGATATCCACGTGTCGCTAACTAATCTAGTTAATCGATATCATGAATAGCGCTCGTATGTCGCAATTCGGGTATCTCATACCGCGGCACAGTCTGTTTCACTGTGCTCGCGATCAGATGCTCCTCACTCATTATTAAGTGAATTCTTCTTGTTTGGATCGGATGAATGATTGCTATCATTCTCTGTTTTAATCGCAGAAAAGAATCGAGTCTGGAAGATTGGATCTTCCATCTCTCTCCTATCGCTATGCGGCTCTCAAGGTACGCGGGTGCGACCCCGGGGACCGGGTGCTGCGGGGACGTACCGGGAAGACATCTGCCGGACGGGCTCCTGCCCTCTATTCGAGTTAAAGTTTGTCTCTCTAAGAATGTGTCTCCCTAGAAAGGAGGTGATCCAGCCGCACCTTCCGGTACGGCTACCTTGTTACGACTTCACCCCCCTCACCCTCCACACCTTCGGCGCCTCCCCCCTCTCGGTTGGGCCGGCGACTTCGGGTGCAGACGACTCGGGTGGTGTGACGGGCGGTGTGTACAAGGCCCGGGAACGCATTCACCGCGGCATGCTGATCCGCGATTACTAGCAACTCCGACTTCATGGGGGCGGGTTGCAGCCCCCAATCCGAACTGGGGCCGGCTTTCCGGGATCCGCTCCCCCTCGCGGGGTGGCATCCCTCTGTACCGGCCATTGTAGCACGTGTGCAGCCCAGGGCATAAGGGGCATGATGACTTGACGTCGTCCCCGCCCTCCTCCGCCTTGACGGCGGCGGTCCCGCGTGGGTTCCCGGCATCACCCGATGGCAACACGCGGCGGGGGTTGCGCTCGTTGCGGGACTTAACCCAACATCTCACGACACGAGCTGACGACAGCCATGCACCACCTGTATGGGCTCCTCTCGGCCACGGGGTCTCCCCCGCTTCACCCATATGTCAAGCCCTGGTAAGGTTCTTCGCGTTGCTTCGAATTAAGCCACATGCTCCGCTGCTTGTGCGGGCCCCCGTCAATTCCTTTGAGTTTTAGCCTTGCGGCCGTACTCCCCAGGCGGGACGCTTAATGCGTTGGCTGCGGCACGGGGGGATCGTCCCCCCACACCTAGCGTCCATCGTTTACGGCTGGGACTACCAGGGTATCTAATCCTGTTCGCTCCCCCAGCTTTCGCGCCTCAGCGTCGGTCTCGGCCCAGAGGGCCGCCTTCGCCACCGGTGTTCCACCCGATATCTGCGCATTCCACCGCTACACCGGGTGTTCCACCCTCCCCTACCGGACCCAAGCCGCGGAGGTTCCGGGGGCTTCGGGGGGTTGAGCCCCCCGCTTCGACCCCCGGCCTGCCGGGCCGCCTACGCGCGCTTTACGCCCAATGAATCCGGATAACGCTCGCCCCCTACGTATTACCGCGGCTGCTGGCACGTAGTTAGCCGGGGCTTCTTCTGCAGGTACAGTCTTGACTCTTCCCTGCTGAAAGCGGTTTACGACCCGAAGGCCTCCGTCCCGCACGCGGCGTCGCTGCGTCAGGGTTCCCCCCATTGCGCAAGATTCCCCACTGCTGCCTCCCGTAGGAGTCTGGGCCGTGTCTCAGTCCCAATCTGGCCGGTCGGTCTCTCAACCCGGCTACCCGTTGTCGGCACGGTGGGCCGTCACCCCGCCGTCTACCTGATGGGCCGCGGAGCCATCCCCTCCCGTCGGGGCTTTAGCCGGGGTGCCATGCGGCACCCCGGGGTATCCGGTATTACCCGTCCTTTCGGGCGGCTATCCCGGGGGAGGGGGCAGGTTCTCCACGTGTTACTCAGCCGTTCGCCACTCGCTTCTGCCCGAAGGCAGGTGCCGTTCGACTTGCATGTGTTAGGCGCGCCGCCAGCGTTCATCCTGAGCCAGGATCGAACTCTCCGTCCAAAATGTTTGGGCTTCGAGCCCGTCCGGTCCTCACAACTATTAGCTGATCGGTTCCGTTCGATTCATATGGTTTTAGTATAGGAAAAGGAATTTCTCGGGGCCGCCTCTCGGCGGCCTTGCGAAAAACAAATCCAAGTTAGACCATTTCAAATGGTTCGATGTCTGCCCGGATGCGACACTGAATGTGTCCATCCTCGCAGTATCCGGTTCTCAAGGTGCACGCCTGGCGGCTGATCCGGTCCGACCGGGCCGCGCGGCAAGGAGATATATTGCCAGACCGGAGGGGCCCCGGGGGCGGGAATCTGGCACTCCATATTTTGTTCACAAATGAATCTTGGGACCCTGGGACCCGTCAGGGTCTAATCAACGATCATATATCTCAGACAGACCGTATGACCTCGGTGTTCTTGCTGTCTGATGTAGACGCATCGCTTATATACCCAAACCAGAACTGAATAGCGCCTAGGAGATGGATTGCTTAGGTTCCCCTTATAGGGCCTTTACGCGGCAAAGGACCCCGCCAGACAGCGCTGGAGCCCCATTGGTGTGCAACCCCAAGCTGCAAAACGCGAAACGCGAGAAAAGATTGATTTGTGATCTAAATTGGCAGATCCATCTAGGAAATACACAACCAGCCAAAGAAGCGTTCCTAAGTGCGGACTATAAAGAACGAGTCCCAAGACAGGCCTCGAAGAGAATCAGCCCACTCCATATGCTATTGCGACTTTAGAATAAAGAAATCAGCTATCTAGAGCCACGGCTCGATATAAACGCAAAAAAGGGGGAGGCCGCGAGGCCTCCCCCTTCTACATTCCCAATGGCGGCTCGGTGCCGTCCACCGGTCAGCGGCGCCCTGGCCTCCCACGGGCTGACCCCGCAGTACTCTCGGCGCGATGGGGCTTAGCTTCCGGGTTCGGAACGGGACCGGGCGTGCCCCCCATGCTCTGGCCGCTGACCGGTGGGCGGCGCCCACCGTTCTCGGTGTCCGGTGTCTCTTCACGTGCCCTGGGGGCCGCATGGCGTATAGGAAAGATCGACTCGGGGGCATCCTCGTGCCCGGACCGCGCATGAGCGCTGGGTCCCGCGGGCCGCGAGGTGCGGTTCCGGAAGAGCTCGGGCGATTAGTGCGGCTCGGCTGAGGCTGTCGCCAGCCTTGCACCTGCCGTCTATCGACCAGGTAGTCTACCTGGGCCCTTACCGGAAGGAGAACTAATCCCTGGAACGGCTTCCCGCTTAGATGCCTTCAGCGGTTATCCGCGCCGCACGCGGCTACCCGGCCGTGCCGTTGGTCGACAACCGGTTCACCGGAGGTGCGTCCACCCCGGTCCTCTCGTACTGGGGGCAGCCTCCATCGATTCTCCTGCGCCCACGGAGGATAGGGACCGAACTGTCTCACGACGTTCTGAACCCAGCTCGCGTACCGCTTTAAACGGCGAACAGCCGTACCCTTGGGACCTGCTCCAGCCCCAGGATGCGATGAGCCGACATCGAGGTGCCAAACCTTGCCGTCGATGTGGACTCTTGGGCAAGATCAGCCTGTTATCCCCGGAGTACCTTTTATCCGTTGAGCGACGGCCCACCCACTCGGGGCCGCCGGATCACTAGAGCCTGCTTTCGCACCTGCTCGGCTTGTGGGCCTCGCAGTCAAGCCCGCTTGTACTCTTGCATTCAAAAGGACGGTTGCCGACCGTCCCGAGCGGACCTTCGCGCGCCTCCGTTACCCTTTAGGAGGCGACCGCCCCAGTCAAACTGCCCGCCTGGCACGGTCCCCGAGCCGGTTGACGGCCTCGGGTTAGGACGCCGGTCGCGCGAGGGCAGTATTCCAAGGGCGGCTCCCCGGGGGCTGGCGCCTCCGGATCTGTGCCTCCTGCCTATCCTCTACACGCGGGACCAGCGGCCAATGCCAAGCTGCAGTGAAGGTTCACGGGGTCTTTCCGTCCTTCCGCGGGTAAGTCGCATCTTCACGACCAGTGCAATTTCACCGGGTCCATGGTCGAGACAGCGCCCAAGTCGTTGCGCCTTTCGTGCAGGTCGGAACTTACCCGACAAGGAATTTCGCTACCTTAGGACCGTTATAGTTACGGCCGCCGTTTACCGGGGCTTGGCTTCGGGGCTTCGCCTTGCGGCTAACCCCTCCGCGTGACCTTCCGGCACCGGGCAGGCGTCAGACCCTATACGTCGCCTTGCGGCTTCTGCAGAGTCCTGTGTTTTTGGTAAACAGTCGCTTGGGCCTCTCCACTGCGGCCCGCCTCCGCTCCCCGGGCGAGCCGGTTCACGTACGCGCGGGCACCCCTTCTCCCGAAGTTACGGGGCCATTGTGCCGAGTTCCTTGACCATGGTTGACCCGATCGCCTCGGTATGTTCTACCCACCCACCTGTGTCGGTTTGCGGTACGGGCGCGCACGCGCCTGCCTAGGGGTTTTTCTAGGGACCTCGGGCTCACTCGCTTCGCTTAAGTGCTTCGTCCGGAGCCTCGCCCTCGATGCGGACCGGATTTCCCTGGTCCGCGGGCCGCGCTCCATCACGGGGACGTCCAGAACCCCGCCGAGCCACCCCCATCCGTCGCCCCGTCGGTCGTAGCGCCGCGTGCGCGGTGCAGGAATGTCTGCCTGCTGCGCGTCGGCTACGCCTCCCGGCCTCGCCTTAGCCCCCGACTGACCCTGGGAGGATTAGCCTTGCCCAGGAAACCTCGGGTTCACGGCGGACGAGTTACTCTCTCGTCTCTCGCTACTCATGCCAGCATTCTCACTCCCATGCGCTCCACCGTCGGTCGCCCTCCGGCTTCTCCGCCCATGGGAAGCTCCCCTACCGATTCTAATGAATAAAATCCCGCCGCTTCGGTGTCCAGCTTAGCCCCGTGTATTGTCGGCGCATGTCCACTCGACCAGTGAGCTGTTACGCACTCTTTGAATGCATGGCTGCTTCTAAGCCAACATCCTGGTTGTCTGGGCGGACGCACATCCTTTGCCACTCGGCTGGAACTTGGGGACCTTAGCGGGCGGTCCGGGCTGTTTCCCTCTCGAGCACACAGCTTAGCCCACATGCTCTGACTGCCGCGCTCTGGGCCGCCGGCATTCGGAGTTCGGTTGGATTCGGTAGGCGGCGAAGCCCCCTCGTCCATCCGGTGCTCTACCTCCGGCGGTGAACGCGCGACGCTAGCCCTAAAGCTATTTCGGGGAGAACGAGATATCTCCGGGTTTGATTGGCCTTTCACCCCTATCCGCAGGTCATCGCCGCCGTTTTCAACCGACGTGCGTTCGGCCCTCCACGGGGTCTTACCCCCGCTTCAGCCTGCCCACGGATAGCTCACCCGGCTTCGCGTCCGCGGCGCGGGACTCAAGTCGCCCTGTTAAGGCTCGCTTTCGCTCCGGCTCCCTTTCGGTTAACCTCGCCCCGCGCCAGCGACTCGCTGGCTCATTCTACAAAAGGCACGCCGTCACACCTTAAAAGGTGCTCCGACTGCTCGTGGGCGCACGGTTTCAGGTACTGTTTCACTCCCCTCCCGGGGTGCTTTTCACCTTTCCCTCACGGTACTGGTGCGCTATCGGTCACAGGGTAGTACTCAGGCTTGGATGGTGGTCCACCCAGGTTCGGACCGGGTTTCACGTGCCCGGCCCTACTCAGGGACCGCGTCGCGCCGTCCGGTCTGGGTTCGCGTACGGGGCTGTCACCCGCTGCGGCCGGCCCTCCCATGCCGTTCCGCTCCCCAGCCGGACCTGCGCCCGGGGGCGGCAGCCCCCGGATGCGCGGCCCTGCAACCCCGCCGGCGGAACCCCTGCCGGGTACGCCCGCTCGACGGTTTGGCCATCGGTCCCCTTTCGCTCGCCGCTACTCGGGGAGTCTCGAGATTGATTTCCTCTCCTCCGGGTACTTAGATGTTTCAGTTCCCCGGGTTGTCCTCCCCACCCTTATGAGTTCGGGGTGGGGATATCCACACTGCTGTGGATGGGTTCGCCCATTCGGAGACCCCCGGGTCGAAGGATGTGTGCTCCTCGCCGGGGATTATCGCAGCTTGCCGCGTCCTTCATCGGCTCCCTGTGCCAAGGCATCCGCCGTGCGCCCGTGGTATCTTGCGGGACCGCATCGGGCCCGCGGGATATCCACGTGTCGCTAACTAATCTAGTTAATCGATATCATGAATAGCGCTCGTATGTCGCAATTCGGGTATCTCATACCGCGGCACAGTCTGTTTCACTGTGCTCGCGATCAGATGCTCCTCACTCATTATTAAGTGAATTCTTCTTGTTTGGATCGGATGAATGATTGCTATCATTCTCTGTTTTAATCGCAGAAAAGAATCGAGTCTGGAAGATTGGATCTTCCATCTCTCTCCTATCGCTATGCGGCTCTCAAGGTACGCGGGTGCGACCCCGGGGACCGGGTGCTGCGGGGACGTACCGGGAAGACATCTGCCGGACGGGCTCCTGCCCTCTATTCGAGTTAAAGTTTGTCTCTCTAAGAATGTGTCTCCCTAGAAAGGAGGTGATCCAGCCGCACCTTCCGGTACGGCTACCTTGTTACGACTTCACCCCCCTCACCCTCCACACCTTCGGCGCCTCCCCCCTCTCGGTTGGGCCGGCGACTTCGGGTGCAGACGACTCGGGTGGTGTGACGGGCGGTGTGTACAAGGCCCGGGAACGCATTCACCGCGGCATGCTGATCCGCGATTACTAGCAACTCCGACTTCATGGGGGCGGGTTGCAGCCCCCAATCCGAACTGGGGCCGGCTTTCCGGGATCCGCTCCCCCTCGCGGGGTGGCATCCCTCTGTACCGGCCATTGTAGCACGTGTGCAGCCCAGGGCATAAGGGGCATGATGACTTGACGTCGTCCCCGCCCTCCTCCGCCTTGACGGCGGCGGTCCCGCGTGGGTTCCCGGCATCACCCGATGGCAACACGCGGCGGGGGTTGCGCTCGTTGCGGGACTTAACCCAACATCTCACGACACGAGCTGACGACAGCCATGCACCACCTGTATGGGCTCCTCTCGGCCACGGGGTCTCCCCCGCTTCACCCATATGTCAAGCCCTGGTAAGGTTCTTCGCGTTGCTTCGAATTAAGCCACATGCTCCGCTGCTTGTGCGGGCCCCCGTCAATTCCTTTGAGTTTTAGCCTTGCGGCCGTACTCCCCAGGCGGGACGCTTAATGCGTTGGCTGCGGCACGGGGGGATCGTCCCCCCACACCTAGCGTCCATCGTTTACGGCTGGGACTACCAGGGTATCTAATCCTGTTCGCTCCCCCAGCTTTCGCGCCTCAGCGTCGGTCTCGGCCCAGAGGGCCGCCTTCGCCACCGGTGTTCCACCCGATATCTGCGCATTCCACCGCTACACCGGGTGTTCCACCCTCCCCTACCGGACCCAAGCCGCGGAGGTTCCGGGGGCTTCGGGGGGTTGAGCCCCCCGCTTCGACCCCCGGCCTGCCGGGCCGCCTACGCGCGCTTTACGCCCAATGAATCCGGATAACGCTCGCCCCCTACGTATTACCGCGGCTGCTGGCACGTAGTTAGCCGGGGCTTCTTCTGCAGGTACAGTCTTGACTCTTCCCTGCTGAAAGCGGTTTACGACCCGAAGGCCTCCGTCCCGCACGCGGCGTCGCTGCGTCAGGGTTCCCCCCATTGCGCAAGATTCCCCACTGCTGCCTCCCGTAGGAGTCTGGGCCGTGTCTCAGTCCCAATCTGGCCGGTCGGTCTCTCAACCCGGCTACCCGTTGTCGGCACGGTGGGCCGTCACCCCGCCGTCTACCTGATGGGCCGCGGAGCCATCCCCTCCCGTCGGGGCTTTAGCCGGGGTGCCATGCGGCACCCCGGGGTATCCGGTATTACCCGTCCTTTCGGGCGGCTATCCCGGGGGAGGGGGCAGGTTCTCCACGTGTTACTCAGCCGTTCGCCACTCGCTTCTGCCCGAAGGCAGGTGCCGTTCGACTTGCATGTGTTAGGCGCGCCGCCAGCGTTCATCCTGAGCCAGGATCGAACTCTCCGTCCAAAATGTTTGGGCTTCGAGCCCGTCCGGTCCTCACAACTATTAGCTGATCGGTTCCGTTCGATTCATATGGTTTTAGTATAGGAAAAGGAATTTCTCGGGGCCGCCTCTCGGCGGCCTTGCGAAAAACAAATCCAAGTTAGACCATTTCAAATGGTTCGATGTCTGCCCGGATGCGACACTGAATGTGTCCATCCTCGCAGTATCCGGTTCTCAAGGTGCACGCCTGGCGGCTGATCCGGTCCGACCGGGCCGCGCGGCAAGGAGATATATTGCCAGACCGGAGGGGCGCCGGGGGCGGGAATCGCGCACTCCATATTTTGTTCACAAATGAATAGGTCCCTCAGTCGCATCACTGAGGTTAAAACTGAAGCATTGGCTTCTGATATTGGCGATGACCAGCTGGTTTATAGGTGTTAAGGCATCGGTCATCTCTGGAGCGCCACTTTACGCCAAAAGCATCAGCCATTTGTTTCCCGTCGGTAAAAGGCAGGTTTTGTTCGCCAAGCGTTCTTATATATAGAGAAGTTCGGGTTCGAACCCGTGCACCGGCAACAAAAAAGCGACCAGCCGGAGCCGATCGCTTTCTATTCTATGCTGGATCATCCAGAGGGCGCTTCCGAACTCATTTTCTCGCTGCCATTCATGCTTTCGAAGCATCGTTCGACCTCCACAGCCTCATGTTTTGAGGATCTGCCGTGTTTATCACTGTTATTAATGAGTGTGTGGAAGTGATCCTCATACAGATACGTGCGATCCGCCAGAGAACTGAGAAGCATCTCTCTGCAGCCCTCGTTGCCTATCCTCGCATCTCTCAGGTCTTCCGGAAATTCACAAGCAGTCTTAGGGTCAATTTGTTTCCGTTTTCAGAGACTTGTTTGAGAGTTTTTAAAGACAGTTCAAAACAATAAGTGAGACACCATAAAGCAGAGCAAGATGTGCCGGATAGAAAATGTAGAAGAAATATTTGAGCTTCAGCCCTCGCTTACCATTATAAAGATTGATAAGCAGCAACGAAACGACCGCGGCAGCAACATCAGGATTAAATACACTAGCTGTAGCAAACTCAAATCCGCCGCCAACTATATGGCATGACGAAAGGAGCACTGCACATACTGCAGCAAAGAACATCTTGGCCTTGCTGTCGTGGAATAAATAGAATGCAGCCACAAGCATAATGCCATACACACCGCCATCTAGTTTAGTGTATTCAGCTGCCAGTGCTGTCAAAACAATCAGAGCAGTTTCTGCGATGTATCTTTTCCGTTTTGAAAGACTTTGTATCTTTTCCAGAACAATCAAAAAGACCAAGGAAAGCAGGAGCTCACACATAACATTTTGTTGCCGAAGGTCAAATAGTTGCCCGGTTTGGACGAAATCGTATATGGGCTCCGCAATGATTGCGAAGACAAGCATATTTCGCAGGTACTTCTTTAAGTCATGAGTATGCAAAAATCCCTCAACCATCAAAAAGCAAAATAAGGGAAATGCAATTCTGCCAAGAACATGAAGCACATCCGAAGCCTCGCTTAGAATCGCCCACTGTTCGTCTGATATCTGACTGTACGATGCGTGAGTCATGATTCCATTGGTCAGGACGATCCTGCTTACATGATCGAGAACCATCGAAATGGCTGCTATTATCTTTAATGTGCTGCCGCTAATTCCGTATCTATTTGTTTTCATTTCGTATTCCTTACTTTGGGTGGGCCGTCAGGGGTTCAGCCTGCTCCGCAGGCGGCCGCTGCGGCGCTTCGCGCCTTGCGCGCTGCGCTGGCAAACGCTCACGCGTTTACTCAGCTCCGCGCCCTTTCGGGTTCGAACCCGCGTCGCGGCAACAAAAAAGCGGCCGGCATCCGCCAGTCGCTTTTCCATTCTATGGTGGGCCGTCAGGGGTTCGAACCCTGGACCTTGGGATTAAAAGTCCCCTGCTCTGCCAGCTGAGCTAACGGCCCGCGGGTGGCATTGTACCACGGTCTGGGACTATTCCCAACTCCATTGGCCGTTCTGGAAAATCACAACTTCACGTCCATCAGGCGTAATGCCCGTAATATCGATATCGTCCGTGCCGATCATAAAATCGACGTGCGTGCTCGAGACGTTTACGCCATGCTCCAGGAGCTCCTCCTTGGACATGTCATACCCACCCTCGATGCATTCGGGGAAACCGACACCTAGCGCGAGATGGCAGCTAGCGTTCTCATCATAGAGCGTGTCATAGAACAGAACGCCACTTTCACGGATCGGCGTGTTCTTGGAGATAAGCGCGATCTCACCCAGATGAGCGGCACCTTCATCGGTGTCAATAATGCTCGCAAGCGTCGCCTTACCCACGCGGGCATCGTAGTCCACTACGCGGCCCGCCTCGAACTTAATCCAAAAATCGTCAACCTTGTTACCGTGGTGAATGAGCGGCATAGCCGAATACACGATACCGTCGGCACGCATACGATCAGGCGAGGTGAAGACTTCCTCGGTGGGAATGTTGGGGAAGAAGGGGTGCCCATCGGGCGTCTTGCCCTTGCCGCCGGCCCACTCGTGACCTTTCGTCATGCCAATCGTCAGATCGGTTCCATTTGCCGAGGTGTAATGCAGGTAGTCGAAACGATTGTCGTTCAGGAAACGCAGGTTCTTTTCGAATGCGGCGTCATGGAGTTCCCAGTCGCTCTCCGGGTCCTGGCCATCGGCGCGAGCGGTGTGCAGAATCGCATTCCACAGCTTATAGATTGCAACCTCATCGGCGTCTCCCGGGAACACCTCGCGCGCCCAGGCAACGACCGGCGCGCCGGCGATGCACCACGGGTTGATGTTGTAGTCCAGTCCGCGGCGGAAGACCTTGCACTGCGTGTTCCTTGCCTTAGAAGCTGCAGCAGGCTTAGCGGGATCGATGCCCTTAAGGGCGGCAGGGTCCGCACCCTCGATAAAGATAAAGCAGGCACCATCCTGGGCCAGGGAATCAAGCTGCAGGCGCTTCCACTCGGGCGTCTGCTCAAAATAGCTTTTCTCGACATGCTCGTACGTGAGCCTCGTCACGGCGTCATCGGCCCAAATAACCGTCACGTGACCGGCACCGGAGGCATAGGCCTCCGCGACCACCACGCGCGCAAACGGCGCGCACTCGACCGGAGACTGAACGACAACCTCCTGGCCGGGCTTGACGTTTACGCCCTTGCGGACAACCAGGCGCGCATAGTTTTTAATCTTGGGCTCTAGGGCCTTCATGCCCTCCAGAGCCTCTTCGACCGTCAGGGCAGCTCGAATCATGTGCCACTCCATCTATCTATAGAACAGTAAAAAGGCGCGCCGCAAAAACGACGCGCCTTATATCTTAGCGATAAGTATGCATGCAAACGCTACTTCTTCTTAGAGTCCTTCTTGTCCTCCTCGGCAGCCGAGCGCTCGATAAGGGCGTTGAGCTTGTTCTCGGACATGCCCTCGGCCTGCGTGCGGTACATGTTGCGCAGGGGACGAATACGAACAAAGTCGTAGATAAAGTCACCCAAAATGACGATGTAAGACAAAACGATGCCGACCATCTGGACAGGGCTGGACACCATGCCAGCGGGAGCGAAGTACAGCGAAGCCCAAATGGCCACGACGAGCACCATGCCGATAGCGAGCACGGCCCACCAGATGCGGCGGCGCTTGGTGTAGTCCTCATCCTGCTTGAGAAGGATATTCGACACCGTGTAGATGCGATCCTCCTTGGCGCGCTGCTTAGCCTTGCGGGCGCGCTTCTCCTCTTTAGAGAGGCCCTCGAGGTTCTCGCCCTTCTCGAGCTCTTTGCGGCGTGCCTTAGACGAAGCCGGCACGACGCGGACAGAGCTCGCTGCCTGACGGGCGGGCTTGGCGGATGCGGCGGACTTGCGCGCAACCCCGGTAACCTCGTGGGATTGCGTGCGCTTGTTCGTGGCGCTACGGGTACTCACTTATGCGTTCTCCTTCATGCTTGTGAACTGGGAGCCCGTGATGATCTGGAAGGCCTCGCGATAGCGCTCGGACGTGCCATCGATGACCTCGGCGGGCAGGTGCGGGGTCTCCCCCGTCATATCCCAGTTGGCTTTGAGCCAATTGCGGACGAATTGCTTGTCGTAGCTGGGCTGAATCTTGCCCTCCTCGTAGCTGGCGGCAGGCCAGAAACGGCTGGAGTCGGGCGTGAGGCACTCGTCGATCAGCGTGACCTTGCCATCGATGACACCAAACTCGAACTTGGTGTCGGCAATGATGATGCCACGGGTCGCTGCATACTCGGCGGCAGCCTTGTAGATCTTGAGGGAAAGGTCGCGAATCTGCGTGGCGATGTCCTCGCCCACGATCTCGCAGCAACGCTCGAACGAGATGTTCTCGTCGTGGTCACCGATCTCGGCCTTCGTGGACGGCGTAAACAGCGGCTCGGGAAGCTTGGAAGCCTCGGTCAGGCCCTCAGGCAGCTGGATGCCGCAGACGGTGCCGTTCTCGTCGTAGGTCTTCTTGCCCGAACCGGTCAGATAGCCGCGGACGATGCACTCGATAGGAATCGTCTGGGCCTTCTTAACCAGCATGGCGCGGCCGGCGAGGTAGTCACGATACTCAGCAAACTCCTCAGGGAAATCCGCCGGGTCGATGGAAACGAGGTGGTTGGGAACGATGTCGGCAAACTTATCGAACCAGAATGCCGAGATGCGGTTGAGCACCTCTCCCTTAAACGGAATCTCGTCGGGAAGAATGAAGTCGAACGCAGAAATGCGGTCGGTGGCGACCATCAGCAGGTTTTCACCGGCATCGTAGATATCACGAACCTTGCCACGGGAATCCGGACGACGCTCCATCGTTGTCACGTGAGTCACTCCTTACCAAAATACGACAGTAATGCGGGTTCTTTCCCGCACGTTTTCGCAAACTCGGAGCGGCAGGGACGAAACCCCTCCTTCACCGAATAGCGAAAAGCTAGTGCTCCATTGTAGTAGATGCCGCGTCCGCCGTGTGCTCGCGAGGCAGATGAATCGTAAAAGTCGTACCCTTTCCAAGCTCCGACTCCACGGATATGTAGCCGTGATGGCGCTCGACGATCTGTTTAGTCACGGCGAGGCCCACGCCCAGACCGCCCGCCTCACGGGCACGGCTGGCATCGGCGCGCCAAAAACGGCCGAAGATGCGCGACAAGTCATCCTTGGCAATACCGATGCCGGTATCAGAAACGGCGATGCTGACGTGTTTGCGGTCACTGAGCACCGACACCACGACCCAACCGCCCTCGGGGGTGTAGCGCATGGCGTTGCTCATGAGATTGATGACGCATTGTGTGATCATGTCGGGATCGGCTTCGACGACATCGTCGTGACCTTGGGTCTCGTCAGCAAAGCGCAAGCGCAGATCGCGGTCGACAAACAGGCGCTCCTGGGCATTGACGATGGAACGCACGAAAGGAACCATGTCCACCGGCTCAAGGTTGAGCGGAGCCGTGCTGTTTTCCATGCGCGACAGGTCGAGCATCTGCTGCACCAGACGAGCCAGGCGACGCGTCTCGGAAGCAACAGTCTCCAAGTGCTCATCGTCGGTAGGATATACGCCATCCTGCATGGCCTCGACCGTTGCGAGCATGGCCATAAGCGGAGTACGAAGTTCGTGAGCCACGTCCGAGGTCAAACGTTTCTCGTGTTTCATATCCTTCTCGAGCGAAGTGGCCATCTCATCGAATGTCTCGCCCAGTTGATCGATCTCGTCATCGCCGCGCAAGCCCGTACGAGCAGACAGATCGCCATCGCGAATTTGCTTGGCCGTGCTGGTAATACGGTGAATCGGCTTGGTGAGCATGCGCGACACGAGTGATCCGATAACGACCGAAATGCAAACTGCAACAACCGCAGCAAGGGCCATGGCGTTAAAGGTCTTCTCCCTAAACGCAGAATCTGCCTTGGTGAGCAAGGCATCGGAGCCGATGGCCCACAGCTTTACTTGTCCGACATGCTCGCCGGAAGACGTTATGATTTCGACGTTTGCAACGCTATCGGAGCCGGTGGGAGCCGACGAGACCGGACTATGCGATGCTTTTTTCCCGCTCGAGCTGCTCGACGCTGATTCGCTCTCGCGCACATCGGCGGTCGCGCTTGCCGAAGGCCATGAGTCGTCATAAACGACAACGCCTTTCTTGTTGACGACCTGCATACCCAAATCGTCGGATACCAAACTCGATGTCGCGACCGTACGTAGCTCGCCCGCAGTCCAATTGCCGTTTTCCTCATACGACGTCGCAAGCTTTTCGGCAGCGGAATTTGCGATTTCGACGATATTGGAGCGCGTGTAATCCGAAAAGACCGTGCCCCACACAACAGAGACCACGCCCACCAGCACCAATACCGTCATGAGCGATGTCAGAGCAAAAGCAAGTGCCATGCGCGAGGGATAGCTCATCGTTGGCCGTGAATCGGAACGAGGCGTGTTCCAACTAGCCTTGGAACCCGCCTCGCTCTCCTGCTTGTGCTTTTGTCCGATTTCAAAGCGCGCAGGTGTCATATGTGATTTCCCTATTTCTCGTCCGACTTATCGGTCTTGGCCGGAGCCTCGAAGCGATAGCCGACACCGTGGACGGTGTAGAGCCACTTGGGCTTCTTGGGATCATCGCCCAGCTTGGCGCGAAGGTTCTTCACGTGGCTATCGATGGTGCGCTCATAGCCCTCAAAGTCGTACCCAAGCACCTTCTCGACCAGCTCCATACGGTTGTAGACACGGCCGGGATGACGAGCAAGCGTGGTGAGCAGCTTGAACTCGGAAGCCGTCAGATCGACTTCCTTGCCTTCGACCAAGATCTTGTGGCCCGAGATATCGATGACCAGATCGCCGAAGTCGAGTACCTCGACGGCGGGCTCGTCGGCCTGGTGGGCACGACGGAACAGGGCGCGTACGCGGGCGACAAGCTCGCGCGGCGAGAACGGCTTAATCAGATAGTCGTCGGCGCCGAGCTCAAGACCGATAATACGGTCCTCGATCTCGCCCTTGGCAGTCAGCATGATGATAGGGACATCCGAGGTATCGCGAATGGTGCGGCAAACGCGCTCGCCGGGGATCTTGGGGAGCATAAGGTCGAGCACGACCAGGTCAAACTGATGCTTCTCGAACTCCTCGATCGCGGACTGGCCGTCGCCGACACCCACAACCCAGTAGCCTTCGCGCTCGAGATAGGCAGCGACGGCGTCACGGATTGCCTTCTCATCCTCGACCAGCAGAATCTTTTTTGCATCTGAAGCCATAACACGGCCCCCCTGTCTCAATTAGCTAAGAACAAGCCCATTTTAACGCACCTGAGCCCGCCGGATGCCGCTATGACGCGGCAGCTCGGCGGGCGGTACTCACAATTACAACGCGTTTATTCCCCTGTTGGCGCCTTTTTAACCCCTCTAAGCTTAAAGAGAGAATAGGCGTGCAGTGACCGTCTCTGGTATACCCTGGCTGTTGCGCACCGTGGCGTACGTAAGGAATGAGTCCGATTTTCCCGCCGTAGCTGGATAATCGCCATATTCCAAAGCGCGGTCGGGCGACAACAGCGAGCCATAGGTCTTGGCAGAGGTGTCGATCAGGAAATGCGACGCCTGTACCTTAACGAGATATTTATTCTTCTTGCCGGCAGCACATGCGAGCGGCTCGCGGGACAGAAAGAGGTATGGCCCTCCCTCATTACCGATATACGTGCCCATGTTGCCCAGGCTGCCCACGTCACTATAGGTCGCCTCGATAGAAAACACGAAGGTATCGCCCATATATACGGCCTCGAAAGGCGAGACTGACGAGGGAAGGACTAGCTGGGCACGTTTGGTGTTGTTGCCATCGGTCAGATCGATTGCCGTTATGCCATAGTAGACGCCTTCGTCGTTGCGGACACGCGGCGAGATGGTCAAAATGCCGTCGCTCGCGCGCGGGGCCGATGCAAAGCGGCCCATCGATTTCCAAATTACCTCGGCCTTGGATTCATCAAGCGAGCGACGATAGCAAAACGAATCACTACTCGTTTTATTGCCGCCTGCCGAAGGCATTTTATACCAGATGACCGATGACCCGAACGCCGTAAACAGGGGCGGATCATAGTCCTTGCCACCTCGATCGAGCTCAGCCACGTCGCCAGAGAGCGAAGCGCCCGACAGATTTTGAGCGTAGAGCTTCCACGATGAATTGGCAAAGTTCATCTCAACCCACGCAAACACGCCATCGCCGGCACGGACATCGTAAAAAGCATATCCCGTGCCCTCGATAGGATCCTCGATTAATGTGGTAAGCGAGCCATCGCCCAGGTTGAGCACACCAAGCGTATTGGCATGCAGAGCAGAAGCAGGCGCCATCATCGCGGCGGCGTAGTCGCCATCGCAGTAGTACAGCAGCGTGCCCAGCGGCAGCGTCCACGACGCCGCCGGCTCAAGATCGATATCAACAGCTTCGTACTCATCAGTGATCGAGACAATCTTCGAATCGTCCTTGATAACCTGCGGCTCGCCGGCGGCATCGTCGCTGGTGCCCGTTTTTTTCGAGCAACCGGCAAGCACCGTGGCAGCGCCCGCGGCAGCACCGCCGAGCACAAAGCCACGGCGCGATATTCCATTCTTGATGTGGTCGGCGATACCCATTAGGCGATCTCGGCGCGAGCGGCCTCGATAGCGCGCGTAAGCTGATCGGCGCAAGAGGTCTTTTTCATACCGCAGGTATTACCGGCGAGAACCTCGATTACGCGATCGGCAGGAGCACCCTCGACTAACTTGGAGATTGCCTTGAGATTGCCGTCACAGCCGCCGGTAAACTCAACGCCCAGCACCTTGCTGCCATCGTCAGAGAGATTGAGGTGAATATTGCGAGAGCATACACCCTGCGGCTTGTAGTCAAAACTAATCATTGAGATCCCCTCTCAGAAAGAAATTTCAGACGTCTATTATCCCCGCCTGGGCCGACTTATTATCGCAAGCACCGATTCAACATCCTACGATGCATGGACTCGCGGGGGCAAGATTAGCAGTCCGCACCCCGCGCGTGGACCGTGCGCTTCTCCCGATACATATTGTGGTCGGCGACACGATATACATCGGCCAGCGTATTTCCAGCCGTCTCGACGGTCGCCACGCCAATCGATGCGCTGACCGTCAGGGCCTCATCGCTTACCGCGGCAAGACCGAGACGAAGATCCTGTTCCAGCCCGAGCGCAGACTCGTTGTCAGTATGGGGGCAAACCAGCAAAAACTCGTCGCCGCCAAGGCGCATCGGCAGATAATCCGCACCAGCCACCCGCCGCAGCACGGACGCCGTCCGTCGCAGCAGTTCATCCCCCATCTCGTGACCATAGATGTCGTTGGTCCGCTTGAGATAATTGCAGTCCAACATAATCACGCTCACGGGCAAGTCCTCGTTTACCAGGCTATCTCCGCGCGATTCAAGATAGTTGCGGTTGCGAAGCCCCGTCAGTTTGTCTTGATATGACAGCTCCTCGGCATGCTTGACCATCGATATGTTGTGCGTCGCCACGACGACCGACTCCAGCCGGCCTTGCTCATCGCGATGCTGGGGGACAACCTGTAGCGAGTACCAAGCGCCTCGACAATCTCGCACCTCGGCAGCCAAGTACGGTACGCCCTCCATACGTTCACGAAGCGAACTTATATCTACGAGTCCCACAACCGCTTCGCGGCTTTCGGGGCTCACGATATCCCGGCAGACCGTGTCCATAAAGTCATATGCCTCGCTGTGCTCGGCAAATATCTTCGCTATCGCCGGCGACATATTGATCCCCTCGATCTCGAGGGTGTCGAGATGCAAAAGGAAGGTCGAATCGTAGATGGCGCTTATGGCATTGATAATGCCGAGCTGTTTATCCTTTTCGACCAAATTGCGGTGGTCAACGATATTTCGAGCCAACAGCACCACGACCCAAAACGCAAGACACACCAAGACGCCGACGGCGACAAATGAAATCCTGTCAGACATGACCTCAGATTTGGGATATAGCGCAAACAGGCGGTAGTCCTTATATGCCGCACGCACGGCATACCATTCGTCTCCTCGATATTCGATGCGCGTCAGGCCGTCGTCTTTCCACTCAACTCCTACGCTGGTGAGGAGTCGGGCGAGCGACACGTCAGCATCGGCACTGTTGGATGAGACAATCTCCGCATCCTCCATAACAAGCACCGTGGGACCCTGGTGGAAGGTACTGTTCGAAAGCACGTCGGCTATGGCATATGAATAGTCGTCCGCCGTATCGGAAACAAGTGAGCGGTATGCCAGGGCAACGCCGTCGCCATACGGAACAGCACAGACGGCAAAAACGACACCACGGCGCTCATCGACAGTTGAGTAGGTCACTTTGGGACCTTGATACATCGATGCGACCGGCGAACAGGCCAACTCATCTCGCCACAACATGAGCGGATCGCGACCATCGATGTCGTAGTGGGCAGCCATATGGCCATCGGAGTCCATGACCATCAGCCCCGAAAGGTTCTCGGCATGGACAAATTGCTCGATAAGATCGTCGTTAACCTCAACGCGATCAGAGGACAGGAACGTCGCAAACGATTCGACCGCGGCGAGCAAATCGTGCGTCGCCTCGGTTTTTCTCCCCTGTTCGTAGCGGTCATATTTTTCGCAAGCGTTCTCCAAAAACACCATGGTTTCTTGGCCAAACCCAAGCGTTTTTTCGAGGCAGCGATGGGTTCCAACCGTATACAACAGGCCTAACAAGACGGCGCTGACAATAACGCTGGCAGCTATGACGTTCAGAGTCTTTCGACTCAAGCGGTGCTCATCAGTTGTCATGAATTTCCTCCTTGCCCGCCCGTCGTCGCTCCTGTCTTGTAATTGCCCACAATACGGTCAATCGTGCCATCTCGATCCATGTCGAACAGCGCGGTATTGAGATCCTTTACGACCGATCCTTCATAGCTGTCATCAAACGCGACGCCCAGGTCAACCGTCATAACATTGTCGGCAAACACACGGTAAACGCCGGGATACTGAGCAACGAGTCGGTCAAGCGACTGGACATCCGCCATCCAGCAGTCAACGTACCCTTTGACTAGAGCGGCTTTGCAGAGTTCGGCAGAGCCATATGATTTGATTTGAACGTCCGACGAGACCCCCAGATCCCCCGCAAGCAATCGGCGTTCACTCACCGAACCCGCAATCACCGCAATGGTCTTACTTCCATCGAGATGTGCCAAGGACTTGATGCCACTCGTTTTCTTGGCGGCAACCGAGACCGTCACGGTTAGATACGGCTCGGTCCAGTAATACTTATCCTCGCGATAACAGGGAGAATAGTCACACCACAGGCAATCGATATCACCGTTTTTGAGCAGCCGGTCGCGATCGTTCCAGTCAATATCGACAAACTGTGGCTTGAGCCCCGCACGCTTGCAGGCCTCGCGGGCGATGTCGATATCGATACCGGCGTAATCACCCGTGGTATCGACATACACATAGGGGTCGTTATCCGTAACGCCGATTTTGAGCACCGGGAGATCTCTATCGGCTTCATTCGAGGAGGAAGAACTGCTTCGAACGGTATACGTCAGGGCGCCCGCACAGACGGCAACAAGGAGTATGAGCGTAAACGAGACGATGGTGGCCCGCTTGATGCGTCTGGGCACGTGCCCCCTTTCATCGAAACAGCAGTCGGAGTTCATTTTATTACCCGGGCGCATATGCGACAGTAAAAAAAGCGCCTCGCCCAAGACGGGCAAGGCGCCAAAGGTTGAAATGCATCCGCAAGCGGTCGAATTAGGTTAACCCTACTCGAAGTTCAGCTGCTCCAGGCGATCGAAGACCGTATCGATGCGGGTGAGGAAGTCCCACGGATCAAAAATCTCGTCGAGCTTCTCCTGGCTGACGGTGCAGCGCGGATCGGCCTCGAGACGCTCCTTAAAGGTGGGGCCAGAGACACAATCCTGCACCTCGTGCCAGGTGGCCATGGCGTTCTCCTGCACAATGGCGTACGCATCCTCGCGGGTGATACCCGTATCGACGAGGGCAAGCAGGACCTTGGAGGAGAAGATGAGGCCGCGGGTCTTGTTGAGATTGGCCATCATGCGGGCCGGATACAGCTGCAGGCCGTCGATAACGCGAATGAGGCACTGGAACATATGGTCAAGCGCGATGAAGCTATCGGCCTGGGCGACACGCTCGGCGGAAGAGTGTGAAATGTCGCGCTCGTGCCACAGGGCGACGTTGTCGAAGGCGACCTGGGCGTTGGACTTCACGACGCGCGACAGACCGCAGACCTTCTCCATGGTGATGGGGTTGCGCTTGTGTGGCATGGCGGAGCTGCCCTTTTGGCCCTTGCGGAAGGGCTCCTCGGCCTCGAGTGTATCGGTCTTCTGCAGGTTGCGGACCTCGGTCGCGATGCGCTCGCAGGTGGCCGCCGTAGTGGCAAGCACGCCGGCAAGATAGGCGTGGTGATCGCGGCTGATGACCTGCGTGGACAGCGGGTCGTGAACCAGACCCAGGTGCTCACAGACGTACTCCTCGACGAACGGCTCGATGGAGCTGTAGGTGCCGACGGCACCGGAGATGGCACCGAAGGCAACGTTCTTGCGAGCATCCTCAAGACGATCAAGGTCGCGCTTGAGTTCCCATGCCCAAGAGCCAAACTTCATGCCGAAGGTCATCGGCTCAGCATGGATGCCATGGGTGCGGCCAGCGCAAAGCGTATTGCGCTCCTCGAAGGCGCGGCGCTTGCAGATCACGCCGAGCTTCTTGACGTCCTCGATAATCAGGTCACACGCCTGAGTAAGCTGATAGCACAGAGCAGTATCACCCAGGTCGGAGCTGGTCATACCGTAGTGAACCCAGCGGCTGGGCTTGGGGTCGCCCTCGGGAACATCGGCGTCGATGTACTCCTTCATGTTGGTCAGGAAGGCGATGACATCGTGGCGCGTGACCTCCTCGATCTCATCGACCTTTGCCTTCTCAAAGTTGGCGTGGTCGCGGATCCACTGGGCTTCGTTTTTAGAAATGCCGATCTTGCCGAGCTCCGCCTGGGCCTCGCAGGCCAGGACCTCGATCTCCTGCCAAATGGCGTACTTGTTCTCGAGGGAGAAGATGTGTCCCATCTCCGGGCGGGTATAGCGATCGATCATAGCGGCTCCTTTTTGGTTATTGGCACGTTGGTCGTAACCCAACCATTGTACCGTGCGCAGGTGCAAGTATGGGCAGCAGGCATGAACCTAACATTTTGAAGCAGGAGCGGGCAACGGGACGTCCGTGCCGTATTTGCTTCGCAAATCCGCACCGGCTGCGGTCGCCTATCGGCGACCTTGCCTGCTCGCTATAAACGCTTCGCGTTTATTTAACGCTCGCACCCTGTCGGGTTCGAGTCCCGGCACTTTATTGAAAAAGGCACAGTAACGAAACGTTACCGTGCCTGAAATTCGAATGGAGCGGGCAACGGGACTCGAACCCGCGAGTGTCAGCTTGGGAAGCTGATGCCTTACCACTTGGCGATGCCCGCATATGTGGGGGATAGTATAACGCGGTTGTCTTGTTCGATACAAGGGTGGCGATGCTTGTTTTAGCTGTGGAGATTCGTTTGAAAATCGCGTCAATTGTGGAGACGAGGACCTTTGACTTCCTGTTCACCTTATCTTCTACCTGCGCTTTTGCTTGATTGTTGTATTTGAGCTCAATTTGTCAGGAATTGGGCAAGCTTTTGGTCAGGCTCCGGTACTTACCCGCATGAACCTCGGGGGTAGCCTCATCCTACGCGTCGCAGCCTCCCCGTGCGGCGCACGAGGGATAAGGAGCAGCCATGTCCAACGCACCCACGCACTCTGTCCACAGCGCAATCGCAACAGGTCCGCTGCTCCTGCTCCTCTTCCTGCTTTTCGGCTGCCTGGCACCGGGAGCCGCATTTGCCGTCGATGGCTACGACCAGCTCGGCTTCCGCACTATCAGCGATAATTGTGGGCCCTTCTTTATCGGCAAGTATGAAGCTCAAGACGCCTCGATTGCCTACTGCATGAACCAGGAGCGTCCCGGCCCCACCAAGCCGGGCGGCCCATGGCTCAACTTTGATCAAGGCTGGGTGTGGCTCGACGACGAGTTCGCAGCAATCGTTTGTCACGGATATCCTACCGCCGCGTCGTTTGGCGGTTACCATCTTTCACCCGATCGCGCCCGCGCCGCCACCCAGCTTGCCGTATGGATGCTCAACGGCACTACCCATGTCGACGGCACCTACTCCTACACGACCGCTCAGGGCAAAACCAAGAGCGGGCACTTTACCGCCGACAATGAAGTCGTGGCGGCTGCGCGGTGGCTCCACGACAGCGCAAAATCAGGAAGCATCAAAGCCGCTCCGCACCGCGCGCGGCGCTATCTAGGAACCGTATCGGGCGGCAGCAGACGTCAAGACATGCTCTATGTACTGCCAGCGGTCTCTGTTTCCTTCCAAAAGCAGTCTGCGAACACTGTTATTACCAGCGGAAACAATACCTATCAGTTTACCGGGGCAACATTCGATATTTTTGAGAGCGCCAGCGACGCATGTGTCGGCACCATCCAGATGGACGGCAACGGTCGAGCACAGGCAACACTCCTACCCAACACGGCATACTACCTAGTTGAAACGAAGGCGCCGGCCGGCTATGTCCCCCGCCCCGATCGCGTTGCCTTTACCACGGGGAATGACGGCGGGCAGGTCGCCATCGATGAACAACCCGGCGCCATCACCCTGCATGTCGTAAAACTCGATGCCGCGACGAATGCCGGCCCCCAGGTGGGATCTTCACTCGCAGGAGCAGAGTTCACGTGTGTGTCGCAATCAACCCCTGGATGGTCGCAAATTCTCACGACTGACGAAAGCGGTCGGGCCACCCTCACCGATGTCCCCCTGGGAACTTTTACCATCTATGAGTCAAAAGCCCCCGAGGGCTACCTGCCATCCAACGACAGCTGGACCTATACCGTTGGAGCCGACCAGCTCGGCGATTCAGGCGTGGTCGAGATCGAATCTCGCGTTTCCGATATCCCCATTGCGTTTAACCTTGAGATTTCCAAATTCAAGGATTACGGCAATAGCGACCAATCCAGCTTGGAGCAGCCGGCGGGAGGTGTTGTCTTTGAGGTTGTGAGCAACAGCTCTCAGCAGGTTGTTGGCACACTGACCACAAACATCTATGGCTTTGCCTCCACCAAAGATCAGCCCGAAGCATGGTTTGGCGCAGGCAAGCGACCCGCCGGTGTCCACGGAGCCATCCCATACGACCGCGCCGGCTACACCGTTCGTGAGGTTCCGGAAACCGTCCCAGAGGGTTTTAAACGTGCAGGGGAATGGACCGTCGAGGCCAATCAGATTTCCAACGGCGCCGAGCTTCAATATATCGTGGACAACCACGCTCTGTCGACGCATCTCCAGATTGTAAAACGCGATGCCCAAACAGGCGCTTCTGTTCCCCTAGCCGGATTCACCTTCCAACTCCTCGACAGCAATCACGAACCTGTCTCACAAACTTGCTGGTATCCAGCGCATAACGTAATGGACACCTTTACGACTGACGCGACCGGAACCGTCACACTGCCCGAATCGCTCGTGCCGGGCACCTATTATGTACGCGAAACCTCGGCCAAAGAGCCCTATCTTGTCGGCGAAGAGATCGAGGTAAACATACCCGCCGACATGAACCTAACGCCCGTTGCAATCGCCTCGTATTATGACCACGCCGCGACCGGAAACATCAGGATCGTTAAAACCGATGCCATAGACGGCAGCAGCCTCGCGGGCGCCGTCTTTGAGATCCGTGCCTCGGGTGATATCGTGCGCCCCGACGGTAGCATTGCCGCGCTCGACGGTGAGACTGTCGCGACCGTCACGACGGATGAAACTGGAGAAGCACGCGCGGGCAACCTCCCACTGGGATCTGGCACCGCACGCTACGAGGTTGTCGAGACTCAAGCGCCGGCAGGCTTCTTGCTCGATCAGACAACCCATATTGTCGACCTTACTTATGCCGACCAGAAAACACCCGTTGTAGAAGCACGGCTTAACGTATCCGACGATTACACCAAGGTTGATATCTCCAAGGTCGATGCAAGCGGTGAGCAGGAAGTGGAAGGCGCACAGCTCGCCTTATATGGTCCCGATAAAACCGAAATAGACTCCTGGACCTCATCCGACAAGCCACACCGCGTCGAACATCTTGCACCCGGCACCTACTCGTTGCGCGAAATGATGTCTCCGCGGACCTATGACCTTGCCGAGGAGATAACGTTTGAAATAAAGGATACGGGAGAAGTCCAATCCGTCGCGATGAAGGATGCGCCCATCGAGATCAAGGGGCAGGTCGACAAGCGTCAGGAACTTGTCCAACCTATCGAAAAGGGCCTGTTGGCTAACGGCGATGGTAAAAACCGTGCCGCGATGCAAACCAATACGGATGGGCTTTTCTCCTATACCATCGACGCTCGAAACGATTCAACTACCTGGGTTGATGAGTTCACAATTACCGATAATCTTGAGTGTGCCGAGGACGATACGGCGAGATTCGTCTCAATCGAAACCCCCGTCGCCATCGGCGACCTCAATGGTCTGTGCAACGTGTGGTATCGCACGACGCCGTTGGACTCGACAGACGTCGATGAGCCGGCAAACGCGACACTTGACGATGGGCACGAAAATCCTTGGCTTGAGTCCGACGAAGTAAGGATGAGTCTGGGTGAGGATTGCCGCCTCGTCGATTACGACGGCTGGCACCTCTGGAAGGCGGATGTCTCGACCACGGAATCCACCACACTCGAGGCGAAAGAACTCGACCTTGCGTCCAATACCGTCGTAACGGGCATTCGAATTGAATACGGTGCGGTAGCCGCCGACTTTACGACTCGAAGCGATGTGGATTCTTGGACCCGCGATGATCTCAAAGATGAGCACGACGACCTTGACGATGCCAAAGCAATCCTTGGCACAGACGCTCGGGGCGCAGTCGTACACATGCAGGCAACGTCGGCTTATACGCCCCAAACCGCACTCACCAACAGCGCGCGCGTCGATCTTTGCCGCAACGGTGGCGGCGATAAACTTGAGTCACATGACGAGGACAGCGTCATTCAACGCTGTACCCTACCGCAGGACCTACCGGCAACAGGATCAGCTCCCATCGCCGCTTGCATCACCGCGCTCCTGACCTCGGGTGTCGCAGCCCTATGGTTCGCTCGCCTTAGGTCGATCCCAAAGAAGCGCTAGCGCGATGAAAAAGCGGGCGAGACAGTCCCCTGGCTCGCCCGCTTTCAATCATGTAAATCGCCGTATCTACTCTGCAGACGAAGATCCACCATCAACGATTGCTTGCTCGGACTCAGGAATCCCATCGGCACCCGTACTCTGTTCTTGCTCCACCTCTTCGCTGATTGCGGAGGCGGGGGTCGAGCCCTTTGCACCCACGATGTAGGCAGCCCCAAATCCTAACGCAATGGCAATCAAGGTCAAAATCACGTAGACAGGCCAATGGCGCTTAATATACGAAAACACGTTGACTCCTTAGAGCTCCGTCTACGAACGGCGGATAACCTCGGTCACGACCTCGGATACCGTGGCAATGTTCGTCGGGTTGACATTGTGGGGCAGGTCGTCCTCGGTACGAGCGCAAGCCAGACGCGTGCCGTCCACGCCGGCGATGGTGAGGGCTCGGCGGCTCGCCTCAAGCGCGGCATAGGCATCGGTCTTGGCATAGGGCATCTCGAGCGCGCCACAATCGACATGGAACGACTTGCACACCTTGCTGACCAGGTTCATGATGCGGCGATCGCCCTTGAGCAGCTGCTGTTCGCCCTCGACCGTCACCACCGAAAGCCTGCCGGCGCCGACGGATTCAAGATTGATGAAGAATACGCCGCGGAGCTTATCGCGATGCGAAGCCAAGAAGGCCTTCATGCCGGCGCCATCACAATCCGAGGCGCCGGTTGCCACAAACCAGATATCGTGACCGAGCAGCTCATCATCGCCCATAGAGGCGACAGCCGAGAGCATATCTTCGGAAGAAGCGCCATCGGAAGACGTAGCGCCACCCTTCCAGCCATCGTTATCGTCCTCGAAGTTATCCCACGAACCGATACCGCGACCGGACTTCTTGGCATCGTAATCGTCTTCGACGCCCAGCCAGTCACTCATGCTGTCCTGCTCGTTTTTCTTTTTACGACCGAACAGGCCACCCAGGCCGCGCTTACGAGACTTGGGTGCCGCCGGGGCGGGAGCTGAAATGGTCTCGATCGGCTGCGCGCCCGGCGCAACGGGCATAGGAGGCGCAACGGGTGCCGATGTGGGTTCGGGACCCTGAGCAGTAGCAAAGGGGTCGTTGACCTGGGCAGAGGGATCGGGAAGGTCGAACAGCGACGTGCGAGACGCAACGTTTGCCTGCTTCATCGACGGCAGCGATGGATCGGGGACCGAAGCCAGCGGAGACGAGGAGGGCGCAGGCGACGGTGCCGACGCCGGATCGGGAACATTCATCTGCGGACGCGGCGATGCCTGGGAGGAAATCTGGGCCATAAGGGAATCGACCGTTTCGTCCTGGGTGGGAGCGACATTGGCAACCGTGGCACCGGAACCACTCGGAGTCGGCATGGTGAAAATCTGCGTGGAGTAAGGCCTCGACTCATCTGTCTCGGGAGCCTCGGAAACCGCAGACACTTCCTCCTGCTCGACCTCGGTCGAATCATCTTGCTCGGCTGCCGCGTACTGCTCTTCGTCAGAGTTGACCTCGACGGGCTCGTCCTCGGTCGCATCCTGAATTTCGGCAGCATCAATGGGCTCGCCATCGCCCGCCGCGTCGTCCTGCTCATCGGAAGCAGGAAGGGGCTCGGCAATCGCGGTACCTTGCTTTTCAAACGTTATCGTGGAATCGAACTGCGCGGCATCAAACGACATGGTGCTATCGACGTGCTGCTGAGCCTCGAAAGACGTTGTAGCTTCGGCAGCGTCGACGGGTACGGACTGCATAGCCTCGTTCTGCTCGAACTCTTGCGCCGCGCGCTCACGTGCCGCCTCGGCTGCCTGCTGCTGAGCGATAGCCTCCTGCTCGGCAGCCTCGCGTGCGGCAGCGCGCTTCTCCTCGAAATCGTCGACAAATTTCTTGCCCTTTGCAAGCGCACCCTTAAAGAAGTTGGAAGCGCTGGCGCCAATCGACGAGAACGCGGATGCAATGTCGGCATGGGGCGTTGCCGCGGGAATCTCGGCCGAGAAATCAGTATCGCTCTCGTAAGACACGCGCCTCGGCTGTTCAACGTAATCGTCGTCAGACTCGTCCGCAACGTCTTGCGCCGGCGCGGCGGGAGCCAAAATGTCCAGTCCTGCCGCGGGATCGATCGCGGACACCGCCTCGGGCTCGGCAACGGCAGCGGCAACCGCGGCAGACTCATCATCCACGGTGACAGTGGGCGCAGGTGCAGCCACGACGGGGGCAGGCTCGGGCTCAAACGTCGGCTCCTCGCCCTCCTCGTAATCGAGCGTGCAGGACTCGGGAAGCATTCCGAGCGCACGGATGGCATCCGAACCAAAGCGGATGTTGCCGGCGGCATTGCGATAGAGCTTGGGCTCGGGCTCGGCCGCGACAGGCTCCTCCGCCGGCTCGGCAGCGGGAACCTCGTCATTGAACTCTTCGGCCTGGACAGCCTGATTCTGATCCTCGGGCACAATGGCGCCAATCAGCGTCTCGTCGGCAGACGCACCCTCAAAGCCCTCGAGCTGCTCGTCGAAAGCCTCACCCTGTTCGGGCTCGGTCTGAGCGTCGGGAGCAGTCGGCTGACCGAACTCGTCCTCGGCGTAGGTAGGCTCTTCGTACTCGATGGTGTTGCCGTAGTCGTTTTGCTGCTGGGCCGCGGCATACTCCGCCGCTGCGCGCGCCATTTCTTTGGCACGACGCTTCTGCTCCCCAAAATAGGTATCGAACGGAACATCGTCGGGAAACTCGTTTTCGCCCTGGAAGGGAGCAACGTTGTCCATGACGCCGAGCATGGCGGCAACAGACGACTTGTTGCAAACCGAGCCGGACGTATAGGGAAGGATAAAACGATTGGAAATGATATTGGCGGCATTGGCGAGAGCCACAAGAGAGGCAAGGATCGCAACAATCCACAGCAGGACCTTCAACGCACCGGAAAGCGGCAAGATGCGCAGGATGGCAATAGCCGCGGGAGCAATCGTGGCAATCGGGAGCAACTTGGCGATCAGTGCTCGATACGGCGCATAGGGCTCACGAGCGAGCAGTTCGGCGCGCGGGGAGTCATAGTGCGCGACGACGACAACCGGGCGATTGCGCGGAGAAGCAAGCGGGCCCGACGCCTTGTGGTAGGCAATGACGTTTTGGCTCACGCCCGTCTTACCCAGGCGCGAGATCACGGGACGACCGGTTCGCTCGAGCACATAGAGCACGGCTCCGACAACGGCCAACAGGGTGCCGACTAAACCGATACCGCCGCCAATGCCCATAAGTAGGGCACCAGCAAATGTCAGAATGCCCGTAACGGCAAACGCCATCCTGCTCGGCGCGGGAGCATTAAACTCCTGCACCTCGGAATCAAAGCCGTGGTTGCGGAAAATTTGAGCGATATCTTCGGCAGCCAAGCGCTCTTCTTCGCTGCACGCCGGCGTGATGCCGGTGTTCTGCAGCAGGTGGTTAATATAGTTCTGGGTGTTCGCCATGTGCGCTCCACATCCATAATCCGACAAATAGGCCCAATGTATGCACATTAGAACCGTATATAGTCGAAAGTATACCCCGAGCGGGCGCAAACGGCCGAATTCTGGGCATCTTAACGCCCCAAGCGGACAAGGATATAGCCTAATCTCCATATCGGACTAAAATCATGGCATCAAACACCTTCCCATGCGAGGATTCTATGACGGCAAGCGATACAAACGTAACGAATAAAAAGGGGGCGCCGGGGCCCGGTTTCGACAAGACCGCCCAGCGCATCCTCAATCTGTTCTTTGTCCTTAACAGCTCTCCCGAGCCATTGACCACAGAGCAAATTGTCCTGGATTCCGATCTTGGCTATGGGTCGGACAATATCGACTCGGATAAGCGCAAGTTTCGCCGCGATCGCGAAAAACTCCTCGAACGCGGAATCACGATCAAGGAAGTCCGCGCAGCAGGCGCCCAAGAAACCGAAGAAAGCGCATGGACCATCGATCGCGAGCACACGTTTGCGGCCGGCGGCCTCATCACTGCAGACGACGCGGATATCTTGCTCGACGCTATCGACCAGACCCTTGCGACCGGTTCGGCCGCGTTTGCCACGCCGCTTGCAGACATACGCTCCAAGATCGCCTACCTCACCGGTGCATCGACGGCAGAAGAGCCTCCCGCCCGTCGCTCGCCCGCCGTCGATGCGGTGTGGAGCGCTTTTGCCGAACGCTGCGCGCTGCGCTTTTTGTATCAAAACGGGCGCGGGGAGCAAAAAGAGCGCACCGTCTGCGTATACGGCATGTTCGAGCACGAGGGCGTGGCGTATTTTTGCGGACTCGACAACGCCACCGACGAAATCAGGACGTTTCGCTGCGACCGTATCGTTCGCGCATGGCGTCCCTCGAAGGCCTACTCCATCCCCGCCGACTTCAACCTGAACGATCGCCTGTTCTTTGAGTTTGATTTTGCCGATTGCAAGCCCGTTATGGCGACCTTTTCGTTTGCCCTGCAAGCCCAGGTCGACATGGTCAGCGGCCTTACGCGCGGTCGCGGGGAGCTCACACGCACCGAAGAGGGTTGGACTTGGACCGTCGGCGTACGCGACCTTAACGCCGCTGCCACGTTTTGCATGGAGCACGCCATGGACGGCATGAGACCCGTTGCCCCCGATGCACTCAAACTGGCGTGGAACCACCTCATCGAAAGGACGGTGCACGAGCATGCCCGCGCGTAAACTCACCAGCGAGCAAAGGCTCTCGCGTGCGATTGACATCATGGAGGCCCTCTACGCTGCCGGCGAGACAGGTATGACACGAGGGGATATCTGCAGCCGTTTTGATATCACGGGTGCGGCGCTCGATGAAATTATCGATATCGTCTCGACCCTCGCTGACCGTGAGTCGGGCGCACGCATCATCTGCGAACGCCACGGCGAGCGCATCGTCCTGACAGGCGATGCGGGGCGCGTGCTACCTTTGCGCCTGAGTGTCGCCGAAGGCGCCGTACTCAACCACGAACTCGAATCGATGGGAATCGACTCTCGGGCAGCAGAGCGTATCCGGCATTCCCTCCTACCCGAGGAGCTCGGCTACAACCAGCGCGTCGTCGATACCGTTGCCCGAGGATCGCGCTGGCAACAGCTGAACTGCGCGATTCAAGACGGCGTTCGATGCCGCATCACCTACCGCTCGATGGACGACGCGCGGCCGCGCGAGCGTCTCATCGACCCCCTGCGCATCGCGACGCATGGCGACCAAACATATCTGATTGCCTGGGATGTCGAAGTTGATGAGCAGCGCTCCTACCGCATGGACAAAATCGAAGGCCTTGCCCTTACCGACGATTCCGTGGAGCGCCACATGCCCGCGTCCGCGTCCCTCCACGAATCCCTTTCCCGAGCGGAGCAGAGCGCAAAGCTCCTCATGCCGCTCGACATGGCAGAACGCCTAGACTGGGCCGGCATCATGTCAATAGAGCCAAACGGGGCAGACATGGCAACGGTGACCGTGCGTTATGGGTCAGAGCACTGGCTGTTCTGCCAGGTAATCGCAGCGGGCGGAGCCATCCGCATACTGGATGACCCCGCCTCGGCAAAGCGTCTATGCGATATGGCAAAGAGTTTGATCTGTCCGCTTTAACGGCGTCGTTCGTGGCGTGCGCGCCACAGCTGTAAATAATGACCGATCTGTGCCGACTCGATACGCTGGTAGGAAGTCGTGGGCAGCGACGTCAAGAACTTCTTGCCGTAGCCCTTCGTCACCAGACGTGGATCGGCCAAAATGAGCACGCCGCAATCGGTCGACGAGCGGATGAGACGACCGGCGGCCTGCTTGACTTCGAGTACCGCCTCGGGCAGTGAGTAGCGCGCCCAGGCGCGGTCCTCACGCAGGTTGCGCTCACACGAAAGAGGATCCGTGGGGCTCGAGAACGGCAGCTTGGGGATAATGACGCAACGCAGTGTCTCGCCGCTGGCGTCAAAGCCCTCCCAAAAGGCCTTGAGTGCGAACAGCGATGAAGTCGGCTCGTTGATAAACCGATCGCGCAGGCGACGCGGGGACGAGTTGCGCTGTTGGCAATTGAGCTCCAGGCCCGCTCGCGCCAATTTGGGCTCGACACGGGCATACAGGTCCTCCATATCGCGCCTGTTGGTGAACAGCGTGAGTACCGATCCGCCCATGGCAAGATGGGCGTCGACCAGGACACGCTCGAGCGCCGACAGGTAGCCCTCGCGATCGCGCGGGTCGGGGATATCGCCAGCAACGACCACGGCCATATTTGAGTCAAAGTCATAACTCGAATCCAGGTGCAGCGATGAGGACGTCGAAGCGCCGATACGATCGAGCCCGACGGCATGGTTGAAATGCTCAAAGCTCTTGGACACCGTCATGGTCGCCGAAGCGAAGATGGCCGTGTGCACCTCGGGCAGCCACTCGTTCGCCAAGGCCTCGCCGATATCGATGCGCTCGGCGGTCATAGACTCCCCGCCCGCTCGCAGCCGGCGGTTCACCTGCAGTGAGTACACATAGTGCTCATCCGTACCCTCAATGATGAGCTTGAGATTCTCGACAACCTCATGCAGACGGCGCGAAATGTCACCCAGGTCGACGACGACCTCGGGCTTATCGGCAGCGACGGCTTGCACCAGCGCGTCTATACTTTTATCCGCCTGTTCCAGCGCATCGATCGCAGTATGGGCCGACTGCAAAAAATCGTGCCAGTCATCCGACTCGCGCAGCTCGGGGCCAATCCACAGATTCGCGTTGTCATAGCTCCCGCGGGCACGGCGGCCAAGCTCGCGCACTCCATCGAACACATCGGCAATCGCCATACTCGCACGGGCAACCGTCGACGTCGCTTTGGCGGTGAGTCCCAGGTAGAGCGTAGAGCCCTCGGAAGTGGCCAGGTCACGGGAAACCTGACTCAGCGCGCCGGCACTCGACCCACCCAAGCGCTCAAACAGCACGCGCGACTCATCGGCCGAAACCACGCGCGCCCATTGGCGACGAGCCTCGCGCTCGATGGAATGGGCCTCGTCGACCACCCAGTGACGAATCGGAGGCAAAATCCTTCCCTCGGCGGCCACGTTGCGGAACAGCAGGGAATGGTTGGTGACCACCACGTCGGCATGTGCCGCACGGCGGCGCGCCCCGTGGACCAGGCATTTGTCAGGGAAGAACGGACACAGACGACGAGCACACTCGCGCGAAGCCGTCGTAAAGTCGGGACGGTTGACGCTGCGCCAGCGAATGCCGAGCGAATCGAGGTCGCCATCGGCAGATTGGCACACATACGCCATGATCACCGCAACCGCCGTGAGCGTGTCGGCAGGATCGCGCTTGGTGGTTATCTCGACCTGACTACGGCTCATGCGTTCGAGCTTGCGCAGGCACGGATAGTGATCATAGCCCTTGAGTGCACAAAATGACAGGCCGCCGTCCAGCTGTTCGGCGAGTTTTGGCAGCTCGTGGTACATAAGTTGGTCGGCAAGATTATTCGATTTGGTCGCAATGCCAACGGTGATGTTGTTTCGGCGAGCGGCCTCGGCAAAGGGAACGAGATACGCCATCGACTTACCGACGCCCGTGCCCGCCTCGATCACGCGATGGGTACCCGTGACCAGCGCATCGCGCACCTCAACCGCCATCGCGATCTGCTCGTCGCGCGGCTCATAGGTGGGGTACATACGATTGACCAGGCCGCCGGGGGCGTAATCCGCCTCGATCTCTTCACGGCTCGGCATCTTAAGGACCGACAGCTCGTCCGCATCAACGCGATCGTCCGCGCGATCGGCCTTGAGCACATCGGCACGAGCGGCGCTGAGCGAAAATATCGAACCCGGGTTCTGGCCAGCCAAAAAAGAAAAAATGGGGCGATAGGACCAAGGCACGTCCGCGTGCATGTCCGCCAAGCGCGCCATAAGGCCCGAAGGCAGGTCGGTAAGTGCGACCAACAGCACGCGCCACACACCGCACAGGGCATCAACGTCTGCGTTCGCACGGTGCGATACCGAATCGCACCCAAACAAGTCGGCCATAAAGGACAGTTTGTGCGATATCAGGCGCGGAAGCGCAATGCGCGATAGCGCCAGCGAATCGATCCAGATATCACTCACGTTGACACCGCCTTTGACCGATTCGATAAACGACCGGTCAAACGTGGCGTTATGTGCGATAACAGGACAGCCGCCCACAAAATCGGCGAGTGCCGCGACGGCCTCGACGGCCGACGGGGCATCTGCCACATCGGCGTTCGTAATACTCGTGAGCTCGGTAATCTCTGCAGGAATCAGCTGTTTGGGATGCACGAACGTATCGAAGCGGTCAATGACCTCGCGGCCCGAAAGACGGGCCGCGGAAATCTCAATTAACTCGTTGTCCTGCACCGAAAGACCCGTGGTCTCGGTATCGAGGACGATTACATCCTCCTCGATGAGGCCAAACGACTGCGTCTTGGCGCGCTCGGCGAGCGTGGCGTAAGAATCGATGACAAACTGCGGCGTTCCAGGAGATACGGCGTCCTCAATTAGCATGCAACGCCTGCTCGACGGAGACCCATACGGATCAGGCTGTCGCACACCTGCGGGAACGTCATGTCATCGGTATGGCGAATCTCGTCAGGATACAGCGACGTATCGGTCATGCCGGGAATGGTGTTGGTCTCGAGAATGACAGGGCCGTCCTCGCTCACGATAAAATCGCTGCGCGAAATGCCCAGACAGCCGAGGGCCTTATGGGCCGCACAGGCAAGTTCCTGGGCACGCGCATAGTTTTCGGGCGAAATCTGCGCCGGAATGCGGTGGATATCCGTGGGATCGACGTACTTTACATCCAGGTCGTAGAACTCGCAGTCCTCAGGCTTGCGAATCTCCACAATCGGCAGAGCGCGCACGTCGTCCTCGCCATACACGCCCACGGTGATCTCGGTTCCCTCGATGCACTTTTCGACCAGCACCTTATCGCCGTACTCAAAAGCCTTGGCGATTGCCGCCGGCAACTCGGAGGGCTCGTGTACAAGCGAAATGCCGTAGCTAGAGCCGTTGACGGCGGGCTTTACAAAGCAACGCTCGCCACAAACATCGACGATACGATTGATATCGATCTCGTCGCCCGCCTCAAGCGCCAGGCCGGGGGCAACGGGGATGCCCGCCTTGGCATACAGAAGCTTTGAAACCTCTTTATCGGCGCCACATGCGCTGGCGAGCACGCCCGACGCCGTGTAGGGGATACCCAGCGTCTCCATGGCCCCCTGCATGGCGCCATCCTCGCCGCCGGCGCCGTGCATGGCGATAAACGCCACGTCGAAGCCGCCCGTCGCCATGGTCACCATAAAGTCATCGGCGGCGGTATCGAGCAGCTCCACCGAGGTGTAGCCAGCCTCCTTCAGTGCCACCACGACATTCTTTCCCGAATTGAGCGAAATCTCGCGTTCGGCGGAATGGCCGCCCGCCAAGACCGCTACGTGCATGTTCTCTAGGCTTTTACCCGGCATGGGCAGACTCCTCCTCTATAATTCCTGCAGCTGATACCATATTGTAGCGATACCCTCAACGTTTCCCCAAAATCGAAAGGCTTCCATGAATCCCAGGACTAAATCTCAAGACATTCGCGACTTGAGCCAAAACGATATTCGTGAACTTGTCGCCGAACTCGGCCAACCCGCTTTTCGCGCAAAGCAGCTCATCGAATGGGTTTTTGAGAAGAACGTTTGTTCGTTTGATGATATGACCAACCTTCCCAAGGCCTTCCGCGAGCAGCTGAAGGAGGCATTTGCCTTCGACACGCCGACCGAGCTCGCCAAACAGGTGTCTAAGGATGGCTCTCGTAAATACCTACTCGAGTACCACGACGGCATCTCCGTCGAGACCGTCGGCATGCCTCGTCGAAACAAGCTGTCTGTCTGCGTATCCACCCAAGCCGGCTGTGGCATGGGCTGCGCTTTTTGCGCTACCGGCCTGAACGGCCTCAAGCGTTCGCTGACCGCTCAGGAAATCGTTGACCAGGTACTCCATGTTTCTAACGACTTTGGTGAGCGCGCGACGAGCGTAGTGTTCATGGGTCAGGGTGAGCCTTTCGCCAACTACGACGAGGTCCTCAAGGCGCTGCGCATTCTTAATGACCCTGACGGTATCGGTATTGGAGCGCGCCACCTCACTGTCTCCACCAGCGGCGTCATTCCTGGTATTCGCAAGTTTGCAGACATTCCTGAGCAGTTCACGCTCGCTGTCTCGCTGCACTCTGCCATTCAATCCACCCGCAATAAACTCATGCCGGGCGTTAAGAAGTACACACTTTTGCGCCTTCACGAGGCTCTTCAGCTCTACACCGAAAAGACCGGCCGCCGACCGACGTACGAATATGCCATGATCGAAGGCGTCAATGACACCAACCCCGAGATGCAGGCGCTCTGCGACTTCTGCGAGGGCACGCTGTGCCACGTCAACCTGATCCAGCTAAACGATATCGAGGGCAGCCCTCTCAAGCCCTCGCCGATTCATAAGGTTGAAGACCTTCAGCGTCGTCTTGAGTCCCGTGGTATTGAGACCACCATCCGTAACTCTCGCGGCAACGATATCGACGCTGCTTGCGGCCAACTCAAGCAGCGCTTCAAGGTTCAGAAAAACGCGTAGGGAAGACCAACCTAAACGTTTCATGTGAAACATCGAACAGCCCCGGTTGCTTAATTGCAACCGGGGCTGTTTCATATCTATCACTAATTTGCATCGCGCGATTGTTCGACAACTTTTTCGCAAGAAATAAGGGGTCCCTGTTCTGGCATTCAGACAAGAACCCCTTCAAAAAAGCTAGTAATTGTTAGGTACCTAAAAGCCTACATTTTCCCATTGATGATTAACCCAATCTTGATTAATCTTGGGATTCTTAGTTACCTGAGCTGTACGCATAGCGACATCCTCGGTCATAACGTCCATTTTCTTTTTGGATGTATCGACGATATCCTGCGCCCCGCGAAGCAGACGACCACGCAATTCATCATCTGTTGCGACTTTAAATCCCGCAAATGCGCCGACCGCTACAGTTGCAGCCAAAGCAAGAGCAGCCAGAACTTTATTCTTCATCCTGGCCTCCCTGATCAAATTGAATCATTTCACCAAGAATTCGAGACAGTTCTTCCTCATCCTTAAACTCAATCTCGATTTTATTCTTGCCGCGCGAGCTCTTAACGCGAACGTTCGTGTTAAACACCTGACGCAGAACGCGTGCAGCCTTCTTAAAAGACTGAGGCGTTGCAGGGCGAGGTGTCTTAGGCGTCTCTCCGGCAGAAAACAATGGAGCAAGATTTTCTGTCGCACGGACAGACAATCCCTCGGCAACAACCTTCTCAGCAAGCTTAATGCGCGCTTCTTCATACGGAACCGCAAGAATTGCACGAGCATGACCAGCGGTGAGCTTGCCTTCGAAAATCATCTGCTGAACTACCTCTGGAAGATCAAGCAAGCGCAACGAATTGGTGATTGCTGAACGAGACTTGCTGACAGCCTTTGACAAGGCTTCTTGAGTCATACCGCTCGAATCGATGAGCTGTCGATATCCCTTAGCCTCTTCGACGGGGTTGAGGTCTGAGCGCTGAAGGTTTTCGATTAGCGCGAGTGCAAGCATCTCCTCATCATCAACGTCTTTAATGATAACGGGAAGTTCTTCAAGACCAGCAAGCTTTGAAGCCTGATAGCGACGTTCACCAGCAATAATTTCATAGCCATTACCGTGCTTACGCACAAGAAGCGGCTGCAGAACGCCATGCTCCTGGATTGACTCACTCAACTCCCGAAGTTCTGTCTCATTGAAATGAATTCGTGGCTGATTTGGGTTCGGAACGATATCCTCAATCGGAAGTTTAGTTTCCGAAGCAGCATTTGATGCTGACGTTGCAGATCCACCAGTCTCATATTCAGCTTCCGAGACCAGTGCATTGAGTCCACGACCCAAGCCGCCGCGCTTCTTAGGGCTAGGCACGTTTAATCACCTCTTTAGCAAGGTTCATATACGCCTTTGCGCCCTTATTCTGTGGCGCATAGGTAATTACCGGCTCACCGAACGACGGTGCTTCCGAAATTTTAACGGTACGTGGAATCAAAGTCTTGAACGCCTTGTCGCCAAAATACGATTGAACCTCTTCGACAACCTGGTTCGAAAGCGATGTGCGCGAATCGTACATAGTCATAAGCACGCCATAGGTATCAAGGCTCTTATTTAGGCGTGTCTTAACCATCTTCATCGATTCAAGCAGTTTTGTGACACCTTCGAGTGCGTAATATTCGCACTGTATCGGAATCAAAACGCTGTCTGCCGCTGTCAACGCATTAATCGTTAGCAAACCCAGTGAAGGCGGGCAATCGATAAAGATGAAGTCAAACTCATCCTGAATTGGTTCAAGCAGATCCTTTAAGCGAGTTTCACGTGCAATCGCACTGACGAGCTCGATTTCAGCGCCTGCAAGCTGGATGGTAGCTGGAATTACGAATACCTTTTTGCAATTCGTATCAAGAACAAGCGATTCGGCCGGCACATCATTCAACAATGCATCGTAGATGCAGTGATCGAGTTCTTCTTTTTCGATTCCAAAACCACTCGTACTATTACCCTGCGGGTCAAAATCAACAATGAGCGTCTTTCGTCCCTGTTCACCCAACGCTGCTGCAAGGTTTACAGCTGTGGTGGACTTACCTACGCCGCCTTTTTGGTTGATGATAGCAATGATACGCGTGTCTTTTGCGCTCTTAGAACGCTTAACGTCGCGAAATCCCACGGTCCCTCCTGGTGTATTTAAAGCTGTTAAACGGAGGATGTTTCACGTGAAACAATCCGATTCGATATCGACTGTTATGTTTCACGTGAAACATAACGACTCGACACTATCCATTATGTTTCACGTGAAACATCTAGGCAAGCGGATTCTTCTTCGCCATGCCATTAGCACGAGGAAGAGAAACGGATGACGGACGAGACTTTTTTAAAATTATGAACTCACGATGACCCAAGTCATTTGGCAAATTCAAATCATCCGTCAGAAGCGTGGTAAACCCGCATATCTTAGCAGCAGCCATGCCAGACTGAAGTTCATCGTCCGACGGGTTCCCCTTAGTAATGACAAAGAAGCCTCCATCTTTTAAGAAAGGAGAAGCGTACTCAACGAGAACTGGTAACGGTGCAAGCGCGCGAGCAGTAACGACAGCAAATTGTTTCTTATGGGATCGGGCATATTCCTCAAGACGATCGTGAACGGCATGAGCATGCTTAAGGCCAAGCTCCTTAACAAAGGAATTAACGGCATCAACCTTCTTGCCAACCGAATCGATATAGGTAGCCTTTCGTCCGCTTGCAATAGTCAACGGAATACCGGGGAAGCCAGCACCGGTACCCATATCCAGCAAAGCGCCTTCAGGAGCTTTATTAATATAGGGAAGCAGAACAAGTGAGTCAAGAATATGGAGGATAGCAGCATCATTGACATTTAGGATGCGTGTTAAATTAGTACTCTTATTGGCTTCCAGAACAAGATCAAGATGCTGGATACAGACACGAAGACTATCGTCGGAGACCTTCAAAGAATAGTCTTTACAATACGATATGAGACGGGACAGCATCAAGCTTGCCTGCTCATTAGTTAACACAAACAAGACGACTCCTTTCTGACAAAAAACAGTGTATCGAGAACTTTTGACAAAAAAAGGGGACGTGGAAACCACGTCCCCTTAGCATAGACTCGAGAAGCTTATCGAGCAACAATCACAACATGGCGATCGGGATCAGAGCCCTCAGAATGCGTGTCGACAGCATCGTTACCACGAAGGGCAATATGAACCAGTCGACGTTCATAGGCATTCATAGGCGGCAGCGAAACACTCTTATGAGTGCGAATAGCGCGCTCGGCGGCGGACTGTGCCATAGAAGCAACCTTGTCCTGTCGACGGCTCTTATAGCCCTCGACGTCAACGACGACCGGATACCTAAAGCCAAGCTTGCGGCTCACCAGCAGCGAAAACATAACCTGAAGAGCATCTAGGGTACGTCCATGACGACCAATAAGAACAGCAAGATCCGGAGCGGTTACGTCCAGAATCAACTCGCCCTCATCGCCCTCATACTCATCGATGGGAGAGTTCGCCGCATCGAAGTGCGAAAGGATGGAACGCAGAATGGAAATAGCAACATCGGCAATGGTGTCGAGCTCCTCATCGGTCAGCTCTTCACCAGCCTTGTAACGCTGTGCAATCTCGGGATAATCGCCCGCGACCTGCGGGGCAACCTCCTCAAGCATATCCTCGACGATCTCTTCAGACATAACGAACTCCAAAAGTTAGGTACCTAAATAAGAATACTATCCCACTACTTTTTCTTGTGCGGGCGCGGCTTCTTCTCGCGACGAGTAACCTCGACTTGCAGCGGGGCGTTCTTAAGACGTTCCTCTTCATCGGCCTTGGCTTTATCGATAACCTTCTGCGTCACGAAGATCTGCTGGATAACCTGCCAGGCAGAAGACACATCGTAGTACAGCAGAACGCCGACGGGCAGGCTCCAGCCCATCCAAAGCATCATGACGGTCATGACAACAGCCATCATACGCATGCTCTGGGCCTGCTGACCGGTCTGATTGCGGGACATATACAGCTGCGGAATCAGGGTCAAGACAGCAAACAGGATCAGGCAGATCAGCGCAGGCAGCGCAACCATAAAGCCATCGGCAAAAGAGGCGCTCGGCGTGGTGGTCAGATCGGGCAGGATGTTAAAGAACGAGAACGTGCCCTCGTTAAAGTACTGCGGCAGGTTGCGCAGAAGCGTGAACAGGGCGATAAGGATGGGCATCTGAATCAGAAGCGGCAGGCAGCCGGCCAGCGGATTGAACTTGTTCTCGCTGTAGAACTTCTGCATCTCCTCGGCCTGACGCTGGGGGTCGTCGGCGTAGCGCTCCTGGATCTCGAGCATCTTGGGCTGAAGCACCTGCATGCGCGCCGTCGACTTTGTCGACTTGAGCATGAGCGGCGTCAGCAGCAGACGGATGATGACCACCAGGATGATGATGGACAGGCCCCAGTCGACCGCAAAGGTCTGGATGAGCTTGAGCAGCTCGAAAAGGATGTTAACGATCCAATCCCACATGTAAGTTTTCCTCCGATAGCGAGTGCCAACTAGGGCACAGGGTCATAACCGCCGACGTGCAGGGGATTGCAGCGAGCGATGCGCCTCACGGCAAGCCAGCAGCCTCTCAAAACACCGTACTTCTCAATCGCCTGAACGGCATATTGCGAGCACGTTGGGTAATAAATGCAGGCGTCAGGTAATAAGGGCGAAATAACCTGTTGATATATGCGAATAGGAGCGATGGCAACACGTCGCAAAACGTGATTGCTCATCGCTCCTCCCCGGCAACGCCGGCGCGTTTCATAAGCGAACGCAATGCCTTGTCCATCTCCTGCGGCGAGGAGATCCTCGTCTTGGGAGTCGCGAACAAGATGATGTCATAACCCGCAACGGGAAATCCGCAGCTGCGGGCGGCCTCGCGCATCACACGCTTAGAACGGTTGCGCACAACTGCACAACCGAGTCGTTTAGCACCAACGAAGGCGACCCTTCCGGAGTCGCCTTCGCCAACCGATTCACATATGGTCATTCGAATCAGAGGGTGATTGAAACGACGCCCCTGACTGAACACATGCTCGAAATCTTGCCGAGACTTAATAGTCTTCATGCGAGATGTGTGTATCGCTGCTAGACAGTGAGACGCTTGCGGCCCTTGGCGCGGCGACGGGCGAGCACGGCACGACCACCCTTGGTGGCCATACGGGCACGGAAGCCATGGGTCTTGGCACGCTTACGCTTATTAGGCTGATACGTACGCTTCATCTTAAGTTCCTCCTGCTGCATTTCGAGTGTCCGCGGGAGCGCGGACGCAGATATAGACACGTGAGCTTGAAGATTGTAGGGAAATCAATGTTCAAATGTCAAGAAATCAAAGGTAAAAGGTTGCGTAGTTCACACGGTTCCCCCATAAGCCCAACTGAAATTTGCAGGGTACGGCAACTTTTCACGATATTTCACCAAGTTTTCAACAGGTCATGTTGGCAATGTTGAGAACTTTTCGCCCGTTTTCCAAAGTTTTCAACAGGTTTTGAAAAGTTGTCGAAAGATGAGAAACATTGCACGGTGAGCTACTATTTGTTCGAAACCTTATGAAAGATTGCGAGCAGCATGTCTGACGACTTTTACACCATGGTCGATTCCGGAGACCCGGCACCTGACAACGAGCACATCACCGGCGTGCGCGAAAAGCGCGGCCAGGAAGAGCAGGCCGCTGCGAAAGCGCAGGGTGCCATGTATGCGGCACGCATCGCGGTCTATGACGACATGCTGTCGACGCCGCGCGTCATCGTCATCGAACCGAAGGACGTGCGCACCTATCTGGAAGAGACAACCAACACCGTCTACCAGTGCATGAAAGAGCAGGGCGGGCACATCTCGCTCATGGTTATCCGCGAGATTGTCGAAAACTTTATCCACGCCCACTTTGCAGAGCCCATCATCTCGATCCTAGACGGCGGCGACACCATCCGATTCGCAGATCAGGGACCGGGGATCGACGACAAGGAGCGCGCCTTCGATTTTGGCGTCACCAGCGCAAACAGCAACATGAAGCGATACATCCGCGGAACCGGAGCCGGGTTTCCCATGGTGCAGGAGTACTTGGAAAACGCCGGCGGCGCCGTATCCATCGAGGACAACATGGGCAACGGCACCGTGGTCACGGTAAGCCTGGACCCCAAACGCGTGCAGGAAATCGAGCGAGCCGGAGGGCGAGGGGCCGCCGTGCGCCCCGAGACGGAGCAGTCAGCATACCCCCTACCCGACACGTTTGCACAGCAGCCTGTGATAGCACAGCAGATGCAGCAACCTGTGGTGCACATGCAGCAACCTGGAGCTTTTCCAGTGCAAGATCCCCAGGTATCGCTGGGCCACACGGCGCAAAGCATGTCGGAGACCATAAACTCGGCAGGTCTGGACACAAACGTCGCGCAACAGACGGCGGCCATGCCGAACGTCCAGCAAATGGGCTACCAACCGTACCCCCAAGGGTATCCTCCCCAATATATGCCGCAGCAGGGATATGCCCAGCCGTATCCGCAGCAGTACCCTCAGGGATACCAGCAGCCGTATCAGCAGATGCCGCAGGGGCAATTTAACCCTTGGTCCCAGCAGATGCCGCCGCAGCCTTACCAACAGTGGCCGCAAAGTTTTCAACAGCAGGTGCCGCCCATGCAGAGTTCTCAACAACCAGCAGCTCAAATGATGTATCCTAATGCGGCGAATCAATACGCACAACCGCAGCCGGACGTGTTTGTAAGCGAACGCGGCAACGCTGCATTGGGGTATCTGGCCCAACATCAAGAGTGCGGCGCAACGGACTTGGCGCGGGCGTTTGGAAACTCCGCACCCACCTGGTCGCGCACGCTCAACGATTTGGCACAGGCGGGCTTGGTGGTCAAACATGGGCAGAAATACCATCTGACCGAAATTGGAAGCGCTCGCGTGCGGGCTCAGGCTTAAGGAACGGGAGAGACAGTGGACGAGGAAGCAAGCATCATCCTGGGGGATGCCATCGCCTTTTGTCAGCGCGACGGCCAAGATGCGCGCCTCATCAACATGCTGGGGCAATCGCGCGCCGTGAGCCTGACCGAGGACACCTTGACGATTGAGGCCCCCTCACGATTTGCCATCGCTCAGCTCAAAAAGCATCAGCCGACCATCGAGGCGTACCTGGAAGAGATCGCCTTTGCGCCGATCGCGCTCAACATCGTGGCACCGCAGGGCACCGCGGCAGATAATGCCGTACCCGCGGCATCCGTCGTCCCCCCGGCGGCGCCGGCTGCCGCCGCAGTGTCGGCTCCCGAGCATCAAAACGACGATGTTTCCCGTGAAACCATGCCCGCCGTCTCGGCGTGGGCAGCCCCCATGCCCGCTGCCACACACATGCCTATCGCGCACGACGCAACACCGGGCGAGGATTCGGGCATCGCAATCAAAAACACGCTTTCGGCCGACGATTTCCGCCGCATGATGAACCAGATGAAAGGCGGTGCGCCCAAAAAGAGTGCAAAACCAGCCTCTACATCGCCCACGAGTGCCCCCGCAGCTGCGGCGCCGGCCGAGCAAAACGCTGACGGCGCACCCCTCGCGGCCAACTCGAAATTCACCTTCGAAAACTTTGTCTACGGCCCCGAAAACAGCCATGCCTATCGCTCGGCGCTCAAGTTTGCCGCGCTCGCGGACGAACGCGGCACATGCACATCCCTGTTCATCTATGGCAAATCGGGGCTGGGCAAGACTCATCTGCTGCTCGCCATCAAAAACGAGCTCGCCGAAAAGTCGCCCGAGATCAAAGTGAAGTACGCCAACTCGCAGGCATACCTCGATGACCTGATGACGGAGTTCGACCGCCAAAAGAAAAGCAACGCCCCCATCATGCAGGCATACCATGGCGTGGACGTGCTCATTATCGACGACATTCAAAACATCATCGGCAAGCGCGCGAGCGTGGACTACTTCTTCCAGCTCATGGACGAGTTTATCCGCAACAACAAAAAAGTCGTCATCGCAGCCGACCGCGCACCCAAAGACCTGAGCATGGACGAACGCCTTACCAGCCGTTTTAACGCCGGTATGCTCTGTTTGGTGGCGGAGCCCAGCTACGAGATGAAATACAAGATCTTGCAGCGCTACTACGAGAACACGATAGCCGCCGCACCCGAGTCGGGTGACGACTCGCTGCTGGCGGCCTATGGCGGCGATGGTGGGCATCTGACCGACGAGCACTTTAAGCACATGGCAGAAGTCTCGGGAACCAACATTCGCGAACTCGAGAGCTTTTGCGAACGCTGTGCCGGCGAGGCGGGAGACCGCGAACGCGAGGGCAGCGAGCTCAGCTTCGACGACATCGACGCCATCGCAAGCCAGTACTTCGACACGTCGGCCAAGAAGATCAACGTGCAGACGGTCCAGTCTGTCATCGAGGAGCAATACGGCGTGACGCACGAGGAGCTCATCGGCCCGCGCCGCAACGCCAACATTGCCAAAGCCCGCCACATCGCCATCTATCTGGCCATCGAGATGTGTGAGATGACGACTACGGCGGTGGGCGCGGAGTTTGGCAACCGCAACCATTCAACCGTCAGCACGAGCTATAAAAAGGTTCAGAAGATGATTCAGGAAGACCGTACCGTAACCGAGGATCTCAAATCGCTACGAGATAAAATTACACTGCGTTCGTAGGGAAATAGAGACACCTGTTGAAAACTTGTCGAAACGCCGGGCATAACGTGTCTAAAACTCACCCCAAGGCGACGAAAAGTTTTCCGCAGGTTTTGAACGTGGAAAACACGGTCGGTTGCGCACAGGATGCTGTCGATTCTCTTTTTGGGGTTGACCAGCGCTTTTGGGAGTAATCAACAGTTTCGTCAGTGCTATTACTATTATTAAGATATTTATATCTATAGAAAGGTATTAAAAGATGAAGTTCACCGTCAGCCAAAGCTCGCTCACGCAAGCCATCGGCGTCGTTATGAAAGGCGTCGCTTCGGCATCTACCCTTCCCATCCTGTCGGGCGTGCTCGTTAAGGCGCAGGGCGGCATCTTGGAATTCCAAACTTCTAACTACACCATCTCGATTCGTCATCGCATTGCCGCGCATGTCGAAGAAGAGGGTGAGATGGTGATTCCCTGCAAGATGCTCTCGAACATTACGAAGACCCTTCCCGACGCTCCGGTTACCTTTGAGCTCTCGGAGCGTCAGGTGCTGATTGGATGCGAGAAGAGTTCCTTCCGCCTCAACACGCTCGATGTCAACGATTTCCCCGAGTTCCCGGCCTATGCCATCGAGAGTGCGGTGGAGCTCCCGACCGACATCCTGTCCGAGATGGTCGGCCGCGTGTGGCGTGTCACTTCGACCGATAAGGCCCGTCCCATCCTGGGAGGCGTGCACATGAAGGTCGAGAACAACACCGTGCGCCTGGTGGCAACCGACTCCTTCCGCCTGGCCGTATGCGACACCCAGGTCGAGACCTCGACGCTCGAGGGCTCTTTTGAGCTCAACGTTCCGGCCGACGCCTTCAACGACGCCCTGAGCATCATGGCCAGCCAGGCGACCATCATGATCGGCGCCACCGACACCCAGGTTGTCTTTGAGGCCGGTAACACCACCTACGTGTCGCGCCGTATCGAGGGCGTGTACCCCAACTACAAGCAGCTCATCCCCGATTCGTGCGTGACGAGCGTCAAGATCGACGTGGCGGCTTTTAATGCCGCCCTCAAGCGCGTGGCGGTCATCGCGAGCGCGAACCCCGCCGTCAAGTTCGAGATCGATGTCGAGAACGGTCAGATGGGTCTGTCCTCCATCTCCAATGATCAGGACCTGGCACAGGAGACGATCGATGTCGAGGCCGAGGGCGAGTCGGGCACCATCGCCTTTAACTACCACTACATCTTTGGCTGCCTCAATGCCCTGTCCAAGGAGAAGGAGATCACGCTGGAGCTCAAGAGCTACTCGCAGGCGGGCATCTTTAAGTCCTACGACAAGATCAACTACCTGTACCTGGTTATGCCGGTTCGCATCTAGCGCTGCGCCATGACCGTGTTTGCCCGCAACCTTTCCGTCGCGCGCTACCGCAGTTTCGATAGCTACCGTCTTGACCTGGACGAAGGCGTGACGGTGCTTGCGGGGCCCAACGCGGCGGGAAAGACCAACCTCATAGAGGCGCTGCAGCTTTTGACGAGTGGCACCTCGTTTAGGCATCCCACAGCTGCCGAGCTCGTGCACGACGGCACGGGCTCGTGCAAGCTCGAGTTGAGGCTCGAGGGCGATGGCCGCGTGCTCGATATGGGGCTGGGCGTTGAGGACGGCAAGCGCTCGTTTAGCCGTAACGGCAAGAGGTGCTCGGCTGCCGGCGTGCGAGGGGTTATGCCGAGCGTGCTGTTTTGCCCCGATCATCTGGATATGGTCAAGCGCGGTGCCAGCGTGCGCCGCGCCGCCCTCGACGACTTTGGCGTACAACTGAGCGCCCGTTACGCCGACCTGGCGAGCACCTACGGGCGTTGTGTGACGCAGCGCAACGCCCTGCTCAAGGAGACCTGGTGCTGCCGCGAGATGCTCGGTGCGTGGAATGACTCCATCGCCCGCGCCGGGTCAGCCCTGCTCGTACATCGTTTGGCCCTGCTCGACCGACTGGCGGGCCATGTGCGCGCCGCGTATGGGCAGGTGGCGTCCGGCGAGGACGCAGGCGTGTCCTATGTATCCACGCTGGGGGATTTACCTCAATCCGAAGGGCGCGAGGAGCTTAAGGACTGGGCGTACGAGCATATGCTCGCGGCCCTCGATGAACGTGCCGACGAGGAGATGCGCCGCGGCGTGACGCTCGTGGGCCCGCATCGCGACGAGATTGAGTTTACCGTTGCGGGTCGATCTGCCCGTTCGTTTGCCAGCCAAGGGCAGCAGCGTACGCTGGTGCTGGCTTGGAAGGTGGCCGAGGTGACCGTCGCCCGTGACATCCTGGGCACTGCACCCCTGCTGCTGTTGGATGATGTGATGAGCGAGCTCGATGCCGAGCGCCGGGGCGCTTTTCTGCAGCTGATCGGTGATGACATCCAGACAGTCATAACCACCACCAACCTGGGGTACTTTACTGATGACCTGCTTAATCGAGCCAAGGTGGTGAGCATGGGTGAGACGTGCTAACTACGAGCGCGAGAACGGAACGGTTGCCTTTGGCGGCTTTTTGGATGCCGAGCGTCAGCGCATCCTGGCGGCCGCGACACCTGAGCGCCGCGCGCAAATGGAGGCTGCAGAGGAATCTCGTGCGGTCTATCGTGCCTGGAATGCGGTGTGCTCGGGCACGCGCGAGGGACGCCACGTGACGGGCCTGCGCTACCTGCCCGAGTCCAATGAGCTGCTGGTGTATCTCGATTCGCCCTCGTGGACTCAGGAGATGACGCTGCTGCGCGAGATCATCCGGGCGCGCATGGAGCGGGCCGGCGCGCATGTGGACGGCCTGGTGTTCAAAACGACCGCGCCCGGTCACACGCCGCCGGCTGCCAAGGAGCGCTTGCGCCCAGCCGTGACCGAGCGCCCGCCGGCCCCACACGCCGATCTCAGTGAAGACGAACGCGGCGAGATCGAGCGCCAAGTGGCGCCCATCGAAGATCAAAAACTGCGCGAGGCCCTCGAGAATGCCATGAGAGCCAGTGCCGAGTGGGCCAAGGGCGTGCAAAGCAAGAAAGAGCCTTAAATCGCATCTGGTGGCCTTGTAGAGCCAAATACCCTCGCTCCCGAGGGTATTTTTTTACGATAAACTAGTAAGGCTGTACACATTTTCTTAGCTGAAGGAGGACGTGTGGCAAACGAAAACGATTACGATGGCGGCGAGATTAAGATTCTCGAAGGTCTCGAGGCCGTTCGTAAGCGCCCGGGCATGTACATCGGCTCGACGAGCGCCAGCGGCCTGCATCACCTGGTGTGGGAGATCGTTGACAACTCCGTTGACGAGGCCATGGCCGGTTTCTGCACCGAGATTCAGGTGACGGTCCACGCCGACAACTCCATCACGGTCGTCGACAACGGGCGAGGCATCCCCGTCGACGAGCATCCCATCAAAAAGATCCCGACGCTCGAGGTCGTTATGACGATCCTGCACGCCGGCGGTAAGTTCGATAACTCGGCCTACAAGGTCTCGGGCGGCCTGCACGGCGTGGGCATCTCCGTCGTCAACGCGCTGTCCAAGCGCGTGGTCGTGCAGGTGCGCCGTGATGGCAGCGTCTACGAGATGGAGTTCTCGCGCGGCAAGACCGTCAAGAAGATGGATGTCGTGGGCACCTCGGATTCGACGGGTACCACCGTCAGCTTCTGGCCCGACGACGAGATCTTCGAGACCTGTGTCTACGATTTCGATACGCTGCACAACCGTCTGCAAGAGACGGCGTTCCTCAATAAGAATCTAAAGATCGTGCTGACCGACGAGCGCGAGGCGACTCCCCGCGTGGAGGAGTTCTGCTACGAGGGCGGCATCATCGACTTCGTCAAGTTCCTCAACGACGGCAAGGACGTCCCCGAGGCCTTTAAGGAGCCCATCTATATCGAGGGCAAATCGGATCCGGATGCGCCCGTGACCAAGATGGGCGAGGTCGAGGTATCCCTGCAGTGGAATGCCGGCTACGGCGAGAACGTCATGTCGTTTGCCAACGACATCTACACCCCCGAGGGCGGCATGCATCTCGAGGGTTTCCGCACCGCTCTCACCCGTGTGATCAACGATTACGCCCGCAAACAGAACCTACTCAAGGAGAAGGAAGCCAACCTGAGCGGCGACGACGTGCGCGAGGGGCTTTCGGCCGTCATCTCGGTCAAGCTACCCGACCCGCAGTTTGAGGGACAGACCAAGGCCAAGCTCGGCAGTTCTTACATGCGCGCGCTCACGCTCAAGATCGTGACCGATGGACTGGCCGATTATCTGGAGGAGCACCCCAAGCCCGCCCGCGAGATCGTCAAGAAGGCCCAGCAGGCCTGCAAGGCCCGCAACGCTGCCCGCAAGGCGCGCGAGGCGACCCGTCGCAAGAGTCTGCTCGAGACGGCTTCGCTGCCCGGCAAGCTCGCCGACTGCTCGGTGCGCGATGCCGAGCTGACCGAGCTCTTTATCGTAGAGGGTGACTCGGCAGGCGGTTCGGCCAAGGACGGCCGTCGCCGAGACATCCAGGCGATTCTGCCCCTGCGCGGCAAGATTTTGAACGTCGAGCGCGTGGGTGACCACCGCGCGTTCTCGAGCGACACCATCCAGTCGCTCATCACCGCGATCGGCTGCGGCGTCACGACGAGTGCCGGCGACGGCGGCGACTTCGATATCACCAAGGCGCGCTACCACAAGATCATCATCATGACCGATGCAGACGTTGACGGTGCGCATATTCGCATCCTGCTGCTGACGTTCTTCTACAAGTACATGCGCCCGCTGATCGATGCCGGCTATGTCTATGTCGCCTGCCCGCCCATCTTTGGCATTAAGGTGCGCAACAAGATCCATTACGTGTATCCCAACGGCCGCCAGCCCGAAGACGAGATTCTGCGCGACACCATTCAGAGCCTGGGCCTGAACCCCGACGACAACGACGAGGACGGCAAGGCCAAGGACGGCAAGATCACCAAGAAGCGCAAGGGCTATACCGTCCAGCGCTACAAGGGCCTGGGCGAGATGGACCCCAAGCAGCTTGCCTCGACGACGATGGACCCCAAGACCCGCATTTTGCAGCGCGTGTCGATCGAGGACGCCGTGGTGGCGGACCGTGCCGTGCGCGAGCTCATGGGTTCCGAGGTCGGCTATCGCCGCGAGTACATTGAAAAACACGCGCATGATGCACGATTCCTTGACGCTTAAGAGGAGGTAACGTGGCAGACGATATCAACAACAACGAGGGTATGGACGAGGCCGGCGACGCCGGTATGCCCGATGATCTGAAGCGCCTGCTCGCCCGCGCTGAGCAGGGCGAGGACGGCGATCCGGATTCCTATAACCCCGACGCCGAGGATGAAGAGGAAGAGGATGACGACGCCGAGCTCGAGGAGAGCTTCGGCGCGGTCGATCGTGGCGCCTCAGCCGGCGAGGATATCAACGGTGGCCAGCTCCAGATTTCGGAGTTCGGCCGCGAGATGAAGCAGTCGTTCATCGAGTACTCGATGTCGGTCATCACGGCGCGCGCCCTGCCGGACGTGCGCGACGGCCTAAAGCCGGTGCACCGCCGCATCCTGTACGCCATGAACGAGAGCGGCATCTACCCCAACCGCCCGCATAAGAAGTCGGCCTGGACGGTCGGCGAAGTTATCGGCAAGTACCATCCGCACGGTGACTTCGCAGTCTACGAGGCCATGGTTCGTCTGGCGCAGTGGTTCTCCATGCGCACACCGCTCATCGATGGCCACGGCAACTTCGGCAACATCGATGGCGACGGCGCGGCGGCAATGCGCTATACCGAGAGCCGTCTGGCAAAGCCTGCCATGGAGCTGCTGCGCGACTTGCAAAAGGATACCGTCGACTGGCAGCCCAACTACGACGAGTCGCTCGCCGAGCCCGTGGCACTGCCCGCGCGCTTCCCCAACCTGCTGGTCAACGGCAGCCAGGGCATCGCTGTCGGCATGGCCACCAATATCGCCCCGCACAACCTCACTGAGGCGATCGAGGCAACCTGCTACCTGATCGACAATCCCGATGCTACCGTCGACGAGCTTATGCAGATCATGCCCGGCCCGGACTTCCCCACCGGTGCCATCATCATGGGCAGCGCCGGCATTAGGCAGAGCTATGAGACCGGCCGCGGCTCCATCACCGTGCGTGCAAAGGCCCATGTGGAATCCACCAAGACCGGCCGCAGTCGTCTGGTCTTTACCGAGATTCCCTACATGGTCAACAAGGGCACCCTGCAGGAGAAGATCGCCCAGCTCGTAAACGACAAGCGCATCGAGGGCATCTCGGACATGCGCGACGAGTCCAACCAGAAGGGCATCCGTCTGGTCATCGAGCTCAAGAAGGGCGTCATTCCGCAGGTCGTGCTCAACAACCTGTATAAGTACACCTCACTGCAGACGACCTTTGGCGCCAACAACCTGGCGCTCGTCAACGGCGTTCCCAAATGCCTGAGCCTGCGCGAGATGCTGCAGCACTACATCGACCACCAGGTCGACGTCGTCACCCGCCGCACCCGCTTCGACCTTAAGAAGGCCCAGGCGCGCGCCCATATCCTCGAGGGCTACTTGATGGCTCTCGACCATATCGACGAGGTCATCAGCATTATCCGCTCCTCGCAGACCGACTCCGAGGCCAGCAGCCGCCTGATCGAGCGCTTTGGCTTTACGCCCGAGCAGACCACGGCCATCCTCGAGATGAAGCTGCGCCGCCTGACCGGCCTGGAGCGCGACAAGATCCAGGAAGAGCTGGACGGCCTGCGCCGCGCCATCGCCTACTACGAGGACCTGCTGGCGCATGAGGAGAAGATCCTGGGCGTCATCAAGGAGGAGATGCGCGAGATCTCGAAGAAGTTTGGCGACAAACGCCGCACCGAGATCAGCCATGTCGAGAAGGACCTGGATGTCGAGGACCTCATTGCCGACGAGGACATGGTTGTGACCATTACCCACACCGGCTACGTGAAGCGTATCCCGGTAGCTGCCTACCGTGCTCAGAAGCGCGGCGGCAAGGGCGTGTCGGGCGTCAACCTTAAAGAGGATGACGTCATCGACGAGATGTTTATCGCATCCACGCACGAGTACGTGCTGTTCTTCTCGAGCAAGGGCAAGGTCTACCGCCTCAAGGTGCACGAGCTGCCGGTCGGTACGCGCCAGGCGCGCGGTACCGCGATCGTCAACCTGCTGCCCTTTGAGGAAGGCGAGAAGATCGCGAGCGTCATCAGCTGTCGCGAGTTCCCCGCCGACGAGTACCTGATGTTTGCCACCAAGAGCGGCATGGTCAAGAAGACCGTGATGAGCGCCTACGACCGTAGCCGCCGTGATGGTCTGATCGCCATCAACCTGAGGGACGACGACGCGCTGCTCGCCGTGCGCCGTGTGCGCGAGGGCGACAAGATCATCTTGGCCACCACTGCGGGCAAGGCGATTATGTTCCCCGAGGACCAAGTTCGCGCCACGGGACGCGACACCAGCGGCGTTCGCGGTATTAGCATGAAAGACGGCGTGGGCGTTTTGGGTATGGAGGTTACCAACGGCAATGGTGACCTGTTTGTCATCACCGAGCGCGGCTACGGCAAGCGCACGCCGGTCGCGGATTACCCGGAGCAAAACCGCGGCGGTCAGGGCGTCTACACCATCCAAATGACCGAGCGCAAGGGCAACCTCGCGGCCATGAAGACGGTGGGCCCGCAGCACGAGCTGTTCATCGTGACGGAAGGCGCGACGGTCATTCGCGTCAAGACCGACGAGATCAGCCAGACCGGCCGCGCCACCCAGGGCGTCAAGATGATGACCGTCGACGACAACGACCGCGTATGCGCTGTCGCCCGCATGACGGCAGCCAAGGGAAAGCCCGAAGGCGAAGGCGCCGAGGCCGCAGCCGACACCGAAGAGGCCCCAGTCGACCTGGGCGACGGCAACGACATGCCAGAGGATCTCCTCGACGAGTAAGAGGAACTAGCTGGTAGAAAATATCAGACCCCATATATCGGCGGTCGGCGCACTGCGCGCCGACCGCTTTTTTGACAATCTTGGACCCGCGTTCGCCCCGGCCGCGTGGCGGCACATGAAGTCGATCGCGAGTTCCGCACGAGCCGGAGAGCACTTAATGTGCTCTCCGTGCGAGTCAGGACTGTCCGAGCAGGCGACTTCATGTGCCGCCACGCGGCCGGGGCGAACCCCTCCCAAAGATTTTCAAAAAAGTTGTTGACGCGCGCGTAACGACTCGTCTAATATATCCCTTGCGCGATGGACCTGTAGCTCAGTTGGTTAGAGCGTCCGGCTGATAACCGGGAGGTCACAAGTTCGAATCTTGTCAGGTCCACCACTTTCTTTCGCAATAAACACCCCAGCGAGAGCCGAGTCGCCGCTGGGGTGTTTATTACTGTCTCCGTGGGGGTTTAGCTCAGCTGGGAGAGCGCGGGCTTTGCAAGCCTGAGGTCAGGGGTTCGATCCCCCTAACCTCCACCATGATGGACCTGTAGCTCAGTTGGTTAGAGCGTCCGGCTGATAACCGGGAGGTCACAAGTTCGAATCTTGTCAGGTCCACCATCAAAACTGTGAAGAGCCTCGGGGCATGGCCTCGGGGCTTTTTTCTTGTGTGTTATAAAACTCATTTTGGTTTTGTGTGCTGTGCGAAAGATTGGGGCTTATAGGACAAAATGTGTGTCTACTTTAGGGGCGTCGGCGCAGGTCGATGCCCCTTTTCCAGCCGTTTAAATTCCGTGCCCGCTTTTAACCGCTCGGACAGAATGTGTGTCCGGTTGCCTATCGTTCCCGCAGGTAGATAACCTTTTCCGGAACCGTTAAATACCCTTTCGGAAGAGGTGCCCATGAAGGCCGTTTATTGCCCCTACTGCGGCGGTCGGACCAAGCGCAACGGCAGGACCTCATCGGGGTCCCAGCGGTGGAGGTGCACGGCCTGCGGCGCGTCGACGACGGTGAGGTACGACGACACGGCGACAAGGCTGGACGAGTTCCTCGGGTGGCTCCTCTCCAAGGACTCCCAGGCGGCGATGCTGGGCGGCGGGCGGTCCTTCAGGCGCAGGACGGCCGAGTTCTGGGAGGTCTGGCCCATGCCCGTCCCCGACGGCGAGCTCCACCGCGTGCTCTACGTCGACGGGATCTGGGTCGCGCGCGACCTCGTCGTGCTCATATGCTGCAGCGGCGAGCGGGTGGTCTCCTGGTACATGGCGAGGTCGGAGAACTCGAGGGCGTGGTCGGCCCTCATGGCGCCGATCCCGGCGCCCGACGTGGTCGTCACCGACGGCGGGAGCGGGTTCGCCAAGGCCGTGCGAGAGACCTGGCCGCGCACCAGGGTCCAGAGGTGCACCTTCCACGCCTTCTCGCAGGTCAAGCGCTACACGACGACGCGGCCGAAGCTCCAGGCGGGGCGCGAGCTCTACCTCGTCGCGCGCGACCTCATGGGCATCGAGACGCTGCACCAGGCCGAGCTCTGGGTCGAGCGCTACCTCGACTGGTGCGGGTTCTGGGCCGACTTCCTGGAGGACAGGACCGTGGTGGACGGCAGGAGGGTCTACACCCACGAGAGGCTGAGGCGGGCGCGCTCGTCGCTGTCGTCGCTGGTGTCGGCGGGGACGCTGTTCACCTACCTCGACCCCGCCCTGGCCAAGGCCGGCCCGCTGCCGTCGACCAACAACATGATCGAGGGAGGGGTGAACTCGCAGCTGAGGGCCGTCCTGCGCAACCACCGGGGGCTGACGTCGGTCAAGCGCGTGAAGGCGGTGTTCTGGTGGTGCCACGCGCACTCGGGGGACGCGAGGACGGCGCGCGAGAAGCTCGCCACGATGCCAACCGACGCGGACATCGACTTCCTGTTCAGCGTCTACTCCGCCTCGCCGTCGCGCGACGACGGAGGGCCGGAGTGGGGCGACAGGGCCGTGTGGGAGGACCTCCACCACAGGGACCCGTACCCGTTCTGGCTGGATTAATGGATGGAAACGGATGTTCTATCGGGACACACATTTTGTCCTATAAGCCAAGATTGGGTAGTATAGCTATTCAATGCGGCGAAGGCGCCGTGTGTTAACCGCTACGTACCGGAGGTGTTCCATGGTTCGTGTCGACATAGAGACCATCGTCATGGCCGCCGGTCCCGTGCCATCGCTTATCGTGCTTCGCGAGCGCTGCAGCAAATCGGACTCCCCTGCGCCGCTGCGCTCCCTTTCTATCCAAACTGGTTCGTTTGAGGCTGCGGCTATTAGCCGCGGTATCGACCACGGTCGTGCCGAGCGCCCGATTGCCCATGACCTGCTGCTCGACACGCTCGATGTCCTGGATGCAAAACTCGAGCGTATCGAGATTGTCCGTGCCGAGCCTCCCGTGTTCTACGCGACGGTCGTTGTTTTGGCCGACGGCAGCGAGCGCGGTATCGACGCCCGTCCGAGCGACGCCATCGCCCTCGCCGTGCGCAGCAATGCCCCCATGTTTGTGGAGGATGACATCATGAACCGCCTGGGGACCGTCTCTCCGGTCGCCGAGGAAATCGATGACGAGCAGGAATTTGAGAAGTTCGACGAGTTCGTCCATACGCTCTCGCCCGATGATTTTTAAATGACGGGTCGCTATGAGACGGAGTGTACGCTGATGGAGCGTGGCGTCTCGGCCGAGGTCGCCGCCATTGCCCGCGAGGCCCAGATGCGCTCGGAGGCGTCCGAGGCCGCACGCATCGCCTATGTGACGCAGGCCCGTACGCTTCGCGAGCGCCGTGCCTCCTTTATCAAGATGGTTGCCGTCTCCGCACTTGTCGCGGCAATCTCATCGCGCCTTCGTGGTACAGTTGGTGCGCTTGGGTTTTCGATTTCGACGGGCTTGGTCATCTGGGGCGTGGTCGATGCCGTGATGCTGACTAACCAGATCAAGGTGCTCGACAAGCGCGCGGCCGATATGATGCGCGCCCGCGACGCCGCCGCCAAGATCGCTGCCGAGGCACAAGAGATGTAACGACGCCGGACTCGATGGGAAGGTCTAAAAATGGCACAGGATATGCAGGACGCCGGAAACGTCTCCGCCGAGCTCGACGCCATGGTGTGCGACCTCATCGGGGCCTTTTTGGACGATCTCGCCGCTGGTGAGAATCCGGGCGTTGTCGTTGCGATCGAGGACGCCGCGTCCAACCGCTATCTGGCGGCACTCGACGAGGACGGCGAGGAGGCATGCCTCGAGGCTGCCACCAACTTTATCTCCGAGCACAAGATGGGCCTTAAGGACGAGGGCCTGGGCCGCATCGCCCGTTACGCCATCGGCTATACCGGGTGTGTCGAAATTGACGGCGGCTACCATGACGCCCTGCTCGTGAGTTTCTTTGAGACGACGCTCGAGAGCGGCTTTTCGGCATACGTACTGTACGAGGGTGTGGGCGCCGGCGATGGTTTTATGTGGAGCGACCCTGAACCTGCAGGTGAGGAAACCCCTCTAATCTAAAATCGCTAAAATAAACGAGTTTTCGGTAAAAGGCTCAATATTCCCGCTGAGCGTTGTGTTGCTGGGCGGGTCGCATACGCGTGCCGGTTGTATATAGATAGAAGATAGGGGAACTACATGCGCGTAGACAATCTGAGGAACATCGCCATCATCGCTCACGTCGACCACGGCAAGACGACGATGGTCGACAAGCTCCTGCGTGCCACGGACGCCTTCCGTGCCAACCAGCAGGTCGAGGACCGCGTCCTGGATTCTAACGACCAGGAGCGCGAGCGCGGCATTACGATTCTCGCCAAGAACATCTCTATCGAGTACAAGGACGTCAAGATCAACGTCATCGACACCCCGGGTCACGCCGACTTTGGCGGCGAGGTCGAGCGCGTGCTGCGTATGGCCGACGGCGCCCTGCTGCTGGTCGACGCTTTTGAGGGCCCCATGCCCCAGACCCGCTTCGTGCTGCGTCATGCCATCGACACCGGCCTCAAGATCATGATCGTCATCAACAAGATCGATCGTCCGGGCGCCAACCCCGAGAAGGCTTACAACGACTGCCTGGACCTGATGGCCGACCTGGGCGCCACCGACGACCAGCTTGAGTTTGCCATGGAGCACGTGGTCTACGCTAGTGCCATGAATGGCTTTGCCCGCCTTGACCCCAACGACGGAAACATGGACATGTATCCGCTGCTCGATATGATCATCGACGACATGCCCGCGCCCGAGGTTGACGAGAACGCCCCGCTGGCCATGCAGTGCGTGACCATCGATCACTCCAACTTCGTTGGCCGCATCGGCATCGGTCGCGTGTACTCTGGCACCATCCACCAAGGCGACCAGATTCTGGTTGTCAAGAACGACGGCTCCAGCGCCACCGCTACCGTCAAGCAGCTCTTTACCTTCGACTATCTGGGCCGCACCGAGTGCCAGGAAGTCGGCGCCGGTGATATCGCCGCCGTCGTTGGCATCGACCGCACCGACATCGGCGATGTCTACACCGATCCCGAGAACCCCGTCGAGCTCGAGCCCATCGAGATCAATCCGCCGACCCTGTCCATCGTCTTTGAGGCCTCGACCTCCCCGCTCGTCGGTCGCGACGGCGATATCGTGGGCGCCCGTCAGCTCAAGGAGCGCCTGTTCAACGAGGCCGAGAACAACGTGACCATGAAGATCGAGGAGCTCGAGGACAAGAGCGGCGTCGAGGTCTCGGGCCGCGGCATTCTGCACCTTTCCGTCCTGATGGAGTCTATGCGCCGCGAGGGCTTTGAGTTCCAGGTCGGTCGTCCCCGCGTTCTGTTTAAGAAGGACGAAAACGGCAACAAGATGGAGCCCGTCGAGCAGGCCGTCGTCGAGTGCCCGGACGAGTATTCGGGCAAGGTCGTTGAGGTCTTCGGCACCTCCGGCGGCATCATGACGAGTATGGATACCTCGGGCATCGTGACGCATCTTGAGTTTAAGATCCCGACCCGCGGCATCATGGGTCTTAAGAACCGCATCATGAACGTCACCCACGGCGAGGGCGTGTTCTACCACACCTTCCTGGAGTACGGTCCCTATGCCGGCGAGATCGGCAACCGCCAGGACGGCGCCATGATCTCCATGACCACCGAGAAGGCCGTTGCCTACGCTCTGGGTACGCTGCAGGAGCGCGGCCAGTTGTTCGTTGAGCCGGGCACCGAGTGCTACGAGGGCATGATCGTGGGCGAGCGCAGCAAGGCCGGCGACATGGTCGTCAACATCGCTCGTACCAAGAACCTGGGCAACCAGCGCTCCTCGACCTCCGATATCTCCGTCCAGCTGGTGCCGCCCCGTACCTTCTCGCTGGAGGAGGCGCTGGAGTACATCGCCGACGACGAGCTAGTGGAGATCACTCCCAAGAACATCCGCCTGCGCAAGCGTCTGCTCAATGCCACCGACCGCAAGAAGGCCGCCGTCCGTGCCGGTCAGGTCAACAAATAAGCGCTGAGCTTTATAGCGACTAACAAGAAAGGGCGCCGACCGTCGCGGTCGGCGCCCTTTTTGGTGCACAGGGATCGAGTTGGTCTGCACCCCCACAAAGGTACCTGTCCCCTTTGTGGGGGTTGACGGCTAGGCGGAGGGGAGGCCCGGAGTGTTGGCGGCCTGCTGCGGCTTGAGGCGGGCGTTGCGCCAGATGATCTGGATGACGTAGCCGAGCGTAAAGACGAAGGCTACGCCGCTGACAAAGCTGCCCATAAGGGGAAGTGCCGTGAGTGCGCCCGCGGCGATACCGCCCACGGCGGCCATGGCGTAGCGGTTCTGGTTGTGTCCGACCATGCGCGCGATCGCGGTGCCCGTAAATGCCGCCGAGGCCAGAGCGATGCCGATCACGGCGCACATGAGGGCTCCGGCGAGCGACAGGCCTGCAATCGAGATGATGAGCAGCAGGATGGCGGGAATGGCGGCCACCGTGCCCAAAAGACCGCTCACCCACAGCGGGGTGGGGCGCTGGCGGAGCATGCCGGCCGCGCTGGCGGTCGCGCGCGGAAAGACGAGTTCAAGGATGATCGCGACGAAGCAGGTGGAAAGCGCTGCGGCGACGATGCCGCCGATGGTGTCGTTAATCGTAGAGGTGTTCTCGTTCTCGGTGCGGTCGATCTTGAGGGCTCCGACCTGAGCGCCCTCGGCCCGCTCGGGATCTTGCGCGATATGGGCGTTCACCGTGCCGGTAACGCGGGCGTTTTTGCCTAGGATGAGCTTGTCGGCCCAGACCTCGACATCGCCATCGACGGTGCCGTCGATGGTTACCGTACTGCCCGCGAGTGCTGCCGACTTGGCGGAGCCGCGCAGGGCAACCGTCTCGCCCATCGCGTAAAAACAGTTGGCGGTGCTACCGGTGTTGAGCACGACATGCTGACCGGCTACCGTCACGCTGCCATCGATTGCGGTTTTGGAGATATCGATGGTGCGTGCCGCCAGGCGAACGGCTCCGCCTACGGTGCAGTCGCGAATCGATAGGCTGTCGCCCGCCGCGATAATATCGCGGTCGATAGAGGCGTCGTCCAGGTTAAGGTTTTGGCCGGCCCAGTACAGGTCGCCCTCGGCGCCAGACGGATTTGAGTCAGCTTCGGTTGCGAGTACGTTGCCCGCGGTGTCTGTGCCGGCGAACGACGCCGTGGGCAGTACGGTCAGCGCAAGCGCAATCAGTGCGAATAGGAGGACGATGCGGGCCCGCGCTTTACGGCGCTGGGTCGACGGTGCTAGGTTGCAGGGCATAGTGAATCCTTCGTTAGATACTCGACATGTATCTAACAGGGTACCCAACGCGCGGGCGCTCTAAAAGAACCTCTCAGTTGCATTTCGGAGGGTCGTGCCGCGCTGTCTACTTTTTGCGATGCAAAAAGCGCGCGATGTCTTCTTCGGTGGGGCTTTTGATGTCAAAGCGCAGTGAGAGCCAGCGCAGACCCATGGTCACGACAACGCATACGACCAGCGCGGCGACATTGCTCATGATGCCGCTCATAACGAGACACACATAGCTTGTCGATCCGGCGATGGCGGCGATGGCATAAAAGTTAGTACGTTGGAAAATGCCCGGAACCACGCCCATAAAGCCGTCGCGCAGCATGCCGCCGCCCACCGCGGTGAAGAAGCCCATCATGACGCATACGGCGGGTGCAAATCCGTAGACCAGCGCCTTGTCCGCGCCGGTTGCCGCATAGATGCCGACCGAGATGATATCGAGCAGGGGAATGAGTTTATCGGGCTTGTCGACAATCGCCGGGAAGATGTAGATGATGGCCGCCGTGGCGATGGAGAGCGGCAGCGCCATTGGCTGGTTGAGGATATAGACGTTGCCGACCTGGAGTGTCATATCGCGCAAAAGACCGCCGCCCAGACCGCAGACCACCGCGAGCGCGACCGCGCCCACCAGGTCGAGCTTGTGTTCGCGCGCAACCAGCACACCCGAGATCGATGCAGCGACAACGGCGAACATCTCGAGCCAAAATGGGATAGCGACCATGGCATCCGAGGCATGTGAGGTAACGGTTACAGCGGCGACGACGGGCAAGATGGGGTCCTTTGGACTATGGGTTTGGACAATGCCCGTACATAGTACATGTTCGGCGCCGATTGCGACCCTATTGCTCGGCAAACGGTCGGGGCTGGGTTGATGCTGAACGCGATGGGGGCGTGGCTGAATAGGAGGGATGTCCAAATTTTGAGCGAAGCTCAAAATTTATCCGGTCGGCTGGCGCCGACCGCGCTGCGCTAAAAACGCGCCACGGGCGCGTTTTCTTTACGCTCCGCGCCCTATTGGGTTCGAATCCCTCCTCCTCCGCCGTATTTGCTTGTTAGGGACTCAAAACAAAAAAGCCCCAATCTGGGAGCTTTTTCAACAAAAATGGCGGAGGAGGAGGGATTCGAACCCTCGTGACCTTATACAGGCCAAACGGTTTTCGAGACCGCCGCATTCAACCACTCTGCCACCCCTCCGCGTGGGGTAAAAACAAAGCAGGCTCTAAGGCCTGCTTTGGAATTAACTGGCGGAGAGTCAGGGATTTGAACCCTGGAGACGCTTTTGACGCCTACACGATTTCCAATCGTGCTCCTTCGGCCACTCGGACAACTCTCCGTTAAATGCGAAAGTCAGTATACACGAGGAATCGAAAAGTGCAAACAGAAAACTCGGTATTTTTTAAACCGCTTGCTCCGCGCCCGTATCCGGCATGCGCAAGATAAGTACTAAAAAAGCATCCTGACCAGCCAGATCCCTCTCGATAACCTGTTCAAAATAGGTATTCATGAATGACGTGGCGGCGAATTTTAAAATTTTGAAGCAATCGATCGAACCGGTGGTATGCATTTTGCGACCACAACCCTGCAATCGGCGACCTGCGGTTTGATTTGGTTTGCCTCGCCGCGGCGTATCTTGCTATCGAATCCGTCAAGCTCTTGGTCAGCATTTGGTTGGAATACGCATGAAGAGCCATGTAAGCATGGGCATATGTGGAGGTCATGAGGTTGTAGCTGCTTATTCTTGCAGCCTGGGAGGTTGAAAGATATTATTACCAAGTCTTTTCCTGCTTCAGGCGCACCTTCACGACCTGAAGCCACATTTGCCCAGAGGAGGTGACAATATGAAGGCTTATGAACTGCTGTTCTTTGTTGACCCGTCGCTCGACCCCGAGACTCGTCTCGCTGTTATGAAGCGTATCGATACCACGATCGCTGAGGGCGCTGGCAAGGTCGACTCCGTTGACGAGTGGGGCAAGCGCAAGCTCGCCTACGAGATCAACGACCTCACCGATGGTGACTACACCCTCATCAACTTCCACGCAGATCCTACCCAGATCGCCGAGCTTGATCGCGTCCTGCGCATCACCGACGCTGTGGTCCGCCACATGATCGTCCGTCGCGACGACCAGGAGTAAGACTGTCGTTTTGGACTGGGCTTGTGCCCCAAGAGGAAGTAGTGAGTTATGAGCATCAATCGAGTGAACATCACCGGTAACCTCACCCGCGATCCCGAGCTGCGCGCCACCGCCGGCGGAACCCAGGTTCTGTCCTTTGGCGTCGCCGTGAACGATCGTCGCCGCAATGCGCAGACTGGCGAGTGGGAGGACTATCCCAACTTTGTCGACTGCACTATGTTTGGCACCCGCGCCGAGGCCGTGAGCCGTTTCCTGGCAAAGGGAAACAAGGTCGCGATCGAGGGCAAGCTGCGCTACAGCTCTTGGGAGCGCGACGGTCAGCGCAGGAGCAAGCTTGAGGTCATCGTCGATGAAATCGAGTTTATGAGCTCCCGTGGTGGCCAGGGTGGCTACGATCAGGGCGGTTACGCCCCCGCAGCTCCCGCGCCCGCAGCACGTCCTGCCGCACCGGTGGCTACGCCGCCCGCGGTCGACGTCTACGATGAGGACATCCCGTTCTAAGGGTTGTTCGCCTATTTTTGAGTGAGAGGCGGCTTCGGCTCGCCGAAGTTGCCAAATGAAAGGTATTTTGACATGGCTAATGATTATTCTGCACGTCAGCCGCGTCGTAAGTACTGCCAGTTCTGCAAGGAGAACACTGAGTTCATCGACTATAAGGACACTCAGCTTCTCCGTAAGTACATGACCGACCGTGGCAAGATCAAGCCCCGTCGCGTCACTGGCGCTTGCACGCAGCATCAGCATGACATCGCCAACGCCATCAAGCGCGCCCGCGAGATGGCTCTCCTGCCGTACACCGTCCCCGTGGTTTCCTCTCGTGGCAACCGCGACCGCGGCTAAGAAGGGAGACGCATCATGAAGGTTATTCTTCTCGATGAGATCAAGGGCAAGGGCGGCGAGGGTGACGTCGTAGAGGTCGCTCAGGGTTACGCTGAGAACTTCCTGTTCCCCAAGAAGCTTGCTGTTGCCGCCACCAAGGGCAACCTCAAGCAGCTTGACGAGCGTCGCAACAACATCGCCAAGCGCGAGGCCGTCCGTCTGGCTACGGCCAACGAGACCAAGGCTGCCTTCGAGGGCAAGCAGGTCACCGTTGACGTCAAGGTTGGCGACGAGGGCATCCTCTTTGGCTCCGTTACCGCTGCTATGATCGCTGACGCCATCAAGGATCAGCTCGGTATGGACATCGACCGCAAGCGCGTCGAGCTCGGTAAGCCCATCAAGGTTGCCGGTGCCCACACCGTCGCTATCTCGCTGTACCGCGAGATCAAGGCCGAGGTTGTCGTTCTCGTCGGCGTTACCGCCGAGGAGCTCGCTGCCGAGGCTGAGGTTGAGGAGGCCGCTGAGGTCGCCGAGGCCGAGACCGCCGAGGTCGAGACCGAGGCTGCTGCCGAGTAGCATTTGCTGCAACGCAACAATCTTGTTCTAAGAAGGGCGCTCTGGGAGACCAGGGCGCCCTTTTGTTTTTTGCGCTGGGTGAGTTCATAGCAGTCATTGAGATGCGGTCCCGTGCATAGGACCGTTTATCCGTTTGGGGCTTATAGGACAAAATGTGTGTCTACTTTAGGGGCGTCGGCGCAGGTCGATGCCCCTTTTCCAGCCGTTTAAATTCCGTGCCCGCTTTTAACCGCTCGGACAGAATGTGTGTCCGGTTGCCTATCGTTCCCGCAGGTAGATAACCTTTTCCGGAACCGTTAAATACCCTTTCGGAAGAGGTGCCCATGAAGGCCGTTTATTGCCCCTACTGCGGCGGTCGGACCAAGCGCAACGGCAGGACCTCATCGGGGTCCCAGCGGTGGAGGTGCACGGCCTGCGGCGCGTCGACGACGGTGAGGTACGACGACACGGCGACAAGGCTGGACGAGTTCCTCGGGTGGCTCCTCTCCAAGGACTCCCAGGCGGCGATGCTGGGCGGCGGGCGGTCCTTCAGGCGCAGGACGGCCGAGTTCTGGGAGGTCTGGCCCATGCCCGTCCCCGACGGCGAGCTCCACCGCGTGCTCTACGTCGACGGGATCTGGGTCGCGCGCGACCTCGTCGTGCTCATATGCTGCAGCGGCGAGCGGGTGGTCTCCTGGTACATGGCGAGGTCGGAGAACTCGAGGGCGTGGTCGGCCCTCATGGCGCCGATCCCGGCGCCCGACGTGGTCGTCACCGACGGCGGGAGCGGGTTCGCCAAGGCCGTGCGAGAGACCTGGCCGCGCACCAGGGTCCAGAGGTGCACCTTCCACGCCTTCTCGCAGGTCAAGCGCTACACGACGACGCGGCCGAAGCTCCAGGCGGGGCGCGAGCTCTACCTCGTCGCGCGCGACCTCATGGGCATCGAGACGCTGCACCAGGCCGAGCTCTGGGTCGAGCGCTACCTCGACTGGTGCGGGTTCTGGGCCGACTTCCTGGAGGACAGGACCGTGGTGGACGGCAGGAGGGTCTACACCCACGAGAGGCTGAGGCGGGCGCGCTCGTCGCTGTCGTCGCTGGTGTCGGCGGGGACGCTGTTCACCTACCTCGACCCCGCCCTGGCCAAGGCCGGCCCGCTGCCGTCGACCAACAACATGATCGAGGGAGGGGTGAACTCGCAGCTGAGGGCCGTCCTGCGCAACCACCGGGGGCTGACGTCGGTCAAGCGCGTGAAGGCGGTGTTCTGGTGGTGCCACGCGCACTCGGGGGACGCGAGGACGGCGCGCGAGAAGCTCGCCACGATGCCAACCGACGCGGACATCGACTTCCTGTTCAGCGTCTACTCCGCCTCGCCGTCGCGCGACGACGGAGGGCCGGAGTGGGGCGACAGGGCCGTGTGGGAGGACCTCCACCACAGGGACCCGTACCCGTTCTGGCTGGATTAATGGATGGAAACGGATGTTCTATCGGGACACACATTTTGTCCTATAAGCCCCGTTTGGTTCGGTGATGATTGCCAAGGCGCGGCTCGATTTATAGCCGTGGCTGATACTATGGATGCTCGCAAGCGATATGAATGAGGATGCTCATGGCATATGACGATAGGGAGACGGGGCTGACGGTCGAGGACCGTGGCTCCAAGTTGGGTCTCCCCCAAAACCAAGATGCAGAGGCCAACGTACTGGCCGCTATGCTGCTATCGCCCGAGGTGGTCGAAGAGGCTCAGGTCGAGCTGCAGCCCGATGACTTCTATCGGCCCATTCATAAGACCATCTATACCGCGATGGTCGATATGTACAACAGTCGCATCCCCATCGACTCCATCTCGCTGATCGATTACCTGCGAAGCATCAACAAGCTCGATGCCGTGGGTGGCGAGGCGTACATTTTGGAGCTGATGGGTCAGACCCTGTCGCTCGTCAACTGGCAGCACCATGCCGCCATCGTTCGTCGCGACTCGATGTTGCGCGAGCTGATTGGCGCCACCAACGAGATCAACGCGCTGGCCTACAACGCCCCCACCGATACTAAGGAGGTCGTGGAGCTGGCTGAGAGCAAGCTGCTCAAGGTCACGGCGCGTGAGGTCAAGTCGAGCTACAAGACGCTGACCGAGTTTATGGTCGAGGCCTATAACGAGGCCGAGGAAGTGTGCAAGGCCGGCGGTCAGGCCGCAGGCGTGCCCACGGGCTTCCCGTCGCTCGATCGTATGCTCATGGGCTTCCGCGAGGGCCAGCTCATCATTATCGGCGCCCGCCCCGCCGTGGGTAAGACGTCGTTCGCCCTGAACTTGGCGCTCAATGCCGCCGCCGCTGGCTATACCGTCGGCTTCTTCTCGCTGGAGATGTCGGGCAAGGAAATTGCCCAGCGTCTGATTTGTGCTTATGCCATGATTTCGATCAGCGATTTCCGTACGGGCCGCATTAGCCCCGAGCAGTGGGCCAATATCAATGAGGCCACGCAGACGCTGTCCAAGCTCGATATTCTGATTGACGATACGCCCGGCACCACGGTGACCGAGATTCGCGCCAAGAGCCGCCGTATGCTCCATAACAAGGAGAAGGCAATCATCATTCTGGACTACCTGCAGCTGGTGAGTCCTCCGCCGGGCCGTCGTTCCGAGAGCCGTACCGTCGAGGTCTCCGAGATGTCGCGTGGCCTGAAGATTATGGCCAAGGAGCTCAAGATCCCGCTGATCGCGCTGTCGCAGTTGTCGCGTCAGGTTGAATCCCGTACCGGCAAGCGCCCGCAGCTGTCCGACCTGCGTGAATCGGGCTCCATCGAGCAGGATGCCGATATCGTCATGTTCTTGGACCGATCTGCCGACGAGGCCGAGGCCTCGCGCGACGACCGACCCGACGAGGGCGTTACGCGTATTGTCGTGGCTAAGAACCGTTCGGGCCCGATCGGCGACGTCGACCTGATGTTCCTGCCGGCATCCACCAAGTTCTATGAGCTTGATGGGGCGCATACCGAGGAGTAGGACAGGCGCCCGTTGCACGGGTATACTAGGAATGTTTTGTGCTTCTGCGCGCTTGCGGTGCGCGGACAGTCCATGAATGTGAGGAGTAAACATGCCGTCAACCGTTTTGGTCGGTGCCCAGTGGGGCGATGAGGGCAAGGGTAAGATCTGCGACCTAGTCGCCGGCGACTTTGATGCCGTCGTGCGCTACTCGGGCGGCAACAACGCCGGCCACACCATCGTCGTCAACGGCAAGAAGTACGGCCTGCACCAGGTGCCCTCCGGCATTATGTATTCCGACCACGTGTCGGTGATCGGTAACGGCTGTGTCGTCAACCCCAAGGTTGTCCTTGAGGAGATCGACATGTTCGAGGCCGACGGCATCACCACCAAGAATCTCAAGATTAGCGGCAACGCGCATGTCATCATGCCGTACCACATCGATCTGGATGGCGCCTTTGAGCAGAAGCTCGGCAAGAAGAACATCGGTACCACCAAGCGCGGCATCGGTCCGTGCTACCAGGACAAGATGGCCCGTATTGGCCTGCGTATGCAGGACATGCTGGACGAGGCGCTGTTCCGCGATAAGCTGGAGACCGCTCTTGCCCGCGTGAACCCCGAGCTGGATCTCATCTACAACCTGCCCACCTACACCGTGGACCAGATTTGTGACGAGTACCTGCCCATGGCCGAGCGCCTGCGCCCTTACATCACCGAGACGAGCCTGCTGCTCAACAATATGATCGATGAGGGCAAGGACTTGCTGTTTGAGGGCGCCCAGGCGACGCTGCTCGACATCGACCACGGCACCTATCCGTACGTGACGTCTTCTAACTGCACCGCTGGCGGCGCCATTACCGGTTCCGGTGTCGGCATGAAGAACGTCGACCGCGTGCTGGGCGTCATGAAGGCCTACATCACCCGCGTCGGTTCGGGCCCCATGCCCACCGAGCTTTCCTACAAGTCCGAGGCCGGCCACACGCTGACCGAGGAGGGCTACGAGTACGGCGTGACCACCGGTCGCCGTCGTCGCTGCGGCTGGTTTGACGGCCCTATCGCCAACTATGCCTCGCGCGTCAACGGCCTCACCGACATCGCCGTGACCAAGCTCGACGTGCTTTCGGCCTTCGACACCATTAAGGTGTGCGTTGCCTATGACGTCGACGGCGAGCGCTACACGAGCGTGCCCGAGCATCAGGTGCGCTTTGAGCATGCCAAGCCCATCTACGAGGAGCTCCCTGGCTGGAAGTGTGACATCACCGGCTGCCGCAGCTTTGACGAGCTGCCGCAGGAGGCTCAGGACTACGTGGCATTTATCGAGGATCTGGCACACACCCGCGTAACGTTTATCGGCGTCGGCGCCGGTCGCGAGCAGATCATCAACCGATTCTGGAAGTAATCGGTTTATACGGTTATTGCGATATACCCCTTTGCAGCCCGGACGGGCGGCCGAGGGGTATATTTGCTTGTAATGGGCCCGCTTGGTTGGCGGGCCGCTAATCCATAGAGGAGGCACCCTTGAAGGCGGACACTCAAACCATCGACATCCTGTTGTTGGGCAGCGGCGGCCGCGAGCATGCTCTGGCAGCCAAGCTCGCAGCATCACCGCGCGCCGGCAAGCTCTACATCGCGCCGGGTAACGGCGGCACCGCGAGCTGCGGCGAGAACGTGGTTCTCGACGATTGCGATCCTGCGGCCGTGGCGGCGTTTGCCCAGAGCCATGGATGCGGACTCGTGGTGATTGGCCCCGAGGCTCCGCTCGTGGCTGGCGTTGCCGACGCCGTCCGCGCGGCGGGTATTCCGTGCTTTGGTCCGGGTGCCGAGGGTGCCCAGATGGAGGGCTCCAAGCTGTTCTCCAAGCAGCTCATGGAGCGCGCGAACATCCCGACGGCCGCCTATGGCTCGTTTACTGACGAGGCCTCGGCTCTTGCTTATGTGCGCGAGCAGGGCGCTCCGCTGGTCGTGAAGGCCGACGGCCTTGCCGCGGGCAAGGGCGTTATTGTGGCAACCGAGCTTTCGCAGGCCGAGGAAGCTGTGCGTGAGTGCTTTGGCGGCACCTTTGGTGATGCCGGCAACACGGTGGTTATCGAGGAGATGCTCGTTGGCCCCGAGTGCTCGCTGCTGGCCTTTACCGACGGCAAGACCGTCCGTCCCATGGCTACCTCGCAGGACCACAAGCGCGCGCTTGAGGGCGATCTTGGCCCCAACACGGGTGGCATGGGCGTCTACAGCCCGGTGCCTATCGTGACCGACGAGGAGCACGCCACCATGGTGAAGGTCATGGAGCAGACCGTGGCAGAGCTCGCCGCCGAGGGCATCGACTACCGCGGCTGCCTGTACGGCGGCTTTATGCTTACCCCCGCCGGCCCCAAGGTGCTGGAGTTCAATGCTCGCTTTGGCGATCCCGAGACGCAGGTCGTGCTGCCGCGCCTTAAGAACGACCTGGTCGAGGTTATGCTGGCCTGCGCCAACTGCGAACTCGATCAGATTGAGCTCGATTGGCGTGACGAGTGGGCCGTGGCCGTTGTCCTGACGAGCGCGGGCTATCCCGGCAGCTATGAGAAGGGCAAGGTCATCACCGGTATCGAGGATGCCGAGGCCATGGAGAACGTGACGGTGTACCACGCCGGCACCGCTGTGGTGGACGGCAAGCTCGTGACCAACGGCGGTCGCGTGCTCGCCGTGACCGCGCTGGGCGACACGTTCGAGAACGCTCGCGACCTTGCCTACGAGGCCTGCGAGAAGATCGACTTTGAGGGCAAGACCCTGCGTCACGACATTGGCCTGCGCGCGCTGCGTGGCCGCGACGCCTGGGATGCCTAAAATCCGAGAGGGATGAGACGGATGGACGATAAGAACGAAGAGCTCGTGGACGCGCAGATCGTCGAGGAAGACGGTCGCGCGTACGGGCACGCCGAGGGCGAGCCTGGTGGCGAGATCGCTGACGAGCCGGCGCTGGTGCTGGGCGACGACGACCCGCATGACGCCCTGCTGCACGAGAAGATTCTTTCGGAGGAGTGTGCCTGGAAGGGCAAGATCCTCGACGTCCACCGTCTTGAGGTTGAGCTGCCTAACGGTCACCGCAGTGCCCGCGATATCGTTCGCCATCCGGGTGCGGCGGCCGTCGTGGCGCTGACCGAAAGCGGCAAGATCGTGCTGGTGCGTCAGTACCGCACCGCCATCGACCGCGTGACGGTCGAGATTCCCGCCGGCAAGCTCGACCCGGGCGAGGACCCGCTCGATTGCGCCAAGCGCGAACTGCATGAGGAGACGGGCTTTAAGGCCGGCCGCATCCGCTTTTTGACGTCGATTGTCACGACCTGCGGTTTTTGCGACGAGATTATTCACATCTACCTGGCTACCAAGCTCGAGTTTGATGCGCCCGATCCCGACGATGACGAGTTTGTCAACGTCGACCTGGTACCACTGCACGAGCTGATCGACGCCGTGCTCGACGGTAAGATCGAGGACGCCAAGACCGTCGTGGGCGCCTTGGCCTGCGATAGCATCGCTCACCGACTAGGCGGGGCTGAGCTGTAACGAGCGGGAATGATTCCGCAGGTTTGTGTAAGTCAGCGAAAGCGCCCCATTTGAGACAAGGTGGCCTAAAAGAGGAGGGAAGCGTATGGATATACACGACCGACGATTGAAGGCCAGATTGTCCAAATGGGGCGCTTGCAGCGTCGAGACGAAACGCGGTTTGGTAAAACCGCGTAAGGTGATTATGTTTAGAAGGTTTTTGTCTTATTACAAGCCCCAGATGGGGCTTTTTGTTGCTGATACTATTTGTGCCCTGGTGCTTGCCGCCATTGACCTGGCGTTTCCCATTATCCTGCGCAATCTGACCGGAGGGTTGTTTACCCAGGGCCAGGCTGCCATTATGCAGGCGCTCGGCATGATCGCGGTGGGACTGGTGCTGATGTATGCCATCCGCTGCGCCTGCCGCTACTTTGTGAGCTATTGGGGCCACGTGATGGGCGCGCGCATGGAGTCCAAGATGCGTGAGGACCTGTTCGATCAGTACGAACGGTTTAGCTTTGCATACTTCGATCGCAACAGCTCGGGTGACATGATGAGCCGTGTGGTCAACGACCTGTTCGATATCTGCGAGGCGGCGCATCACGTGCCCGAATGGATCATTATCTGCGGTATCGAGATCATCGGCTCGTTTGTGATTCTGTTTACCATCGCGCCGGTGCTCGCACTCGCCATGGCTGTGGTAACGGCGGTGTTCGCGGTCATTATGTTTTGGCAGAATATGCGCATGCGCGAGGTCTTTAGCGATAATCGAAAAAAGATTAGCGGCATTAATGCGCAGCTGCAGGATTCGCTGGCGGGCATGCGTGTGGTCAAGAGCTTTGCCAATGAGCAGACCGAACGCTCTAAGTTTCGCGCCTCGAACAATCGCTATCTTTCGTCCAAGGAGAACATGTATCATGCCATGGGCGTCTACACCGCAACGTATGGCCTGCTCTCGGGCGTGCTCTATGTGATCGTGGTGCTGCTGGGCGGTTGGCTCGTTGCCCAGGGTCAGCTGCAGGCGGTCGATATGGCAACCTTCGCGCTTTACATTTCACTGTTCTGCACGCCTCTCGAGACGCTCGTCAATTCGGCCGAGACGTATCAGAAGGCCATTGCCGGCTTTAAGCGCATGGACGAGGTGCTCTCGACTGTCCCCGATATTCAGGATAAGCCGGGCGCTGCGGATCTGCAGGTGACGGCTGGTGCCGTGGAGTACCGCAACGTGTGCTTTAACTACGAGGATGTTGAGCTTGGCGCGGACGATGGGGCACGTCCCGTTATCGACCATATGGATCTGTCCATTAGGCCCGGTCAGACCATCGCTTTGGTTGGCCCCTCGGGCGGCGGCAAATCGACGACTTGTTCGCTGTTGCCGCGCTTTTACGACGTTGCCGGTGGCTCCATTAGTATCGACGGCCAGGATGTGCGCGACGTGACGCAGCATAGCCTGCGCCGTGCCATCGGCCTGGTGCAGCAAGATGTGTACCTGTTCGATGGAACGATCGGCGAGAACATCGCCTACGGCAAGCCGGGCGCCACGGCAGAAGAGATCGCCGAGGCGGCCCGCCGCGCCAATATCGATACCTTTATCGAGTCGCTTCCGCAAGGCTACGACACCGTGGTGGGCGAGCGCGGCAGCCGTCTTTCGGGTGGTCAAAAGCAGCGCGTCGCCATTGCGCGCGTGTTTCTCAAGAATCCCAAGATCCTTATTTTGGATGAGGCGACGAGTGCTTTGGATAACGAAAGCGAGGAAGCGGTTCAGGAGTCGCTCGAAGAGCTGGCACGCGGCCGTACCACGATCATCATCGCCCACCGTCTCTCGACCATTAAACACGCCGATGAGATTGCGACCGTTGAGCATGGTCGCGTTGTGGAACGTGGCACGCATGAACAGCTTCTCGCCCGTGGCGGCACCTATGCCCGTTACTATCGAATGCAGTTCGAAGGTGCGCGTGCGCACGAGCTCGACTGATTGATATGACAGGAAGTTTATGGCTGACAAGAACCCTTTGACTCCGGAAGAAGTGACGGAGTTATTCTCCGAAATCGATGCATCCGGTGTCTTGGATCCCACGCTTGCCAAAAAGCGAATCGAGCGCATGCGTGAGAAGGAGGCTGCGGCCAAGCGCGGTGACAAAGCTGCGCTAGCGCAGCTGCGCAGTGAGGACCGCGCGAGCCAGGCAAAACATATCGACCCGCTGTCCGAGGACGATCCTTCGGGTTCGCAGGTGAGTCATACCATTACGAAGACCGCGATGGCCGTGGTCATTGGTATTTTGGTGCTGATCGTGGGCATGCAGATTGGCTACGGCGTGATGCGTCGCCTGAACACCGCCAACCTGTCCGAGAGCGTTTCGGTCGATACCGTTTCGACGGCGCTCAAGGGTGGACTCGAATGGGGTAATGGCTTTACGCAGTTCCCGCTCGACTTTACCGTCGATGAAGCCGATGAGCGTACGGGCACGGTCGAGGTGACGGTGTTGGACACATCGTCTGCCAACGAGCTCGAACTGCTGTCCAACGGGCAGATTCAGGCCGCGGCGCTTGCGACCAACGCGCTGCTCAACGATAAGATCGACCGCGTGGTGTATAACGTTCACGCCTATATCGACGAGGATAGCAACATTCAGCACGATTCCTTCTTTGGCATGTTTCCCGCCCAGGGCCACCAGAGCGCCATCCTGACGTTCGTGTGGACCAAGAGCTCATCCAACGCTACGAGTATCGACTGGAAGATGCGCATCGTGAGTATGGATGACACCATCGCCGAGCGCATTCAGAAGCAGGTGAACTCGGTGTCGTCGTTGATTGAGGACCCGGTGGTGAGCCAGACCAAGATCACGGAGGAGCAGGCCGAGCGCGATCTTGAGCATCGTCTGCACGGTCGAGAGATCTTCCGCGGCGGAAAGCCCGATCGCACGCCGTCCGAGCTGCTGGAGCAGGACAAGCAAAAGTAGTCCGCAGCCACATAGAACGATGCCATCCCGCGTGAGCCGCAAGCCCACGCGGGATGATTTTTCTGGGACGGGGATTAAAAAATCATTCTGTCATGTATGCAGTTGGCGACAAAGCCCTGCTCTCAGAATAATTTTTTAATCCCCGTCCCAGAAAAATCATTATGCACAGGAAGTCATAATTATCATTTTGTAAACAATTCTATGTAATTAATGCCATGGGCGATGCTTGCGGTTAGAATACCGCGAGGCCTAACTACACACCTTTAAGCCGGTCCTGTGAGACCGGGAAGGAGAACTATGGCGAACAACCATATTGCGGGCGCTGCCGCCCGCACCGTCGCGCCCAGCGAGCTGTGCCAGCGTATGCTGGCTAAAACCAGCAAGGGCACCTGCGGTCCCTGCATCCTGTATCTTGAGGATGGGACCATTTTTTATGGCCGTGCATGCGGTGCCGAGGGTACCGCAACCGGCGAGGTCTGCTTTAACACGTCGCTCGAGGGCTACTTTGAGGTCATGACCGACCCGAGCTATGCCGGCCAAATCGTAACCATGACCTATCCGCAGATCGGCAACTACGGCATTGACGAGACCGATGTCCAGTCGGCCTTCCCCGGCGATACCGCTCGCCCCGCGAGCGCTCCCGCCATGCGCGGCATGGTCGTCCACGACATGTGCGCCACGCCTTCTAACTGGCGCTCGACCGTCAGCGTGCCGGAGTACCTGCGTGCACACGGCATCGTCGCTATCGAGGGCGTCGACACCCGCGCTCTCGTGCGCCACCTGCGCGACAACGGTTCCAAGATGGGCATAATCTCGACGGAGATCTTCGACGTCGACGTGCTTGCTGAGCGCCTGTCCGCCGCGCCCACGCTGGTCGGCGAGAACCTGGTCAAGACCGTGAGCTGCCCTGAGCCCCACGCTTTTGCCGCGAGCGACCTGCCCACTACGCATGACTTTGCGCTTGCCCCTGCCGCTCCTGCCCGCCACAAAGTGGTTGCCTACGACTGCGGCGTGAAGCGCGGCATTCTGGAGGGCCTGGTCCGTGCCGGCTGCGACCTGACCGTCGTGCCGTGGGATACGCCCGCCCAGCAGGTGCTCGATATGAATCCCGATGGCGTCTTTTTGTCCAATGGCCCCGGCGACCCCGATGCCGTGGTGGAGACCTATGAGCAGGTGCAGCAGCTAATCGGCAAGGTGCCGGTTTTTGGCATCTGCCTTGGTCACCAGATGATCAGCTTGGCGTGCGGCGCCCAGATGGAAAAGCTCAAATTCGGTCACCGTGGCGGCAACCAGCCGGTTATGAATCTGGTCAGCCGCCGCGTGGAGATTACTGCGCAAAACCACGGCTTCGGACTGCTGTTTCCAAGCTTGGGCAAGCTCGTCCCCGAGCTTTCGGGCGGTGAGACCGAGCACGCGGTCGATGGCGATCTGCGCATCTGGGTACGCCGCGGTATCGCGCCGGTCGTGATGAACGAGCGTTTCGGCCGCATTCGCCTGACGCATGTGAATCTCAATGACGGCACCGCCGAGGGCATTCAGCTGCTCGATGCGCCGTGCTTCTCGGTCCAGTACCATCCCGAGGCCTCACCTGGCCCCACCGATGCTCACTATCTCTTTACCGCCTTTACGCGACTCATGGACGGCGAGGAGAACTATCTGGACATCGATACCGCCAAGGACCGCCTTGCCGGCTGGAACTTTGCCGATAGTGGTTCCGCCGTTCTACCGAACGGCGGACCTGTCGACGCTGCGGCTGCATCTGGCACATCATCTTGCCGTTCTGCTTCGGACGCGCGGGCATAAGCCCAGCGCGCCCTCGCATCACGGCAACCTGATGCACCAGCTGCACCCTCGCTGACTTTTCCAAAACATTGAGTCAGCCTCTCTAGGAGGTTTTAAACATGCCTAAACGTACCGACATCAAGCGCATCCTCGTCATTGGCTCGGGCCCCATCGTCATTGGCCAGGCCTGCGAGTTCGATTACTCCGGCGCCCAGGCCTGCAAGGTGCTCAAGGAGGATGGCTTTGAGGTCATCCTGGTCAACTCCAACCCGGCGACCATCATGACCGACCCGGGCTTGGCCGACCGCACCTATGTCGAGCCCATCACCGCCGAATTTATCGAGCGCGTGATCAAGAAGGAGCGCCCGGATGCGCTGCTGCCCACGCTGGGCGGCCAGACCGGTCTGAATGCCGCCGTCGAGCTGGCAAAGGACGGCACACTCGACAAGTACGGCGTCGAGATGATCGGCTGTGACCTTGCCGCCATCGAGCGCGGTGAGGACCGCAAGCTCTTTAACGAGGCCATGGCCGAGATCGGCCTGGAGGTCGCGCGCTCGGGCTATGCCTACAGCGTGGCTGACGCCGAGGCCATCGCCGAGCGCGTGGGATATCCTTGCGTACTGCGCCCGAGCTTTACCTTGGGCGGCGCCGGTGGTGGCATCGCGCGTACTCACGAGGAACTCGTCTCCATCGTGAGCCAGGGCCTTGAACTCTCGCCTGCCCATGAGGTGCTGGTCGAGGAATCCATCGAGGGTTGGAAAGAGTACGAGATGGAGGTTATGCGCGACCACGCCGGCAACGGCATCATCGTGTGCTCCATCGAGAACCTCGACCCCATGGGCGTGCATACCGGTGACTCCATCACCGTGGCGCCGGCGCAGACGCTCTCCGACCTTGAGTATCAGCGCATGCGTGTCGCCTCGCTCGCCATTCTGGAGAAGATTGGCGTCGAGACCGGCGGATCAAACGTGCAGTTTGCCGTGAACCCCCAGACTGGACGCCTGATTGTCATCGAGATGAACCCGCGCGTGAGTCGTTCGTCCGCGCTGGCTTCCAAGGCCACGGGCTTCCCCATCGCCAAGGCCGCCGCTCGCCTGGCCGTGGGCTATACGCTCGACGAGATCGTCAACGACATCACCAAGGCCACGCCCGCCTGCTTTGAGCCCACGATCGACTACTGCGTGGTCAAGGTGCCGCGCTTTGCCTTTGAGAAATTCAAGGGCACCGACCCCACGCTCACCACGCGCATGAAGGCCGTGGGCGAGATCATGGCGATCGGCCGCACCTTTGAGGAGGCCTTTGGCAAGGCCATGCGCTCGCTGGAGGACGGGCACCAGGGTATTTGCGCCGGTGGCAAGGAGGGCGCCGATAAGCTGAGCGACGATGAGCTCGCCCAGGCCGTGGGCACCCCGACCGAGCATCGCATCTTCTTTGTGGTCGAGGCCCTGCGCCGTGGCTGGGATGTTGCGCGCATCCACGCCATCTGCGGTATCGATCCGTGGTATCTCAACCGCATCAACGATATGGTGCGGGTCCAGGAGAGCGTTCGCGGCCTGCGCGTGGAGGACATTGACGCCGACGCGATGCGCCTGCTCAAGCAGTATGGCACGAGTGATGCCGAGATTGCCGCGCTGACCGGCTCGGATGAGCGTTTTGTTCGCGCTTACCGTAAGGGTCTGGGCGTGGTTCCCAGCATGAAGACGGTCGACACCTGCGCCGCCGAGTTCTCGAGTGCCACGGAATACCACTATAAGACCTACGAGAACATTTACCGCACGAGCCCGATCGCCAAGAAGTGCGTTGCCCCCGACGAGACCACGCCGGCAAGCAAGCCCAAGGCGATGATTCTGGGTGCCGGTCCCAACCGTATCGGCCAGGGTATTGAGTTCGACTACTGCTGCGTGCATGCGAGCTATGCGCTGGCGGCCCGCGGCTTTGAGACCATCATGGTCAACTGCAATCCCGAGACCGTCTCGACCGACTACGACACGTCCGACCGCCTGTACTTTGAGCCGCTCACCTACGAGGACGTCATGGACGTTATCGACGTTGAGCGTCCCGACGGCGTCGTAGTGACGCTCGGCGGCCAGACCCCGCTTAAGCTGGCACGCATGCTCGAGGAGAGCGGCGTGAACATCATGGGTACCAAGCCCGACGCCATCGATTTTGCCGAGGACCGCGAGCGTTTTGCCGCCTTGCTCGATAAGCTGGGCATTATGTATCCGCCGGCGGGCCAGGCCACCTCGTTTGAGGAGGCCGAAGCCGTTGCCGCGCACATTGGCTACCCGCTGCTGGTGCGTCCGAGCTATGTGCTGGGCGGTCGCGGCATGATGATCGCCTACGATGCCGAGCATCTGCGCGATTACATGGCCGAGGCTGCGCGCATTAGCCCTGACTACCCGGTGTATCTCGATCGCTTCCTGGAGGGTGCGATCGAGTCTGATGTCGACGCCCTGTGCGACGGCGAGGAGGTCTACATCGGCGGCATCCTGGAGCATATCGAAGAGGCCGGTATTCATTCCGGTGACTCCGCGACCTGCATTCCGCCGTTCAGCTTTAGCGAGAGCCTGCAGGCGAAGCTCCGCGAGACCACGCGCCGCATCGCGATGGCGCTGGGGGTCCGCGGCCTGGTCAACGTGCAGTATGCCATCAAGGGCGAGACCGTCTACGTGATCGAGGCCAACCCGCGCGCCAGCCGTACCGTGCCGTTCATCTCCAAGGCCACCGGCGTGCCGCTGGCCAAGTGCGCGGCGCGTATCATGGCGGGCGATTCCATCGCGAGCCTGGGCCTGCCGAGCGATGAGCGTCAGCTGGACTGGTTCTGCATGAAGGAAGCTGTCATGCCCTGGGGTCGTTTCCCGGGCGCCGACGTCATCCTGGGGCCTGAGATGAAGTCGACGGGCGAGGTCATGGGTATCGCTAAGAGCTATCCCGAGGCATACGCCAAGACGCAGCTGGCGATCGACTACAAGCTGCCCGACCCGAGTTGCGGCAAGGTGTTCATTAGCGTGTGCGACCGCGACAAGCGCCATATCCTTTCGGTCGCCCGTATCCTGCGCTATCTGGGCTTTGACATCTGCTCTACCGAGGGTACGGCGCGCGTGCTGCGTGGAGGCAACGTGACGTGCGAGATCGTGGAGAAGATAAGCGGCCCGCACGACGGCGAGCGCCCCAACATCGGCGACCTCATCGCCGATGGCAAGATCGCGGTGATCATCAACACGCCGTACGGTCCGGGCTCGCGCGGCGACGGCTATCTGCTGCGCACCGAGGCAGTGCGACGCGGTGTGACCTGCGTGACCGCGATGTCTGCCGCCAACACGTACGTGAGTGCCATCGAGGCGGTGCGTGAGGACCAGCAGGGTCACGGCAGCGCCAACGACATGGGCATGGACGTCATCGCCCTGCAGGACCTGCCGCAGCACACGGTGTAATGTGACCTGGTCGGCCGGGGCGGCAGCCGGACACTTTCTCTCGGAAACTGGGCTTCGCGAAGTTTTCCGAGAGAAAGGACCGCCTCCCGCCCCGGCCTACGGTGACTCGGTTGCACCGTGTGCTGCCGAAGGGGCTTTGTGCGATGACTAGGGCTGAATAAAAAGTGAGTGTGGGCTCCGCCGTTCGTTCGAACGGCGGAGCCCACGTTAATATTTCAGCCAACGTACGTCATGGCAATTCCCGGTAGGTCGCAGGGTGGCGGCTGAGCCTTTCCCTCGGGAAACTTCGCGAAGCCCAGTTCCCGAGGGAAAGGCTCAGCCGCCACCACAAAGACCGCAGGGACGGGAGCAGCTATACTACTCTCAGTAGTTAAGGGTCGCGGATTCGCTGCGTCACCGCTCTCAACAGGAGGTCTATGTTTATGGCAGATCAAAAGCCGGTTGTCGGGATCATCATGGGTTCCAAGTCCGATCTGGGCGTTATGGAAGGCTGCACCGCCGAGCTCGAGGCACTGGGTGTGCCCTATGAGCTCGTCATTGCGAGCGCGCACCGCACGCCGGCGAAGGTCCACGAGTGGGCTTCGACTGCCGCCGATCGCGGTATCAAAGTGATTATCGCCGCCGCCGGCAAGGCCGCTCACTTGGGTGGTGTCGTGGCTGCCTTTACGCCGCTGCCGGTTATCGGCGTGCCTATGAAGACGAGTGACCTGGGCGGTATGGATTCGCTGCTGTCGATGGTGCAGATGCCTTCGGGCGTGCCCGTGGCCTGCGTTGCCATCAACGGTGCCAAGAACGCCGCCATCTATGCCACACAGATTCTGGGTGCTTGCGACCCCGAGTACCGCAAGGTTATCGAGAGGATGAAGCAGGAGATGGCTGACGCCTAAGCGTTCCGCCGTTTCACCGCAGTATAAGGAGAGCCATGTCCGATTATCAGGGAAAACGATTCAAGGCTTCTCAGATTCCCGATCCGTCGAAGCCGGGTGCTGCCCGTGCGGCACAGCAGGGTCGGACATCCTCTCCTCAGCAGCCGCGCGCGCCGCGCCCCGTGACACCGGCGACGCATCGTCGACAGGACGCGCCGGCCGCATATCGTCCTTCGTCTTATAGCTCCGCTAAGAAGCCGCCCCGGTCTTCATCGCATGCCGCGCCGTCGGATCGCACCGAGCCGCCGCGCAAAAAGCGCCACTCCATTATTCCCATTCTGCTCATCATCATCGGTATCGGTCTGATTGTCGCCGCCGCCGCTATTTTTATTAATGCCCAGATTGGCTATAAGCAGGCGAGCGATTCGTATCAGAAAATCGAGAAGCAATATGTAAGCGATAAGGACGCCAGCGGCGTGCCGATTATCGACTTTGATGCGCTTGCTCAGACGAACCCCGAGATTGTGGGTTGGATTTACGTGCCGGGAACCAACATCAACTATCCCGTGGTGCAGACCAACAACAACTCCAAATACCTCAACACGCTGTTCGATGGCACGTCTAACGCCTCGGGTGCCATCTTCTTGGATAGCGATGACACCGCGCCGGGAATGGTCGACCAGCAGACCACGATCTACGGCCACCATATGAACGACGGATCGATGTTCAACGTGATTTCGGACACCACTGATCAGGCGACGTTCGATAGCATCGAGTTTGTGTACTACATCACGCGCGATGCGACGTATAAGCTGCGTCCGCTGGCGACCAAGGTGGTCGAGGACACGTATGCCAAGGCGCGCACGACCAATTTTGAGGGCGACGACGGACTCAAGAACTACCTGTCCGAGATGCTCGACGGCGCTTCCGCCGTGGCGAGTGATGCTACCGATCGTGCCGCTTCGGCAACTAAGGTTGTAACGCTTGTGACCTGTCGTTCGCTGTCGCTGAGCAACACACGCGCCGTCATGGTGCTCACGCCGGTCGAGGAATAAGTTGTTCGAGAGTAGCTAAAAAGGCCCCGTCCCAAATTGGCTACTCGACGACGGTAAGGGAGAAATGATGCTCGAGAGTGGCAAATTGATGCCTTCGATTGATGCTTGGCTGCGTGAGGCCAAGGCCGATGCTTCGGCGGCAGGCTGTGGGATGTATCTGACGCATAACGGTGTGGTGCGCGCGACGCCCAAGGCCGAGGTGCGCGGAGTCGAGACCGATGGCGTGGCGCCAGGCCACAGGGTGGGCGGCATGGTCTTTGACTACGACGCCGAAAAGGTACGGTCTGCTATCGAGGCCACGCGCGCGATGCCGGGTATCGGCTATGTGCGCGTGTGGCTGGCAAGCGGCGAGCTTGCCGTAGGTGACGACATCATGCTCGTGCTTATCGGCGGGGACATTCGCCCGCACGTGGTCGATGCACTGCAGGCGCTCGTTGGCACCATCAAGAACGAATGCGTGAGTGAGGTCGAGCGCGAGGCATAGAGGATTGCGTCGATAGAAGGATCGTTTATAAAAATGCCCACCGGTACGTGTGATACCGGCGGGCATTTTGCGTTTTGGGCGCGGTGAGCGCTACATGCGCGTCGCATCCTTGGGGCTCATGGTCATGCTCTGGAAGCGGTTTTCCATGTACTCGTTATCGAAGTGCTCTCCGTAGAACTGTGCGACGGGAATGTCCGGCTCCGTGCCGTTAACGCGCTGGTACCAGTAGTCGAGCGACTGCAGCGTCATGACGCCGTCGACCAGCATGATAACGGTAAAGATGACGGTGGCCGAGTAGCGGCTCTTCCAGGGGATCTTGTTGATAAGCTTAAGCAGCCTCGGCAGCAGCAGCTTGATCCAGATGAGGCCGCCCAGGCCCCACAGGCAGGCGAAGCCCGTGCAGGTGCGTCCGCCCGTGAGGACCACGAGCGGATCGGGCAAACCGAACAGCGTTATGTGCGAGTAGCTCCACGAGACCACGCCAAACGCGGTCTGCATAAACCAGCCCACGAACACCTCAAAGCTGGCGCCGAGCAGGGCGCTCACCAGGAAAATGATGATGGGGTTCTTTTTGTAGAAGCGGTTAAGCACCATGGTCATGAGCACGGCGCCAAATCCGTAGATGGGGCTGAAGGGGCCAAACAGCATGCCGGCGCGGTTCTGATAGACGCCCGGGTCGTTGACCGTCATGTGCCAGATGTCCTCGGCGATCAGGCCGAGTATGCAGCAGACAAAGAACACCCAGAACAGGTTGAAGTAGTTGAGCTTGATGTAGCCCTCGCCGGTTTCATCGCGGCCGAGCATGCCCTCGGCGGCGGCGTCGCGGTCGAGCATCTCCTGCAGGCGGCGCTGCAGTTCGCGCTCCTGACGCAGCGTGGGGTCGACGGTTGCCGAAAGTGCAACAAGGATGCCGAGCTGGATCGCGGGACGCAGCAGGAAGGGCCCGATGCCCTGGAGCATCACGTCGACCAAAAGCTCGACGACGGTGAATGCAATAAGGATGTAGGACAGGCGGGCGGCGTTGCGGCGCTGGTTTTTGATAAGGTCCAGGCCAAAGATGATTAGGATGACGGCACTTGCCGCAGAGAGCATGATGCCGGCGACGATAAGGCCGACTGCGACGAGCGTGTTGTCGCCGAGCTTTTCGGTGGCGTTGCCGTTAACAAGTGCCGTGATGACCTGCCACATAAAGGCAGCGACCGACGGGAGCGTGCCCACGCCGGAAAGGATGCACAGGACGGCGTACACCTTAATGATGAAGGGAATCTTCTTGACCTCTGTGGCGCTGGGGACGCTGGGGTCGAGTTCGTTTCGATCCATACAGAACCTTTCTCGCTTTGTTGTAGGTTATAAGGATACGCCGCCGACCTGCCAAAAGACAGGACGAACGTCCCAATTGCAACTTTGTAATCCCCAACGGTGGACGCGGCGGCCATCTGGGGGGCGCGGGCGCTTGCACTGGACAGACCGATAAAATGTTTGGCAACAAAACTGATTATTAGCTCGGTGGGCTTTTAAAAAGCGCTGCTCATGCGCTGGGGAGCACGTCGCGCCGTGCGTATAATAAGGCGGGTAACGCCAAAAATACGAGGCTCTGAGGGGATACCATGTCTCAAGAAACCATCCGCGCGGCCGAGCGTGCCGCGGGACAGGTGAACACCATGTCGACGTATGATCCGGACTCCGACCAGCTGCATGAGGAATGTGGCATTTTCGGCGTATGGGCGCCCGATCGCGACGTGGCTCGACTGACGTACTTTGGCCTGCGTGCACTGCAGCACCGTGGCCAGGAATCGGCGGGAATCGCCGTGGGTGACGGCGGCACGGTTATGGTCCGCAAAGACCTGGGGCTGCTCGATCGCGTGTTCTCCAACGCCGACCTGTCGACGCTCTCCGGCCAGCTGGCCGTGGGCCACGTGCGCTATGGCACCGCCGGTGCCAAGAGCTGGGAAGCCTCTCAGCCGCATCTTTCTACCATCAACAGCGTCATTATCGCGCTTGCTCACAACGGCACCCTCGTCAACACCGACGAGCTGCGCCGCCAGCTGATCGAGCTGGGCGTGCCATTCCTCTCCAACTCGGATTCCGAGGTCGCGACCAAACTCATCGGCTACTTTACCCAGCGTACAGGCCATCTGCGCGAGGGCATTCGCAAGACCATGGAGCTCGTGCGCGGCGGCTACGCCATGACGCTCATCAACGAGCAAGCGCTCTACGCATTCCGCGATCCACACGGCATTCGCCCGCTCGTGCTGGGCAAGCTGGTGGACGAGGGTCTGGACCAGGCCGATGCCGCAGCCGTTTCGCAGCTGCCGTCGCAGGACGGCGCCGCGACGGTCGACTCCGCCGTCCGTGTCACGCGCGCCGGCGGCTGGGTCGTTGCTTCCGAGACCTGCGCACTCGACATCGTGGGTGCCGAGTACGTCCGTGACGTCCGTCCCGGCGAGATCTTGCGCATCAGCGCCGAGGGTCTGGTATCCGAGCAGGGCGTGCCTGCAGCCGAAGAGCCCGCCAACTGCATCTTTGAGCAGGTCTACTTTGCCCGCCCCGACTCCATCATGAACGGCAAGAGCGTCTATGCCTGCCGTTACGACATGGGTCGTCAGCTGGCACATGAGGAGCCCGTCGAGGCCGACCTGGTCATCGGCGTGCCCGACTCCGGCCTGCCGCCCGCGGAGGGGTATTCGCACGAGAGCGGTATTCCCTTTGGCGAGGGCCTTATCAAGAACCGCTACGTGGGCCGTACGTTTATCGAGCCTACGCAGGAGTTGCGCGCCATGGGCGTGCGTATGAAACTCAACCCGCTGCGCGACAATATCGAGGGCAAGCGCCTGGTCGTCATCGACGACTCCATCGTGCGCGGCACCACCATGGTGCAGCTCGTCAAGATGCTGCGCAACGCCGGCGCCAAGGAGATTCACATCCGCATCAACTCGCCCGAGGTCATTTGGCCGTGCTTCTACGGTATCGATACCGACGTGCAGTCGCAGCTTATCAGCGCCAACAAGACGGTCGACGAGATTTGCGAGTATATCGGCGCCGATTCGTTGGCCTTCCTTTCGGTCGAGGGCCTGCTTAAGGTCATGCCCAAGGGCGGCTACTGCGACGCGTGCTTTACCGGCCGCTATCCCGTGGCGATTCCCGAGAGCTTTGGCCGCGACAAGTTTATGGAGGGCTTTAAGCCCCGCAACCTGGACAAGCCGCTGTACTTTGACGACGACGCCGTGGTCGAGAAATACGACGACCGCAGCTGGGAAGAGGAGCACGGCGAGGCCTAAAACCTGCCATATGGGGACAGGTATATTTTGGTAGGTTTTACCTGCTGTTTTGTTGATATGACGGCGCGTGCTGTTATGGCGCGCGCCAAATCGAACGCATCTATGAGCACCGTTTGGCGCCCGCGCGGCGCGACGGTAGTGGGAGAGGAAGGCTCAGATGAGCGACAGCAAGCATGTGACGTACGAGGACGCCGGCGTCGATACCGCCGAGGGCGGCCGCGCCGTCGACGCGATTAAGCAAATGGTCAAGGACACCAATCGCCCCGAGGTTATCGGCGGCATCGGTGGCTTTGGTGGCCTGTTCTCGGCCGCCGCGCTTAAGGATATGGAAGACCCGATCCTGATCAGCGGTACCGACGGCGTGGGCACCAAGCTCGTGCTCGCCCAGATCATGGACCGTCACGAGACGGTGGGCCAGGACCTGGTCGCTATGTGCGTCAACGATATTCTGGCTTCGGGCGCCGAGCCGCTGTTCTTCCTGGACTACGTTGCCATCGGTCACATCGAGGCCGAGCACATGGCAAAGATCATCAAGGGCGTGGCCGACGGCTGCAAGCTCGCGGGCTGCGCGCTCGTGGGCGGCGAGATGGCCGAGCACCCGGGCGTTATGGCTCCGGCCGACTACGACCTCGCCGGCTTTACCGTGGGCGTCGTCGATCGTCCCAAGATGCTCGACCCCGCGAACGTTCGCCCGGGCGATGTGATCCTGGGCCTGCCTTCCACCGGCGTGCACTCCAACGGCTACTCGCTCGTGCGCAAGGTCATCGGCGTCGACGGCATCAAGCCGGGCACGCCCGAGGCCGCCGCTAAGGCCGAGGAGCTGAGCCGTCCGCTCGAGGAGCTCGGTGGCGCCTCGCTTGCCGACGGCCTGCTGGCCCCCACGCGCATCTACGTCAAGCCGATTCTTGAGCTGCTGCGTGGTGGCGCTCCGGTGCATGCGATTGCCCATATCACCGGCGGCGGCATCACCGAGAACCTCAACCGCGCGCTCGCCGACGACGTCGACGCTGTGGTCACCCGCAACGGCGCTGAGATGGGCTGGGACGTCCCGCCCGTCATCACCTACGTGTCGCGCCAGGCCGAGCTTGCGCCCAACGAGGCATGCAAGACCTTCAACATGGGCGTCGGCCTGTGCCTGATTGTTGCCCCCGAGGACGAGGCCGCCGTGACCGAGGCCCTGGTCGCGCTGGGCGAGAAGCCGTTCCGCGTGGGCGAGTGCGTCGAGGGCTCCGGTAAGGTCGTGTACTCCGATGAGCGCTAACGAGCAGATGGCTGCCGCCGAGGGCCTGGGCTTTGTTCCCTACACCCGTCCGACCGGCACCGATATGGCCGAGCCGCTCAAGATCGGCGTGCTCATCAGCGGCTCTGGCACCAACCTGCAGGCGCTGATTGACCTGATCGCTGCCGGCAAGCTCAATGCTTCGATTGAGCTGGTGGTGTCGAGCCGTCCCTCGGCCAAGGGGTTGCAGCGTGCCGAGCGTGCGGGCATCCAGACGCTGACGCTGTCCAAGGATGTCTATGCCGACCCCATCGCCGCCGACGAGATCATCGCGCACGAGCTGCTCGAGCGCGGCTGCGAGTATGTGGTCATGGCCGGCTACATGCGCATGGTGCACACGCCGCTGCTGGCGGCGTTTCCCAACCGCGTGGTGAACCTGCATCCGGCGCTGCTGCCGAGCTTTACCGGCGCGCATGCGATCGACGATGCCTTTGCGCGCGGCGTCAAGGTGACCGGCGTGACCGTGCACTTTGCCAACGAGGTCTACGACAACGGCCCCATCATCGCCCAGCGCGCGCTGGCCGTCGAGGAAGGCTGGGACGTCGACACGCTCGAGGAGCACATCCACGCGATCGAGCATGTGCTGTATCCCGAGGTCGTGCAGATGCTCGCCGACGGTCGCGTCCACGTGCTGGAGAGCGGCAAGGTGGCAATTGATGCGCCCCGCGGCTAGCGGCGCACAGTACAATTTAGTTGAGTGGTCAGGGTGGTCATTGGCGCCAAGGCGCGCGTGGCCACCTTTTGTTTTGGGTGGTCATCGGGGACGTTCCTGAATGACTAGGTGAGAGAGGTGAGCGCATGGCGGATAACGAAGCGCTGTTTACGCCTGAGCTGGTGTTTTTTGATTGGGAGTGTGCGACGCCGGGTGAGGTGTTTGCGCAACTCGAGAGTGAGCTTGCTCCGCGCGGCTACATTGCCGACGGTTGGCTCGACGCCGTTCGCACGCGCGAGGATGCCTATCCCACGGGTCTTGCCATGCCGGCGGTAAACATTGCCATTCCGCATACCGATCCGGGGTTTGTGGCCAAGCCCTATATCGCGGTGGTGAAGCCCGCCGCGCCCGTGATATTTAACGCTATGGCTGGCATGGGCGCTCCGGTGCCGGCGCAGATCGTCATCAACCTGGGCATTGCCGAGCCGGGCGGCCAGGTCGAGGCCCTGCAGGCGCTCATGAATATCTTTATGGACGCCGATGCCGCAGCCGACGTGCTCGGCCAGACCACGCCCCAGGGCATGGTCGACGCCATCCGCCGTCACTTCTAAGGTGGGGCTAAACCGGCACCTAGGGACGTTCCTTATGTGCCGGCACTTGGGGACTGTCTCTAACTGTCGGCAGAAAAGGAACGTCCCTAACTGCCGGCTGCCAGAGCTGTCCCCTTTGCACCAAAATGGTGCAGATTAACCTGTCCCCAATGCACCAAGCGTGCCGCGGGGGCTGCGTTGTGACACAATGGCGTTTGTTCGATTCGTTATGCGAAAGGCCAACTATGGCAAATAAGAAAAAGAACCCCGCACCCGAGCCGACGCCCGAGCAGCAGGCTCGCGCCGCCTCCAGCTCTCGCAAGAAGCAGCGCAAGACCCGCGTGTCTAAGACCGTCAAGATCGTTCTGGTGGTCATCGGCGTGCTGGCGATGCTGCTTTCTGTCTCGGCGATGGCGTGCTCCGGCCTTATGTCGCAGGCTGAGGACACCTCGGGCTACAAGCTGACCGGCGGTGTTGCTGCCACTATCAACGGCACCAACCTTACCGAGGACACCGTGACCAAGCAGATCATGAGCATGCGCACGTCCTACGGCTACACCAAGGATGAGGATTGGGCGCAGTATCTGGTTGACAACGACCTCACGCCCAAGAAGTACCGCAAGCAGCTCATCGACTCCTACACGCAGCAGATTCTGCTTCAGCAGGCACAGAAGGAGAACGGCGTGACGGTGTCGGACGAGGAGGTCGAGAAGGCTTGGAAGGACGCGTGCAAGAGCGCGGGCGGTGCCAAGGCCTTTAAGAAGACCCTCAAGACCTACGGCTATACCGAGGACACCTACAAGGATTCGCTCAAGGAGAGCCTGGCGCAGCAGAAACTCAAGGATGCCGTGGCGCCCACCAGCAAGCCCAAGGACAGCGAGATCGTCGATTACATCAACGAGAACCTGTCTAACTACAACGATGCTCGCCGCTCGTCGAACATCCTGATCAAGGTTGATTCCGACGCTTCCGACGAGGACAAGGCTGCCGCCAAGGCCAAGGCACAGGAGTGCCTGGACAAGATCAACTCCGGTGAGCTGAGCTTTGAGGACGCCGTTGAGCAGTACTCCGAGGACACCGGTTCCAAGGAGAAGAAGGGCGATGTGGGCTGGGATAAGCTCACCACTTTCGTCGACAGCTACCAGACGGCGCTCGAGGGACTCAACAAGGGCGACGTGAGCGAAGTCGTCGAGTCGACCTATGGCTACCACATCATCAAGTGCACCGACTACTTCCATGTCGATAATCAGGTTGATGACATCAACCAGGTGCCCAAGGACATCAAAAAGTACGTCTCCAACGTGGTGAAGACGCAAGCGGCCAGCACCGCGTACAGCGAGTGGCTGGAGCAGTACAAGAAGGATGCCGACATCACCGTCAACCCCATGCCCAAGGACGTACCCTATAACGTGAGTCTGAAGGGCGTCACCAAGAGTTCGACCGACGATTCGTCGAAGACTGAGTAACCATGGGGCGGTGCTCGCGTGAGTGCCGCCCACGCTATTAGAGAGGATTTGCAGATGACCAACGAAGAGCTACAGAAAGAAATGATCGCGGCCATGAAGGCCAAGGACAAGGTTCGCCTGTCCATCATTCGCCAGGTCAAGGCCGAGGTGAAGAATATCGAGGTTAACGAGCGCCGCGATGTGACCGAGGAAGACGTCAACAGCATGATCAAGCGTCTGATCAAGCAGACGAGCGAGACGCTGGAGATGTCCATCAAGGCCGGCACCGACCAGGAGCGTACCGACAACCTGACCGAGCAGGTCAAGATTCTGGAGAGCCTGCTGCCCGCGCAGGTTTCGGGCGAGGAGCTCGAGGCCCTGATCGAGCAGGTCATCGCCGAGCTGGGCGCTACTTCCAAGAAGCAGATGGGCCAGGTCATGGGAGCACTCGGCAAGGCCACCGGCGGCAACTTCGATAAGCCTGCCGCGGCCAAGATCGTCGGAGCCAAACTCGCGTAATTTGTTACGCGGTTTTACCAAACCGCGTAACGGCTCGATGCTGCAAACCCGTACACACGGCAATCTGACGTTCAATTTCAAGGGCGCGACCATAAGGTCTGCGCCCTTTCATTTCACGTCACCTTGCTCGCGTGTACGGGTTTTCGCTCATATGACCCAATCCGCTGTCAAGAGCCACAATGGCCCCGCCGACCGCTTGCAATCGGTCGGCGGGGCCTGCCGTTGAACCCGTCCCGGTCCGCCCCCGGCATGTCGTCGACGCCTTCGGCTCAGTCTCATATCCGCGGATACCGCTCCGGCGGCCCGCAATCCTCTCCTTCGGTGGGGCTCCCCAAGTCTGACTACGCGCATGCGGCCGCCGCCGCGCGCCCAGCGAAAGCGGGGGTATCCCCGAAGGCTGCCCGGCTCGCCGGGACGGGGGCTATGTCTATTCGGTTGCCTCCCGGCACATCGCGCCGAGGGCCCACAGCCACCTCACGAGCTCGGCGGCGGTGGCGGCGTTCGCCTTCGCCTGGGGCATGCCCCTGGCGAGCATCTCCTCGCGGCGCCGGAGCAGGCGCTCGGAACCCTTCCTCCCGTGCATCCTTACCTCGAGCGGGACGCCGCTGCCCTTGGGCATCAGCTTCGGTTGGTGGCTCGCTTGGACGTAGCTCCAGGACCCCTCGACAGCCAACCTCCTGACGAGGGCGTTGCCGGCCCCGCTGATCCCGCCGAGGCGCACGGAGTCCGCGCTCGACCTCTGCTTCGGGGCGAGGCCGAAGTAGGACGTCACCTGCCTGCCGGAGCGGAACCTCGAGAAGTCGCCGACCTCGGACGCGAAGGCGGCGGCGAGCGCGAACCCGCACCCCTTGATCGACTGGAGTGCCTCGACCTCCGCCGAGAGGGGGCCCGCCGCGACGGCGGCCCTGTACTCGGCGAGGAGATCGTCGCGCGTCTCGGCGGCCGCCTCGACCTCGTGTTAGCGCTACTGTAAAAACAACCATTTTGACCAACGCTCAACAACCAATCATGCCAACGCAATCCCGCCATTTGCGCCAACGCATTTTCACCATTTCCACCAACGCCGGGGCTTACGCTTCGATCGACGAGCGAACGATGCTTTCGGGAGGAGCGGGCCGTGGCGGAGAAGAACCTGATCGGAGAGTTGGACATGTACAGGGAAGCGGGCATAAAGCCCAACTTCAGCGACATAGCGAAGCGCTACGGCAAGGACAGGCACACCGTGGCGTCGTACTGGAGGGCCGAGGGCGGGCGGCCCCGCGACGGGCGCGGCGACAGGGCGGGCTCGTTCGACGCGCACATAGAGGAGGTGGCCGCCAAGGCGCAGCTGCCGGGAGTCACCAAGAAGGGCATCCACGAGTGGCTGCTGCACAGGTATCCCGGCGAGGACCTGGCCGGCTACAACGCCTTCACCCAGTTCATGCGCAAGAACGGCATCGCCGTCGGGGCCTCCGGCGGCCCGGAGCCGCACCCGCGCTTCGAGACGCCGCCCGGACTGCAGCTGCAGTTCGACTGGAAGGAGTCCGTCAAGATGGCGAACCGCGACGGCGAGCTGTTCGAGTTCAACGTGTTCGCGGCGACGCTGGGCCATTCCCGCAGGCACATATTCATCCGGTCGAGGACCAGGACGACCGATGACCTGGTCAGGTGCATGTACGCCACGATCGCGAGGCTCGGCGGCGTGCCGCGCGAGTGGGTCACGGACAACATGTCCGCCCTGGTGACGGTCAAGGGCGGCCGGCGCCTCAAGGTCCAGCGCGCGTACGAGTTCGCCAAGGCCGCCGGCTTCGAGCTGAAGCTGTGCCGCCCGCGCAGCCCCCAGACGAAGGGCAAGGTCGAGTCGTCGAACCGCTTCCTGTCGCGGCTCATGGCCTACCAGGGCGACTTCGACGGCTGGGACGACATCGACGAGATCGTCGCGCGGATCGAGGACGCCAGCAACTCCGAGCCCAACGAGACCACGGGGCTGCCGCCCTCCGCGCTGTTCATGGAGGAGAAGGACGCGCTGCTGCCCGTCGGCAACCTGCGCGCCCTCGAGGAGGCGATGGGCGACGTGGTGCGCGTGGCCAGGGTGCCGGCCACGATGCTGGTGAGCGCGCACGGCGAGCCCATGTCGGTGCCCAGGCGCTGCATCGGCAGGCCCGCCCGCATCGTCTGCATGCCCGGCGGCGCGATGGACTGCTACGTCGGCGGCGAGCTGGTGGCCACGCACGTGGCGGGCGGGCCGGCCTACGACCCGGCGCACTACGCCGAGGCCATGGCCGGCAAGCGGTGGTTCGGCGACGCCGCCGGCGACATCGAGGCGGCCGCCGCGGCCAACCTCGGCCTGCTCGACTCGATAGGGGGCTCGCTGTGAGCGCCGCCGTGCAGGCCAGCCCCCTCAACCGCCTGGCGGCCAACCTCGAGGAGCTGGGGCTCGAGGGCATGGCGTCGTCGGTGCCCGAGTACGTCAGGCTCGTCGCCGACGGGAGGAAGGGCCTGGTCGACGCCATGCTCGAGCTCACCGACGCCCAGATAGCCCTCAAGCGGCGCGCCGACGACGAGCGCCGCACGAGGATGGCCAACTTCCCCTACATAAAGACGCTGGCCGACTTCGACTGGGGCTTCCAGCCGAGCGTGCCGCGCGGGCTGGTCGAGCAGCTGGCCACGCTCGAGTTCATCGACCGCGGCGACAACGTCGTGCTCGTCGGCAGCCCGGGCGTCGGCAAGACCCACCTGTCGATAGCCATAGGCCACGAGGCGGTGATGGCCCGCAAGCAGGTGTACTTCGCCGACTGCTCGAGGCTGGTCGAGGACCTCAAGCACGCCTCGGCGAAGGAGGCGCTGGCGCGCAGGATGCGGTTCTACGAGCACTGCAGCCTGCTGATAATAGACGAGCTCGGCTACCTCGATATCGGCAAGGAGGGCGCCGACCTGCTGTTCCAGCTGGTCAACAGGCGCTACGCGCTAAAGCGGTCGACCATCGTCACGACCAACGTGCCGGTGGGCAGGTGGGGCGACGTGTTCGGCAGCAACGTCACGGCCTCGGCGGTGGCCGACAGGCTTTGCCACCATTGCGCGATGATCAAGATAACGGGACGGTCGTACCGCCTGAAGGACGTATCCATCGGCGGTGAGGACGGGAAGGAGGAGGGAGCCTAGACGCCGAAAGCGGCGCATCCGCGTTGGCGAATCCGGCGCATCCGCGTTGGCGCGATTGGCGAAAATACGTTGGTGAAAATGGTGAAAAATATATTGACGCTAACACCTCGCTCCTCAGCGCCGCCAGCGCCCGGATGCCGCCGTCGTCGGCGGGCCGAACCTTGTCGAGCCACCTGAGGAAGTCGTACGTCCAGTACTTCCGGGGGTTTCCGGCCGGCGTCGTGCCGCCGTAGGCGTAACCCCGGCGGGCGAGGAACGCCAGGAGCCGCTGCTTCGCCGCCGCGAGCCTCGCGGTCGCCGCGTCGTGGGCCCCGGCGAGGTCCCTGAGCCCCTCGATCTCGGGGGACGGCACCCATACCGGGGAGATATCGTGCGACAGTATCGCCTTGGCCATCCTGGCCGCGTCGTTGCGGTCGTTCTTGGACGAGAAGTCTGCCGCCGACCTCGGGACCTTGGAGACGGCCGCGACGACGCAGTCGACGCCGAGCCCGGAGAGCTCCCTCTGCGGGGCGAAGCCGAGGTAGCCGCTCTCGTAGGCGGCGAGCGACGGGCCCGGGAAGCCCGACATCCACTCCGCGACCTCGCCCCACGGGTTGCCGCGGAACCTCCTCGTCACTGTCTCGCCCGTCTCCGCGTCGAGCGCGCAGACGGTGGTGGACCTGAGGTGTACGTCCATTCCGAAGGCGGTAGAATATCTAGGCACGGGAGCCTCCCAACCTCGTTGCGGCGCGGCTGCGCCTCTGGCACTTCAACAACATTGTCGCAGCCCCGACCCGCGGTCACGAGCGGGGGCTCCTGTCGTTTCCGTGCCCTCGGATTGGGTCATAGTGTCTGACTTATGCTCAACAAGGACGGTTGAGCGCTCATTGGGGACAGACTTAAATGAGTACCCGCTCATTGGGTACTCATTTAAGTCTGTCCCCAATGAGTTGGTTAAAGGTTGCGGGTTCTTTACGGGAATGTAGTGTGGGCTGCGGAAACGTGGTTCTTTCCGTACAATAGTTCAACTCGTGTAAACGCAGGGAAGGGACATTCATGGCAGACATGATCGAGATCAAGCATCTCAACAAGTACTTTGGCGACCTGCATGTGCTCAAAGATATCAATCTCACCGTCAAACGCGGCGAGAAGCTCGTAATGATCGGGCCTTCCGGTTCGGGTAAGTCGACGATTATCCGTTGTGTCGATTATCTGGAGGAGCCCACGTCGGGCGAGGTCGTCATCGACGGTACGCCGCTCACCAAAAAGAACCACCTGGAGATGGCTCGCAAGTACAGCTCCATGGTGTTTCAGCAGTTCAACCTGTATCCCAACATGACGGTGCTAGGCAACCTGACGCTCGCGCCCATCAAGCTGCAAAAGAAGAGCAAAGAGGAGGCGACCGAGATCGCCATTGCCGCGCTCAAGCGCGTCGGCATGGCGCACAAGGCCGGCGAGTATCCGCAGAACCTCTCGGGCGGTCAGCAGCAGCGCATCGCCATCGCCCGTGCCCTGTGCACCAAGCAGCCCATCATCCTGTTTGACGAACCGACCTCGGCGCTCGACCCCGAGATGGTCCAGGAGGTTCTGGACGTTATGATTGAGCTCGCGCAGGAGGATATCACCATGATCTGCGTGACGCATGAGATGGGTTTTGCACGCCAGGTGGCCGACCGCGTCATCTTTATGGAGGACGGCCGCATTCTGGAGGAGGGCACCCCCGAGCACTTCTTCGATAACCCCGAGAACCCGCGCTGCCGTGAGTTCCTGTCCAAGATTCTGCACTAGGCGCGGTGATGGACATGACGGATATGACGAGGGCGGCCGTATCGCGCCGCCACTTTTTACAGCTGGCGGGCGTCGGTATGCTTGCGCTGACGGGGACCGCGCTTACCGGTTGCGGCAACTCCACCAGCGGCGAGGGTTCCGACAAGGGGTCCAAGCTTGCGGCCATTAAGTCGCGTGGCCATCTGAATGCCGGCGTTAAGAAGGACGTTCCCGGCTACGGCTATTACGACACCGCTAAGGGTCGCTTTGAGGGCATGGAGGTCGATTTGTGCTACCAGATCGCCGCTGCCGTCTTTGGTGTGAGCTACAAGGATGCTCGCGCCCAGGAGCTTGTAGAGTTTACCGATGTAACGCCCAAGACGCGCGGCCCGCTGATCGATAACGGCCAACTCGACGTGGTCGCGGCGACCTACACCATCACCGACGAGCGCAAAAAGAGCTGGGATTTCTCGACGCCGTACCGCACCGACTACGTGGGACTCATGGTCAAGAAGCGTTCGGGTTTTACCTCGATTGAGGACTTGGACGGCAAGATTATCGGCGTGAGCCAGGGTGCTACCACGCAGAGCCTGATCGAGCAGATGATCAAGGACAACGGCTTTAGCTGCAAGCCCGAGTTTAGGGCCTTTAGCGGCTACCCCATCATCAAGAGTTCTCTCGACGCCGGCAATATCGACGTCTTTGCCATGGATCGCTCCACGCTGGCCGGTTACATGAACGAGACCGTTGAGCTGTTGCAGCCCGAGGTCAAGTTTGGCGAGCAGGGCTACGGCGTGGCGACCAAGAAGGGCTGCGACCTTTCGGCCGTGGTCGATCAGGTGATTTGCGATCGCCTGGCCGACGGCTGGCTCGACCAAGAGGTCAAGACCTGGGGTCTTGTATAGGCGCATCGTCCAAGGAAGGAATCAAATGCTCGAAGGATTATTTGACGCCGACCGTTGGTCGACGACATTTCAAAACATGGGGCCCTTCTGGGAGGGCTTTGGCGTGACGCTGCAGGTGGTCGTTGCCGGTCTGCTGCTGTCACTGGTGCTGGGCACACTGCTGGGCGTGTTCTCTACCACTCGTTCGCGCGTGCTGCGCGCCATAAGCCGCGTGTACGTGGAGTTTTACCAGAACACCCCGTTGCCCGTGCAGGTGCTCTTTATGTACATGGCCGGTCCGCAGTTTTTGCAGGCCATAACCGGTGCCGACCAGCCGGTGCGCATCGCGCCGTTCGTGCTGGGCTTCTTGGGTGTGGGCCTGTATCACGCGGCCTACATTTCGGAGGTCATCCGCACCGGTATCGAGGCGGTTCCGCGCGGTCAGATGGAGGCGGCCCAGAGCCAGGGCTTCACCCGTGCGCAGGCCTACTGGTACATCGTGCTGCCCCAGACGTTCAAGATCATTCTGCCGCCGCTGTGTAACCAGGCGCTCAACCTGGTCAAGAACACGTCGGTGCTGGCACTTGTGGCCGGCGGCGACCTTATGTACCGTTCCGACAACTTTGTGAGTCTGTACGGTTACCTGCAGGGATACATCGTCTGCTGCCTTATGTACTTCATCATCTGCTTTCCGCTCGCCATGCTGGTGCAGTGGCTCGAGCGCCGCTCCAAGGAGCGTCCGCGCGGCGTGAGCCTGGCCGAGCTGGGGCTCGATAACGTAGAGGAGGCCTAGCGCATGGAAATCTTCAACGCGACCAACCTGCTCTACATTTGGGGCGGCTTTGTTAAGACGATCGAGATCTCGGCGCTGTCTCTCTTTTTCTCGCTCATCTTTGGCACGGTGCTGGCGCTCGTTAAAAGCTATGCGCCCCGCCCGTTCCGTATTTTGGTGAGCGCCTATATCGAGCTGTTCCGCTGCACGCCGAACCTGCTGTGGATCCTGTTTATCTACTTTACGGTGCAGGGTTTGGACATTGTGATTTCGACCATCGCCTTTACGCTGTTTACCAGCGCTGTTATGGCTGAGATTGTGCGCGGCGGCCTCAACTCGATTCCGCGCGGCCAGTTTGAGGCGGCGCAGAGCCAGGGCTTCGGCTTCTTTGCCACCATGCGCTACATCATTCTGCCGCAGACATTTAAGACGATCATTCCGGCGCTGTTTAGCCAGTGCACGACCGTCATCAAGGACAGCTCGTATCTTTCGGGCATTAACGTGGCCGAGCTCATGTACACGGCAAACGTCGTGATGGCCCACGCGATTGATCTGTCGCAGGTGCTTATGCTCTACGGCCTGGTGTTTGCGATGTACTTTGTGCTCAACTTTGGTATCTCGCTGCTGGTCCGAGCGTATCAGCGCCGCATCGTAGCCGCATAGCCTGGCTTTCCCTGGCACCCAACCTTGGCCTTCAAACCGTCGCTCGCGTACCAAAGTACGCGTCGCTCCTCTTTCAGGCCAATCTTGGGCACCAGGAAAACCCAGGTACGGTATCGTGGGAATAAGAGATAAACAGCCCTTTTCTCATTTGTTAGAAAGGAATCGCGATGAGCGATCTGGAGAACAAGAAGAGTCCTGTGGTCATTACCATCGCGCGCGACTTTGGTGCCGAGGGCCACGAGATTGGACGCATCCTCGCCAACGAGTTGGGGATTCCGCTGTATGACAACGAACTGCTGGTGCGTGCGTCGCTGCGTGCGGGCGAGTCGCTCGACAAGATGGCCGCCTACGACGAGCGTCTGGCCGTGGAGAACATGGCGTTCCTGCCCGACCGCTACGACGCGCGTTCGTACTCGGACAAGTTGTTCCAGAAGATGAGCCAGGTGATTTTGGACCTGGGCGAGACCGAGAGCTGCATTATCGAAGGCCGCCTGTCCGATTACCTGCTGCGTAACAACCCCAACCACATTGCCGTGCTGGTGACCGCTCCCTTTGAGGACCGCGTCGAGATTGTGCGCAAGAAGCGTGGCCTTAATAAAAAGAAGGGCGCCAAGCTGGTCAAGCAGCAGCAGAAGGCGCGCGAGGCGTTCTATAAGCGCTACAGTGCCGGAAAGTGGAAGATGACGAGCGGTAAAGACATCGTCGTCAACCGCGCCAAGCTGGGCCGCGAGGGCTGCAAAGACGTTATCGCCGCTGCCTACCGCTACAAAGTCGCCCAGCTCGAAGGCTAGCCGACCAAACCCCCACAAAGGGGACAGGCACCTTTGTGGGGGTTTTGTTTTAGGCCGAGGGAAAGGCCTTGGCGGCAGTGCCTATCCTCGGCTTTTGCAAAATCTCGATCTGTAACACCAAGCCAGCGAAAATGGCTCTAACTGTTACAGATTTAGATGAACCGTTCGGCCGTCAGCCCAACGTCTTGATCTGTAACACCAGGCGGCATATTTGGTCTCTAACTGTTACAGATTGAGATGCGGCGTGGGCGGCCGGCACAATATCTCGATCTGTAACAACTGCAGGGCTCAACGGACTCCAGCTGTTACAGATTGAGACAAAACGACCGGGCAAGTCCCCAACCACCACAAAGGTGCCTGCCCCATCGTGGTGGTTTGGGTGGTCGGCATAGAAAAAGTCCCCGCCGGGCGTGTGCTCGACGGGGACTTTGCCGTTTGGCGGCTAGTGCTGTAGGTGATTACTCGCCCAGCAGGCTCTTGGTGATGGAAGCGGCGGCCTTCTTGCCGGCGCCCATCGCCAGAATGACCGTAGCGGCACCGGTGACGATGTCGCCGCCGGCCCAGATGCGGGGATCGGTGGTCTGGCCGGTCTCCTCGTCGGCAACGATGTAGCCCCACTTGTTGAGCTCCATCTTGCCGCCGATCTTGGCAGCGAAGGGGTTGGCGTTGGTGCCGATAGCCGAGATCGCGACGTCGCAGGGGATCTCCTCGATGGCGCCCTCGATGGGCACCGGGCGACGACGGCCGGACTCGTCGGGCTCGCCGAGCTCCATCTTCTGGACCTTGACGGCGCACACGGAGCCGTCCTCGCCAGCGACAAACTCGAGCGGGGAGACGAGCGGCAGAACCTCGACGCCCTCGGCCTTAGCATGGTGCAGCTCGGCGCGACGGCAGGGCATCTCGTCCTCGGTACGACGGTAGGCGATGATGGCATGCTCGGCGCCCAGGCGCTTGGCGGTACGGACGGCGTCCATAGCCACGTTGCCGCCACCAAAGACGACGACGTTCTTGCCGTGCTTGGTGGGGGTGTCGTACTCGGGGAACTTGTTGGCCTTCATCAGGTTCACGCGGGTGAGGTACTCGTTCGCGAAGAAGACGTTGGGCAGGTTCTCGCCGGGGACGTTGAGGAACTTGGGCAGGCCAGCGCCGGTCGCCACGTAGATGGCGTCGAAGCCCTGATCGAACAGCTCCTCGGCCGTGGCCATGTTGCCCACGACGGAGTTGTACTCAAACTTGACGCCCATGTCCTCCAGGCCGTCGATCTCGCGCTTGACGACTGCCTTGGGCAGACGGAACTCGGGGATGCCGTAGACCAGCACGCCGCCGCCGGTGAAGAAGGCCTCAAAGACGGTAACGTCAAAGCCGTTACGGGCGAGCTCGCCGGCGCAGGTGATGCCGGACGGGCCGGAGCCGACGACGGCGACCTTCTTGCCGTTCTTGGGAGCCATCTTGGGCGTGGAGGCGAGCTCGGGGCGGTCACCCAGGAAGCGCTCGAGCTGGCCGATGGCCACGGGCTCGGACTTCTTACCACGGATGCACTTGCCCTCGCACTGGTTCTCCTGCGGGCAGACACGGCCGCAGATGGCGGGAAGCATGGAGTCCTCGCGGATGGTATCGAGAGCGCCGCCGAAGTCCTTCGCGCGGATCTGCTCGATAAAGCGGGGGATGTTGATGTTGACGGGGCAACCCTCAACACAGAACGGCTTCTTGCAGTTGAGGCAGCGCTCGGCCTCGGCCAGCGCCATCTCCTCGGTGAAGCCCTTGTCGACGGGGCGGAAGTCGCAGGCGCGCTCGGCAGCCGGCTCCTCGTTATCGGGGGTGCGGGGCGACTTCATATCGGCAACGAAACGACCGTTAACTAGTGGCATGCGCAGCTCTTTTCCTCATAGGCCTTGAGGGACGCGCCCTCTTCGGAACGGTAAGCGGCCTGGCGGGCACGAAGGTCATCCCAGTCGACCAGGGTGGCATCGAAGTCGGGGCCGTCGACGCAAGCGAACTTGGTCACGCCGCCCACCTCGACGCGGCAGCAGCCGCACATGCCGGTGCCGTCAACCATGATGGGGTTGAGCGACGCGGTGATGGGGGTGTCGTACTTCTGGGCGGTGAGGGTCGAGAACTTCATCATCGGAACGGGGCCGACGCAGAAGACCTGGCTCACGGCCTTGTCCTGCAGCAGGCGCTCCAGCGGAGCGGTGACAACGCCCTGCTCGCCGTAGGAACCGTCGTCAGTGGTGATGTGGATGTGGTCCTCGTCGAGGAGCTCACGGAACTGGTCCTCCATGAGCAGGAGGTCCTTGGTGCGGGCGCCCATGATGGCGTGGACCTCGTGGCCGGTCTCGACCAGGTGCTTGGCGACCGGGAAGGCAATTGCCAGGCCGACGCCGCCGCCAATGACGGCACAGGGGCCCTCAGCCATCTCGGTGGGAACGCCCAGCGGGCCCACGACGTCGCGCAGCGACTCGCCGGCCTCGTAGGTGGACAGCATCTCGGTGGTCTTGCCGATCACCATGAAGATGAACTCGACCCAGCCCTCGTCACCGTTCCAGCCGGCCAGGGTAAACGGGACGCGCTCGCCCGTCTCGTTGGCGCGGACCATGAGGAACTGTCCAGCGTGCGCATGCTTGGCGATTGCAGGCGCCTCGATGCGGAACTTGAACACCTTCTCCGAGAACTGCGTCTTCTCCAGGATCTTATACATAGAACCCCTCTCTTGTTAGGGCTGCCGAACCGTGCCTCCACGGAAATGGACGGTAGCCCGAATAAAACCGTACGCGCACAGGCGTTGTGCAGACATACGGTGCAAATTATACCCTCATGGACATGCCGTTTACGTGTATCTTCGGCGGTTGGGAAAAGGGTTTATCCACTTCGACCTACCAAATAGGGATAGGTTTATTTTGGTCGGTTTTATCAGGCAAAACGGCAAAGGGGGCCGGCCTCGGGTTGTGATGAGGCCGGCCCCCTTTGGGGTGTTATGCGTGTATGGCAGCGCGGGGTTTATTGCGATGCGGCCACCGGGGCGTTTCTGTAGATAAAACCTGCCAAAATAAACATCCCTAAATGGTAGGTTTTAGTGCTTGCCGTTGGAGGAAGCGGCGCCGTTGACGTGGTCGCGGGCATAGATCACGCCGTGCACGATGGCGAGGCCCGCGGCGTCGGCCGCGCGGGCGCAGGTGTCCTGGAAATCCTCGGCCTCGCGGGCACGCAGCTGCTTGAGCACGTAGTCGGCCACGGCCATCTTGCCGGGAGGGTTGCCGATGCCGGTGCGGATACGGCTAAAGTCGCGGCTGCCCATCTTGTCGATGATGGAGCGCAGGCCGTTGTGACCGGCATGGCCTCCGCCCACCTTGACGCGCACGTCACCGGCGGGAATGTCGAGCTCGTCGTGGATGACGAGCAGCTCCTCGGCCTTGATCTTGTACTCGCGGCAGAGCTTGGAGATGGGTCCGCCCGAGGTGTTCATGTACGACTGAGGCTTGACCAGTACAATCTGGCGCTTGCCGCCCTCTTCCTCGGGATCGTTGATGTTGATGAGCGCGACCTCGGCGCCGGCCTGGTTTTTCCAGTACGTGACACCGGCCTGACGGGCCAGCTCATCGATCGCCTTAAAGCCGGCGTTGTGGCGGGTTTCGGCATATTCCTCGCCCGGGTTGCCAAGCCCGGCAACCATGCGAATCTTAAGCGGCTGTGCAGCTGCCATAGGCTTCCTTTCGTTACATAAGTAGTTCGTTCAACGACAAAGGCTACCACGCCCGCCGAAGGCGAGACTTCGTTTCAGCGAAATCCCACCAGACAAAAGCGCGGCCGCGGCAGAGCGAGCCGCCGGAACAGAAGAAACCCCCGCGCGACCTTTGCGAAGCAAGGGGGAGCGCGGGGGTTTCTTCTGTTCCGGCGGCGATGCGCCGGGTTGCAAGGACGATGCGACTACAGCGCGAAGTCGCCGCCGACGAGCGTGGAGACGGGCTCCTCGTGGTAAACGGCGGAGATGGCCTGAGCGAACTCCTCGGCGACCGAGATAGTCTTGATCTTGCCGCCGACCTCGACGGGGATGGCGTCGGTGACGACGCACTCGACGATGGGGGCATCGTTCAGGCGCTCGATGGCCGGACCGGAGAAGATGCCGTGGGTGGCGCAGACGTAGATGTCGCCGGCGCCCATAGCCTTGAGCTCCTTGACGTTGGCGCACAGGGTGCCAGCGGTGTCGATCATGTCGTCGTTGATGATGCAGGTCTTGCCCTTGATGTCACCGATGATGCCCATGACCTCGGCGGCGTTGTGGCGCGGACGGCCCTTGTGGGCGATGGCCAGGTCGCAGCCGAGCATGTCGGACAGCTTCTTGGCGGCCTTGGCGCGACCCACGTCGGGGGAGACGACAACCAGGTTGTCGGTGTCGAAGTGCATGTCGTTGTAGTACTGGCCAAACAGCGGCAGTGCGGACAGGTGGTTAACCGGGATATCGAAGAAGCCCTGGATCTGGCCTTGGTGCAGGTCGAGGGTGATGATGCGGTTGACGCCGGCACGCTCGAGCAGGTTGGCGACGAGGCGGGCGGTGATGGGCTCGCGCGGGCCGGCCTTGCGGTCCTGGCGGGCATAGCCGTAGTGGGTGATAACGGCGGTGATGGAGCGGGCGGATGCGCGCTTGGCAGCGTCGGTGGCGATGAGCAGCTCCATGAGCATGTCGTTGACGTTGCCGCCGGCCACGGACTGAATCAGGAAGACGTCGGCGCCGCGGACGGTCTCGTCGTAGCGGGCGTAAATCTCACCATTGGCGAACTGCTTTAGCGTAAGGCCCGAAAGCTCGACCCCAAGGTACTCAGCAATCTTCTGAGCGAGGGGACGGTTGGAGGAACCGGAATACACGCGGATGGACTTGCGCATATTCTCCGACTTCTCGGGATCATTAATCGGCATTACCCTTCTCCTTTATACATCGAATGCCATATAGATGCCTTGTTGCATTGTAACCGCGCGGCGGGGTTTATCGGGTCCTGATAACGTCTTTACCGCCAACGGACACGAACCGACCACTCATCCGGTTGCGCAGGTCACGATAGAAAAAGGAGCCGCCCCCATGGAGCAGCTCCTTTTGTGCTTGGTAAAACGTTATACCTCGTCGTCCTCGTGCAGACGACGGCGATAATCGGCGGCCCAGCCCTCAATATTTACCTGACGGGCGCGGCCCAGACCGAGCGCGTCTGCCGGGACCGGCTCGGTGATGACGGAGCCAGCGGCCACGAGCGCGCCGTCGCCGATCTGGGCGGGCGCGACCATCATGGTGTCGGAGCCAATGAAGGCGTCCTTGCCGATGACGGTCTTGTGCTTGTGCACGCCATCGTAGTTGCAGGTGATGGAGCCCGCGCCCACGTTGACGCCGGAGCCCATGGTGGTGTCGCCGATGTAGGACAGGTGCGGTACCTTTGAGCCCTCGCCGATCGTGGACTTCTTGATCTCCACGTGCGTGCCGGCCTTGGAGCCGTCGAGCATGTGGGTGCCCGGGCGCAGGTAGGCGCGCGGGCCGCAATCGACGCCGTTCTCGATGACGGCCTCGATGGCGATGGTCTCGTCGATGACGCAGCCGCTGCCGACGGTGGTGTCGGTGAGGCGGCTGTTGGGGCCGAGCTGGCACTCCTCGCCCACGGTGACGTGGCCGATCAGGTGCGTCTGCGGCCACACGACGGTATCGCGGCCGATAACGGCGTCGGGGCCGATCCAAGCCTGCGTGGGGTCGATGAACGTGACGCCCTCGGCCATCCAGTGCTCGTTGATGCGGTCGCGCGCGATGGCGGTAAGCTGCGCGAGCTGGATACGGCTGTTGACGCCCAGACCGTCGCGGTAGTCGTCGCAGTGGAAGATGGAGACTGCCTGGCCGTGACCTTTGATGATCTCGAGCATGTCGGGCAGGTAGTACTCGGATTGCGCGTTGTCGTTGCCGATCTCGTTAATGTGGGCGGCGAGCTGCGCGCCGTCAAAGGCGTAGCAGCCGGCGTTGCACTCCAGCAGCGTGGCGGCCTGCTCGGGCGTGCAGTCCTTCTGCTCGATGATGCGCTCGATCTGACCATCGGCGCCCAGCTTGATGCGGCCGTAGCCAAAAGGATCGGGCGGGGTCATGGTCATGACGGTGCAGGCGAGCTCGCCGGTGGCGACGGTTTGCGCGAACTTGGCGACGGTGTCGGCGGTGATGAGCGGCAGGTCGCCGTTGAGCACCACGACGGGGCCTTGCGTGATGCCACAGGCCTCGAGCGCGACCTTCACGGCGTGACCGGTGCCCAGACGCTCGGTCTGCTCGACGCACTCGACCTTGGTGGCGCTGTTGGCGTAGGCGCCGTCGATGAGGGCGCGCATCTCGTCGGCGTGGCTGCCGATGACAACCACGACGCGGCTGCAGCCGGCCTTGATGGTAGCGTCGACGATCCACTGGACCATGGGCTTACCCAGGATCTTGTGCGAAACCTTGCAGTGGTTCGACTTCATGCGGGTGCCCTCGCCGGCAGCGAGGATAATTGCGGTTGCGTCCATGTGATCTCCTGTTACGTTATAGAGACGTGTGTTTGGAAACGATACACGGCGCAATATGATACCGCAGGCATATGACGAGCGCGTAACGATTGGTTTGCGGCGGTTGAGGCTTGCGCCGCCGGCGTGGCGTTTGCACTGCGTACGTGCGGCGTTGGCGGTGCTGCGGAGCTGTTGTTTGAGCGAGGGGACGGGGGTGCCCGTGGACAACATACGAGAGGAGTTTGGCGGCGAGCCCGTCGCGGCATTCTCGATGTCGCATCCGGCTGTGCCGGCACTCTATATAGTGCTGACGCTGGGGCTCACTATGTTCTCGATGCAGCCGGTACTGATTGCGCTGTCACTTGCGGGCGGGCTGGCGTATGGATTTGCGACGCGTGGGGCTGCCCGCACGCTGGGCGCGCTCCGCTGGCAGCTGCCGGTGATTTTGATCGTCGCGGTGCTCAATCCGCTGTTTAGCGCCTCGGGCTCGACGGAGCTGTTCCGTATTGGCATGCGCGCGGTGTATCTGGAGAGCATGGTATACGGCCTGTGCATGGGCGGGCTGTTTGTGGCGAGCGTGCTGTGGTTTGAGGCGGCGGCGTCGATGCTCGAATACGACAAGGTGCTCGCGCTGCTGGGCAATGCCGCACCGGTGATTGCGCTCATGATCTCGATGTGCATGAGGCTTATCCCGCAGTTTTTGCGCCGCGGTCGTACGGTGTTGGCGGTGCAGGATGCGATTGATGTGCCGGGCCGCGCGCCGGCCGACCCCGTGCGCTCGCGCTTGCGGGCGTCGAGCGTGTTGATGGGCTGGGGCATGGAAGATTCGCTGGAGCGTGCGGACGCGATGCGCTCGCGCGGGTGGGGTGCCGCGACGCGTCGTACGACGTATGCGCGGTATCGACTGGGGTGCAGCGACGTTGCCGCGCTGGTCGGGCTCGCGCTGCTTGGTGCTGCCGCGGTGGCGGTGGCGTGGACCGCGACGACGCAGTATTCGTTTTATCCGCAGCTCTCGGTGCCGGCGCCGTGGCCGGGCTATGTCGTGTACGCTGCCTGGATGGTGCTGCCTTGCGCGTTTCATGCGATTGATGAGAAGAGGTTTGGCTGATGGCTCGGTTGGATAGGGGCCCGGTGTCGGGCGCGGCGTGCGGCCCGGATATTCCGGCGATTGAGGTGCAGGGCCTTAGTTTTGCCTATCCCGGGGCCGAGGCACCGGTGCTCGAGGGGCTTGATTGGCGTGTTCCCCAAGGTGCATTTGCGCTGCTTGTTGGCGGTACCGGTTCGGGTAAGTCGACGCTGCTGTCGCTGCTCAAGCCCGAGATCGCTCCGGCGGGCGAGCGCACTGGTGATGCGCGCGTGCTGGGCGAGAACGTTGCCGACATGGACGTGCGGGCATCGGCGGAGCGCGTGAGCTATGTGTTCCAGGATCCCGAGAACCAGATCGTGTGCGAAACCGTGTGGCACGAGATGGCGTTTGGCCTGGAAAACTTGGGGCTAGCACGTGATGAGATGCGCCGTCGCGTAGCTGAGACCAGCTATTTCTTTGGTCTGGAGGACTGGCTTCATCGCGATACCGATACGCTTTCGGGCGGCCGCAAGCAGCTGCTGTCGCTTGCCGCCGTCCTGGCGCTGTGTCCGCGTGTGCTGCTACTCGACGAGCCCACGTCTCAGCTCGATCCCGTTGCCGAGAAGAATTTTCTGCACGCGCTGTTTCGTGTGAATCGCGAGCTGGGCTGCACGGTTGTTGTGGCTACGCATCAACCGCGCCCAATGCTCGAGTATGCGACGTGTGCGTACCGGATTGAGGACGGTCGCGTGCGCGAGGTGGCGGATATGGCTTCTTTGGGGCGTCGAGAATCGCTGTTTTCCGACGACATGTTGGGGTGGGGTGCCGTCCGATGTGCAAAAAACGGAGTATTCAGCAGGCGTGAGGACAATTTGGGCTCTCTGGAGCCGCCCGGGGACGTATCGAGCGCGAAAAAAAGTTCGGAATTGGACAAATCGTCCGAATTTGTGGCGCAAACGTCGCTCGAGAACGGCTCGGAAGCCTTCCCGCGCACGGATGGGAGCAGAATACTCCAAAAAATGCACGGCGGGTCGGCTACCACCCTGGCAGGGAGCTGGTTTCGCTACGATCGCGCGGGCGGTTGGGTTCTGCGCGGGCTCGACGTGGCGTTTTCGGCCGGTGCGGTGCATGCGATCGTGGGCGGCAACGGATGCGGTAAGTCGACGATGCTCTCGGTGCTGGCGAAGACCGCCAAGCTGCAGCGCGGTCGCATGGTGCGCGGAGCGGCCTCGGCGGCGCTGCTGCCTCAGAACCCCAAAGCATTGCTGGTTGCCGAGACGGTTCGCGATGAGCTGATGGAATGGGCCTCGACCTGCGGATATGACGAGAACTTGGCGCGGGAGCGTGCGGCGAGCTTGGGGCTGTCGGGTCTGGATGGGCGCCATCCGTACGATCTTTCGGGCGGACAGCGTCAGCTGCTTGCGTTGGCAAAGCTGCTGTTGATCGGCCCCGAACTGCTATTGCTCGATGAGCCCACCAAGGGTTTGGACCTGGCCAGCCGCCGCATCATCGCCCGCGCCCTGCGCGACCATGCGCAGGCTGGCGGCACCGTCGTCATGGCGACGCACGACCTGGACTTTGCCGAGCAGGTTGCCGATGACATTTCCATGATGTTTGATGGCGAGATCGCCTGCATGGAGCCGCCGACCGACTTCTTTGCCGACAACGTGTTTTATAGGGCGTGATGGGATGGCGGATTATCGCATCGTGCGCCTACTCGCAAAACTGGAGATACCGCTGCTGCTGGCGGTGCCAGCCGTGATGGCTGCGGCGTTGCTGGCGGGCGTTGAACAGGCGGCACTTGCCATGCTTGTCGTGGTGGCGCTGGTGCTCGCGCTGTTCTTTGCGGGTTACGAGGCGTCGCGCCCGGGACTGCGCCAGATTATGCCCACGCTGGTTCTGGCGGCGTTGGCTGCGGCGGGGCGTATTCTGTTTGGCCCCATTCCCGACTTTAAACCGGTGAGCGCCATCGCCATCATCGCAGGGGCGACGCTCGGACGCCGCAACGGCTTTATGGTTGGAGCGCTGGCGGCACTGACCAGTAATTTCTTTTTTGGACAGGGCATGTGGACGCCGTGGCAGATGTATGCCTGGGGGCTGGTTGGCTATGTTGGCGGCGCGCTAGCGTATGCGGGTGCGTTCGACCGCGTCGACGGCACCGTGCGCATGCCAGCACTGCTGGCGTACGGCTTTGCGTCGGGCCTGCTCTATGGCGTCGTGATCAACGCATATGACATCATTGGTTTTGTACAGCCGCTTACTTGGGCGGGTGCCGTGGCGCGTCTTGCCACGGCAGTGCCGTTCGATATTACGCACGGCCTTGCGACCTGCGTGTTTTTGGCCGCCTTGTACAAGCCTTGGTGCCGTCGCATTAACCGTGTCGTCGTGAAATACAGGCTGTAGGGCTGGTTGCGTCGGGGCGGGAATCAATACTGCCGAAGTGTCATTTCAAAACTATGCCGGTTTACGGGGCTAGATTGGCGCAGGCAGACCATGCCGGCTTTTTTCGAAATAGAGTAAGCCGTTCACCTGCGGTTTTATTATCTCGGAATTGCGTATGGTTGGGGGTTCGCGATTCAGCCCCGTAAACCGGCATAGTTTTGGAATGGCCGGCTGATATGACGGGCATCGTGGCCCTCAGAGAGCCAAATTGATCCATTTTCTTCCGTCCCCAGATGTCCCCAGGGAATCAGTTGACGGCGCTTGCCACGAAACTGGCCCATCTACTACGTTTAGCTTGATACTCCCGACCATGACCGCGTTTTATGAAAAACCGCAGGCTTTCTACCTGCGGTTTTCTTTTTGCGTTGTTCGCTGTGGTTGAGGGTGGTGGCTTAAACGTAGTAGATGGGCGTGTTTCGTGGCGGATGGGTCACGCGGACACCCTCACGAGGCCCAAAATGATCCGTTTTCCTTCGTCTCCGGGGGCAGCTGGAGCTAGAGCTCCAACGTAAGGGTGACGGGGCAGTGGTCGCTGCCGAAGATGTCGCCGCGGATGCCGGTGTCGCGTACGTTGTCGGCGATTGCGTCGCTTACCAGGAAGTAGTCGATGCGCCAGCCGGCGTTGTTCTTGCGGGCATTAAAGCGATAGCTCCACCAGCTGTAGACGCCCTCGACGTCGGGGTTTGCCGCGCGCCAGGTATCGGTAAAACCGGCGTCGAGCAGCTCGGTAAACTTGCCGCGCTCCTCGTCCGAAAAGCCTGCGTTGCCGCGGTTGGACTTGGGGTTCTTAAGGTCGATCTCCTCGTGCGCCACGTTAAAGTCGCCGCAGGTCACGACGGGTTTGCCGGTCTCGCGCTCGAGCGCGTTCAAAAAGCCGCGGTAGGCGTCGTCCCACGCCATGCGCACGTCGATGCGGGCGAGTTCATTTTGGGCGTTGGGCGTATAGACGTCGACAAACCAAAACTTGTCGAACTCGAGCGCGCAGACGCGGCCCTCGGTCGCGGCTTGGGCGACGAGCTCGGCAGCCTCGCCTTCGCCGGCGTAGGGCAGCAGTGCGTTGGCGCGTAGCACGCGCAGCGGTTCCTGGCGGCTAAAGACTGCGGTGCCCGAATAGCCTTTACGCTCGGCGTAGCTCCAGGTTTGGTGATAGCCGGGCAGGTCAATATCGACCTGGCCCTCTTGCAGCTTGGTCTCTTGCAGCGCCAGGATACCGACGTCGAGTTCTTGCGCGATCTGGATAAAGCTCGGGTCCTTTTTGAGCACGGCGCGCAGGCCGTTGACGTTCCACGAGGCGAAAGTGTAAGTCTGAGGCATGGTGTCCTTTCGACGGGGTTGGCAGGCTTAAGATTAGCGCAACAGGGGCGGGGTGGAGTCCGCGAGTGATAGTGCGAACGCCGCCGTCCCGGAGACACGGACGGAGGACATATATGACGCAGGCAATATCGGACCCCAAACAGGCCTCCGCCGCGCTGGCGGAGCTGTTTGGCACCCACAAGCGCGTGGTCTTCTTTGGCGGCGCGGGCGTTTCCACGGCGAGCGGCATCCCCGATTTCCGCAGCGTGGACGGCTTGTATCACCAGCAGTTTGCCTACCCGCCCGAGACCATGCTCTCGCATAGCTTTTACGAGGCGCATCCGGCCGAGTTTTTCGACTTCTACCGCACCAAGATGATCGCGCTTGGCGCCAAGCCCAACCGCTGCCACACCAAGCTGGCCGAGCTGGAGCGCGCCGGCAAGCTAAATGCCGTGGTGACGCAAAACATTGACGGTCTGCATCAGATGGCCGGCTCGCAGCGTGTGTTCGAGCTGCACGGCTCGGTCCATCGCAACATTTGCCAGTCGTGCGGCGCGGTCTATAGCGCCGAGTGGATTTGCTTGCGCGAGCACGAGGACGCCGCGGGCGTGCCTGTGTGCCCTGCGTGCGGCGGGCGCATTAAGCCCGATGTGGTGCTCTACGAGGAGCCTCTCGACGAGCATGTGCTGACCGGCGCCGTTGCCGCCATCGCCGCGGCCGATGCCCTCATTGTGGGCGGGACCTCGCTCGTGGTGTATCCGGCGGCGGGCCTTACGCGCTACTTTACCGGCGATACGCTGGCCATTTGCAATCTTGCTCCCACCGATCAGGATGCAAATGCCGACCTGCTGATTTCTTGCGACATCGCGGCCGCGTTTGCGTTCTAGCCCGTGTACGCGGATACAATAGAAAGACTGATTGCAAAGCGACCCCGCCGCCAGCGCCCAAGCGCGGCGGCGCGGGCATTTTAGGAGGATGTTCATGGCGAACGATAGCAAGACATGGCGGTGCGGAAAGTACGAGCTCAGCTTTGACCGCCCGCGCATCATGGGCGTCCTCAACGTGACGCCCGATTCGTTTAGCGATGGCGGTGAGCACTTCGACCCGGATGCCGCCATCGAGTACGGCCTGGCGATGCTCGACGCCGGTGCCGACATCATCGACGTGGGCGGCGAGTCCACGCGTCCTGGCTTTACCCCGGTCAACCCCGACGAGGAGGCTCGCCGCGTGCTGCCCGTGGTACGCGCGCTGGCCAAAGAGGGTGCCATCGTCTCGATCGACACGCGCCACGTGGCGGTTGCCAAGGCGGCCGTGCGCTGCGGCGCCTCGATCGTCAACGACGTGACGGGCTTCACCGACCCCAAGATGGTCGAGTTTGTCGCGACGAGCACCTGCGGCGTCATCGTGATGCATGCCGGTGAGGTCGCGGCGCCTACGCGCGCGCATGCAACGGTGCAGCTCGATACCTCGGCCGCGGCGTTTGTTGCCGAAAAGGCGCGCGAGGCGGCCGCCGAGGCTGCGCGCGAGGCCGAGAAGCCTGCCCGCCGTCGCCGTGGCAAGTTGCTGGGCGAGCCCAAGACGGAGGCAAAGCTCCCGGGTGGCGTGGTGCAGCCCTCGCTGCCGTTCGGCGATCCGGAGCCTGCACCCGAGCCTACGGACGAGCAGAAGCAGGAGGCACCGGCCGCCGAGCAGGCTATCCCTGTCGCCGAGGCCGTCGCGACCCCTGAGCCCGCGCCGGAGCCCAATGACCACCTGGCAGCCATGATGCGCCGCAGTGCCCGCCGCGAGGAAGCCTACGTGCCCACCTCGCAGCTCCGCCGCTTTACCCTGCCTGATTCGGCGCCCATCATGCGCCGTGTCATGGGCTTTCTGTCCGACCAGGCCCGCACGCTCATCCATGCCGGCGTGTCGCGCGACCGCATCTGCATCGATCCCGGCCCGGGCTTTGGCAAGACGGCCAACGAGGATATCGTCATCCAGCGTGAGACCGCCAAGATGGCGTCGCTGGGCTATCCGCTCATGTGCGCCGTGTCGCGCAAGCGTTTTGTGGGCGCCGTCTCGGGCGTGACCGAGGCCGCCGCGCGCGATGCCGCCACGTTTGGCGTATGCCTGGGCGCTATCCAGGCCGGTGCCAACATCGTGCGCGTGCACGACGTCACTGGCTTTGCGCACTTCCTGAACGGCTACTGGGCTGTCGCCAAGCCGCAGCCGCGCCGTGCGTTTGTGGCCGTGGGCTCCAACCTGGGGCATCGTTGCGACAACATCCGCGCCGCACGCGACATGATCGCCGAGATTCCGCTCACCTGCGTGTCCAACTGCTCGCGCATCTACGAGAGCGAGCCGGCCTACGAGACGCGCCAAGATGCGTTTGCCAACGCCGTCATCGAGATCAAGACCGAGCTGGCGCCGCTGGTGCTGCTCGACGAGCTTATGAAGATCGAGGCTGAGCTGGGGCGCGACCGCTCCAAGAAGGCCAAGGTCAACGGTCCGCGCACCATCGACCTGGACCTGCTGTGGATGGACGGCGAGATCCATGGCGGCAAAAAGCTGCGCCTGCCGCATCCACTCATTGGCGAGCGCGACTTTGTACTGGTGCCGCTCGAGGATCTGATGCACGACCCGGCGCGGTTCTTCCGCTACAACGGTGTCGAGGTCAAGGAGCCCGAGGACCGCGTGGGCCATATCGTGGGCGAATTGGGGCGTATGTAGATGATTGAGATGAATGTTGTAGCCGCCGGCACCGAGCTTGACGCCGCGCGCGACGCGGGTCGCGAGGGTGTGTCCGCGGGCTGGTGCGCTTGGAGCGCGGGCGAGGCGTCGTTGACGTTTTCGCTGGTCGTGCGCCCGGACGTGAATATGCATGCCTTCCACGGCCTGCCGTTTGTGGCGGCGATGGGCATGATGGACGCGCTCGCGGGCACGGCGTCGACGCCGGGCCTGGGCCTTGCCGGCAAGGTGGGCATCCAGTGGCCGAGTGACATCGTGTGCGGTGCGCCTGTGTTTGAGACGTCGTTCGCGCGCGTCACCGTCAACGGCGGCGCCGGTGCTGCGGGCATGTTCGGTGCCGTGACGGTGGATATTGAGCGTTCGGCATTGAGCGAGCTCGGTGTGGATGCGGCCGACGAAGCGCTGGTCGAGGAGTTGTCTGCCGCCGTGCTGACCCGTGTGGACGCCTGGGCGGCTGTTGCCAATACGCCGCAGGGCGCCGCAGGTCCGCTGGCCCCCGTGTTGGGCGAGTACTTCGACATGGTGCCGCTGCTGGGTCGCCAAGTTGCGGCGGTGTCGCCCAGCGGCTTGCCGCTTGCTGTTGGTGTATTTGCGGGCCTGGACATCTGGGGTCGTGCGACCATCAAGACCGATGCCGGCGAGCAGGAGTTTCCGCCCGAGGCCGTACGCATTCGCGGGCTGTAGCGCGAGGCGTCCGCGTCCATAGATAACAATGACAACGAAGCCCTCCTCGGCCTGTGAACTGCGCCCCAAATCTTGGACGCCCTAAATAGCGACTAGGCCGCAAGGGCCTGATTCCGGTACTCCTCCGGGGTCAGGCCCTTCAATCTTACCTGCCTCCGGCTCGTGTTCCAGTGGACTATGTATTCCTCCAGGTCGCGTTTGAAATCCTCGAACGTCTTCCACTCGCGGCCCCTGTAGAACTCGTCCTTGACGTGGCCGAAGAGCTGCTCGGTGGCGGCGTTGTCGATGCAGTTCGCCTTCCTGGACATGCTCTGGACGATGCCGGCGGCCTCGAGCCTGGATGTGTACGAGGCGTGCTGGTACTGCCAGCCCCGGTCCGAGTGCATGGTCGGGGCGACGCCCTCGGGGATCTTGGACAGCAGCTCGTCGAGCATCCTCGCCTGCTGGGCCATGTCGGGCGTGGTCGATATGTCGCTCGCCACGATCTCCTTGGTGCAGAAGTCCAGCGTCGGGGCCCAGTAGGCCTTACCGCCAGCCACCTTGAACTCGGTGACGTCCGTCCCCAGCTTCCGCCACGGGGCCCCGGCGTCGAAATCCCTCGCGATCACGTTCTCGAACGTTCTGCCGACGACGCCCCTGTACGAGTTGTACCTGTGGTAGGCCGTCTCGCGTCTGATGCCGCAGCGAATCCCCATCTCGCGCATCATCTTGAGCACGGTCTTGTCGGCTATCACGGCCCCCTCTTCCGCCCTGAGGCACATCGCTATCTGCCGGTGCCCGCAGCCGTTGGCGGTGCGCGAGAAGATCTCGGCGGCCGCCTCCCAGAGCTCGGCGCGCGTGGGCCTCGGCGGGTGCGCGAGGGCGTAGTAGTAGGTCGACCGCTTGAGCTCGGCGCATGCGAGCAGGTGCCCGAGCGCGTGCCCCTCGGCGCGCAGGGCCACGACCGCTTCGGCCTTCGCCCTGGTCAGAGCCCGTCCCTCTCGACCAGGGCGCGTAATTTTTTTAGGTAGGCCACCTCGGCCTCGAGCCTACGGCACCGCTCCTCGAGCTCCTCCTCGCGGGTCCGCGGCCTCGCCCTGGAACCGCTCGGCCGGCCCTTGGGCCTCGGGCGCAGGGCCTCCGCGCCGCCCTCGCGGTATAGCGCGCACCACTTCTTGAGCGGCGACATCGACATTATGCCGAACGCCGCCATCGCCTCGGTCTTCGTCATGCCGCCGTCGACGACGGCGGAGGCGGCGGCGACCTTCTGCTCGTATGTGTACCTGCCCTGCTTTCCGTCCATGCGCAGCAGCACCTCGCTCCCGAATGCGCGGTATATCTCCTGCCATCTTCTCACGGCTTCCGCGGGAAGCGAAAGGGCAATCGCGGCAGATTTATACCCGTGTCCGAGCTCGAAGAGCCCTATGGCCGCCTTCCTGGTCTCGACATCATGCTTCACCCTCAAATCAACGCGCATAAAGAAAGCCTCCCATTTCTCATGTCCAAGAAATGGGAGGCAGTTCACTGCACCGGGGAGGGCTTTTGCGTGACTGTGGAGCGGCATCTCGGTCCTATTCCTCAAAATCGAAAAAATTTCGATTTTGAGGAATAGGCTTGGCGAACGTTTGCGGGGCTGTGACATCGGGCGTGCTCGACTTAAGCCCCGTCTTACCCCAGCTCCTGCATGCGGCGGTAGATTTCGCAGATGCCCTTGATGGTGAGCTGTCCGTCGACCACGTCGAAGGCATCGGTCGAATCGGCGACGATGCCGGCGAGACCGCCCGTGGCGATAACGGTGGCGTCCTCGCGGCCCAGCTCGCGCTTCATGCGCGCGACCAAGCCCTCGGCCATGGCGGCGGCGCCCGTTACGGCGCCGACCTTGATGCACTCCTCGGTATCGCGGCCGATGGCGTGCTCCGGCGCCTCGAGCGGAACGCTGGCGAGCTTGGCGGCACGGGCGGCAAGCGCGTCCATGGAGATGCGGATGCCCGGCGCGATCGCTCCGCCAATGTAATAACCGTCCTTATCGATGACGTCGATATTGGTCGCGGTGCCAAAGTCCACCACGATCGCCGGCGCGCCGTAGAAAGTCTCGGCCGCAACGGCGTTGGCGACGCGATCGGCACCTACGGCCTGGGGGCGCGCCGCGCGCAGCTTGGTTACGGCGGCCGTCTGCGGCCCGATGACGATGGCGTCCGCGGCAATGCGGTCGGCCACGGCGTGCCACTCGCGCGAGAGCTGCGGCACCACGCCCGCAAAGGCGATTGCGTCGACCGCGTCGAGCGAAAGGCCGTACATCTTAAAGAAACCCATCAGGCGCACATGGATCTCGTCGGCGGTATAGGAGCGGTCGGTGGGCATGCGCCACGACTGCACCAGCTCGTTTCCGTCAAACAGACCCATGGCCGTCTGCGTGTTTCCCATATCGATAGCGAGCAGCATGTCTACTCCAGGTGTCGGCGTAAAAGGACGCGCACCATTGTATACGCGCCGCCGACGGCGCTAGGCTGCGATTTGTTCACGGTGATATGGGCTGAGGGGTTTAAATATGAAGGAATTATGCTCTACGAGATTTTCCTTGCTGTTTACCGAACTCCCACGTAATATTCTTTCTTGCGCACATGAGGCGCCCAGACATTGCGGGGTGGAGCAGTCTGGTAGCTCGCCGGGCTCATAACCCGGAGGTCGTAGGTTCAAATCCTGCCCCCGCGACCAAGAACTTGCAGCTCGTCGGCCTAGCCGGCGAGCTTTTTTGTTATTGCGGATCAATGTTTTCGACCCAGTTCTCAACTTCCCAAACAAAATCTCGATCTGTAACATCTGGACCCGATTTGGGCGGCTAGGTGTTACAGATCGAGATGTTTCGGCAGGACGATCTTTGTTTGTCTAAATCTGTAACACGAGGGACGGATTTTGCCGAGTTGTTGTTACAGATTGAGATTTTCTAGCAGGCGGGTTTGGTTTGTCTTGATCTGTAACACCTGGGGTCGTTTTTGGCCGATGGATGTTACAGATCGAGACATTTTGTTGGGACGGTTCCCGTTGTCCCGATCTGTAACAGGTAGGGGCCAAAAGTGGGCCTAGATGTTACAGATTGAGATGTTTGGTCGGACCGAATTTGTTCGTCTCGATTTGTAACATCTAGGGTCGTTTTTGGTCTGTAAGTGTTACAGATCGAGATTTTCCGACGGACCGCGCCCGTTTGTCTTGATCTGTAACAGCAAGACCCGGTTTTTGCCGAGTAACTGTTACAGATTGAGACAAACCGACGGGCCGCCCCGTCCCATCCACCTGCCGTCACCTGATTTTCGCCGATTTTCGTTGTGCCGCCGTGCTCTCATGCCATATCCTCTAGACAACTACGTGGCATCATCGCCGCCGCGCCTACAAGAGAGGAATGTCCATGACCGCACCTGCATCCAAGCTGCTCCAGCCCATTACGGTTGGCCCCCTTGAGCTCAAGAACCGCATTATGTTCCCGCCGCTTACCACCGGCTACGAGGAGCGCGACGGTTCCATTGGCGAGCGTAGCCTGGCTTTTTACGAGCGCCTGGCCCGTGGCGGCGTGAGCTACATCGTCATCGGCGACGTCGCTCCCGTTATGACCGCAAGCCCCACGCCCAAGCTGGCGACCGACGCCCAGATCCCCACGTTTAAGGCGCTGGCCGACGCCGTCCACAAGCACGGTGCCAAGGTCGCGCTGCAGCTGTTCCACCCCGAGTACGACGTGCCCGGCGTCGGCCGCATGGTCATGGGATCCATGGCCGCCGCCAAGGCCGCGCAGGAAGCCAAGGCCGCCGGTGACGAGGAGACCTTTGCCGCCAAGATGGCCGAGTCCAACGAGATCCGCAAACAGGCCTATGCCAAGCTGCACCACGATATGCAGCACTTCGTGAACGAGGCGAGCGTAGAGCAGCTCACCCAGATCAAGGAGGCTATCGCTGCCTCGGCCGCTCGCGCGCAGCAGGCCGGAATCGACGCCATCGAGGTCCACGGCGACCGCCTGGTGGGTTCGCTGTGCTCGGCCATCCTCAACAAGCGCACCGACGAGTACGGTGGCTCGTTCGAGAACCGCGTTCGCTATGCGCTCGAGGTCGTCGCTGCCATTAAGGAAGCCGCGCCGCAGCTGATGGTGGAGTACAAGCTCCCCGTGATCATGGAGAACCCCGACGGCACGCCGCGCGGTAAGGGCGGCCTGCAGCCCGACGAGGCCTGCGAGTTTGCCAAGCTGCTCGAGAGCGCGGGCATCGACATGATCCAGGTTGCACAGGCAAATCACACCGGCAACATGGGCGACACCATTCCGCCCATGGGCGCCATGCCCTACAACTGGACGCTGCCCGTGGCCGAGCGCGTCAAGGCCCTGGTCTCCGTGCCGGTGGCAACCGTCGGCCGCGTGGTCTCGGTCGAGGCCGGCGAGAAGATCCTGGAGGATGGCTCTGCCGACATCGTCGCCTATGGCCGCTCGCTCATGTGCGACCCCGACATTGCGCTGAAGGCCGCCACGGGCGAGCCCATTCGCGAGTGCCTCAACTGCAATAAGGGCTGTGTCGACGCGATTCAAAACCGCAAGTACATCTCGTGCGTGCTTAATGCCGAGAACGGCGACGAGGCGACCATCGCCATCAAGCCGGGCGAGGGCGATAAGAAGATCGCCGTGGTGGGCGGCGGTATTGCCGGCCTGGAGGCCGCGCGCGTGGCGGCCAAGCGCGGCTACGACGTGACCGTCTACGAGGCGAGCGATCATCTGGGCGGCCAGATTGTGCTGGCGGCCGCGCCTCCGCGCAAGGACGAGATCATGCGCTCGGTCGAGTACTACGAGAAGATTCTGCCCGGCCTGGGCGTGAAGGTTGAGCTCAACCATGCCGCTACCGCTGAGGACCTCAACGCCGCCGACGCCGCGATTGTGGCCGTGGGCGCGCACGACGTGGTCATCCCCGTTCCGGGTGCCAATTCGGAGAAGGTTGTCTCGAGCTGGGACGTGCTGGCCGGCAAGGTGGAGCTTACGGGCCGCGTCGCCGTTATTGGCGGTGGCCTGGTGGGCACCGAGACTGCCGAGTACCTGCTGCAGCATGGCTGCGAGGTAGCGATCGTGGAGATGCTCGATAAGATTGCCGCGGGCGAGTCCGAGACCATTCTGCCGCTGATTATGAGCGACTTTGCCGAGCATAACGTGGAGCAGCACGTGAAGACCCGCCTGACCGCCATTACTGATGAGGGCGTGGAGGCCATTCGCACCACCGAGGACGGCGCCGAGGAGCCGGTGAAGATCGCCTGCGATTACGTGGTGATGGCCGTGGGTTCCAAGGCCAACGCGTTTGACCTGGACGGCGTGACGGTGCCCGTGACCTGCGTGGGCGACTGCTCGGGCGAGCGAACCGCCGACATTGCCAGCGCCATCCGCACGGCATATCACGCGGCCAACGAGCTGTAGTCGAGAAAGCTATCGCGTATTGAGTGGGCGGGGAGTGCCGTATCGGTGCTCCCTGCCTTTTTGTCGATAAGAGGTGCCCCTGACCAGCGGGTTCAGAAAATCCGAATCTCATGCACCAGAAAATCCGAATTATATGAACACGAAAATCCGAATCGCAACCACCCGAAAATCCAAATTTGCTACAGTGGAATAGAAGAATCAGAAAGCAGGAACTGGAAATCTGCGGGGGTGGCTCATGGCGGGCGAGAGGCTACATCGGGACGGATACATCCCACGTATCGTGGATGCGCAAATCGAGCGCTACCTTCGTGTCTTTGGCGCGGTCGAGATTGCGGGCACCAAGTGGTGCGGCAAGACGTGGGCCGCGCTCGAGCACGGGGCGTCCGCCTCGTATGTCGACGAGAATCTCGACCTCGCGCGTGCCGACCCAGCGATGATGTTGCTGGGAGACCGTCCGCATATTATCGATGAGTGGCAGCGCGTTCCCCAGATTTGGGACTACGTTAGACACGAGGTTGACCGCACCCGGGGTACGCGCGGCGCCTATATCCTCACGGGTTCCGCCACGCCCGCGTTTGGCTCAAAGGCGGAGGCGCCCGCGCATAGTGGAGCTGGCCGCATCGGCCGCGTCCGCATGCACCCTATGACGCTTGCCGAGACAGGTGAGTCCAACGGCAAGGTGAGCCTGGCGGGCTTGTTTGAGCATCGTTTTGAGCCCTGCCGGTGCGATGGCGATACACCGGGGCTTGTCGAAGCCGCTTGCCGCGGCGGCTGGCCCGAGGCGATCGATATGGTTTCGGCTGACGCCCAGCTCATCGCTCGCGAATATCTCAACACCACGTTTTCGAGCAGCTTCCCGGCGGTCGGTCTCGACCCCGATATTGCTCGTCGAGTCTCCGCATCGATCGCGCGCAATCTGGGACAGGCAACCACGTATAAAACGATTCTTATGGATATGTTCGGTGCCGAGGAGGAACCCGCAGCGTTTGCCGATGAGACCAAGGTGCGCAGGTACCTGGATGCCCTCAAAGGCATGTTTATTCTCGAGGAGGTTCCCGGTTGGGTTCCCGCCGCGCGCGACAAACGGCGCTTTACCGTCAAGCCCAAGCGCTATCTGGCAGATCCGAGCCTTGCTTGCGCCTTGCTAGGTATGTCCTTGCAGGCGCTGCTTGCCGACTGGCAGACATTTGGTCTGGTGTTTGAGAATTTGGTCATACGCGACCTTTCGGTCTACGCACGTTCGCTCGACCTGCTGGATAGCACGCCCGTGCGCTATTATCGCGACGATTCGGGCCTTGAGTGCGATGCTATCGTGCAGCTAGCCGACGGACGGTGGGCCGCCTTTGAGATTAAGGTGAGTGAAGATAAAGCGAGCGCCGGCGTCGAGAGCCTCAAGCGCGTTCGCAAGAAGGTCTGTGGAAATCCTCGTTCACGCACACGCGAACCGGAGTTTATGGCCGTGATTGTGGGGGTGGGTGAGTACGCCCGCGAGGTCGAGGACGGTATCTACGTGATACCCGTTCGCGCGTTGGGGTGTTAAGGGGCGGCACGCCGTGTGTCCGCTGCCCGGTGCCACGGATTGGTGCAAGGGGGCCAGGTTTGTTTGCACCATGTTGGTGCGAAGTAACCTGCCCCCTTGCACCAAGGGTTTGACTTTTAAGACATCATTAAGGCTTGCGTTGTGGAGCGAACCGCAGGTCAATGCTATTCTTTTACCTTATCGTATGGTGTTGTATTCTGCCTGAATTCTCTACCTGCGAACAACGGATAAACGCGACCGAGCGGAAAGGATGGCACGCCCGCAAGCAGGGCAAATGTAAGCGATGAGTGGCATGGACCGACATAGCGAGCTCCAGCAGCACAAGACGGCGGCCGAGTACCGCCAAGCTGCCGACGAGCACGTGCGGACCCTCAAGGATTTCTGGAAGGATTTCCTGGTGAGCGGTCTGTTTGTGTTGGCCGCCATCGTTGCCATCTTTGCGTGTCTGGCCTGGTTTGCCGCGAATAACCGAGTGAGCGCCACGGGGGGTACGATCGGGGCGAAGGCGGATCGGTACACGCTGACCGCCGCGGGCGAGGGTGAGTCCGGCGCGCACGTGGGCTATTACGAGCGCTCCGAGCGCACGCCCGAGGAAAAGTATGCCATCGATGGCCTGGATACGACCGACGCCATGACGGTAACGCTCGGCTCCAACCTCAACAACGAGACCGCGGGCTCTCTGTACCCGGGTGCTCGCGGCAAGATTACATTTACGGTGAAGCCGCTGGTGAGTGACCTGGACGGGGTCACGATCAGTCTGTCGCGCTTGCTTAAGGTCACGAACACTGTTGGCGTTGTTGGGGACGGGGGAACGCTGGCGCCCGAGGCGGAGGCGCTCCTTGGCTTGATCAAAGGCCACTTGCTGTTCTTTACGAGCTGCGACCAGAACGGGTATTACTCGGGCCGCGTGGTTGATAGCAAGATCGAGATTCGCAAGTGCGAATTTTGCGAAAACGGCGATGTGAACAAGCCAACGAACAAACCCGTCACCATCAGCCTGTACTGGGTGTGGCCGGAGTACTTCCAAAACTTCGTCCTTACCGGCAACACGAATTACTACAAGAACCTGTTTGCGGCGGCGGGCGACGCAAAGTCTGACTACGGCGCTCTGCAGGCAGATATGAACGCGCATAAAGCGAACTACTTCTATGGCGCGGCAAACGGCACGAGTGCCGCCAACGCTCCTGCGGTTTCGGCTGACATATCCTTCGGCGACACCGCCATCTGCTCGGCGCTGTACAACAATGCCGACGAGCAGATCGGCAATAAGGTCAAATACATCCAACTTAGAATTAGCGCTCAGGAGGGCGTGAGCTCATGAGCACCATGCAAACGCGCCTCGGCGATGCCCGCAATTGGATAGAAAACCACCGCGCACAGGCCCTTGCGGTCCTGATATTGCTGGCGGCAATCGCTCTTATCATCGGCTTGTCGCTCTCGTGGTTTGTGGGCAGCAAAAGTCTGTCTACGGTGGGCAAGATCCAAACGCCCGCGCAGCTTAAGATCATGGGTCCCAACCAGACGAGCATCGAGCCCATCGAGATTTCGTATGACGAGTCACGGGGCGATGTTAAAAACATAGACGGCACCGTGACCGTTCGTCGCGCGTTTTGTGTGCAGAGCGACAATGGCGATCCCGCTGCCGGCGGTCAAGCGTTTGAGCTGCAGATTGCCAACACAACGAATATCACGGGGCTGACAATCAACGTGTATCACGTGACGGTCAATAATCCGAACGATAAAAACGGCACTGTGGTCGGCCTCGACGGGCTCAACCGCACCTACTCATGGAGCAAGAAGAGCAGCACCCCGATTGAGTTTGCTTTTATCAACTCCGCGGACGGGACAAGTGCGTTGGCTAAAGAGCTTGAGGCAAACGACCCGACGTACGGCTCGTACGTGAATGTCCAGAAAAACGCCCGTCCGCTGTATCGGTACCACAAGTTCGCAGGGAGTGGGCTCGATGGCTGGAATGGCAAAACAGCCAACGCCGCCACGAACTTCATCATCGAGTGCACATGGAATCCGGGCGTTGTGACCGTAAACGGAAAGACGGTCTCCAACGTCAAAGAGACCGACATGGTTTATCTAATTGCTCGCGGCGCGAGTGGCAACTAATAACAAGAAGGGAGGGGCGCCAGATGCGAAAAGACAAGAAAGAGCAAAATGAAATCGCGAGGCCTGTTGGCAAGCACTTTGCGCAGGTGGATGATTCTAAGGCAGAGCCTTGCTGCGTAGAGTCGGCGGCCCCTGCTTCCAAAATGCGCAAGCGCCTGTGGGCGGTTGCGGTGCTGCTATGCGCCGTCGCGATTGCGGCGGGTACCCACCTTACTTACACGGCCTTTTTGGCGGGCGACTTCCTTAAGTCGGTCGCTGTCTCGGGCACGTCACAGGCGCTGTTTGCCTCGGACATGCTTACGGGCTACACGAATGAGACGCTGAATGATGAGGGTATTGCCGTCCGAAGCGTCATCGCCGACACGAGTGGGGAAAACTGCTCTTTTACCTTTCGCATTTACAACCATCTGCTGGGCGACAAGAACAAGGTCAACGACAAGGACGTTAACGCGACGCTGAGCGTGAAGGCGACGGGAACGACGAAAGCTTGGAGCATAAGCGGTTCGCCCACGCTGACGGCGGGCGGCACGGTCGACCTTTCCTTCCCTGCCAACAGGGCAACCATGTATACCTATAAGGTTACATTTTCCAAGGCGGACCTCAACAAAGCATCCTTCACCGTTAAGGCCCAGGTCGGCTCCAATAGCCCCGGCACCAATCTTAAATGGCTCGCCGCCAAGATTGCGCCTTCCGAGCGTGCAGAGGTAACGGCTTCGGGCGTTTCGGGCGAGTGGGTCGACAAGAACTCGGATATCAACGCTTTCGACGCTTACAACTATCGCGCGACCGTTACGGGCGCGCCAACAAAAATCAAGCTTACATGGGACGACAAGGTTGAGCTTGACCCATTTTTGGCGACGAATCATTCCGACGCGACCTTTGATGGAAGGTCGGTTACGTTCACCATGGATCCCGGGTCGGAGATTATTACCTTTTACCGTTCGACGGATGCCGCGCCCGGCAGCTTGGATGACATCGGTGTTACGTGCAGGGCTGCGTAGGCCAACCGCAATCTGTGATTTTGAGACCCCGCACGGGGCATGAGATAGAACGAGGTAGGACCAGATGAGAACGGCAAAGCGCATAACAACCGCATGCCTGACCGCGATCATGATTTTCCAGGCGCTTGCGCCCTCCACGGAGGTGTTCGCGCAAGAGCTCGACGCCGTCATGGAGGCATCCGTCTCCGCCGCGCGCGCCGCGGGCAACACGGCGCGCTCCGTACAGGATGCTGTGGCCACCGCGCTGCAAGATGCTGACCAGACTACATCTGATGATGTCGCAACGACTCCGGGCGCCGACGCTGGCGCTACCGAGGGCGGCGACGGTTCTACCAACGCTGGCGAATCACAGGACTCCACGACCGATGGAACCACTAACGGCGATACCCCAACGGAGGGCGACGCGTCCCAAGACGATGCGGCTGCCGATGAGGGTGCTGCTGACGGAGAACAAGCGGATGACGCGGACGCGGATGCTGCTGATCAGGCAAACACCGCCCCCACCATCGCTACTGTCGAGGATCTCAGGCACGCGTTGGGTGACGGCAATGTCATCACTGACGACTTGGGCGCCGTCACGGCCATTACCTTTGAGTCCAACGCCGACCTTATCGCCATCTCCAACACCGATCCCGCCATCTACCAGAACGCGAACATCTCCAAAGGTGGCTCGACCGGTATCGACTTCGACGTGTGCGGCGCGGAGATCGTGGACGGCCTGGGTAGCCTCACGTTCCAGGGCTTCGGCAGCGATGCCTACCCTTTCAAAGGCGCGCTCAACCTCGGCGACAGGACCCTGACCGTCAACAAGACGCTCTTCAACAACATCGAGCTCAGCGACGCCAACAGCACCGTAAAGCTCACCTGGAAGGGTACCGATGCCCAGCCCATCGTGGCCGCAAAGGTCACGGGCGCGGACAAGACGCTTGCTGCCACCGTAACCGTGGGCACGCCCAAGAGCGATACCGAAAAGGACATCTGCAAGCTCGCCTCGCCACTTGTGGGCGAGGTCACGGGCGCGCTCACGCTTAACGCAACCTACGTGACAAGCGCGAACAGCCCCCTGGCGATCGATATGCAATCGAGCACAGGCAACATGGGCTTGCTTGTGAACACCCTTGCCGAAGGAGCATCGCTTACGCTTGCGGGCCTCGCCCTGCCGGACAAACTCGACGGTACCCCCACTATCAACGCGACAGCCGCTGATGCCAACGCGGGGGGTCTTATCGGCGAGGCGCGGGAGGGTGCCACCGTCGCCCTACCAACTGGCATCGATGTCTCGGCGCTGAGCGTCGCAGGTAAAAACGCGGCGGGCGGTCTTATCGGTAAGGCCACCAACCTCACGCTCAACATCGCTGATGGCGTAACGGTTAAGCCGGCGTGCAACGTCGGCGATAAAGACAGCGCTTGCTCCGGTGGCGTCATCGGCGACGTGAGCTTTGCGCAAGGATTTATCGTTAAGCCCAATATGTTCGACCTGGGCAAGCTTGTGACGCTTGGTGCATCGCAACGCGCCGGCGCCCTTTTTGGTGTGGCCGATATTTCTAATGGCGACATCGTGGTGCAAGGCGGAACGTATAAGAGCAAGTTCACCTTACCGGAAGAAGTTAGCTTCAACGGCAGCTACGGCGGCCTTGTCGGCAAGGTGTTTGCGACGGCAAAAGGCGTCGATGAGTCGCTGCGCGCCTTTGTGGTCCAAAAGGATGCGGATAAGAAAACGTGCTCAATTGAGTTTGAACTTGCGGGCAAGCTGTCCGATACGGGCGGTGTTGTTGGCTATGTTGGCGATAGCGCGGACTCCAATTCGCAGCCTGTCGCCGTTGTGCTCGACGGCGTGACGGTTGCGTGCAAGGGAGATGCTTCGGCGCGAACGGACGCCGGAAAGTTCGGTGGTGCCGTGGGCGTTGTCGACGCGCGCAATGTCCTTGACGTGCGAGATTTCAAACTTACAAGCGACAATCCTATCGGTAAGGCGCAAAGCAACCGTGCCGCGGGAATTGCAGGCTCCGCGTGGAATGCTGTAATCAAATTCAGCGGCATCACGGATCTGTCGGGCGCAAGTTTTGCCGAAAACAGCACGACGGGCCAGCTCGTATACGAGAATCACAACGCGCTGATTTTTGCTGTCGGCGATGGCTCTGACGCTGACAAGGGTGCAGCGGGCTGGACCTTCAAACGTAGCAATACTGCCTCGAAGACGGACGACATCGCGACCTACGGCGAAGTTATTCGTCTGGGCGGCGACTTCATTAAGCTTGATGTGGACACTCATAAGTTGACCTTGCCGGATTCGCTGACGGCAGCTAACGGTGCCTACACCCTAACCTCTGTTGAGGATTTCGCCAAACTTGCAATCACCTGGCAAACCAACGGCTACTACTCCATGGTCGAGGGCGTTTCCGAAAACAACCCGAACATCTTGCAGTCCTCGACCATTACGGTGAACGGCACTATTGATCTCAAGGGCACGGGCCTGACGGGTTTCACGCAGGATCGTGCAGACGGCTCGCAAGTTTTCTCGGGAACGTTGAACGGCGGCGGCACAAATGGCAACGGCACAATCAACCTTGCCGTCGGCGAGCCGTACGGCAAGCGTGGTGAAGCTGTGCTCGACGGCAATGACACGAGCAACGGCAACGGCAAAATCTACCGCCACGGCCGCTTGGGCTTGTTCGCGGCCGTCAACGGCGCAACCATCTCCAACGTCACAATCGCTGGTTCCATGAAGTTTGATAACGGTTCGGCTATCGATGCCGGGTCGCTTGCAGGTACCATCGTCGGCAACCTGCCATTGTCTGGCGTAACGTGCAAAACGAATATCGCGTGTGATGATACGTTCGGCAACGAAGTGAACATTGGTGGTATTGCGGGCAGCGTGTCGGCGGCTTCTACGGTTGCGTTTAAGGATAACAGCAGGGCTCAAGCGACCATCGCTGCAACTAAAACGCTTAACGGCAATAGTCGCATTGGCGGCGCCATTGGTTATGTGGGCGATTATGGCTCGTCATTCAATGTTGCGGGCCTCGAAGTCGCCGGATCAATCGAAACCGGCAATTGCACCAGCGGCAAGATTGCCCAGGTCGGCGGTCTTATCGGCTGCATCGCACAGAGCACCTATGGGGCTGATGGGGCAATAGCCAACTCGGCCAAAAAGGACGTTAACATTACGGGCCTTTCGTTCAACTCGTTCAAGATGGGAGTCGGAAAGAACGGCGATAAGCTCAATGGCGTGGGCGGTCTCTTGGGTTATAGCTGGGGCAACGCGGTCGTAACTATCGGAGATGACAACATTAACAAGAGTGAAAACTCCTATGCTTTGAAAACGACCAACGCTTCTATAATCGCGACTGTGGATGATTCCAAGGAGCTTGGCGGCCTTGTATACGCAGCCAGCGGTCACTGGATTATCAACAACTACGCCATCGATCTCTCGGGCACAAAGATTAATGCAGGCGCCGCTCAGACGCTCGGCGTTCTAGTTTGCCGCGGCTGCAAGGTGGATGATAAGACGACATATGGCGTCGAGAGCTACCTAGGCCTGTACTTGGAGGACAGGGCTTATTGGGATACCGCCTATAGGGTGCCCACCGGCGAGGGGGCCATCGTTGCGTCGGGCGTAACGTCCTTCGATGAATGGGTTGGCAGCGGTGTAAAACCAAACAACGGCAGCAAGCTCATGGACGCCGACTGGAACACGGTCGTTTCGCTACACACACAGAAAAACAAGCTGGACATGGACGGCGATTCCACAAAAGACAACAGCTACCATAATCGCTCGTCTTTCGGTCGAAGCCAGAATACGAACGGCAATACCCGCTACTTCTACAACCTCGACATAGCCTCTAAGAATTGTGAAGGCGGCTTTAGTGGCAGTCAAATCGATACAGCGGACAAGCTGCTCTTATGGTCTGCTTTCTGCTATGCTCCCGCCGGTATTCGTTCGACAATCGTTCCCGATGGTACGACAGGGCTCGATGATTCCATAACCATAACGGGCACAATCGATTTGGCCGGCTACAGCTACTATCCCACTCAACCGATCGGAGAGGTGACGGTTAATAATGCGGCCATCACCTTCTACTACTCCAAGATCAAGGCCGAGCAGAATGGCAACAAGCTAAACTCCGATGCCACCCAGCACGAGAACATGCACTGCGGTCTTTTTCAAACGGTGGCAGACGGCGATCTCACAGTAAGCAACGTCACTTTGGGTGGTACCGTTGGGCCCGTTATCAATGACGGAAAGAGCTCTACTGACGCTATTGGCGCGGGCGGAAGCTCATCGGGCGCGCTCGTGTGCCGCTACGTGTATGGGTCCAGCGACGGCAATGGCACCAAGATTAGAAAGATCTCAATTGATGATCTTACACTCAACAATCTGATTGTCGACGGCGCCAACAGCGCCACGGACGCTAACGCCTATATGCCTCTGCTCATCAACGAGATGCAGAAGTACGTGAGCCTGAACGCGAAGAATATCAAGACTACTGGGTACACGAGTGGCACCAAGGCGGCTACGTCGCTGTTCGGAAAGCTTGGTGTAGGCAGTGAGGCCGATCAGGTGACGGCGAAGTTTGAGCGAATCAGCTTGCCCAGCCAAAATAGCAATACGATTTTCACCCATGCGAGCCTGCTGGAGAGTTTTGGCTACAAAAGTACGGGCACGGGCTCTGCGGATTACACCTTTACTAAGGCCGATGCCAATGCCGGAATGGTGACGTACGGAAGCGAAATCGATGCCGAGAACAAGGAGTACTCGGGCAAGCAGCTTTGGTATTACGACGAAGCGACGTATGGTGCCGTGAGCGGCTATGTGACGGTTGATGGTAAGAAGGACGGTGACGTCAGGCCTTGGTTCGGTGACTACCTTCCTTATGTTTACAAGGGAAAAGCCACCGAGGATGGCGTCCAGTATCACGAAATTAAAGTCAACCAGCGCATTCCAAAGCTGGTAATGGGATGTGGTACCTACGGCGATCCTTATTCCGTCACAAACGCGGCGGAGATGAATGCCATTGCAACTACATTAATAACATGACGGCGCTTGACGGCTGGGAGGTCACCATTGTCGCCGACCAGGGTAGGCTCTGCACTCGCCGCAGCAGCGATCACTCGACCGACAATGAGGTTACGTACGTCTACAAGCAGGCGAACGGTACCGATAATAAATGGGAGAAGAAGACCGGAGACGCGTCGACCAATTCCCCGCAGACGCTGAGCGACGAAACCATGCACCGCTATATGCAGAGCGCGTATTACAGCATCGAGCCTACTGAGGGCAATACGATTACTCTCGACGGCGCATCGTTTGGCGGTTTTGGAAATAGGGCCAACCCGTTTAGGGGCGTCATCGTTGGCAACTTTGGCAGTGATAATAAAAACGCAGCCATCAAGATAGAGAATAACGAGGGTTCGCTTCGCGGCCTTATTCCCTATAGTTACGGCAGCGTGGTGCGCGATCTGAATATTCGCTATGTGAACGCGTCGGCGACTATTACTTATTCTGCCAAGGATGCCGACGGCGTTCCGACGGCGTTTTTCGGTGGCGTTGTCGGCTGCATCCTTGGTGGCGATAACATTATCGATGGCGTGGTCGTTAATGGGACGACGGCCGAAAACCCTACAACGGGATTTACCGTCACGGGCGGTGGCGACAAGCCGCATCTTGTTCCCATTGGTGGCTACGTCGGTGCCATTGCGGGTGGCGGCGTGATTTTCCGCAATATGGACAAAAGCGGAAAATCTTCCTGGCGTGCTGGAACTGGTGACAAATCTCGTGGTCTGGGAAAGGGCAACTTTGATCTCTACAACAATCCCTACGTCGGTCGCGTGATTGATGGCTATGCCTTTAGCGAGGGCTGTAAGGTTGAAAACGGTAACGCTAACTACCAGATTAACGAGCTCACAAAAAAAGGAACCCCCTGTGTCACCACCACGGGCACCGACAACAAGTACCTCGGCACTAACGCCGAGGCTCCTGTGACCATGGTGAAAAACGCCCAGGGCCTTTTGGTGCTCTCGGCCATCATCAGCTCGGGTGCGGGTGCTGGCGCGGCACATACCAACTACTCCAATAATGGCGTGTTCCGCGGTTCCAAGGCTTACTGGGGCAGCGATTCGCAAGACCCGGCGATATGCGGCTACCTGTTTGGCAACAAGGAATATGGCAAGGTACGGAATGCTAACTACGCAAATGTGGGCAAGCCTGAGAGTGCTGCCGGCGATTTCGAAATCGCCAAAAACGACGACCAGAAGGCCCCCGGCAAGCAGAGGTGGCACGGCCCGCTCGACCATGATGACGATGTAAATTCGCCCTACCTGGTGGCGTCCTACGCTGCCGACTACCAAACGGGCTATGTGTGCGCGTCGAAATCGATCGGCATGAGCTTGGAGTTCAAGCAGGGCGACACCTACGATATGACCGACTACGGCACGGGGTACGTGGGCCTAAACGGCCGCTACTATTCCAATGCCTGCAATTCGAACCAGCCGGGCACCGACCGCGACCGTATTACGCCGCACGTAGCCACGATCGACGGTAACGGCGCCACCATCACGGTGGGTACCGAAGGCACCGCCTACGGCGTCGTCGAATACGCCGACGACGACTATAAGGTCTCGGGCGTGGGTGGTCTATTCAGCACCGTGATGTTCACCTCCACCAATGTGGGGCAGAGCGTCACCGCGAACGACGGCGCGCAGGTCAAAGACCTCACCTTTAGCAACTGCAACGTAGCGCTCACCTATATCGACACCAACGGCGAAGCCAAACCAGGAGAGGCGCCGAACGACCTTACCGGTGCCGGCCTTTTGGCGGGTGCAACGGCCAACTACGACGACGGCACGTGCGGCATCTACCGCAACGTGCAGATGAAGAACTGCACCGTGTCGGGCGCAAAGAGCGTAGGAGGGCTTCTTGGCAGCTCGGGCCGCGCCAGACGAACTACGAGCGAAGACAGAACCTATATGGTCGAGTTCGGGGACGGGTGGGGCCCCGCGTATCTCTATGACTGCTCATACACTGGCCTTAACGTCACGGGCGAGAAGAATGTCGGTGGCTATGTGGGTACGGTCGCCTCGGCGTGCGGTGTGTGGACAACCGCAGGCACAGGGGTGAGCGAAAGGACCGTTGGCAAAAACTCGACCATAACTGCCACAGGGACAGTGCCCTACGTGGGCGGCGTGCTCGGCTATGTCGAAAGAAGCGATATCTCGGTCAACACCAACATCGGCACCACCACAGCGGCCCAGTCGTCGTGCACGGCAGTCATCTCTGGGGTAAACGTGCTAGCCACCGGGTCGAACTCCGATGACCATATGGGCGCCGGCGGCGTGGTCGGACGCGCCCGTGGCGGCGTTATTTCTATGAGCAACGTGCGCATTGATGGCGGAAACGGCACCGAGAACGCCGTCATCGGCGATAAGGCCGGAACGAACAATAGCATCTACAATGCGGGCGGCCTGATTGGTGAGGTTACGAGTAGCGGTAGCCCCAACAAGTACTGGTTCGACGACTGCAGTGTCAAGAATGTCAGCATCGCCGGCACCGGCAAATGCTCGGGCGGGCTTATCGGCTACTTCTTCAGCAATGTGAATATAGCCTGCAACAACATCGCGATCGAGAACGCTACGATTAAGGGTAACTGGAGCGGCGGTCTGCTGGGCGCGAATAACGCGAGTAACAGCGGATCCGTCGTCATCGACGTTACCAACACAAAGGTATCCAACACCACGTTTAGCGAAAGGTCCAACGGCGGCATTATGGGCGACGGGCGCGGCCAGTTCCATCTGTTAAACGTGCTCATGGACAGCAATAGCTACAATGCGGGCAAAACCCAGGGCGTACTCTTGGGCGAGGTTGACACGGGGGATGGTAAGTACAGCCTTTCCGCAGCGGGCGTGGAAGTAAAGCCCGGTAGTGGCAAGACCACGAGCGACCTGCCGCCGATGGTTTACACGACCAATACGAATACGGCTGCTGTTAACGAGAAAACTTATATTGCCTTCGGCGACTACAACGGCACGGCTGCCGCGCCCAACGAGAACAAAACGCTTTACGGCGCAGGCGATACTGCTACCACGGCAACGAGTCCGTACGTGACCACGAGGCCCGTGAGCACGATGGCGGTGCGTGCCTCCGACGGCGACACCACCGACCGCTACCTGTTTGGCGACGGCGCCGCCATTGACACCGCGACGACCATCCAAAGCCAAGCGGGTGCCCGCGTTCCCGGCCGCTACACCTACACCAACATCGCCGGCATCAATGATGCCGGCGCATACCAAAACACGAGCACCTATAGCGCGGACAGCTCGCGTAGCACCTATAACGCTAACAACATTACTTCGGACAAGAAGGCCAAAACTGACTTCCCCGTGCTCGTGATTCCGGGCAACGATACCACGACGGTGGAGAGCTACCTGAACATCGTGACCAATGGCGGCTTCTCCGATGCCTGCCGCCTCAACGGCAGCACCGCGCATGTGACCGCCACCGCCGAGGTCTTCTCGCTCGCCGATAACGGCACCTTCGTCAAGGACGTAGCCGCCTCGCAAGCGCCCACGCTCAAGGTGCTCAACAATGGCACGAGCTCTATGGCATTCCGCGCGAGCACCGACTGGGACAATGAGCAGGGGCGCTTCACGCTGCTTACGGTCACCTTTAGCGAGGCCGGCCAGAGCTATCGTGTACAGGTACCCATCATCGTCAAGCGCATGCTCGAGATCGACTTTACCGCCACCTACTCCGAAGGTGCGAACTTCAAGGCTGCCGACTATGCGACAAAATACGACAAGCACGTACTTGTGAGCAGCGGCGACACCATGACCGGCTACCTTACCTGGACCTATGGCAGCGCTCGGGGCAAGCCGGTCGATTACGGCTGGAACACGCTGCTCGAAGCCGGCGGCTCTATGGGTCCGCTCAACAAGAGCATTACCTTCGGTGCCACGCTGCCCGAGGGTACACAGCTCACACTCGTGGACACGGCCAACAACAGCCGCGAATATCACTACACGGTGGGCACGGGCGGCGCGACGTCAGTCAAGCTCACCGAGTTTGTGGACGCTGGCAACAAGGCTTACTACACCGAACCGTGGCTGAGCGAAATCGTGGGCGTGAAGGCCGATGAGGCCAAGGAGGACAAGGACGGCGCTTGGGTCAAGCTCGCCGATGACGAGGTCAAGGACAAGAGCCAGGCCGAACTCGCGAAGATGGCTGGCGCCAAGGTCGATGGCGCGTACTACCGCGCGCGCACTTCTTCCGACGCGACGGGCACGTTCTATACCCTCTCCGTTGATAAGGAAGAGCCCAAGAGCGAAAACTTCTACTTGGTGGTGCGCACGCCGGCGGGGTCCGTGGGCGTCAACGGCTACACCGCCACCACGGTGGACACGAGCCTCAACGAGCACATCAACTACCTGCTGCGAGGCAAGAAAGCAGCCGACGGCAAGGCTGCCGAGGATGGGCACCAGAATACGCCCTCGACCTATAGCGTGGCATCAAACTACACGCACAGCCTCGTTGACAACAAGCGTAACCTCGTCGACAACAGGGACAGCATCAACCGGATGGAGCTCAAGGAAGCCACCTATTCGCTTTCCATGAACGTGAGCGACACCGTGACGTTTGACTCGAGCCAGCAATACACGAGCTCTGACGCGCTGTATTATCAGCTCGATTCGTCGCTTGTCACCTATCACGATGGCGTCATCGCGGGCTCGGTAGGATACCCCACGGGCACGCAGGGCACGTATGAGTTCTACGTTAAGGTGGGTGATAACTACTACACCTGGGGCGGGTCGGGTTGGAATCTGGCCGGCACGAAGGAGACCCCAGTGGTGTCGGGCCTTAGTTGGACTGCGAACGGTGGCGACATGTCACTGGTGCTTGCCGATGCTGAGGGTAATCCCATCGACATGTCGGGCCTGCGCGAGATCGCCAAGAACCATGTCAACGCCTTCACCGTTACCATGAGGGCCGCGCTCACCATGACGGAGCCTGCCTGCCAGGCGGGTATCGTGGCCTCGCAGAACAGCGGCACCGACCGCTACACCAAACCCAACTACCGCGCGTACCTTTCCACGCATGCCGACACGCTCAGCACCAGTAGCAACTCGGCATACAACGATGGCGGCGCCGGCTACTACCGTATGGATGTGGGCTCATCGACCATCGCGCTCGAGGCGTCTAAGAAATCCCAGTTGGGCATCAACATCGATGACCTCAAGTCCGCTGACGGCGAGATCGCTCTGGTGGGTACCTACGACCTGAGCAAGCTCACGGGCGCCGAGGCCATGATCTCCAATGCCAGCACGGTGACCTATACGTTGAGCTTGCAGCGCCGGGGTAAAGACGGCTATGCTCCGGTCGGCGATATCTCAAAGTACATTACGGTGTTCGGTAGCGACAAGCTGGGCGCGGGCTCGTTGAGTGGCAGCAGCTACGTTTTTACCGACACCAAGGCTGGCGACACGTTTGCCACGCGTGACGGTAACAGCCTTGCCTTTAAGCATGCCTTCCGCGTTAAGGTGAACACCGATGTTGAGACGGCTGGTCAGACCTATGCCAACTATCGTCTGGTGCTAACGGCCAATATGTCCGATAACGGTGTAATAAAGGACACGCCAGTCAATGTCAGCAACCTCGGAGGCTATAAGAACTCCGACTACGTGACGTACACGCTGTCGCGCATCAACACCAAGGGCATTCCCCACGGGTCCAACTAGCCACGCAAAGAGGCGGCAACCACCCAGTTGCCGCCTCTTTTCCTGCTCGCTCGGACTGCCGCTGCTTCAGCTTCCCAACCGTCTTTCCAACTTTCCACTTAACTTACCACCTAAGGTGGAAAGCTGGAAAGTTAAGTGGAAAGCTGGTAAGTTAGGTGGAAAGTTGGAAAGTTGGGAGGTTCGGCATGAATGAGGAGTGGTTGGCGCAGGTCATCCATCATCTGCGGACAATAGGAAACGACACCCAGCAGTACGAAGTAAAAGAAGCCAAGGGCGCGCTCCCCAAAAGCATCGTCGAGACGCTTTCGGCATTTTCCAACGCGCAGGGCGGCTTTATCATCCTCGGCATTTCCGAAAAGAACGGGTTTATGCCCGTCGAGGGTTTTGATGCCCGCAAGATGCAAGACGCCCTCTCTTCTGCATGTGAAAAGCTGACGCCCGTTGTGAGGCCGGATATCCAAGTGCTCCCCTTCGAGGGTAAGCTGGTGCTTTGCGCGCGCATCAAAGAAATGCATCCACGCGATAAACCCTGCTATATTGCGGCACGCGGAATGTACGATTCGTCCTTTATCCGTACGGGCGACGGCGACCGGCGCATGACTCCCTACGAAATCGATCGCTTTATGGAGGGGCATGTTCAGCCTACATACGACGACGAGCCGGTCGAAGGTGCCACGCTCGATGACCTTGACGCCGATCTTTTGCAAGGGTTTATAAAACGCCAGCGCGAGCTACACCCTAGGCTTTTGGGCACCAGAAGCGACGATGAGATTCTCCTTGACCTGCATGTGACCAAAAGGGTGGACGACGCAATCGTGCCGACGCTTGCTGCAATTGTCGCGATGGGACGGTTTCCGCAAAAGTTCTTCCCACGTCTCAATGTGACCTTTACGGCGTACCCCGGGACCACAAAAACGCAGCGAGTAAGTGATAACAAGCGTTTTGTGGATTCTCAGACCATTTTGGGTCCGATCCCTTTCATGATTGAGGACGTGCTTGCCGCCGTTGCGAGAAACACCCGAAACGCAGCGGTTATCGAGGGCGCGTTCCGGAAAGATGTGCCCGATTATCCGCCCGTGGCGCTGCGCGAGGCGGTGGCGAACGCGCTCATGCACCGCGACTACTCTTCCGCCGCGCGCGGCTCACAAGTGCAGGTCAACCTGTATATCGACCGCGTCGAGATTCTCAATCCCGGCGGGCTGTACGGCGACGTAACGATCGATTCGCTGGGAGTTTCTGGGGTTTCGTCATCCAGAAACCAGTTCCTTTCAAATATCCTCGAGACCACGCCGTACCCAGACGGTGGCTACGTGGTCGAAAATCGCGGCACTGGTTATCAGGAGATAGGTGAGCAGCTCGAGCGGGCAAACATGTTGCCGCCCGAACCAAAGAACTCGACAGTTTCTTTTTCGTTGACGTTCGATAAGCGAAAGATAATGCGGGCGGAACAGGTGACGTCTGTGGGGCATGTGGACGAGGCAATCTTGGATTACCTGGCAACACATTCTTCGGCTTCGACCAAGGAGCTCACCGACGCTTCGGGTTTGAGCAGGAGCGCCGTTTCCAACCACATAAAAGGCTTGATTGGTGCGGGCAAGATTGAGGCGATGGAGCCTCCGCGCAGCCCGCGACAACGGTATCGACTCGCGAAGTAGGGCTGTCCGTCGCCCATGCTTCGGTCTCCCAACTTCTTTCCAGCTTTCCACTTAACTTACCACTTAAGGTGGAAAGCTGGAAAGTTAAGTGGAAAGTTGGGAAGCAAGTGGAAAGCTGACATGTTAGGTGCGGACTGACGAGGGGTTAATAATTGCACAAACCATACCAGCCAAACAAAAAGATACCAATCTGGTTGGTAAAACACCGTCAATGAGCCGCGAGCCAACTAGCTGCGTAAATAAAACCTAAAGAACTGTTGCAAATGAATGGCAAATACCCAGATGCCGCCGTTGCGATTTTCAATTAACTGTTACGCGGGAACAGCAAAATGCTACTATCTAACAAGCACGTAAGAAAGCAGATTAACGGTTAAGGCTAAGAAGTGGCAGGTATGTCGGAAGCAACTAGGACCCGCACGCATGCGCCCGAGGTTAGGCAGCGCGCCGTCGAGATCCTCCAAGAGGGGGTCGGTCACCGCGCCCTCGCTGCAAAGCTTGGCATTCCCCAGGCCACGGCTCGTCAGTGGGCCCGCGCATATGCCGTGGGCGGTGCCGACGCCGTGCTCAATGCGGGCGCTCGTCATCACACCTATTCGTACGACGTAAAGCTCGCCGTGGTTAAGGACCGTCTGGAAAACGGCCTGACGGTTCGCGAGGCCATGATCAAGCACGGGATTCCCAGCGAGTCTTCGGTTAAGGCCTGGTGCCGCCAGTATCGCGAGAGCGGTGAGTCCGCGCTGGTCGATAAGCCGCGCGGTCGCAAGCCGCGCGTTAAAAAGGCGGAATAGCGAACGGGATGGTGCGCCCACAGGGGCGCATTTTTCTTGCCGCCCCTCTGCTCCAATGCGGACAGACTCCTTGCCCCGTACGCCTAAAACTCCCCAGTTGACCGAAAACCCGCCGCCGCTACTCCTCAATTGAGCTATAACGTTAAACAATTGCAGCGTTTTTGCATGGGGGAGTGATGGTATGACGCTACTGTATTTCCTTACCCTGTTTCCGCTGGTACCGGCGCTGGGCATGCTGCTCGCGCACGGTGACCGCGCCCGCGATGCGGTGGGGCTCATAGGTTCCGGCATCATTATGGTGGTGACAGTTGTAGTCGCCGTCATGTTTTTTGGCGCGGGCCCGCAGAGCTTTGAGGTTGCCTCCGACACCTCGCATGTGCTCTCGATCATCAGCTCCGCCATCGATGTCATTCTGTGCGCCGTCATCCTGTACAACGCGTACAAATATAGGAACGTGCTCACCACGGTGCTCGGCATAGTCCAGCTGGTGGGCTCGCTCGCCTTTGCAGCCATGACGCTGCCCGCGGCCGAAGCCGTCACGGCGACGCCGCTCTACCTGGATTACATGAGCGTGATCATGGTGCTCGCCGTCGGCATTGTCGGCAGCCTAATCTGCGTGTATGCCCTGGGCTACATGAAGGACTTCCAGGCCCACGACGAGCACGAGGCCGCGCTGCGCGGGCAGACCGCGCCCGACCGTCGCCCGCAGTTCCTGGCGCTTATGTTCCTGTTCCTCTCGGCCATGTTCGTCATCGTGACGAGCGACAACCTTGAGTGGTTGTTCTGCGGCTGGGAAATCACCACCGTGTGCTCGTTCCTTATGATTGGCTATACGCGCACGCCCGAGGCCATCAAGAACGCCTTCACCCAGATCATCCTCAACATGCTGGGCGGTATCGCGTTTTTGGCCGGCCTCATGTACCTGCACGTTAACGGTATGCCGCTGACCATCTCGGGTGTGATCGAGCTTTCCGGCGCCGGAACCGCGCAATCCGCGCTGCTGGTGATGCCGGTCATCCTGTTGTCGCTCGCCGCACTCACCAAGGCCGCACAGATGCCGTTCCACACTTGGCTGCTGGGTGCCATGGTTGCCCCCACGCCCACGAGCGCCCTGCTGCACTCGTCAACCATGGTCAAAGCCGGCGTGTTTCTGATGGTCAAGCTCAGCCCGCTCTATGCCATCTATCCCGTGACTGGCTTTATGGTCACGAGCGTGGGCGCTATCACGTTTTTGCTCGCCGCCCTCATGGCCATCTCGCAGAGCAACGCCAAACGCGTGCTCGCGTACTCCACCATTTCCAACTTGGGCCTCATCAGTGCCTGTTTGGGTGTCGGCGCGCCCGAGGCCGTATGGGCGGCCATCTTCCTGATCCTGTTCCACACGGTGGCAAAGTCGCTGCTGTTCCTGTGCGTGGGCACGGCCGAGCATCATATCGGCAGCCGCAATATCGAGGACATGGACGGTATGTTCAGCCGCATGCCGCACCTGACGCGCCTGATGATGCTGGGCATCATGGGCATGTTTGTGGCGCCGTTTGGCATGCTCGTGTCCAAGTGGGGCGCCCTGGTGGCGTTCGCGCAGACCGGCAACGTGCTCATGATCATGGTGTTGGCCTTTGGCTCGGCTGCGACGTTTTACTTCTGGGGCAAGTGGCTTGCCAAGCTTTCGGGCGTCGACCCCACGGCTCAAAACGTTGAGGTCAATGTCCATAAGACCGAATGGATGGCGCTCAACACCATCGCCGCGCTGCTGATTCTGTGCTGCGTGGCCTTCCCGCTCATCTCGAGCGGTCTGGTGTCGCCTTACCTGGCCATGGTGTTTGGTCGCGTGCCGTACGTTATTGGCAAGGACGCCATGTATCTGATGGTGGTTATCGTGGCGTTTATCGCCGTGGTGCTGCTGACTTCATTCCGCGTGAGCAACAAACCGCACGTCAACGTGTACCTTTCGGGCGTGGGAACCGACAAATATCGCCATTTCCGCGGCTCGATGGGTCACGAGGTAAAGGCCGAAAAGCGCAATTGGTACTCGGAGGACGCCCTTGGCGAGAAGCGTATTGGCCCCGCGGGTAGCGTCGTGTGCTGCAGTATTATTTTGTTTGCGCTGCTGTGTTGCGCGTGGATTGGGCCCGAGCGGCTTGCCATGAGCGCGCCCTCGGTGCTGCGTGGCAAGTATTTTGAAGGTTCGGGTGTCGTGGGCATCTTTATTGGCACCGTGGCGTTTGCCCTGCTGGCGCCGCTTGTGGGCGGCCTGATCGACGGCGTTGACCGTAAGCTTTCGGCTCGCATGCAGGGCCGTGTGGGCCCGCGCCTGCTGCAACCGTTCTACGACGTTGCCAAGCTGCTGAGCAAGGCCCCTGCCAGCGTAAACACCATGGACGATACCTACATGGCGTGCGCGCTCATCTTTACCGTCGTGGGCGGCGGCATCTTTGTGTCGGGCTCCAACACGCTGCTGTGCGCCTTTATGGTGACGCTCGCCGCGATCTTTGTGGTGTTGGCGTCCGCCTCGACGCAAAGCCCGTTTGCCCAGGTTGGCGCCGACCGCGAGCTGCTGCAGGTTATGAGTTACGAGCCCGCCGTTCTGCTGATGAGCGTGGGCCTGTACCTTGCCACCGATAGCTTCGATTCCATCGCCGTGACGGGGCAGTCGGCCCCCATCATCGTGTACAGCGCGCCCATTTTCCTCGCGCTGCTCGCGGTGCTCACCATCAAGCTGCGCAAGTCGCCGTTTGACCTTTCGTACTCGCATCACGCGCATCAGGAGATCGTTCAGGGCGTCGCCACCGAGATGAGCGGCGGCACGCTGGCAAAGATGACCCTTATGCACTGGTGCGAGACCGTGCTGTTTTTGATGTGGGTGGGCATGTTCTTTGTCTGGGACAACCCGGTGAGCTGGGTCGTGGCCCTGGTCGTGATGGCCGCGACGTATTTTGTCGAGGTACTGATCGACAACACCTTTGCCCGCAGCACCTGGCGCAGCTGCTTTAAGCTCGGATGGGGCGTGGCGCTGGTGTTTGGCCTGCTCAATCTTATGCCCATCCTCGTCGACGTGTTTATTTAGGAGGCGGCATCCATGGATCATAAAATGTCGCGCTCGCCGTGGGTTATTCATTACGACGGCTCGAGCTGCAACGGATGCGATATCGAGGTGCTGGCCTCGCTCACGCCGCTGTTCGATGCGGAGCGCTTTGGCGTGGTCAACACCGGCAACCCCAAGCATGCGGACATCTTTTTGGTGACGGGGTCGGTCAATGCCCAGAACCTGCCCGTCGTGCGCCAGATCTACAACCAGATGCTCGAGCCCAAGTGCGTGGTGGCCTGCGGTATCTGTGCGTGTTCGGGCGGCGTGTTCCGCGATGCCTATAACGTGATCGGCGGCGTGGACCGCGCGATTCCCGTGGACGTGTACGCGCCCGGGTGCGCCATTCGCCCCGAGACCGTGATCGATGCCATCGTGGAGGCGTGCGGCATCCTGGACCAGAAGGAGGCCGTGATGCGCGCCGGCGGCGATCCGCTTACCGTGGGCGGCGCCGCGACCTGGGACGGTGGCGTTGAGCTGGGCGAGGACGGGTTTGTGGCTGCGGGGGCCGGGACTGATGGTGCCGGTGACGGCGTCGAGGCCAACGTGTCCACCAGGTCCGCCGCACCCGCCGCTGGCGACGCGCCCGCTGAGACGCCCGCCGCTGCAAAGGAGGCCGAGTAATGCAAAAGGCTATCTATACTACCGTCGGGATCGACGAGCTCCTGTCGCATGTCCAGGCGCTCAAGGGCGTCGGCGCGCGCTTTGTGCAGATGCACGCCGAGCGCTGTGTGGACGACGGATCGTATCGCCTGGTCTATACGTTTATCAACGTCCGCGCCGCGCAAGAGCAGATCGCGCGGGACGGAAACTATGCGATCGAGAACCTGGTGGTCGAGGGTATCGACCAGTACCAGGAGATTCCGTCCATCAGCTCGTACTATCCGGCGGTGTTTCCGTTTGAGAACGAGGCCCACGACCTGTTTGGTCTTGCCATTACCGACATGCAGATTGACTTTAAGGGCTTTTTCTACCAGGTCTCGACTGCCGAACCCATGAGCGTCATCACGCCCGAGGTGAAGACTGCGCGCGAGAAGGCCATGAAAGTCCGCGCGGCCGCCGAGGCCAAGGCGCGCAAGGCCGCGGCCGAGAAGGCTGCCGCTACCGCGGCCGCCGCGGGGAAGGGCGCTGTGGGCGCTGGCGATGCTGCGGGTGCTGCCGTCGCTCAGCCCGCTGCGGCTGCCGGCTCCGATGCTCAGCACGATGAGGCTGCTGCGAAGGCCGCGCTCAAGGCCGCCGAGATGGAGGCAAAGCTCGCCGCCATGGATCCCGAGAAAGCGGCCAAGGTCCGCGCGGCGCTTGCCGCCAAGGCCGCCCGCGATAAGCAGAAAAAGGAGGCGTAAGGTCCATGGCACATCGCTCCGTTATTCCGTTTGGCCCGCAGCACCCAGTACTGCCCGAGCCGCTTCATCTGGACCTGGTGATCGAGGACGACCGCGTCATCGAGGCAATTCCGCAGATCGGCTTTGTGCACCGCGGACTCGAGAAGCTCACCGAAAAGCGCGACATGCACCAGTTTGGCTACATCGCCGAGCGCATCTGCGGCATCTGCGCCGTGGGCCACAGCTATGGCTATGCCAGCGCCTGCGAGCGCATGCTCGACATCGAGGTGCCCGGCCGCGCGCAGTATATCCGCACCATTTTGCACGAGCTTTCGCGCATCCACTCGCATCTGCTGTGGCTGGGCCTGCTCGCCGATGCCTTTGGCTTCGAGGCGCTGTTCTATCGTTCGTGGACGCTGCGCGAGCAGATTCTCAAGATCTTCGAGAGCACGTGCGGTGGTCGCGTGATTCTGTCGATCAACGAGATCGGCGGCCTTAAGCACGACATTGAGGACTCCGAGCTGGCGGGTATTGTCCAGACGCTCGATGCCATGCGTCCCGACTACGAGGCCCTGGTGCATACGTTTTTGGACGACAATAGCTGCGGCGAGCGCCTGCATGGCGTGGGCGTGATCAGCAAGAAGGACGCGCTGAATCTGTCGATGGTCGGCCCGTTCGGTCGCGCCTCGGGCGTGGATTACGACGTGCGCATGTTTGGCGACGGTGCCTATGCAGGCCTGGCAGCATTTGAGCCCATCGTTGCTACCGACGGCGACTGCTATGCCCGCTGCCAGGTGCGTTGTGCCGAGGTCACGCAGGCCATGGACATCATCAAGGAGCTTGTGGGCAAGATCCCGCACGACGGTATCGGCGGGCGCACCAAGCTCACACCGGCCGACGGCGCGCGCGGCGAGGTTGTGATTGAGCAGCCGCGCGGCGAGGCGTACTACTATGTGCGCGGCAACGGCACCAAGAACCTGGACCGTTTTCGCGTGCGCACGCCGACGTCGCAGAACCTGGCGGGTCTGACACATGCGCTGCAGGGTGTGCTCCTTGCCAACGTGCCCATGATTATCCTGACCATCGACCCCTGCATTAGCTGCACGGAAAGGTAGGCGCGGCATGAGTTTGCTGACATTTGCCAAGACGGCCTTGGGCTCTATGGTCAAGCAGCCGGTCACGGTGTGCTATCCGCAGGAAAAGCTCGCGGCACCCGAGCGCCTGCGCGGGCATATCGTCAACGACATGGACGTGTGCATTTGCTGCGGCATGTGCGCGCGTCGCTGCCCGGCGGGCGCGCTCGCAGTCGATCGCAAGGGCGGAACGTGGTCGATCGACCCGTATGCCTGTGTGGTGTGCGGTGAGTGCATCGAAAGCTGTCCTAAACACTGTCTGACTATGGACACCGCCCGCACCCCAGTCGCAGCGGACAAGACTCCCACGGTAGAAACTAAGTCGGAGTAGCGCTGGAATAGAGCTGGAATAGGGGCCGTTGGGGCAAAAATGCCCCACCGGCCCCGCGCTTAAACGCGCGGTTGGGCCGCTACGAATAAAACTATGCCGGATTACGGGACTGGATTGCGAATCCCCAACCATATCGAAGACCACGAAAATAAAACCGCAGGTAGATAGCTTGCCGTTTTTGAAAAAATGAAGGTATGGATGAGGGCTCCGGCTTTAGCCCCGTAATCCGACATAGTTATGAAATGGCACCATATCAGTACCAGCCCCTGATCCCTCGGGGACGGAGAAAAACGGATCATTTTGGCCTTGCGATGGCTGCCGCGTGACCTGTCTGCCGATCTCCGCGGGCGGAAGAAAAGGGATCATTTTGGTCCCGCGAGGTTTGTGGAGGTGCTCGTGCAGGGCCGCCCGAACAAAACTATGTCGGTTTACTACGATGAATTCGACATTCCCGACCATGACTGCATTTTTCTAAATATTGCAAGCGCTCTACCTGCGGTTTTGCAAGTGCGCAATTTGCTGTGGTCGAAGGTGGGCGATTCATCGTAGTAAACCGACATAGTCTCGAAATGGTATTAAATCGGTGACAGCCATTTTACTCTGCCGGGGCGGTCGGTCGCTGGGTAATTACCCTCGCAGGTAGGCGATGGCAATCTGCGTGCGGTTGCGCAGGCCCATTTTGGCAAGGATCGAGCTGATGTGGTTGCGCACGGTGCCTTCGCCCATGTATGCCGTGGCGGCAATCTCCTTGTTGTCGAGGCCACGGGCGATGAGCTCTGCGACTTCGAACTCGCGGTCGGTCAGGCTGACAAAGGCCGCGGGCCGGCGGGTCGTGCCGGCCTCGACGCCCGTTCCGTCAAAATCGATGTCCTCGATCGCCTTGCCCTCGAGCACGCGTTTACCGTCCATGACCTGCGCCAACGCCGGTGGAATGGCGGCGACATCGGTCTTGATCAGGTAGCCGCGGGCGCCCAGCTTGAGCGCCGACACTATGTACTCGTCATCCGAGAATGTCGTCAGAAACACCACGCGTGCTGCAGGATCACGCTCAAGGATCTCGCGTGCCGCCGAAAGGCCGTCGCGCTCCGGCATCTGGATGTCGAGCAGTGCGATATCGGGTGCGTGTTCGGCATAGAGAGCCACTGCGTCGTTGCCGTTGGCACCGGTGCCCACCACCTCGATCTGCGGCTGGGCGCCCAGGATAATCTTGAGCGAATCGACCACTAGGCGGTCGTCGTCGACAACGATGAGCCTCATCGGCCCTCATCTCCTTGCTGTTTGGGAACGGTGGCAAACACACGCCAGCCGCCGGCACCGGCGCGCGGGCCGGCGGTGAAAGTGCCGCCAAGCGCCTCGATGCGTTCGCGCATGGAGGCGAGCCCCATGCCCTCCGCGGCGCCGCGACCGCTTGCCTGGGCTCCGCCCGTGCCGTCGTCGGCAACGATGAGCTGGTAAAACGACGGATGCTCCATGCACCGTACGGTGACAGTACGGGCGCAAGCGTGGCGCATGGTGTTGGAGAGCGCCTCGCGCAGGACTGCCGCAAAGCAGTTGGCGACGTTTGCGGGCGCATGTTCGGCCATAACTTCAAGCTCAATCTGCGGGCCGCCGTCCGAGTGCGCGCCTTCGACAATGCGTTTGAGCTGCACGGAAAGGTCGACGGCGTTGTCGTTGAGCGCGTGGACGCTGGTGCGTACGAGCTGGAGCGCTTCGTCAACCGTGCGTTTGACGTCGGCGAAATCGGCGGCGACACCGGGCTCGTCGGCGTGGACCACGCGCAGGGCTTCGGCCTGCAGCGAGGTGCGCGTGAGCTGGTGCCCGACATTATCGTGGATCTCGCGCGCGATGCGGGCGCGTTCGGCGAGCGTCGCGAGCTCGACTTCGTAGTCCTGGCGATCGGCAAGATCGCGGTTGCGCGCCTCGAGCGCGAGGGCTCGTTCCTGCAGCTCGTCACGGGTACGGCGCATGCGCTGCTGCTCGCGCTCCAACTGGGCGGTACGTAGCGATAGCAAGGTTGCGGCAACCGAAAGGATGGTGGTCAGCAGGAGCGTTCGGGCGGTAAGCGCGTCGGCGCGAAGGTCCGCGATGAGTGCAAAGACAAAGGCGACGCCAATGCCCAACGCGACCCAAACGCGTTCACGGCGCACGCGCCGCGCGATGTCATAAAAGGCGAGGGGCGCAAACGGCACAAACGGCGGCACGAAGACAGCCGCGATGATGTAAGCGTAGCTCGCGGCCTCGCTTGTGCGGCGTGTGCGTTCCCCCTGTGCGACCTCGGCCAGCGAGGTGGCGATAACGCCAAGGCAAAACGCCGCGACCAGGCGAGCGTCCACAGTAAGGCCCATAGCGGCCGCAATGCAGCACGCCAGCACAATCGATTTGTCGAAAAGCCTGTTCATACGGGTATTGTACGCGATGCTGCGCGCGGGGGAGGCGCCGCCTACGCAACCGTGACATTCCTCCCGCGCGGCAAAGCGGGGCGCCGGCGGGCAACGCGACCAAGCCCCGCACTCGTGACAAAGCTCACTGGCGCGCGCCGGCGGCTCCTGCGATGATGCAATCGTACCGGGCCGCAATCAACGGAAGGGCCGCCTCATGACAGACATCGTCCACGTCGAAAACCTCGTCAAGCGCTATGACGACCTTATTGCGCTCGACCACTTTAACCTGAGCATCGCCCCCGGCGAGATCTTTGGCCTGCTCGGCCCCAACGGCTCGGGTAAGACCACGTCCATCAACTGCATCCTGCAGCTGCTCGCCTACGACAAAGGCACCATCGAGCTGTTCGGCGAGCCCATGACGCCCGCCCGCTATGACCTCAAGCGTCGCATCGGCGTGGTGCCGCAGCAGGTGGCGGTATTCGACGAGCTTACGGTGCGCGAGAACATCGACTATTTCTGCAGCCTTTACGTTAGCGATCGCAAGCGCCGCCGTGCGCTGGTGGACGAGGCGATCGACTTTGTTGGCCTGGGCGACTTTACCAAGTTCCGCCCCGGCAAGCTCTCGGGCGGCCTGGCGCGTCGCCTCAACATTGCCTGCGGTATCGCGCACAAGCCCGAGCTCATCTTCTTTGACGAGCCCACGGTGGCGGTCGATCCGCAGAGCCGCAACGCCATCCTGGAGGGCATCTGCCGCCTGCGCGACGAGGGCGCCACGGTGGTGTATACCAGCCATTACATGGAGGAAGTCGAGCAGATTTGCAGCCGCATCATGATCATGGACGGCGGCCGTGTGCTGGCGCAGGGCACCAACGACGAGCTCAAGCGCATGATTCAAATGGGCGAGCGCGTGACCGTCGAGGTCGGCGCCGTCGAGACCGCCACGGTTGAGCGCCTGCGCGCCCTCGAGCACGTGCTTTCGGTCGAGCTGTCCGGCGGCGAGCTCGTCTGCACCTGCGAAGCGAGTCCGCACAATCTGGTCGACATCCTCGACACGTTGCGCGCCGCCGACGTGGCGCTCGGCCGCGTGTGGAGCGAGCCGCCGACTCTCAACGACGTGTTCCTCGAGATCACCGGCCGCGAGCTGCGCGACTAGGGGGCGGCCATGTTCAACACCATCATCACCACGCTCAAGACGCTACTGCGTCGACCGAGTACATGGGTCTGGGGCGCGATCTTTCCCATTGCACTTTCAACGATGTTCATGTTTATGTTCGCGAACCTGAGCTCTGACGGAAAAGTCGACCCGGTGCCGGTAGCCGTTGTCGCTGACGAAGCCTGGGGCGCTTCGTCCTTTAAGAACGTGGCGACGTCGCTTGCCAAGGAGGGCGACGATCAGCTGCTCGAGATCCACGAGTGCGACGACGCAGCCGCCGCGAACCGTGCGCTTAAGGCTGGCGAGGTCGCGGGCATCTATACGGTCGACGATTCGGGCGCACCCAAGCTCACGCTGCTATCGAGCTACGACAGCTCGCGTGCCTCGTCGGTGCTCACCGATCGCAGCATTCTGGAGACGGTGGCAAGCTCGTATACGCAAAATGCCGAGCTCATGTCCCAGATTGCCCAAGACAACCCGGCCGCCCTTGCCGACCCGGAGGCGGTTGCGCGCGCCCTGTCGCTCGAGGGCGGAACCCGCCGCGTGAGCCTGACGCGCACCACGCCCGACGGCACGACCATTTACTACTACGCGCTCTTTGGCCTGGTCGCGATGATGTCTGCCGAGTTTGCCGCCTTGAGCGTCGTCGACCTGCAGCCCAATCTGTCGGGCCTTGGAGCGCGCCGCTGCGTGGGTGGCCTTTCCAAGACGGCGTCGCTGGCCGGCATCTTTGTCGGCTCGTGGCTGGTTTCCTTTGCCTCGATGGCGGTCGCGATTGGCTACGTGCGCCTAGTCGTTGGCGTCGACTTTGGCGGGCGCGAGGGGCTGTGCCTGCTGGGCGGTGCTGCATCCGCGCTTGCCGCCACGGGCCTGGGGCTCTTTGTGGGTACGCTTCCCGTTAAGGGTGGCAAGGCATCCAAGTCGGGCATCCTCACGGGCTTTGCCACCACGTGCGCCCTGTTTGCCGGGCTCTACGGCGAGCCGGCGATGGCGCTTGCCGACGATGTCGCCCGCGCCTGCCCGGCCGAGTGCTGGCTCAACCCCGTCAAGCTCATCTGCGACATGTTCAATCGCCTGTATTTCTTTGAGGACCTGGGGCCCTTCGCCGTCCGCGTCGGCGCGCTCGTCCTGATGGCCCTGGTGTTTGTCGTCGCCGCTACGCTGATCTTTGGAAGGAGCCGCTATGAGCACCTTTAAGACCGCGCTTCGCATGGCGCTGGCGCACCCGTTCTACCTGCTCATCTATACGGTGTTCATCTCGCTCATGGGCGTATTCATCGCGGCCTCGGTGAGCTGGAACTCGTCGCAGCTCACCGAGTACAAGCCCTACGATGCCAACGTGATCGTGGTCGACCGCGACAATAGCGACCTTTCGCGGGCGCTTACCAAGCACCTGGGCTCACGCTTTGACCTGGTCACGGGCGTCGGCGACGACACGTACGACCTTGCGGATGCGCTCGCCAAGAGCAACAGCGCCAAGGGCAGCGCCGATTGCGTGTTCTTTATCCCGGAGGGGTTTGAGGACGATCTTGTTGCAGCCGCCCGTGCGGGGGAGGCCCTGTCCAAACTTGACGTGACGTACGGCTCCGGCACTATGGCGGCGGCGCTCTCGTCTGCCGAGGCCTCGCGGTGGGTCTCGCTCGCGGGCGCTGCGGCGGCGCTTGAACCCGCTGCCTCCAACGGTGGCGTCGCAAGGGCCGCCGAGCACGCGGCCGCCAAGCGCGCGGAAGTCGAGGTCGAGCAGGTCAAGGTCGACTCGACTGCCGCTGCCACGCTCGAGTCGTATTTCAACTTTGGTGCATACGCGATCATCTCGTCGGTCATCGTGTCGGTGGGACTGGTGTTCTCGGGCATGAACGAGCCCGAGCGCGTGCGCCGCATGGAGGCCGGCCCGGTCTCCGAGCGCCAGCGTTCGCTTGCCGTGTTCGCGGCCGCTGCCGTGCTCACCGTCTGCATTTGGCTCGTGTCGAGCATGATGGGCATCGTGGGCTTTGCCGGCGCGGTCGCCGAGGTCGGCGTGGGGCGTGTGTGCTTGGCACTGGCGGCGACGTTTGCCCTGGCGTGCACGCCGCTGGCCGTTGGCTTTGCGCTTTCGAGCCTGGGTGCGCGCGAGGAGCTGCTCAACGGTGTGGGTAACCTGCTTGGCATGCTCATGACGTTTTTGGGCGGCGCTTGGATGCCGCTGTCGCTGATGGGCCCGGCCGTGCAGACGGTGGCGCACTTTGTGCCGACATATTGGGTGAACGACGCGATCAGCAAGGCGCTTGCCTCGGATTTGACGTCTGCCATGCTGGGCGACATCGCCTGCGACCTGGGCGTAACGGCACTCTTTGCCGTGGCCATTGCCGCCGTAGGCCTAGCCCTCTCGCGCACCAAATCCCACGCCTAGCCACAACCCGTCACTTGGGGACGTTCCTTTTCTGCCGGCAGATAGGGACACTCCTTTCCGCCTAGTCATTGGGGACAGTCTTTGCCGATTCGCCGGCTCGCCGGCCGGGCTGGCAAGAGCTGTCCCTGGCGGCACTCATGGGGGACAGACTTAAATGAGTGAAATCGCTCATTTAAGTCTGTCCCCAATGAGTAGGTTGGAAAATAGTTCGCCCGGGTTTACTATTACCCTATTAAAGTAGCAACAGGCTAACAATGGGGGATAGCATGGCAGCGAAGCAAGCCTACGTCCAGGTCAAGGGGCTCAAGAAGCACTACGGCGATGGCGATGCGCGCCTGACGGTACTCGATGGCATCGACACGTCCATTAACCGCGGCGAGATCTGCGTCATGCTGGGGCCCTCGGGCTCGGGCAAGTCGACCTTTCTCAACCTGATCGGCGGCCTGGAGGATGCCGACGGCGGCTCCATCATGGTGGACGGCTGCGACCTCACGGTGCTCAAGCTTACCGACCTGGGCGAGTATCGCCGCCGTGAGCTGGGCTTTGTCTTCCAGTTCTACAACCTGGTGCCCGATCTCACCATCAAGGAGAACATCGAGGTCACGGCGCACCTGTCCAAAAACCCGCTCAATGTCGACGACCTGCTGCGTTCGCTGGGCCTTTACGAGCATCGCAACAAGTTCCCGCGCCAGGTCTCGGGCGGCCAGCAGCAGCGCTGTGCCATCGGCCGTGCGCTCGTCAAAAACCCGGGTCTGCTGCTGTGCGACGAGCCCACGGGCGCGCTCGACTACAAGACGTCCAAGGAAATCTTGCAGCTCATGGAGGATGTCAACCGCACCTACGGCTGCACCATCATCATTGTCACCCACAATGCCGCCATCGCGCGCATGGCCAATCGCGTGCTGCGCCTGCGCGACGGGCGCATCGTCGAGGATGAGCTCAACGAGTCGCCCGTCGCGGCCGCCGAGCTCGATTGGTAGGCGGCGCCATGACACCTCTCGCAAAACGTCTCCCGCGCGAGCTGCGCCGCAATATCGGCAAGTATCTGGGCATCTTTTTGCTTATGTGCGGAAGCATCGCCCTTACATCGGGCTTTTTGCTCGCGGCGCATTCCATCGGCTGCCTTATCGACGACATGCGCGATGCGTACACGATTGAGGACGGCCGCGTGACCACCTCCTTCGAGGCCACCAAAGGCCAGCTCAAGGCTGCCGAGGATGCAGCCGGCGACGTCGGCGGCGTCACGCTCTACAAGAACTTCTCCATCGACGCCATCATCAAAAAGACCGCCGGCGACGACGGCACCAAGCGTACGCTGCGCACCTATGCGCACCGCACCAAGGTCGACATTGCGTCGTACAGCGAGGGCAAGGAGCCCAAGGCGGATGACGAGGTGGCAATCGACCGTGTCTTTGCCACCAATAACAACCTGTCCGTGGGCGATAAAGTCGAGCTCGAGGACCGAACCTACACCATCTGCGGCATCATGACCCAGCCCGATAGCCAGGCGCTGTTCCTCAACAATTCGGACTTTACGGTGAACACCATCACGTACGGCGTGGCCGAGGTCACCGACGCCGGCTTTGCCGCGCTTGAGGATGCCGGTGGCGCGCCTGCCTACACCTATTCCTTTATCTTTACCGATTGCGACCTCCCCACCGCGGATCGCATCGATGCGGAGCAGGATATGGTCGAGGCGCTGACCGATGCCGATGCACGCGTGGACGATCTGATCGACGCCGATTCCAACCAGGGCATTGGCTACGCACGCGACGACGTAGACGGCGACTCCATGATGTGGATGACGCTGCTCGACATCATCATCGTGATCATGGCGTTTGTCTTTGTGGTCCTTACCGACGCCACCATCGAGGAGGAGAGCGCCATCATCGGCACGCTGCTCGCCAGCGGCTATCGTCGACGCGAGATCGTGCTGCACTACCTCGCGCTTCCCGCCATCGTGGGCGTGGTCGCGGCGCTTTTGGGCACTGCGCTCGGCGTTGTGTTCTTTACCGAGCCCATGCGCAGCCTCTATTACGGTTCGTACAGCCTGCCGCCCTTCCAGGTGTACTGGAGCTGGGAGATCTTTGTGAAGTGCGCCGTGGTTCCCGCCGCCGCGCTCATCCTCATCACGCTGGTGGGTCTGCTTCGCAAAATGGGTAAGACGCCGCTGCAGTTTCTTCGCCACGAGGCGAGCGGCAAGTCTGGCACCAAGCGCGGCCTGCAGCTGTCGGAGCGCATGGGCTTTGTTTCCCGCTTCCGCCTGCGTATCTTCCTGCGCAACCTGGGCAACTTCGCCACGCTCTTCGTGGGCATCGCGTTTGCGTCGCTGCTACTGCTCTTTGGCCTGGCGATTCTGCCCACGATGACGCACTATGCGGACAACCTCGAGACAAGCCTGGTCGCCGAGCGCCAGTACACGCTCAAGGCGCCACTGGAGCTCGAGGGCACTGCCGAGGAGCGTGAGCAGTGGTCAGCACTCGAGCGCTTGCAGTCGGTTGACGGCGCGCTCCTCACCGCCGCCCAGGATGCCGATGACGAGCTTGACGACGCGGCCGATGCGGCGCAGGCGGCAGCCGATGCTGCGACCGCATCTCCGTCTGCCGAGAGCCTGACCGCAGCGCAGGACGCGCTTGCCAAGGTCCAGGACAAGAAAGATGCGCTCTACGCGCGCCTTGACGATCTTGCCGATGCCCTCGGCTGCGACCGTGACGAGGCTATCGACCTGATCGACAAGGCCTCTAAGATCGACACTGACAACGACGATATCCACCCGGTCAATACGACCGACAACGGCGCGGGCGCAATCGCGCAGGCCGAGAAATACGCCGTTTACCAGCTGCAATACGACCGCGGCGATGGTAATGGCGAGGAGACGATTTCCGTCTACGGCATTTCATCCGATTCGCGCTATTGGAAAGACCTCAACGTCGGCGATGGACGCGTCGTCTTTGGCGGCGGCCTGCTCGACAAGTTTGGCTGGAGCGAGGGTCAGAAGGTCACGCTCATCGACAAGTACGAGGGGGAGCATTATTCCCTTGAGTACGCGGGCAAGGACTGTGCCTGGGGCTCCAAGTCGGACATGAATATCTATATGAGTATCGACGACTTTAACGAACTGTTCGGCAACGACGCCACCTACTTTAACGGCTATGTGAGCGACGAGAAGCTCGACCTCGATGCTCGTTACTTTGCTGGCGATACCACGCCCGACGACATGCGGGCCGTGGGCGACCAGTTCATCGGCATGATGAGCAAAATGATCGGAATGATGATCGGGCTCGCGGTGTTTATCTTCCTGCTGTTTATGTACCTGCTGACCAAGGCGGTGATCGACCACAGCGCCCGTTCGATCAGCTACATGAAGGTCTTTGGCTATCGCGATAGCGAGATCTCGCATCTGTACATCCGCTCGATCACGCTGTGCGTGGTGGCGTCACTCGTGCTGAGCCTGCCGGTCATTATTGGCTCGCTCACGGCCATCTTCCGCTCGATGCTGCTCGCCTACAACGGCAATATCGAGATTTACGTGCCCGCTTGGTCCATGGCTGCATGCGTCGGCATTGGCTTTGCTACCTACCTGGTCGTGGTGCTGCTACACACGCGCTCCATCAAGCGCGTGAGCCTGGCCGAAGCCCTCAAAGTCCAAGAGTAGTCATTTAAGTCTGTCCCCAATGACTAGGTGCCGTACTTGACTTTAACTCTGCTTTAACTGGTACCATCCTCTATGTCTGTAACGCCATATAGACCGAGGGGATATATCTATGACCGCAACTGCACCCGCAGCACCCGCTAAGGTGTACTTTACCAACCTGCGCACGCATGCTCGCGAGAGCCAGCTCGACAAACTTAAGCGCCTCATCCGTCGCGCCGGTATCGAGCAGATCGACTTTGAGAACAAGTTCGTCGCCATCAAGATTCACTTTGGCGAGCTGGGCAATTTGAGCTTTTTGCGCCCCAACTACGCCCGCGCCGTCGCGGATGTCGTGAAGGAGCTGGGAGGCAAGCCCTTCCTCACCGACTGCAACACGCTCTACGTCGGTAGCCGCAAAAACGCGCTCGAGCACATCGATACCGCCTATCAGAACGGCTTTACCCCGTATGCCACGGGTTGCCAGATCATCATCGCCGACGGCCTCAAGGGTACCGACGAGGCGCTCGTCCCGGTCGAGGGCGGCGAGTACGTGCGCGAGGCCAAGATCGGTCGGGCACTCATGGATGCCGATATCGTGATCAGCCTCACCCACTTTAAGGGCCATGAGCAGGCCGGCTTTGGCGGCGCCATGAAGAACCTGGGCATGGGAGGCGGCAGCCGTGCCGGCAAGATGGAGCAGCATGCCGCCGGCAAGCCGAACGTCGCGACCGAGCACTGCGTTGGCTGCCGTGCTTGCGAAAAGATCTGCGCGCACAACGCTATCTCGTTTGACGACACCCGCGAGCGCGAGCTTGCCAACGGCAACACCCGCACGGTGCACGTGGCCGCCATCGACCACGATCGCTGCGTGGGTTGCGGACGCTGCATTGCGGCATGCAACCAGGACTGCATCAAGCCCGGCTATGACGCTGCGGCCGACGTGCTCAACTGCAAAATCGCCGAGTACACCAAGGCCGTCGTCGACGGCCGCCCGAGCTTCCACATCTCGCTCGCCATGGACATCAGCCCCAACTGCGACTGTCATCCCGAAAACGACACGCCTATCGTCAACGATATCGGCATGTTCGCGAGCTTCGACCCGGTCGCCATCGACCAGGCCTGTGCCGATGCCGTCATGGCATCCGAGCCGCTGCCCAACACCGAGCTTACCGATAGCGCGGCCAAGATGGAGCACAACCACGAGCATCTGGAGGGCGATCAGGCCAAGGACCCCTTCTGCATCACGCATCCCGACACCGACTGGCGCACCTGCATCGCGCACGCCGAGAAGATCGGCCTGGGCACGAGCAAGTACGAGCTCATCGAGGTCAAGTAGCGCCTAGTTATTGGACAAATCAAGCGCTTTTCTGGGCAAGTAGAGCAAAAGCCGCCCGTGGGCACAGCGCTCACGGGCGGCTTTTTGGAAGTATGCGGCAAATTTCGAGACCGCCGAGCACACGACGTTTTTTGGCAACAAAACCCCTGATAAATTGTTGGTAAAACTGTGGTCTGGTCGGCAGTTCCAGATTTTGCCGCATACTTCCGAAAATAGGGGGTCAGATAAAGCCTCAGACGTTGCTATTCGCCTAAAAATACTCGTCGAGGAAGTTGTTGACTGTGTTCCAGTAGAGCTCGGGGTCAACTTGCGCACTCTTGGCGTGGGTGGCGCCATGGATGGTGAGCTTTTGCTTGACCTTGCTGGCGCACGCGTCGTAGTTTTGGTCGAGCATGCTGTACGGCACAAAGGTGTCCTGGTCGCCGTGGATAAACAGCATGGGAACCGTCGCGTGTTTGAGTTGCTCCACACTGCTCGCCTTATGAAAGTCGTAGCCCGCGCGCACGTTGCACACCAAGTTTGCTACATCGAGCAAGGGAAAGCTGGGCAGGCCGAACACGTCCTTGAGTTGCAGGGAAAACTCGTCCCAAACACTCGTATAACCACAGTCCTCGATAATGCATTTTACGTTTGCGGGTAGAGATTCCCCCGCGACGTTCATGGCAGTTGCTGCACCCATCGACTCGCCAAAGACCAGGATGCGCGCCTCGGGGTCAGCCTGAACGATCCGCCCAATCCATGCAACGACATCGAGGCGCTCGGGCCAGCCCATGCCGATATAGTCGCCGCCGGAGCGCTCGTGGGCGCGGGCGGCAGGCGCGAGCACGTTCATGCCGCGGTCGTGGAATCGCTTGACGTATCGGGCCATGCCGATGGGCTCGTTGGTATATCCATGCAGGCAGACGGCGTAATCGTGGGTGTTCTCCGAGGCGGCAAAAAACCAAGCGGCGAGCTCGGTTCCGTCATCTGCGGTGAGGCTGCTGCTCTTGCGATTTTCTTTAAACCATGCCCGCGCCTCGGTGTCCTCGGCATCCGGCTGCTCGCCTTCTTTGTCGTTCTTGCTATCCTGCATCATCTTCATGGTGTACGGCGCTTGGGGATTCAGCGCGAAGTCAAACAGAAAGTTGCCGGCAAATCCGAGCAGCACAACGACAACCACCAGTGCAACGATGCCGGCCATCTTGAGCTTTCGATGGGAACGTGCGTTTTGAGCCATGCGGTATTCTCCTATAAGATGTTAATACGTCAACATTTAATGCAAGCGCATTATGGACGTTCGCCGTTGATGCGTCAACAGGCAAAGAATGGGTAAACAAAGGGTCACGTATGGTGCAAATTTCGCACGTACCTAGACGCTTTGATATAGTGTTGAGAACTCTTTACGTTGGAGGATGTAACCGGCATGTCCGATTCGAGCGACAGTTCTAAGCCGCGACCCAAGACCGCGGCCGTTCCACACTACACGGTGGGCGAGGAGATCATGAACTCCGTCACCCATGGTGTCGGCTGCCTGCTGGGTATCGCGGGTCTGGTGCTCCTGATCGTATTCGCCGCCCTGCGCGGCGGAGGCCCGGCCCACATGGCCGCGGCGATTGTCTATGGTGTCAGCATTATCCTCGAATACCTTGCCTCCACGCTCTACCATGCGATTCAGCCCGCTCGCGCCAAGCGCGTGTTTCGCATCATCGACCATAGCTGCATCTACCTGCTCATAGCCGGCAGCTATACGCCGTTTTGTCTCATCACGCTCGCAAACGACGGCGGTCCTATGCTGTTCTTTGCCGTATGGGCCATCGCCATTATCGGCATCGCCCTCGAGTGCTTTATGCGCGAGCGTCAACCGCACTGGGTAAGTGGCCTGGTCTACCTGCTGATGGGCTGGCTCGTTGTCTTTAAGCTGCCCGAACTTGTGGCACTGCTCAACCCTGTGGCGCTTGCCCTGCTCGCCGTCGGCGGCGTGTGCTACACCGCGGGCGTGCCGTTCTATATCGCCAAAAACGTGCGCTATCTGCACAGCGTGTTTCACCTGTGGGTGCTCGCCGGCAGCATCTTCCAGTTCATGGCGGTGATCCTCTTCGTAATCTAGCGACCACGCCAGCGCCCGTGCCCCCGCTCGGTCGCCAGCGCAATTGCCCTATCCGCCATCAACGTTTTACCCTAACGTCCCGAATCTTGGAGGTTCGAGAAACTCCCGATGGACATAACCATCTCCCTTATCACCACCCTCGTTTTGACCCTCATCAACGGCTACTTCTCCATGTCCGAGATGGCGCTCACCACGGCTAAGCGCGCCGTGTTGGAGCACGATGCCGAGGAAGGCGACAAGCGCGCCGAGCGCGCCATTAAGCTGGCCGCCGACTCCGACCAGCTGCTCGCCACCATCCAGGTCGCCATCACGCTCGTGGGCTTCGCCTCGTCCGCCGTCGCCTCGACGAGCCTGTCCGACCCGCTTGCCACGTGGCTCATGAGCTTTGGCATCGCGCCGCTTTCCGCCGTCGCGCGCGGCCTGGCGCCGGTCATCATCACCGTCGCCGTCGCCTTCGTGTCCATCGTGGTTGGCGAGCTTGTGCCCAAGCGCATCGGCCTGGCTAATGCCGAAGGCGTATCCAAGCAGGTCGTGGGACCGCTCTCCGTGTTCCAAAAGATCGCCCGCCCGCTCGTGTGGCTGACCGGTGCCTGCTCCGACGGCCTGGCCCGCATCCTGCGCATCAAGAGCGCCGACGACCGCCAAAACGTCTCGGAGGAAGAGATCAAATACATGGTCTCGGAGCAGGACGATCTGCTCGACGAGGAAAAGCGCATGATCCACGAGATCTTCGACCTGGGAGACACCGTTGCCCGCGAGGTCATGGTGCCGCGCGTGGACACCACCATGTGCGAGGACGACGAGACGGTCGCCGACGTGCTGTCCGCCATGCGCCAGACCGGCTTTAGCCGCATCCCCGTCTATCACGAGGATCCCGACAACGTCGCCGGCATCGCGCACATCAAGGACCTGATTCAGCCTTCGCTCGACGGCAAGGGCGACCAGCCCATCGCCGACTTTTTGCGCGACGCCACCTTTGTGCCCGACACCAAGGACATCCTGCCGCTGCTGTCCGAGATGCAGACCTCGCACGACCAGATCGTAGTGGTCGTGGACGAGTACGGTGGCACGGCCGGCATCATCACCATCGAGGACATCGTCGAGGAGATCGTGGGCGAGATCGAGGACGAGTTCGACCCCGACAACAAGTACCTCACGCGCCTTTCGCGCCGCGAGTGGCTCGTCGATGGGCGTTTTTCGTGCGATGACGCGATTGAGCTTGGTTGGCCGCTCGAGGAAAGCGATGATTATGAGACCATCGCCGGCTGGATTTTGGAGCTTTGCGACTCGGTGCCCGACATCGGAGAGGTGTTTGAGGTTGCGGGGTACAAGTTTAAGGTGCAGTCGATGCGTGGCCAGCGCATCTCGCTCATTCGCGTGATTGCTCCGGCCGAAACCGATAAGAAGGATTCCGAGCCCTCGGCAGACGAGCCGACGGCGTCTGGTGCGGGCTCTGCGGACCCGCACGACGGCGACGAGTAGGGTAAGGAAGAGTAGGGGAGAGTTATGGCAGGCCTGTTCAACATCCTTAAGGTCACCGTCAGCGAGGACAAGATCTGCGCGCACGTGCTGGTGAACCCCGGCATGCCGCTCATGACCTCGGAGGACATCGAGGCCACGGCGCGCGTGTACTACCTGGTACCCGCAATTGCCAAGCACCTGTGCCTGGGCGATTCCGGTCGCGAATTCCAGGACTGCATGGGCCAGACCGAGCTTTGCCATCTGCTGGAGCACGTGACGGTCGAGCTCATGAACGAGACCGGGCTTGCCGGCAGCATTTCGTGCGGCCGCACCCGCGTAAGCGAGCACGATGAGCGCGTCTTTGAGGTCGAGCTTTCGTGTCCCGACGACGCGCTGGCCATCGGCGCGCTGTCTTCGGCGACCTTTATGATGGATTGGGCCTATCTGCATGCCGACCAGCCCGCTCCCGATGTGGACGGTACGGTCGCGGGCCTGCGCAACCTGGTGCTGGGTATGCGCGCCGAGGCCGAGGGCAAGGACCCGCACGAGGCCGTCGCCGCCGCGAACGCCGAGGGCGAGGCCGGGGACACGGCCGAGGGCGTCGAGCCTGCCGAGGCTGCCGTCGATCCTGTCGACGAGGCGCCTGCCGAGGCGGCTTCCGAGCCCGAGCTCGCGGAGCCCCAGGGCGTCCCGAGCTTTGACGACGAGCCGCAGGAGGCAATCGATACCGAGGGCGCGACCGCCGAAAGCCACGAGGCCCCCGCTGCCGTCTACGGTGGCGCGGCGACGGCTCCGGTGGCCCCCGCGCGCGAGGGAGCGCTGCCGCTCGTTGACGGCGCCGGCGAGGACCCGGGCGCTACAGTGGCCATGCCTGCCATGCCGCAGGAGTAGGCTCATCCGCTTATCACCATCATGTACCTGCGCCTTTACCGTACGCAGATGAGCAAGACGGCAAGCGCTGCGCTGCGGGTATAATGGACAGCATTCAAACGGTGGGCGCCGAGGTGCCCGCAGGAGAGGAATGAACATGGGTAAGACTTTCAACTTTATCTCGGGTGCGCTCTTCGGTGCCGCCGCCGGCGCCATCATCGGCGTTGCCCTGGCTCCGCGCTCGGGCGCCGAGACCCGCGCCATGGCTGCCGATATCGCCAACGACGCCTGGGATAACATGCGCGACACCTACGAGCACGGTGCCGAGGAGGCCCGCGCTGCGGTCAACGATTTTGGCCCGATGGTCGACGCCAAGACCGATGACCTGCGTGCCAAGGTTGACCTTGCCCGCGAGCGCATGGACCAGCTGCGCGAGCAGCTCAACGACGCCATCTCGGGCGGTAACGTGACGCCCGCCGCCGATGTCGTGGTCGAGAACGCCGTCGAGGCCGACGCCGAGGCCGCGGAGCCTTCGACAGAGGCATAATGCGCGCCGGGGATTTTGTCGGCGCCAAGATCTATCGCAAGCCTACCGAGGATAAGCGCACCAAAAAAGACGGCACGCCGCGCAGCCCTAAAAAGCTCGGCAAGATTCACTTTCCGGTCTTTACCCCGGGCGGTACGCGCGTGGTGGGCTTTATGGTGCGCCAGTCCGATATCGCGGGCATGATCGAGCGCCCCGACCGATTTGTGGCGCTCGATGCCATTGGCGTCTACGAGGGCGCCATCGCGGTTGACGACGTCAAGGGCACCTACGATGCCGCTGCGGCCAAGCGCCTCGACATCAACCTGGACGATTGCATTATCTGGGTTGGCATGGACGTGCGCACGGAGTCGGGCGATGTCGTGGGCTATTGCTCGGATGTGGAGTTCAAGCCGCGTTCGGGCATCGTGCAGACGTTCTACGTGACCGCCGGCACTGCCTCGAGTGTGCTGGTGGGCGACACGCAGATGCCGCCGACGATGCTGCGCGGCTATGCGGACGGCGCGATGATCGTTTCGGACGAGGTCAAGTCGCTCGGGTATTCGGGCGGCGCCGCCGCAAAGGCTGCCGAGGCAAGCGTCATGGTGGGCGATAAGGTCAAGAAGGGCGCCAAGGTGCTCGATGACAAGGGTTCGGTCGCCGTGGACAAGGGCAGTCGCGCGCTGGGCAAGCAGCTCGGCAAGACGCGCGGTATGTTCAAGGCCTTTAAGGACGAATACCAAAAGGCGAGCGGGGGCTCGTCGAAAGCCAGCAAATAGCGACGTACCAATTGATGGGAGGCAAGCCGGAGACCTGTTGCTCCGGCTTGCTGCGTTTATGGGGGAGGGCACATGCGCCAAAACGGATCTAACTTAAACGGGCGCTCGGGTGCGCGTCCAACGGCGCGCCGCGACCTGGGGCAGCTGCCCAGCGGTCAGCGCAAGCGTCACCGTAAGCCCGGCGCGATGTATCTCAACCATAGCCGCGGCTTTAGCGACCGCAGCGCTCGCATCGGCAACGGCCGCACGCCCCGTCGTCCGTCTCGCCTGCCCTATGCGCTCATCGCCGTGGGCTGCGCGCTCGTGCTGTTTGTCGCCGCCGTTGTGGGCTACGTCAACCGCAGCGTGGATGTCGTCCTCAACGGCCAGGAGACTGCAGTGCGCGTCGGCTCTACGCTGCAAAATCTCATCGACGACCAGGAGCTGACCGATACCTACGACGCTGGTGATCTGCTGGCCGTTGACGACAGCGTGCTGACCCGCCATGGCGGCGAAAAGCTGTCGGTAAAGGTGGACGGCAAGCGCATAAAACAGGGCAAGTGGAAAAGCCGCGAGCTTACGGGTGGCGAGAAGGTGACGGTCAAGGACGGCCGTGACACGTATGAGAAGCACGAGGTCCAGGCGACGGTTATCGAGCCCAAGCTCAAGGTCGAGGGCACGGGTGCCATCGAGTACGTCAAGACGTGGGGTATCCAGGGCCGCTCCGAGGTGTGGGTCGGCGAGCAATCGGGCAAGACGCAGGACCGCGGCGAGGTCGTGCCCGCCACCGATTGCGTGGTCGAGTGCGCGAGCGTGGCACCCAAGGGCAACGAAAAGTACGTTGCGCTGACGTTTGATGAGGGCCCGAGCGGCGCGACCAAGCAGATCTTGCAGGTGCTCAAGGAAAAGGGCGTCACCGCGACGTTCTTCCTGTCGGGTGATGCGGCCGAGGCCTCGCCCGCCACGGCCAAGGCGATTGTCGATGCCGGCTGCGAGGTCGGCTCCAACAGTTACAACGACGAATCGCTCAAGGGCCAGGACCGCGATGCGGTGCGCGAGCAGGTTTCGAAGGGCACCGAGGCGATCAAGTCCGCGACCGGCGTGAAGACGATGCTTTTGCGTGCTCCTTACGCAGCCTTTGACGAGCAAAACTGGATTGATGCGATGGACCTGGTGTCTGCCGTGGTCTCGTGGAATATCGATTCGGGCGACTGGCTGCTCAACGGTGCCGACGAGCAGGTCTCGACGGTGCTCGATTCGGTGACGCCGGGCAACATTGTGCTGCTGACCGATAACGATGAATGTGCCGAGCAGACGCTCGAGGCGCTGCCGCAGATTATCGACGGGCTTATTGCCGACGGCTACAAAATCGTGACATTGAGCGATCTGGTCAAGACGGATACATCGCTGAGCAAAAAGCTCACCTCGCTGACGAAGGCCGCCATGCCCAAAAACGCCGTGTTCCCCCAGCTCGCCGAAGATGACGACACCACAGACTAGTCATGTAAGAACGTCCCCAATGACTATGTCACGGATGCGTCAGCGTTTGGTATGCCTGCGATGTTTGGAGCATAAATTTGGCGCCACGGCGCGATGCTGATGCTATAGTTACTGCGGATAACAAGGGTCAAGAGAAAGGCTGCAGGTGAAATCCAAACCTCGACCATACAGTCGATGACCCCATGCAGGTGCTTCTTGCGCATGTACGGGGTGTGAGCGCCGAGCGGCGTGCCGCCCGCGCATGCGTATACATATCTAAAAGTCCACGGACGGCGTGCCGGCATGGCCGCAGTTCGAAGGGATAATGATGGGGAGCACCAGTGAATTATCTGAGTGAGATGCTCAAATTGCCGGTCTTGGACGTCGATGGCGAAAAGCTCGGCGTTGTGAACGATTTTGGCATTGCTACCGGCGAAGTTTTTCCGCACGTGACGTCGCTCGCGTTCCGCGGACCCGGCAAGACGCCGTTTATGATCAGCTGGCGCAAATGGGTCGACCGTATCGACGAGACGGGCGTACACCTTAAGTCGCCGGCCACCGAAATCCGTTTTTCGTACCTGCAGCCGACCGAACTCTTGCTCGCCCGCGATGTGCTCAACAAGCAGATTGTCGACACGCAGGGCATGAAGGTCGTGCGCGTAAACGACATCAAGTTTTCCATGTCGGGCGAAAATCAGCTGCGTCTGCTGGGTGCCGAAGTCGGCGCCCGCGGCCTGCTGCGCGCGATCAGCCCCGCACTCGAGCATGTCGTCGAGAGCTTTATGAAGCACCTGGGCAAACCGCTCGGCGAGGACATCATCGCCTGGTCCTACATGGACCTGCTCGACCGTTCGACTAAAAACATCCAGCTTTCGGTGTCGCACAAGACGCTCGGCGAGCTGCACCCTGCCGACATTGCCGACATTATCGAGCAACTCGACCCGCGCCTGCGTGCGCAGGTGTTCGCGCAACTCGACACCGCCCAGGCCGCCGAGGCCATCTCGGAGTTCGACGACGACGAGCTTATGACCGAGATGCTCGAGGGCCTGTCCGATACGGACGCATCGTCGATGCTGGCCATGATGGACCCGGACGACGCCGCCGACCTGATCGATGAGCTCGATTACGAGAAGGCCGAGAAGCTGTTGCGCCTGATGGGCGTTCAGGAGGAGAAGGCGATTCGTAACCTGCTGGGCTATGAGGACAACACTGCCGGTCGCATCATGACCTCGGAGTTTGTCTCCCTGCCCGCCACGGCGACGGTCGGTGACGCCATCGAGGCGATCCGCAAGCTCGATGAGGACTTCGAGAGCGTCTACTATGTCTATACCGAGGACCCGAGCGGCATGCTCACCGGCGTCCTTTCGCTGCGCACGCTCATCGTGGCCGACCGCGATGCCACGCTGGGCCAGCTGGCCTATCGCGACCTGGTGTATGTGTCGCCCGACGATGACCAGGAAGACGTAACGGACGAGATGACCAAGTACGACCTGGTCGCCATCCCCGTTTGCGACGAGAACCGTCACATCTTGGGTATCGTGACCTTTGACGACGCCATGGACGTTATCGCCGAGGAGCACCAGGAGGACCTGCAGATCGCAGGCGTCGGTTCGGGCGATAGCGCGTCCGACGACTCGACGAATGTGCTCAGCTGGTTTGTGCATCGCCAGTACTGGGTTGTCGTGTGGGGTATTGCCTCGTGCATCATGGCAACAGTGCTGGGAACGGCGCTGGGCTCTGCGCATCTGGTGGTGTTTCCCATGTGCGCCATGCCGCTCGTGTTGTTGGCTGCCTCGCGCATGGTGTCGTTCGTCAAGAATTACTTCCTGGAGTACGACGGCCATGACGATGAGCCCAAGCCGTATCTGGGGTTCTTCTTCCAGAGTACGGGCATGGGCTTAATTCTGTCGCTCGTGACCTACCTGTGCGCCCAACTGGTGCGCACCGCCGCGTTCCTCGACGCGCCTATGTTTGAGGAGCAACTCTTTACCGGCTGCTTTAACATCGCGGCCATCGTCTGCCTGATCGGCAACATGAGCGCCGTGATTTACCTGATGGTGTTGTTCTGGCGTGACGAGCACGACCTCAATACGTCGGGTACCGCCATGAACGTCATTGCCGTCATGATTTCATGCGTGGCATACTGCATCGCCGTAGCGCTGCTCACCATGTCGGTCATGGGGTAGGTGGTCGCGTGCAAAACACGAAGCAAAAGGCGAGCACCAAGCAAAAGCTGACCATCGCGGCCATCTTTGGCGCCATGGGCCCTGGCCTTCTGGCGGCGCTTTCGGGTAATGACGCCGGCGGCATCGCCACGTATTCCAGCGCCGGTGCCAGCTATGGCTACAAGATGCTGTGGATGCTTCCCGTCATGACCGTGCTGCTCATCGTGACGCAGGAGACTGCGGCGCGTTGCGGCTGCGTCACAGGCAAGGGCTTGGCCTCGCTCATCCGCGAGCGCTTTGGCGTGCGCAGGAGCGTGTTGGCCATGGCGGCGCTGCTGATCGCCAATACAGCCGTGACCATTTCGGAGTTTGCGGGTATCGCGAGCGGCCTTGCCCTCTTTGGCGTGCCCGCGAGCATTTCGGTGCCGCTTGTGGCGCTGCTGGTGTGGATGCTTACCATGTCGGGCAGTTTCCAGCGCATCGAGAAGATTCTGCTGCTGGTGAGCTGCGTGTTCGTGACCTACATTGTCGCTGCATTTATGGCTGGTCCCAGCTGGGGCGAGGTGGCGGTCGACCTGGTTGTGCCCAACATTCAAAACGACCCCAGCTACGTGTCGCTTGTGGTCGCAACGATCGGTACCACCATCGCACCGTGGATGATCTTCTTGGCACAGAACAACGTGGTCGATAAGAATGCGGGCGAGGACGATATCGTGCTGCAGCGTATCGACACCGTGAGCGGCTCGATTGCCGCCGATGTCATCGCCGGTTTTATTATCATCACGACCGGTACGGTATTGTTCCCCGCGGGCGTTCAGATCAGCGATGCTGCCGACGCCGCCCGCGCGTTGGAGCCCATTGCGGGCCAGTGGTCCACGGTGCTGTTTGCCTCGGGCCTGGTCGCGGCGAGCTTCTTGGCCGCTTGCGTGCTTCCGGGCGTTACATCGAGCGCCATCTGTGAGGCATTTGGCTGGGAGCGCGGTGCCGATCGCAGCTGGGACGAGGCCCCGGTCTATCGCGGCATCATTACGGCCATCATTGGCATCTCTGCCGTGCTGGTGCTTATGCCCGGTGTTGACCTGTTCCAGATTATGATGACCTCGCAGGTCATTAACGGCGTGCTGTTGCCCGTGGTTTTGGTGTTCCAGGTGGTTATCGCCGCCGATCGTCACATTATGGGCGCCAACCGCAACGGACGCGTGTGGAACGTGCTCACGTGGGCGACTATCGGTGTGATTACGGTGCTGACGGTCGTCATGTTTGTTCTGCAGGCGATGGGCTACAGCGCGTAGCGTCTCTTTTGGGTTTCGAGCGGGCCGTGGCCATGGGCTGCGGCCTGTTTTTTGCCTGATGTAGGGGGTTGGTTATATATGTGTGGGCAAAAAATGCCAAATATGAGTACTGTTGCTAATCCAGTGGCAATTAAGACAAAGAAGATAATGAACATAACTAAAGTATCTGCTCATTAATATCGATACAGCCAGGCTTTAAACCGATCATTCTGTTCGGTCCAAAGGGGTATGGCGACCGAAAGAACGCCATTTTGGGCAATTTTGCCTGTTACTAAAATGGTATCAGTACTCATATTTGGAATTTTTTGCCCGCGGCCCCTTGGGGCCGGCTCGAAAAGAGCAATCTGGGGGCGTTTGCTGCGGGTGCGGGGCTTGCAGACGACACTCGGGGTGGCGAGGAACTCAGAATTCGGCCGCGGGAGGGCATTCATCGGCCGCGTCAGGAGTGTCCCTAAGTGTCGGCACATAAGGAACGTCCCTAACTGCCGGAGGGGGCGTCGGTTGTGGCCGACGGCCCCCTCCGGGTGCAAGCTGATTTGACAGTGTGTTACTTGTCGGTGCCTAGCTTGTGCGGTTTGTAGGCGAGCGCGTTGACGAGTGCGTCGGCGGCGGACTTGACGGCCGCCGGCTGCGGATCGTTAACGTGGTCCTCGGGATGCACGGGCAGGTCCTTCTTGACGGCATCGTGGATGAGCTTAAGGTACTCGGCCACGCCCGCGTTCGAAAGGTGTGTGCCGTCGCCGTCGAACAGATCGTTGCGGTTGGCGCTATATCCGTACCAGTCGATAACGCGCACGTTTTTATAGCGCGTGGCGGCGTTGGCGATGGCCTGATTGGTGGCGCCGACCCATGGCTGCGGGCTGCGCGTGTTTACAAATACGACGGTGCGCTGATTGCCGGCATCGGCCATGATGGCGTCAATCTGGGCATCGGTCACTAGGCCGTTGGTGCCCAGCGCAAAGACTACGATCTTGCCGGCGAGGTTCTGCTGGATATAACCCTCAAATGTTGTGCGGCCCGCATCGAACTGGCGGCCCTTTTCGGCATCGATGTGACTGTGGGGGAACACGCCGTCAAAGGAATCGACGGCGCGCAGCGACACGGAGTCGCCAATCATGAGCAGGTCGTAGGATCCGTCGGGGAAGCCGTCGTTGTCCTTGTCGGTGTCATCGGCCGCCTGCTGGTCCTGGGGTTTTGCATTTTTGGCTTCCTTGTTTAGGATTTCGGCGCCCTCGCCGCTCAGCGCGGATGTGTCGGGCACAAAGACCAGACCACCCAGCGCCACGACAAGCACGACGCCGCAAACGGCGCACACGGGAATATGCGCGCGCACCCAGTTTGCGGGCGTGGTGGTGCCTTCGCGGAGCTCGGAAACGGTGCGTCCAAAGGCGCCCTTCCTAAACGGCGTCTCGATAAAGCGATAGGAGCACTCGGCTACGGCGACCACCACAAGTACCTGCAAGATGTACTGCCACCAGGGCGTATCGCTGATGTTGGCGACCGGGTTCATGAGCAGCAGCAGTGGATAGTGCCACAGGTAGATGCTGTACGAGCGCTTGCCAACCCACACGAGCGGCTCGGCGGACAGCGCGCGGGCAACCATTCCCTGGGGCTGCACGCAGGCTGCGATGACCATGAGCGTGAGGATGGAGCATAACAGCGTGCCGCCGCGATACTGGAACGCGGTGTAGCCGTTGGTGAGTGCGACCATGGCGGCAAGGCCAACCAGACCCACGACGCCCAAGACATCGATGGATGCGGGCGAGGACCAAAAGCGCACGAGGGCGCTCGGCTGTGCCAGGGCGGTATCGGCTGATTCGTCGGCCTTCTTGTCAGGCTTGTCCTCGGCTTTCTTGCCGTGCTTGGCGGCGCCAGCCAGGCGATTGAGCCCCAAACGATGAGCGAGACGCACCGGCGCCAGGTCGCGATCGGGGATAAAGGCCATCCAGGCACCCAGCAGCAGCGAGAACACGCGGGTGTCGGTGCCGTAGTACACGCGGCTGGGGTCGGCGGCAGGGTTGTAAAGCACCATCATGGCGAGGGCAGATACCGCGGCAAGGCCCAGAACCACGCGGCGCGTGTTGGGCTTGCTCACATGCATGGATACCATGGCAAACAGCAGTGGCGGCCAAATCAGGTAGAACTGCTCCTCGATGGCAAGCGACCAAAAGTGCGTGAGCGGCGAGGGGTCGCCCAGAGCATTGAAGTACGAGACGTTTTGGGCAATCTGCCACCAGTTGTTGAAGAACAACAGCGACGGCAGGATGTCGGGGCGCATCTTGGTGAGCATCACGTGGTTAAAGATGGTGCACAGCGCGCAGGTCACGAACACTACCGTTACCACGGCGGGGACCAGGCGACGGATGCGGCGAATCCAGAAGCTCTTAAGGTCGATGCGGCCGGTCTTAGCGACTTCGTTGAGCAGCAGGCGCGTGATCAGATAGCCCGAAAGCACAAAGAAGATCGTGACGCCGAGCAGGCCGCCCTGAGCCCACGTGAGGTTGAGGTGATAGAGCACCACTGCGACGACGGCAAGCGTGCGCAAGCCGTCGAGGGCGGGGATATAGCGAGATTTGGGGCGCGTGGGTGCCTGTTCTTTTGCGGCGCTGTTGGGGCGGGCGCCCTTGTTGGCGGGCGTGCGACGGGGGCCTGCGGCGCGGCTCGGCTCGGTGGCTTGTCGGTTAGCGCGCGAACGGTCGTGCGGCGCTTGTTGATCGCTCGCGTGGCGTGAGCTGCGCGAACTCGATCGCGGGAATTGTTCCATAAAACTTCATCCAATGACGAGAATAATCAGCACGTCTTCATTGTAACCGCCTGCTCCTGTGAATGCTTGCTGCCGCCGCAAGCTCAAGCGCGCGTCCACATCAAAGTGAACTAAAGTTATAGAGGCGCGAGAGCGCACGATTGACGGCCAACAGCGGGTGCAGAGCTCGCGGACGAGGAGGTTTCCATGGCAGATTGCGGCATCGTTGCGGTGTTCGGCAGCATGAACATGGACCTTTCGGTGGCGTGCGAGCGCATGCCGCGTGCGGGCGAGACCGTCGGCGGCAGCGGGTTTATCACCAACGCCGGCGGCAAGGGCGCCAATCAGGCCGTAGCTGCCGCGCGTATGGGCGCGTGCACGCACATGATCGGCGCGGTCGGCTGCGACGCATTTGGCACGTCGCTCGTGGCGGGGCTCCAAGACGCCGGCGTGGACTGTGACTTTGTGGCGCGTCGCGATGATGTGGAGACGGGAACGGCGACCATCATTCGCTGTGAGGGCGACAACCGCATCGTGCTGTCGCCGGGCGCCAATCATGCGCTTACGGGCGAGGACGTTGCCCGCGCGCTGAGGCGTCTGGTGGCCGATGAGCTCGACGGCGACGCCAGCGAAATTACCTCGGCTGCCGGAAGCGTCTTTATCGCCCAGGGCGAATGCGACCTTGCAGCGACGGCCGAGGCACTTGTTTGCGCTCACGAGCTGGGGTTCTATACGGTCTTTAATCCAGCGCCTGCCTGCGAGTTGCCTGCGGAGGCCTGGCCTGCGGTCGACCTAGTTTGTCCCAACGAGACTGAGTGCCAGGTGCTAACGGGCATCTTGCCCGCGGATGATGTGAGCTGCGTCGCGGCGCTCAATGCCCTGCTCGCCAAGGGCGCTGGAGCTGCGGTCATCACGTTGGGCGGCGCCGGGTCGGTTACGCTCGGCGATGACGGCGAGCCGTTGCGCATGCCGGCGCTTTCGAGCGCGGTGGTCGATACGACGGCCGCGGGCGATACATTTATCGGTGCGCTTGCAGCTGCCCGTCTGGAAGGCCTGCCGCTCTTTGAGTGCATGACGGCGGGCGCACGCGCCTCGGCGGTGACGGTGTCGCGCTTGGGTGCTCAGCAATCGATTCCCACGCGTGCCGAAGTTGAGCGCGTGTTTAATTTAGACGATTTAGTACAAGACGGAGAAGCGGAGTAGAACAATGGCAATTAAGAAGCTGATCCTTGATCTGGATATGGGTGTGGACGATGCGATGGCGCTTGCCTATGCCATCGCGAGCCCCGAGGTGGAACTCGTCGGCATTACCACGTGCTTTGGCAACGTGCGCGTCGACCAGTCGGCGCATAACTGTCTGGCGGTGCTTGACCTGTTGGGTCGTCCCGAGGTGCCGGTGTATCTGGGTGCCGACCGTCCTCTGCAGGCGACTGAGCCCTATACGCCGCCGGCGTCCACCGCGCTCATCCACGGCAAGAACGGCATCGGCGGCGCGAGCGTGCCCGCGTCGCCCTACGAGCCGGTGGGGGCGACGTCTGCCGATGGCAACGCCGCGGTCGATTATCTGATCGATGCCGCGCGCACCTATGGTTCCGATCTGGTCTACGTAGCGATCGGCCCGCTCTCCAACCTGGCGCTTGCCCTGGAGCGCGATGCGGCAGCGGTGATGTCTATCGGCCGCGTGGTGGTAATGGGCGGCGCCCTGACCGTGCCCGGCAACGTGAGCGCGGGTGCCGAGGCCAACATGGCAAGCGATCCCGAGGCGGCCGATACCGTGCTGCGCTCGGGTCGCAAGCTCACCATGGTGGGCCTGGACGTGACGCATCGCGTGGTGCTTACGCGCCGCGACATTGCCGGCTGGACGGGCTCGGGCACCATGGCGGGCTGCGCATTTGCGAGCATGGTGGAACACTACATTGGCTCGTACGAGATGAACGCCCCCTACCTGGGTGGCTGCGCGCTGCACGATCCGCTGGCCGTCGCCGTGGCGATTGACCCCACGCTCGTAGGTGCACTTGGTTGCAACTTGCGCGTCGACCTGCTCGGCGAGTATCGCGGCCGCACTATCTGCGACGAGCATCGCCTGTCCGACCCCGACAAGAGCGCGCTTGTGGCACTCACCGTGGACGCCCCGCGCTTTCTGTCCGAGTTCAAGGCGCGCATGGCCCGCATCCTAGGCTAGGCTCGGGATCGAAGCACGCCCATCTGCTCGATGTGGCCGCTGGCGGGCCGACATCTACCGTTCGCCAGCCCGATGGTCCCCGGGGCGGGGAGAGCGCTATAATGCATTCTGCATCTTGGATTGTTACTCCTGTGTGGAGGCATGCCCAAGAGCAATACAACACGGATTGTTACGTAAGGCATGACCGCAATAGCACTGCTATTGGCTATCATGCCTTTTTCTGTGAGTGTTCTTGAAAGGAGGTTCACCATGCTTGCAATTAAAAAGCTTAACAACAACGCGGTTCTTTGCCGTGACGGACAGGGGCGAGATGTCATCGCCATGGGCAGGGGCGTCGGTTTCGGCGGAGATTTTCCTCGAGAGCTCCCTCTTTCTAAAATCGAGCATACGTTTTACGACATTGATCCTAAAGGACAAGATGTCATGAGGGATCTTCCCTCGGATATCGTGATGTTTGCGGCGAAAGTTATGGACATCGTTGCCAACGAACTGCCCTACGACCTCTCGACCAATGCGACGCTGTTCATGGCTGATCACCTGTCGTTTGCCGTTGCGCGAGCCCAAAAGGGGGTCCGCATCGCGATGCCTCTTGCCTATGAAGTGCGGGAGACGTATCCGAAGGAATACAAGGCTGCCCAGTTTATCGTCATGCGACTCGAGAAGGAGCTCGGAGAGCGGCTTCCCAAGGATGAGATTGCCAGTATTGCGATGAATCTCGTGAACGCACGGGTTGTTGAAGCCGTCAAAGCCACGGCCGAGCCCGCAAAGCAGTTCGACGATATGCTCGAGGACGTTATCGAGATTCTCGAAAGCGATTTCCGCATTATTGTCGACCGCGATTCCTTTGATTTCACCCGCTTCGCCACGCATCTGCGGTACCTGTTCAAGCGCATTCAAGCCGGCGAGTCGCTGAACAGCGCCAACATGCAGATGTACAAGAACTTTCGTGAGGAGTTTCCGCAGTTGGCAGAGTGCGTGAAGCATATCGGTTCCTATTGTCGTGAAACGTGGGACGCCACGCTCTCCGAGGAGGAGGAACTCTATCTGATGATCCATCTCAACCGGATCATCTCCAAAAAAGGATTGTAACCCGTAGCCATTCGGGGCATGACCTTTGCCGATTCGAACAGTAAGCCAAGATTGTGCAAAGGAGCCAATGATGGCAAATTACAAAAAGGTGGCAGAGCAGATTCTCTCCACTGTGGGCGGGGCGGAAAACGTGGCTTCGGTTACGCATTGCATGACGCGCCTGCGCTTCAACCTCAAGGATGAAAGCCTCTCGAATGATGAGAAGCTTGAGGACATCTCGTCTATCATCAGCGTCGTGCACGCCGGAGGGCAGGTGCAGCTGGTGGTCGGGCCCACGGTCGACAAGGTCTACGACGAGGTTTGTAAGCAGGGCGGATTCGAGGTCACGGTATCGATTGACGAGGAACTCGATGGCCCTCAGCTTAGCTGGAAGGAGCGCTTGGCGCCCAAGCACCTCTTCAATCAGCTGCTCGATGCCGTGAGCGGCGCTATCACCCCGATCCTTCCGATCTTTTGTGTCGCCGGTATCTTCAAGATGCTCGTTATTCTGTTTGGGCCCGAAGGCGCCGGTTTTATGTCCGAAACGAGCGACCTGTATCGGATCCTTTCCCTGGTGGGCGATGCGGCGTATTACTACTTCCCGGTGTTTGCCGCCTATAGCTCGGCTAAGAAGTTCAAAACGAGTCCTGTGCTGGCACTGCTCATCGCTGTTGTGATGATTTATCCCGACATGCTCGCTATTGTTGAGGACGGAAAGCCTTTCAGCGTCTTCGGCATCCCCATGCAGCTCGTCAACTACACCCAGGCTGTTCTTCCGGTCATCTTGATCACCTGGGCCCAGTCCTATGTTGAGCGCTTCTTTAAGAAGATCTCGCCTGATATGTTGCGCATTCTGATCGTACCCGTGGGTACGGTGCTCGTGATGTTGCCGGTCGCGCTGTGCCTCTGCGGCCCTGCCGTCCAATTTGTCATGGGCCTTGTGGCCGATTTCATCATTTGGCTCGCCTCTGTTGCCGGTCCCGCTGCGACCGCGGTTATCGGCGCATTCTGGAATCTGATCATCGCCACCGGCATGCACGTGCCGATCTATACCGCCATATTGCCCGCCGCGCTCCAGAACGGTTACGACGCCATCTTATACCCCGGCACCGCGGTTGTAGCCTACACCACGCTTGCCATCGCGCTCGCCTATGGCCTGCGCGCTAAGGGCAAGGAGAGTCGAGCCACGGGCTGGAACTTGTTCATCACCTATGCCTTCGGTCGCGTGAGTGAGCCCATCATCTACGGCATCCTGTTTCGCGACAAGAAGGCTCTTGCCTGGAACATGATTGGTGGTGCTGTCGGTGGTCTGCTGGTAAGCCTTCTTCATGCCAACGTCTATATCTTCACTGGCGTTGGTTTCCCATGGATGAACGTGCTCATGTTTGCTCAGGATATCATCCCTGGCACCATCGGGTGTCTTGCTGGCGGTGCCGTGACGTTTGCGTTGGCGATGATTTTTGGATTTGAAGGACAGGAGAAGATGCCGTTGAAGTCCAAGAGCGGCGATTCTGAGGCCGTTGAATCCGTCGAGGCATAAGAGGCTACTACACAAATATGCTCCCCAGCCGTTGCGCGGTCCGACCCCTTGGCCGCGCAACGGTACTGTGCTGTTGCGCGGCACTTGCCGAGTCCGTTGCGTTCGACAGTGTGGGCCGGGAATTTGATAGAAAGGACGACACCATAATGTTTAGAGAAGATTTTTTATGGGGCGGGGCTCTGGCTGCAAACCAGTGCGAGGGAGGATGGAACGAAGGCGGTCGCGGTTTAGCCAATTCCGACATGCTGCCGTTTGGCGATCAACGCATGGACGTCATGCGGGGAGACCTTGATCCGCGTGCGTTGGCACCCGACAGCTTCTATCCCGCTCGCAAGGGCATTGATTTTTACCATAGGTACAAGCAGGATATTGAACTGTTTGCCCAGATGGGTTTTAAATGCCTGCGCTTATCAATCGCCTGGAGCCGCATTTTTCCCAAAGGAGACGAAGCCGAGCCCAATGAAGAAGGCCTTGCCTTTTACGAGGATGTTTTTAGGACGTGTCGCGCGCATGACATTGAGCCTTTGGTGACGCTCAACCACTATGATGTCCCCATGCATCTCGTCGATGCGTATGGCGGATGGCGCGATCGCAGGTTGGTCGACCTGTTCGAGCGATATTCGCGTACCGTGTTCGAGCGCTATCGGGGATTGGTCAATTATTGGCTGACCTTTAACGAGATCAACATCATGACGCAGGCGTGCTTTATGGCGGCGGGGATCATCTTCGAGCAAGGGGAGAATCGCTATGCAACGGTTCACACGGCCGTGCACCATGTATTGGTTGCGAGCGCCCGTGCGGTCGGGGCGTGTCATGAACTGTGCCCTGGGGCGAAGATCGGTTGCATGCTCAACGCAGGTGTCTTCTATCCGGCTACATGTGATCCGGACGATGTGCTGGCTGCGCAGGCTGAGAATCGCAGCCATTACATGTTTACCGACGTCCAGGTGCGCGGTGCGTACCCGAGCTATGTTCTCAAGGAATACGCCCGCCATGGTTTTGAGGTGCCCTATCGGGATGATGACCGCGAAGTACTGGCTGCAAACCTGGTCGATTTCGTCTCGTTTTCGTATTACTCGACGCGCGTCGCAAAAGCGCATGCGGAAGGTCAGTTCGATTCGAACCTTCTTCGCTCGGCGCCTAATCCGTATCTAAAACAGGAGCCTTGGGGGAGGTTTATCGACCCCAAAGGGCTGCGCGTCACCATGAATGAAATCTGGGATCGCTATCAAAAGCCGCTGTTCATCGTCGAAAACGGTTTGGGTGCTCCTGATGTGCCGGAAGATTCGGGTGAAATAGAAGACGACTATCGAGTTGAATACCTGCGGGCCCACATCGAGGCGATGAGGGAGACCGTCGAGCTCGACGGGGTGGAACTCATGGGATATACCTGTTGGGGCCCGATCGATTTGGTTTCGGTCGCCACAGGACAGATGCGTAAGCGCTACGGGTTTATCTATGTCGATCGAGACGATAGCGGTGCGGGCTCGTTTGAGAGACGTAAAAAGAAAAGCTTCGAATGGTACCGACGCGTAATAGCAAGCAATGGCGAAGACCTTGCGTAATAACGTTAAGATGGACAAATGCGCCCGTTGGGGGAATAGTCGTGCCACTTCGCTTGACAACAGGCTAAACTAGCTAATAAACATTTACTATTCTGTTTAGATTGAATTTGCGGTCGTTTAGTTGCCGAGCCACGGGGCGGTCAAGCCACGATGCTCGGCCGCGACCGATGCTAGGGGGAACGATGGCTAAAGCAAGCGTCCGCGAGATCAGCCGCATTACCGGCTTTTCGCCCGCAACCGTGTCCAACGCGCTCAACCGCAAGCGCAGCGTGAGCGAGGAGACCGCCAAGGTCATCCTGGAGTGCGCGCAGTCGCTTGGCTATCAGCAGTCGACGCAGCTCGAGAGCATCCAGTTTGTGCTTGCGCGCAAGACGGGCGCCATCCTGGACGAGAGCACCTTCCATCCCGCGGTCATCGAGGGCGTGGAGCGCCAGGCGCGTCGCCACGGCATGAGCACGAGCTTTGTCTCGCTCGACTTTAGCGACCTGGACGCCGTGCGCCCGCAGGTCGAGGGCCTGATCGCCGACCCGTCGGCCGCCATCGTGCTGATGGGCACCGAGCTGGGCGAGGAGGACTACGCCCTGTTCGCCGACGCTGCCGCCCACCTGATTGTGCTCGACGGCTGGAGCGATCGCCAGTACTTCGATGCCGTAGTCATCGCCAACACCGATTCGGTGCTGCGTGCCGTGGATTACCTTATCGAGAAAGGCCACAGGCAAATCGGCTATCTGGCGGGCGACCTTCGGATCCGCAACTTTAAGGACCGCGAGCGCGGCTATCGCCAAGCGCTTGAGGACGCGGGCCTCGAGGCCAATCCGGCATGGCGTGTCACGTTGGGCACCACGCTCGAGGGTGCCTATCGCGACATGGGCGTGTGGCTCGACAACGTCTCGCGCGACGATCTGCCGACGGCTTTCTTTGCCGAGAACGACGTGCTCGCCGTGGGCGCCATGCGCGCGTTCAACGAGCACGGTATTCGCGTGCCCGAGGATGTCTCGATCATCGGCTTTGACGACCTGTCTTTGGGCGCCTTCTCCAACCCGCCGCTCACCACGGTGCATGTTCCCAAGCACGAGGTGGGCGAGATCGCGGTGCGTCGCCTGGTGGGCAACATCCGCAACCCCAAGAGCTATACCTGCAAGACGGCCGTGTCGACCTACTTTGTCGAGCGCCAGAGCGTGTGCGAGATCTAGGCGAAGAAAACGCCGGGGCGCAGGGCGGCAAAGCTCGCTAAGGCAGCCATATCTAACGCTACTAAGAGAGGGTCCTTCGGGGCCCTCTTTTTGTTTCCCTTGTATGTTCAGTTTGTTTACATACCGTTTAGGCTGATTTCTCTACCGTTTACGGGACTTTCGCGCTAGACTATTAAACAAAAGAGTAAAACATTTAGTAAACAGAACAAAACGAAACATGCGTCTGTTTACTGAACATGTGATTAGGGGAGGACGTACATGGACAAGATCAAGCTCGGCTTTGTGCCCACGCGCCGCAGCATCTTTAGCGCGCCGGACGCAATCAAGTATCGCGGCCTGACGGCTGATCGCCTGCGCGAGATCGGCGTCGACATCGTGGATATCGACGACATCAATGAAGAGGGCCTGCTGTTCGACGACAGCCATATCGAGCCCATCGTCAAGAAATTCCGCGCCGAGGGCGTCGATGGCATTATGCTGTGCCACGCCAACTTTGGCACCGAGTACGTTTGCGCTCGCCTTGCCCGCGAGCTCGGTCTACCCGTACTGCTGTGGGGTCCGCGCGACGAGCGCCCCGAGCCCGACGGCACACGCCTGCGCGATAGCCAGTGCGGCCTGTTCGCCACCGGCAAGGTCCTGCGCCGCTTCCAGGTTCCCTTCACCTACATGACCAACTGCCGCCTGACCGACCCCGAGTTCGAGCGCGGCGTTTGGGACTTTTTGGCCGTTTGCAACGTGGTCAAGACCTTCAAGCACACCCGCATCCTGCAGATGGCCACCCGTCCGTTCGACTTCTGGTCGATCATGTGCAACGAGGGCGAGCTGCTCGAGAAGTTCAACATCCAGCTTTCGCCTATCCCCATGACCGAACTTGTCCAGGCTGTGCGCGACGCCCAGGCCGACGAGCAGGCCATGGCCGCCATGCTTGCCCACATCAACGACAGCTTTGAGATCTGCATCCCCGAGGACAAGGTCCCCGCGGTCGCCGGTCTTGCCATCGCCATGAAGCGCTTGGTCGAGAAGTATGGCTGCAACGCCGGTGCCATTCAGTGCTGGAACGCTCTGCAGGACGAGCTGGGCATTATGCCCTGCGCCGCCAACGCCATCCTCAACGAGATGGGCATTCCTATCGTATGCGAGACCGATATCCACGGCGCCATCACCGCGCTGATGGTCGAGGCCGCCGACCTGGGCCGTCACCGCGGCATGTTCGCCGACTGGACCGTGCGCCATCCCGATAACGAGAACGGCGAGCTGCTGCAGCATTGCGGCCCCTGGCCCTGCAGCTGCGCGGCCGTCAAGCCCAAGCTCACCTACCCGCTGGCTTTCGATCACCCCGGCGCGCTGACGGCCGAGGCCAAGCACGGCGACCTCACCCTTGCCCGCTTTGACGGTGACAACGGCGAGTACTCGCTGCTGCTGGGCAACGCCCGCGGCATCGACGGCCCGGCCGGCATGGGCACCTACCTGTGGGTCGAGGTCGAAAACCTCAAGCGCCTCGAGGCCAAGATCGTCGAGGGCCCCTACATCCACCACTGCGTCGCTATTCACGCCAACGTGGTGCCGGTGCTCTACGAGGCCTGCAAGTACATCGGCATCCAGCCCGACCTGTACGACCCCATTGAAGAAGACGTCAAAGCCTACCTGCGAGGAGAGTAGAAATGGCAACTATCGAAGAGCTTGAGTCCCTGCGTTGGGATCTTCGCCGCGATTGCGTCGATATCATCATGGCTGGTGCCGGCGGCCACATCGGCGGTGACATGTCGGTGATCGACGCCCTCATGACCCTCTATGCCAACCACCTCAACATTTCGCCCGAGACCGTCGACGATCCCAACCGCGATCGCTTCGTGCTTTCCAAGGGGCACGCCATGGAGGCCTACTACGCGGTGCTCTGCCACGAGGGCTATCTTGACCTCGACGACGTCAAGGCCCGCTTCTCCAAGTTCGGCAGCCCCTACATCGGCCACCCCAACAACAAGCTCAAGGGCATCGAGATGAACTCGGGCTCGCTGGGCCACGGCCTGCCCGTGGCCGTGGGCATGGCGCTCGCCGGCAAGATGGACGGCCGCGACTACCGCGTCTACACCATCATGGGCGACGGCGAACTTGCCGAGGGTTCGGTCTGGGAGGGCGCCATGAGCGGCGGCAACTATCAGCTCGATAACCTGTGCGCGCTCGTGGACCGCAACCGCCTGCAGATTAGCGGCAGCACCGAGGACGTCATGAAGCAGGATTCGCAGGAGGAGCGCTGGGCTGCCTTTGGGTGGAACGTGCTCTCCATTCCGGGCAACGACGTCCAGGCGATTGACGCTGCGCTGACGCTTGCTGCCGAGACCAAGGGTAAGCCCACGGTCATCATCCTCAACACGGTGAAGGGCTACGGCTCGCCCGTCATGGAGGACAAGGCCAGCTGGCATCATCACCTGCCCAACGATGAGGAATATGCCCAGATCATCGCCGATTTCGCTGCCCATAAGGAGGCCATCAATGGCTAACAAGATCGCCAATCGCAAGGTTATCTGCGACACGCTGCTCGAGGCCGCGAAGACCGATAAGGACATCGTCGTCCTGTGCTCTGACTCCCGTGGCTCCGCGTCGCTCACGCCGTTCTTTGATCAGTATCCTCAGCAGTCCGTTGAGGTCGGCATTGCCGAGCAGGACCTGGTGAGCATCGCTGCCGGTATGGCTTCGTGCGGCAAGAAGGCCTGGGCCGCTTCGCCGGCGTCCTTTGTGACCACGCGCTCGTATGAGCAGTGCAAAGTCGACGTCTCGTATTCCAACACCAACGTCAAGCTCATCGGTATCTCGGGCGGCGTGTCCTACGGCGCCCTGGGCATGAGCCACCACTCCGCGCAGGATATCGCCGCCATGAGCGCGATTCCCAACATGCGCGTGTATCTGCCAAGCGACCGCTTCCAGACCGCCGAGCTCGTGCGCGCCCTGGCAGCCGATAACAAGCCGGCCTATATCCGCGTGGGCCGCAATCCGGTCGAGGACGTGTACACCGAGGACGAGTGCCCGTTCCAGATGGATCGCGCCACTTGGGTGCGCCGCGGCACCGATGTGACGCTCGTCGCCACCGGCGAGATGGTCCGCCATGCCGTGGACGCCGCCGACCTGCTGGCCGAGCAGGGCATCTCGGCAACGGTGCTCGACATGTACTGCGTCAAGCCGCTCGACACCGAGGCCGTGATTGAGGCCGCCGGCGCCACGCGCGCCGTCGTGACCGTCGAGGAGCACAGCCCCTTCGGCGGCCTGGGTTCCATGGTCGCGCAGGTGGTGGGTGAGCATTGCCCGCGTCCGGTCAAGTGCCTCTCCCTGCCCGACGCGCCGGTCATCACCGGCACGAGCCCCGAGATCTTTGCGCACTACGGCCTGACGGGTGCCGGAATCGCCAAGACCGTTGCCGAGTTCCTGCCCGCAGAGTAACTGGAATGTGACAAAGGGACCGTCCCTTTGTCACGTTCGTTTTGAAAGGGGTGGCCATGGGCCGCTACATCATCGGAATCGATCAATCCACGCAGGGCACCAAGGCGCTGCTGGTGGACGAGGGCGGCCATTTGATTCATCGTGCCGATCGCTCGCATCGCCAGATTGTCAACGAGGCCGGCTGGGTGAGCCATGATCCGGCCGAGATTGCCGCCAACGTGCTGGCCGTGGCGCGCGCTGTGGTGGAGGAGACCGGGGTCGACCCGGCCGACGTCGCCGGTATCGGCATCTCCAACCAGCGCGAGACCACCGTTGCCTGGAACCGCACGACGGGCGAGCCGCTGTGCGACGCCGTGGTGTGGCAGTGCGCCCGCGCCCGCGAGCTATGCGACGAGCTGGCCGCGCGCGAGGGCGTGGCCGAGCTGGTGCGTGACACGACGGGCCTGGTGCTCTCGCCCTACTATCCGGCGGGCAAGATGGCCTGGATTCTCGCGAACGTTCCCGCGGCTGCCGAGGCCGCGGCGGCGGGCGAGCTTTGCCTGGGCACCATCGATGCCTGGGTGGTCTGGACGCTCACGGGCGGCGCGGAGTTCCGCTGCGACTGGTCTAACGCCAGCCGCACGCAGCTCTTTGACCTGCGCCGTGGCTGCTGGAGCGAGCCGGTGTGCGAGGCCTTTGGCATCGACGTGGCCTGCCTGCCGCAGGTGACCGATTCCGATGGCCTGTTCGGCACGACGGACCTGGGCGGCTTTTTGCCGGCACCCGTGCCCATTCACGGCGTGCTCGGCGACAGCCATGCGGCCTTGTTCGCGCAGGGTTGCCACAGCCGCGGTATGGCCAAGGCTACCTATGGCACCGGCAGCTCGGTCATGATGAACGTCGGCGACGAGTTCGTTGCCAGCTCGCATGGGCTTTCGAGCTCGCTCGCATGGCGTATGGACGGCGTGACCGAGTACGTGCTCGAGGGCAACGTGAGCTACGCCGGCGCCGTCAAGACGTGGCTGCGCGACGATCTGGAGCTCATCAACAACCCCGAGGAAGTTACCGACCTGTGCTACGCCGCCAATCCGGCGAGCCGCGTCTACTTTGTGCCGGCGTTTACCGGTTTGGGCGCGCCGCACTGGGCGAGTGACGCCGAGGGCTGCGTCTTTGGCATGACGCGCACCACGGGTCGCGCGGAATTCGTGAAGGCCGCTGACGAGTCGATCGCCTATCAGATCTTTGACGTGATTGATGCGATGGTCGAGGATTCGGGCGCGGCATTGGCTGAGCTTCGTGTTGACGGCGGTCCCACGCGCGACGCGTACCTGATGCAGTTTGAGAGCGACTTGGTTGGTTCGTCCATTCGCATCGCGAGCAACGACGAGATGAGCGGTCTGGGTGCGGCCTGGGCCTGCGGCATTGCGCTGGGCATGTACACGCGCGATGTCGTCGACGTCTACGGCGCCCGCGGCATCGTGGAGCCTGCCATGCCCGCCGACGAGCGCGCCAAAAAGATCGCCGGCTGGCGCCACGCCGTGAAATCAACGATTGCCTACACTGCCTAGCATGATTTTTCTGGGACGGGGATTAAAAACTCATTGACCCCCGTCCCAGGTGGTCAATTTGGGACGGGGCTTTTTTGACTGGTATGATTGGTGCGATCATTCGAACCAGCTAAAAGAGCCCCGTCCCAATTTAACTACCGAGAGGAACTGCCATGGAGCGTATCGCGAGTTTTTCCGTTGACCATCTGCTGCTTGAGCCCGGCGTGTACGTGAGCCGCATCGACCGCGATCCGGCGACCGGCGCCGCCGTCACCACCTTTGACCTGCGCTTGACCACGCCTAATAAGGAGCCGGTCATGAACACGGCCGAGTGCCACACGATTGAGCATTTGGGCGCGACGTTCCTTCGTAACCATGCCGAGTGGTCGAGCCGTATCGTCTACTTTGGGCCCATGGGCTGCCGCACGGGCTTTTACCTCGTCGTGTTTGGCGAGGTGACGAGCGAGGAGATCTTGCCGCTCGTGCGTGAGCTGTTCGAGTTTGTCGCGGGCTTTGAGGGCGATGTCCCCGGTGCCGTTCCCGAGGAGTGCGGTAACTACCTGGACCAGAACCTCCCCATGGCAAACTGGCTCGCGCGCCGCTACCTCGACCGCGACCTGGCCGATATCGACGAGAAGCACCTGCACTATCAGCAGGCGTAAGGCTGCTTGCAGGAATAACGTTTGTGCCAGAAGCGCTCCCGCTCTTTGCGGAGCGCTTTTTTATGCCGAGTGCTCAAAACAGAATGAGATTGTTCTAGAATGTTCATACTGTCACACAAACGAACAGGAGCGAACATGCATATCTACTCTGTCTCTGATCCCGAGTTCAAGTCCTATGGCAACGTTTGGGATAACGTTCCGTCCGAGCTTACGTCGCCCGTGCTCGAGGCACTTGCCTCCACGCCCATCCCCGAGGGCAGCAAGTACGTAGCAAGCGCGCCGGAGCTCGAGGGCGTCGAGGATGCCGACAAGCTTGGCTTTCTCATGTTTGGCGGCCGCCCCTTCCAGCTGGGCTGGTGCAACGGCCACAACACGCGTCTCAACTGCCTGGAGTACCACCGCGCGAGCGAGTTCAACCTGGGTGCACGCGACTTTATCCTGCTCGTGGCACATCGCTGGGAGATCGAGGACGGCAAGCTCGATACCGCGTGCGTCAAGGCGTTCCGCGTGCCGGCCGGCACGCTTGTTGAGGTTTTCAACACCACGCTCCACTACACGCCCTGCATGGTCGACGACGGCGGCTTCCAGGTGATGGTGGCGCTGCCCGCCGGCACCAACGGTCCGCGCCCCGAGGCCGCGGCCGACATGCCTGCCGCCGGCGACAGCTACTGCTACTGGAAGGCAGACAAGTGGGTTCTCTGCCACGCCGACAGCCCCAAGGCTGCCGAAGGCGGCTACGTAGGCCTCATCGGTAAAAACCTCGACATCGCCGTGGACTAGAATCTTCCGTCTCAATCTGTAACATCTAGCGGGCTTAATCGTCTCTACCTGTTACAGATCAAGACAAACTGCAGAGGGTGCCCGAAAGATCTCGATCTGTAACACCAGGCCCGGTTTTTGCTGCCTACCTGTTACAGATCGAGACAAACCGGGCCCAATCCACCACAAAGGTGCCTGTCCCCATTGTGGTGGCTGCCTAGAGTTGGCTGCGCAGGTAGTCAGCCATATATGGTACGGCGAAGCGCACGTAACCGCGGCGCGCCTGTTCGATTACGCCGGCGTCGATGAGGCGCCGGCGATACTTTTGCGCATAGTCGGGTGTGACTGACATGCGCTCGGCCACATCGGAAATGCGCGACACGCCGTCTTCGTCATCGGTCATTGCAGCGAGAAACGCAACATCTTGGTCCGATAGCGCGGCGAGTGTCGTTTCGCAAACATCGTTTTCGAAATCGGCCTTTGACGCTTCGATTGCTCCATCGACTTGCTCTGGCGTTACGTGTTCTCCTGCCTGGCAACGATTGGCGATGTTGTAGCCGATGAGCTGCAGCATGTAGGGCGAGCCTTGAGTTGCGCGAGCGGCGTCCAACCGAAGATCGCCTGGAATATCAAGGTCGAGCTCTTCGAAAGCTCGCTGATAGTAGGCATCCACATCTCCAACTGAAAGCGGTTCGAGCGTGACCTTGCGTGCGCGGTTGAGAAATGTCAGTACGCGGTCGTTGAGTGTCGCGGAGACTGCTCCCGGGAGGCCCGCCATGACGAGCGCGACGTTGAGCCCCTCGCCGACCAGCTCTTGATAGGCGGTGACGAGCTGTCTGATCTCGGGCGAATTGGCCTGGAGCTCATCGATGAGGATGAGGATGCCGTGTCCCTGCTCGGTCAGCTTGCGCGCCAGCTGCGTGAGCTTGAACTGGAAGCTTTTGGTTTCCTGCACATCGCGCGTGAACTCAAGGCCGGCTGAGAAGCCGAAGACGCTCAGGCTGCCGCCCGCAAGTTTGGGGAGACGATGCTTGTTGGCGTAGGGCTCGCCCGCTTCCTGGATCTTCTCAACAATGCGCTCGAGCATATCCTCGGAGGCTACGGTGGGCGTGGCGACAACAAAGCCGAGCTTGCGTGCGCGGTCGGCAAGTTCCCACAGAAGAACCGTCTTGCCGCTGCCTCGCTGTCCAAGCATGAGCATGGCTCGGTCGCGATTGCCCGGCTCCTGCTCAAGACCAGAGATGAATGTCGAAATCACGTTCCCGCGCCCCACCAGATAGGACGGGCGATTTCCAAATGAGGGGGAGAAGATGGTTTCAGTCATGAGTCTCCTTTCCTTTTTTTCCTATTTTTTCCTTTTTTTCCTATTCAGTCAAATAACCCGCAGGCCGAGGACGGTTGCATAGGCCTCATCGGCAAGAACCTCGACATCACCGTGGACTAGTCTCATTAACTTGCGGTGGAATAGTTCCTGTTTAGGCGCCGCGGACCGGAAAACAGGAACTATTTCACCGCAACCGCCCAAACCACCACAAAGGTGCCTGTCCCCTTTGTGGTGGTTTGGGGCGGCGGTATCAAAAAGTGTCAGACGGGGGCGGCTGCGGGGCGCCTGTGCGCGAAAAGAAGTGTCGGCCTGCGCCGCTGTCGTTGAGCAGCGCGCTGTTTGCGGGGATACTGAAGCTACGACAAGCAGCGTATGAAAGGATCGATGTATGGCTTTCCGTAAAGACTTCCTGTGGGGCGGCGCGACGGCCGCCAACCAGTGCGAGGGCGCCTACAACGTGGACGGCCGCGGCCTGGCCAACGTAGACGTGGCCCCGCACGGCCCCGAGCGCTATGCGGTGGTCTCCGGTCAGCGCAAGATGCTCGACTTCGAGGACGGCTATTACTATCCCGCGCAGACCGGCATCGATTTCTACCACCACTACAAGGAGGACATCGCCCTCTTTGCCGAGATGGGCTTTAAGACCTTCCGCATGAGCCTGGCGTGGACCCGCATCTTCCCCAACGGTGACGAGACCGAGCCCAACGAGGCCGGCCTGGCCTTCTACGAGGACGTGTTCCGCGAGTGCCAGGCGCACGGCATCGAGCCGCTCGTGACCATCACGCACTTCGACTGCCCGATTCACCTCATCAAGGAGTACGGAGGCTGGCGCAACCGCAAGCTCATCGACTTCTACAAGAACCTCGCGACCACGATCTTCACCCGCTACAAGGGCCTGGTAAAGTACTGGCTCACCTTTAACGAGATCAATATGATCTTGCACCTGCCGTTTATGGGTGCCGGTCTGGTCTTTGAGGAGGGCGAGAACAAGGAGGCCGTCGAGTACCTGGCCGCCCACAACGAGCTCGTCGCCAGCGCTTGGGCAACCAAGATCGCCCACGAAATCGACCCTGAGGTCAAGATCGGCTGCATGCTCGCCGCAGGTAGCTACTACCCCTACAGCTGCCGTCCGGGCGATGTGCGCCAGGCGCAGATTGACAACCAGAGCAACTATTTCTTTGTCGACGTCCAGAGCCGCGGCTACTATCCGGCCTATGCCGTCAAGAAGCTCGAGCGTCTAGGCATCGATGTGGGTATGACGGACGAGGACCGCGAGATCCTGGCCGCCAACACCGTCGACTTCATCAGCTTTAGCTATTACAGCACCCGTTGCTCCGCCGGTGCCGATAACCCCGATGTCGAGCGCACCCAGGGCAACGCCTTCGCCGGCGCCAAGAACCCCTACCTGCAGGAGAGCCAGTGGGGCTGGGCCATCGATCCGCTGGGCTTCCGCATCACCCTCAACGACCTGTACGACCGTTATCAGAAGCCGCTGTTTGTGGTCGAGAACGGTCTGGGCGCCAAGGATGTTGTCGAGGAGGATGGCTCCATCAACGACGACTACCGCATCGACTACCTGCGCCAGCATATCGCCGCCATGCGCGACGCGGTGACCGAGGACGGCGTTGACCTGCTGGGCTACACCACCTGGGGTCCGATCGACCTGGTGTCTGCCGGCACGGGCGAAATGTCTAAGCGCTATGGCTTTATCTACGTCGACCGCGACGACGCCGGCAACGGCACCCTCAAGCGCTCCAAAAAGAAGAGCTTTGACTGGTATAAGAAGGTTATCGCCACCAACGGCGAAGACCTGGCCTAGGGTTTCCCAACAGCAATAGCACCCTAACCAAGGCGCCCGGCGAGCAGCTTATGCCCGCCGGGCGCCTTGCCGTCGGCGGATTTTGGGACATGCGGCCCGCTTTTTTGACCCATCTGTCGGTACACTAAAAGCACTATGGGTACCCGCGCACGACATATTGGCCACGCGGCCGCCCGATCCGCGCCCGTAGCGGATCCTAGGGGCGGCAGGCTCTTCGCCATGCCGCGATTCCTTGTTGGCATAACACATCAGGTGTACCGTCATCGCGTCTTTGCTATCGCCGGCGCCATCACCGCACTGTTCCTCATGCTTTTGGCGGTCTTGCCGGCGCTGTTCGCCTTCGATCCCAAACTTTCTAACGTCGTGCCCGCCTATAGCGAGGTATCCGAAGAGGTCGTGGATGCGCTCGTCCACTCGAGCTCTCTCCCGCTGCTTGTCGCCGCAATTGTATTTTCGATCTGGGGCGTGCTGGTCTATCTGCGCTGTTTGGACTATGTGTTGCGCCGCCGCCTTGTTGCCATCGCCACTATCTGCGCCCTGTGGATGATCGAAGTCATTCTCAAGTACAAGTCGTTCACGCCGTTCTATGCCACCGTGCTGTGGTACCTGTACTACGTGCCCATGACGCTCATTCCACTGCTCTACCAGCTCTGCGGCCTGCGCCTTGCGGGCCTGGAGCAACACCGCCTGGGTCGCCGCTACTGCGCTGCGCTGTGGATTGTGGCCATCCTGCTTATCGGATTTGTGCTCACTAACGATTTTCACCAGCAGGTCTTTCGCTTTGACCGCACAAGCGACACCTGGAGCAACGATTACACGTACGGCTGGGGTTATTTCGCCGTGCTCGTGTGGACGGCCTTTGACTTCGTGGCCTTTTTTATCCTGGTTGGTCGGTCCTCGTCCTTTCGCATCCAGCGTTTCTCGGGCACGGCGGCGCTCGTACTGCTGGGCGGCGCATTCTTTGCCATCTCGTATGCTCTGCGTGTGCCCTGGGCATGGAGGCTCAACTTTTCGCTTGTCTATTGCATCCTGTGCGTGGTGGCGATGGAAATCTGTCTCGATTGCGGTGTCATTCCGTCGTATCACGACATCGCCGGTATCTTCGACACCTTGCCGCTTGACCTCAAAGTTCTAACGCGCGACCTGCAGGAAGTCTATGCCACGCCGGTGTCAAAGCCAATGCCGGTAGGCGTGCGCGAGGAGTTGCGGACCCAGGAGCACGGCCGCGCCCATGCCTTTGCCGTGGCGTCCGATCCCGATGTGATGTACCGTGCCTTTCCACTGCTGGGCGGATCGGCCCTGCTTGCCCAAGACGTGTCGGAGCTCAACGAGCTTAACCGTGAACTGGCACATCGTCGCATGGAGCTGCAGCGCCAAAACGAACTGCTCACGGCCGACTACGACCTTAAGACGCATTTGGCAGATCAAGAGGCCGAGACCTTGCTGGTCCAAGACGTGGACCAGGCGCTTGCCCGCGCGCTCGAAGGGATGTACGACCTGCTGAGCTCGCTGCCGCCGTTGACCGACGAAGCGTCTTCGCACGAGCGTTACCGCATGCTGCAGCGCGCCAAGATGCTCGTCGCCTATTGCAAGCGCAAGGGGTCGCTCACGTTGGCACAGCACGGGGAGAGCGGTTTTGATCGCGACCGCATTCAGCTCATTGCCAACGAGCTCGCAAGCGACCTACGCACCATCGATATCGATTGCGCCTCGATTATCGCCATACGGCGCCCGATGCACGCCAGTACGGTAAGCGCCCTGTACGACTGCGTGTATGACTTTGCGTTTTTTGCCTACACCACCGACCATCCGGCGCTTATGTATCACTTGGGCGACCATGACTCGTGCAGTGTCGAGCTGCGCGCCACGCTTTTTTCCAACGATGATGCAGATCTTTCGCAGACGCCCGCTGCGCAAGAGCTCGAAAGCGCTTTGCAAGGGCGCAACGTGGCATATCGCCTTGAGGGCGAGTCCGGCCAGCTGCGCATGATCGTTTTGATGCCGAGGGCGGGTGAGTGACGATGCAGATTTCGCTCATCCTTCCCCAAATCGTTGCGCTCGATGTTGTCTTTGCCTTGGCTGCGTGTCTGCAGATGATCCACGTCCCGCTCATCGCATCGCGCCGCTCGTCCTATAACCGTAAGGTGATTTGCGCCTACGAGGCGAGCCTTGTGCTTCACCTGATGATTTCGGCGCTCATCTTATTCGCGTCGTCTGGCTCGTATCTGGTGGCGCCGCTTGACGTTTGCGCCAGGGCAATGGGCGGAGTGCTGTGGCTCAATGCCGCGATCTTTGCCTATGGCGTGGTGCTTATGGTGCACTATCGTCGCCCCGTCATGCTGGCCGAGCTGCTGCTTGTTGTCGCCGTTACACCGCCGGTGGTTTTTGCCATGGGCTCGGCGTGGGCCGTTGTCCTTATCGCGGAGGGAGCGTTCTTCCTGTTCCGCTCCATCGCGGCGCTCTTGATGGACGTCCGTAACCGCCAGGAAGATATCACTGCGTTCTCGACGATCGAAACTATCAACGTGATTCCCGTGGGCATCCTGTATCTGGACCCGAGGGGCCGTCCGTTGCTCATGAACCGCTGCATGCGAAAAAACCTGGTGGAGCTTCATATGCCCACCGACCTAGGCGATATGAGCGGTACGTGGAACGACCTGCGCAAGCTCAGCATGCAAATGCCCGAAAGCAGCAAGAACCGCGTGCGCATTAATCTGGACCGCTTTGGTGAGGCGCGCGTTGTGGTCGAGGTTTCTCCCGCCGAGATTCGCTTGTTTGTGCACGACGACGTTATGGTTTCGGGCCGCCTCTTCGAGCGCATTATTGGCCTGGATGTGACAGAGTACGCGCATGCTCATGACCGCTTGGCGCAAGCCAACCACCTGCTTGAGCTTGCGGGCCAAGAGCTCCAGGCCCAGATCGAAGAAGTCAAAAAAGTTGCCGACAATGCGGCCTACCTGCGCATGCGTGCCCGTGTGCACGACGTGATCGGTCAGCGCCTGTCCATCCTCCATCGTTATCTTGAGGAGGGGCGCCTGGATGACGAGTCACTCGAGCAGATCGATCCGCTGCTGCGCTCGATTGCTGCCGACTTGCATAGCAGGGGTGACACCGAGCCGGCAGAGCAACTGGGCGATATCGTCCATGCCTTTGGCCTGGTGAGCGTGCAGATCGATGTGGAGGGAGAGCTGCCAAGCGACGCGCGTGTCGCCGCCGCATTTTTGCAGATTATCCGCGAGGCCTCGACCAATGCCACCAAGCATGCACAGGCGCATCGGGTCCATGTGCGCCTGTGGCAGGAGACGTCGAAAGACGGTGCTGTTGCGCGGATGACCGTTTCTAACGACGGCGCGCCTGCGCCCGTATCGTATCGCGAGGGAACGGGTATCCCAGGTATGAGGCATGTCGCGCAAGATCTGGGTGGCAGCCTAGAGGTCCACGCCGCCCCGTCCTTTACGCTTACGGTGTCCATTCCGCTTAACGCCAACGACACGTCCCAAAGGAGAAGCTCATGATCCGCGTGTTAATTGTCGAAGACCAGGCCATTCTGCGCGAGAGCCTGGCACGCTCCGTTGGTGACCAGCCCGATATGACCGTCGTCGCCGCGATTGCCGATGCCTCCGAGGCCTTGGGCGTCGCACTCAGGGAGCGCCCGGACATGATACTGATGGACGTGCGCACCGAACACGATTCAAACGGCATCGTGGCGGCGGCGCGCATCAAGGAGCAGCTGCCCGAGTGTCGCATCATTATCATGACGGGCATGCCCGAGATCACCTTTGTCGATCAGGCTCGCGAGGCGGGCGTCGATAGCTTTGTGTACAAGAATGTCGGTATCGACGAGCTGTTCGCTGTGATGCGCTCCACGCTGGCGGGCTATTGCACGTTTCCCAAGCCGCCCGAGAGCATTTTTTCGGGCACGGCGGCCCTCGACGATGTCGAGCTATCGATTTTGCGCCTTGCCTGCGAGGGCAAAAGTCGTCGCGAGATCGCGGCCGAGCTGTTTATGAGCGAGGGCACCATCAAGCGCCGCATTTCGGAGATCCTGAGCAAGACTGGCTACGACAACATCATGCGTCTTGCCGTGCATGCAGTGACCGAAGGCAGTATCGTCCCCAATATGGAGCGCTCGTAGTCGGTGCGCCGCCCGTGCTCCAACGCCAAAGATAGGCCGCCCGCCGTTTCGCATCTAAAAACGGCGGGCGGCCTGCTTGTATGGGCAGTGCTGTCGGCATAAAGCGGCGGGGCCGCAGGATTATCTCCTGCGGCCCCGCCTGACATGTGCGCGGATGTGTCCGCCAATCCGCGGCTATCGGTGTCTGCCGTTACGCGATGGTTGCGCTGTAAGAGGCGACGTCCTCGTAGGAATCGGTCAGGTAGGCGTCGATGCCGATGGTCGTGTTGACCAGGTCATCAAGGCTGTCAAGCTCGCCGTTCGAGAACGTGAATTCCTCGGTGGCGTTGGTGCCAGGCATCAGGTGGGCCGAGAACCAGGGTTCCTTCATGGTGCCGTTGACGTTGGTCTTGCCGGAAGGAGCGTAGAAGGTCAGGTCCTTGTCGCTCTTGTTGGTGATGTTGACGACAAAGCCGATGTCGCCCCAGTCGTCCTTGAACTTCTCGGTGACGGTGATGGTGCACAGGTCGTCATCGGCGACGGTGACGGCGGGGGAGATTTCGACACTCTGGACATCGTCGTCTTCGACGGCCTCATCGATCTCATCTTCCTTCTCGGCCGCCTCGCGGTCCTTCTTCACCGTACCGGACAGGTCCTTGTCGGACTTGGTAAAGACAAGATTGCCGTCATCTTCTTCGAGGATGAGTTTTCCGTCCTTGAGCTTCATGTCATGCGACTCGTCTTCGGCGGTGATGGTTACGGTGGTGGCGTCCTTTGCCTCCCATTTAAGGTCGACGACTTCAAGGAACAGATCGAGGGCGCCTGTACCGTCCTCATCGAGAATCAGGACGCAGTGGACACCCCAATCCTCGAGCATCTTCATGTACTCATCGGTCAGCTCTTCGCCCTCCAGGGTTCCACCCGAGAGTTCCCAGCTGCCGACGAAGTTGGCTTTGGGGTCTTTGCCGCCGCCGCTGCAGCCCGTCAGGGCAAAGGCGAGCGCCAGGACGCATGTCAGAAATGCGAGTACGGACTTTTTGAACGTTGTCTTCATGGTGTCCTCCTTTATCGAACGAAACCCATAGAGGCAAATGCGGGGGTGGCGGACCCCCCGTCAATTACCAGGTAGAGGGGCTAGGGCCTGGGTGTTCCGCAGTTGCTGCAGAACTTGCCGCCGTTTTCGCTACCGCAGTTGGGGCAGAACCACTTGGCCGGTGCCGGGGCGGGTGCGGGGCTGCCGCATTCCGAGCAGAACTTGCCGGTGTTGGTGGCGCCGCAGCTGCAGGTCCACGTGCCGGCCGCGGGGGCAGCGGCAGGAGCCGGTGTGGGGGTGGGTGTCGGAGCCGACTGCGGGGCGGCCTGCTGCTGTGCCTGGCCGGCGGCGAACAGCTGGCTGGCGTTCATGCCACCCATGCCGCCCGCCATGCCCATGCCCATAAAGCCGGCCATCGCGCCGTTGGGGTTGGCCGCCGCGGCGCGCATCGCGTCGCTCTGGGCGCTGGCGATGTTGGCGGCCGCCATGGTGGGATCGCGCATGACCGCGGCCTTCTGCAGGTCCTTGATCATTTGCTCGTCTTCTTGCGAGGCGGCGATGGAGTTGACGCCAAAGCTCACGATCTCGACGCCGCGCAGGTCACGCCAGTCGGCGGAGAGGACCTCGTTGAGCGCGCGGGCGAGCTCGGTGGTATGGCCGGGAATGGCACTGTAGCGGATGCCCATCTCCGAGATCTTGGCAAAGGCGGGCTGCAGAGCGGTGAGCAGCTCGGACTTAAGCTGACTGTCGATCTTATCGCGCGTGTAGCTATCGGTCACGTTGCCGCACACGTTGGTGTAGAACAGCAGCGGGTTGGTGATGCGGTACGAATACTCGCCGTTGCAGCGAACGGAGATGTCGACGTCCAGGCCAATGTTGTTATCGACCACGCGGAAGGGCACGGGCGAGGCAGTGCCGTACTTGTTGCCGATGATCTCCTTGGTGTTGATGAAGTAGACGCGCTGGTCCTTGCCCGCGTCGCCGCCAAAGGTAAAACGGCTGCCGATATTGGCGAACGTCTCCTTGATGGAGTCGCCCAGGTTGCCGCTAAAGACGCTTGGCTCGCTGCCGGTGTCAAAGACAAACTCGCCGGGTTCCAGTGCGACCTCGATGATCTTGCCGTTTTGCACCACGAGCATGCCCTGGCCGTCGTTGACGGCGATGACGGAGCCGTTGGAGATGACGTTGTCCTCGCCGCGCGTGTTGGAGCTGCGGCCGCCGGTGCGCTTGCTGCCCTTGCAGGCCAAGACGTCAGCGGGCATCGATTCGCAATAGATAAATTCCTTCCACTGGTCGGCCATGACGCCGCCGGCAGCACCCAATCCAGCTTTCAAGAGTCCCATGGTGATCTTCCTTTCTCGTCAAAGGCCGGGTGGTATTGGTCAGAATGGTTAATCGTCCTTGTTGTCCTTCATGACAACGGTGGTCTCGGTGTGGCTGAAGGTGTCGTGCTTCTCGGTCAGGTCGAGGTCTCCGCAGTAGTAATCGGCGTGGGTGGCCTCGTTGGCTGTCTTGAGCTGGCCTACCAGCAGCACGTCCGCGATGATTACGATGATCAGCGGTGCGACGATGTTGATGAGGATGCCCCCGACATCGAAGGTGAGGTAGTCCGGATTGAAGGCGTTCTCACCCATGAAGAGGATCTGGGAGAGGACAAACCCGATCACAAAGAACAGCACCGAGGCGATGGCGAGCTTGGGCTTGGAACAGGGGAGCTCGCCGACTATGCGGCCGGTTTGGCCGTTCATGGCAAACAGGTAGCTCTTGCCGTTCCACGAGGTGGAAAGCATCCAGACGGGGAACAGGGCGTAGTTGCTGTCCTTCCAGGTGTAGTCGAGCTGCTTGCTTTCGACCGTGGCGTCGTCGTACTCGTCGACGACAGTCTCGCGCAGGGCCGAGATCGTGCTCTCCTCCATGCGGCGCTCGGCACGCGCCTTGCAGGTCTCGCAATCCTCGTCGTAGCGGTTGGCGATGTAGCCGGGCATATACGCGACCGAGAACGGGCGCAGTGCGTCGTAGTCAAACGGCTCGATGGCGTCCATGTGGCCGTCGGGCATCTTGGACGATCCGTCGACGGGCACGCGCTCAAACGAGATATTGCCCTTACGGTAGGCGTCGTAGTGGTCGGTGGTCGTGACGGTGCGGTCGGATTCCTCGGTTACGGTCTCGTTGGTCGCATCAAAGTACACTTCGCCGTCCACGTGGGCACCGTAGAGCCAAAACGGCACGTAGACGCCTTGGACCTCGTCGATATGGTTGCCGGTGACAAAGCTCTTGGGCAGCAGGATTTTGCCCTTGTAGTGGTCCTTGAGCGCGGCCATGACATCATCGCGCCCGAGCTTAAACGGAATCACCAGGTCGGGTGAGAAGTCGCCCGAGAGCTGGCCGGGTGCCACGGCGGAGTTGCCGCAGTATGGGCAGGTGGTAACGGCGACGGTGCCGTCCGAGACCAGCTCGGCGCCGCATGACGAGCAGATGTAGCCGGCGTTTTGGGCCAGCTCCTGCACGGCGTCGTCGGCAGCAGGTTTGGGAGCCGCGGCTGCGGCATCAGCTTTGGCATCTGCCTTGTCCTGGCGCTCGCGATAGAGGGCCTCGACTTCTTCGACTTCAAAACGCGAATCGCAGTAGTCGCAGACGAGCTTTTGCTCGGCACTGGCAAAGTGAAGGGGGCCGCCACACGCGGGACACTGATAGTTGACGCTCTCGAAGGCCATGATCGGTCCTTTCGCTGCCGGAGGCTATGCGCCGATGGCGCCGCCGCAGTATTCGCAGCGTCCGCTGGCATCGGGAATGGTGGTTGCACCGCAGAAGGGGCAGGTGACCGCGGTCTTGGGGGCCTTAGCGGCCACGACGCTGTCGCGCGTCTCCTGGCGCAGCTGCACCAGCGCGTCGCGGACCTCGGTTGCCTGCCGCTTGGCCTCGCGGTATTCGATGGAGCCGCGCTGATCGATGGTGGAGTCGTTCACGCGCAGATTGATCTGGGTAAAGTACGGCGTGTTGACGTGGATGGTCAGGTTAAAGTCATAGTCCAGGTCGTAGCGCGGCGGGTTGTAGCTCTCGCGTTCGCCGTCTTTGGTCTCGCGATAGATCTCGGTGCGATGCTCGTCGATATCCATATCGCAGCCGAGTACCTGCGAGAACTCGATGATGTCGGGATTGGCGTCGCGCCAGCGGCTCTGCGAAGTGATGATCAGCAGGCCCGCGTCCTCATCGAGCATAATATTGGTGCGCCCGGCCGAGAGTGTGCGCGTGGGGTTGAACGACGCCAGGCGCTCGGCATTGGCCTCGCGGTAGGCGAGCTGCTCGCGGATATCGTCCGCGGTGCTGGAACGATAGCCGCCAAAGAAGGGGGATAGCTTGCCAGCGCACTCCTTGCACAGGTAGCCTTCGTTGATCTTGGTCTTTCCCAAAAGCCCCAGCTCGGTACCGCAAATCGCGCACTCTTTCTTCTCGAACATCTTGTCAAAGAAGCCCATGGCTGCCTCCCATCAACAGGTAGCGTGTGTCACTTTTGATGATGGGCGAGCGCGCGATCTTTCACGATACCCAGACGGCTCAACGAGTCTCCACAACTGGGACAGATGGCCCATTTTTGACCAGTCGCTGGGGACACTCTTCGGCCACTCATTGGGGACGTACTTAAATGAGTGGCGGTTGGGGACGCTCCATGCCGAATGTGGGCGCCGTCCTTGCTACGCCACGGTCACGGCAACCTGGGCGTAGCGGCTGCAGGGGCGCTCGGCGCGCGTCTGCACGGTAAGGGTGAGCACGAAGCGGTCGCCGGGCTGTGCGTCGGCGGGCACGATAAAAGTGGTGCTCACCGTGCATTCCTGCCACAGCGAAAGATCCTGCGCGCCTGCATAGCTCGAAGGATCCACGGCTACATCCCAATGTGCATCAAAGCCCTTGTCGTCGGGGTCGACGATGGTCGCTGCAAGGGTGACGCGCTCGCCTGCTGTAACGCTGCGGTCGGCCGTGACCTCGACAACATATGCCGGATGCGAGCAGATGGCCGGATCATGGGCGCACCATTGCGCGCGGGCGGCAAAGTCTTCCTGATAGGCGCGCAGGTAGGGATTGGGGTTGTTGCCTGTGGGCGTGCCGATGGCGGCAAAACCGGTGGGTGTGTCCGCATCAGGATACCCATCAAGAAACATGCGGCCGAGCAACGTATCGAAGCCGCGGTCATCGATGCCGCGCAGGCCAAACGGCAGCAGCGGAATATAGGTCATGCTGTCGCCTTCGGCCATAAAGTCGCCGCGCTCAAACTGCATCGCGGGTATGCCTTCTAGACCCCAATCCAGACGAGCATGCTTGCCAAACTGAAAGCGTTCGGGCTCGTTTTCGTAGACCTTACCGTCGCCGTAGAGCATATAGCGCGCCATGAGGGGGCCGTTGCCCTGCGTGAGATTTTGCTCGGGCCAAGGAGCCTTAAACAGCGGCAGCGTATCGGGCTGAGCCATCTTGGCGTCGACATAGCCGCCATACATATAGGGCACGCACCAAAAGATGAGCTCGGGAAAGAGCTCGCGCCCATGGTCGAGCCATGAGTTGTCCTGCCCTACGCCATCGGCAACGCCCATCACGCGCACCTTCCGATAGACTCGCTGCTGCACGGCAGACCATTCGGGCGTGGCGCGATAACGCTCGGCAATGCTCATCAGGGCGCGAACGATGGTGTTCATGCCACCCCAGCTGAGCAGCCATAACGTGCGCGGATCATCATCCAAGATCGCCTGAGCAATCACGCGCGAGCCCTCAGTCTCCTCACGCACATCGCCCTCAAAGGCAACATTGCCCACAAACGTACGCTCAATCAACTGAGCAGGCGAGGGAAACGGCGGCTCACCGGCAGCGGCAGCATTCGCCTGCAACTGCGGCCAAGCCTGGGCATACTCATTGCTCCAGAGACTCTCAATCCAATGCTCAGGAAATGGCCGATACTCAAAAAGCTCCCCAGCCGTGGGGTCAGGTTCATGAGGCACAACATCCCACTCATAAGAGCGACGCCCTTTAGTCCGCCAATGCGAATTCACCTCGCCCAGCGTATGAACCCCATCCCCAAGAAAGTGATACTGCGAAGCCGTGTACACCACAGCCTGAACATCAAGCAAATTAAGATACAGAGTCAAATGAACAAGCGAGTTCATATCATCGACTTCCATATCAGTGGTAACAATCACCCGAGTCAACTTTTGGGCCATAGGAACAGCTCCAATCAAGATCATTTCAGCCAGTTACGCGCAAGGCAAGACGGGACCCCACGCCCTCATCGCCGTCAACCCGGCGGCCCGCTAGTAGCGCTCGTCCAGGGTCTACAGCAACGTCAACGCAGCGGGGACCGGGGCTTAGTTTTGCAAACATTCCACAGGGGGCATGGGTCGGCGCAGCGCGAAGCGCAAAGCGCCGACCCATGCATGCCCGAGGACGTTTGCAAAACTAAGCCCCGGTCCCCGCGCCGGGAAAGGATTACCTGTCGACCCTGGCCGACCACTCCCAGCAGCCCACCGGCTCGCCGTCGATGAGTACGTTGCCCCCGTCGAAGTCTTGATAACACAGGTCGTTGAATTGGTGGATCCACACGCCGTGGTTGAACGTCTTTTTGGCCGAGCCGTCGGCCTCGCGATACACGCCGGTCAGATCCTCGACATGGCTAAAGTACGTGAGGTGCACGTTGGCGCCGGCGGCGCGCAGGCGAGCCGTGAGCGGCAGCACGGTCTCCTGCGGTATCACGAGCTCATCGCCCTTGGAGTGCGTAAACCACAGCGGTGTCTTGGCAAGGGCAGCAACGTCCTCGTCCGTGGCGTTGTACCACGGCGCGCAGCAGGGAAGGCCCGCGGCGAAGAACTCGGGGTAGTCGGCGCACAGGCGCAGCGTCATAAAGCCGCCGTTGGAAAGGCCAGCGACCACGATGCGGTCGGTGTCGATGCGGTCGGCATGCTCGGCGACAAACTCGTCGATGAGCGCCTTAATGACGGGGGAGTAGATGCTCTGGTTGGAGTGGCCGAGCTGCTCAGTGCCGTTGTCCATCCAAAACGTGGGCGACTGCGGCACGAGAACCCAGGCAAAGCCGCCAAAGTAGCGTTGGATCTGCGCCTGGCTGATGGCCGTCACGCGGTTGCCGATATAAGCGCGCGTGGCGCCCTCGCCTTGCGTAGCGCCCTTGCCCTCGCCAGCGCCGTGCAGGTACACCACGAGCGGGGCCTTCTGGGGCACGACTGTCGTTTCGGGCGCGAAGGGGTTGAAGCAGGCGGAGTCCTCGGCCTTAAAGCTGGGCTCAAAGAAGCCGTACTCGAGCGCGATGCCGTTGACGGCGGTCTTTTGCGTGGCATTGCTCCAGCCCTTGAGCGCGGGACAGATGTCGCCGCGGCAGGTGTCAAAGACCAGGCCGCAGGTTGGATCGTCACCGTCATTGCCGGGAAGGGCCGCGAGCTGCGTGATGCGCAGCTGGTCGTCGAGCAAGCGCGAGCCCATCACGCTGCCCTCGATCTTCTTGGTCAGGCGCTGCTCGGCGATCTCGAGCGCCACATGGGTACCAAAGGCGAGCTTGCGTCCGCACTCATCGCACGGATAGGCGGCGAGGACGTCGACATAGCCTACGGAAGGTGCGGCGTGGTCGGCGCCGCGCTCTTTGCGCATCAGGATCTCGCCCGTGCGTTCATGGCGCTCTACATATATATGGAAGGTGCGCGCATCGATATCGTTGGCGCGAACGGTGCACGGCAGGTCGAGCACGACTTTGCTGATCCAGGGGCCAAAGTCTCCCAGCGTGGTGACGGTTGCGTAGGTGCACGATTTGAGTTCCATGAGCTGCCTCCTCTGCGCCGCGAGTGGTAAACATCAGCGGCAATACAACTTAAACATGTTTAGTTTAATGCAGAGCTACAGAACAGGCAGATGAACTCGGTAAACGGTCAAAATGAACACTCAACAAATTACTAAACATTCGTTTATCACCATTTAGCAGGGCTTTTGTTGATGGGTCAACAAAGAATAGAGGTGTTTACCAAATTAAAAGACCACGTAAATAGGCATTTAGCAGCAGAGCATCAAATAGACAATCCCTTACCGTTCAAGTACGTTCACCCCCGATTTCCTACCGTTCACCGGACTACAGACGGCAAAATTGCCACAAATTAGACGTTCCGTGTAAACTAAAGTCCGTAAACGTTCAGTAAACACATTGTTTACGACAGCGTATCCAAGGGTTCGGTGGCCGTAAGGGGTTATAGTCGCCGAGCCAAAGGCGTGCCTACGCCCAAACGAGTAGGCACACGATGATATGGGGAGGGGTCCCATGGCAGTAGATAACAAGCAGATTGCCACCGATGTCCTCGAGCTCGTGGGCGGTGCGGAGAATGTTTCCGTCGCCACCAACTGCATGACGCGTCTGCGTCTGACGCTCAAGGACAACAACAAGGCCGACGTGGAGAAGATCAAGAAGGTCAAGGGTGTTCTGGGTTGCCAGTTCGCCGGCAGCCAGCTCCAGGTCATCATCGGCCAGAACGTGCCCAAGGTGCTCGCCGAGTTCGTCGCCATGTCCGGCGTCAAGCAGGGTGCCGCGGTCGACGAGAACCTCGATGCTCCCAAGGAGAAGTTCGAGCTCAAGAACCTGCCGAACATCATCCTCGACTATCTGTCGGGCTCCATGACCCAGCTGATCCCGCTGCTCATGGCCGGCGGTCTGTTCCGCACCATCGCTGCGGTCCTCGGTCCCACCATGCTCGGCGCTCTCTCTGACACCGATCCGACCTACACGTTCCTCTACACCACCCTGTACGAGGCCACGTTCACCTTTATCCCCATCTACCTGGGCTATGCCGCCGCTAAGAAGCTCGGCGCCTCCCCGGTTCTGGGCATGCTCCTCGGCGGCGCCCTCATGGCCCCGTCCGTCGTGAGTGTCGCGACCCAGGATGGCGGCGGAATCATCTCCGTCTACGGCATTCAGATCGCCGCTGCCAACTATCAGCAGTCCGTCCTGCCGATTATCCTTTCGGTGCCTGTCCTCTACTTCGTCGAGAAGTTCTTTAAGAAGGTCATGCCCGACGTGCTCTCCACGGTCTTCACGCCGTTCTGCACCATGATCGTTACCATCCCCATCGCCTTCATCGTCCTCGCCCCGCTCGGCAACGAGATCGGCAGCCTCATCGCTAACGCCCTCTTCGGTCTCGCTGACATGGGTGGCATCGGTATCCTGCTCGTCATGGCCGTCCTCGGCGCCTTCTGGCAGCTCTTCGTGGTCTGCGGTATGCACATGCCCGTCATCCTGCTCGCTCAGGTTCAGATCATCGCTGCCGGCTACGATCCCTTCGTCTTCGTTTCCACCAACTGCGCTATGGCCGCTGTCTGGGGCTGCGCCTTCGGTGCCTTCCTCAAGATGAAGAACCCCGACGAGAAGGGTCTTGCCCTGGGTTACGTCATCTCTGCTATCGCCGGTGGCGTCACCGAGCCCGCGCTCTTCGGTATCCTCATGCGCTTCCGTCGCACCATGCTCGGCATGTTCATCGGCGGTGCCATCGGCGCCGTGTTCTCCGGCCTCATGGGTGTTACCTACTACCTGGCCGGTGGTGCCTCCAACTTCCTGGTCTTCACCAACTACCTGCAGGGTGGCCAGATGAACACCGTCTGGGCTATCGTCGGTATGGCAATCTCCTTTGTCATCGCAGCTGCCGTCGTCTTTGCCACTGGCTTCTCCAAGGAGGAGCTCGCCGAGATGGAGGCCTAAGGCCAAACCATTCGGACGCATACGACCTTACCTACACGACAGGGCCCCGTCAGGCGCAAGCCCGGCGGGGCCCTTCTTACAAGGTAGACTGATTGGGGGCGCGTGGCGCCTACTCGCCGGGGCATGCTAAGCGCCAGGTGCTTTCGCGCGGGGTTACCGCGAAAGAATCTGCCGGTTCGCAACTCCTTTATCAAACGAAAGGACATGCAGATGAGTTTGGGAAAGCTGACCGTTAACGGTCGTCAGGACGGCTTTTTGTGCGAGGGCAAACCGTTCTTTTGGTTTGCCGATACGTGCTGGAGCGCGTTTACGAGCATTACCGAGGCCGATTGGGACTACTATCTGACCCGCCGTGCCGAACAGGGCATGAACGTGCTGCAGATCAACACGCTGCCGCAGTGGGATCGCTGCTGCCCCGATCTGGGCATTTGGCCCTATGCCAGCGAGGACGGCGTGCATTTTGATTGGAGCGCACCCAACCAGGAGTACTGGGACCGCGCCCGCCGCATGTGCCAGGCAGCCGTGGAGCACGGCATTCGTCCGGCGCTCGTGCTTATGTGGTGCAACTACGTGCCCGGTACCTGGGGCGCCAAGATTGCCGAGCATTGCGGTGCCGAGGTTATGCCGCGCGAGGAGGTCCGTGCCCACGTTGCCCGCGTCGTCGAGAACCTGGGCGAGTTCGACCCCGTCTATGTGGTGACAGGCGACACCGACTTTAAGACCGACGAGGCTATCGCCTATTACGGGGATGCACTCGACGAGGTCACCAAGCTGGCTCCCGAGTCCTTGCACACCATGCATATCAACCGTGGCAACCGCGCCCTGCCCGAGCAGTTTGCCGATCGCTTGGACTTCTACATGTTCCAGCCCGGCCACAACTATAGCGGTCAGGAGGAAGCTTGGAAGCTGCCCGAGGATTTTCGCGCGCAGTATCCCAAAAAGCCGATGGTCAATTCCGAGCCCTGCTACGAGCAAATGGGCGCGAGCCGCAACGTGTACTGGCGTTTTACCGCGCAGGATTGTCGCGCGAGTGTTTGGTCGAGCATTCTGGCCGGTGCCAGTGCCGGCATTACCTACGGTGCGCACGGCGTGTGGAACTGGCAGACGTCGCGCAGTAAGGGCTCCGTCCTGGGCGAGGGTTTTGACATGCCGTTCCGCTGGCAAGAGTGCCTGCAGTTTGCGGGCGTGTGGGACTTTGGCCTGATCGAGCACGTGCTTGCCGGCCTGGGCGCTACGGCTGGCGATGACGCGCTTGCCGTGGTTCCGGCGCAGGAGCTGATCGACGACGCGCGGGAGGCCATTCGTGTGGCGCGCGTTGGCGATCGTGTCGTTACGTACCTGCCGCGCACCACGGCGCTCAAGTTTAAGCTCGACGGCGCGCGCGGCTGGACGGCAACGGTCCTCGACATGGAGGACAAGCGCATCGCCAAGCTGCCCGTCCGCGACAACGGCGACGGCACCGTACGCGTGGCTCAGCATCCCTTTGAGCACGACGCGCTGGTGATCCTGACCCCTGGGCACTAACGGCTCTTCTCCAACATTTACAACCCAGTCCCTTTCATTAGGGTGCGACGGGATGGTTCCTGCATGACAGCTTTAAACTGCCAAGGGGAGTCATTCCGTCGCACTCATTGGGGACGTACTTAAATGAGTGGTCTCGTGAGTTTGAGGGCGAGGCGGGCGCTCGTTACAAGGTGAATGTCGTGGACACATGGGACATGACGGAGGAGGAGCTTCCCGGAACCTTTGAGGGCAAGTTCCGCATCGACCTCCCTAGCAAACAATATATGCTGCTTCGTCTGACTAAAGTAGGGGCGTAAAATAGAGAGAAAATCGGCTCCGGGCGCGATTTGCTGTATGACCGTCATAAGGGGCAGCCCCTGCGGTGGTCGCGGCGATGCGTGTCCGGGACTATGGCGCGTGAGGGGCGAATATGCAGGAGTTCTTTGGAATCGATGTGGGCGGTACGGCCGTTAAATGGGCTGTGCTGGGCGAGGATTTTTCCATCCGCGAGCGCGGGAGCCTGCTGACGGGCTTTACCACGGCTGAGGAGACGGTTTCGGCGCTGATCGGGCTCGTCGAGCCGTACCGTGAGCGCGTGAGCGCCGTAGGCGTGAGCGCACCCGGCGGTATCTACGAGGGAGATGTCACGGGAACGATCCATCGCGGCGGTGCGCTCACGTTTATGGACGGCTGCCCACTGGGAAAGCTCATGCGCGAGGCGCTGGGGGTGCCGGTTGCCGTCAATAACGACGGTAAGTGCTGTGCACTCGGTGAGTATGCGGCTGGCGCCCTGCGCGGGACGCGTTTTGGCGTGGTGCTCGCTATTGGCACGGGCATCGGCGGCGGTATCGTCATCGACGGCAAGGTCCTGCGCGGTGCGCACTGCTTTGCAGGCGAGTTCAGCTTCTTGCGCAACGATGTCACGACTGCCGCGAACATGGGAAACTCCTTTGCCGATTCGGGCGGTTGGCGTGCGCTCCGCGATGCTGTCGTTGCCGAGAAGGGCCTGCCTGCGGGTTCTCCGGTAGACGGCCGCCGCGTCTTTGAGTGGATCGCGGGCGGCGACAAGGCGGCGCAGCGCGCGCTCGACCGTTACGCTCGCGCCTTTGACGGACAGCTCATCAACCTGCAGGCCGTGCTCGACCCCGAGGTCTTTGTGATCGCAGGTGGCATCTCGTGCCATCCCGAGCTCATCGATGCCCTGCGCGCGCAGATGCCGCTGGCCCTCGCGGGTTACGAAGGGACCCTTGCCGGCATTCCTGTGCCGCAGATAAAGGTGGCCGAGCTCGGCAACGACGCCAACCTTTACGGTGCTGTCCAGGAAGCCATGCGCCTGCTGTAACGTAAGCCAAACGAGGCTGCCGAAAAAGATAAAGGCCGGCGTGAGCCGCCCGCATCGACGCCCTGCCTGCGCTAAACTGGAAGGCACGTACGCGATTACGAGAGGAGCCCGCATGGAGGCTTACAAGCAAGAGTTCATCAAGTTTATGGTTGAGTCCGACGTCCTTAAGTTCGGCAGCTTTACGCTCAAGAGCGGCCGTCAGTCCCCGTTCTTTATGAACGCCGGCGCTTACGTGACGGGCTATCAGCTCAAGAAGCTGGGCGAGTATTACGCCCAGGCCATCCACGATAACTTTGGCGACGACTTTGACGTGCTGTTTGGACCGGCCTACAAGGGTATTCCGCTGGCCGTCGTGACCGCAATTGCCTACCACGAGCTGTACGGCAAGGAGGTCAAGTACTGCTGCGACCGCAAGGAGGCCAAGGACCACGGTGCCGATAAGGGCAACCTGCTGGGCTATGAGCCCCAGGACGGCGACCGTGTGATCATGGTCGAGGACGTCACCACCAGCGGCAAGTCCATCGACGAGACCTATCCCAAGGTCAAGGCTGCTGCCGACGTCGAAATCAAGGGCCTCATCGTGTCCCTCAACCGCATGGAGGTCGGCAAGGGCGGCGTGACCACCGCGCAGAAGGAAATCGAGGCCAAGTACGGTTTCCCCGTCGCGAGCATCGTCTCCATGGCCGAGGTCGTCGAGACGCTCTACAACCACGAGATCGACGGCAAGGTTGTCATCGACGACGAGCTCAAGACCGCCATCGACGCCTACTACGAGCAGTACGGAGCTCGTTAGTTACGGCGTTCTACGAACCGCGTAACTGCTCGACGCTGCGCGGGCCGCATTTGGACAATCTGACGTTCAACTTCAAGGGCGCGACCAGAAGGTCAGCGCCCTTTCGTTTCACGTCACCTTGTCTCAAATGCGGCCCGCTCGCTGTCCGTCCTCTACCTGCGGCGTTGTCTTGCTCCGGATGCGCCCCGCGCACTGTCGTTGTCAAAACATCCCCAATGACTAGTCAGAAATGAGCGTGGATAATCTCCCGTTTTTGGTCTGTGTGTGGGCTCAAAGTGGGAGATTATCCACGCTCGTTATTCGAGTGTCCAAAAATCCACGCTCGTCGCTACTTAAGCCCGGGCAGGCGGGTGTAGGGAAACAATCGCTCGAGGAACTCGGAGCAGCGGGCGTAATCTTTGGCAAAGTAGCTGCTATAGAGCGAATCGAGCACGTACTGCACGGCGATGTGGCTGGCAAACTGCGTGATGCGGTGCGTCATGCTCTCGTGGTCGCTCACCATGAGATAGGCGGCAAAGCCGGGGTGAATGCGGGCGCAGTATGGTGTGCCGATGACGATGACCGGGACATGCCGACTACTGAGGATCGGCAAGATTTCCTTGAAGTTGGGGGCAAGGCCGCTGTAGGAAATGACGATTGCCACATGGTCGGGGCCTGAGGCGAGCGCCGTTCGCACCTGGGCCTCGACACCGTCGTGGCACGTCGCGCTTTTACCGGCGGAGAGCAGGCGGTCGCGGAACATTCCCGCTGGATAGAGGTTGTGCGAGCCCGTGTAGATGTCGACCTGTCGGGCGTTTGCGACGAGCTTGGCGGCGTAGTCGAGCTGTGCGGGGTCGAGCAGCTCCTGCGTTTCGGCCAGCGTGGTCTGGTAGAGCCCCTCCATGCGCTCCATCACCTGCGCAGGGGTGGAGGTGGCATCGAAGGGAAAGTTGATGTCCACGTCGCGCCGGTTACCCGCCTCGGTCGCCTGACGGATGAGCTCGACCTTGAGGTCTTTGAATCCCTCGAGGCCGAGCTTTTTGCAAAAGCGGTGTACGCTCGCGACCGAAACATTGGTGCGGGCGGCAAATTCCTTGATGGAGAGCCCGCGGACGTCTTCGCCCATGGCAAGGGCCGAGATGCCGAGCTGTTGCTCGGTAGGGGTAAGGTCCTGTGCCTCGGAAATCTTGCGTTTGATATCCATGCGAACTCCCACGCTCAACAAACCTGCCAAAAAGGGACAGGTTTATTTTGGCAGGTTTTGCCCGCAAAGGGTAACGGGACCGAGGATGCCGCTCGGGGCGACGGGTTCGGTGAGGGCGAAGATGTCGGGAATCGCATGATCGAGCGTGTTGATGACGTCGACGGTGAGTTCGTGCGTGCCGGCAGCAAGCGGGTTGATGGCAAAGCGATAGGGCGGACAGATGCGTGTGCCGAGTGGGTGTCCGTCGAGCGTAAGTGTCGCGACTTCGTAGACATCTCCCAGGTCGATTGTGGCATCGGCAAGGTCGTTCGCCAGCTCGAACAACGTGCGATAGCGGAACGTCCCGCATGCATTGGGGAATCGCTCGGCCGTGAGATCGCACAAGTGCTCGAGTTCCTGCGGGGCGCCAAAGGTTCCGCCGCCGGCAGGGGAGAGGGCGACGGTCCAAGGGCCGTTGATGTCGAGGGCGAGCGCATCGCTCGAGCCCATGTCCGCGCCGTCCCCGGACTCAAGCTCGCCGTCCGTCTCCAAGGCAACGAAGCAGCTCTCGAAGGGTGCGAGCTCAAGCGTTCCGTCAAACGCAACGGGATCGGTGCCATTCAACAGGTCGAGGCGCGTGCCGCAAAGTCGCTCGCCTTGCGCGAGTTTAACTGTGCAGTCGATGCACTCGTGCGGGTGCTCGTTGACCAGCATGACGTAGGTCTCGCCGGCGCGCTCGTAACGAAGCGCGCGCAGCCAGGACTGGGGTGTGTCGGTGACAACCGTCTGCAGCCCAACGCTCGCCAGCACGCCCGCCATATCGGCAAGCGGAGTCGCTGCAAGTTCACCCAGTTCAACCACGCCATCCGCGTCGTAAAACGCGCCGGGCACTTCATCGACGGCGAGGACCATAACGCCCGCCGCCATCATGCGCTTTACGGCCTGCGCCGTCGCCGAGCCAATAAATGAAGCTCCTGGCATAACAAACGCCTGGTAGCGGCAGCCGTTTACGGTAAGCATTCCATCGGCAATTGAAACCTCGTAACGGTCCTCATCCTCAAAAGCCTCGGCGGGCACAAAATCAAAGTCGATCTGCGCACGTGTGAGCTCGGCAGCCACGCGTTCGATAGGCATGGCGCCGCCGGCCCACTCGGCATCGGTGTGGTACAGGATGGCGACGGGACGCGTGGCGCTGCCTCCCGAAAGCAGCGTGGCAGTGCGGTTCATATAGCTCATGAGCTGGCCAAAGTGCGGCCATTGCGGATTGTTGCCGTGCGCGTAAAAGTGCGGCGGGCAGTCCCAATCGGGGAAGGGCGCCATGCTAAACGCGTGCGGCGTAAACCAGTTAATACCGCGGACGAGCATGTGGTCGGCGATCCATTTCATCTCGCGCAGGCCCTCGTGCCAACCGAAGGCGCCGAAGACCTCGGCCATGCAGCGCCCCTGCTTTTTTGGGTCGAGGCGCGCGGCCGAAGAGCCCAGCTTGGCAAGTGCGTAGGTAAAGAACTCCATGTTCCACGCGCCGTGGAAGTAGCTGTAGCGCCCGTGGTCGACGCCGGGGGCAAGCTGGTTGATGACAACGTCGATGCCCGCCATATCTTGTCCCGCGACCGCGCGGAAGTAGTGCCCGGCGCCCTGGCCCAGGCGCGTGTGGCAGCTTTTGTCCTCAATCACATGCCCGATGTGCATGACGCCGTGCTCACGGCACCAGTTGCCGATCTGCTCGTCAAAGCAGGTGCGGTAGAGTTGCGTGGCAATGTCCATGTAGGTGTGACGGACTCGGGCGCCATCTGCCTCGCGTGTCCAAAGGCCGTGTAGCTTGGTGAGCCAGTCCTCGCCAAGTGCATTGCGCAGGCGGCTGGCAAGCTCGTCCGACCAGGGTAGTGCCATATCGCCGCGTCCAATAAAGCTGCTGGTAGAAGCATCGTCGAGAGCCCTGCCCTTCTCGTTCATAAAGCCCGGCTCATCGGTAAAGAAGCCCAGGATGGTGCGGCCGAACTCGTCGCCCAGATGCGCAAACGTGGGCTCGTAGACGGCGTCGATGAGCATGCGGCACGAGGCGGCGTCGACCATGTTGATGTACTCATCGCGAAAGCCGGTTTTTTGGATGGTGACGTAGAGCTCGACGGTGGCGATGCCGTCGGGCGCGTCAAAACGCAGGCGAGCGGGGGTGCCGCCGTCGGTCTGCTCAAGAGTGATCTCAAGATTGAGCGGTGCGCCGTCGGCGTCGAAAGTCGCCGCACCCACAAAGCGCTCCGTGGGATCCATAAGATCGCCGAGCTTGATGACCGTGGACGGCTGGGGACCAACGACCATAACCGTGCGATGTTTGAGCACGGTCTTCTTAAGCGCGGGGTCAACATCCTCGCCCGCAAGCGCGCCGTTGGCGTAGCCCGTGGGGAAATGGGCGTCGTCGAGCAGCCAGATCTTCAACCCCAAGCGCTTGCACTCGCCAATGATAAAACGCAGGTCAGCCCACCAGCCGTCGCGACAAAACTCGGGATGCGTGCGCGATTCGAGGCAGACCTCGCGGATGTCCGCACCGGCAATCTGCTCCAAGTATTCGGTAATCGTCTCGTGCGCCTCGCCCTTGAGCCACAAGAACGGAAGCACATGGTTGTCGTATGCCGCCATATCCACTCCTCTAAAACCAACCTTTTAAATCGATTGAAGTCAGAGTACGCCGAGCGCGCCGTCCTGCTAATATCAAAACCACAGCAGAATATGACCGAATCAACGATTGTGATGCCATGGATCTCACACATTTAGACAGCCTTCTGCTCGAGCTGACCGACAGCGAGCGTGCTTACCACGCGGGCGCCCGCTATGACTGGAATGATGCGTTCAGCTGGGGTCATCAGCAGGGTATCGGTGAAAAACATATCCATAAAATCGGTGACCCGACGCAAGCCTTGCACCAAGAAGGCATGCCCGAGGGCCTATCAATCGTGCGCAACTCGCGCTTCAACCCTGTACCGGAGCATGTGCACGATTATGTCGAAATCAGCTATGTCTATCGCGGGCACGCGCCGCAGGTCGTCAACGGGGAACAGCTTACGCTTGCTCAACACGAGGTGCTCTTGCTCGACGCGGCCTGTCCACATGCCGTGGGCGAGCTCGGCGAGCATGACATTATGCTGAGCATCGTCATCTCGCGGCCGATGTTGCACCGCAGCCTAGAGCAGAGCCTCTCGCCGTCAAGCACTGTCTCGCAGTTCCTCATTAATGCCCTCAATGACGAAACCGACCACCGCGGTCATGTACATTTCCGCACGGGCAACAGCCGCCGCGTGCGCCGATATATGCAGGAGATGCTGTGCGAGCTTCTGGAGCCGACGGCGGCGAGTCCCCAGATCGTGTCGAGGCTGTTTGAGTTGCTGCTGGTTGAGCTGATGCAAAGCTATGAGGCCGCACTGTTGCAAGCGGGCACACCTGCACTTCCCTCGGCGCAGGTTGCGGCCGCCGTGGGCTACATCGAGCGCCATGCTTGCGATTGTACGCTCGAGGACGTAGCTCGCCACCTCCATCTGAGTTCCAACTACGCAAGTGCGCTGCTCAAACGGCAGACGGGCCACACGTTTATGCAGCTCGTGCAGGAGAGCCGCCTGGCACGCGCGGCAACGCTGCTCGACGCCGGCTCCACTGCGGAAGCCGCGGCGCGCGAGGCCGGCTACGCCAACATGAGCTTCTTCTACAAAAAGTTTGCCGAGCGCTATGGCTGCACGCCGGCCGCCTACCGCCGGCGTTTGCCCAGATAAAACCTGCCAAAATAAACCTGTCCCTTTTTGGCAGGTATCAGGAAGTGTCAAGGGCGGGGTGGCGGCGGGGTGCCGCTGCGAAAAGAAGTGTCGGGTTTGGCGCGCCCGCTTCTGCCCGCCCCGTGCGCAGGCGATACTCAGCTTATCGACCCACGATGTAAAGGAGATGCTCATGGCAAACATCAAGTTCCCCGAGGGTTTCTATTGGGGCGGCGCCACGGCCGCCAATCAGTTTGAGGGTGCTTGGAACGTGGACGGCCGCGGTCCTTCGGTCGACGACCATTTCTTGGGCGGCAGCTACAAGGAGCCGCGTCAGATCACGATCGACATCGACCCCGACCGCTTCTACCCCAATCATGACGGTATCGACTTCTACCATCACTACGAGGAGGATATCGCGCTGTTCGCCGAGATGGGCTTCAACATGTTCCGCATGTCCATCTCTTGGAGCCGCATCTTCCCCAACGGCGACGACGCCGAGCCCAACGAGGCCGGCCTCGCCTTCTACGACCGCGTCTTCGACTGCCTGCGCGCTCACAATATCGAGCCGCTCGTGACCCTGTCGCACTACGAGATGCCCTATCACCTGGTCGAGAAGTACAACGGCTGGGCGAGCCGCGAGCTCATCGGCTTCTTTGAGAAGTATTGCCAGACCGTCTTCGACCGCTATCAGGACAAGGTCAAGTTCTGGCTCACTTTCAACGAGATCAACTGCGGCACCCAGGACATGGGTAACCTCTTTGGGACCAGCATGATCCAGGGCTTTGAGGGCCCGGCTTCGGCGGTCCACACCACGCCGCAGGCCCGTATGCAGGCCCTGCATCACCAGTTCGTGGCCAGCGGCCGTGTTGTGCGCTATGCCCACGAGCACTACCCGCAGTTTAAGATGGGCAACATGGATTGCTTCATCCTTTCCTATGCCGCCACATGCGATCCGGCCGACGTGTTCGCCACGCAGCAGGAGATGAATACCATGAACTGGTACTGCTCCGACGTGCAGGTGCGCGGCAAGTATCCGTTCTACGCCAAGCGCTTTTGGACCGAGAATGATGTTGAGCTCGTGATGGAGGACGGCGACCTGCAGGATATCGCCGACGGCAAGGTCGATTTCTACACCTTTAGCTACTACATGTCCGGCACCGTGGGCACCCACAAGGATCACGAGATGACCGAGGGCAACATGACCTTTGGCGGCAAGAATCCCTATCTGGAGTCCACCGACTGGGGCTGGCAGATCGATCCGCTGGGTCTGCGCATCGCCCTCAACGAGATTTACGCCCGCTACGAGATTCCGCTGATGGTGGTCGAGAACGGCATGGGCGCTTACGATGAGGTCGAGGAGGACGGCTCCATCCACGACCCGTACCGCATCGCCTATCTGCAGAGCCACATCAAGGCCATGGGCGAGGCCATCGCCGACGGCGTTGACCTGATTGCCTACACCTGGTGGGGTCCCATCGACCTGGTTTCCGCCGGCACTGGTGAGATGCGCAAGCGCTACGGCTTCATCCACGTCGATAAGTACGACGACGGCACCGGTACCTACGAGCGCCGCCGCAAGGACAGCTTCTTCGCATATCAGAAGATCATCAAGTCCAACGGTACCGAGGGTCTGGATTAATCGACAATATGAGTGCCGCTGGGGAAAAGGTTTTGGGAAGGGCTTGGAAGGGCTTGCGATTCGAACCCTCACCTTAGTATTTTGGCCATTTGGCACTATAATCACCATAGGCATGCGCAAAACGTTGCGCTTAATCAAGAGGAGAAAACGTATGGGTCTGTTTGACATGTTCAAGAAGAAGGCTGAGCCCGCGGCAGCTGCTGCTCCGGCCTCCATCTCTGCTTCTGCCGGCGCCGACGTGCTGTGCTCGCCCGTCAAGGGCAAGGTCATCAAGATGGCCGACGTGCCCGATCCCGTCTTTGGTGGCGAGGTTCTGGGCAAGGGCTGCGCCGTGTGGCCCGAGGACGACCTGGTCTACGCTCCCTGCGACGGCAAGGTGACCGTCACCATGGGTCACGCCGTGGGCCTGCAGTCCGATAGCGGCATCGAGGTTCTGGTGCACGTTGGCGTCGATACCGTCAACATGAACGGTGACGGCTTCGAGGGCTTCGTCAAGGCCGACGACGTCGTGAAGGCCGGTCAGCCCTTGCTCAAGATCGACCGCGCCAAGATCGCTGCCGCCGGTTACAAGGACTGCGTCGTCGTGGCCGTGTCCAATACCGCCGAGTTTGCCGACGTCGAGCTCGCCGTCGAGGCCGAGTCTGCCGTTGCCGCCGGTGACGCCATCGTTAAGGTCGTCCGCAAGTAGTCTGCGGCATCCAGAAGATGCACAAGGGTGGTCGGGTTATCCGGCCACCCTTTTTTAATAGGCTAAGCAGGTGCATTTTATTGCAGGGGGCTTGCTTTACGGGCCATTCGTTCGTCAAATTGAGCCGCCTGCGCTTTTGCGACGCAGAGGGTTGGGCCGGGCTGCTAATATGGACTTGCTGTTACGACGTGCGCTGCGCAGGGAACGCGGCGCCGCTTGTTTGGAGGAATGTCATGAAAAAGAAGCTGCTGCTTGCGCCCCTGATGGCTGCCCTGGTCGCGTGCGTGGTTTTGCTTTCCGGCTGCGGAGGGCCTTCGGTGGAGGAGCTCATCACCAACGACCTTACGAGCCAGTTTGACGAGATCAAGAACGGCGGCGATGACTTCCTTGCCGGTCTGGAAGAGGCTTCGGGCGACGAGTTTGAGCAACTGGGCATCGATCCCAAGGAGTACGCCAAGAGCTATCTCGAGGGTTTTGATTACAAGATCGGCGATGTGACGGTCGATGAGGACAAGGGCACCGCGACCGCCGAGGTTACCATCACCTGCAAGTCCATGAATAAGATCGTCGAAGATTTCGCCACCCAATATCAGGAGAAGATTGCCGCACTCGATACGATGCCTTCCGAGGACGACCTGTACAAGATGGCCGGCCAGGTCATGGTCGACGTGACCAAGGCTGCTAAGACCAAGGACACCAAGGTCACCTTTAAGTATTCCGCCAACGAGGATAACGAGTGGTCTGCCGACGATTCCGCAACCACCGAGATGATGAATGCGATGATGAGCTAGGGGAGTTACGCGGTTTTGCCAAACCGCGTAACGGCTCGACGCTGCAAACGCCCCTAAGCGGCAATCTGACGTTCAATTTCAAGGGCGCGACCAGAAGGTCAGCGCCCTTTCATTTCACGTCACCTTGCTCGCTTAGGGGCGTTTTCGCTCATATGACCCAATCCGCTGTCAAGAGCCACAATGGCCCCGCCGACCGCTTGCAATCGGTCGGCGGGGCCTGCCGTTAACCCGTCCCGGTCCGCCCCGGCATGTCGTCGACGCCTTCGGCTCAGTCTCATATCCGCGGATACCGTTCTGTCGGCCCGCACTCCATTCCTTCGGCGGGGTTCCCCAAGTCTGTCGAGGCGCATGCGGAGGGCTCCGCGCGCACAGCGAAATAGGGGGTATCCCCGAAGGCCGCCCGGCTCGCCGGGACGGGGGCTATGTCTATTCCGCGCCCTCCCGGCACATCATGCCGAGGGCCCAGAGCCACCTCACGAGCTCGGCCGCGGTGGCCGCGTTAGCCTTCGCCGCGGGCATGCCGCGGGCGAGCATCTCCTCGCGCCGCCGCAGGAGCCGCTCGGACCCCTTCCTCCCGTGCATCCTTATCTCGAGGGGCACGCCCGTATCCCTCGGCATGAGCTTCGGCTGGTGCCGTGCCGCGGCGTAGCACCATGAACCCTCAACGGCCAGCTTCCTCACGAGCGCGTTGCCCGCACCGCTGATGCCTCCGAGCCGCACGGAGTCGCCACTCGACCTCTGACTCGGCGCGAGGCCGAAATAGGCCGTGACCCGCCTTCCGGAACGGAACCTCGTGAAGTCGCCGACCTCGGCCGAGAAGGCTGCGGCCAGCGCGAAGGCGCAGCCCTTGATCGACTGGAGGGCGGCCACCTCCGCGGCGATCGGGCTGGCATCCACGGCTGCCCTGTACTCGGAGAGCAGGTCCGCCCGGGCCTCCGCCGCGGCCTCGACCTCGTTCCTCAGGGCGGCGAGCGCCCGAACCCCGCCATCGTCCTCAGGCCTGACCTTGTCGAGCCACCTCAGGAAGTCGTAGGTCCAGTACTTCCTCGGGTTGCCGGCGGGCGTGGTGCCGCCGTAGACGAACCCTCGCTTTGCGAGGAAGGCGAGCAGCCGCTGCTTGGCGGTCGCCAGGCGCGCGGTCGCCCCGTCGTAGGCGCCGGCGAGGTCCCTGATGCCTTCGACCTCGGGGGAGGGGACCCATACGGGGGAGATGTCGTGGGCGAGTATCGCCTTGGCCATCCTGGCGGCGTCGTTCTGTCGTTCTTGGAGGCCGAGTCGGCGGCCGACCTGGGGATCTTCGAGACCGCGGCGACGGCGCACTCGACGCCGAGCCCGGCGAGCTCCCTTTGCGGGGCGAAGCCGAGGTAGCCGCTCTCGTAGGCCGCGTGTTGATGTTCACTAAGAAGTGGTCCGAGTGATCACTGGGAAATGAGCACCGTGAGCACGAAAAGTTGAGCAGTTTAAGCAAGAGGGCCGCGCCCCGGGGACCGGGGGCGCGGCCCTCGCCGTATGGTTTCCCCGGGCGGTTACTTTGGCGAGCCCGCCCGGGAAGGATGGAGGAGATGACCGTGCCCCTGGACACAGTGAATGATATACGGTCGATGGATGCCGCCGGGCGCTCGAGGTCCGAAATCGCCAGAGTGCTCCACGTGAGCCGGAACACCGTGGCGAAGTACGCCGACATGGAGGACATGTCGCCCGTCGCGCCGATGCCCCAGAGGAGGGGCAGGCCCGCGCTCGAGGGCAACGAGGAATGGATCGCGGGCGTTCTCGAGGCCGACCTCGGGGCCCCGAGGAAGCAGCGCCACACCGCCAGGCGGATCTACTACAGGCTCGTCGCCGAGCGCGGCTACGGCGGCTCGTACTCCACCGTGCAGAGGTTCGTCCGCGAGCTCAGGCTTGCCCGGGCGGCGGCGGGCGGAGAGGGGTACCTCGAGCTCGAGTGGGCGCCCGGCACCTGCCAGGTCGATTTCGGGAACTTCCGCGCCGCGGTCGGCGGGAGGACCCTCGACCTCAAGCTGCTGGTCGCGACGCTTCCGCACTCGAACGACCGGCAGTGCGTCGCCCTCATGTCGCAGAGGTCGGAGTGCCTGTGCGCCGGGCTGCTCGAGATCTTCCGCCGCTGGGGCCGCGCCCCGGCGGCGATGGTGCTCGACAACGCCACCGAGGCGGGCAGGATGGTGCGCGGCGAGGTCACGGAATCGAGGCTGTTCTCGCAGTTCAGGGCCCACTACCGCTTCGAGAGCCGGTACTGCAACCCCTATTCGGGAAACGAGAAGGGCTCCGTCGAGAACGCCGTGGGGTTCCTCCGGCGCAACCTCCTCGTCCCCGTGCCGGCGTTCGGCACGCTCCCCGAGCTCAACGCGTTCCTCGCCGATGGATGCGCGAGGGTCAACGCGGCGGCGCGCTGCCGCGACGGCAGGCCGCACGGGGAGGCCTACCGGGAGGACCTCGCCGCCATGCGCGCCCTTCCCGGCGTGGAGTTCGACGCGGTGAGGTGGGTCACCGCCCGCGCCGACAAGCGCGGCTACGTCGAGGCCGACGGGCGCGAGTACGTCGCCGGGCCCGCCTGGCACGGGCGGAGCCTGCTCGTCGGCATGCGCGCGTCGACGGTGGAGATCCTCGCCGACCGCGGCCGCCGGGTCGCCGTCCTCCCCAGGGCCTTCGGGGAGGGCCCCGCGGTCCGGAACCCCCTCTCGCTCGTGCCCGCCATCATCGCCAGGCCGAGGGCCTTCGGGGAGTCGACGATCAGGCGCGACATGCCGCCGGGGCTCGTCGAGGGGATCGACCGGATGGACTCCGCCGGCAGGAGGCGCACGCTCAGGTCGATCGGCCGGGCGAGCGAGTCCTCGGGTTTCGAGGCGGCATGCGAGGCGGCGCTCAGGGTCGTCGAGGGCGGCCGCGTCCCCGACGACGCCACGGTCGACGTGCTGGCGAGACGCATCGCGGGAGGCGGCGGCGGGGCCGGCGGGGCCGACCTGTCGGTCTACGACGGGTTCCTGAAGGGGGCGGTCGCCGATGGCAGCTAGCGAGGAGCTGGCCCGCAGGGTCCTGGAGGCCGGGCGGTCGTGCTCGCTCACCACCGCCGTCCTGGAGGAGTGGTCGAGGCTCGGCACCCCGAAACAGGTGGAGTACCTGGCGGGCTACCTCGAGGCGGAGAGGTCCAGCCGCGAGGCCTCGAAGCGCGCGACGCTGCTCAGGCGCTGCGCGCTGCCGGCGCCCAAGACCTTCGACGGCTACGACTGGTCGGCCGTGTCGTGGCCGGAGGGCATGGGGCGCGAGTCGCTGCTCGCGCTCGACTTCGTCGAGCGCAGGGAGGACCTCGTGCTCATGGGCGACGTCGGCACCGGCAAGACGCACATGGCGTCGGCCCTCTGCGCGCTGGCGTGCGAGAGGAGGCTCGAGGCGCGATTCTTCACGGCGTCCTCGCTCGTGATGCGCCTGAGGCGCGCCCGCGACGACGGGAGGCTCGACCGGGAGGCCGCGCTCATCGGCAAGGCCCGCCTGCTCGTCATCGACGAGCTCGGGTTTCTCCCGCTCGACGCGGACGGGGCGAGGCTGCTCTTCCAAGTCTTCGCCGACGCATACGAGAGGCAGTCGGTGGTAATCACCACGAACCTGGAGTTCAGCAGGTGGGGGTCGGTGTTCGGGGACGACCAGATGGCTGCCGCCGTGATCGACCGCATCGTCCACCACGGGAGGCTCGTCCAGTTCCGCGGCGAGTCCTACCGCGTCCGTCACGCCCTCATGCAGGAGGGCTAGCCGCTCAAAAAGCGTGCGTACTTCCGATGCTCAGGCTGCTCAATTTCCGATGCTCTTTTTGCTCAAATCCTCTTGACGAAACACAGGCCGCGAGCGACGGCCCGGGGAACCCATCCATCCACCCGGCGATCTCGCCCCAGGGGTTGCCGGGGAACCTCCTCGTCACGGCCTCGCCGGTGTCCGCGTCGAGGGCGCAGACGGTGGTCGACCTCAGGTGGACGTCCATCCCGAACGCGGTAGAATACTTTGGCATGGGAGCCTCCCAACCTCGTTGCGGCGCGGCTGCGCCTATGGCACTTCAACATCATTGTCGCAGCCCCGATCCGCGGTCACGAGCGGGGGCTCCTGTCTTTTTAGTGCCCTCGGATTGGGTCATAGTGTCTGTCCGTCCTCTACCTGCGACGTTGCCATTGCTGGAGTGGTCATTGGGAAGGCGGCACTTGGGGACACTCCTTGGCGCATATGAACCTGTCTCCTTTGTCCAGCGTTGCATCGGGTGGTCGGGAAAATGTGGCCCGGTTTTTGGCCGAATTCCGGGTCGCGGTTTCCGGATGGGGTGGGTTGCGGAAAGTGCGACCCGGAATATTGCGCTGAAGTGGGATGGCGTTTCCCTGACGTGCCTCAAACGGAAGACGCATTCCATTCCGGAGCTCCAAAACGGGATGCGCTTTCCGCGTGGAAGAATTGTCGCAGCTACGTTAAGCGGCGGCTCCGCTATTCGTCCAGCACCAGTGCTGCGAGTTCTGCCTGGGTGTCCACTACGTAGTCGGCGCCAGCTGCTTCCAGCTCTGCGCGGCCGCGGAAGCCCCAGCTGACGCCCGCGCTCTTAAGGCCGGCGTTGTGGCCGGTTAGGATATCGACATTGGAATCGCCCACATAGAGCGTGGTTGCCGGATCAGCGCCCAGCTCCTCCATCACATGCAGCGTGACGGGTGCTTCGGGCTTGGGCGGAAACGCATCGACACGGCCCTGTACCAGCGCAAAGCGCTCGGAACCAAAATACTTCTCGATAAGCGGAGCCGCCGAGACGTGGTCCTTGTTGGTGAGCACGGCAAGCTGCACACCCGCGGCGCGCAGGCGGTCGAGCATCTCGATTGTGCCGGCATAGGGGGCGGTGTGGTCCTCCTTGTGTTCGCCGTAGTAAGCCCTAAACTCGGCAAGCGTCTGCTCAAACATACGGCCGTCGCCCGCGTACTCGGCGGGCATAAAGCGTTCAACCAGCTTGAGCATGCCGTTTCCCACCTTGTAGCGGTACTCGTCTACGGCAAACGTGGGCCAGCCGTGCGTCTCGCAGGTATGGTTGCCGGCGGCCGCCAGGTCCTCGAGCGTGTTGAGGATGGTGCCGTCCAGATCAAAGATCACATGGGAAAAAGCTGCTGCCATGAAAGCTCCCGTCATTGGCTTTAAAAACGCACCTCATAATACTGGGCTTCCGCGTTGGGCGAGCTTGGAATCTGAATATCTCCAGGGATATCAAGCCGCATCGCGCCGACCGTGCGGTTCCGCCCTAGCAAATTCTCGGCAGCTGCTCTCCCACGAGCATGTCGAGGATACGAGTCGAGCCCCAGCCGGTGCGCACGCGCACGGCGGGGCGGGCGTCTTCGGCAAGCGGCAGCACGCGACCGATGACGGCGGCATTCTCGCCGTAGCGGGCGGCGCGCATGGCGCTCAGCGCGGCATCGGCCTGCTCGGCCGGCACGACGGCAACCATCTTGCCCTCGTTTGCCACCTGCAGCACATCGTAGCCGAGCATCTCGCAGGCGGCCTGCACGTCGGGACGCACGGGCACGGCATCCTCGTCGACCTCCATGGCAACACCGCTGGCCTGGGCAAACTCGTTGAGTGTGGACGCCAGACCACCGCGCGTGGGGTCGCGAAAGCAACGCGTGTCGGGCGCTGCGGCCAAAACGTCGGCAATCAGGTGGTTGAGCGGCGCGGCGTCGCTTTCAATCGTGCTCGAAAACGCCAGGCCCTCGCGTTGGCTCATGATGGCGATGCCGTGGTCGCCCAGCGTACCCGATACCAGAATGACATCGCCGGGCTGGCAGTTGGCACCGCTGAGCGCCACGCCCGTGGGAACCTCGCCCACGCCGGCGGTATTGATGTAGACGCCGTCGGCTCCGCCGCGCTCGACCACCTTGGTGTCGCCCGTGATTATGGACACGCCCGCTTCGCGCGCCGTCTCGGCCATCGTCTGCACAATCTGGCGGAGCTTATCCATGGGATAGCCCTCTTCGAGGATAAATCCGCACGACAGGTAGCGCACGTTGGCGCCCGAGGTCGCGACATCGTTGACGGTTCCGCACACGGCAAGGCGGCCGATGTTGCCACCGGGGAAGAACTGCGGCGAGACTACAAAGCTGTCGGTCGACATAGCGACGCGCCCGCTCGCGGGCAGCGCGGCGACGCCGGCATCGTTGCCCTCGAGCAGCTCGGGCGACCCAAAGGCATCCAAAAAGACCTCATCGATGATGCGTTTCATCATCTGACCGCCAGAACCGTGGCCCAACAGGACGGTGCTATCGGTGATGCTATGGGACATATCCAAAACTCCAATCGTGGGTGGTGCCAGTGTGCGGGTGCGTCCGGGCTAGTTACGGTATCTAAAGTACGCCGCGCAGCTGCCCTCGGAGCTCACCATGCACGGTCCGACAGGATGCTCGGGCGTGCAGGTGCGGCCAAAGAGCGGGCAGTTGCTCGGCGTAATGGCCCCGCGCAGCACGTCGCCGCAGCGGCACCCACGCGGCTCGACCGTCGCCTCAACGGGCACGTCAAAGCGAGCGCGGGCATCAAAGCGCGAGAACTCGGGGCGGATGGAAAGGCCCGAGTTGGCAATCGGCCCCAGCCCGCGCCACGTGGTGTCGCATGGCTCAAACACCTGCTCGACCAGCTGGCGCGCCACGGGGTTGCCGTCTGCGTTGACGCCACGGCGGTAGGCGTTGTCGATCGCGGGCCTGCCCTCGACAACCATCTGGACCAGCATGCAGATGCCCTGCAGGATATCGACCGGCTCAAATCCCGTGACCACGCCCGGGGTATTGAACTCGTCGACCAAAAAGCTAAAGGGCGCCAAGCCCGTGATGGTGGCGACGTGGCCCGGCAGGATAAAGCCGTCGATGGCGGTCTCGGGATCGTTGGCGATGGCGCGCAACGCCGGCGGCGTGGTCTTGTGGGCGCAATAGACCGAAAAGTTCAAAAGCCCGCGTGCCTCGGCCTCCAAGATAGCGGCGGCGATGGTGGGCGTCGTAGTCTCAAAGCCCACACCCATAAAGATGACCGGACGGTCGGGGTTTTGCTCAGCGATGTTGAGTGCGTCGAGTGGGGAATACACAATGCGGATGTCGCGCCCTGCCGCCTTTTGCGCGGCGAGCGAAGTGGACGATCCGGGCACGCGCATCATGTCGCCAAAGGTGGTGATGATGGCGCCGTCTATGTTGGCGAGCGCGATTGCGTGGTCGATGTCGCGGTTGGCGGTAACGCAGACGGGGCAGCCCGGGCCACTCAGTAGCTTGAGCCCCGCCGGCATAATGGAGCGAAAGCCATAGCGGCCGATGCTCACGGTGTGCGTGCCGCAGACTTCCATAAGGTTGATGGTGCGGTCGCCGACGAGTTCATGGATGCGTTCGAGGAGCTCGCGGGCCAGCTTGGAATCGCGAAATGCCGAAAAGTCGATACCGGAGCGCGCCGGCTGTCCGGCCGCCACTAGTATGCCTCGGCTGGGTTGCTGGCCAGTTGGTCTTCTTCGGCCAGCTCGGTCATGGCATTAACGAGCTCGAGCGTTTCTTGCGCTTCCTGCTCGTCGACGATCTGGATGCCAAAGCCGGCGTGTACGAGAATGTAGTCGCCAACCTGCGCCGTCGGCACGAGTCGCAGCGACACGGGGCGCTCGATGCCCATCATGTCGACGGTGGCCTTGAGGTCGTCGTCGCGTTTGACCACTTTGCCGGGAACGGCAAGGCACATATTGTTCCCCTTTTAGACGCTTTGCGCTGGATGGGCGCTTAATAATCCATCAGTTGATGGTAGCGCTCGCGGGGTTTGCGGGCAAACGCGTTACGCCTGTGAGACGGCTGGGCACAGTGACGTGCGAGAGCGAGCTACTGCGATGCAATCTGCGCAAGACGAGCGCTTGCGACCGCCGCCTGACCGTAGGCGATGCAGCCGTCGTTGACGGGCACGGTGTGGGGGACGAGGACAGTAAGGTCTGCGCTTTTGAGCTCGCGGGTGAGGAGCTGGAGCAGAAGTCGGTTCATGAACACGCCGCCCGAGAGGGCGACGGTGTCGATGCCCTCTCGGGCGCAGATTTCGCTGGCGATGCGTGCCGAGGAGCGTGCGATGGCGACATGGAAGTCGAGCGCGAGCTTATCGGCAGGCGCTCCTGCTTCAATTCCCTCCAGAAGTGCCTCAAAGAGTGCTTTCTGGTCCAGAACATAGGAGCCGTCCAACCACGATGGGCCAGATGCGGAATAGCCGGCGTTGTCGTCGGGAAAACGGGCGATTTCGCTGTCGAGCGCGCGCCAGGCGGCGGCTTCGAGCTCGATAGCGGGTTCGCCCTCGTAGGTTGCCTGGCCACAAATGCCCAAAATCGCGGCTGCGGCATCAAACAGGCGACCCATGCTGCTGGTGCGCGGGCTGTTGATGCCGCGCTCGATCATCGTTGCCGTTATGCTGCGCGTCTGCTCGTCAAGGCTGTCCAAGAGTCCCGCGGCGCCCGGGTGCCCGAGTAGGTCGAGCTCGCTGAGCAGGGCAAAGGCATTGCGGCGGGCATCGTGTACGGATGCGGCGCCGCCGGGGAGTGCCCAGGTGCGCAGATGCGCGACGCGCTCAAAATCGGCGAGATGGGCGATAAAAAACTCGCCGCCCCATATGGTGCCATCGGTGCCGGCACCCGTGCCGTCGAAGGCGATGCCGAGGACACGCGCATCGGGCGCAAGCCGGCCTGCGGCAATCGCCTCTGCCATTACGCTCGCGATGTGTGCATGATGGTGCTGGACTTCGATAAGCGGCAGATTTTGCTCCCGTGCCTGTTCACGCGCCCATTGGCTCGACAGATAGCTGGGATGCATGTCGCATGCCAAGGCGGCAGGCGCTAGGTCAAAGAGGTTTTCCAGACGCGAGCGCGCGGCACTCCAAGCATCGAAAGTCGCGCCGTTTTCGACATCGCCGATATGCTGCGACACAAAACAGGTCGTATGACCGTCGGCGTCCTCGCGCGTGAGTGCAATCGTGGCTTTTTGCTGCGGCCCACAGGCGAGTACGCAGGGCGTGGTGCCGTCGAGCGCCGGCAACGACAGCGGTTGCGGCGCATATCCGCGTGCGCGACGCACGGGCATGACGTCGCCGTCGACCACGCGTACCACGGAGTCGTCGTAGCGCGACAGAATCGCGCGGTCGTTACCGAGCAGCGCATCGGCGATGCCGGCGGCAACCAGGTGCTCCCATGCAAGGACATCGTCGGTCTCGATGGGCTCTTCGCTCAGGTTTCCGCTGGTCATAACGATTGCGTGCATGTCGTGCGCTGCAGCCGCGGCGAGCAGTAAATGTTGAAGTGGGGTGTAGGGGAGCATGACGCCGAGCTCGGGCAAGTCGTGCGCGACGGATGGCGCGAGCTCGAGGGCGTTGGGGGAGCCGTGGGCGTCGTTGCCGGCCGCGCGGCGGCGTAGCAGCACAATGGGACGAACGCTGCCGGCCAGCAGGTCGCGCTCAACGCCATCGACATGGCACAGGCGCTCGGCGTCGGCAAGGCCGCGCACCATAACGGCAAGCGGCTTGTTGCTGCGACGCTTGCGACGGCGCAGCTCGCATACCGCTTGTTCGTTGGCGGCGTCGCAGGCCAGGTGGAATCCACCCAGACCCTTGATAGCGACGATGCCGCCGCCTGCCAGCAGCTCGACGCAGCGTTCGATGATGGCATCGCTTGCCTCGCGCGTGGAGCCGACGGCTGGTGTTGCGTCGACCGCCGTTGGCATAACACCGCGATCCGCCTCGCGCCACGTAATATGCGGTCCGCAATCAAAGCAGGCATCGGGCTGCGCGTGAAAGCGTCGATCGAGTGGGTCGGCATACTCTGCGGCGCAGGTGGGGCACATGGGAAAGCGATCCATCGAGGTTGCCGCTCGGTCATAGGGCAGCGAGCGAATGATGGTAAAACGCGGCCCGCAGTTGGTGCAGTTGATAAAGGGATAATGAAAGCGTCGGTCGGCTGGGTCGAACAACTCGCGCAGGCAGTCGTCGCACGTGGCGATGTCGGGCGAGATGAGCGTTGTATGCGCGGTTTGATCCTGCGACGCCACAATGCAAAAGTCCTGCTCGTTAGCGGCGTCCCAGTCGCCGGGTGCTAGGTCCACAACCTCGACATGCTCCACGCGAGACGCCGCAGGCGCATGCTCGGAAAGCGCGGCGACAAATTCGTCGAGCGACTCGCTTAGAGCGTGCGCCTCGATATGCACGCCATCGCCCGCGTTGAGCACCCAGCCGCAAATGCCGTGCGCCATGGCCTCGCGATACACAAACGGTCGCATGCCGACGCCCTGCACAATGCCCGTTACATGGATATGCACATGTCGCATGCGACCCTCCTTCATTGAAACCTGTCCCTTATTGGCAGGCGTGTGCTGTTACAGCCCCAGGCTCTGCTCGGTGGCGGCGCAGGTGAGCTCGCCGTGTTTAACGCCGCGCAGGCCCAGCAGACGGTCGGCCAGCTCGTAGACACGCTCACCGCGACCCTTAAGCGCCAGAATCTCCAAGCAGTTGTGGTGATCCAGATGCACGTGCATGGTCGATACGATCTCGTCGGTGTAGTCGTGCTGCACCTCGTCCAGGCGGCGCGTCAGGTCGCCGGTGTGATGGTCGTAAATCATGGTGAGCGACCCGATGACCTGCTCGTCGGGCGTTCGCATCTGCTCCTTGGCAATCGAGGCGCGAATCAGGTCGCGCACGGCCTCGGAACGGTTGGCAACGTCGCCGCGTCGCGCGATCTGCTCGTCAAAGCGGCGCAGCAGGTCGTCGGGCGCGGTGACCGAAAAACGGACCAGTTCGGAGGCGGGGCTGCCGCAACGACAGCCCGCGTCGCCGGTCAGCCCGTGCGAATGCTCGTGCTCGTGATCGCAGGCGTGCTCGTGATCGGCCACGCTACACCAGCTTTACGGAGCCAACGGAGTTGTGGTCGGCCTCGATGGCCTCCTCGTAGCCCTCGAGTGCGTCGTGCGCCTCGTGGAGCGCCGCCATGGCGGCCTCGAGCTTGGCGCCAATGCGCTCCATATCAAAGTTCTCGGTTGCATGCAGCAGCTGATGGCTCCACTCGTGGGCGAGCTCGATCGTGTCGTCGACCTGCTTGACGCTCATGGCAAGCTGGCTCATGTTCATTCCAACGTCATGCATGTGAATCTCCTTTTGTACGGGTCTATTCAGTGGTTCAGATTCTACTACGCCCGCTTTGCGCATCGCCGCATAAGAAAACGGGTGCGAGTCCGTCTGACCCGCACCCGTTCACTGGGGGCTGTTTGTGACTACCATACTATCCGTGGTCGCGGGCGCAGCGCCCGGCTCTCCGGTGAGCGGCGCAAAACCGCTCATGGACGGCAGCACATGACCGGCGTATTACAGGTGCTTCTCAAGCAGTGCCTGCAGCCTGGCCTTGGGCAGCGCGCCAACGGAGCGGTCGATTTCCTCGCCGTTCTTAAAGACGACCAGCGTGGGGATGCTCATAACGCCAAACTTCATGGCTAGGTCCTGATTGTCGTCGACGTTGCATTTGGCGACGACAAGTTTGCCGGCCAGCTCGTCGGCCACTTCGTCAACGATGGGCGAGAGCGAACGGCAGGGACCGCACCACGGTGCCCAAAAATCAACCAGCACGGGAAGGCTGCCGTTAACGACGGAATCGAAGTTCTCGGGGGTAATCTGCTTAATGTCAGCCATGGTGACCTCCATAATGCGACGCGGCTCGGCCGCGTAAAACTCAGTACGACCGTGCTTATACCCAACGGTCCGCAAAGCAAGCACTCGCGGTTGGCTCTTTTATATAATGGTGGGCATGCAAACGATTGGAGAGCGCATGTCCACGTCACAAAGCCAGAAAAAAGAAGCCATCGCCCAGGCGACCGAGCAGGAGCTCGCATCGCTCGCGGGTCGCGGCGTGCGTATCGCGGGCAACGCGTGCTCGCCGATTGTGCTGGTAAAAGGTGATTTAGACGATGCCGAGCGTGCGGGCGGCGAGCTGGCTGCCGGTCCGGACGGTGCCGCGCTGCGCAAGGCGCTCGGTGCCATCGGATACGCGCCCGAGGATTTCTGCGTGCTGGCAAGTGTTGCCGGCGCGGGTGACGGAGCGGTTGCGACAGGCGAGGGCCTGCCGTGCGAGCTGTTCCGCGAGGCGCTCGAGGCCTTGGACCCCGAGGCGGTCCTGCTGCTGGACGATCGCGCGGCCGATACCATGCGCGAGACCTATGCAGACATGCTCGTGGCAATTGACGACTTTGATACTGCTATGCTCAAGCCCGGCTTGGTCGCCCATGTGCAGGGTCGTCGCGTGCTCGCGCTCGACGGTTTTGAGGCGGCGCTTACTGACAAAGCCGCCAAGCAGCGCATGTGGGCATACATCAAGCAGCTGACTCCGGCAGCCGCGCCGCTGTAGCGGACCGGAGCCGGCAAGGCAGCCCTGACGGGTCGAGCGCGGCGCCGGCTTGTCGCGCCCCTACATCACGGCGCGAAGCTCAAATCGGTCGCCGTTGATGCGAAACTGGCAGTTGCCGTTCATGCGTTCGACGGCAAGCTTGATGCTTTTGGTTCCAAAGCCATGTCCGGTGTGCCCGGCTACGGGCATGCCGTCGACCATGCGCGGCGGGCGCCCAAACGTGTTGGAGACCAAAAGGAGCAGTTGCCCGTCCTCGCAACGCAGGTCCAGATCGACAAATCGCTTGCCCTGGGGAGCGGCGCTCGCGGCGACGATGGCGTTGTCCAGGGCATTCGAGAGCACGCTAAACAGATCGACGTCGGCTACATGGACGCTCTCGGGTACGGCGGCGCGCAAATCGGCGGTGATGCCGTTTCGGTTGATATCGGAGCTAAATGACGAAAACACGATATTGACCGTGTCGTTGGCGCAGTAGCGGCGCACGGCGGTGCGGTCGTTCGTCTCACAGAGTTCGTCGATGTGTTCGAGCGCCTCGTCGATGTGGCCCTCCTCGATCAAAGCCGCAAGGCCGCGCAGGAAGTGCCGCATGTCATGGCGGAGGACCGAAAGCTCGCGTCCAGATTGGCGCCAAGCCTCGAGCTCTTTGATGACTGCGCTATCGCGGGTCGCGAGCATCCAGCGCTCGCGCTCGGCGGTTTCCTTCGCCTCGTATTCACGTAGATACACAGCAAGAAACATAAGGTAAAACGCGCAAAGCGCAAACGCCAAAAACTCAACCGTCACCACGGAGCCCGAGTGGAAGAGCGTGGTGTAGACGTTGGTGGCGTAGTCAAAGATGTAGTAGACGAGCGGCAGGATGAGCAGAATTTCGAGCTCGGTGGGGGTTTGACCGCCAGGCGCGGACCGATGTCGCTGGCCCAATGCAGCAGGATCGCAAAGACGACGGCCGTGGTGATAATGCGTGCCACGTAGTACGCGATTTGTGAGTCGGTGGCGGCGAGCGCGGCGATGCCCATCCAGTTGCTGAACTGGCAGCTCAGGTAGGCACTGGTAACGCCCAGCATAACGAGCAGCGGGCTCAGGCAATAGCGCGCGCACAGATAGATGACGAGCGGCAAATGCACGACGAGTGGATATGCCTGGCGGGCGAAAAGCTCGCCGCCGACGGCATTGGCGAGGCTGAATGCGCATCCGGTTACGGCGCCGACCATCACCAGCTCAAGCGCATGACGCCGGTTGATCTCGATACCGCAGAGCGCCGCCGAGGCAAAAACGCCAAAAGGCAGGGTCGTTGCGTGGTGGATTGCCCAAAGTAACATCTCGACCGCAGGGAGCATCAGCGCCTCCCGCCCTCGAACCGTGCCGCAAAGTAGGCATCCTGGAAACCCTGCTTGCAGCTGCGCGCCAGCGGGATGCAAGCGCCCGAGCGCATGACGATATCCGTGCGGTTGAAGTGGTCGATATTGCGCAGGTTGACCTGGTAGCTACGGTGACATTTAAAGAAGCTTGCGTTTTTGGCCAGCTGGTCCTCGATGTTGCGGAACGGCTCGAGCGCCTCGATGTCGCGCCCGTCGCGCAGGTGGAATACCACGTGCTTGTTGCGGGCCTCGGCATATTCGATATCAGACAGGCGCAGGGCGTGGTAGCCAAAGGACGTTTTGGTTACGAGCTCATCGGTCACGGCGGGTCGCATGCTCGAAAGCTCGTCGAGCAGTTGCGCCAGGCGTTCGTACGTTACGGGCTTGAGCAGGTAGTCGAAGGCACGGACCTCATAGGACTCCAGCGCGAACTCGGGCGATGAGGTGAGGAACACCAGTCGCACGGCGGTGTCAGATTGGCGCAGCTCCCGCGCGGTGTCCATGCCGTTGACGAGCGGCATGGACATGTCGAGCAGAATGATGTCGGCACGCGATGCGGCATGGCGGGCCAGCAGGTCCTCGCCGCGCGTGACGAGCGCAACGTCGACTGCCGTGCCCGTCTCGGTCGACCAGCGGTCGATCATCCGGTGCAGTCTATCTAGAAAAGCGACGTCGTCGTCGCAGGCGATGATTTTGAGCATATTGAGCCCCCTTAGTAGTTCGATTTTGCCACATTGGGTGCGTGCCGCCCGCGGGGGAACACCCCGTTTGCGCCCCACGGTGCGCAACTCGCGCCGAGCGGTATTGCGGTGGCGAAAGATGCCTCCTGCGCTATCGAAGGCTCGACTATCCTCAGCTTGCCGGTTCGAAAATGGACCTGCCGCATGATTGAATCTTTATTTCAACTTTACACCTAGGTTTACAGCTGTCTTGTCAGCTGTAAACCTAGGTGTCATACTAAAGCCCCAAGATTCGCCAAAAGAGAGGGGCCTTGATGGCACAGAGCGCGAACATGGATGCGTCGGAGCTTGCACACGATATCGCGGCCGGCCTAGCATCGGCAACGACGGCAACGGAGCGCGCGGCACTGGTGCCCGCAGAGCTCGTCGAGGCCATCCAGCAACTAAAAACCCAACGTGACGCGGTGATCTTGGCGCACTACTATGTGGCGCCCGAGGTCCAAGCCGTTGCCGATTACGTCGGCGACAGCTTCTACCTGGCAAAGCTCGCCAAGAGCCTGCCGCAGCAGACCATCGTGCTGTGCGGCGTGGAGTTTATGGGCGAGAGCGCCAAGCTGCTCAATCCCACCAAGACCGTGCTGTTGCCCGAGCCGGGCGCGGACTGCCCCATGGCTCACATGGTCAAGCGCGAGACGGTCGATGCAGCGCGCGCCGAGCACGGCGACGACCTTGCCGTGGTCTGCTACGTTAACTCGACGGTCGAGATCAAGAGCTGGAGTGACGTGTGCGTCACCAGCTCCAACGCCGTCAAGATCGTGTCCGAGCTGCCGCAACAACACGTCCTGTTCATCCCCGATCAAAACCTGGGCCGCTTTGTTGCCGAGCAGGTGCCGCAAAAGCACGTCATCCTCAACAATGGCTACTGCCCGCGCCACCACATCATCACCGTCGAGCAGATTGTCGATGCGCAGGAGGCGCATCCCAACGCGCTCGTACTGGCGCACCCCGAATGCAAGGCCGACGTCCTTGCCGAGGCCGACTACATCGGCTCCACCGCCGGCATCATCAAGTATGCCGAGGAGTCGGACGCCAACGAGTTCATCATCGTGACGGTCCGCGGCGTGCTCTACGAGCTCGAGCGCCGCTGCGAGGGCACCGGCAAAAAGTTCTACTTCCCTGCGGTGCAGCCCACCTGCGTCAACATGGATCTCATCACGCTCGAAAAGCTCGTGCGCTGCCTGGAGACGGGCGAGGGCGAGGTGCAGATTGGCGTGTCGGACGAGGCAGCCGATCAGGCCAAGCTCACGCTCGACCGCATGCTCGAGTACGCGGCGCGCTAAGCCAATGTGGCATGAGGGACAGCCCCTTACGCCACATTACAAGGGAGAGGATTCCTGTGGAAACCAAGCAATACCCCGACATGGAGTGCGACGTCGTCATTGCCGGCTGCGGCGTGGCGGGCCTATACGCGGCCCTCAATCTGCCGACGAGCACGCGCGTGATCATGCTCTCCAAGGGCACTGTCGACGAGTGCGATTCGATGCTCGCGCAGGGCGGCATCTGCGTGCTGCCCGAAGGCTCAGACTACGATGCCTTCTTTGAGGACACCATGCACGCCGGTCACTACGAGAACCGCCGCGAGAGCGTCGACATCATGATCCGCTCGAGCCGTTCGGTCATCAACGACCTGCTAGCGATGGGCGTGGATTTCGAGCGCAAGGCCGACGGCAGCCTCGACTTTACCCGCGAGGGCGCGCACAGCCGCCCGCGCATTGCCTTCCATGCCGATATTACGGGTAAGGAGATAACGACCAAGCTGCTCCAGGCCGTTCGCAAGCTGGATAACGTGCAGATTCTTGAGCACGTGGCCATGACCGACATCCTGACGGGCGAGCGCGATGGGGCCACGGTGTGCACCGGCGTCGTCGCCGTTCCCGTGGACGAGGACAACTCGGTCCGCCCCGCCGACGAGCTGGCACATGCCGCCGAGGGCGTGCATACCGGCGAGCCGTTTAAGATCCATGCCCGCCATACGCTGTGGGCGACGGGCGGTATCGGCGGCGTGTACGACCATTCGACTAACTACCCGCAGCTTACGGGCGATGCCTGCTACATCGCTCAGGAGCATGGCATTAAGATGGAGCACCTGGACTACGTGCAGATTCACCCCACGGGGCTGTTCTCGCCGCAGCCGGGCCGCACCTTCCTGATCAGCGAGAGCTGCCGCGGCGAGGGCGCGATTCTGCTCAACGCCGCTGGCGAGCGCTTTACCGACGAGCTGCAGCCGCGTGACGTGGTCGCCGCCGCCATTCGCGAGCAGATGAAGCAGGACGGCACCGAGCACGAGTGGCTGAGCTTTGCCCCCGTCGAGCGCGATGTGGTGACCGGGCACTTTACCAACATCCGCGCGCGCTGCCTGGAGGACGGCCGCGATATCTTGGACGAGCCCATTCCCGTTACGCCCACGCAGCACTACTTTATGGGCGGCGTGTGGGTCGACAAGGACGGCCGTACCTCGATGCCCGAGCTCTACGCCGCGGGCGAGACGGCTTGCAACGGCGTTCACGGCAAGAATCGCCTCGCATCAAACAGCCTGCTCGAAGCGCTGGTCTGGGGTCGTCGCGCCGCGTGGTATATGCGCACCGGCGAGTCGCTGGCCGTGGAGCAGGCAGGCGATCCCGCGCTCGATGGCCGTCATCGCGCCCTGACCGCCGATCCCCTGGCAATCGATGATTTGGCCCGTGCCGCCAGCACGCAGGCCGTGGAGGAGTAGACCATGAATCCCATTACCATGAAGCTCGTCGTCGATGATCTGATTCTGCAGGCTCTGCGCGAGGACATTACCTTTGAGGACGTGAGCACGGCGAGCGTGTGCCCCACGGCGCGTCCCGCCACGGTGGAGCTTATCGCCAAAGCCGATGGCATCATCGCCGGCCTGGATGTGTTCGCTCGCACCTTTGAGCTGCTGGATTCGCAGAGCTCGGTGCTGTTTGATGTCGTCGATGGCGATGAGGTGCACGCCGGCGACCATGTGGGTCAGGTGCGCGGCGACGCGCGCGTGCTGCTTTCGGGTGAGCGCGTGGCACTCAACTACCTGCAGCGCATGAGCGGTATCGCTACCTACACGCACAGCATGGCCGCGGCGCTCGAGGGCACCAAGACCGTGCTTGTCGACACACGTAAGACCACGCCGGGCATGCGCGTGTTTGAGAAGGCGGCGGTCGAGATCGGCGGCGGCAGCAACCACCGCTACAACCTGTCGACGGCCGTCATGCTCAAGGACAACCACATCGATGCCGCCGGTGGCGTGACGCGCGCGATCGAGATGGCGCGCGCCCATGCGTCGTTTACCACGACGGTCGAGATTGAGTGCGAGAACCTGGACATGGTACGCGAAGCCGTGGAGGCCGGTGCCGATATCATCATGTTCGACAACATGACCCACGACGACATGGCTGCCGCGATTGAGCTTATCGCCGGCCGTGCCAAGACCGAGTGCTCGGGCAACGTGGACGCCAGCAATATCCGCGCGCTCGCCGACCTGGGCGTTGACTTTATTAGCTCGGGGGCGTTAACGCACTCTGCGCCGATTCTCGATCTCTCGCTTAAGCACCTGCGTCTGCTGGACGGTAAATAATGGACGGCCGCGAGCGTCGCCGTGCCATCATGGGCGTACTCGAGGGGGCCACGGAGCCCGTTTCGGGCAGCGCGCTTGCCCGCGAGGTTGGCGTGAGCCGTCAGGTCGTGGTTCAGGATATTGCCCTGTTACGTGCCGATGGGCACGATATCGTGGCAACCAACCGTGGTTATGTGCTGCAGGAGGCCCCCAGCAGCCCCGCCGTGCCCACGCGCTTGGTCAAGGTTCGCCACAGCGTGGAGCAGGCAGGCGATGAGCTCACGAGTATCGTCGACGCCGGAGGTGCCGTGCTCAACGTGATCGTCAATCACCGCGTATACGGTAAGATCACGGCCGACTTGGACATTCGCAATCGTCGCGATGTTGAGCGCTACCTGCACGATATCGAGAGCGGCAAGAGTTTTCCGCTGCTGACGGTGACAAGTGGCTATCACTTCCACCGCATCGCGGCGGAAGACGAGCAAACCCTTGACGAGATCGAGGCCATGCTCAAGGAAAAGGGCTATCTGGCAGATCTGATGCCCTACGAAGATGACCTGTCCTAGTAACGACGAATGCAAAAGGAGGCCTCCGCGGCGATGCGGAGGCCTCCTTTTTTGTGCACGGTGTACTTTTGAGTGTGCAAGTGGGGGAGTTATTACTCCTCGACGATCTCGGTGATCGCGCCAGCGGGGCAAGCGTCCTGGCAAGCGCCACAGGCGACGCAGGAATCCTCGTCAGCGACGGTAGCGACGTCCTGGAGCTCCAGAACGCCAGCGGGGCAGGAGTCGACGCAAACGCCACAAGCGATGCACTCGTCGGCATCAATTACGGGATGAGCCATGGTAGTTTCCTCTCTGTTGACCGACGCTACAGGCGATGCGCGTCGGTGTGATTCGGGCAAAAACATACCACGGGAGCGACCGTTTGCAATACCCTCTGACCGGCATCTTCATACCGTTCGCCGAGTATGCCACGGCTTACTAAAAAATATGCAGGTGAGGCCGCTGAGCTGCGCAAATGTTAGCTAAAGGTGACTCGTAATATTGAGCGATTGAGCGAGCTTTTGGAAAGCGTGTCCCGGAATCGACGCTCAAAACGGGTCACGCCTTCCTCGGATTAGCCCCAAGACCGCTCCGTGTGGCTCCGGCCCAAATCTCAGCCATCTCTACATAGATCTCAATAGATTTGCCCAGAACTCAAACAGTGCGTCTACCTGCGCATTTGCGAACCTAAACTCTCGGCAATAAGAAATCTTATATGAATTGACTTAGATTTTGTATATTCCGGCCCATAAGGGGATACACTACATCCTGAAAGACAAGCCGAAACACCGCGCGGCAGACCGCCGAGTCGGTGCAAACGCACAAGAGAGAGGGAATTTCTAATGGGCAAGATTCTTGGTATCGACCTTGGTACTACTAACTCCGCAATGGCCGTTCTCGAGGGCGGTTCTCCGACCATTATCGTGAACGCCGAGGGCGACCGCACCACCCCGTCCGTCGTGGGCTTCCGTGCCGACGGCGACCGCGTCGTGGGTAAGGCCGCTAAGAACCAGGCTGTCACCAACCCCAAGAACACCGTGTTCTCCATCAAGCGCTTCATGGGCCGCAAGTACTCCGAGTGCACCTCTGAGATCAAGACCGTGCCGTATGAGGTCAAGGAGGGCCAGGGTGGCCGTGCCGTCGTCGACATCGAGGGCAAGGATTACACCGCTGAGCAGGTGAGCGCCATGACGCTCGCGAAGATGAAGGCCGACGCCGAGAAGTATCTGGGCGAGACCGTCACCGACGCCGTCATCACCGTCCCGGCCTACTTCAACGACGCCCAGCGTCAGGCCACCAAGGACGCCGGCAAGATCGCCGGCCTCAACGTCAAGCGTATCGTCAACGAGCCGACCGCTGCTGCTCTTGCCTATGGCCTGGACAAGCAGGGCACCGACCAGCGCATCCTGGTCTTCGACCTGGGCGGCGGCACCTTCGACGTCTCCATCCTCGACCTCGCCGACGGCGTGTTTGAGGTTCTGTCCACCTCGGGCGATAACCACCTGGGCGGCGACGACTGGGATCAGCGCGTCATCGACTGGATGGCCGATAAGTTCCAGCAGGAGAACGGTGTCGACCTGCGTCAGGACCCCATGGCCTTGCAGCGTCTGAAGGAGGCCGCCGAGAACGCCAAGAAGGAGCTCTCCGCCGCCCAGCAGACCACCATCAACCTGCCGTTCATTACCATGAACCAATCCGGTCCGCTGCACCTCAACTACACGCTGACCCGCGCCGAGTTCGAGAAGATCACCCGCGACCTGCTCGAGCGCTGCAAGCAGCCTGTCACCAACGCCCTGCGCGACGCTAAGCTTAAGCTCTCCGATCTGACCGAGGTCATCCTCGTCGGCGGCTCCACCCGTATGCCCGCCGTCCAGGAGCTCGTCAAGACCATGACCGGCAAGCAGCCCAACATGTCCGTGAACCCCGACGAGGTCGTTGCCGACGGCGCTGCCGTCCAGGGCGGCGTGCTCACCGGCGACGTCGAGGGCATCCTGCTGCTCGACGTAACCCCGCTGTCGCTGGGCGTTGAGACCATGGGCGGCATCATGACCAAGATGATCGACCGCAACACCACGATCCCGACCTCCAAGACCGAGGTCTACTCCACCGCTGCCGACAACCAGACCAGTGTCGAGATCAACGTGCTCCAGGGCGAGCGCGAGCTTGCCCGCGACAACAAGTCGCTCGGTAAGTTCCAGCTGACCGGTATCCCGGCTGCCCGCCGCGGCGTGCCGCAGATTGAGGTCACCTTCGACATCGACGCCAACGGCATCGTCAAGGTCTCCGCTAAGGACAAGGGCACCGGCAAGGAGCAGCAGATCACCATTTCCGGCTCCACCGCTCTGTCCGACGACGAAGTCGATCGCATGGTCAAGGACGCCGAGGCTCATGCCGAGGAGGACAAGAAGCAGAAGGAGGAGGTCGAGGTCCGCAACCAGACCGACAGCCTGTGCTACTCCACCGAGCAGACCCTCAACGAGCTGGGCGACAAGGTTTCCGCCGATGTGAAGTCCAAGGCCGAGGCCGCTATCGCCGACGCCAAGAAGGCGCTCGAGGGCTCTGACGTCGAGGCCATCAAGGCCGCCGGCGAGTCCCTGCAGTCCGTGGCCTACGAGCTGGCCCAGGTTGTCTACGCCGACGCTCAGCAGCAGACCGACGGTGCCGCCGGTGCCCAGCCTGCCGACGATGACGTTGTCGACGCCGACTACGAGGTTGTGGACGACGAGGACAAGTAATCATGTCCGCCCGTAAAGCTCGCACGGAGGCGGCCGCCGCTGGCGCCGCCCCCGTTGACTCTGAGGAGAAGGACGTGAAGATTCCCGTAGAGGCCGCAGACGATACCGAGGTCAACGAGACCCCGGCCGCCGAGGCTGCCGAGAACCAGGTAGAGGATTTCAACAAGGAGGCGACGATGACCGAGGACGAGATGGTGGAAGCCGCTATCCGCGCCGGTGAGGAAGCCGCCGACAACGACTTTAAGCTCAAGTTCGAGCAGGCTCAGAAGGAGCTTGCCGACGTGCGCAATGAGCTCGATGCTGCGGCAGAGGCTCAGAAGGCCGCCGAGGACAAGGCGAAGGACGCTACTGAGCGAACCGCTCGTCTGCAGGCCGACTGGGAGAACTTCCGTCGCCGCACTGCCAACGAGCGCATCGCCGAGCGCGAGCGCGCGACCGAGAAGCTTGTCACCGCACTGTTGCCGGTGATCGACGATATCGAGCGCGCGATCGACCATGCCCGCAGCCAAGAGCTTTCCGACGACTTTAAGCAGTTCGTCGACGGCGTCGATGCGGTTCATGCCAAGCTGCTCGATGTGTTTGCGCACGAGGGCGTTGAGCCCATAGACCCCAAGGGCGAGGCGTTCGATCCGCTCGAGCACCAGGCTGTGGGGCGTGTCGAGGACGCATCGCAGTACGACGAGACCGTCAACGATGTGTACCAGAAGGGCTACCGCATGGCGGATCGCATCCTGCGTTCCGCCATGGTGACGGTGACCTACGGTGGCGAGAAGCGCCCCGCACCGGAGCCCGAAGCGGCGCCCGAGGATGCTACGGCCGATACGGCTGAGAGCACCGAGGAGTAATTGAGAAGGGCCCCGGGGCAACACCCGGGGCCCTTTCTGGCCAAGTGCCATGTGACAGCATGAGCCGCCGTCCGCAGGGACGGCGGATGTAACAGGAGAGGAGCTACGATGGCTGCAGGCAAAACCTTCTATGACATCCTGGGCGTATCCAAGAGCGCCTCCGACAAAGAGATCAAGAGCGCGTTTCGCAAGCTCGCGCAAAAATATCACCCCGATGCCGGCGGCGACGAGGCCAAGTTCAAGGAGATCAGCGAGGCCTACGAGACGCTTTCGGACGAGAAGAAGCGCAAAGAGTACGACCAGATGCTCATGTTTGGCGGCATGCCGGGCGCGGGCGGCGCGTATGGCGGTGGCTACGGTGCCGGCGCGGGCGCCAGTGGCTGGGGCGATATCTTCGACAGCATCTTTAGCGGCAACGGCGCTTGGGGCAGCGATTGGGGCTCGGGCTTTGCCGGGGCTGCGGGCGCTGCCGGTGCCGGCGCGGGTCGCAGCCGCGCTCGCAAGGGCGGCGACCTGTCGCTGACCGTTGATGTGACGGCCGAGGACGCGTTTCGCGGTGTGACGCACAAGGTCACCTACCGTATTCCCTCGACGGGCGAGCAGCAGACCATTACGGTCTCGGTGCCTGCAGGCGCGGTCGACGGCGGCAAGCTGCGTTATAAACGTCGCGGCGAGTATGGCGTTGCCGGCGGCGAGCGCGGCGACCTGGTCGTGACCACGCACGTGGAGGAGCATCCGCTGTTTAAGCGCAAAGGTGCCGACGTGACCATGGAGGTACCGGTCTCGGTCTACGAGGCGGCGCTCGGCTGCACGGTGGACGTGCCCACGCCCGGCGGTGCGACGGTCCGTTTGAAGGTGCCCGCGGGTACCCAGACGGGCAAGAAGTTCCGCTTTAAGGAGATGGGCGCGCCCGACGTTAAGCACCGTGGCCGCACAGGCGCGCTGCTCGTCGAGATTAAGGTGCAGGTTCCCACGAACCTGTCCGATGACGAGCGCGATGCCATGACCAAGCTGCGCGAGGTCGACACGCGCGACTATCGCGAGAAGGTCAATCGTTACAAGGCGACGTACTAGGGCGGTCGCGGCGCACGCCCACGCCCGCGGGCTTATGATGGACGATAACGAGACGGAAAGGGGTCAGGTAGCATGGCCGAGGACAATAGGAACAAACCGCTGTACATGATCAGCGTGGCGGCCGAGCTGACCGGCATGCACCCGCAGACTCTGCGCGTCTACGAGTCCAAGGGCCTGGTGAATCCTCAGCGCTCGGGCGGTAACACGCGCCTGTATTCGCGTGCCGATATCGAGCGTCTGGAACTCATCAACCAACTGACCGACGAGGGCATCAACCTTGCCGGCGTGGTGCGCATCCTCGATATGAAGGAGCGTTCCGAGGAGCGCGAGCGCGAGAACGAGAAGCTCCGCGCTCGCGTGCGCCAGCTCGAGGACGAGCTGCACGAGTATAAGATGCAGAAGAAGATCACCGCCCTGGCCCCGCGCGACGGCTCAGTCAACCCCGAGCAAGTCATGCGCAAGCTGCTAGGTACGGGTAGCGACCTATAGCTCCGCCGACGCTGCCGGGCACTCATTGGGGACAGACTTAAATGAGTGCCCGCAGAATGAGAGTGGATAATCTCCCGTTTTTGGCCTGTTTGCAGGCTCAAAGTGGGAGATTATCCACTCTCGTCATTTCGGCGTCTAAGTCTGCCCCCGGCACCCAACTCGTTCTTTGCTTTACTGAGATAAAGTGAACGTGCAGATTCGTAACCCACTCGCAACCGTTCTATGGCACGATATTGAACGAATGTATGCTATGCGCCCAAATCGTTTTGGGCAGAGTGGGAGACAGTATGGTCAAGCTGTACGAGGACGGCATCTACCTGCGCGGCGGCAGCGAGGTTGTGCCTGCGGCCGAGGCTGCCGAGCGCGGTATTACGCAGACGCCCGAGGATGCCAAGCGCGGCACCATCGCGTATTCGATCCTCCAGGCACACAATACGTCCGGAGATCCCGAGGCACTCAAGATTCGCTTCGACGCCATGGCGAGCCACGACATCACCTTTGTCGGCATCATCCAGACGGCGCGCGCCTCGGGCATGGAGCAGTTCCCGCTGCCTTACGTGCTCACCAACTGCCATAATTCGCTGTGCGCCGTGGGCGGCACCATCAACGAGGACGACCACGTCTTTGGCCTCTCGGCCGCAAAGAAGTACGGTGGCATCTTCGTTCCGCCGCATATCGCCGTTATCCACTCCTTTATGCGTGAGAACTTCGCGGGCTGCGGCAAGATGATCCTGGGTTCCGACTCGCACACCCGCTACGGCGCTCTGGGCACTATGGCCGTGGGCGAGGGCGGCGGCGAGCTGGCAAAGCAACTGCTGCGCGACACCTACGACGTCGCCTATCCCGGCGTCGTCGCCATCTACCTCACGGGTGCCCCGCGCCCCGGCGTCGGCCCGCACGATGTGGCGCTCGCCATCATCCGCGCCGTCTTTGCCAAGGGCTACGTCAAGAATAAGGTCATGGAGTTTGTGGGCCCCGGCATCGCGAGCATGACGACCGACTACCGCAACGGCGTCGACGTCATGACCACCGAGACCACCTGTCTGTCGAGCATCTGGGCCACCGACGAGGACACGCACGCATTCCTGGCCATGCACGGCCGCGGCGACGACTACCGCGAGCTCAAGCCTGCCGATGTTGCCTACTACGACGGCTGCGTCGAGGTCGATCTGTCGAGCATCAAGCCCATGATTGCGCTGCCGTTCCATCCTTCCAACGGCTTTGAGATCGACGAGCTCAACGAGAACCTCGAGGACATCCTTCACGAGGTGGAGCTCGAGGCCGCTAAGATCGGCGAGGGCAAGACGCACTTTAGCCTGCTCGACAAGATCGTCGACGGCAAGCTGCACGTGCAGCAGGGCGTTATCGCCGGCTGCTCGGGCGGCAACTACGACTCCGTGGTCCAGGCTGCCCGCGTGCTCAAGGGCGCCAACACCGGCTGCGGCGAGTTCTCGCTGTCGGTCTATCCCACGAGCCAGCCCGTGGCACTCGAGCTTACACGCCGCGGCTACATCTACGACCTCATGGAGGCCGGCGCAATCGTGCGCACGGCATTCTGCGGCCCGTGCTTCGGCGCCGGCGACACGCCCGCCAACAACGGCCTTTCGATCCGTCACACCACGCGCAACTTCCCCAACCGCGAGGGTTCCAAGCCGGGTAATGGCCAGCTGAGCGCCGTGGCCCTGATGGACGCCCGCTCCATTGCGGCAACGGCTGCCAACGGCGGCGTCCTGACGCCGGCGACCGACCTGCCCGAGGACACTTGGGACGAGGCCTGCGAGTACACCTTTGACGACGCGCCGTACAAGAAGCGCGTGTACTGGGGCTTTGGCAAGGCGGAGCCTGCCGACGAGCTGGTCGAAGGCCCCAACATCAAGCCGTGGCCCGCGATGGAGCCGCTCGGCGACGACATCCTGCTCAAGGTTTGCTCCAAGATCATGGACCCGGTCACCACGACCGACGAGCTCATTCCCTCGGGCGAGACGAGCTCCTTCCGCTCCAACCCGCTGGGCCTGGCTGAGTTTACGCTGAGCCGCCGCGACCCGGCCTACGTGGGTCGCTCCAAGGAGGTCGACGCTGTGGAGAAGCGTCGCGTTGCCGGCGAGTCCGCGGGCGACCTGGCGGCGTTCGATGCCGAGCTTGCCGGTGTGTTTGAGGCGCTGGCCGGCGCGGGTGTCGCGGCCGATGCCAAGGCGACCGAGTTCGGTTCCATGATTTACGCCAAGAAGCCTGGCGACGGCAGCGCCCGCGAGCAGGCCGCGAGCTGCCAGCGCGTAATTGGCGGCCTGGCCAACATCGTCCACGAGTACGCCACCAAGCGCTATCGCTCCAACGTGATGAACTGGGGCATGGTGCCCTTCCAGATGGAGGCCGAGCCCAACTTTGAGGTGGGCGATTACGTCTTTGTGCCGGGTATCCGTGCCGCGCTCGATGGCGACCTGAAGGACATCGCCGCCTACGTGGTGCGCGCCGATGGTGCGGTCGAGCAGATTGAGCTCTACATTGCCGATATGACGGCAGAGGAGCGTGCCATCGTCAAGGCCGGCTGCCTGATCAACTACAACAAGTTCAAGGCCGCTGCCGAGTAGCGCACTTAATTGTCCGCCCGGGGCTTACCCTTTCCCGCCCGCTCACGCGCTTCACGAGGGCCGCGTTCGGGAAAGGGTAAGCCCCGGGCTACATTTCTGCGTTCTCGTTGGGTCTTGAGGGACGCTAATAAATAGACTTGCTTGATGCCGCCTCTGTTATCGGGGCGGCTTCTTTTTGTTGAAAACCACCACAAAGGGGGCAGGCACCTTTGTGGTGGTGGGGACGAGCTCGATGCTGTTGTGATCGTTGAGCGGCATGTTAATGGGCGGCTCTACAGAATTTCATCTGGGCTGGCGGGTTTGGTTGTTTTGGGGATGCCGAGTTTGGATGACGCGAAATCGTCAACATTGTCCTTAATTCCGTCTTTGGTGTAGACAGTGACCATATAGGTGCTGTGTCCGAATTCGCCCTTGTCGCGTGTTGCCCAGGCATCCCAGTAGGCGGCCCCGTTTCGCCCTTTGATTTTTCCGACACGGCGGAGTTCTGTTCGCTTTAATTTCTGGTTGCTATAGATGGTTCGACCGGCCTCCTCGGTGAGCCCGCACTGTCCAAGCATCTTGTCGAGGACTTGGTTCATGTGGCGCTCATCGGTGTTTGGTGCGTAGTCGTAGGCGAGGGTGATGAAGTCGAGTGGCTGGTCGTCGATTAGATAGTTTAGCGTCTGAGGTCCAAGGCAGAAATAGGGGGAGCATCCGTCGATCTGACCGAGCAGTGGCAACTTTGACTGCCAACTTCCGGTGGGAATTCCATCTTCGTAAAACACGCCGCGACAGATAAAGGAGAGCGAGGTGGCACGCGAGCTGGCGTCGACCATTCCGCATAAATCGAAGGGCGAGGCGATACCGAGGGAAAAGGGCGTGATGACGATAAGGAAGAGCATCACGATGGGTATGGCGAGAATGGCGATGACGTTGCGACCGGTGGAATGAGGCGGCTTCATATGCGCTCCTCGAGACAAAGATCTGTTGAGGATAGGCAGAAATGGATATGTTCAGAGAGCAATTCAAGTTTAATCTCATTGCGCGAGATGGTCGACCGTTAGCGTCGAAAACCACCACAAAGGTGCCTGTCCCCTTTGTGGTGGTGAGGAGCGCGCGGCTTCTTTTGGTAATAGTGTTAGCTGGCGGTATCATTAGTGCAGGTGGCGAAGGTTTGCATTGTGGGGTGTTTTGCCGTGAGCCGTTCTGCCCGTATTGGATTGATTGTCTTGGCGCTTGCGATCGCTGTGGTTGGCGCGGGCGCTGTCGGTATGGCATTTCTACCTGCTGCGGTGACGGAGCCGGTGGTCAAGCCTGTGACTCAATCTGTCGAACTTCTGACCGGCGACGACAAGCCCGAGACCATTACCGTTGATTTTGATGAGCAGCCGGCTGTGCTGGGTATTAGTAATTATCCGCGTATTCAGCTTGGGGCCATGCGCTATACCACGGATACAAGCCTGATCGATAGGGCGTCCGAGCTACTCAAGGGCAAAACATTTAAGCGTTGGTACGGATATGCGTCCTATCGGGCAAAAGCGAACGACATGGTTGGCGGATGCCACTCGTCCATCGAGCTGGACACTGCAAACGGCGCAAAGTTATGTGATGTCTCGTACGATCCGGGCTACGAGGGCAATGAGGGTCCGGGCATCTACATCATGGACGGCGATGTCGCCTATGTCATGGAGGGCGACCAGAGCGAGCTCAACGATTTTATGGGTCAGTGTATCCAAGATGCCTATAAACAGACCTGCTTGCCTGACCCGCAGACTGCACGCGATAGTGGGTCTGCCCGTACATGGCTGTTCGAGGATGAGATGCCCTGGACCGTCGAATCGGGAAGTACGGGTTCGGCGAAGGAGTAGAGACCGCGACCACCACAAAGGTGCCTGTGAACTGCGCCCCGAAACTTGGACTGAATAAATAGCGACTACGCCGCAAGGGCCCGGTTCCGGAACTCCTCCGGCGTCAGGCCCTTCAATCTTACCTGCCTGCGCCGCGTGTTCCAATGGGCTATGTACTCCTCCAGGTCGCGCTTGAAGTCCTCGAAGCTGCCCCACTCCCTGCCGCGGTAGAACTCGTCCTTCACGTGGCCGAAGAGCTGCTCGGTGGCGGCGTTGTCGATGCAGTTCCCCTTGCGCGACATGCTCTGGGTGATGCCCGCCCCCTCCAGCCTGGAGGCGTAGGACTCGTGCTGGTACTGCCAGCCCATGTCCGAGTGCATGGTCGGTGCCGCCCCGTCGGGCAGGGCCTCGAGGAGCCGGTCGAGCATCCTGTGCTGCTGGGCGAGGTCCGGCGAGGTCGATATGTCGCTCGCCACGATCTCCTTCGTGCAGAAGTCGAGCACCGGGGCCCAGTAGGCCTTGGTGTTAGCGCTACTGTAAAAACAACCATTTTGACCAACGCTCAACAACCAATCATGCCAACGCAATCCCGCCATTTGCGCCAACGCATTTTCACCATTTCCACCAACGCCGGGGCTTACGCTTCGATCGACGAGCGAACGATGCTTTCGGGAGGAGCGGGCCGTGGCGGAGAAGAACCTGATCGGAGAGTTGGACATGTACAGGGAAGCGGGCATAAAGCCCAACTTCAGCGACATAGCGAAGCGCTACGGCAAGGACAGGCACACCGTGGCGTCGTACTGGAGGGCCGAGGGCGGGCGGCCCCGCGACGGGCGCGGCGACAGGGCGGGCTCGTTCGACGCGCACATAGAGGAGGTGGCCGCCAAGGCGCAGCTGCCGGGAGTCACCAAGAAGGGCATCCACGAGTGGCTGCTGCACAGGTATCCCGGCGAGGACCTGGCCGGCTACAACGCCTTCACCCAGTTCATGCGCAAGAACGGCATCGCCGTCGGGGCCTCCGGCGGCCCGGAGCCGCACCCGCGCTTCGAGACGCCGCCCGGACTGCAGCTGCAGTTCGACTGGAAGGAGTCCGTCAAGATGGCGAACCGCGACGGCGAGCTGTTCGAGTTCAACGTGTTCGCGGCGACGCTGGGCCATTCCCGCAGGCACATATTCATCCGGTCGAGGACCAGGACGACCGATGACCTGGTCAGGTGCATGTACGCCACGATCGCGAGGCTCGGCGGCGTGCCGCGCGAGTGGGTCACGGACAACATGTCCGCCCTGGTGACGGTCAAGGGCGGCCGGCGCCTCAAGGTCCAGCGCGCGTACGAGTTCGCCAAGGCCGCCGGCTTCGAGCTGAAGCTGTGCCGCCCGCGCAGCCCCCAGACGAAGGGCAAGGTCGAGTCGTCGAACCGCTTCCTGTCGCGGCTCATGGCCTACCAGGGCGACTTCGACGGCTGGGACGACATCGACGAGATCGTCGCGCGGATCGAGGACGCCAGCAACTCCGAGCCCAACGAGACCACGGGGCTGCCGCCCTCCGCGCTGTTCATGGAGGAGAAGGACGCGCTGCTGCCCGTCGGCAACCTGCGCGCCCTCGAGGAGGCGATGGGCGACGTGGTGCGCGTGGCCAGGGTGCCGGCCACGATGCTGGTGAGCGCGCACGGCGAGCCCATGTCGGTGCCCAGGCGCTGCATCGGCAGGCCCGCCCGCATCGTCTGCATGCCCGGCGGCGCGATGGACTGCTACGTCGGCGGCGAGCTGGTGGCCACGCACGTGGCGGGCGGGCCGGCCTACGACCCGGCGCACTACGCCGAGGCCATGGCCGGCAAGCGGTGGTTCGGCGACGCCGCCGGCGACATCGAGGCGGCCGCCGCGGCCAACCTCGGCCTGCTCGACTCGATAGGGGGCTCGCTGTGAGCGCCGCCGTGCAGGCCAGCCCCCTCAACCGCCTGGCGGCCAACCTCGAGGAGCTGGGGCTCGAGGGCATGGCGTCGTCGGTGCCCGAGTACGTCAGGCTCGTCGCCGACGGGAGGAAGGGCCTGGTCGACGCCATGCTCGAGCTCACCGACGCCCAGATAGCCCTCAAGCGGCGCGCCGACGACGAGCGCCGCACGAGGATGGCCAACTTCCCCTACATAAAGACGCTGGCCGACTTCGACTGGGGCTTCCAGCCGAGCGTGCCGCGCGGGCTGGTCGAGCAGCTGGCCACGCTCGAGTTCATCGACCGCGGCGACAACGTCGTGCTCGTCGGCAGCCCGGGCGTCGGCAAGACCCACCTGTCGATAGCCATAGGCCACGAGGCGGTGATGGCCCGCAAGCAGGTGTACTTCGCCGACTGCTCGAGGCTGGTCGAGGACCTCAAGCACGCCTCGGCGAAGGAGGCGCTGGCGCGCAGGATGCGGTTCTACGAGCACTGCAGCCTGCTGATAATAGACGAGCTCGGCTACCTCGATATCGGCAAGGAGGGCGCCGACCTGCTGTTCCAGCTGGTCAACAGGCGCTACGCGCTAAAGCGGTCGACCATCGTCACGACCAACGTGCCGGTGGGCAGGTGGGGCGACGTGTTCGGCAGCAACGTCACGGCCTCGGCGGTGGCCGACAGGCTTTGCCACCATTGCGCGATGATCAAGATAACGGGACGGTCGTACCGCCTGAAGGACGTATCCATCGGCGGTGAGGACGGGAAGGAGGAGGGAGCCTAGACGCCGAAAGCGGCGCATCCGCGTTGGCGAATCCGGCGCATCCGCGTTGGCGCGATTGGCGAAAATACGTTGGTGAAAATGGTGAAAAATATATTGACGCTAACACTTGGCGCCGGCCACCTTGAACTCGGTGACGTCGGTGCCGAGCTTCTGCCACGGCCCCTCGGCGCCGAAGTCCCTCGCGATGACGTTCTCGAACGTGCTCCCCACGAGCCCCCTGTAGGAGCTGTACCGGCGGCGGGAGCCCCGGCGGCGTATCCCGCACCGGATGCCCATCTCGCGCATCATCTTGAGCACGGTCTTGTCGGCCACGACCGCGCCCAGCTCGGCGCGCAGGCACATGGCTATCTGCCGGTGCCCGCAGCCGTTGGCGGTGCGCGAGAATATCTCGGCCGCGGCGTCGCGCAGCTCGGGCCTGGTCGGCCTCCGCGGGTGCGCCAGCGCGTAGTAGTAGGTCGACCTCCTGAGCCCCGAGCACTCCAGTAGGTGGCGCAGGGAGTGCCCCTCCGCGCGCAGCGCCCTCACCGCCTCGGCCGCCGCCCTGGTCAGAGCCCGTCCCGCTCGACCAGGGCGCGCAATTTTTTTAGGTAGGCGACCTCGGCCTCGAGCCTGCGGCAGCGCTCCTCGAGTTCCTGCTCGCGGGTGCGGGCCCGGGGTTTCGACCTCGACCCCCTCGGCCTGCCCTTCGGGCCGGGCCGCAGCGCCTCGGCGCCGCCCTCGCGGTAGAGCCTGCACCAGCGCTCCAGCGGGGACTTCGACCTGATCCCGAACTCGGCCATGGCGTCGGTCTTCGCCATCCCGCCGTCGACCACGGCCGACGCCGCGGCGACCCTCTGCTCGAATGTGTACCTGGATTGTTTCCCGCCCATGGACAGCAGCGCCTCGCTTCCGAACGCCCGGTATACCCACTGCCATTCTCTCACGGTCTCGCGGGGGACGGACAGGGCCTCGGCCGCCGGCTTGCAGCCGACGCCGGCGTCGAAGAGCTCGACGGCCCGCCTCCTGGACTCCAGATCGTGCTTCACCCTGAGGTCTATACTCATGGAAAACCTCCCATTTCCCGATGTCCAAGAAATGGGAGGCAGTTCACTGTCCTCTTTGTGGTGGTTTTCGGTCTGTCTCGATCTGTAACATCTTGGCCGCTAAAAGTGGGCCTGGTGTTACAGATTTAGATTTTTGATCCGGGTGTTTTCTGTTCGTCTCGATTTGTAACAGATAGAGCTCTATTTGCTGACCAGATGTTACAGATTTAGATAAACGGGCGCCGCTGAACAATTCATCTCGATCTGTAACATCTGGAGCCGGAAACGGTCGATAGATGTTACAGATTGAGATAGTAAGGGGACGAGGCCGCAGTGGGTGAGCGTGCCTGCCCCCTATCTCTTAATCACTCAGAAAATCTTATATATAGAGACTTAGATTTGTGTATAAGATCGCGCAAAGCTGGCAACAATACATCTCGAACAACGTGAAGCCGCCCCGTAGGGCGGCCGCCCCAAGAGAGGTGATTCCATGAGAATCGATAAGCTAGCAATGACGTCGCGCGAGGCGCTGCAGACCGCCATGAGCACGGCTGCCGACGCGCAGGCCGGCGCGGTGGAGCCGATTCACCTGCTGTCTGCCCTGCTCGGTGCTGGTGAGCGCAATATCTCCGTGATTATCGAGCGCATCGGTGCCGACCCGGCCCAGCTCGCACGCTCCACGCAGGATGCCATCGACCATGCGCCTAAGGTTTCGGGCGAGGGCCAGCAGATGGGTCTTTCCAATGAGCTCGTCCGCGTCATCGAGAAGGCCGAGAAGAAGGCCACCAAGATGGGCGACAGCTTTGTGGTGACCGAGCATCTGCTGATGGCACTTGCCGAGGACAAGGGTGAGGCCGGCCGCGTTCTGCGCGACGCCGGCGTGACCAAGGAGCGCATCGAGCAAGTCTACGAGGAGCTGCGTGGCGATGACCGCGTGACGTCTGCCGAGGACAAGACTCAGTTTGAGGCGCTGGAGCAGTACGGCCGCAATATCTGCGACCTTGCCCGTGCCGGCAAGCTCGACCCGGTCATCGGCCGTACCGATGAGATTCGCCGCACAATCCAGGTTCTGTCCCGTCGCACCAAGAACAACCCCGTGCTCATCGGCGAGCCGGGCGTCGGCAAGACGGCCATCGTCGAGGGCATCGCCCAGCGTATCGTGGCCGGCGACGTGCCGAGTACCCTGCGCGACCGCGACCTCATCGAGCTCGACATGAGCGCGCTGGTCGCAGGCGCCAAGTACCGCGGCGAGTTCGAGGACCGCTTAAAGGCCGTGCTCAAGGAAGTGCAGAAGTCCGAAGGCAAGGTCATCCTGTTCATCGATGAGCTCCACACCATTGTGGGCGCGGGTGCCACCGAGGGCTCCATGGACGCCGGTAACATCCTCAAGCCTGCGCTCGCCCGTGGCGACCTGCATGCGATCGGCGCGACCACGCTCGATGAGTACCGCAAGTACATCGAGAAGGACGCGGCGCTCGCCCGTCGTTTCCAGACCGTGATGGTCTCCGAGCCCACCGTTGAGGACACCATCTCAATCCTGCGTGGCCTCAAGGAGAAGTACGAGATCTTCCATGGCGTGCACATCACCGACAGCGCGCTCGTGGCCGCCGCCGACCTCTCCGATCGCTATATCGCCGACCGCTTCCTGCCCGACAAGGCCATCGACCTGGTCGACGAGGCCGCAAGCCGCCTGCGCATGGAGCTCGACAGCATGCCGGTTGAGATTGACGCCACCACGCGTCAGCTCACCCAGCTGCAGATCGAGGAGCAGGCGCTCATGAAGGAGACCGACGACGCCTCCAAGGAGCGTCTGGAGGCCCTGCGCCAAGAGATCGCCGAGGTCCAAGAAAAGCTCAACGTGCAAAAGGCCGGCTGGCTCAACCAAAAGAACGCCATCGATCACGTGCAGGAGCTCAAGGGACAGCTCGACGAGGCCAGAAGCGAAGAGGAGCGCGCGACGCGCAACGGTGATCTGGGCCGTGCGTCCGAGCTGCGCTATTCCGTGATTCCTGGTCTGCAGCAGCAGATTCAGGATTCCGAGGCCGCGCTCGAGGCGCAAAAGCAGCAGGACGGCGAGGGCCTCAACGAACAGGTGACCTCCGATGAGATCGCCGAGGTCGTGAGCGCCTGGACCGGCGTGCCCGTGTCCAAGATGATGCAGGGTGAGCTCGACAAGCTGAAGGGCCTGGAGGGCGAGCTGCATAAGCGCGTCATCGGCCAGGACGAGGCGGTCTCCGCTGTCGCCGCGGCCGTGCGTCGCAGCCGTGCGGGTCTCTCCGATCCGGACAAGCCCATCGGCAGCTTCTTCTTCCTGGGCCCCACCGGCGTGGGCAAGACCGAGCTCGCCAAGGCGCTTGCCGAGTGCCTGTTCGATGACGAGCGCGCGCTCGTGCGTATCGACATGTCCGAGTACATGGAGAAGTTCAGCGTCCAGCGTCTGATCGGTGCGCCCCCGGGATACGTGGGCTACGACGAGGGCGGCCAGCTCACCGAGGCCGTGCGCCGTCGTCCGTACTCCGTGATCTTGCTCGACGAGATGGAGAAGGCTCATCCGGATGTCTTCAACGTGCTGCTACAGGTGCTTGACGACGGCCGTCTGACCGATGGCCAGGGTCGCCAGGTGTCCTTCAAGAACACGATTATCATCATGACGTCTAACGTGGGCTCCAAGGCTATCGCCGAGCTTTCCGGCAAGGACGAGGAGGAGATGCGCCATCAGGTCGACGCCGCCATGGCTCAGACCTTCCGCCCCGAGTTCCTCAACCGTATCGACGATATCGTGGTGTTCCATCCGCTCGGCATGGCGCAGATCGAGAAGATCGTCGACATCCAGCTCGCCGACGTCCGCGCGCGTCTGGCCAAGGAGCGCATGACGCTTGCCATCACCCCGGCGGCCAAGCAGATGCTCGCCGTGGGCGGCCTGGACCCGGTCTTTGGCGCCCGTCCGCTCAAGCGTCTGGTTCAGCGCGAGGTCGTGGATGCCATCGCCGCCGCTATCATCGACGGCACGGTGCGCGAGGGCGATCAGGTGACGGTCGATGTCGACAAGGACGGCGGCTTTACCGTCGTGTGCGACAATACGCCGGCGGCCACCTACGAGGTCCCCGACGCCGAGTAGATTTTGGGCCATGCCTTAAAATCTGCCTTTTGAGCCGAACGCCAAGGGCGGCGGATCCGATTGGGTCCGCCGCCCTTTTTCGTGCGACAATCGATAGTGTTGAACGTGAGCACATGGCAAGGAGCTATGCAGATGAAAGACGAGAACAAGACGACCGCACCGGTGGCTGAGGCGGCGCCCGCCGCACCGGTCGCACCGAAGGCTTCTCCCAAACCCGCGCCCAAGCCACGCGACCCCTATATCCGCGCCGAGAACGAGGACGATGACGGTTACGATCCCTACAGCGATCGCCGCCCCGAGCGCGAGCCAATGTTCGAAGCCGATCCGTGGCGCTGAGTGCCACCCAAAAGGTCACCAATAAGTTGCGGTGAAATAGGGACTGTTTTGCGGTTTGACCAGCAAAAAGGGGGTGCGGACGATTTCTTGGACCGCGCCTAGGCGTATCCAAGCTTCCTGCGGTACTCCATCGGGCTCAGCCACCCGAGGGACTTCTTGATGCGCCCGTCCCGATAGTACACGAGGTAGGCCTCGAGCCTCCCCATGAACTCCTCGGCCGTCACGCCCTCCCAGTCCCTGTAGCGGAAGAACTCGTTCTTGAGGCGGCCGAAGAAGCCCTCGCAGGCCGAGTTGTCCGGGCTGCAGCCCTTCGCTGACATGCTCCTGACCAGGCCGTTCTCCTCGCAGATCCCGATCCACTCCGGCCAGCGGTAGTGGCCGCCCCGGTCCGAGTGGATTGTCGTGCGCGCGCCCGCCGGCCTCGCCGCGCAGGCCTTGAGCAGGCTCGAGTTCGCGAGGCGCTTGTCGGGGTGCAGCCCGATCGACCAGGCGACGGGCATCCCGTCGAAGCAGTCGATGACCGGGCTCAGGTAGACCTTCTCGCCGCCCGGGAGCCTGAACTCGGTGATGTCGGTGAGCCACAGCCGGTTGGGCTCGTCGGCGTGGAAATTCCTGTTCACGAGGTTCTCCGGCGCCTTGGAGACCTCGCCGGCGTAGGAGCTGTAGCCCCGGGCGCGCCTCCTGTTGTAGACGACCTCGAGGCCCTCCTCGCGCATCACGCGGGCCACGCGCTTCTCGCTGGCGCGGACGCCCTCGCGGCGCAGGCGCGCCCAGACGGTGCGGTACCCCCAGCACCCCGAGCCCTCGCGGAAGATGCGCACCACGCGGTCGCGTATGTCGGCGTCGCGGTCGCGCGGCGCGGCGACGCGGGGCCTCCAGTACTCATAGGAGCTCTTCGATATCCTCAAGAAACCTGTGATCGAGCGGAGGGGCAGGGCGGTCGCCCGCCTCAATCTCTCGCCGAGCTCGCACTTGCTCCTGTTCGAGATCGAAGCCGGGTCCCACCCTTCCGCTTTTAGGTCGGCCAACACCGCCCTGAGCAGCAGGTTCTCTATCTGGTCCTCGTTGAGTCCGGCGAGCGGGCCGGTCGCGGGCGGGGCGTAGATCGACTTGTCGGGGCCCAAGCTGGCCTCCTTCCGTGGCGGTTTCCTCGCCACGATTCTACAGCCCCCGCCGGTGTAGCTGCGCGGGAGGTGCCCCGTCGCCCACTTCTTGGCCGCGCTCACCGTGACCCCCGCGAACTCCGCGGCGGCGGTGGGCCCCATGCCGTCCTCCGTCGCCAGGAGGAAGAGCTCGACCTTCTCCCTGCTGTACATGCGAACCTCCAGTCCGGACCGCCCCGCGGTCCAACTTTCTGTCCGCACCCCCAAACAATCTCTATTTCACCGCAACTGCGTTAGGGATGTGGATGTTGGGCGGCTGTCTTCGGGCCGGCTAGTCCTGGGCTTTGATGCTCGGCAGGAGAATCTGGGCGAGGTAGTCGGTCTCGAGTTTGGTCGCGGCGTCTGCGTTGCCGTCTTTACCGACCAGGTCGTTCTTAATCTGGCTATAGGTGTAGCGGTTGCCGGTCGTAAGCTCGACAAGCTCAATGGCCGTGTCCATGGGGTAGGTCGACACGGGGTTCTGCGTGTGTCCATTAACGGTTTGCGGAATCACGTACGGATAGACAGGGCCGCTGGCGTAGACGGTGTAGCCGTTGCCTAGGCTGACCGTGCCCAAAACCGTATCGCCGTCGTCGGGCGTAAAGGTCTCGCCATCGCGCACCGCGACGAGCGTCACGAGCGGTGTGTTGGTGTCGCCGTCCAGATAAATGCACAGCGTGTTGCCGTTCTGCCAGGTTGCGACCTTGCCATACCACTCAACCGGAATATCGAGCTGATACAGGTTCGTCGCCTTGTGCCGAGCGTCGGCATCGCGGGCGGACTGAGCCTCGCTTGCGCTTACGGCGTTGGCGGCGGCATCGCGGCGCGTAATTGCCGCCTGCTGGAGTATCTTTGCCGCGGCGGCAGAGCTCGCGCCGCCTTCTTCGGCGTACTTGGCGGCGGCATCGATCTGGTCGTCGGTCACCGTGTCGGCTGAGGGCACCTTAAGCATAAAGGTGGCTTGAGCGCGCAGATCCTGCCCGTCATTCTTGACCGTAACCTGGGCCTTGGTGGTCGGGACGGTGTAGATGGTGCCGTCGGCCGCGATGGGGGAGGCGGCGATGGAGAACGTGTAATCGCCGGGCAGCAGCTTAATGCCGCGACCGTGCTCGTCAACGTAGAGCGTTTCGCTCACGGAAGAACCGTCGGAATCCTGCCCGCTCACCTGCACGGGAATCTTGGAGCCAGTTGAGCAGTCGAGGCCCGCGGCATGCACGCCAATCTGCACCGACATCATGGTATGGGCGTTTGCGGCAACCACGGCGGCCTGCTCTTGCTGATATCCGTTCCAAGCCGCATAGCCCGCGCCGCCGGCGACGAGCGCGATGGCAACAACGCCTGCCACCATCAGGTTGCGTCGCTTGGGCGACATCTTGCGATGGCGAACCTCGGCCTCGCGTGCCGAGGGAACGGACGGCAGGGGAATATCGCCCATGGCGATGGTCTCGTCTACGGCTGGTGCGGAACCCAGGCCAGGAAGCTCGCGGGTCAGCGAATCCTCGGCCGGCAAGCTGTCGAGCAAGACGGTTTTCTCGCCCGTGTCGGATTCGGGCTGGTCGTCGGCCTCGCATTCGGATTCCTCGTGCCCCGCCTCGTCTTCGGTGGGCGCGGCGCCATCGTCTTTTGCATCCTGATCATCGGGCTGCGCTTCGATTTCCGGCTCATCTCGCACATCAACGCTCGAATCGTCAAACGCAATCTCGGCCAGTGCAATCCGGTCAAGGCTCTCCAGGGCCTCGGCACACGCTTCTGCATCTTGGGCCGCATCCTTTTGGCCCATCGTCTCATCTTTCATATATCCCCCAAGCTCAATATCGGGACAACACTGTACCCAAAAATGGAGCTATATAAAGCGCATGCGAAATATAAGATCCGATTTAACCCGAGTGCATCGTTTAGCCGCATCCTCGCGGCAGCAAAAAGCCCCCGGAACGCGGACGAATCACATTCCGGGGGCTCTGCAATGCGTTGAGTTGCGCGGAGCCGGCTACGCGGCTTCGTGCTCAAGCGATGTTTGCGCCAGGCGCGTTACTCGGCGTGAGCGTAATCAACCTTGGCGCGGCGAGCGGTAGCCTTCTCCCAATCGCTGGTGCCCTCAAAGACATCCTGCTTGTAGGGATTGCGGCCGAGCTTCTTGGCGCGGTAGGCGATGTAGATGATCGCGGCGACGTTGGCGACCAGCGCGGCGATCGAGACCGCGGTGGCGGCGCCGGGGTCGAGCGTGGAGTGGGTCACAAAGATGGACTCCTCCTGGAAGTACGGGAACACCTGGGCGAACATGCACCAAATAGCAAGCGTAAAGGCGCGGTTCTGGATCCAGCCGCCCTTGTTCCAGATAAAGGCGGCGACGGTGGGCGCCAGCAGCAGCGCAAAGCCGCAGAACCAGGAGTGGGTGGGCAGGCAGTTGTAGGTGTAGCAGAAGTTCCAGATATCGTAGGCGATGATGTAGACCCAGGTCATGTCGGGCCACAGCATATCGGTCTGATCCTCGGAGGCGTAGACGCTCCACCAACCGGTCATGCAGAAGATGTTGATGATGCCGGCGATGCCGTTGAACACGTTGTTCCAGCCGGCCAGCTGCGTAGCACCTTCGGAGGTGACCCAGGTGGACTCGCCCAGGACAAAGAAGTGATAGGCGCTCTCGAAGTCGGACACGACGGCGATCAAGATGTTGATGGCGACGATCACAAACGGCCACGCGCGGAACCAATGCGCCTTGCCGATCTTGCCCCACTGGTACTTAATGGCAATGAAGCCCCAGCAACCGGCCAGCGCCGCGTACACCTTGGCGTAGTGGAACCAGCTGTTCTGGTACACGTGGGTGGGGTTGGTGAGCGCCCACTCGGCACCCTGCGAAACGCCCACGGCGATGGCGACGCAGTAGATGGTCATGGCCAGCGGAGCCACGCCAAAGATGATTGCCGCGCCCAGCTTGGTGCGGCGGCCGACCTCGTTGAGCACGATCAGGCCAATAAAGACCATGGCCCAGCCAGCCCAGTGGATAAGGGTATCGCTACCCCAAACGTCGAACAGCATGCTGCTCTCCATTCACACGCCCGCGGCCCCTCTTCTGATCGCGGGCAGTTTGGCCAAATGTCGTCAGTTCTGGGGCTTGCGCTCCGGATACTTGGCGGTATAGCCCTCGATGTGGAGTGTCGAGGCGATGATTTCCTTGACCGTCTCGTCGGGCACATCGGGGTGTGTGCGGATATACATCAACAACCCCATGATGAGGGTGTAGAACGTCTCGTAGACATGGTCGATGCGTAGCTCATGATGGGCGACAAAATCCACCACGGTGGTGTCGCAGATATACTGCGCCACGCGCTGGACCACGTTGTGCAAAAAGCCGCCGTAGAGCGCACCGCTGCTCGAGGTGAGCGTGCTCGGCAGCTCGTGGCCGCTCACGACCAGACGCTTAAAGAGCGGGGCGACGGTGTCGAGCGCGCCTTCGATATCACCGACGGTGCGGCCGGCGTTCCACTGCTCGAGCTCGGAGATAAAACCGTCGATTGCCTCGTCCATGACAGCGGTGACGGCGGCGTCCATATCAGCAAAGTAGTGGTAGAACAATGAGCGCGTGCAGCCGGCTCGCTTGGTCACGGCCGAGACAGATAGATGCGACACGCCCAGCTCGGAGCTCACGGTGCGCACGGCGGCGAGGATCTCGCGACGGCGTTCGTCGCCCGTCAAGCGCTTTGCCGCGCTATCGGATGCGGGGACGGCATCGACCATAGAGGTATCTGCTGTGTTATTGCCCATGTTTTGCCGCCTTTCATCCTCTTTTGCCTGACCGTTCGCCTAACAGTCTTGAATATTGTTGACGGTTCGTCAATACTATTTTTGACACAATGTCAACAATGGCGGGTGAACGGCATGGGGGCATGCCCGGCCTGCAAAAAAAAAGAGGGGCGCCGCGGTCTCGCCGGGCTGTGGCAAGAGAAGGGACGACCATGATTCTCAACGGACCGGGGATTAGCTACACCGAGCCCGATATCGGTGCGGAGTTTGTGCCGCCGCTGCCGGAGCATCCGCGCGAGGCCATCGTCAAACTGTGCGAGCACTGCACCAACCGCCTGCTGCATCGCGACGAGCTGCTGGGCTACGAGTACTGGTCGTTTGCCGAGGCCGCGACCGACGAGCAGGCCGAGGTGCTCTGCAAGATGAAGATGCGCCGTCCCTACACGCTGCCCGAGATGGTCAAGCTCACCGGCATGCCCGAGGCCCAGATCGAGAAGATGCTCGACGACATGAGCTACACGGGTCTGCTCGAGTACAACTGGGAAAACCCCGAGCGCGCCAAGCAGTGGGTGCTGCCCATGCTGGTACCGGGTTCCGCCGAGTTCCTCAACATGCGCGTGAGCCAGCTCGAAGAGCACCCGGTCTACGCCAAGTTCTTTGAGCAGGCGTCCAAGGGACCGCTGTCCAAGGCCACGCCGATGGTGCCGCCCGGAGGCGCCGGCATCGGCATGCATGTCATTCCGGTCGAGAAGGCCATTGATGCCACGAGCACCTCGGTGCCGATTGAGCATATCGAGCATTGGCTCGACAAATACGAGGGTAAGTATGCCGCCAGCACCTGTAGCTGCCGCGCGAGCCGTCGCGTGATGGGCGAGGGCTGCGCCGACGACCCTGCCGACTGGTGCATTGCCGTGGGCGATATGGCCGACTATGTGGTCGAGACCGATCGCGGCCACTATGTGACGCGCGAGGAAGTCTATGACATTTTGCGCCAGGCCGAGGACAACGGCTTTGTGCACCAGATCACCAATATCGACGGCGAAAACAAGATCTTCGCCATCTGCAACTGCAACGTCAACGTGTGTTACGCCCTGCGCACCTCGCAGCTGTTCAACGCGCCCAACCTGTCGCGCTCGGCCTATGTCGCCAAGGTCGAGAAGGACAAGTGCGTGGCCTGCGGTCGCTGCGTTGAGGTGTGCCCGGCCGGTGCCGCCAAGCTCGGCCAGAAGCTCTGCAGCAAAAAGGCCGGCGGACAGGTGCCCGAGTATCCGCGCCAGGAGCTGCCCGATGCCACCAAGTGGGACCACACCAAGTGGTCGCCCAACTACCGCAACGATAACCGTATCGAGACGCACAAGTCCGGCACCGCGCCCTGCAAGACGGCCTGCCCCGCGCACGTTGCCGTTCAGGGCTACTTAAAGCTTGCGGCGCAGGGCCGCTATGACGAGGCGCTGGCGCTCATTAAGCGCGAGAACCCACTGCCCGCTATCTGCGGCCGCGTGTGCAACCGTCGTTGCGAGGACGCCTGCACCCGCGGTCGCGTGGATGCCGCCGTGGCTATCGACGAGGTCAAGAAGTTTATCGCCCAGCGCGATCTTGATGCCGCGACCCGCTATGTCCCGCCCGTGGTAACACCGACGCGCGCCGGCGGCTTCGACCAGAAGATCGCCATTATCGGTGCCGGTCCGGCCGGCCTGTCCTGCGCTTTCTACCTGGCCGAGAAGGGCTACAAGCCCGTCGTGTTCGAGAAGAACGAGCGCCCGGGCGGTATGCTCACTTACGGTATTCCCAGCTTTAAGCTGCAGAAGGATGTTATCGAGGCCGAGGTCGAGGTTATTCGCCTGATGGGCGCCGAGTTCCGCTATGGCGTGGAGGTCGGTCGCGATGTGACGCTCGACGAGCTGCGCGAGCAGGGCTTTAAGGCCTTCTACGTGGCTATTGGCTGCCAGGGCGGCCGCCTTGCCGGTATTCCGGGCGAGGATGCCGAGGACGTGACCGTGGCCGTCGACTTTTTGCGCGAGGTCAACAGTGGCAAGATCGACGCGCTGCCCGGCCGCACCATCGTGGTGGGCGGCGGCAACGTGGCCATCGACGTCGCGCGCAACGCCTGCCGTCTGGGTTCCGAGCACGTTGAGATGTTCTGCCTGGAGAGCGAGGCCCAGATGCCCGCCAGCGAGGAGGAGCGTCGCGAGGCCGTTGAGGACGGCGCTCACATCAGCTGCGGCTGGGGCCCCAAGGAGGTTCACCTGGACGAGGCCGGTCGTGTGTGCGGTATCACCTTCAAGCGCTGCACGCGTGTCTTTGACGACGAGGGCCGGTTTGCGCCCGAGTACGACGAGAACGATCTGCGCCGCGTCGATGCCGACCGCGTGGTCATGTCGATTGGCCAGTCCATTGTGTGGGGCGACCTGCTGGCTGGCTCCAAGGTGGAGCTCGGCCGCGGCCAGGGTGCTCTTGCCGACCCCCAGACCTATCAGACCGCTGAGCCCGACATCTTTGTGGGCGGCGACGTCTACACCGGTCCGAGCTTTGCCATCGACGCCATCGCCGCCGGTCACGAGGCCGCCGTGTCCATCCATCGCTTTGTGCAGCCGGGCTCCACGCTCACCATCGGCCGCAACCAGCGCCATTACACCGCGCTCGACCGCGACGATGTCGTGATTGAGAGCTATGACAACGCGAGCCGCGAGGTGGCGCATGTCGACCGCGACCGCGAGAAGGCTGCACCCTTTAGCGAGTACGTCGAGACCTTTACCGAGGAGCAGGTGCGCGCCGAGACCGCCCGCTGCCTGGGCTGCGGTGCCTCGATCGTCGATCCCAACAAGTGCATCGGCTGCGGCCTGTGCACCACCAAGTGCGCGTTCGATGCCATCCGCCTGGATCGCGATCGCCCCGAGTGCTCCACGATGGTCAAATACGAGCAAAAGCTCCCAAGCCTGGGTAAGTACGCGCTCAAGCGCGCCATCAAAATCAAATTCGGGAAGAAGTAAAAGAACCTAACAAGTAAGCGAACGGCGCAGAGAACGGTTGGACAGCGAGCGGGTCCCAGGCGTGGCGAGGTGCCTTGAAAGAGGAGGGCATAGGGCTTTTGCCCATGCCCGACGATTGAAAGGCAGATCGCCCGTCTGGGGCTCGCGCAGCGTCAAGCCGACCGCCGTTCGTTAGAACGGCGGAAGGAATTAAAAGTGCACGAGCTCGGAATCGTTTACCACATCATTCGCGATGTCGAGAACGTGGCGCGCGCCAATGGCGTGCGTCGCGTTTCGAGCGTCACGCTGCTGCTGGGCGAGGTCTCGGGCGTCGTTCCCGACTTGCTGCTCGACGCTTGGCGCTGGGCGGCAGATAAAAAGCCCATCGCGCAGGGCGCGGAGCTTATTGTGGAGCCTGTCGAGGCCGTGACGCATTGCGAGGCGTGCGGCCGCGACTATGCGACAGTCGAGCACGGCAAGACCTGCCCTCATTGCGGCAGCGGCGAGACATACCTGCTGCAGGGCCAGGAGGTTATGATTAAGCAGATTGAGACCCCCGACGAGGAACCGGCAGACGCTGCCCCCGACGGCCCTTCCGACGTCCTCGACGCCGTCGATGCCGCCCACCCCCTCCACATCGTCTAGGATTCCCTATAAGTTGCGGTGAAATAGTTCCTAAATCCAGCCTTCTGGCTCTTAAACAAGAACTGTTCCACCGCAACTTTTTTGAGTGGTTTCGTAGATCATAAGTCGCGCAAATAGTCAAGTCATACCTGTTTGAACAATGTAGCGGCAGTACAAGCGCATTCGCGCTTGCCTAAAATCGATATTAATGAACAGTCTGCTTGTATCTGTAAAATGCGTGGCTTGATGAGCGACGCCTTGGCGGGTAATGAGTCGAAAAGCAGCAACGTAACCAACTTGTAACAAACTTAGACGTTTAAACAAATAATCCAACCTTTTGCGGATTTAGCTATAATTCCACAAACCAAACAGGTATACTCCTTTCATGTCGTGTAGGAATTACGTAGACAAAAAGGAGGTTATGTGATGGTAAGTATTGTTCTTGCTAGCCACGGGGACTTGGCAGCTGGAATCAAGCAGACGGGCTCGATGGTCTTTGGCGATCAGCCGTCTGTGGCCGTGGTCTCGCTCGAGCCGAGCATGGGCCCCGACGACTTCCGTGCTAAGGTCGAGGAAGCAATCGCTTCCTTCGAGGACCAGGAGCAGGTGCTCTTCCTCGTTGATCTGTGGGGCGGCACGCCGTTCAACCAGATCAGCGGGCTCATCGAGGGCCACGATTCCTGGGCTATCGTCACCGGTGTCAACCTGCCTATGCTCATCGAGGCATATTCGCAGCGCTTTGACGCAAAGAACACTGCACATGCGATCGCAAAACATCTCGTGACTGAGGCTAAGGCTGGCGTGCGCGTCAAGCCCGAGTCTCTGGAGCCCGAGGAGAAGAAGCCGGCTGCGGCCGCCGCTGCTCCTGCAGGCGCCATCCCTCCGGGAACGGTCATCGGCGACGGGCACATCAAGATTGCCCACGTCCGTATCGACACCCGTCTGCTGCATGGTCAGGTGGCCACCACGTGGACCAAGCAGATCAACCCCAACCGCATCATCGTGGTTTCCGACGGCGTTGCTCACGACGAGCTCCGCAAGACCATGATCGAGCAGGCTGCCCCTCCGGGAGTCCATGCCAACGTCGTGCCTATCAAGAAGATGGCCGAGGTCGTCAAGGACACGCGTTTTGGTGACACCAAGGCCATGCTGCTCTTCGAGAACCCGCAGGATCTGCTCAAGGCCATCGAGGCCGGCGTCGACATCAAGGAAGTCAACATCGGTTCCATGGCTCACTCCAAGGGCAAGGTCGTCGTCACCAACGCCGTCGCTATGGGCGATGACGACGTTAAGACCCTCGAGGCCCTCAAGGCCAAGGGCGTCAAGTTCGAGGTCCGCAAGGTTCCTTCGGATGCCTCCGAGGATCTCGACGCCATGTTGAAGAAAGCTAAGGCCGAACTGGCCGCTCAAGCATAGTAAAGGAGGGTCCGATACATGTCTGCAATCACTATTCTGCTTGTTGCGATTGTCGCGTTGCTTGCCGGTATGGAAGGCGTTCTGGATGAGTTCCAGTTCCATCAGCCGCTCGTGGCATGCACGCTTATCGGTCTCGTAACCGGTCACCTTCAGGAGGGCATCCTCCTGGGCGGTTCGCTCCAGATGATGGCCCTTGGCTGGGCTAACGTCGGCGCCGCCGTCGCGCCTGACGCCGCTCTGGCCTCGGTCGCTTCTTCGATCATCATGGTGCTCGCCCTCAACGGCGGCGCCACTGATTCGGCCAAGGCCGTTACCGCGGCCATCGCCGTCGCCGTCCCGCTGTCGGTCGCTGGTCTGTTCCTGACCATGATCTGCCGTACCATTGCTACCGCTATCGCTCACGCCATGGACGGTTGCGCCGAGAAGGGCGACTTCTCCGGCATCGAGCGCTGGCAGTACGCTGCCATCCTCATGCAGGGCCTTCGTATCGCCATCCCGGCAGTACTTCTGTGTGTTATCCCGGCCGAGGCTGTTACCAACGCGCTTAACGCTATGCCCGACTGGCTGTCCGGCGGCATGGCCGTCGGCGGCGGCATGGTCGCTTCCGTCGGTTACGCCATGGTCATCAACATGATGGCCACCAAGGAGACCTGGCCGTTCTTCATCCTCGGCTTTGTCCTTGCTGCCATCCCTCAGCTCACGCTGATCGCCCTTGGCCTCATCGGCATCTCCCTTGCCCTCATCTACCTTGGCCTTAAGGATCTGGCCAAGCAGGGTGGCGGCACGGGCGGTGGCTCCGGCGACCCGCTCGGCGACATTCTGAACGATTACGAGTAGGAGGGGAGTGATACATATGGCAGAGAACAAGATTCAGCTCACCAAGGCTGACCGTAAGAAGGTTTGCTTCCGTCATCAGTTCCTTCAGGGCTCGTGGAACTACGAGCGTATGCAGAACGGCGGCTGGTGCTTCGCAATGATCCCTGCGATCAAGAAGCTCTACACCAGCAAGGATGACCAGATTGCCGCGCTTAAGCGCCACCTGGAGTTCTATAACACCCACCCCTATGTTTCCGCCCCCGTCATTGGCGTTACCCTCGCCCTCGAGGAGGAGCGCGCCAACGGTGCTCCGATCGATGACGTCGCCATCCAGGGCGTCAAGGTCGGTATGATGGGCCCGCTCGCCGGCGTCGGTGACCCCGTCTTCTGGTTCACCCTTCGCCCGATTCTGGGCGCTCTGGGCGCTTCCCTGGCCATGTCCGGCAGCATCGTCGGTCCGTTGCTGTTCTTCTTCGCGTGGAACATCATCCGTTACGCTTTCCTGTGGTACACACAGGAGTTTGGCTACAAGGTCGGCTCCTCTATCGCCAAGGACCTCTCCGGCGGTCTGATGGGCAAGGTCACCGAGGGCGCTTCCATCCTGGGTATGTTCATCATCGGCGCCCTGGTCGAGCGCTGGGTGTCCATTTCCTTCACCCCGATCGTCTCCACGGTCAAGCAGTCTGCTGGCGCCTTTATCGACTGGGCTAGCCTGCCTTCCGGTTCCGAGGGTATCAAGGAAGCGCTGACGATGTACAACTCCGTCGGTGCTACCGCCCTTGATCAGATGAAGGTCACCACGCTCCAGGGTAACCTCGATCAGCTCATCCCCGGCCTTGCCGCCGTGTGCCTGACCCTGCTGGTCTGCAAGCTCCTCAAGAAGAAGGTCAGCCCGATCGTCATCATCCTGGCTCTCTTCGCCGTCGGCATCATCGGTCGCTTCTGCGGCTTCATGTAAGCACGCTTCGGCTTAAGACCGAGAGTTGCTAGGTAAGGGCTTTTGAGCCATTGAAACGGACCGCACCCGGTGGGTACACTGGATGCGGTCCGATTGTTTTTATTGGAGGGCGAGGCGCGTATGGCGCAATCTCAGAACAGCACGGTCGATCTGGCAACGCCGGCAACCTGCCTGATGGGGCTTACCAGCCACGGTAACGTGATGGTGGGCAATAAGGCGTTTGAGTACTATAACGAGCGCAATCCCGAGGATTATATTCAAATCCCGTGGGACGAGGTCGACTATATTGCCGCCGAGGTTTTGCGCGGCACCAAGAAGATTACGCGTTTTGCCATCTTCACCAAGGACAACGGTCACTTTACGTTTTCGACGCGCGACGACAAAGAGACGCTTCGCGCGGTCCGCAAGTACGTCGACGAGAATAAGCTCGTGCGTTCGCCCGACTTTATCGATGTGACGGCCAAGGGCGCCAAGAGCATCCCCTCCGTCATCAAAGGCCTCTTCCACAAAGGCAACTAGCTCCTCATAAGTTGCGGTGAAATAGTTTCTAAATACGGCTTTAGATGCTTCAGACAGGAACTATTCCACCGCAACTTCGAAGTCTAGTCATGCGACGTATGGCGATGCAGTAAATCTGCTACACTAGTACAACATGCCTCCGTAGCTCAGGGGATAGAGCACCGCTCTCCTAAAGCGGGTGTCGACGGTTCGAATCCGCCCGGGGGCACCAGAGAATATGACGGCGTCGCGATAGCGGCGCCGTTTCTGGTTTGTGGGGACCGCCGGCGGATTCGGACCGTCGACACCCGCGTCGCCAATTTCCCCGCGGGGGGAGTTTTCGAATCCGCCCGGGGGCACCAGAGGAATATCGAGCCCGGTACCACCACGGTGCCGGGCTCTTTTGGTGTTAGAGCTGCGCCTTTCCATGCTAGCGGGTCGCATCAAAAGCAAAGCGCCCGCTTGCCGGGGGAGCAAGCGGGCGCTTCTGAGCGAATATGTTTGCGGCGTTCGCTGCGCAGATAATAAGCAGCCGACTAGTTGCTTGTACCGGCGTCGTCGCCTGAATCAGTACCAGAGCCAGAAACCGAAACCGTCAGCGTGATCGTGCTGTCGGTGGACTGCTTGCCAGTGGGGGAGACGCCCGTCACGGTGGCGTTTTCGTTGCCACTCACGGGATTGCCGTTCTGATCGCAGAATGCGATGTTGTAGAACCCGGCGTTGTTGAGCGCGGTGACGGCGGCGGAGATGCTCTTGCCGTAAAGGTTGCCCGGAACGCTGGCCTTGCCAGACTTCTTGGCGATGACGACGGTGATCGTGGCGCCGGGCTTCTGCTTGCCGCTGGGGTTCCAGCTAATGACGGTGCCCTCGGTGACGGAATCGTTCTCCTGGTAGCTCACGTTGACGCCAAAACCGGCCATGTCGAGAGCGTTGCGTGCCTGGGCCTCGGTCATGTCGGTCAGATCGGGGACGGAGGTGGTGTCAGGACCGCTGGAGACCTTATACGAGATGGTCGTGCCCTTCTCGACTTCCTTGCCGGCATCAGTGCCCTGCTCAAAGACCTGGCCTTCGTCGGCCTCGTTGGCCTCCTCGGTTGCGTTGCCCTTCAGGCCCACGCTTGCCAGCGCGGCCTCGGCCTGGTCCTTGGTTAGGCCGACGAGCTGCGGAACCTCAACTTTCTCGGAGGGCTTGGGGCCCTTGGAGATCACCAGGTTAACCTTGGAGCCCTTGGGCTTCTTAGTGTTGCCGTTGGGGGTCTGCTCGGCAACCTTGCCCTCGTCGACATCGTCGTTATAGCTCTGGTCGACAGTTCCGACCTCAAGGCCGGCCTCCTTGATCAGCTCGATAGCGGTCTGCTGGTCCTTGTTAAGCACATCGGGCACCGTAACCTGCTCGCCCCCAAAGAGCCCGGTGGCGAAGGCCACCACAACGCCAACCACGGCGATTGCGGCGACTACGGCGGCGATAATCTTGTTCTTGTTGGACTTGGGCTGATCGACCTCGTAGGAACCGGTGGAACCCGAGACGGCGCTGCGGGGGTTGGTCTGTCCGCTTACGCCCGATACGGGGCGAACCATAGCGCGCGTGGAGTCAGACAGCTCACGGGTCTTGGTGGCGCCCAGGTCGCCCGCGGCACCGATGATGCGCGTGGGCTCGGAGACGTTGACGGCGCGGCCGGACAGGTAGTTGTTGAGCACCTGGCGCAGCTCGTCTGCCGTCTGGAAGCGGTTCGACGGGTCCTTTTCCATGCACTTGAGGATGATGCGCTCCAGATCGGCGTCGACGCCGGAGTTGATCTGGCTCGGCGGAACCGGCAGTTCGTTTACCTGCTTGAGCGCAACCGAGATGGCGTCGTCACCGTCAAAGGGGACGCGACCGGTGGCGCACTCGTACATCACGACGCCCAGGGAGTAGATATCCGAAGTGGGACCGAGGTCCTGGCCGCGCGTTTGCTCGGGGCTTACGTAGTGGGCGGTGCCCAGTACATTGTTGTCCTGCGTGAGGTGGCTGTTCTTTGCGCGCGCGATGCCAAAGTCCATGACCTTGATGTTGCCGTCGGGCAGCACCATGATGTTTTGCGGCTTAATGTCGCGGTGGATGATCTCGTGCTTGTGGGCGACCGAAAGCGCGGAGCTGATCTGCGAGCCGATCTGCGCGACCTTCTTTGGATCGAGGGCGCCGTGGCTCTTGATGCCGCTCTTAAGGTCGGTACCGCGCAGGTACTCCATGACGATGTAGTAGGTATCGCCATCCTTGCCCCAATCGTAGACGCCCACGATATAGGGGGAGGAGAGACCTGCTGCTGCCTGGGCCTCCTGCTTAAAGCGGGCGGCGAAGGTGGCGTCGCCGGCATACTGCGGCAGCATGATCTTGACGGCAACCGTGCGGTCGAGGACCTGATCTTGCGCACGGAAGACGGTCGCCATGCCGCCCGTTCCCACCTTATCCTTGAGGAGGTATCTTCCCCCGAGGACCCTCTGTTCCATTCCTGCTCCTAACTAACTTATTCGCTCAACGATGTGTGTAGTACCAAATCTATGGTCGCTGGGACCGCGTGGCGCCTTGCCGCTAGCTCATCGGCCGTGGCGCGCCCCAAGTATCCGCTTCGATCACAGGCATCACGCTCCTTGGGCGGCAAGTGCCGCAGTCAGGACGATGCCGGCGATCTTGGCTGCCTTGACGTCGTGTTTGTCGTAATCCTCCAAGGCCACCGAGATGGCGACCGTGGGTGAATCGTAAGGTGCGAAGCCGACGAACATCGAGTTGACGTTGGTGCCGCCGGTCTCGGCCGATCCAGTCTTGCCGGCGACCTTGACGCCCGGAATCTGGGCATCGGTGCCGGTGCCGGACTGGACAGCCGCGAGCATGGCCTGCTTGACCTGATCGGCCGTGGTGGCGCTGACGGCCTGGCCGAGCGAGCGGGATTGCGTGGTCTTGACCACGGTTCCGTCGGGGGCGAGCACCTGGGCCACGAAGAACGGGTCCATGACCACGCCGCTGTTGGCGATGGCCGCTGCTATCACGCAGTTTTGCATGACGGTGGTCTGCGGACCTGGCGTGTGGTCCATGCCGACAGGCTGGCCGGCGCCTGCCCAGGCGGTCTCCCACTCGGTCATGAGCGAGGGGTCGGCCATGATGGAGGCCGCGGTGGTCAGGTCCTGACCGAGCTTTTGGCCGTAACCAAAGGCGTTGGCAAACTGGACGAGCGAGCTGGCGCCGATCTCGTTGGCCACCTGGCCAAAGACGACGTTGGACGACACGGCAAAGGCCTGTTGCAGGCTGATGGTACCGTAGCTCTCGTTGGCGTAATTGGTGACCGGCGCGTTGCCGATATCCATGGAGCCGGGCGCCTGGTACGTGCTGGTAAGGCTGGCGGTGCCGGTTTCGAGCGCCGCGGAGAGTGTGACGACCTTAAAGGTCGAGCCCGGGGTATAGAGAGCGTCCATGGCGCGGTCGTACATGGAGCCGTCCTCGCCACCGCCCGACTGCATCAGGGCATCGATGTTGGTGTTGTCATAGGTGGGCGAGCTTGCGCATGCGAGGACCGCGCCGGTGCGCGGATCCATAACCACCACGGCACCCTTAAAGCCCTTGAGTGCCTGCTCGGCAGCCGTCTGGATGCGCGAGTCGATGGTGAGCTTGGCGGTGTTGCCCGGTTGGTTTTGGCCCGCGAGCGACGCGAGGGCGTTGTCCCAGCTGGAGTAATCCTTGGAGCCGGTGAGCGTTTCGTTCATGACGCTCTCGACACCAGCGGTGCCGTACTGCTGGCTTACATAGCCCACCACGTGAGCGGCCATGTTTCCGTTGGGGTAGGAGCGGGCGTAGGTGCCGTCTTCCTGTTGCAGCGACTCGGCCAGCGTCACGCCGTCGGACGTGATGATGGAGCCGCGCTGGATGTACTTGGAGCGGGCGATGGTGTGGTTGTTGGTCGGCATGTCCTGATAGTCCTTGGCCTTGATGACCTGGACATAGGTGAGGTTGCCGATAAGGATGGCGAATAGTGCCGTAAAGGCGAGCACGGCGCGGGTCAGTCGATTGGCGAGCGCCACGCGGCCGAGCACACCGGATTCGGGCGTGTCGAGCAGGCGACGACGCATGCGCGAGCCGGCGGAGTGGCTGCCGCGGGCATACGAAGACGAAGTGGCGAAGCGCGTGCCGGCCGGGGAGGACGCCGAGGCGACCTGGTCGTCGGTGATGGCGGCCATGGTGCCGGTGCCGGTGAGCTCGGCCTCGCGACCGGTTGCCTCGTCACCGGCGCGCAGCAGCAGCGCGACGATGATAAAGCTTGCCAGCAGCGAGGAGCCACCCTGGCTCATAAAGGGCAGGGTGACGCCGGTCAGCGGGATCAGGCGGGTAACGCCGCCAACGATCAAGAACGCTTGGAAGCTGATAGCGGCCGTAAGACCGGTGGCGCTAAAGGCGGCAAGGTCGGACTTGGCACGGGCTGCCGTGGTCAGGCCACGTACGGCAAAGAGCATAAACAGGATAAGAACGGCGCCACCGCCCAAAAGGCCCATCTCCTCGCCGATAGCCGAGAAGATAAAGTCGGACTCGACGACGGGGATGTTGTTGGCCATGCCGTTGCCAATGCCGACGCCAACAAGGCCGCCGTCGGCCAGCGAGAAGAGGGACTGGACAATCTGGTAGCCCTGGCCCTGTGCATCCTTAAAGGGATCGGCCCAGATCTGGAAACGAACCTGGACGTGCGACAGGAACTTGTAAGCGCCCACGGCCCCCACGGCCAAGAGCACAAGGCCGATGATGACATACGAGAAGCGACCCGTGGCAACGTAGAGCATCAGCAAGAAGATGGTGTAGAACAGCAAGGCCGAGCCCAGGTCACGTTCGAAGACAACGACGAGCAGGCATACGCCCCAGACTGCGAACAGCGGCAGCAGCAGGCGCAGACGCGGAATCTTAAGACCCAAGATCTTGCGGTTGGAGATAGAGAGCAGTTCGCGGTTCTCGGCCAGGTAACCGGCTAGGAACAGCACGATAAAGACCTTGGCGAACTCGCCGGGCTGAATGGTAAAGCCGGCGATGCGAATCCACAGTTTAGAGCCCGAGATCGTGGTGCCGATAAAGATGGGCAGCATCAGCAAGATGATGCCGATGATGCCAAAGGTGTACTTGTAGCGCATGACCACGTCGAGGTTTTTGACCAGCGCAAGCGTCCCCACCATCAACGCCACCGAGATAAACAGGATGACGAGCTGCGAGATGGCGAGCGTGGGCGCCAAGCGCGTCACAAACGTGATGCCAATGCCCGAAAGAACAAAGACGATGGGCAGGATGGCCGGGTCGGCGCCGGGTGCCAGAATGCGCACGGCGATATGCGCCGCGGCGAAGGCGGCAAAGAGACCGATCGGAACGGCAAGTGTCTCAAACGAGATGGCGGCGCCTGCGGTGAGCACGTACATCGCATACAGCAGGATGACGGGGAACGCCGAGGCGATGAGTAAGAGCAGTTCGGTATTACGGCGACTCATAAGCGGCACTCCCTTTCTAATTCTTATCGGAGGCTTCGGCCTCGGCGGACTGTTCGGCGGTATTCTCGGAATCCGATTCGGAGGTCGAACCCTGGTCGGTGTTATTGCGGATCGTTTGCGCGTCGATCACCTGACGGGTCTGCTCCTCGTCGATCTGATGGCGGTACTTGGAGATGGTGTCCTGTGCGTCGTCGATGCTCGTCTGCTGAATACCTGCCTTAAGGCGATTTTGTGTGTCTTCGGGCAGGTCGGACAGTTTGATGGTGGTCGTGCTGTCGAGCCAGTGCAGCTTAAGGCCGAGCGGCTTGCCGGGAATGCCCCGGTAGACCGCGACGGTGTCCTTGTAGGTGCCCAGGTAGTACGAGCCGGTGATGCCTGCGTAGGCCCAGATGGCTGCCGCCAGCACAAAAGCGATGCCCAGTACGGTGGCAATGGTGATGTTGCGGCGGCGGACGCGCTTTGCCTCGCGCATGACGCCATCGTCGACCAGGTCAACGACAAGCACGGTGACGTTGTCATGCCCGCCGGCGACCAGTGCCGCGTCAACAAGGTTGTCGACGCAAATCTGCGCGGTCGAGGACTGCGTGGCGATGTTTTCGATATCGCTATCGGGAATCATGCTCGAAAGACCGTCCGAGCACAGGATCAGGCGGTCGCCTTCCTCGATATGCAGGGTAAAGTGGTCGGCATACATTGCGGGATCCGAGCCCAGCGCGCGGGTGATGACCGAGCGGTTGGGGTGGACGCGAGCCTCGTCTGCCGTAATCTCGCCGGCGTCCACGAGCTCCTCCACATAGGAGTGGTCGCGGGTCACGCGGATGAGCGTGCCCTCGTGGAGCAGATAGGCGCGCGAGTCGCCCACGTGGGCGATAGCGAGCATGTCGTTTTCGATATAGGCGCAGGTTGCCGTGCAGCCCATGCCAGGCTTGCCAAGCCCGTTGAGCGCAGCCTCGATGACCGCGGCGTTTGCAGCTTCGACGGCGGCCGCCAGTCGTGCGGCGTCGGCTGCCTGCGGCGCTGTCTTGGCAATGGTCTCGACGGCGATGGAGGAGGCTACCTCACCGGCGGCGTGGCCGCCCATGCCGTCGCATACGCAAAAGAGCGGCGATTGCACCAGATAGGAGTCTTCGTTATGCGGGCGCACACAGCCAACATCGGAGCGGGCGCCCCACATGAGCTGCGTGGTCGTGCCGGCGTCGTAGGTCGAGTCAGTCTCGACGCGCTCGTCGGTCAGCGGCTCAAAACTCATGGTCGAGCCGGGGTCCTTAAGCTTGGCCTCCACGGCGGCAACGTCAATCTCGGCCGTATCGCCGGGCGAGACGGTGTCGGCATCGTTGCTCGGGTCGTTGACGTTGGGCGTGGCGGGCTCTTCGGTTGTACGGTCGACAGGCTCGTCGTCTTGCGGGGCGACGGCTGCAGACTCGGGCGTCGCGAAGTGCGCGGGCGCGGGCGTGCCGTGGGATTGGGAGACATCCTCCGTCGTTGCTGCGGGTACGTCTTCGGTTACAGACTGCATGGCTTCGGGCGCCGCCGCGGGTTCCGGTGCAGATGCGGACTCGGGTGCTGCGGCGGGTGCCGGCGCTACGGGAAACACCGGTGCCGCGGGCTCGGGAGCCGCAAATACCGCGGAGCTCTCGGTAATCGCCGTGGCGACGGGTTCGGCAAAGTGAGCCGGCGCGGGCATGTCTTGCGGGACCGCGGGCTGCTCGGTAGCGGCGTGCACGCCGATGGGGGTGTTACCGCCGTCAGCGTTGTCCTCGGTATCCTCGTCGTCGGTCAGCGTCGGATATTCTTGCGTTACATGCGAAAGAGGCAGGGAGAACACAGTGTCCTCGGGCTCCACGGGCGCATGGCCCGCCGGGGCGGCATGAACCGGCGCGGTCGCGGGGGCGGCCGACGTCTCTGGCATGGTTGCGGACTTGTTCTCCTCGTCGATCATCGACGGTTCACCTTCATGACCACGTCGCCAATCTGGACTTCGTCGCCCTCGCGCAGCGTTGCGGGTTCCACCAGCTGGCGGCCGTTGACGAGCGTGCCGTTAAGCGAGTTGAGGTCCTCGATAATAAGTGCCGGACCCTGCAGCGAAAAACGCGCATGCGAGGCCGAGACAAACGGTTCGTTGATGCAGATGTCCGACGACGGCGAACGGCCGACGATGACGGGGCCGAGCATATCCACGTGGATGCCGCGGATGCCGCGCGGGCCCTTGTCCACATCGATCGTCCAGATGGCCGAGTCGCGGCGCTGGCCGCGGACGAGCCCCACGCCGGTCTTCATGACGGCAAACAGGAAGATATAAAGCAGGACGACCAGGACGATGCGGCCTGCAAACAGGACGATATCGATGTTCATAAGCGACTATCCCCTAAATTCGAACGTGCTCAGGCCAAACGTCAGCAGGTCGCCGTTGCGCAGCGGGCAGCGCGTGATGCGACGGTTGTTGACGAGCGTGCCGTTGGTGGAGTTGAGGTCCTCGATCGACCAGTCCGAGCCGGTAAAGGTGAGCTGGGCATGACGGCGCGACACGTTGGGGTCGCGCAGGGCGATGTCGGAAACCGAGCGCTCGCGACCGATGGTCACCTGTGCGGAGGTGATGGCGTGGCTCTCGCCGCTCACGAGGTCGACGAGCTGGGCGAGCGGACGCTGCGGGGCGCGAGAGCTTGCCATGTTGGAGGCGATGCTGGCTGCGGCGCCAAGGCCAGCGGCGGCGCCGGTCGCGGCGGCTCCGCCCATGCCGGCAAGCGCGTCGCGCGAGACGGTTTGGGGCACGGGGATGGGTGCGGCGGCGGGATCGGGCATATTGGGCGCAAAGGGGTCGGCCACGGCAAGCGGGTCGGGAGTGGCAGCACGAGGTGCCGGCTGCTGCTGCGGCATAGCAGCGGGGTGTTGCTGCGGGGCGGCAAACTGCTGCTGGCCGGCGCGCGGGGCGCTGGCGGCACGGCTCGCGGCTGAGTTGTTCTGGCCCAGGCCGTTTTGGTAGGCGCGCTCTTCCTCGTACAGGCGACCGAGCGTGGGGGCATCGACGTTCTCGGCAAAGACCGAGAACTTGCCGCCGCGCAGCTGCGGGTCGATCATAAAGCGAACGAGGGGCTCGCCGACAAAGACGTAGCGGCGCTTTTCGGCCTGCGCTTTCACAAACTCGCGGACCTCGCGCGAAAGCTCGGGATAGAACGGGGCGAGCATGGGATCGTCGTCGGCGGCAATCAGGATGGTATAGAGCGCCGGCGCGGTGTTGACGCCGTTGATCACCAGAGTCTGATCCTCCATGTCGCGAGCGGCCTGCTTGGCAAGCTTCTTAAAGGAGAACGGGGCACGGGTGGCACCGAAGATGCCGGCCACGTGGTCCTCGAAGATGTTCAGGAAGTTCACGAAAGATCACTCTCCGTATAGGTTCTTTGGTATCCGAGCAAATAAAGGCATATCCCGACGATTATAGAGGATAGGATTCCCGTAACCGCCGCCTTGGCGACGACCGGGCCCGCAAGGCTGGCAATTTCCATATGGTGTGCAAGACAAAACGATACGGCCGAGCCGATGCCGGCGACGGCAATTGCGACGATGGCGGCAAGGTTCGATCCCTGCTCGGCGCGCTTGGCATGAGCATTGAGCAGCAGCGATGTTGCCGCGGCTATTGCTGCAACCAGCACGATTGCAGCGAGAAGGAGCGCGTCTCCCAGCGCTGCGACGACATTGCTAAGCCCCAGTACGCCTCCCGCAGAGAGAGCCGCTGCGGCAAGGCGGGCAAAGAGTGCGCCCATGCCCGTGGCCGCCGCTGCGCTTGCCGGGCCGAGCCAAAACGCCGCGATGCTCGTGGCGGCTCCGGCGGCAAGGAGGGTGTCGCCGGTTAGGCAACCCAGCGCAAGCGCGCAGGTGAGCGTCGCGCTCGCAGCCGCCTCGGTGCGTCCCCAAGCAATCCACCAACCGGACATGGCAGCGGCAAAAATGACCGCGACCGGCAGCATCGACAGGATGCCCTGCGCCTGCATGGTGGCGTTGGCCATGAGCACCAAAAAGCCCACGGCCGAGATGGCCGAGCCAATCTGCGGGGCCAAGCCTGCCGCCGCGCCAATGGCGACGGCCGCCACGACCAGCCCGGGAAGCGTCGCGACGCCGGCTGTCTGCATAAGCAAAAAGCTGAAGGCTCCGCATGAGAGCGCCGAGATGCCGCGCATGGTGTAATTGCGTGCGCGGCCCCAGCGCGTGCCCGCCCAGCCAAGTGCGGGGTCGACCTCGACGGTGTCATCCTCGTAGCTCGATGGCTCGATATCATCTGCCGCGCACTCGTCATTCGAAAGCTCGCCTACCATCTGCTCCAAGCTGCGACGGCCTTCGCGCACGCTCCCCAAGCCGGCAAGGAGTCGGTCGCAGAATGCCTCGATGCTATCGGGGCGGTCTTGCGGCATGGGGGAGAGAGCGCTCATGAGCGCCGCCTCGGCCCCCGGGGGAAAGTGAGGGATCAGTTCGCTGGGATAGGTGGCGCCGCCGATGATGCGGTCGAGCGAGTCGGCAGGCGTGGCCGCCATAAAGGGGGCACTGCCGCACAGGCCCTCGTAGATCACGCAGGCAAGGGCAAAGACATCGGCACGTTCGTCGACCGTGCCGGTCTCGATATCGAGCTGCTCGGGCGGCATGTAGCCGATGGTGCCGCCGCGCGATCCGCCAAAGCCGCCGGCGGACGACAGCCGCGCCATGCCAAAGTCGGTGATCTTTACATTGCCCGAATGGTCGATAAGCACATTGGCGGGCTTTATGTCCAGATGAAGCACGCCGTTTGCATGGGCAAAGGTGAGTGCCTGACCCAGCGCGTCGGCAATGGCCGCGGCCTCGTCAAAGGTGAGCGAGTGGCCGTCCACGCGATGCAAAAACTCGGCCAACGACATACCGTCGACATACTCCATGACCAGGTAGGCATAGGCGGTGTCGTGCGTAAAGTCGATAACCTGCACGATATTGGGATGTTGAAGCATGGCGGCGGTATGCGCCTCGCGCAGCACGTCCATGATGTCGCTGGCGGGCATGCCGGCGCCGTTGATAAGGGGGATGCGCTTAATGGCCACGCGACGGCGCAGATGCGTGTCGCGGCAAATCTCGATGGAGCCAAAACCGCCGGTCGCAAGCGTCTCGAGCGGCTGGTACCGCTTGAGCAGCTCGCGAGAGCTAGTGCCCTCCAAGGGAACGTCCGGCGAGAACCGGGCGGTATGTTGCGAGAAAAGCGGCATGGCCAACCCTCGTGCGTTTAAAGTTCGTTTGCGAGCGGCGGGCGCGGAGCCGAGCCGTTCGCGGTGGCATAGATGCTGCTAGTGTAGCACGCGCAGGTGGGCGACATTCAATTTAAGCTCCGTCTGGGGTTTGTGTCCCGCGGCTGGCTTAGCGCTTCTTCCTGTTCTTCTTCTGCTTGCGCTGCTTGCCCTTGGTCTCCTGGGGCTTGTCGCCCTGCTTGGCCTCGGCGGCGGCCTTCTCGGCCTTCATTTTCTTCTTCTTGGTCTCGATGCGGAGTTTTTTGTTGATGCGCGCCTTAAGGAAGGGGCCGAACTGCTCGGCATCGCCGCGGACAAAGGTGCCCTTAGGGATCGTCACGCCCTGGTCGGCGAACATGGCCACAAAGATGCGCTCGCCGTCGAGTACGTGGTCGAGCTTCTCAAACGGGAAGAACTGCGACTTGCCGCTCTTGCCCCAAACCATCAGGCCGTCCTCGTTGGCGGCGACGCGGCGATAGCGGCCACCCATGGACTCGTCGGCCTCGACGGCGTCGATAAAGTCGCGGGCGAGGGTGTGGTGCAGGTTTTTGCTCCACCAGGCCAAAAAGGCGCCGAATACGATCAGGACGACGCCAAACTTGATCCAGTTGCCGCCGGCCACCAGCATGCCGATGCCGATGAGCGCGGCAATCGCGGCGGCGACATACAGCGAGCCGCGACGCCTGGGCGAGGCGACCAGGCGGGCGAAGTCGGTGACCAGGTCGTTTTCGTACTGGTACTCGTTGAGGTACAGGATGCCGTCGTCGGCTGCGGCCTGCTCCTCGAGCGCGACCTCGACCTGGTCGGCTGCTTCGGAGGGAACGAGGTTACTCTCTGCGTCTGCCATGCTCTTTGGACTCCTATCGCGGCGGGCTCGCCGTACGGGTTATTATGAATGCAGTATGCCGTGCGACCGCATGGCCGTCGCGGCAACAAGACTCAGTATACCCGGGGGAGCACCCATGGAATCGTTGTACCGAAAGTATCGCCCGCTCACCTTCGACTCCGTGGTGGGCCAGCAGCATATCGTCTCGACGCTCGAGCACGCCATCACCGAGGGGCGTCTGTCCCACGCGTACCTGTTCTGCGGACCGCGCGGCACGGGCAAGACCACCATGGCGCGCATTCTGGCCAAGGCGCTACTGTGTCGCAACGTCGAGGCGGCGCGCGCCGAGGGTGCAAGCGGCTGCATGCCCGACGGCACCTGTGAGGAGTGCGAGCTCATCGCCGAGGGCAACCACCCCGATGTCTACGAGCTCGATGCCGCAAGCCGCACGGGCGTGGACAATGTGCGCGAGGAGATCATCAACTCCGTCAACTTTGCCCCGGTGCGCGGCAAGTACAAGATCTATATCATCGACGAGGTTCACATGCTCACGACGGCGGCGTTCAACGCGCTGCTCAAGACGCTCGAGGAGCCGCCGGCGCACGTGATCTTTGTGCTGTGCACCACCGACCCGCAAAAGATTTTGGAGACCATCCTCTCGCGCTGCCAGCGCTTCGATTTTCATCGCATCGGCAACGAGGATATTGAGCATCGCCTGTCCTACGTGTGCGAGCAGGAGGGCTTCGATTACGACGACGAGGCGCTGGCTATCGTGGCGCGTCATGCCAAGGGCGGCATGCGCGACGCGCTCTCCACGCTGGAGCAGCTGAGCGTCTTCGGCAACGGTACCGTGCACGCGGACGATGCCCGCTCGCTTTTGGGCGAAGTTTCGGACCAGATTCTGGGCGAGTTTGCGCGCGCCATCGCCGAGCGTGATATTGCTGAGCTCTATGGGCTCATTCGCGCACAGGTCGAGGAGGGCAATGACCTGCTTGAGCTGACGCGCGACCTGGTGGCGCATGTGCGTGACGTGTATGTGGCCTGCGTTGCCGGTGCCCGTGCCGAGCTGTTTGAGGGCGGGGCCGAGCAGGCCGAGGCGCTTGCTGCCGAGGCTGCTGCCTTTGGCGAGCATCCGGCCGACCGTCTGGCTCGCGTGCTGACGGTGCTCGACGATGCCGCGCTGGAGATGAGGGGCGCGAGTGACGTGCGCCTGGTGCTCGAGATCGCCTGCACGCGCCTGGCACGTCCCGAGGCCGATCTGACCATTGAGGCCCTGGCCGAGCGCGTGGCGCGCTTGGAGGTCATGGTCGCCAACGCCGCGGTGCCGGCGAGCGTGGCTGCTGCAGGTGCCGCGCCTGCGGTTGTCGCGGCTGCACCTGCGGCGATGCAACAGCCGACACTGATCTCGGGTGCCCGAGCTGCCGCTCCTGTGGCATCTGCCGTGCCCGCCGCCGCGTCTGCGCGCCAGGGCGGCATGCCCTGGGACCGAGGCACTGCCGCTCCGGCGACCCAGCCTGCGCCCGCGCCGACCCCCAAGCCTGCCGCGCTGACATCTCAGCCTGCATCGGCTCCGATGTCTCAGCCCGTTGCGGCTCCCGCGCCTGCCGCCGCTCCGGCACCTAAGCCCCAGCTCAACAACGCCGCCCAGGTTGCTGCCGCCGGCGCCGCCGAGACCCCCGCGGTTGAGGATGCCGGCGAGCTCCAGCGCAAATGGGCCGAGGTCGTCGAGCGCGTCAAGGCCCAACAACCTTCTTATGCGGCTCTCCTGTTGAACGCTCGCGCTACGGCAGACGATGGTTCTAAGCTCACGGTCTCGTTCCCTACGGCATTTGCTATCAAGATGCTCGGGCGTGCTGATACACAGGCGGTGTTTTTGCCGACAGTCAGTGCGGTTTTCGGTCGTCGCACCGTCGACTATGTCTTGGATGGGGGTGGCACGCCGGCTCCTCAACATGAGGAGCATTCTCCATCTGCACGGGCTGCGGCATCTGCGGACCCGCAACCCGTGTCCTCGGCGGCCCCTGCATCCTCGAACGCCAGCGCGACGCAACCAAAGGCAGCGCCGGTAGCGGCACCGACCCCGTCGGCGCCTGAACCCGCTGCGCCCAAACCGGCTGCTCCGGTCCCCGCGCCCAAGCCCGCTGCCGCGCCTGCGCCCGAGTCATCCGACCTGGCCAAGGCCCCCTGGCTGCGCTCCGACAACCCCGCCGGCGCCCCCGCTACGGGTAAGCTCCCGACCGAACCCGCGCCCCGAGCGCCCGAGCGCGCGTCCGCTTCCAAGACTCAGCCGTCTGCGCAGGCTGCGTCGTGGGAATCCGAGCAGGTGCCCTACGACGACGCCATGGTCGGCGGCTTCGCCGGCGATACGAGCGGGGAGGATCTTCCTCCGTTCGACGTGCCTGCCGCGGTGCCTGCGCCCAGCCCTGCCGCTTCAGCCGCGGCTCCCGCAGCTGCGACGTCCGCTCCCACAAGCGATGACGCCCCCGCTGCCCCTTGGGAGTCCAACCCCGGCGCCGGCAGTCCCTTCGGCCACCAGGGCGCAGCCCCGAGCATCCCGCAGACCGAGGATGAGGCCAAGGCCCTCATCCGCAACGTCTTTGGACAGGCCACCATCTTCAAACCGGTGGAGTAACTGTGCGGGCGGGTACGCTGCTCAAGAAGAGATCTCTTTGTCCGGGCGCATCTGTATTTCGGACATGTGTAGTGTGGTGCCGCGTATATCGCATTCGAGCAGACAGGCGCGTGACGGTCGGCCTAGGATGCTGAGGTCGATACGATATGTCGCATGGCTGTCCGTGTATTCGACTTGCTCGGCGTTGACGGTTGCTCCGATTGTAAATAAAGAGCCCAGTTCGGCATCGACAATCTTGGAGTCCTTTATCTTGACCTTGAACTCTTGGTAGAGGGACGGGCTGTTGTAGTAAATGGTTCGGGTTCCGTCGGTGCACTCATCGGTCGCTTCCCATTTGACGACGGGCTGGTCCGAGCTGGCTATCAGTAGTTCTGCTCCAAAGGCTATGGCATGGGTGATGACAACCAGCAGTGCCCAGCCGACAAAGAGATAGAGAACCACATATGCAACGGGGTGTTTTGAGCGGATGTTTTGGAGCGCGTCGGGGGCATTCATGGGGCACCTCCAAATTGCTATCTTTGACAATCAAATTTTACCATGCCGTCATGAGCGCCACCTCGAGCGGCGGTTTAGCATTTTGCTATCTAGCTGGATGCAGCAAATGCCGGGTTCCGGCTCTACAAGATTTAGCTTTCGATATTATGTAGATGCGAATTATTCAACTTTGCATAATCTTTGGGCGCGGCTTGCACTCCAGGACATGTATATCGACTGGGGTAGCGTGTCCGCCCCGCTCGCTTGCCCCGCGCCGTGGTACGATTTTTGCGTTTGAAAGTCCCGCCGCGTCCCGGCTGCCTTTGCAGCTCGTCGCGCGGCCGCACGTAAAGGAGCCATCATGGCCGGTATGAACATGCAGCAGATGATGAAGCAGGCCCGCAAGATGCAGGAGCAGCTTGCCGCCGCGCAGGAAAACCTCAAGTCCCAGACCGTCGATGCCTCTGCCGGCGGCGGCATGGTCAAGGTGACCGTTAACGGCGAGATGGAGCTCGTCAACCTCACCATCGACCCTGATGCGCTCGATCCCGAGGACGTCGATATGCTGCAGGACATGATCATGGCTGCCGTCAACGAGGCCGTCCGCGGCGTCAACGAGCTCGCCAACAAGCAGATGGGCGCCATCACCGGCGGCCTCAACATCCCGGGCATGCCGTTCTAAGACACGCATATAATGAGTGCGAATCACAGTCTGCAAAAACTGCTCGATGAGCTGGGTCGTCTGCCGGGCATTGGTCCCAAGTCGGCCCAGCGCATCGCCTATTACCTGCTCGAGGCCGATGCCGAGGAGGCCCGCCGCTTGGCCGAGGCCATCCTGGACGTCAAGCAAGAGGTCCACTTTTGCAGCCGTTGCTTTAACTACGCCACGGCCGACGAGTGCTCCATCTGCCAGGACCCGATGCGCGATACCACCCGCATCTGCGTGGTGGGCGAGCCGCGCGATGTCCAGGCGATTGAGCGCACGGGCAGCTACCACGGCCTCTACCATGTGTTGGGCGGCGTGATCAGCCCCATGGACAAGATCGGTCCCGAGCAGCTGCATATCCGCGAGTTGCTGGCGCGCCTGGGCCATGAGGATATCCACGAGGTCATTATCGCCACCAACCCCAATATCGAGGGCGAGACCACGGCGAGCTACCTTGCTCGCACCATTAAGCCACTGGGCGTCGAGGTGTCGCGTCTGGCGAGCGGCCTGCCCGTGGGTGGCGACCTGGAGTATGCCGACGAGCTCACGCTCGGCCGCGCTATCGAGGCCCGCCGCGCGATCTAGGCGGCGTCAGCTCCGCGGCATGTCCCGTCGGCCTGCCGCACGGGGCGCTCATAATTGGGCACGTGTTCATGCATTTGTTGTGCAACAAACCTGCTTTTCATCCGCTTATCGCGTGGATGGGTCCACTTGCACCTCGTATTTGCCCATTCGTTGCGCAACCTTTTTGGTTCGCTGATACACTCAAATGTGGATATGAAAGAATGCGCCGCTTTTAAGCGGCGTGTTTTTGTTGGAGGAGAACGCATGCGGCCCGGGGGCACTCAGACAAAGCATGGCGCCGCGGTGCGCATGCGGCGCCGGCTGGGCCTGGCGCCTCGGGCGTATGTGCTGCTGTCTTGCTCGCTCGTACTGGTCATAGCCGGTGTTTCGGCTTATGGCATGACGGTGCCGTCCATGGTACAGGCGCATGCTGCGCGCGAGCTGCATATTGGGCGCAAGACCAAAAGCGACTTGGGAACGACAACTGGATTTGCGTGGGCGAGCGTGGTCGGGCGCACCGTGTTTGACGTCGATCCCGCGGACAAGGGCGAGCGGGCGTCCAACGAGATCACGCTGGCAAACGGCAAGACCATCGTGCTCACCAACACCAAGGTCATTACGAAGCTTTCCAATAACAGCGTGGCTTCTGTCGTTAACAAGGCGGAGCGGCAGAAGGAGCAGGATACGCAGCAGGCGGGTAAGCCCGGCGGCTCGGACGGGTCCAGTTCTGGCACCGGTTCGGCGGGCTCGGACGGCGGTTCCGGTTCGGGTTCCGCCGCTGGCGGTGGATCTTCGAGTGGCGGCTCGACGGACGGCGGTGCCGGCGGCGACACGGGCTCGGGTGGTCTCTCGGCTGCCGAGGAGGAGAGAATCCACAATTGGCTCGTGACCAAATACAACATGCTCGATGACTATGTCGCCCGCGCCAATAGCGCGGTCTCGACCTATAACGCAACAGGCGATACCGGGCCGTGCGATAGCCTGGCCAACGATATGTTTGTCATCCGTGCCGAGTTTGGCCGGCAAACGTTTTCTCCCCACTCAAAGTGGTATCGGCAGTACGCCAACCTATGGGGCTGCTACACCAACCTGTGCCAATGGGTGGGGCATTACGGCGATGATGACATTGCGCTTAACAACTTCAACAATAGCCTGGCGGCGATCGCCCTATGACGAACGATCTCGCTTCTGCGGCAGCCCAGTCGCTCAACCGTGATCCCATGGTGGGCCTGCGCCTGGCGCGCGTCGACGGGTTTGAGCCGGCCGTCGCCCTGGGCACGGACGAGCTTCCCGCCTACCTTCGCCGTTTTACGATGCTGTTTGCCGATGACGCCACCATGCGCCGTGGTGGTATCGGCCGTGTGACGCGTGCCGTCAACGCGCAGGGCGAGGCCGTGGCGCTCAAGCAGCTCATCTTGCCAACGCGCGACGAATTTGATGACGATGTCGCCCACGAGGCGCTGGTCACCAAGTTCAAGGCGGCGTTTCGCGAGGAATATGAATGCCATCGTGCCCTTTCGGGCCTTAAGGGCTTTCCCCGTCTCTATGGCTGGGGCGAGGTCGACGGTGTGCCTGCAATTGTCATGGAATGGGTCGAGGGCGAGACGCTTGCCCGCTTGCGTTCGCGACTTGCCGTGGATGATGCCGGACGCCTGTCGCCGCTTGTGGCGGCGCGTCTGGGTCGCGACCTGTTCGATCTGCTCTGCCGTATGAGCCTGGTGGGCGAGGGCTTTGTCCATCGCGATATCTCGCCCGCTAATATTATGGTGCGTACGGCGCGTCTACCGCTTGACCGGCAGCTTGCCGAGGGCACCTTTGACCTGTGCCTGATCGACTTTGGCTCGTCGCTGGCGCTTGAGCCTGCGTCGGCCGTGGCCGGTACCGGCGGCAAGGCGTCGTTTACGGAGCGCTATGCCACGCTGCGTCGCGCGACGGTTGCCTACGCCCCGCCCGAGATGCTCACCGACGATATTCCCGACCTGCGCGCTTTGCGTATGTCGCCGGCGATCGACGTCTATGCCGCGGCAAGCACGGTTTACGAGCTCATTGCCGGCGTCGCGCCATACGAAGCCGCGCCGAGCGCTTCGGGCACCTCGGGTTCGCGCAAAAAGACGCGCGACATCGCGAGCCCCTACCGTCTCAAGATGGACACGCGGCCCGACTATCCCATTGGTGCCCATGCGCCCGGTTGTGATTTGACGCAGCTGCTTCATCGCGAGCCCGATGTGGCGCTCGCCGCGGCCGAGCAGGCCCAGCAGCTGGGGCTTGAGCCGGATTCCGAGGAGCTACGCGATGCGCTGGCGTTTGTCGATGCCCAGCTGTTCGACGTGGTGATGGCCTGTCTGTCCAGCCATCAAAAAGATCGTCCCGAGCCGGCGGCGGTCGAGGCGGCGCTCTCGGCGTTTTGTGACCACTATGCGCAAAATGTCGGTCGTTCGCTCCGCGGCGAGCCGCTCACGCCGTGCCCCATGGATGCGTCCGGCCGCGCGGTTCGTCGCGCGCTGATGGTCGGCGCGGCGGTCGTCTGTGGCGTGGTTTGGGCTGCGGTCGTGGTTTCGGCCGCGCTGCTGGCGTCGGGCGCTCGCGTGACGGCGACTTTGGGATCGCTCGTGTGGTCTGGGTCGCTACCGGGTGTTATTGCCGCACTGGCGCTGGCGCTGCCAGGCATGGCCGGCGTTGCCGCGGGGGCACTTGCGCGCGATCGACGCTCGGGGTTCCTGCAGGGTGTGCTTGCGCTTTCTGCCTGCGAGGTTCCGGTACTGGTTGTGACTGCATGTAGCGTATTTTCCCAACGCGCCGTGATGGGCGGCCTTGTTGCCGCTTTGGTTGCAACCTATACGCTTACGTGGTTTTTGCTTGCGATGGGCTTTGCCTTTGAACTTCCTGTTTCGGCACCGCGACGCACAAAAGCCCAGATGGCGACTCCGCTTGCCGGTGGAGCCGCAGCTGCCCGTACTTTTGGCGGACCTGTCGAAGTATCGTCCGATTCTATTTCTACGACCAAGGAGGCCTAGGTCATGGCATCTCAAGTTGAGCTCACCCCATGCGGGGCCATGTTTGACATCTTTAAGCGCGCGGCGCATCTGAGCCATATCGAGCTGTGCGGCTTGGTGCTTTCGTCCCGTCCGCTCGCCGACGGCCGCAGCCCGCAGAGCCGAGCCGCCGATCGCTCTTGGGTTTCCCGCTTTATCGTTCGCGCGCCGGTCGGCACGCTTCAGCAACGCTACTTTGCCGAATACGGTACCTCGGCTGCGCGTATTATGTCGCAACTGGCCCTGCGCCAGCGCAATCCCATGGACTCCACGGCTGTAATCAATATGGTGTGCGGTCCTGCAGGTGAACCGATGGTACGCGCGCTCGAAGAGTGCCACCAGGACACGAATCTCTATCGCAACGCGCTCGATCGCCTGTCCCAGGCGGCGGAACTCATGCCCGCCGAGCGCGCCGAGGCCGTGCTGGTGCCGTTTGTCGCCGTCGGTTGTTCGGCGGATGTGCGGTCCTCGGTGAACTATGCCATCGACTACGCGCACGCGACCTGTGGCGGAGGCACCTCCACGCCGCGTTCGCTTGGCATGTCGATGACCGCGGGCGAACGCGACCCCGCCCCGGCGCACCCTTTGGGCTTGCTGCGCATACAAAACAGTTTTGTCGTGAGTGCCCCGCGCTGGATTCAGCCGAGTGAGCAGGGTGTTGAGATTGGCGCGCTGGCCACTGGTGAGGGCGATATTACCGACGTCGGCGACGATGTCTCGGCCCGCCATGCCCATATCTGGTGCGATGCTCAAAATATCTGGCACGTCGAGGACTTGTCGTCCACCAATGGAACCGTGGTGGTAAACGGGGCCACGCGTGTCTGCATTCAGGTCGAGCCCGGCCGTTCCGCCCAACTCAATCCCGGCGACGAGCTCAAGCTCGGCGAATCCACTACCTACGCCATCCTCTTCGGTGCCCTCTAGCCAGTCCCGCCAAATGGTCCCTCCGTCCCCAAGGGATCATTTTGCTCCCGGCAGTCACCCGAGGTAAACCTTTACCGCCCGCCTATATTTGCCGAAATTACACTTGACGGCGGGGTACAATAAGCCCGCATGCGGATTTCCGTTGCGGGCGCTTCCCATCGCCGGGGCGTGCCCGGGAGCATCCGGCATGCGGCCTTTGCGGCGCTCGGTCATGTGCAAGACGGGCGGTCGGGTCTGTGGGGCGCATCAGTTGCCCCTCGCCTCGGCATGTCTTCTCTCCACGCCACGTACCTGCTGCTGAGCCTGCCTGCCAGATGATTGGAAGCAACAGCGTAAATCCCATCACGCCAACATCCCGGCGATCGCCGGGGCCTGTATACCTATATGAGAGGAGAGGGGTATATGGCGCGTAAGTTTAAGTCTATGGACGGCAACGAGGCGGCCGCATATGTTTCGTATGCGTACACCGAGGTAGCGGGAATCTATCCCATTACGCCGTCCAGCCCGATGGCCGACCATGTCGACCAGTGGGCGGCCCAGGGTCGCAAGAACATCTTCGGCACCCCGGTCAAGGTCGTCGAGATGGAGTCCGAGGCAGGTGCAGCCGGTACCGTTCACGGTTCGCTGGGTGCCGGTGCTCTGACTACCACCTACACGGCTTCTCAGGGTCTGCTCCTGATGATCCCGAACATGTACAAGATCGCGGGCGAGCAGCTCCCGGGCGTCTTCCACGTCTCCGCGCGTTGCGTCGCTTCCCACGCCCTGAACATTTTTGGCGATCACTCCGACGTCATGGCCTGTCGTCAGACCGGCTTCGCCATGCTCGCCGAGGGCAACGTCCAGGAGGTCATGGACCTCTCGCCGGTGGCTCACCTTGCCGCCATCGAGGGCAAGACCCCGTTCCTTAACTTCTTCGACGGCTTCCGCACCAGCCACGAGATCCAGAAGGTCGCCATGTGGGACTACAAGGATCTGGCCGAGATGTGCGACATGGACGCCGTCCAGGCTTTCCGCGATCACGCGCTCAACCCTGAGCACCCGCACACCCGCGGCAGCCACGAGAACGGCGATATCTTCTTCCAGAACCGTGAGGCCTGCAACAAGGTCTACGACGAGCTTCCCGCCGTCGTCGAGGGCTACATGAAGAAGATCAACGAGAAGCTCGGCACCGATTACGGCCTGTTCAACTACTACGGCGCTCCCGATGCCGACCGCGTCGTCGTGTGCATGGGCTCCTTCTGCGACGTGCTCGAGGAAGTCATCGACTACCTCAACGTTCACGGCGAGAAGGTCGGCCTGGTCAAGGTTCGTCTGTTCCGTCCGTTCTCCATCAAGCACTTCGTCGACGTTCTCCCCGAGACCGTCCAGAAGATCGCCGTCATGGACCGTACCAAGGAGCCGGGTTCCATCGGCGAGCCGCTCTACCAGGACATCGTCTCCGCTCTCTACGAGGCTGGCAAGACGGGCATCAAGGTTGTCGGCGGCCGTTATGGTCTGGGCAGCAAGGACACGCCTCCCGCGTCCGCGTTCGCTGTCTTCGAGGAGCTCAAGAAGGACGAGCCCAAGCGTGAGTTCACCATCGGCATTGTCGATGACGTGACCAACCTGAGCCTGCCCGAGGCCGAGGATGCGCCCAACACCGCAGCCCCCGGCACCATCGAGTGCAAGTTCTGGGGTCTGGGTGGCGACGGTACCGTCGGCGCCAACAAGAACTCGATCAAGATCATCGGCGACCACACCGACAAGTACGTCCAGGCCTACTTCCAGTATGACTCCAAGAAGACCGGCGGCGTCACCGTCTCGCACCTGCGCTTTGGCGATTCCCCGATTCGCTCGCCGTACTACGTGACCAAGGCCGACTTTGTCGCCTGCCATAACCCCAGCTACATCGTTAAGGGCTTCAAGATGGTCCGCGACGTCAAGCCGGGCGGCACCTTCCTGGTCAACTGCCAGTGGAGCGACGAGGAGTTCGCCGAGCACATGCCCGCCGTGGCCAAGCGCTACATCGCGAACAACAACGTCAACGTCTACCTGATCGACGCTATCGACCTGGCCGCTAAGGTCGGCATGGGCAAGCGCACCAACACGGTGCTCCAGTCCGCCTTCTTCGCGCTGGCCAAGGTCCTGCCCGCCGAGGACGCCCTGCAGTACATGAAGGACGCGGCTACCAAGTCCTACATGAAGAAGGGCCAGGCTATCGTCGACGCCAACCACAAGGCCATCGATGCCGGCGCTACCGCCTTCCGTAAGTTCGAGGTTCCAGCCGACTGGGCTACCGCCGAGGATGCCGCCCCCGTCGAGCTCTCCGAGGAGACCAAGTCCGCTATCGCCCAGCAGGTCAAGAACCTGCTCGAGCCCATCGATCGCATGGACGGCGACAGCCTGCCCGTTTCCGCCTTCGTCGATTGCGCCGACGGCCAGTTTGAGCTGGGCGCCTCGGCATACGAGAAGCGCGGCGTCGCCGTGGTCGTTCCTCACTGGGACGAGACCAAGTGCATCCAGTGCAACCAGTGCGCCTATGTGTGCCCGCATGCCACCATCCGTCCGTTCGCGATGACCGAGGACGAGGCTGCAGCCGCGCCCGAGGCTACCCGCACGCTCGACGCTATGGGCCCCAAGGCCAAGGGCATGAAGTTCACCATGGCCGTGTCCCCGCTCGACTGCATGGGCTGCACCAACTGCGTCAAGGTCTGCCCCAAGGGCGCCCTCGAGATGGTTCCCACCGAGCAGGAGATGGACCAGCAGCCCGTTTGGGACTACATGGTCGAGAACGTCTCCGAGAAGAAGGAGCTCATCGCGGCCAACGTCAAGGGCAGCCAGTTTAAGCAGCCTTACCTGGAGTTCTCTGGCTCCTGCGCCGGCTGCGCCGAGACCGCCTATGCACGTCTGGTGACCCAGGTCGCCGGCGACCGCATGTTCATCTCCAACGCCACCGGCTGCTCCTCCATTTGGGGCAACCCCGCTGCCACCGCTCCTTACTGCAAGGACAAGGACGGTCACGGCCCGGCGTGGAACAACTCCCTGTTCGAGGATAATGCCGAGCATGGTCTGGGCATGGCCGTTGGCTATGAGGCCGTTCAGCACAAGCTGATCGCCGCCACCCAGGAGATCATCGCCTCCGATGGTCCGTCCGATGAGCTCAAGGCCGCCGGCCAGGCTTGGCTCGACTCCGTCAACGATGCCGAGGCTTCCAAGACCGCTGCCGCTGCCTACGTTGCCGAGCTTGAGAAGTGCGGCTGCGACGCCTCCAAGGCGATCCTCGCCGACAAGGCTTACCTCACCAAGAAGTCCTTCTGGATCTTCGGCGGCGACGGCTGGGCCTACGACATCGGCTTCGGTGGCCTGGACCACGTCCTGGCTTCCGGCCACAACGTCAACGTCTTCGTCTTCGACACCGAGGTTTACTCCAACACCGGTGGTCAGGCCTCCAAGGCCTCGAACTTGGGCCAGGTCGCTCAGTTCGCCGCCGCCGGTAAGGTGACCAAGAAGAAGTCTCTGGCCGAGATTGCCATGAGCTACGGCTACGTCTACGTGGCACAGGTTGCCATGGGCGCCAACCCGGCTCAGACCCTCAAGGCCATCCACGAGGCCGAGGCCTACGACGGCCCGTCCCTCATCATCGGCTACAGCCCCTGCGAGATGCACTCCATCAAGAAGGGCGGCATGCAGAACTGCCAGGCCGAGATGAAGAAGGCTGTCGAGTGCGGTTACTGGAACCTCTTCCGCTTCAACCCCGAGGCTGCTGCCGGCAAGAAGTTCTCACTCGATTCCAAGGAGCCCGCGGGCGGTTATCAGGAGTTCCTGATGAACGAGGCCCGTTACGCTTCGCTGACGCGTTCCTTCCCCGAGCGCGCCGAGGAGCTCTTCAAGGAGAACGAGCAGGCCGCTATGGACCGCTACGCTCACCTGTTGAAGCTCAAGACGGTGTACAACGAGGCCTAGGTCTCCCACCGCAGGATCTGAGGGCTAACCTTCGCGGACGTCCTCGGACATGAAAGAACCCCCGCTGCGCACTACGTGCGGCGGGGGTTCTTTCGTCCTGCGGAGTGTCCGCGAAGGTTAGCCCTCAGATCCTGCTACGACTACGTCCTCGGATTGTGGGGCTGAATGAAGGACGTGGCTGTGGGGGTGCCTTGTCCCGGTCGCTGTTTCGCAGCGTGGCCGCGAAACCACGCGCCACTTTGGGCATGGAGGGCTAGCTGATTGTGGCCTTCTGCTGCCCCAGTGCTGTTTCGCGCTTTGCGCGAAACATCGCAGCACTTTGGGCATAGTGGGGGAGTTGGTTGTCGCTGCCTTCTATCCCCTTGCTGTTTCGCGCCTTTGGCGCGAAAGGCGCAGTACTTTGGGCGTGGGGGCTGGCTTGCGGACTCAGATGACCTAGAGAGATATGGGTGCAAACGAGAAATCGTTGTTGGGGTCGTCCTTTTCCATAAACTCATCGAGACAGAATGTCATATAGATTGGAACGTAAAGGATCTTGCCCTCTTTGCAAAGGTTTTCGTGGCTCAGCACAACGGCCTCGGGAATTTTGTACTCGCCCACACTCATCAAACGGTCGAGGGCTGCATGTGCTCGAACTTTCTTGCCCGATTTGACTTCGATTGGGACAACATGCCCGCGGGCACCTTCGATTACAAAGTCGACTTCACCGACCTCACGCGTTTGGTAGTACCACGTATCTGCTCCGAGGGCAACGAGTTCCTGTGCGACCACGTTCTCATAGAGGCCGCCGAGGTTGGGGGTTTTCATGTCAAGGTAGACGGCGCGTGCCGTGCTGCCGGGATACCGCGATGCGAGCATACCTGTATCGGACTCGTATAGTTTAAAGGCCGTCGTTTTCTCCGTCCTCTTGAGAGGACTTCGTGCCTCCGTCACCTGGGGGACCATCAATCCAACGCCTGCGTTCACCAGCCATAGGAAATCCTGCTCGTATTTTTGAAGACGAGCTCCCTCGCCTAGAGACGAGACGATAAAGCGATGGGACTCCGCCTCAAGCTGAACGGGAATTTGCTCGAAAATGGAGCGAACGTTAAACGCTCGAGTCGATGCATATTTAGAGATATCGCTTTTGTACTGATCGACTAGCTGAATTTGAAGCTCACGCGTTCTCACGAGCGAATAGCCCGAATCGATATAGTTCTGAACGACCTCCGGCATGCCGCCGCAAACGATATAAGCTCTAAAGTTTTTGAGCATCGCCTCATGAATAAAATTTTCGACGGGACGCCTCTCGACAAGGCAGCTGCGGATGTCTGCAAGCACATTCTCGCTGATGCTGTTTGCCCAACAAAACTCTTCAAAATCCATTGGCCGCATAACAATGTGCTCGACATACCCCACCGGGAAAGAAGAGATCCCCTTAAACTCAGTCCCAAGCATAGACCCCGAGAAGACATAGCTAAAGCGTCCGTCCTCGACCAGCGCCTTCATAAGTGTAACGATCTGCGGATACTCCTGAATCTCATCGACAAAGATAAGCGTATCTCCCTCAACAAGCGGTGCATCCGCAAGAAGGGCCACACGGTTGATGAAGTCAATGGAGTTCTTAGCGCCAACAAGTACGTCTCTTGCCTCGGCATCAAGTAGCAGATTGACCTCATAATACGAAGCGTAGTTGCTCTTTCCAAACGCGTGAATCGCATAGCTCTTGCCAATCTGACGCGCACCGGTAACAAGCAGGGCCTTATGGGAGTTATTCTTCCAGCTCAAAAGCCTATCAGTGACTTTGCGGCGTAGCATTAAAACACCTCATTGACAAAAATTGGCAAATAGATTTGTCCCTAATCATACAAAAATTGACAAATAGATTTGACCCAAATCATACAAAAATTGGCAAATAGCAAAGCTCACTTAGGCCTCAAAGCCAGCGAGCCAGCACGGTACTTTGCGAAAAGGCTGGCGGCGCCGTTGTTGAGGGTGGCCAGGTTGACAGTGGCGCCGTTAGCGTTCTCGGCTGCTTGGGCGCGCAGGAGCGAAAGGGCGTCGGTAGCGTTCATGCAGAAGCCGACGGTAAAGTTCCATACTGCGAACTCGCAGTCGCTTGCCGCGGGGTGAAGCGCGATCGGCTATCCCTTATGTTGGATGAAAAGCCCCATGTTTTTGCAGGGGTGCATACTCGTCAAATTAATGTATAGAATCGCGTATAGTGCGAGTAAGATATTGCGCTGTCCGTTTTGTGTTTAGCAAAGATATAGTTTGCATAATCTGGTCTAATCCCTGCTCTATTTAAATAAAGTTGCACGTAAATGGCGTAGATATGCCTGAACTGGGCTTCTTTACGCTGAGCGGGTAAAATCGACCGTTCGCCGCTTAGGTATTTTCAAAATGAATAAAATGAGCGATAAAGAGAATATAAACCTTAATAAACTCGCGTATCGCACGGACGCGGGTTATTAATGGGTTGTAGGCCTTTTACAGAAAGGATTCCAGCAATGTCTAAGCCTCTTGGCAAGCCCGATCGTATTGTCGTCGCCCTCGGCGGCAACGCCCTCGGCAACAACCCCGTCGAGCAGATCGAGGCCGTGAGCAACACCGCCCACGCTCTCCTTGGCCTGATCGAGCAGGGCAACGAGATCATCATCACCCACGGCAACGGCCCGCAGGTCGGCATGATCCAGAACGCCTTCGCCGCTGCCCACGATGCCATCGGTACCCCCGAGATGCCGCTGCCCGAGTGCGGCGCCATGTCCCAGGGCTACATTGGTTATCACCTGCAGCAGGGCATTGGCCGCGAGATGCACAAGCGCTACAAGCGCTGGCACGCCGCCACCGTCGTCACCCAGATCGAGTGCGATCCCGACGATCCCGCGTTCAAGAACCCGACTAAGCCGATCGGCCCCTTCTACACCGAGGAGCAGGCCAAGGAGTTCATGGCCGAGGACCCCTCCAAGGTCTTCGTCGAGGATTCCGGCCGCGGCTGGCGTCGCGTCGTCGCCTCCCCCGATCCCAAGAAGATCGTCGAGGCTGACTCCATCCTCAACCTGCTCGACAACGAGTTCATCGTCATCGCCTGCGGCGGCGGCGGCATCCCCGTCGTCCGCGACTACGAGAACAAGGGCTGCTACAAGGGCGTTCCCGCCGTCATCGACAAGGACCTGGGCGGCGAGCTGCTGGCCGAGGACTGCGACGCCGACGTCCTGTTCCTGCTGACCGCCGTCGAGCATGTCGCCATCAACTTCGGCAAGCCCAACCAGGAGGAGCTCGAGGACCTCACCGCCGACGAGGCCGAGCGCCTGGCCGACGAGGGCCAGTTCGGCAAGGGTTCCATGGAGCCCAAGGTCCGCGCCGCCATCAAGTTCGCCCGTTCCCGCAAGGGCCGCACCTGCATCATCGGCGCCCTGGACAAGGCCGCCGAGACCATGGCCGGCCTCTCCGGTACCCGCATCCACGAGTAGTCCCTACTCCGTTGCCTCTCCCGTGGGCGCCAGGCAAGACGCCCACAAACTAGCCTCTCTTCATGAGCCCCGCAGTCCGCTCCGGCTGCGGGGCTTTTGCTGTTTGAGATGTGTGCAGGGGGCAAACAAGAGCAAATTTGGTTAGATGCTCAGATCATGGGATGCCTGAAACCAGACGATGATTCCCAGAATCCTAATTCGGCGTTTGTCCAGCACGATATCCGGTTCCGCTGTGCGATATGAGTAGGATGAGAGCATCACGGTGTTCGTACCGGTGCTATAACGACGTATGACGATTCTTGAATTATCGGCCAAGGCGAGGACGGAGCATCCGTTCCAGGGTTTCAGGTTTGGATCCACGAGGAGAAGGGATCCAATCGGGTAGCATTTGGACATGGCGGACGTGTCCATTTGAACAAAGAAGCACCCGCGATGTTTCTTGAATACGGATGAGGGAAGCGCGGTTATTCCGGTTTGTTTAAGTCCCGTTCTGCCTCCATTCTTCAAGATTTTAAATACATCGCAAAGGGAATCAGTAGTAACTTCTTTGGATTCCCCCTTCCGCCCCTCGTGGTCGAGCTTTGCGGCAAGCCCTGCGGTTTCAGATGTGAGGTCGTCGAGCTGCAGGTTAAATTTCGATACTATCTTGAGCAACGTTGAGCGGCGGATTGTATAGCGGTCCTTTTCCCAGCGGCATACCGTTTCTTTGGAGACGCCGATGAGTGCCGCGAATTCCTCCTGTGTCAGCTGGTCGCGCTTGCGAAGCGCCTTTATGTTTTGACCCGTTCCCATGTTATGAAGTGCGGACGAGGGGGAGGCAGAGGCAGTTGGGGCCGCCAAAGCCGTTTGTCAGCTCAAAGATAGAGATGGGAATAAGGTCAATACCGGCCTGCTCCAGCGCTTTGTTGGTTTCGGCGTTTTCTTCGTATACGCAGACCTTGCCTGGCTCCAAACAAAGGGTGCTTGTGGCATTGTTGGTCCTTTCGACCTCTGCTGCTCCGGGATTTGAGCCACCGCAAAGGATAAACTGCAACGAACTTGAACCTAGGGCTAATCGCAACGCTTCTTTCAGTCCGCCTGCGACATGACACGCACGGGTTGTCCCTTCCGATCTGCCCCGTGTGATGCGGTAGACTCGCGCTTGGTCGAGAAGCTCCCGAGCAACGAGGAATGTCTCGTAGTCAACGCGAGTGAAATATGTGTCGAGATGAATGCAGAGGTCATCGTAGGGGACCTGAATGGCCCATACGGACTCAATAGTCGAGTTCTCATCCCACAGCAAGTTATTTGCTAAAGTGTCTATCGCCGCCGGCTCGGTTCGTTGCGAGATTCCAACGGCTATGTTTTCGCTGTTGAGGTTGTGCAGGTCGCCGCCTTCAATGTGGTAAGTCGATTCATGCTTGAAGAACTGGGGAGTCTCGCGGAAATCTGGGTGATAGGTAAAAATCGTTTTGTAGGCGATAACCTCACGGTTGCGCTCTGGCCAGTACATGTGGTTGAGCGTAACGCCTTCGCCGATGACGCTCGCCGGATCGCGTGTGAACCACATGGTGTTAAGGGGGCTTACGAGAAGATCGTCAGGTGAGTATGCGTCTGCCGTCAGTTTCGTGAGGCTGAACACCTCTTTATCTGTGTTGAAGACCTGGGAGTAGCGGATGCCGTTGACTGCTGCTTGAGCAAGGGCGCGGGAGCCTTCGATGCGCTCGAGATGCTCGCGAATGGCAGACTCGAGCTCAATGCCCCGCGCGCCGCATTCTGAAATGTAGCTATCGATAAAAGAGCGACGCGCTTGCTCTGTCGCATCAAGGGCTTCGGTAAGAAGGTTTTCAAGATAGAGAATCTCTACCCCTTCGTGCTCGAGCATCGCCGAGTAAGCATGATGCTCCCTAAGGGCTTTATCAAGATCGAATGAGCTGCTAGACGGACGCAACGTAAAGACCCGATTGAACTGCCCGTCGGGGTAGTTGCGCGTTTCGGGGCCGGGACAGTGCAGAAGCACCTTTTTTAGCTTTCCTATTTCATTTTGAACATGCAATGCGGACATGTGACCTCGCTTTGGCGGTGAGTATTTATTGCTTCCATAGTGGCACATTACGAGTTTGATTCAATTTACATCATATCTGTCACAGGTGAATGGCACGAACCGGCTTAGTAATTGATGTTAAACATCAATTTAGATAGCAAATTGACAAATTACATCAATCTGAAATCCGTTTACGGGTCGATGCGCTTCGTTGGCGGGCGAAGAGACGGAAGGGTGTTTTGCGCGATGACACAATGGCTTTGCCGGCAACGAAAAACCCCTGAATTAAGGAGGAGAGATGGCAGAGACAGAAAAGAAGCGCACTCTTCGAGTCCCGCACGTGTACACCATCATTCTCGTCTTGATGGCCGTATTTGCCGTTCTGACCTGGGTCGTGCCTTCGGGTTCGTTTGAGCGCCAGGAGGTTAACGGTCGCGAGGTAACGGTCTCGGGCACCTATGAGCCTGTCGATAAGGTCTATACGGACGAGGACGGCAACGAGGTCGATCTTCGCCAAGGCATCTTCGAAGTACTTGAGGCCCCTGCGATCGGCATCCAGCAAGCGGTCGAGGTCGTTGCATTCATTATGATCGTGGGAGGTTCCTTCCAGGTCATCACGGCGACCGGAGCCATCACGAGCGGCGTCGCCCGAGTGGTGAAGAAGTTCAAGAGCAAGGACGTCCTCATCATTCCGATCCTAATGGTGCTTTTTGCCTTGGGCGGCAGCACCTTTGGTATGGCAGAGGAGACGCTTCCGTTCTTTGCGATTCTTATGCCGATCATGATGGCCATGGGCTTCGACTCAATTACAGCGTTCATGACGGTGTTTGTGGGTGCCCGTATCGGATACATCGCATCTACCGTAAACCCGTTCAACGTCCTGATTTCCCAGGGCATCCTCGGTATCCAGGGCAACCCCCAGCTTTGGCTGCGTACTATCGCCCTTGTCGTGCTCACTGCAGTTGCCATCGCATGGGTTGTGATGTATGCCCTCAAGGTTAAGAAGAATCCCGAGGCATCCCCAGCTTTCCACGATGATATCGAGAAGCGCAAAGAGTTTGGTGCGGACGAGAATCTCCTCGATAGCGAGTTCACCGGTAGGCAGAAAGCCGTTATGGTTATTTTCGTGCTTGGACTTGCCGCCATCATTTGGGGTCTGGTGGCCCAGGGCTGGTACATGAACGAAATCTCTGCGATTTTCTTGGCCATGGCCCTTCTTTCGGGTGTTGTTTCCGGGATGAATGAGAAGGAGATCGCTGGCGAGTTCGTTAAGGGAATTGCAGACTTCGCGTTCTCTGCCATCGTTGTTGGCCTCGCCCGCGGAATCCTCGTAATCGCCAATGACGGCCTCATCATCGATACGATTCTCAACACGCTCGCCACGGCTCTCTCTGGAGTTCCGGCAGTTATCTTTACGAGCATTCTCTACGTCGTGGATAACCTTCTGTCGATCCTCGTTCCGAGCTCCTCGGGCATCGCTGCTCTTACGATTCCCATTTTCGGCCCGCTTGTTGAGCTGATGGGCTTAAACCCCGAGGCTGCAGTTACCGGCCTTTCCATGGGCAGTGCTGCCATGTCTCTCATTTCGCCGACAAGCGCGATGCTCGTTGCCGGTCTTGGCGTCTGTAAGATTCCGCTTGGCCAGTGGTGGAAGGTCGCTTGGAAATTCTTCCTGGTCGTAAGCGTTATCTGCATGGCATTCACTGCGGTTTCGGGTCTTATCCCCCTGCCGTAAATGCAAAACCCCACATACAAGTTGTGAGAAAGAAGGATAGAGATGAACAAAGGACTGAACGTTCATAGCGAGATTGGCGCCCTCAAGAAGGTGTGCGTCCATCGCCCCGGTATGGATCTTGTAAACATGAAGGCGGAGGATTTCGACCGCGTTTGGATTCACGACGCGTTCTATCTGGACTATGCCCAGAAAGAGCACGATCAGTTTACCGACCTTCTTCGCGGCGCTGGCGCCGAGGTCGTCTATATGGAAGAGCTGCTCGCTGAGACGTTTGACAAAGTCGAGGGCACTCGCGCAGAGTTCATGACGAAGTTCATGGGTGAGTCCGGCATCTCCAACGCGGCCCTTCGCCAGGCCGTTGTCGAGAAGCTTGATTCGATTAAGGACAACAAGGAGTTTGTCCTCACGGCTATGGGCGGACTGTATGTGCGCGACCTCGAGATCCCGCATGTCGGCGGCTCTCTTGCCAGCTTGGACGGCGATGAGCTGAAGGGCGACGACATGGTCCTCTTCCCCATGCCCGCCTCGTATTTCTCCCGTGACCCCCTGGCTGTCGTGGGCAAGGGCGCTACCATGAACCGCATGTACTGGAATCAGCGCAATCGCGAGGTAATCTTCTACGAAACGGTGCTCCGCAACCATCCCGATTACGCCGGTAGCCCCATTTGGTATGACCACAACAGCGAGTGGCATATCGAGGGCGGCGATATCCTCAACATCAACGCCAAGACGCTCGCCATCGGTATTTCCGAGCGCACCCAGACTGCGGCCATCGATGAGCTCGCCAAGAATATGTTCTGGGGTTCCGATGAGGCCGAGATCGAGAACATCTATGCCATCAAGATTCCGCACGGCTATGCCTACATGCACCTCGACACCGTCTGCACGCAGGTCGATCGCGATAAGTTCACGGTCTATCCCGGCATCTACCAGACGCTTCGTGCCTACCGCCTGACCAAGGGCGATTCGGAGGGGGAGGTGCATATCGAGGAACTCGAGGGCACCCTGCAGCATATCCTCGAGCTTGCGACGGGTATGGACCATATCACCATGATTGAGTGCGGTGGCGGCGATCCGATCGAGGCTTCCCGTGAGCAGTGGAACGATGGTTCCAACACTCTTGCGGTCGCACCGGGCAAGGTCTGCGTGTATGAGCGCAACGTTGTCACCAACGATGCTCTTTACAAGGCTGGCGTCGAGCTGCTCGTCGCTCCCTCCGAGGAGCTTTCTCGCGGTCGCGGCGGCCCGCGTTGCATGACCATGCCGTTCTGGCGTGAGGAAATCTAGTCAGCGTTAGCGTATCTGGGCGGCGCGTGTGCGTCTGCGCCGCCCATCCCTCCTTGTGTGTTCCAACAACCGAAAGGACTCAAATCATGGCTCTTAATCTTTCTGGTCGAAGCGTTCTTACCCTGCTTGACTTTACGTCCGAGGAAATCGAGTACATGCTCGACCTCTCAAAGAACTTCAAGGATATGAAGCGCGCCGGTTATCCGCACCGCTTTCTCGAGGGCAAGAACATTGTCCTGCTGTTTGAGAAGACCTCCACGCGCACGCGCTGTGCCTTCGAGGTCGGCGGTATGGACCTGGGTATGGGCGTGACCTACCTCGACCCCGGCTCGTCGCAGATGGGCAAGAAAGAGTCCATCGAGGATACCGCCCGCGTGCTCGGTCGCATGTATGACGGTATTGAGTATCGCGGCTCCGACCAGTCGATCGTCGAGGAGCTTGCCGCCAAGGCTGGCGTTCCCGTCTGGAACGGTCTGACCAACGAGTACCATCCCACCCAGGCCCTTGCCGACATTCTTACCATGCGTGAGGAGTTTGGCGACACGCGCGGCATGAAGCTCACCTATATGGGCAAGGAGCAGGGCAACGTCAGCGACTCCCTGATGGTTATCTGCGCCAAGCTCGGCATTAACTTCTGCTCCTGCGGACCCAAGGGCGATGTCGAGGGCGCCACGCACTTCGATCCCGAGCTTCTTGAGCGCTGCCAGGAGATCGCCGCTCAGAATGGCTGCACGATCCAGCTTACTGAGGATATCGACGAGGGCGTCAAGGATGCAGACGTGATCTATACGGACGTTTGGGTCGGTATGGGCCAGGCTGAGGAGCTGTGGAAGAGCCGAATCGATCTTCTCTCTCCCTATCGAGTAACGCCCGAGGTCATGGCCAAGGCAAACCCCGGCGCCATCTTTATGCACTGCCTGCCGAGCTTCCACGATACGCAGACCACCATCGGCGCCGAGATTGCCGAGAAGTTCGGCGTGACCGAGATGGAGGTTTCCGATGAGGTCTTTGAGAGCGCGCAGTCTCGTGTGTTCCAGGAGGCCGAGAACCGCATGCATACCATTAAGGCCATGATGTACGCGACGCTTCGCTAGTAGCTGGGAAGTGAACGAACACTATGAGTAAACCGTACGGTAAGCCCGATCGTATTGTCGTCGCCCTCGGCGGCAACGCCCTCGGCAACAACCCCGTTGAGCAGATCGAGGCCGTGAGCAACACCGCTCACGCTCTCCTTGGCCTGATCGAGCAGGGTAACGAGATCATCATCACCCACGGCAACGGCCCGCAGGTCGGTATGATCCAGAACGCCTTCGCCGCTGCCCACGACGCCATCGGCACCCCCGAGATGCCGCTGCCCGAGTGCGGCGCCATGTCCCAGGGCTACATCGGCTATCACCTGCAGCAGGGCATCGGCCGCGAGATGCACAAGCGCTACAAGCGCTGGCACGCCGCCACCGTCGTCACCCAGATCGAGTGCGATCCCGACGATCCCGCGTTCAAGAACCCGACTAAGCCGATCGGCCCCTTCTACACCGAGGAGCAGGCCAAGGAGTTCATGGCCGAGGACCCCTCCAAGGTCTTCGTCGAGGATTCCGGCCGCGGCTGGCGTCGCGTCGTCGCCTCCCCCGATCCCAAGAAGATCGTCGAGGCTGACTCCATCCTCAACCTGCTCGACAACGAGTTCATCGTCATCGCCTGCGGCGGCGGCGGCATCCCCGTCGTCCGCGACTACGAGAACAAGGGCTGCTACAAGGGCGTTCCCGCCGTCATCGACAAGGACCTGGGCGGCGAGCTGCTGGCCGAGGACTGCGACGCCGACGTCCTGTTCCTGCTGACCGCCGTCGAGCATGTCGCCATCAACTTCGGCAAGCCCAACCAGGAGGAGCTCGAGGACCTCACCGCCGACGAGGCCGAGCGCCTGGCCGACGAGGGCCAGTTCGGCAAGGGTTCCATGGAGCCCAAGGTCCGCGCCGCCATCAAGTTCGCCCGTTCCCGCAAGGGCCGCACCTGCATCATCGGCGCCCTGGACAAGGCCGCCGAGACCATGGCCGGCCTCTCCGGTACCCGCATCCACGAGTAGTCCCTACTCCGTTGCCTCTCCCGTGGGCGCCAGGCAAGACGCCCACAAACTAGCCTCTCTTCACGAGCCCCGCAGTCCGCTCCGGCTGCGGGGCTTTTGCTATTCACCTAGTCATTGGGGACAAACCCGGCACTTGGGGACGGTCCTTTCCTGCCGGCAGCTTGGGACAGTCCTTAATAGTCATTGGGGACGTTCTTAAACGACTAGTCAAACAAGAACGTCCCCAACGACTACTCATTTAAGTCTGTCCCCAATGACTGCCCAATGGCTGGGAAGGCGCATCCCACACCGACGCATTGCCTTCGGGCCCTCTCCCCAGGCTCTCCATAGCTCAGCTGGACTCCCCGCAACCTGTTCCGAGTTGGCGGAACGAGCGCGACGTGGAGTGTCATTCTTTACCGCGTTAGACTGGACGCAGGGAAAGGAGGAGGACATGGATGCTCGCGTCAAGCAGCTTGTAAATATGATCGAGGACGCTCAGCCTGTCGCTGTCGCGGTACTTGCCAAGCGTCTCGAGGTAAGCGAGCGCGCCGTGAGAAACTATATCCATCGCGCAAACGACAGCCTTGCAGGGGTTGCACGCATCGTTGGCAGCAAGGGGCAGTATCGTATCGATGTTGCACGTGCAGATGAGCTTGCTCGCTTGCTAGACGGTGTGGCTCTGGCCCATCCGGGCATTCCTGATACGCGCGATGGCCGTGTGTCCTTCCTTCTTAACGACCTCCTCATGCGGTCCCAGTGGGTGACGATTGAGGAGTATGCGGATTTACTCTACGTTTCGGCGCGGACTCTGTCCAATGACATGCGTCTGGTAGAGCAGAAACTCGCCCAATTTGACTTAACGCTCGAAAAGCGCCCACGCTACGGAATCCGCGTTGCGGGCGGGGAGTCACAACGGCGCCTGTGCCTGGCCTCGCTGGTGAGGCCCGTGTTGCCCGACACCGACGATGCAAAGCTCGCCGAGCGCCTGCGGGCCATCGCCGCATGTGTGGACGATGCCCTGACGGCCTCGCCCGTCACGGTGAGCTCGCTGGCATCCCGCAATCTCATCATGCATCTTTACATTGCTCTTGGCCGCATCGAGCAGGGCTGCTATGTCCCAGCTGCAGAATCGGACGTTCAAAAACTGGAGGGAACGCGCGAATACGCCGCGGCTTTCCAGATTGCCGCAAACATCAAGGATGCCCTGGGCGTGAGCATGCCCCGAGAAGAGGTTGCCTTTATCGCAATCCATTTGCTCGGCAGGGGCACGGGCGTGCCCGAGAAGGGCTCTGCCGTTATCTCGGACGAGATGTGGGAGATTGCTTCCGAGATGGTACGTGCGGTCAACGATGAGTTTAGGTTTGACTTTAGCGGCGATCTTGAACTTCGCATGAACCTTGCTCGGCATATCGGCCCTCTGGGCTATCGCCTTGAATATCACATGCATATGGATAACCCCATGCTGCCCGATATCAAGACGAGGTTTCCGTTGGCCTATTCGATGGCAGCTGGCACCTCGCAGGTACTCGAGCGTCATTTTGGCAGCCAGCCCTCTGATGAAGAGCTCGGCTACATCGCCATGGCATTTGCCCTGGCCCTCGAGCAGCAAGCCGACCAGCCGCGTCGCAAGCGCATCCTGATCGTGTGCGCCTCGGGAGCGGGAAGCGCCCGTATGCTCGAGCACCAGTACCGCAAGCAGTTTGGCATGTATATCGATTCGATTGAGACATGCGATGTCGCCCGCGTGGGAACGTTCGATTTTTCGCACATCGACTACGTGTTCACAACGGTGCCGCTCAACGTCAAGTTGCCCGTGCCCGTCCGCGAGGCCGATTTCTTCTTGGAGACGAGCGATGTCAACGCTATCCGCAAGGTGCTGAGCGACGACACTGCGCAATCGGACTCCGTAAGCTCTTTCTTTAGCCGTGCCCTATTCTTCAACCGCGTTGAGGCGTCGTCGAAGCAGGCCGTTCTCCGATATCTCTCCGAGCGCGCCGTCGAGAGCGGCCGTGTCGATGCCCAGTTTGCCCAAGAGGTCGCCGAGCGCGAGAGCGCGAGTGCCACCTCGTTTGGCAATGGGGTAGCCATGCCCCATGGGATGCATCCCTTGAGCGCCAAGGCCTTTGTTACCGTGGGCCTGCTCGAACATCCCATTCTTTGGGACGAATACGGCCATGAGGTCGATATCGTCTTTATGGTGTCGTTTGCCCGGTCGGGCGGCGATGAGGCGCGGATCTTGAGCTCACTGCTCGCCGAGATCTTTATGGACCGCCAGGGGGTCGAGCGCCTACGCGAGCGCCGGTCCTGGCATGAGCTGATGGCGCTTGTGCAAGCGCATACGGCTTAAGACTTCTTTTGTCGATAACCCTGTCTGTCTACCTGCAATAAACCTCGAGGATTGCGGGCGGGAGATAGGCGTTTCGAATATTCAAGTACAAACCAAACATCACGGGAGAGGAGACCGTTATGGACGATCAGGGAACCGAGATGGTTTCGTTTCAGCTGGTCGCTGCAGCGGGAGAGGCACGCAGCCTTGCCTTCGAAGCCCTTGAAAAGGCAAAAGCGGGGGATTTTGACGCCGCCGCCAAACTCATGAAGCAGTCAAAGGATGCGGGAATCAAGGCTCACCACATCCAAACGCAGCTGCTTTCGACTGAGGCAGCGGGCGAGCATCTGTCGGTGGATGTGTTGCTGGTCCATGCTCAGGACCACCTCATGTGCTCCATGCTTGCTCAGGAGCTCGTGCAGGAGCTGATCTGCCTGTATGAGTGCACTGCAACCAAGAACGCCTAGCGGCGTGCGGTGACTATCCAACCAATCAATGCGAAGGGAATCCCTTATGAAGATCCTTCTTGTTTGCGCAGCTGGTCTGTCTACAAGCATTCTGATGAAGAAACTCGAGAAATATGCGGAGCAAAACGGCATCGAGCTCGATATCGATGCGGTGGGTATCGGCGAGTATCAGGAGACGTGCGCCAATTATGACGTGCTGCTCTTGGGGCCGCAGGTGTCCTACCAGCTCAACACCGTCAAGCAGGGGAGCGGTAAGCCGACCGCGGTCATCCCCGCACAGGACTACGGCATGGGCAACGCCGCCAACGTGCTGGCACTCGCCCAGTCGCTGTTGGGTTAGGAGGCAACCATGGAGAAGTTCATGACCCTGCTTCAGGAAAAACTGACCCCTATCGCCAATTTCTGCGGCACCGAGCGCCACTTTGCCTCCATGCAAAAGGGCTTTATGAGCGCGATCAGCTTCATCTTGGTATCTGCCGTCTTTATGATTCTCGCCAACCCGCCGGTCACGGCCGACCTGGTGGCGCAGGGCGGGTTCTGGTCCGTCTTTGGCCCTTGGCTCGATTTTGCGACGGCCAATAAGCTCACGCTGCTCATCCCCTTCAATATGACGATGGGCATACTGTCGGTGATCGTGACGTTCGCAATCGCCTATAACCTGGCGGGCACCTACAAGATGCCCAAGCTTAACGCCGGCATGACCTCGCTGGTGATGTTCCTGATCGCCGCGGCGCCGTCGTCCTACTACCAGCTTGCTGACGAGTCCGTGCTCCAGGCGGTCCCCTGCACCTATCTGGGTGCGCAGGGCCTGTTTACCGCCATCATCGTTGCCTTGGTCTCCGTCGAGGTCACGCGCTTCTGCCAGACCAAGGGCATCACCATCAAGATGCCCGATGGCGTGCCGCCGTTTTTGTCCGAAACCTTTGGCGCCATCGTACCTATGCTCGCCAACATCCTCATCTTCTTTGGCGGCAACCTGCTGATCCAGATGATCGATCCCGCGCTGTCCATCCCCTCGGTTATCGAGAAGCTGCTCGCTGCCCCGCTTTCCGTCGCAGTTGACTCTGTGCCCGGCGCACTGCTTATCTGCTTCATGACGCTGCTGTTTTGGTGCTTTGGCGTCCACGGCAACATGATCGTAATGCCCATCACCGCCCCGGTCTCGCTTGCCGCCTTTGCCGCCAACGCCTCGCTCTATGCTGCCGGGCAGCCGCTTGAGTTCCACCCGGTGCTCATGTCGTTGGCCATCAACCTCATCGGCGGCACGGGTAATACGTTCTCTTTTGTGGCGCTCTGCGCGTTTAGGGCAAAGTCGCAGCAGCTCAAGGCATTTGGCAGGGCATCGATCGTGCCGAGCTTCTTCCGTATCTCCGAGCCCGCGATCTTCGGCGCGCCCATCATCTTCAACCCGATCCTCATGATTCCGTTTGTGCTAGGCGGCATGATCTCGGCCCTGCTGTATTGGGGTGCGGTCTCACTGGGTCTTGTCTCTAACTTCTACATCTTGGTGAGCGGCACGTTCCCCATCTTCGTTCAGGGCTTTGTCCAGTGCCTCGACCCGCGCATCTGGGTGTTTACGATCGTTTTGATCGTGGTCATGGCTGTGGTCTGGTACCCGTTCTTTAAGGTGTACGATAACCAGCTCCTGGCTCAGGAGCAGGAGAACGCCGCGGCAGCTTCTGCCGAGGATGCTGAGTAGCATGAGTTACTTTGACAGAACGTCTGCCGCCGGTATGCCCGAGGGCTTTTTGTGGGGTGGTGCCCTCGCCGCCAACCAGGCCGAAGGGGGCTGGAACGAGGGCGGCCGCGGCATGTCGCACTCCGACCTGATCCCACAGGGTTCCGACCGCTGGGATGTAATGTTTGGCAGGCAAAAGCCCGTGGACGATCCGGACAGGCTGTATCCATGCCGCTGGGGCAACGACTTCTTCCATCATTGGCACGAGGATGTCGAGCTCTTTGCCGAGATGGGCTTTAAGTGCCTGCGTCTTTCAATTTGCTGGAGCCGTATTTTTCCCACAGGGATGGAGACCGAGCCCAACGGCGAGGGCTTGGAGTTTTACCGTCAGGTATTCGAGGCGCTGCGCGAGCATGGAATCGAGCCGCTTGTGACGCTGTCGCACTACGACTATCCGTTGGCTCTGGTCGAGCGCTATGGTGGCTGGCAAAGCCGAGAGATGATCGAGCGGTATGCGCACTACGTCGAGACCGTCGGACGCGCGTACCAGGGCCTCGTGCGTTATTGGCTTACGTTCAACGAGATCAACAGCGTGGCGCTGTCCTATCTCAACGCGGGTGTCACGCTCGAGGATGAGCGTGACCGTGCAGCCGTGACCGCGGCGTTCTCGCACCATATGTTTATGGCGAGCGCTCGCGCTGTCGAGATTCTGCACAAGATCGATCCCGCAAACAAGGTGGGTTGCATGGTCGCTGCCGGTGCGACCTATCCGTACCGTTGTGCGCCCGAGGACGTATGGCTTGCGTATGAGGAGGACCGCGGCCGCTACTTCTACACAGACGTGATGGCTGCGGGCGCCTATCCTGCTTGGAAGCTGCGTGCACTCGAGAAAGAGGGTGTTCACGTGCCCTTTGAGCCGGGCGATACGGAGTATCTGGCAGAGCATACGGTCGACTTCATCTCGTTCTCGTACTATTGCTCGCGCTTGGTGTGCGCCGATGATCAGGTGATCGCCGAGAAGGCGGAGGGCAACGTGTTCCCGACGTTGCGCAATCCGTACCTCAAGGATAAAGAGACTGCCTGGAAGTGGCAGATCGATGCGCTGGGTTTGCGCGTGACGCTTGCCGGCTACCACGATCGTTACCATCTTCCGCTCTTTATCGCCGAGAACGGTGTGGGCGGACTCGATGCGCTGGAAGACGGCAAAGTCCACGATGCGTATCATATTGATTACCTGCGAAGGCATATTCTTGCGCTGCGCGATGCAATTGTCGAGGACGGTGTTGACCTGATGGGATACACGCCGTGGGGCTGTATCGATTTGGTGTCGGCCTCGACGGGGCAGATGAAGAAGCGCTATGGCTTTGTTTATGTTGATGCCGATGATATGGGCAAAGGCACGTTCGATCGCTACCGAAAGGACAGCTTCTGCTGGTACCAAAAGGTCATTGCATCAAATGGCGAGGACTTGAGTTAACTCTTGCAGGTCTGTTGCCCCCGCGGTCCGCTTTGAACTGCGCCCCAAATCTTGGACGCCCTAAATAGCGACTAGGCCGCAAGGGCCTGATTCCGGTACTCCTCCGGGGTCAGGCCCTTCAATCTGGTGACGCATAATTTCTTTCGCAAATTGACAACCGCATAGCGGAACACGGCCCGCGCCCCGTCATATGATTTCTAGCGACTAAACAACAAATCACCGACGAAGGGGGCACGGGCCGTGTCTGCGAACATCGTATCAGTCGACGAGGAGTCGCTGCGCAACGACATAAAGAATCTGGTGAGGAGGACCGTCGAAGAGACGCTCAACGCTCTGCTCGACGAGGAGGCGTCCGAGCTCGTCGGGGCCGAGCGCTACGAGAGGACGGCGGGCCGGGAGGCCTACCGCAGTGGCCACTACACGAGGAGGCTCGTCACAGGCGCCGGCGAGGTCGAGCTCAGCGTGCCGAAACTCCGTGGGGCGACCTTCCAGACGGCCGTCATCGAGCGCTACCGCAGGCGGGAGACCTCGGTCGAGGAGGCCATCGTCGAGATGTACCTGGCGGGCGTCTCCACCAGGAGGATCGAGGACGTCTCCGAGCTCCTGTGGGGAGCGCCGGTGTCCTCCGGCACCGTCTCCAACCTCAACGAGAGGGCCTTCGCGTCCATCGAGGCCTGGCGGCAGAGGCCTCTCGACGGCGGCTACCCCTACGTCTTCGTCGACGGCATCTATCTCAAGCGCAGCTGGGGAGGGTCCTACGAGAACGTGGCCGTGCTGGTCGCCATCGGCGTCAACTCCGCCGGCGACCGGGAGGTCATTGGCTGCTCCGAGGGGTACACCGAGTCCGCTGAGTCCTGGCGCGAGTTTTTCTCCTGGCTCAAGGCGCGCGGGCTCTCCGGCGTGCGGCTCGTCACCGGCGACAAGTGCGCGGGGATGCTCGGTGCGCTCGAGGAGGTGTTCCCCGGGGCCCGCTACCAGCGCTGCACGGTGCATTTCTACCGCAACGTGCTGGGAAAGGTTCCCGTGACCAGGCGGAAGGCCGTGGCGCGCATGCTGAAGGCGATCCACGCGCAGGAATCGCGCGAGGCATGCGGCAGGAAGGCCGGGGAGGTGGCGGACGAGTTGGAGTCGATGCGGCTCGGGGCGGCCGCGAGGACGGTGCGCGACGGGTTCGCCGAGACGCTTGCCTACACGGAATTCCCGCCGGAGCACTGGCGCCGGATCAGGACGAACAACGGGATCGAGCGCATCAACCGCGAGATCAGGAGGAGGACGAGGGTCGTCGGGACCTTCCCGGACGGCAACTCGGCCCTCATGCTGGTGACGGCGAGGCTGAAGTACATAGTAGAGCACGAGTGGGGCAAGAGGAGGTACTTGGATATGTCGAAGCTGGAGGAGATGGACGAGCTGAGGGGAAAGGCGGAGGGCTAGAACAGGACGGGGCCGAGGACGGCTAAATCAATTTGCGAAAGAATCTTGACGGTACCTTCAATCTTACCTGCCTCCGGCTCGTGTTCCAGTGGACTATGTATTCCTCCAGGTCGCGTTTGAAATCCTCGAACGTCTTCCACTCGCGGCCCCTGTAGAACTCGTCCTTGACGTGGCCGAAGAGCTGCTCGGTGGCGGCGTTGTCGATGCAGTTCGCCTTCCTGGACATGCTCTGGACGATGCCGGCGGCCTCGAGCCTGGATGTGTACGAGGCGTGCTGGTACTGCCAGCCCCGGTCCGAGTGCATGGTCGGGGCGACGCCCTCGGGGATCTTGGACAGCAGCTCGTCGAGCATCCTCGCCTGCTGGGCCATGTCGGGCGTGGTCGATATGTCGCTCGCCACGATCTCCTTGGTGCAGAAGTCCAGCGTCGGGGCCCAGTAGGCCTTACCGCCAGCCACCTTGAACTCGGTGACGTCCGTCCCCAGCTTCCGCCACGGGGCCCCGGCGTCGAAATCCCTCGCGATCACGTTCTCGAACGTTCTGCCGACGACGCCCCTGTACGAGTTGTACCTGTGGTAGGCCGTCTCGCGTCTGATGCCGCAGCGAATCCCCATCTCGCGCATCATCTTGAGCACGGTCTTGTCGGCTATCACGGCCCCCTCTTCCGCCCTGAGGCACATCGCTATCTGCCGGTGCCCGCAGCCGTTGGCGGTGCGCGAGAAGATCTCGGCGGCCGCCTCCCAGAGCTCGGCGCGCGTGGGCCTCGGCGGGTGCGCGAGGGCGTAGTAGTAGGTCGACCGCTTGAGCTCGGCGCATGCGAGCAGGTGCCCGAGCGCGTGCCCCTCGGCGCGCAGGGCCACGACCGCTTCGGCCTTCGCCCTGGTCAGAGCCCGTCCCTCTCGACCAGGGCGCGTAATTTTTTTAGGTAGGCCACCTCGGCCTCGAGCCTACGGCACCGCTCCTCGAGCTCCTCCTCGCGGGTCCGCGGCCTCGCCCTGGAACCGCTCGGCCGGCCCTTGGGCCTCGGGCGCAGGGCCTCCGCGCCGCCCTCGCGGTATAGCGCGCACCACTTCTTGAGCGGCGACATCGACATTATGCCGAACGCCGCCATCGCCTCGGTCTTCGTCATGCCGCCGTCGACGACGGCGGAGGCGGCGGCGACCTTCTGCTCGTATGTGTACCTGCCCTGCTTTCCGTCCATGCGCAGCAGCACCTCGCTCCCGAATGCGCGGTATATCTCCTGCCATCTTCTCACGGCTTCCGCGGGAAGCGAAAGGGCAATCGCGGCAGATTTATACCCGTGTCCGAGCTCGAAGAGCCCTATGGCCGCCTTCCTGGTCTCGACATCATGCTTCACCCTCAAATCAACGCGCATAAAGAAAGCCTCCCATTTCTCATGTCCAAGAAATGGGAGGCAGTTCACTTCGGCCGCGGGGGCTTTTGTTATTGAGGCGGCTGTTCATGAGGAGCATTGCAGGCTGCGGAAACCCGGCACTTGGGGACGTTCCTTTCCTGCCGGCAGCTTGGGACAGTCCTTAAAGGCCGCATCGATCAACTGCGGAAAGCACATCCCAGAATGAGCGTCCAACATGGGGTGCGGTTTCCCTTGAGGCCCTCAATCGGAAAATGCATCCCGGATTATTGTCGAAAAGCGGTCCCTAGTTTCCCAAACGGGCCGCTAACGGAAAGCGCACCCCGCTATTGGGTCCCAAAGCAGGATGCGCTTTCCGTGCTGGCAGTTCCAAGCAGTTCGGGATGGCCCTTTTCGTCTGCTCTCGGCCGGCGTCCGTAAGACTGTCCCCGACGACCACTCATTTAAGTCTGTCCCCAATGAGTGCCCAATGACTAGTAGTAGGCCCACATGGCTTCGACTTCGTTGAGGACCTCTACGACGCCCCAGCGGCGGGCGCTGCGGCTGGCCGAGTTGGGATCGAAGACTTCAATCTGGTCGGCGTCGTCAATACCGTAAAGTACAATGTAGTGGCCCACGTTGGTAAAGGTGCCCGGCCGAACGGCGGCGATGACGGGCGCTCCCGAACGCAGCGCCTGAGTCATCGAGTCGCGATCGTTATGAAGCTCCGTTCCGTTAAGTCCCAACTGCCACGCACCGCTCGTCATAAACGACCATTCGGTTGCACCGGTGGGGGCGTAATTGCCTGCCTCGGAAAGCGCGCACATATCGACGGGAGTCATATCGGTGCGTCCCGTCTTAAAGATATAGACCATGGTGAGGCACGTAGGCCCGCAGGCATTTTGGCGGATGGTACCGCCGGCGTAAGGCAGCTCCGACCATGCAGGGTCGATCTGATAGATATGGGGCATCGTGCCGGCTTGCCATTGCGAGCGCGGGGTCGAAAAGGCGAAAGAATAACCGGGCGCGACGGGGGCCTTGAGCAGCTTGTCCTCGGCGGTGGGCTCGAGACCGGCCGAGCCGTGGGACATACAGGAGCTCATAAGCACAAAGACCAGACAGATGAGGATAGAGCACAGTGCGAGGCAAAGCCGACGAGCCGGCAGGGCGGGGGCATTCACGTACGATGTCGAGCGGTAGGGCTTGCCGTCGCGTCCGCCTTGGGGATGCGAAAAGAAGCGGTTGATATGGATGCCGGGCTGACGTGCGCCGTTGCGGCGCAGTTGCGGAACCTCGGCTTGGCGCTGTCGAGTGCGCGCGCCCAAGCGGCTATCTTGCTGTGCGCTTGTGCCCGTGCTCGGACGGCCACTCTGCCGTGTTCTGTTTGTCTGCTGCCGAGACGAAGGCCTGGGTTGCTCTTGAGGGCGTTGCGGATTGCTGCTCGTGGCACTTCTGGGCGTCGGCGTGGTGCGGCCAGCAAGGCGAACGCTTTGTCGCCGTTGATCACCGTCGTTGTATCCGTATGCCATTCGTACCGCCTTGTCTCATGTATAACCTGTCTATCCTACAAAAAAGATGTGCAACAAATGGGTCCGCGCGTCAAAAGCTCGGTAAACGGTACGAAAGGCGCAAAACACACGGCCTCAAAAACATCTCTCTATGCGTCCGATGAGCGTACGCCCGTCGGACGGGCGACAACAATGAGCGGCAAACCGTGCCGTTCGTCCCAAAAACGGCGCCGCTCGTTTTGCAGTTCAGCCTTCGGTCGAGCCGCAAGCGGCGCTGCTGTGCCAAGGCCGTATCTTAAAGCCACGAAATAAAAGCGCGCGGCAAAACAGACCGCGCAAGGGGTGACGTCAAAGAGGCGTCAATAAGGAAAGGAGGGGAACAATGGCGGACAAGAACGCAGAAGTTGCAGTCGAAGGTAACGGCGGCATGAAGAAAACGCTTTCGCTCTGGAACTTCTTCACCATCGGTTTCGGTGCCATCATCGGTACCGGTTGGGTTCTGCAGGTCGGCGACTGGATGGTCGTGGGCGGCGGTCCCGTTCCCGCTATGATCGCATTCCTCTTGGGTGCAATCTTCCTCGTGCCCGTCGGAGCTGTTTTCGGTGAGCTCACGGCTGCTATCCCCATCTCGGGCGGCATTGTCGAGTATGTCGATCGTAGCTTTGGCCGTACGCTGAGCTATATCACCGGTTGGCTCCTGGCCCTGGGCAACGGCATCCTGTGCCCGTGGGAGGCAATCGCTATCTCGACCCTCGTGTCCGAGATGTTCGGCAGCCTGCCCGGTCTTGAGTGGCTGCGTGCCGTCAAGCTCTATACCATCCTGGGCGCCGACGTTTACCTGTTCCCGACGCTGATCGCGCTCGGCTTTGCAACCTACGTCATCTTCCTCAACTTCCGCGGTGCCAGCTCGGCCGCCAAGCTGCAGGCCTTCCTGACCAAGGCCCTGCTCTGCGGCATGCTGCTCGCCATGGGCGTCTCGCTGTTCACCGGCTCGCCGGACAACGCCATGCCCGTGTTCTCCCAGGTCACCGGTGCTGGCGGCGGCAAGCCTGCTACCGAGGGCACCAGCCTGTTCGCAGGCATCGTTTCGGTCCTGGTTCTGACCCCGTTCTTCTACGCCGGTTTCGACACCATTCCTCAGCAGGCTGAGGAAGCGGCCGAGGGCCTCAACTGGAACAAGTTCGGCAAGATCATCTCCCTGGCCCTGCTGGCCGCAGGCGGCTTCTACATGGTCTGCATCTACTCGTTCGGCACCATCCTCGACTGGCATGAGTTCGTTAAGAGCCCGGTTCCCGCGCTTGCCTGCCTCAAGGGCATCAACATGCTCCTGTACCTGGCCATGCTCGTCATCGCCACGCTTGGACCCATGGGCCCGATGAACTCCTTCTACGGCGCCACGAGCCGCATCATGCTCGCCATGGGCCGAAAGGGCCAGCTGCCCGAGAAGTTCGCCGAGGTCGATCCCAAGTCCGGCGCTCCCAAGCTCGCCTGCGTCGTTCTGGGCGTCATCACCGTCGTCGGTCCGTTCCTGGGCAAGAACATGCTCATCCCTCTGACCAACGTGTCGGCTCTCGCCTTCATCTTCTCCTGCGGCATGGTCGCCCTCGCTTGCCTGCGCATGCGCTTCACCGAGCCCGACCTGCCTCGTCCCTACGAGGTGCCCGGCGGCAAGTTTGGCATCAGCCTCGCTATCGTTGCCTGCGGCACCATCATTGGCCTGCTCGTGATCCCGTTCTCTCCCGCCTCCCTCAACATGGTGGAGTGGAGCATCGTGATCGGCTGGTTGGCTATTGGCCTGGCCCTCATGGCTTTCACCAATTCCCGCAAAAAGTAACGCCTAGCCGGGGCGGATCGGGTGCGCGGAATCCTCTCTCCCGCGCACCGAACCCGGCACCACTTGGGTAGCTTTGTGAGGCCTTAACCCAACACGGCCTCGCCCACTATATGGATCCATAAGGAGGAACCATGTCCACTAAGTACGCAATCGTTGGCGGCAAGCTCATCGACGGTACCGGTGCCGAGCCGGTCGAGAACTCCCTCGTTCTCGTCGACGACAACGGCAAGATCGAGTATGCCGGTGCTATGCAGGACCTTCCCGAGGGCGTTGAGGTTATCGACGCCGCCGGCAAGACCGTCCTTCCCGGCCTGATCGACACCCACCTGCACTTCTCGGGCAACCTGACCGACGATGACACCGATTGGGTTATGCAGCCGCTCCTCGAGAAGCAGGCCGTCGCCGTCAAGCAGGCCTACGACTGCCTCACCCACGGCCTCACCACCGTCTGCGAGATCGGCCGCTTTGGTATCCAGATCCGTGACTGCATCGACAAGGGCGTCTTTAAGGGCCCGCGCGTTCTGGCCACCGGACTCGGCTTCTGCCGTGTTGCCGGTCACGGTGACTCCCACCACTGCAGCCAGGAGCTCAACAAGGAATCGCACCCCTGGGGCGATCAGGTCGACGGTCCTTGGGATCTGCGCAAGGCCGTCCGTCGTCGCCTGCGCGAGAACCCCGATGCCATCAAGATCTGGGCTACCGGTGGCGGCATCTGGCGCTGGGACTCCGGTCGCGACCAGCACTATTGCTCCGAGGAGATCCAGGCCGTGGTCGAAGAGGCAAAGATGGTCGGCATTCCCGTGTGGAGCCACTGCTACAACAACCACGCCGCTGCCTACGATTCCGTTCGCTTTGGTTGCGAGCAGCTGATTCACGGCTTCGATATCGATGAGCGCACCATGGACCTCATGGCCGAGCAGGGCACCTTCTTCACCCCGACGATCGCCTTCCTGCCCACCTGGTACGCCACCTATCCGCCCGTCTACGTCCCCGAGCTGCACGACAAGTACGAGGGCACCCTGGTCGAGAAGGAGCTGCAGCGCAACTACGACTGCCTGCGCGAGGCCAAGAAGCGCGGCGTCGTCATGACGATCGGCTCCGACTCCTTCTCCTTCGTCACCCCGTACGGCACCTGCTCCATCGAGGAGATGTACGAGTTCGTCGACAAGATCGGCTTCACTCCGGTCGAGACCATCACCTGCGCCACCCTCAACGGTGCCAAGATGTGCCACATCGAGGACGAGACCGGTTCCATCGAGGCCGGCAAGTGCGCCGACCTGCTGGTTGTCAACGGTGACGTCGCCGCCGACATCCACGTGCTCAACACCGACAACATGGACGTCATCATGAAGGACGGCTGGATCGTCGAGGCTGGCACTTTTGGTGAGGCTAACAAATACAGCGCCTAAGATACCGTTTGTCGATGGCTTGATGTAAAACACAGTTTTTGATTGCATAATGCAATGGAGAGGGTCGCTTGCGGCCCTCTTTATTGCTATGGGTGCTACGGACAAGAGGGGATGACGGTGGATTTAAACAGGCTGATTCTGGGCAAGAGCTACAACTCTACCAAGGTCTTTCGTACGGCCCAGCATGTGGTTCAGGCCATCCTGCTCGGTATTGTCATTCCGGCGCTTATCCTGCTGCTTATCTGGGATTTAACCGATAATCCCAATCCCGTTCCGGGCGTTGTCGTTATTGCCGGCCTGGTCATGCTGTGCTTCTTTTTCTCGTATGTCTTTGTGGTCCCCGACGACCTCACATCGAGCGCAACCGACCGTACGCTCGCCATCGCATCAAAAATATTCGCCTACACGTCGCGCGGCCTTACGCCCGAAGCGGCCCTGGGCGCCTCTAAAATTATCCTGTCCGAGACCATCGCCTCTGCCATCTGCTTTACCGATGGCAAACAGGTGTTGGCAAGCTGGGGCGAGGACTCGGCAAAGTGCCCTGCCGGCACCCCGGTTGTGCTCAAGACCACGCTCAACGTGATCGAGTCCGGCGAGCAGAGTGTATTTTCGCGCGACGCCTCCAATGAGACGGGAGGCTATTTTCCCCGCCTGCGCGCCGGCATTGTCGCGCCGCTTACCGTGCGCGGGCATTGCGTGGGTACGCTCGAGCTGTACTATCCCCGCCTGAGCAGCATCGATATGCGCCAGACGGCGTTGGCCTCGGGTTTTGCCGATCTCATCTCCACGCAGCTCGCCAGCTTTGAGCTGGAGCGCCAGGACGAGCTCACAGCCCGCGTGGAGCTTCGGGCCCTGCAGTCGCAGGTCGACCCGCATTTTCTGTTCAACACCATTAGCACGATCGTGTCGCTCGTTCGAACCGAGCCCGACAAGGCGCGATCGCTGCTCATCGATTTTTCCAATTACTATCGTCAGACGCTTTCTGACTCCGATACGCTCACCACGCTCGAGCGCGAGGTGGAACAGGGCACTCGTTATATCAATCTTATGCAGGCCCGGTATGGCGACGGCCGTCTGCGCGTCTCGGTCGATATCGACTTTGAGGTGCGCGACAGCCTGGTGCCGCCGTTTATCTTGCAGCCGTTGCTCGAAAACTGCATCAAGCACGCGCAGCGCGAGACCGAGCCGCTTTCTATTCATGTTAGGGCTTTCGAGACCGATGACGGTTTGGAGATCATCGTCGAGGACGATGGCATCGGTATGAGCGAAGAGGTCTGCGCGCATCTGTTTGAGCAACATCGCCGAGAGGAGCCCGAGAGCATTACCGCCGACGGCTCCGTCAAGCGAGGTTGCGGCCTGGCGCTCTTCAACGTGCTTCAGCGCATCCATTTCTTTTACGGAGAAGATTCCGGCATGCGCGTGAAGTCCCAGGAGGGCGTGGGAACGCAGGTCATCGTCGAGCTGAACGGCGAGCCGCATGAGCCGGCGCCGTTGACGGCGTAGCACGCGGTTGGATTGAGAGAAAAAGAGGGGAAGCACATATGTCCGAAGGCTGGAACATCTTGGTGGTTGATGACGAGCCTCCCATTAGGGCTGAGCTACGCTATCTGTTGGAAAGGGATATGCGTGTGGGTCAGATTGCCGAGGCGGGCAATGTCACCGAGGCCGTGGAGTCGATTCTCTCGAACAAGCCCAACGTATTGTTTTTGGACATCACGATGCCCGGCCGCTCGGGAATTGAGCTTGCCGAGACGCTGCAGAACCTAAAGACGCCGCCGGTGGTTGTGTTTGTGACGGCGTTTGCCGAGTTTGCCGCCGATGCGTATAACCTTGATGCGGTCGACTATGTCGTCAAGCCGGTCGAGGACGCACGCCTGTCAAAGGCACTCGACAAGATCGAGGCAGCCTTGGGTGCCCGTCGTGTTATCCACGCTCCGCGCCAGCCTTTGCGTCTGACGGTGGACCGCGGGGGCAAAAAGGTGTTCATTCCCGCCGCAGACGTCTGCTACTTTGAGGCGCGCGCCGATTTTTGCAACGCCATCTGCGCCGAGGGAACGTACCTGATCAATGAGTCGATCTCTTCGCTCGAGCGTCGCTTGGGCTCCGAGGGCTTTATTCGCGTTCATCGCAGCTATCTGGTCAATTTGGAAGACGTGCACAATGTTGAGATTGGCTCCACGGGGTTGATGGAGCTCAGGCTCGACCGCGTGAGCTCGACGGTGCCGGTGTCCCGTCGTCGTGCCGCCGAGGTCAAGTCGCACCTGGGGCTTGCGTAAGAGGCTTGCGTGTCGTCGTTTACCATCGCAGGTTTGGCATGGGCGCGCGGTGGGCATAATGGGTGGCATCGAATGAAATGGAAAGGATCATTATGCCCGCGCTTATCACCCATCATCTGTTTGGCGAGGAAAGCATCGACCGTCTTCCGCAGGGCGTCATCACGTCCGATGAAGAGCGCATTGCCTTTATCTTGGGCAACCAAGGTCCCGACCCGTTTTTCTTTCACATTCTGACACCGCGTGTTTCCGACTGTACGCTGCTGGCGCAGGTCATGCATCGCTCGCGCATGTCTCGCCAGTTCGCGTGCCTGCGCGACGGCGTGTCGCATCTGCTGCCGCGCGACGCCAGCTTGGGTCGCGCCTTTGCGCTGGGCCTGCTGTCTCATTACGTGCTCGACCGCAACGCCCATCCCTTTGTCTATGAGCAACAGTTTGGCATCGTGGAGTCCGATTCAGAGCTTGAGGATTCGAGCAGTCAGGTCCATGCCGTGATCGAGAGCGACCTGGATGTACTGATGCTGCAGCTTAAACGCGATGGCGCTACGGTTGACGATTACCCGCCGGCGGGCGAGATCGTCACCACCGATCGCATCAATCGCGTGGCCGGCGTGCTGATGAGCTATGTTGCCGGACGCGTGTACGGTATTGACATTCCGGCGGGGGAGTACGGTGCTGCCGTTGCCAATATGCAGCGACTTTACCGCGCGATTGAGCCGGCCGGCTCCGTAAAGACGCGCGCGATCTCGCTGGTTGAGGGCTTGGTGCACGATTATTCGCTGCTCGACGGCCTTGCGCACCGCGTGACGACCGAGCTGCCCGAGCGTACCGGCAACCTGGGCCACTTGGCATGGAAGAACCCCTTTACCGATGAAGTCTCGACCGAGAGCTTCCCCGAGGTCTTTGACCGCGCGCTGCTCGATTACGAGTGCACGGTTGCCCGCTTTATCGAGACCGGCGATATGGAAGCCGTGACCAACCATGTCAATTACAGCGGTCACGTGCTCGGCGCCGACGAGGAGTTCGACCGCGAGGAGTAGGGCTCGTGCGTGCCCCTTTGCCGAATCCTTACCGGCGCTTCTGGACAATTGGGGTACGATGAACTAACTGCATATCGGGCGAATACGAAGGGTCCCTGTCCATGAAATACACCAAGCTCGAGCGTAACTGGGTTATGTATGATGTGGGCAATTCGGCCCTCGTGCTGCTCAATACCTCGGTGGTGCCCATTTACTTTAACGCCATCAATACCGGCGCTTCCTCGGCCGACCTGGTGGTCGCCTGGGGCAATGCGCAGACGATCGCCTCGCTGGTCATCGCCATGCTCATGCCCATTCTGGGCGCGCTTGCCGACTACGCTGGCAACAAGATCAAGTTCTTCTTGGGCTTCTTCCTCACGGGCCTGGTGCTTTGCCTGGCGCAGGCTATCCCAATGTCCGCCATGGCATTTTTGACCGTGTACGTGCTGTGCACCATCGGCCTTAACTCTTCTATGACGTTCTACGACGCTATGCTGCCCGACATTACCACCGACGAGCGCATGGACGCCGTGTCCAGCTCGGGCTATGCCTGGGGCTATATCGGTTCCACCGTGCCGTTCATCATCTGTCTGGCGCTTATCATGGGTGGCCCCGCTCTTGGCGTCCCCACCATGCTGGCAACGCGTCTGTCGTTTATCATCACCGGTGCCTGGTGGCTTATCTTTACCCTGCCGCTCATTCGCACCTATAAGCAAAAGTACGGTCGCGAGCGCGGTCCCCAGGACACCATCGGTCACATCGTGGGCGGCGTGTTCTCCGAGGTCGGACACACCATGCGCGAGATCGCCCACAACAAGACCGTGCTGGTCTACATGGTCGCGTTCTTCTTCTATATCGATGGCGTCCACACGGTCATTTCCATGGCAACCAGCTACGGTTCGGCCTTGGGCATCGATTCGACCCAGTTGGTCCTGGCGCTGCTCGTTACGCAGTTCGTGGCCTTTCCGTCCGCCATCATCTACGGCAAGCTCGCCGGCCGCGTGGGCACGCTCAACATGATCTTGGTGGCAGTCGCCGCCTATATGGGCATCGTGCTCTTTGCCGCGTTCTTCCTCAAGACCGCCTTTGAGTTTTGGGTGCTTGCCATTTTGGTCGGCCTGTTCCAGGGCGGCGTGCAGGCGCTCAGCCGCAGCTACTTTGGCCGCATTATCCCCAAGGAAAAGTCCAACGAGTACTATGGCTTCTTTGATATCTTTGGCCGCTATGCAAGTGTTATGGGCACCTTCTTGGTGTCGGTCGTCACCTCGCTGACCGGCAACCCCTCGCTGGGCGTCCTGTCTATCGGCGTGCTGCTGGTGGTGGGCTTTGCGCTGCTGGTCCGTCTGTCCCGCATGTCTCAGACGGCAGGGCAGGCCGCATAGGAACTTGCCGGTAATTGCGTCCGCCGCGATACTCTTTTGGGGTTATCCGCAATAAACATTCTGACTTTCGAACAATGATTAGCCCAAGTGGGTATGATGGAGTCAGCTAGGTCGCGGGGCGTCGCCTGTGTTTGGCGGCGTCCCGTTTTTGTGTTGCAGGGAGGGTAAGGCATGAACGCCACGGTCGTGATTCCAACGTATTGGGCGGGCGATGACGCTCGCGCAAACGCCCCTGGCACCTATGACCATTCGACGGAGCTTGACGCCACCAATCCCGAGCTCGACCGCTGCCTGGCCTCGCTCGAGCAGGTGCGCGACATTCCGAGGATTATCCTTTTGGTGGTCTGTCCCATCTCGGCTACGGCGGATGTGTCGAAGCGCGTGCACGAAATCGTCAACGCGCACCCTACGCTCAAAGTCACCGTGGTAACCAACACCCAAGCATCGCGTATCGCCGACCGTGTGGCGCAGATTGCTCCCAAGGGCTCGGGCGAGTGCGTGAACCTGCGCGGATACGGCGCCATTCGCAATATGGGGCTTGCCTGCGCTGCGGTGCTCGGCCACGATGCCGTTGTCTTTTTTGATGACGACGAGACCGTTATCGATGCCGACTTTATGAAGCGCGCGACCTATGCGCTGGGCCAGCAGACGCGTCAGGGCCTGCCGATTTTGGTTAAGAGCGGTTACTTTTACGATCGCGGCGGATCGCCGTTGGCGCCCACAGACAAGGTAGGCATTTGCCATCGCTGGTGGACCAAGCGTATCGAGTTTAATCGTTGGATGAAAAAGGCACTCTCGGGCACCCGTATCTCGCGTTCAAACTACGTATGCGGCGGCCTCATGGCACTTCATGCCCGCGCCTTTACCCGTGTGGCGTTTGACCCGTTTATCACCCGAGGCGAGGACCTGGACTACCTCTTTAACATGCGCATGTTTGGCTACGACGTGTGGTTTGACAACGAGTGGACCGTTCGTCACCTGCCGCCCGAGTCCGAGAAGCGCTCACCGCGCTTTATGCAGGATGTGTATCGCTGGCACTACGAGCGTGCCAAGCTGACATTTGCCGCGCACCAGCAGGAGCTCGTTCCTGTCACGGCCGCGTCGCTCATGCCCTATCCGGGCCCGTGGATTTCGCGCGAGCTCGACGACCGCGTGCGCAAGACCGCCATGGTCCGCAGTATGTTTACCCGCGAGCACGAGGGGTATCTACGCATTTGGCGCCACGGTATTGACGAGGCCAAGACCTACGCGCGCCAAAACGCTGCAAGCTACCTGCGTTTCCAGAGCTTCTGGCCCAAGATCATGGACGGGCTCTGGCGCGACGCACAACTGACCAGCATCCTGGAGGGGACTGAATGATCGACCGCCGCGCCCAGCGCGATAACTCAATATCAATCTTTCGCGTGATCGCCGTTGTCTGCGCCATTTGCGTGCTGGTGTACTTTATTTTCGCCCTGGCGACCGGAATCGAGCCAATCGCGACCGTGGTCGCCTGCGCACTGCTGTGCATCTTTCTGTGCATTTTTATCTATTTGACGCTCAATCCCGATTCGGTGCGTTCGCAGTACACCGAAGAGACACTCTCGGTGGCCTCTGCCATGCTCGAGGACATCAAAGGCGGCCTGACGCAGGAGTCGGCGCGTCTGGTGTGCCAGCGTATTTTGCCCGAGACGCGCGCCATGACGGTTGCCATCACCGACGAGGGCAACGTGCTGGCCTGCGCGGGCGAGTTCGAGGAAAAGCTACTGCCCGATTCGCCCATCCACACACTTGCCACGCGCTACGTCATCGAGCACGGTATCGTCCAGTCGTTCAACCGTGTGGTGGACGTGGTGGGTTCGGATGGCTCGCACAACCATGTTCCTGCCGGCATCATCGCTCCTATCAAGGTGGGCGACCGCACCGTCGGCACGCTCAAGTTCTACTACAAGACCCCGCGTGCCGTCGACCGCACTCAGTACGCGCTTGCCTCGGGTTTTGCCGAGATCCTGTCCACGCAGCTCGCCATCCACGAGCTCGAGGTGCAAAAGGAGCTCACGGCCCGTGCCGAGGTGCGTGCCCTGCAGGCGCAGATCAACCCGCATTTTCTGTTCAACACGCTCAATACCATCGCGTCGTTTACGCGTACCGACCCGCTGCGCGCCCGCGAGCTGCTGCGCGAGTTCTCCTCGTTCTATCGCGCCACGCTCGACAATTCGGGCTCGCTCATTCCCGTGTCGCGCGAGGTCGCACAGACCAAACGCTACCTGACGTTTGAGAAGGCGCGTTTTGGCGAGGATCGCGTGCTAGCGACCTTCGACGTGTCCGAGGACGTCGAGGACACGCTGGTGCCGGCATTTGTAATCCAGCCGATCGTCGAGAATGCCGTGCGCCACGGTATGGGCGACGGCGATGCGCTGGGGATCGATGTGTCGGTCCACAGGGATGGCGAAGATGCGATTTTGATTGCGGTCGCCGATGACGGCGTGGGCATGGACGAAGGCACCGCTGCCAGACTGTTTGACGAACGCTCCGCCCGTCCCGACGCCAACTCCCCGCAGGGCGGCGGCGCCGGTGTGGCCATGCACAATATTTCGGAGCGCATCCATCGCTTTTATGGGCCGCACTCCTATACGCGCGTCGAATCGGCCCCGGGCAAGGGTACTAAAGTGCTCCTGCATCTCGATTTGTCGGAGAGCATCTTCGACATTCAAGAGTAGAATAATAAGTTATGGGTTTAACGCTAGTTGGCGGATGCCCGACGTAGTTAGTTGACGAAAGGTTTTATCCCTATGCTGCGTGCGATGATTGTGGATGATGAGGCCCCGGCCCGATCGGAACTTCGCTTCTTGCTCGAGCAGACGGGCAAGATCGGCACGATCACAGAAGCGTCGAGCGTTCGCTCCGCCATCGAGATGCTTATGGAGAGCCGCGTCGATGTCGTGTTCCTCGATATTTCGATGCCTGGCGCTTCGGGTCTGCAACTTGCCGAGGCACTGCATAAGCTTAAGAATCCGCCGGCGATCGTATTTGTAACCGCATACAGCGATCATGCGGTCGAGGCGTTTGATGTGGATGCCGTCGACTATCTGATGAAGCCGGTCGAGGAGGCTCGTCTGGATCGAGCAATCGATAAGGTTATGCAACGCGCCAAGCCTGTCACGGACAGCAAGGTGACCATCGAGCGCATTCCGGTGGAAAAGGGCGGCCGCAAGGTCCTCATCCCCGTGGACGACATTCGCTTTATCATGGCCAAGGACGATTACTCCTGCATCTATACGGTCGACGATCGCTTTTTGTCGACGACCTCGCTGGCACAGTTCGAGGCCAAGCTCTGTGACTTTGGCTTCTTCCGCGTTCACCGCCGCTATATCGTCAACCTGGCGTGTGTCACCGACGTCGAGACGGTTCCCTCGGGCGCTATCCAGCTGGGCATTACGGGCGTTGACGAACGCGTACCGGTTTCGCGCCGTCGTGTCGTACCGCTCAAAAAGGCCCTGAGCCTCTAGTACACTGGCCCCGCAGCCCTGTAGACCAAAATCGTCTGCGGAGCCGTGGGGCTTTTTGCATGAATGCACCAAATCGTTTTGCGGAAGGGATCCCATGAACAGTGCAAGCGCCAAGCGTATCGACATTATCTCGGACACCCACGGCTATCTTTCGCCTGCGCTCCTGGACGAGCTTAAGGGTGCGGATTTGATTATCCACGCCGGCGACCTTACGTCGGAGATGGACTACGAGCACCTGCGCACCATCGCCCCCGTGCGAGCGGTGCTGGGTAATAACGACTACTACCGCGACTACGGTCCCGATGTGGACCGCTTGGCACTCTTTACTTACGAAGGACTCAAGTTCGCCGTGGCCCACTACCGCGAAGACCTTCCGGTGGGATCCGTAGACGTAGCCATCAACGGCCACACCCACGTAACCAAAGAAGCCCAAGTGGGCCGCTGCCTGGTCCTCAACCCAGGCAGCGCCAGCTACCCCAGAGGCACCCGAGGCCCCACCATGGCCAGAATGCTCGTAAAAGACGGCCATGTCATAAGCACCAAGTTTATTGACTTGGACTAACCGCAACAAAAACGGGGGATGTAAAACTGCATCTCCCGTTTTTTATGAGCCAAAGGCCGAGTTTCAACAAGAATAATCAGACCAACCCCGCCGAGGAGCACGCGGGCTAGCCGCGCAGCGGCGCACGCCCGCAAAACTGGTTGAACAATGTGACGGCAGGGAGGGTCTCCGGGGCCGAGGGCGGGGGTTAAGTTTGTCGCGAGTTCCGCACGCAAAGGAAAGCACTTAATGTGCTTTCCGTCTTGCGCAGGACTGTAGAGCAGCAAACTTAACCCCCGCCCTCGGCCCCGGAGACCCTCCCGGAGGGACCGAAAAAATTTTTCAAAAAAGTTGTTGCGCGGCGGACAGACTTCTGTGTATACTAATCCCCGCAGCGCACGCGAGCGGAAACAAACGCGAACGACTGCCTGGGGAGTTAGCTCAGTTTGGTTAGAGCGCCGGCCTGTCACGTCGGAGGTCGCGGGTTCGAGCCCCGTACTTCCCGCCAACGCAATTAAAGCCACGTCTTCGGACGTGGCTTTTTGCGTTTAATAGGTCATCGATTTCATATGCCTCTTTATCCAAATCGCCGCATTTGCAACGAGCGAGCCAGCCTCTACTGATATATGTGTTCAAACAGGGGGTTTGTTGCGCAACATCTGTTCAATGAAGCAGGGGGTTCGGTTATACTAAATTGCACTTTAGGCCGTACCTGATTCAGCCAGTCTTCAAGTGCGGCATTCAGTGGACACCCATTTTATATTTTGGTTGTTCAGGCGGTCATTTGGCGTCTCGACACAAGCTCGGCCCCGGAGCTCGTTCGAGCTGTTCGTATTCCTTGAAAGGGGAAACATGGACATATCGAGGAAGACTGATTATGCCCTTCGCATGCTTGCGATGCTTGCCGAGGAGCCGGAGCGGTTGCTTTCTGTTCGCACTGCTGCCGAAGAGGTCAATGTTCCGTATTCGTTTGCCCGTTCGATTCAGCACGGTTTGGTTCAGGCCGGCATTGTGGAGAGCCTGCGCGGTGTTCATGGCGGCATGCGCCTTAAGGTGAGCCCCGACGATGTCACGATTCGTCAGGTTGTAGAGGCCGTTCAGGGTCCCATGGTCATGAACGACTGCACCGCGCCCGATGGCGACTGTGCGCGCATGGGCGCGTGCTGCTATCATCCCCTGTGGGCCGGAGCCCAGGCGCTGATGCGCGACTATCTCGATTCCGTTTCGCTCGACGATATCGTCTCCCATCGCCAGTTCCCGGCCGTCGATCCCAAGTTCGCCGACCGCGATGCGTTTCCCGAGTACGCCGCCTGCGCGTATGCTTGCCGGGAGGAATAGCGCCGCATAAGGAGCATTGTCATGATTCAGGACCCCTTTCGTTCGATGATTCGTTCGGAAGGGGTTCTGCGCTATCGCGACCTTCCGTGGCGCCGCACGCGCGACCCGTATATCATCTGGCTCTCCGAGGTCATGCTGCAGCAGACGCAGGTGCCGCGCGTGGAGACGCGCATGCCGGCGTGGCTCGATCGCTTTCCGACTGTCCAGGCGCTTGCTCAGGCCGCCCCTTCCGATGTTTTGGATGCGTGGCAGGGGATGGGCTACAATCGCCGCGCCCTGGCGCTTCACAGGGCTGCACAGTGCGTTGTGGAGGACTGGGACGGGGAGTTTCCGCGCGAGACGCACGATCTGGTCGCGCTGCCCGGCATTGGCCCGGCAACGGCGCAGGGCATCCGTTCGTTTGCATTCGATCTTCCGGGCGTGTATCTGGAGACCAACGTGCGCACGGTCTTTTTGCATCATTTCTTTCCCGATGTGCCGGCCGTTCCCGATCGCGAGCTGGTGCCGCTGATCCAAGCCGCCTGTCCGGCGGCCCCCGGTGCGGTGGCGGACGAGATTGCGCCCTTTGCCGCGCCTCAAGACGATGCCGACACGCCGCGCGCGTGGTATTACGCGTTGCTGGATTACGGCGCGTATCTTAAAAAGACGCTGCCCAATCCGTCCAGGCGGTCGGCGAGCTATAGTCGTCAGTCCAAGTTTGAGGGCTCGCGTCGCCAAAAGCGCGCCCACATTGTGCGCATGCTGCTGGCGGCGCGCGATGGGCAGCCGGCAGGTATTACGCTCGATGAAGCCGTTGCTGGCGTTAACGAGATGGAGGCGGCAGCCGGCCGGAAACCGGTCGAGCGCGAGCTGGTTGCAAGTATTCTTGCCGATCTGGAGCGCGAGGGCTTTTGCCGCTCCGAGGGCGATCGTTGGCTGAGTGTATAGCTCGCTCGAATCTGAAGAACAGGATTATAAGGTTTAAATTCTCGGCATGAGGGCATCCTAAAGACAAAGCCGCTCAAAGTCTATAGGCGGCATGTGTTGAAGGGAAGTACACCTATGGATTTTGAGAACTCTCAGACCAAGAAGAACCTCGAGACCGCTTTTGCCGGTGAGTCCCAGGCGCACACCAAGTATCGCTACTATGCATCCAAGGCTAAAAAGGACGGTTACGTTCAGATCTCGAATATCTTTGCCGAGACGGCGGGTAACGAGTCCGAGCACGCCAAACTGTGGTTTAAATATCTGCACGACGGCGCCGTTCCGGGCACTCTGGACAACCTGCGCGACGCCGCCGCGGGCGAGAACTACGAGTGGACCACGATGTATGACGAGTTTGCCAAGACCGCCGAGGAGGAGGGTTTTGCCGAGATCGCCGAGAAGTTCCGTGGCGTCGCCGCCGTCGAGAAGGCCCACGAGGAGCGCTACAACAAGCTCGTCGAGCGCATTGAGTCGGGCGAGGTGTTTGAGCGCGAGGGCGTAAAGGTGTGGAAGTGCCTGAACTGCGGGCACCTGCATGTGGGTGCTGAGGCGCCTGAGGTGTGCCCGGTGTGCAACCACCCCAAGGCGTACTTTGAGGAGCAAGTGGTGAACTACTAGCGCTTGGCGCTGGCTGCTGCGGAGCGCAGGGCGGGGAAATACCTTTCCCTCTCGCTCACGGCTCCGCAGGGTCGCGCGAGGGAAAGGTATCTCCCCGCCCCGCGCCCCGGCGTTGGGTCGTCACGTGCTCGCTACTGAAAAGCTGATTAGAAGTTTGTGTGCCGCCTCTTTTGGGGCGGCACGTTTTTGTATGGGGCCAGTTGGGGCGGTGACGTTGCTTAGGGGGCACACTGGGTAGCGTTGGCTATTCGTTTCCTCTTGTGAGGTGTTGGTTATGGGTAAGAAATCTCGGGCTCGGGTGGCTGCTGCTGGGACTCGTAAGGATCCTGAGCGTCGGGTTGTTGAGGGCGGCAAGGCAGAGCGTGCCGATAAGAAGAAAGCCGGTGCGCATGCTCATCCTGAGTGGGCGCCTCATTTGAATTCGGCGAGCGAGGACTTGACTGCCAAGCTGTTCACGATGGTCGAGGTCATCTTGGGTGTGGTGCCCGTGGTGGTCATCGGTTTGTTCCTGGCCTCGAAGGACGCCACGAGCGTGGATAAGCTCACCGATGTCTTTTCGCAGGACCCCTCGATGGTGGTCACGTTTATCTCTGCGTGCCTGCAGCCGTTTGCGGCGTACATGCTATACATGGTCTATCGCAAATACTGCGAGGGCGACGCTGGTTTTGCCGCCGGCAACCTGATTGGCCTTCTGTGCTCCGAGATCTTGCTGCTCAATATTCCCGGCGTCATCGGCATGGGTATCTTGTTGTGGCGTGTTTGGCGCAACGTTGCCCCGCACTTTGAGAGCTGGCTGTTTGAGCGCCGTGCAATGGGCGTGCTGGTCGACATCGCGGGCTCACTCGTGATCCTAGTCCTGGCGTTTATGTGTGCCACCGCAGCTCGAGGTCTCGCGGGCATGTAATCTGCTTTCACCGACTGCGGAGCGCGGGGCAACTGCTGGCCTCACCGCTCCGGGCGTCAGGCCCGCGGCGCATTCCTTTCCCTCTCGCTCACGGCTCCGCAGGGTCGCGCGAGGCAAAGGCATGCACCGCGGGCCTGACGGCGCGGGCTTGCCAACGAGTTTTGGCCCATAGGTTAGTTTGCGTGCCGCCCCTTTTGGGGCGGCACGTTTTTGTGTGTGGTCCCGGCCTTCACATTTTTCGTCAAGCTTTTGGTTAGATTTTGGTCAGTTGGCGTAAGAGTGGAAGGCCAAAAGATTGCTGGCGAAAAAAGCTCAGAGAAAGTGCTGGTAGGGGAGTTGTTGAGCTTTTCGACAGCTTTTGAGCAAAAGAAACTTTGTGGCTATTGCCGGCGATTGCGTTGTCGCGGTCATGGCGGTGCGGGATGCTGGTCGTAAGCGTCGAATGCTCCGATTTTGGAGGCCAGCATGGATCTGTTTCTTGAGACTCCGCAGCGACAAGCTGAGCGCATGCTGCGTCAGCAGCAACGACTCATGGAGATGCAAATGCAAGGGGCGGCAGCCCAGCCCTTTGCGCAAAATGTCGTGCCCGCTGCTGTACCTGCAGCTGTGCCCGGGTGTGAATCGGCGCCAGAGGCCTATTCCGTACAGCAGGATTCATATGCGCAGGAGCTCGCGTTCGATAAACGTCGTGCGCGTCACCGTCGCTGGGCCCAGCGCCTGCGTACGCTGGCGATGATCGTGCTGATCCCGCTGGGGCTCGCGACAATCTTCTTGGCCTCATATGCCCTCACGTGCATCCTCAACGGCGCCTCGCCCAATGAGGTACTTCAGCACTTGGCAGCTCTTGGTCAGCGCTTGGGGGATGTCGCAGCAACCATCCGCGCCAGCTGGGAGAGCTAGCGGACCAGCACCCATAGCGCAAAGGTAACTTGTCTGCACTCGATTGGACATGAGCTGCGTTTGACAGGGTAAGATTGATCGCGGTTTTGATTGGTGCTCGATTGGGTTTGTTGGGCGGAGTTTATGTCTGCTATTGATATTGTGCTTGTTGTGATCGCCTTGGTGGCGGTGGGGGTTGCTGTGGCTTGCGCCCTCCAGCTCAAGAGCCTGCGTGCCGAGCTGCGGGAGCGTGGCGACAGTAGCGCGGAAACGCTGGTAGCGCTCGAGCAGGCCAACAGCACGCTCGACACCCTGAACGTCGCGTTGGCCGAAACCCGCCGCACGGCAAATGCCATCGCGCAGCAGCAGACGACCGACGCCGCCGTAGAGCAGCAGCGCTACCTGACCATTGCGCGCGAGTTCTCGCAGGCCGGCGACCGTATGGATGACCTGCGCCGCGAGACGGCCCAACAGCTTGGCGCCAACCGCGAAGGCATCGAGCATCGCCTGGACAAGGTGCGCGAGACGGTCGATGCTCAGCTGGGCGCCATCCGCAAAGACAACAACGTGCAGCTCGACCAAATGCGTGCGACGGTGGACGAGAAGCTCTCTCGCACGCTCAACGACCGACTGTCGGCATCGTTTAAGCAGGTGAGCGACCAGCTCGAGGCCGTGTACAAGGGCCTGGGCGACATGCAGTCTATCGCCACCGGCGTGGGCGACCTTAAACGCGTGCTGGGCAATGTGAAGGCGCGTGGCATTTTGGGCGAGGTGCAGCTGGGCGCGATCCTGGCGGACATCCTTACGCCCGACCAGTATCTGGAAAACGTTGCCACCAAGCCCGGCGCCTCGGAGCGTGTTGAGTTTGCCGTCAAGCTGCCGGTAGACGAGGGCGACCCCGTGCTGCTGCCGATTGACTCCAAATTCCCGGGTGATGCGTACGAGCATCTGCTCGACGCGCAGGAGTCGGGCGATGCGGAGACCGTGGCGGCTGCGCGCAAGACGCTCGACACCATGGTCAAGCGCGAGGCCAAGGACATCTGCGAAAAGTACCTGAGTGTGCCCGCGACCACCAACTTTGGCATCCTGTTCGTTCCGTTTGAGGGCCTGTACGCCGAGGTCGTCACGCGCCCTGGGCTTATCGAGACCCTGGGCCGCGACTATCACGTCAACGTTGCCGGCCCCAGCACCATGGCGGCCATTCTCAACAGCCTGCAGATGAGCTACCAGACGTTTAGGCTGCAAAAACGTACCGACGACGTGCTGCGCGTGCTCTCCGCCGTCAAGGCCGAGCTGCCGCGCTATCAGGCGGCGCTGCGCCGCGCCCAGCAGCAGATCGAGACCGCGGGCAAAACGGTCGAGGGCATCATTACCACGCGCACCAACGTCATGGAGCGCAAGCTCAAGGACATCGACGCGCTGGAGGATGCCGACCAAGCCGATGAGATTTTGGGGCTCACATCCGCGGAGCTGCTCGCAGGCCAAAAAGACGAGGACTAGCTGCATCTGACGGCGGGGCGCCGGTGTAAACGCGGGTGCCCCGCTGCTTTTCGCATCGTGCTTGCCTGAAGTGCGCTTCAATGTGCAACAATGGCGTTTCGCCCTATCAGACGCGAAAGGAAGCCCATGTCTCAGAGAAGCACCAGTCCGCTCAAACGCTCCACCGTGCGCCGCACGCTGCAGCGTTTTTGGGACGTCACGCGCACGCAGCCGCTGATCGTCTTTCTCTCGGTGTTCTCGTCGGCGGGCTACATCTTTTTGCTCACGTTTTCCAACACCTACGTGATGGCCCTCATCGTCGACCGCGTCCAGGCCGGCCCCGTGGCGGGTGACCAGGTGTTTGAGGTCTTCGGCCCCTATATCCTGGCGCTCGTGCTCGTCAACTTGGCAGGCCAGATCCTCTCCAAGCTGCAGGACTACACCGTCTACAAGCTCGAGATTGCGGGCAACTATCACCTGGCGCGCCTGTGCTTCGATACGCTCTCCAATCAATCCATGACATTCCATACCAGCCGCTTTGGCGGATCGCTTGTGAGCCAGACAAGCCGTTTTATGAGCGGTTACACGGGTCTGGTCGACGTGACGGTGTATTCGCTCATCCCCACCATCACCTCGGTCATCTGCACTGTGGCCGCACTCGCCCCGGTGGTGCCGACGTTTACCGTGATCCTGGTGTGCATCATGGTCGTCTACATCGCGTTTGTCTGGCTTATGTACAAGCGCATCATGCCGCTTTCGGCCGCGACGTCCGCCGCGCAGAACAAGCTCTCGGGCGTGCTCTCCGACGCGGTCACGAACATCTTGGCCGTCAAGACCTGCGGACGCGAGGGCTTTGAACGCGATCTGTTCGATACTGCCGACCGCGCCGCGCGCGACGCCGAGACGGTCTCGATGCACGCCATGATGCAGCGCAACTTTACGACCTCGGGCCTTATCGTCATCACCATGGCCGTGGTGAGTGTGTTCGTGGCGGGCGGCAACGCGTGGTTTGGCATCTCGGCCGGCTCGCTCGTCATGATCTTTACCTACACCTATAACCTCACCATGCGCCTGAACTACGCGAGTTCCATGATGCAGCGTATCAACCGCGCTTTGGGCGATGCGGCCGAGATGACGCGCGTGCTGGACGAGCCACGCTTGGTGGCAGACGACCCGGATGCCCCCGAGCTCAAGGTGAGCGAGGGCGCGATTGATTTTGAGCACCTGAGCTTTGCGTACCGTGACGCTGCGGCGGGCGAGAACGTGTTCGATGACCTGACACTTCATGTGGCGGCGGGCCAGCGCGTGGGCCTGGTGGGCAAATCGGGCTCGGGTAAGACGACGCTCACCAAGCTGCTGCTGCGCCTGGACGATGTCCAGGGCGGCCGCGTGCTCGTGGACGGCCAGGACGTCTCGCGCTGCACGCAGCAGAGCCTGCGCCGCCAGGTTGCCTACGTGCCGCAGGAAGCGCTGCTGTTCCACCGCTCCATTCGAGAAAACATTGCCTACGGTCGTCCCAACGCCACTGATGAGCAGATTCGCGAGGCTGCGCGCCTGGCCAACGCCCTGGAGTTTATCGACCGCTTGCCTCGTGGCTTTGACACCATGGTGGGCGAGCGCGGCGTCAAGCTCTCGGGCGGCCAGCGTCAGCGCGTGGCCATCGCCCGCGCGATTCTCACCGACGCGCCGATTCTGGTGCTCGACGAGGCGACCTCTGCCCTGGACAGCGAGTCCGAGGCGCTGGTGCAGGAAGCTCTCGAGAACCTGATGCGCGGCCGCACCTCCATTGTGGTGGCGCATCGCCTGTCCACCGTGGCGGCGCTCGACCGCATCGTGGTGCTGGCGGATGGCGAGATCGTCGAGGACGGCACGCATGTGCAGCTCGTCGAGGCGGGTGGCGAGTACGCGAGTCTGTGGAGCCGTCAGACCGGCGCATTCTTGGAGGCGTAAGCGTCTAGGACGTGGGACAATTGTGCCCATAAGTTTATTGTGCCGTTGAGCCGAGGAGTCGTTATGCCACGCGAGACCAATGCCGCCAAGCGCGAGCGCGCCATCGAGGTGTGTGAGCGCCTCAACCGTCGCTATGGCCCGGTCGAGTGCTTTTTGGACCACGAGAATCCCTTCCGCCTGCTGATCGCGGTGCTACTCTCGGCGCAAACGACCGACGCGCAGGTCAACAAGGTGACGCCGCGGCTGTTTGCCCAGTGGCCCACGCCCGAGGCCATGGCCGGGGCGAGCGTGGCTGACGTGGCGGACACCATTAAGTCACTCGGCTTTTATAAGAGTAAGGCCAAGCATGCCGTGGAGGCCGCCCAGATGATCGTTGCTGACTACGGCGGCGAGGTACCGGCCGACATGAAGGAGCTTGTAAAGCTGCCGGGCGTGGGGCGCAAGACGGCGAACATCGTACTCAACGTGGGGTACGGCATCGTGGAAGGCATCGCAGTGGATACGCACGTCAACCGCATTGCGCACCGCCTGATGCTGAGTCCCAAGACGCATGCCAAGGAGCCGCTCAAGACCGAGCAGGATCTGCTCAAGATTTTGCCGCACGAGTATTGGGAGTCGGTCAACCATCAGTGGATCACCTTCGGTCGCGAAATCTGCGATGCCCGCAAACCCAAGTGCGACGAGTGTCCGCTGGCAGATTTGTGCCCCAGCGTGCGCGTAGCGGGGTAGGGCGGAATGCATCTTCGTCTGGCGTTTTTTGCAGGGCCGGGTTTGCCCTTGAGCAGGAGTCCTCTCCATACGCTACCATGACAAACAATGATCTTTGACGTACGACCCGCCGAGCTTGCCCCGGCGGGCTTTTGGCGTTGCGATGCCGGAGGAACAGCATGCTCATTCACCGTATAGCCGCGCAGCTCTACACTGCCGAGGCACTGCAGACCGTCGAGGCCGGACTCGATGCCGGCGAGGACGTGACGTTGGCCGTGTCGCAGTCGGGTCGCACGCTTATGGCGGCCGCCCAGTTTGCGCGCCGTCCGCGTCCCACGGTCTATATCGTGAGCGGCGAGGACGCTGCCGATCGCGCCGCGCGCAGCCTGGCCGCCTATGTGGGCCTGGCGCACGTGTGCCGCTTTCCCGAGCGCAAGGACTACCCGTGGCGCGAGCAGGCGCCCGACGATGCCGTGGTGGCGCAGCGCTGCGAGGCCCTGGGACGCATCGTGCGCGGTGACAACTGCATTATGGTTGCCTCGGCCCGCGCGTTGCTGCGTTGCGTGCCGCCAGTCGAGAGCCGCTACTGGGAGTCCACGACCTTTGCGGTGGGCGAGGAGATCCCTTTTGACGAGGTGCCGCAGCGCCTGGTGGGCATGGGCTATACCAATGCCGGTGCCGCCGACGCGCCCGGCCTGTTCCGCGTGCACGGTGATACCGTCGAGGTGTTCCCCGCGCAGGAGAAGGCACCCGTGCGCATTGAGTTCTTCGGCGACGAGATTGATCGCATCCGCCGCATGGTGAGTTCCACGGGGCAGACCATCGGCAACGAGGACAGCATCGAAATCTTCCCCTGCCGCGAGCTGGCGCTCACCGACGAGGCCGTTCACAACATGCACGTGGCGCTCTACCGCGCCAGCCAGGACGACAGTAAGCTGGCGGCGCTGCTCGAGATGGTGGATGCACGCATCGTCACGCCCGAGCTCGACCGCTTTTTGCCGGTGATGTACGGCCAGACCGTGAGCCCGCTGTCGCATGTGAGCGGCCAGGCGCTCGTGGTGCTGTCCGAGCCGCGCTCGCTGTTCGACGACTGCCTGCGCGCCTACGAGGATATCGAGGCACGCGCCGGCGAGGCGGGGATTGACCGCTTGGACGGTCTGTACGTGCGCGCCCAGCAGCTCGACTTTGGTGCCCAGCAGCGCTTGAACTACGTGAGCTTGATTCGTGCCGGTGGTGCGGTGACGGCAGAGCTCAAGATTGAGCAGCCGGCCATCGCGGGCTCGGACAATCGCTTTATGACGCGCATCCAGGAGGTCGTGGGCAAGCGCTATGCCTGCGTGTTTGCCATCCCCGACCGCGGTGCACGCGAGTCGATGGAGCTCACCTTTGGCGATGAGGGTATTACCTTTGAGGAGTCGCTGACGGCCGCGCCCGAAAACGCGGGCGCTATTGGCGACCGTGTGCGCGTGGCAGCGGCGGATTCCGCCGACCGTGCCGCGCGCCAGGAGGCCCATGCTTCCATTCGCGAGCGTAAGGCCGACGCGCTCAACGCCCGCTCGCTCGAGGCGGGCGCCGCGCAGGCTGCCGCCGGCGCCGCCGTGCCCACCATCTCGCGCGGGCGCGTGACCTTTGTGGACGCTGCCCTGCCGCAGGGCGTGGTGGTGCCCGACGCCAATTTGGCCGTGTTCTCGATCGCCGACCTCAACGCCCGCATGGATGCCAACCGCGCGCGCAGCCGCCGCAAGGTTGACATTACGCAGATTACCTTCCCGTTTAAGCCGGGCGACTATGTGGTGCACGCTACCCACGGCATCGCGCTCTTTAGCGAGATCGCGCGCCAGGAAGTGGGCGGCAAGGAACGCGACTACTTTTTGCTGGAATACGCCGATGGCGACAAGCTCTACGTGCCGCTGGAGCAGGTTGACCGCATTACGCGCTACGTTGGTCCCGACGGCGATAAACCGCGCTTGACCAGGCTCAACACCGCCGACTGGACGCGGGCCACCAACAAGGCGCGCAAGAATGCCAAAAAGCTGGCGTTTGACCTGGTCGACCTGTATACGCGCCGCTCGTCGATTACCGGTATCGCCTGTCCGCCCGACACGCCCGAGCAGATTGAGATGGAGGAGAGCTTCCCCTACGACGAGACGCGCGACCAGCTGGAGGCTATCGCCGACATCAAGGCCGACATGGAGGCGCCCAAGCCCATGGACCGCCTGCTGTGCGGCGACGTGGGTTTTGGCAAGACTGAGGTCGCCCTGCGCGCGGCGTTTAAGTGCGTGGACTCCGGCCGCCAAGTCATGGTGCTCTGCCCCACGACTATTCTGGCCCAGCAGCACTACGAGACGTTCTTTGAGCGCTTTGCCCCGTTTGGCCTCGAGGTCGAAGTGCTCAGCCGCTTCCGCACCCCGGCGCAGCAAAAGCGCGCGCTCAAGGCGTTTGCCGAGGGCACGATCGACGTGCTGATCGGCACGCACCGCCTGCTTTCTGCCGACGTGAACCCCAAGAACCTGGGCATGGTGATCATCGACGAAGAGCAGCGCTTTGGTGTGCAGCACAAGGAGCAGCTCAAGAACCTGCGCGAGCAGATTGACGTGCTCACGCTTTCGGCCACGCCCATCCCGCGTACCATGCAGATGGCCACGAGCGGCGTGCGCGATATGAGCCTGATCACCACGCCGCCGACTGGGCGCCGCCCCGTGATCGTGCACGTGGGGGAGTACGACCCCGACGTGGTGAGCGCGGCGATTCGCCTGGAGGTGGGTCGCGGCGGACAGGTGTACTACGTGTCCAACCGCGTCAAGACCATCGATGACGCTGTGGCACGCGTGCACGAGGCCGCGCCCGAGGCGCGCGTGGGCGTGGCGCACGGCAAGATGAGCCCGCGCGAGGTCGAGGACGTGATGATCGAGTTCGCGACCAAAAAGATCGATGTGCTCATCGCCACGACCATCGTGGAGAGTGGCATCGACAACGCGACCGCCAACACGCTCATCATCGAGGACTCGCAGCGCCTGGGTCTGGCACAGCTTTACCAGCTCAAGGGCCGTGTGGGCCGTTCTGTCACGCAGGCCTACGCGTACTTTATGTTCCCGGGCGAGCTGCCGCTTACCGAGGAGGCCACGGCGCGCCTGACCGCACTGTCCGAGTTCCAGGACCTAGGCAGCGGCATGCGCATCGCCATGCGCGACCTGGAGATTCGCGGCGCCGGTTCGCTGATGGGCGCTGAGCAGCACGGCAACCTGTCGAGCGTGGGCTTTGACCTGTTTACGCAGATGTTGGGCCAGGCCGTGGCCGAGGCGCGCGGCGATGACGATGCCGGCGTGGAGGCGGCGAGCGTGGGCATCAACCTGCCGGCCGACTACTTCTTGTCCGAGGAGTACATGCCGGCGGTGGACCAGCGCGTGCTCGTGTACCGCAAGCTCGCGGCGGCTGAGGACCTGGAGAGTGTCGACGAGGTGCAGGAGGAGACCGAGGCCGCGCATGGTGAGCTGCCGCTGGCGGGACTCAACCTGTTCAACCGCGCGCGTATCCGTATCCGCGGCGAGCGCCTGGGGCTCGAGAGCGTCACGCTCAGCGGTGGGCGCATCACGTTTTTGGGCGTCGACGTGCCCAAGAAGGTGGCCTTTGAGCTTAAGACCCGCTACGGTGCGGTGAACTTTCCCAAGAGCCGCAAGCTGTCGGTGCCCTACAAGGCGGGCGCCGGTGCGGGCAGCGGCCTGGGCCGCGGTCTCGACGCCAACGACGGCGCCGGCCCCGTGGCGGCCGCACTCATGCTGCTGCAGCAGCTGGGTGCCAGCGACGACGAATAGCAGGTAAGTGGCGTGGCGGGACAAAGGTATCTTTGCTCCGCCACGTCGCAGGTTGAAAACTACGCCCGATCGAAAGGAAAGCATGTTCGGATACATCTATAAGAAAGACGTCGCCATTATCGCGGTTGTCCTGTGCCTTTGTCTGGGCGTGGGCAGCTTCTTCGATTATCAGATCTCGAGCGCGCTGTTCAACATCGGCAGCATGTACGGTCGCTTTATCGAGGCCGCCGGCGAGCTGCCGTTCGAGCTGACGGCGAGTATCGCGGGCGTTATGCTCGTGCGCGCGGTGCGCCCCGACTCCAGGGGGAGTAAATGGCTCGCCGTGCTCGGCATCCTCGTCAACGTCGGCCTGACTGGCTACGAGGTCGTTTCGTCCCTGCGGGTCGGCGGCAAACTCGTCGCAGCTCAGTTGGTGCTGACGTTTGTGCTGATCATCGCTGCTAACCTTGTCGTTTATCGCCTCACGCGCATGACCGACCCCGACGAGCTCACGCGCTGGGCGTTGATGGTGCTTGCCGTGTGGGTCGCTCAGGCCATTATCCTCAACGTGATCGTCAAGCCGCTGTGGTCGCGCCCGCGCATGCGCGTGATCGAGGTCACGCCGGGGCTTAATTTTCAGCCGTGGTGGGTGATCGGCAACCCCGACAAGTGGGCCTACATCGCCGCCGGCGTGATCAAGGACGGCTTTAAGTCGTTCGCGAGCGGGCACACCGCGCACGCGGCGATCGGCCTTATGCTCGCCGGGCTTCCCGCGGCGACCTTTAAGGAAAAGCCGTCGCGCCGCCGCGTGGTCTTTTGGGTCGCCGCTGTGGTCGCGGCGCTTGTCGCCTTTGGCCGTATCGTGATCGGAGCGCATTTTTTGAGTGACGTGAGCTGCGGCTTTGCCCTGGTGCTGGCGCTCGAGTGTCTTGCCGCGCGCATTGCTTATCCGGGCGGCGTACAATAGCCCCATCTGAATCATCTGGCCGATACCCGGTAAGAGAGGATTGCCATGCTCGCGTTTAACAACGATTATTCTCACGGCGCACATCCGGCAGTGCTGCAAGCGCTCGTCGACACCAATATGGAGCCGCAGCCCGGCTACGGTACCGATGCACACACCGAGCGTGCCAAGCAGCTTATCCGTGAGGCCTGCCAGGCGCCCGATGCCGACGTGTTTTTCCTGGTAGGCGGCACACAGGCCAACGCGACGGTGATCGACATGCTGCTCGCGCCCTACGAGGGCGTCGTTGCCGCCGAGACCGGCCACGTCGCCTGCCACGAGGCTGGTGCCATCGAGTTTGGCGGCCACAAGGTACTCACCATCCCCGGCTACGAGGGCAAGATGCACGCCGAGGACCTCGAGAACTATATCCAGGTGTTCTACGAAAACGAGAGCTACGAACACACGGTGTTTCCGGGTGCCGTGTACGTGAGCCTATCGACCGAGTACGGCACGCTGTACTCCAAGGCCGAGCTCGCGGCGATTCATGCGGTGTGCCAGAAGCGCGAGATTCCGCTGTTTGTGGATGGCGCCCGCCTGGCCTATGCGCTGGCGGCCGATGAGTGCGACATTACCCTGCCCGAGCTGGCGCAGCTGTGTGACGTGTTCTACATTGGCGGCACCAAGTGCGGCGCGCTTTGCGGCGAGGCCGTGGTGTTTTGCGGCATGCATGCCCCGGCACATCCCATTCCGCGCATTAAGCAGCATGGCGCACTGCTTGCCAAGGGCCGTCTGACGGGTGTGCAGTTCGAGGCTCTTTTTACCGATGGCCTGTATTTTGAGATTGGTCGCCAGGCGATTGAGACCGCTCAGGCGCTGCGTCGCGTGCTGCACGAGCGCGGTTACCAGTTCTTTTTGGAGACGCCCACAAACCAGCAGTTTGTGATTCTGCCCAACGAGGACATGGCCCGCATTCGCGAGCATGCCTCGATCGAGTACTGGGAAAAGTACGACGAGACCCACACGGTGGTGCGCTTTTGCACCAGCTGGGCCACGACGCAGGAGGACATCGACGCGCTGGCGGCTGTCCTGTAGCCTGATGTAATGACGAGGGGCCGCCTTGCGCTGGGTTTGGCGCAGGGTGGCCTTTGCTTTTGGGGAAGGGTTGTATGACCGAGATGTCCGAGCCAACGATTCGCCTAGCGACGCCCGAAGACGCGCCGGCGTTGCTTGCCATCTATGAGCCATATGTGCGCCAGACGGCGATTACCTGCGAATACGAGGTGCCGAGCGTTGAGGAGTTCGCCGGGCGCATCGAGCGTACGCTCAAGCGCTACCCGTATTTGGTGATGGAGCTGGACGGGCGTCCGGTAGGCTATGCCTATGTGAGTTCGCTCAACAGCCGCGAAGCATACGACTGGTCGGTCGAAACATCGATCTACCTGGCGCGCGACGCGCGCCACGGCGGGCTGGGCCGCAAGCTGCATGACGCGCTCAAGCAATGCCTGATCGCGATGGGCATCACCAACATGTGCGCGCTCATTGCCGTGCCGCACGACAAGGACGACGAGTATCTGACGCACAACAGTCAGGATTTCCATGCCCATATGGGCTACCGCCTGGTGGGCGCCTTTGACCGCTGCGCCCAAAAGTTCGGCCGCTGGTACGACATGTGCTGGATGGAGTTGGTCCTAGCCGAGCGCGTCCCTAACCAACCTAAGCCAACCTGGTTCCCCGACCTCCCCAAACCTACCATTTAGGGACAGGTTTATTTTGGCAGGTTAGCCGATGGGCTCGGTGTATTTGGCGCGGTCGGTGCGCTGGATGCGCTTGGAGACATGGAGCGGGCGGCCGTCGGTGTCGTAGACGTAGTCGGTGATCAGGATCAGCGCCTGCCCGTGCTTGACGTTGAGCAAAAACGCCTCGTTTTGCGAGGCGTAGCACACCTCAAAGGTCTTATGCCCCTGTGCCGGCGCGCGATGGAATTCTTGGCGCAGCGTCGCGTAGAGCGAACCATTGATATCGCGATCGATGAGTGCTTCAAAGCTCGGTGGTAGATAAGTAGTCTCCAGACACAGTGGCGCATCGTCCAGATAACGCAGGCGGACAAGTTTGACGAGCTTGCTGCCCGCGGCGGCATCGAAGAACTTAGCTATGCTGCCGCCCGCCTTGGTAAAGCCCGAGTCCACCGTGCGCGTGGTGGGCTTCATGCCCTGACCCTGGACCTGCGCCGTATAGCTCGAAAACACCAGGTTGTTCTCGTGGAGCGCCGGCGTGTCGGCCACAAAGGCGCCGCGCCCGCGCTCGGTTCGAACCAGACCCTCATCAACGAGCACCTTAAGGGCATGGCGCACGGTGCTGCGCGACAGCCCCGATTCGTCCATGAGTTCCATCTCGGACGGCAGCTTGTCCTCGCGTGCGTAGGTGCCGGCGGCGATGCGGTCGCGAAGTGTGGCCGCCAGACGCTCGTATTGGGTCAGTTTCTTTTTAGACGAAGCGCTCATGCGATCAACCTGTATCTAACCTGTATGCTTGCTTAATCAAGCATGTATCCAATATAACAACAAAACCGCTGGTAAACAGTTTTCATAAACTGTATCAGTCAAAAATCTAAGACAAATATAGCATACAACTAGTCGACATCGTTAAAACATATATGTAACTTGTATGCCGTCAAGAGCATCAAACGAGAAGAAAGGCTGATGCACGATGACTACTCAGGAACAGGTTAAGGACGTCGTCTCCCAGGTTTTGGCTGACAAGGCAGACAAGGACGGCATCAAGCGCGTCGTGTGGATTGGCGCCGGTGGATCCAACGGCGGCAACTATCCTGCCCAGTACTTTATGGAGCACGAGGCCACGCAGGTCGTGAGCTCCAGCTACACCAGCAACGAGTTCGTGCACGCCACGCCTGCCTACGTCAACGAGAACACCCTGGCCGTCGTCGTGTCCATGCGCGGCACCAAGGAGACCATCGTCGCCGCCCAGGTCGCCAAGAACCACGGCGCCAGCACCATCGCCATCTATGTTGACGAGTCCGCCCTCACCGAGGTCTGCGACTACAAGATTCAGTACGACAGCCTGGCCGTCGACGAGTCCTGCATGGGCCGCACCAACTCCGCCGTCGTGACCATGATCGCCATGGAGCTCACGCAGCAGACCGAGGGCTATGCCGAGTACGAGACCGCTATGGCCGCCTTCGACCTGGTCGACCCCATCTATCGCAAGGCCGTCGAGTACACCCGTCCGCTCGCAGCCAAGTGGGCCGAGCAAAACGCCGACAAGCCCTGCATCAACGTTATGGCTCAGGGCCCGCTCTTTGGTGCCGCCTACGTCTTTAGCATCTGCAACGTGCAGGAGATGCTGCAGATCGACTCCTGCACCATCAACACCTGCGACTTCTTCCACGGCCCCTTCGAGATCCTGGACAAGCGCACCTCGCTGTTCCAGCTCATCAGCGTCGGCCGCAGCCGCTGTAACGACGAGCGCGGCATCCGCTTTGTCAACCAGTACGGTGGTGAGCGCGTCTACCAGCTCGACGCCAAGGAGCTCGGCCTCAACGACATCAAGGACAGCGTGAGCGAGTACTTCAACCACCTGATCTTTGCCCCGATCCTCAACAACGTCTACATGCGTGCGCTCTCCGCCGTCACCCACAAGGACTACATGACGCGCCGCTACATGTGGAAGCTGGACTACTAGTTACGCCGTTCTACCGAACGGCGTAACGGCTCGACGCTGCGCGCCCGGCATTTGGCCAATCTGCCGTTCAATTTCAAAGGCGCGACCAGAAGGTCAGCGCCTTTTCATTTCACGGCACCTTGGCTCAAATGACGGGCGCTCGCTGACGTTGCCAAAACGTCGGCGTCGTCGTGTTTGTTAAGGGGTTGGTGCATTGGGGCCAGGTTCATATGCACCAAGTTGGTGCATATGAACCTGGCCTCTTTGCACTAATGGGTTGTAGCGGAAAAGCAGATTTTCCCGTCTGCCGATTTGTGCCTTGAAAAATGTATATAACGACTATAACGTAGTGTGAAACATATTGGAAACAATACCGAGGAGGCTGCGTTGAAGAAAAGCAATCTGGGCTATGTGCTGGTGCTGATCGCCGCGCTTATGTGGGGCAGCATCGGAATCTTTGTAAACGGCATCTCGGCCATGGGCGTTACGTCCCAGAGTATGGCTGCCTTTCGCTTGTTGTCGGGTGCCGTCTTAATGGCTCCGGTCTTGGCATTCATGGGTTGCCAGGGAGGTGCTCGTGAGGGAAAGGCATCGGGTCCCCTGGCACTGTTCAAGGCAAGTCCTAAAGAGCTTGTTCCTTGTGCGCTTCTTGGCATTATCGGCCTCGCCACCGCTAACACGCTTTATTACGAGTGCATGGGCGAGGTGGGCATGTCCACGGCCTCGGTGCTGCTCTACACCTCGCCGGTGTTTGGCGTCATGCTCGGCCGCGTACTTTATCGCGAGGATGTGACTCCCAACAAGCTCGTTGCCATCGCTTTTAACATCGGTGGCTGTGTACTTGCAGTGACCGATGGCGACCTTTCCGGTTTTCATTTTTCGGTTTGGGGCGTCACGTCGGGCGTGATTGCGGGCTTTTGTGGCGCGTCGCTCGCGGTGTTTAGCCGGATAGCAACCAAGACGGTCCACCCGCTGGCTGTCACGTTTTGGGGCCTTGTTTTTGGCGGTGCGGTTATGGCGGCTATCGCGGCTCCGTGGCCAGATGTCGCCGCGGCAATGTCGCCACAGCTGCTGCTGCTGTTCCTTGGCTTTGGACTCATCCCCACAGCCGTGGCCTATGTCTTATATATGCAGGGTCTGTCCATGGGGCTCGAGACGTCGAAAGTTCCCGTCGTAATGTCATTCGAGACGGTCGTCACCGTGCTGCTGGGCATTGGTGTCTACGCCGAGCCCGCCGGTGCGATCAAGGTTCTGGGCATCGTTTTGGTGCTCGCGTCCATCGTGATCATGAACACCGACTTTTCCAAGATGCGCAACAGTGTGTTTGTCGGCCATGTCATTGAGAGCATGACCTTTAAGCCCAACGCGTGGTGGACGGAGAAATCGCAGGACATGGATCTGTTCCGCGAGCGCACGGGCATTACGCTGGAGCCCACCGTGCAGGAAAGCCCCTGGTACTTCGTGCGATAGGGGATTGGCGGAGTGTTTGAGCAGGTAGCGCCCGGCGTTTGGCCGGGCGGTGCCTAGCCAGCGCCGACCTACCCAAGACCATCGTTTCGATTGCGTTAAACCCGCCAACGGTCGTTTTTCACCCGCGAACGGTTTATATAATAATTATCAATATCCGCAACGTATAAGACGTTATAATGACCATAACGAAAAGGAGGAGGCAAGATGAATCAGATCATTCTCGCATCTCATGGCGGCCTGGCCGCAGGCGCCAAAGACACGCTCGAGATGGTTCTCGGCGACGTGTCGAACGTCCACGTCGTGTCGCTTGCTCGTGACGACAAGGAGCCCATCACCAACAAGGTGGACGCCATGATCGCCACGTTCAACGCGGACGACACCGTCTATGTGCTGACCGATATGCTCGGCAGCTCGGTCAACAACAGCATGGTCGAGCTTTCCCGCAACGGTGCGGCATTCACGGTGATCAGCGGTTTCAACATTCCGCTGGCACTGACGCTCGCTATGAGCCCCGCCCCCGTCAAGGGTGCCGAGCTCGCGGCCCTCATCAACGAGGCCCGCACCGGTCTGACCAACCCCAACGCACCGGTCGAGGCTGCCGCGGCTCCCGCCAAGAAGGCTAAGGCGCCCCGTCACAGCTCCGGTCCCGCCAAGATCGTCCTCGCACGTCTTGACTACCGTCTGCTGCACGGTCAGGTCGTCTTTACCTGGACCACCAAGGTTCAGGCCGAGCGCATCATCGTCGTCGACAACGCTGCCGCCAACGATGACATCAAGAAGGGCGCTCTTAAGCTGGCCAAGCCCCAGGGCGTGCGCCTGAACGTCTTCACCGTCGAGCGTGCCCTCGCCAAGATGGACAAGCTCAACACCCTCGGCGAGCGCGTCATGTTCGTCTTTGGCAACACGGCCGAGATGCTGCAGTTCTGCCAGGGTTACAAGCTCGACGCCATCAACCTGGGCGCCACCGCCAACCACGACGGTGCCGATCAGGTCGGCGGCAAGGACAGCTCCGTCTTCTTCGACGCCACCCAGAAGGCCGACGTCAACCAGCTGCTCGACATGGGCATCAAGCTCTACGTCCAGCAGACCCCCACGTATCAGAGCGTCGACATCGACGCCAAGCTGTAATCAACCAGGCTTTTGCCTGACTGAAAGGAGAAGGGTATGAATACGTTCATCAGTGCGGTGCTCGTCGGCCTCGTCGGCGTGTTCTGCATGTGGGACTCCCGCCTGCTCGGTCGTCTTAACTTCGAGCAGCCCCTCGTTGGCGCTACGCTCGTCGGTCTGCTGCTGGGCGATGTGCCCACCGGCCTTGCCGTCGGTGCCGCCGTCGAGCTCGTGTCCATGGGCCTGGTGCAGGTCGGCGCCGCCGTTCCGCCCGATATGGTCCTGGGCGGCATCGTGGCCGCTGCCTTTGCGTGCCTGACCGATGCTTCCGCCGAGACCGCCATGACGATCGCCATCCCGGTCGCCGTCCTGGGTCAGCTGCTCGGCATCGTGTTCCGTTCCATCATCGCCGCCCTCACGCATGTGGCCGATAGCGCGATTGATAACGGCAAGTTCAAGACCGCCTATCGCATGCACATCTGCGCCGGCTCCGGTCTGTACGCCATCATGTACTTCCTGCCGATCTTCCTGGCCGTCTTTGTCGGTACCGACCTGGTCCAAGCCATCGTCAACATGGTTCCCGAGTGGCTGTCCGTTGGTCTGAACGTCTCGACCAAGATCATGACCGCCTACGGTCTGGCCCTGCTGCTCACCATGATGATCAAGAAGGGTATGACTCCGTTCCTGTTCATCGGTTTCCTGCTCGCCGCTTACCTCAACCTGTCCGTCATCGCGGTCGCTCTGATCGGTGTGTGCCTGGCTGTCGTCTTCATGGGCTTCAAGTTCAACGGTTCCCATGCAGCCGCCGGTGTCGATTCCGACTACGATCCGCTCGAAGACGACGAAGACTAAGGAGGAACACACTATGGCAACCGCAACCAAGGACGTGTCCCTGAACAAGAAGGTCAGCCAGTTCTTCTGGCGCTCCTGGGCCATCCAGGCCTCTTGGAACTACGAGCGTCAGATGAACATGGGCTTCCTCTACGGCATGGTTCCCACGCTCGATCGCCTCTATCCGGACGAGTCCGACCCCAAGCAGCTCGCTGCTAAGAAAGAGGCTTACCACCGTCACATGGCGTTCTACAACTGCACCCCGCAGACGAGCGCTTTCATCCTGGGCCTCGCCGCCTCCATGGAGGAGGAGTACGCCAAGAATCCCGAGAACTTCGATCCCGATTCGATTAACGCGGTCAAGACCTCCCTCATGGGTCCGCTTTCCGGCATCGGCGACTCCTTATTCCAGGGCACCATCCGTGTTATCGCCTTTGGTCTGGGCGTTCAGCTGGCTCAGCAGGGTTCCATCATGGGCCCGATCCTGGCCATGCTCATCTCCATCGTCCCCTCTGTGCTGATCACTTGGTTCGCAGCCAAGATGGGCTATCAGGGCGGCCACGAGTACCTGAGCAAGCTTCAGGGCGGCGATCTCATGGAGAAGCTCATGTATGTCTGCGGCATCGTGGGTCTTATGTCCGTGGGCGGCATGATCGCTACGCTGATCGGCGCCACCACCCCGCTGCAGTTCGCTGACGGCACCGTCGTGATCCAGGACATCCTGGACGGCATGATGCCCCAGATGATCTCCCTTGGCCTCACCGGCCTTATGTACTGGCTCATCAAGAAGAACGTCAACACCGGTTGGCTTCTCGTGATCGCCATCGTGGGCGGTATCGCCCTCTCCGCGGCCGGCATCCTGGCCTAGCCGCGACCCAGCGCTTCCCCCGGGGGCCTGCCTGGCATCCCATACCCCAGGCAGGCTTCCATCCCTAACATGTGACAAAGGGATAGTCCCTTTGTCACATCCTCAACGGGCCGGCGACTCGGTCCTAACTACGGTAACCCTGCGAGCGTCCGGCAATGTGACGCCGCAACAAATCGAAAGGAATGTGTCAGATGTACGAGATCGACCTTAACCTCCCTAAGCAGATCGTCGCTGACGTCCTGTCCAACCACGAGATCCACAGCGTCGCTTTCGTCGGCTGCGGTGCTTCCATGTCCGACCTTTACCCCGCCAAGTACTTCCTGGCCAACAACACGGACAAGCTGAACGTTCAGATCTTCACCGCTAACGAGTTCAACTACGACACGCCCTCCTGGGTCAACGAGCACACCTTCGTGATCACCTGCTCCCTGGGTGGCTCCACGCCCGAGACCGTCGAGGCCAACAAGACCGCCAAGAAGCACAACTGTCCGGTCGTCTCCCTCACCAACAAGGCTGGCTCCGCTCTGACCGTCGACGCCGACCACGTCATCGTTCACGGCTTCCACGCCAACTACGCTGCCAAGTGCGAGAAGCCCGGCTACGCCATCGCTCTTGCTGTCGAGATCCTTCAGCAGACCGAGGGCTATGACCACTACGAGGACATGATCACCGGCCTCACCAACGTCTTCGAGCTCTGCGAGAACGCCGCTCAGTCCGCCAAGGGCCTCGCCAAGCAGTTCGCCCAGGACTTCAAGGACGACGAGATGATCTACTTCATGGCCTCCGGTGCTTCCGAGAAGATGGCTTATTCTCACGCCGCCTTCCTGTTCACCGAGATGCAGTGGATCGACGCCGCCGCTTACAACACCGGCGAGTACTTCCACGGCCCGTTCGAGGTTTCCACCGAGGGTAAGCCCTACGTCTTCTTCATGTCCGATGGTGCCACCCGTCCGATGGACGCCCGCGCCCTCACCTTCCTTAAGCGCATGGGCGCCAAGGTCGCTCTGATCGACTCCAAGGACTACGGCCTGGCCGACGCCGTGCCGGCAAGCGTCGTCACCTACTTCAACCCGCTGCTGCACCTCGCCGTTATGCGCGAGTACGGCAACCAGATCGCCGAGGCCCGTCAGCACCCGCTGACCATGCGTCGCTACATGTGGAAGCTTTCCTACTAATCACAAGTAAGTAGACCTTACGGGTTGATTGAGAGGGGATGGGGTTTGCGCCCCGTCCCCTTTTTTGCTATCGAAAGGAGATGCGTATGATCAAGGCAGTGCTGTTTGACATGGACGGCGTGCTGGTCGATACCGAGTGGTTCTACAACCGTCGCCGCGTGGCATTTATGGAAGAGAAGGGCTTCCACTTTGACGAGATCCCCGATCTTTCGGGGTCTAACGAGCCCGCCATCTGGAAGGCGCTGGTGCCCGACGATGTTGAGCTGCGCGAGCGCCTGCGCGTGGAGTACAAGCAGGTCTACAGCCTGGACCACCCCGTTCCGTATGCCGAGCTTCTCAACGAGCAGACGGAGCCGGTGATGCGTGAGCTGCACGAGCGCGGCGTGAAGTGTGCCATCGCAAGCTCGTCCTATCGCGAGCTCATTGACGAGCTGGTGGGGATTGCCGGTATTGCCGACGTGCTGGACTACACCATCAGCGGTCACGAGTGCAGTGCGTTTAAGCCCGACCCCGAGATCTACCTGCGTGCCATGGAGACGCTGGGGGTGGAGCCTGCCGAGTGCCTGGTTATCGAGGACTCGCCTTTGGGCATCGAGGCCGGTAAGCGCTCCGGCGCCCGCGTCCTGGCACTGCGTCCGCACGAGGGCGTCAACCTGGATCAGTCCGCCGCCGACACCATCATCGACAACCTGTCCGACATTTTGGCCGCTTTGTAGTGTCAATCCGCCGCGAGAAGCACTGGTTCACGCGTCATTTGCTGCGGATTGGCTTAATTTGGCATCAATTTAGATCCGTTTGGCTTCGATTCGGGCTAAGTGAGTAGACTTTTTGGCGCAGGCCGAGCACAAAACATATCTTCCTTTGTAAAACCGCAGGTCACGGAGGTGGCTATTTTTGGGTGTGCTCGGCAGATCGTAAAAAGTCTACTCACTTGGAATTTTTCCCTTTGGTCGTGGGGGTTGCTGGTCCCGTTTTGGCCGTCGAGAGAGGGTGAATTAAAGCGCCTCCTCTCGCTCCATGCTACAATCGCGGGCATGCCCCACAACTACATCTGCCTTCGAAGGGAGCCTACGTGGCGAACGCCATCGAACAGCTCACGGACCGCGTGCTCGTGCTCGGCCGCCTCACCATCGTCCGCCGCGCCATCACCGCCGTGGCGGTCACCATTTCTGCCGTTCTCCAGACATTTCTGATCCAGGCGTTCATTCAACCCGCCGACCTGCTTCCGAGCGGTCTCACCGGCGTCGCGGTCCTACTCGATCGCGTTACCTCGCTCGGCGGCGTCCACATCGACATCTCGCTCGGTATGCTCGCGCTCAACATCCCCGTGGCACTCTTATGCTGGAGCGGCATTAGCAAGCGCTTCGTCATCTTCTCGATGATGCAGGTCGTGCTCTCATCGCTGCTCCTCAACATCTTTCACTTTGCTCCGTTTTTGGGCGACAAGATCATGCTCATCATTTTTGGCGGCGTGGTCTCGGGTCTGGGCGCTGCCACCGCACTAAAGTCCGGCGCATCCACCGGCGGCACCGATTTTATCGCGCTATGGGTTTCCAACCACACGGGCAAGACTATCTGGGGTGCCATCTTTGGTTTCAACTGCTTTATCCTGGCGATCTTTGGCTTTATGTTTGGCTGGGACAATGCGGCGTACTCCATCGTGTTCCAGTTTATTTCGACCAAGACCATCGACAGTTTCTATCGTCGCTACGACCGCGTGACGCTGCAGATCACGACGCGCAAGGCAGACGAGGTCATGACCGCCTATGTTGACCATTTTCAGCACGGCATTAGCTGCGCCGAGGTCATCGGCGGATACAGCCGCGAAAAGATGTACCTGCTGCACGCCGTTGTCTCGACCTACGAGAGCCAGGACATCATCAAGCTGGTGTGCGACATTGATCCCGGCGCCGTGATCAACGTGTTCCACACGCTCGACTTTGTGGGCGGCTGGTGGGGCGGTCATGTCGACGAGCCCATGCCCACGGCCGTACCCGATCCCGACAAGCCCGCGCGCATGGCCAGCAGGCAGGCGCGCCTCAGCGAGCAGGACAGCCTGCAGCAGGACGACGGCAAGTAGGGTATTGGCATTTTGCCGGCCCGGCGCAACCCTTCCGCATGAGCCCCTCGAAAGCCCCGTTGCTTTCGAGGGACTTTCGTTTGCCCAGATAAAACCTACCAAAATGAAGCTGTCGCTTTTTGGTAGGTGGGGTGTATCGTTTTATCAATATGAGGTAATATGAAACTAGACGTTATATACGTATTAGTTATTTCGATATTTCGATAAGAGTGATTAGATATGCCTGCACCCAAAAATGCACCGCTTTACCAGCAGATTTATGACGAAATCAAAGATGCGATCGAGAAAGGTGTTTATGCACCCAAGGAGCGTATTCCGTCCGAGCTCGAGCTTGCCGAGCAGTACGACGTGAGCCGAATTACGGTGCGTCGCGCCGTCGAGGAGTTGTGCTCCGATGGCTACCTGGTTAAGCAGCAGGGCCGCGGCACCTTTGTTTCCACACCGCACATCAATCGTCAGTTCCACGCCTCGACGCTGCAGACGTTTACCGCGCTGTGTGCCGGCAACGGCATGAAGGCCGGTGCGCACGTGGTCGATCGCCAGATCGTTCCGGCGCGCCAAAACGAGATGGAGTTCTTTGGTCTGCAGAAGGATGCGCTGCTACTGCATATCAAGCGCGTGCGTACGGCCGACGGCGAGCCCATCTTTGAGGAGAACATCTTTGTGCCGTTTGACGCCTACCGTGAGCTGTTGACGGCCGATCTTGAGGACAAGTCGATTTTTGCCGAGGTCGAGCGTGTTGGCGGAACGCCGATTGTCTCGGTTGGCTACCGTACGGTCGAGGCCGTTCGAGCTAATGCCGAGCAGGCGGCCGAGCTGGGCATTGCCCCGCATGATCCGCTGCTCAATCTGCGCGCCGGCTTTACCGGTCCCAACGATGAGCCGGTCCTGATGGGTAAGCAGTACTACGTGGGATCGCGTTACGTCATGGTCATGTAGCTCTAGTTGCGCCTTTGGTTACGGCGTTTTACCAAACGCCGTAACGGCTCGACGCTGCAAACGCCCCTAAGCGGCAATCTGACGTTCAATCGTCGGTCGCGTACCGAAGTACGCTTCCCTCCTCTTTCACGTCACCTTGCTCGCTTAGGGGCGTTTTCGCTGACTTATGCTCAACCAGCGACGTTTCCGTGCTTGTCAAGAGATAAAACATCGACGTTGCCGGGCCGGCACCTGGGGACACTCCTTAGCCGTTGGGAACGTTCTTAAACGACTGGTCATTCAGGTGCGTCCCCAATGACTACCCGCAGAATGAGCGTGGATAATCTCCAGTTTTTGGTTTGGTGACGGGTTCAAAGTGGGAGATTATCCACGCTCATCCGGAAAGTGTCCAAAAATCCACGCTCGTTCCCTTCGTATTGCATCGCCTGTGGCCGACAGCGGCGCGGCACCGGTCCGCGTGGCGGCGTATAATCGGCGGCAGATGACTTGAACGTTAGGAAACCATGACCGATAGCATGCAGCAGATGGCGCTCGACACGCTCGGCGCCTATTTTGGCTACACCTCGTTTCGCCCAGGACAGGACCGCATGGTCGATGCGATTCTTGCCGGTCGCGATGCGCTGGGCGTTATGCCCACGGGCGCCGGCAAGTCCATTTGCTACCAGGTGCCCGCGCTCATGCTGCCCGGCATCACCTTTGTGGTGAGTCCGCTGCTGTCGCTTATGGAGGACCAGACCCGTGCGTTGCTCGCGGCGGGTGCGCGACCCAGCTATCTCAACTCCAGCCTTACCCCGGCCCAGCAAAACACCGTGCTCAAGCGGGCGCGCGAGGGTCGTTATCAACTTATGTACGTGGCACCCGAGCGCCTGCTCGAGCCGCGCTTTTTAGCCTTTGCGCAGGAGGCCGCGGCGGACGGCGGCATCGGCGTACCGCTCGTGGCCATTGACGAGGCCCACTGCGTGAGCCAATGGGGCCAGGATTTCCGTCCCGCCTACCTGCAGATTCGCGAGTTCATCGATTCCCTGCCGCAGCGCCCAATCGTGGCGGCCTTTACCGCTACGGCAACCGAGCGCGTGCGCGCGGACATTCAGCAGATGCTCGGTCTGCAAAACCCCGCGACGGTGGTGACGGGCTTCGATCGCAAGAACCTCTACTTTGGCTGCGAGGAGATGGGCGACAAGGCCAAGGTCGCGTGGGTGCGCGACTATGTGATCGCGCATTCGGGCGAGAGCGGCATCGTGTATTGCTCGACCCGCAAGACCGTCGATGCGCTGGCAGGTGAGCTTGCCGAGGCGCTGGGCCCCAGTGGCATTCGCGTTGGCCGTTACCATGCCGGCATGGGCAACGACGCCCGCCGCCAAACCCAGCGCGCCTTTATCAACGACGATATCCAGGTGATGGTTGCCACCAACGCCTTTGGCATGGGCATCGACAAGCCCAACGTGCGCTACGTGATCCACAACAACGTGCCCGAGAGCATCGAGGCCTACTACCAGGAGGCTGGCCGCGCCGGCCGCGACGGCGACCCGGCCAGCTGCCACCTGCTGTGGAACGGCAACGATTTTCGCATGCGCCGCTTTCTGATCGACCGCGGCGATGCTGCCGACGAGGCGCTCGACGACGAGCAGCGTGCGTGGGCGCTCCAGAATCGATATCGCCTGCTCAGCCAGATGGAGGGCTACTGCAATACCACCGGCTGCTTGCGCGAATACATGCTGCGCTACTTTGGCGACGAGGCCGCGGCCGAGCATGCTGTCGCGGCTGTTGCGGGCGGCACCGCAGACGACGCCGAGGGCTGCGGCAACTGCAGCAACTGCCTTACGCAGTTCGAGGTCGAGGACGTCACCGATATGGCCCGCGCTGCCGTGCGCTATGTGGCCATGCGACCCATGCGCTTTGGCAAGTCGCTCATCGCCGACGTGCTCCACGGCGGCAACACCGAGCGCATTCGCCAGATGCATCTGGACGAGGACCGCGGCTACGGTGAGCTGTCGAGCGAATCCGTCGGGCGCATCAAGGACATCATCGGCCAGCTGTGCGGCCGCGGTTATCTGGCTACCTCGCAGGGGCAGTACCCGGTCGTGGGGCTGGGCCCGCGCGCCGGCGAGGTCGAGAACGAGGCGTTTGCCTTTACCGTTAAGCGTCGCGCGTCCAAGCGCAAGGCCTCGGCCCGTGCCCGCCGTGCGGTTGATCTGCTGCGCGAGGAGGCTGAGCTGGATCAGCGCCCGCGCGTGGGTGACGATGCCGAGCTGTTCGAGCGCCTGCGTGCCCTGCGCAAGGAGATCTCGACCGAGCTGGAGATGGCACCGTACATGGTCTTCTCCGACAAGGCTCTGCGCGGTCTGTGCCGCCTGCGCCCGCAGACGCGCGACGAGCTTATCCAGGTCAACGGCATCGGCGAGAAAAAGGCCGACGCCTTTGGCGAGCAGTTTATGGCGGCGATTGAAGAGTTTGAGTCAGAGCATGCACGGAATGGAGCATAACGATGTCATCCGACGATAAAACCGAGCGCACTGAGGTGTCCGCTGTGCCGCTGTACCAGCAGGTTATGGACGACCTAAAGGGCGAGATCGCGCGCGGCGTGTACGCATCCGGCTCGCGCATTCCTTCCGAGATGGAGCTCGCGAAGTACTACGGCGTGGGACGCATCACCGTGCGCCGCGCTATCGAGGAACTGTCGCGCGCGGGGTATCTCAGCCGCCAGCAGGGGAGGGGCACGTTTGTGTGCGCGCCCAAGCTCAAGCGCAAGATTGTCCAGAAGGGTGACGTCCAGAGCTTTTCCGAAGGTTGCGCTGCCAACGACATGGTGGCCGGAGCACGCCTGGTGTCGCGCACGGTGGTTGCGGCGACGCGCGAGGACGCGGCGTTTTTTGGGGTGGAGCCCGGCTGCGAGCTCATCGTTGTCGAGCGCGTGCGCACGGCAGACGGCGTGCCCGTCATGCTCGAGAACAACGCCTTTGTGCTGGCCGACCATCCCTATTTGCAGACGCTTGCCGACAAGGATCTCACGGACAATTCCATCTTTGCGCTCGTTGCCGAGCATTCGGGCCGCGCGCCGCTCAAGTCCGACCCCTGTACTGTGGAGATTGCGCTTGCCGATGCTCAGGCGGCCTCGCTGCTGGAGGTGCCGGTCGGCGAGCCGCTCTTCTATATGGAGGCGTACTTTACCGATGAGGACGAGCGGCCCTTGCTGCTCGGACGCCAAAAGATCGTGGGTTCGCGCTACGTGTTCGACATCTAACGTCCACAGATAGAACGATATAGAACAAATTTGGTGAGATGGCTTCACGTGCGTCGTCATGCGTGCTATAAATAGGACAACATAGAACGACCGCAGGTACGAGCTGACGTCGTTCAAAACCGCCACACAAGGAGGAGCATCACCATGAACGCACACGATCTGATTCAGGAAATTATCGAGCGCAAGGGCAAGATTGAGAATGTCTTTTGGATCGCCTGCGGCGGTTCGATGATCGACCTGATGCCGGCCAACGAGCTGCTCAAGCGCGAGGCAACCACGTTTACCTCGACGGTCTACACGGCACGCGAGTTTTGCCTGATGGCCCCCAAGAGCCTTGGCGAGAAGTCGCTCGTCATCGCCTGCAGCCACAGCGGCAACACGCAGGAGGTCGTCGACGGCTGCGAGATGGCGCTGGCAGCCGGCGCCGAGGTCGTGGCCATGACCGACTGCGAAGGCTCCAAGATCGATAACGGCAAGTGGACTACCTGGGTCTATCCGTGGGGCGAAGGCGTGCCGCAGACCGAGGTACCGCAGGGCATCGGCGCTCTGATCGCCGCCGAACTGCTTGACCAGCAGGAGGGTTACGAGGCGCTTGCCGACATGTACGCCGGCCTCAAGCAGATGGATGCGCTGCTGCCCGCTGCCCGCGAGAAGGTCAACGCCGAGCTGGGCGATCGCTTTGCCGAGCTCTGCCAGCAGCACGAGTTCTTCTATATCCTGGGTTCCGGCCCCAACTTTAGCCAGACCTACGCCATGGCCATCTGCTCGCTTATGGAGATGCAGTGGCAGCACTGCTGCTATATCCACTCCGGCGAGTACTTCCACGGTCCGTTTGAGGCCACCGAGCCCGGCGTGTTCTACTTTGTGCAGCTCGGATCGGGCGAGTGCCGCCCCATGGAGGAGCGTGCACTCGCGTTCCTCAACACGCACACTGATACGGTCATGGTGCTCGATGCGCTCGAGTACGGCGTGGGCGAGGTGCCCGCCAGCGTGCGTTCGTTCCTGGAGCCGATCTTCTTCTACAATATGAGCTGCGAGCTGCGCGCCGCCCGCGGCAAGGTGTTCGACCACAGCCCCGAGGTTCGTCGCTACATGGGCATCGAGCAGTACTAGGCACCGGGAAAAGTATTCACCTTCGATTCGCAAGGGCACTGCGTGAGTCAAAAAAGCGGGCCGCGCCGGGGATTTCCGGCGCGGCCCGCTTGGTATCGCGTTTAGATTCGCGAGATTGCGGCGATTGACGGTCTACTTGCCGACAACGCCTTCGGCGTCCCACCAGTCGAGCTGGGCGATGTTGCCGCGGATGTGCTGGCAGCTCTTGTGGAAGCCCTCGAGCTCATACTCGGAAAGGTCGAGCGTGTAGACCTCCTCGACGCCCTCGGCACCGATCACGCACGGCAGGGAGGTAAAGATGCCCTCCTCGCCATACTGGCCGGTCATAAGCGTAGAGGCCGAAAGCACGGCGTGCTCGTTGTGCAGCACGGCGGCGCAGACGCGCGCGGCGGAGTTGGCGACGGCGTACTCGGTGCACTGCTTGCCCTGGTAGGTTACGTAGCCGCCCTTGCGCGCGAGCTCCTCAATCTCCATGTGGTCGAAGGCATACTTGTCGGGGTTCTCGGCCTGAAGTTCGTTGAGGCTCTTGCCGGCGATGGTTGCGGCCTTAAAGGCAGCCAGCTGGCTAAAGCCGTGCTCGCCGATCATGTAGGCGTCGATGGACTTGGGGCTCACGCCGACCTTCTTGGAGATCTCGGTGCGCAGGCGGGCGGAGTCCAGGCCGCAGCCCGAGCCGATGATCTTCTTGGGATCGTAGCCGGTCAGGTGCCACAGCTCGGTGCACACGACGTCGCAGGGGTTGGAGATGCTCACGAAGATGCCGTCAAAGCCGGCGTCGACGATGCGCTTGGCAAAGGTGCGGGCGGCGTCGGTGGTAAAGAACAGCTCGCCGTCGCGGTTGCCAGCGGCCAGCGCGACCTTACCGGCAGCGTTGACAATGACGTCGCAGCAGGCCAGCTCCTCGTAGTGGTCGTAGCAGTTGACGATCTTGGTGTTGTACGGGACAAACGAAAGGGAGTCGCGCAGGTCCTGGACCTCGGACGTTACCTTGGCCTCGTTGATATCGCACAGGTACAGCTCATCGGCAATGCCCTGCATGAGCAGGCTGTTAGCGACATGTGCTCCTACGTGGCCCTGGCCGACCACACCGATCTTACGCGTCTGGTACATATATGTATCCTTTCGGCCGAGTTTTTCGCGTCGAACTATTGTAGCGTCCTGCTGCCACTTTGCTAGACTAAAGCGCCGTAGATTTTTGGGACATGCCTTAATCTCTACTTTTGGAGTGATTTGGGCCGCTGACGGCATCGCTGGGCGATGTGCTCGCGCGGATAGGGCCGCTCGTTGTACCATAACTGCAACTGACTCGTAAGGAGCATCCATGCCCATTCGTATTCCCGACGCCCTCCCTGCAGCCGCGCAGCTCGAGAGCGAGAACATCTTTGTCATGACCGAGTATCGCGCGCTGCACCAGGACATCCGTCCGCTGCGCGTGCTCATCCTCAACCTCATGCCCACCAAAATCGCCACCGAGACGCAAATCATGCGCAAGCTCTCCAACACGCCGCTGCAGGTGGAGGTGGACCTGCTGCGCACCAAGACGCACGAGGCCACGCACGTGAGCGCCGGCCACCTGGAGACGTTTTACCGCACGTTCGACGACATCCGCGACATCCACTACGACGGCCTGATCATCACGGGCGCGCCGGTGGAGCAGATGCCGTTCGAGGAGGTCGACTACTGGCCCGAGCTCTGCCAGATCATGGATTGGTCTACCACGCACGTACACTCTACGCTGCACATTTGTTGGGGCGCACAGGCCGGGCTGTACCATCATTACGGTATTCAGAAGTACGACCTGCCGGCAAAGGCAAGTGGCGTGTTCGAGCATTATCTGGTGAAGCCGCAAAGCCCGCTGGTCCGCGGCTTCGACGACCGCTTCTATGCCGTGCATTCGCGCAACACCGATGTGCGCCGCGAGGACGTGGAGGCCGAGCCGCAGCTTGAGGTCGTGGCCGTGTCCGACGAGGTGGGCCTGTACATCGTCAAGTCGACCGACAGCCGTCGCTTCTTTGTATTTGGTCACCCCGAGTACGATACCGACACGCTGCGCCTGGAGTACGAGCGCGACGTGAAGCGCGGCCTCAACCCTCAGGTGCCGGCGCACTACTTTCCGGGTGACGACCCCACCGCCGAGCCGCGCAACGTCTGGCGCAGCCAGGCTCAGCTGTTCTACACCAACTGGCTCAACTACTACGTCTACCAGACTACGCCCTACGACCTGGCCCGCGCCGGCGAGGAGCACTAGGCTACGGCTGCTGCTGTGCCGGCGGCGTGACGAGCGTGGATATCCGGACGGACGAGCGTGGATTTTCGGACATTTACAAATCGAGCGTGGATAATCTCCCACTTTTGGCTTGAAACTAGGCTCAAAACGGGAGATTATCCACGCTCATTTTTTAGGCATGTAGATGCCGATGGCTCGGCTAAGCGACGGTGCGTGCAGAGGCAAAGTCGCATTTGGCGTAGTCTTGAATCTCGACGGGTTTTTCTTTCTGATAATCCGATGGACCAAGGCCTCAAAATGTGGAGACAGGGACCTCTCGACAACCGCCCTGCCTGCAGATATAAGCCATCAGCCTAAAACGTCCAAAACCGTCAAGCATTTGGTCAGCGCCTGGACGGTATTTGGTCAGACTTCGCATGAAACCGTCTGGTACGTTTGCGCCGTTCCAAGATTTGGGAGGCGACATGGGAAACATGACGGCGAATCAAAGGCTTGCAAGTCACATTAAAGCATGCGAACAGCAGATGAGCTGCGTGTACGCGCGCACGGCGGCGGAGGCAAAGCAGATTCAGCGGCGGGCGGAGGCGGGAAGTCTCGAAGCGGTCATGCCGGGGCTGTATGCGCGTCCGGAATACTGGTCCGAGCTCAAGTTTCGGCAGCGTTATCTGCATCGGGTGCGGGCGCTTGCGCAAAAGCACCCCGACTGGACATTTTGCTCCTATACGGCGGCTGTTATCTATGGCCTTTCGGTTTCGCATGCCAATTTGACGCACATCCATATCGCCGCGATGCCGCCCCAATCGACGACGCCGGGCTCTCAGGTCATTCGTCATCGCTATGCTCGTCAAACACGGGCCACCCAGATGGATATCGCCGTAACCGATATCGATCAAACGATTACGGATTGCTTGGTCGATGCATCGTTTGTCGAGGGACTGATCATCGCGGATTCGGCGCTCCATGAGCAACTTTTGTCGAAGGAGCATCTCGTTGAGACTGTCGACAAGCTTGGCCTGAATCGTCGCGGTGTTGTGACGGCGCGCAGGGTTGCACGATGTGCCGATGGGCTGTCGGAAAGCGGCGGCGAGTCCAAGGCGCGTGCCCTGATGATCGAGCGCGGCTGGCAGACGCCGGAGTTGCAAGTTGAGCTGTTCGACCCGGTTGAGCCGGGACGACCGTATCGCGTCGACTACTTGTGGCGCGTGGGCGACCGGCTGATTATCGGGGAGTTCGACGGATTTGTTAAAAGCGAGAAGGCAGCGGAGGAGGGCAAGCTCGCGAAGACGCAGTTCGATGAGCGCCAGCGCGAGTCGAGGCTTTCGCTGCTTGATAACTGCAAGATCGTGCGCTTGTGCTGGGATGATCTAAGGGATCCGACAAAGTTCGATCGCAAGCTCAAGGTCGCCGGCGTGCCGCGTGCGTGCTGAGGCGGTTGCAGAGCGTTTGGCTGCACAAGCGTGGAAAATCGGACGGACGAGCGTGGATTTTCGGACGCTTGTTGAATGAGCGTGGATAATCTCCCGTTTTTAGCTCGTAAAGGGACTCAAAGTGGGAGATTTTCCACGCTCATCTTGCGGGTGCGATACAGCGGCGGCTAGGCGCTGACGATGTGGGACAGCGGCAGGTCGTGCGCATCGGTGGGAACGTGGTCGACGCGCTGTTCGTCAAAGGCGATGCCGACGATTAGGCGTTCAGGTGCAACTGTGGGCAGGTAGCGATCGTAGCAGCCTCCGCCGTAGCCCAGGCGCGCGCCGGTGCGGTCGAAAGCCACGAGCGGCACGATAATCATGTCGAGGGCCTTGGCGGGCACGATGGGGAAGTGGTCGCTGTCGATGTCCGTGGCTGCGAAGGCCCGCGTAGGGTGGGCGATAAACGGGGCCTCGGACGCATCGCCGGCAGAGACTGCCCGCATGCACATGCGCTGGCCACAAGCCATGGCGTCTGTTGCCGAGAGCATGCACGGATAGGCTACGCGCCAGCCGCGTTTGGCGGCCGCAGCGGCAAACGCGGCTGGGTCGACCTCGGAACCCATCGCGGCATAGACGGCAACGGTGCGTTGCCCCGCAGTGCCGCTGGACTTCATCAGCTCAACAAGCCGCGCGCATACAACAGCAGACTTCGCCGCCCGCACATCCAAATCAATCGCATCGCGCCGGGCAATCACCGTCCGCCGCAACTCAGCCTTGTCCATCCCGACCCCTCTTCTAAACCTGCCAAAAAGGGACAGGTTTATTCTGGCAGGTTTTATCTGGGCAAACGTCAAAACCACCACAAAGGTGCCTGTCCCCTTTGTGGTTGTTTGGGCCTATGCGTTAATGCTATAACGCCGCGGCGATTGCTTCAGTCACAAACTTATTGAGTGACTTACCCTTCTTTGCCGCTGCCAGCGCTGCTTGCTTGTGGAGCTCAGAGCCCGTTCTTACGTTGAACGACCCCTTAAAAGCCCGCTCGGGTTCCTTGCCCTTCTCGGCGCAAAACTCAAGGTAATCGTCGACGGCGTCGTGGAAGCATTGCTCCACTTCTTCAGCCGTGGAGCCTTCAAATATGATTGCGTCCCTAATGCCGGTGACCATACCTGTTAGCACATGCTGTTCGGCATCGAACTCGACTGGGGCGAAATAACCCTTGTATGCCAAAACGTTACTCATGACTACCTCCGACATCTTGCAGAAATCGAACGATGTTTCGAATGGTCCCCGCTGTCAATTCGTCAGATGGATGCGGCGCGTGCATTACGAACATCCTGCCATCTAATGGCCTGTAGAAGCGAACGCGCGATCCGGATGTCTTGCCTTTGCTGTCCATTTCAAAGCCATATGAAGCCATGACTTTTAAAAAATCGGTATACCGATACGTCGAAGGACAGCTAAGCAGATGGGCGATGAGTTTATCGGTCCGAGTCATCCCGCCTCACATTCTGCAACTATATCCTAGTTGCAATTTAAGTCCGATGCAAGCACCCCTACTATAGAACATGTGTACGTATAGAACAAGTGTTCGAACCAATACAAAGGTGCCTGTCCCCTTTGTGGTGGTTTGGCTCCCGCTTGGCTTTGTTGCGCAACAAGGGCTGCATTTTTGGGTTTACCTTCATGGTGGAAGGAATGAACCGAAAGGAGCCCGCCATGTTTTGTCGCTCGTGTGGCACGCCGCTTGTCGACGACGCCCTCTTTTGCCCCGTCTGCGGTGCGCCCGTAGCACCCGACCAGGTCGCGGCCGCGCAGCAACCCCAGCCTGCCGCGCCCGCTCCTCAGCAATACGTGCCCGTGCAGCAGCCCGTACGGCGAAAGCGTTCCAAGAAGCCCCTCATCGCTCTCGCCGCGGCACTTGTCGTGGCGGCGGGCATCGGCGGTGGCGCGCTGTTCTATTTCACCCAGGTCGCGACCACCCCAATCGACGAGAAAACCTTCCCGGACAGCGGCATGCGTGCGCTTGTCTCGACCAAGTACGACACTAACGGTGACGGCCGCATCTCACACGACGAGGCCAAGGCGGTGACATCGGTCGAGCTGGACGGCGTCGCGTCGACGCAGGGCCTGGGCAAGGTGTTCCCCAACGTTACCAGTGTGGAATACGGTGGGGACAAACTCGTCAACCTGGACCTCTCGGGTTGCGGCGACCTTAAAACCGTCGAGCTTAACTCGGCGAGCAACGTCACCGTCGTTAACCTGGACGGTTGCGACAACATCGAGAAGCTCGACCTTTCAAATGCCGGGGAGCTCAAAAGCGTCGATCTTTCGGGTAAAAAGAAGCTCGCCACGTTGGCACTGCCGCAGGATACGAAGGTTAGCGGCATTAAGGACACGCAGCTCGACGAGCTGTGGCTGCCGGTGTCCTATGAAGGCACCGATAAATCGGACCAGTACGGCGATATCTACGAGATCGAGCGTGATGAGAACGGTTACGTCACGGGCTTCACGTCTGCCGTCAAGCAAGGTGGCGGTGTAAGCTACAGCGTCGAGCACGATGAGTCGCATCGCATCTCGGAGATTGAGGAAGATCTGGCAGGCGGTTACGTGAACGTCAACACGTTTACGTACGACGCCGACGGTAACGTCACGCGCATCGACTGCGATGCCGACGTGAGCGATTCGTCGAGCAACACGACGTTTGCCTACGACGCGGACGGAAACCTGATCAACAAGACGACCCATGCGGGTTACGGCGAAAGCACGAGCACGTATGTCTACCAGGACGGCAACATGGTGACCAACACCGATACCAGCCCGGCCAATCCTCGGACGGTCGTGTATTCGTACGGATACGACAAGGATCGCGTGACGTCCTTTACGCTGGACTGCCAGGGCGACACGGTGGGAACTACGTGGACGATTACCGCGGGCTACGAGTATGACAAGGACGGCAACATTTCGCGTATCTCGCCTGTGGCATATGACTCGCACGGCAACGATTACGGCTCGCTGAACTCGTATGCCGCGGTGGATTATTCGTACAGCGACGGAAAGCTCGACAGGATCGATTCCGAGCGCGGCGGCTATGCGGAGTTTTACTACGACGACCACGGCAACCTGACGTCGGTCGACGAGTATGCCGGCCGCGGTTCGGATGCCGAGTTTGAGTTTGAGCACGAGGTCGAGTACCAGCGCTACTTCTGCAGCAAGCATGAGAAGAACAAGCCGGAGGAGTGGATTCGTCTGGATGCAGAGTACGACGTCGACCAGGGTAGCTGGAGCAATGACTCCGATTATGGTCGTGAGTGCTTTGCAACCATGTACAAGCTCGATCCGCTGGCGGCCAGGCTGAACCCGTTCATCAAGTAGCAGCTCGACCGAAAACCACCACAAAGGGGACAGTGAACTGCGCCCCGAAACTTGGACTGAATAAATAGCGACTACGCCGCAAGGGCCCGGTTCCGGAACTCCTCCGGCGTCAGGCCCTTCAATCTTACCTGCCTGCGCCGCGTGTTCCAATGGGCTATGTACTCCTCCAGGTCGCGCTTGAAGTCCTCGAAGCTGCCCCACTCCCTGCCGCGGTAGAACTCGTCCTTCACGTGGCCGAAGAGCTGCTCGGTGGCGGCGTTGTCGATGCAGTTCCCCTTGCGCGACATGCTCTGGGTGATGCCCGCCCCCTCCAGCCTGGAGGCGTAGGACTCGTGCTGGTACTGCCAGCCCATGTCCGAGTGCATGGTCGGTGCCGCCCCGTCGGGCAGGGCCTCGAGGAGCCGGTCGAGCATCCTGTGCTGCTGGGCGAGGTCCGGCGAGGTCGATATGTCGCTCGCCACGATCTCCTTCGTGCAGAAGTCGAGCACCGGGGCCCAGTAGGCCTTGGCGCCGGCCACCTTGAACTCGGTGACGTCGGTGCCGAGCTTCTGCCACGGCCCCTCGGCGCCGAAGTCCCTCGCGATGACGTTCTCGAACGTGCTCCCCACGAGCCCCCTGTAGGAGCTGTACCGGCGGCGGGAGCCCCGGCGGCGTATCCCGCACCGGATGCCCATCTCGCGCATCATCTTGAGCACGGTCTTGTCGGCCACGACCGCGCCCAGCTCGGCGCGCAGGCACATGGCTATCTGCCGGTGCCCGCAGCCGTTGGCGGTGCGCGAGAATATCTCGGCCGCGGCGTCGCGCAGCTCGGGCCTGGTCGGCCTCCGCGGGTGCGCCAGCGCGTAGTAGTAGGTCGACCTCCTGAGCCCCGAGCACTCCAGTAGGTGGCGCAGGGAGTGCCCCTCCGCGCGCAGCGCCCTCACCGCCTCGGCCGCCGCCCTGGTCAGAGCCCGTCCCGCTCGACCAGGGCGCGCAATTTTTTTAGGTAGGCGACCTCGGCCTCGAGCCTGCGGCAGCGCTCCTCGAGTTCCTGCTCGCGGGTGCGGGCCCGGGGTTTCGACCTCGACCCCCTCGGCCTGCCCTTCGGGCCGGGCCGCAGCGCCTCGGCGCCGCCCTCGCGGTAGAGCCTGCACCAGCGCTCCAGCGGGGACTTCGACCTGATCCCGAACTCGGCCATGGCGTCGGTCTTCGCCATCCCGCCGTCGACCACGGCCGACGCCGCGGCGACCCTCTGCTCGAATGTGTACCTGGATTGTTTCCCGCCCATGGACAGCAGCGCCTCGCTTCCGAACGCCCGGTATACCCACTGCCATTCTCTCACGGTCTCGCGGGGGACGGACAGGGCCTCGGCCGCCGGCTTGCAGCCGACGCCGGCGTCGAAGAGCTCGACGGCCCGCCTCCTGGACTCCAGATCGTGCTTCACCCTGAGGTCTATACTCATGGAAAACCTCCCATTTCCCGATGTCCAAGAAATGGGAGGCAGTTCACAGGCACCTTTGTGGTGGTTTTGCTTGCGGTGCGTTAGGCCATCAGGTCGACGACGTTAAAACCGGCGTTGCTCTTGGCGATGACGTCGCGGCCGCCAAAGACGCAGGTGGGCGAAGCGGCTGCGATGCGCGTCACATCGGCGCCGAGCGAGCGCAGCTCAGCGGGTGTGGCCGCGAGCATCTGGGCGCGACGCTCCTCGCGCGCGTGCGGATCGAGCCCAGCCAGATAGGTCGTATTGCGGCGCTTGGTGAGCGCGTACGGCTTCACGGGCGCGTCCATGCCGCTCACGCAGCTCACGATAAAGCCCTCGAAGGCGGCCTCGTCGGGCTCAAAGCTGCCGAGCCATGCGCCTGCGCGCGCCACGCGCTCAATCGAGGGGTCGATTGCCGGGTCGCGGTAGGTGTAGAACGCCGCCTGACGCTCGCCGGCAGCGCGGAATCCGCAGCCGTACGCACCGCCCTTCACGCGGATCTCGTTCCACAGGTAGTCGTAGGAGAGCGCGTTGGCGGCAACCGCCCAAGCACCCGTCACGTCAATGCCCAGACGGCGCGGATCACACGCGCGCGCCGCAAAGCAGATGTCGCTGGGGATGACGAACGCCTCGTGACGGTCGCGCGGCTCCGGCACCACGAGCGTGCCGCTGGCAGCGCCGTCGCCCGCGCCAAGCCCCAGGTTACCCGCGGCATCCCAGTACGCGTCAAAGTCCTCATCGCTGCCGGTAAAGCTCGCCATGCAGCCGTCGGCCACAAAGATGCGGTCTGCCAGCTCGGCAAGCTTGGCGCGCAGATCGTCCAGTCGATCGTCAAAGTGCTCGAGCAGATCGCGCAGGAACAGATAGAAGTCCACGCCAGAAAGCTGCTCGCGAACCACGGCCGAAGGCGAGCTGTAGCTCATCGCGCGACCGAGCGCCGCCGAGTGGCCGTTGTTGATAAAGCCCTGCTCAAGCCCAATGCGAATCTGCGTAAGCACGTCGCGAACGCGGTCGGCATCGGCATCGAGCAACAGCGTGCTCGACCACACCTCGCGCGGCAGGTTCGCCAGCGCGTCGATCTTTTCGGACAGGGCGCCGGCGCTTACCAGCAGGTAGGGGCGCACGCCGTCCACGTCGGGCTGCGTCATGACCTCGGTCGTAAAGCTCAAAAAGCCCAGCTTGCCGGCGAGCAAGTTGTCGAGCTCCTCGGCCGAGTGCTCGCTCGTGGGCAGCTGTTTGAGCAGGCGGCAGAGTAGCGTCGCATAGGGCAGGTCGTCAAATGCGATGCAGCTCAGGTCGAAGTACTGCATGGCGTAGGCCAGGCGGTTGGTGGGGATGCCGTGGCGCAGGCAGGGGATGGGCGCGGTTGTGTCTACGACCAGCGGCGGCTCGGGGCGCGCCTCGCCAATGTCAGACACGCGCAGGCGCGGCAGCGTGGCCTTGTCCTCGGGCGTGTCCTCGGCCTCCTGTGCGGCACGCAGTACGGCCGTGCGCTCGACCACGTCGGCCAGCTCGGCATCGGTCATGGCGTCCCGCTTGGCTGCCAGCTCGGCGGCCTCGGCACTCTCTGCGCCCTCGGCGGCATCCACCGGCACCAGCTCGACCAGCGCCATGTGGTCGTTCTCCAGCACGAGCTCGCACAGCAGGTCCTCAAAGTAGCTGCTGTCCAGTTCGCCGCGCAGCTCCTCGTACACCGGGCCGTACTTGAGCGCCAGCGTCGCGGCGTCGTCATCGTAGAGCCACGTGCTCAGCGCATCGCACGCAATGGCCACGCCGTCGGCGATGCCATAGTCGCGCTGGCGCAGGTCGTACTCGTTGCTGCTGATGATGGCTTCCAGGCGCTCGCGCGGAACGCCGTGCTCGCACAGGTCGCGGCAGGCGTCCTGGAACACGCGGCGCAGCTCGCGCGCCACGCCGGGCTGCGCGTTCTGCAGCATGATGAGTTCGTAGGGCTGCAGGCACTCGGCCGCGGTGTAGCTCACCACGTTGCCGCCCAGGCCGGCGGCCAGAATGGCCTTCTTAACCGGCGCCTCGTTGGAGCCCAGCAGCGCCTCGAACAGGATGTCCGCCGCGATCGTGCGCTTGCGGTCGAGTGCGCTGCCCAGCACCAGGCCCAGGCCCACCAGGGCGTTCTCGGGCGTGGTGGCCATCTCGACGCGTTTATACTCGCAGGTCACAGGCTCCTGCACGTCCAGCGGATTGGGCGCCAGCGTAGACGGGTCCTCGCCGGCGGCAACGGCAGCGTCCATGCGGCGGCTCGCGGCACTCGGCTGCGACAGGTAGCGCTCGTCCAAAAAGGCCAGCGCGCGGTCCACGTCCAGGTCGCCGTAGAGCGTGATGTAGGAGTTGGAAGGATTGTAGTGGCGCGCGTGCGTGTCCAGGAACTGCTCGTAGGTGAGCGCGGGAATCGCGCGCGGGTCGCCACCGCTCTCGTGCGCATAGGCGGTGTCGGGATAGAGCGCGGCGTTGACGGCGTCGTCCAGCACACTCATGGGGTCGGACAGCGCGCCCTTCATCTCGTTGAACACCACGCCGTTATAGCGCAGCGTGCCCTCGCGCAGGCTGGCGGCGCTGCCTTCGCCCTCGGCGCCCTCCGGCAGGTCCAGCTCGTAGTGCCAGCCCTCCTGCTCAAAAATGGTCGGCTTGGTATAGATGGCCGGGTTGAACACGGCGTCCAGGTACACGTCCATCAGGTTGTACAGATCCTGCTCGTTGGTGGTGGCAACGGGGTAGATGGTCTTGTCGGGGTAGGTCATGGCGTTGAGGAACGTCTGCATGGAGCTCTTGATCAGATCGACGAATGGCTCCTTGACGGGGAACTTGGCCGATCCGCACAGCACCGAGTGCTCAAGAATATGGAACACGCCGGTGGAATCGGCCGGTGGCGTCTTAAAGCCAATGGCAAAGGCCTTGTTCTCGTCGTCGCACGCCAGGTACAGCAGGCGAGCGCCCGAGGCAGTGTGGCGCAGCACGTAGGCGTCCGAGTCGAGCTCGGGCACGGTCTCGCAACGCTCGACGGCAAAGCCGTGGCAAGTGGTGCCGGGCACCAGCAGCGCGGCAGCAGCGGCGCGCGGGTCGGTTGAGGTGATGGGCATATGCAGTCTCCTTTGACGCCCCAGCGGGGGCGAATCGAGTCGAATCCTCGAGAGTATACCCATATGGGGCCGCGGCTCTGCGGCGAACTGAAGACGATGTGGGTGGACTAGCCTAGCTAGGTCGATAACGAATGCCGCGGGTAGCCGCTGCACCCCGCTAAAGTGAAATAACACCCCGTTTACCGAATCATTTAGGAAATATATGGACTCCTAAAAAGTTCTAATACAATATAAGTCATCTATCTATAAGCTGCTGATTCCTTGCAAAGGTATGGTTGATATGGTTGAAGCAAATAGCGTTGTCCCCCTGTACAAACAGATTGTCCGTGCGCTTTCTGATTCGATCGCCAACGGCACGTACCGCCCGGGAGATAAGCTCCCGACCGAGGCGGAGCTTATCGAGCAATTTGGCGTGAGCCGAATAACGGTTCGCTCCGCAATTAAAGAAATGGAAGATGCTGGGCTTGTTGAGAGGGCCCGTGGCAAGGGCACGTTTGTTTCGTCGGACACGCAGATGTATGCCGCGGACGACCGTGAGAGCTTTACCCATTCGTGCCAGCTTGCGGGCAAACAGGCGTCTACCAGGGTTCTCGAAATGGGCTGGGACTTCCCAAGCCTGCGAGACGCGAAGTTCCTGGGCGTAGACGATACCCAAAAGGTATTGCGTAGTCGTCGTCTACGCCTTGTGGATGGCAAGCCCACGATGCTGGAAACCAATAGCTATTCCGCTGCGCTTTCTTTTTTGGAGCATGAGTCCCTCGATGATTCGCTGATGGCGGTACTCGATCGCCAGGGGATCAAGATGGGCCCCAACACGCGTACGCTCGAGGTCTGCTATGCGAGCGAGCTCGAGGCGGCATACCTTAACGTGGAGCTGGACTCTTCGCTGCTTCTGTTTGTCGATAGGCGCTATGCCCCAAGCGGCGAGCCGCTCTTCATCTCCCGTCAGGTGTACTGCACCGAGCGACTGAAGTTCTACTTGTAAATTAGAGATAGATTGGTCGATTTACCGACTAATTGTTACCGTTCGCGGATTTGGAAAATAGACACGCCGCGTAGGGTAGATTGCTAATATACTTTGTTATGACAATATAGTACGTCTTATTGATATTGGAGAACTATGAATAAGATATTGCTAGCGAGTCATGGTTATCTCGCCCAAGGTATGAAGAGCTCTCTCGAGATCCTGATGGGCGCCAACGACCGAATCGAGTGTCTGTGCGCCTATGTCGATGACGACACGAGGGATGTCGCAGCGCTTATCGATGCTTGGATGGAGTCGAAGGACCCTGCCGACTCTTGGTTTGTCGTGACTGACATCTTTGGCGGCTCTGTAAACAACGAATTCATTCAGAGGCAGACCGCCGGATCGTTTACGTTGATCACCGGAATGAACTTGCCGCTGCTGGTGGAAATGGCTACACAGCTGGACTCCCTGGATGCGGACAAGGCCAAAGCTGCGGTCGAGGGATCACGTTCGTTTATCATGCTTTGTGAGGCGGCGGACATGCTTGCCGATGTCGAAGAAGAAGAGTTCTAGTTAGTTCTGGTTCGAGCCCTAGCTAAGGGCCACGCCTGTCATTACCTTTATTACGTGCGGAGATGATTACGATGATTAAGCTTACGAGAGTTGATTACCGATTGATTCACGGCCAGGTCGCCATGTCTTGGACACATGCGCTGGATGTCGATTGCATCCTGTGTGCCAGCGACGCCGTGGCAAAAGACGACATGAGAAAAGCCGCATTGAGGCTAGCTCGTCCCAACGGCGTGAAGCTCGTCATAAAAGACGTAAACGCTGCTATCGAGGCGCTCAACAGCGGCGTCACCGACAAGTATTCGCTGTTTATCATTGTCGAGACGATCGAGGATGCCTATCGCCTTGCTAAGGGTTGCAAAGACATCAAGGAGATCAATCTGGGCGGAACTCGAAAGTCTCCCGAGACCACGCTTCATCCGACCCCCGCGATCTTTGCGACCGAAACCGATGCCGAGCATATCCAAGAGCTTGTGAACGATGGCGTGGTTATCGAAATCCGTCAGGTTCCCAATGACTCAAAGGTACTTGCCAAGGACGTTTTCTAGCTGGAAACATGCCATTGTCTAGCATTTATTAACTAGGTCCTCCTTTCTTTGGCCCGCCGATCATTTGACCGGCGGGCTTTTTATTAAAGAAAAATCAAAAAAATCTGAAATAGTTCTTGCATAGTTAGTTATATAAAGTATTATAACGTCATGGGATGAATGAAGGGTTCATCCAAGTGAGTTAGGAGTAAGGGATGTTCAATTTCGATGAGCCTCGTTACGAGAAGGTTGTGAGCGATGCCCTCGCTCTCCGTCCTCAGATTGAGGCTGCCGTGGACAAGGTCTGCGAGCAGGGTTATTCCAACATCTTCTTCATCGGCTGCGGCGGCACCTGGGCCCACACGCTCCCGATGAAGTATTGGGTCGAGACCACCACGGCCGATGTCGACGTCCACTGCGAGATTGCCGCTGAGTTCCTCGCATGCCCGCCCAAGACCTTCAACAAGGACTCGGTCTGCGTCTTCTCCACCCGTACCGGCACCACCCCCGAGATCATCGAGGCCGCCAAGTTCTGCCAGGAGCAGGGTGCCCGCACGCTGATGTATGTCTCCAACGACAACACCCCGGCCACTGAGTACGCCGATTACAAGTTCTTCAGCTTCGCCGAGGACGACGTTCTGTGCGAGGCCATCTACACCTACCAGATCACGCTGGTCGCCCGCTTCCTCAAGAACGCCGGCGCCTTCCCCAAGTACGACACCTTCATGGAGGAGTTCGGCAACATCGCTCCGTACCTCATCAAGGCCAAGGACGCTCAGGACGAGCGCTGCGCCGCCATGGCCGAGGACTTCAAGGACACCGATTACCACATGGTGATTGGCTCCGGCATGCTCTGGGGTGAGGCCTACGACTACGCTATGTGCATTCTCGAGGAGATGCAGTGGATCAAGACCAAGTCTATCCACGCCGCCGAGTTCTTCCACGGCACCATCGAACTCTGCGAGGAGGGCACGAGCCTCATCATGCTCTACGGCGAGGACGACACCCGTAAGCTCATGGACCGCGTGGACAACTTCACTCACATGCTCGCCGACGAGAAGGGCGTCCATGTCCGCGTGAACAAGTTCGACACCGCCGAGGTCGAGCTGCCGTTCAGCGACCCCGAGTTCCGCAAGATCGTCTCCCCGATGGTCACCTACACCATCACCGAGCGTCTGAGCTGCCATCTCGAGCACGTCCGTAACCACCCGCTCACCACGCGTCGTTACTATCACCAGATGAACTACTAATCCTCTCAAATTGCTGCGGTTGTCTGCAGGCGAGCTGCGCAGAATGCCTCGCCTGCAGACCTGTTTCTGGGGTTGATCGAAATGGTTGTCCAGTATCTTCTAGTTGCACTGGTCGCATTTATTGCGTCCATGGACGAGCAATTATTTGGCATTACGATGCTTGGTCGTCCGCTGTTTACGAGCCTGTTTGTCGGCTTGATCCTTGGCGATGTCCAGCAGGGCGTTATCGTCGGCGCTGCTTTGGAGTCCATGTTCATGGGCGCCATCATGGTCGGCGCGGCGGTTCCTCCCGAGGTCTATGCCTCCGGCGTGCTTGGCTGCGCGTTTGCCGTCATTACGGGTACGGGCACGGCAACTGCCGTCGCACTCGCCCTTCCCGTCTCCGTCTTCCTTCAGGTGTGGCGCAACTTCTGCTACGCCGTTCCGGGTGCCTTTGCCTGCAAGAAGATTGAGACCGCTCTGGCAAATCGTGATCTTGCCAAGGCGAATCTGTACCATCTGACCATCGTGCCGCTGTCGATTGGCATTCCGTCTGCACTGCTGGTGTTTTGCTCGCTGTTCTTTGGTGCCGACCTCATCAACAATGCGCTTAACGCTATTCCGCAGTTTGTGATGGACGGCCTCAACGTTGCGTCCGGCGTCATGGTCTGCATCGGCTTCGCTCTTCTTATTAGGACCATGGGCGACAACAAGCTGCTTCCTTGGCTGTTCCTGGGATTCATTATGGTCATCTACCTCAAGATGGACGTTATCGGCGTCGCCGCAGCTGCCATTTGCGTCGCACTGCTCCTGGCCTTCCGCGAGGGCTCGTCCGGTCCGCAGACGGTTGCTGCAGATGAAGAGGAGGACTTCTAATGGCTACCCAGAACACCGACCTCAAAGAGGCCAAGAAGGACGCGATTATGAGCCCCGATATGTATCGGAGCATGTTCCTTCGCCAGTTTACGAGCCAGTGCTCGCAGTCGTACGACAAGATGATGGCAATGGGCTTCATGTACACCATTCAGAAGCCCCTGCGAAAGATCTATCCCAACGACGACGATTACTATGCGGCGCTCGATCGCCATACCGAGTTCTTTAACATCACGCCTCATGTCCTTCCGTTTGTAGCCGGCCTAACGGTTTCGATGGAAGAGCAGGCGGCTGCCGATAAGAACTTCGACACGTCCTCGATTAACGCCATGAAGGTCGGCCTCATGGGACCGCTTTCCGGCATTGGCGATTCGTTCTACTGGGGTACGTTCCGCGTGGTCGCCGCCGGCATTGGTATTGGTATCGCTTCGACGGGCAACCCGCTCGGCCCCATCGTGTACGCGCTCATCTACTCCGTGATTAACTTTGCAACGCGTATCGTCGCCGCCCATCTGGGATACGACCTGGGAACCAAGTTCCTGCAGCAGTCCGAAGAGAACAACCTTATGTCTCGCATGACGCATGCTGCCGGCGTTCTCGGAATGACCGTTATCGGCGCCATGATTGCGGCACAGGTCTCGCTGTCCACGGCTTTGACCTTTGATGTGGGTGGTTCCGAGATTGTCCTGCAGGATCTGTTCGATTCGATCTTCCCCGGCCTGCTGCCCTTGCTGGCAACGTTCGCTTGCGTTGCCCTCTATAAAAAGGGTGTCAAGACCATTTGGATTATTATTGGCATCTTCGCGATCTGCATCATCGGAACGGGCTTGGGAGTGTTCGCGGCGGCGTAATGTTGACTGCTATGCTCGCGCGTTGGATAACTAACTGACCGTTTGAAAACGGGGCTCGGCGTAAGGCCGGCCCCGTTTTTTGTTTGAGGGATTTTCCGGCTGTCCAATAATCCACGCTCGCCCATCACCCACGTATCTCTCATCTCTCATTCGTCACTAATACGAGAGATAACAGAAAGACGAGAGATAAATATGAGAGATAACTGATCAGCAAAGAGACAGGCAATCATGGTATTGTCTCAATACTGATTGTTTTACCAGCAAAAACATGTTTAAATGAAACAGATGGCAGACATCTTATCTTTCATCTCTCACTTATCTCTAATATGAGAGATAGCAGTAAGATGAGAGATAATTACGAGAGATAACTGAGAGACGAAGGAAATCTATTCGCGGCATTCTCCGCCGGGCCGAGCGAAAGGACATGCAGATGAACGAAAACGAGCTGACCGGTCTGCTCGAGTCTTTAAAGCGCATGGGCTCGGACGATCTTAACGTCGAGGTCAAGGAGAGCGCCACGACGCTTTCCCGCGACGTATGGGAAACGGTTAGCGCATTCGCGAATACCGCTGGCGGAATTATCGTGCTCGGCGTGAGCGAGCGCGCGGGCTTTGTCCCGGTTGAGAACTTTGAGACCGAGAAGGTGCTCAACCAATTCGTAGCGGGCATGGGTGATGCCGGCGGTCGCGGAAAACTGGCCAATCCGCCCAAATACACCATTGAACGCGTGGAGCTCCAGGGCACCGTGGTTCTGGTCATCACGATTGAGGAGCTCGACCCGTCGAGCAAGCCTTGTTATGTCATAGAGCGGGGCGCTCAAGGCGGCAGCTACAAACGCATCGATGACAAAGATGTTCCGCTCTCGTCGACCGAGGTCCTGTCCTTGTCATCGTATGAGCGGACGAGCCCCAGTGATCGCGATGCAGTGCCCGGCGCGGTCGCAGGCGATTTTGACGAGGCCCTGGTCGACCGCACGATAGAGCGTGCTTTCTCACTGACACCTCGTGCGATGCGCGGCGCGCCGGACAAGAAAACGAAGCTGGAGCGCCTGAATTTCCTCGACTCCCAGGGCAATGTCACTAAGGCCGGACTCCTGGCCGCGGGTGCCTATCCCCAGCAGTTCTATCCCAAGCTCTTTATCGATGTGGCGGTCTATGCCGGAACGCAGAAGGGCGCGGCGGGGTCGTTGAGGTTCATGGACCGTACGATCTGCGAGGGAACGTTGGGCGAAATGATCTCGGATGCCGTCGCGGCAATCGCCAAGAATTTGCGACGAACCTCGATGATTAAAGGCGTCTCGCGTGTCGACTCGCTGGAGATTCCCGAGGAGGTCCTGCGCGAGGCAATTGCCAACGCCGTAATCCACCGAGAATACGGAGACCGGTTCTGTGGGCAGTCGATCGCTGTTGACGTCTTTGATGACCGTATCGAAGTGACGAACCCCGGCGGCCTATACGGAGGAAAGACTCGCGAGAACCTGTTTGACGGCAGCTCCCGATGTCGCAATGCGACGCTTGTGAAACTGATGTCGATTGTTCCGCTGCCGGATGGTGCAGGTTCGCCGGCTGAGGGCAATGGCTCAGGCATCCCGATGATGATCGATGCCATGCGCGCGCATGGTCTCGCCGAGCCCCTGTTCTGCCCGGGGTTCGATCGGTTCAAGGTCGTACTTTACCGTTCAAAGATCGAGCCGGTCGATCATGGCGGGGGCTTAATTGTGACGGCACTCAAACATTACGGCGAGCTGGGGACGCGTGAGCTGGCAGAGCGCACGGGGCTCACAATTTCCCAGGTTAGGTCGCGCGTCAACGCGCTCATTGCTCAAGGCGAGCTTGAGCCCACGGCGCCGGCGACGAGCCGCAACCGCAAGTATCGACTGTTGGAGCGCGTGGAATAAATGCGTTAGCGGACGAGGCGACCCAATAATCGACCCTCGATTGGCGCCCACTAAGGTTAAGCGGTTGTTGCCCAGTTGACGGTGATGCTAAAGACTCGGCTTACGCCGGCATGGCCGCGAACCCGTCCATCAAGAACAGCCTAAGAACCAGCTTGATGACATATCCCGGTTTGACTTCAGCCGCGTCAAAGACATGGCGCTCGGCGAGCTCGCTGCAGTATGTATAGATGTCGCGGATAAGGTCCGCGCCCGAAAGCGTAAACATGTAGCCTGCGTCCGAAAGCGCATTGGGCGCGGCGGGCAACTTGGCCATGTGGCAGAACGTTTGCAGGTCGGGCGCCATAACATTCTGGTAGTCGAGGTGGCCGCTGGCATCCTGTGCGGCAAGCTCCAATTGGCGCACAAAATCCAGCGCCGCTGCCAGCACAAAGCTCGGCGTAGGCGCGTTGACGTCCTGAGTGGTCGCCACGAGCCTGCCCGCCGCCTGCGTGACAAGCCAAGCGACCTCGCGCTGGCAACGCACGGCCTTGCGCGTAACCGGCTTGATGGACGAAGAAGAAACGCTCCCCTTAGGCGGATTCGAAGCAGCCATAAGACCCTCCCATGAACAATCCGGCCCAACAAGCCCGGATGAAACACGTGCTACATCAGTATACAGGGAAGTGGGGCAGCGGGGTACAAACGCGCCAGCGGCAAACCGAGAGCATCAACGATGTGCCGATCGCGGAATGAGATCTCGTAATAATTGACTCTCGGCCATATTATTGAGGGGCATGACTCGCGTTCGTATGGTTGTAGGTGCTGGCGATGAACGACATTGACCTTGCTGTTCCGTTGATGGATGGACCAAGCTATGACCGCGCCTGCAGTCTCGTGCCTTCCGAATACGTTGAGGCATGGGAGTGGTTTCTGGGTGAGGAACAGCGCGGCGGCGTTTGGACCAGCCTTCCGCACCACACCAAGGAAGATAGCCCTCAGTATCAGTATCGTTTGAGAATTGGCTCGGACTTCTTTCCCGTAACGCGGGATTCAGGGATCTTCTGGCCGGGCCAGGATCGGGTGAAGCAAGATCCCAATAAGATCTTTGCGCTTTCGGTCCATAACTCTAAAAAGAGCTTCTACACCGATGTACCTCCGCTCTATTTGGACGATGGTACGTGGGTCATTAAGTATTCGGTCCAAGCGCCAGGCGCCGTTGGTTCTCGAGACCAGAATTACAACCGTAAAATGCTCAACTGCATGGAATGTGGCGTTCCAGTCGGAGTCATATTTGCAACCGAGGTGGGCTACAAGGTGCTCGGCCTTGCGTTTGTTGAACGGTTCGAGCCCGAAAACGGATGGTTTGTTCTGCACGGTCCTGTTCATAAAGGCGGACCGGACCCCCGTTTTGCGCCCGACATGAGCTATCTGAAGCACATGCCCGTCGATATTGAGTTTGCCGGACAGGGTACGACCGACGACGAAAAGGTCCGCTATGCGTTAAGGCGCGAGCGATTGGGGCAGCAATGGTTCCGCAAGCAGCTCGTTGCCGCCTATGATGGCCGTTGCGCGGTGTCGGACTGCGGCGTCAGCGAAGCTCTGGAGGCTGCACATATCGAGAATTACTCGGGACCCAAATCGCAGGTTGCCAGCAACGGCATTCTGCTTCGGCGCGACTTACATGCTTTATTCGATGCTCATCTGATTTCGTTTGAGCCTGTTTGCGGCGAATATCGGCTGTGTGGATCGTACCTGCTGGATAAGACCGGCTACGCTTCCTTTGCGGGTGCGACGCTAAGGCAGCCGAATGAGCGTCAGTGGCGACCCAATACGGTGTTTCTTGAGGCCCATCGCATTGAGTTCGATCGCTCGGAAAAGAAGCGTGAAAAGGCGGGGCTTCTGCCGTATTAGCGTATTTGGCTTTGGCATTCTTTGACGATCGTGTTGTTTGATCGGATCGCGTGGCGATGCAATCTCGCGCATGCCCGCCGGTGCATGCTCTTCCTGTTTTGTATAGCGAGAGGGGAGCGTGTATGAGCTGGCGAGGCGATATTGCGATGGGGAAGTACGGAAAACTGCCGTGTGCCCTTATAGACAACAATATGTTTCCGAGCGTAGAGGTTGATTGCGGGTCGTTTGTCGTCACCTGCCCTTGCTGCGGCTCGCAAATACCGTGTCTCGACATTCGGTTCATCGATGCGCGCGACAGGTTCAGCGACGAAGTGAGAAAACAGACAGGCGTTCATATGCCGGTGTATCCGGAGAAATGCCCTGTTTGTGGCCTCGATATCGTGTATGACGCCGGCGACGAGGGATAGGTGATGCGGAGGAGTTGGCTGTGAGTGTCTTTTGCCTCTACAAATAAATCCCCTCACCGAGTTGCTTGTGGAACTCGGCGTGATGGTCGCGTGCCCAGGTAAAGAGTGCCTGGTCAAAATTGGTGCGCGCGGCTGGGATGCCAAAGACGCCGGCAACTTCGACGCGCACAAACTCCAGTGCCGGCAGCTTGTTGATGGCAGTGAGGGCAAACGGGGACGAGGGCTCCTCGAACAGATAGCGGCTGCCTTGCAGCGCGTCGCAACTGGTGCACGTGTTGCCGAGCGACGGGGCTTTGGAGGCTCGCGCGCCTACGGGCTTGTAGCCGCAGCGCTTATGAAGGTAGTCGCGGATCTCGCCCGGCACGCAGCCAAGAGCGGGCACGATGGCGAGTGCGTTAGCGTTGGCCGTGTTGATGGCAATGTACCTGGCTTCGTTGGGCGCGTGCGCGATGGCGATGCTCTCGTCGTTGTCGGCTCGATAGGGAATGCCGAAGGCCGCGACCGAGGTCTCTTTGTGACACTTCCAGCACTCGCGCTTGCCCAGTACTAGATATATATACGGCGCTGAGGGGTCGGATCGGTCAACGCCGGGCAGCCACTCGGCAAAGGGCTCGGGGTTAACGCCGCTGGGTACATACCAGATCTTCTTAGCCCGATCCCACTTGGCGCCCAGGGCCTTGGCCTCGTCTTTGTGCGAAAAGGGAACATCGAGCTCGGTGCGCATGGCGGCTCCTTGGTGCTGCAGGTGCAAGTGGCTCAAGGATACCGCAGGGCGCAGACATCGCGGCGTTTTGCTGAGAAGTTGCGGTGCGGATGGGTTCGAGACGTGTTGGTCTCGGCCTCGGTGGCTATTGGGGCGGTTTTGATTGACTACGGAGTCAGCCGGGATAGGCACTTGGGTCGCTGACGCGGTTTTGTACATGGGCAGGGTGGTTGGAGCAGTTTGCGGCGCAGTTTTGTGCCCGGCTGTTGTTGATGTTGGGGTATTGAATTTGTTTGGCAGCCATTCGTCAGGTGAATTGATGTTACGTTGCGATGACGGTTGGAGTTGCCAGCGGATTTGGCGACATAAAACAAAACAGCTCAGAGACATAGCCTCTGAGCTGTGAACATTTGGTGGGCGTTAGAAGATTTGAACTTCTGACCTCTTCCGTGTCAGGGAAGCGCTCTCCCCCTGAGCTAAACGCCCGATCAAGGGTGCGCAAGCGCGCAAGGGATAATATAACGGAGCCTGAACTCGGTGGCAAGAACATTTTTAAAAATCGCTTACATTGTGGAATTCGGGGGCTTTGTCATATCCATTTCAAAAGAGCCTGCTGCCGCGATTTGGCTGTTGCATAATGCAAGCCCATTGTGGTATCGAGCTATGGAAAGACGTCTGCGGAATTGTCCTACCGATAAACGGACAAGCCTCCAGCTGGTGCCTTTGCCGTGGTAAGGTAAGCCGAATTGCTTCCAGACTGTTTCGGGGGAGTGGAATGAGCAAAGAGTGTGTCGAGCAGGTCGAAGGCGCAGGGGCTTCGGTGCCGATGACCGATATATCGAACATTGATGTGCCCGAGGGCACTGACGAGCTCAGCCGCAGTACCCGCCGTGCATGGCGCGACCGCCTGAACAGTGCGTCGACGCGCAAGATGATTACGGGCGTTCTGGCCACGCTGGTGGGTGGTTCGTTTTGGGGTTTTTCGGGTACCAGCGCGAGCTTCCTGTTCGATACCTATCACGTTGATACCCTGTGGCTTATGAGTGTGCGCCAGATTCTCGCCGGTCTGCTCTTTATGGCCGTGGTGGTCACGCGCGATCGCGAGCGTCTGGTTAAACTCTGGACCACGCCCGCCGACCGCAGACAACTGCTGCTTTTTACCGCTTTTGGCCTGCTGTTCAACCAGTTCTGCTATCTTTCGGCCGTGCGCCTGACCAATGCCGGAACCGCGACGGTGCTTCAGTGCCTGCAGCTGGTCATCATTATGGGATACACCTGCGTTATCGACCGCCGCAGGCCGCGCACGCGCGAGGTTATCGGCATTGGCTTGGCTCTGGGCGGTACGTTTTTGATCGCCACCGGCGGTGACCCCACCAGCCTGAGCATCTCGCCGCTCGGCCTGGTCGCGGGCCTTATGTGTGCGGTCAGCGCCACCTGCATGGCGGTGATCCCCGCCAAGATCCTGCCCGAATATGGCAGCCCCATCGTCACGGGTTCGGCTATGCTCACGGCGGGCATCGTTTCGTGTGCTTTCGTTCGCCCTTGGGCGCATATGCCGGCGCTCGATGTTGCCGGTATCGAGGCGCTCGCGGTGTTCGTGGTCATCGGTTCGTTTTTTGCCTACATGCTCTATATGCAGGGCGTTAAGGACATTGGCTCGGTCCGCGCAAGCCTCATCGGAACCGTGGAGCCGGTCTCGGCGACCATCACGAGTGCCGTTATGCTGGGCACGGTGTTTTTGCCGACCGACCTTATCGGCTTTGCCATGATCATCGTGATGATGTTCCTCACGGTGTAGTTGACGCCGCCGCCAAGACAGAAAAGGTGTTGTGCCGCATTTTCGCCAATTGACGTCCGTGTCTGGAGTTTAGCTGTCGATGCTCAAAATGCCATAAACTAGTAACGTTATGGACTTTTTCATTGCGACTCAATTGCGAGGATTTCTTTATGGCTGGTAATCACTTTAAGGGCAGCGATAGCGGCCGTCCTGCAGTTCCGCCGCGTCCGAACGGGGCTGGTAAGGCCGGCACGCCGGGCGGCGCTGGACAGGGCGGCTCCGGTAAGCGCGTGTCCCCGGGCGAGACGGCGATGTTTACCGCTCTGTACGAGCAGTCTCAAAAGGCAAAAAAGACCGGCCGTGCAAGAGGGAATGTCTTTGCGGGCGGTGCAACCTCCACGTCGCAGCCGAGCGGGGCTCCTTCGGTACCTGCGAACAACGCAGGTGCTGCCAACGCCGCGAATGCCGCCGGCAACGTTAATGCCGGCAAGGCCGCCAACAATACTCCCTCTGCCGGTGGCGCGGGGCTTACGGGTAACCTTGGCACGATTTACACCGGTGCCTCCGAGACTGGCACGTTCGCCCGCCTGGATGATAGCGGTGCCGAGTTTGCGGGCTCGGGTTCCAAGGAAGATTATTACGATTTTGGCTTGAACTACGGTAGCGACGCTTCGTCGAGTTCGACCTCTGACGGTCTGGTCCGTCATCGCCATCGCAAGGGCGAGCGCAAAAAGCGTCACACTGGCGCCATTATTGCCGCTGTAGTCGCGGTGCTTCTCGTTGCGCTTGGCGCAAGCGGCTTTATGCTGCTTAACTCGGCAAAGACCGTAAAGAGCGAAGCGAAGGAGGCTGTCGAGATCGTCGGTGGCCTTAAGGACAAGGTCACGTCGGGCGATTTTTCGACGCTGCCTGACGACGCGAAAAAGATCGATGAGCTCTGCGACAGCATGAAGGCGGAGACCTCGAGCCCGCTGTGGACGGCGGCTTCGTTTATCCCGGTGTATGGCAGCGACATCAATGCGGCCCGCACCATGATCGACGTCCTGTCCGATGTCTCGAGCAATGCACTGGTTCCCATGGCCGATAACCTTTCGCAGGCCACGCCCGGCAAGCTGTTCCAGGACGGCATGATTAACGTGTCCGCGCTGCAGGCCGTTGCCGATTCGCTTTCCGATAGCTCCAAGGTGTTCAAGAGCGCCAACGAGAAGATCCAGGGCATTGGCGATACTCATATTTCCCAGGTGACCGAGCTGGTCGATAAGGCCAAGGACGGCTTTGCCACCCTCAACGGCGCGGTTGACGCGGCGGAGAAGGTCGCCCCCGTCCTTCCGCAGATGCTCGGCGCCAACGGCCAGACGCGCAACTACCTTGTGTACGCCATGAACAACGTCGAGATTCGTGCCTGCGGCGGCTTTGGCGGTTCGCAGGGCCTGATTTCGGTCACCGACGGCCAGATGTCGATTGGCGAGTTTGTTCCCCGCATTGGACTCAGCGAGGATGAGGCAGTCGAGAGCGTCGACGAAGAGGATGAGGCGCTGTTCGGCAACCACAGTAACCTGTACAACTCGGGCAATACCTATTCGCCTGATTGGCCCCGCAACTCGCAGCGTGTCGCAGCCCTGTGGAAATCTCAATATGGCCAGGACGTTGACGGCGTCGTGGGTATCGACCCGGTGTTCCTGCAGTATCTGCTGGGCCTGGTCGGTAACGTGTCGCTGCCCGACGGAACGGTTGTCGACGGCACCAACGCCGCAAAGGTCCTCATGCACGATGTGTACTGGAACTATCCGGTCGAGGAGTCGGACGGCATCTTTGCATCCGTCGCCAGCGCTGCCTTCGACAAGATCCTTGGCGGTATCGGCGATGTCGATGTTACGAAGCTTGTCAGCGCCGTTGAGCGCGGTGCCGAAGAGGGCCGCCTGATCGCGTGGATGAAAAACGATGACGAGCAGAACGCTATCAAGGAGATGAACATCGACGCCTCGCTGCCCGATCCGGATGACCCGAGTGAAGATCCCGTTGCTGGTGTCTACTTTAACAACCTGAGCTTCTCCAAGCTCGACTGGTACCTGAATGCCGATACGCAGATTGGCCAGGGCATCAAGAACGGTGACGGCACATGCTCGTATCGCATCACCGTTACCCTGACGAACATCATGACGCAGGAGGAGGCCGGCAAGCTGCCCGACTACGTCGCGGCGAGCGCGCCCGATGCCGCGCGCGACGACGAGCGTCTGAATGTCTCGTTGTTTGCCCCGACGGGCGGCATCATTACTGATCTGACCGTCGAGGGCACCCAGTTTGGTCTTGGCGCCGCTACGTGGCATGGAATCCCCTTCTATTCGGGCACCGTTGACCTGCATGCTGGCGAGACGACGACGATCACATATACGCTGACCACGTCAGCCGAGGCGGGGGACAAGCCGCTTACGCTGCGTCAGACTCCTACATGCCAGGCGGCTCGCGACAGCGCGTCGGCGTAGGGTTTTTCTGGTAGCGCAGATAATCGAGTACCATTTTGGGGCGGACAGGCAATCTGTTCGCCCCTATTTTGTAAGGAGAGCGCATGAAGTACTTTGGCACCGACGGCTTTCGCGGTGAGGCTAACGTTGGGCTGACGGTAGAGCACGCTTATAAGATTGGCCGTTTTGTGGGCTGGTATTACGGCGCCAACCGCGAGCGCAAGGCGCGCGTCATCGTGGGTAAGGACACGCGTCGCTCGAGTTATATGTTCGAGGCGGCGCTGGTGAGTGGCCTGGTCGCGAGCGGTGCGGACGCCTATATGCTGCACGTGATCCCCACGCCGGGTGTAGCGCATCAGACCGTGGAAGGCTGCTTCGATTGCGGCATCATGATCAGCGCGAGCCACAACCCGTTTTGCGATAACGGCATTAAGCTCGTCAACAGCGACGGCTTTAAGATGGACGAGGACGTGCTGGAGCTCATCGAGGACTACATCGATGGCAAGAGCGAGGTGCCGCTGGCAACGGGCAACCACATCGGCGCCACGGTGGACTACATGCAGGGCCGCAACCGCTACATTGCTTCGCTCATTGCAAGTGCGAACTTTTCGCTGCAGGGCGTCAAGATCGGCATCGACTGCGCCAACGGCTCGGCGTCCTCGGTGGCCAAGCCGGTGTTCGACGCGCTGGGCGCCGACGTGCGCGTGATCAATGCCGCGCCCGATGGTTTTAACATCAACGTCGACTGCGGCTCCACGCATATGGAGCGTCTGCAGCGCCACGTGGTGGAGCAGGGCCTGGACGTGGGCTTTGCCTATGACGGCGATGCCGACCGCTGCCTGGCCGTGGACGAGCGCGGGCGCGTGGTCGATGGCGACCAGATCCTGTACGTGTGCGGCGTGTACCTGAACAAGCACGGTCGCCTTTCGGGCGGTACCGTGGTTCCGACGATTGCCAGCAACTTTGGCCTGATCAAGTCGTTGGAGCTTGCCGGCCTAAGTGCCGTGACCAGCGGTGTGGGCGACCGTCACGTGTATGCCAAGATGCGCGAGGGCGGTTACAGCCTAGGCGGCGAGCAGACGGGCCACACGATCTTTGGCGATATCGAGCGCACGGGCGACGGCATTATGACCTCGCTGCGCGTGATGGAAGTGATTCGCGCCGAGCGCGAGACACTCTCGCAGCTCACGGCTCCGTGCAAGCTACTGCCGCAAGCGCAGGTCGCCGTGCGCGTGGCGGATAAGGACGCCGCGCTGGGCAACATGGGCGTGCAGGCCGCCATTGCCGAGGCCGAGGCGTCGCTGGCGGGCGAGGGCCGCGTACTGGTGCGCAAGAGCGGAACCGAGTCGGTGATTCGCGTTTTGGCCGAAGCCCCCGACCAAGCTGCCGCCGACGCCGCCATGAAGCGCATCGCCGCCGCACTGGAGGCTCTGTAGTTACGTGGTTTTACCAAACCGCGTAACTACTCGACGCTGCAAACGGCCCCAAGTGCCGGGTCTCTGGCTTAGATGAAAAAAGGGGGCGCCGCGGATAGATTCTGCGGCGCCTCCTTTGCGTTGGCGTGTTGCCTAATCTTTACAGCTCGTAGAGCGTGGTGAACTTGTCCTGCAGGTAGCTGCAGTAGTAGCGGGCATCGAACGCCATGCCGCATGCGCCCTTGATGAGCTCCGGCGCGTCCTTGGCGCGGCCCCACTGCCAAATGTGCTCGCCCAGCCACGCGCGGACGGGTGCCAAGTCGCCGCTCGCACAGGCGCCGTTGAGGTCGACACCGTCGCGGCACATGGCCGGCACAAACATGGCGTCGTAGGCGCTACCCAGTGCATACGTGGGGAAGTAGCCAAACGAGCCGCCGCTCCAGTGCGTATCCTGCAGACAGCCGCGCGTGTCGTCGGGAACGGGAATGCCCAGATACTCGTCCATAAAACGATTCCAAAGCGCGGGGATGTCCTTGGCCGTGGCCTCGCCGGCAAACAGCATGCGCTCGATCTGGTAGCGCACCATAATATGCAGTGGGTAGGTGAGCTCGTCCGCCTCGGTGCGGATCAGCGACGGCTGCGCGATGTTCACGGCGCGGTAGAGCGTATCCTCGTCCACGCTACCGTAGACCTCGGGCGCGTGGCGGCGCAGCACTTCGAGCAGCGGTCCCATAAAGGCGCGGCTGCGGCCCACGGTGTTCTCAAAGAAGCGGCTCTGGCTCTCGTGGATGCCCATGGAGGTGCCGCCCTCCAGGCAGGTGCGCGCGTAGGCGGGGTTCACGCCCAGCTCGTACATGGTGTGACCGGCCTCGTGGATGATGCTGTAGACGTTGGAGATGCAGTCGTCCTCGTAGATGTGCGTCGCGATGCGCGCGTCACCCACGGAAAAGCCCTCGCTAAACGGGTGCTCGGTAAAGGCAAGCGTGGTGTCGTCTAGGTCCAGGCCGACAAGCTTCATAAGATCGAAGCTCATGGCACGCTGGGCGGCCTCAGGCACGCGGGCGTGCAAAAAGTCGGCAGCCGGCTGCTGGCCGCGCTCGCCGATGGCGTGCACGAGCGGCACGACCGTCGCCTTGACCTCATCGCAAAACGCGTCGAAGCTCTTGGCGGAAAGGCCGCGCTCGTACTGGTCGAGCCAAACATCGTATGGGTCGCGCTTGGGGTCCATGAGCTTGGCCTGATGCTTAAGTTGGGCGACGATTCTATCCACATAGGGCTCAAAGCTCGCCCAGTCATTGGCCGTCTTGGCCTTGTGCCACACGGCGTCGGCCTCGCAGGTGAGCCTGGTCCAGGCCTCGGCTTCCTCGGTGGGGATGACGCTTGCCTCGCGCTGGTCGCGGTCGAGTACGCGAATCTCGTCGAGCAGCTGCGGGTCGTCGATCTTGCCACCGGCGACGGTCTCGCGTGCCAGCGAGCGTACGAGCTCAACGGACTTCTCACTGGTCAGCAGCTTGTGATGCTCGCCGGCAAGCGTGCCCATAGCATCGGCGCGCGCCGCAGCGCCGTTGGCGGGAGCAATGGTCGCGCCGTCAAACTCGGCAATCTTGAGCAGGTACTCGCGGGTCCACAGCTTGCCCTCGAGCTTGCGGAATTTTTTGACGGCCTTATCGACCTTCATGCCTTTGGGCGTCTTATCCGCTGCGGGCTTGGCCATCTTATCCTTGTTCTTTCCCATACCATATCCTTGATCTCGCAGGTCGCCCGTCGCACGCGGCGGCGCGGCCAGTTTGCACAGCTACCTGCCTTGTACCCAGCACGAACAAAACGGAACGCGGCGATATGCTCGCAGAATGTGTTATCCTGTAGCCCAATGCGTTGACGGAGAGGGTTTTGCCCGCCGCGTCGCCGGCAAGAGAGGGAAGGCCATGGGCTGCAAGCCTTCCTGCGGTGGCAAGGGCCAAGCGTTCACTCCCGAGCAGCGACCTCAACGGGCGCGCGGCCAGCGGCGGCGAAGCCCCAGTAGGGAAGCCGTGAGCCTCGCGATAAGGGGCGCAGAGTGGGCACGGCGGGCCAGACATCCGCCGGGTCAAACAAGGTGGTACCGCGGAATTCAACCGTCCTTGGGCAATGCACATGCCCGAGGACGGTTTTTTTTTACCGAACCGGGCCGCGTTTTCGCAACGCCAGACGGCGGCAGCCGCCTCGGCAAACGGAGAGCGCGAGAGACGAAAGGGAAGACATGAGTCTGATTGATGATCTGGTCAAACTCGAGGAAGAGGCCAAGGAGCTCGTCGCAGGCGCCGACGACGCAGCCAAGCTCGAGGCTGCGCGCGTTGAGCTGCTCGGCCGCAAGGGCCGCATCACCGGCCTGATGCGCATGATGGGCAAGCTCGCCCCCGAGGATCGTCCCGTGATGGGCAAGCGCGCCAACGAGATGCGCCAGCTGATCGAGGGCATGCTCGACGAGCGCAACACCGAGATGAAGGCCGCCGCCCTCAAGCGCGCACTCGAGCACGACGCCGTCGACATCACGCTGCCGGGCATCCGTCCGCAGATCGGCCACCAGCACCTGATCAAGCAGATCATCGAGGAGGCCGAGGACATCTTCTGCGGCATCGGCTACACCGTCGAGTCCGGTCCCATGGTCGACACCTCCTACTACAACTTCACCGCGCTCAACGCCCCCATGGATCACCCGAGCCGCTCGGCCCGCGATACCTTCTACGTGGTCGACAATAACCCCGGCAGCGTCGCGCACCCCGAGGCCCACGCCCACGGCGAGTCCGACGTGCTGCTGCGCACCCAGACCTCGGGCGTGCAGATCCACACCATGGAGTCGCAAAAGCCGCCCATCTACATGATTTGCCCGGGCACCGTCTACCGTCCCGACACGGCCGATGCCTGCCACCTTCCGCAGTTCAACCAGATCGAGGGTCTGGTCGTCGACGAGGGCATTACCTTTGGCGACCTTAAGGGCACGCTCGACTACTTTGTTAAGTGCATGTTTGGCGAGGACCGCAAGACGCGCTATCGCCCGCACTTCTTCCCCTTCACCGAGCCCAGCTGCGAGGTGGACGTGAGCTGCCACGTGTGCGGCGGCAAGGGCTGCAACTTCTGCAAGCACAGCGGCTGGATCGAGATTCTGGGCTGCGGCATGGTCGACCCCAACGTCCTGATCAACTGCGGCATCGATCCCGAGAAGTACACCGGCTTCGCCTTTGGCATTGGCGCCGAGCGCGTCGCGGCCCTGCGCTACGACCTGCCGGACCTGCGAACGCTCATGACGGGCGATATGCGCTTCTTAAATCAGTTCTAGGCCCGGCGGCTTTCCCAAGCACCGCACCTTGCCTTTCAATCATCGGTTGCGTACCTAAGTACGCGGCCCTCCTCTTTCAAGGCAATCTGCGGCACTTGGAAAACCCGTCTCCGTTGCAGTTTTTTGGCTCAAAGCCGCATTTATGAAAGGAGACCAGTTAGATGCGCGTTTCTTACGACTGGCTCAAGACCATGATCGATATTCCGGAGGATCCCAAGACCCTTTCGGACGAATATATCCGTACCGGCACCGAGGTCGAGGCGATCGACACCGTGGGTGAGTCCTTCGACCACGTGGTTACCGCCAAGGTACTCACCAAGACCCCGCACCCCGATAGCGACCACATGTATGTGTGCTCGGTCGACGTGGGCGACAAGAACCTCGACGCTGACGGCAACCCCGCTCCGCTGCAGATCGTCTGCGGCGCGCAGAACTTCGAGGCCGGCGACCACATCGTCACGGCCATGATCGGCGCCGAGCTGCCCGGCGACATCAAGATCAAGAAGAGCAAGCTCCGCGGCGTCGTGTCCATGGGCATGAACTGCTCCGCGCGCGAACTCGGCCTGGGCGGCGACCACTCCGGCATCATGATCCTGCCCGAGGATACGCCCTGCGGCATGCCGTTTGCCGAGTATGTGGGCTCGAGCGATACCGTGCTCGACTGCGAGATCACGCCCAACCGCCCCGACTGCCTGTCCATGATCGGCATGGCCCGCGAGACCGGTGCCATCTTCGACCGCGATTTCCACGTTGAGCTGCCCGCCATCCAGGCCGAGACCGGCCGCACGACGGACGACGAGCTTTCGGTCGAGATTGCCGACGAGGGCCTGTGCGACCGCTATGTCGCTCGCATCGTGCGCAACGTGAAGGTCGGCCCGTCGCCCGACTGGATGGTCAAGCGCCTCAACGCCCTGGGCGTGCGTCCGCACAACAACATCGTCGACATCACCAACTATGTGATGATGCTCACCGGTCAGCCGCTGCACGCCTTTGACCTGTCCAGCTTTGCCGAGCGCGAGGGCCGTCGCCGCGTGGTGGTTCGCGCTGCCCAGCAGGACGAGAAGTTCACGACCCTCGACGGCGAGGAGCGCACGCTCGACGCCGGCATGGGCCTCATCACCGACGGCGAGCGTCCCGTGGCGCTGGCCGGCGTCATGGGCGGCATGGATTCCGAGATCGAGGACGACACCGTCGACGTGATGGTCGAGAGCGCCTGCTTCAACGCCGGTCGCACCTCGCATACCAGCCGCGACCTGTCGCTGATCTCGGACGCCTCCATTCGCTTTGAGCGCCAGGTCGACGAGACCGGCTGCGTGGATGTGGCCAACGTGGCCTGCGCGCTCATCGAGGAGATTGCCGGCGGCCAGGTCGCTCCCGGCTACATCGACGTGTTCCCCGCTCCTAAGACCATCGACAGCATCAAGCTGCGCCTGGCCCGCGTGCACGCCATCTGCGGCGCCGACATCGAGCCCGACTTTATCGAGCGCTCGCTCACCCGCTTGGGTTGCACCGTCGAGCGCGACGGCGAGGACTTTATGGTTACCCCGCCGAGCTTCCGTCCCGACCTGCCGCGCGAGATCGATCTGATCGAGGAAGTCCTGCGCCTGTGGGGCATGGGCCGCGTGACGGCGACCATCCCGGCTGCCAAGAACCACATCGGCGGCCTGACCCGCGAGCAGAAGCTCACCCGCAAGGTCGGCGAGATCCTGCGCGCCTGCGGCCTCAACGAGACCACGACCTTTGGCTTTGCCGCCCCGGGCGACCTGGAGAAGATCGGCATGTCCACCGAGGGCCGCGGCTGCCCCGTGGTGCTCATGAACCCGCTGGTGGCCGAGCAGACCGAGATGCGTCGCTCGCTGCTGCCGGGCCTGCTGCAATCCGTGGCCTACAACGAGGCCCACGGCACGCCCAACGTGCACCTGTACGAGGTCGGCAGCCTGTTCCACGGTCGCGAGAACGCCAGCCTGCCCAAGGAGACCAAGTCCGTGGCGGGTGTGCTCTCGGGCCAGTGGAGCGAGCAGTCCTGGAACATGAAGTACCGCAAGCTGCGCTTCTTCTTTGGCAAGGGCATTGTCGAGGAGCTGCTTGCCCAGCTGCGTATCGAGAAGGTTCGCTTCCGTTCCGTCGAGGGCGAGGGCTATGCCTTCTTGCAGCCGGGCCGTGCCGCCGAGGTCCTCTCGGGCGGTACCGTGCTGGGCTGGGTCGGCGAGATCCACCCCGAGGCGCGCGAGGCGATGGGCATCGATGAGGTCGTCGTTGCCTTTGAGCTCGACCTGGACAAGCTGATCAAGGGCGCCCGCAACCAGGAGAACTACCGCGAGTTCTCGCAGTACCCGGCTGTTGAGCACGACCTGGCTATCGTGGTTGACAACTCCGTGACCTGCGAGGATCTTGAGCGCCGCATTACGAGCGCCGGCGGCAAGCTGCTCGAGGGCGTGCGCCTGTTCGATGTCTACCGCGATCCGGTTCGCATCGGCAAGGGCAAAAAGTCCATGGCCTTTGCGCTCACGTATCGCGCTGACGACCACACACTCACCAGCGAAGAGGTCGAGAAGGCGCACCAGAAGATCGTCACCAAGGTGTGCAAGGGCGTAAACGGCGAGGTCCGCGGCTAGGACCGCTTGCGTCTGTGACGAATGTATTACAAAACGGCGCACTGCTTTGTTGGCAGTGTGCCGTTTTGCTATGATACCCGGCGGCGTGTTACGAATCTAACAATACGTAACACTGGCAAGGTTATTCAAGCGGCGCTGCAATTCCGTGCGCCGACAACCGGGAGGCGCTATGCACATTCCAGATAATTATTTGTCCCCGCAGACCGATGCCGTCATGGCGGTGGCGATGGTGCCCGTATGGGTCCATTGCATCAAGAAGGTGCGTGCTACGCTCGATCGCGAGCATATGGCGTTCCTGGGCATCTGCGCCGCATTCTCCTTCTTGCTCATGATGTTCAACGTGCCGCTGCCCGGCGGTACCACGGGACACGCCGTTGGCGGCGCGCTCATCGCGCTGCTGCTTGGCCCGGAGGCCGCGGCCATCGCGGTTTCGGTCGCGCTGGCGCTGCAGGCGCTGCTGTTTGGCGACGGCGGTATCCTGTCCTTTGGAGCCAACTGCTTTAACATGGCCTTTGTGTTGCCGTTTACCGCTGCTATCGTGTTCCGTGCGCTCAACAGCCGTCTGCACGACAAAAGGTGGGGCACCTCGGCTTCTGCCATCGTGAGCGGTTGGGTCGGGTTGTGCCTAGCGGCCCTGTGCGCGGCAATCGAGTTTGGTATTCAGCCGATGCTCTTTACCAACGCTTCGGGCGCTCCGCTGTACTGCCCCTTCCCGCTGTCCGTGGCTATTCCGGCCATGTTGGTCCCGCATATGCTGGTTGCCGGCGTGATCGAGGGCGTGGCGACGGCCGCCATCTATGGTTTCATTAAGAAGACGGCGCCGAGCATTATCGTCGGGCCCGAGGCCGTCGATGGCCAGCTTGCCGCCGATGGTACCGCCAAGAAGACTTCCCTGATTCCCACGCTCATTCTGGTCGCCGTGCTTGTCGTGGCTACGCCGCTCGGCTTGCTCGCCACCGGTGACGCCTGGGGTGAGTGGGACGCCGAGGGCGCCGCGACCGCCGTTCAGGAGGCTGGTGACGACAGTCTGCAGGCTTCGGTCGGCCTCGATGCTCCGACCTTTGCCGATGCGCTGCCCACGGGCGACTACCTGCAGGTTTATTCCGAGGAGCAGGGCCTTGGCTTTGCCGGCCAGGCCGCGATGTATATTCTTTCGGGCGTGATTGGCGTGGCGGTGCTTACCATCGCATTCCGCCTGGTCTCGCTGACGGTCAAGGAAAGCGGTGCTCATGGCAATAGCCGAGCTGCCTAGCTGGCTTGCGGCCGAGGAGCGATATGAGCCCGTGGGGGCTCGGCATCGTGTGATGCAAAAGAATGTCCTGCACCTGGCGAGCCTGCTTGAGCGGGTTCGCCTGGGTGGAGGCGCGCACGAGGGCGGGTCGATGGTCGACCGCGCCCTTTCTTGCGTTTCGGCTCCGGTGCGCCTGGTGGGGATGTTCGTTTGCGTTCTGTGCGTGTGCCTGACGCAAAGCTCGCTGTACCTGATGTTGATGGCGGCGATCGCGTTGGTGCTGGTCGCGGTGCGCCCAGCACGCGGGTTGCGCGCGACTTTTGTGCCGGCGTTCGGCGCCGCGGGACTCGCAGTGGTTCTGGCGCTGCCTGCCCTGCTGCTGGGCGCTTCCGCTACGGGCGCCATGCTCAAGATTGCGCTCAAGACGTTCATTAATGTGTCGCTGGTGTTGGGCGTTTCGTGGACCCTCACGTGGAGCCGCATGTCGGCAGCGCTCAAGATGCTGCATCTGCCCGACGAGGTCATCTTTACCTTTGATATGGCACTCAAGCATATCGAGGTGCTGGGACGCACAGCGCACGATCTGTGCGAATCGGTCATGCTGCGCAGCGTTGGCCGTACGCCTGAGGGATTTTCGCGTACCGAATCGATCGCGGGTATCATGGGCATGACCTTTATCAAGGCGATGGAATGCAGCCACGCGATGGACGAGGCTATGCTTTGCCGCGGCTTTGCCGGTGCGTATCCGGCGCCCGCACGGAGCGGACTGAGCTGGCGCGATGCGGTTTATGCGGTCGCCGTGGCGCTGTTTGCGGTGCTGTGCGCTGTGCTGTAGTGCGGACGGCGGGCTGTTGATGTGAATAGGGAAGGGCGACGTTTTGACGATCGATATGAATAATGCGGCGGGCACGAACGGTGCGGGCGCCGAGGTCGCGCCGCTCATCGAGCTACGCGACGTGGTGTTTTCCTATGCGGGGCATACGGTTGTCGATGGTGTGTCGCTGCAGGTCGATCGTGGCGAGCTCGTTGCCCTGCTTGGCCCGAATGGCTGCGGCAAGACGACGATCATGCGCCTTATTAACGGTCTTGAACTCGCGGACGCAGGGGCATACCTGTTTGACGGGCACGTGATCGATGCAACATTTCTAAAGGATTCCGTGGCTTCCCAGCGCTTTCACCAGCGCGTAGGCTTCGTGTTTCAAAATGCCGATGCCCAGCTGTTTTGCGCCACGGTAGGCGAGGAGGTCGCGTTTGGTCCGGCTCAAATGGGGCTGTCGACAGACGAGCTCAAGTGCCGCGTTCGCGATGCCATGGAGCTGTTCCAGGTTTCCGATCTGGTCGATGCCTCGCCCTATCAGCTTTCGGGCGGGCAAAAAAAGCGTGTGGCGCTGGCGGCCGTCGTGTCGATGAACCCCGATATCCTGGTGCTCGACGAGCCTACCAACGGACTCGATGAGGATTCGTGCGACATCGTGGTCAGCTTTTTGCTGGCTTATGTTGCTGCCGGCAAGACGATCTTAATGAGCACACACCATCAGGATTTGGTACGACGCCTGGGTGCCCGCGCATCTATATCGACCGATATCATCACGTGGTCGAGGCGTCCGTGCCATCGTATGGAACCAGAGCGCCGCCGCGGAATAGTTGCCGGATAGTAGGGGTGGTGCGTGCGTGGCCCGCTGTGAATGGTATAGTTATCCGGGTTTTTACGGGGGTGGCTATGCCAAGTTGGAATATTCATATCGCTCAGACGGAACGACTGCTGGCGCGTGCTGGCACGCTTGCCGATAAAGTGCGCGACCGCAATGCCTTTTTGTTTGGCAGCGTGGTTCCGGACATTTTTGTGGGCTATATGGTTCCCGGCATTGCCGATCCCATCCCGTATCGTATTACGCATTTTGCCAAGCCCGAGCCTATCCCCAAGCCGCGTGAGCAGGAGTTTTGGGACACTTATGTGGCGCCGCTGCTCAAGGGCATGCCGATAGGTGCGCCGGCTGCGGCGACGTCGATTGTCGAGGAACGCGAGCGACTCAATCGGGTGCATTATCCGCAGCGATATAGGGATGCGGAGCCGATCGCTGGTCCCGCTGCTGACGAGCTTTCGCTCGCGCCCGAGAACGTGGCACAGTCGTTACTCGATTTACGTTGGGTGTTTGGTCGCATCTGGTGGCCGACACCGTGTGGAACACCCGCGTAAACCAGTACCTCGAGGCGCATGGCGGCAAGCCGTGTGAGGAGTTCCGCACAAGAAGCAGGGCGACTTTGACTGGTTTGGCAAAACCCTCGGCATCGTTTCCATCCCGCGTGCGACCGATCGTCTCTATACCGCGGCGGCCCAGTTTGGCCAGTATTCGATCCCGCAAGAGTATGTGCTCAAAACCATTGGCGTCATGCACGAGATTGTGCGCGAAAACCCCGGCGAGCCGGATCACCCGCCGTACCGCCTGCTGACCGAAGCGTTCTTTGACGCAACGTTTACCGAGGTCGTCGAGTTAACCGAGGCAGGTTTTGCCGCCCGCGTCGCATTGCCCAGCGCGCCCGCGCTGCCTCTGATCGCTAGCTGCTAGCTGGCCTGCCTGGCAGCGAATAGGTCATCCCAATCGACAAGCAGTTCTTGCCGCAGAGCATCTTCGGCGTCGCACTCCTGTTTGATCTTTGGGGTGTAGGGAAGCCCGGCCTTTTTATGGATGAGTTCGGCAAGGTTGCCAAAGCTCCTTTTGTCCTTGATCTGGCCATAGGTAATTTGGATGACGTCGTAGCCCATGCTTGTGAGTGCGGTAGTGCGCTCGGCATCGGAGAGACTCGCAGCTTCGCTGTCATGAGCGGAGCGGCCTTGGCATTCCAGAATGACGCCCATGCTGTCGGTGACACTTTCGATGAGGATATCGGCATAACAGCAGGTTTTGTCATACAGCGAACGTGCGGCTTCGCTGAGCGGGATGCGTGCGTTATTGGTGATGCCTATACCAGACCGCCTTCGTCGCGGGGGAGTGAGACGAGCATGGACGTCTGGACCTCGAAGGGCGAGGCGGTCTGCCCTGCCATGCGTTCGGCGGCCCAGCGGAGCTGCTTAACACCGCGCAGGCCTGCGGCCTGCTTGGCGAACGCGGCGATATCCGCCGCGCTGAGGAGCGGCGCGCGTTTCCACAAGTTGGTGTCATTGCCCTTGGTGTCGACAATACGCTTCCAACCACAGTCGGGCGGAATGAACTTAAGAGATATTGCCTCATCAAGTTGCTGTTGCGTACGTTCGCAGGGCGTAAACACTGCAAATGAGCTGCACATCTCGTAGCAAGCCATGAGTAGCTGGTTGCGGGAGACCTGCGTAGCAAGGCTGAGCAGCGTGAATTCCGGTGAAGTGACATCAAATCCATGTTCAGTCTGCCTAAACGACCCAGGAGGCGGCTCTTGGGTCAGGAGGTGCGATTTAAAGAGGCTTCGCGACCCCGATTGTGCCCGAGTGAATACAAGCCTGTGAAGCGGTGCGTGAAGCAGGTCTTTTACAACTGCATGACTTCCGAGCCGCAACATCTGCGATCTATATTGCCAAGGCTAATGGCGGGGTAAAGGCCTAATACCTGCGGCGGGATACGGTAATAGTAAAAAGCGTTGACCGCAGAGCGTCAGGTCCATGACGTCCTCCAGATCGAAATGTGCTTTTGGACCGTGCGATGCCAGCGTCAATTCGGAAGTATGCGGCAAATTCTGAGACCTTCGAACACACCCCGTTTTTTTACAACAAAATGCCTGATAAACTAGCCTCAAAAGCCAGGTCTGCTCACAGGGTTAGATTTTGCCGCATACTTCCGAATTGACGCTGGCATCGCACGGTCCAAAAGCACATTTCGATCTGGAGGACGTCATGGACCTGACGCTCTGCGGTCAATCCGCTTTTTACTATTACCGTATCCCGCCGCAGGTATTAGGCCTTTACCCCGCCATTAGCCTTGGCAATATAGATCGCAGATGTTGCGGCCTCGGAAGTCATGCAGTTGTAAAAGACCTGCTTCACGCACCGCTTCACAGGCTTGTATTCACTCGGGCACAATCGGGGTCGCGAAGCCTCTTTAAATCGCACCTCCTGACCCAAGAGCCGCCTCCTGGGTCGTTTAGGCAGACTGAACATGGATTTGATGTCACTTCACCGGAATTCACGCTGCTCAGCCTTGCTACGCAGGTCTCCCGCAACCACTACTCATGGCTTGCTACGAGATGTGCAGCTCATTTGCAGTGTTTACGCCCTGCGAACGTACGCAACAGCAACTTGATGAGGCAATATTCTTAAGTTCATTCCGCCCGACTGTGGTTGGAAGCGTATTGTCGACACCAAGGGCAATGACACCAACTTGTGAAACGCGCGCCGCTCCTCAGCGCGGCGGATATCGCCGCGTTCGCCAAGCAGGCCGCAGGCCTGCGCGGTGTTAAGCAGCTCCGCTGGGCCGCCGAACGCATGGCAGGGCAGACCGCCTCGCCCTTCGAGGTCCAGACGTCCATGCTCGTCTCACTCCCCCGCGACGAAGGCGGTCTGGGTATAGGCATCACCAATAACGCACGCATCCCGCTCAGCGAAGCCGCACGTTCGCTGTATGACAAAACCTGCTGTTATGCCGATATCCTCATCGAAAGTGTCACCGACAGCATGGGCGTCATTCTGGAATGCCAAGGCCGCTCCGCTCATGCAGCGAAGCTGCGAGTCTCTCCGATGCCGAGCGCACTACCGCACTCACAAGCATGGGCTACGACGTCATCCAAATTACCTATGGCCAGATCAAGGACAAAAGGAGCTTTGGCAACCTTGCCGAACTCATCCATAAAAAGGCCGGGCTTCCCTACACCCCAAAGATCAAACAGGAGTGCGACGCCGAAGATGCTCTGCGGCAAGAACTGCTTGTCGATTGGGATGACCTATTCGCTGCCAGGCAGGCCAGCTAGCAGCTAGCGATCAGAGGCAGCGCGGGCGCGCTGGGCAATGCGACGCGGGCGGCAAAACCTGCCTCGGTTAACTCGACGACCTCGGTAAACGTTGCGTCAAAGAACGCTTCGGTCAGCAGGCGGTACGGCGGGTGATCCGGCTCGCCGGGGTTTTCGCGCACAATCTCGTGCATGACGCCAATGGTTTTGAGCACATACTCTTGCGGGATCGAATACTGGCCAAACTGGGCCGCCGCGGTATAGAGACGATCGGTCGCACGCGGGATGGAAACGATGCCGAGGGTTTTGCCAAACCAGTCAAAGTCGCCCTGCTTCTTGATGCGGAACTCCTCACACGGCTTGCCGCCATGCGCCTCGAGGTACTGGTTTACGCGGGTGTTCCACACGGTGTCGGCCACCAGATGCGACCAAACACCCAACGTCAAATCGAGTAACGACTGTGCCACGTTCTCGGGCGCGAGCGAAAGCTCGTCAGCAGCGGGACCAGCGATCGGCTCCGCATCCCTATATCGCTGCGGATAATGCACCCGATTGAGTCGCTCGCGTTCCTCGACAATCGACGTCGCCGCAGCCGGCGCACCTATCGGCATGCCCTTGAGCAGCGGCGCCACATAAGTGTCCCAAAACTCCTGCTCACGCGGCTTGGGATAGGCTCGGGCTTGGCAAAATGCGTAATACGATACGGGATGGGATCGGCAATGCCGGGAACCATATAGCCCACAAAAATGTCCGGAACCACGCTGCCAAACAAAAAGGCATTGCGGTCGCGCACTTTATCGGCAAGCGTGCCAGCACGCGCCAGCAGTCGTTCCGTCTGAGCGATATGAATATTCCAACTTGGCATAGCCACCCCGTAAAAACCCGGATAACTATACCATTCACAGCGGGCCACGCACGCAGCCGCACCCCTACTATCCGGCAACTATTCCGCGGCGGCGCTCTCGGTTCCATACGATGGCACGGACGCCTCGACCACGTGATGATATCGGTCGATATAGATGGCGCGGGCACCCAGGCGTCGTACCAAATCCTGATGGTGTGTGCTCATTAAGATCGTCTTGCCGGCAGCAACATAAGCCAGCAAAAAGCTGACCACGA